>NZ_JAAVLX010000003.1 GCF_013114825.1 Bradyrhizobium australiense | reverse complement strand
AGCATCCCGGCCTTCCCTGCGCAATGGCTTTACGGCTTACTTCGTGCTCTTCCCGGTGAACGGCTTTCTTGCCACCGTCGCCTCCGAGAAGCTTCGCTTCTCTCGGACTTAACGCCAGCACCGCGGCGCCAGAACCACACGATTTCACCGTACGCTTTCGGCGCGTACATCTTTCGCGTCATCAGCGTCCATCGCATCTCACCGCACGTTCGTGACGATCGCGAAGCGCCCCTCATCTGCCGTGAGACGGGCGGAGTTATGCGGCTGATTTGGCCATCATGTTAAGCGGAATATTTTTTGATTCCGGGCTTGACACGATTTCTGAAAATCCGAAGTGATTTGCCCGTCATGTTGGATTGCCGCAGCCGCGCGTTGAATTTTCGCTTGCGCGCGGCAAATCAGTCAGGAGCCCGCATGAACCAAGGGGTCGCGCGAACGCGAGTCCGATGGCAGGCTCCGCGATGAGCGGGCATCTCGCGAAAAGGTCCCGGGTGTCGCTGCCTCACCCGGGCTACGCTTGCTGCCGGCTTCCCTAAAACGCCGCCCGTTCGGCGGCCATCGCACGATCGATCGCGTCTATCAAGCTCTGTATCTCGATGAATTTTAGCCGCGCGCGCTCCGCCTTGTCACGATCGAACGGCGCGGCGAGCACCTTTGCATGCGTATCGCGATCCTCAATCATGCGGTCCCGCGCCTTTTTCAAAATCTCATGGCGTTCGTTCATCTTGTTTCTACCTCTATGACCACCTGTTCAGTTCAGGCGGGGATATGCCGCCGCATTTACTTCGAACCAAACCTGCTCGAACTATTTGCGAAAATCGATGCCGCGCAGAATAATGCCAGGAGGATTGCCTTCGAACTCTCCGGCGAGAAATTTTCGTGATGCGCATTGTTCGATCCGATCCCGCAGCCGCACGAACTGTTGTTCGCGCTGGTCCGCCGCTGTGCGGGAGACATGTTCGAGATCGTCCATCGCCGCGGCGCTAATGGCGACCGGTATCACCCTGGCGCCGTCGATCATCGAGAACAGGACCACCATGCGATTGAATTCATAACCACCGATGTCGCCGCGCACGAGTGTCATTTGATCTCTCCGGCTGATGAGGGCCGCACCACAAATTTCCCATGCCAATCATCTTTTCCTGACGGGCTGATGATCGATCTCCGCAATCCTGCGCAGGCACTCGGCTTCGGAATCGTGCGGGCCAGAGACGAATGTTCCGCTGACTTTGGTGGAGTACCATCCGGAGATGACACCGAGGCGGAGCGATTCTTCAGTCTTGACGTGACGCGGCGAGAGATTTTGCATGTGATGCTTTCAGTTGCGCGTTCGAAGTTGGATAGCAAGAATCTCGACTGCCGAGCCGGAATATTCGCTTCGTCAGCTTTCACCAGCGAGGCGGGTGAGGTCGGCCAGTACGGTGGCCACCAGGTCTCGGTGATGCGTGTCGGTCGGCGCTAAATCCGCCGCATAGAGATTCAGGACGTACCGCGCCTTTGCGACCGCCTCCGGCCACGACTCAGCCGGGACGGTCAAGAGCTGCAGCTCAAGGGCGGCCTGACGGTCCCGCTGCAGCTTTGCGTTGGCCTCGACGTCGGCGAGCACGCGGCGGATGTCGGTCGCTTTCTGCGCCGCCATGCCCCGGTGCTTGTCGAGATCGACCGGGGTTTCACTCACGAGATGCGATCGCGTCGTCGCGCTGCGCATCGGAAAGATCGACCGAGCTGATCGAGATCATTTCCGTCGAGGTTTGGTGCGGTGCCGCGCCCGGGACCATGATCATGGTGGCGACGCGGCGGAAGCTCCGAAATGAAAGACCTTCGATCATTTCCGACCTCATAAGCACCCGGCGGCAACAGCCGGCCGACCCCCTTGAGATGGAACGGACGCTTGAAATGAATCATTTCCCGTCGCGAGCGCGTGGTCATCTATCAACCGTGCGCCCTTTCTCCGCAAATAGCTATCGATTTCTCGAACAAAGCGGTATTTGTCCAGTCGGGGCTGGCGTCGGAAATTACAAGAACAATCGATCGGTCGCCTTGTCGAGCCGCTTCTCCGTACCGCTCGCGTCATTTAGATGACCAACCAATTCACCGGATAGCCGGTAGATGTTCTTGCCCTTGAGGTCAAAGAGCTTCTTGCCGCTAAGATCGAAAATTTCTGGACCGACCACCACAGCGACGCGGGTTCCCTTACTGTTGAATATGTTGCCGTTCATGACCGGCCTCCTTGTTTGACAGCCCCGCGAACGCTGCGCCCAATCGTCGCCAATAGCGAGATAAATCGACCGTATCAGATCGGGCGCCTTTATTGGGGCGGCCTCAGCGAACTGCCCAGCCGCGCCAGCCCTTCGGTGTTAATCGGATCCGCAGCCGCCTGCACTTCCTGGATCAGCCCGCATTTCCCGCATCGTAAGGTCCGCTGCTCGAAGCCGGGCCTTCCCGATACGACACGTAACACCTCCATGTCGGCTCGACACATTGGACAGCGGAATCGCACGGTGTGACGAAGCGACAGCTTGTTGGTGAGTTGCGCGTCGGGCATTTAGGCCCTCCCTTGTCCGGCGGGAGCACAACACTCTCAGTCACCGATGGAAGCCAAAGACAGAGCGGTGATGGGAGACAGCCTACGCCTAAATGGCACCGGGGGTTATGTAAAAAGTGTACGCAGGTTGCCGCCTGCGGGAACTGGGGCAGTTTAGGCAAACGCCGTCGACCCCAACAAGCGGCACGAACCGCAACGCGCCGGCATTCTCGCGGCGCGGTCCCTGCGCTCACCCGGGCTACGCTTGCTGGGCGTAACGCCTGAAAGCTCCTGATGACGAATGACAACTTTCTGCCCGCCGTCGTCGAGCCGACGGTCCTCGATTTTCGCGGCTGATACGGGGCGAAGGGGCCACAATACGGCGCGGCGTAAGCATGTTCATGGCCATCTCTGGCGTCGCAGCGATCAACGCTGCCGGGCTTGCTTCGGTCCTGCCAACTATTGCGTGGCGCAAAAACAAGGAGCGTGTCATGGGCCCGTCAGAACTGCTATCACGCCAGGGACGTCGTCTGTTGCAACTCGGCATTGCGCTATTTCTCTTCACTTCATTTGAGGGCTTCGCTATTCCTGCGTTTGCGGTGCCCAATCTCGGCCGCTCGGTCTATACTCTGAGTGGTTTTACCGGAGTCTTGTTCCTGGCAGTGGGACTCATGTGGCCGATGCTCCGGTGCGGAACTACAGCAGCAAAAATCGCATTCTGGTTCCTTGTCTATTCGGCTCTTGCGACGATTGCCGGATCTGTTCTTGCCGCCCTGTGGGGCGCGGGCGGCACGATCATTCCAATAGCAGCGCAGGGAGCGCGCGGCAGCGACTTTCAGGAAGCAGTGATCCAAGCCGTCATGTATCCGGCCGCCCCAACCGGGATCGTTGCATTTGCGCTGATACTTTGGGGCCTTCGCGGCAAATCCGCTTCGGCACGAACCGCCTAGGTAGCAACATTCTAATTCTATTGCGTCACAACTGCTCAAACCCTCATCCCTGAGGAGCCCCCGGAGCGGGCGTCTCGAAGGATGTAACCACAGACGGGCCTCATGGTTCTCCGGCGATGCGAAGCATCGTCGGGAGACGGGCGGAGCCTGTCATCGGGCCGCGCTACGCGCGGACCCGTTGGCGCTCCTCGCCATGAGCAGCTTATGAAGTAGCAAGTGCTAATGCGGCATACCGGCGCAATCGCCACAACGTCGATTGCGAGGTCGGGATGCACGACGTGCCCACCTTTGCTTTGCACGCAAACCATTGATGTGGGCACGGCGCTTGCGCGCCTTTGCCCACCTTACGATTTGAGCCCGCTTCAACTCGTCGGCAAAACGTAGGCGGAGATCCAGCCGCGAGACGCATGGCCGCCTTGGACTGGATTTTCAGATTCCAAGCGCGAGAAGGCCAGTACAAATAACAATCAAACTTACGACGATAACAGCCAGAAAACTGGATGAAGCAAAATCTTCGCGCATGATGACACCTTCCGCCTCAGGCAAATCTCTCGTGAGCCTGAACCTCGTCCCAGGGAGGCTCATATAGCCTCCGGTTGTTTGGGGAGAGCCATCAAACCACTAGTTTGTTTCAGGGTGTCTTCGTCATACTGAGAAAACGACTTCGTTGGGCGGTCCTGCTGTTTCGTCCCGGAGTGTCCCCACGAAACATCTTCACAAAACTGAGAGGCCAGTGCGGCAAAGGGATACGCAGCGCCGATTTAATTCCACGCAACAAGCGCCACATTTCCGAGATGTGGCGTAGTTCATACGCCGCTGCCGCGCCCTGCATTACACATTTGCGAACGGAGGGATAGTCGCAATGGAAGACACCATACGGCTCTACCGAACGCTGTTGGGCAATCGTGCGTATTTGCGCTCGCTATCCGAAGGCGCATTTTTCCTCGCCGCCAGCTCCATTGCTATCTACGCTGCCGTCACCTACGCGACCGTTCACGCCAGCAACTATGTCACCGACTTCGTGCTGAGCCGCGTCGGGCCGTTCAACGTGCGTTTTCTGTTCATTTACGGGACGTTCACAGCGTTCGTGATCACCGCAGGACTGCTGGCCTGGCGGCCGAACCGGCTGCCATTCGCACTGAAAACCGCAGCGCTGTTCCTGTTGGTCCGCTCCGTGTTCGTAGCCCTCACCCACGTGGCGCCATCGCCGATCGATCCGCAGCAGCCGGCACCGTTCTTCAACTCCATCTTCTACGGCAGCGACCTGTTCTTTTCCGGCCACACCGGCCTGCCGCTTCTCGCAGCGCTTGCCTTCTGGCACATCCCGCAATGTCGGATATTCTACCTCACGCTGACCTGCTTCTTCGGTTCAATCGTGCTGCTCGGCCACTATCACTATTCGATCGATGTGCTCGCCGCATTGTTCATCACCCACGGCATCTTTCAGATTTCGTGCTGGCTGTTTCGTCGCGACTACGTACTGTTTCGTTCCTCCGAGAGCGAAGCTATGCCGCGAGCAAAGCGGACAAGGCGAAGGATATTGGCCCCAGCCGACAGCGGATATGGGTCCGCGCCTAAACCGTTCGCGCTGCACCTCGTCGGCGATGAATCATCGCCGAACGGTCAATCCAGGACTGACTGAATGATCCGAACGGCTTAGCGCTGGTGGAGCCCTCATCGGGCGCGCATTTACGCGACCCGATGACTCGCAACGACGTGGATCAGCTCGTCGGCATGACGTAGGCGTAGATCCGGCCGCGCGAGACCGGGGCTTCGCGGACGCGGTTGCCGTTGTTGCCCGAGATCATGATCGGATTGCCCTTGGCGTCGACGCCGGTGATGATGCCGACATGGCCGCCCCGGCGGCCGCGCGACATTACCGCAATCGCGCCGACCTGCGGGCCGGAAATGCGCTGGCCGTATTTTGCGAACGAGCTCGCCATGTCGGAACCGGTGCCGCGATAGCCGGAATGCTGCAGCACCATGTTCATGAAGCGCGCGCACCACAGGCTGCCGCGTCCCGTGGGATTGCCGCCGAGATATTTCCGCGCTTCGGCGACGACATTCGATGAAGTGTAGCTGGAGGCCATCGCGCCGCCGGTTGGCGTTACCGTTGAATTGGATTCGAAGCCCGCTCCCGGCGTGACGCTTGCGTTGGCGTCGGCAAGACCGCGCGCGTGCATCTGCGTGACCGCGCGCTCCCAGCGCGATTCATGCGCGGCGTGCCGGAGCCGGGCACGACGGCCGGCTCGATCGGCGCGCGCTGCCGCTGTGTTGGACGTGCTTTCCATGAAGCTCGGATTGGTGTCGCCGGCCTGCATTTGTGCAGCCCTGCGCTCCCAGCGCGACATCCGGGCTGAATGGCGATGGTGGCGATATGCATAATGCTTGACGTGATGACCGGCGTAATAAGCGCGAGCGTGTCGCCCTGCGCCGTGATGTGGTCTTGCTGAAGCCGGAGAGACAAATACGAAGATGGAAGCCGAACACAGTGCCAGCGCAACGAAACGAAGCGACCGGCGAAACACAAACAACTGACGCATACTTGAACCTCTGTACCTACTCCACTTCCCCTTGCGTTCGTCTACGAACGAACGCGGGCGGCGTTTTGCGTTGCGGGATGTGACGAGAGGAAGATTTCATGTGGCGGCACGGAAACAATTTCGGGCTGATTCCGCGATGATTCCGCGGCGAAAATGAATCCGTTTCGCCGCATTGCAGCCCAGAGAATTAACTGCAATTTTCAGCGATGATCGCGTAATGATGTTGCGCAAAAGCAAGAAAATCGAGAGGAAACGAAATGCCTTACGCCGCCGCCAAGGACAACGTCCGTCTCTACTTCGAAGAGGCGGGAAGCGGGACGCCGATCATCTTCCTGCACGAGTTCGCGGCCGACCACACCAATTGGGAGCCGCAGATGCGCTACTTCTCGCGCGGCCACCGCTGCATCGCCTATTCGGGGCGCGGCTATACGCCAAGCGACGTGCCGCCCTCGGCTGGCGTCTACACTTACGAATATTTCTACACCGACGCGCTCGCCGTGCTCGACCACCTCAGCATCGCCAAAGCGCATTTCGTCGGTCTGTCGATGGGCTCCTATTCCTCGCTGCAAGTCGGCCTCAACGCGCCGGATCGCGCGCTGTCGATGACCCTCGCCGCCATCGGCGCTGGCTCGTCACTCGAACATCTCGACGCCTTCCGCGCGCAATGCGTCGCCAATGCCGAGCAGTATGAAACGATCGGATCGGTTGAAGTCGCCAAGGTGACGCGCGAGGCGCCGAGCCGGATTCCATTTTTGCTGAAGGACCCGCGCGGCCACGCCGATTTCTACGCCGCGCTGGCGCGGCACGACGCCAGGGGCTCGGCCAATACCATGCGAAGCTTTCAAGGCAAGCGGCCCTCGATCTACACCATGACGGATGCGATCCGACGCGTGCCGACGCCGGCGCTGATCCTGTGCGGCGACGAGGACGACAATTGCGTCGGGCCGAGCCTGTTCCTGAAGCAGCATCTGCCGGCGGCGGGGCTTTCGTTCTTTCCGAAGTCGGGCCACGTGCTCAATCTGGAAGAGCCGGCACTGTTCAACGAAATGGTCGAGCGGTTCATCGCGCTGGTGGAAGCCGGCCGATGGCCGGTGCGGGATCCGAGGTCGATGGTGGCCGGATAACGCGCCGCAACGGCAGTGCACCTCTCCCGCTTTCGGGGTCGAGACGAGCGAAGCTCGCTCTTAGGTCGACGCGCTCGTTAGAGCGCGGCGGGTGGGGGAAGGTCTATCCACTCGACGCGCAGGTTATGCGGAAGCACCCGCACCCCGGCCCTCCCCCCGCAGGCGGGAGAGGGAGTGGACCGCCGTTGCGGCACGCTTTCTCTACCTCCCCTTCTCACCCCTGCTCAGCAAAAACACGCCCTGCTCGCCGAACATGTTCCAGACCCACCAGGGCAGGTTCAGCGGCACCGGGCGGCCGTAGAGGTCGAGCGCCACCGCGCGCTCCATCTTGACATTGATCTCGTCGCAGAGCTGCACGAAGTCCTTGATCGTGCAGAAATGGATATTTGGCGTGTCGTACCAGGTCGCCGGGAGGTTCTCCGTGCGCGGCATGTGGCCGCCGACGAGCAATTGCAGCCGCATCTTCCAGAAGCCGAAATTCGGGAACGACACGATTGCGCGCCGGCCGATGCGCAGCAGGTTTTCCAGGACCGGCTTCGGTTGTCGCGTCGCCTGCAGCGTCTGCGACAGGATGACATAATCGAAAGCATCGTCCGGATAGTTAACGAGGTCGGTGTCGGCGTCGCCCTGCACCACCGCGAGGCCCTTGGCGACGCAGCGGTTGACGCCCTCGCGCGACAATTCGATGCCGCGGCCATCGATGCCGCGGCTCTCCAGGAGTTGCAGCAGTTCGCCATCGCCGCAGCCGACGTCGAGCACTTTTGAGCCGGCCGGAATCATTTCGGCCACGAGGAGATGGTCGGTGCGATACTTGCCGGTGCGATCGGGCGCTATGCCGCCGAGCGGCAATACTTGTTCCTGAACGGCCATATCAGCCACCTGCACCGTCGAGGCCACGCGCCTTGCCTGCGGATTCCAGGAAGGCGCGAGAAATGTCGAAGAACTCGGGCACGTCGAGCAGGAAGGCGTCGTGGCCGCGGTCGGTCTCGATCTCGGCAAACGACACCCGCGCACTGGAAGCGTTCAGTGCATGCACCAGCGCCCGCGATTCCGAGGTCGGAAACAGCCAGTCGGAGGTGAACGACACCACGCAGAAGCGGGTCTTGATGCCGCGAAATGCTTCAGCCAGCACGCCGTCGTGGTCGGCGGCGATATCGAAATAATCCATCGCGCGTGTCAGATAAAGATAGCTGTTGGCGTCGAAGCGCTCGACAAAGGACGAGCCCTGATAGCGCAGATAGCTTTCGACCTGGAAATCCGCATCGAACGAAAACGTCGGCAGCTCGCGGTCCTGCATCCGCCGCCCGAACTTGCGATGCAGCGCGGCGTCGGAGAGATAGGTGATGTGCCCTGCCATCCGCGCGACCGCCAGTCCGCGGTGCGGATGCGTGCTGCGTTCGAAATAGCGCCCGTGATGCCAGTCCGGATCGGCCATCACGGCCTGCCGGCCAAGTTCGTGAAACGCGATGTTTTGCGCCGAATGGCGTGTACTGCACGCGACCGGCAGCGCGGAAAACACCCGCTCTGGATAGGCGGCCGTCCATTGCAGCACCTGCATGCCGCCCATCGAGCCGCCGATGACGCACAACAACGTTTCGATGCCCAGCCGATCGAGCAACATCGCCTGCGCGCGGACCATGTCGGGGATGGTGATGATCGGAAAATCCAGCCCCCACGCCTTGCCGGTCGCCGGATTGGTCGAGGCCGGACCGGTCGATCCCATGCAACCGCCGATCACGTTCGAACAGATGATGAAATATTTGTCGGTGTCGAGCGGACGGCCGGGACCGACCATGATTTCCCACCAGCCGGCCTTGCCGGTGAGAGGATGCACGTTGGCGACATGCTGATCCAGCGTCAGTGCGTGGCAGATCAGGATCGCATTGGAGCGATCGGCGTTCAAATCGCCATAGGTCTGGTACGCGATCTGGAATGGCGCGAGATCGATGCCGCAATCGAGTTTCAAGGGCTGCTCGATGCCGAACTTTGCCACCGGCGAAGTCGGATGATCAGCCTCGTGGGCGCGATCCTCGCTGTGAATCGACGGACTGGGTACCGACTGCAATTGTGTCATCCCGACCTTCCTCCTCGCGGAGGTCCTTACAGACAGAAATCGGCCGCAAAAAACCCGGCCTGAACGAAAGGTCCGGCCGGGATCAAATCTGTCCCCGGCCTGTTTAGCGAGTTGTTTAACGTGGCTGCAAGCCGGCCGGCTCAAATGACCACGGAATGGAACAAAGCTAGTCCGAAGCAGGTCCCTCGTCAAGGCAGCCGCAAGGTTAACCCTGCAGGGACGATGGCGGGTCTGACGTTTCTCTTTGCTTTCGGCGGCCGTCTTTTCTAATCAATGCCCTTGCCGGGTGGTGATTTCAGACCGATCCGGCGCTGAAGGTTTTGACATGCCCAACTCTGAGATGTCCAACTCTGAGATGTCCAAGGCTCCCCCGGCTCCGCCCTCGCTGCAGGAATTGCGCAAGGAGATCGACGCGATCGACGAGCAGGTCCATCGCCTCCTGATGGCGCGCGGCGACATCATCGATCGGCTGATCCAGGTGAAGCAGACCCAGGAAGTGGGCTCGGCGTTCCGGCCCGCGCGCGAGGCCAGCATGATGCGCGGCCTGGTCGAGCGCCATCGCGGCATCCTGCCGCTCGATACCATCGAGAGCATCTGGCGCGTCATCATCTCGACCTTCACTTACGTCCAGGCGCCGTTCTCGGTGCATGCGGATGTCTCGGTCGGCGAGCCCGCGATGCGGGATTCGGCGCGGTTTCATTTCGGCTTTGTGGTGCCCTATGTCGGCCATTTCAGCGCGCAGGCCGCGGTGGAAGCGGTGGCGAAATCGAAGGGCGATCTGGCGCTGGTCTCGGCGGTCTCTAGCCGTACGCCGTGGTGGAGTGCGCTGGAAACCGAAGGCGCGCCAAAAATAATTGCCCGGCTGCCGTTCCTCGAACGCGCCGATCATCCGGCCGCGCTGCCGGTGTTCGTGATCTCGCGCGTCGCCGACGATGCCATGGTGACGGAGGTGCAGATGTGGAGCGTGCGCGTCGCCGGCTGGAATGCCGATATCGCCCGCGCCCTGGCGCCGCTCGCCGAAATCGTCGCCGTGCCCGATACCGCTTTCGACGGCGCGGCGCTTCTGGTGTCGGATGCCGGTACCGGCTTTGAAAAAATCAAGACCGCCCTGATCCGGGCCGGCGCCTCGGTGCGCTCGTCGGCTCTCGTCGGCAGCCACGCAACACGCTATACGGTGCCCCCGAACGGGTCGGCGAAGCCTTAGGCGCCGCCCGAAATTCCGGAGTTGAAGATGAACCGCCCCGTGCCGAATCCCGGCATTCTCGACATTGCGCCCTACACGCCCGGCAAGACGCCGGTGCCGGAGCCGGGCCGCAAGGTGTTCAAACTGTCGGCCAACGAGACCCCGTTCGGGCCGTCGCCGAGGGCAATCGAAGTCTACAAGGACGCGGCGGCGCATCTGGAGGACTATCCGGAAGGGACCTCGCGGGTGCTGCGCGAAGCGATCGGCCGCGCCTACGGGCTCGATCCCAACCGCATCATCTGTGGCGCCGGCTCGGACGAGATCCTCAATCTTTTGGCGCACACCTATCTCAGCCAGGGCGATGAGGCGATTTCGACCACGCATGGCTTCCTAGTCTATCCGATCGCGACGATGGCAAACGGCGCCAAGAACGTCGTCGCGCCCGAGACCAATTTTACCGCTGATGTCGACGCCATTCTCGCGCGGGTAACGCCGCGCACGAAACTGATCTGGCTCGCCAACCCGAACAACCCGACCGGCACCTACGTGCCGTTCGATGAGGTCAAGCGGCTGCGCGCCGGATTGCCGCCACATGTGCTGCTGGTGCTGGACGCTGCGTACTCCGACTACGTGTCGCGCAACGATTACGAGCTCGGCCTCGAGCTGGTGGCGACCACCGAAAACACGGTGATGACGCACACCTTCTCCAAGATTCACGGACTGGCGGCGTTGCGGATCGGCTGGATGTTTGGCCCGGCCCACATCGTCGACGCCGTCAACCGGATCCGCGGTCCCTTCAACGTCTCGACGCCGGCGATGCTGGCGGCGGTGGCCGCAATCGAGGACACCGCGCATGTCCAGAAGTCGAAGGCGTTCACAGAACAGTGGCGTAACTGGCTGACCCAAGAGATCGGCAAGGTTGGGCTGAAGGTGACGCCGAGCGTCGCCAATTTCGTTCTGATTCACTTCCCGACCGAGAAGGGCAAGACCTCGGCGGATGCGGACGCGTTCCTGACCAAACGCGGCCTGGTGCTGCGGGCGCTCAAGAATTACGGCCTGCCGCATGCGCTGCGTATGACCATCGGCACCGAGGAGGCCAACCGCCTCGTCGTCGATGCCTTGCGCGACTTCATGGCAGCCAAGTGAGCGCGGCACCGATCTTCCGACGCGTCGCGCTGATCGGCTTCGGCCTGATCGGCGGCTCGATCGCGCGCGCGGTGCGGGCCGAGGGGCTTGCGAGCGAAATCGTCACCACCGCGCGCTCGGAAAAAACCCGCGCGCGGGTCACCGAGCTCGGCATCGTCGATCGCGTGCTGGAGACCAACGCGGAAGCCGTTAATGACGCCGACCTCGTGATTCTCTGCATCCCCGTCGGCGCCTGCGGCCCGGTCGCGCAGGAGATCGCACCGTTCCTGAAAGCGGGCGCGATCGTTTCCGACGTCGGGTCGGTCAAGGGCGCTATCGTCCGCGAAATGGCGCCGCATCTGCCGCTGAACGTTCATTTCGTGCCAGCGCATCCGGTTGCCGGCACCGAGCATTCCGGGCCCGACTCCGGCTTCGCCGAACTCTTCATCAATCGCTGGTGCATTCTCACGCCGCCCGAGGCCACCGACCCCATGGCGGTCGAAACGCTCCGCGCGTTCTGGGCCGGCATGGGCGCCAAGGTCGAGACCATGACGCCGGACCATCACGACCTGGTGCTGGCGATCACGAGCCATTTGCCGCATCTGATCGCCTACACCATCGTCGGCACGGCGGACGAGCTGGCGCAGGTGACGTCTTCTGAGGTGATAAAGTTCTCCGCCGGCGGCTTTCGCGACTTCACCCGCATCGCAGCCTCCGATCCGACGATGTGGCGCGACGTGTTTTTGAACAACAAGGAGGCCGTGCTGGAAATGCTCGGCACCTTCAACGAGGACCTGTCAAAGCTCACCCGCGCGATCCGGCGCAACGACGGCGAGGCGCTGTTCGAGCACTTCACCCGTACCCGCGCCATCCGCCGCGGCATCGTCGAGATCGGCCAGGATTCGGCCGCGCCGGATTTCGGCCGCCCGCATCCGCCGCTGGAAAAGAAGGCGGAGTGAGGGGCGCAGATCTCATTGCCGTGGTTGCGAGCGCAGCAATATTGAGATCGCACAAAGTCGTCATACCCCGCGAAGGCGGGGTATCCAGTACGCCGCGGCCGATCGACTAATCACCAAAGCCTCTGGAATACTGGATCGTCCGCCTTCGCGGACGATGACCGCGAGGCAAGATCGACGACGATCACTCAAAACAGCGGCGGCACCTGCCCGACCTTCAGCGGCCCCAGAAACACCGCGCCATCGACAAAGCGCAGCGGGAAAGCACGCGCTTTCCGGCCCTCCAGCTCCACTTCCTTGCCGAGCGAATTGATGCCGGCGGTGACGCCGGCATTGGCGTTCTGCTTGACGACCTTGCCGAGCCCCGGGATCGCCTTGTCAAGCGCGCCGAATAGATTGTTGAGATCCTGGCTCTTGACGCCGGGCGCGACGCGATCAAGCGTTGCCTGCGGCACGCCCTCCTCCAACATCTTCTCGAGGCCAAGCGCCGGAATCACCTTCTCGATTCCCGCCACCGTCATCTGCAATTCGCCGTCGATCCGGCCCTGCGCATTGAGACCCAACGTACCGGCGGCAACCGAGATCAGATCGCCCTGTTGAATCCGCGACCGCACGATCTCGACATGGCCGCCCGCCGCCTGCAGCTCCCTGAACCGCTCGGGCCACGGTTTTGGCGATAAATCCTGCAGGCCAGTCAGCTTGGTCTGGACGTCGGCATCGAACGGCTGGGCCAGCAACGGGTGCACCTCCTGCACATTGCCGCCCGTTATCTGCAGCACGGTTTCGATCACGGGGTGATCCTTCGTCGAGCCTTCGGCAAGACGGCCGTGCAGCTCGATGTGATTGGCGCGCGCGAGCGGCGTCTCGACCGGTCCGTTGACACGATCGATCGAGGGATGGTCGAACACGATCGAGGCGCGCTGCGGGATATCGGGCAGTCCGTTCACGCTGCTGCGGCCCAAGGTCCAGTTCACCTTCATCGACGGCGGCTGGCCGCGATCGGCGAGCGTCGCCGGCGCCTTGAATTCGGCGATCAAGAGCTTCGGCTGGTAGATCTGCGCGATCACCATGATCTCGCCGAGCCGCGCGGTGAACGGCGCCTGCGCGCCCGCGGTCTGCGAAACCAGCGAAACGCTGGCGTCGTCGCAGCGGACTTCGAGACGGAACGGATAGCCGGCGACCGAGCGCTTGCCGCACGCATAGACGCGGCCGGACTTCGCCTCCTGTGCGGCCCATGCGTCGGCGCGCACGCCGACTTCGGACGCGGCATAGAACCAGAATGCGCTCCATGCCGCAGCGGCAACAACGAGCAAAGCGGGCATGATGAAGAGGCGCCACAGCGGGCGCCGGTGCGGCGCAGGGGTCATGTCAGGCATGCGGCGTCCTTTGGCTGGCGATTTGGGCGAATGTAAGCATCCGCTTGCCGCAACAAAAGGCTTTGAATCCACTTCGCTTTGTCGCGCCGTTCTGGTAGCGGTGCACCCGGTATGTCCGCAATTACGCTCAACGATACGGAATTCTCCAAAGGCGACCTCTGGGTGTTCGGCTACGGCTCCCTGATGTGGCGCCCGGGCTTCGAATTTCTTGAACGGGTTCCGGCGCGGCTGATCGGTGAACACCGCGCGCTCTGCGTCTATTCCTTCGTCCATCGCGGCACGCCGGAAAAGCCCGGCCTCGTCCTCGGACTCGACCGCGGCGGCGCCTGCCGCGGCATCGCGTTCCGCGTCGCGGAGAAGAACCGCGCCGCCATAATCGCCTATTTGCGCGAGCGCGAGCAGGTCACCTCGGTCTACCGGGAGGTGATGCGGTCGGTGTGGCTGGAGAACGAGGCGCGCCAGCGCGTCAGCGCCCTCGTCTACGTGGTCGACCGCGGCCATGTGCAATATGCCGGGCGGCTGTCGCTCGCCGAGCAACTGCGCCATGTGCTGCAGGGCCACGGCCAGTCCGGCGTCAACCGCGATTACGTTCTCTCAACCGTTAAAGCGATCGAGGCGGAAGGCTTTCGCGATTCTCAACTGCACCGGCTCGCGGCGATGCTGCACGACCAGCATCAGCCGCCGCTTCCCGCAGAGAACAGCGACCGTTGAGCTGGGGTGTGTACTCATAAAACCGACTGAAATGGCGATCGCCAGTATCCGCCGTTGGGGCAAAGCGGACACCTCGAAGACCGAGACTGGCATGTCTGTTAATGACCAAAGCGGACGGAGTGGACCGCGCGTCTAAAAACGGTGTGATTATTTAATAAATGCTCAGGCCGTTGCGGGCCATGCCTTGTCCATAAGGGAGTCTGCGCCGCAATCATGGTATCGCCTCGGCGCTATTGCCCTCGTCAATCGCCGTTAAGTGCTGAAATCTCCAGGACTATTGATCCAACCGACTTAGTTGTGTGTGCGAACGCTACAGCGCTTCAGCGCGAAGCAGGCAGAAGGGCGGGGAAGCTTGCGACTGCAGTCATACCGACATGGCTCCGTCGGTTTCGTGCAACGCGAATTCCCGACGTTATTGCAAGCAAAGTCTGGAACACTTACAGTGCAAGTGTTGCCGCTCGCTGCTGTGCAGTTGCAGTAGCAGAGCGCATGCCCTTCAGACGGCAACACCATTGCAAGTAATGTTATGAAAAAGATCATGCATGATCTGACTGACATTACTCCTCCTATCTGCTCATTGGTTGCAAGTTGTGGTTGACGAACTGCAGCACAAGCGCGATCCTATATGCCGTCCAGATGAGCTTGGCCTTTTCCGCTGAAAGGAGCTTGGGTATCGCGCTGAGGCTCGGTGCCTTGATTTATCTCAAATAATTTCTTTCCGCGTTGCGGCATGCAGGAGAAGGCGCCCGGTAATCCACACGAGCCATACTAGGAGTTTCCCATGCAGAGGTCGATTTTTGGAATTATTTTGATCGTACTTGCGGCAGTCACGATGACCCTTGCTACACCCGGAGAAGCCAAAAGCCGAAAAGCTCATTGGTGCTCCAAAATCGAGGGAAAATTGCACTGCAGCTATTACACCCAAGAACAATGCCAGGCTTCAGTCAGCGGAAGAATGGGATATTGCGTACACCGACCTTAAGTCACCATTAGCATTCTAGCTTACACGAAGCGGCTCCGAGCGATTTGGGACGAGCAGCTTGTGCAGCGGGACCTGTGGACTGGAGGTACCAATGCGTCAGAAAATCCGACACTCTCGGGCTTGCAATTGTTTCGACCGCCGGCAAATTCTAGGGATAATGGCTTCTGCGACTGTGGTCGGAATGGGCGGTGGCGGTCTCCTTTTTCCGGACGATGCCCGCGCAGACGCTCTCACCCGGGAGCAACGCGACAAGTTCACGCCGGAACAGATCATCCAGGCGATGAAAAAGGGAAACGAGCGCTTTCGAAAGGGCGAAAGGAAAGATCGCAACTACCTGCGAGAACAACGAGCAAGCGCAGCAGGGCAGTATCCGGCGGCAGCGTTGCTCAGCTGCATCGACTCGCGCGCGCCGGCCGAAGTTATCATGGACCTTGGCATCGGTGACATCTTCAATAGCCGGGTGGCAGGCAATATCGAAAATCCAGATATTCTCGGGAGCCTAGAATTCGCCTGCAAGCTTGCTGGAGCGAAGGTCGTGCTCGTGATGGGCCATACCGCCTGCGGGGCGATCAAGGGTGCGATCGACAATGCTGAACTCGGCAATTTGACGGGATTGCTCGCGAGGATCAAACCGGCCGTCGAAGCAACGACCTATTCCGGCGAACGATCGGCGAAGAACTATGCATTCGTCGATGCTGTCGCACGGAAGAACGTCGAGCTGACGGTCGCGAACATTCGGAAAGATAGCCCTGTCCTGGCGGAATTGGAATCGAAGGGCAGCATCAAGATTGCTGGCGCAATGTACCATCTCGAAACGGGCGCGGTCGAGTTCTCCGGCTGAGGCGTCGGGGAAAGGAGGTGACCGCAGTGACAAAGCTGCGCGAGGCTTCGCGGACCGCCGTCAGCGCGGGCGCGGGTGCGATGTTTGCGGCCGTCGCAGCGGGACGCTTGCCACGGTGGTTGCGCGTAACTGTCGTATTCAGCCTCGTCGTTCTGGCATGCGCAGCCGGGCTTCTCGGCTATCGCTACATTAGTAGACCGGCCGTGCTTACCGTGGCCACCGGCTCAGTTGATGGCGACGTCACGCGGTTGATGTCGCTGGTCGCAACCCGCATGGCCGCCACCAATGCACCTGTACAGCTCAGGATCATCGACAAAGGCACTGCACTCGACACTGCCAATGCGTTTGCGGCCGGTGAAACCGACTTGGCCGTTGTGAGGGGCGATATCGGCGATCTGTCTGCGGCACGCAGTGTCGTGATCATGACCTATGCAGTGGTGCTGATCGCCGTACCGCCGGGAAGCTCCATCGAAAGCGCAGAGGGTTTGAAGGCAAAAACGGTCGCGTGATCGCCGCCGGCATAAACCAACAACTCGTTGCGGCGATCTTGAAGGCCTATGACCTTGATCGGATGAAACTCACCCTCAAGGATCTCTCGCCGAGTGAAGCCTCACAGGCGCTGCAGGCCAAGCAGGCGCAAGCGCTGTTAGTCGTGATGCCGATCTCGGAAAAGTATCTCGCGATGCTTGGCGAGTCTTTCCGCGCAACACAAAGCTGAGGCCCAAACTCATACCGATCGAGTCCGCCGGTGCCATTGCGGCGACCGCTCGGGCCTATGAGAGCTACGATCTTCCGCGGGGTACATTCGCGGTTCGCCGGCAATTCCGGACGAGGATATGACTACCCTTCGTGTGCCGTTCTATCTCGTCGCCAATAAGAAGCTGGGCGACAACATTGTGGCTTCGCTCGCGAAGGCGATGATGGAGCTTCGGCGCGACCTGCTCGGCGAATATCCCATTTTCGCCCAGATCGGCGCCCCCAGCCTCGAAAAGGACGCCCATATTCCGATTCACCCCGGCGCCGCCCTGTACTTCAATGGTGAGCAACAAACGTTCCTCGATAGATACGCCGACAAGCTGTTCTATCTGGTGATGCTGCTCGGATTGATGGCGTCGATGCTTGCGGCGACCTGGAAATTCATGACGAGGGATGCGGATCCATCCAGGGACCATCTTTTGATGGGGCTGAATGAACTGGCAGGTCGAGTGCAGGCGGCTGGCACCGAGTTGGAATTGATGGAGGCTGAGCGGTGTATCGACGAAATCCTGGAACTGGAACTCGAACGTTACATGGGCGTGTCCTCTATTGTCGTGGGTAACCTGCGGCATTCATGTTTTTCGCCCTGGTACCGTGAAGCAGCTCGTGGTGTTGTAAAGCAACGTTATCGGCTGGTGCCCCAAAGCCGTGAAGGCGATCGAGGCGGAAGGCTTTCGCCATTCGCAACTGCACCGGCTCGCGGGGGCGATGCTGCATGACCAACATCCGCCGCCTCTTCCCGCAGAGGACAGCGACCGCTGAGCTGAGGTGTGTACTCATAAAGCCGACTGAACCCGTGGCCGCGATAGCCATCTTTGTCCGGTTAGCCGCGTTGAAGCCATGCGGCAAAAAGTCAGCGCCACAAAGGCGCCTGATCAACAAACCTGACAACATTACTCCGTGAGATCGCCGACGAACTGCCTGATGGTATCAAGCACCGCTTGCCCATCGCCGGCGAAGGCCCAGTGGTCGGCGCCGTCGAGCTCGATGAATCGTGCCCGCGGGATGTGATCGGCGAGATGTCTCCCGGCGCCGATGCGGACGGCGCGGTCGCCGCGGCGGTGGAGCACCAGCGTCGGAACGGCAACCCGCCCCAGAAGATGCCGCACATCCGTATCGCGCAAGGCCTCCAGCACGCCCCTGATGGCGCCCGGGCTTGAAGCCGCACGAAGCAGGCCGGCCCACCAAGCTCTCGCTTTGGCATCGCCGGCTAGACTCGGCGCGAACGTCTCGATTCCGGCAGGCCCACCCCAGGCCGAAACGAGCTGCTGCAGCCACGCGTCATACTGATCGGCGTGCAACGCATGCGGATAGTCGGGTGCAGAACTTCCCTTCGCGAGCGAAGCGAACAGGATCAGCCCGGCGACGCGGTCGGGATGATCAGCCGCGAATCTGATGCAGGCCGGTCCGCCTTCGGATGCGCCGAACAGCACGACCCGGCGCGAGCCTGCGGCATCAAGCACGGTGCGGATGTCCTGCGCAGTTGCCTCCGCGCTGGGGCTGAACCCGACCCGGTCGGACAGGCCGACGCCACGGCGATCGAGCAGGACGAGGCGGCCCATCGCCGCAAGCGCGGAAAGGAAGGCCCGGCACCTTGCGTCCTCCCAGACCCGTTCGACGTGGGACACGAAGCCGGTCAGCATCAGAATGTCGGTGCGCCCTCTGCCATAGGTCTGGAACGCGAGATGCACACTTCCGCCGCTGACATATTGCGTCGGCGGCAGCTCCGCGGCGCCGGCCTCGAGCAGCGCGCTCGTCTCGGCTTCGGGCGCCACGTCGAGTTCGTCGCGCAAACGCTGTGTCAGCGCCTTGAGCTGGCGCTCGGCCGCGGCCCGATCGCCGCCCAGAATGAGATTGCGGATGAGGTGGCGGGCATAGATTTCGCTCAGCGGATCGAGCGCAACCAGACGGCCGGCATGCGCGGCGGCGGACGCGTAGTCGCCCGCTGCGCGCTTCTCCTGCACCACCCGCTCGAGCGCCTGGATCGCGCGGCCACGCAAGGCCTCCCTGCGAAAGAACGCCCACTCGTCGAATTGCGGACAGTCGCCGGGCGAGAAGCCGTCGAGGAAGTCGGCTTGATAGAGACCGCAGGCGCGCTCGAACTCGCCACGGTCGCAAGCCTCTTCGAACAGGCGTGAATCGATGTCCAGGTTGATCGCCGCCGACAACCGAACCGTGGATCTGTCGGATGCGAGGACATCGCCGAGCGTGAGCTGAAGGCGATGCAACAACCGACGCAGCCGTGCCCTTACCACCTCCGTAGGGCTTTCCGGCCACAACATGGTCGCAATCGCATCGCGCCCGACCGGGCCCTTCGCTTCAGCCAGATAGACCAGCAGCGCAAGGCCCTTGCGCAGCGCCAACGGGCACAGGCGGCCATCACAACGAACTTCCGGGAATCCGAGCGTCCGGACACTGAACGAAGCCATGGCGATGCGATCTTCAATGATGGCGTCCGGGGACGCTCAAGGGACGCTGCGATGATAGCACCGGCGGCATTGCACCGTCACCTTCTGGAGAAACGTCATGACCGGACGCGCCGCCGCCCTCATCTATGGCCTCGCGAGCTATCTCATCTTCTCTCTTTCATTTGCCTACACGCCGGCCTTCATTGGCAATTTTCTTGTCCCGAAGACGATCGACGTCGGACCGGACAGCGGGCTCGCGCAAGCGGTCCTGATCGATGCGGTTTTGCTCTGCGTATTCGCGATCCAGCACAGCGTCATGGCGCGTCCAGCCTTCAAGCGCTGGTGGACGCGAATCATGCCGAGTTCCTGCGAGCGTAGCACCTATGTACTGATCGCGAGCTTTCTGTTGATCCTGATCTTCTGGCAGTGGCGCCCGATCGTCGCGACAATCTGGCGCGTCGAGGGCTGGCCGGCAGCAATGCTCACGGCGATCTTCTGGATGGGCTGGCTAGTCGCGCTGGTTTCGACATTCCAGATCGACCATTTCGAGCTGTTCGGATTGCGCCAGGTTGTCGACGCGCTGCGCGGAGCCGCCGGTCGTATGCAAGCGTTCAAGACGCCGCTCCTGTACCGCCTGGTGCGTCACCCGCTGATGCTGGGTCTTTTGCTCGCCTTCTGGGCGACGCCGCATATGACGGCCGGCCATTTGCTGTTTGCCCTCATGAATACCGCCTACATTCTTGTCGGCGTTAGGCTCGAGGAAAGAGACCTGGTTGCGGAGTTCGGCGCGAGCTACGAGCATTATCGCCGACGCGTTCCGATGCTGATGCCGCGTCTCTTCGGCGGCGGCTCCATCGCTTCAAAGACACGCCGCGGAGGCTGAGATGCGCGCCATTCTTTGCAAGGCCTTCAAAGGCATCGAAGCCCTGAGCTTCACCGAGATCGCCGAACCGCGCCCGGCAGCAAACGAGGTTCTCGTCGACGTCCATGCCGCGTCCGTCAGCTACATGGATTATCTGATGAGCTGTGGCGGCTATCAGATGCGGCCGGCCCTTCCCTATGTGCCGGGAACGGACGCCGCCGGAATCGTGCTGGCCTGTGGCGACCGGGTCACGCGCTTCCGGCCCGGCGATCGGGTCAGTTGCGCAAACTGGTTCGGTGCATTTGCGGAGCGCATGGTTGCCAAGGAGAGCAGCGTCGCATTGCTGCCGGTCGACGTTGATTTCATAGTGGGGTCAACAGTCATGAACACCTATCTCACGGCCTGGTACGCGCTGGTCGAGCGGGCGCGGCTGCAGGCCGGTGAGACGGTGCTTGTGACGGGGGCCGCCGGCGGGGTTGGCCTCGCCTGCGTCGAGATTGCGCATTTGATCGGCGCGCGGGTCATTGCCGTCGTGGGCAGTGCTGCGAAGGCGGCCATGGTCCGCACGCATGGCGCCGCCGAGGTCGTCGACCATTCATGCGAAGAGGTGCGTGAACGTGTGAAGGTTCTTGCGGACGGCAAAGGCCTCGATGTCTGCGTTGACAATGTTGGCGGCGCGCCCTTCGCCGTCCTTGCAAGGCTTATGGGCTGGAACGGCCGGCTGCTCCCAATCGGCTTCACAAGCGGCGAGATTCCGTCGCTCGCCATGAATCTGCCCCTGCTCAAGAACTATTCGGTCGTCGGGGTCTTCGTCGGTGCCTGGATGGAGCGCTATCCAGACGAAGCTGCCCGCGCGACGGAGGCCATCATGGCATGGGTCGGCGAGAGTAAGCTCCGCCCGCAGGTTGACCGGGTGCTTCCGCTTCAGCGTGCCGGTGAGGCGATGAGCTTGGTTGCGAACCGGAGCGCGATGGGGCGAATCGTGCTGCAGGTCAGACGCGACCTTTGACCGAATCGAAAGGAGATTCATGAAATCCGTCGTGATCGAGCAACGCTTCTGCGATGCGCCAAGTCTGCCAATGGAGTCTGCGACTCGACGAGGCTAAGGTAACGTTGCGAAGCCACCGTACGGCTCTCGAGGCCGCGCATCGGCTTTGCACGCGACAACGAATTGACGGGTTTAGGTGGCGGGAGTTTTGCGGGAGTTTCGGGTTGAGATAGCTTCGCAACATACCCCAAGAGGCTTGGGGCGGTTCCGAAATAAACCGGGGCCATGATCGCGAAAGAACTCGCCGCCAAAAACGGGAGGGACGCTCGCAGCTAGATTTGGTCCGCTTATGGACCCGAAGCCGACGTTCTGAGCAAGGCGATACAGTGGCAACTTCTGCCTTTCGAGAACGATCCTTCTCGACGTGTAGTCTTGTGCCACCTCCAGATTTGGAGACTGAGCGTCTAGCCAGTTCAACCCGGCCTGTGCGTTGGTCATCGTCGCCGCAATCGGCTGACTGATTTCATGGGCAATCGAGAAGTCATCTGCCCCGTTGTAGCAACGCGATCGGCGTGCGCGAGCTCCATCAGGGCTTCGCGGTAAGGCCGCTCGCTTTCGCGGGCTTCGGCTGCCGCCCGCTTGCGGTGGGCGGAGCCCCGAGGCTCCCCCTATCCCGATCTGTGACCGCAACGAGAGATGGGGCTTAATGTCGCACACAGCGACCTTGTCCGGGAATCCAAATCGGTCCTTTCGGAGGGCCTGTCTTCGTCGTACAATGCTTCTTTTCGAAAGCCCGGGGTGCACACGGCGCGAATTCCTCGGGGCGCAATTGCGGTGTGTTCCGTACCACTGATGCTGACGCGATCTGCAGGGCCGTTGTCCGGCCAAACAAGCGGTTCGTGGAGATGAAGACGCCTGAACAGCAAGTCTGCCTGATTCTCCATCGCCCGCGCCATCTCTTCGTCGTCAGCAGACTGCGGTGATCAATCCGATCTGAGCGCATCTTGCGGAGTGTTGCATTGTCGCACCCGGTCGGACATATCAACCGCTTGGTAAACGGGAAAGTATCGATCTTTGATCTTTATCAAGGAGATCAGAAGGTCAGTCATGGTGGAGGATCCAATTGCCTAGTCCAGGCGTCGACAATGTCCGATCCACGATCACTAACGCCGGAGATAAATTTCCGCCGAGGCATTAGCTATGCCGGCGATCTGGTCGCAATTGGAGCGATCTATTTCGCATTGGCAAAAGGCGGTCTTGCTCTCGCCTCTATTCATCCCAGCGCAACGCCAATTTGGCCACCGACGGGTGTCGCGCTGGCGGCGGTGCTGTTGTGGGGGTATCGGACCTGGCCTGCAATTTTCGCGGCGGCGGTGATCGCCAATGCGACGACCGCCGGCTCGGTTGCCACCGCAATTGCGATTGCAACCGGCAACTCTCTTGAAGCGGTTGTTGGCGCTTATCTGATCAATCGATGGTCGAGCGGATGTAATACGTTTTCGACGCCAAATTCTGTCGTGAAGTTTGCTCTGATTTGCTTCCTGATCGCGACACCGATCAGCGCCAGCATTGGACTGACCAGCCTGGCAACAGTCGGGTACATTGAATGGAGGGATTTCGCGGACGCCTGGGTCACATGGTGGCTGGGAGATGTGACCGGCGCGCTGGTCGTTGCCCCCGTTATTGTGCTTTGGGCATCAAGCCATTATCACGCTTTCAACCGCAATGAATTTTTGGAGACGATCGGCGTCCTCGCGACAGCGGCGGCTGTTGGACTCATTGCTTTCAGCCCCCTGATCGAGCAAACGCCGGGCCGAGATCCACTGGGTTTTCTTGCGATCTTGCCAATGTTGTGGGCGGCGTTGCGCCGCGGTCCACGCGACACCGCAACGGTCGCGCTGGTGCTTGCGGGCATCACGATTTGGGGGACGCTCACCGGCGGCGGCCCCTTCACGACCGCAGATCTCAACGCTTCATTCCTGCCGGTGTTGATGTTCTTGATCAGTATTACCGTTCCAAGCTTGTTACTGAGCGCCGATGTCGAGGTGCGCAAGAAAGCGGAGGAAAGTCTGCGCCGCGCGCAGATCGAACTCGAGCGGAAGGTTGCAGAGCGTACGCAACAGCTGGAGCTCGCCAACGCAGCAAAATCCCGCTTTTTTGCCATGGCAAGCCATGATTTGCGGCAGCCATTACATGCACTGGGCCTGTTCGTTGCACAGCTGCGCACGCCGCTCAAATCGGGGGAAAGGACAAAGACGATCGAGCGGGTCGATGCAACGCGCAAAGAATTGGATGAAATGTTCAATTCGCTCCTGGATATTTCCAGGCTCGATGCTGGGGTTCTTACACCAAAAATTACCGAATTCCCGATCGCGCGCCTGTTGCAAAAAATTCAGGCGACGTTTGACCAGGCAACGCGAGAAAAAGGTTTGCGCCTTCGGGTTAGACGAAGTGACGCCTGGGTGCGGAGCGACGCCATGCTGCTCGAACGCATACTGCTCAATCTGGTATCCAATGCTGTGCGCTATACGTTGCAGGGCGGGATCATCGTCGGATGTCGTCCGCGCGGTGAAATGTTGCGTATCGAAGTATGGGATAGCGGTCCCGGCATTCCTGAGGATCAGAAGCAGAATATCTTTGGCGATTTTTTTCAACTTCCTGCTTTAGAACGGAACCGCTACGGGGGCCTGGGGCTCGGCCTGGCTATTGTCGACAAGCTTCGCCTGCTTCTCAACCATCAAATCGACTTAGCTTCGACTGTGGGCCGAGGTTCGCGATTCGCGATCCTGGTTCCAATGGCCAATGAATGCGTCACGTCTACAGCGCCCGCAGAGTCACCTAATCCCGCAGCCTTTGCGGTCGAAGGCAAGGTAATCCTTGTTATTGCCGATGCTCCAATTGTGCAGGAGGGAACGGGCGGATTGCTTGGCAAATGGGGATACTCCGTCCTTACCGCCGGATCTGACGAAGCTGCGCTTATCCGACTCGCTGATAGTCGACAACGCCCCGATCTTATAATCTCGGATTATCATCTTGCGAACGGAAAGACCGGGATCCGAGCAATTGAACAAGTTAATGCGGCGTTTGGTTCATCAATTCCAGCTATTCTCATCAGCGGCGATACGGCACCTGAACCATTGCGTGAGGCTAAGGATAGAGGATACATTTTGCTGCACAAGCCTGTCGACCCAATGCGGCTCCGGGCTGTCATGCACGAACTCTTTAAGGATCATGACGATAGGAGAAACGCCGGGGCGGGTTTATGATTCAGATTTCGGCGGCAATTCCCAGCCCATTTTTCCTAATTTTATTACTGCCTCGGTGCGGCTCGTTACGCTGAGCGCCTTGAGAACGACCGTGATGTGGTTCTTCACTGTCGGCACTGCCATATTGAGGGTCTTGGCAATGACCTTGTTGCTCCTTCCCTTCATCAGGAGCGCAAGCACTTCAATCTGCCGCTCGGTCAACCCGAGATCCTTAAGAGAATCGCGCGTCGCTGGGTTATTTGTAAGCCGAGGACACGTCGTTTCCTCCAGAATTTCCGAAGGAATGTAAACACCGCCCGAGAACACTAACTTGATAGCGTTGAGCATGACCTCACGGTCCGTAGTTTTCGGGATGAAACCGAGAGCGCCAAGTTTGAAAGCGCGCTTGACCGTGTCTTGATCATCCGAGGACGAGAGAATGATGATAGCAATGGTCGCATAGCGTTCACGCAGTTCGCGGAGGACAGAGAAGCCATCTCGATCAGGCAAATTGATATCAAGCAAAATGAGGCTGATATCGGGATGTTCCTCGACGATGTGCATTGCCTGACGGCTGCTCGAAGCTTCAAATATGACGGCGTCCCGCTTCAGTTCGTTCAACAAAGCGCGCAACGCCTCGCGAATCAATGCGTGATCGTCGACAACAAGAACCTTCATAAAAAGCTCTCCGTCATCTCATCGCACGGAGATCCAATTGGAAAATCATACACCCACCTTCGGGTCTTTGGCGACGAAGAAGCTGGCGGAAGACTGGCTGCCCGAAACCGTCGGTCCTCCATCCCTGACCCAACCAGCGGTTCGATGCTAGGCACTCAAGGTAGGAGCCGAATGGCGCTGTATGCTATAGTTGCAATCGCCTCACACAGTAAGACACCGAAAAAGCGAGCGCGAACTACGCGGGATTCAGAGTCTCCATCGCCTATGCGCAACGGTAAAATGCCCATGATGTGTCTGACCGATGTCAAATTGATACCGAGACCTGTACGGTACCTTGATCATAGGACCAAGGAACCTCTCTGTGTGGACCTCCGGCTGATTTACATGCTGCGCCGGTTGAACGATGGTCGTCGACGGACAGCCTCACCGCCAGGAGGCCATATGACTATCGTCGCAATAGCTGTCGTGGCTGCGTTCGGCGTGAAGCAGATCTAGACTGCGGCGTTGTTACAATCCCGCAGTTTCTGACGGCGAGTTTTTGTCAAATTCTGTCCCTCGTGATCGTTCCTCTTGAAGCGTACTTGCACGCCGGACGGGGCAACCAGATGCATGATCGAACTGCCACCCCGACGCCATTGGTAAGCGCGCTGCCGGAGTTGAAAGACTACGGCCGCGATCTGCGCATTGATGCCTGCCGCGGCATCGCGCTCTGGTGCATCTTTCTGGACCATGTCCCCAACAACATCGGAAGTTGGCTGACGCTGCGGAACTACGGCTTCAGCGATGCCGCGGAGGTGTTCATGTTCGTCTCGGGTGTGACCTGCGCACTGGCCTACGGCAAGATATGGCGCTGCGAGGGCTGGACCGGCGTGATCAGCCGGACACTGCGGCGAAGCTGGGACATTTATGTCGCATTTCTGCTGCTCACGCTCGCCTGCGCCATCTTGGTTTACCTCGCAGGCGGGGACCGCCTTGCTGACCAGAGCAATACGCGCATTCTGTTGGACCAGCCGGGCGCGACGCTCGCGCACGCGGCGATCTTACAATACTGTCCGGTCAATACCGACGTGTTGCCGATCTTCGTGCTTCTTCATCTCTTGTTCGCGCCGTTGCTGTGGCTGCTGCTGCGACTGCCGAACGTGACGCTTGGCGCCTCGCTGGCGCTTTATGCCCTGGTACATGTGTTCGGCTGGACTATGCCGGCGTGGCCGAACGGCCACTGGGCCTTCAATCCGCTGGCCTGGCAGCTGCTCGTCGTACTTGGCGCATGGTGGATGATCGAGGGAGAGAGAGTGCGGCCATGGGTGACGTCACGCACGGCGCTTGTGCCTGCCGTTCTCTATCTGGTGTTCAGTCTCCTCATCGCATTGAGCTGGAGGATCAAACCGCTGGACGAACTCATCCCGCAGGCGCTGCTGAGGCTGCCTTACCCGATGGACAAATCAAATCTCGATCCATTGCGACTGCTGCATTTTTTGGCCCTTGCGGTTTTGGCGGTATGGCTCGTGCCTCCCAATCAACGAGGGCTGACGACGGCGGTGATGCGCGGCGCCATTCTCTGTGGCAAGAACTCGTTACCGATCTACTGCCTCGGCGTTCTGCTTACGCTCGCCAGCGTCCTGGCGCTCCTCGATATCTCGGAGGGGGTGGCGATGCAGATCGTGCTCAGCGTTAGTGGCGTCCTGATGATGATCGTGGCGGCGAAGCTGCTGAACTTGATCAACATCAAACCCAGGCAGCAGTCGACCGTCGCACTGTATATGGGTGTGCGCGCCCCGCGGGAAGGCTGGGGCGCCGCCGCCTGGCGCCTCCTGGAGGCGTTTCGCCGAGGGCTGCGCGAGTTCGGACGGGCCGGTCGCCAGAACCTCGTCATCGATTGCCGGTTTGCGCAGGGGCAATCCGACCGGGTGCCCGGCCTCGCAGACGAATCGGTCCGGCTCAAGGCGGATGTCATCGCGGCGTCGCGGAAGCCTGCAGCCATGGCTGCCAAGAATGCAACGGCGACATCGCATCGTCGGAATATAGCTTTTGACAATCCTGTTCAGCACGGGCTCACCACGTGCCTTGCGCTCCCATGGCGGGAATGTCACACGGGATTTCCTACGGAGTCGTGGCCTCGCCGCTATTCTTGGCGGATGTATCGCGTTCGTGCCTTGTCAGGTGCGAATGAGCGAGCGGTAGCGCGTTATCCTCATGTCCGTATCGGCCCCTTAACGGACATGTTGACCCGCCCGACGGGATGCCGGATACGCCATTCGGGATTTATGTACGTACCCTAGTTGGCCTGCGCGGTCGCTGGCCGGCGCGGCGCCGGCGCAGGCTGATCGGAAACTTCCGGCATCACCTCGATACCCGCATCGGCCAGCCGCACGCGCACTTCGGCCGCGACATATTTCGCATATTCCGACAGCAACAGACGCAGCGTCGCGCCGCTGGTCCACCACGGCTCGTCGCGCCATTTGTCGCCGATCACCGCGAACGGAATCAGCGTGACATCAGGCATCGCATGCGACAATTCCAGGATGGCCCGCGGCATGTGGTAATTCGACGTCACCACGATCAGCGATTTGAAGCCGCGCTCGCGGGCCCAGCGCCGCGTCTCTGCGGCGTTGCTGCGCGTGTTGACCGCCGAGCGATCGAGATCGACGCAACAACCGAGCAGCGAGTGGTTGTCGGGCAGCGAGCGCGAAATGTCGCTCACGGCGTTGGTCCGGTGCACACCCGAAATCAACAGCCGTTTGCCATAGCCGCCGGCCAGCAATTCCATCGCATCCGACACCCGCGACGAGCCGCCGGTGAAGACCACGATGCCGTCGGCGTTGCGCGCCGGCTTGATTTCGACGCCGCGCAATTGCGAGAGAAAGGCGATGAAGCCGACCGCCGCGCCGACGAACAGGATCGCCAGGGAGCCGACGATGACGGCGCGCAGCCATCCGCGCGGCCGCGCGGCCGCCGTCTTCGGCGTGCTATCGTCGTGCTGCAAATCCATATCGTCCGGCAACCCTCGTCCCACGGATAATTCTAGAACGTTTTCAGGCGAAGTGGAGTCCCGGTCCCCGGTCAAGCCCGTGACTTGCTTCACTGCAAAGCGCCATTGGCTCCATCAATCGATATCGTCCAGCGTCGCGAACAGCGTCCGCCGCGATGCCCAGGCGGTAATGGCGGCAATCGCCACGGCCTGAACCGCCAGCGCCAGATAGCCCGACGGCGGCAGCGAAAATGTCCCGAGCAGCGCGGCGAATTGATCGCCGACAGGGGTGCCCGAGAACCAGCTGGCGATCGATTCGGAAAAGCCGAAGCTCAGCATCGCGGCGCCGCCGCCGATCAGCCCGCCCTCCAGTCCGAGCCTGAGAAAATGCCGTAGGAAATGGTTGGCGATATAGCGGTCGCCAGCGCCGACGAAGTGCAGCACCTCGACGATCGGGCGATTCGCCGCCATCGCGCCGCGGGTCGCGAACGACACCGAAATGATCGTCGCCACGATCACCAGCGCGAGAATGCCGATGCCGGCGAATACGGTCGCTCCGGTCATCGAGCGCATGCGCTCGATCCAGGCGCGGTGATCGTCGACGCTCGCCGACGGCGCCACTTGCGTCACCCGGCCGCGCAATGTCGCGAGGTCAAGCGTGGTGCCGGGCTGGACGCGCGCGACGACGACGCGCGGCACCGGCAACTGCTCGATCGACAGCCCGCTGCCGAGCCACGGCTCCAGCAATCTGGCCGATTCATCCTTGCTGAATGGTGTGACCTGGACGATGCCGGGCTGCGTCCGCATCGCCTCCACCGCCGCGGTCACGTCGCGCTCGAGATCGCGTCCTGCCTGCGGGCGCACCTGAACGGTGATCTCGCTGGCGACTTCGGACTGCCATTCCGCCGCCGACGCGCTGACGAGCAGCACAGTGCCGGTGGTGATGGAAGCGAGGAACGTCATGATCGCGACGACGGCGACCAGCGCGCGGCCGGAGATCGATGCCCGCGGCACGATCGGCGACATGTTGCGCGCCCGCGCCGGTACCTGCGGACGTTCGTTGCCGAGGTCCACCAGCGGCCCATGCTCGTCACCGGCCCTACTCATAGATGTGCAGTCGTCCCTGGTGCAGCACCATCCGCCGCGCCTCGTATTGGTCCATTAGCGTGATGTCGTGGGTCGCGATGATGACAGCGGTGCCCAGCCTGTTCAATTCGATGAACAGCCGCAACAGGCGCCGGCCGAGCGTCGGATCGACGCTGCCGGTCGGCTCGTCCGCCAGCAGCAATTGCGGCCGCGAGATCACCGCGCGCGCGATCGCGGCGCGCTGCTTCTCACCACCCGACAGGATCGGCGGCAGCGCGTCCATGCGCTCGCCGAGACCGACCCACTTCAGGAGATCGATCACCTCCCGGCGATAGCTGGATTCGTCACGGCCCATCACGCGGAACGGCAGCGCCACGTTCTCATAGGTCGTCATATGGTCGAGTAGACGAAAATCCTGCAGCACGATACCGATGCGCGTGCGCAGACCCGCAATCTGATCCTTGCCGAGCAGTGAGACGTCCTGGCCGAACAGGTTGACGAGGCCGCGCGTCGGCTTGAGCGACAGAAACAACAGCCGCAGCAGCGAGGTCTTGCCCGCGCCCGAGGGACCGGTGAGGAACTGGAACGAATGGGCGGGAATGACGAAGGAGAGGTCGCGCAAAATCTCCGGGCCGAGCCCGTACCGCAAGCCGACATTTTCGAACCGAACCAAGCTCAGCTCCGCTCGATATGGGCCGTGGCCAGAAGCCGCGGACTTGAACCTGGACCCAAACCCAAAGTTTGAGCTCGTGGCCCGCTGGTCTGGGCGCTAACCGGATAAAACGGTTTTGCGGCCGTTATGGTTTCCGATTCGTTAACGGTCGGTATGTAGCATCCGGGCGAAGACACTGGTGAGCTGGGCTCCATGCATATCGTTTGTCCCCATTGTACAACATCTTACGCCATCAATCCGGCCACCCTGGGCACCGCCGGGCGGACCGTCCGCTGCTCCCGCTGCAAGGAAACCTGGCTGGCGCGGCCCGAAGACGCGATCGAACTGGCGGCCGCCGTGCCGGCAGCCATGCCAAGTCCTCCGCCAGCTCCGGCGCAATCGATCCAGCCCGCCGCAAACGATGCGGCAGCCGAATGGGAGGCGATGGCGCGCGAGGACGAAGGACAGGACACCCCGATGGTCGACAGCCCCTCGATTTCGCCCCGTTGGCCGGCCGAGGGCGAAGGGTCGCGCCAAGGTGGCGACAGTGGCGGCGACAGCGACTGGCCATCGGTTGCCCGCAGCGATGCGGAGGACCATGAGGACGTCCCGATCACGACGCACCGCGAGCGGCTGGCCCGTCTTTTCCGGCTGCGCTCCCTGCCCCGTATTCAGTTCATGCCGTCCGTCGGCCTGCCGACCGCCTGTGCCGCGATGGGCGCGCTGATCCTGGCGCTGGTGATCTGGCGCACCGACGTCGTGCGGCTGCTGCCGCAGACCGCGACGTTCTACAAAATGGTCGGGCTGGACGTGAACCTGCGCGGGCTGGCGTTCAAGGATATCAAAATCACCAACGAAACCGTGGACGGCAAGCCGGTCCTGGTCATCGAAGGCGTGATCGTCGGCGAGACCAAAATGGCTGTCGAACTGCCGCGGCTGCGCTTTTCCGTCCGCGACGCGCAGGGCACCGAGATCTACGCCTGGAACGCGGTGCTCGAGCAGCCGGTGCTCAAGCCCGGCGAACGCGCCTATTTCAAGTCGCGGCTGGCCTCGCCGCCGCCCGAAGGCCGCAATATTGACGTACGCTTTTTCAACAAGCGGGATCTGGCCGGCCATGCCTGAACCGGGCCGTCTGCCCTGCAATGCAAGAGACGACTTCATGCCACGCGTGCTGATTGCCGACGACGAAGACTCCATGCGCTCGCTGGTGGCGCGCGCCATCGCCATGGACGGCCACGAGACCGTCACCGCCGAGGATGGCGCCGATGCGCTCGATATCCTGAGCCGCGAGCAAGGCTTGTTCGACCTGCTCTTGACCGACATCCAGATGCCGGTCATGGACGGCATCGCGCTGGCGCTGACCGCGGCACGTGATTTTCCCAACCTGAAGATCCTGTTGATGACGGGATTTGCCGACCAGCGCGAACGCGCCTCCGGGCTCAACGCCATCGTGCACGACGTGGTGACGAAACCGTTCTCGGTGCACGATATCCGTACCGCGGTGGCGGATGCGCTGGCGGCAAGGAAGGCGGGTAGCTGAAGCCGCAAGAGGCGTTGCAGGCGCTCCCTACTCGTCGTCCCCCGCTAAGGCGGGGACCCAGTACGCCGCGGCTTTTCGATTCAATCGCTGACGTCTCTGGATATACTGTGTCACCCGCCTTCGCGGGGGACGACAATCTGGGTAGTCGGCCGGTGGGGCCAAGCCCCTCAATAATCCTTCAACAACCGCTCGATGTAATCGAGTTCGATCTGCGGGCGGGCCGGATCGGCGAGACGGCGGCGCAGTTCTTCCAGGATCCGGCGCACGCGCTGCACGTCGATCTCGCCAGGGATCTTCACCGAATAATCGTCGGTGAATTCGTTGTGGCGCATCGGCCGTCCGAGCGGATCGGTCGAGTTGGCAGCGCCCTGCTGCCGGCCTCTGGGGTTGCCCGGGCCGTCGCCCGGCTGGTCGCCGTCACCCTGCTGCATGGCTTCCGCAAGGCTCTGGGCCCCCTTGCGCAGCGCGTCCAGCGCGCGGCCCTGCGAGTCCACCGCGCCCTCCGCATTGCCCTCGCCAAGCCGGCCGGTGGCATCGCCCATGGCCGAATCGGCCTGATCGAGCCCGTCCTCGCCGTCGCCTTGCTCGCCGCCTTGACCCTGCTGGCCCTGTCCCTGCTGGTCGCCGCGCTGACCCTGCTGCCCGCGCTGGCCCGGGCCCATGCCGCGCTTGGCGAGCTCTTCCTGCAGCTTCTTGAGACGGTCGCGCAGGCCCTGCTGGTCCTGCTGCAGGTCGCCCATGCTCTGCTCGCCCTGCTTGCCGCGCATGCGGTCGCGCCGCGAATCCTGGCCCTGCTTGTAGGTCTTGTCGCGCAATTGCTGCTGCTTGCGGATCATGTCGCCGAGCTCGTTCAGCGCCTGCTCCATCTCGTTGTCGCCGCCCTGGCCGGGCTGCGCCATCTGCAGGTTTTCCAGCATCTGCTGTAGCTGTTCGAGCAGCTGCTTGGCGGCATCCTTGTCGCCGGAACGTGACATCCGCTCCAGCCGGTCGAGCATGTTCTTGAGATCCTGCTGGCTCAGCATTTTCGTGTTGGGATCGAGCGGGCGCGCCTGTTGCTGCGGGTTGTTGCGGAACTGCTCGGCGAGCTGGCGCAAGAAATTGTCCAGCGCAGCGCGCAGATTGTCCGTCAGCTTCTTGATCTCCTCGTCGCTGGCGCCGCGCTCCAGCGCCTGCTTGAGCGCCTCCTGCGCCGCGCGCAGCGCCTTATCGACATCGGTGATGTTGCCGTCCTCGATGGTGACGGCCAGCGCCCACAGGCTGGCGACGACATCGCGCAGCGCGGCGTCGGTGCGCGCCTCCTCGAGTTGGTGCTTAACGCTGAAGAGCCCGAGATAATGCCCGGCTTCCGGCGTGAACAACTCCGGCTCGATCATCAGCGCGTCGAGGGCGGTGTAAACTTGCGAATTCTGATTGGCGTCGAGCGCCAGGATTCGGCGCTGCTCGATCAGCGCGCGCGCCAGGGGCTTGGTGAACAGCCGCTCCGGCAGCCGCATGTTGAAGGGCTCGCTCTTGCCCTCATTGCCGGCCTCGTCCTTGGCCGTGAGCGTCAGTGTGACATCCGCGCCGGCATAAGGATCCTCGCTGAGATCCTTCACCGTCTGGCCGACGCCATTGCGGGTGCGCGCATTGGGCAGCACCAGCGCAAACTGCGGCGGCTCGAACAGCGGCCGTGGCTCGGACTTGTCGGCGTCCTTGCTCTTGCCGTCCTTGTTGCCTTCTTTGGCGGCATCGGGAACGCGGGCGGCGAATTGCGCGCGCGCTTCGGTGACGCCGTAATCATCCTCGAGCTTGTAGGACATCTGCAGCGAGCCGCGGGCCTGGCGCTCCGGATCTTTTGCCAGCGAGATGGTCGGGGCACGGTCGGGCGTCGCCGCGAACCGCCACAGCGGCTGGCCGGACGGCGCGCGGACATGCGCCGTGCCGTCGCCCGTGATCTTGAAATGCCGTTCGTTGGTGCCCTTCGGGGCCTGCTCGCTCGGCGCTACCTCGGTGACGCCGCCGCCGACCACGACGTCGATATTGCCGCCGCTGGAGCGCACCAGCAGCGTGCTGCCTGCAGGCACCGGCAATGGTGCCCCGCTATCGGAAGACGCCGCATCGCGGTTGGCGGCAGACAGGATGACCGGCGGCTTGCCGGTATAGAGCGGCGGGGTCACCCAGGCATCGACCCGCACGTTGGCCGGCGCCAGCACGCCGTTCCAGTCGAACGCCGCGGCAATTCGCAGCGCGCGCTCGTCGCCGGCGGCGACATAGGCGGCCGCCAGCATCACCACGATCAGCGCGCGCAGCGCCCAGGGGTCGTGGATCGCCAGCCGCGGCGAAGGCAGTCCGGCGCGGATCCGCTTGATCGAGGCCAGTGTGCGCTCGCGCTGCTCCCGCCACAGCGCCTGCGCGATCGGATCCCTGGTCGAGAGCGTGTCGGTCAGCGCGGTCGCCGGCCGATGGCGAATGCCGGTGCCGCGGTCGAGCCTGCTCAACGCCTCTTCGCGGCTCGGCCAGCGAAACCGCACGAGCGGCAACAATGCGGCCAGCGCCGCGAGGGCGAACAGGCCAATGCCGACCGCGCGTGCAAGGAACGGCAGCGCCAGCCACAATCCGGCCCAGGACGCCACCAGAAACAGTCCGACGACGCTCAGAAACCGGACGAGGCCCGGCCAGGTACGTTCCCACGCAATCGCGTAGTGCGCCCGCTGCAGGGCGCGCGTCAGTTGAAGCCGCGCGACAGCAGCCGGCTCGCGTGCGGGCTTTGTGGGGTCGGGGGGAGCGCCGTTCAACAATCTCTCCGGGTCGTCGACAATTCAGCCTAGCACAACGGCGGCAATGAGGCACCTGTTCCCGGGGTAACCCACACCCGGAAATACGCATAACACGAAGGCGTGACTGCGGGCTGGCCACCCCGTAACCTTCGCGCCGAACCGTAAAAATACGAGGAAATGACATGGACCAGAAGACGCACGACAAGGGATTGGAAATTCGCAAAGCGGTGCTCGGCGAGGCCTATGTCAATAACGCGCTGAAGAGTGCCGACAGCTTTAACAAGCCGTTCCAGGAACTCGTCACCGAATATTGCTGGGGCGCAGTGTGGGGCCGCGAGGAACTGCCGCGCAAGACCCGCAGCATGCTCAACCTCGCCATGATCCCGATCCTCAACCGGCCGCACGAACTGAAGGCGCACATCAAGGGCGCGCTGACCAACGGCGTCAGCCGCGACGAAATCCGCGAGATCTTCATGCAGGTTTCGATCTATGCCGGCATCCCAGCCGGCGTCGATAGTTTTCGCATCGCGCGCGAGGTGTTCGCGGAATTGGATAAGGGCTGAGAGCCGGTCGAATGCGAATGCAACGACACCGTTCAGCCGTCATTGCGAGGAGCGAAGCGACGAAGCAATCCATCTCTCCGCGTGCTGCGGCGTGGATTGCTTCGCTTCGCTCGCAATAACGAATTCAAGGAAACACCATGGAAATCGGATTCATCGGCCTCGGGAAGATGGGCTTCCCGATGGCGCGCCGCCTGATCGAGGCCAAGCATCAACTCACCGTGTTCGATACGCGGCAGCAAGCCGTCGACAAGCTCGTCGCGCTCGGCGCGCAGGCAGCATCCTCGTCCAAAGACATCGCCGACCGCTGCGAGACCGTCCTGGCGAGCCTGCCTTCGCTGCAGGCATCGCTTGAAGTCGCGACCGGCAGCGGCGGCGTGATCGAGGGCAAGCGTGTGAAGCGCTTCGTCGATCTCTCTACCGTCGGCTCGCAGATGGCGGCACGGATTCACGGCCGGCTGGCCAAGAAGAACATCGTGCAGATCGACAGCCCCGTTAGCGGCGGCGTCGGCGGTGCCGAGAAGGGCACGCTGGCCGTGATGGTCTCCGGACCGCGCGCCGATTGCGAGCTGATAAAACCCGCGCTCGGGGCGATCGGAAAAGTGTTCTTCATCGGCGAAAAGCCTGGCTCGGCGCAGACCATGAAGCTCGCCAACAACTTCCTCTCGGCGACCGCGATGGTGGCGACATCGGAAGCGGTCGTGATGGGCGTCAAGGCAGGACTCGATCCGGCCGTGATGATCGACGTCATCAACGCAGGGTCCGGCCTCAATACGGCCAGCCGCGACAAGTTTCCGCGCTCGGTGCTGCCGCGCAGCTTCGATTTCGGCTTTGCAACGGGACTAATGGTGAAGGACGTGCGGCTCGCGCTGGAAGAGATGAAATCGCTCGGGCTGTCGATGGAAGTCGCCGAAGCGGTTGGGCGCTTGTGGGAAGTTATCATCCGGGACGAGGGCGCGGAGTCGGATTTTACCGCGGCGATCAAGCCGATCGAGAAAGCGGCAGGTGTCGTGGTTGGCGGGGGGAAGGGCGGCGCAACGGGGAAGTAGCACAGACGGCGGATTATCAGCCGGCGGCGCGGTGCGGCCGGCTACGCAGGCCCATGAGCATTTGCGCAGTTCCAAGTTGGCAAGTGCGATCGAGTGGGGTTACGTTCTGAATGTACTTGAGTACAAACTGGCGTTGATCCGATCCATTAGTGGGACGCGCATGACGTCTCGTTGCTTAGATTCGAAGTGCAGGCAAAGGCGGCTGCGGTCCGCCTATCTTGGCGTTACCGCTTTGGCCGCACTGATCGCTGCGGGAGACGATGCGGGCGCCAGAAGCGGCCGGAGCGAACGTCCGATCGAGACCGTTCAGTCGCGCAGCGCGGGCGAGCCGATCATGGCCATCGTCTCGCTGCGCAACCAGCGGATCACTGTTTATGATGCCAAGGGGTGGATCCTGCGGGCGCCTGTATCGAGCGGGACGAAGGGCCGCGAGACGCCCGCCGGCATCTTCAGCATTATCCAGAAAGTGGAGGACCATTACTCGAACCTTTATGACGATGCCTACATGCCCCACATGCAACGCATCACCTGGTCAGGCATCGCACTTCATGGCGGTGTGCTGCCAGGGCGTCCGGCGTCTCATGGCTGTATCCGGCTGCCATTCGACTTCGCCGAACGCCTGTTCGACGTGACCACGATGGGCATGCGAGTAATCGTGGCGCCAAGCGATGTGGCGCCCATCGAGATCACTCATCCGCTTCTGTTCCAACCCAAGCCAGGTGCCACTGCCTTGGCCGCATTCCGTGCCGCAGAGGTGGAAGAGGCGGCGCGGGCAGCGGCCACGGTGAGGCTCGCCGCGGGGACGGCCTTCCGGGAGGCTTCACTGGCGATGGTGCCGGTGCGCACAGCGGAAAATCTGAAGCTCAAAGCCGAGGCGGAATTGGCGGCCGCGGAGACGGCACTTTCCTCCGCCAAGTCGGCGGAGGAAAGGCAGCAGGCCGAGGGCGCCAGGGCGCAGGCAGTCGCCAGGCTCGCGGAGTTGCAGGCGCAATGGGAAGCCGCCAAAGCGGATCTGCAACAGAAGCGCGATGCCGTCACCTCGACGCGAGAAGCCGCCGTCGCGGCGGAGACGGCGCGGGCCAAGGCAGCCGAGGCGGCCCGCCAGATCGCGCGCGAACTCCAACCGGTGTCCGTGTTGATCAGCCGCAAGACCCAGCGGCTTTATGTCAGGCAAGCATTCGAGCCCGTCTTTGAAAGTCCGGTCACGATCGCAGATCCTGATCGTCCAATCGGCACGCATGTCTTCACCGCCGCGGAGCGGACCTCCGACGATGCCAAGTTGCGATGGAGCGTCGCGTCGTTGTTGGGCAGCAAGCATGCGCCTGACGGCACAGTTCAGTCACATGACCCGGCGCGCGGAAGCAGCGGACGCGACATTGAGCCGGCGCTGACCGACTTGGACAATGCAAGGGCCGCGCTCGACCGCATTGCCATTCCGCAGGACGCATTGGATCGCATCGTCGCCATTGCGCCGCGATCCTCGCTGATCGTCACGGACGAGCCATTGAGCTCGGAAACCGGGAAGGGAACGGAATTCGTGGTGCTGTTGAGCGGCGAGCCGCAAGGCGGTATCAAGAGGCGGCGACGCAGTCCGGGGACCGAATTCCGCGACGCGTACCCACGCAGCCTTCAATTCTGGCGCTCGCCTTTCGGAAGTCCCTTTTCTAACTGGTGAACCCGTTCTTCGCCACGCGGCCAACTAAACGCCGTCGTCCGGGCAAGCGAAGTGCGACCCGGGACTCATAACCACAGGTATTTGTAGTTGGAGCTGGAGCCCCCAGCTTGGCGCAACAAATAAAGCGGTGGTTATGGGTCCCTGCGTTCGCAGGGACGACAGCGCTATCGTTGCGCAATCAGTGGCATCACAACCACGGCGCCGGGCGGTCCATCGCGATCAATTCCTCGACCTCGATGCGGGGGCGGACCACGGCGTACTGGTCGTCCTTGACCAGGACTTCGGCCACCAAAGGCCGCGTATTGTAGAAGCCGGACTGCACCGCGCCGTAGGCGCCGGCGGTCATGATGGCCAGAAGGTCGCCGGCCCTGGGCTCGGGCAAATTACGGTCGAGCGCAAGATAGTCGCCGGTTTCGCAGACGGGTCCAACCACGTCGGCGGCAATCGTTCGCACATCCTTGGCCGGCTCGCGAACAGGGAGGATGTCGTGGTGGGCTTCGTAGAGCGTCGGGCGGATCAGATCGTTCATCGCCGCGTCGATGATGACGAAATTCTTGGCCTCGCCCGGCTTTACGTAGATCACGCGGGAGACGAGGATGCCGGCATTGCCGACGATCATCCGCCCGGGCTCGAACATCAGCGTGCAGCCGAGATTGTGCGTCACCCGCTTGACCATCGCGGCATAGGCCGACGGCAATGGCGGCGCCTCGCGGTCGGCGTGATAGGGAATGCCCAGCCCGCCGCCGAAATCGATATGGGAGATAGTGTGGCCGTCGGCGCGCAACACCTGCACGAATTCGGAAAGAATCCGGAACGCGGTTTCCATCCTGGAGAGATCGGTGATCTGGCTGCCGATATGCATGTCGGTGCCGGTCACTTCGATCCCCGGCAGCTTCGCCGCGCGGGCATAGACCGCGCGGGCGCGTGCAATGGGAATGCCGAACTTGTTCTCGGACTTGCCGGTGGCGATCTTGGCATGCGTCCCGGCGTCGACATCAGGATTGACCCGCAGCGAAATCCGCGCGGTCCTGCCGGTCTCGACCGCGAGCTTAGATAGTAATTCCAGTTCGGGTTCGGACTCGACGTTAATGCAGAGGATATCGGCCGCGAGCGCCGCGCGCAGTTCTATCTCGGTCTTGCCGACGCCGGAAAACAGAATCTTGTTCGGCGGAATCCCCGCCGCCAGCGCCCGCTTCAACTCGCCGCCCGAGACAACGTCGGCGCCCGCCCCGAGCTTCGCCAGCGTGCGCAGCACCGACTGGTTGGAATTCGCCTTCATGGCGTAGCAGACCAGTGTCTTCTCGCCGGCAAAAGCCTCGGTAAAGACGCGGTAGTGGCGCTCCAGCGTCGCGGTCGAATAGCAATAGAACGGCGTGCCGACGGCATCCGCCAGATCGGACAAGCTCACGGCCTCGGCGTGAAGCACGCCGTTGCGGTAATCAAAATGATTCATGGCGCGCTCAGTCCAGCAGCGGATCGAGAACGAACGGCTTCTTGCGACCCTTAGGTGCCGCTGGCGCCGCCTCGGACCCGTAGGTCGAATTGAAGACGCCGGGCTGCGCCGCCCGCTCGGCCTCGGTATCCGACGTGACCTGCGCCTGCGGCGGCGCATTCGGTGGCAGATCGAGCCCGCCCTTGCGTCCGCAGCCCCCAAGCGCGAGCGCAGTCACGCTCAGCAGGATAATGGCCCATCCCGAAGATGACGGGCGGTAGTTACTGATCACGACGAAATCCCCAATGCGCGCCGCACCATACAAAGATTGCTACAGCCTGGCGAGTGCCGATCAGCCACGGAAACCCAAGAAAAACCCAAGAAATTGCAGCGAAGTTTTTTCTTCAGCCCAATTTTCGCTCTTTTTCCAGCCGCTTCAGCCAGGCTTTGGCCTGCGAAAACACGTTCTTCGGCGCGGTGCCGCCATAGCTGGTCCGGCTCTTGACGGACGCCTCCACCGACAGCACCCGCAGCGCGTCGCCCGTGATTCTCGGCTCGACCTCCTGCATCGCCTTCAGCGTCAATTCGTGCAGCGCCACGTCCTGCTTCGACGCGAGGGCGACGATTCGCCCGGTGACATGATGGGCGTCGCGGAATGGCATCTTCAGCGTCCGCACCAGCCAGTCGGCCAAATCGGTGGCGGTAGCATAGCCCTCGCCGGCCGCGGCCTTCATCCGCGCCTCGTCGGGGACGAGATCGAGGACCATGCCGGTCATGGCGCGAATCGCGAGCGAGAGCGCCGAAAACGCTTCCATCGCGCCCTGCTTGTCCTCCTGCATGTCCTTTTGATAGGCGAGCGGCAGGCCCTTCATCACGATCAGGAGACCGTTGAGCGCGCCGATCACCCGGCCGGTCTTGGCGCGCACCAGTTCGGCCGCATCGGGATTGCGCTTCTGCGGCATGATCGAGGAGCCGGTGGTGAACTTGTCGGAAAGCCGCACCAGCCCGACCAGCGGCGAGGTCCAGATCACGATTTCCTCGGCAAAACGCGACATGTGCACGGCCGCAATCGACGCCGCCGACAAGGTTTCAAGCACGAAGTCGCGGTCCGACACTGCGTCCAGCGAATTGGCCATCGGGCGGTCGAAGCCGAGCGCCTTGGCGGTGGCGGCGCGATCGATCGGAAACGAGGTTCCGGCGAGCGCCGCGGCGCCGAGCGGCGATTCGTTCAGCCGCTTGCGCGCATCGGCAAAACGGCCGCGGTCGCGCGCGGCCATCTCGACATAGGCCAAGAGATGATGCCCGAAGGTGACGGGCTGCGCGGTCTGCAGATGGGTGAAGCCCGGCATCACGGTCGCGGCATGCTCCAGCGCGCGGGCAGCCAAAGCGTGCTGGAAGGCGGCCAGCGCGGCATCCGTCTGGTCGATCGTGTCGCGCACATAGAGCCGGAAATCGGTCGCGACCTGATCGTTGCGCGAGCGGGCGGTATGCAGCCGTCCCGCCGCCGGCCCGATCAGTTCGGAAAGCCGGCTCTCGACATTCATATGGATGTCTTCGAGCGCGCGCTTGAAATCGAACGCGCCCTCGCCGATCTCTGACAAAATCGTGTCTAGACCCTTGCCGATATTTTTCGCATCACTCGCGGTAATAATACCTTGCGCGGCCAGCATCGCGGCGTGGGCCTTGGACGCGGCGATGTCCTGGGCATAGAGGTGACGGTCGACGTCGATCGAGACGTTGATTTCCTCCATGATTGCATCGGGACGCTCGGTGAACCGGCCGCCCCACATCTTGTTGCTCATGACTTCTCAAGCCCTGCCATCTATATCGTCGAGCCCATACCAAACGCCGCGCCGGTTTCGGCCGTAACTCGATCCTAGTCTTGAGCCCTGCATAGCCGTATCTGACACAGGATGACAAACGATATGCCCGAAATGGTCCCGCCCCGCCCGGCCACGAGGCGCCGGATCCCGATCGCCATCGGCGCGGTGGTGGCTGCGGGTGTGGTCGGATTGGGCGCGTTTTACGGGCTCGGCGGCTTCAAGCGCGGCAGCGGCGGCGATCCGTCCTGTACGGGGGCCGTCGAACTGGCCCGCAAGATATCGCCGCTGGCGCATGGCGAGGTGGCGGCTCTGACCATGGCGACGACCCCGCTGCGGCTCCCGGACCTCGCCTTCGAGGATGCCGAGGGGAAGCCGAGGAAGCTGTCGGAATGGCGCGGCAAGACCGTGCTGGTGAACCTGTGGGCCACCTGGTGCGTGCCTTGTCGTAAAGAAATGCCGGCGCTGGAGGGCCTGCAGACCAAACTCGGCGGCAAGGATTTTGAGGTGGTCGCCATCAATATCGACACCCGCGACCCCGAGAAGCCGAAAAACTTCCTCAAAGAGGCCAATCTGACCCGGCTCGGCTATTTCGCCGACTCAAAAGCCAAGGTTTTTCAGGAGCTTAAGAGCATAGGCAAAGCGCTGGGGATGCCCACTTCGGTGCTGGTGGACGCCCAAGGCTGCGAGATCGCCAACCTTGCCGGCCCCGCCGAATGGGCCAGCGAGGATGCGATCAAGCTGATCAAGGCCGCGATGCAGCCGGTGAAGGCGGGGTCTTAGGGCTGCGGAGCAGCAGGACAAGCTGGCGCGCTGAGTCCGCCATTTCACCTGTCAAACTTCATTCTGTGGAGCCGCGTCAGCGGCGTCTTGAAGATGAATGGCACCAGCGGGGCCACATGGTTCGAGACGCGCGAAGACGTGCTCCTCACCATGAGGGTTCAACGGCTGCTTCGGGGATCGTTATCAGGCCGCAATATTGAGATTGCCGCCAACGCCGGGGGCGAGATTGGCGGTCGAGGGCGTGCCCAGAAGCGTCTGGACCGCGGCTTTCTCGGCATCCGCATTCTGTTTGATGATCGAGGTCTGGATTTGCTGCTGCGTGCCCGCCGCCTGCATCGCGAGCATGCTCGAAACCATAGCCATCATATCCATGCGCAACACTCCTCGGACGTGAGGCACCCTACCCTGGCACCGGTTAATGAAGTCTGGAGATTGAGGATCGGGCGCCAAGCGTTCTGTAAGACCTCATCCTTCGCGCGTCTCGAAGGATGAATGGCACGAGCGGGGCGCACGGTTCGAGACGGCGCTTACGCGCCTCCTCACCATGAGGAACTGACAAAATCCGGAGGATCGCGATGACGTCTACCGCGTCGGGACCGGCTTGTCGCCGCGGTAATCGTAGAAGCCGCGCTGGGTCTTACGGCCGAGCCAGCCGGCCTCGACATATTTCACGAGCAGCGGGCACGGCCGGTATTTTGAATCCGCCAGCCCCTCATGCAGCACCTGCATGATCGACAGACAGGTATCAAGCCCGATGAAATCGGCCAATTCCAGCGGCCCCATCGGGTGATGCGCGCCGAGCTTCATGGCGGCGTCGATCGCCTCGACGTTGCCGACGCCCTCATAGAGCGTGTAGATCGCCTCGTTGATCATCGGCAGCAGGATGCGGTTGACGATGAAGGCCGGGAAATCCTCCGATACCGCGACCTGCTTGCCGAGCTTGCCGACAAATTCCTTGGCGGTATCAAAGGTCATATCGTCGGTCGCGATGCCGCGGATCAGCTCGACCAGTTCCATCGCCGGCACCGGATTCATGAAGTGAATGCCGATGAAGCGCTCGGGGCGGTCGGTCGAGGCGGCGAGCCGCGTGATCGAGATCGAGGAGGAGTTGGTGGCGACGATAGCGTCCGGCTTCAATACCGCGCAGAGCTCGTGAAAGATCTTGCGCTTGACCTCTTCCTTTTCGACGGCGGTCTCGATCACGAGGTCGCAATCCGAAAGCCCGTCGAGCGTCTCGGCGGAGGTGATTCGGTCCAGCGCCTTTTTACGCGCGTCCTCGGTGATGATCTGCTTGGCAACCTGGCGCGACAAATGGCCGTTGATGGTTGCCATCGCCGATTTCAGCCGTTCGTCGGAGACGTCGTTGAGCACCACGTCGAAGCCGGCGAGCGCCGCCACATGCGCAATCCCGTTGCCCATCTGGCCCGAGCCGATCACGCCGACCTTCTTGATTGTCACCGCCATCTTGTCATCCACCGGAACGGCGCGCACATCGCGCCTGTTCGTCCTGGTCCCGTTTTGGCACGCTATGTTCACGCGAAGCCGCAAATCTACTTCGCTTTAGCATAAAACACCGGCCGGATGTTACGCATCCGGCCGGTGTTTATCGCTGTGGTTACTTTCCGAGCTTGCCGAGCGCGTCGGTCAGTTCGGGAACCGCCTGATAGAGGTCCGCGACCAGGCCGTAATCGGCAACCTGGAAAATCGGCGCATCTTCATCCTTGTTGATCGCAACGATCACCTTGGAATCCTTCATGCCGGCAAGATGCTGGATCGCGCCGGAGATGCCGATTGCGACATAAAGTTCCGGTGCCACCACTTTGCCGGTCTGGCCGACCTGCCAGTCGTTCGGGGCATAGCCGGCATCGACCGCGGCGCGCGAGGCGCCGACGCCCGCGCCGAGCTTGTCGGCGAGTGGCTCGATATATTTGGCAAAGTTCTCGCGGCTCTGCATGGCGCGGCCGCCGGAGACGATGATCTTTGCCGAGGTCAGTTCCGGACGGTCGCTCTTCGCAACCTCTTCGCCCAGGAAGCTGGAGAGGCCCGGATCGGCCGCAGCAGCGGCATTCTCTATCGGCGCGCTGCCGCCCTCGCCAGCCGCGGCAAAGGTCGAGGTCCGCACCGTGATGACCTTCTTGGCGTCCTTGGACTTCACGGTCTGGATCGCATTGCCGGCGTAGATCGGCCGCTCGAACGTATCGGGGGAAACCACCTTGATGATCTCGGATACCTGCATCACGTCGAGCAGAGCGGCAACACGCGGCATCACGTTCTTGAAGCGCGAAGTTGCGGGCGCGACGAAGGCGTCATAGCCAGGCGCCAGCGACACGATCAGCGCGGCCAGCGGCTCGGCAAGATCGTGGGCATAGGCAGCATTGTCGGCGAGCAGCACCTTCTTGACGCCGGCAAGCTTGGCTGCGGCATCGGCCGCCGCCTTGGCGTTCTCGCCGGCGACCAGCACGTGCACGTCGGCGCCAAGCGCGGCGGCTGCGGTCAGCGTCTTGTTGGTCGCATCCTTGATCGACGCGTTGTCGTGTTCGGCAATCAATAGCGTCGTCATCAGAGAACCCCGGCTTCGGTCTTGAGTTTGGAAACGAGCTCAGCGACGTCCTTGACCTTGACGCCGCCCTTGCGGCCGGGCGGTTCCGCGGTCTTGAGCACTTCGAGGTGCGGCGTGAGATCGATGCCGTAATCGGACGCGTTCTTGTCGTCGATCGGCTTCTTCTTCGCCTTCATGATGTTGGGCAGCGACGCGTAGCGCGGCTCGTTCAGCCGCAGGTCGGTGGTGACGATCGCCGGTCCCTTCAGCTTCACGGTCTGCAGGCCGCCGTCGACTTCGCGCGTGACCTTGAAGTCCGAGCCTTCAACTTCGAGCTTGGAGGCAAACGTCGCCTGCGACCAGCCCAGCAGCGCCGCCAGCATCTGACCGGTCTGGTTCGAATCGTCGTCGATTGCCTGTTTGCCGAGAATGATGAGGCCGGGCTTCTCTGCGTCGGCCACGGCTTTCAGAATCTTCGCGACCGCCAGCGGCTCGACATTGCCTTCGGCCTTGACGAGGATGCCGCGGTCGGCGCCCATGGCGAGACCGGTCCGGATCGTTTCGGAGGCCTGCGCGGGGCCAATCGAAACCACCACGACCTCGGTCGCCTTGCCGGCTTCCTTCAGCCGCAGCGCTTCCTCGACGGCGATTTCGTCGAACGGATTCATCGACATCTTCACGTTGGCGAGTTCCACGCCCGTTCCGTCGCTCTTGACGCGGACCTTGACGTTGAAATCGACCACCCGCTTTACCGGCACAAGAACCTTCATCGATCCTCTTTCGCTTGAATTCTGGGGTTTGATCAGCTTGTTATTAGCTTGGCGCGGAACCTAAAGGTCCCGCTATCGGCGGTCAACGCGCGAAAGCCAAAAATCGGCCCGGACAAGGCCTACCTTCAGGCTCTACCTTAACGGTTCTGGCCAGGCACCCACAACACGTCTCCGGCACCATTGTCGTTCATGGCGCGGCTGGCGACGAACAGGAAATCCGACAGGCGATTCACATACTGAATGGCAGCCGCGCTGACCGGCTCCTCCGGTCGCGCGGCGAGTTCCACCATGATCCGTTCCGCCCTGCGGCATATGGTACGGGCGAGATGCAGGTATGCGGCAGCGGGGGTGCCGCCGGGCAGCACGAACGAGGTCAGCGGCGCGAGATGCTCGTTCAGCGCATCGATGTCGCGCTCAAGCCGTTCGACCTGGCTCGACAACATCCGGAGCCGCTCGGCCCCGCCGTCGCGCTGGGGCACCGCAAGATCGGCGCCGAGATCGAACAAATCGTTCTGGATCCGGCCCAGCATCGCATCGAGTTCGCGGGCATCGCCGAGGTGCAGCCGCACCACGCCGATGGCGGCGTTGGTTTCATCTACGGTGCCGTAGGCGCTAATGCGCAGATCGTGTTTCGGGCGGCGCTCGCCGCTGCCGAGCGCCGTGGTGCCGTCATCGCCGGTCTTCGTATAGATGCGGTTGAGTACGACCATTGGCGCTTCCCTTTCCTGCTCTTATCTGCCCAACGCCCACACCACGACCATGGTAATGACGATGGCGATGAACTGCAGCAGCACCCGAAGCCGCATCAGGTTCTGCGAGCGGCTCGGCGAACCGCCCCGCATCATGTTGACGAGGCCGAGCAGCAGCACGATTGCCACGGCCGCAACCGCGATGGGAAGGACGATCGAACTTAGAAAGGATATCATCGGCGGTACATAACACCGCGAGGCGCCGACTTCCAACACGTTCACAACCTTCGCACAACCGCTCGACGATCTGGCTTTTAATCCAATAATATCAGATGCTAGTCCTGGTTTTAGAACGGGACCGCGATACCCGATCGAGGTGAGATGTGAGGCTCATTCGCTTTGTCTACCTCGTCGTGATGGAGGCGTTTTATACCTTCCTCGCCGATGATGGCTGGGCGATTGCAAGCCATATCGCGCTGTCGACTTTGATGGCGCTATTTCCATTCCTGATCGTGCTGACGTCGCTCGCCGGCTTTTTCGGCTCCAAGGAACTCGCTGACGGTGCCGTGGCACTGCTGCTGCAAACCTGGCCGCAACAGGTCGCGGACGCGTTGTCAGGAGAAATCCACGACGTGCTGACCACGACGCGCGGCGGCGTCCTTACTGTCGGCGCGGTGCTGGCGGTCTATTTCGCCTCCAACGGCGTCGAGGCGCTGCGGGTCGCGCTGAACCGCGCCTATTCGGTGGTCGAGCCGAGGCCGTGGTACTGGCTGCGGCTGGAATCGATCGGCTATACGCTGGTCGCCGCTTTCACCTCGCTGGCGATGGCGTTCCTGATCGTGCTCGGTCCGCTGATCCTGGAGACGGCCCGCCGCCACATTCCGTTCTTCGTCGAGAGCAACGAAAGCCTTCTCACTTTCGCCCGCTACGGCATCACGATCACTGCGATGACCGTGGCGCTGTTCGTGCTGCATGCCTGGCTGCCTTGCGGCCGGCGGAGCTTTCTGCAGATCCTTCCCGGTATCGTCTTCACGATGGTGGGGTCGCTGATCTCGGGCATCGTGTTCGGCCAGTATCTGGCGCGCTTCGCCAGCAACTATGTGACGATGTATGCGGGGCTTGCCTCGGTCATCATCGCGCTGGTGTTTCTGTACTTCATTTCGGCGATTTTCGTCTTCGGCGGCGAATTGAACGCAGCCATCATGAAGTCGCAATTGCCGAAGGGCATGTCGCTGCATGCAGCGCAGTCGCCAGGGCGCGCGGGCTCACAGGCTTGACCAGAAAGATCTCGGCGCCGGCGGAGCGCGACGCCGCCTCATCCTCGCTACGTCCGGATATGCCGATGATCGGAATGTGTCCGAGCGGCGGCTCCAGCGCGCGAATGCGCCTGATTGCCTCAACGCCGTCGATGCCCGGCAGGACCATGTCCATCAACACCGCATCGAATGAGCCCAGGGCGAGGCGCTCGGGCGCCACCTCGCCCTGGCCGATGAACTCGGTCTGGTGACCGAGTTCGGTCAGGATCGCGTTGAGCACGACGCGGCCGAACGGGTTGTCTTCGACACTGAGCAAGCGCAGCGGTCGCGGCGAACTAATCGATACCTCGCCATCCGCGCCGGACGCCACCGTCACGGCGTCCTTTGCGGGCGACATCATGACATTGAGGGTAAAGGTGGTGCCGCCGCCGCGCCGTTGCGTCACGGTGACGTCGCCGCCCATGGCACGCGCCAGTTGCTTGACTGACGACAATCCGAGCCCGGCCCCGCCGAAGCGCGATGCAATGGAGACATTGGCCTGCGAGAACGGGCGGAAAAGGCGCCTGATTTCGCCGAGCGTGAGGCCGATCCCGCTGTCGGAAACCGCGAACGCGACGGCGACCTTGCCCTTCGGGCCGCGCGCAGGCGTAACTTGCAGCGCGACGCTGCCCTGTTCGGTGAATTTCACCGCGTTATCGATCAGGTTCTCCAGCGCGGCGCGCAGGCGAACGGGATCGCCGATCGCAAATCCCGGGAGCTTTTCGGAAATCTCGACCGACGATTTCAGGCCCCTGGCCGCCGCCCGTCCGGTCAGCGAATCGCCGGCATTGCGGGCGAGCGTATGCAGGTCGAAAAAATCCTGCCGTACCTCGAGCCCGGGACCGCCGCTCCGTGCGGCATCGACGAACAGGGTCGCAAGGCTGGCCAAGTGTTCCGCGCCCGCCTTGATAGTGTCGACCCAGCGCCGTTCGCGTTCGTCGAGGTCCGAGGTCGCGAGCAGGTTGCTGATCGCGAGAATGCCGGTGAGCGGCGTGCGCACCTCGTGCGCAAAGGCCGCCAGCGCGGTCTCGACCATGCCGGGCGCAGCGATGGCGGACTTGCGCGTGCCGGGTTTTTTAACGGCGCGGGATACACGCTTTTTCGCTCGCCGCTTCTTTGCTGTTCCCGTGGTGCCTGTTGAGCGCCGCTTTGCCGCCATGGTCCCCCTTCCTCTGCCGCGACCAGCATGACACGCGATGGCGGCTGGTGTCACGGAGACGTTTTCAACAACCCCCAGTGGTGTCATCGGGGAACGGCAGGCAAACCGACGCGGCTGCGAATTTCCGCTGGCGTGGCACCCTGCCCACGCAATTCGCGCAAGGCCGTGGCTTGCGTCGATTTCGAGAGCTTGTGTCCCGACGCATCTTCGATGAGCCGGTGATGCCGATACACCGGTTGCCGGATACCAAGCAACTGCTGCAACACCAGGTGGACGCTCGTCGACCAGAACAGGTCCCTGCCCCGCACCACGTCGGTAACCCTCTGCAGGGCGTCGTCGATCACCACGGAGAGATGATAGCTGGTCGGCGTCTCCTTGCGGGCCAGGATGACGTCGCCCCACGCTTCGGGGCGCGCGGCGACGACGCCGGTCTCGCCGCCGGGCCCTGCACCGTCTTCCCGCCAGGCCAGTTCCTTCGTGCGCGCGAGCGCTTTCTGCATGTCGAGCCGCAGCGCGTAAGGTGCGCCCTGCGCGATCAACTCGCGGCGCCGGTCTGGCGGCAGCGATTTCGCGGCGCCCGGATAAAGCGGCGCCCCGTCGGGATCGCGCGGCCAGGACGCTTCGGTTTCCCGCTGCGCGACGAGGCGGGCGATCTCGGCGCGGCTCTCGAAGCTCGGATAAATGAGGCCTAAGCCTGCCAATTTTTCGACCGCCTCGCGATAGCGCGAAAAATGCTCCGATTGCCGCCGCACCGGCGTTTCCCAGGAAATCCCGAGCCAGGCGAGGTCTTCGTAAATCGCCGCCTCGAATTCCGGCCGGCACCTGGTCGCGTCGATATCCTCGATCCGCAGCAGAAATCTTCCGCCGGCGCGGCGCGCGAGGTCGAAATTCAGCAGCGCCGAATAGGCGTGGCCGAGATGGAGATAGCCGTTCGGGCTGGGAGCAAATCGGAAAACGGGTGGCGGCATTGATCTCTTTCGCGGGACATGGTGGTTTTAAGGGGCAATGACCATCCACCTCAACAGCCAGTCCGACCTCGAAGACGCCGTCCACGCATTGGTCAAGCAAGACCCAAGGCTCAAGCCGATTTTTGAGCTCACAGGCATGCCGGCGCTGCGGCAGCGCGAGCCGGGATTCGCCGGGCTGGCGGCGATCGTATGCGGCCAGCAGCTTTCCACCGCAAGCGCCGGCGCGATCTGGGCGCGGCTTACAGCCGCGTTCGATCCGTTCGATCACGAGGTCATCCGCAAGGCCCGCGCCGACCGGCTCGGCCGGCTTGGGCTTTCGGCCGCCAAGATCAAGACGCTGAAGAATATCGCGCGCGAACTGGCAGCCGAGCGGCTCAATCTCGACGTGCTGGCGGAAGAGGATGCGGATGCCGCCCACCATACGCTGACCGCGCTGCCCGGCATCGGCCCGTGGACGGCCGACGTCTATTTGCTGTTCTGTCTCGGCCATGGCGACGCCTGGCCATCCGGCGACCTCGCGGTGCAGGAGGCGATCAAGATCGGGCTTGGCCTGAAGACGCGCCCGACCGCCAAGCAGATGGCGCCGCTGGCAGAGCCGTGGCGCCCGCTGCGCGGCGCGGCAGCGCATCTGTGGTGGAGCTACTATCGCGTGCTGAAGAAACGCGAAGGCGTGCTGGCGAGCAAGCCTTGAATCGTGTCCCGGACGCGGTGCAGCGCATAGCGCTGCTCCGCAGAGCCGGAACCTATCTCATTGCGTGCCATGCCTCATGGATCCCGGCTCAGCAGCGCATCATTGCGTGCTGCGCTGCGTCCGGGGAACGGAGACCGGTCGTGCAGCCCCATCTTTCGTTGTTCTACCCCCTCAGCCGCATCCGGTCTTCCCGCGCGGAGCCCCTGACGAAATCGATCACGGCGCGCACGGCAGGCAGGTCGACGAGATCCGGATGCGCCAGCAGCCAGAGATCGGCCACGCTGACGAGTTTTTGCGGGGCGACGCGAACCAGTTCCGGATAGGCGGCGGCCACGAAGCAGGACAGCGTTGAAATTCCGAGACCGGCGCGTGCGGCGGCGAGCATGTCGCCTTGCGACGAGCAGCGCATCACCATCGAGCCCTGCCGCGTAATCGCGTCGCTCCAGCGCGCCAGCCGCTCGTTCGACAGCCGGTCGGCAAAGCCGATGACGCTGTGACCCTTCCATTCGTCGCGCCGCTCAGGCAGGCGCCGCCGCGCGGCGTAGTCGCGCGAGGCGTAAAAGCCGGTGCCGAGGCGGCCGATCTTGCGGCCGATCAGGTTCTCCTCGCCACTATCGACGGGGCGCAGCACGACATCGGCCTCGCGGCGGCGGACGCTCGCCGGATACGGATGGGTGATGATCTCGAGCTGGATGTGGTCGTGCTTGCGCAGGAACGGCCCGAGCCTGGGCATCAGCCAGTGCGAGGCCAGTGTCGCCCCAATCGACAGCTTGACCACGCCGCGGGCCTGCACGCCCGCCGCCGAGACCGCGGCCTCGGCGCGCAACGCCGCCGCCGCCATCGCATCGACATGCTCGCGAAATTTCTGTCCGTGCGAGGTCAGTGAAAGACCTTCGTTGGATCGGGCGAACAAGGGAATGCCGAGCTGGCCTTCCAGTTCGGCGATCTTGCGCCCAACCGTCGGATGGCTGGAGCGCAAGCGGCGCGCGGCCGCCGCGAAGCTGCGGGTCTCAGCCACCGCGACGAAGGTCTTGCATAGCTCCCAATCCATCAGCTCCTCGCCCCCAATCTCGCGGCGTGCTGTTTATTTCTGACTGATTACCTGTTCAATATTGAACAGCCGGGGCGTGCCGTCCAGCCCTATAATGGACCCCAATATAATAGCGCTCGGCCCGCAGCTCCGCCCGGCCCGGCGCTTTCAAATCAACATTAATCGACGCGTTCCCGGCACCGCCGGCTTTGCGTTGCAAGGGAGAGACCGAATGCCGTTGCCTGCTTCGCTTGCCAATTCGCTCGAACTGCCCGTGGTCGGTTCGCCGCTGTTCATCGTTTCCGGGCCCGAGCTCGTGATCGCGCAATGCAAAGCCGGCATCGTCGGCTCGTTCCCGGCGCTGAACGCGCGTCCCGTCGAAAAACTCGACGAATGGCTGAGCCGAATCGAGAACGAGCTCGGCGAATACAAGGCGCTGCATCCGGACAAGAAGGTCGCGCCCTACGCGGTCAACCAGATCTGCCATTCGTCCAACGACCGGCTGATGAAGGACATGGAAACTTGCGTGAAGCACAAGGTGCCGGTCATCATCACCTCCCTGCGCCCACCGATCGAAATCGTCGACGCCGCGCATTCCTATGGTGGCGTGGTGTTCCACGACGTGATCAACGTCAAGCATGCGCGAAAAGCGGCCGAGCATGGCGTGGACGGCCTGATCCTGGTTTGCGCCGGCGCCGGCGGCCATGCCGGCACGCTGTCGCCGTTCGCGCTGCTGCGCGAGGTGAAGCAGTGGTTCAAGGGCACCGTCCTCTTGTCAGGCGCGATCTCCGACGGCTGGGGCATTGCATCCGCGCTCGCGCTCGGGGCCGACATGGCGTACATGGGCACCCGCTTTATCGCCACCGCCGAAGCCAATGCCGATCCGGCCTATAAAGCCGCGCTGATCGAACACGCCGCGCATGACATCGTCTATTCCAACCTGTTCACCGGCGTACACGGCAACTATCTCGGCCCTTCCATCGCTGCCGCCGGACTCGATCCGAACAATCTGCCTGTTGCCGACAAATCGAAGATGAACTTCGGCTCCGGCGGCAACATGAAGTCCAAGGCATGGCGCGACATCTGGGGCTCCGGCCAAGGCATCGGCCAGATCGCGGATACACCGCCGGTCGCAGAGCTGGTGGAGCGGCTTAGGTGCGAATTCGCCGACGCAAGCGGCGAATTTCTCAGGCGGGCGCGCGCTTCCTGAAGACGCACGAAATCAAGCCAACAAGAAACAATGGAGGGACGGAAACATGAGGTTATCACGACCTGTATTGACGATCGCGCTGGCGCTGCTGGGGAGCGCCGCGGCACTCGCCGACGATAAGGGCGAAATCCGCATCGGCCAGACGTTGCCCTACAGCGGCCCGGCCTCCGGATTCGGCATCATCGGCCGGGCCCAGGAAGCCTATTTCGAGAAGATCAATGCCGAAGGCGGCATCAACGGTCACAAGATCAAGTTCATCAGCCTCGACGATGCGTACTCCCCGCCGAAAACAGTGGAGCAGACGCGCAAGCTGGTCGAGCAGGAAGAGGTGCTGTTGATGTTCGGCTCGCTCGGGACCGCCACCAACAACGCGGTGCATCGCTATCTCAACAGCAAGAAGGTGCCGCAGCTCTTCGTGCTCAGCGGCGCGACCAAATGGGCCGATCCGAAGAATTTTCCCTGGACCATGCCGGGAATGGCCGCCTATCAGTCCGAAGGCGTGGTCTATGCCAAGCATGTCCTGGAGGCCAAGCCTGACGCAAAGATCGCCATTCTCGCGCAAAACGACGATTTCGGCCGCGACTATGTCGCCGGATTCAAGCGCGGGCTGGGCGACAAGGCCGCAAGCATGATCGTATCGGAAGCCAGCTACGAGACCAGCGCGCCGACCATCAGTTCGCAGCTTGCGACGCTGAAGGCTTCCGGCGCCAATGTGCTGTTCGGCGTGGTGCTCGGCAAGTTCACCTCGCAGATGATCAAGGGCGTCGCCGAGATCAACTGGAAGCCGGACCTGTTCTTCGTGCCGACCTCGGCTTCGTCAATCTCGTTCCTGGAGCCGGCCGGCCTGGAAAATGCAGTCGGCCTGATCTCGTCCAGCAACACGAAGGACACGCTCGACGTGCAATGGGCCAAGGACGAGGGCGCCAAGGAGTATTTCGCCTTTATGAAGCAGTATCTGCCCAATGCAGATCTGAGCAATTCGAACTACGCTGCCGGCTATCACTATGCGAGCCTCATGGTGAAGGTCCTGATCGCTTGCAAGGGCGATTTCAGCCGCGCCAACATCATGAAACAGGCGGCGTCGCTGCGCGACGTGCAGTTACCGCTGCTGCTGCCGGGCATGACCGTGTCGACCGGTGCCGAGGACTACTTGCCGTTCCAGCAATTGCGGCTGCGGCGCTTCGACGGCAAGAGTTGGGTCGGCTTCGGCGAAATTCTGGACGACCGCTAGGGCTTGCGGCCGCGACCGAGGAGGAAGAATTGACGTCGATCATCAGCGGCGAACGCCAAATCAGCTACTCCGACACCCGCGCTCGTATCGCGCGGGCGGCGACAGGCTTCAAGGCGCTCGGCGTGAGCGGCGGCACGCCCGTCGGCATGATGCTGCGCAACGATTTTGCGTTCTTCGAAGTCTCGGGCGGCGCAGCCGCACTGGGCAGCCCCGTGGTGCCGATCAACTGGCATCTCAAGGCCGAGGAGGTCGCCTACATCCTGGCCGACAGCGGCGCCAAAATCCTGGTCTGCCATGCCGACCTGCTGCCGCAGATCACGGACGGCCTGCCCGCCGATATCAGGCTATTGGTGATGGCAACGCCGCCGGAAATCGCCGCAGCCTTCCACGTTGCGCCGTCGCTGACGCAAGTTCCCGACGCTATGACGGATTGGGACCGCTGGCGCGACACGCACGCACCGTCGCAGGAAGCGCCGATCGGCAGCGCGCCGATGTTCTATACCTCGGGCACCACCGGCCTGCCCAAGGGCGTGCGGCGCAAGCCGATGACGCCGGAACAGGCCGCGGCTTCCGCGCGCGTCGGCATCGCCTATGGCGTCAAGCCGAACCGGGACCAGGTCATTCTCATGAACGGCCCGATGTACCATTCGGCGCCGAACTCCTACGGCATGCTGGCGTTCCGCAGCGGCTGCAAAATCGTGCTCGAACCGCGCTTCGATCCCGAAGACATGCTGCAATTGATCGAGCGTCACCGTGTGACCCACATGCACATGGTGCCCACGATGTTTGTCCGCCTGCTGCGGCTGCCGGATGAAGTGAAGCGCCGTTATGATCTGTCGTCGCTGCGCTTCGTCGTGCACGGTGCTGCGCCCTGCCCGCCGCAGGTCAAGCGCGCCATGATCGAGTGGTGGGGGCCTGTCATCAACGAATATTTCGGCTCGACCGAAACCGGCATTCCGGTGTGGCATTCCGCCGAAGAGGCACTCGCAAAACCCGGCACCGTCGGCCGCGCCATCGAGGGCGGGATCGTCAAGATATTCCGCCCCGACGGTTCGCTTTGCGGCGTTGGCGAACCCGGCGAGATCTTCATGCGGCAAACTTCCGTGCCGGATTTCGACTATCACGGCAAAGCCGAGGCGCGGGCCGAGGCCGGGCGCGAGGGCCTCGTCAGCGTCGGCGACGTCGGCTACCTCGACGAAGACGGCTATCTGTTCCTGTGCGACCGCAAGCGCGACATGGTGATCTCCGGCGGGGTCAACATCTATCCGGCAGAGATCGAGAATGCCCTGATCGGCATGGACGGCGTGCGCGACTGCGCGGTATTCGGTGTCCCCGACGACGAATTCGGCGAGCGGTTGTTCGCCTGCATCGAGCCGGAGGCGAATGCGGCGCTGTCGCCCGCCGCGGTGCAGGAATTCTTGCGCGGACGCCTCGCCAATTTCAAGGTGCCGAAGGACATCCAGTTCATGGACGCGATGCCGCGCGAAGCCACCGGCAAGATCTTCAAGCGTAAGCTGCGCGATATGTATGCCGAGGGTAGACTGCGCGCGATTGGGTGAGGGTTCGCCCTCTGCACCCTCCACGTCATTGCGAGAAGCGTAGCGACGAAGCAATCATTCTCTCCCTTACATGGCGAGATGGATTGCTTCGCTTCGCTCGCAATGACGGCGAGGCATTCCGACATGAAATCGAACAGTGTTTTAAACATCATCGCTGTTGCAAAACGGTCATCGGACGGCGCAAAGATTGCTGCACGTAAAGCGCAGGGATCGAGACCATGCAAGCCACCGACTTTGTCGTCGCCCGCAACGATCTGCAGCAATGCAAGGTGATCGAAAGGCCACTGCCCGACGCGGCCGCGCTGCCTGACGAGGCGCTGCTGGTGAAGGTGACGCGCTTCGCCTTCACCGCCAACAATATTACCTATGCCGTGCTCGGCGATCATCTGAAGTATTGGCAGCTGTTTCCGGCGCCTGAAGGTTTCGGCAACGTTCCGGTATGGGGATTTGGCAAGGTGATTGCCTCAAAGCATCCCGGGATTGCCGAGGGCGAAACCCTGTTCGGCTACTTTCCGATGGCGACGCATCTCGTCATCGAGGCCGCCGATATCAGCAAGCGCGGCCTGCGCGATGCTGCCGCGCACCGCCAAGGCGTGGCGCCGGTCTATAATGCGTATGCGCGGGTCAGCGGCGATCCGGCGTTCGCAGGCAGACAGGGCGACTATCAGGCGCTGCTGCGCCCCTTGTTCATGCTGTCGTTCCTGGTTGATGACTTTCTCGCCGAGAACGAATTTTATGGCGCGAAAAGCGTGATGCTGTCCTCGGCTTCCAGCAAGACCGCTTACGGGCTAGCGCACCTTCTGCATGCGAGGAGCAACGGCATCAAGACGATCGGCTTGACCTCGGCGGGCAACACATCCTTCGTCAAATCGCTTGGCTGCTACGACGAGGTCGTGACCTATGAAGATATAGGCTCGCTGCCGACAAATTCCGCGGTCGTGTATGTCGACATGGCCGGCAACAGCCCATTACGTGCGACGCTGCACGGGCACTTCGGCGAGCAAATGAAGTATAGCGGAATCATCGGGCTCACGCATCGCAAGTCATCGCCCGATGAACCGGCGCAGGCACTGCCGGGCGCCAAACCGCAATTTTTCTTCGCGCCGGATCATATCCGCAAGCGCGCCAGGGGCGGCGTCGACATGCGTTTTGGTGCCGCGTGGTCCGGCTTCGTTCCGAACCTGGAACGCTGGATGAAGGTGATCGAGAACCATGGACCTGCGGCAGTTCAACGCGCCTATCTCAATACCCTCAACGGCCGCGTGCCACCGGATCAGGGGCTGATCCTGTCGCTGGCATGACAGCGCGGCGTGAAGGCGGCTAGCTTGGCCAATCATGCTCGAAGCATCGGTTCGTCCGGCGCGTATGTTTGCTCAACATGGAACGACTTGGCCGTGATCAGCCAGGCGTCGTCGATGCGATGAAATAGCAGGTAATCGAGATAGAGAAGCGTATCGATCCGGACGCGAACCTTGACTAACGCCTGCGTGGGGGATGCAAAATCCACCAGCAACAGTTGCTGCAGACGCGGCGCCTCCTTCGATTTGGGCGATGGCCCGGCAGCCAGCGCGTTCTTGAATTCCTGCGCCGACAAGCGACGCAAATTTCCATCTCGCAATCCGTGCAATTGGGCACTTGGCGCAAATACCGCGTCGAAGCGAGATACGTCACCATCAAACATCAGATCGAAGTAGCGCTCCACCGCCTCAAAGAGAGACTGGTAATTGGCATGGTCGGACATCTGGCTCGCTCGATTCGTGGGGTTGAGCCGTCACCGTGCCATAAGATGCCGAGGCAGGTCCTTGCTAACTGTGCCAATTTCGAGGAAAGTTGCGCAATTCTGTGCTCTTCTCAGCTATATGTTTGCGTCGATATGCCAAATGCAGACCTGGATCCAATTGACCGCCGCATCGTGGCCGAGCTGCAGGCCAACGGCCGTCTGACCAATGTCGAGCTGGCCGACAAGATCGGCTTGTCGCCTTCACCGTGTTTGCGTCGCGTCAAGCGACTGGAGCGTAGCGGGTATATTGAAGGTTACCGGGCAGCGTTGCGGCGCGACCGCATCGGGCTTGGCTTTTCGGTGTTTCTCGGAGTGAAAATCGAAGGGCATGCCAACGAACGCGCGCTGCAGTTCGAGAAGGCCGTCGTGGCGATGCCCGAGATTATCGCGTGCCACCTCGTCTCCGGCGAAGCCGACTATTTCCTCGAAGTCGTCGTGCCTGATCTAGCCGACTATCAGCGCTTTCTGGTGGGCAAGCTCCTCAACCTGCCAATCGTGCGCGAGGTACGCAGCAATATTGCAATCCAGACCCTCAAAGCTGGAGCACCATTGCCTCTCCAGCACCTCGAAACACCGAAACCTCAAAAACTTCAGCAGAATGCGAGGCCTGGACGATCGGAACGCCGCAACCGGCGAAGCTAGATCGGCCAGCGTGGTTGGATGCCTCTCTTCCAGCGCCGTCCGTAATGGGTATAGGCTCCGGTACAGGGAAAACGCCGCGAAGACGGCCGGTGATGGGAAACGCCCATGCTCGACAGGACGGACGACAGCTCGGTAGCCGCCGACACTTGGCTTGGGCAGTTTGAGGAAGCGCTCGGAAAACCTGACGACGAGCTGCTGAAGACGCTGTTCCATCCCGACAGCTACTGGCGCGACGTGCTGGCGCTGAGCTGGAATATTCAGACGCTGAATGGCGCCGACGCGATTCTGGAAGCCCTTCCGCCGCTGGCCTGCCGCATGGCTCCCACGCGCTTCGCGATCGCTCCCGATCGCGCTGCGCCGCGCAAGGTGATGCGGGCCGGCACCAACGCCATCGAGGCGATCTTCAAATTCGAAACCAGGGTCGGGCGAGGCAACGGCATCATCCGCCTGATCCCGGATGCGGACGACGGCAACCGGCTGAAAGCCTGGACGCTGCTGACCGAACTTGGCGAACTCAAGGGTTTTGAGGAACAACTCGGGGTCGATCGGCCGCGCGGCAACGCCTATTCGCGGGATTTTCGTGGGCCGAACTGGCTCGACCTGCGCAAGGCTTCCGCCGGCTATGCCGACCGCGACCCGACCGTCCTCGTCATCGGCGGCGGGCAATCCGGGCTCTCCATTGCCGCGCGGCTGAAGCAGTTGAACGTCGATACGCTGATCGTCGATCGGGAAAAACGCATCGGCGACAATTGGCGCAAGCGCTATCACGCGCTGACGCTGCATAACCAGGTGCAGGTCAACCATCTGCCCTATCTGCACTTCCCGCCGAACTGGCCGACCTATATTCCGAAGGACAAGCTCGCCAACTGGTTCGAGGCTTACGTGGAGGCGATGGAGCTCAACTTCTGGACCGAGACCGAGTTCGAGGGCGGCAGCTATGACGAGCAGGAAGGCCGCTGGACAGTGACGCTACGTCGCGCCGGCGCTGGGCGCATCATGCATCCGCGCCATGTCGTGCTGGCGACCGGCGTTAGCGGCATCCCGAGCGTGCCTAATATCCCGGGACTAAAGGATTTTGCCGGCAAGGTGATGCACTCCAGCCAGTATGATGACGGCGAGAACTGGAAGGGCAAGCGCGCCATCGTGATCGGTACTGGCAATAGCGGCCACGATATCGCGCAGGACCTGCATTCGAGCGGCGCTCATGTCACGCTGTTCCAGCGCTCCTCCACATTGGTCGTCAGCATCGAGCCTTCGGCACAACTGGTCTACGCGCCCTACAACGAAGGCACGCTGGAGGATAACGACCTGATCGTGACCTCGATGCCGCTCAAGCTGGCACGCAAGAGCCATGCGTTGACCGCTGAGAAATCCAAGGCGCTCGACACGGAATTGCTCGAAGGTCTGTCGCGCGTCGGCTTCAAGCTCGATTTCGGCGAGGACAACACCGGCTGGCAGTTCAAATACCTCACCCGCGGCGGTGGCTATTATTTCAATGTCGGCTGCTCCGATCTCATCATCAAGGGCGACATCGCGCTCAAGCAATTCGCCGAGCTCGATACGTTCACGGCGGCAGGCGCCAAGATGAAGGACGGTGAGACCATTGCCGCCGACCTCGTCGTTCTCGCAACCGGCTACAAGCGCCAGGAAGAGCTGGTGCGAAAACTGTTCGGCGAGGCGGTCGAGAAGCGCGTCGGGACGATCTGGGGATTTGGCGAGGAGCAGGAACTGCGCAACATGTATAAGCGGACCGGCCAGCCCGGCCTGTGGCTGATCGCCGGCGGCCTTGCACAATGCCGCATCGGCTCAAAGTATCTGGCGCTGCAGATTAAGGCGATTGAGGAAGGGCTGTTGCCGCGAGGCGCATGAGTTCCGCCTCCCTGATTTGCCTGACGATAAAGGATGCCGCGCGGCGCCAGGCCTCGTCATTATCGCCGCGGAAGCTGACGAGGCGCTCGAACACCACCTTCCGAGCCTTCACGTCGATGATGTCGAATTTCGCCCATTGCACGAGCGTGCTCATCTTGTGAACGCTGCCGATGACGAGAAGGTCGGCGCCGGCCGCCTGCGCCTTGCCGAGCAACTGACCGGCATCGAGGTCGCCGACCGAACAGCCGTTTGGCGGACAATCGAGGCCGGCGTTTCGCAGCTTTCCGCTCGCCGCCAGATCGTTGCGCAGCGAAGCTTCGAATTCGCGCAGGCGACGCACATGGTCGGCGCTTTGATCGATGACCTCGCCCGAGGTGTCGACATATTCGATTTCGGCGACCGCGAAAATGAGCGGCTTGTCCTGCGCCCGCGCTAGCAGACGGTTCTGGATCAGCCACCGCGCCCCGCGGCTCCAGGCCACATTGGCGCCCATGCGCAAGTCCGTCTGCTCGACCGCAACGATCGAACCGGACTTGGCGTCGCGTATCTTGTAGGTGACCGCGTATTCCGTTCGGGTGATGCGCGAGACGATCCCGACCATCGACTGATCTGCGCCAAGGCCGGCGGCGATCTTGGCTTCGCAGCCCTCGCAATCCCGCAGCTTGCTGGCTTTCGCCGCCCGGTCGTTCGCAGCGCTGACGTCGACCAGTTGATAGCGTCCGGACGCCGCGATTAGCCGACGGGCTTCCTCCGTCGAAAGCCGCAATTGCTCGCGGTCGACGTCATCAGGAGGGACGTAGGCCGCCCCGGCGCTGAAATCCTCCAGTTCGAACGGAAACACCGCAATTTTGATCGGAGACGGCGCGGCCGTTTCGGCGGCCCCAGCCGTTGCGAGCGACGCCAGCACAATGGCCGGAGCGAGGATAGCGGCGATGTAGCGCATGGAGCACCTGGAACTGATAATGCGGAGCTGCCTTCGTCACGATATCGACCGATCTGTGGCCCTGCCGAAACGGCAGCTTTCCCTGGAACGGCCGGGTGAAATACCCGATCTTGGCGTGCCCCGCTTTCTTCCCGGCGAAATTTGCTTCTATATTCGAAGCCGATGGGAGGGAGCTTGCGACAGGCATCCAACTCCGTGGCGAGGCCTGCGCCCGCCATCGATCTGAAGCTGCGGCTGGCGTTACGCGTCGCGGCGCTCGCGGCAGTTTGCTTCATCGCCGTCGCGGCCTACGCCTTGTTCGACAGCGACCGTGTCGCCAGGGCCAAAGCGAGCCGTATCGCCGAGATCGTGGCCCGCGATCTCTCGTTGCAGCAATCGCAGGCGCAGTGGCTCTCGGTGTCCATCAACGTAACGCCGGATTTGCAGAGAATCGCGTCGCTGATGGAGCCGGGACTCTGCATTGCCTACCGGGACAACGCCGGCGCGTTTCGCCAGGGCGTCTGCAGCGGGGCGCCCGCCCACGAAATGGCCGCGCCCGAAATCTTCGCCTCCCTCTATCGCGTCATCTTTCGTCCGGGTGAACCGGTCTCGCTGCCGGTCCTCGTTGCCGGCAGTGCACGGGGCATGGCGGTCGCGACCTTCGACCCCGCCACGCAGATCGGCCAGAGCTGGCGCGACGCAAGCCGGCTGCTCTCGATCATGGCTTGCGCGCTGGCAGGGCTTTGTGTTGCGGTCTACGCCGCGCTGGCGCGCGCGCTGCGGCCAACCCAGGCCATTGCCACGGGGCTGCAGCAACTGGCGGCGAACGATCTCTCCGCCCGCCTGCCCCGCTTCGATCTCGCGGAATTGTCGGCCATCTCCGGCGTCTTCAACGCCCTTGCGGAGCGGCTGCAGGCAACGCTTGCCGAGCGCAACGCCTTGACGCTAAAGCTGATCGAAGTGCAGGACGAGGAGCGGCGCCATCTTGCGCGCGAGTTGCACGACGAATTCGGTCAATCGCTTTCCGCGATCGCGGCGCAGGCTGCCGCCGCCGGCCACACCGCGGAGCGCGAATGCCCGCCATTGTACGAGGAATGCCGCGGCATCTCGCGCACGACGGCACATATGATGGAGACCCTGCGTGGCGCGCTGGTGCGCCTGCGTCCACCCGATGTCGAGGAACTTGGTCTTACCGGCAGTCTCGAGAGTCTGGTTGCGAGCTGGAATCGTTTTGAGAAAGGCCGCACCCAATTTGAGATTGCCGTCACTGGCAACGCCGACGATTTGTCGCCTGGTGTCAGCGCCAGCCTTTATCGCATCGCGCAAGAGGCGATTACCAATGCAGCAAAACATGCGCAGGCCCGGCGCGTGCAATTGCGTCTCGAAGCTGGAGACGCCGACGTCGTCCTGACCGTCGAGGACGACGGCGAAGCGGCGCCGGCTAGCCTCACGCCGAAAGCCAGCATGGGACTGCTCGGCATGCAAGAGCGCGTGGTTTCGCTCGGAGGGACCTTGCAATTCGAGCGGAGAGAAATGGGCGGCGCCCGGCTTGTCGCCCGCATTCCCAGCATGCGGGTGGAGCTTTAGAGATGGCGGATACCGGCGGCCGAACGCGCGTGATGCTGGTGGACGATCATGCCATCGTGCGCGAGGGCTATCGCTCGCTGTTGCAGAAGCAGGATCGCCTGCGAGTCGTCGCCGAAGCGGGCAACGGGGCCGACGCCTATCGCGTCTACAAGGAAGCCAGGCCCGACCTCGTCATCATGGACCTGTCGATGCCAGGGATTGGCGGGGTCGAGGCCATCAGGCGCATCCGGCAATGGGACAAGTCGGCGCGCGTCCTCGTATTCACGATGCACCAAAGCGCTGCCTATGCGGTCCAGGCGATCAAGGCGGGAGCACGCGGCTTTGTCACCAAAAGCAATCCGCCCGACGCGCTGCTGCGCGCGATCACTGAAGTCATGGCCGGACGCATCGCACTCAGCCCCGATATCGACCACGAACTCGCCATCAACCGCCTCGCCGACGAGCCTTCAGCGATCGACGCGCTTAGCCCGCGGGAATTCGAAATCCTGCGCATGCTGCTGGCCGAGAAGTCCGTGGATGAGATCGCAAACACGCTGCATATCAGCGTCAAGACCGCGGCCAACACGCGCTATCAGATCCGCACCAAGCTCGGCGTCGCCTCCGACATCGAACTGGTACGCCTGGCGCTTCGCCAGCGCATCATCGCGGCGGAGGATATGGGAGGATAGTCCATAAGAAACGTGCCATGCTCAAATCCCTCTCGTGCTTAGGGCAGCTCTCTGCAACACTGCCGGCCATTAAATATCAGATGGGGAGAAGCGCATGTCGACCATTCTCGGTTCGGGCGAACACCGTTATCGCGTGGTGGAGAACTGGGCGAAGCTTCCGGACGGGTGGAGCCTGACCGACGTCGCCTCCGTCGCGGTCGACAGCAAGGACCGCATCTACCTCTTCAACCGCGGCGACCATCCGATGGTGGTGCTCGACCGCGAGGGCAATTTCATCAAGAGCTGGGGCGAAGGCCTGTTCAACCGCGCCCACGGTTTGCACATCGATGCCGACGACAATCTGTATTGCACCGATGACGGCGATCACACCGTGCGCAAGTGCACGACTGACGGCAAGGTGTGGCTTACGATCGGTATCCCGAACAAGCCGGCGCCGTTCATGAGCGGCGAGCCGTTTCACCGCTGCACTCATACCGCGCTGTCGCCAAAGGGGGAGATCTACGTCTCCGACGGCTACGGCAATGCCTGCGTCCACAAATATTCGCCTGACGGGAAGCTGCTCATGACCTGGGGCGAGCCCGGCACCGATCCCGGCCAGTTCAACATCGTCCACAACATCGCAACCGATTCCGACGGCTGGGTCTATGTCGCGGACCGCGAGAACCATCGCGTGCAGGTGTTCGACGGCAACGGCAAATACGAGACGCAGTGGAATTTTCTGCACCGGCCGTGCGCGCTGTGTTGTTGCGGCGGCAAGCAGCCGACGTTCATCGTCGGCGAGCTCGGTCCCGGCATGGCCGTGAACCGCAAGGTGCCCAATCTCGGCCCGCGGCTTTCGATCGTGGATTCGAAGGGCAAGCGCATTGCTCGGCTCGGCGGCGAGAGCGGCCCGGGGCTGGAGGCCGGCAAATTCCTCGCGCCCCACGGCATCGCGCTGGATTCCAGGGGCGACATCTATATTGGCGAGGTCGGCGTCACCGACTGGAAGACCAGCTTTCCGGATACGCCGATGCCGCCGGAGGTCGGGGTCACGCGATGCCTGCAGAAGCTGGAAAAGATCTAGACTGTTGCTAACGGCAAAGCCTTGCTACGGCAGCGCAGGACCGGCCCCGTCCGTCAAACAGGCTGTCTAGCGCTTAGCGGCGCCGGTGAGGCTGCTTGCCCGATGCACCGCCAACACGAGTTGGGGCTCGTTTCAGTCCTCCATGGCGCAGACGTAGGCGCCGCTTGCAGTTTCGCAAGTGAGGCTGGCGGTATTTCAACGTGCTTTCCGCTCCGCCAGACGTTACCTACCGCAACGGGAAACGAGATGAGGAACTTAGGATGACTTCAATCCGGCCCTGCACCGGAGGGTGACGCCGCTATCTCATCGCATCGATCAATCTTCAAAATATGGGAGTTGAAAATGGGTGCTCCGTCCCCCGAACTTTGCAATCTCTGGCTGGCACGCGCGTTCAACGTACAGGACGTTGACGCCGCTGCAGCGATGTACCACCCCGAAGCCGCGATCGTTCAGGTCGACGAGGTCCATGGCGGCCGCAGTGTCGCGCGCGGCGCCGACGGCATCCGCAAGACGATGGCGGCCTACGTCGGATTGAAGCCGCACATGGATGTCGTTACTCATCATACGACGGTTTCCGGCGACTTCGCGATGACGCGCTCGCAGTGGCTGATCAAGGGCACCGACGAACACGGCAAGCGCACCGAGGTGCATCACCACGGTATGGAAGTTCACCGCCGGATGCCCGACGGCACCTGGGTGTTCTTCATGGATCACCCGTTCGGCGCCGATCCGGGCTGGGCGGTCGAAGCTCCGCCGCACACCGAATAGTCGGCCCGCATAACCTGCCCCGGAGGATTGCCAATGCAAGAAACTTGCCGGGCTCGCCAGCATCGTCGCCGCGCTCAGTGTCGGGGTGATCAGCCCCGGCCCCAGCTTCGTGATGGTGGCGCGCGTCGCGGTCGCATCAAGCAGGATTCGGGCGCTTGCCACAGCACTTGGCACGCGGCCGGCGCCGTTATGTTCGGTCTGGGCGTGAGGCTCGTTACCAGTGCCGCCAAACCGTAGACGCGAGCGCGACGATAGACCTCTTCGTCGTTCCCGTATGGAGTTATCGGAAATGCGTGTCTTCCCGTCGGATCGCCCGGCGCGGGCCTCCTATCACGATGGATTGACCGTGAACGTCCGCCATTGGCGGGCTCAGGAACCGAGGCTTTTCCGGCGCCAGGGCGGAGAATCACGCATTCCCCCTGCTGGATAAGCCCCGGAGCGCTCTTCACAATCCCGTCACGCTGCCTGTAGTATGCAGGGCACACGCTGCTTCGCAGCTAACATGGGGGTCAGGAGCGTTACTTGAACGCACATGTCTCGCAGGGCGGTTGGCCGGTACTGGTGCTGAACGCGGATTTCCGGCCGCTGAGTTACTACCCGCTGTCTCTCTGGTCGTGGCAGGACGCGATCAAGGCGGTGTTTCTCGATCGCGTCAACATCGTCGAGCATTACGACCGCGCGGTGCACAGCCCGAGCTTCGAGATTCAGCTTCCGAGCGTGGTATCGCTCAAATCCTTCGTCAAGCCGACCACGCATCCCGCATTCACCCGCTTCAACGTCTTCCTGCGCGACCGCTTCGTCTGCCAGTATTGCAACGCGCATGACGACCTGACCTTCGATCACATCATTCCGCGCAGCAAGGGCGGCCAGACCACCTGGGAGAACGTCGTCGCGGCGTGCTCGCCATGTAACCTGCGCAAGGGCAATCTGACGCCGCAGCAGGCGAGGATGTTTCCGCGGCAAGCGCCGTTCGCGCCGACGGTGCATCAACTGCATCGCAATGGCCGATTATTTCCGCCGAACTATCTGCACGATAGCTGGCTGGATTATTTGTATTGGGATACCGAGCTCGATCCGTAAGGAGCGGTTCAGCGACCGTAGAGCGAGATACTCATTCGCCATCGAGACGGTGATTGGCGCGTCCTGGCAGACCCACCAATCACCTCGCGACTTGCTCAGATCTGATAGTCCATGTCGGCCATACCCGCACCCGCGCCCGCAGCCATCGGCGGGGCCTTCTTCTTCGGGAGCTCAGCGACCATTGCCTCGGTGGTGACGAGCAGGCCAGCTACCGAAGCGGCGTCCTCAAGCGCAGTGCGCACCACTTTGGTGGGATCAATAATGCCCCTTGAGATCAGGTTGCCGAACTCGCCGGTCTGGGCATCAAATCCGAAGGCGTAGGTATCTTTGTCCAGGATCTGTCCGACCACGAGCGAGCCATCCTCGCCCGCGTTGATCGCGATCTGGCGGGTCGGCCACGAAAGCGCTTTCTTGACGATCTCGACGCCAAAGCGCTCATCCTCGTTGGCGGCTTTCAATCTGTCGAGCGCCTTGACGGCACGGAGCAGGGGAACACCGCCGCCGGGCAAAATGCCTTCCTCGACTGCCGCGCGGGTCGCATGCAGCGCGTCGTCGACGCGATCCTTGCGCTCCTTCACCTCGACCTCGGTCGCCCCACCGACACGGATCACCGCGACACCACCCGCGAGCTTGGCGAGCCGCTCCTGGAGTTTCTCACGATCGTAGTCGGAGGTGGTCTCCTCGATCTCAGCCTTGATCTGGGCAATGCGAGCGTCAATATCAGCCTTCTTGCCGCCGCCGCTTACGATCGTGGTATTCTCCTTTTCTATCCTCACATGCTTGGCGTGGCCCAGCATCTTGATGGTCACGCTCTCCAGCTTGATGCCGAGATCCTCCGAAATCATAGTACCGCCGGTAAGGATGGCGATATCCTGGAGCATCGCCTTGCGACGATCGCCGAAGCCGGGCGCTTTCACCGCCGCAACTTTCAATCCGCCACGCAGCCTGTTCACGACGAGGGTGGCGAGCGCCTCCCCCTCCACGTCCTCGGCGATGATGAGCAGCGGCTTGCCTGACTGCACGATGGATTCGAGCAGCGGCAGCATTGGCTGCAGTCCCGACAGCTTCTTTTCGTGGATCAGAATGTAAGCATCTTCGAGCTCGACCCGCATCTTTTCGGCATTGGTGATGAAGTAGGGCGAGATGTAGCCGCGGTCGAACTGCATGCCCTCCACCACTTCAAGCTCGGTCTGCAGCGACTTCGCCTCCTCAACGGTTATTACGCCGTCATTACCGACCTTCTTCATGGCGTTGGCGAGAAAGCGGCCGATCTCGGCGTCGCCGTTGGCCGAAATGGTTGCAACCTGCGCGATCTCGTCGTTCGAGGTGATTTTCTTGGAGTTCTTCTCGATATCTGCGACCAAAGCCTCGATCGCGACATCTATACCGCGCTTGAGGCCCATCGGGTTCACTCCTGCCGCGACCGCCTTGGCTCCCTCCCTGACGATCGCCTGCGCGAGCACAGTGGCAGTGGTGGTGCCGTCGCCAACCCGATCGGACGTCTTGGACGCGACCTCGCGCACCATCTGGGCGCCCATGTTCTCGAACTTGTCCTCGAGCTCGATTTCCTTGGCGACAGTGACGCCGTCCTTGGTGATGCGCGGCGCGCCGAACGACTTTTCGAGAACGACGTTCCGACCTTTCGGGCCGAGCGTTACTTTCACCGCATTCGCGAGAATGTCGACGCCGCGCAGCATCTTCTCGCGGGCATCGACCGAGAACTTCACTTCCTTGGCTGCCATGGTCTTGCTCCCTACGATACCATTCCTCTCGCTGATGACGTCGGGCGGGGGTTCAAGCGGCTTTTCGACTGGTGCCGGCTTCGACCAGCACGCCCATGATGTCGCTTTCCTTCATGATCAGGTATTCGGTGCCATCGATCTTGACTTCCGTGCCTGACCACTTGCCGAACAACACGCGGTCGCCAGTCTGAAGGTCGATCGGAACGAGCCTACCGCCCTCGTCACGCCCTCCAGGCCCCACCGCCATGACCTCGCCCTGCTGCGGCTTCTCCCTGGCGGTATCAGGGATGATGATGCCTCCGGCGGTCTTCTCCTCGGCCTCGATGCGCTTAACGACTACCCGATCGTGAAGCGGACGGATTTTCATTGTCCTCCTCCCACGCTGGATGTGGTGTTCGGCTGCAGTATGCGACCTAGGTGGGTCAGTATTGCGCTTCAAGGCCTTCTGAAAAAAATGGATGTTTGCCGGGCCCGTGGGCGCGGAAATGCCGGCGCGTGCTCCCAAGCAGGCTACGGTTCATTGGCGAGCCGGGTTCGAGAACGTCGATTGTTCTTGCCAGCAAGCATGGTCCTTGGGCTGGCGGTCGCAGCAATCTGGACGCCGCCCTCGACTTCGGTCAGAACCTTCCTGTCAGCGGATTAGGCTTGGACGGTGACACCCCTCGTTCGCAGTGCAAAAAAAGGGCTTAGGGAAAGCCGACCGACTGGAGGACTCCAATGCTCATCCCCATTGCCGATGTGCCGCGCTGGTATACCGAACGCAAACCGGCGGACACGATCGCGATCAGCCACGGCAACGATACGCTCACCTGGCAGCAACTCGAGCGCAACGCCAACGCCCGCGCGCGGGCCTTTGCCGCCAAAGGCGTGAAGCCCGGCGATTTCGTCGCCATCGGCCTTCCCAACTGCAACGTGTTTTTCGAAACCACCTTTGCGGTGTGGAAGTGTGGCGCGACGCCGACGTCGCTGACCTGGCGGCTGCCGCGTGGCGAGGCCGCCGCGGTGCTCGACATTCTCAAGCCATCTCTCGTGGTCGGTGGCCAGCCGGACTGGAACGCGCCGAACTCGCTGCCCGCCGATTTCCTCCCCGAAGATTTTTCGGACGAGCCGGTGATCAATCCGGTGGCGCGTTACTGGAAGGCGATGACCAGCGGCGGCTCGACCGGACAGCCCAAAGTGATCCTCGATCACATGCCGGCGGTGGTGGAGACAACAACCCCATCGCCGCTGGGCATTCCGCAGAACGCCTCGCTGCTCAATCCCGGCCCGCTCTATCACAACGCGCCGTTCATCGTGTCGCATACCGCGCTGTTCAATGGCGGCCGCGTCACCGGCCTCGTCAAGTTCGACGCTGAGGAGACGCTGCGCCTGATCGAGAAGAACCGCGTACAATGGGTCAATTTCGTGCCCACCATGATGCACCGGATCTGGGCGCTGCCGGACGAGGTGCGTAACGCCTACGACCTGTCCAGCCTGCAGATCGTGTTTCACATGGCTGCTCCCATGCCGCCATGGCTGAAAGAGAAATGGATCGAGTGGCTCGGGCCGGAGCGCATCTACGAGCTCTATGGCGGCACCGAGCGACAGGGCGCGACGATCATCTCCGGCACCGAATGGCTGACGCACAAGGGCTCCGTCGGCAAGATCGGCGACACTTGCCGCTTAAGGATCATCGGCGAGGACGGCAATGACGTCGCCCCCGGCGAAACCGGCGAGATCTATTTCCTGCCCAATGACGGACCCGGCTCCACTTACCACTATCTCGGCGCGGAACCGAAACGCCGCGCCGACGGCTGGGAATCGCTCGGCGATATCGGCCGGCTCGACGCGGAAGGTTACCTCTATCTCGGCGACCGGCTCGCCGACATGATCCTGCGCGGCGGCGCCAATATTTATCCGGCCGAAGTCGAGGCTGCGGTATCGGCACATCCCGATGTGCGTTCCTGCGTCGTGGTCGGCTTGCCCGATCCCGAATTCGGGCAGCGGGTGCACGCTATCCTCGAACTCGACCGGGGCACAGACGCGCAGGCCGTCGCCGACGGCATGGCAGCGTTCCTGGCCGACCGGCTCAGCCGCTACAAACACCCGGAAAGTTTCGAGGCCATCCATATTTGCCTGCGCGACGATTCCGGCAAGGTTCGCCGCAGATTGCTGTGCGACGAACGTGCCGCCTGGCTGAAGGAGAGCCGCGATTTCCGGATCATGCCGGCCCGGGCGCGGGCAAAGGTGGAATGATCCTGAAAGGCCCTGGAACAATTGTGAATCTGCCCCGTATGAGTCGCATGCCGGCTCATTTTGGGGAACACTTTCAAGACGGCCGTTTGCAGCATAGATTGTGATGAATTTCCCGCGCTCTCGCCCTTACGAAACGCGCGCCGGTTCGCCAGGAGACCATCCATGCCCTCTTTGACCGAATGGAGAGTGCCGCCCGCAAACCAGCCGCGTCCGGGCGATTATGCTTTCGACCTCGACAAAACCTTGTCATCGGTGGTCGGGCTGCATTCGATCATTCCGCCCGATGCCTTCAGCGCCGAGACGCTCGGCACCGAACGCGCCGGCAATGGCGTCGTGATCGACGACGGGCTGGTGCTGACGATCGGCTATCTCATCACCGAGGCGGAGGCCGTCTGGCTGCACCGCGGCGACGGCCGCGTGGTGGAAGGGCATGCGCTCGGCTTCGATTTCGAGTCCGGCTTCGGCCTGGTGCAGGCGCTCGGCGACCTCGACCTCGAACCGCTGCCGCTCGGTTCTTCCGCCGCCGCCGAGATCGGCGACCGCGTCGTGGTCGGCGGCGCCGGCGGGCGCACGCGCTCGGTCGCCAGCCAGATCGCCGCCAAGCAGGAATTCGCGGGCTATTGGGAATATCTGCTGGATGAAGCGATCTTCACCCATCCCGCGCATCCTAATTGGGGCGGCACCGGGCTGATCTCGAGTCGCGGCGAACTGATCGGCGTCGGGTCGCTGCAGCTCGAACGCGAGCGCGAGGGCAAGGCCGAGCACGTCAACATGATCGTGCCGATCGATCTCCTGAAGCCCGTGCTCGACGACATCAGGAAGTTCGGCCGCGTCAACAAGCCTGCGCGGCCATGGCTTGGCATGTACACCACCGAAATCGACAACCGCGTCGTGGTGGTCGGCATTGCCGGCAAGGGACCGGCGGCACTCGCCGAGCTCAAGACCGGCGACGTCATCCTTGCGGTCAACGGCGATAAGATCACCAGCCAGACCGGCTTCTATCGGAAGTTATGGTCGCTCGGACCCGCCGGCGTCGACGTGCCCCTCACGGTCTATCATGAGGGCGTCACCTTCGACGTGGTGCTGAGCTCGACCGACCGCGCCAGGCTGTTGAAGGCGCCAAGACTTCATTAGATTGAGGCTGCATTGAAGTAAGGAATGCGTGATGAGCGAGGCCGTGGTGGACGACATCGTGGCCGTGCTGCCGCCGCTGCTGCAATCGCTGGAGGCGCTCGGTTTTATCGCGCGCTACCTCAACCCGCCGGATTTCGACCGCGTAATGGAGGCCGCAGGCCGGCCTGACGACGCCTTGCGCGCGGTTCGGCCGCGACTTGAGCAGTGGCCCACCGGGTTCGCCGACATCAAAGCCTCGCTTGAGGCGGCGAGCGATGCGGCACTGGCGGCGTTCGCCGGTCTCCGCATCGTCCAAAGTGGCAACGGCGATTTCGTCAGCCTGTTTCGCGCGCTTCGATACGCCCCGCGTGCACAGGAGGCGCTATATGCGGTGTCAGCGAAATTGCCGCCGGTGAGCGAGTTCTTCATCGATCCTTCGCTGCGGAAAGACGCGGATCTCGCGGCACGGCTGGCGGCGCCAGCCAATGAAAACACCGGCATCTTTCACAATCACAATGAGCCCGGCAGCCGCGGCGGCTTCTCGCTCTACGTGCCGGAATATTATACGCCCGAGCGCGCATGGCCGCTGGTGATGGCGCTGCATGGCGGCAGCGGCAATGGACGCGGCTTTCTCTGGAGCTGGCTGCGCGACGCCCGCAGCCGCGGTGCGATCCTGGTCGCTCCGACGGCGACCGGCTCGACCTGGGCGTTGATGGGCGACGATATCGATACGCCAAACCTGATGCGCATCCTGGAATCGGTGCGCTCAAGGTGGAATATCGATGCGGACAGGATGCTGCTGACCGGAATGAGCGATGGCGGCACATTCTGTTACGTGACCGGCTTCGATGGCGCTTCGCCCTTTACCCACCTCGCGCCGGCATCGGCGACGTTTCATCCGCTGATAGCGGAAATGGCCGATGCCGACAGATTGCGCGGCCTGCCCATCCATATCGTGCATGGCCGGCTCGACTGGATGTTCCCGGTGCAGGTGGCGCGGCAGACTGCCCAAGCGCTATCTGCCGCAGGTGCCAACGTCATCTATCGCGAGCTCGACGATCTCAGCCACACTTATCCGCGCGAGATGAATGCAGAGATACTGCAATGGCTGAACGGCCAGACTTGACCATCGACGACGCCGCCGACACAATCTAGTCTGAATTTATCTCTATGCGTAGAACAACTTAGCCAACAACGTGGGGGCGTTGATCAGACCGGTTCATTGCAACCGCGACAGGATACGTCATGCCCTCGAACACCGGCTTCGCCGCTCCTGCGGCCACCACGCCTGGCTCCAATTCGCTGCTGCTTTCGAAAGGCGTCAGCCGCCTCGAAGTCACGCTGAAGCTGACGACCGCGATTCTCGCGCTGGCCGCCGGCGTCTACACCTATCTCGGCGTCCGTGAACTGCTCAACGGCAGCCCGACCACGGTGTTCTTTGCCGCCGTGATCTATTCGGTTGCCGTATCGGTCGGCATCTACGCCTTCTGGGTGTTCCTGATGCAGTTCATGCCGCACGTGGTGGACCGCACCGGCCGCGGCCTGATGTTCGGCTGCATGCTCTTGGGATCGCTGATGATCGTGGCGATGTCGTCCTGGCTCAACGCTTCGGCGCTCGCGGGTGCCGCCGCGATCCAGCAGCATCTCGCCATCACCGTGCAGAACTACACCCGCGATCTCGATACCGCCAACAGCAACGCCATTGCCGCGCAAGGGCTGTTGCCGGATATCCAGCTCGCCTCATCGCGATTCGCGAAGCTGGCCGACGCCGAACGCGCGGGTTCGCTGACCGGCACCGCCGGATCCGGCACCGTCGTGCAGCTTCTGACGCAAATGTCCGGGCAGCTCGACAGTCTCGGACAGGAAGTGCAGGCGTCGGCCAAGCGCGTCTCGGCACTGTTCGAGCAGGGCGGCAAACATCTCGCGAAGATGCGCGAGCTGATTTCCGACCGCGGGCCGATCTCGACGCGCAGCGACGCATTTGCGACGGAATCCTTGGCGCTCTCCGGCGTGATCGCCAACCTGCAGCAGACCTCGGTCGCGCCCGCCGTCAAGCGCGCCGCGGCGTCGCTGTCGTCAGGTTTCATCGCACCGGCTGCAGGCGGCCGCACGGCCGATCTCGCCGACCGGCAGACCGCCGTGGTCGGCAAGGTCGAGAGCTCGATCGCGGCGCAAGCGGCTTCGCTCGCCGAGGCCGCCGACAAGATCCTGGCTTTGCCACGGATCGAGCCGGCGCGATTCCAGACCATGTCGCCGGCCGAAGCCGTGCTTCGCTACGCCGGCGATTTCATCCCAAGCTGGGCCGGCGCGATCTCGATCGATTTGATGCCGGCGGTGCTGGTGTTGATCCTGTGCGTCGTGCACGCCGCGATCCGGCGCGAGGGGCTTCCCGCGTTCAACGCCTCCGATATGACCGCGAGCGAGTTGGTCGCGGCCCTGCAGATAGCCCGCGAAGTCGAGGACGCGCGCCGCGTGGCGCCACGCGAGGCCGGGCGCGAGGCCCCCGCGGACCAACCTGTGGCCGATCCGGCGACGGCAGCCGACGAAAACGTTACCTCGCTATCGTCGGCGCGGCATACCAAGTAGGTGTTGCCATGCCGCCATCCGCAACACTTCAAAAGCGCGTTCAGGCTTTCCTTGCGGGGAATCCCGACGAGGCGATCCTGCGCTGGCTCTTCCGCAGTATCGTCACGATCACGATCGCCGTACTGGCGGCCGATCTCGCCGGCATGAACGGATGGATCGGCGCAGCCGATCCGGCAGCCGAGCTAAGGCAGGACACGCCTTCGCTGAACCATCCCGATGCGGTGCCATCCATTCTGGCGCCGCTCGCGCCTGACGACGACAAGCGCGTGACGTCGCGGCCACAAGCAGTTGGCGTGATGGCCAAGCCGATGATCTTCGAGCTGGTGGGCGGCGGCAGGCTGATGGCGACCGGCACCATCACGCCCGGAATTTTTGACACATTCGCAGCCGAGATCGGCAAGCGCGGCGATTACATCAAGACAGTGGTGCTGAATTCGCCGGGCGGTTCGGTCAGCGATGCATTGGCGATGGGGCGGCTCATTCGAGAGCGCAATTTCGCGACTGAGATCGAGGCAGGCAAATACTGCGCCTCATCCTGCCCGCTGGTGTTCGCCGGCGGCGTCGAGCGCCGGGTCGGCGACAAGGCCATCGTCGGCGTGCATCAGGTGGCGGCGCTGGGCACCACAACCGGCCTGCCGCACGACGAGATGAACGTAGCGCAAAATATCTCCGCGCGCTGCCAGCGCTACCTCGGCGACATGGGTGTGAACCTCCAGGTCTGGGTGCATGCGATGGAGACGCCGCACGACAAGCTTTTCGTATTCACCCCCGATGAATTGAAGTCGCTCAACCTGGCAACGGCCACAGGAGCTGCACCTTCCGCGTCGGCGCCCCGCCCGGCACCGCCGAAGGCGCGATCGTAGGTCCCGGAACCATACCCCGACCTTCGCGTTAGTGAGCGGGTCACGGAGGTATCGCATGCAGACGTTTGTCGGAATGATTTTGGGTGCGCTGCTGCTGGTTTTCGGCGTCTATCTCTACGATTCCATCCGGACGTCGAGCGTCGCCAGCGGCCAGGTCGCGCAAGCCAATCGCACTCTCGTCAACTGGGATGTCGCAGCGGAGGATTGGAAGGCGCTGAAAACGCGTGCCCACGACGATTGGGTCAAGATCTCCTCGCGATAATTCTTGACAATTTCGGGTGAGATCATCACAGCATTCAAGCGCCGTCGTCCCGGACGACGGCGTTTTGATGCGCGCTAATTGCTCTTCTTCGCCTTGCGCGCGTCGGCGATCACCATCTCGAATTCTGCCATAGTCAGAATTCCCGGCACGCGGAACTTGCCGACGATGAAGGACGGCGTTCCCCTGAATCCGAAGGCCACCGCCTGATCGTGGTTGCGGGCCAGAATGGCGTCGATCGACTTCGCATTCGTCGTGAGGTCGCGGTTGAGGCGATTCATATCGACGCCGGCGCCGGCCACCAGTTCGCGGATGCGCGGTTCGGTCAATCTCGAACTGACGCCGATCATCGCCTCGTGCGCGGCGATGTATTTGTCCTGATACTTGGCGGCGAGCGCCACCCGCGCGGCGTATTTCGAGACGTCGCCGAGGATAGGCCAGTCCTTCAGCACCAGGCGAACCTTGCCGTCGTCGGCCACCACCTGCTGGATCTCGGGCGCGATCTTGCGGCAATACGGGCAATTGTAGTCGAACCATTCGACGATGTTGATATCGCCGTTCGGATTGCCGGTCGCGGGCACATCAGGATCGCGCAGCACCAGCGCTTCGGTCAGGACGTCGTCGCCTTGCGCGAACACCGGACGTGACGCGACGCTGGCGCCGAGCAGGGCCGCGCCTGCGCCGAGCAAGCCAAGCGCTTGGCGCCGCGTGGGCCCCGGGATCGTCCCGGCCGGATTATTCGATCGCTTCATCTGGGTCTCGCGAAGGGCTGCATTTCCTGTCTACGGCTGAGATAGGGACATGTTACGCGCCAGCATATAGAGCGCCACGGCAATAATGACCACGGCGAACACGATATTGAGCGCGCCACGACGTTCGGCCAAGTGCCGTGCCGACCGCGTGCCGGCCAATCCGCCGGCGATGCCGCCCGCCACGAACAGCCCTGCCAATGCCCATGAGATGAGGCCGGACCAGGCATAGCTGGCGGCCGTGGTAAGGCCGAATGCGGTGACCGCGACCAGCGAGGAGGAGACCGCGTTCATGATCGGCATGCCCGTCGCCAGCATCAGGGCCGGCACGATCAGGAATCCGCCGCCGATGCCGAAGAATCCCGACACCGTCCCGGTGGCGAGGCCAAGGGCGACAATGGCCGGCATGTTCGCCATCGAGACCTTGACGTCAGGCAGGCCGATCCGCGAGCGCGTCTTCAGCATCAACAGCGCGATGACGATCATGACCAGCGCAAACAGCGCCAGCAGTTTCTGGCCGTCGACCATTTTGCCGAGGATCGATCCGCCGAAGGCGCCGGCCATGCCGGCGGCGGCGAAGATCAGTGCGCAGGACCAGATCACGGTGCCGCCGCGTGCATGGTTGGACAGGTTCATCGCGGCGTTCGCCGCCACCGCAATCGCGCTGGTGCCGATCGCGACATGGGGCTCCGCCACGCCGACCACATAGACCATCAGCGGCACGGCGAGGATCGAGCCGCCGCCGCCGACCAGGCCGAGCGAAAATCCGACCAGCATCCCCGACGCCAGTCCCAGCACGCCTTGCGCGGTGGAGATGATCAAGTTGAAAGACTCAGTTGCACGGCGCGACCATAGAAGGATTTTCTGCAGATCGCCATGGCCGCAGCACAAGGCTGCACTGCAATACACATCAGCCGATCAGGCTGCGACGTACCCCCTCTCTGGCGATGCGCGCTCGCGTCCGGTCAACGCCATCAGTGTGCCGGTCATGGTCGCGATCAGGGTCTCCTTGCCGTCATGCGCCGCATAGGCGCGGGCCTCGCACACGGTTAGCGTGCGGCCGGGCTTGACGACGCTAGCGCGGAAGGCGAACCGCTCGCCGCGCGCCGGCGCCAGCAAGTTGGTCTTGAATTCCACGGTAAGAATCCCCGCGCCCGGCGGCATCAGTGTGAAGGCGGCGACGCCGCAGGCGTTGTCGAGACCTGCCGTGATGATGCCGGCATGGATGAAGCCGTGCTGCTGGGTCAGCTCAACCGAATAGTCCATCGTAAGATCGACCTCGCCCGGCTCCATCCGCGCGATCGAGATGCCGAGCGTCTTCATCGCGCGCTGCTGCTCGAACATGTCGGTCGCGACCGCGCGAAATTCCGGGTTCTTCGGCTGGTAGCGCGGCATCGGTCACGCCATCGCCGGTTCGAGATGCCGCGTCGCGGCGTCGCGGATCACGGGCGCGAAGGGGATCGACTTGCGCGCCTGCCGGTCCAGGTGGACGCCGATGGATTCGCAAGTGGCGGCGATCTCACCGGTTTCGGCGTTATGCATCTCGTGGACGAAGCGGATCGACTTGTCGCGAATCTCGAGCACCCGGCTCCTGACCTCGATGATGTCGCCGGCCACGAGTTCGCGTTTGTAGGTGATGTTCTGTTGCACGGCGGCCATGCCGCGGCCGGAAGTGCGCAGGTACGACGGCGTCAGCCCGAGCCGGGCGAACAGATTCCAGTTCGCCTCGTCGAACTTGCCGACATACCACATGATGTTCATGTGCCCGACATGATCGCATTGCCAGGGATAGACCGTGCCGCGATAGGTCGCGTCCGTCTCCATCGTTTGCTCCCGCTCCTTTGTCGTTTGATACGGTAGCGTATCAGACCGCCTCCGGGTTAGCAATACGGTACCGTATCAACAGTCGGTGAGACCGGACCATGAGCGATGCCAAAGGAGAGGCGCGAACCGAAGAAGCGCGAGCTGGCGGGGTTCGCCACGAGAGCTGGATCGAGGCCGGCTTGAAGGAAATCGCCCGGACCGGCATCGAGGGCGTACGGGTCGAGGTGCTGGCCAAGAACCTCTGCGTCACCAAGGGCGGCTTTTACCGCCGCTTCCGCGACCGCGCCGCCCTGCTGGACGCCATGCTGCAGCACTGGAGCGCTGGCCGCATCGCCGCGATCGAAAAACAGACCAGCCTCGACGGCGCGACCGCCCGCGAGCGGCTGAAGGCGCTGATCGCGCTTTATTCCGAGCGCATGAACACCGAGGGCATGGCGGTCGAACTGGCGATCCGGCAATGGGCCCGATCCGACGAGCTCGCCGCCAACGCGGTGGCGAGCGTCGACGCCGCACGACTGAAGAACGTCGGGCATCTCTATCGCGCCACGGGGCTGGCGGCCGAGGAAGCCGACGCGCAGGCGTTTCTGTTCTACTGCTTCGTGTTCGGCCAGAGCTTGCTGTTTCTCGAACGCGGCCAGCGCAAGCGCGCGCAACTGGTGGCGAAGTCGGCCGAAACATTGCTCCGCGAATTGTAGGCGCGGCCGAGACATCCGGCCGCGCCCGAATCGGCTGCTGCTCAGGCCGAGCCCTTCAGCTTCTTGGAGCATTCGCTGTAATAGCCGCCGCCCTTCTGGATCCACTTCAAGCCGCCATTGCCGTTGGTGGCCTTGTTGGCGTTGTATTGATCCAGGCAGGTGTGCATGCGGGCCTTGCCGGCGGTCTCGTTGGAATATTTCGAATCGACCGCGTTCGGATAGACCGCAGGACCTGCCGGCGCGGCAGGCGCCGCAGCTTCCTTGGCTTCCTTCTTGGATGCTTTCTTGGCGGCTTCCTTTGGCTCCGCAGCAGGTGCTGCCGCTGCCGCCGGAGCGGGTGCGGCGTCGGCGCCGCACTGGGCTTTTCGGAAGTCGTTCCACTTCTGGCCGCCGAGCGTGCCGGCGGCTTTCGCAGCCTGGTATTTGGCGCTGCATTCCTGCGCAGTCAGGGCATTCGCCTGCGACGTCATCGCAAACGCAGCCAAACCCGACACCGCAATCACGCCCAGTATTTTTGCTTGAATAGTCATCCCTGGTCTCCTTGGCGAAGTCATCTGCGGGAGCCATCCTAGCGCAACCACAGCTTGCGACAACGCGCGGGGCGTTCGTCCGATAAAAATATTGTGGCGGCCCGTTCAGCTTCATTCACCTGTGGTTCAGCATCGCAGCGCCACGGTTGCACACTTGTTTTCAATCCGAGGGTGCCCCATGACGAAGATCTCCTCCCTTGCCACGGCAACCGCCGTGGCTTCCCTTCTGCTGATGGGCGCCGCGTCATCGCAAACCACGGCGCCGGCCAAGACCGATACGACCAAGACCGAAGCCAAGGCGCCGGCGGAAAAGAAAGCCGAGAAACCGCGGACCGCCGCCTCGCTCGAATGTTCGAAGGAAGCCGACGCAAAGGGACTTCACGGCAAGGAACGCAGGAAATTCCGCTCCGAGTGCAAGAAGTCCGCGGCCGAAAAGGCGAAGTAGCAGCATCGCCTCTGCTGTCGGAGAGGCCATATCGGGACTTTCCGATTTTTGTTCATGATGCCGGCGGGCCATCGGCAGCCCGCTCGCCGGGAAGCTGCCCCGCGCATTGCTGCAATCGCGTGATGCATTTGTCCTGCGAAAGCAGATTTGCCATAAGGCGGCGTGAGCCTGATCCCCGCCTCGATTTCTTCCGCCATTACCGACCGCGCCAAAGTTTTGGGCACGCTCGAAACCCTCGCCATCGGCGCCGCCGGCGGCCTGCTGTTTCTGTGGCTTAACCTGCCGGGCGGGTTGATTTCCGGCGCGATGGCCGCGGTGGGCATCGCCGCGCTGGCGGGGCGGCCAGTCGCCATGCCGGCAATCCTGACGCAGAGCGTACTGGTGCTGCTCGGCATCACGCTGGGGTCGCTGGTGTCGCGGCAACTGATCCAGCACATGAGCGCCTATCCCCTGACCATCGGCCTCTTGGCGCTCGCGACATTCTGCTCGACCTTCGGCTCGAGTTTCTATCTGCAGCGTGTGCACGGCTGGGACCAGACCTCGGCGTTACTCGCCGGCAGCCCCGGTGCGCTGTCGCAGATCACCATGCTGGCCGCCGAGAAGGGCGCCGATGTCGCCGCGATCGCAGTGGTGCAGACCATGCGCGTGATCATCCTGACCGCCGCCCTGCCGCTGCTGCTCGCGCTGACCGGCATCGCGCCGACGGCGCCGGCGGAGATCGCCAGCTCCGTCGCCTCGCCGCTCGAACTCACCGTGCTGGCGGCGGCTGCCGTTGCCGTCGCGTTACTACTGCGACTCGCAAACTTTCCGGCGAGCTGGATGTTCGGCGCGATGATCGCCTCCGCCGTGCTGCACGGCACCGGGCTGATCGAGGGCGGCCTGCCGCCCTGGATGCGCGGTGTGGCGCTGGTCGGCATCGGCGCCGTGATCGGCACGCGCTTTGCGCGGATCAAGAAGTCGACGCTGCTCAGCCACATCAATGCCGGGCTGGGCTCGTTTGCAGTCGCGATTCTCATCTCCGGCATTTTCGTCACGGTGATCGTGCTGGCCACCCCTGTGCGCTTCGCCGACGTCGTCGTGGCGTTTGCACCGGGCGCGATGGACGCGATGCTGGCGCTGGCGCTCACATTGCATATCGATCCGATCTTCGTCGGCGCCCATCATCTGTCGCGTTTCGTGTTCGTCTCGATCACGACACCCGGCATCGTGCATCTGTTCGGCCGCCCCCAGGAGGACGTGGATGATTAGGAGGAAGTGCGGCTGGGCGGATTTCGTAGGATGGGAGAGCGAAGCGAAACCCATCAACGCCAGCGCTTGGTGATGACCGCCTGGCCGATCTACGCGGCCCGTTTCGCGGACACCACACCCCACACGGCGATCAGCGCCATCAACAGCGAGATCAGCACGTTGTAGCCGGCAAGCGAGAGCCCAAGGAAACGCCACTGCACCTCGTCGCAGCGGATCACTTTCACCGTGTCGAGACGCTGCAGCAGCGTGCCGGCGCTGCCGAGATCGGCCACGGGGCCGGAGCAATCGGTCGGGCCCGGCCAGAATTGCCATTCGACGCCGGCATGGTAACCACCGAGCCAGGCATTGGCGAGCGCGGCAAGCAGAAGCACCGCAAACCCCGCCAGCGCGACCTGCCGCGGCGCCCCGCGCGAAGCGGCAAAGGCGACCAGCAGCCCGAGCGGGACCGCCAGATAGTAGGCGTAGCGCTGTTCGAGGCAGAGCGGACAGGGGCGGATATCCAGCACGAGCTGGAAAAACCAGGCGCCCGCCAGCGTCGCCGCGGCGACGACCGCGATCGCCAGTGCTGCAACGACCACCGGATCGGCGGCATGGCGCGTCGGCGACGAATGGAGGGCATCTGATGTCACGGATGTTCTCCGGAGCATGGGTCCATGCTCAAAATAGGCATCAGCCTCCTATCCCGCCACCGCCTAGGTGTCGAGACACACCACAATCACTTCCGCGCGGGTTGACCCCGAAGCGCCGCCCGCTATATTCCGCCGGCTTCGCCGCACCGGCCCTCCGGCACGCGACCGAAGGCCCCTGTGGCGGAACTGGTAGACGCGCTCGACTCAAAATCGAGTTCCGCAAGGAGTGCTGGTTCGATTCCGGCCAGGGGCACCACGCTTCGCCTTCGCGGGCTACGCGTGGCGCTGCCACGCAGAACTGCCAGGCCAAATCGTGTCCGGCGAAGCTTGAGCCTGCGAAAGCGAAGAGGGACAGCCTTCGCTGCTTTCGCAGCGTCGGCTCGGCAAAGCCAGGTTCAACATGGAGCGCCGAGGTCACGACGTGCCGCGCTGGAGCAAGTGGTCGTCACCGGTATATCGAAAGACGCCGCGCGGGCGAGCCACTCAAATCTGCCTCATCGTTTCATCACCGACCACGCGAAGGTCGATCCTGCCGATCAGATCGGAACGAAGCGCTTCAGCGTCGCTGATGGCGGCCATGGTCTGCCGCAAGGTGCTGGCGTTGGAGCCGAGCGACACGATGCCGCCCAGCACCGCGGCAATCGAGCCGAGGGCGGCGACCTGATTGGACCCGAGCAGGCCGAGCATCGTGACGAGCATCAGTCCGGCTCCGGCGGCGATCGACGCCTTCGAGACCAGCGTGATCTTGCGGCAGCGCTCGGCGACCTCGGCTAGCTCCTCGAGCCGCGCTTCGATCCGCGAAATCTCGTCACTCGGGTCGTCCTGGTCCATCGGTCTTAAAATCCAGTTCTCAAGGTTCGTTTTCAGGGATCGTCGGCAGGCAGATCTCTTACGCAAATGACACGCCGATGCCCATCGGCCTCACCTCTCCCGACGATCATCCAGCCGCGGTCGTCCAGTCCACGCCCGATTGAGCCACCGGGTGGCCAGCTCGAGCCGCGGCTTTCCCTGCAGCCGCGCCTGGGCTTCGTGATAGGGGCCGACGTAGCGAAGGCCGGTCGGCAGATAGGGATACACGCGGCGGGTCCATTTGAGCGCGCGGTCCGCGGCTCTTTGATCGCGTTCGTCGAGATCGAAGCCAAAGCCTGTGCGCAGCCGCTCGGGCAACATCTGTGCGCTCAGGGCCACATACCAGCGCGGTGGCCGCAACCACGGACGTGCGCCGGTTAAGATGTTGTGGGCCACGTCACGCGCCGCGGTGCTGACGGACAAGGTATCCGATCGAGCCATCGCGGCGTTGTAGTCGGCGAATGCTGACCAATTCGCCGGCAGATCCTCGGGCTTCAGCCCGAACAGTGCGCCGAACAACCGGCTTTCGACCCAATATCGCTCGCGCTCTTCGGGCGAGAGCGGAGGCAAGACGAGGTCGTGTGCGATGGCGGCAGTTTCGACGAGGGTGGCGTGAACCCAGCGCAGCGCGGCCACGTCGTTGGCATTGTAGGACGAGCCTTTGGCGAACGGGCCGATCGTCTCGGGCAACACGCCGGAGATCATCGCGTGCCGCCGGTGCAAGCGGCGGGCCGCGGCGGTTGCGCCGTCGAGCGAACCGAACACCATTGTAAACATAAGCTCGAAAGTTCGATGAAAGCGACCGATCGGATCGGCAAAGGTGCGCGAGTGCTCGGCGACCGCGGCCGCGACCCAGGGATGCGCCAATTGAAGCAGCAATGCGCGCCCGGCTCCCAGAAAGATTACGGCTTCCCGGTCGATCCGCCACGTCATCGACGCCGGTCCGAAAATGCCCTCAGCCGGCCCGGCGGCGCCGGCCCTGATAACATCGAGAGTAGCGTCTAAATCGCTTTCCGAGACCAATGGGCAAACCTTCGAGATAGATCGAGCTGCTTTCGCGAAGCGGATTCTACTCCAACTCAGCGTGCGCGGGCAGATCTGTCCTGCGCGTCGCCAAAGCCAAACCAGGCGAGCGGCAACGCGAGGCCGCAGAGAACCGCCATCGCAGCAAACGCCCCTCCGCCATACCTGGCATAGAAAAACCCTGAAAACAGTGTCAATGCGGCTGTCACCGCGCCTGCCCCAAACGCATAAAGGGACTGGGCCGTTGCGGCCATTCTGGCGGGGACAAGAGCCGCCATCAACCGCATGCATGCGAGATGCAGCAGCGCGAACGTCAATCCGTGCAGCGGCTGCACAATCGCGAGCGCAACGACGGACGTCATTGTCCCCGCGACCGACCAGCGGATGATTCCTGCTGTCGCCGCCAACGCTGCCGCACCCCGCGCGCCGAGCCGGTTGAGCAATGCCGGTCCGATCAAAAAGAACACGATGACTTCTGCGGCGACGGCTTCCGACCACAGGACGCTTATGGCCGATGTGTCTATTCCGGCATTGCTCCACCGGATCACGGCAAAGGCGTCATGCATGGCGTGGCTGCCATAGATCAGAGCCGAGACGAGGATCAGGATTCGAAATCGTGCGATCCCAACGAGGCCATAAATCTCGCTCGCAAGCTTTGGCATCCCGGTGGACGGCGTCGATGACGGCGAAACCCTGGGTACCAGCGCGGTTGCCCCAGCGGCAGCGACAAGCAGAGCTGCGTTCAGCCAGATCACGCGTGTCAGGTCGGTGGAAGTTATGAGTTGCCCGATGATCAGCGTGCCGCAGATGAAAGCGGCCGACGCCGCACCGCGAATCCAGCCGTATTCAAAAGGCCGCCCCGCTAGCTGAGGTCTGGCTGCGTTGACCGCCAACGCATCGGCGATCGATGTCGTGGGGGCCAGTGCCGCGGCTTGGACCAGCGTCACAAGAAGTAACAACCAGAAACCATTCGCCCACAGCAGCGCCGCGGCCGCTGCGGCCGCGAAGGCGGCGCAGAATGCGAGTATGAGGCGCAACGATTGCAGGAAGTCGGCGAGCGTCCCAACAAAAGGACCGGCGACAAGACGCACCAGCAACGCAGCCGCCAGTATCACGCCGATCTGCTCGGGCGTCAGCGCTCTGGTTTCAAAAAATTTCGGCCAGAAAGGCGATGCCACGCCGAACGCAGCGTACAACGCGGCGTAAAGAGCGATGTAGGCGACCGGCGCAGGAACGCGCATTTTTCAAGTTCCCCTCGGTAGAATTACGGGCGAGAAGAACACGGCTCTGCCGTAGTTCATCCGCGAAATCTCCACATCCAACTTCTATCCGACCGGCCTTCTCACATATGGATGGAAGTTGATGCGATATCTTTTCGCCGCCGTGATTGCTGTGTTCGTCGTCGCGGTGGATGTTGAAAGTTCCGACATCAGGACGGAACTATCTTTCGTAGTTGCCGAAGCGCAATCGGAACCCGCCACGACATCGAATTCTCATAGAGGAACCGTGACCGCGTCGGTCGAGTATTCGCAAGAGTCGGACGCAACAAGCATCGCTGCCGCGTCATACGAGACCGCAGCCGATGCCGATGCGCATGCAGCCGCCTCGTTCAACAACGAGGCTGCGTCACCGAATCCGATCTGTGAAGCGGTGAAGACGGCTGCTGAGGAAAACGATATTCCGATCGGGTTTCTCGCGCGCCTGCTCTGGCAGGAAAGCCGGTTTCGAACGGCGGAGGTCAGTTCGGCAGGCGCGCAGGGCATCGCGCAATTCATGCCGCAAACGGCCGTCGAAATGGGCTTGAGAGACCCGTTCGATCCGCTGCAGGCGATTCCTGCGTCGGCAAGGTTTCTTCGCAAGCTTCATGATCAGTTCGGAAATATCGGGCTTGCCGCGGCAGCGTATAATGCGGGCGGCGGCAGGATCGAGAAGTGGCTATCGCGGCGCGGCGCGTTACCGAAGGAAACGCGCGCTTACGTCAAGATCATCACCGGCCACAAGGCGGAGGCCTGGACGGCCGCAAACAACACCGTCCACATGCCGACGGACCTGCCGGACAAGGCGCCATGTGAAGGAGTCGGTGGCCTGTCGAAGGATGATCAGATCGCCGAAATGCCGGTCAATTTGGCGCCTTCCGTCAGCGCAATGTTGCAAAAGGCGGATATTGCCGAAGAGAGCCACGCGGCTCCCAACAAGCGGCGGCTTGTTGCAAGCCGAACTGCGGCGACCGTACGCGCGGCGTTCCGAAATGCAAATGCAAAGGCAACCCGGCTGGCAGGAAAGGCTCCGACGCGGAAGCTCGGGAAGCAATCCGTCACCCGTCTTGCGTCGGCCTCTGGCGCCGCCGGCCGGACAAAGTCATCGAGAGCATCGCGGGAACTGTAGACTCTTCACCAGTCGGTCCTGCACGAAAAAAGCCCGCATTGCTGCGGGCTTTTTGCTTTAGCGGCCTGTCTTACCAGCCGGTGCCGAAGCTGAAGGTTACGCCGGGACCGCCGCCGTAATAGCGGGGACCACCGCCGTAATAGCGGGGACCGTAGTACCCGTAGCGCCGCGGCGCATAGTAGCCGTAGCTATTGTAATACGGGCGGTAGTGACCATAGCTCCAGTGCCGATGGTGGCGCCAGTGGCGGCGATGGGCGCTGAAGTCAGTGGAGGACTGTGCGACATCCGTCGAAGGTTTCGCCTTCACCGCATTGTCGGCGGCGTTGGCGGCGGAACCGCCGATCAGCGCAGCAGCACCAACGGCAAATACGATGGCTAGTTTCTTCATCATTGAACTCCAGTGAATGTGTCGAACGCTACCCAATCTAATCACCGCACCTCTGCCACGTTCCGATCTGCGACATTAAGACCGCGATAGCTGCTTGAACAAATATTCATGAATGTGAACGGCAGTTCCTGCGACAAGAGTAGCGTTGTACGGCTTCGCGCCGGGGCTTACACATCGTTGGTGATCGGAACACAGCGACATTGCAGATGTGGCGCGCTCTACCATCGCACCGAGGCGATGGCGACCTCGCGCGAGATCGACAGTTTTGAGTGCACGGCTTGCGGCGCGACGCTCGAAAAGTGGGACACCGCATGGGTGCCGACCTATCGCCTGATCACAGATCCGGCGATCAAGCCTGGCGAGAAGCCGCCGACTGCGAGCGAACCGTGATCATTGCGCTGGACTGATCGCAACTGCGCATCACGCGCCGGAATCGCTGGCGTTAGGATAAAACAACTGCTCACCGTTGATCTTGTAATCGGCGATCGCCTTCTGCCCTTCCGACGACACCAGCCAGTCGATGAATTGCTGGCCGAGGTCCTTCTTGACGCTCGGATGCTTGTCCGGATTCACCAGCATGACGCCGTACTGGTTGAACAAACGCTTGTCGCCTTCGACGGCGATGACGAGGTCGCCGCAGTTCCTGAACGACAACCAGGTGCCGCGATCGGCGAGCACATAAGCGTCGGAGGCGGACGCGGTGTTTAGCGCCGCACCCATGCCCTGGCCGATCTCCTTGTACCAGGTGCCCTTGTCCTTTGCGATGTCGATGCCGGCGACCTTCCAGAGGTTGAGTTCGGCCTGATGGGTGCCGGACTTGTCGCCGCGCGAGATGAAATCGGCGCCCTTGGCCTTGATCGCGCCGAGCGCTGCAACGATGTCCTTCGAGCCCTTGATGCCGGCGGGATCGCTCTTCGGCCCGATCAGGATGAAGTCGTTGTACATCACGGGATAGCGCTTGACGCCAAAGCCTTCGGCGACGAATTTTTCTTCCACCGACTTGGCGTGAACGAACACGACATCGGCATCGCCGCGGCGCCCGGTATCGAGCGCCTGCCCCGTGCCCTGCGCCACCACCTTTACATCGATGCCGGTCTTGGCCTTGAACATCGGCAGGATGTGGCCGAACAGGCCGGAATCCTGCGTCGAGGTGGTCGAGGCCACCAGAATAGATCTCTCTTGCGATTTGTCCTGCGCGACTGCGCCACTTGCGAACACCAGGCTGGCGGTCGCCGCAATCAGAAGACGGCGCGTGAGCATATTCATTTGTTTTCTCCCATCTTTAGTTTGCGCATGATCGCTTCGGAAAACCGGTAACCATTTTTTCCGGATCATGCGCTAAATCAATAGTTCGCCGGCGAGGAACGCCCTCGCCTCGACGGTTTGCGGCGCGTCGAAAAATGACGCGGCTGCACCGGTTTCGACAACGCGGCCGCGGTGAAGCATGACGAGTTCGCCGGCGAGCCTGCGCGCTTCGCCGAGATCATGGGTCGCCATCACGACCTTGATGTTGCGTTCGCTGACGGCACGGATGATGTCTTCCACTGCCTTGGTGGCGACGGGGTCGAGGCTCGCGGTCGGCTCGTCCAGAAACAGCACGGCGGGATCGCGCGCCAGCGCGCGTGCAAGCGCCAGCCGCTGCTGCTCGCCGCCGGAGAGCCGGCGCGCTGCGCGGTCGGCGAGCGCCTCCAAACCAACCAGTTCGAGCAGTTCAGCGATGCGGCGCGCATGTTCCGCGCGCGGGATGCCGGCGGCGCGCAACGCGAAGCGGAGGTTGGCGGCGGCGCTGCGCCTCAGCATCGCCGGGCGCTGAAACACGATCGCGCGCTTGAGCGGCGGGACATGTTCGAGGCCGCCCCAGGTGATGCGCCCGCGCGACGGCGCCAGCAGCCCCATTGCCAGGCGCAGCAGCGTCGATTTGCCCGAGCCGTTGGGGCCGATCAAAACCGTCGGCGGGCCTGGCGCCAGCGCGAGCGCGATGTCGTCGAGGATAGTGACGCCGCGAGCCGCAACCGTCACGCCATCGAGTTCGATCGGCAGTTCGCTCGAAGGCGCGCGCATGGTCATCCCGCCAATCGCTCGCCGGCGCGGCGCACGCTCCAGGCCAGCGCGTTGACGGCGATCACGATCGAAATCAGCACGAGGCCGAGGCCGACGGCGAGCGGCAGGTCGCCCTTGGAGGTTTCCAGCGCAATCGCGGTCGTCATCGTGCGGGTAAAACCCTCGATGTTGCCGCCGACGATGATGATGGCGCCGACCTCCGCCGCGGCGCGGCCGAAGCCGGCGAGCAGCGCGGTGACCAGACTGAAGCGCGCATCCCAGATCAGCGCCACCACACGGCCGATCGGGCCGAGGTTCATCGCGGTGAGTTCGTCGTGGTATTCGAGCCAGAGATCCTCGACAGTCTGGCGCGTCAGCGCGGCGATGATCGGCGTGACCAGCACGGTCTGCGCGATGATCATCGCGCCTGGCGTGAACAACAGGCCGAACGCGCCGAGTGGCCCGGAGCGCGACAGCGCGAGATACACCGCGAGACCGACGACGACCGGCGGCAGGCCCATCAACGCATTGAGCAGGACGATGACGCCCTGGCGGCCGGGGAATCTCGTCAGCGCGATCCAGGCGCCCAGGGGAATGCCGATCAGCGCGGCCAGCACCACCGCTGACAGGCTCACATGGAGCGACAGCCGCACAATAGCGAACAGCGCGGGATCGCCGCTGAGGACAAGTTGAAGGGCTGACTGATGTGGCATTTGTAATTCCACTAACGGCGGGACATCTTGCGCAGATAGCAGCGGTATGGTCAATTTCTGTAATATTTGCACTCAAATGCATATTGGTTCTTGATGCCGGAGCTCCTCACGACCGACGAAGCGGCCGACTATCTCCGCCTCTCCGAGCGCAAGCTCTACGAGCTGGTGGCGAACCGCGAAGTGCCCTGCAGCAAGGTGACCGGGCGCTGGCTGTTTCCGCGCACGGCGCTGGACCGCTGGGTGTCGGCCGGCCTCATCGCGCCCGCCGCGCTGGCGCAGGTGGCGGCGCCGCCGATCGTCGGCGGCAGCCATGATCCGCTGCTGGAATGGGCTTTGCGCGAAAGCAATTGCGGCCTCGCCAGCCTGCCCGAAGGCAGCGAGGAAGGCCTGCGGCGGCTGACGCGGGGCGAGGTGATAGTTGCGGCGATCCACCTGCACCGCCTCGACGGCGACGACGAGAGGGCTAATGTCGAAGCGGTCGCCGATACACCGGGGTTGCACGACGCGGTGGTCATTGCGTTTGCGCGGCGCGAGCAAGGCATTCTGGTCGCGCCCGGCAATCCGCTCGGACTAAGTGATATGGCTTCGATTGCAAAATCTGGCGCGCGGACGGCGCAGCGCCCGGCCGGCGCCGGCGCGCAATTGCTGCTGCTCGCGCTGTTAGCGCGCGCCGGGATTGCGATGGACGAACTGAAACTGGCGAAGCCGGCGTTTCCGACCGGGCCGGACATCGCGCAAGCCGTGCGCGCCGGCCGCATCGATTGCGGCATAGCCACGCGAAGCGTGGCGCGCTCAGCCGGGCTCGATTTCCTGCCGATCGCCTGGGAGCGGTTTGACCTCGTGCTGCGGCAGCGCGATTATTTTCTGCCGGGGCCGCAGGCGCTGTTTGGCTTCATGCGCTGTTCCGTGCTGCGCGATCGCGCCACTGAACTCGGCGGCTATGACGTCGCTGACATCGGCGCGGTGCGCCTGGTGAATTAGGGCGCGGACGAGGGCGCGCGCGACCAAATCCCGGGCTCGCAACCCGATTGTGGCGATTGAATAGAAAATTTCCCAGCATGCTTTCGGGTCATGCCTTTATGACAAAACCAGATCACGGCTGTTCTTGAAGGGTCGGTGCGCCGAGTTCATCGAAACGAAAGAGCTGAAAGACCCGCTGGCCGTTGAAATCGAGCACTCTCAAATCATCGGTCTCGTGCAGATCACTCTCGACCGCTTGGAAATGCCCGCCGTAGCGCTCCCTGGCGAGCGACACTGGAACCTCAAATGCGACGAACTTGCCAATCCCTTTGTGCTTGAGCTTGCCGAGGAGATTCGGATCGCGCAACGACTCGTGCGACGTGAGAATGAGCAACGGACCGCTCGCCGTGAGCAGCAAATGCGATTTCATCGAACACTCCTTCGCTGTTGGACTGAAGGCCAGCTTCACTTCATGCTCGCTGAAGCGGTCAGGAACACGGGCTAACCGCGAAGCCCTCGCCATATCGACGAGGTGATGGAGCCAGAAGGTGTCAAACTCAGGCTATGCCCCATCTTGAAGGCATCATGCTCTAGTCTTCGTCCGGCTCGCGCACGACCGCCGGTTCGGCGACGCTCTCCTCTTCGTCTTCGTCCTCGTCCTCTTCCTCTTCCTCTTCGTCCTCTCCGTCTTCAGGATCCCGGGGCGGCATCGTGTTGCCCATGATCACGAAGGGACTCCAGTTGATCAACCTGGTGGAAAAATCCTCGGGGATGTGTGGGGTCATGGTGTTACTCCTCGGGTGTGGATCCTCGGCCGAATGTGGGACATAAGGCAGCCCCAGCGTGGGATCGCCGAGGCCGTCATTTCCAGGGCTCGAAGCTCCAAGGTAGCTCCAGCCCCGGGAGTCGGACCGACGGCGCAAAGAACTGGAGCCGCTCGTGGCGTCTGTTCAGGCGACGCCACCCGATTCCTACGCCATTGAGCGCAGATCGTTCCCAATGACCTGTGGGAGGTCGGCAAGCCGCGAGCGGGTGAAACGGGGGCTCGGACGGTGAGGTGTTGTTCTAGTCAGCACACTCCCCATGTGAATAGGACAGGGAACAACCTGCAACAGATCTGGAAGCGTCTGTTCACCTATAGGATGAAAGCGTCCTATCGTGATCGCAGGCACTCGGGGGGTAGTACGTTGGTTCGGGAAAATGACGGTCAAACCGGCTTCCCGTCTGGACGTTTGACCAGATCGAATGTGGGAACATGGGTGGTTTCGGACCATGACTCCAGCGTAGCCCCGCAGATTTTACAGGATGCGTAGCCAGTGTGCGGCACCAAGAACTTTTCCTCGGTGCGCTGGTACTCAGCGCCACAATCGCATTTGACGATTGTCATTCTCAGAATATGCGCCCCGAACCGCCCATTTTCCAGTGAGTAAGGCTGCCACAATCCGGGGGACATGCATCGCTCGAAACCGCCACGCTTACCTCCGCCCCGGTAGCCACGCGACAAAACCTGCTTCGCCGAGCCGCTTCATGACATCGTCAAGATGCACGCGGTCGCGCGTTTCGATGACGACTTCCAGCAACGTGCCCTTGGCGGGCAAATCGGAGAACGTCCGCTGGTGCGAGACCTCGATGATGTTGGCGCCGGCTTCGGCGAGCAGCGCCGAGACGGCAGCGAGCTGGCCGGGCCGGTCGACGATGTCGATGGCGATCTGCGTCAGCCGTCCCTCGCGCGCGAGCTCGCGGGTCAGCACGGAAGCGATCAGCCGCGTATCGATGTTGCCGCCGGTTAGCACGAGGCCGACATTGCGCCCGGCAAAACGCTCCGGGGTGGCCAGCACCGCGGCAAGGCCCGCGGCGCCGGCGCCCTCGACCACGGTCTTTTCGATCGCGATCAGCATCGCCACCGCCCGCTCGATCTGATCTTCGGTGACGAGAACGATCTCGTCGACGAGATGGCGGATGATCTCGGTAGTGATCCGGCCCGGCACCTTCACCGCAATGCCTTCGGCGAGCGTGTCACCACGCATCGGCAGATGGTGGCCCTGGATGGCGTTGTACATCGACGGATAGAGCTGCGCCTGCACGCCGACGATCAGCAGATCCGGCTTCAGCGATCTGGCCGCGATCGCGACCCCGGAAATCAGCCCGCCGCCGCCGATCGGCACCACCAGCGTATCGAGCTGCGGCGCGGCCCGTAGCATTTCCAGCGCGATGGTGCCCTGTCCCGCGATGATCAGCGGATCGTCGTAAGGATGGATCATGATCATGCCGTGCGCCTCGCCATGCGTGCGCGCGAACTCGCCGGCCTCTTCCAGCGTCTTGCCGGAGATGATCGTATTCGCGCCGTGACGCCGGGTGTTCTCGATCTTCACCATCGGCGTGCCGATCGGCATCACGATGGTTGCGGGTATCCCGAGTCGGCTGGCATGATAAGCTACGCCCTGCGCGTGATTGCCGGCCGACATCGCGATCACGCCGCGTCGCCGCTCCTTCGGCGACAGCGCCAGCAGCCGGTTGAGCGCGCCGCGCTCCTTGAAGGTCGAGGTGAACTGCAGGTTCTCGAATTTGAGCCAGAGGCTGCAGCCACAGATCTCGCTCAGCGTCCGGCTCTGGTCGCATTCGGTGACGACGACCGAGCCAGCAATGGAAGCGGCCGCGGCCGTGATGTCCTCGGGCGTGACCGCAAGGCGGCTCGGTTCCGAAGCATTTTTCGGCGGTACATTTTTGGAGGGATTTGGCATTTCGGTGGCCTCGTTAACAGGCAATCGTATAGGCCTTTTCCGCTTCTTGCGCCTCCCTCGAATCTCGCAAAACTCCCGCCCCATGAACATGGGTGTCGCAAAAAGCTGCCGTGTGGTTACACTTGCGCGGGCTGCAGGACAGGCAGCCGGAGTTTTCAGATGAATTCATTGAGTGATGGACCCAAGGCGGAGGCCATCACGGTCGTGCTGGTCGAGGACGACGCGCCGACGCTTTGGCGGCTGCAGGACGCGCTCGCCAAGGCCGGGTACCAGGTCAGGGCCGCCGGCACGCTCACGGAAGCCCGCGCCTGTCTCGCGCAAGGCGCGCCAAAAGTGTTGCTGACCGATCTTCAGTTGCCGGATGGCCATGGCGTCGATCTGATCCGCGAGACCCGGCAGCGCTTTCCCGATACCGAGATCATGGTGATCTCGATCCTCGGCGACGAGGAAAGCGTGATTTCGGCGATCACCGTCGGCGCGACCGGCTATCTGCTCAAGGACGCCTTCCCGACCGACATCGCCGCCACTGTGCGCGACCTCGTCGCCGGACATTCGCCGATCTCGGCGTCGATCGCGCGCTTCATCGTGCGCCGAACCCAGAGCACGCCGGAGCCGCCGCCCGGCCCTGCGCTCAACACCGCAAAACTGACGCCACGCGAGATCGACATTCTCTGGGGCATCGCCAAGGGTTTCAGCTACGCCGAGATCGCCAGCCATCTCGGCCTGTCGCGCCAGACCGTGCCGGGGCATATCAAGAGTATCTATCGCAAGCTCGAGGTCCATACCCGGGGCGAGGCGGTGTTCGAGGCGGTCCAGCAGGGTTTGATCAAGTTGTGAACGATCACGGCGACGACGTGCAACCGGAGCTGCCCGGCCGCGAGCGGCGTCGGCTGCGATGGTCCGGTCTCATCCAGTATCTGCTGCTGCAGGCGGTGATCGCCGCCGCCGGCGTCCTGGCGCTTCTGCAGTCGCTGCCGGGACCTCCCGCGCAGTATCAGCTGACGGCATTTCAGCTCACCGAAGCCGGAATCGAGCGGGCGGTGGCGCTGCCGTACTTCTCCCCGTTGCGAAATGCGATGAACGATCCGCCCCGCTTCAGCGGGAAATTCGTCCGCCCGGCCGGCGAGGCCTCGCGCGCCTGGTCGGTATTCCTGCCGCGCTTCACCAACGGCGTCGAGGTTACCGTCAACGATGTTGTGATCCTCGATAGCCGGCGCGATCCTGCCGCCAACCGGCCCGACCGCAACACGCCGGTGATTGCGGTGATCCCGGCATCGGTGCTGCGCGATGGCGACAACGCCATCTCGATCCGGCTGTTTATCTGGGGCCCCATCACCGGCTTTCTCGATCGCATCTGGGTCGGCCCGGACGAATTGTTGCGCCCGACTTATGATCTGAGAACGCTGATATTCGTCACCCTGCCGGTGGTGTTCTCGTCCTGGCAGGCGATCCTCGCCGTCATCCTCGGCATCATGTGGGTAATGCGACGCCATGAGCCGGCCTACGGCGTTCTGGCAGCGGCGATGGCTGTGGGTGTCGGTCAGGCTTTCCTGCAAACGCCGATGGGCGAGACGCCGTTCTCCAAGCTCAACGTGATCCTGATTTCCTCCGCACCGATCGAAAGCGGACTGGTGCTGACATTCGCGCTATTGTTCTCGGGCTGGAAGTGGCAGCGCTATGCCTGGATCATCTTTATTCCGGGAATCGTATTGGCGCTGGCTGGCCTGTTCGGAAGCCAGGCGCTGGTGCGCGCCCTCTTCCTGATTCTCGCCGTGCCGATGGTCGGCGTCTCCCTTCTCATCATGGCCGTCGTTACCGCGCGATCGGCGCTGCAACGGCAGAACGTCGCGAGCTTCCTGCTCGGCTGCGCAGTCACGATCATGCTGACCTGCTGGATCGTCGACCTGCTCTCGGTATTTCAGATGATGCCGAACCGCATCTTCACCGCGCGGCTGTCCTATTCGGCGATGCTGGTCGCGATCGGCGCCGGGCTCACCTGGCGGTTTGCCCGAGCGCTCAATCAGGTCGACGGCTTTGCCGGCCGCCTCGTCACCCAGGTGCGCGAGGCGGAGGAAAAGCTCAAGGCCAGTTTCGCCCGCGAGGAGGAGCGCGCTCGCGCCGCGGCACTGGCGCGGGAGCGCACGCGCCTGATGCGCGACCTGCATGACGGGCTCGGCGGCCAGCTCGTCAGCATCGTGGCGCTCAGTGAGCGCGGCAATGGCAGCGCGGAAATCAGCGACGCGGCGCGCGCGGCGCTGAAGGATCTTCGCCTCGTCATCGATTCCATGGACGACATCGGCGGCGACCTAATGCTGGCGCTAGGCTCATGGCGCGAACGCGCCATGGCGCAATTGCGTCCGCATGACATCGCGCTCGACTGGCGCGCGGTCACGGCGCAGGGCCTGCCGGTTTATCCCGAACTGCGGCCGTGGCACGTCATCCAGATCGTGCGGTTATTGGATGAGGCAGTAACCAATGCGGCCAAGCATGCCGACGCGCGGTGCATCACGGTGAGAATTGAAACGCTGGCCGGCGCCAACGGCCTCAAGCGCGGCCGCATCACCGTCGAGGACGATGGCAAGGGGTTTGAGATCGCGCCCGACGGCGGGGCTGCCGGGGCGACGAAAGCGGCGCGCGGCCTGCGCAACATGCGAAACCGCGCCGCTCGCTGTGGCGCGGAGCTGCAATTGAGCTCCTGCGCACAAGGGACCCATAAAGGCACACGCGTCAGGCTGACATTGCCCCACCGCTTTCCCGACAGCGACGGCGCTGTCGGTTAGCCTTACCAAGTCATCGAGCCTCATGGTGATGAGCGCGAAGCGCGTCTCGAACCATGAGGCTCCGTCTGTGGCCGACATCCTTCGACACGCCCGCTCTGCGGGCTCCTCATGATGAGCGTTCTGAGAAGCTGTGACGCAGTAGAATCAGCACGTTTCGCCTCAGCGGCGGCCAACGCGATTCACCGGACCGCCGCGATTCATCGGCGTGCCAGGCCGAACGCCGACGCCCGGAGCTCCGACGCCGACAGCGCCGACGCCAACGACCGGCGTCGCCACCACGGCGACCGGTGCGGTCGGGCGCGCAACGCAGCCCTTTGGCACGCCAACCGTCTTGCAGTAAACCACTGCAGCCTGGGCAGAGCTTGCGCCGCCGACTGCAAAGGAGGCCACGGCCGAAAATGCCGCGAGCGTCACAGCTGCGCTCAGCCAACCTGTCTTCTTCAACATGTGTCATCTCTCCCGAATTGGGCGTGCAGCTCTTTGCGATGTGCCGATCGGTCACCGCAGCCGACGCGAGATGTACATGGTCCATCGAGGTGCCCGGCAACATCCCATGAAAATGGTGTGGGCGCGCGCGAGGCGATTTGCAGCCGATTTCCGACGCCATGAACATGGCATGGACCGGGGCCGCAACCTCGACGAGTTTTCGCGCGCATTCAACCTCCACGTTCTCCTCGAAAGGTGATCCAATAATGAAATCCACTCCCGTCGCGGCCGCAGCCACCGCGCTGATCCTGTCGCTCGCCGCCGGCTCGCTGGCTCAGGCGCAATCCGGACCCACCCCCCAGGAGCAGATGGCCTGCCGTTCGGATGCCGGAAAATTCTGCGCCGGACATATCGGCAAGCCGCCGCAGATGAATGCCTGCCTGAAAGCGAACAAGACGAAGCTGTCGGATGGCTGCCGCAAGGTGGTGGAATCGCACGGCGGCTAAAGACGGCTAAGATGTAACGATTGATTTGATTGGAGCGGCGCGATCGGTCAGCGTGCCCCGGATGCTGCGCAGCGCGCCGCTTGCGGCGTGGTGCGCTGCTGATCCGGGATCCACAACTGGGTTCCGCCTCTGCGGTGCAGCGTTTCACGCTGCACCGCCTCCGGGGCACGGATAGCTATGCTGCTGTGATCGTTCCGGCTGGATCAATCCTGATCGAACAACCTGATCCGGGGCATTTCGATTCTCGCCGGCTCGGCGGCGAACAGGTCTCTCGGCTCGGCTTCTTCGCGGATTCTAATGCGCCGCGGCTCGGTCACTTCCCGTACCCGCTCTTCGACCGCCTCGAGTTCCTGCTCGCGGGGCTGCTGGAAGCGGCGCTTGTCGGCCCAGCGCTGACGCCGCTCGGCGCGGCGCTTGTCGGCGGAGGCCCGCTTGAGATCGGCGTCGCGCGCCTTGGCAAACGCCTCCTGCGACGCAGCAGTCTTCTCGGGGGCAGCACTCTTTTCGCTGGCCTGTTCGGCGGGCTTCGAGGCTTGCGATGATGACTGTGCCGGTTGCGCGGCCGCTACGTTGTTGGGTTTCTTCTCTTCGGCGGGAGCATTATTGACGGACGGCGCTGCCGCCGCCGTTTGCGGCTGTGCTTGCGTTTGGGGCTGTTGCTGCGTCTGCTCGGGATGCGTTTGCTGCTGCTCTTGGGCGGGCGCGGGAGCGGGATTGGCCGCGGCTGCCGTCGCGGCGGCATAGGGCACCGGCTCCGATGGCGCCGTCGAGACGGGTATCGGCTCCGCTGACATCCTGCGTTCCAGCTTGGAAATCATCTGCGTCGGCGGGCTGACGATGTTGGCAGCCAAATAGCCACCGCCAAGACCGGCGCCGACCGCCACGACCACGGTTCCTACCCCCGCAAAATAAGCGGTTGATGTGCGCATCGGCCAAACTCCCTCATCCACGCGGGCAACGCGTAGGGTAGGACGATGTTCCGGTGCGATGTGGGTGTGTGGACAGTCGGAACCAGGGGCCGATGAGAATCGCGCTTAGATCATCGCGGCGACTTTTTCCAGCCCGATGATGCGGGCGAGCGAGCGGACCTCGCTCTTCTGATCCTCACGCAACTGGAACAGCAGCGGCATCGCCGCCGATTTCAATTGCTGGACTTCCGCGGAGTCGGGATCGATCGGCACGCCCGTCGCATTCGGGTTGGCCTGCCGGCCCGCATGAATCTTCCGGGCGACAGCACGCAACGCAGTCTCCACGGGCGGCCAATAGGACTCCTGCGACGCCGACAGTTTCAGGCGGTCCTTGATTCCGGCGATCTGGACGTCGCTCAGCAGCGCGTAGTTTTTCTGCGGCTGGGGCTTGGCTGCAGCCTTGGGCTTGACGGGCGCAGGCACCGGCGCCGTGCTCGGCGCGGCGGTGGGCGTAACGGTGGGAGCCGCGATCTCCTTCGGCATCCCGATATCGGCGGGCGAAGTGGAGGCATAGGCCCGGCGCAGGGATTCGTTCAGCTCTGGATCCCTGGGCTGGGGTTCAACCGCGGCAGTGGCGTAGCTGATGACCGCAAGGCGATCCTTCTTGCTTTCCTTGTTGGAGACCGGGCCCTGAACGGAGGGAGCCGACGCCAATTCGAACCGGGCGGCAGGCACGCTGTCGCGGCCGAGAATGGCGGTGACGGCGGCGCCGGCCACGAGAAAACAGATCAGCGCGACAATTGTCATGGTTTTGGTCAAAAAGGTCTCCATTCCCGCCGACGTTTGGTCCTTTTGCCGAAAACTGGATGATAATTGAGGCTATACGATGCCAATCGCAGCGCTGACGCGGCCGAAAAAATGGGGAAAACTTCCCGAAATTGCCCCGGAATCAGGCCGCTGCGGCCAGTTCATAGGCCTCCTGGATATCGGCAACGATATCGGAGGCTTCCCACAGGGCGCCGGGAGCGACCTGCTGCAGGGTGACGGTCCAGTTGCTCGTGCGGCTGCGGGGCATGCTGACGACGTCGAATTCGATGCCGCGGCACAGCGGATGCCGATCGAGCGCAAACATCACCCGCCGCCGGAGCTCCTCGAGTGTCGCCGGGGTTTTGGCAAAATACCGATCGAAATCCATTCCATACCCCTTTCAATTTGCCGTCCGTACGACCGTGACGGCGGACCATCGTCGGGGTTATTGTTGGGGCTGATATGGTTAACGGCGCGTTAAGCCCTCGGAATGGCAAGCGCTGGGGCCCGAGCAAACGGCGGAGCGGAACAGCCCGGCATGGCTGAAGCGACATCCCAGACGACGTCAGTCGCGGCCGGGCCGTCGGTACGCGCCGCACTGGCGGCGGCGATCGCGATTTCAGCCTTCACGCTGTCGATTGCGACGTTCGAGCTGTCGATGGCGGACTGGCCGTCCGGCTTCGTCCTGCTTGTCGTCGTGCCGCTGGTCGCGCTCGTGTTCTTCGGCTGCATCGTGTGGTCGGCCTCGCTGCTTCTGAAGATCCGAACCAGTGGCGCGAAGTTCGCTCTTCCCTTCCTGATCTGCGCGCTGACGCTCGCCGTTCTCGCCTGCGCCCCGCTGCACCAGATTGCGCTACAGCAGAATTTCCGCTGGCACCGCGCCGACCGCGAACGGATATTGGCGCGGGTCGAAGCCGGCGAGCTGAAACCCAACGTCTCCTACAACAAGAACCTGATCGCGGTCGGCGACCGCGAGCCCCATGTTTCCGTCGGCAACGACATCGTCGTCGACGAGACCGAAGAAGGCACCTATGTGCTGTTTTTGACCTCACGCGGCCTGAAGCATTATTTCACCGGCTTCCTGCACGTGCCGCCGGGCGGCGATCCCAAAAATTTCTTCGAATTCGAGGACAAGCCGCCGAGCCGGCTCGAGCGCTACGACGAGAACTGGTACTTCGTGGCGAGCTAGCCCGCCGCCCGCCGGGGCGTTGCGTTCGCGGCGACGTCGGCGGGCGCCGGAACCTGCATCAGAATGGTTTGACCGGTGGGCGCGATTTCCACGCCGCACTCCTGGAATCGCCGCTTCATGCGGCGGTTGAATTCCCGCTGCACCGGCCAGCGGCCGGCATCCGTGCAGCGGATCTGGCCGACGATCGAGGCCATCGAGCCGTCCACCTTGTCGACGCCCCACAGTTCGAGATCGCCGCGGATCAGGTGCTGGAATTCGGGCTCGCGCCGCATTTCGGCGACGATGTCCTTCAGTATCTGGCCGGCGCGGTCGGTGTCTTCCTTGTAGGACACGTTGATGCTGACCGCCGCATTGCCGGCGCCGCGACTTGAGTTGGTGATCGTCGTCACCGCGCTGAACGGCACGATGTGCACCGAGCCGTCGCCGGCTCGCAGGCGAAGGGTACGGATCGAGACGTTCTCCACTACCCCCGACAGTCCCGATAGCGTGACGTTGTCGCCGACTTGCACTGTGTTCTCGAGCAGGAGAAACAGCCCGGTAATGAGATCTTGCACCAGTTTCTGCGAGCCGAAGCCGATCGCGATACCGACGATGCCGGCGCCGGCGAGCAATGGCGCGACGTTGACGCCGATTTCGCTGAGCGCGGTGAGGCCAACCACAGTGACGATCAGGCACAGCAACGCCGTTCGCAGCATCGGCTGAAAGGTGCGCAGCCGCGCCGCGCGCGCGTAGTGCCCCTCACGCGAGAGCGCGTTGATCTTGCGGTCCAGCAGCGCGTTGCTGATTTCCCAGATCGCCGCAGCAGCCAGTGCTGCAATGCCGACGGTGACTACCGCCGACAACAGCCGGCTGCCGATCTGGCCGCCATAGAACCAGACAATAGCGTCGATGCCCCAGACTTCCAGCAGCGCAACGAAGCCGATGAAGGCAATTGCGGCCGAGACGATGTTGCGCAACAGCGGAAGATAGCGGTTGGCGCGGGTCTCCAGACCCGGGAAGCGGCGTTTGAGATCCGGGCTGATGCGAAAGCCGCGGTCGATCAGGCTCAGCACCAGGATGGTGGCGAGACGCATGATTAGCACGACCGCGATGGTGCCGACGAAATATTGCAGCAGCAGCGAGTAGCCGTTGCGGATATTGAGCGCCCACACCGCCCATAGTGCGAGATCGAGTGCGATCGCAAGATAGTGCCAGAGACCCGCGACGCGATTGCGCACTCTGGCGGCTGTGCCCTCGCGGCCGGCCGGTGCGCGAATGGCGTCGGCGACCGGCCTTCGACACTGCAGGATGACGACGACGACAAAAAGATGCACGATCAGCATCACAAGGCGCAGCAGTGCTGCGTAACCGGCGCGATGCAGGCCCAGCAGCAGCGCCACATTGGCGAAAGCGATGCCGGAGACGGCGACGGTGACGATGCGCCGCGCCCATATCTCGATATAGGCGGCGGTCTCGGCGCGAACGCGAAACAGACCGAAAGGCCCGGCCAGCGCCCGCACCACGCAGATCAGCCCGCGCGTCAGCGCATAGGCGTTGACCACCGCGAGGATCACGAGCCGGGTGGTTGCGAGATCGCCGATCCCGGTGCCCAGCAACATCGTGGCGATGCCGATAAAGACGAGCACCGGGAGCAGTTCGAGCACGAGCCTCCCGAGGACGAAAGGCAGCCTGACCAGCGACTGCCAAGTGCGCGCCAGGCTGAGCCGCCGCCGCTGCTGCGCGGGCGCGGCGGCAAGATCTGCCGTGGAGGATGGCGGATCGGCCATGGCCAGCGTCTGCACCGGGGCACGCGCCGTTTGCGGAAGCCGCGCTTCCAGCAGCGCCACCGGCCGCTTGATGAGGCGGAAAACCAGCCACTCGGCAGCAAGTGCACAGATGAATACCAGTGCCAGCTTCCAGGCGATATCGAGCAACTGATGATAGGCGGACGGATCATTGGCGGTCCGCAGGAACCAGTAATAGAACGCCCGATAGTGCGTCAGTGTGCGCGCGACGTCGGCGACCTCGCGCGAGATCTCGCCGACCTGCTCCGATACCGTCAGAAGAAGCTGCGCGCCAAGGCTGTCCGCCGTGAGCGGCATCGCGGATTTCGGCTCGACTGTCGCGGCTTGCGGTGGCTGTGAGGCATTGGCGATCGCGCGTAGCGTCTCGATGACTTGCGCGCGCTTCTTGTCGTCGGAAAGCGTATCGAGCGCCCGCTTCGCCTGCTCGGGCGTGAGAACGTCAGCTTTATCGGCAGGGGCGGCCGGCGCAGCGCCGGGCTGCGCGAAAGCCGGTAAGGCAAGCAGCGCGCAGATGAGCAGGATCGAGGGAAACAGCTTGAGCGACACGAAGGCCTCGCTGAATAAAACGCGCCCGACGGCAGAACCGGAACCGGTCTTGCCTTCGCGCGTGCGTCATGTCGGATTGCCTGTTTTCGCCGTCATCCTGTGTCGGAAGTTTGCCAGTGCGGCGGCTTTCTCTTGGCATTTCTCTTGGCATTTGCCCGCATCACAATTTGGCATTTGCCCGCATCACAATGATGCCGCAACGCTTAAGCGGACGGCAACTTGGCAAGCACTGCAAAATAAGAGATGTGAGAATAACGCCCTAGCCCAGTCTTACGCGCGCGGCGGCCATGCGATATTCCGCGACGGTGCGCGCAATCATCTCGTCGACGGAAAGAACCTCCGTTACGCCCGAAACGGAGTGCCCCGCGCTCCAGATATCCTTCCAGCGTTTCGGGCGATTCTCGCGTGCGCCGACATCGATATCCTTGCCGATATCGATCGCGCCCCGCTCGGGAAGATCGTCCGGATCAAGGCCGGCGGCCTCGATCGACGGCCGCAGCATATTGGTCTGCAGGCCCGTAAATGCCTTGGTCAGCAAGACGTCGTCGGCGCTGCTGGCGACCAGCATGTCCTTGTATCTGGCATCCACCATGCTTTCGCGCGTGGCGATGAACTTGGTGCCCATATAGGCAAGCTCGCAGCCGAGCGCCTCGGCGGCGCGCAGGGCGTGGCCATCCGCGATGCCGCCCGCTAGCACCAGCGGTCCATCGAAGAAGGCGCGCACCGCGCGTACGAACACGAAAGGATTGAGCCAGCCGGTCTGGCCGCCCGCGCCTGCCGTCAACAGCACCAGCCCGTCGGCACCGGCTTGAACCGCGCGCTCGGCATGGCGGATTGAGGCGACGTCGGCAAATACTAGCGCGCCGCCATCGCGCAACGGCTTTAGCACCGGCGCCGGCGAGCCGACCGAGGTGATGACCATTTCCGGCCGATGTCGCAGCAGCACCTGCAGATCCTGCCCCAGCCGCGCATTGGAGCGATGCACGATCAGGTTGGCGCATACAGGCGCTGCGGGCTTGCCGCTTGCATCCGAGTGCTCCTTCAGCCGGTCATCGATGTCCGTCAGCCATTGATCGAGCTGTTCGGAGCTGCGGCAATTCACGGTGGGAAACGAACCGATCACGCCGTTGCGGCAGGCGGCTACCACCAATTCGACGCCGGAGACGAGAAACATCGGCGCTGCAATCAGCGGCAGGCTGAGGCGGTCGCGAAAGCGCGCGAGAGGATCGACGAGCGGCAAGCGTTTCTTCCTGACTTGAGCAGCGGGTGTGCTAGCGTTACCCGAACATTGGCACGGGCGAACGCCCAAGACAAAACAAACCAAGAGCCAAAACAGGCGGGAGGAAGAACATGAGCAATCCGCTCTACGCGTTTCCGGCGGCATGCGAGCAGACGTTGCGGGCGCTGGCGCGCTACTCCGAACGCACGGCGTTCGCCTGGCCGGGCGGATCGATCACCTATCGCGGCGCGACCGACATGATCGGGCGCATGCAGGCGGTATTCATGCAGCTCGGCTTCCAACCCGGCACCCGCGTCGCGTTTCTCACCGCCAACCGTGCCGACACCTGGTGCGCCGGCGTCGCCGCGCAATTGTCGCGATTTGCGATTACCTGGCTGCATCCTTTGGGTTCGCTGGACGATCAACTGTTTCAGCTCGAGGATTCCGAAGCGCAGATGCTGGTGGTCGACGGGAACACCTTCCGCGACCGCGGCGGCGAACTCGCGGCGAGGGCCACGGGTCTGAAGACTATCTTCACGCTCGGTCCAGCCAGTTACGGCGCCGATCTATTACAGGCGATCGAAGTGGCCGGCAGCGTTACGGCGCGCAATTTCGCCGCGCCTGATGATATCGCCACGCTGAATTACACCGGCGGCACGACCGGCAAATCCAAAGGCGCGCTGCGCCATCACCGCGAATATAGCGGGTATGCCAGCGCGATCCTCGCTGACTTCGAAATTCCGGATACCCCGCGCTACCTGGCGGTCGCGCCGATCAGCCATGTCGCGGGAACAAAAGTGCTGCCGACGCTGATGCGCGGCGGCACCGTGCACATGCTGAAGGGCTTTGATCCCGAGGCGGTGTTCAAGACCATCGAGCGCGAACGGATCAACTTCACCCTGTTCGTGCCGACGATGATCTACGTCATGCTAGATCATCCCGCGCTCGAGAAGACCGATCTCTCCTCGCTCGAACTCCTGCTGTATGGCGCGTCTGCGATGTCGCCGAGCCGGCTGATCGAAGGCATCGAGCGCATCGGGCCGGTGTTCTCGCAGCTCTACGGCCAGACCGAATGCTATCCAGTATCCGTGCTGCGCAAGGCAGACCATGATCCCAGGACGCCGGAGCTGTTCCTGTCCTGCGGATTCCCGATCGCCGCCTGTCAGGTGAAGATCCTTGACAATGACGACCAGGAAGTCGCAACCGGCGAGGCCGGCGAGATCTGCGTGCGCGGCACGCATGTGATGACGGAGTACTGGAAACGGCCGGACACCACCGCGGAGACGCTGAAAAATGGCTGGCTGCACACCGGCGACATCGCGCGGTCAGACAACCGCGGCTACATGTTCATCCTCGATCGCAAGAAGGACATGATCGTCTCCGGCGGCTTCAACATCTTTCCGCGCGAGGTCGAGGATGTCTTGTCGCAGCACACCGACGTTGCCATGGTCGCCGTGGTCGGCGTGCCCGACGACAAATGGGGCGAGGCCGTCACCGCCGTGATCGTGGCACGCGAAGGTGCACAGCCGAATCCGGACGAGCTGATCAACCTCGTCAAGGCGAAGAAGGGCTCGGCGCACGCGCCCAAGCACGTCAAGTTCGTTAACGAGTTGCCGATGACCGGTGTCGGCAAGGTCGACAAGAAGGTGCTGAAAGCAGGATTCTGGACCGGCCGGGAGCGGATGGTGGGCTAGCGCTTTCCTCGGCGAAGCTATCATGTCCCGGACGCGCGGAGCGGCCTAGGCGATGCGAAACATCGTCCGATATCGCTGCTCCGCAGAGCCGGGAACTGCGTGGTGTCGAGCTGCTGGCTGGATCCCGGATCAGCAGCGCACCACGCCGCGTTGCGCAGCATCCGGGAGACGAGAGCTATGTCTGCGCAAAGAATTCCGGCCACATCGCCCGCCATGCCTGCAGCAGGCTTCCCCAGCCGTTCGGCTGGGTCTCGAAACACTCTGCGCCGGCCGCCGCTTGCACCCATGGCTGTGCGCTGCGCATAAAGAAATGCGCGGCCGGCATCAGCCACGATGTATCATCGAGCGTTCCGGCACGAAGGCTGACGGTTTCGGATCGCCCGGCACGCTCGCCATAGATACGTGTGCCGCAGCCGGCGCAAAACTGCGAAATGACTGGCGTGCCGTTGGGCGAGGTATGATGCCAGCCATGCGGCTCACCCTGCAGAATGCGAAAATCCCCGTACCTTATCGGCATGTTCAACGCGAACGCACTGCCGGTCTGGCGCTGACAATCAGTGCAGTTGCAGGTGTAGAGCAGCAACGGAAATGACATGATCTCGTAACGAATCGCACCGCACTGGCAGCCGCCGGTCATCGGAAGCGAAGGTCGCGGCGTTTTCATGGTCCGGCCCGAGCGAGGTTATCGTCGCATCCTACCCGCAAATCGAGTGCCGATCGATGCCCCGCGTCAGCCGGCCATGCGCCTTTGGGCGAGAGCCTTCTTGTCGAAATTGTTGGGCACTTCGATATCGACTTCGAGCGTCGACACCGTCTTGCCGCGCTCCAGCTTGACGATCACCTTGTCTGGATCGAGCGCAACGTGCTTCGATACCACAGCGAGAATTTCCTCCCGCAGCGTGACCAGAAGGTCCGACTGGCCGAGCAAGCCGCGCTCATGCGCCAGCAGAATCTGCAGCCGTTCCCGCGCCACCGGGGCGGTTGCATTGCGGCCACCGAACAGCCGCAGCAAGTTCAAGCTCATGCAGCCCTCCGTCCCAGCAGCCGGTTCATGAAGCCCTTGCGCTCGGCGGGCACGACCATCGCGACTTCCTCGCCCATCAGGCGGCGCGCGGCATCGATATAGGCGCGGGCCGGCGCGCTCTCGGCGTTGTTGAGCGTCACCGGCGTGCCGACGTTGGATGCCTTCAGAACGTCCTGGCTTTCCGGAATGATGCCGAGCAGGGGCGTCGCGAGGATTTCCAGGATGTCGTCGATATTGAGCATCTCGCCGCGCGCCGCGCGCGCGGGATCGTAGCGGGTGATCAGCACGTGCTTTTCCACGCGTTCGCCGCGCTCCGCCTTCACCGTCTTTGAATCGAGCATTCCGATGATCCGGTCGGAATCGCGCACCGAGGAAACTTCGGGATTGGTGACGATAACGGCTTCGTCGGCATAGCGCATGGCGAGCGTCGCGCCACGCTCGATGCCGGCCGGGCTGTCGCACAGGATCCAGTCGAACCGGCTCCTGAGCTCGGCGATAACGCGGCCGACGCCCTCATCCGTCAGTGCATCCTTGTCTCGCGTCTGCGAGGCCGGGAGCAGCCAGAGATTTTCGAGGCGCTTGTCGCGGATCAACGCCTGCGGCAGCTTGGCGACACCCTGCACCACGTTGATGAGGTCGAACACCACGCGGCGTTCGGCGCCCATCACCAGATCGAGGTTGCGCAGGCCGACGTCGAAATCGACCACCACGACGTTTTGTCCGCTCTGGGCAAGCGCCGCGCCGAGCGCGGCCGTCGAGGTGGTTTTTCCAACGCCTCCCTTGCCTGAGGTAACGACCAGGACCTTGGCCATACGTGATCTCCTTAGCCGGTTAATTCAGCGGGGTAATTTTCATGGTGTCGCCCTGCAGCCAGGCTTGCGCCGGACGGTTGCGGAGCGCGACGTCGATTTCTTCTGCGGTCTGGTAGTAGCCGTCGATGGCGAGCAGTTCGGCCTCGATTTTCTGGCAGTAGATCCGTGCGTTGGAATTGCCGTTGACGCCGGCCATCGCCCGGCCGCGCAGCGTCCCGTAGATGTGGATCGATCCGCCGGCGACGATCTCCGCGCCCGACCCGACCGACCCCAACACCGTTACGTCGCCTTCCATGAAGACGATCGACTGCCCCGAACGCACCGGGCTTTCGAGCAGTAGCGAAGTCGGCTTCGGCTTGGCTTCGGGCTCGGGCTTCTGCGCCGGCTCGTTTCGCGTAATCACGCAGGCGCGGCCGCCGGTCAGCAAGGGCGGCATGTTCGCCCCAAGGCGCTCTTCCTCCACACCCTCGATGCCGAGGACGCGGATGTTGCGCTCGTTGAGACTGCCGACGAGATGGGCGATGGCGGAGCCCGAGAGGTCGACGGCCGAGAGATCCAGCACGATCGGCTTGCCGACGAAATAGCCCGGCGAGCGCGCCAGCGTGGCGTCGATCTCGGCGAGCCATTCCACGATCGGCACGACGGGGCTGAATACGAACGCGACATAGGAACGGCCGCGCAGCCGGACCAGTTGACGCGTGGGATCCGCTCGGACGTCCATGATGTTCGACTCGCCTTTCTTATTGAATAGTTAACAATCGACGAACTTGGTTAACGAGTAATTAATGCGAAAACCCGCGCTGCGCGCAGAAAACAGCGCAACGGGCGGCAAATCCGGCGCATTTATGGCCGATTCTTGCTGCTGATCGCGGCGAAGGCGCGCAAAAGCCTATAAAAACAGGGGTCACGTGAGTTGTAGTCAACAAGGCTTCAACTTACTTTCGTCACGTTTCCGACCTAAATTAGTCCTCGCGCGGCTCCAACAAACTTATGTGTGCTGGCAGATCTTTGTGGTCTGGCAGCTCAATCCGTCGGGCAGACGGACATTTGCCGGCAGGGGACGAGGCAGTGGAAGCCGTGGGCGTTGTGTGGTCGCGAGATCCAATCTCGCAGACAGGAGTCGTCGAACGCAGGGACGACGCCTCACACCTAGATTCGAATCTTCCAATCAAGCTCGATAGCGGACAGAAAGCGGACGTGGATGATCCCGCGCGCCTGTTCCATCACCTGGAGCTCCTGTCCGATACGTCCGCAGCCATTTCGCCGCCAAGCAATCCGCCAGATGTCATGAGGAGTAAGCGTATGAGTAGTGTGAGTGAACAGGACCATATCAATCCCCGTGATCCCCTGTACTACGCGCCGCGCTGGCTACGTGAGCGCTCGGCTTCCCAGCGCGACGCCAGTCCCGCGACTACGCCGTTCTCTCCGGCGTCGTTCGATACCCAGCTCGAGAGCGCCGTATCCGATGCGCTGCGTCATCCCCTCGATCCCGAGATCATGCGCGAACCCGAACTGGAATCGAAGAAGGCATTGTGGAGTGTCGCGGCGCGCTTTGGCGCCGCGATCGGCGTCTCGGCTCTCGTGGCGCTGTTCTTCGTCGTCGTCGTACCGGGGTCGCGCCAGAACGACGGTGAGCAACCGTCGGTGTTCTCCGGTGTGGCGCAGTCGATCAAGGCTGCCCTGTTCCAATCCGGAGAGGCTTCGCCAAAGCCCGCGATCAGCGAATTCCAGGCCATTCTCGCCTCCACGCCGCCGAGCGCTCCGGCGGCATCCGAGCAGTCGCAATTGCTTCAGCAATTCATGCAGTGGCGCGAAAAGCCGGATCCGGCGACGCCACAACGCACCACCCCATAATCCAGATGAAGGAATGACAATGCCTGAGAACCGACTTTCCGCCATCTTGTTCTCAAGGAGTTTGCCATGACCTCGCACCGGATTGCCTTGCTGGTTGGGGCCGTGCTTTTCGGAATCGCAGGCAGCGCCCAGGCTGCCGGCGACATTGCGATCGTGCGCGACCTCGCTGGCCGCGTCGGCCCTGTACTCGGTTCGGCCCAAGCCTGCCGCGATATTGCGCGTCCCCGCATCCAGACCATTGTCGACAAATTTTCACAGGTGATCCGGGAGGCCTCGTCGAACGAGGCGGAGCGTTCTGATCTCATCCAGGCGTTCGATCGCAGCGTGGCCGACGGCCGCGCCGCCGTTGCCTCAGGCAAGATCGATTGCATCCGGGCCGACCGTCAGCTTGCCGATCTCGAACGATCGATCTCAGGGCCAAGTCTCTCCAGCGTCATCGGCCCGTCTCCTGCCGCCGCGGCAACGGCCGCGAACGCGGCGACGGCGCCGACGGCCCCGGTCCCAACCGGGCCGCTGCCGCGCGGCATCGGTGAGAAGGAAATCCGCTTCGGCATCGCGGCTCCCTTCTCCGGCTCGGCGCGCGAGCTGGGACGTCAGATGAAACTCGGAATCGAAACCGCCTTCAACCGGATCAACGATGCCGGCGGCGTCGACGGGCGGATACTCAAATTGTTCGCCGCCGACGACGGCTACGAGCCTTCGCGCACGCCGGAAGCGATGAAGCAGCTCTACGAAAAGGACCAGGTGTTCGGCATCGTCGGCAATGTCGGCACGCCGACCGCGGCGGTGGCGATCCCGTATGCGCTCGAACGCCGGATGCTGTTCTTCGGGGCCTTCACCGGCGCCAACATCCTGCGCAACGATCCGCCCGATCGCTACGTCTTCAACTACCGCGCCAGCTACGCCGAGGAAACCGACGCCGTCGTTCGTTATCTCGTCAAGATACGCCGGCTGCAGCCCCGGCAGATCGCGGTATTTGCGCAGCAGGATTCCTACGGCGATGCCGGATTTGCAGGGGTCGCCAAGGCGTTTCGCTCCATGGGCGTGAACGACGGCGCCATCGTCCGGCTCAACTATGCGCGAAACACCGTCGACGTCGACGATGCGATCAACCAGTTGAAGCTTGCGAAGCCGCCGATCAAGGCCGTCGTCATGGTCGCGACCTACCGGGCCGCGGCGCGGTTCATCGAGAAGACGCGCGACCTCTATCCCGGCATGATCTACTCGAACGTCTCGTTCGTCGGCTCTACCGCGCTGGCCGAAGAACTCAAGCTGTTGGGACCGCGTTATACGAACGGAGTGATCGTGACCCAGGTGGTGCCGGCAGTGTCGGGCTATTCGTCGGCGGTACTCGAATACAAGAACGCGCTCGCCAAGTATTTCCCAGGCGAGGCGCCGGACTATGTGTCGCTCGAGGGCTACGTCGCCGCCAACGTGTTGATCCAGGGCATCAAGCGGGCCGGGCCCCAGCTCGACACCGAGAAGCTGATCGACACGCTGGAGACCATGCGCAATCTCGACCTCGGTCTCGGGACCTCGCTCGGCTTTGGCCGCTCCGAGCACCAGGCCTCGCACAAGATCTGGGGCACCGCGCTCGATGAAACCGGCCGTTATCAGCCGCTCGATCTCGAATGATTGGGAGGCCGCGATCCCTGTGATCGCGGCTTCATCACGTCGTCTGACGCCGCTCAGCGCTTCTCGATGACAAGACTCTGGATGGCGCGGCCGAAATAGCCGCGCTCATCGGCGAGCCGCGCCATAGCGAGCCCCGCGCCTTCGGGACCGATCCAGGACTCGGCATCGAGCAGGATCCAGTCGCCGACCGGCTCACGCGAAAAATTCACGGTCAGGTCGGCGTTGAGAAACGTCCACGCTCGAAAGTCCAGCACGGCCGAGGTGCCGTTGCAGAAATCGGCCGCCGCCACCGCCCGCATCGCCTGCGATACCGGCGCGTCTTCTACGATCGGCCGGTCGACGCGGTACCAGATCGCGCCGGGACCGGGCGCGCCAAACCGGCCGCGCGCTGCACGCAGCGACATGCCTGATACGAATGGGCTGGAGGAAAAATCCGCCGGCTCGACGCGCGATCGATCCGGCCCCGGAAGCCCGACCGGCAGGATCGCGGCCTCTTCTGGCAATTGCAGGGCCTGCACCTTGATCTTCAGCACGGTCGCGCTAACCACAACAACGCCTTTAGCCAGCAGCCTGACCGCGCAGAGCTGGATCTTCCGCCCCTCGCGCAAAATCTCGCTCTCGATAGTCAGCGGCGCCACCGGCACGGGACGCATCAGGTCGACGGTGACGCGCGCAACCCGCATCGCAACCGGCGTCCGAATCCGCTCCGCCGCCCACACCACCAGTGCCGCCGGCGGCGAACCGTGCTGCATGCTCGGGTCCCATGGCCCCGCTGCAAGGGGGCTGGTGACGACGTCGTTGCCGTCAACGCGAAAAATACCATCCATTGAGTGAGAGGTCCTGTCGATCAAGGGACGAGCTTCTTGCCTGCTTCAGCGGAACGAGTCGAGCCCGCGGCGGACGGAGCACCGAGCCTCATTGGCGGGAGAGCAAGCCAACCGCGTCAAATGAACGCCATGCCGCCATTAAGGACGATGGTCTGCCCGGTCATGTAGCTGTTGCCGAGCACCATCGCGACGGCTTGCGCCACTTCCTCGGCCTGGCCCATGCGGCCGAGCGGGATATTGCACGCCAGATCCGTGCGGCCGCCCATCATATCTGTTGCGATCAGCGACGGCGCCACCGCATTGACGGTGATGCCTTCCTTGACGAGACGCGCCGCATAGCCGCGCGTCAGTCCTTCCATGCCGGCCTTGGAGGCGTTGTAGTGCACGCCGATCGCGCCGGCGCCGCGCGCCGCACCCGACGAGATATTGACGATGCGGCCCCATTTGCGCGCACGCATCGCCGGCAGCACCGCCTGCGTGCACAGGAACGCCGATTTCAGGTTTACCGCGATGGTGCGGTCGAAATCGTCCTCGGTGAGATCGTCGACGCCGCGCACGACAGCTAAGCCGGCATTGTTGATGAGAATGTCGATCGGACCGAGCATGGAGGCGACCTGCTCGACCATGCGCGCGACTGCCGCAGCCTGCGAAACGTCTGCTCCGACCGCGATGGCGCGGCCGCCATTGGCATTGATCTTGGCGACGACCGCATTGGCATCATCAGCGCGCTCGCGGTAATTGACCGCAACCGCGGCGCCCGCTTCCGCGAGCATACGCGCCACCGCCGCGCCGATACCGCGGGACGCACCCGTCACCAGCGCGACACGCGCGCTCAGATCCTGTCCGGCCATGATCGATCCTCCGTCGCTTCCACGGCGGCGCGCGACCCGCAAGGCGCCTCACAATGCGGGGTCGACCGCCTCGTCATATTCCTTCTTGAACCGCGCGATCAATTCAGCGGCCGGCACCACCTTGCCGATGCCGCCGATACCTTGACCAGAGCCCCAGATTTCCTTCCATGCCTTCGGCTTGGCGCGCTCGCCGGAGGCGTCGGTGCCAAAACTCATCTTCGAGGGATCGGAGGTCGGCAGGTCGTCGGGATTGAGCCCGGCCTTGACGATCGACGGTTTGAGGTAATTGCCGTGCACGCCGGTGAACAGGTTCGAATAGACGATGTCTTCCGCCGACGACGACGTGATCATCTCCTTGTAGGCTTCGACCGCGTTGGCTTCCTGGGTCGCGATGAAGGCGGAGCCGATATAGGCAAAATCGGCGCCGAGGATGCGCGCCGCACGGATGGCGCGGCCGTTGGCAATCGCGCCCGACAGCGCGATCGGTCCGTCGAACCAGGCGCGCGTTTCCTCAACGAAGGCGAGCGGCGAGATCGTGCCGGCATGGCCGCCGGCGCCGGCCGCAACCAGGATTAAGCCGTCGGCGCCCTTCTCGATCGCCTTGTGCGCGAATTTCTGGTTGATCACGTCGTGGAAGACGATGCCGCCCCAGTTGTGCGCCGCCTGGTTGAGATCCTCGCGCGCGCCGAGCGAGGTGATCAGCATCGGCACCTTGTACTTCTCGCAGGCCGCGAGATCGTGATCGAGCCGGTTGTTGGATTTGTGAACGATCTGGTTCACCGCGAACGGCGCCGACGGCCGCTCCGGATGCGCCTTGTCGTAGGCCGCGAGCTCTTCCGTGATACGCGCCAGCCACTCGTCGAGCAGCGCAGCCGGCCGCGCGTTCAGCGCCGGAAACGATCCGACCACGCCGGCCTTGCATTGGGCGATCACGAGGTCAGGCACGGAGATGATGAACAGCGGCGACCCGATCACGGGTATCGACAGACGGCCCTTGAACAGCGCGGGCATGGACATTCGAAACGATCCTTTGGTTGTTCAGGCAAGCGACGTGACTCTAGAGCTGCCAGACGTCATACCTACCAACAAGGCAATCTTTCCAGTGTCAATTATTGCGTTTTCACGCTGGCCGCGATGCGTTTGCGCATCATCTCTCCGGCGCTTGGAGATCCGCGCTACTGGCACAGCGCCCTCGTCACGTAATTTTCGGTCTTGCAGTCGCCCGGCTCGCGCTTACGGCCCGGCAGGTACACCTTCGGCGAGCATTTCTCGGCGGCATCGGTGTCGAGGCTCTTGCCTTCCTTGTAGCCCTTGCTCTGGCACAGCCGATCGGCGCCGGCCTTGCAATCGGGCGCGCCGTTGGCGGCCACGAGACACGCGGCGCGCCCACTCACCATCAGTGATGGCCTGGCAATGTCCGACAGGCTCTCGCCGGCGCTCTTGGCGCCTGCGTTGAAGTCCTCGAAGGTCTCGCTTGGGCTCTTCAGCGGCGGCAACAGCGATTTGGACTTCTCGAACAGTTTTCCGATTTCGTTGATCAGGCCGGGATTTTCATCGCGCGGCGCTTGCTGTGGCTCGACCTGCTGCGGCTCGGGCTGCGCCGGCACCGACTGCTGGGCCGGCGACTGCAGGCCGAGCGACGGCTGCGGTGCGGCCTGCGGCCAACCAGCGTCGGGAGCGATCGCAAGCATGGATGCAACGAGGCCAACGGTCGCGCGTTGCGTTCCGAATAGCTTGATCAAACGGCCGATTCGATCGGGCATGGGACCAAACGTAGCCTGAAGCCGGGATACCGGCAAAGCGCTAGACCAACTTGAACGCGACGTAAAAGCCGAGCACCAGGACGACGGCGCCGATGGCCACCCAGGTGCCGAGGCGCTTTTCCAGCTCGGCCCGGATCAGGTCGCCATAGCGGTTGAGCAGGACCGCGACCACGAAGAACCGCCCGCCGCGCGCCACGATCGAGCACAGGATAAACAGCCAGATATTGTAGCCAGCAAACCCCGAAGTGATGGTGACGAGCTTGTAGGGGATCGGCGTCAGGCCCTTCAGCAGGATGATCACCGCGCCCCATTCGGCATAGGAGGCACGGAAGGTTTCGACCTTGTCACTGAGACCGTAGACCGTGATCAGCCAGTGCCCAACCGAGTCATAGAGCAACGCGCCGATGGCGTACCCGACCACGCCGCCGGCAACCGATGCGATGGTACAGACGGCCGCAAACCACCACGCCTTCTTCGGCTGCGCCAGCGACATCGGCAGCAGCATGATGTCGGGGGGGATCGGGAAAAACGAGCTTTCCGCGAAGGAGACCGCCGCCATGATCCAGAGCGCATAGGGCTTGTCGGCGGCGTCGATGCACCAGTCGTAGGTCCGTTTGAGCATGGGCGCATGAACCATCATGGAGCGGATTTGTCCATGCCGGAAAACGACGGAATTTGATGGGATTTACTACCGCTTGCGTAAGGAACGGCCTTCCAGCGCGACAATTCGCCGCCGGACTGCGGGGCCTGCCGTCGCCTTGGGCAGCGGCTTGGCTGGCGCCGTTTTCGGCGACTTGACGGGCTTCGGCAGCTTCTCGGCGATGCCGAGCAGGTCCTCGCGCCGCTCCATTTCGCGCCAGACATCGGCGGGCTTCACGCCGGCCGAAGCCCACAGGACGGTCAAGTTATAGAGCAGATCGGCGCTCTCGCGGACCACCGCGTCGGCCTTCCCGTTGACGGCGTCGATCACGACCTCGATGGCTTCCTCGGCGAGCTTCTTGGCCATCTTGGAGGGGCCGCGCTGAAACAGCCGGGCCGTGCGCGACGTGGCCGGATCGAGGTCCCGGGCCGCGAGGACAGCCTGATAAAGCCGTTCGAGCGAATCACTCATTCTCCGAACCTAATGCAAAGCCGTGTCCGGCGTGTTAACGGCCGCCGCTACAACCATAAAAAAACCACCGGCCGGAGCGGCCGGTGGATTCATATTGAACGGTTGGCGAAAGCCGCGATTACCAGCGCGGCCGATAATAGGGACCGCAGCCGATGCAGTTGCGCGGATAGTAATAGGGGGTCGGGTCGCCGTAATAGGCCGGGCCGCCGCCATAATAGCCGTAGTCGTCGTAGTAGTGACGACGATTCTGCGTGGCCGCAATCGCAAGGCCAGTGCCGACGATGCCAGCGAAGGCCGCTGCCGCGGCCGCGCCGCCACCGCCGCGATAATGCCGACGACGGGCGCTGATATCTGTCGCGTCGCTGGTGCCGGCCGATGCCGTGAGGCCCTTGCCCGACGGCGCGGAGCCTGCGAACGTCGTTGTCGGCGCGACTGCCGTCAGCGCCACGGCCACAACCGCCGCCACCGCGCCGGCGCGGCCTATCGATGAAAACACACCTTTTCGCGCAAACATCTCGACATCCTCCGTGGGAGCTGGCCTGACAGGCCTTCGACAGCTAACCACCGAACGGATACTAGGTTCCCGAATCCGAACGGCGGCTGAACGATCCCCGGCAAAATCGTGGCAGTCATCGACCATTCAGGTTAGATGCAGCACAGTAGCTCGCCCAAGGGCCAAGTCTGCCGTTGCCGATGTCACGAAACCGACATCACCGGCGCGGCAACTTGTCCCACCTCTTGCTGATGTAGTCTCGATGCGTGCGATCAGGACCAACGCCATCCGCTCTCGCCTGCGCGTTCTCCTGGCTTACCTTGCCGGCCTGTGCGCCATTGCGGGCTTCACGGCGAATAGCGCCCTCGCCGCCGACGAACCTCGGCCTCCGCTCGCGATCCAGTTTTCGCTGGATCGTCCGATCGATGCCGCGGCGGCGCCGTTCGTGATGGCGGCCGCCGGCGGCCTGTTCAGCGCGGAAGCTCTTGCGGTCACGACCAACATCGCCAGCGGATCGTCGGACGCGATTGCGCGCGTCGCGGCAGGCACCAGCGATTTCGCCCTGGTCGACATCAACGCATTGATGCGGTTTCGCGACAAGGACAAGCAGGGTGGCCCCAGAATCAAGGCCGTGTTCGTGCTGTTCAACAAGGCGCCCTACGCCATTATCGCCCGCAAGAGCCGTGGCGTCCGCGCGCTGACCGACATCGAGGGCAAGACTCTCGGCGTCGCCGAAGGTGACCTGTCGGTCCGATTATGGCCGGCGGTAGCGCAGCAGAACGGCATCAAGATCAAGAGCGTGAAGCAGAGCAGCATCAGTGCCGCGGTGCGCGAGCCGATGCTGTCGGCGGGCCAAATCGATGCCGTGACCGGATTCTCCTATCTGTCGGCGATCAATCTGAAAGACCGTGGCGTGCCGGCCGACGACCTGGCGGTGCTGAAATTCGGCGACTATGGCTGCGAGGCCTACGGCTTCGCTGTTATCGCCAACCCGGCGCTGATAGCCGCCAAGCCCGAGGCGGTGAAAGGATTCCTGCGAGCCGTCATCGGCGGGTTGCATCTCACGGTCAAGGACCCCGAAAGCGCAGCGGGCGAGGTCGCAAATCGCATGGACGGCGGCTCGAAGGACCTCGAACTCGAGCGGCTGCAAAGCATCCTCCGTGACTACATCCTGACCAGCGAAGTGAAACGCAACGGCATCGGCGCCATCGATCCGGCACGCTTTGAACGCTCGATCGATCAGGTCGGGGAGGACTTCAAGTTTCAGAGGCGGCCGCAGGCCTCCGACATTTTCGACGACCAGTTCCTGCCGCCGCTCAACGGGCGGCTGATTAATTGAGTGAGCGCTCTCTTCGCGCCGCCAGTGCTCGCGGCTTATCCCTCTCCCCAATCCTCACCCGCAAGGGGGAGGGAGCCCATCCAGCGGGGCCTCCCTCACGATGCAAACAGATCCAGCAGTGGGTGTAGCGCGAAGTGAGGTGAGTACGCTCGTTAGGCGCCCTCCCCCTTGCGGGCCCCTTGCGGGGAAGGGTGGGGAGAGGGATAAACCGCTTGCTCGAGCGCCTGACGAATGCACCTGCCTCACTAGTCGTCCCAAGCGATCCCGGCTTACAATGGGCGATTGAATCGTCTTGCGAGTCCTCATCTGATGTCCATGCTGCGCCTTTACATCCGCGTCCTCGAGCTGCTCGGCAAGGAGGCGCGGCTGGGCTGGATTCTGGCCGTCGCCAATCTCTTGCTGGCCGGGGCGCAGTTCGCCGAACCGGTGCTGTTCGGCAAAATTGTCGACGTGCTCTCCGGCAAGCCGCAGAGCGGAATGCTGGCCTCGAACTCGGCCTGGCCGCTGCTGGCGGCCTGGGTTGTGTTCGGCCTGTTCACGATCGGCTGCAGCGCCGTCGTCGCGCTCCACGCCGACAAGCTGGCGCACCGGCAGCGCCAGGCGGTGCTGACGAACTATTTCGAGCATATCATGCAGCTGCCGCTGACCTTCCACACCGGCACACATTCCGGTCGCTTGATGAAGGTGATGCTGAACGGTACCGACTCGCTCTGGCGGCTCTGGGTTGCCTTCTTCCGCGAGCATTTTGCTGCCATCCTGTCGCTGGTGGTGCTGCTGCCGCTGGCGCTTTACATCAACTGGCGGCTGGCGATCCTCTTGTTCGTGCTGTGCGTGATATTCACCGTGCTCACCACGATGGTGGTGCGCAAGACCTATGGCATGCAGAGCGAAGTCGAGGCGCAGTACAGCGATCTCTCGGCACGCGCGTCTGATGCGCTCGGCAACGTCGCACTGGTGCAGAGCTTCGTGCGGATCGATGCGGAGGTTCAGGGCCTGCGTTTCGTCGCCGACAAGCTGCTCGCCGCGCAGATGCCGGTGCTAGGCTGGTGGGCTCTAATAACCGTCATCACCCGCGCCTCCACCACTATCACCGTGCTCGCGATCTTTACCGTCGGTATCTACCTGCACGCGCAGGGACAGACGACGGTCGGCGAGATCGTGATGTTCGTGAGCTTCGCGACCATGCTGATCCAGAAGCTCGAACAAGTGGTGAGCTTCATCAACAGCGTGTTCATGGAGGCGCCCCGCTTGCAGGAATTCTTCGACGTGCTGGACGCTGTGCCTGCAGTGCGCGACCGGCCCGGCGCGGTCGATACCGGGCGGCTCTCCGGCCTCGTCGAATTCCACGACGTCTCGTTTTCCTATGACGGCAAGCGGCCCGCGGTCGAAGACGTTTCGTTTACCGCGCTGCCCGGCCAGACCATCGCCCTGGTCGGCCCGACCGGCGCCGGCAAGTCGACGGCTATCGCGCTCTTGCATCGCGCCTTCGATCCGCAATCCGGCATCATCAAGATCGACGGCATGGACATTCGCGCGTTGAAGCTGACGGCGCTGCGGCGGAACATCGGCGTGGTGTTCCAGGAGGCCTTGCTGTTCAACCGCTCGATCGCGGACAATCTGCGCGTCGGCAAGCCCGACGCTAGCGACGAGGAAATGCGCATCGCCGCAAGCCGCGCGCAAGCGCTGGAATTCATCGAGCGCAGTGAGAAGAAATTCGAGACCCATGCCGGCGAGCGCGGCCGGATGCTGTCGGGCGGCGAGCGCCAGCGCCTGTCGATCGCCCGCGCGCTGCTGAAAGACCCGCCCATCCTGATCCTCGACGAGGCGACCAGCGCACTCGACGCCGTCACCGAGGCCAAGGTCAACGCCGCCCTCGACGAGGTGATGAAGGGCCGTACCACCTTTGTGATCGCGCACCGGCTTTCGACGATCCGCAACGCCACCTGCATCCTCATGTTCGACAATGGGCGGGTGATCGAAAGCGGAACTTTCGATGAACTGGTGGTCAAAGGCGGACGCTTTGCGGAACTCGCAAAGGCCCAGTTCATGGTGCAGGAGAGCGCACGCGCTGGAATCGGCGTCAAATAGCGCAGCAAAGCCGCCGTTGCGGTTCAAAAAACCGTCGAAATTGCGCCCATTTCATCCACGATTTAGTTGCCGAGCCTCTGTTCTGGATCGGCAAGCCGGTATAGGTTTGCGCCTGTCGCAAAGCGACGGCCCGGACACGCTTGAAACCCGAACGATAGATCTAGAGGACCTCCTTTTCGAAGGCGGGTCTCCAAGGACCGGAACGGAAAAGTGCATTTTCTTCGCCCGTTGCTTCGCGCTTCCTCATTGAACCTGATTTTCCTGGCGACGGCGCTTGCCGTCATAACGCCGCGCGCGGTGCACGCCGAAGCGCTGCTGGTCGTTGAAGCCGATACCGGCAAGGTGCTGCAGGCCGACAATGCCACCATGCCCTGGTATCCCGCCTCGGTGACCAAGATCATGACCGCCTACGTCACGCTGAAGGCGGTGAAGGAAGGACGTCTGTCGCTCGACACGCTCTTGACGGTATCACCAGTCGCCGCCTCGCAGTCACCGTCCAAGATGGGTTTTCGTCCGGGCATTCAGGTCACCGTCGACAACGCGCTGAAGATGATGATGGTGAAGTCGGCCAATGACATGGCCGTGGTGCTCGCCGAAGGCGTCGGCGGATCGGTCGACGGTTTCTCGGCCATGATGAACCAGACCGCGCAAAAGCTCGGCATGACGCAGACGAGCTACGTCAATCCGAACGGCCTGCCGGCTGACGGACAGATCACCTCGGCGCGCGATCTCGCGATCCTGGCGCGTGCCGTCATTCGCGACCTGCCGGAATACGAATACTTCATGCACATCCCGTCGATCCGCTACGGGCGCAGGGTGACGCAGAATTTCAACAAGCTGATCGGACGTTATCCCGGCGCCGACGGTTTCAAGACCGGCTTCATCTGCGCTTCCGGCTACAATCTGGTTGCGTCCGCAACGCGTAACGGCAAACGGCTGATCGCCGTCGTGCTCGGCGCATCCTCAGGCCAGGCGCGCGCGGTTCGCGCGGCACAATTGCTGGAGCGCGGCTTCGGCGGCAACGGGCTGGGCTGGCTGAAGCCCGCGCTCGGCACCGTGGAGAATCTCGTTCCGATCGACGCATCGCCGCCGAACCTGCGCGACGAGATGTGCAACGGCAAGCGCAAGCGGCCGGCCACCGACGAGGATGCGGACATCGTGGCCTCCAATGGCAGCACGTCGACCGGCGAGAGTGCGGTCACGTTCTTCACCGCCGGGCTGCAGCCGCCGTTGGGCAAGCCCTCGGAATTGCTGGCGGCCGCAGCGGAGCCGTCCGAGCCCGTTCCGGTCTATACCGGTCCGACCAAGTCCGGACCTGCGTTGATCGCGGCTGTTGCGGCGGACGCCGAGAAGCAGACGCCGGCCAAGCGCGGCAAGAAATCGAATATTGCAGCGAAGAAGCCCGACGCCGCAGCACCAAAGGCCGAAGCCAGCGCGAAACCGGCAGCCAAGCCTGCTGCAGTCCGGCATGCGAACGCCAAGCCGGAGGCCGCCGCCAAGCCGGCCGCTGCGGCCGAGAGAAAGCCTACAGTTTCCGCCGACAAAAAGCCGGCCGCCAAGCCCGCTGCCGTCGGGGACAAGCCCGCGCCGAAGCCGGCCAAGCCGAAGGCCGCCGCTAAACCCAAAGGCGAAAACAAGCCGGCTGGTTAACGGCCCACGAAGGCACGTAATTAGGCAGTTTTCCTGCCGGCCGGCTGAACGATTCCAGATCTCTGAAATGCGTCGATAGCGCGCAGCCGCTTGCCATCGGCGGCGGCATTCACAATACTGCCCAAAACAAGGCATGGCTGGCCGAGAAACAGGGAGCCATAGCGTTTTCGAGCGAAGTGGGTGCCGGTTCGCGTCAAGAAAACGCGTCAAAACAAAATGAGAGCACGGATCTGATGCAATCAGAGCCGTGCTCAAAACCAGAGGGGAAATACCATGGAGCGGATCTGGCTCAAGCAATATCCGGCCGGCGTGCCAGCCGATATCGACGTCGCCCAGTACTCGTCGCTGGTCGAACTGTTGGAAGAAAGCTTTGCGAAGTTCGCCGAACGCAAGGCGTTCATCTGCATGGACAAGTCGATCAGCTACCGCGAGCTCGACCAGATGTCGGCCGCGCTCGGCGCTTACCTGCAGAGCAAGGGGCTGCAGAAGGGCGCCCGCGTCGCACTGATGATGCCGAATGTGCTGCAATATCCGGTCTCGACCGCCGCCGTGCTGCGCGCCGGCTATGCCGTAGTAAACGTCAACCCGCTCTACACGCCGCGCGAGCTCGAGCATCAGCTCAAGGATTCCGGTGCCGAGGCGATCGTCGTTCTGGAGAATTTTGCTACCACCCTGCAGCAGGTGATCGCGAAGACCTCCGTGAAGCACGTGATCGTCGGCAGCATGGGCGATCTGCTTGGCTTCAAGGGCGTCATCGTCAACCTGGTGGTACGCAAGGTGAAGAAGATGGTGCCGGCCTGGTCGATCCCGGGTGCGGTCTCGTTCAACGAGGCGCTGGCCGCCGGCCGCAGCAAGAAGCTCAACAAGCCGCAGCTCACGCGTGAGGACGTCGCTTTCCTGCAATACACCGGCGGCACCACCGGCGTCTCCAAGGGCGCCACCCTGCTCCACCGCAACATCCTGGCCAACGTGCTGCAGAACGACGCCTGGCTGCAGCCGGCGCTGAAGAAGCCGCCGCATGTCGACCAGCTCTTCATCGTCTGCGCGCTACCGCTCTATCACATCTTCGCACTGACGGCTTGCTTCCTGATGGCGGTGCGGGCCGGCGGCGTCAACCTCCTGATCCCGAATCCGCGCGACATACCGGGCTTTATCAAGGAGCTGCAGAAATACCAGGTCAACAGCTTCCCGGCGGTCAACACGCTCTATAACGCCCTGCTCAACGCACCCGGCTTCGACAAGGTCGACTTCTCCAAGCTGAAGACCTCCTTCGGCGGCGGCATGGCGACGCAAAAGGCGGTCGCGGAGAAGTGGCTGAAGGTCACCGGCTGCGCGCTGTCGGAAGGCTATGGCCTGTCCGAGACCTCGCCGGTGCTGACCTGCAACCCCGCCGACACCGACCAGTTCTCCGGCTCGATCGGCATTCCCGTGCCGTCGACTTACATCTCGATCCGCGACGACGACGGCAAGGAAGTGCCGCTCGGCCAGCCCGGCGAGATCTGCGCCAAGGGACCGCAGGTGATGGCCGGCTACTGGAACCGGCCGGAAGAGACCGCGAACGTGATGACCGCGGACGGCTTCTTCCGCACCGGCGACATCGGCGTCATGGACGAACGCGGCTACACCAAGATCGTCGATCGCAAGAAGGACATGATCCTGGTCTCGGGCTTCAACGTCTATCCGAACGAGATCGAGGAAGTGATCGCCGGGCATCCAGGCGTGCTCGAATGCGCTGTGATCGGCGTGGCCGACTCCAAATCCGGTGAGGCGGTTAAGGCCTTCATCGTCAAGAAAGACCAAAACCTTTCGACCGATGACGTCATCAAGTACTGCACCACGCAGCTCACTGCCTACAAAGTCCCCAAGCAGATCGAGTTCAGGACCGACCTGCCGAAGACCAATGTCGGCAAGATCCTGCGCCGCGAACTTCGCGACGAGAAGAAGGCCGCGGCCTGAGGGGCCCCGGGATCTCTCGATATGACCGAGACTAACGTCGCGCCAGCCGACATTCTGGCGTTCTGGCGCGAGGCCGGCCCTGATCGCTGGTACACGCGCGACGACGCTTTCGATGCGGAGGTGCGCCGGCGCTTTCTCGGCCTGTGGCAGACAGCGGCGGCCGGCGAATTATCGTCATGGGAAACGAGCGATGATGGCGCGCTGGCGCTCGTCATCGTGCTCGACCAGTTTCCCCGTAACATGTTCCGCGGCGACGCGCGGACCTATGTCAGCGACCACCTCGCGCGCGAGGTGGCGCACCGCGCCATCGAACGCGGCGTCGATACACGGATCGATCCTACCTTGCGCGAATTCCTCTATCTGCCCTTCATGCATTCCGAGCACCTCTCCGACCAGTTGCGCTGCATCGAGCTATCGCGCGCGGCCGGCCACACCGAAAGCCTGAAATGGGCCGAGCATCACGCCGACATCATCCGGCGGTTCGGCCGCTTCCCCCATCGCAACTGCCTTTTGGGCCGCGCCACCACACCGGAGGAGCAGGCATTCCTCGATGAAGACGGCTTTTCGCCCTGATGACGCAAGCGTGAACGGCCTTAACCGTTGCCGTTTCCCTTTCTCCGAATATTGTGCCGGCCACCTGCCCGGTCTAAGACGATATCCGCTCATTGAGGGAGAATTGACGATGACGATCCAAGTTGGCGACAAGCTGCCGGAAGCCAAGTTTCGCGTGATGACCGCGGAAGGCCCGCAGGTCAAAACCACCGACGATATTTTCAAGGGCAAGAAGGTCGCGCTGTTCGCGGTACCCGGCGCCTATACCGGCACGTGCCACAAGATGCACCTGCCGAGCATCTTTCTCAACGCCTATGCCATCAAGGACAAGGGCGTGAACACCATTGCCATCGTCTCCGTCAACGACGCCTTCGTCATGAACGCCTGGAAGCGCGACACCGACCAGCGCGACGAAGCCGTATTCCTCGCCGACGGCAATGCCGACTTCACCAAGGCGATCGGCATGGAGCTCGACGCCTCCGGCAATGGGCTGGGCATCCGCTCCAAGCGCTACTCGATGTTGGTGGAAGACGGCGTGGTGAAGAAGCTCAACCTCGAGCCGGCGCCCGGCAAGGTCGAGGTTTCCGGCGGCGATACGCTGCTGGGGCAGTTGTAACTTTCTCCGTCATCGCGAGCGAAGCGAAGCAATCCATAGCGCGGCAACGCAGAAAGCTGGATGCTTCGTCGCTTCGCTCCTCGCAATGACGATGGATGGACGCTTCTTCCCTTCTCCCCTTGTGGGAGAAGGTAGCGCGAAGCGCCGGATGAGGGGTTCTATCCGCGGACGCAGACGCTTCAGACGAGAACACATATCCGCGGAGAGAACCCCTCACCCGTCTCGAATGAGCTTCGCTCATTCGATCTACCCTTTCCCACAAGGGGAGAGGGAAGAGCTACTTCCCCACTCTCTCCTGCAGCCTCGCCATCGCCACGCCCTCGCGCGCCAATTGATCGGCGCGCTCGTTTTCGGCGTGGCCGGCGTGGCCCCTGATCCAGTGCCAGCGCACCTCGTGCGGTTTCAGCGCGGCGTCGAGGCGCTGCCAGAGATCGACGTTCTTGACCGGCTTCTTGTCCGCGGTGCGCCAGCCGTTCCGCTTCCAGCCATGGATCCAGCCGCTGATGCCCTGACGGACATACTGGCTGTCGGTGGTGAGATCGACAACGCACGGTTTCTTCAGTGCTTCCAGTGCCGAGATCGCCGCCATCAGCTCCATACGGTTATTGGTGGTATGCGGCTCGCCGCCCTTCAACTCCTTCTCGGTCTCGCCGAATTTCAGGATCGCGCCCCAGCCGCCGGGGCCGGGATTGCCCGAGCATGCGCCGTCGGTGAAAACCGTGACGTGAGGCAATTCGCTCAAGCGACGCATCCCGCTTGCGTCAAACCGTAATCGCGCACGCTGGAAACGCTTTGGTGAAAGCGCAGCTTGCGGACGTATTCGAGCGGGTCCTTCGGCTTCACCAGCGCGCCCGGCGGCACGTTGAGAAAATCGACCAGCCGCGTCAGCAGGAAGCGCAGCGCCGAGCCGCGCGCCAAAAGCGGCAGCGCTTCCTGTTCGGCTTCGGACAGTTGCCGCTCGCGGCTATAGGCGTTGAGCAGCGCCCGCGCCTTGGTGACGTTGAAGGAATGATCCGGCTCGAAGCACCACGCGTTCAGGCAGATCGCGATGTCGTAGGCCAGGATGTCGTTGCAGGAAAACGGGAAGTCGATCAGCCCCGACAATTTGTCGCCGAGGAAGAAGACGTTGTCGGGAAACAGGTCGGCATGGATGACGCCGAGCGGCAGATCTTTCGGCCAGTGCGCATCGAGGTGATCGAGTTCGCGCGCGATGAAGTCCTGCAAGCCAGGTGCGACGCTGTCGGCGCGCGGTGCCGCGAGATCGAACAACGGTCGCCAGCCCTCGACCGACAACGGGTTCTTGCGGAACATCGGAAAGTCCCGCCCCGCCAGATGCATTTTCGCGAGCGCCTCGCCGACACCGGTGCAATGCGCGGCGTTGGGCCGTCGCGGCCACATGCCCTCGAGGAAATTGATGACCGCCGCGGGACGGCCGGCCAGTTCGCTGTAGACTTCACCCTTGCGGTTTCGGGCCGGCTGCGGGCAATGCACGCCGCGCTCGGCCAGATGCGCCATCAACGACAGGAAATATGGCAAATCATCCACCGCGACCCGCTTTTCGTACAGCGTGAGGATGAAAGCGCCCTTGGTGGTGTGCAGCAGGAAGTTGGAATTCTCGACGCCCTCGGCGATGCCCTTGTAGGAGAGCACCTCGCCGATGTCATAACCCTTGAGAAACTCCGCGAGATCTTCGGCGGCGACGTCGGTGTAAACCGCCATGGCAATACCTTAATGAGTAAACCTCAGGCGGCGTCGGGTCGCAATGAGCGCGGCAGCGGGAAGAATTCGTTCTCTTCCGCGGCCGAGACCGTCTCCACATGCAGCTCATAGCGCTCGGCGAACGCGCCCATGATTTCTTCGACGATCACTTCCGGCGCCGACGCTCCGGCCGTGATGCCGAGGCTGCTGATGCCCTCGAAGCGTGACCAGTCGAGATCCGAGGCGCGCTGCGCCAGGATCGCGATCTTGCAGCCCTCGCGTTCGGCGACTTCGCGCAGGCGCTGCGAGTTCGACGAGTTCGGCGCACCAACCACGATCAGCGCATCGACCACCGGCGCCACCTTCTTCACAGCAAGCTGGCGGTTGGTGGTGGCGTAGCAGATGTCTTCCTTGTGCGGGCCGTTGATGTTCGGGAAGCGCTCCTTGAGAAGAGCTACGATCTCGGCGGTGTCGTCGATCGACAGCGTCGTCTGCGTCACGAAAGCGAGGTTGTCCGGATCCTTCGGCGCGAACGTCTTGGCATCGTCAGCGGTCTCGATCAGCGTCACCGCGCCTGTCGGCAACTGCCCGAGCGTGCCGACCACCTCGGGGTGATGGGAATGCCCGATCAGGAGGATTTCACGGCCGCGCTTGAAGTGTATCGCAGCCTCGCGGTGCACCTTGGTGACCAGCGGGCAGGTCGCGTCCAGTGAAAAGAAGTTACGGGCGCGAGCGTCGGCCGGCACAGATTTGGGAACTCCGTGGGCCGAAAATACCACCGGGGCGTTGGTATTATCGGGGATTTCGGCCAATTCCTCGACGAAAATCGCGCCCTTGGTCTTCAGGCTGTCGACCACGTAGCGGTTATGCACGATCTCGTGCCGGACATAAACGGGGGCGCCATAGATGGCGAGCGCCCGCTCCACTGTATCGATGGCCCGCACCACCCCGGCGCAGAAACCACGGGGGGAACAAAGCACGATTCTGAGGTCTGGTTTGGCTGGCGTTGACACAGAAGGCATTGGGGCTATCTCGGGGACCGAATCACCCCTTGCCGGCGGGCAGGGAACGGCCAATTCGAATAAGGACTTGGGACTGCTTTTGGGCTGTGTCAAGGCACTTTAGCAGACCATTGCGCCAATGGGGCTGGAAGGCGTATATAGCGCCTAATTCCCGTCATCACCGATGACCACAGGCTTCGCCTCCTAAAAAGAGGTGGGCGAGGCACAAAGGAGATTTGCCATGAGCAATGCACCGCTGATGCCCAAGGCGACGGCCGTGTGGCTGGTTGATAACACCGCGCTGACCTTCGACCAGGTGGCTGATTTCACCAAAATGCACCCTCTCGAAGTCCGCGCTATCGCGGACGGCGACGCCGCCCAGGGGATCAAGGGCATGGACCCGATTTCCACCGGGCAATTGACCCGCGACGAGATCGAAAAGGGCGAAAAGGACCCGAATTACCGCCTCAAGCTCGGCGAGAGCAAGGTGGTGCTGCCGCCGGCGGCCAAGAAGAAGGGCCCGCGCTACACTCCGGTGTCGCGCCGCCACGAGCGGCCGAGCGCGATCCTCTGGCTGGTCCGCAACCATCCCGAGCTGAAGGACGCGCAGATCATGCGCCTGGTCGGCACCACCAAGACCACCATCGCAAGCGTCCGCGACCGCACCCACTGGAATGCCTCGACGCTGACTCCCATGGACCCGGTGACGCTCGGCCTGTGCTCGCAGATCGAGCTCGATTTCGAGGTGCAGCGCGCGGCGAAGGAAAAGCCGGTGCCCGCGGCCTACGGCGGCGCCACCCTGCTCCCGGCCTCCGAGACCACGAAGAAGGAGCCGGAATTCGAGCCGAGCGAGAAGACGGAAGACGACCTCAACGTCGATGCTGTGTTCGCCAAGCTGAAGAATATCGGCGGCAAGAAGCAGGACGAGGAAGAGTAAGCGCTTCCTATATTCGGGCTGCGAGATTTCAAACGCGGCGGGGTCACCTGCCGTGTTTTTGTTGCGGCGAACACTGCGGGCGGCTGGTTGCGCTTCAACCGTACTTCAGCTTCATCAAGAGAATTCCGCCGGCCAGGACGATCGTAATCGCATTCGCAACGATCAGCGGCGCATCTCCGGAAAGCAGGCCGTACAACAGCCAAAGCAGGATGCCGAGCACCATGACAAGAAACATGCCCAGCGAAATGTCGTCCGTGGAGCGGGTTCTCCAGACTTTTACGAACTGCGGGGCATAAGCGAGAGTCGTGCACGTTGCAGCGGCAAACCCCAGCAGCTTGATTGCAAACTGTTCCATGCCGGTCTTATAGCATCGTTCGAAGATGGTTTGCCAAGGACGACCGGGTGAGCCGATGCCCCTCATGCCTTTTTCAAGAACTCCGTGCGCAGCACTAGGCCCTTGACCTTGTCGGTGCGGCCTTCGATTTCGTCACCATTGTCGGTGAGGTGGATGTTCTTGATCACGGTGCCGCGCTTGAGCACGGTGGAGGAGCCCTTCAGCTTCAGGTCCTTGATCAGCGTGACGCTGTCGCCTTCGGCGAGCAGCGCGCCGCTGGAATCCCTGACCCTCATGTCCATGTGATGCTGTCCTTGCAAAGCGGCCGTCATACCCCGCGAAGGCGGGGTATCCAGTACGCCGCAGCCCATCCGTTTAATAACTGATTTCTCTGGAATACTGGATCACCCGCTTTCGCGGGTGATGACAGTTGTGTGGGCTAGCCCAATTCGATCTCGTCGTTCACTTCATGCGTGAGCGCGACGCCGCCGATGGTCAGAACCATCTTCGCCGGCAGCTTCTCGTGGCCCTTGAGCTTGCCGGACTCAATGGCGTCGCGGACCGCCTTTTCGATCTCGCGCTGCGAGGTGACGCCGACTTGCTTCAGAAACTTGCGCAGGCTGGTGTTGAAGACGTCTTCGTTCATGGTGGCCTCCCGTTATGGCCTCGTCGGATTGTTCAGCATCTGCTCGGCGAGATTGCGCTGGGCGCGATCGGCGCGGGCGTTGGCGTTGCCGCGCTGCACGTCGCGGTTCTTCCGGCAGTTGACGTAGTCATTCGAGCCCACCGCGACATTGTTGGCGCGGCAGAACGCGTCGTCGTCGGCGCTGGTGTCGACCATGGTCGGCTGGCCGCGCTCGAGGCAGCCGGCGAGCAGCGGGGCAGCAATGATGAGGGCGGCGAATTGCCTTGCGAGTCCAGACTGCATGCGCAGGCTCCCGTTTTTCGATCTCGTCATTGCCGGGCTTGATCCGGCAATCCATCGAAAAGATGGCAGCCTGCTTTGAAGATGATGGATGCCCAGGTCAAGCCCGGGCATGACGAGGAACTGCCGTCATTCCGGGGCGATGCGAAGCATCGAACTATGGTGCGCACTTGCGCGCCTGAGAATCTCGAGATTCCCCGGTGTGCAATTGCACACCTGAGGTCTGGTGCTTGCGCACCATCCCGGAATGACGGTCACAGCAATCATACCCTGCCCTTCAGTGCATCGCCGATTTCATCCAGCACCTTGGGGTCCTCGATGGTGGCCGGCATGGTCCAGCTTTCGCCGTCGGCGATCTTCTTGATGGTACCGCGCAGGATTTTTCCCGACCGCGTTTTCGGCAATCGCCCGACGGTGATGGCGAGCTTGAACGCCGCGACCGGGCCGAGCTTGTCGCGCACCAGCGCCACGATCTCCTGTTCGATTTCGGCCGGCTTGCGCGTCACTCCGGCCTTCAGCACCAGGAATCCGCAAGGCACCTCGCCCTTGATCGCGTCCTTGATGCCGAGCACGGCGCATTCGGCGACATCGGGGTGGGAGGCCAGAATTTCTTCCATGCCGCCGGTGGAGAGCCTGTGGCCGGCGACGTTGATGATGTCGTCGGTACGGCCCATCACCCAGATATAGCCATCCTCGTCCTTGTAGCCGGCGTCCGAGGTCTTGTAGTAGCCGGGGAATTCGGTGAGGTAGGCTTCCCTGAACCGCTCATCCTGCCGCCACAGCGTCGGCAGGCAGCCGGGCGGCATCGGCAGCTTGATCACGATCGAGCCCATGGTGCCCGCAGGCACCGGCTTGGACGCCTCGTCGACCACGTCGACCTGATAGCCCGGCATCGGCACCGTGGGCGAGCCGTGCTTGACCGGCAGCATTCCCAAGCCCACCGGATCGCCGGCGATGCACCAGCCGGTTTCGGTCTGCCACCAGTGATCGATCACCGGCACCTTCAACTGCGCTTCCGCCCATTCCACCGTCGGCGGATCGGCGCGCTCGCCGGCCAAAAACAGCGTGCGGAATTTCGACAGATCGTGTTTGCGGATGAACGCGCCGTCAGGATCTTCCTTGCGAATGGCGCGGAAGGCGGTCGGCGCGGTAAACAAGGCGACGGCCTTGTGTTCCGAAATGACGCGCCAGAACGCGCCGGCGTCGGGCGTGCCGATCGGCTTGCCCTCATACATGATTGAGGTCGCGCCGTGAATCAGCGGTCCATAGACAATGTAGCTGTGGCCGACCACCCAGCCGATGTCGGAACCGCACCACCAGACTTCCCCGGGCTTGACGCCATAGAGATTGAACATCGACCATTTCAGCGCGACCAGATGCCCGCCATTGTCGCGCACGACGCCCTTCGGGATTCCCGTGGTGCCCGACGTGTAGAGAATATAGAGCGGATCGGTCGCCAGCACCGGCGTGCACGGCGCGGTCTTGCCGGCGTCGAGTGCCGCGCGGCGCAGCGTCGCCCAATCGTGATCGCGGCCGGCCGTGAGTTCGCAAGTCTGCTGCGGCCGTTGCAGGATGACACAGCTCTCGGGCTTGACACTGGAGAGTTTGATTGCCTCGTCGAGCAGCGGCTTGTATTGCACGATTCGGCCGGGCTCGATCCCGCAGCTCGCCGAAAAAATCAATTTCGGCTTGGCGTCCTCGATCCGCGTTGCAAGCTCCTTCGCCGCAAAGCCGCCGAACACCACACTGTGCACCGCGCCGATGCGAGCACAGGCCAGCATCGCAAACACCGCTTCCGGCACCAGTGGCATATAGAGGATGACGCGGTCGCCCTTGGCGACGCCGAAATCGGCCATCACGGCGGCAAGCGCCTGCACCTCCTTGAGCATCTCGGCATAGGTGAATTTCGAGATGGAATTGGTGAGCGGCGAATCGTGGATCAGGGCCACCTGATCGGCGCGTCCGCCCGCGACATGGCGGTCAAGCGCGTTGTAGCAGGTGTTGACCACCCCTCCGGCGAACCAGCGGCCATAGGCGCCCATCGAGGGATCGAATATCTTTTTGGCCGGCTCGATCCAGTCGATCTCGCGCGCCGCCTCGGCCCAGAACCCTTCCGGGTCAACCAGCGAGCGGGCGTGGACCTCGTGGTAGCGGCTGTTGTCCTGGATGTTCATGGCGCACTCCCGGTCTTCGCCCATGTCGTCATGCCCGGCCTTGTGCCGGGCATCCACGTCTTTGCTTCAAGTAGAGGAAAGCAAGACGTGGATGGCCGGGACGAGCCCGGCCATGACGGCTGAGCGATATTATTCAAGGGCATTGTCGCGGGAAGTTGCGCCAGATCAAGCCAAGAATGGCTCGTCCGTTCGGCTAAAACCCTACTGCCGGGCGATGGTATTGAGCTTCTCCAGCCGGTCCTCCATGGCTTGGCGGAGATCATAGCCGCGGCGGCCGAATGAGGCGTTGCGCTTCTCGACGAAATCGCGCTGTTGCCGGGTCAGCGCCAGCGCGGCGCGATGGCTGGCGGTTTCCGCGTTAGCGATCACCCACAGGAATACAGAGCCGCGCAGATAACCGGCCGCTCGGCGGTCGTTTGGGCGCTGGCGCCGGTGGAAGTCGGCATGGCAAGGGTCGACGCCGCGCTCGCGGCAAATGGCGAAATGAATGATCTCATGATCGGCTCTTGAAACGTTGGCGTGTTTTGCGGCTAACGCCGCTGCCGCCAGTCTGTCGCAACAGCGCCTTCCAAGGTTCGAAAGGCGGTGCGATCTGCCGCCAAAAGACGCTGTTTCGGGATGAAACACCCCGTTTTCGTCAGTATCCATCGACTCCGTTGATCTGCTGCAGGCGGTCGCGCATGGCCTTTTTCAGATCGTAGCCGGGCTGGCCGAAGGAGGCATTGCGGCGGGCGATGTATTCCTCCTGCTCCCGCCGCAGCTTGCGCGCCTGCTGTGGGGTCATCTTCTCAGCGGCCGCCCTGACATACGAGCCCTGGACCTCGCGATCGAGATCGGCAAGTTCGGGATTGGCGCAGATCGCCTTTTCGACCTTGCGGCGAGCAGTGGCGCAGTTGAAGCTCGGCTTGCCGGCGACTGCCTTCAGCGCCCCCTGCCGTTCCGCCTCCTGCGCCAGAGCCCGGTGGTTGGCTCTTGCGACAACGTGGTCCGGATTCAGCTTAATTGCCGCGGCAAAATCGGCCACCGCCTTAGGCAGATCACCTTTCTTGCGCCAGAGTTCGCCGCGCGCGTTGTGAACATCGGCCTGCGCCGGATCGAGCCGCAACACGCCGTCATAGTCGGCGATGGCGCGATCGATCATGTCCTTGCGCTCATAGGCGGTGGCGCGCGCGATGAGCGCCTTGATGCGATCGGTCTTTTCGGTCTTTGCGTTGTCGATCAGCACACTGCAGAGATGCACCGTCCTGTCGTTATCATGCGCAAGGCCAGCGGCAAGACAGGGCGCAGGATCGACCCGCAAATCCTTGGCCGGCTCGACTACTGTCGCCGATGCACCATGCGTCAACGCGACCCACAGCAGGGACACTGCTGCGATGTTGCGGATTTCGAAATGGCCTCGCATCGATTGACCTGGGATATGCTGTCGATTGCCGTCCGATCCTAGCAAGGGCTGCGCTTTTCCGACAACGCTCGCTGGCGAATTTCCTCTTTGGGCAGAGGGCGGATTTTGGCCGAAACGTGACCTACCGGAAGACGCAACAGCCTGCACGAGAAAAAATGCAATCGGAGATGAAATTTGCCGTGAACCTTTCGCTGGTCTCGCAGACTCAACAACCATGACCACATTGACCGACTTGCGTCCGCCGCGCGCCATGGCGCAATCCCAAACCGGTTACTTCTATTTCTACATGGCGCTGGCCTGCACGGCCGTCGCCTTTCTAGGCTTTGCACCGACCTACTGGCTGCCGCTGGCCAAGCGCTCGTTCTCGGCCTCGCCGGTCGTCCATTTTCACGGGCTGCTGTTTTTCGCCTGGTCGCTCTATTTCGCATTCCAGAGCTGGCTCGCCGCGTCCGGCAAAATCGCCCGGCATCGCACGATCGGGTTGATCGGCGTCTCGCTGGCGACTGCGATGACGATTTTCGGCTTCCTGGTCGCCGTCAACGCGATGAAGCGCTCCGCGGCGGCGGGATTGACCGATGAAGGAATCGCGTTCGCGATTGTTCCGCTCAGCGGAATTCTGTTCTTCGCCGTGGTGTTCACGCTCGCGATTGCCGCCATCCGGCGGCCGGAGACTCACAAGCGGCTGATGCTGCTGGCCGGCATTTCGATACTGGACGCCGCGGTCGCGCGCTGGTTTCTCACCTTCCTCGCGCCTCCCGGCCCGCTCGGCCCGCCGCCGGTCCCCGTGACCATTCCGCCCGCGTTCGTCGCCTATCTCCTGCTGGTGGCCGCCATCGTTTTCGACTGGCGCACGCGCGGCCGGCCGCATCCGGTCTACGTCTACGGCGGCATTGCGCTGATCGCGGTAAAGCTCCTGAACTGGCCGATCAGCGTCACGGCGCTCTGGCACTCCTTCGCGGGTGGTATTTTGGCGATGGCGCAGTAGCCGACAAACGCGGCTTTGCGGGCGAAGATTGGCTTTTTCCGGTCAGGAAGGCTTTTCCAATCAGGAGGACTTTCCTGTCAGGAAGACTTGCCGGGTTTAGTGCTAGATTGGTGATGACATCGATCTCGACCGGCAGGAATCCCGGATTTGCTAACGTTCGAATGGATTATTGGGCTGCTGCTTGGCGCGGTGCTGCTTTCCGCGCTGGCACGGCGGCTCCAGGTACCCTATCCGACATTTCTCGCCATCGGCGGCATGTTGCTGGCATTCCTGCCTTCCGGCCCATCGTGGACGATGGAGCCGGAACTGGCGCTGGCATTGTTCGTGGCGCCGGTATTGCTGGACGCCGCCTTCGACACCTCGCTGCGTGACCTCCGCGAAAACTGGCTGCCTATCTCTACGCTGGCCGTTGTCGCGGTCGGCCTTACGACCGCGTCGGTCGCGGTGTTGGTGCACTGGCTTCTACCGGACATGCCCTGGGCCGCTGCGGTTGCACTCGGCGCCATCGTCGCGCCGCCCGATGCAGCGGCAGCGACCGCTATCCTGCGCCAGGTCAAGCTGCCTTACCGCCTCCTCAAAATCCTCGAAGGCGAAAGCCTGCTCAATGACGCCAGCGCGCTGTTGATCTATCGCGTCGCGGTCGGCGCCGCAGCAGTCCAATATTTCAAATGGAGCGAGTATGCACCCTCGATCGCGTTCGCGTTGGTCGGAAGTCTGCTGGCCGGCTATCTGTGCGCCCGGCTTTGGATGCCGTTGACGCAGCGGATCAAGGAAGCGCCGAGCGCGATCATCGTGCAATTCGCCGGCACGTTCACGGTATGGATCGTGGCCGAGCATGTCGGCCTGTCCGGCATCCTGACAATCGTCGCCTACGCCATTACGCTGGCGCGCACCGCACCGGCGCAAATGCCGGCGCGGCTGCGTGTGCCTACCTATGCGGTGTGGGAAACCGTTGTTTTTGTTCTCAATGTGCTGGCGTTCGTCCTGATCGGACTGCAGTTGCGGCCGATTTGGGAACGGCTCGATGACCCTGTGCGATTGAAGTATTGTTTGGCCGCCGCCGCCGTGCTCGGCATTGTAATCTTAACGCGCATCGCCTGGGTCATGTCGTATGGCATGGTGCTTCGGTTCGTGGCCCCGCAGCATGTCTTTCACCCGAGGCGACCGATGGCCGCGCCCACCCTCCGCGCCGGCATTGTGGTCTCCTGGTGCGGGATGCGCGGGATCGTCACGCTGGCGGCGGCGTTCGCGCTGCCCGAAAATTTTCCCTATCGCGATCTCATGCTGCTGACGGCGTTCGCGGTCGTGCTGGGCTCGCTTGTGCTTCAGGGCTTGACGCTGCGGCCATTGATCGCGGCGCTGCGGTTGAAGGACGAGAATCCGGTGGCATCAGAAGTGGCGCGCGCCCGCGCGGTGGCCTATCGGGCGGCGCTGGATGAGATCGACGGCGACCCGTCCGAAGCAGGCGAGATGCTCCGGCTGGAATACCGCGCACTATTGCTGCGCGCTGAGGAGGATGGCGGCGTTCGCAGCGGCGAACTACCGGCCGACCCGTTGCGCCGCCGCGCCATTCGCGCCGCGCGGCAATCGATTCTCAAGCTGCGGCAATCCGAGGAAATCGGCGATGATGCATTTCACCAACTCGAGGAGGAACTCGACTGGGCGGAATTGAGCGCGCAAGGGTGAATACGTCATCGCCATTCCGCGTTCGCAGGGATGAAGAGATCAACTCGACTTCACCGTGATCCCGCCGTCGACCACGAGTTCGATACCTGTGACGTAACGGGATTCGTCGGAAGCGAGAAACAGCGCGGCATTGGCGACGTCCCACGCGTCGCCCATGTGCCCCATCGGCACCTGCGCGTCGCGCGCCCGCCACATTGCTTCGACGTCGCCGGCCGAATAACTTGCTGCAAGGCCGGCCGAGTGCTCGACCATCGGTGTCTTCATCAGGCCCGGCAGGATGCAATTCACGCGGACATGATCTTTCGCGAATTGCACGGCAGTCGTGCGCGTCATCTGGTTCATCGCCGCCTTCGAGGCGCCATAGGTGACGTACGAGATGCCGAGATGGCGAATGGATGCGATCGAGGAGATGTTGATGATCGAGCCGCCACCCTGCTTCTGCATCACGGGAATGACGTGCTTCATCGCAAAATAGGCGCTCTTGAGATTGACGGCGAAGACGTGGTCCCAGCTCGCCTCGTTCACCTCGACGACATTTCCCATTTCGGCGATGCCGACATTATTGTCGAGCACGTCGATGCGGCCATAGGCGTTCAGGCACGCCGCCACCATCGCCTCGACTTCGGCTTCGCGGGAGACGTCGGCGGTGAAGGCGACAGCCCTGCCACCCTCCTTTGCGATGATATCGACGGTTTCCTGCGCAGCGGCCGCATTGCGATCGACACAGAACACATGCGCGCCCTCGCGCGCAAAGGTGACGGCGGTCGCCTTGCCATTGCCCCAGCCGGGACCGATCGATCCCGCGCCCACCACCATCGCCACCTTGTCCTTGAGCCGTTCCATTCGACTTTCTCTCCCGGGATGTTTCTCGTTTTATTGCGGCGCGCATGCATGCGCGCATCAGAAGATATTCAGGGTCCGGAATAGGACGGACTGCGGCCCTCGGTCAACCTGTCCGAAAAGCTAGAGCAGCGACCTCGACATAGACCGAAAAGCCCCTTGCCACGGTTACCCAAATTGGACTGAATGCGCCCGCGAAAGGCCCCGCGGAAGCCGGGTCTGGAAGTTAACGGGGTCCCCGGGGAAAGCATGGCAGCAGACAAGACAACGCCGGCCAATGACGAGGTCGTTGCGGTATCCGACGAAGCGCTGCAGAAGGCAGAATCCTTCGTCCAGGCGGAAGAAGGCGCGGCCAACCGCCTGATGGGATGGCCAGGCAGAATCTCGACCACGATTGCCGTGGTCATGAGCCTGTTTCATCTCTATGCCGCCTACGCCATCGTTCCAACCCAGGAATTGCGCTACACCCACGTCGCCTTCACGCTGGTCCTGAGCTTTCTGCTGTTTCCGCTGGCGGCGCGCTTCCGCAACCGCGTGCGCTGGTGGGACGTCGTTCCCGGGATCGTCGCGGTCGCGACCATCATCTATGCGCTGTGGGGCGGCGAGGATTTTACCGATCGCGCCACCGTACCCGAACGCTGGGACGTGATCGTCGGCATCGTCTTCATCGTGCTGCTGCTGGAGGCGACGCGGCGGACCACGGGTGCGATCATGCCGGTGGTGTCGATCCTGTTCATCGCCTATGCGATGCTCGGCCCGTATTTGCCGGCGCCCTGGACCCATCGCGGCTACGACCTGGCCCGCCTGGTCGGCCACCTCTTCATTACGCTGGAAGGCATCTTTGGCGTCGCAGTCGATGTCTCGGCGACGCTGATCATTCTGTTCACGATCTATGGCGCATTCCTGCAGCATTCCGGCGCCGGCAAGTTCTTCATCGATTTCTCGCTGGCCTTGATGGGCGGAAAGCCGAACAGCGCCGGCCGCACCGTGGTGTTATCGTCGTTCCTGCTCGGCGGCCCCTCCGGATCGGGCGTCGCCACGACCGTGATGATCGGCACCGTGGCCTATCCGATGATGGCCAAGGCGGGCTTTGAGAGGAACGCCGCGGGTGGATTGCTCGCAGCCGGCGGGTTGGGCGCGATCCTGTCGCCGCCGGTGCTCGGCGCCGCCGCGTTCCTGATCGCCGAGTTTCTCAAGATCAGCTATCTCGACGTGATCTGGATGGCGACCATCCCGACCTGTCTCTACTACATGTCGCTTTTGTTCATGGTCGAGCTGGACGCCAAGAAATTCCACGCCAAGAACGTGACTTTCACGCCCGAGATGTCGCTTGGCCAGATGACCAGGCGGTACGGCTTCCACTTCGTCTCGCTGCTTGCCGTGGTCGTGTTCATGGTGATCGGCTACTCGCCGTCGCTGTCGGTGTTTTACGCCATCGTCGTTACATTCGCGCTTAGCTTCCTGCGCCGGGAGACTGCGTTGATGCCGAGCAAGTTAGTGAAGGCACTGGCCGACGGCTCGATCGGCGCGCTCAATGCCGCGACCACCTGCGCCTGCGCCGGCATTGTCGTCGGCGTCGTGACGCTGACAGGCCTCGGCCTGAAATTCTCGTCGATCGTCATCAGCTATGCCGGCGGCAGTCTATTGTTGACCGCGATCTATACTTCGCTGATCGTCTGGATCATCGGCCTCGCGGTGCCCGTGACCGCCTCCTACATCATCTGTGCAGTCATCGCGGCGCCTGCCCTGATCAAGCTCGGCGTGCCCGACTACGCCGCGCACATGTTCATCTTCTATTATGCCGTGCTGTCGGAGGTATCGCCGCCGACAGCACTGTCGCCATTCGCAGCGGCGGCCATCACCGGCGGAGATCCCTACAAGACCACGCTGCAATCCTGGAAATACACGCTGCCGGCATTCCTGGTGCCTTTCGTGTTCGTGCTCGACCCGCAAGGCGGCGGCCTGCTGATGACGATCCCCAAGGGCGGATCGTGGGTCGACATTCTGGAAATCACGATCAAGACAAGCCTGGGGCTGCTGGCGCTGGCTGCATTTGCTCAGAACTGGGCGCTGCGACAAAATACAGCGGTCGAGCGCGGCCTGCTTCTGCTATCGGGATTGCTGCTGGTGTTCCCAAGCCTGATTGAGGCAATCGTCGAATGGATCACCGGACGCGATATCAGCTACACCTACGTGCCGGGCCTGATCATCGGTTTCGGCGTATTGCTGTGGCAGGCCAGAACGCGGTCGCCAGAGCGACCCGCGCTCACAACATAGAGAAGAAGCGATTGAGGAGACAAAAATGAAAAAAACCACAGCAATACTGGCGATGGCTTTGGGGCTTGCCTTTGCCGGCGCAGCCCATGCGCAGCAGAAAACCATGTCGATCGGCACCGGCGGGACCGGCGGCGTCTACTATCCGCTCGGCGGTGCGGTTGCCAACGTGCTCTCGAAGAATCTTCCCAACGTGCAGGCTACCGCTGAGGTCACCGGGGGCTCGGTCGACAATCTGAAGCTGATCGGCGCAGGAAAAAGCGAACTCGGCTTCACCATGGCCGATGCCGCGCTCGATGCATTGCAAGGGCAGGACAAGTTCAAGAGCGGCAAGGTGCCGCTGCAGGCGCTGCTCGTGGTCTACCCGAACCGCATGCATGTGGTGACGGTGGAAGGCACCGGCATCCAGACCATGGCGGACCTGAAAGGCAAGCGCGTCTCGACCGGATCGCCCGGCAGCGCCACTGAAGTGATGGCATTCCGCGTCATCGAGGCGGCCGGCCTCGACAAGGATAAGGATATGAAGCGCGAGCGGCTCGGCGTTGCCGAATCCGTCAATGCGGTCAAGGACCGCAAGATCGACGCCTTCTTCTGGGTCGGCGGCATTCCGACCGCCGCAATCACCGATCTCGCGGCGACGCCGGGCCTGAAGATGAAGCTGATCGACCATGGCGATCTGGCCGAGAAGATGAACGCCAAGTACGGCAAGCTCTATTCGTCGAGCAAGATCAAGGCGGGCTCCTATCCCGGCTACGACAAGGACAACTCCATCACCGAAGTCTGGAATTTGATTGTCACCGGCGACAAGATGAGCAACGAAGACGCCTACACCATCGTCAAGACGCTGGTGGAGAAGAAGGCCGACATCGTCGCCGTGCACAAGGAAGCCGAGAGTTTTTCGCTCGACAACCAGGTGCAGGAGCGCTCGCCGATCCCGTTTCATCCTGGCGCGTTGAAGTACTTCAAGGAGAAGGGCATCGGCGGCTAAGGCAACGTGCTCTAGCTCATTCGGCTTGCTTCATAGTGACCGCGGTCTGCCGAGGACCGCGGTCATTGTTTACCTGAAAGCGGGGTGCGTCGCGGCATTGCTGCTCCTGCGAAGGAGCGTTCAGGCGATGTTCGCAAGCTATGAACATCGCGGCGCCGGCGAGCGACCACAGGCGTTAACATGCGAGACTGATCAAATATTGCCCAACCGGGGCATCAGCGCGTTGAAGCCGATGAAATCAGCCGATGGACTTGCCCCGGGCGCCGGCTTACTGCTCCGCGACCAGCAGTTTCTCTAAAATTTTATTCTTGTCGGCGGCTTTAACCCTACTGAAGTAATCATGTGACCTCCCGCAAAATTCCATGATTGCGACCGCAACGCGGATGTACCACTAGCGTGGGGTATCTGTTGGGAGGGCGGCATGGAGCACATCAACTTCAACGAGTATTCACGCGCGGCGCACTTTGGGCATCGGAAACTGACGCCCAGAGCCTGCGTCGTGGACAGCAAAAAGCACCTCCGATCGTTCCTTTCCGACGCTCTCGAGGATCTCGGCTTCGTGACCTGCGAATGCGGCCAGGCCGGCGATTTGGCAGGCGTACTACACGCGGAGCAGCCCGACCTGATCGTGCTTAGTGTGTGCGCCGACGGGATCAATGTCGGCGAAATTCTCGAGGCCATCGTCCGGAAAAACTTCGGCGGCAAGGTTCTCGTGATCGGCCAACCCGACGCGATCATGGTTAAGGCCGTCAGGCAAATTGGCGAAGAATACGGCATTGCCATGCTGCCCTCGTTGCCGACGCCATTCGGCGCGGCGAGCCTGCGCGCCAGCCTCGCGACGCTGCTGCCTGCCGAGCCGGCGCCAAGCCCTGCCGTCGATGTCGCCGAGGCGTTGAAGGCCGGCTGGCTCGAATTATGGTATCAGCAGAAGATCAACACCCGTACGCTGGTCCCCAGCGGCGCGGAGGCGCTGGTCCGGATGCGGCATCCAGCCTGGGGCGTGGTCCCGCCGGCCTACTTCATTCCCGACGATAGGGATCCGCATTTTCGCAAGCTCTCCGAATTCGTGATCGGCCGCGCGATCGAGGACTGGCGCTATCTGCTGGAGAGCCAGGGTCCGGTCGACCTTTCGATCAACCTGCCGATATCGTTCTTCGGCAACGCAGCGGCGGTGCGCGATCTGTGCCGCGCCATGCCTGCCCACCCCGCATTCGCTGGACTTTTGATCGAAATCAACAGCAGCGAGGTGGTCGACCATCCGGATCTCGCAGTGGATGTCGCAAGACGGCTGCGCCTGCATAATATCGCGATCGCCATCGACAATGTCGGCGCGGAATGGCCGTCCCTCCTGGAGCTTCGGAGTTTCCCGTTCGTCGAGCTGAAGGTCGACCAGCAATACGTCAAGGGCTGCGCGGACGACCGTCTGAAGCAGACGGTATGCCGACGCATCGTCGAATTGGCCCGGGACAACGGCGCTCGCGCCATTGCCCAGGGCATCGAGACCCGCGCCGATTATCTTGCCGCTCACGAGATGGGATTCGACCTGGTCCAGGGCCATCTGTTCGGCAAGCCCGTCGGGTTGCGCAAATTCGCGCGGTCACGCCCTCAGCTTGCAGCCGGCTCCGAGAAGGCTCTCTGAGCGAGGCTCACTCGAACTTCATGTCGATGCATTTGGAGATGTCGGAGCCGAGACCGGACGAGATGATGATGCAGCCGCGCACCTTCAGATTATTGTTGTCGCTGGCCCACACCGCATAGCCGCCGGGACCGAAGAACGAATTGGTGTTCGGCGGCTCGGTTTCGGTAGCATCGAACGAATAGTTCGCGTCGGTATCGAAGATACGCGGCTTCTTGGCGCAGCCGCCGTCGGCCTGCACATTGATGACTTCTTTGTTGTCCCGCGTCAGCGCAAGCGAGACCTGGCAGCGGAAATACTCTGACGTCTTGGTGTTGAACACATACGCATAGGATTTGCAGGTCGCCGTGTTGAGCTTGCCCGGAGCCAGGCCGCGGCTGCAGGCAATCCGCTGGTTGTTGGAGAGCTTGAAATCGTCGGCCACTGCCGCTTGAGCCAGCGTCATGAACGACAGCGCAACACCAATACCGATCTTCATGACGTGATTCATCCTGACCATCCCTATGACGTTTTTCGCAATGCATGCTTGTAGCCGGAAACGCGAACATAGTCGCGAAGGCGAAAGCGGGAAATCACAAAGTCTCAAGAGCGCTGTGATGCGTCAAAGGTGGCAATTGACGGCGCAAAGCCGTTCGTGATTTGTTCAAAGCGCGAGGCAAGAAGCCGAATTGCGGTCGGGAGGATGGATGATGACGAGCATATCAACGACGAAGGTTTTGACGGTGGTCGTCCTGGCCGGGTTTTCGTCCGCCGCATTTGCGCAAGGCGCCGCGCCGACAGCGTGGGAGCTGAAGCCCGACATGGGCTATGCCTACGGCAGGGACGGCAAGACACTCGCCTACAAGATGGGCACCAACAATGCGGGCCTGCTGCTCAAGGGCGCGAAGAAGGTGCCGAAGGGCACCTTGTTCTTCATCGGGCAGAACGGGCAGCTCTATATGCGCTCAGGCCCGTATCTCGAGGGCGACGGCAAGTTCATGTTCGGGTCGGAGTGAGCTTTCTTCCTTCTCCCCCAAGGGGGAGAAGGAAGAGGCAACTAAAACGCCGCCGCCAGTTCCTTCGCGCCGGGCTTGCTGGAGTTGAAATCCATCCGCTCGTCGGTGACCGCCAATAGTTTCGCCACCGTGCTATGGCGAGTCGCGACGGGGTTGCGCTCATAGCCACCGCGCTGGAAGAAATTCGAGGTCGGCACCTGCTCGCGCATCGCCTGCGGCATCGTGACCATGTCGAGCCCGGTGCCGTCGCCGGTCAGGTTCATCATTTCGAGTTCGGCTGCCGTCAGCGGGCGGCCATAGCCCTTGGCGCGCGCGAAGATCACCGAGGTCAAGAGCTTGTGGGTCTGCAGCATCGGTCCGACGTCGACATCGAGCACCATGGCGTGCACCGCCCAGCCCTGCGGGGTATTGGCGAGCTTCTCATGCTCGGACCAGGTGTCCGGCACCGTGCGCGTAAACGCCACCATTCTTTTCAAGACGGCCAGCTTGTGGTCCATCGCCTTGCGCGGCGCGCCCGACAGCGTCGCGGCCCTTGCCGTCAGTTCCTTGATGAATTCATGGCCCTGTTCGGAGAGCAGCTCGACGCTATTGGTGGTGAGCAGCTGATTGTAGCCGATCGCGGTCGAGATCGCGCGCGAGCCTGGCTTCGAGGGGTTCAGCCCCGACTGCATGTCGTAATTGCCGTTGCCGCCGGTCTCGAACGAATAGACCCGCACTGCCTGCTCGCGCGTCAGGCCCGCGGCCAACGCGTAGCGGACATAGGCGCGCTTGAATTCGACCTCGGTTGTCGGCCGTTGCGGCGTGAACTGGAAATGCTCGGCGGCGGCTTTAAGAAAATCGGCAACCACCGGCAGCGGCTTGCGCTCGCGCGGCGGCTTCTCTTCTTCCGGCTCCGGGCTGACGGGGCGCTTCGGACCGGTGTAGACCGGCGGCTGCGTCAGCACGTAATCGTCAAGCGTGATGGTCTGGCGCTCCCGGCGCTTGGCGTTGCGGCCCTTTCGCTTCTCGGAAATTGAGGCCCAATAGGCGCCCGCCTCCTCTTCGAATGCGGCGCGTGCTTCCTGATACTCCTTCAGCTTGCGGCGGTATTCGGCGATCGCCTGCGGCGAGGCGGCTTGTGCCATCGCATCGTCGGTCGAGAGCGGGAGCAGTTCCGTCGCCACGGCGGGCGGCGCACTCGCGAGCAGCGCGAGCGCAGCTAATCCGGAACCGATGCGAATCAATGGCAGGCGCATGGCACCGTTGTAGCAAGCGGCGCCGCGATGTCAGCCCCGAAAGGGAGCGACATTAAGTGGCGCTCTTTCTTCCTTCTCCCCTTGTGGGAAGAGTGGCCGCTTACTCCTGTTCGACGCCGCTGGCCTTGACGAGCTGCGACCACTTCTTCTCGTCCTTGTCGATGAAATCGGCATAGTCTTCCGGCGTTCCCGGGGTGATTTCGGTGCCGTCATTGCCCAACTGCTTCTTCACCTCGTCGGAAGCGAGCGCGTCGCGCAGCGCCTTGTTGAGTTTGTCGACGATCGGTCGCGGCGTGCCGGCCGGCGCGGCAAGGCCGTAGTAGAGTGAGGCGTCGAAGCCGGCTAGCCCCGCCTCAATCAGCGTCGGCACATCTGGCAACAGGCTCGATCGCACGGTGCTGGTGACGGCAAGCGCGCGCAGCTTGCCGGCAGAGACATTGGCGTGCGAGGCCGGGATCGGCGCGAACGCCATCGGGATGTGGCCGCCCAACAGATCCGTCAGCGCCGGACCGGTGCCTTTGTATGGAATGTGCACGAGCTTGATGCCGGCGGCCCGGGCGAAATATTCGCCGGTGATGTGGCTGGCGGTGCCGGCGCCGGCGGAGCCGAAATTGACCTTGTCCGGATTGGCTTTGGCATAGGCAATCAATTCGGCGACGCTCTTGGGCGGGAACGATGGATGAACCACGAGCGAATTCGGCGCGTTGCCAATCATGCCGATCGGCGCAAAATCCTTGCGCGGATCGTAGCCGGGGTTCTTGTAGAGCGAGGGACCGATCGCCAGCGTGCCGGTGTAGCCCAAGAGCAGCGTGTAGCCATCGGGATCGCTCTTGGCGACCGCCTTGGTGCCGACCGTGCCGCCGGCGCCGGGGCGATTGTCGACCACCACCTTCTCGCCGAGCAGTTCGCTCATCTTGTCGGCAATGGCGCGGCCGACGATCGAGGTGCTGCCGCCGGGCGCAAACGGAATGACCAGCGTGATGGCGCGAGCCGGATAGGTCTGCGCTCGCGCTGAATTGGCGGCGACCAGGACGAGAATAGCGGCTGCTAGGCCAAACCATTTTTTGCAGATGAGCATAAGGGCGGACTCCCGGGACTATTTTTCTTGTTGGTCCCGTATCGTCGCCCAAATGACCCGACTGCGCAATCCGGCTCGCGGCGCGCCACGGTTCCGCCATTGCGAGGAGCGCAAGCGACAAGCAATCCATTTCTAAGCAAGTGACGAAATGGATTACTTCGCTCCGCTCCAATGACGGACTACCTCCAGGCGAACACCGGCTGTTCCAGCTCGGCTACACGGGTCTCCCGGCCCGCCAGCACTTCGGCAAATTGATAGATCAGCGCCGCCGTCGGCGCGTGGATGTGCTGGCCGGCATGGCGGAAGCGGATCACGCGCCGCGTGCTTTCGGGAATGGTGGTGAAGCTGAAGACGTCTTCGCGCTCGATATCGCCGAGCGCGACGCGATGCACCGAGGCAACCTCCGCCGGATTGGCGATGATATCAGCGCTGGTACTGACCCAGACCACCACTGGCGTAATCAGATAGCCTGAGCGCGTCGGGTAATCGTCGAGCAGGCCCAGCACATCGCCCTCGCCGAGGCCAACGCCGAGTTCTTCGTGAAGTTCCCGCAGCGCGGCCTGCGCCGGCGTCTCGCCATGGTCGCAGCGTCCGCCCGGCAGCGCCCATTGGGCGGCGTGGGCGCGCAGGCTTGCGGCGCGGCGGGTCAACAGAAACGCCGTGCCATCATCGCTTCGGGCTTCCGTCAAGGCGATAGCGACCGCTGCGCGCTTCAGCTCAGGCACGGCGCCGTCGGAGGGCGTCCGCGAAAATGCCGCGCAAAGCTCTGCAATATTCCGCCGTGTGGTATCGTCAAATGGCCTGACCATCCCGCTTGACTACAACACCAGCGCATCAGATGAAATGACCCCGGACAGCAAGACAGCCCGCAGGAAACGGAAAGCGCGACATGACAGCCAAGGCCGCGGACAAGCTCAAATCCGACGGCTGGAAGATCGTCGAAACCACCGGCTTCCTGCACCTGATCGGCCCCTTGTGGCAGCGCGTCGTCGACGGCGCGCACGAATATGCGCTTCTGACCGAGGACAAGCACCACAACCGCCGCGGCTTGGTGCAGGGCGGCGTCATCATGACCTTCGCCGACCGCACCTGCGGCATGACCGCCCGCTTCGTCTCCGGCAAGCCGACGCTGGCGACCGTGCAACTCGATACGCACTTTGTCGAAGCCGGCAAGATCGGAGAGGTTTTGGTGTCGAAGCCGCACGTCGTGCGCTCGACCCGCAGCCTCATTTTCATAACAACGGAAGTGACCGTCGACAAACGCTGTATCGCGATGGCGAGCGGTGTGTTCAAGATATTGAAGAGCGAGGGTTAGGCGCGGTCTTACCTCGCTCCGCGCTTGCGGGGAGAGGTCGGATTGCGCGAAGCGGAAATCCGGGTGAGGGGCTCTCTCCGCGAATCCCTCTGCGGAGACAGCCTCTCACCCCGACCCTTTCCCCGCAAGAGCGGAGCGAGGGGAGCAGATGCAGCGATTGTGAGGATACAGCCATGCAATACCGCCAACTCGGCCGCAGCGGCCTGAAGATTTCGCCGATTTGTCTCGGCACCATGATGTTCGGCGGTCCGACCGACGAGGCGACGTCGTCGCGCATCATTGCGAAAGCGCGCGAAGCGGGCATCAACTTCATCGATACCGCGGATGCCTATAATGGAGGCCAGTCCGAGCAGGTGGTCGGCCGTGCGATTTCAAGCAATCGCACGAACTGGATTCTGGCGACGAAGCTCGCCAACCAGATCGGCGACGACCCCAATCGCGGCGGGCTGTCGCGGCGCTGGGTGATACAGGCCGCGGACGAAAGCCTGGAGCGGCTCGGCACCGATTTCATCGACATCTACTATCTGCACAAGGAGGACCATGCGACGCCGCTGCAGGAGACGGTGCGCGCGATGGGCGACCTGATGCGCCAGGGCAAGATCCGCTATTTCGGTGTGTCGAACTACCGCGCCTGGCGCGTCGCCGAGATCTGCAACATCTGCGACAACAACGGCATCGGCCGCCCGATCGTCAGCCAGCCCTACTACAACGCCATGAACCGGATGCCGGAAGTCGAACACTTCCCGGCCTGCGGGTATTACGGTCTTGGCATCGTGCCCTATAGCCCCTTGGCGCGCGGCGTGCTGACCGGCAAGTACCGGCCGGACACTGCGCCCGACCAGGACACCCGCGCCGGCCGCGCCGACAAGCGCATGATGCAGACGGAATGGCGGCCGGAATCGCTCAAGCTCGCGCAGGAGATCAAGCGGCACGCCGAGGCCCGCGGCATCACCGCCGGGCAGTTCGCGGTTTCCTGGGTGCTGAATTCATCATGCGTGAGCGGGGTGATCGCGGGCCCCCGGACCGAAGAGCAATGGGATGACTACATCGAGGCGCTCGACTATCGCTTCACGGCGGAGGACGAGGCGCTGATCGACCGGCTGGTGGTGAGCGGCCATCCCTCGACGCCAGGGTTCAATGACCCGGCCTACCCGATCGAAGGGCGGCGGGCGCGAACGGACGACCGGCGGTCGATGAGCTGAAAGGCGGATCCGCAAGCCCCACCACCTTGCGTTGTACCAATACTAGAACGCTCGGTAACGGGATAGTAACCTCGGCCGTGGAAACTTCCTGGTTCAGGTGGGAGGTCCATGTGGTGGACGAGCACAGAATAGCACCACGGCGTCGGCTCTTGAAGTCGGGCAAGATTTCGTTTGGCGGCGGCGCCGCCATCGATTGCACAGTGCGCAATCTTTCCGAAACCGGCGCGGCGCTCGAGGTGATCTCCCCCGTCGGCATTCCCGAACGTTTCACGCTGGTGATCGAAGCCGACGACATCCATGTGCCGTGCCACGTCGTGTGGCGAAAAGAGACGCGGATCGGGGTTCATTTCGAAACGTCAACGCGTCGTCGCGCGCGGCACGCGACCGCGCACGACTGAACACACGCCGAGTTTCCGGATTCGAAGAGTCAGTGTCTGGATTCGAGACTAACGATGACTCCTGTCGGCTCGGGCTCGTGCGGCGACAGTTTCGTGAGCGTCTCATCGCTCCAATAAGCAAGGTTTACAATCATGCCGATTGTGGTTTCCCGCTCGGAAGCCTCGGTCGGCTCAAGCACGTTGAGGCCGCCGCTGTCGAGGAAGAATGTATGATCGCCAAACATGCTGGCCAGTTGCGGGACCACCGGATGATCGTCGGGAAGCGCCTGGGCTTCGAATTGCGTCAGAGCGCGTTCCACCTGTGCCGAGTTCAATTTCATGCAGGACTCCTTACTTGGCTTCTGGTTGGTGAGCACCGCGTGGCGGCCTTGACCGCACGCGGCCCTCTTCTGCGGAGGGAATGACGTCAAGCTCATCGGATCCTGATCGCTCGTCCCCGCCAGCGCCGCGCGCCGGCTCGCAACTTCGCTTTCAATTCCGCAAGCAAGCCGAATTGAATTCGGGACAGTGGTGCCTCTTTGCGCCGCTTCAAGCCGGCAACAAAATTAAATTCGCAATGTTCCGCTGAAGGGCACCTTTAAAACCCATTGTTCCGCACGCTCGCCGACATGGCGAGGCCATAATCGGCTATTTCGCGTCGGGAATGGGATGCCGCCTTGCCAGTTCATCGAGCGGCAGATGCGCTTCCTCGTCGCTCAGCGCGAAGCGGACGATGACATCCTGGCGGCCGATTTGCCCCCAAAGCCCATCCGACGACCATTTCTGCGGCGCCGGTCCGCGCAGGCCCTCGACCCAGACAAAGTACCATTCCGTCATCGCAGCACCTCTTGGGTATTGGATTGGGTTTTGGACCGGAACCCGATGCGTCGTGGCCTCGTTGAAGGATATCGCAGGCCTCGAAAGTGAAACAGGCCGCTCGGCTCGCGCCGGTTGCTTCCGAAAACGACGTAGCGCGCTGCCGGAAGCCTCATCCACATCCTGAGAGAGGGATTTCGCCATGGAGATCAGGAATTTCAAGGACATGTACCTTGCCGAACTGCAGGAACTGGTGAGCGTCGAGGAGCAGCTTGCCGAAACGTTGCTGCGCATGGCGGCAGCCGCGTCACACCCGGCGCTCAAGGACGCGCTGGTGGACCACCGCGCGGAGACGGTCACGCAAAAGGACCGCCTTGTGGCCATCCTTCGCCAGCATGGCGCCGACCCAGCAGCGCATGTCGACCAGGCCATGGAGGCTCTCATCCGTGAGACCCGAAAGATGCTCGGCATGTTGGAAGGCGACGATCTTCGCGATGCGGGCCTGATCGCATCCGCCCAGAAACTCGAGCACTATGAGATCGCTGCCTACGGTTCGGCCGCCGCCCTTGCCGGTCAGTTGGAACTGCGCAACGACCAGGCGACGCTGCACAGCAGCCTGATGGAAGAGAAAGCGATCGATGCGCTGCTCACCGATATCGCCAAGGGCGAGGTCAATCCGGACGCGCTGGCGGCGTGACTCGGGGCTGCTTGCGCTCGGGAAACGCCAGACTGCACCAGCATCAGGTGCAACGTTCCGTGGATGTGACGCTGCCGGTCGGGACGGCGACACGCGGCGACCGTATCTGCTGAGCACGCAACGTTCGGCTGCGGCTTGAACCTTTTGCGGCCCGGCGACGACAATCCGGATCATAGAGGATTGTCGTCATGCATTCGCCAGAACCAGCCGCACGGTCTGCATCGAACAGCAGTCCTTTCCGCCGCATCGCTGTGGCGCTGATTCTCGGCGGGCTCGTCTTTACCGTGCTGTGGATCATGGTGTTCAGCATGGTCACATCGGTGCTGATCGGAGCCGGTTGCTGCGTCGTGATCGTTGCAGCAAGCTCCGCGTCGGATATGGTCGAACTACTGCTTGATGCCGTGGCGTCCGTGATCTTTGGCGTCGTGGCTGTCATCGCGGCGATCTTCGGGGCGATTTTCAGTCTGTTCGGGATCTAGGCCCGCTGTTTTTCAGTCATCTCAGAAATAAGCGCAAATGCGCTTGTCCTAAGCTGACGGAGATACTGCGAGGTCGGCGCCAAATAGTTTACCCTGTCGAGATGAAATGGCTCCTGACAGCGGCGGCTTTGGCATGCAATCCCGGCGACCGCCTGGTTGATCTGCGCGACAAGATTCCGCGCGGGCTGAACGCGCATTCTACATCTACCAGCCGGGTTTTCCCGACAGCATCAAGCATTGCTGCGGCAACAAGCGTACGTCCATCATCAAGGTGCCCGCTGTCGACGGACGCTTTTGCATCCAGCAAGGTCAGCCGCAGATGAAATGGACGTGCGGGCGCTGTTCAGGCGGATATTCAGATGTAGTTGGAGCCGGCAGATCGGGCGTCTCGAAGGATGTGGCCACAGACGGGGGCCTTATGGTTCGAGGCTCGCGGAGCCAGTCATCGGGGCCGCGCTTCGCGACCGTTGGCGCTCCTCACCATGAGGGGCTTATGACGCAGTAAGGTTAGTCAAACAAACTCACGTCCGGTCTTCGCCCTCGCGACGCTCTCTGAAATGGGGAGTGGCAGCCTCGTCATGACCGCTTCGGCTGCTGAAGAACATTAGCGCCATCAGGCCGCACCCGATCAGAAGCGAGAAGAACGTACCGAGGCCAAGCGCGATCCAGCCGTGCGTGCTCATCGGAACATCGCTGCTTGCGTTCCAGACGTAAGCGGCCCACGCGCCGGTAACGACAAGCAGCGCGGCAAGTACAATGAGCAGGACGATTTGTCCTGCGCCGACCTTGGATCGTTCTGACGATTGCGGCATGCACCAACTCCAACTTCCGCTGAACCAAACGGATTGGAGCGTGTCCGTTCCCAACAACTTACGTTTTCTTCGCTTCAGAGCCTTCAGCCACACGCTTGCGGCTGCTGCCGGCTTTCCGCATCAACGCAAATGGAACTGTGTTCCAGGTCGCCGGCTTCAAGCGAATTGCGCGAGGCCGTGGCCTACGGACCAATTTTCTTTCGCGGACTCCAAAACATTCACGAACACGTCCTCCGGACGAATGCCGGGGCTTTCGCCAAGCAGCTCCGCGGTCGGGCGGAACAGCGCTTTCTTCTGTTCTGATGTACGGGTGTTGAACACAGTGATCTGGATGAACACGACATCGTCGCTCCGCGCTATGCCATAGGCGTCGCCGTAGCGGAAGTTCGCGGCCTCATGCTCCGCGATGGTCATGAACTGGTCGTCTTCGGGCACGTCGAGCGTTTCGCGCATCGCGCGGTAAACGCTGTCGAAGATCGCCTGCCGGTAGGCTTCCGGCTTGCCGGCGCGCAATGAGATGTGAATGAGCGGCATTGCGGATCCTTATCCGAACCGTCGCGCGGAGGCGAGCCATCGCGGCTCCCGTGCTGGTGGTTCACCACGAAATGAGCTATCAAGCCCGAGGGATTTTTGACACAGTGTTGAAAACCACGTTCTTGACGTCATGTCAAATACTATTAGGCGCGCGTCAGGCAGTGGAATTCATGGGCTGCAGCGGAGGGAAATGTGAGGCCGCGCGAGTTTGACCACGACGACGTCCTACGCATCGCGTTCGATCAATTCTGGCGCAAGGGCGTGCGCGGCACGTCGCTCTCGGACATCGCGCGCGACGCCGGCGTCCAGCGCGGCAGTCTCTACAATGCCTTCGGCAGCAAGGAAGCGCTGTTTCTAACCGCCTACGAGCGCTATGCGAGCGATTATCTCGGCTCTGTCCAAAAGGCGCTCGGGTCGGGGACCTTGCGAAAGCGCCTGACGGCGTTTTTCGATCTGACAATAAAAAACCTTCGTTCCGGCTCGCCGCCCCGCGGATGTCCCACCACGCGGGGGCTGATGGAGCTCGCATCGGTCGAAGGCGAAGGGCTGGACGAGACCGCGCGCAAAATGTTCGCGGATCTGGTGGCGCGCATCACCGGCCTGGTTCAGCAAGCCTTCTCGGAGGGCGTCGAACGAGGCGAGTTCAACGGAGACCCCGAGACCGCCGCATTGCACATCGTCACCGTGACCCGCGGTTTGGCCGTGCTCGAACGCGCGTTTGGGGATGAAGCCCAGCTTCGGAAGATCGCCAGGCACACAGTCGATCTCGTACTCGGAAACCGGTAAAGCGGCACGACGCCGATTCTGATGTCCGGCCGCCAAAGGCGCGCGCGTCATTTCGCAACGCGCGCTTCCTCCTTCCTGGTCACATGCCAGATCACGACATGGTAATGCGGCACGTCCACTCCGGGGTGACCCGGGTTAAAGTAGAGGCTGACGTGGTCGAGCGCTGCGCCAGCGAAGCCCGGCGCCTCCAATAGCTTGCGCTCGTCGACGTCTCTTGTCGGGACCATATACACGGTCGCCATCAAGCGATCCTTGCGGTCGAAGCACAGGAATGGTCCGAGCGGCAAAGTTTCGGGCTTGACAAAGAGGATGCCCAGGCTGGGAAAGAACTTTGGGAAGTTCACGAGGTCGCTAACGCGCTTGTATCCGTTCTTTTCGGCAATCTTCCGCTGATTTGGACGCGGACGAACGACGTGGTGCTCCCTGTGCGCTTTGCCGCCTCTGCGAGCGGCTGTTTTGGCCTTGCCGATCTTGTCGGCCTTTTGCACCCTGGTCGGCGCGCGCACCTGCGGCGCCGCGGGTTGGCTGGACCAAATTGGGGCTGACCAAACTGGGGCTGGCCAAACTGGGGTTGACCAAACTGCGGCTGGCCGAACGGAGGTTGGCCAAATTGGGCGGCAGACTGCCTCACGTCGGCGATCAATCCGAGCAACGCGACCAGAGCAACGGTCGCCAGCGCATTGCGCATCGTGATCTCCCGACCTCTGTTCACCAGCCCTGCTTGCGTTCTCGCCACCGCATGAAGTCCTGGAACAACTCTTCGCGGTCCGGCGGATTGCTGGTTCGCTTCTGCTCGAGGAACCGGCCGAACGCCTTGCGAAGCGCGGCCTCTCCGCCCGATTGCCGCTGGAGCCAGCGCTCTGCCGGTCCAAATCGCCGCCAACCGGGGAGCACCTCATGCAAATTTACCTCTCGCCATTTGGGATGGTGAGCGTCGCCGAGAAATTCAGGAAACCGCGAGAACAGCGTCTCGACAAAAAATTCAAGGAGCTGAAACCGCTCGCTACGGGTCGGCCAGTTGTAGGCGAAAAGAGCGCATTTGATCGCGATCGTGTCGACGCTTTCACCGCTCCCAACGATGTTTGGGTAATCCTCGCGGCGGAAGGTCGATGGCAGATAATCTTGCTGCAGTGCTTTGGAATAGGGAATCGGCAGCAAGTGAATGCCATCAGCTTGCGCGTAGCGGGCCAGGAGGTTGACCGGTTTTCCCGAAACCAGCAGGCTGGCGAAGATCTCCCCCTTCCTCATCCCATCCAGCGCGGCGTCCAGCCCCAGGTTCAATTCGCTTATCTTTACTTCCAAACGGTTGAGCACCTCACGGCCAAGCACAGCGGCAGCACTGACTTCTTCGCCGAGATTCACCCTCTTTCCCTCAAGATCTGCCAGGCTCCTGATCTCAGACGGCGCGAGGAGATGGAACTCTTCGACAAAAAGTGGGGTGATGTAGACGAGCTTGTTCTGGATGTCTGCGATCGTTCTTGTTTCCCGGAGCCGGTCGACCAGGACGAATGGCGCGATCGCCATGTCGGCACCTGCCAGCGTAAGCACGTCCCTGATGTTGCGGATGCCACCGTTTCCCACCATTGGCAGCACCCGCAATGCGACCTCGCCGCGAGGCCCGGTCTCCTGGCCGCTTGCCAGCGTGGTCGCGATGTCTTGAGCTATGGCGAACTCGGTGCTTTGCGGCGGACCGGTTACCAATCCCGCGGTGTACGGGCTCACAGCTACTCCCGCTTCCTTCCTGGGAGGGCTTTCCTTCGGCGCAGACACTTTGGCGGGTTCACTCGGAGAGACAGATGGTCGGGTTTGGGCGAGGGCCACCTGGACCTGTTGGCCGAGCCAAGCCACTGCAATGAATGCTGTCAACAAACCGACCCGCACCGCTCCGCAGGCCTTCATTGTCACACCTGTTCGTAAACCAGCCCTCTGGGCGTGACGTTCGCTCACTGTCGGCGAAAAAGCTTGAGCCGACACATACCAGCCAGGTCAGAAGCACGACCGGCGGAATGGATTTACTTCGCTTTTCCAACGCGCCTAGACCAGCGGCGTTCCTCGTCGGAGATGTCTGCGGCCAACGGTCCGCGTCCGTTATGGGTCAAGCTGACATCGCGGCAGCATCAGCCACCTCCCAAAAAGTCAAAAGCCGAAGTCGGCTGAAACAGCAGCTGTGTCGGCTACGCGCCAAATGCGCCATTCCGCCGATCCATCACGGCGGAATCTTGCGGGAAGAATTTCTCGTTCCGCTAAAACTGACATCCTACGCCGTCGCGGCCGCGGTGGACGTGCCGCGCACCCGAATCGAACGCATCGCGCGCGAAGAAAAGCCGTTACGGCCGACACCGCGCTGCAGCTCGGCAAGTTCTAAAGCCGGCGCCGCCTTCTGGACGAACATTCAGGCGGGCTACGATCTCGAAACAGCCGAAGACACGCTTGCGCCGCAGATCAAGAAGATCGCGTCCTATAAGGCAGCGTGAGAGCGACGGCGCATTTAATCAAGCGAGATTGTTTAGTGCACTGTCACCGCAATTCACCGAGTACCCCCGCCTGCAATAGTCGTGCGGCCCAACTACCCGCTTCGCGTGTACGCCCTCGCGCGGGGAGGATGCGGGAGCCGATTTGGTGGGGCGCCCCCTTTAACCAGTGTGCTGATTGAAACGGGCGTAGTGTATCCGTTGTGACCACTGATAATAATATTTGGAGGTTACAATGCGCAAGCTGATTTCCTTATTCATATTCATACTGATGATCGGGTCCGCGAACGCTCAAAGCACGATCAGGACTGAACTTAAAAGGGGCGATCTTACCGGCAAGGACATGGATGTTGTAGTCACGGCCGTCGAAGTACCTCCCGGTGAGGCACTTGCCAGAGATATCCATCCCGGAAGAGGTAGTTTACGTGCTTCAAGGCGCAACGCTTGAACTGCCTGATGGCACGCAAAGACCACTTCCCATGGGCGCTGCGATCATTAATGCGCGTGACGTGCCCCACGCCGGTTTTAGGGTCGGCGGTGGTACCTCCCTAAAAATGTTGAACGTACATATCGTTGATAAAGGCAAGCCAATGACCGAGTTCGTCAAATAAGGCAAACCGCTAGGAACCTGGGAGTTCGAAGCTAATCACCCAACTTCGGATTCCTCATTTTGCAGATATGAATATTCCCCACCGAATTACGGTGACAGCAGGTAGCCCGCATGAGCGAAGCGACATGCGGGATCGGCACCACCCAAAACTCGGATATCGCTTCACTCATCCGGGCTACGCTTGCTTCCCAAACTTGGGAAGGCACAAGAGCGCTTCTCATGACACGCGACGTCGACTTTTCCTTCAGGCCCGCTCGTCGAGAAGACGCGGAAACAGTCTTCAACATCACGGAGGCGTCGATCGGCGGCCTTGCAGCGGCGTCTTACTCTCGGGATCAATCGATAATTGGATGGGTGAGCGTACGCCGGCATCTTATGAAGAGTTCATCGCCAAGGGCCGAATGACCGTGTGTCTGCACGACGGCGTCGTTGTTGGATTTGTCGACGCCGAGGCCGGCGAAGTAACCCGGCTGTTCATATTGCCCGAAGCTACCGGGGCTGGACTCGGCCGGAGGCTGCTCGATATCGGAATCGCCCAGGCAAGGCTGGGGCGTAACGGTCAATAAATATCGATGCTACGATCAACGCCGAAGGCTTCTACCGGAAGCATGGCTTTAGAAGTATCGGCAGGGGCATTTCTCTCATGGACTCGGCGGTTAGCCTATCGAGATAGTACATGGAGTTGTGAACTTCTGGAGTTGTGAACTTCGCCGCGAGCTAGTTGCTGCTCAAGCGTTACCCGTGGCCATGGCCGATCAGCGAGGGATCGCGATGCCGGGCTAATGGTGCCCAGGGGCGGGATCGAACCACCGACACTGCGATTTTCAGTCGCATGCTCTACCAACTGAGCTACCTGGGCATACTCGAAGGCCCAAAGGCCGGGCGAGCGGGCGGTTTATAGAGAGGTCGGAGGGATGTGTCCACCCGCCTTCGCCTGCGGCTTCGGCGTGGCAGGCCCGCCTCGCGCCCCGTCCCCAAATATTTGGTGAGACACAGTTATTCGGCGTCTTCGGGGTCGGTGGGGCGGCCGGGGATGACGTAGCGGCCGGATAGCCAGCGGTTCAAATCGACGTCGCGGCAGCGTTTGGAACAGAACGGGAGCGTGGCCGGGTCAGCCGGCTTGCCGCAGACCGGGCAGGGTTTTGGCGGCGGCTTGGGCGCGCCGGTATCCTTGGGGCCGTCAACTGGCATTGAGCCAGCCGAATCGGATCGGAAAGCCCTCCCCGCCGAGCAGCGTGACCGATTCGTAGAGCGGGAGGCCCACGACGTTGCTGTAGGAGCCGACCATCTTGACCACGAACGAGCCGGCGATGCCCTGCACGGCATAACCGCCAGCTTTGCCGCGCCATTCGCCGGAGCCGATATAGGCCTGGATATCATCTTCGCTCAAACGCTTGAAGCGCACGCGGGTTTCGATCAGGCGCTGGCGGAACGCCTCCTTCGGCGTCACCAGGCAGATCGCGGTGTAGACGCGGTGATTGCGCCCCGAGAGCAGCCGCAGGCACTGCGCGGCTTCATCGACCAGATTGGCTTTCGGCAGGATGCGGCGGCCGACCGCGACCACGGTGTCGGCGGCCAAGATGAAGGCGCCGCGCAGCTCGTCGTCGAGGTGGACGGATTTCAGCGCCGCGTCGGCTTTGGCGCGGGCGAGACGATTGGCGCAGGCGCGGGGCAGCTCGCCCCGCTTCGGGGTCTCGTCGACGTCGGCCGGGCGCAGCGCGTCGGGCTCGATGCCGGCCTGGTTGAGCAGGCTGAGCCGCCGCGGCGAACCGGAAGCAAGAACGAGTTTGGGACGGCCAAGCATGCTGGGTTTTGTCGGGATTTGGGATTCGGATGGATCGCGCGCGGAACCTATCGGAAGGCACTCCATTCCACAACCGGGGAACAAGCGCTTGTTGCAGCTTCATTATCTCCGTCGCCCCTGCGAACGCACGGGCCCATAACCACGGGTCATCGTAATGGAAAACGACAGTGGCGACTGGCACTGCCTCGAATCGCACGGCCGCGGGGGGTATGAGTTCCTGCGTTCGCAGGAACGACGGTGAGAGCTTTACCCACTCGCCGTCTCGCGTCCCGGACGCGGCACGGCACGGCACGCAGTGACGCGGCGCAGAGCCGGGACCTATGGCTGCGATGGGCCCCGGCTCTGCAGCGCATCGCTACGCGCTGCGCAGCGTCGGGGGAACGCCAGCCCGCCCTTCGCATAATGACGGCTACCCGCTCGCGGCGCCCGCCCTGGCGAAGCGGCGGCGGATGCGCATCGAGAGGCCATCGCAGAGGTCGCGATAGGCGGCGAGCTTCTGCTCGCGGCTACCTTCCGCGTCGGTCGGGTCGGGCGTCGGCCAGTATTCGACATCGGCCGCCATGGTGCGCGTCAGCTCCAGCGCCTTGTGGTGGGCCTCCGGCGACAGCGTGATGATGAGATCGAAATTGAGCCCTTCCCAATCCTCGAGCTCCTCGAACGTGATCGGCTTGTGGCCCGAAATATCCTGGCCGAGTTCGGCCATCACCGCGACCGCGAACGGATCGAGCTCGCCCTTCTTGACGCCGGCGGACCTCACATAGAGTCCTTGCGGAAACATCCGCTGCAGCAGGCTCGCCGCCATTGGCGAGCGCACGCTGTTCAGCCCGCATGCGAACAGCACGGCCTGCGGATTGCGCGCGCGGGGCGGCGCGTCCATGCGATCAGGCTTCTCTTGTTTGAGGCGGGACCTCGCTGCGCTTCGCACCTTGCGCTAACGCGGCCCTTTGGGTCGGCATCATGCCTTTTCTTTTACGCATGACGTGATCCGAAAACCGCTTCGCACTTTTCGGCGTCATGCGTCCTGCCCCTTCCAGTGCAGCACGCAGATCAGCGTGAACAAGCGGCGCGCGGTTTCGAAATCGACGCGTACCTTGCCTTTCAGCCGCTCCTGCAGCGTGCGGGAGCCTTCGTCATGGATGCCGCGGCGGCCCATGTCGATCGCCTCGATCTTATCGGGCGTAGCTGTGCGGATCGCCTGATAATAGCTGTCGCAGATCATGAAATAGTCCTTCACGATTCGCCGGAACGGCGTCAGCGACAGCAAATGCGCCACCACGGGCGTGCCGTCCTCGTGGCGGATGTCGAACACCAGCCGGTTGCCGGTAATCGCAATGTGCAGCGTGTACGGCCCCTGCACTGTCCCTTCCGGCGCGAACAGGTTCTGCTCGATCAGATCGTAGATCGCAATCGCCCGCTCGTGCTCGATATCGGGACCGGAACGCCCGATCGATTCTTCGTCAAGCGTCACCGCGACGATGCGGTTGTGCTGGTCATCGTCTGGTGGCGGCTTGTTCATGGCAAATTGAGGCGCAATCCGACGGAGCGTGAATGGGCGTCTAAACCCTCGGCCTTGCCCAAGGTCATCGCGGCGGGGCCCAGCGCGCGCAACTGGTCAGGCCCGCATTTGAGAATCGAAGTGCGCTTCATGAAGTCTAGCACGCCCAGTCCGGACGAAAACCGCGCCGAACGCGCCGTCGGCAGCACGTGATTCGAGCCGCCGACGTAATCGCCGATCGCCTCAGGTGTATGGGGGCCGAGGAAGATCGCACCGGCGTTGCGGACTTTAGTCGACAAGGCTTCTGCGTCCGCGGTCATGATTTCCAGATGCTCGGCGGCGATCGCGTTCGCCAGCTCGACCGCCTCGTCGAGCTTTTTGACCATGATGATGGCACCGAAATCGTTCCACGAGGCCCGCGCGATATCGGCGCGGGGTAGCGTGGCAAGTTGGGATTCCACCGCGCGCTCAACGTCGGCGGCCAACGCCACGCTGTCGGTGATCAGGATCGACTGCGCGCAGGCGTCATGCTCGGCCTGCGCCAGGAGATCAGCGGCGATCCAGCCGGCATTGGAGGTCGCGTCGGCGATGACGAGCACTTCCGAGGGACCTGCGATCATGTCGATGCCGACTTTGCCGAACACCAGCCGCTTGGCGGCGGCGACATAGGCGTTGCCGGGGCCGACGATTTTCGCAACCGGTGTGATCGTTGCCGTGCCGTAAGCCAACGCCGCCACCGCCTGCGCACCGCCGACGCGATAGATTTCGGAGACGCCGCCGAGATCGGCGGCCGCCAGCACCAGCGGGTTGAGCTTGCCGTCCGGCGACGGCACCACCATCACTACGCGCGGCACGCCGGCGACTTTCGCCGGCACCGCGTTCATCAAGACCGAAGAGGGATAGGCGGCAGTGCCGCCGGGCACGTAGAGGCCGACCGCATCGACCGCGCTCCAGCGCCAGCCGAGCTCGACGCCGAGCGCATCGGTAAAGCGCTCATCTTTCGGCAGTTGCCTCTGGTGAAAGGCCTCGATCCGATCGCGGGCGAATTTCAGCGCGTCGATGGTCTCGGCATCGCAGGCCTTCACGGCAGCGTCGATCTCGGCCGCGGTCACGCGCAGGCCGCCGGCGTCAAGCTCGAGCCGGTCGAATTTCCTGGTCGCCTCGATCAGGGCGGCGTCGCCGCGCGCGGCCACATCGTCGACAATCGCCCTTGTGGCACGCTCGACATCGGCCGAAACCTCGCGCTTGGCGGCGAGGAATTGCTTGAATCGCGAACCGAAATCGGCGCTGCTGGTATCCAGGCGAATGGGCATGGCGGCTTTCTGAGAGACGTCGGAGGCCCCTGCTCAATGGCGCGGCGGCCAAGGGCCGTCAACCCTCCACGTCATCCCTGCGAACGCAGGGACCCATAACCACCGATCTCCGGCTTGGGACGCTGAGGCGACAATCCCCTTTCACGATGCGCATTTGTGGTTATGGGTCCCCGCGTTCGCGAGGACGACGGATGGAGGGGATGCCCCCCTATTCCTCCGGCCCCGACGGCGCTATCGCGAGGTCGCAGGCGCCGAGATCGTCGGTGCCGAGGTCGGTCAGCTCGCATTCCAGGCACTCGAGATCCAGCCGCAGCGCTTCGCCATGGCTGAAGAGGATGAGCGCGCTGCCGCCGGGAGCTTCACCCGGGTGGAATTCGATCCCGACCAGTTCCAGCATGGATTCACGCCGCTCCAGATCGATGTTGCGCGACTTGCAGGCCAGCACCCGGTCGAAACGCAAAGCCGCGATCAAGCGGCGCGGTTCGGTTCCGCCTGACAGCGTCTGCTCCCAATCCAGCCGGCTCATGCCGACCACCAACCGCTTTTCGCCCTGCCGCCAGACGATGTCAGAGGCCAGCACGCGGGCGTCCTGCACATGGGCCGATATGACGGCGAGATCGTCGGCGTCGAGCGCAATCAGTTTGAGCGGATCCGCCGGCATAAGGTCCTCGATCTAGATCATGATGCGATTAAGCAAAATTGCATCATGATCTCATCTCATTGTTTGAGCATGATCTTTTCGGAAAACCGGTTTCCACTTTTCCGGATCATGCTCTAGTCGCTGATGCGCTGGATCAACGCACCGCAGGCCGAAAGTTTTTCCTCCAGCCGCTCGAATCCGCGGTCGAGGTGATAGACGCGGTTGACCATGGTTTCGCCCTCGGCGGCAAGCCCGGCGATGACGAGCGAGACCGAGGCCCGCAAATCGGTCGCCATGACAGGCGCGCCGCGCAGTTTTGCGGTGCCCTCGATGGTCGCAGTTTCGCCGTCCAGCGATATACGCGCACCGAATCGCGCCAGTTCCTGCACATGCATGAAGCGGTTCTCGAAGATGGTCTCGGTGATCTGCGAGGAACCGCCGGCGCAAGCCATCAGCGCCATCAATTGCGCCTGCAGGTCGGTCGGAAAACCCGGGAACGGCGCGGTCGACACCGTCACCGGCCGAATGCCTGCACCATTTCTGGCAACGCGAATGCCGTCATTGTTGACGGTGATATCCGCGCCGGCTTGCGCCAGCACGTCGAGCGCCGACTGCAGCAGTTCGGGACGGGCGCCGGAAAGCTGCACGTCGCCGCCGGTCATGGCGACAGCCATCGCATAGGTGCCGGCCTCGATCCGGTCAGGCAATACGGTGTGCCGCGCACCGTGCAGCTTCTCGACGCCTTCGACCACGATCCGCGGCGTGCCGGCGCCGGTGATGCGGGCGCCCATCTTGTTCAGGCAATCGGCGACGTCTGTTATCTCCGGCTCGCAGGCGGCTTTGGTGATGATCGTGGTGCCTTTCGCGAGCGTCGCCGCCATCAGCGCGACATGGGTGCCGCTCACCGTCACCTTGGCAAAATCGATCGCAGCACCGCGCAGGCCGCCGGGCGCCTTCGCCACCACATAGCCGCCGTTGATGGTCAACTCGGCGCCGAGCTTTTCCAGCGCCATGATCAGGAGATCGACCGGCCGCGTGCCGATCGCACAGCCGCCCGGTAGCGAGACCTTTGCCTCGTGCATCCGCGCCAGCAGCGGCGCAATCACCCAGAAACTGGCGCGCATCCGCGATACCAGCTCATAAGGCGCCGTGGTGTCGATGACGTTGGCGGCGGAAATGTGCAGGGTCTGGCCCTGATATTGGCCGTCGCCGGGCCGCTTGCCCGCGGACATGATATCGACGCCGTGGTTGCCGAGAATGCGCTGCAACTGCGCGACGTCGGCAAGCCGCGGCACGTTGTCGAGGATAAGGGTTTCCTCGGTCAGCAGGGCTGCGATCATCAGCGGGAGCGCGGCATTCTTCGCGCCCGAAATCGCGATGGTGCCGCTGAGCTTGCTGCCGCCGACAATACGAATGCGGTCCATGCCATCCCCCTGCTATGCATAAATTATGAGCGCGTGCGTCCGCAGCAGAAGCGGCGACATTTGCGGCGATTTGATGGGATGCACAATCAATCGCCGTCATTCCGGGAGCGCGCGCAGCGCGAACCCGGAGTCTCGAGATTCTCAGGGGCGCAAGGCGCTCCATAGTTTGATGCTAACGCATCGACCCGGAATAACGTTCATGCTCTGACGCTTACGACCTGATGAAGGCGAGCAAATCGGCGTTGATGATGGCGGCTTCGGTGGTCGGCATGCCGTGCGGAAAACCCTTGTAGGTCTTCAGCGTGCCGTTCTTCAGAAGCTTCGCCGATAACGGCGCGGAGTCTGCGTAAGGAACGATCTGGTCGTCGTCGCCATGCATTACCAGCACCGGAACATTGATCTTCTTGAGGTCCTCGGTGAAGTCGGTCTGCGAGAACGCGACAATGCCGTCGTAATGCGCCTTGGCGCCGCCCATCATGCCCTGCCGCCACCAGTTCTGGATCACGGCCTCCGACGGCTTGGCGCCTGGGCGGTTGTAGCCGTAGAACGGACCCGACGCGAGGTCGCGATAGAACTGCGTGCGACTGGCCATAAGCTGCGCCTGGAGTCCGTCGAACACTTCCTTGGGCAATCCGCCTGGATTGGCCGGCGTCTGTACCATCAGCGGCGGCACGGCGCTCAGGATCGCGGCCTTTGCGACCCGGCTTTCGCCGTGGCGGGCGATGTAATGGACCACCTCGCCGCCGCCGGTGGAATGGCCGATGTGGATGGCGTTTTTGAGATCGAGATGCGCGGTCAGCGCTGCGAGGTCGTCGGCGTAGTGGTCCATGTCATGGCCGTCGCCGACCTGGCTGGAGCGGCCATGGCCGCGGCGGTCATGGGCGATGACCCGAAAACCGTTGTTCAGGAAGAACAGCATCTGCGTGTCCCAATCGTCGGCCGACAGCGGCCAGCCATGGCTGAACACGATGGGCTGACCCTTGCCCCAATCCTTGTAAAAGATCTCGACGCCGTCTTTGGTCGTGATGGTGGGCATTACGAATTCTCCTCTTGTTAGGGCCCCGTGCCGGGCACGCATCTTCGCGTGAAGTGCGGAATCTGGATGTGGCTGATTGCGATCTTCGGATTCGCCTCGGAAGGCGAACCAGAATCGAGGTTATGCCGGCACCGGCCGGTATCGCCTGAGCACGCCGATGGTCACGACGACGAAGAACACCAGCACGATGCCCTGGACGACGGCGAACGGCGGCTCGGCCGGCGGCACGCTCGGCGCCAGCGCATGAAGCACCGGCACCTTCAGGAAGGACTGGATCACCAGCACGAATACGTTGAGATAGAGCGAGAGCAGCGCCGTCAGCGCGTAGATCCAGCGCCAGGCGCCGGCGAGTTTCATTCCGTAAAGCGCAAGACAGGCGATTGCCAGCAGCACCAGCGACAGAATTCCGATCATGTGCGACGGCAACAGCTTCTCCGACAGCAGCGGTGGAATCAGAAATCCTGACGCGCTGGTCAGGATCGTGAACACCAGAAAGGTCGCGGTCTGGCCCGGCATCCGCTTCGAGCCGAGCATCCCGCACATCACGACCAGGCCCGCGACGATTCCGATCAGGCTGATGATGACGTGCACGAGAACAAAAGTCGCCAAACTCATACCCAAAATCATGACGCGCCCCTTCACTGGAAACCATCTAATTCCATTGCGTCATAGGTGCTCAAAGCTCTCATCCTGAGGAGCCCGCAGAGCGGGCGTCTCGAAGGATGTAGGCCACAGACGGGGCCTCGTGGTTCGAGACGCGCTTCGCGCTCCTCACCATGAGGGGCTTATGACGCAGCAAGGCTAAACGTTACGACGCGGCGCGAAGAATATCCACACGCATCGCGTGCGGGCTTCGGCAAGGCAGGCATGCGCGTGAATGAAACACAACAAAAGTTGTCTGATGCGCGAAATCTTTGCATGGCTGCCACAAATCGCGGCAAGGCGATGCTGAAGAATTGAATCTAATAATAGCGCGGGATCGGACCATTGTGCGGCGTCTTGCGGCGCGACAGATCGAACAACACCTGGTCGACATAGCACCAGCCCCAGCCTTCCGGCGGATCGTAACCTTCGATCACGGGATGACCGGTGGCATGGAAGTGCGCGGTGGCGTGCTTGTTCGGTGAATCGTCGCAGCAGGCGACATGGCCGCAGGTGCGGCAGATCCGCAAATGCAGCCATTGGCTTCCGCTTTTCAGGCATTCCTCGCAGCCGAGCGCACTCGGTCTCACGGTTTGAATGCCGGCGACATGGCTGCAGCCCTTTTTCGTCATCGCCTCACACCATGCCGGATCATAACGCCGGCTTCATGGCATCGACGAGATAGCCGTGCAGCGCGGCCACCACCTGCGCGCCCTCGCCGATCGCGCCGCCGACGCGCTTGACCGAGCCGGAGCGCACGTCACCGACCGCAAACACGCCGGGCACCGAGGTTTCCAGCGGAGGCACCGGGCGGCCGAGATTCTGCTCGGACTGCGCCCCCGTCACCACAAAGCCCGCGCGGTCGAGCGTGACGCCGCAGCCGTCCAGCCAATGGGTCGCCGGATCGGCGCCGACGAACAAAAACAGGTTACGGACATCAAAACTGTGCTGTTCGGGCGCCAGCCGGCTCTTCCAGCGCACGCGCTCAAGCGATCCATCCTCGCCGCCTTCGACCGCAATCACCTCGGCGTTGAAGATCAGTTCGATATTGGGCGCCGCCTCGATGCGCTCGATCAGATAGCGCGACATGCTGGCGCCGAGCCCGCCGCCGCGGATTATCATGTAAACCTTGCGCGCATGGCCGGAGAGAAACACCGCGGCCTGGCCGGCGGAATTGCCGCCGCCGACCAACACGACGTCCTGGCCCATGCACAGCTTGGCCTCGATCGGCGAGGCCCAGTACCAGACGCCGCGGCCCTCGAACGCGTCGAGATTTTCGATCTCCGGCCGCCGGTAACGCGCCCCGCTCGCCACCACGATGGATTTGGCGCGCAGCGACTGCCCGCATTCGGTGGCCAGCGCAAACGCGCCGTCGCGTTGCGAGCAATCCAGCGACCTCACTGAAACCGGAATCAGCATCTCCGCGCCGAATTTCTGCGCCTGATTGTAGGCGCGCCCCGCGAGCGCCTGCCCCGAAATGCCGGTCGGAAAGCCCAGATAGTTTTCGATGCGCGCGCTGGCGCCGGCCTGGCCGCCGAACGCCCGCGCGTCGAATACCGCGACCGACAATCCTTCGGAGGCGGCATAGACCGCGGTGGCAAGACCGGCGGGACCGCCGCCGACTACCGCCACATCATAGAGCTTCTCATGCGCATGATTGGTGATCATGCCAACCGCCAGCGCCAGCGAAGTCTCTGACGGATTGCGCAGCACGTTACCGTCAGGACACACCACCAGCGGCAGATCGGCGCGCGAGGCCGAATAGCGCGCGACGAGATCGGCCGCATCCTTGTCGGTTGCGGGATCGAGGACGTGGTGCGGCTGGCCGTTGCGCGCCAAAAAATTCTGCAGCCGCGCCGTGTCGCCGAGGGAGAGCGAGCCGATCAGCACCGGCCCGCCGACACCGCCCTGGATTAGGCTAACCCGGCGCAGGATCAGCGCGCGCATGATGCGCTCGCCCAGTTCAGCTTCCGCGACCAGCAGCGCGCGCAATTGCTCCGGCGGGATCAGCAGCGTTTCGACATCGCCCTCGGCATGGCCGTCGACCAACGCGACGCGGCCGGAGAGTTGCCCGATCTCGGCCAGAAATTGTCCCGGGCCCTGGTCGATGACGGGCGAGATGTGGCCGAGGCCGTCGCGCTGGGTGATCGCGACCGTGCCCGACAGCACCACGAACATGCCGGGGCCGACCTTGCCGGTCTCGAACAGGGTTTCGCCGTCCCTGTAGGTCCGAAGCTCCCCGAAGCGGCGCATGCGCGCGATTTCGTGATCGCTGAGCGCTGGGAATGTCTGTTCGTAACGAGGAAACGCGGTGGAAGGCGCGCCGATCGCCGGACTGGCCGTGATGTCTGCACTCATGATGCCGCCCAAGGAAAGAAACAGGAACTGCGCGGAGAGCCGTCAGGACCCACCCGGCAAGCGATCGGGATTTCCCGCTACGCTATCGGTCCGGCTTTTCTCCGCTGGCATCATCTAGAGAAGCTCTGGGGCTTTCGTAAGATGCGCCGGAGTCACTGCGCCCGCGAGCCTGCGACTTCCGCCGCCTGAGATTTTCGCGCAGCGCCAGCCTGAGCCGGTGCGATCGTGAATCCTTCACACCCGCGCCGGTTTTCCGCATGCCCTTGTCTTGATCGCCCTTCATGCCGGACCCAATAACCGTGATAGCGAAGAATAACCAAAGGATGACATCTGTGCACTGCCCATTGGAGCAGGAGCGCCGGCCGATTGGCATCGCTCACCTGAACTCCGATCCCAGGCATTTCGAGGTCAAGAAGAGTGGATGGGAACCGGATCGGCCCGGAGTTGTCCCCGTTGAAGCTGCCTGCGCCGATTTTTTGGCGATTTTGGCCCCTTCCCGGCCCGTCCGCGCGCTTGCACCAGAAGGGCCCTTGTGGCAAGAACCGGCCGCCTGTAGGGGCCTTTAGGGCCGATTCCCTGAACACCGGGCATGCTGCCGTAGCTCAGTGGTAGAGCACTCCATTGGTAATGGAGAGGTCGACAGTTCAATCCTGTCTGGCAGCACCACCTTTTCCCCTGAATGATCAACAGCCTATTGAAGGGCTTGAGGTTTTTGCGTCGCTCCTGATACACGGGAGTGCTGCATCTATGGTTCTGAGAATGGCTTGCCCCAACAAGAAGAAAAGGTTCCGACAACTGGTACTACCGCCGCACAATCCCAACAGACGTTCGAGTGATCTTGCAGAAGCTCGCAAAGGAGCGTCCTCGGGGGTGGTACAAGACACACATCAGCATCTCGCTCGGCATCGCTGACCGGACCGCCGCGAAGGCGAAGTGTACTGAGGTCGCAGCCCAGGTGGAGCGACAATTAAAGGCGCTTCGCGAAGCCCCAAGCCCCTCACAGCCAAGCAGATCGCCGCTCTGTCCGGCATTGTCTACCGCGCCTTTGCACAAGGGCTGGAGAATAACCCAGGCCTAACAGTCGAAGGCTGGCTCCGAGTTGCCGAGGCAAACGAAGCAGCGAAACGAGGCAATCCTCTCCTCATCGCCAAGAACGATTCGGAGCGGCAAGTGATCGCCATGGAGGAGCGCTTTGGCAAGCTCGCAGACGCTACTCTGCTGGCAGAGGGCATCATCACCGATGACGACAGTCGGTGGAAGCTGATCGAAGCTTTGGCCCGCGATCTCACACCAGCCGCGAAGAAGCTGGCAAGGAATAGCGAGGATGCAGGGCAAGACGAAGAACGTTACGTGGAAGCATGTGCTGACCCTGGCTCGCCAGTCCGCACGAGCCTAACCACTATTCTCCGCTGGGAGTGCGAGAAAACTCGCACTTCCAGCACGAGCGAAAATGATCGGTCTGTGATCGTACGCCCCCAAGCTGACGACAGTCCGTTGATGTGACAAAGCGGACTTTGCGCTTGGGCAAGTTGAGGCCCGGAAATGACCCTGAGCGGACATCTGACCAGAGACGATGCCGTAACGATAGGTCTGGAAATATTCGTCTTTCCTGATCTGTTCCTATGGGCGGTGGGGTGCTGGCCTGTTTCGACCCCCAGTGGCCTGATTTGAAAAGCGAAGTGGCCGAATTTAATTCAGATCAAGCGTGTGGACATCGCGCGAACAGCAATGGTGCGCATTCCCATTGCGAATGAATCGTTGGTGCTGGCCTGTTTCAGCTCAGCGAGGCTCTAGCTGATCGCCATTGAAAATGTGCAACATGCCCGAGAAGGCAGAATGATCTGCTTCAACGACATAGCGGACAGCACCCGCCCGATTCGTAAAAACAGAAACGATGAAACCCGGATATTCGTAACCTGATCGCTTCTTTACTCGGTCGCCTACATTGAACGGTGCGTCTGTCATTTAATTCCCCGTGGCCGCTTCAGTTGGCGGCCTCTTTCATATCAGGCCGAGCCGGGAATGTCGCCTGTTGGCCCATTTCAGAAGTGGGCTTTATCCAGATTGATGTCGGGTATCGGGAGTGAGGCAGATGTTGAGCGTCCGCTGGCGGGGTGCATATCCTACTTGGGATCGGCGCATCCAAGGGTGCAGGATGCACCCTCCCCAGCTCATCTTCACAAGTGATCCTCGCACTGATACACAATGAACGTGGGCGGCGCGAAAAACCCTTGATTTTTCAGTGAGCTGGGGCTGTATCGGAACAGTTCAATCCTGTCTGGCAGCACCATCTTTTCCCCTGAAACATCAGCCACAAGGCCCCGGCGCGTCGGGTTGCGGCGATCATTCGCTTTCTCCAAGACCTTGCGATTTCTTGAGCGTCGTCGAGGCCGTCTGTAGGAGGTTATGACTTGAAACGATCATGGACCGTGGAGTTTGTCGGCCGACGCAAAATGCGGGTGTGACCCCACGGCTCCATGCGGGACGATCCGATCGGTTGCACAACGTATGATGTCGTAGCATTCACAGGTAGCTTCCTCGAGCCGCACCCTGTCGATTTCAACCAAGCCCCGCCGAGCGGATCTGATGGCGCCTAAGGCGCGGAGTTTGGCAATTACCTGCGTCACGGTCGTTCGTCGCACCCCGAGCAAGTGCGAAAGTGTCTCCTGCGTTAGTGATAGGATGTTTTTGCCCTCAGTTCGATCGTGCAGGTGAAGCAGCCATCGGGCCATGCGGGCCTCGACCGAGTGCAGTCCGTTGCAGGCTGAGACGTGCTGGAACTGCATGAGTATCGATCTCGTGTGCGCCTCGACCACATGTCTGACGGCGCCGCTCTGCATGTAGGCTGCATGAAACCGCGACACTGAGATTTGCGATGCGGTGCCGCCCACCCGCACCACCGCGGTCACGGACGACAAGAAAGAGGGTCCCAGCACCGATAATGCGCCGATCGCTCCCTCGCGCCCGATTACCGCGGTTGCGATCGTTTCTCCGTTCGGAAGGCCGAGCATGAAGGAGATGGCCCCACTATGGGGAAAGTAAACATGGTGGCGTCGATCTCCCGCTCGTATCACCACGGCGTCCTGTTCGAGCGACACCTTCTGGAGATGAGGGGCGAGCAACGCGAGGTCTGCCGGCGGCAACGCGGTGAGAAGACGATTGCCGGCGCTCGCCGGACGGCCCATCACGAGAGACTTCTTCCTTCAGAAGAACACGGAGCTCTCCTGGAATGTCTTTGGCAGGAATGTCTTCTGCGCTGCGCCGACACTAGCTCCACTTTCATCGTGTATCGTGCCGGCTTTGAGCTGCCTTCTTGGATACGGTACTGGCTGAGTATCCTACCGCGCCGCGCCGGTAAAGGTACGGCGCCCCTTCGGTGATCGGGCGGAACCGCCTCGACACCAGCCCTCAGGACCGCTGATCGAGTTCCGCAGCCACCGGTTCGTTGTTGCTGGCAAGCCACCGCGATAGGGAACTAGTCCGCGATCTAACGGAACGGCGTGCACCCGTCCCTGATACACACGCTGCACCGCGATGCTAAAAGCTCAACAATTTCAGTGGCAAGCGTGCATGTCCCGGCAGTTCCATCCTGTCTGGCGGCACCATCCTGTTCAACAAAATCGCCAGCTTCGCTTGGGAATCACTCGAGATCCCGACTATTTCTCGTGGATCACGCTTCAAGTGCGACGTTGCGGAACGCCCTGACCAGCGATCCTTCCAGCTTGCCCTCCATGCCGCAAAGGATCTGGTAAGCGGCAGGCCGCGGCATCGGCGGCCGATAGGGTCGCGACTCGATGAGAGCGGCGAAGATATCCGAGATCGTCAGCAGTCGGACCAGATCGGAAATCTGCGAGGCCTTCAGCCCATCGGGATAGCCGGAGCCATCAAGATGTTCGTGATGGTGCCTCACGCCGTCCAGAATCTCCGGACTGATGCCGGATACGCCCTTCAAAAGATCATATCCGATCACCGGGTGACGCTTGATGATCTCCTCCTCGTCGGGGTCGAGGCGTCCCGGCTTGTCCAGGATCGACAGCGGAATGCGCGCCTTGCCGATGTCGTGAAGCGTCGCCGCCAGTCCGAGCCGGGATACGTCCGCGCCGGAGAACCCGATATCGAGCGCGAAGCCGACCGCAACGCCGGTGACGAGCAGGCAATGCTGAAACGTGCCCTCGTGATAGCGGCGCACCTCGTCGAGCCATGCCGAAAGGCCATCCTGACCGACGCGCTGGACGATCTTCGACGTCGCACGCCTTGCATCGGCAACTTTCACCGGCTTGCCAAGGCGCACGTTCGAAAACATCGAGGCGAAGGCGGCCACACCCTCGTCCATCTCCGATGCCGGACCTGCGGCTTTGCCCTCCACGGCCGCTTCCGCCGCTTCAATCTGCGCAACTTTGGGAATGGCTTCCTTGGCGCGTGAAAGGACCGCAGTCGCGCCGAGTGCATAGGCCTGCGCAACCATCGAACGGGAGAGATTGTGAACGACGAACAGTTTTTCGGGAATGCCGGCAAGATCCCGCAATATGAACCTGAGCTGATCGACGCGCGGCATCTGCCGTAGGTCGACGTCGACCATCAGCACGCCATGTGGCCTGATCCGGGTGCCTTCGCCGCCCAGCAACCAGGGCACCACGGCGTGCTGCGGCTCGAACATCGCACGTATGGCAGGCAACTTCGTCGGTTCGTCTGTGACAAAATAGACGAGCATTTTAGCAAAAGTCCGTACGCGCCAATCTTGAAGAAACCGTCTCTCAACCTTGAAGAACTGAAAACAAATTGAACGATCGATGGTTCGAAAGCCGAGCCCCGCACCCGGCGCCATCGGCATCAGGACGCTCCAAACGCACCTCATTTTGGGATATCAGGGCTACCTTGCCGTTAAGCGTCCACCTCGTATAACTACGTACCTCAAATGAGGTACGCCCGCCGTTCGTCCGAAGACCATCAGATCGAGGGCATCGTCAGTGAATGATCTCCTGTCGTCGCGAAGCGAACGGCGGATCGAGAGATTAATGCTGTGCGCTCTGGCCCTGACCGGCTGTCTGTTCACCGGCCCGGCGTCCGCGCAGGCCGATCTCGCCGGCGCGACAGCCAAACTCACGCTGCAGGTCGCGACCGCCATGCTCGGCGAACGCTGCCGCCGCGTCGAGGCGCCGAACCCTGCATCGTTCGCATCGGTATCGCTGCACCGGACTTTTCACGATGATTTCGAAGCGCATCCGCTGCTGAATGAAAGATGGGCGCCGCATTACGCCGGCGGCGCCGCCTGGCCGGAAGCGCGCTATTGGGGCGGCGACGGCTCCGATTTCAGGCGCAAGACCAGTTATAACGGCGAGCAGCAGATCTATGTCGATCCGCGCTATGGCGGACGGGAAACAACGCCGCTCGGGCTCGATCCGTTCAAGGTCAAGGACGGTATTCTCTCGATCACAGCCAGCCGCACCCCGCCGGCGCTGAAAGCCGTGCTGTTCAACAACGAATATATCTCGGGCATCCTGACGACGCAGAGCCGGTTTTCCCAGAAGTACGGATATTTCGAAATCCGCGCCAAGGTGCCGGTCGGCACCGGCGTGTGGCCGGCCTTCTGGATGCTCGCCGATGACGGCGGCTGGCCGCCGGAAGTCGATATCATGGAGGGTCGCGGACAGCGGCCCGGCGATATCGCGATGACGACGCATTGGCGGATTCCGTCCACGCAACGCATCGAATCCTGCGGATTCGATTTCAAGATCGCGGACGCAGCGACCGCCTTTCACAATTACGGCGTCCTGTGGCAACCGGAGCGCATCACCTATTTCATCGACCGCCAGCCGGTCTCCGAGATCAAGGTCCCCGTCGGATTCAGCGATCCGATGTACATGATCGTCAACCTCGCCATGGGTTCGAAGTTTTTCGAGGGCGTCGGATTCGTCGACGGCGAATCCCCCGCAACCGTCGCATTCGAGATCGACAGGATATCAGCCTACCAAATCGACGAACGCTGACCGGAGATGACGATGTTCGGAAAATTCTCGCGCCGGCATTTTGCAAAACTTGCAGGCTTGTCCGCCCTCGGCATCGCCGCAGCGCCAGCCGATGCCGCCGCGCAACCGGCATCCGACCGGCCTGCGCCGGCGAGCTTTCCGAAAGACTTCGTGTGGGGCACCGCCACCTCGGCCTACCAGATCGAGGGCGCCGTGAATGAAGACGGCCGAGGCCGTTCGATCTGGGATACGTTCTCGCATACGCTCGGCAAGATCGAGGACGGCACCAGCGGCGACCGCGCCAACGAACACTACCACCGCTACAAGGAGGATATCGGCCTGATCAAAGGATTGGGCGCGAGGGCTTACCGGTTTTCGATCGCGTGGCCGCGGGTATTTCCGGAAGGAACGGGCAAGCCGAACCCCAAGGGCCTCGACTTCTACGACCGGCTCGTCGACGAACTGCTCAAGAACGGCATCGAGCCGTACGGGACGCTTTATCACTGGGACCTGCCGCAGACGCTCGAGGACAAGGTCGGCGGCTGGCGATCCAGCGAAACGTCAAAAGCGTTCGGCGATTATGCCGGCCATGTGGCGGCGCGTCTTAGCGATCGCGTCCGGTCGATCTTCACGATCAACGAAGCCGGAAGGTTCGTGAATTTCGGCTATGGCTGGGGCATCGACGCTCCCGGGCTCAAACTGCCGGACGCTGATGTCAACCAGGTCCGCCACCATGTGGCGCTGGCGCATGGCCTCGCCGTGCAGGCGATCCGCGCACATGGACGCGCGGGCACCAGAGTGGGGCCAGCCGAGAACATCGCGGCCTGCGTGCCGGCGTTCGACACGCCGGAAAACGTTCGCGCCGCCGAGACGGCGACGCGCGAATTGAATTCAGGCTTTCTCGGCGTCATCCTCGAAGGCAAATACACCGACGGATTTCTGCGGTTCGCCGGCAAGAACGCGCCGAAATTCACCGCTGATGAATTGAAGATCATTTCGCAGCCGAACGATTTCGTTGGCCTCAACATCTATGCGCCGCAGTTCTACATCGCCGCTTCCGACAAGCCGCCGGGCTGGAGCGTGCTGCCGTTTCCCGCGTCCTTCCCGCACATGAATTCGGAATGGCTGCGCGTGGGGCCTGAGACGATCTATTGGGCGCCGCGACTGGCGGCAAAGGTTTGGAACATCGAGACGATCTACATCAGCGAGAACGGCACCTCGTCGGAAGACAAGCTTCGCGCCGACGGCCAGGTCTACGACCTCGATCGCATCATGTATCTGCGCAACTATCTCAGGCAGCTGCAACGCGCGACGTCGGAGGGCGTGCCGGTCCGCGGCTACTTCCTCTGGAGCCTGATGGACAATTTCGAATGGATCTACGGCTACGAGAAGCGCTTCGGGCTCTATCACGTCGACTTCGAGACCCAGCGCCGGACGCCGAAACTGAGCGTCGCCTTCTATCGCGACGTGGTCGCGCGGAACGCGATCGGCGTCTGAAGGCGGGCAGCCGGCTTCAATACCTCGCGGCTTGCCGCACTGACGCCGGGGTCTCGGTGACGGAGCGCTGCTTGCCCTCGATTGCCACAGTCGTGGCGGGTTCATGCGCCAGCTTGCGCGGTGATTCGTGACTGACGAATAGGCCTGCAGCAGTGAGCATTAGCACGACATAAAGGGCGAACATGCCGCCGACCCATTTCCAATAGATCTGGCGGGCCTGGGGTGTAAGGCTTTCAAGCAATCGGCGCATGGTTACCTCCTCATCAGGAAACCTAATGGGCTGCGTATAGCCCCCACGCCAGCTGCGGTGTGTGACGCACTTCACAGATGTAGATTTGTAATGGGGAACCCGTGACCGGAGCCGAACTGAAGAAACTTCGCGGGCATCTCGGTGAGGCCATCGGTCAGCCGCTGTCGGTGGCCGACATGGCCAAACTCTGCGGGCTGCCGCCCTCCGACGGCGCCGATACCATCCGTAAGTGGGAGGTGACCGGCCCGACCGGGCCGGTGGCGGAGCTCTTGCGCATCCTGGCGATGGCGAGCGACCACTATCCGATCCTCGAAATGTTCAACGTGTTCGACCGCCACGACGTGCCGGCGAAAGATCGCCCGGCGCGCCGGCAAGCCTTCCGCGAACAGATGCGCAGCGACGTGCGGCGCCGAATTGGTTAAGCAAAGCTTAACGAAGGTTATCGCGAAACGCGAAAATTAAGCCTTTCCTTACCTTTGATTAGGCCTTCATTAAGTACAAAAAACGTTTGTCTGCCAATGGGTTGGGTTACGGCCCGCTGTCACCCGGGAGTGACAGCATTTTAGATAAAAGCTGTCTATCTGCGTGGCGATGGATGGCGCCCCGCACGAGGGTGTCGCCGAACGGTTTTCGGAGACCAACACAATGAAGAAGATCCTCGCCGCCCTCGTGGCCTTCGCCGCTCTCACCGCCGCAGCACCCGCGCTTGGCGCCGATCTCGGCGCGCGTCCCTATTACAACAAGGCGCCCGCCTATGCGGCGCCGATCTACAACTGGACCGGCTTCTATATCGGCGGCCATATTGGCGGCGCCTTCAGCGGCAGCCACGACTTTAACGGCGCTGTGCTGAGCGATTCCAGCGCCCGACTGCTCGGCGGCGTTCAAGCCGGCCTCGATTGGCAGTTCGCGCCGAACTGGGTGCTCGGCACCGAGGGGCAGTATTCCTGGCTCGGCAAGAATAACCTCACCGCCACCTTCCCCGGCGGCTACGTCTACACCAATGATCAGCGCGGCCTCGGCTCGGTCACAGCCCGCATCGGCTACACTTGGGGTCCGGGCCTCCTCTACGTCAAAGGCGGTTACGCCTATTCCGACAACTACGAGAGGCTGGCGCTCGCCGGCGCACCGATCCCGTTCTTGCTCGATGGCAACCACAGCAACGGCTACACCGTCGGTGCCGGCGTCGAGTACATGTTCGCCCCAAACTGGGCGGTCAAAGGCGAATACATGTATTACGACTTCGGCAGCAGCCGCTTCGTGAGCCCTGCCGCACTGGCGCCGTTCGGAAGCTTCCACAATGACGACCACACGCTGAAGCTCGGCGTCAATTATCGCTTCAACTTTGCGAGCCCCGTGGTGGAGCGCTACTAAGCGCTTTCAACTGAGAATTGCAGAAGGCCGGCTGTCACGCCGGCCTTTTTGTTTTTGTTCATTCGCCCTGCGTTTTCCGGTTTGCGGAAAAATCCAACGCGGCAAACGTCTTCCGCTAAAATTATGGCGAAAAAGCTCCGTTTTTCCAAACTTGTTAACCGGGTATCGCGATACTGCTGCGCGAGGAAACATCTCAAGGTAGCGTGGACGGGGCAGCGGGCAGATGGCGTTATTCAAATCACGGCTCAAGGGTTTTCGCTTCGGCGTCAGGGGCAGTCTGTTTGCCGCGTTCGCCGTCATCGCCGGCATGGCGATCATCATCTCTGCCGGTGCCGGACTGATGCTCGGGCGGCTTGGCGAGACCATGGTCGACTTGAGCGGACGGGATATTCCCCGCCTCGCCGCCAGCCTGCAGCTTTCGGCACAAAGCGCGAGCCTCGCCAGCCAGGGGCCGGCGCTGCTGGCTGCGCGCAGCGAACAGGCGCTGAACGATCGCACCAGGAAAATGAAGGAGACCCAGACGGTCGCGCTGCAGAAGCTCGGCGAGATCGTCGAACTCGGCGCCGACAAGGCGGTGGTTGCCGCACTCACCGAGAACATGAAAAACATCGATGAGGTGATCAAGAGCCTCGGCGCGGCCGCGCAAGAGCGGCTCGAACTGGCCGCCCAGCACGAGAGACTGTACGAAGCGGTGCGCAAGGCGCAACGGCGCTTCATTGCCGCCGCCGGCCCCGCGGCGATCGATGCCCAGACCGAACTCTACAGCATCTACGCCGCTCCTAACTTCTCGCAGGCCGACGCCATCAAGGCCCACAAGACGGCCGACCAGCTCGCCGACATCGCCGCGAGCGGCAATCTCATGGCGTTCGACATGATCGCCGCGTTGTCGGCTACCAACGGCGATACGTTAGAGGCCATCGGCAAGGAATTCCGCACCGCGCAGGCGCGCGTGAAGGCCAATGTCGAGCAGCTGCCCAAGACCACGGCGATGAACGTCGTCCGAACAGCGACCTTGGACTTGCTGGCGCTTGCCGACGGCAAGACCGGCGTCTTCAAGGTCCGCCAGCAGGAACTGGACGCCGACGATTTCGGCCAGACCATCCTGGAGGAAACCCGCAAGCTCAACGTTGGCCTCGGCATCAGCGTCCAGCAGCTCGTCGATGGCGTGCAGAAGGAAACCGACGCTGCGGCCTGGCAGGCGCGTCAGGAGATTTCGTTCGGGACAATGGTCATGCTCGCCCTCGGAGTGGCGACGCTGGTCGGTTCGATCCTGTTCGTCTGGCTCTATGTCGGCCGCAACATCCTGCGGCGGATCGGCAATCTGCAGCGTTCGATGCAATTGCTGTCCAGCGGCGACCTCGAATCGGAGGTCTATCAGAGCCACCAGGAGGACGAGATCGGCGCAATGGCGGACTCGCTGCAGGTCTTCCGCGAGAGCATGATCCAGAGCCGCGCGCTATCGGCCGAACAGGACAAGGACCGCATCGCCAAGACCGAGCGCGCCTCGCGCATGGAAGCGCGCATCGTCGAGTTCGAAAGCACCGTTCGCGCCGCGCTCGACAGCCTGCAGACCGCGGCAGGCTCGATGCAGTCGACCGCGCAAAGCATGTCGGCGACCGCCGATCAATCCAGCGCGCTGGTCACTGCGGTGGCGACCGCCGCCGAACAAACCTCAGCCAACGTGCAGACCGTGTCGTCGGGCACCGAGGAATTGTCCTCCTCGATCGAGGAAATCGGCCGTCAGGTCATCACCTCAGCGGAAATCGCCCGCAAGGCGGTCGACGATGCCGGCGCAACCGACGCCACCATGCAGGGGCTTGCGGATAATGCGGCACGCATCAGCGTGGTCGTCGACCTGATCCAGACCATCGCCTCGCAGACCAACCTTTTGGCGCTGAACGCGACCATCGAAGCGGCACGCGCCGGCGATGCCGGCCGCGGCTTTGCCGTGGTCGCCTCCGAAGTGAAGAGCCTCGCCAACCAGACCGCGAAGGCCACCGACGAGATCCGCCAGCAGATCGTCAGCATGCAGACGGTGACGGAGACCGCGGTCTCCGCGATCCGCAACATCAGCACAACGATCAGCGAGATCAACGAGGTGACCACCGCGATCGCGGCCGCGGTCGAGGAGCAGGGTGCGGCGACGCGTGAGATCGCGCGCAACATCCAGCATGCTGCGGGCGGCACCAGCGAGGTCTCCAGCAACATCGTCGGCGTCTCCAGCGCATCGGCGCAGGCCGGAACCGCGGCCGGCCAGGTGCTGACCGCCTCCGACGCGCTGCGCCGCGAGGCCGATGTGCTGCGCGAGGAGATCGACGCGTTCCTGATGAATATTAGGGCGGCGTGATTTCGCTCTGTCATTCCGGGCGATGCGAAGCATAGAACCCGGAATCTCGGGATTCCGGGTTCGCATCTTCGATGCGCCCCGGAATGACAGCCAGCCCGTTTTTCGGCTAGCGCGGCGGCGCCTCTACCGCTAAGCCGGTAACATGCATTCGAAAACCGATACGGTGCAGTCCTCGGCCGAGGCACTGCGATACCCCTTCGAGAACCACCCCGGCCACGATCAGGTCGTCGAGGTGGTGCCCGGCGTGCTCTGGGTCCGGCTCAAGCTGCCATTCCGGCTCAACCACGTGAATATCTATCTGCTCGCCGATGGCGATGGCTGGGCGATGATCGATTCCGGCTTCGGCAATGAGGAATCCATCGCCGCCTGGACCACCCTGTTCGAGGGTCCGCTTCGGCATGTGAAGATCACACGGCTGATCGTCACCCATTCGCATCCCGACCACGTCGGTCTCGCCGGCTGGATCGTCGAGCGCTTCGACTGCCCGCTGCAGATGTCGCAGGTCGAATATTTGCAATCGGTCTATCACCAGAACCGCGGCACCGAGGAGCGGCGCAACGCGCAGCGGCTGTTCTTTCGCCGCCACGGCATGGACGAGAGCCTGACCGACAAATTGCTCGGCCGCGGCCAGGACTATTTGAAGCGGGTTTCGGTGCTGCCGCCGTCCTATCGGCGCATCTCGCATGGCGACGAGGTCGTGATCGGCACGCGCCGCTTCAAGGTGATCACCGGCGGGGGCCATGCGCTCGACCAGGTGATGCTGTATTGCGCCGCCGACAAGCTGTTCCTCTCGGCCGACCAGGTGCTGAGCAAGATTTCGCCCAATGTCAGCGTCTGGGCGGTCGAGCCCAACCAGAACTCGCTCGGAGAATATCTGGCCTCACTCGCCAGCCTCACCACGACGCTGCCCTACGACGTCATGGTGCTGCCCGGCCACGGCGTGCCGTTCTACGGGCTGAAGACCCGCATCAAGCAGCTCGCCGACCATCATGAGGACCGCTGCCGTCTCATCGCGGAAGCCTGCCGGGAAGTGCCGCAAACCTCAAAGGAGCTGGTCCCGGTCGTGTTCCACAAGCACGTGCTGGACGAGCACCAGATGGGCTTTGCCGCCGGTGAATTGGTCGCGCACGTCAATTACATGCTGGTCGAGGGCCGCCTGACCTGCGAAATCAGCGATGGCGTGCTGCGGTTCCGGACCACCTGATACCCCCGATCAGGAGGGCCGATGCAAATCGCTATTCGCATCCTGGGCAATACCCCGATCTGGGTTTTCGCGCTGTTGGCTTTCCTGATTTGGCAGGGATTGCAGGCGCTGCGACCGCGGACGCAGCCGATCTGGCGCATGTTGATCGTCCCGCTGGCCTTCTTCCTAATGGGATTATCGCGGCTGGTGCTGGCGCGCGACAATGAACTGGAGCCGCTGCTTGCCTGGTTCGTGGCGGCTATGCTGTTTCTCGCGCTGGCGCTCTTTGCCGGTCCCCGGCTGCTCGCCGTCGACCGCAAAACGGGCGCCGTGACCCGTCCGGGCAGCGTCGGCCCGCTGGTGCGCAACATCACGGTGTTCTTGTTGCAATACGGCGTGGCGGTCGCGACCGCCATGAAACTCGAGCCGCGTGCCGCGGTCGCGATCATCGGCCACGCTGTTTCGGGCGCTTGCGCGGGTTACTTTTCGGGGTGGGCGGCCGCGCTATTGCGCCGCTCCCGAAATTTCCGCAACGACCAAAATACCGGGCCTATAGATCGCACCTAGAGTGTTGATCTCGATCAACATTTGCTCCGGCTAACCAGCATCCCCGAGCGCACCGAAATGCAGGAATTCGCATAGACATCAAAGCTGGAAAGGCTCTAAAAAGGCCTGACGCCAATCCGGCCGGTTCCGTTCCAGGTCTTGTGATGGACTACAGCAAATTCTTCCACGCCGCCCTCAATCGCCTTCATGACGAGCGGCGCTACCGCGTTTTCGCCGATCTCGAGCGGATTGCAGGCCGGTTCCCGCATGCGGTCTGGTACTCGCCGAAGGGCAAGCGCGACGTCGTCATCTGGTGCTCCAACGACTATCTCGGCATGGGACAGCACCCCAAAGTAGTCGGCGCGATGGTCGAAACTGCGACCCGTGTTGGCACCGGTGCCGGCGGCACCCGGAACATCGCCGGCACCCACCATCCGCTGGTGCAACTCGAACAGGAACTGGCCGACCTGCATGGCAAGCAGGCCTCGCTGCTGTTCACCTCCGGCTACGTCTCGAACCAGACCGGCATTTCGACCATCGCCAAGCTAATTCCGAACTGCCTCATTCTATCCGACGCGCTGAACCACAATTCGATGATCGAAGGCGTCCGCCAGGCCGGCTGCGAGCGCCAGATCTTCCGCCACAACGACCTCGCCCATCTCGAGGAACTTTTGATCGCTGCGGGCCCCGACCGGCCCAAGCTGATCGCCTGCGAGAGCCTCTATTCGATGGATGGCGACGTCGCCCCGCTTTCGAAAATCTGCGATCTCGCCGAGAAATACGGCGCCATGACCTATGTCGACGAGGTCCATGCCGTTGGCATGTACGGCCCGCGCGGCGGTGGGATCGCCGAGCGCGACGGCGTCATGCATCGCATCGACGTGCTGGAAGGCACGCTCGCCAAGGCCTTCGGCTGCCTCGGCGGCTATATCGCCGGCAATGCCGACATCATCGACGCGGTCCGCTCCTATGCGCCGGGCTTCATCTTCACCACCGCACTGCCGCCGGCGATCTGCTCGGCGGCGACGGCTGCGATCCGGCATCTGAAGACCTCGAACTGGGAGCGCGAGCGCCACCAGGACCGCGCCGCCCGCGTCAAGGCGATCCTCACCGCCGCCGGGCTGCCTGTGATGTCGAGCGACACCCACATCGTGCCGCTGTTTGTTGGCGATCCCGAGAAGTGCAAGCAGGCCTCCGACATCCTCTTGGAAGAGCACGGCATCTACATCCAGCCGATCAACTATCCGACCGTCGCCAAGGGCACCGAGCGACTGCGCATTACGCCCTCGCCCTATCACGATGACGGCCTGATCGATCGGCTGGCCGAAGCGCTGCTGCAGGTCTGGGACCGCCTAGGCCTGCCCGTGAAGCAGAAATCGCTGGCGGCCGAGTAACCCTACCCGTCCTAATCCCTTCGAATTGGGCCGGTCGCGCCGTGCGCTGCCGCCCCAAAGCGTCTATATTCACCTCTTCCGGCCATGGCGTTTGCGAGCGTCCGGCTGGCGTGGAGAAAACACGACCGCATCCAGCGCCGGGAGAGGGAGACCCGCAGCGATGCTGCACGACTGGGGCGTAATCGCCACCGCGTTCGCCTATATCGGCTTGCTATTCGTCGTCGCCAGCTACGGCGACCGCCTGTCGCCGAGCCAGCGCGGCCGCGCCAGCATGCTGATTTATCCATTGTCCCTGGCGATCTATTGCACGTCCTGGACCTTCTTCGGTTCGGTCGGCTTCGCCACCCGCACCAGTGTCGACTTCCTCGCGATCTATGTCGGGCCGATCCTTATGATCGGCCTTTGCACACCGCTCCTGCGGCGCGTGATCCATCTCGCCAAGTCGCAGAACATCACCTCGATCGCCGACTTCATCGCGGCGCGCTACGGCAAGAGCCAGGCGGTTGCCGCCACCGTGGCTGTCATCGCGATCGTGGGCTCGGTGCCCTACATCGCGCTGCAACTCAAGGCGGTGGCGTCGTCGCTGGAGACCATCCTGAGTGAGGACAAGCTGTTCTCCTCTATTCCGCTGATCGGCGACATCGCACTGGTCGTCACCTTGGCGATGGCGGCATTCGCGGTCTTGTTCGGCACCCGCCAGACTGACGCCACCGAGCACCAGCACGGCCTGATGCTGGCGATCGCCACTGAATCGATCGTCAAGCTGGTGGCCTTTCTCGCCGCCGGCGCTTTCGTCACGTTCTGGATGTTCACGCCGGTCGAACTGATCGAACGTGCCATGAAGACCCCGGAGGCGGTACGCGCCATCAGCTACGTGCCGTCGATCGGCAATTTCCTGACCATGACCCTGTTGTCGTTTTGCGCGATCATGCTGCTGCCGCGGCAGTTCCACGTCAGCGTAGTCGAAAACTCCAGTCCCGAGGAGGTTCGCCGCGCCCGCTGGCTGTTTCCGCTCTATCTGGTCGCCATCAACCTGTTCGTGATCCCGATCGCGATCGCGGGCCTCATCACTTTCCCGTTCGGCGCGGTCGACAGCGACATGTATGTGCTGGCGCTGCCGATCGAGGCGAATTCCGCGCTGCTCAGCATCGCCGTGTTCGTCGGCGGCCTGTCGGCCGCGACCGCGATGGTGATCGTGGAATGCGTCGCGCTCTCCATCATGGTCTCCAACGACATCGTGCTGCCGATGGTGCTGCAGGGAAGTCCCGGGGCGCGCGACGGCAGCAAGGGGTTCGGCGACTTCCTGCTCGGGATCCGGCGCTTTGCGATCTTCGCTATCATGGTGATGGCGTATTTCTACTACCGCGCGCTTGGCAACACCCAGTTGGCGGCGATCGGCCTATTGTCGTTCGCGGCGCTGGCGCAACTGGCGCCGGCCTTCTTCGGCGGCCTGTTATGGCGGCACGGAACCGCACGCGGGGCCATGGGTGGCATGCTGATCGGCATCGCGGTTTGGCTCTACACGCTGTTCCTGCCGAGCTTCCTGGAAGGTAATCCCGCCGGTCTTCTGCTGTTGCAGCAAGGCCCGTTCGGCATCGCAGCACTGCGTCCGCAAGCGCTGCTCGGCACCGATCTGCCGCCCCTGATGCATGGCGTGTTCTGGTCGTTGTCGCTCAACATCCTTACTTACGTGCTGATGTCGATCGCGCGCCAGCCGTCCTCGATCGAGCGGCTGCAGGCGGACCTCTTCGTGCCGAACACGCTGGCGCCGATTGCCCCGAACTTCCGGCGCTGGCGCACCACGGTGACCGTGCAGGACATCCAGAGCACCGTGGCGCAATATCTCGGCCCGGAGCGCGCGGCCCAGGCCTTCGAGAGCTTTGCTGCCGGTCATCCCGGCACTCTCGATCCGGCGGCACCGGCCGATTTCGAGTTACTGCGATACGCCGAACGCCTGATCGCTTCCTCAATCGGGGCGGCCTCCTCGCGCCTCGTGATGTCGCTCCTGTTGCGCAAGCGCACGGTCTCCGCGAAAGCCGCGCTAAAACTGCTCGACGATTCCCACGCGGCGCTGCATTTCAACCGCGAGATCTTGCAGACCGCGCTCAACCATGTGCGTCAGGGCATCGCCGTGTTCGATGCCGATCTCCAACTGATCTGTTCGAACCGCCACTTCGGCGAAATCCTCGCGCTGCCGCCGCACCTCGTGCAACTCGGTATTCCCTTGCAGGAAATCCTCGAATTCATGGGCGCGGTCAGCCCATCCGACTCCGGCGACCCCGATATGCTATTGGCGCGGCGGCTGGAGGCCTATACCACCGAGGGTGAGCCCTATCTGGAGCGCCTGCCCGATGGCCACATGGTGGTCGAGGTCCGTTCCAACCGAATGCCGGGCGGCGGCCTCGTCATCACCTTCTCCGACGTGACCCCGAGCTTCGAAGCCGCCGAGGCGCTGGAGCGCGCCAATGCAACGCTGGAAAAGCGCGTGCGCGACCGCACCGAGGAACTGACGCGTCTGAATTCCGAACTGGCGCAGGCCAAGAGCACCGCCGAGGACGCCAACATCTCGAAGACCCGGTTCCTGGCGGCGGCCAGCCACGACATCCTGCAGCCGCTCAACGCGGCGCGGCTGTATGTGACGAGCCTCGTCGAGCGGCAGAACGGCGGCGAGGATTCCCGCCTGGTCGAGAACATCGATGACTCGCTGGAGGCGATCGAGGAGATCCTCGGCGCGCTCCTGGACATTTCGCGGCTCGATGCGGGGGCGATGACGACCTCGATCTCGAGCTTCAAGATGGCCGACCTGATGCGCTCGCTGGAGATCGAATTTGCGCCGATTGCCCGCGCCAAAGGGCTGGACCTGACCTTCGTGCCCTGTTCACTGCCGGTGCAATCCGACCGTTCGCTGCTGCGCCGGCTGCTGCAGAATTTCATTTCCAACGCGATCAAATACACCCCGCGCGGGCGCGTGCTGGTCGGCTGCCGCCGCCACGGACAGTCGCTGCAGATTGCCGTCTACGACACCGGCGTCGGCATCCCCGTGATGAAGCGCGGCGAGATTTTCAAGGAGTTCCACCGCCTCGAACAGGGCGCGCGGATCGCTCGCGGCCTTGGCCTTGGGCTATCGATCGTCGAGCGGCTGGCGCGCGTGCTCAACCACGGCATCGCGATCGACGCCAACGCCAGCGGCGGTTCGGTGTTCTCGGTGACGGTACCGGTCGCCAAGGCGATCAACCATACCGCCGCCGTTACCAGCGCAACGCCGCTGTCGAAGACGCCGATGAGCGGCGCGCTGATCGTCTGTATCGAAAACGATCCGGCGATCCTCGATGGCATGAAGACGCTGCTGACGGCCTGGAACGCCGAAGTGATTGCGGTGGCGGACCCCGAAGCCGCCATCGCTGCGATCGAATCTTCCGGCCACAGCGTGACCGGCCTTCTGGTCGACTATCATCTCGATCGCGGCAACGGCGTGGCCGCGATCCGCGAGATTCGCCGCCGCTTCGGCGAGAACATCCCGGCCATCCTGATCACGGCCGATCGCAGCCCGAAAGTCCGCGCCGCCGCGCGCGAGGAAAACATCGCGATCCTCAACAAACCGGTCAAGCCAGCCTCGCTCCGCGCCCTGCTCGGCCAGTGGCGGGCGCAACAGATGGTGGCGGCGGAGTAATACACACCGTCATTCCGGGGCGATGCGTCAGCATCGAACTCAGGGGCGCCTTTGCGCCCCTGAGAATCTCGAGGTTCCGGGTTCGCTTCGCGCCCCGGAACGACGTGCCAATCACCCCGTCGGGGTGCCCTGCCGCCACTGGCCGCCGGAGATTTTCGCAGCCGCAATCACCGCCTGCGTGCGGCTTTCAACGCCGAGCTTCTGCAGGATCGCCGACACATGCGCCTTGATGGTTGCTTCGGAGACGCCGAGCTCATACGCGATCTGCTTGTTGAGCAGCCCCTCCGACAGCATCATCAGCACCCGCACCTGCTGCGGGGTCAGCGTCACCAGGCGGTCGCGCAGCCGCGTCATGTCGGGGTCGCTCGCCGAGGAGAGATCGGTGTCCGGCGGCACCCAAACGTCTCCCTCCATCACCTTCATGATGGCGTCGCGCAGCGTCTCGACGCCGAAGCGCTTGGGGATAAAGCCGGAAGCGCCGAAATCGAGCGATCGCCGGATCGTGCCAGCATCATCGCTCGCCGATACGATCACCACCGGGATCGCCGGGTATTGCGCCCGCAGATAGATCAGCCCCGAGAAACCCGAAATCCCCGGCATCGTGAGGTCGAGCAGGATCAGGTCGACGTCGGAATCCCGCTCGAGCAGCGCGGTGAGTTCGTCGAACGTGCCGGCTTCGCTGATGGCGGCCGAAGCAACGACACTGGCAACCGCCTGCCGCAGAGCGTCGCGGAAGAGCGGATGGTCATCGGCGATGACGAGGTGTGTATTGGCAGCAGCAGTCATCTGTTCCGGGCGCCGACAGGAGGTCGGAAAGCATGCAAGTCGTTGCTGATTGACAGCAATTTGATTGTCCACTCTCAGGAAGCGACTTGCAAGGCAACCTTTCCCGCGTCGCGCAAAAGCGGTTAATCCACGGCGTGCTCATCGTGAATGGTGCAATGCAAAAAGAGATAGATAGCGCGGCGTTCACGCGAGCCGGGAACTCTCGGCAGCTCAATCCCTAAAGGAGGTCGCGGGTTGATGCAGGCTTGAGGGGCGCGAGCGGCAGGTCCGTCAGCGGCGCGCCCAGCATGTTAACACTGTTCGCAGCCATGGCACGTCAGGCATATGCAGTGCGTCGGCGATAACTGGCGAGTTAGCGGGCCGCGGACAATGATTGCGCTTGGACTTGTTTCGCTGAACCAGCGCGCTTCAGGGTGAGCGAAGGTTTGACCGCTTCCTGCTGAAGCGTGAGAAAGACGTGCAGGGCTTGGTGGCCCTGCACGAGAGCGGACTTTGTTACGATGCGGTTCTAGGCTCTATCGGTTGCCAGATGCTGATTTTACGAGTCTCCGGCATCAGGAAGAGGGCGAGCACGAAGCACACCGCGGGCACCACGATCGGGTAGATCAGCGCGTAGCCGATGCTGCCGGTGGCTGCGAAAGCTGCCGAAGTGACGAACGGCACCAACCCGCCGCCCCAGCCGTTGCCAATGTGGTACGGCACCGACACTGACGTGTACCGAATCCTGCCGGGGAAGAATTCCGCCAGAAACGCCCCGACCGGCCCATACACCATCCCGACGTAGCAAACGAGGATGAAGATAATGAAGATTGCGACCGGATAGTTGATGTTGCCAGGCTGCGTGACTGTTCCCAGCCACAAATACAGCGGGTAGTATGTGATCGCGGCGAGCAACATGCCTCCCAGGATCACCGGCTTGCGGCCGATCTGGTCTGACAGCCAGCCAAAAAAGATCAAGCTCGGCGTAGCAATAAGCAACGCAGCTCCCACAATGTAAGCCGAGGTCAACGGGTCCACCTTGGAAACCTGCTGCAGAAAATACAGCGCCCAGAACTGACCGCTGTACCAGACAACTCCTTGCCCGATCAGCACTACGCAGGCGATCAAGATGTATTTCATGTTCGCGCTAAGGAAGGCCTCCTTCCAGGGGTTCCTGGTCATCTGCCCCTTAGCCTTGATCTCCTGGAAGATCGGCGTTTCCTGGAGCTGGAGCCGGATGTAGATCGCGATAGCTACCAGCAGGAACGAAACCAGGAACGGAACGCGCCACGCCCATGCGTCGAATGCTTGATTGCCGAAATACGTCCGGGTCGCAATGATTACGGCCAGCGATACCACGATCCCGAGGGTCGGAGAGGTCTGCAGCCAGCCGGTGTAGTAGCCGCGGCTTTCGTCTGGCACATGCTCCGCAACATAGGTGATGGCGCCGCCATACTCGCCGCCGAGGCACAGGCCTTGGATCATCCGCAAGCCGAAGAGAAGGAATGCGGCGGTCAGACCAATCGACTCGTAGGTCGGAATCAAACCGATCGCTCCGGTGCCCAGTCCCATTCCGCTGAGCGTAATAAGGAACGTATACTTGCGGCCCACCCGGTCGCCCATCCATCCGAAAAGGAACGCCCCCAATGGACGGATCAGGAATCCGGCGGTGAACAGCGCAATCGTGCTCAGCAGAGCTGCGACCGGGTGGGATTGTTCAAAGAACTTGACTGACAGAACTGCGGCCAAGCTGCCGAAGATATAGAAATCGTACCATTCGATGATGTTTCCTACCGACGCAGCGATAATCACGCGGCGGAAATCGCTGGGAATTTGAATTGCCATGTACGGCTCCTATTATTTCAGGGCATTACCTCGCATTTCCTCAGAGCTTTAATTTCTCGCGACGTTTACATGCGAAACCCGCAACGTCTGATCTCAGGGGAGCTTTGAACCACCCGAGAAGAGCTTCAACGGCCTCGGTGCCGCGAGCCACCGCTGCCTCCTTCCCATCCGTCGGGAACGAAAGCGCGAAAACAGTCTAATCCTTAATGAGACAGCCACTTTATAAGACTTTTGGCTCAATCGAACTGAACCAGGCGCTGAAATCCGCAGCTTGGTTGGCCGGATATCGCAGAGTCGGCGTGTGCCTTTGCACGATGTACTTCACGCGTATCCGTGGACATAGCGACATCGCTTGCCAGCTACTCGACAAAGCCAGAACCCAAAACCATCGCCAGGCCGAGCTGTGGCTCTATCTTTGCGTCGCCCGCCTGGGGCCTTTACGCACCGAACGACAGCAAGCGTAATGCGCGAGACCTATTTGCTGTTCGCCCGCTGGACCGCGATTATCTTCATCGCGTTGTGGATAACGCGCTTTCTTTCTCTGTTTTTGGTATTGGACTTTAGTTCGAGACAGCGGCAACCGGCCGGGCTGCCGGAGACGGTGAGGTCTCTGCTCGTTGTTTGTGGACCGGCTACCAAAGCATTGAGAACGGGCCTGAATGCAAGGCCTTCCCCGTGTCCGGAAATCGACGCTGCCTACTGATTACGCAGGTGGAATTCACACAAGGGCAGCAGCAGGGACCCCATCCTGATCGGGCACAGCTGCTCAACGCCAGCCGAAAGTACTATTGGGCCAAGCTTCCCGAACATGTAGGAAACCTAAAAATAATTAAGCGTCGATCTGACGCAACACACATCTTTGTGGGTCAAAAACGAAGGGGAGCGATCCAAAATGTCCACTTTGACTGCCACATCCGGCAAGGCCGCCGGGATGACGAAGGACGAACGTTTCGTCATTCTAGCCTCCTCGCTCGGCACCGTCTTCGAATGGTATGACTTCTACCTCTATGGATCGCTCGCCAGCATCATCGGCGCGCAGTTTTTCTCGGACTATCCGCCGGCCACGCGCGACATCTTTGCACTGCTCGCCTTCGCCGCCGGCTTCCTGGTTCGCCCGTTCGGCGCCATCGTGTTCGGCCGCATCGGCGATATCGTCGGACGTAAATATACCTTCCTCGTCACCATCCTGATCATGGGCCTGTCGACCTTCATCGTCGGCCTGCTGCCCAACGCCAAGACCATCGGCATCGCAGCACCGATCATCCTGATCGCCTTGCGCCTGTTGCAAGGCCTTGCGCTCGGCGGCGAGTACGGCGGTGCGGCAACCTACGTTGCCGAGCACGCGCCGATGGGCAAACGCGGCTACTACACCTCGTTCATCCAGACCACGGCAACGCTCGGCCTGTTCCTGTCGCTGCTGGTGATCCTGTTCACCCGCACGGCATTGGGCGAAACCGAGTTCGCAGCATGGGGCTGGCGCATTCCGTTCCTGGTTTCGGTCTTGTTGCTTGGCATCTCCGTCTGGATCCGGCTGCGACTGAATGAGTCGCCGGTGTTCCAGAAGATGAAGGACGAGGGCAAGAGCTCCAAGGCCCCCCTGACCGAAGCCTTCGCCAACTGGAGCAACGCCAAGCTCGTCATCCTGGCGCTGATCGGCGGCGTGATGGGCCAGGGCGTGGTCTGGTACACCGGCCAGTTCTACGCGCTGTTCTTCCTGCAATCGATCCTCAAGGTCGACGGCTACACCGCCAACCTGCTGATTGCCTGGTCGCTGCTGTTCGGCACCGGCTTCTTCATCGTGTTCGGCGCACTCTCCGACAAGATCGGCCGCAAGCCGATCATTCTGGCGGGCTGCCTGATTGCGGCGCTGACCTTCTTCCCGATCTTCCGCATGATCACCACCAACGCCAACCCGGCGCTGGAAAAGGCGATCGAGAGCGCAAAGGTCGAAGTGGTGGCCGATCCCAAAGGTTGCGGCGATCTGTTCAACCCGGTCGGCACCCGCGTCTTCTCGGCGCCTTGCGACACCGCCCGCGCCTTCCTGTCGCAGTCGTCGGTCAAGTATTCGACCAGCTACGGTGCGGCAGGCTCCGGCGTGAAGGTCGTCGTCAACGGCAAGGAAGTGTCCTACACCGACGCCAAGACGTCCAATCCGGCGGTGCTGGCGGCGGTTCAGGCGGCCGGCTATCCCAAGGCGGGCGACGCAGGAATCGTGAAGATGTCTCATCCCTTCGACATCTTCCGTCCGCAGGTCGCAGCGATCATCGGACTGCTGTTCATCCTGGTGATCTTCGTCACCATGGTGTACGGGCCGATCGCGGCAATGCTGGTCGAATTGTTCCCGACCCGGATCCGCTACACCTCGATGTCGCTGCCCTATCACATCGGCAACGGCTGGTTCGGCGGATTGTTGCCGGCAACCGCATTCGCAATCGTGGCCTCGACCGGCGATATCTACGCGGGTCTCTGGTATCCGATCATCTTCGCTTCGATCACCGCGGTTGTCGGCTTCTTCTTCCTGCCGGAAACCAAGGACGTCGACATCACGAAGTGACCGACTTCGTCCGGCGGCAAGCCGGACGTTCATCAGATCACGAACCGGCCGCGGAGCGATCCGCGGCCGGTTTGCTTTTGCGGGCGCCTCAATCTGTCCTGCCGGCGAACTGCAGCACGATCTCGCGCCGGTGCGGCCGGGCGCGGTGCTCGACCAGATAGATCGCCTGCCAGGTGCCCAGCGCGAGCGCGCCCTCAAGTACCGGCACGTGCAATGAGGTCGAGGTCAGCATGGTCTTGATGTGCGCCGGCATGTCATCCGGCCCCTCGGTGTCATGGCGCCATCCGGCGTTTTCGGGCGCGAGCCGGTTCAGCGCCGTCGTCAAATCGACCAGCACGGTCGGATCGGCATTTTCCTGGATGGTCAGCGACGCCGAGGTGTGGCGGATGAACAGAGTCAGCGCGCCCTCGCCTCCCCGCGCGTCGCGCACGAATTTTTTGACCTCGGCAGTGAGGTCGGTAAAGCCCACACCTGACGTCTGCACCGTCAGCAGCGATGACACGATGGTGTTGGCGCTGACGGTCGAGGGAGCGGTGCGGGAAAGGGATTTGGGTGTTGTCATGAAAATCTCTCCACACGTCGTCCCTGCGAAAGCAAGGGACCCATAGCCAGCAACATTCATTGTTGCAGAAGATCTCAGCCACCGCCGCTTACAACGAGAGCCGCGGCGTATCGGTCCCTGCATTCGCAGGGATGACGTATGGATGGAGTGCGCGGTCGGTCAAATCTTGCCGCTGACGTCCTTCTGCACCCGGTTCGCCATCTCGATCAATCGCCGCCAGGCCCGCTCCAGGAACGACATCATGCGATCCATGTCGCGGTCGCTCGGCAGCGGGATTTCAATCTTGCGCTCGCCCTCGGCAGCCTTCGGCTCGCCTGGTTTCAGGGAGTCCGATTTCGGCAGCGGCTCCTCGATCTTGCCGCTGACGGTGGGCTCGCGCGACGCGAGGTCTGCCTTGAGCCGCTCATTCTCGGCCTGCAGCCGGACAATGTCGGCTTGCAGACGGCCGATTTCCGTGTCCATCGCCGCGCGCTCGTCAGGTACGGCATAGCAGGCCCAGCCCGCACCCGAATTGCTGCAGGTCGAGACTGCGCCAGTTCGGGTATCCAGGCGCAGCACGCCATCGCCCGCCGGCGATAGCGCGTAGCGGCCGTTCTCGGTCTCCGGCATCGGGCCCGCAAGCGCCTGACCGCCGCCGGCGAGACAAATGACCAGCGTGATGACGCCAGGGAATTTCGAGGACGATTTCGCTCTGCGCATGGGCTTGCTCCCGCCTCAGGACGGTACCGGTTTCATCGACCGGCGGGGCGCTTTCAAGGCGCGCTCCTACACCCTTGAGGTATAGGGCGCGCGGCCGGACTTCAACGCGTCTGCGAGCAATTCGAGGCGGTCCTGCCCCCAGAACACCTCGCCGTCCAGCACATAGACCGGCGAGCCGAACACGTCGGCCGCCAGCGCATCCTGCCTGTTCTGCTCATACGCCGCGCTGATTTCTTCCGACCCCGATCGCTCCACCAATTGCCTGCCGGGCAGCCCCGATTCATCGGCGAGTTTCGCAATCGTTGCGGGATCGGCGAGATTGAGCTGATCTTCCCAGACGCCGGCAAAGGCCCGTCGCAGATATCGGTCGGGATCGAGGCCGGCCTCCAGCGCCGCGATCACGACGCCATCGGCCAGACGCGCATTGAATGGCCAGTTCGCCGGCTGCAGGTGGAATTTCAGTCCGCGCTTGTCGCGCCAGCGCTGCAGTTCGACCATCCGGTAGCGCTGCCGCACCGGATGGCGCTTCATCAAGGGCAAGCCGCCGGTCTCCGAGAACAGATCGACCAGCACTACCGGCTTGTGATTAACCTTGAGATCGTAAGTACTTACCAGGTCCCGAAAGGACTCGTGGCCGATATAGGCCCAAGGCGATTGGATCGAGAAATAGTAATCGACTTGGCGCGGCATACACCCTCCCGGGACGGGATTTTCGTTTCATTCGGAGCATCCCAACAGACCGCCCAAACAGGCGCAAGATCGATCCTTGCGGGAATAGCTGCTGCACTGCGATGACAGTCCACAGTGTCGCAGCCAGCACTCGAATAATTCCAATCAAATCAATTGACTAGCTGGTTACGACCTAATCTTGACTTGATTAGACGCGGTAAGTATGGTCCGCGCGGCTTTCAAGGGTGACGGGCGTAATTTCCATCAACCGTTGGCATCGTTTAATGTCTTGGGCATGGCCGAAGACAACAACGACAACGCAAGTGGAAATCGCGATCAGTCGTCTTCCGACGAAGCTGCGCTTTCCGCAAGGCTCGGAAGTCTGGATCAACGGTTGTCCGAAATTCGCGACAGCCGGAAACTCAGGACTGATCAACCCGGAACTGAAAGCGGAGACAGGGCTGCCAGAGCATCTGCGATGGCGCTGGGTTTCCGGCTTTCCTCGGAGTTGGTCGCGGGCGTTGTCGTCGGGGCGGCGATTGGCTGGGGGTTCGACCGTTTGTTGTCGACATCGCCGTTCGGTTTCATCGTGTTTCTGCTGCTCGGCTTCGTCGCCGGTGTGGTCAACGTGGTGAGATCTGCAGGCGTAGCTTCCCGCAGACGCTGAGCATCGACGGGAAGTCACGACATTTGAAATTCGATTGCCGGCCAGGCCGGTGGATAAAGAGCCGCGCGGATGAAAATCGACCCGATCCACCAGTTCAATATCGAACCCCTCTTCACGATCGGCCAAATCGGCAAGCACACGATCGCCTTCACCAACTCCTCGCTCTACATGTTCCTCTCGGTAGCGGTGATCTCGCTATTGATGATCGGCGGCATGGCGGGACGGCAACTGGTTCCCGGGCGGCTGCAGTCGATCGCGGAAATCTCCTACGAGTTCGTCGCCTCGACGATCCGTTCTACCGCCGGCTCGGAAGGCATGAAGTTCTTCCCGCTGATCTTCTCGCTGTTCATGTTCATCTGCATCTCGAACCTGATCGGCATCATCCCCTACACGTTCACGGTTTCGAGCCACATCATCGTTACCGCGGCGCTGGCCTTCCTGGTTTTCTTCACCGTCCTGATCTACGGGCTCTACAAGAACGGCTTCAAGTTCTTCAAGATTTTCGTGCCCTCCGGCGTGCCTATCTACATCCTGCCGCTGGTGATGTTCATCGAAATCCTGTCGTTTTTCCTGCGGCCGGTCTCGCACAGCGTACGTCTGTTCGCCAACATGCTGGCCGGCCACATCGCGCTGAAGGTGTTCGCGGGATTCGTCGCCATGCTCGGCGTGTCGCTCGGCGCGCTCGGCTGGGTGGGCGGCGTGCTGCCGCTGGCGCTCACGGTGGCGCTGACCGCGCTCGAACTCTTGGTCGCATTCCTGCAGGCCTACGTGTTCGCGATCCTGACCTGCATCTATCTCAACGACGCCATTCATCCGGGACACTAAGCGGTCCGGGGAATTTCCACCCACACCTTTGTCTTACCCCTCAAGGAGCTATAGAAATGGAACCGGCAGCAGCTAAACTTATCGGCGCGGGCATCGCAGCAATTGGCATGGGCGGTGCGGGCGTCGGCGTGGGCATCATCTTCGGCAACTACCTTGCCGCGGCAGTGCGCAATCCTTCGGCTGCCCAGGGCCAGTTCGGTAACCTGATCTTCGGCTTCGCCGTGACCGAAGCGCTTGGCATTTTCTCGCTGCTGATCGCGCTGCTCTTGCTGTTCGTTCCGCTCTGAGCTGCACCCACTCGCGCCGCCTCCGGGCGGCGCGCCTGACCGCAACAGGAGAACCCCGTGGCTGAAAGTCATGGTACCCCGGCAAAGGGCACCGGCGCCCACACCGAAGCCGACGGCGGACACGGCGGAGGATTTCCTCCGTTTGAGTCGAGCACGTTTGCCTCGCAGCTGGTGTCGCTCGTCATCGCGTTCGTCGCGCTCTATGTGATCGTTTCCCGCTTTGCGCTGCCGCGCGTCGAAAGCGTGATCGATGCACGTCAGAACGCGATCGAGGGCGATCTGGCGGCGGCGCAGAAGTTCAAGGATGAGTCCGACGCGGCGCTGAAGGCGTATGAGACCGAACTCGCTTCTGCCCGCACCCGCGCCCAGGCCATCGGCAACGAGACCCGCGAGAAGCTGAACGCGGCCGCGGAAGCCGAGCGCAAGACGCTGGAAGACCAACTCGCCGCCAAGCTTGCTGCCGCCGAAAAGCAGATCGCTTCGACGCGAGAAGCCGCGATGAGCAACGTCCGCGGCATCGCAGCGGATGCGGCCGGTGCTATTGTCCAGCGTCTGACCGGCGTGCTGCCCGACAGCAAGGCGGTGAGCAGCGCCGTCGACGCTTCGTTGAAGGGATAGAGGGATGTTCACCGAACCGGAAACCTGGGTCGCGATCGCCTTCGTCATCCTGCTGGTGCTGTTTGCCTATCTTGGCATCCACAAGACGGTGCTGACGGCGCTCGATCATCGCGGCGCACGCATCAAGGCCGAACTTGACGACGCCCGCCGTCTGAAAGAGGAGGCCGCCAAGCTGCTCGGCGAGTACCAGACCCGCCGCGCCAGCGCCGAACGCGAGGCCGAGGAAATTGTCGCCAACGCCAGGACTGAAGCCGAGCGCATCGCGACCGAAGCCAAGGCCAAGATGGAAGACTTCGTCGCCCGCCGCACCAAGACCGCCGAGAGCAAGATCGCCCTTGCCGAAGCCCAGGCGCTCGCCGACGTCCGCGCCGCCGCCGCCAACGCTGCTGTCGAAGCCGCCTCGACCATCCTGTCGCGGTCGGTCAAGGGCACGGTCGCCGACGATTTGCTCGCCAAGGGCATTGCCGAGGTTCGCGCCAAGCTGAACTGAGCGCTCTCCACAACCAATCAAGAGCCGGCGCGAGACGATCGCGCCGGCTCTTTTATTGCTTTTTCCTTTTCGGCGCCGGGCGTTCGGGCTTCAGGGCCTGCGGGTCGAAGCCGATATAGAAGATGTAGCTGTCGCCGGCAGCGCCGGGGGGCACCGGATAGCTGAGGTCTTCGGCGACCAGCGTGAACGGCTCGCTGCCGCTTTCTGTCATGTTGACGGTGGTCTGGTAGGCCTTGGTGGCGATGGTCTTCTCAGACACGCCGCCCTGCACCACCGCGACGCGAATCGGAACCTGGACCGATGCCGGCGCGCCGGCGGGGCCTGCGATGACGCGGCCCTGAATGCCGATCCGCGCCGTGATCACGCCGCCATTGAGGCTGCATTCGCGGGCCATCTTGCTGATCGTCGCCTGGAAGCGCAGGTCATTGCCGACCGGCTGCTTGCCGGGCGCTGCGACGGCGTAGGTGGAAGCGCCTGACCGAACTGTGACCGGCGGACAGGTCAGATCGCCGGTGTCCTGCGGAACTGCCGGAGCAGCGGTGGCCGGCTCCTCGTCCGACTTGCCGCCGAACAGGCTCTTGAAACGGTCGGTCAGCGATTGCGCCGTTGCCGGCGCCGCCATCAGGCAGGCCAGACCGCCCGCGACCGCGGCCACAGCCATCACCCTGGCCAAACGAGTGTTACCCATGCGACGTCCCCGAAATCCCATCGTCCCACGTCAATTGTTCGCGGCGGCGTTATAGCAGCCCAATGGCGGCGAACCCAAGGCACCCAAAAGGCTTAGAAATCAACGGTTCAGCCGCGGAAATCCTCATGCAGCAGGCCGAACAGCAGATGGTCCTGCCAGATGCCGTTGATGCAGAGATAGCGCCGCGCCAGCCCCTCGCGGGTGAAGCCGCATTTCTCCAGCACCCGGATCGACGGCGTATTGGAGGGAATGCAGGCCGCCTCGATGCGGTGCAGATTGAGCTCGCCGAACAGCGTCGGCAGCAGCACCCGCAGCGCCACGGTCATGTAGCCGCGGCCGGCATAGGGCTCGCCGACCCAATATCCGATGGTGCCGGCCTGCACGATGCCGCGGCGGACATTGGCGAGCGTGATGCCGCCGATCATGGCGCCATCGCGCTCACGGAAGATGATGAACGGATAGGAGCGGTCGGCGGCAATATCCTCGGCGTAGCGGCGCAGCCGGCGACGGAATCCGGCGCGGGTCAGATCGTCCGACGGCCAGATCGGCTCCCAGGGCGTGAGATAGGCCCGGCTTTGTTCGCGCAATTGCGCCCATTGCACGAAATCCGACATCTGGGGCGCTCGCAGCAGGAGACCGTGGCCACGCGGCACGAGCGCAGCCGGTCCGCTGGTTGGCAAACGAAACAGGGCCATGCCCACTCTCTCCCGCTCTACCTCAATGTAGAAGCGTCTTCGCCTTCGAACGCGTCAATCCTTCCGCAAAAGCTACCGCCGTGTCCAGACCCCTTCCGCTGCCAAGTGCGACAACTGCCGGCCGGCTGCGGGATAAAAGCGCATGCGCCGCGTTGCGGGTCGATTCGATGGAGACTGCGTCGATCCTGGCGACCAGCTCCTCCACCGTCAGCGGCCGCCCATAGGCCAGCACGTGCCGCGCGAGCTGCTCGGCCCGGGACGAACAGCTTTCCAGCGCCATCAACAGCCCCGCCTTCATCTGCGCTTTCGCACGGGCGATCTCGGCTTCGGTCAGGGTTTCCACCGCGTCGTTGATGACGTCGACGATGACCTCCATCATCTCCGGGGCGTCGCCGGGATCCGTGCCGGTGTACAGGCCGAAAAAGCCGGTGTCGGTATAGGGCGCGTGGAAGGTGTAGATCGAGTAGCACAGACCACGCTTTTCGCGCACTTCCTGGAACAGCCGCGACGACATCCCGCCGCCGAGCGTGTTGGTGAATACCTGCAGCGAGAATAGCGACAGGTCGGTCTGCGGCACGCCTTCGAGCGCCAGCGTCAGATGCGCCTGTTCGAGGTCGCGGTGAACCACGCGCGAGCCGCCCTTGCCGAACGTCGCGGCCTGCGGCTTCGGCGCGGGCGTCGCGTCGAAGCTGGCAAATTTCTGCGCCACTTCCTCCACCACGCGCTTGTGGTCGACCGCGCCGGCAGCCGCCACCACCATGTCGGGGCCGCGGTAATGTGTCGCGAGATAGCCGCGCAACATGTCGCGATCGAAATTCTTCAGCGTCTTTGCGGTGCCGAGCAGCGAACGTCCCATCGGCTGGTCCGGAAAGCAGAGCTCGTTGAGATGCTCGAACACGACATCGTCAGGTGTATCCTGCGCCGCGCCGATCTCCTGCACGATGACGCTCTTCTCGCGCTCGAGCTCATCCGGCACGAACGACGGATTGGTGAGGATGTCGGAGAGCACGTCGAGCGCGAGCGGCACGTCGGCCTTCATTACCCGCGCGTAGTAGGCCGTGGTCTCGGTCGAGGTCCCGGCATTGAGATCGCCGCCGACCGCCTCGATCTCTTCGACGATCTCGCGCGAGGAGCGCCGCGCGGTGCCCTTGAAGGCCATGTGTTCGAGGAGATGCGAGATGCCGTGTTCGTTCGGCTTTTCGTCGCGGCCGCCCACACCCGCCCAGACGCCGAGCGCCGCAGTTTCCAGATGCGGCATGGTGTCGGTGACGACGGTCAGGCCGGATGGCAGCTTGGTGACGTCAACGCTCATCCGCCAACTCCCTGCTTCGCCGCGCGGCTAACTGAACGCACGAACCGCTCCACCTCGGCTGAATCGTTTTTCATCACCGTGATGTGTTCGGATTTGGTCATGAGACCGTCGAGCCAGGCCGGCAGCTGCGGCCGCACGCCGCACGCGGCTTCCACGGCATCCGGGAACTTGGCCGGATGCGCGGTCGACAGCACGATGTTGGGGATCTTCGAATCCGACGTGTCGCGATCGGCCACCGCCAGCGCCACCGCGGTATGGGGATCGACGAGATCGCCGACCTCGCGCCAGGCGGCACGAATCGCAGCGGCCGTCTCGGTCTCGTCGGCGCGGCCGGCGTCGAACTCCTCGCGGATCGCAGCCAGCATGGCATCCGGCAGCACGAAGCGCCCGGACTGTTTTAGCGAGGCCATCAGCCGGCGGACGCTGTCGGGATCGCGGCGGCTCGCCTCAAACAACAGCCGCTCGAAATTCGAGGAAACCTGGATGTCCATCGAGGGTGAAGCGGAGGCGTGAACTTCACGGACTTCATAAATGCCGGTCTTGAGCGTGCGCGGCAGGATGTCGTTGACGTTCGAGGCGATGCGCAGCCAGCGGACCGGCAGCCCCATCTTCTTGGCAACGTAGCCCGCGAAGATGTCGCCGAAATTCCCGGTCGGCACGGTGAAGTCCACCGTGCGCGCCGGCGCGCCGAGCGCCACGGCAGACGTGAAGTAGTACACCACCTGCGCGACGATCCGCGCCCAGTTGATCGAATTGACGCCCGACAGCGAGACCGCGTCGCGAAAGCCGTGATGGTTGAACATCGCCTTCACGATCGCCTGGCAGTCGTCGAAGGTGCCTTCGATCGCGAGCGCATGCACGTTCGACGCGCCGGTCGTCGTCATCATCCGCCGCTGCACGTCGGAGATGCGCCCGTTCGGGAACAGCACGATCAGATCGACATTGTCGAGGCCCGCAAACGCATCGACCGCGGCGCCACCGGTGTCGCCTGAGGTAGCGACCACGATGGTGGTGCGCTGGTTGCGCTTGGCCAGCACGTGATCCATCAGCCGCGAGATCAACTGCATCGCGACGTCCTTGAACGCCAGCGTCGGGCCGTGGAACAGCTCCAGCACGAATTGATGCGGACTGACCTGGTTCAGCGGCACCACCGCCGGATGGCGGAACGTGGCGTAAGCCTCATTCGCCATACGGCCGAGATCGGCATCGGAAATTTCGCTCGCCGCAAACGGCTTGATGACGTCAACGGCAACTTCCCAATAGGGCCGGCCGAAGAAGGAGGCGATTGTCTCGCTCGATAATTGCGGCCAGACCTCGGGCACGTAGAGACCGCCGTCGCGGGCGAGCCCGGTCAGCATCACATCGCAGAAACCCAGGACGGGGGCCTCCCCCCGCGTCGAAATATAGCGCGTCAAACCACCCTCCAAAGGCGAGCCCTATGACAAGCCTTTGATTTCAGTCGTGAATTAGATTTCGCCAAGCGCGAAGTGAGAGCGCACCATAAAGCGTTTTGCGGCGAAGGGGAAATGGCATGGCGGAAAAAACAGCAGAAGCGGTGGCTTTGGAGGCCAGCGGCCTCATGGTTCGAGACGCGCGGCGTGGCCGCGCTCCTCACAGAGGGTCACCGAGCTAAGGCGCGGCGTCAGCTTCCACGTCATTGCGAGGAGCGAAAGCGACGAAGCAATCCATGCTTCAGCAAGCGGCGCTATGGATTGCTTCGCTTCGCTCGCAATGACGGCGAGATGTGCCACCCACACCACCGTCATTCCCCACAGATGGGGGATCCAGTACGCCGCGGCTTCTCGATCGATCACTGCTGCCTCTGGAATACTGGGTCACCCGCTTTCGCGGGTGACGACAGAGAGCACGCCTGCCCTCACCCGTATCGAAGCACATCGACCGGATCGAGCCGCGCGGCGCGCCAGGATGGATAAAGTGTCGCGAGGAAAGACAGCGTCAAAGCCATGACCACGACGGCGGCGGTTTCGCCAAAATCGATCTCCGCCGGTAGCTTCGACAAAAAGTAGAGTTTTGGCGGAAACAGCTCGGTATTGGTCAGCCAGGACAGGAATTGCCGGATCGTTTCGATATTCAGGCAAACCAGCATGCCAACGAACAATCCTGTTACCGTGCCGAGCACGCCGATCGCAGCCCCTGCGATCAGGAATATCCGCATGATTGCCCCTCGCGAGGCGCCCACGGTGCGCAGAATGGCGATATCGCTGCCCTTGTCCTTCACCAGCATGATCAGGCCCGACACGATGTTCAGCGCGGCAACCAGCACGATCAAGGCCAGGATCAGGAACATGACGTTACGTTCGACCTGAAGTGCAGCGAAGAAGGCCGAGGTACGCCGTCGCCAGTCGACGAGGAACACCGGCCGCCCGGCGGCGTCAGCAACCGGCTTTCGGAAGCTGTCCACCCTGTCAGGGCTGCCGGCGATGAAAATTTCGATGGCGCTCACGTCATTGGCGCGGTTGAAATAGGCCTGCGCCTCGGCGAGCTGCAGAAAGACCATGACGGAATCGTATTCCGACATGTCGATGCTGAACACCGCCGCAACCTTGTACGGCTTGATACGCGCCGTCGTGCCCTTCGACGTCACTGCGCCATCCGGCGCAACCAACATGATGTTGTCGCCGGCACGCAGCGACAATTGATCGGCAAGCCGGCGTCCGATCGCGACCCCTCGCCCCTGGTCGAATTCATCCAGCGAGCCCTGCTGGATGTTGCCGGCGATCGCGGCAAGTTTGTCGAGATCATCGGAGCGAATGCCGCGCACGAGCACGCCGGAGGCATTGTGCGCCGACGATGCGAGGGCTGGACCGTCCACCACGGGAACGGCGAGCCGTATGCCTGGAACCTGACTGATGCGCTCGGTCACGTCCTTCCAGTCCGTCAACGGCTGCTCCAGCGGTTGCGCCAGAAGGTGGCCGTTCAGGCCGACGATCTTGTCCACCAGTTCCTTGCGGAAGCCGTTCATGACCGCCATCACGATGATCAGCGTCGCAACGCCGAGCATGATGCCGAGGAAAGAAAAACCGGCGATGACGGAAATGAAGCCTTCCTTGCGACGCGCCCGCAGGTACCGCCCGGACAGCAGCCATTCGAACGCCGAGAACGGCAGCGGGCGCGGAATCTCCATGATCCATTCATAGCGCGTTTTTCGGGACGATTAGCGCGCCCGCTTTGAAGAAATGACTTCGTCCACGGCAATATTCCTGCCACGCCAGATCAGCGCACTGCGGGCAGACGAACGACAAACGAGCAACAGCCGGCGGCCAGGCCGAGCGGCCATGACGAAAAGCTACTCACCTCGAAGCTGTCAGAAAAAGCCGAAAATGCTGGCTGCACTTCGGTCAAGCTCTCAGGATATCAGCTCAATCAAGCCCGGTATTGCTCGTCACTGACCTTTTCCATCCAGTCGACGGCCTTGCCATCGAGCCGCTCCTGGATCGCAATGTGCGTCATCGCCGTGGTCGGCGTCGCGCCGTGCCAGTGCTTTTCGCCGGGCGGAAACCAGACGACGTCGCCGGGGTGAATTTCCTCGACACGTCCGCCCCAGACCTGTACCCAGCCGCGCCCCGAGGTGACGATCAGGGTCTGGCCGAGCGGATGGGTGTGCCATGCCGTGCGCGCACCGGGCTCGAATGTGACGTGGGCACCGGCGACACGCGCGGGATCGGCGGCCTGGAATAGCGGATCGACGCGCACGCTGCCGGTAAAATATTCCGCAGGCCCTTTGCCGGACGGCTGGGAACCGCTTCGCTTGATCTCCATCGTTCTGTTCCTTGTATTGGCCGGCACAGCCGGCGCGGCGCCTGCTGCCAGCACCGCGAGGCCGGTGGTGGCGAGCAGACGCCTTCGTGAAATCATGATGCTTTCCCTACAGGTGCCTGCGCCGAGCTCAATAACAGCAGGCGCCAGCGCAATCACAGGCTCAACCGACGTTCGGCATTTGCTCCAAGAGCTTGTCGAGCGTGATCGGATAGTCGCGCACGCGCACGCCGGTGGCGTTGTAGACGGCGTTGGCGACCGCCGCCGCAACACCGCAGATGCCGAGCTCGGCGACGCCCTTGGCCTTCATCGGCGACGACATCGGGTCGGTCTCGTCGAGGAAGATCATGTCCTGGTGCGGGATGTCGGCATGAACAGGCACTTCATAGGCGGCGAGGTCATGGTTGACGAAAAAGCCGGCGCGCTTGTCGACCACCAATTCCTCCATCAGCGCCGCACCGACACCCATGGTCATTGCGCCGATCACCTGACTGCGCGCCGTCTTCGGATTGAGGATGCGGCCGGCGGCGCATACCGCCAGCATCCGGCGCACGCGAATCTCGGCGGTCGCGACATCGACGCCGACTTCGACAAAATGCGCGCCGAAGGTCGATTGCTGGTACTTCTTGTCGAGATCCCCGTATTCGATTCCGTCTTCGGCCGTAAGGCCGCCCTCGCCGGCAGCCTGCGCGAGCGGCACCTTGCGATTGCCGGAGCGAACCTCACCATCGGCGAACTCGGCTTCGGCGGAGTTGAAGCCGAGTTTCTGCGCTATCGCCTCGCGCAGCTTGACACATGCGGCATAGACGCCCGCGGTCGAATTGTTGCCGCCAAACTGTCCGCCGGAGCCTGAAGACACCGGGAATGTCGAATCGCCAAGCCGCACCACCACCTTCTCCAGCGGCACGCCCATCATCTCGGCCGCGGTCTGCGCGATGATGGTATAGCTGCCGGTACCGATGTCGGTCATGTCGGTCTCGACCGTCACCGTGCTGTTGTTGTCGAGCCGCACGCGCGCGGCCGACTTGACCAGCAAATTGTTGCGGAACGCAGCGGCTGTGCCGATGCCGATCGTCCAGCGTCCGTCACGGACCTTGCCCGGCTGCGGGTTGCGCTTGCTCCAGCCGAAGCGGTCGGCGCCGGCACGGAAGCACTCGGTGAGTTGACGCTGCGAGAACGGCCGCGCCGGTTTCTCCGGATCGATCTGGGTATCGTTGAGGATACGAAACTCGATCGGATCGATCCCGAGCTTTTCGGCCATTTCGTCGATCGCGATCTCCAGCGCCATCATGCCCGAGGCCTCGCCCGGCGCGCGCATGGCGTTGCCTTCGGCGAGGTTCAGCGCCGCGAGGCGGGTGGCTGTCATCCGGTTGGCCCCGGCATAAAGCAGCCGCGTCTGGCTGACCGCACCTTCGGGTCTGCCGCCGGGCAGATTGCCGGACCACTCTTCATGGCCGATCGCCGTGATCTTGCCGTCCCGCGTCGCGCCGATGCGAATGCGCTGGATCGTCGCCGGACGGTGCGTCGTATTGTTGAACATCAGCGGGCGCTGCAGCGCTACCTTCACCGGCCGTCCGGCCGCGCGCGCGCCGAGCGCCGCGAGCAAGGCATCTGAACGCACGAACAGTTTGCCGCCGAAGCCGCCGCCCACAAAGGGCGAGATCAGGCGAACGTTCTCTTTGGGAATGCCGAGGGTCTTTGCGACGTCCCCGACTCCCCATGCGATCATCTGGTTCGAGGTCCAGAGCGTGAGCTTGTCACCGGTCCAGGCGGCGATCGAGGCATGCGGTTCCATCATCGCATGTGCCTGATCGGGCGTCGTGTAGGTGGCGTCGAGTTGAACCGGCGCCGCCGCGAATGCGCCGGAAAAATCGCCGAGCGCGGTATCGGCCGGACCGCCAAACAAGGGCCGGGGCTCGCCGGTGTCCTTCACGGCCGCGAGGTCAAAAGCTCCCTCCGCTTTGACGTAATCGACATGGACCAGTCCCGCGGCTGCGCGTGCCTGCTCGAAGGTATCGGCAACCACGAGCGCGATCGCCTGATGATAATGTTCAATCTCCGGACCGCCGAGCAACGTGGCCGTGTTGCGCTCGCCTTTACCGAGCTTGCCGGCATTGTCTGCTGTGACGATGGCGCGCACACCGGGCGCCGCCTTGACCGCGGCGAGATCCATGTCGGCGATCCGGCCCTTGGCAATGGCCGAGCCGACCACGTAACCGTAAGCCGGATTCGGAACGGCTTCATGGTGCTCATAGCCATAACGCGCGGTGCCGGTGGTCTTGAGCGGACCATCGATGCGATCGATGGGCTTGCCGATCACCGTGAGCTGGTCGATCGGGTTGGTCGTGGCAGGGGTCTCGAATCTCATGGATCAGCCTTTCGGGTCAGCCTTTCGCTTCAGCCAGCACGGCGCCCAATGTGCGCTCGGCCAGCGCCAGCTTGAATGCATTCTGCCGCGTCGGTTTGGCGTCGGCGAGCAACTGTGCGGCGACCGCCTTGGCGCCGCGCGGCATCTGAGCCTCGGCCGCCTCAATGCGCCACGGCTTGTGCGCGACGCCGCCGAGCGCAACACGTCCCGTTCCGTCGCGCTGCACGATCGCGGCCACCGACACCAGCGCGAAAGCGTAGGAGGCGCGGTCGCGCACCTTGCGGTAAATCTGCTTGCCGCCGACCGGTTTCGGCAAGGTCACCGCCGTGATCAATTCGCCCGGCATCAGCGTCGTCTCGATATGCGGCGTGTCGCCGGGCAGGCGGTGCAGTTCGGCGATCGGGATCGTTCGCGTCGCGCCATCGGGCCGCACGGTTTCGATTCCCGCATCGAGCGCGCGCATCGCCACCGCCATATCGCTCGGGTGGGTCGCGATGCAGGATTCGCTGGCGCCCACCACGGCGTGCTGGCGGCTGAAGCCGCCGATTGCCGCGCAACCGCTGCCGGGCCGGCGTTTGTTGCAGGGCTGGTTGGTGTCGTAAAAATAGGGGCAGCGCGTCCGCTGCAGGAGATTGCCCGCGGTCGTCGCCATGTTGCGCAGTTGCCCGGAGGCGCCGGCGAGCAGCGCGCGCGACAAGACGCCATAGTCGCGCCGCACGCGCCCGTCCGCGGCGAGATCGGTGTTGCGCACCAGCGCGCCGATGCGCAAGCCGCCCTCTTGCGTGGTTTCGATCTTGTCGAGCGCGAGACCGTTGACATCGATCAGGTGTGCCGGGGTCTCAATCTCGAGTTTCATCAGGTCGAGCAGATTGGTGCCGCCCGCGATGAATTTGGCGTCGGGCCTGCGGCTGGCGCTGGCCGCGGCTTCGGCCGGGGTGCGGGCGCGCTCATATGTAAAGGATCTCATGCGGGCCTCCCGGCGACTTCCGATATTGCCTCGGCGATGTTGGAATAGGCGCCGCAACGGCAGATGTTGCCGCTCATGCGCTCGCGGAGCTCGGCATTGCTGAGTTGCGGCGGCGCGTTCAGGTCGGCACTGACGTGGCTCGGGATGCCGGCCTTGATCTCGTCGAGCACCGCGACGGCCGAGCAAATTTGTCCGGGCGTGCAATAGCCGCATTGGTAACCGTCATGCTTGACGAACGCGGCCTGCATCGGGTGCATATTGTCGGGCGTGCCGAGCCCCTCGATGGTCGTGATCCGCTCGCCCTCGTGCATCACGGCGAGCGTCATGCAGGAATTGATCCGCCTTCCGCCAACGATGACGGTGCAGGCGCCGCACTGGCCGTGATCGCAGCCCTTCTTGGTGCCGGTGAGACGCAGGTGTTCGCGCAACGCGTCGAGCAGCGTGGTTCGCGGGTCGAGCGTGAGACCGCGCGCCGTTCCGTTCACGGTGAAGGAGACTTTAGACAGGGCGGAGATTTCCGCGATGGCAACCTCACTGGGCACGGCAGGCGACTGGGCATTGACGATGGATGGCGCCGCCGTCAGCGCCACCGATGCGGCGCTTCCCGCCAGCAATTTACGCCGCGATAATTCGAAGTCGCTCGGACTTTTCATGTCGTGTTCCCGTTTGTGCTTTCGCCCGGAATCACGCTCGATGTGGGGCGCAGTCTTCACTGTCGCCCGCGTGAAATATCCGGCTGCGCTCCTGTAACTGCGCCGCGTTTCGGCTGTTCCTTGCCGGCGTTCACGTTTGAAAGAGCGTGAAGACCGGTGGGAGCGGCGCCTGCGAACGGCGCCGAGCACAACATCTAGCGGCTGCAGGGGCGTCCCATTAGATGGTAAAATTGACCTGCACCTATGAATTGGATTCATGAATGGCGCGGCAGAACATCAGCGATCTCACCGTGTTCCTTGCGCTGGCGCGGGAAAGGAGCTTCACCCGGGCGGCGGCGCAGCTCGGTGTTTCACCGTCCGCGCTCCGTCATACGCTGCGCGGCTCGAGGAGCGGCTCGGCTTGCGGCTGCTGACCCGCACCACCTGCAGCGTCGCGCCGACGGAGGCCGGCGAGCGGCTGTTGCGAACGGTCGGCCCGCGGCTGGAGAATCGATGCCGAAATTTCCGCCCTGACTGAACTGCGCGACAAGCCGGCCGGCACGATCCGCATCACCGCGGCCGAACATTCGGCGAGCGCAATCCTCTGGCCGGCGTTGGCAAAGCTGCTGCCGCGCTATCCGGACATCAAGATGGAGCTCATCACCGACTACGGCCTGAGACATCGTTGCGGAGCGCTAGGACGCGGGCATTCGTCTCGGCGAGCAGGTGGGCAAAGGATATGATCGCGGTTGGCATCGGACCGGACTTCAGCAAGGCGGTGGTCGCAGCGCCCTCTTATTTTGCTGGACATCCCAAGCCCGGCAAGCCTCAGGATCTGACCGCGCATAGCTGCATCAATATCCAGTTGCCGACCTATGGCGGGATCTATGCGTGGGAGTTCGAGAAGCGCGGGCGCGGGCTGAGGGTCCGGGTCGGTGGCCAGCTGGTGTTCAACAACGTGGCGCCGCTGATGAACGCGGTGCTGGCCGGGCTCGGCCTCGCGCTATCGCCTCTATTACCCGAGCCGCCGCCAGGTGGCTCCGGCCTTTGCCGTGCTGGTCGAGGCGCTGCGCTACCGGCGCTGACGCTTATTGCCGGGCAAACTAAAAGGGCCGCAGGCGAACCTGCGGCCCTCTCTCCTGGAAGGGTCCGTCACTGACTTGTGCAGACCTTCATGGTTTTCATGCTGGTTTCGGCCTCCGCCTTGGTCTTGAACACGCCGTTGTCAACGACGGTGGTGGTCGTCGTCGTCGGCTTGGTATCGACGACCGTGCATTTCTTGGTCGTGGCGTCGCGAACCACGTAGAATTCGGCAGCAACCGCCATGCCGGCGAACGCCGATGCGGCCATGGCCAGCGTTCCGATCATCAGAAACTTCCTCAAGGTGTCCTCCTCCGGTTTCCGAATGATGCAACCGGCAACTCCCGAATTAATCGATTGTTCCACTTTTTCCCGGCTTGAAGCGACGAGCCCTCGGACAAGGCGGCGGCGAACTAGTCCTCCTGGAGCCCTTCCAGGCTTTTAAGATATTTGAGCCCCTCGACCGCCAGTAGCTCCGTATCAGTCTCGCCCGCCATGCAGCGCTGTCGGATGAAACGCAGCAGACTGGCGCGGCGGGCGTCGTTCTCGTCGATACCGCTGTGGATCAGCAGGTAGACGCTCCAGGCCCGTGCAAAGGCGGCTTCTGCGATATCCGGGCTATTCATCCAGCTCTCCTTGCAATTGCTCTGCAAGGTTACTTTTCCAGTTTTTCCCGTCAACTGCGGCTTTCAGCGAGAAACAGATGTCGATTGCCCCCGGGCCGCCGATTTTGCGAAACGCAAGCAGTGGTTGGCGGAAATCCGTTCAGAAGCACCGGCCAGGTGCACGGGCGGCGAGCGAGCGGCTTCCGCATCACTGCCTGCGCATTGGTTCTGATAGCGGATTAGCACCGGGACAATTGGCAATCGGCGGCAGACGATCCGCTTCGTCCCTTGCGTGATCGCCACGGAACAAAATCGACGGTCGGGAACTTGTGTCCGGTATCGCGATCAAGCGATCGGGAGGACCCCCTGCATGAGACGTACCGTTCTGATTGGCGCGGCCTTGATTGCCTCGCTGGTAATGACCATGTCCGCTTCCGCCAGATTGGGCATCGCGCCCCTGACCGCGCAGGAAGGCGCGGTAATCCAGGTCAAGCACGGTCATGGCCACCATGGCCGCGGACACCGCGGACGCGGTCATCACTATGGATGGTACAGGGGCCGCGGGCATCACAAGTGGCGCCACCATCGCCGCCATCACTGGTGAGCCTTCGCTGAATTCGCTTATCGCCAATCCATTGCCCGGGCGACGCGCGAATTGCAGCGGCGCGAACGGGTCCCGCCCGCGCGGCGCGGCCGGTTCAGCCCACGCGATGCCAGTGGCGCTCAGCCGAGCCCCATCTCGACTGCAATCCGGATCAAGTCCGAATGGTTCTTGGCGCCGAGCTTCTGTTTGAGCAGCGAGGTGGTGTTGGCCACCGTCTTGTAGGAAATCTCCAGTGCGTCAGCGACTTCGACGATCTTGTCGCCACGGCCGAGCAGCCGCAGGATTTCCAGCTCGCGCGGCGTCATCAGCGACGCCGGATTGGCCTTGATCGACGCACCTGAAAATGTCACCGCCTCCGCCAGTTGCGGTGAAATGAAATTCTCGCCCGCGGCCACCTTGCGGACGGCCCTCACCAGCATCCGGGGATCGTCGCCCTTCGAAACATAACCCTGCGCGCCCATCTCGATGGCGCGAACGACGAACGCCGGATCGTCATTCATGCTAAACATGATGATCCTTGCGTCCGGATCGTCCTTGCGGATGCGCCGCATCAGTTCGAAACCGGAAACGTCGGGAAGTTTGATGTCGATGACCGTGACGTCGGGCTTCCTGGCAACATAGGCGCGGTGGCCAGACTTGGCGTCGGCGGCCTCGTCGATCTTCACGGAATTATCCGAGGCGAACAGCGACCGGCAACCCGACAGAACCACCGGGTGGTCGTCGACGATCAGGACCTTCGTTGCCGATTTGCCAGAATTTTGCATCATCCATCCCCTTTCGGGATAAATAAGCGGTTGGCGGCATTTGAAAAGAGAAATCTTGGGTTGCGGGAACTAGAATAGTGCAAATGTGGGAAGGGCTTTCTCTTAGAACGCGGTTGTTGCTGCCGCTCGGCCTGATGTTCGGCGCCGCCCTGCTGGCCGGAGCCATTTCGCTCCAGATCTTTGCTTCGGCGCAACTTATGCAGGAAACCGAGCCGGCTTCTCGCTCGGCCAGAGCGGTCGCGGCTGCACTCAATGGCGCGCTTCGAGCCTCGACCAATCCGCAAGTAACCCTTGATGCGTTCGTGCAATCGCTGGGCACCTCCGAAACCATCCGCTTTCGGCGCCTCGGGACCGACCTCGATGTTCATCCATCCGAGGTGCAGACTCCACTGGGAACGGTGCCCGACTGGTTCGTCCGACTGCTGGCCACCCCCGAATTTGGGGCCGCCTTTCCCGTGATGATGGAGGGGAAGCAGGTCGGCGACATCATATTTGCGCCGGACATGTCCGCCGACATCTACGAAAAGTGGATCGGATTTCTGGCGATCGCCTTCTCCGGAATTGTCCTGATGGTGTTGACCGGGGCCATTGCCCACTTCACCGCGCGTTCCGCCTTGCGACCGCTGCAAAATCTGGGCGATGGTCTGACCCGCATGCGAACGGGGAATTACGAAGAGCTGATATCCCCTTCCGGTCCACCCGAGATCCGCAGGAGTTCGCAGGAGGCCAACGAACTCGCCCGCACCCTCAATCGCCTCAGCCAGGACAATCGCAGCCTGCTGCGCAGGATCGTGTCGCTGCAGGATGACGAACGGCAGGACATGGCGCGCGAGCTCCATGACGAGCTCGGGCCGCTGCTGTTCGGGATCCGCGCCAACACGGTGGCGCTGCTGGAATCCATCCCGTCCGGCAGCGCGGAGTTGAGGAACGCGGCCGAGGGCATTCTGCAGTCGGTTGAAACATTGCAGCAGGCGAACCGCCGCATCCTCGACCGCCTGCGGCCGCTCTACATTCAGGAGCTCGGCCTGGAGAAAAGCATCCAGACGTTGCTGCAGAACGCCAAGGCACAATCTCCCGATCTCAAAGTGACGTCGGAGATCGACGCTGATCTGAATGAGGTCGACGGGCTGCTGTCGCAGACGGTCTATCGCGTGATCCAGGAGGCGGTGACAAACGTGCTCCGCCACGCCAAAGCAAACTCGATGCATGTCACGGCAGGGATCAACGAGCGCGAAGTGATCGTGGAAGTATCCGACGATGGCGTTGGCTTTCCGGCGGATCGGGTATTCGGCCGTGGATTGACGGGCATGCTGGAGCGCGTTCGAGCGCTGAGCGGGACGCTTGAATTGCTGCGCGAAGCGGGCCGCACCTGCGTCCGTTGCCGACTTCTGGTGGGAGAATCGGCCTCACAGGCGCAAGGCGCAAAGCAGGCCTGACGGGAGTTTCCCGTCAGGCCTGCTTTAGTCCGGCCTCAATGCATGTGCAGGAACCAGTAGCTCGCGCCGCCGATCACGATCACGGCGGGCACGGCCCAAAGCAATAATACGGGCATGATCCTCTCCTCCATTCCAACGGAGGAATAACGGAGGCGCATTGCCACTTGTTCCCGAATATTGCCATGCGGAGGAAAGACAGAATGTGTGCAATGCACTCAGCGCGGTTTCCAGTGCGTTGCAACGAGAGGCGCAGAATGAAGATCTAACCGGCGTAGTCCTGCATGCCGGCGGCGCGCGGCTGCAACGCCGCCGTCGGCCTGCAATGTGTCGCCTGAATTTTTCCGTCGCGCGTGAAACTGAAGGCGATGCGCACCGGCTGGCCTTCGTGGCTGAGATAATCCAGCACGACACCCTCAGCGGTCGGCGTGATTTCCTCGAGCCCGAATGCGGTTGGCGCAAGGGCATCGAGACGCGGCCGCCAGTAGGCTTCAAGTTCGGCGCGGCCCTCACTGAGCTTGGCCTCGCCGCACCGGCATTCGGCCGTCGCGTCATGTGCATAGAGATCTAGCAATGTCGCGAGGTCGCGATTCCGGCACGCGTCCAGCCAGTCGACCACCAAGGCTACCTGATCGAAATCATCTGCCAATTCCGCGATCCCATCCACGTTGCCATGCCTTGTTCTAACTGCCGACGCGGGTGACGGAGTATGGCGATCGTCGTGAATGGACACTGAACGGCCTGTTGTCCGGAACTCACCTTGGAACCTGAACGATTGTGCGGAACAAAGGTTCCGGTAGGCTAGTCCGGACGAATACGGGGGCGGAGCTCAGGCTCACGCTGCGCGCGCCACCACACACCGAATGCTATGACGACTGCAAATGCCAGCGTGAACCAGGTGATCGCGTATTGCAGGTGATCATCCTTAAGATGCACAGACAGCGGCCCGGGCTTCGGGATGCCGTTTTCGGGCACGGGCTCCTCGAGGTCGACATAGAACGGCGCGACGGCCTTGCCGCCCTCGCCCCAGCCGAGCGCGCGCGCCATCGCGAGATGATCGCGGGTGAACCAAAGCCGTTTAGCCATACTCTCCGGCGGCGTCAGCTTGCCGGCGCTCTCGGGAAAACGGATGTAGCCGGTGAGCTTCACGGGCTGTCCGGTGATCAACCGGCTGACGGCGCGATCCTGCTGGCTGCGGTCCTGCATCGTGTTTTGCACAAACCCGGCGTTAACCACGACGGTCCCGCCGTCGCTGAGCTGTGCCGGCAGAAAGGCCCAGGTGCCGGGGCCGGAGACGTCGCGGACTGCGGAGCCTGCACTGTAGACCATCGCGTCCGGCAGCCGCGCATAGGCCGCGGTGAAGCTGACGCGGCGGAATTCGTCTTTGGCCGGCGTCAGCCTAGGCCATTGCGTTTGCGCCGGCAGCGCCTCGGGCGCTGCCGCGAGCCGCTCGTTCAGCCTGGCGATCAGCGCGTGCTTCTCGACCCGGCGCTGCAACTGCCAGACGCCAAGGCCAGCGAAGACCGCCACCATGATGAGCGTGAAGATGGCAAAGCCGGCGACCGGCCGCCGCCGCGACGAAAGGCCGGTCATTTCGGATCGCGGTCGATCAGCCGGCCGGGCGCCGCCTTGTGATGGAATTGCAGCGCGATCAGCAGCGACTTCATCGAGCGCAACGGCAGCAGCGTGGTCGCGATGATCAGCGGCAGCCAGAGCGCCGCATGCAGCCAGAACGGCGGCTGATATTTGATTTCGACGATCAGGGCGGCGGTGACGACGATGGCGCCCGCCAGCATGATGATGAAGATCGCGGGGCCGTCACCAGAATCGATGAAGGCGTAGTCGAGCCCGCAAGCTTCGCAATTCGGGCGCAGGTTGAGGAAGCCCGTATAGAGCTTGCCCTTGCCGCAACGCGGGCAGCGGCAAACGAGGCCACGGAACGCGCTCTCGGTTAGTGTGGGTTGCGTCTGATCCATCATCCATTCCTCCCCCCTCTCCGCTTGCGGGAAGGGCGGCGAGTATTCGTGTCCCGGACGCGATGCGGCACAAACTGACGCATCGCAGAGCCGGGACCATTGATGGGCCCCGGATCAGCAGCACACCACGCCGCAAACCATAGCGCGTCGAAGACGCGCGTGAAACGCGCTGATGGCACCGCGCAGCATCCGGGGCACGGAAAACAAAAAGGGCGGTCCTTCCGACCGCCCCCTTGTAGCACGTCAAGCCTGCATCAGTGGCCAGCCACGGGCCCCGCGCCGCGGAACCAGACATAGATGCAGATGAACAGAAACAGCCACACCACGTCAACGAAGTGCCAGTACCAAGCGGCGAATTCGAAGCCGAGATGCTGCTTCGGCGTGAAGTGGCCGGCATAGGCGCGGAACAGGCAGACCAGCAGGAACACGGTGCCGACCAGCACGTGGAAGCCGTGGAAGCCGGTCGCCATGAAGAAGGTCGCGCCGTAGATGTTGCCGGAGAACGCGAAGGTGGCATGCGCGTATTCATAGGCCTGTACGCAGGTGAAGGTGGCCCCTAACAGCACGGTGAGGATCAGGCCGTACTTCAGGCCCTGGCGGTCGTTCTCGAGCAGCGCGTGGTGGGCCCAGGTGACGGTCGTGCCCGAGGTCAGCAGCAGAAGCGTGTTCAGCAGCGGCAGGTGCCAGGGGTCGAAGGTCTCGATGCCCTTCGGCGGCCAGGTGCCCGGCACGCTGCAGGCGCCCATCGCCGTGCCCGGACCGCAGCCGAACACCGCGTCGCGGGTGGCGTGGACCGCGTCGGCGGGGAACAGCGCGGAATTGAAGAACGCCCAGAACCAGGCGACGAAGAACATCACCTCGGAGGCGATGAACAGGATCATGCCGTAGCGGTGGCTGATCTGCACCACCCGGGTGTGGTCACCCTTATATTGGGCTTCGCGGATCACGTCGCCCCACCAGCTCGCCATGGTGTAGAGCACGCCGATCGTGCCGACGCCGAAGATGATCGGCGCGGCGGCGAACATGTGATGCATCCAGGCGATCGCGCCCACCGCCATGATGAAGGCCGAGATCGAGCCGACGACCGGCCACGGGCTCGGATCGACGAGGTGGTAGTCGTGGTGCTTCGCGTGCGCCGTAGCCATTGCGGTCTCTCCGTTAGGTGTGCCGTTCCCTTCGGCACATATTCGTCTCAAATTTCAAAAACCGAGATCCCGTCAGATAGGGAAGCCGGCGTTTCTCGTCACAAGTTGCCCTTGCGCTTGTCGCCTTCGCCGGCCGCGAGCGGCTTCGGCGCCGGTTCGCGCACGGGATAGAAGGTGTAGGACAGCGTAATCGTCTTCAGTCCGTCGTTCTCGCTGTCTTTCGCCAGCGCCGGATCGACGTAGAACACCACGGGCATCTCGCGCTTCTCGCCGGGTCCCATGGTCTGTTCGGTGAAGCAGAAGCAGTTGATCTTCTGGAAATAGGCGCCGACCGTCAGCGGCGCGACATTGTAGGCCGCCTGACCGGCAGTGGTGCGCGCGGCCTGGTTGGTCACGGTGTAGAAGACGGTAACGACCTCGCCGATCCGAACCTCAATCTCGTTCTGCTCGGGCTCAAATTTCCAGGGCAGGCCGGGGCCGACATTGGCGTCGAACCGCACCGCGATCTTGCGCTCCAGCGGCGCGTCAGACGGCGCCGAAGTCGCGACCTGGGTGGTGCCGTTGAAACCGGTGGCGCGGCAGAACCAGTCGTAGAAGGGCACGGCGGCATAGGACGCGCCAACCATCAACACCACGACGAAGCCGCAGATCGACGCCACTGCCGCATCGCGCGTCAGGGTACGTCGCGAAGCGACCTTCGCGCCTTCCCTGTCCTCGTTGGTCTGCGGGTCGTTCTGCATCTCAATCACAACGGACGGACGAGGACGCCCGGCCCCTTGACCATGGTGACCGCAAAAAACAGCACGACCAGCACGCCGAGCGCGAGCGCAATGGCGATCGAGCGGTGACGGCGGCTTCTTTTCTGCGCCTCGGTGAGGACGATTCCATCTGGCTTCTGCTTGTCGTCCATTGGCGTCCCATGCGCCCCCTACCCGACAACAGATGCGATGGCGCCGATCGCGGGAACGACGGCGCGGACGACGACCTCAAGCAGGAGCGTCGCAAATAGCGCAAACAGATAAAGGATCGAGAAGGCAAACAGCCGGCGGGTGGCGCGCAGCGCGCGCTTGCCCTCGCGGTGGCGATACACCTCGATCGAAAGCCACATCATGCCGGCGCCGAGCACCAGCGAGATCACGCCATAGACCGCGGAGAAATAACCCAGCGGCCAGGGCGCCGCCGCGACCGCGACCAGCACGATGGTATAGAGCAGGATCTGCAGCCGAGTCGCGTCGGGACCGGCAACCACGGGCAGCATTGGAATCCCGGCGCGGGCATAATCGTCGCTGCGAAACAGCGCCAGCGCCCAGAAATGCGGCGGGGTCCAGAAGAAAATGATGAGGAACAGGAGCACCGGCTCCATCGACAGCGAACCGGCGGCCGCAGCCCACGCCACGACCGGCGGCAGCGCGCCGGCGGCGCCGCCGATCACGATGTTCTGCGCGGTCCAGCGCTTCAGCCACATGGTGTAGATCACCACATAGAAGAAGATCGTGAACGCCAGCAGCGCGCCGGCCAGCCAGTTGACGAGGACTCCGAGCGTCATCACCGAGAAGAACGCCAGCGTCAGACCGAACGCCATTGCTTCGGACGGCGTAATGCGTCCACGCGGGATCGGCCGGTTGGCCGTGCGCGTCATCTTGGCGTCGATGTCGCCTTCAAGGGCCATGTTCAGCGCGCCGGAGGCGCCGGCCCCGACCGCGATGCAGAGGATCGAGGTGAAGGCGATGACCGGATGGACGTAGCCGGGCGCGATGAAGAGGCCGACCATCGCGGTGAAGATCACGAGCGACATCACCCGCGGCTTCAACAGCGCGAGGTAGTCACCGACATCAGCCTCGGAAATCCGGGGCAGAACATCGATGGCGTTGTGGTCGACTACCGACAAGGTTGATCTCGCTTCACTAAGGCCGCGGCGCGCAACGATGGCGCGCCGCGAAGAACCGTTACTGCACGCGCGGCAGCACTTCGAACTGGTGGAAGGGCGGCGGCGACGTCAGCGTCCATTCCAGCGTGGTCGCGCCCGCGCCCCACGGATTGTTGGCAGCCGCCTGTTTCTTCATGAAGGCATCGACCACGCCGTAGATGAAGATCAGCACGCCGAAGCCCGAAATGTAGGAGCCGATCGAGGACACCAGGTTCCAGCCCGCGAACGCGTCCGGATAGTCGACATAGCGGCGCGGCATCCCGGACAGGCCGAGGAAGTGCTGCGGGAAGAACACCAGGTTGACGCCGATGAAGGTGAACCAGAAGTGCAGCTTGCCGATGGTTTCCGAATACATGTAGCCGGACATCTTCGGGAACCAGTAGTACCAGCCCGCGAAGATCGCGAACACCGCGCCGAGCGACAGCACGTAGTGGAAGTGCGCGACCACGTAATAGGTATCCTGCAGCACGCGGTCGACGCCGGCATTCGCCAGCACCACGCCGGTGACGCCGCCGACCGTGAACAGGAAGATGAAGCCGATCGCCCACAGCATCGGCGTGCGGAATTCGATCGAGCCGCCCCACATCGTGGCGATCCAGGAGAAGATCTTCACGCCGGTCGGCACCGCGATCACCATGGTGGCGGCGACGAAATAGGCCTGCGTCGCCGACGACATGCCGACCGTGTACATGTGGTGCGCCCACACCACGAAACCGATGCCGCCGATCGCGACCATGGCGTAGGCCATGCCGAGATAGCCGAACACGGGCTTCTTTGAGAAGGTCGAGACAATCTGGCTGATCATGCCGAAGCCGGGCAGGATCAGGATGTACACTTCGGGGTGGCCGAAGAACCAGAACAGATGCTGGAACAGCACCGGATCGCCGCCGCCGTCGGCGGCGAAGAAGGTGGTGCCAAAATTGCGATCGGTGAGCAGCATGGTGATGGCGCCGGCGAGCACCGGCAGCGACAACAACAGCAGGAACACCGTCACCAGGATCGACCACACGAACAGCGGCATCTTGTGCAGGGTCATGCCCGGCGCGCGCATGTTGAAGATCGTGGTGATGAAGTTGATGGCGCCGAGGATCGAGGAGGCGCCGGCCAGATGCAGCGATAGAATCGCAAAATCGACCGCTGGCCCCGGATGGCCCGAGGTCGACAGCGGCGCGTAGATGGTCCAACCCGCGCCGACGCCGTTGGCGCCCGGCTCACCTTCGACGAAGGTCGACATCAAGAGCAGCGCGAAAGAAGCCGGCAGCAGCCAGAACGAAATGTTGTTCATGCGCGGGAACGCCATGTCGGGCGCGCCGATCATCAGCGGCACGAACCAGTTGCCGAAGCCGCCGATCATCGCCGGCATCACCATGAAGAAGATCATGATCAGGCCGTGCGAGGTCACGAACACATTGTAGGTGTGGGATTCGTGGAAGAACTGGACGCCGGGATACATCAGCTCGATGCGGATCGCGATCGACATCGCAGCCCCGATGATGCCCGCGCAGATCGCGAAGATAAGGTACATCGTGCCGATGTCCTTATGGTTCGTCGAATAGAGCCAGCGCCGCCATCCGGTCGGATTGGCATGCGCATGGTCATCATGGGCGTGATCGTGGTGTGTCGCTGCGGTCGTTGCCATTTTGAAATCCTGCCTTGCAGTCCCTTTTCGGACCTTTTCAGGTCCCGTCGCCCTTGTCCCTTGCTTGTCCCTTGGCCCGCGTCTTACTGCGCGGCCTGGCCACCAGCCGAAGCGTAGGTGTTCGCCGGGTTGGTCGCATATTTCTTTTTCGCCGCCTCAACCCAGGCCGCGAATTCCTGGTCGTTCACGACCCGCACCGCGATCGGCATGAAGGCGTGATCCTTGCCGCACAGTTCCGAGCACTGGCCGTAATACATGCCGACCTTGGTGGCCTTGAACCAGGTCTCGTTGAGACGGCCGGGGATCGAGTCGATCTTGATGCCGAAGGACGGCACCGCGAAAGCGTGAATCACGTCCGCGCCGGTGGTCTGGACCCGGATCACCTTGTTGACCGGCACCACCATCTCGTTGTCGACGCCGAGCAGGCGCGGCTGCTTGTCCTGCGCCATCAGCGAATCGAACTCGAACTTGCCGTTATCGGGGTAGGCATAGCTCCAGTACCACTGCTTGCCGGTCACCTTGACGGTCAGGTCGGCCTTGGGAACGTCGAGCTGCTGGAACAGGAGACGGAACGACGGCACTGCGATGCCGACCAGGATCAGCACCGGGATCAGCGTCCAGGCCACCTCGATCAGCGTGTTGTGGGTGGTCCGGGAGGGGACCGGATTGGCCTTGGCGTTGAACTTCACCACCACGATGACCAACAGCGCCAGCACGAACAGGGTGATCAGCGTGATGAGCACCAGCAGCAAATTATGGAAGCTGATGATGTTTTCCATCACCGGGGTGGCGGCTTCCTGCAGCGTGATTTCCCACGGCTTTGGCTGCTGCCCAAAAGCCATCCCGCCGGAGACGAGCGCCATGCCCGCTACCGCCAACCCCAGCAACCGCCGGCCCATCAGGCCATTCGACATCTTCATGCCGCTCGCGCTCCTTTAGAAATAATCCCCAAAGCACTCCCGCCGGATGGCCGGAAATGCCGCACGATCCGCCCTCACAAACGGCCTACCGGAGGTACTTTTGGAAGTACACCTTCGAAAGTACCTGCAACAGCATTGCTACAGTACCTTGGGCCAGATCGTTAGAACGCGTCGAAATCCAGCCTCTCAAACCATAATTCCAGGGCTCTCGCAATGCAGTAGTGGGGCGCAAAGCCATGCGTCACCTGCTATTCGCCGGACATCGGATTTTCCCGACAAATCAGGCAGAACCTGCCGTTTGGCAGGCCTGCGCCGCTTGACAGCCCGATTGCCGGATGTAGGCACAGTCACGGCGTACCCGAGCGACCTGATTCGCCTGGGCCCGGATGGTCCTTGTTGGCGCGGATTGGCTCTCGGACCGCCTTCAAGGCGCCGTCATTGCGTATCAGTCCGGGTAAGTCCAGTTACAAAATGTGCTGCCGGCGCTGCCGGAAATCGTGAGAGGATCGACCCGGATGGGGCGTTCGAAACATCAGGCGGGATATGGTTCGGAACCGGCCCGCTGGCTCGGCGGCCTGCTCGCCGTGGCCTTCCTGCTCGGCCTGACCCAGGCGGCGAGCGCCCAAGGCGCGGTGCGCTCGGTCCATGGCGACTGGCAGATCCGCTGCGACACGCCGCCAGGCGCGCAAGGCGAGCAATGCGCCCTAATCCAGAGCGTGGTCGCCGAGGACCGGTCGAATGCCGGCCTGACCGTCATCGTGCTGAAAACCGCCGACCAGAAGAGCAAGCTGATGCGGGTGGTCGCCCCCCTCGGCGTGCTGCTGCCCTCCGGGCTTGGGCTAAAGCTCGATAACCAGGACGTCGGCCGCGCCGGGTTCGTGCGATGCCTGCCGAATGGCTGCGTGGCCGAGGTGGTGATGGACGAAAAACTACTGGGCCAGCTCCGGGGCGCCAAAACCGCGACGTTTATTATTTTTGAGACGCCCGAAGAAGGCATCGGCTTCCCGCTCAGCCTGAACGGGCTCGGCGAGGGGTATGACAAGCTGCCGTGAGGCGAGCCGATAACTCCGCAAGATCCGGCTGATCGACTTAATTCTACTGCGTCATAGCTGCTCAAACCCTTCATCCCTGAGGAGCCCGCCGAGCGGGCGTCTCGAAGGATGTAGGCCACAGACAGGGCCTCATGGTTCGAGACGCGCTTCGCGCTCCTCACCATGAGGGACTCATGCCCCAGTAAGATTAACCGGCACTGGCGTAGTAATCGAGCAGCCGGCGCGCCTCGATGGAAAGCCAGTCTGCTTCACCGCTGATGTAGCCTTCGACTTGCCCGGTGATGCCGATCAAGAATGTTATGGGCATGCCGTAAAGCGCGAACGGGGTGTCGGCCTGGCCGCTTGCGCCGGCTCTTGCGGCAAGCCCGTCCGGATCAAGCCCGATCGCGAGGCGCCGAAGCTTCAACCCTTTCACGAAAGGCGCAACAACCGAGCGGTCGCGATCCGTCGCGACGGCGATCACTACGAGATCCCTGACGTCGCTCGCCGCCAGCCTGTCCAGCATCGGCAGTTCGGTCCGGCAGGCCGGACACCAGGTCGCCCAGAAATTGACGAGCACCACCTTCCCTCTGAGGGAAGTCAAATCGATCGTGCCTCCGGAGAGACGCGGAATCGGCACAGACGGGACAGGCCTCGCGCCACGAAGCTGGATGAACTGATGCCGGACGGTGGCGAATGGCGGCGGACCTTGGGCCCGGGCGCGATTGGATGCAGCCGGCATCGCGACCGACGCGCCGGCCCCGAGCAGCCGTGTGACCATAGTACGGCGCGTTACTCCGCGATGTCGCATCATGGCGCGTATCCGTTTGTCATGACCGGATGTAGGACCAACCGGCTTCCTGCAATTCGATGATGCGTCCGGGCCCGCTCGGCACCAGATCGACATATCGGGAGGTTGAGCGAGGTCGAGATCAGAGCGGCGGCGAAGCGGGCTTCGCCACCGGTTTCGAGACCGCGGAGCCTGGATCGGTCAGCAGCAGCCTCACGACCAGAGGCACGATGAAGGTCAGCGCCAGCCCGACCCAATTGGCTATTTGGCGGAGAGACAGGCGCATCGCCGTGGCTCAAAATGCCTTGGCGAGGGATGCAATCTCCTCGCGCTCCGAATAGGCGACGAGCGCGTTGAGTGCGAGCAGGACAATCGCCGGCACCGGCGATCCACCGATAACGAACAGGTGAGTGATCATCGCGCCGATCATGATGCAGATGAGTAGCAGCGCACCAAGGCCCGCCTTCCGTGGAAGCAGCAGCAGGATTGCCCCGATGATCTCGAGACTGCCGGTCAAATAGCGAAACCATTGTCCGAGCCCAATGTGGTGGAACTCTTCTAGCATCATCGGCAAGCCAAAGAGCTTGACGCCCCCGGCCCCAAGAAAGACCAGCGCCAGCAATCCCCTGACAATCCACACGCCAACATGGGTCCAATGGCGCCCGGCAGGCACAGCAACGTCCGACATCGACAACTCCCGAAAGTTTGAGAAACGGCCCCCAGCCGCGAAGCGCCGAACACCTTAAGGTGTCCAAGTCTTAAGGCGCCCAAGGCTTTCAAAATCAAAATTCGGTACTAAGATGAAATTGACAAGTAGGATGATTTTTCTGGTGTAGTATGAAAAAGCAGACTAATGAGCCGGCGTCGTCCGAATGCCCCGCAGCGCCGCAGCTTCAGCGCGCTCTTCGCGTGCTCTCCGGCAAGTGGAAGGGCGAAATCCTCTGGCAGTTGGTCGGAGGCAAGCGGCGGTTCGGCGAATTGCGGCGCGCTATTCCCGACGTGACGCAGCACATGCTGACCACCCAATTGCGCGATCTCGAAAACGAAGGCCTGGTGAAGCGCACCGTCTTTCCCGAGGTGCCGCCGCGTGTCGAATACGAGATGACGCCTGCGGCGAAGGACCTGAAGCCCGTGTTCGACGAGCTGTCCCGCTGGGCCAATGCGCATGGCAGGCTGGAGCCCAATCCGTCTGATGCGGACGCCGACGGCCGACGCGCCCATCCACCCGACCACCCCTCGCTTCCGGCGCGGTGATTGCCTAGATAGCAAAGCTCGACTTTCAAGAAGGATCGAATATGTCCAACGACATCAGGTCATCCCTGCTCGACCGCGCCAATCTCGACCGCGATGCTGTCCGCCGCGAGATCACGCGGGGCCTTCAGGGCGCCGATGACGGCGAGTTGTTTCTGGAGTACGGCCAGACCGAAGCGCTCGGTTTTGACAACGGCCGGCTGAAGCAGGCGACCTATGATACCTCGCAGGGTTTTGGCCTGCGCGCCGTCAAGGACGATGCGGTTGGTTACGCGCACTCGTCGGACGTATCCTTGCCGGCGCTGATCCGCGCGGCGGATGCGGTCGCGGCGGTGCGCGGCGGGTACAGCGGCAATTTTGCCGCCGCGCCCGCGCATACCAATGTGCGGCTCTATGGCGACGAGAATCCGCTGGACGCGCCGGGCTTCGAGGCGAAGGTAAAGCTGCTGGCCGAAATCGACGCGTATGTCCGCGACAAGGATGCGCGGGTGCGGCAGGCTTCCATCAGCTTAGGAGCCACTTGGCAGGTGGTCGAGATCCTTCGCCCGGATGGCGAAAGCTATCGCGACATCCGCCCGCTGGTGCGCGTCAATATTTCTGTGGTGGCGGGACAAGGCGACCGCCAGGAGAGCGGCAGCAAGGGCTATGGCGGCCGCGAGGGCTATGCGCGCTTCATCGAGACCAAGGCCTGGCGCGAGGCCGCCGACGGCGCGATCCGCGAGGCGCTGGTCAATCTGGAATCGGTCCCCGCGCCGGCCGGCGAAATGGACGTGGTGCTGGGCGCCGGCTGGCCCGGCGTGATGCTGCATGAAGCCGTTGGTCACGGCCTCGAGGGCGATTTCAACCGCAAGCAGACTTCGGCGTTTGCCGGGCTGATGGGCAAGCAGGTCGCGGCCAAGGGTGTCACCGTCGTCGACGACGGCACCATGGCGTCGCGGCGCGGCTCTCTTTCGATCGACGACGAGGGCACGCCGACCAACCGAACCGTGCTGATCGAGGACGGCATTCTGGTCGGCTACATGCAGGACCGCCAGAACGCGCGGCTGATGAACATGAAGCCGACCGGCAACGGCCGCCGCCAGAGCTACGCCCATGTACCGATGCCGCGCATGACCAACACCTACATGCTGGCCGGCGAGCGCGACCCGGCCGAGATCATCGCGTCAGTGAAGAACGGCGTCTATGCCGCCAACTTCGGTGGCGGCCAGGTCGACATCACCTCGGGCAAATATGTGTTCCAGTGCACCGAGGCTTACAAGATCGAGAACGGCAAGCTCGGCGCGCCCCTGAAGGGCGCAATGCTGATCGGCAACGGGCCTACCGACCTGCACAGAATCACCATGGTCGGCAACGACCTCGCGCTCGATACCGGCATCGGCACCTGCGGCAAGAACGGCCAGGGTGTGCCGGTCGGCGTTGGTCAGCCGACGCTGCGGATGGAAAAGATCACGGTCGGAGGAACGGGTTAGTGAGCGACGAGAAATTGGCGGGTGATCAAAAGGACACCTCTCTCGGCAAGGTAGCGAGCTGGCGCGCCCAGGCGGTGCAACTGGCGGCAATCGTTGCTGTCGTCTTCATCGCCAAGGGCGCGATCGCCGAGCCGTTCTACGTGCCGTCAGGCTCGATGGAGCCGACGCTTCTGATCGGCGACGCGCTGCTCGCCTCGAAATATCCTTACGGCTACGGCGCGGCGTCGCTGCCGATCCAGATCACGCTGCCTGAAACCGGCCGTCTCTTCGGCGAAACGCCCAAGCGCGGCGACGTCGTCGTGTTCCGTTGGCCGGGTGACCGTTCGCAGGCCTGGGTCAAGCGCGTGGTGGGATTGCCGGGCGACCGCATTCAGTTGCGGCAGGGTCAGCTCTTCATCAACGACCATGCCGCGACATTGAAGCCGGACGGTGTAGACCAGGCCGAGGACGATCGCGGCAACACCGAACGGGCCTACCGCTTCGTCGAGACGCTGCCGAACGGCGTCAGCCACGCGATCTTCAAGATGCGCGACAATGGAAGGCTCGACAACACGCCCGAGGTGACAGTGCCGCCGGGCAAGCTGTTCGTGCTCGGCGACAACAGGGACAATTCGGCCGACAGCCGCGTCTTGGTGCGCGATGGCGGCGTGGGACTATTGCCGATCGACAATCTGATCGGCCGCGCCGACGCCGTGGTCGGCTCCTGGGATTTGGGCATGCGCAGCCAGCCGGTATGGACCTGGCTGTCCGGATTCCGGCTGGCGCGGTTTTTTACGTCCGTGCGTTGAGGACGTAGCCCGGATGGAGCGAAGCGCAATCCGGGACATGCTCGCCGGCGGATGCAGTTTCCCCGGATTTCGCTGCGCTGCATCCGGGCTACATTCTTCGCCGCCATGACCTTCGACGACGTCAGAAAAATCGCACTGGCCTGGCCGGAGGTCGAGGACGGCACTTCCTACGGCACGCCGGCCTTGAAGGTGCGCAAGAAGATGCTCGTGCGGCTGAAGGAAGACGGCGACAGCCTGGTGATGCCGAGCGTGCCGCAGGACGAGCGCGAGATGCTGGTGGAAAGCCAGCCGAAGACATTTTACTTCACCGATCACTACCGCGATTATCCAATCGTGCTGATCCGCCTCTCGAAGGCCAGCCGTGCCACCGTCGAGCCGCTGATGCGCCGGCACTGGCGCATGCTGGCGTCGAAGAAGGCGGTGAAGGCGTACGACGCTAACTTGTAGAATTTGTAGGCGGGCAAAGGTGCGAGCTTGCGCCGTGCCCACCATCCAGCTCGCAACTTGAACATGGTGGGCGCGCTTCGCTTTGCCCAGCCTACGGCGGCGTGCCCTATGGACAGAGACCAATTCATCACCGCCGCTCTGCGCAACCCCATCAACGAAATCATCACCGAGCAATTGTTCGAGCTGGCGCTCCCCGACGCATGGCTGGTCTCCGGCTGTCTGGTACAGACGGTGTGGAACGTGCTGACCAAGCGCACGGTCGATTACGGCATCAACGATTACGACGTGTTCTATTTCGATCCCGATACGTCGTGGGAAGCCGAGGATGCTGTCATTCGGACCCTGGCGGAGCGATTTGCAAGACGCGGCATCGCGGTCGAGGCGCGCAACCAGGCGCGCGTTCATCTCTGGTACCCCGAGAAGCACGGGCTGCCCTACCCGGAGCTGCGATGCTCGGCGGAGGGTATCGACCGATTCCTCACCAAGAACACGCAGATTGGAATCCGGCGCACGCGGGATGGTTATGAGGTCTATGCGCCGAACGGCTACGACGATGTCGCCGGGATGATCGTGCGTCCGAATCCGGGTGCGAATTTTTCGGCGGCGAATTATGCAGCGAAGGCGAAGCGGTGGAAGGCGTTGTGGCCGGAGCTCACGGTGCTGCCGGCGAATGCACCGTAACAATCATCGTCCCTGCGCACGAGGGACCCATAACCACTGATCTTTGTGCTTACGAAACCTAAGGCCACAAACCAGCACACAACAAGCATTCGTGGTTATCGGTCCCCATGCGCGGGGACGACGGCGGTGGATGCGGCGCTACCTCACCACCCCCGAGGTAAACCCCGCCTTGCGGCGCGGCGGCTTAATGTCCTTCTTCAGGAAGCAGTGCGCCTCCTTGCCGGCATAGCCTGGCCGCGCATAGGTCCAGGCGCGGCATTTGTTGTCGGCGGCGCACGCGGCCTTGCAGGCGTCGTCGCCGCCATCGTCGCTCTTGAGGTCGAAGCTCTTGTAGTCGCCGCCAAATCGGTCGATCGAGGTCTCGATGGCCTCGTTACGCCGTTCGACCACGCCGGCGCCGCGCACGCCGGAGACGCAGCACTCGCCCTGCACCCGCGGCGGCACGTTGCTCTTGAGCCAGCAAACCGCGCGGCTGGTCAGGCCGGTCGGATAGTTGAAGCTCCAGGCGCGGCAGCGCCGGTCGCGCTCGCAGACAAGCGCGCATTCCGCCGGATCGCCCGAGATCACGGGCACGCTGAGATAATCGCCGCCGGGACGATCGAAATTGGCCTGCGCCAGCGCCGGGCATGCGCATACGGCCGCCGCCAAAAAGGCGAGCGTCACCACACACGCCCTGAGCAGGCGACCAGTCCTCATCTGCGGTTGCTTTCGAGTACGCGTTGCCAGCAAGGGATGACTTTCGTCGAAAAGTCGTCCCGCCCCCAGCCCTTTGATTTAGCACGATTTTTCGAATGACTGGCAGCCGGTCGTTCGGATCATGCTGCATCGAACCGTCATTTGAGCGCCATCAACCTGTACAGCGGATGAACGGCCCGAAGGCCAGGCAACCCGCTTAATCAGAACGCGTATTCCTGGTAGACCGGCTCCACGGAACCGCCCCAGGCCCCGTTGAACTTATCCAGCATCTCTTCCGCCGGCGTGCGGCCCGCTTCGAGGATGCGCTCCAGCGGTTCGAGGTGGCGGCTCTCGTCGCGGCCGGAATGGTCGACGCGGTTGCGCCGCCGCAAGCCGGCATGCGACAGCTTCAGGCATTCCTTCGCGATCTCGAACAGATAGCGGTCCTTGATCCTGGCCTTGAAGCCGAAGCGCGGCACGTCGTCGCGCAACGCCTGACGCTCCTGCGCGGTCCAGTGGCTGACCAGATCCCAGGCCGCATCGAGACTAATATTGTCGTACAGCAGGCCGACCCAGAATGCCGGCAGCGCCGGCAGCCGGCCCCACGGCACGCCGTCGGCGCCGCGCATTTCCAGATAGCGCTTGAGGCGGACTTCCGGGAAAATCGTCGACAGATGGTTGGCCCAGTCGGACAAGGTCGGACGTTCGCCGGGAAGCGAATTGTTGCGGCCCTCGAAGAAGGCGCGGAACGAGGAGCCGGCGACGTCGATATAGGTGTCACCGCGCTTGACGAAGTACATGGGAACGTCGAGCGCGTAATCGACCCAGCGCTCGAATCCCATGCCGTCCTCGAACACCCATGGCAACATGCCGGAGCGTGCATTGTCGGTGTCGCGCCAGATCTCGGAGCGGAACGACAGGAAGCCGTTGGGCTTACCTTCGGTAAACGGCGAATTAGCAAACAAAGCGGTCGCCACTGGCTGCAGCGCCAGCGACACCCGCAGCTTCTTGACCATGTCGGCTTCGGAGGAGAAGTCGAGATTGGTCTGCACGGTGCAGGTCCGGTACATCATGTCGATGCCGTATTGGCCGACCTTCGGCATGTAGTTGGTCATGATCTGGTAGCGACCCTTGGGCATCACCGGGATCTGCGAACGCGCCCAGGAGGGTGTCATGCCGAGCCCGAGAAAGCCGATTCCCAAGGGCGTCGCGATCTCGCGAACCTGCGCCAGATGCGCCATCAGCTCCGACTGGGTCTGGTGCACCGTCTCGACCGGGGCGCCCGACAATTCGAACTGCCCGCCCGGCTCCAGCGATATCGCGCCGCCCCCGGTGACGTCATAGAGGCCGATGATGTTGCCGTTCTCCATGATCGGCTCCCAGCCGAGCAAAAGCTGCATGCCTTCGAGCAGCGCGCCGATGCCGCGCGCCCCCTCGTACGGCACGGGCTGGCGGCCCTCCAGCGTGAACGGGGTTTTCTCGTGCTCGGTGCCGATGCGAAACTCGGACGGCTGCTTGATGCCGGCCTCAAACCACGCGACGAGTTCGTCACGCGATTGCAGCGGCGTCATATCGATCTGGTCACGCGCCATGAAGAAATCCGGATATCTGGCGATTCGACCGAACGCGCCGTGTGGCTGAAGGGGTGCGGACGGTGTCGCCCGCACCAACGAAACGTATCAGAGACGTCATCGCGCCGGCACGCCGTCGCGGGCAGCGGCCGCCTTGACGTCGGAGCAGGAGCAGCCCAGCCGGTCGAGCAGACCGCAAAGCTTCATGGCGTCGGCATCGGACAATTTGGAGCCGACGTGCTTTTCGATCGCCGCCGAATAGGCGCCCCACATTTTCTTCTGCAACTCGCGCCCGGCCTCGGTGATCTCCACGAACTGGCCGCGCTTGTCGATCTTGCATTCGCGCCGCGCCGCCAGGCCCTCGTCGACCAGGCGATCGATCAACCGCGAGGTGGAATATTGCGGGATCAGCATCTGCTTTTCCAGCTCCACAGGGCGCATCTCGCCGGACGGGGCCCGCGACAGCTCCAATAGCGCGTCATACCAGGCCAGCGGCGGAAAGCCCGCTTTCTTCAAATCCTGCTCGACGGCATCGAGCACCCGGCTCTGCACCCGCATCAGGCGGATCCAGGCGGCGGTCGCCTCGGTCGATGGTTTGCGTTTCATGGTCCGGTCCGTATCTGTCACAGGCTAGTGCCGCCGATTTGAAGTTCCTATACTGCCTGCCGCGAGATCGTGCAGGAACTTCAAATCTATAAGCGGCACTAGAATCACCTTTTTGCTGGTGCCCCTCTTGCTTCCGAAGTTCGCGCCGGTGGCTCCGCGAAAGCTCGCGAACCTCAGAAACGGGGACCAGTGTACCGCACTAAATGCAGCTGCATCAATCTTGACTATTCCATGCAGATGCATTTAGTCATCCCGCCAATAATGTCGAGGAAGGAAAACCCGATGAAATTGTATTATTCCCCAGGGGCCTGCTCGCTATCCCCCCATATCGCGCTTCTCGAGGCCGGTCTGGCCTATGACCTGGTCAAGGTCGACCTGCGCGCCAAGAAGCTGGAGAATGGTGACGACTTCTTGAAGGTCAACCCGAAGGGCCAGGTGCCGGTGCTGGCGCTCGATAGCGGCGAACTGGTGACCGAGGGGCCGGTCATCGTCCAGATGATCGCCGACAAGGCGGCGGACAAGAACCTCGCGCCGGCCCGCGACAGCACCGACCGCTACAAGCTGCTGGAGTGGCTGAACTTCATCACGACCGAGTTGCACAAGAATCTCGGGCCGATGTTCTCGCCGCTGCTGGCTGACGACGCCAAGACCTTCTTCAAGGACCGCGCCATGGGCAAGTTCAAGTACCTGGAAACGGCGCTTGCCGGCCGCGACTACCTGATGGGCAAGCAGTTCACCGTGGCCGACGGCTATCTGTTCACCATGCTAATGTGGGCGACCGATCGATTGAAGTTCGACCTTTCGGCCCTGCCGACCCTCCTTGCCTACAAAGCCCGTATCGCCGCGCGCCCGAAGGTGCAGGAGGCAATGACCAAGGAAGGCCTGCTGAAGGCGGCGTGAGTGAGTACTCCTTCGTCATTCCGGGATGTCCGAAGGACCAGACCCGGAATCTCGAGATTCTCAGGTGCGCAATAGCGCACCATGGTTCGATGCTTCGCATCGCCCTGGAATGACGAACATAAAAAAGGGCCGGAGATGATCCGGCCCTTATTGTTTGCGGAACATCTCACATCGTCGTCCCTGCGAACGCAGGGACCCATAGCCACAGGGAGCTGTTGCTGCAGAAGGTGTCGGCCAAGCTGCCCTATCGATAGATCACGCGGTATGGATCCCTGCGTTCGCAGGGACCACGATAGATTTGCGCGAGCGGCAGCTTACGCCGCCTGCTTCTTCGGCGGGAAGCGGCCGTAGAAGGTCTCGCCGCTGGCGGCCATGTCTTCCAGCAGTTTCGGCGGGGTGAAGCGGGAGCCATATTTGGCCTCCAGCTTGTGGCAGAGCTCGACGAACTTCCGCGTGCCCATGAAGTCGATATAGGACAGCGTGCCGCCGGTGAATGGCGCGAAGCCAAAGCCCAGGATTGAGCCGACATCGGCCTCGCGCGGGTCGGTGATGACGTGATCCTCCACCGTGCGCGCGGCTTCCACCGCCTGCACCACTAAAAAGCGCTGCTTCAATTCCTCGATGTCGATTGTGTCAGGATCGAGCTGCTTGGGCTGCAGCGCCGAGAGGCCCGGCCACAGGCTCTTCTGGCCCTTGCCCTTCTCGGGGTAATCGTAAAAGCCCTTGCTGTTCTTGCGCCCCAGACGGCCCTGCTTCTCGACCAGTTCCACCATCAGCTTTTTCTGATCCGGGTTGATGGCGTTGGGACCGAGATCGGCCTCAGTTGCCTTGATGACTTTCAGGCCGAGATCGAGCGCGACCTCATCCGACAGCGACAGAGGACCGACCGGCATGCCGGCCATCTTGGCGCAATTCTCGATCATCGCCGGCGGCACGCCTTCGAGGAACATCTCGTTGCCTTCGGCGATGTAACGGCCGACGCAACGGTTGGCGTAGAAGCCGCGGGAATCATTCACGACGATGGGGGTCTTGCCGATGATGCGCACATAATCGAGTGCGGCGGCGAGCGCCACGTCGCCAGTGTTCTTGCCGAGGATGATCTCGACCAGCATCATCTTCTCGACCGGCGAGAAGAAATGGATGCCGATGAACTTGCCCTGCTCCTTGAAGGATTCGGCAAGCGAAGTGATCGGCAACGTCGAGGTGTTGGAAGCGAAGATCGCGTCCGCCTTGAGGTACTGCTGCGCCTTGGCGAAAGTCTCGGCCTTGACCTTGCGGTCCTCGAACACGGCCTCGATGACAAGGTCACAATCCCTGAGCGCGGCGTAGTCCGCAGTCGGGGTGATGCGCACCAGCAACGCGTCGCGGTCGCCTGCCTTGGCGCGGCCCTTGGCGATCTGCTCGTCGATCACCTTCTGCGCGTGCGCCTTGCCCTTGTCGGCGCTTTCCTGGTCCCGGTCGATCAGCACGACGTCGAGACCGGCGCGGGCCGAGACGTAACCGACGCTCGCGCCCATGAAGCCGGCGCCGATCACCGCGATCTTTTTCACCTTGGTCGGCGGAACGTTTTGCGGACGCCGGGCGCCCTTATTCAGTTCCTGCATCGAGAGGAACAGGCTGCGGATCATGGCCGCGGCTTCCTTGGAGCGCAGCACTTGCGTGAAGTAGCGCGACTCGACCCGAAGCGCCGCGTCGATCGGCAATTGCAGGCCCTCATAGACGCAGCTCATGATGGCGCGCGCCGCCGGATAATTATCGTAGGTCTCGCGGCGATAGATGGCGTTACCGGCCGGGAACATCATCATGCCGGCCTTGGAGAACACCGGACCGCCCGGCAACTTGAAACCCTTTTCGTCCCAGGGCGCGACGGCCTTGCCGCCGCCCTTGATCCAGTCCTTGGCCGCCTTGATCAGATCGGCGGCCGGCACGATGGCGTGGATCAGATTGAGCGACTTGGCCTTCTCGGCCGTGACCGGATCGCCCTTGAGCAGGATCGTCATGGCGTCCTGCGGCGGCACCAAACGCGGCACGCGCTGGGTGCCGCCCGCGCCGGGGAACAGGCCGACCTTCACTTCAGGCAGGCCAAGCCGGATCTTGGGGTTCTCGGCCGCGACACGGTAGTGGCAGGACAGCGTCACCTCAAAACCGCCCCCGAGCGCCAGCCCGTTGATCGCGGCCGCCCATGGTTTGCCGCAGGTTTCGATACCGCGCAGCACCAGCGAAAAGCGCCGGCTCTGGTCGAACAGCATCTGGTTGGCGGCGACCTCACCCTTTTCCTTGAAGACTTTGGCGTATTCGTTGTTCATGCCCTCGAGCATGGAAAGATCGGCACCGGCGCAGAACGCTTCCTTGCTTGAGGTGATGACGACGCCCTTCACAGCGGCGTCGGCCGTGGTCTGCTTCAGGATCTCCTCGAGCTCGGTGGTCGAGGTCTCATCCAGCACGTTCATCGAACGTCCGGGGATGTCCCAGGTGACGAGCGCGATGCCGTCGGCGTCGGTCTCTAGCTTGAAATTCTTGAATGCCATTTTGTTGCTCCCTCGATGCCGGCGGCCGACGTCAGGCGCGGCAGTTGTGTCTCGGATTTTGTAAGGTCGGCAAAGGCGCGCTTGCCCCATGCCCACCATCGCTTGCGGAGAATTCTGTGGTGGGCACGCTTCGCTTTGCCCACCCTACGGCAGTTACACCCGTTCGATAATCGTAGCTGTCCCCATGCCGCCGCCGATGCACAGCGTCACCAGCGCGGTCGACTTGTTGGTGCGCTCCAACTCGTCGAGCACAGTTCCAAGGATCATGGCGCCCGTCGCGCCGAGCGGATGGCCGAGCGCGATCGCGCCGCCATTGACGTTGATCTTCGAATTGTCGATCTCGAACGCCTGCATGTAGCGCAGTACGACGGAGGCAAAGGCTTCGTTGAGCTCGAACAGGTCGATGTCCGACTTCTTCATGCCGGAACGCTCGAACAGCTTTTCGGTGACGTCGACCGGACCAGTCAGCATCATCGCGGGCTCCGAACCGATATTGGCGAAGGCACGGATTTTTGCGCGCGGCTTCAGGCCGTGCTTGGCACCCGCTTCCTTGCTGCCGAGCAGCACCGCGCCGGCGCCATCGACGATACCGGACGAATTGCCGGCGTGGTGGACGTAATTGACGCGCTCGATTTCAGGGTGCGACTGGATCGCAACCGCATCGAAGCCGCCCATCTGCCCGACGACGGTGAACGACGGCTGCAATTGCGCCAGCGACTGCATAGTCGTGGTCGGGCGCATGTGCTCATCCTTGGCGAGGATGGTCAGGCCGTTGACGTCCTTGACCGGCACCACCGACTTGTTGAAGCGGCCTTCGTCCCAGGCCTTTGCGGCGCGTTGCTGGCTCTGCACGGCATAAGCGTCGACGTCGTCGCGCGAAAAACCGTATTTGGTGGCGATCAGATCGGCCGAGACGCCCTGCGGCATGAAATAGGCCGGCACCGCCATCGAAGGATCCATCGGCCAGGCGCCGCCGGAGGCGCCGATGCCGACGCGGCTCATCGATTCGGCGCCGCCGCCGATCACGAGTTCATGCTGGCCGGCCATGATCTGGGCGGCAGCAAAATTCACGGCGTCGAGGCCGGAGGCACAAAAACGGCTGATCTGCACCCCGGGGACGGCTTCGCCGAGACCCGCCTTGATCGCCGCAAAGCGTGCGATGTCGCTTCCGGCCTCGCCGACGGGATCGACCACGCCGAGGATGACGTCGTCGACGGAATCTTCCGGCAGGTTGTTGCGCTCCTTCAGCGCCTGCAGCGGCACGGTCGCCAACGCCAGCGCGGTGACCTCGTGGAGTGCGCCATCGGCCTTGCCGCGGCCGCGCGGGGTGCGAACGTGATCGTAGATATATGCCTCAGGCATGACGCCCTCCTGGTATGAGGATCATAATATTATAGGCAGATCGAACGGGAAACGTCGAAAAATCAGAACGCTTCCGCCGCCAATTCCATGGTGGTGGCGCATCCGGTCTGGATCCGCGCAAGATGGACCAAGGTTTCCGGCAACATCCGCTCCATGAAGAAGCGGCCGGTCACCAGCTTGGTGCTGAGATAGGGGGTTGCGCCACTGGCCGCAATCTTGTCCTGCGCCACCTTTGCCATCCGCGCCCACATGTAGGCGAAGGCGACGAGGCCGAACAATTGCATGTAATCGGTGGCGGCGGCACCGGCATTGTCGGGTTTTGTCAGCGCGTTCTGCATCAGCCAGCCGGTGGCCTGTTGCAAATGGCCGAGCGCGGTCGAGAGCGGCGCAACGAACGGCTTCATCGCCTCGTCGCCGCCGTGCTCCTTGGCGAAGGAGCCCACTTCGGCAAAGAACGCCATCACGGCGCGGCCGCCGTTCCGCGGCAGCTTGCGGCCGACCAGATCGAGCGCCTGGATGCCATTGGCGCCCTCATAGAGCATGGCGATGCGCGCATCGCGCACGAACTGCTCCATGCCGTGTTCGGCGATATAGCCGTGGCCGCCATACATCTGCTGTGCCAGCACCGCATTGGAGAATCCGACGTCGGTCATCACGCCCTTCATGACCGGCGTCATCAGGCCCATATGGTCGTCGGCGGCCTCTCGATCCTTCGGGTCCGAGGAGCGATGGGCGACGTCGCTCTTCAGCGCGGTCCACACCACCATGGCGCGCGCCGCCTCGTTGAAGGCGCGGATGGTGAGCAGCACGCGGCGAACATCCGGATGCACAATGATTGGATCGGCCGGCTTCTCAGGCTCCTTGGCACCCGTGAGTGAGCGGCCCTGCAGGCGCTCGCGCGCGTAGGCGACGGCGTTCTGATAGGCGACCTCAGATTGTGCGAGGCCCTGCACGGCGACGCCGAGGCGGGCCTCGTTCATCATCACGAACATGCCCTGCATGCCCTTGTTCTCTTCGCCGATCAGCCAGCCGGTGGCGTTGTCGTAGTTCATAACGCAGGTGGAATTGCCGTGAATGCCCATCTTGTGCTCGATCGAGCCGCAGGACACGCCGTTGCGCGCGCCCAGCGAGCCGTCAGCATTGACCAGCACCTTCGGCACCACGAACAGCGACACGCCCTTGATGCCGGCGGGAGCGCCTTCGATGCGCGCCAGCACCAGATGGATGATGTTCTCGGCGAGGTCGTGCTCGCCCGACGAGATGAATATCTTGGTGCCTGATATCTTGTAGCTGCCGTCTGCCTGCTTGACCGCCTTGGTGCGCAACAGGCCGAGGTCCGTGCCGCATTGCGGCTCCGTGAGATTCATGGTGCCGGTCCACTCGCCCGCCACCATCTTCGGCACGAACATCTTCTTCTGCTCGGGCTTGCCGTGCACCAAGAGCGCCGCGGTCGCGCCCATGGTCAGGCCGCCATACATCGAGAACGCCATGTTGGCCGCGCTCTGGAATTCGGTAACCACCTGACTCAGCGTCACCGGCAGCCCCTGCCCGCCATATTCCGCCGGAGCCGACAGACCGAGCCAGCCGCCTTCGGCCACCTGCTTGAATGCCTCCTTGAACCCTTTCGGCGTCGTCACCGAGCCGTCGTCATGCCGCTTGCAGCCTTCGAGATCGCCGACACGGTTGAGCGGCTGCAGCACCTCTTCGGAAAGTTTTGCGGCTTCGCCCAAAATCGCCTCGCGCACATCGACGGAGGCGTCGGTGAAGCCGGGCAAATTGTCGTAGCGATCGATCTGGAACACGTCGTTGAGCAGGAAGGTGACGTCTTCCACAGGGGCTTTGTAGATCGGCATGATGTTCTCCCGGCAAGGGCAAAAAGGTGGCGAAGGCGTTTGAATGAAATTCATCGTGGCGGTCCCGGAACGAGACCTTATCGCGTTCCGGCAGTCCTAGGGAGTGAGCGGGGCCAGCAAATATCCGGACAGCCATTGCGCCATAACGGCGCCGGAGGTTGCGGGCCTTCACTGCTTGGCGAGTTGCTCCCCCATCAAGCGGTGCAGCAGATTGATTCCCTTCAGCGGACGGACCATCACCTTGAAGTGCGTGATCTTACCGTCATCGCTGAAGGTGATGATGTCGACGCCGTTGATCTTGATGCCCTCGATCTCGCTTTCGAATTCGAGGACCGCGCCGTTCGAGCTGCGCCATTCGCCTGTGTATTTGAAGCCGGGACCGCCGAGCACCTTCTCGGCGCTCGCCAGATATTTGAAGGTGATGTCGCGTCCGCGCTGCGGCGTGTGGACAACGGGGCTTTCGAAGATCGCGTCCGGATGCAACAGATCCCACAGCGCCGCGGTGTCATGGGACTTCATGTAGCCGTACCACTTGTCGAGGCCGCTCATGGTCATCATGTTTCCTGTGCGGGCGATGACGGGCTGGGCACCGGGGAATGGACCTCTCTCCGGCTTATGCGCGTTGACGCATATGCAACTTTATGCATAATGTCAAATCACAATAAATGCGGGAGGCTGGCGTCTTGGCGCTTGGTGACGCGATCCTTGCCTGTCTGACCGAACGTCCGATGACGGGCTACGAGCTCGCCAAGACATTCGACAACTCCATTGGATTCTTCTGGAAGGCCGACCACCAGCAGATTTATCGCGAGCTCACCAAGCTTCGCGACCGCGGCCACATCCAGGGCCGCGAGGTGGTGCAGTCCGGCAAGCCCAACAAGCTGGTCTATACGCTTACGCCGGAGGGCCGCGCCGCGCTCCGGCACTGGGCGGCGCGGCCGAGCGTTCCGGCCTCGATCAAGGACGACCTGCTGGTCCGGCTCTATGCGCTAGACAATGTCGACGTCGAACCGTTGCGCACCGACCTGATGGCGCGGCTGGAACATCACCGCGACCGTTTCGCCCGCTACGAACGCCTGCTCAACAAGCGATTCCCGGACGGCACGGCGCCGCCGGCCGACGTCGGCAAATTGCTCGGACTTCGCATCGGCCTGAGCCACGAGCGCGCCGTGGCGGAATGGTGCGAAGAGGCGATCGAGGCATTGTCCGCGCTGTCCTCCGGAGCGGAGCGGAGCAACATCGTATCCATCGAGGACAACAAGCGCGAAAACAACGTCTAACGCCGGCCGATTTGGCCTCCTGGTAACTTTTGGGGCCGTCGGTCCCATTCCTTAACCCGTTCTTTACCGTAACCGGAAAAAGTCAGTTCCGAGGCAGGCGACCTGCGCGAAAATACGATTGTCTCTTCGGTGGGACGCGCGGGGAGGTTGATGGCGCAGGTGGGGCGCCGTAGCGGAACCGGACGAGAGCATGAATTCGCGCGTATCGTGGAGTGTTGACGGCATCGATCCATCCATCCGCGACAGGGCTGAGGCGGCTGCGCGCCGCGCCGGCATGTCACTGAACGACTGGCTCAATTCCACCATCGGCGAACCGGCCCCGCCGAGTTTCGGCGCGCCTTCCGACAGGGCATCGGCGATGCCGAGCCGGCAGATCCCCGATGTTGCCGACATTCACCAGCGGCTGGACTCAATCACAAAGCAGATCGAGCAGATTTCGCGGCCTGCAGCCCGCGGCGAAGCCGTCCGCGGCGAGCCGACGGTGGCCCGCCAGCTCAACGAAGCCATTTCGCGTCTCGATGCGCGGCTGTCTCAGATTTCGAATCCCGCGCCGGCGCGTCAAGCCCAGATGCAGGAAAGGCAGCGTCAGACCGAGATGGTCGAGCGTGCAGCAGCCCAGGTCTATCGTCCCGCGCCGCCGCTCAGCCAGGCGTCGATGGATTTTGCGATCGCCGAAATCGCCGCGCGCCAGAACGAACTCGACAGCCCGCCGCCGCGCCAGGTCCCGCCGCGCTATGCCGCGCCGACGGCTTCGGCCGCCCAGCCTCATTCTGCGCAGCCCGCGCCTGCAGGGCCGGACTTTTCTTCGCTCGAACAGCACCTGATCAAGATCACGAGCCAGATCGAGGCGCTGCAGCGTCCCGACCATATCGAGCAGTCGATCGCGGCATTCCGCAGCGAACTTGCCGAAATCCGTCAGGCCATCACTGAGGCGGTGCCGCGCCGGGAGATCGAATCGCTCGAGAACGAAATCCGCTCGCTGTCCCGCCGCATCGACGATAACAGACACAACAGCACCGACGGCCAGATGCTGGCCAATATCGAGCGCGCCCTCGGCGAAATCCGCGAAGCGCTGCGCTCGCTAACGCCGGCCGAGCAGCTCACCGGCTATGACGAGGCGATCCGCAACCTCGGCGCCAAGCTCGACCTGATCCTGCGCTCGAACGACGATCCGTCGACGGTGCAGCAGCTCGAAAGCGCGATCGCAGCGCTGCGCGGAATCGTCTCCAACGTCGCCTCCAACGACGCGCTGGCCCGGCTCGCCGACGACGTGCATACGCTGTCGGCCAAGGTCGACCAGCTTTCCCGCTTCGACGGCAACAGCGATGCCTTCGGGCTTCTCGAACAGCGCTTGGCCGCGCTGACCTCGACGCTGGAATCCCGGCAGCCGCCGGCCGCAAGCGAGAATTCGGAATATGTCGAAAACGCGCTGCGCTCGCTGTCGGAGCGGCTCGACCGCATGCCGGTCGGCAACGACAATGCGTCGGCATTTGCTCATCTCGAACAGCGCGTCTCGTATCTGCTGGAGCGCCTGGAAGCCTCCAACGATCGTTCCGCCGCACCCAGCATCGACCTCGGACGGGTCGAGGAAGGCCTGCACGACATTCTGCGTTCTCTCGAACGTCAGCACGCCAGCCTGGTCGCACTCGCCGATTCCAACCGCAATTCCGGCAGCGCGGCAGCACCGACGGACGCCGGCATCGTCGATCTGGTCAAGCGCGAACTGTCCGACATCCGCTTCAGCCAGTCGGAAACCGACCGCCGCACCCAGGACTCGCTGGAGACCGTTCACAACACGCTCGGCCATGTGGTCGATCGCCTGTCGACGATTGAAGGCGATCTGCGCGGGGTTCGCGCCGCGCCGGCCGCGCCACAGCCCGCCCGGGCGCCGCTAGAGGCTCGCGACGAGGCCCCGCGCGCGGCGACGCCGCCGCAGGCCTTTACGCCGCCCCTGGCGCAGCCCTCGACGCAGTCTGTGATGCAGCCTTTGGCGCCGCCGAAACCGGAATTGCCGAATCCGGCTGCGCTGCAAGAATATCCTCAAGGACATTTCGACGCCGCCCCGCGCGAATTCCATGCCGTGCAGCCGGCCGCGCCGGTCGCGCCGCCATTGCCGCCGCGGGCGATCAGCGAAATCCTGGAGCCGCATGCATCAGCACCGCGCGCGGCGATCGCGCCGGAATTGCCGCCGGATCATCCGCTCGAGCCGGGCACGCGGCCGCCCGCGCGCATGTCTTCGCCGTCGGAACGGATCGCTGCTTCCCAAAACGCGATCAGCGAGATTGCGTCCGGGCCGAAGGAGCCGGTCAGTTCGTCGAGCTTCATTGCCGCCGCGCGACGCGCCGCGCAGGCCGCAGCCGCGGCGCCCCCGCCCGAGAAAGCCGGACGTTCGGCTGCGAAGGCCGTGCTCAAGGACAAGGGCGGCGACAAGGCCAAGGCCGACGACAAGAACGCCTCGAACATTTCCTCCAAGATCCGCTCGCTGCTGGTCGGCGCGAGCGTGGTCGTGATCGTGCTCGGCACCTTCAAGATGGCGATGACGCTGCTCGATAGCGGCAGCGTGCTGCAACTGCCGATGATGGAGCAGTCCAGCGAGCCGACCCCACCGGCGCAGGCCCCCGCACCGGCGGAGAGCAGCTCGAGGCCCGCACCCGCAATGCCCGCGGCACCGGCGCCCTCGATGATCTCGCCGACGCCGGTTGAGAAGCAGTCGAACAATTCTTCCGCACCGAACACGCTGGACGGCGCGCGGATCGTGGTCCCGCCGCAGGCCGCGGCATCCCCGGTTGCGGCCAGCGATATCACCGGCGCGATTCAGGCGATGCCGGCCGGCGGCGGCAAGCTTGCGATGATCGCGGTGCCGCCGAGCGAGCGGTTGCCTGACGGTATCGGCGGCCCGGTGCTGCGTGCCGCCGCGCTGAAAGGCGATCCGACCGCGGCTTACGAGGTCGGCGTGCGCTTTGCCGAAGGCAAGGGCGTCGCCCCCAATCTCGACGAGGCTGCCAAATGGTACGACCGCGCGGCGCAGGCCGGCGTGGTGCCAGCGCTGTTCCGGCTCGGCACCTTCTACGAGAAGGGCCTGAGCGTGAAAAAGGACGTCGATATCGCGCGGCGTTATTACCTGCAGGCGGCCGAACGCGGCAGCGCCAAGGCGATGCATAATCTGGCCGTGCTCGATGCCGATGGCGGTGGCAAAGGCGCCAATTACAAGAGCGCGTCGCTCTGGTTCCGCAAAGCCGCCGATCGCGGCGTCGCCGACAGCCAGTTCAACCTCGGCATTCTCTATGCCCGCGGCATCGGCGTTGAACAGAACCTCGCCGAATCCTTCAAATGGTTCAGCCTCGCAGCCGCGCAGGGTGATGCCGATGCCGGCCGCAAGCGCGACGATATCGCCAAGCGCCTCGACGCTCAGTCGCTGGCGGCAGCGAGGCTCGCGATCCAGACCTTCACCGTGGAGCCGCAGCCCGAAGAGGCCGTCAACGTGGCATTACCCGCCGGCGGCTGGGATTCAGCGCCCGCAGCGGCCCCCGGCAAGCCCGCCGCCAAGCCGGCTGCGACCAAGCGCACCGCCGCCGTTCACTAAGACTGGTTGCGATGCCGCGGCCTCGCCGCCATATCCTCATCCATATCTATAATGGTTCGGGTCAGCCTGATCCTGAACGGGTCCGGCTTGCGAAGAGGATCGATTGTCAGCCGACGACAGCCAGGACGGGGAAAATCGTTTCCGCAGCTCGCCGACGGGCCCTGCGGTCGCGCCGCCGCGCATACCGCCCGGTCAGACGCCGGCGCCGCCGGTCCGGGCGCCCCGCCGTAGACGGCATTTCTGGTCGATCGCGATCTTCATCCTGCTGGTTTCCGGTGTCTGCATTCGCGCCTACCGGGACCTGTCGCAGCCGGAGGCCTGGCATTACTGGAAGGACCAGTACGTATCGCCAAGCCTTACATCGGAGGTGATCGATAGGCTCCACCTCGACGGTTCGAGCCGGGCGCGCCGCGCCCTATTGGTCAGCGGGACAATCGGCCCCGCCGCGGCGAGTTGGTTTCGTAGCAGGCTGGACCAGGCCAATCTCGCGCCCGGTGACATCGTCCTGTTGGCCTCTCCCGGCGGTGATCTGAACCAGGCCGTGATCATGGGCGAGATCATCCGGTCGCGGGGGCTAGCGACCGCGGTCGGCAGCGCCGACGCTTCGGGCCGCATCAAGCCCGGTTACTGCGCCAGCGCCTGCGTGCTGGCCTATGCCGGAGGCAAGACTCGCTTCGGCGTGTTGGGCTCGGCACTGGGCGTTCATCGGTTTGTCACAACCAGGCCCGTGAACGACCCCGTCGCAGAGGCCCAGCGGATATCAGGCGCGGTGTTGGGCTATATGACCAAAATGGGGGTTTCATCCTCGATCGTGGAAGCGATGTCCGAGACCCGGGACATTCGCTGGCTCAGTCCCAAGCAGGCCTTGGCGATGAACCTCGTCACCGACTCGCTCGGAACGCCCTGAGTCTGCGGTCGCCGAGTGGGGTCGCGTACGGCAAAAATTTGCCTTGCCGGCCATTTTTAGTCCCTCATCCTTCCGAATTCAGTTAAGCAAAGGCGCGGGAACCGGCCCTGCGCACGCAAAGGTGCATGGGCGAACCGGATTCCACTGCCGGCAAAATACAAGACAAACCATGCCCCGAGCGGCCCCTCGGCCGTCTCTTGCGGCAAAGCTACAAAAAGCAGACGCACGTGCAGCTCTACCTCCCGATCGCCGACATTCCGGTCAATATTTTCCTCATCCTGGCGATGGGCGCGGCGGTCGGGTTCGTCTCCGGCATGTTCGGGATCGGCGGCGGCTTCCTGATGACGCCGCTGTTGATCTTCGTCGGCATTGCGCCCGCGGTCGCGGTCGCTTCCGTCGCCAGCCACATAGCGGCGTCGTCGTTCTCCGGCGCGATATCCTACTGGCGGCGGCGCGCCATCGATCCGGTCCTGGCGTTGGTGCTGCTGAGCGGCGGCAGTTTGGGTACGGCGCTAGGGGTCTGGACCTTCACGCTGCTACGCTCGCTCGGTCAGCTCGATCTCATGATCGCGATGTCCTACGTGATCCTGCTGACCACCGTCGGCGGCCTGATGTTCTGGGAAGGCCTGCGGGCGCTGCTAAGGGCCCGCCGCGGCGGTCCAGTCACCACGCGCCGCCCGGGCAGCCATGTCTGGATTCATGGCCTGCCGTTGAAGATGCGCTTCAAGCGTTCGAAAATCTATCTGTCCATCATTCCGGTCGTCGTGATCGGTTTGGTCATCGGCTTTATCGGCGCCGTGATGGGCATCGGCGGCGGCTTCATCCTGGTGCCGCTGTTGATCTACGTTCTGCGGGTGCCGACCTCGACCGTGATCGGCACCTCGATGGTGCTCACCCTCGTCACGATGGTGTTCGCCACCATGCTGCATGCCGTCACCAATCATCTGGTCGATGCCGTGCTGGCGCTGATCCTGATGGTCGGCGGTGTCACCGGCGCCCAGTTCGGCGCCCGCGCCGGGCAGAAAATCCGCGGCGAACATTTGCGGCTGCTGCTCGGTCTGTTGGTACTCGCCGTCGGCGTCCGTTTTGCCGTCGAGCTGGTGATCCGGCCTGAGGATCTCTTCACGATCAGGGAAACCGGAGGCGGCGGATGACCGCGCGCCTCCTCATCCTCGCAGTCCTTGCGCTTGGCGCGGTGCTCGCGGCCCCGCCCGCGCAGGCGGAGCGGCTGATCGTGTCGGTATCGAACCATCGCGTCACCGTGACGCCGAACTATTCCGGCGAGGAACTGGTGTTGTTCGGGTCGGTGGAAAAAGATGCCACCACGCCGCCCGGCCGCAATTACGACCTGGTGGTGACGGTTGCCGGCCCGCGCGCCGACATGGTGACGCGCCGCAAGGAGCGCCGGTTCGGGATCTGGATCAACACCGACTCCCGGCAGTTCCTCAAAGTGCCGACCTACCTGGCGCTGTTTTCCAACCGCCCGTTCGACGCCATCGCCTCGCCCGAGGTGCAGCGGCGGCAGCAGCTCGGGCTCAACAACGTGCTGCTGACCCAGCGCGTCGGCCCCGACTACGCCGACGTCGTGCCGGACGATGCGTTCCGCAGCGCCTTTGTGCGGCTCCGCAAGCAGCATGGTCTTTATCGCGAGGAGACCTCGGCGGTGACGTTCCTGACGCCGACACTGTTTCGCACCGGCATTCCCCTGCCTGCAGAGGTGCCGATCGGCACCTATTCGGTCGAGATCAAGCTGTTCGCCGACGGCGCACTGGTGGCCAAGACGGACAGCGCGTTCGAGATCGTCAAGGTCGGCTTCGAACAGTTCGTTGCGACCACGGCGCGCCAGAACGGTTTTGTCTACGGGCTCGTCACCGCGTTCATGGCGCTGATGACAGGATGGATGGCCTCGATCGTGTTTAGGAAGGATTGAGGCTAGCCCCTCACGGTGAGGAGCGCATGTTCGCGCGTCTCGAACCATCAGGCCCGTAGCCCATCCTTCGGGACGCCGCTGCGCGGCTCCTCAGAATGAGGTCGGAGTGTGTGGCTCGATTACTTGCTACCGGCAAAAAACCCCACGCCCATCGCCACGACACTCAGCGTCATCGCCACCGTCGACAGCCATCCTAGCCAATAGAGCGGCCCCTTGATGACGTAGCGGTCCATCACATCCCTGCGCCGCGCCGTGAACATCAGCAAAACCATTACGGGCACGGCGAGCACGCCGTTGATAACCGCGCTCCAGTACAGCGCCGAGATCGGGTTGATCGGCGTGAAGTTCAACGCGATGCCTATGCCAGCCGAGAGCGCCAGCACCGCGTAGAAGGCGGCGGCGGCCTTGGGCTTGCGCGCGAGCCCGACCGGCCATCGCCGTCCCTCCCCGACGGCATAGGCCGCGGCGCCGGCGAGCACCGGAATTGCCAGCAGTCCTGTGCCGATGATGCCGAGCGCAAAAATCGTTTCAGCGAAGGCACCGGCAATCGGACGCAGGGCTTCAGCCGCGTCCGCCGAGCTCCGGATATCGGTCTTCCCGGCCGCATGCAGCGTCGCCGCGGCGGTTACGATGATCGACAATGCGATCAAATTGGAGAACGCCATCCCGACGATGGTGTCGGCGCGAATGCGGTTGAATTCCTTCTGCGCGCCATAATGCTTTTCGACCAGCGGCCGCTTGGTCGAATCGACGCGCTGGTCCTCGGCTTCCTGCGACGCCTGCCAGAAGAACAGATAGGGCGAAATCGTGGTGCCGAAGATGGCGACGATGGTGGTGAAATAATCGACACTCCAGCTCGGACGCGGAACGAGAACGCCGGCGAGCGCGTCGCCCCACGAAATCTTGGCAAAGGCGAGCGCGGCGACATAGGCGAACAGGCTGAGCGTCAGCCATTTCAGCACCGACACGTAGCGTCTGTAGTCGAGGAAGATCTGCGCTGCGACCGAGGTCACGCCGAACAGCACCACATAAACGATGCTGTGGCCGCCGATCAGCAACTTGGTCGCATCCGCCATGGCGCCGAGGTCGGCGCCGATGTTGATGGTGTTGGCGGCGAACAGCATTGCCACCACCACATTGAGCAACCATGGCGAATAATGCCGGCACACATTGCCCGCGATACCATGCCCGGTGACGCGGCCGACGCGCGCGGAGATTTCCTGGATCCCCGCCATCAGCGGAAACGTCAACAGCATGGTCCAGCCGATGCCGTAACCGAGCTGCGCCCCAGCCTCGCTGTAGGTACCGATCCCGGACGGATCGTCGTCGGACGCCCCGGTGATCAGGCCAGGCCCGAGCGCTTTCAGCGCGTCACGGAAGCGAAACGGCCGTGCGGCCCCGGCCTTTGCAGCCGCCTTCGCATCGCCAGAGTTCGTACGCTTGGGATACTTCCTGTTCGACCGGGTACGATTTGCCATGCCAGCGATCCACCGCAGCAACAACGAAGCTGACGGGAACAGGTTCCAGGCAAGGAACCTGTTCGGTGACGCTGGCCGGACACGTTGTAAGCATCACGCGGCGCTCAACGGCTCGATGATGGTCGCCACGCCCGGCTCCAGAATCCGCAACCGCGACCCAAAGCCCAGTGTATCGAAGGTGGCGCGCAGATCGTTCGCACTCTGGCGGAAATGCTTCCATCCTTCGGTATGCACGGGGACGATCACCGCGTCCGGAAACGCGCGTGCGGTCTCGATCGTGTCGTTAGTGTCCATCGTGATGTGGAAGGGACCGCGGGTTTGCGCCGCGCCCGCGAACGGCAGCACCACGCCGGCCTTGAACCGCCTCGCCACTTCAGCAACACCGTCGTACCAGACGGTGTCGCCGCTGATGTAGATCGGACGGCTGCCCGGCTTGCCCGACGAAACCACGAAGCCGATTACGTCACCGGCCAGCGGTTCGATGCCCGCCGGGCCATGGCGCGCCGGCGTCGCGGTGATGGTCAGCGAATGACCATTCTTGCCGGTCAGTTCGGTCGAAGCCCATGGCGCAAAGCCTTCGGCGTGACCGCCGAGCCGTTTTGCGCCAACCTCCGTCGTCAACACGCGCTTGGCCGACTTGAGAAAGTCGCGCCCCGAATGGTCGAGATTGTCCGAATGCTGGTCGTGGCTGAGCAGCACGGCATCGACCTCGCCGATGTCATGCGCGCTGACGGCGGGACCAACCAGCTTCTCCAGTTTCACGTGCGGCAGTTGATAGGCGCCGGGTTCGTCGAAGGTCGGATCGGTCAGCAGCCGGAAGCCGTCGACCTCGATAAGCGCGGTCGGGCCGCCGACCAGGGTGATGGTAACTGTCATTGACTTGCTCCTTCTACGAAGATTGGGCGACCGCCGTAGCGGGACGGGTCACCAGATAAATGCCGAGGGCTACGGGAACGATGCCGAGCAGGTCGCGCAATTCGACGTGTTCGCCGAGCACGAGGAAGGCGAACAGGATGCCGAGCGGCGGCATCAGGAAGTGATAGGCGCTCGCGGCCGTCGCGCCGCAGACCTTCAAGAGGTGAAACCAGAGCAGGTAAGCGAGAATCGATCCGCCGAGCACAAGGAAAGCAAACGCGCCGGCAAGCCGCGCGCTCGGCACGATGTCGCCGACGCTGGAGAGCGTGAACGCAAACGGCAGCAGCACGATGCCCGCGGCAAGGTTCTGCACGCCGTTGCCGACCCAGAGACTTCCTTTCGGCGCCAGCATCTTGAACAGGATCGTGCCGGCGACGATCGAGACCAATGACGCAAGCGTGAACAGGATGCCGTGAAAACTATCGGTGCCGACCGACATGCGGTGCCAGACGATGAAGGCGACGCCGGAGATGCCGAGCAAAAGCCCCGCCATCTTGCGCCAGGTGAGCGCCTCGCCGAGAAACAACGCCGCAAGTACAGCAGTGAACACCGGATTGGCGCTGACAATCAGGCCGCCAAGGCCGGCCGATACCGTCTGCAACCCGGTGTAGCCGAGGCCGAGATAGAGCGCGTTATTGGCGACGCCGAGGATGGCGAAGATTCCGGCATCGCGCCAGGTCAGCGAGGACCATGCCTCGCCGCGCAGCGCCGTGACACCGAGGATCAGGATTCCCGCCAGCGAAAATCGCGCCGTGAGCAAGATCAGCGGCGGGCAGTCGGTGACGCCGACCTTGCCGGCGACGAAGGCAAAGCTCCAGAGCAGGCAGAACAGGCCGATATAAAACGGTAGCGGATTGAAGCCGGCGCGGGGAACCGTGATCGAAGGGGCGAGGGACATGGGTAGTCTCCTTTACCCATGATCTAGAGCCGCGGCTTGATATTTGGAAATTAAATGATAGACTGATATCCAGTGGATTTGTAAATGGAGCATTGGCATGCTCGATCTGGAGCTGCTGCGCAGTTTCGTGTCCGTCGTCGACGCCGGCGGCTTTACCCGTGCCGGCGAGCGCGTCCACCGCACCCAATCGACCGTCAGCCAGCAGATCAAGCGGCTGGAAGACGATCTCGGCCAGCCGCTATTGAACCGCAACGGCAAGGACGTGACGCCGACGGAGGCCGGCGAGCGGCTGCTCTCCTATGCGCGGCGGTTATTGTCGCTCGCCGAGGAAGCCCGCGACGTGGTGGCGCGGCCGGAAAGCGAAGGCGCGATCAAGCTCGGCATCCCCGAGGACTTCGCCGCCTATCGTCTCGCAAAATTGCTGGCGACCTTTTCGCGGTCACGGCCGGGCCTGCGGCTCGATGTGCGCGCCGACCAGAGCACGTATCTTCGGCGTGACATCGAACGCGGCGAGCTCGATCTGGCGCTGCTCAAGCGCGACGCCGGCGAGAAAGGGGCGATCGCGGTGTGGCCCGAACAGGTGCACTGGGTCACCAGCAAAACCCATCCGGTCGATATCGACGCTGGCTCGGTGCCGCTGATCGGCTTTCCTGCCGGCTGCCTCTATCGTTCGCGCGCGATTCATGCGCTGGAAAGCGCCGGGCGCTCCTGGCACATGGCCTATACTTCTTCTGGCCTCGCTGGCATCCAGGCCGCGGTCGCCGCGGGATTGGGATTGAGCATTCTCTCCGACATCGCGATCCAGGCAGGCCATCGCGTGCTCACGGCGAAAGACGGCTTTGCCTCGATCGACAAGACCGAACTGGCGCTGGTGGCCTCGCCCGATGCCAGCCCCGCAACGCTGCGGCTCGCCGACCGCCTCGCTGAGTTCTGCGACAGCGTCGACGCAAAGGCGGCGTAATCTTTCCAAGCGAAAGGTGCTCTCGCGCTTGCGGGGAGGGCTGGGGTGGAACCGCATAACAGATGTTCGAATTCCGGGAGAGATTTCCCCCACCCGCCGCGCTCTTTCGAGCGCGTCGACCTCCCCCGCAAGCGGGAGAGGTAAGAAAGGCTTCGCATCAAGTGCTCAATAACACCGTGACGCCGCAATCGCGTGCAGCCGGTTGTCGCCGAGCACATGCGCCATCAAAGCCGGCGTCGGGAATATCTTCGCAAACGCCGGATCGCGGATGCTCAAGCCCCCGGTATAGGCGCCGAACGCCGGCATCACCGCGCGCTCGCCGTCGCTCGCAAAGCATCGCCGCTCCATCGATCGTCCCCGGGTGGCGACGCGCGCCTTGGGATGCAGATGGCCGGCGATTTCACCTGCCGCCCCTGTCGGCTCATGTCGGAACACGATCGATCCGATCGCGACTTCGCTCGCCACCACGCCGCCGAGATCGGACGGCAGCGCCGGATCGTGATTGCCCGATATCCAGATCCAGTCGCGGTGCGCCTGCATCGCTGACAGCGCTTCGCGATCCGGCGCCGACAGCCGCTGATGCGCGTCGCGATCGTGAAAACTGTCGCCGAGCGCAATCACCATGCGCGGGTCGTGCCGGGCAATGACGGCGCCGAGACGGCTCAGTGTCGCGACGGTGTCATAAGGCGGCAGCAGCACGCCGCGCGCGGCGAAGCTGGAGCCTTTTTCCAGATGCAAATCTGAAACGACGAGCAGGCGCTGCTCCTGCCAGAACAGCGCGCCGGAGAGGTCGGCGCGGAACGTCACGTCGGCAACCATGACTTTCGAGGCGCGCATCTGTTGATCGTCTCCCGAAGACTGCGCCCCTGCCGTCACGTGCCTTCCCGCTTATCCTATCGCCTCTTTGACGAGTTCGTCGGCGGCTTCCGCCAGCAACACGTCGCCTGCTTCGCCATAAACTGACTCGCGGCCGATTTCCAGCATCACGGGGACCGCGAGCGGTGAAACATGTTCGAGTTCCCGATGGGTGATTCGCCCGTGAATACGCGAGAGCATATCACCCAATCGCTTGAGATCGAGCAGACCTGTTGCGGCGTCGGCGCGCGCAGCGCGCAGCAGCACGTGGTCGGCCTGGTGCTTGCGCAAGACGTCATAGATCAGGTCGGTCGAGAACAGCACCTGGCGGCGCGATTTTTCCTCGCCGGTGAAACGCCGCGCGATCAGGCCGGAGATGATGGCGCAGGTGCGGAAGGTGCGCTTCATCAACGCCGATTCGGCGAGCCACGCCTCGAGATCGTCGCCGAGCATGTCCGGATCGAACAGCGCATTGAGGTCGAGCTTGCCGTGCCGGATCATGAACGACATATCGCCGAGGCCCCATACGGCCAACGCATATTCATTGGCGACGAAACCGAGCGGCCGCACCCGCGCCCGCTCCATCCGCCGCGTCAGCAGCATGCCGAGCGTCTGGTGCGCCAGCCGGCCCTCGAACGGATAGCAGACGAGGTAATGTTTGTTGGCGCGGGGAAAGGTTTCGATCAGCAGTTCGCGCACCGCCGGCACACGGGAAAAATCCTTCTGCAGCGACAGCCAGTCTCGGACTTGGTCCGGCAACGCGTTCCATGCGCGGCGGTCGTCGAGCAGTTTGCGGACGCGTTCGGCAAGGTATGTGGAGAGCGGAAATTTGCCGCCCATATAGGACGGCACTTTCGCGTCCCTGTCGTTGGCGCGCGAGACATAGACCACGTCCTCCGCAAGCGCCTCGTAGCGCACGACCTCACCGCCGAACACAAACGTATCGCCGATAACGAGGCCTTCGATAAAGGCTTCCTCGATCTCGCCCAGCATCCGCCCGCCGCGGCCGAGCGCGCCGGTCGAGCCGGAGCCGCCGCTGCGCGAGCGCACCAGGCGAACCTTCAGCATCGTTTCTTCGACGATGGTGCCGACGTTGAGGCGATAGCTTTGCCGCACTTTTGGATTGGCGACGCGCCAGCGGCCCTGCTTGTCCTGCTTGATGCGGGCAAAGCGTTCGTAGGTCTTCAGCGCATAGCCGCCGGTGGCGACAAAATCGACCACGTCGTCGAAGTCGGTCCGCGTCAACGAGGAATAAGGCGCCGAGGTCAGCACCTCCGCATAGAGCTCGTCGGCAAGAAACGGCTCGCCGCAGGCGCAGCCGAGCACGTGCTGCGCCAGCACGTCGAGCGCACCGGTGCGGAGCGGCGGCGTATCCTGCGCATTATCCGCAATGGCATCGATTGCGACGCGGCACTCCAGCACCTCGAAGCGGTTGGCGGGCACCAGCACCGCACGCGAGGCCTCGTCGATGCGGTGATTGGCGCGGCCGATCCGCTGCATCAGCCGCGACGAGCCTTTCGGCGCGCCGACATTGATCACGAGATCAACGTCGCCCCAGTCGACGCCGAGGTCGAGCGACGACGTGCAGACCACGCCGCGCAGCTTTCCTGCGGCCATCGCGTCCTCAACCTTGCGGCGCTGGGCGACGTCGAGCGAACCGTGATGGAGCGCAATGGCAAGGCCATCGTCGTTCATGCGCCAGAATTCCTGGAACAGCATTTCGGCCTGGCTGCGGGTGTTGACGAAAATCAGCGTGGTCTTGTTGCGCCGGATCAGGTCATACATCTCGCCGAGCGCATGGCGGGCGGTATGGCCGGCCCAGGGCAGCCGTTCCTGGGTGTCGAGCATCTCGACGATCGGTGCCGCCGCGCCGCCGGCCACGACAATGTCGGCAGAGACCTCCCTGCCATCGCGCTGTGGCATCAGAAACCGCGCCAGCGATTCTGGCTCGGCCACCGTTGCGGATAGCCCAATCGCGCGCATCTCCGGCGCCAGGCGCCACAACCGCGCCAGGCCGAGCGACAACAGATCGCCGCGCTTGGAGGTAACCAGCGCATGCAACTCGTCGAGCACGATGCGTTTCAGCGAGGAAAACAGAAACGGCGCGTCATCGGACGACAGCAACAGCGCCAGTTGCTCCGGCGTGGTGAGCAGGATATCCGGCGGATAGCGCCGCTGCCGTTGCCGCCGCGATACCGGCGTGTCGCCGGTACGAGTCTCGACCTTGATCGGCAGCCCCATCTCGGCAATCGGTGTCTCCAGATTGCGCGCGATATCGACCGCGAGCGCCTTCAGCGGCGAGATGTAGAGGGTGTGGAGACCGCCGGTGCGTTTCACGCTGCGGCCGGTGGAGACGAAGGTTTTTTTCTCGCCTTGATCGGTATGCGCGGCAAGTTGCTCAGACTCCCTCCCCCTGAAAGGGGAAGGGTCGGGTTGGGGGTCAGCCGCTTGCTCCATACGCGGGGCTGCCCCCCACCCGTCGCGCTCAGGCGCGCAATTGCGCTGCCGAGCGCGCCGACCTCCCCCTTTCAGGGGGAGATTTTCAGAAAGTTCGACCAGCGTCGGCAGAAACCCCGCGAGCGTCTTGCCGGCGCCGGTCGGCGCGATCAAAAGCGCCGACCGGTTGTCGCGGGCCTTTGCCAGCAGCGCCAATTGATGCTCGCGCGGCGACCATCCGCGCGCGGCGAACCAGCGGCGGAAACGGTCCGGCAAGAGCGCAGCCGTTTCAAGCGGCGTGAGGGACAAGGGGTCGGGCGACGGCACACCAGGAGAGGTAAGCCGTCGGAGCGGGTTCGTCGAGGGCCTCGGAAATCACCTCGCCACGCGCTTCGCGGGGAGAGGTCGGCGCGCAGCGCCGGGTGAGGGGCTCTCTCCGCGAGTTCGTCTGTCACCGTCTTCGCGGAGGGAGCCCCTCACCCCGACCTTCCCCCGTGAAGAACGGGGGAGAGGGAGAAGTCGCCCTATTCCGTCACCGGCTTATCCGAGATATCCCAGTCCTTGCCGTTGAAGATCGAGATATAGAGCGTCTTCATCGGCGTGTAGTCCTCGGGCGTGTAGCTGAAATTGACGCCGTCGAGGAAATACGGCGAGTGGAAGCCCGCCAGCATCGTCGCCTGCTTCAGCACATTGGCGCGGGTGAGTTCATCGCCGCAGCGGCGCAGGATCTCCGCCATCGACGCCACCTGGCCATAGCCTGCAAAGGCGATGGTGTTGTCGGGATCGACATTCGGCAGATATTTCTTGCGCAGCTCCTCGAACGCCATCACGTCCGGATCCTTCTCGAAGCGCGGCACGCCGACTTCCTTGGCATATCTGATGGCGACGATGCCGGTTGCGTTCTCGAGGCCGGCGGCGGCAAGAATCGAGCGGCCGGTCGAGCCTGCCGACAACAGGTGTAGCGGCTTCCAGCCGAGTTCGGCCACTTTGCGGATCGACTGCGACGAGGCTTTGCCGGTCGAAATGTTGTAGAAGGCGTCAGCGCCGGATTTCGAGAGATTGATGATCTGCGAATCGATCGTCGGCTCGGTCAGATCGTAGGTCTGCTCCATGATCACCTTGGCGGTGCCGCCGGCATCCGCCAGCACCTTCTTGAACGGGCCGAGGAAGTCGCGGCCGAAATCGTCGTTCTGGTAGAGAATGCCGATCTTCGCGTTCGGCTTCACGCTCACGACATGCCGGGCGAGGATGCGTGCTTCGGTCGGATAGAGCGGCAGGCCCGCCATGGTCCATTTGAAATTCTTCGGATCGTTCCATTTCGACGCGCCGGTATTGAGCAAGAGCTGCGGCACGCCCTTCGAATTGAGATATTTGTGCACGGCGGTCTGCGGCGCGGTGCCGAGCGAGCCGTACAGCGCCAGCACTTCCTCCTGCTCGACCAGCCGCCTCGTCGCCTCGACGCATTTCGGCGCACTGTAGGCGTCGTCCATGGTGAAGAATTTCACCTTGCGTCCGTTGATGCCGCCCTTTTCGTTCAGCATCTGAAAATAGGCTTCGCCGACGCGGCCGAGCACGCCGTAGAGCGAGCCGGGGCCGGAATGCGGCACGGTCTGCCCGATCTTGATTTCGGTGTCGCTCGCGCCGGGGTCGTATTTTTTCTCCGCCGCCCAGACGAAAGGCGCGGGCATGGTTGATGCAAAAGCGGTGGCGAGCGCGGTAGCGCCGAATTCACGGCGGGTTTGTTTCTTGTTCATTGTTGTTCTCCCTTGGTTGCGCGCAATGATCTACATTCCGGAGACGTCGGCAATAGCCAACTGACGGCCATGCCGCTTGCGAAAGTCCGCCTCATTTCGCAGGGCGGAAATCGTAGCGTCTAGACTCAAGTGTGGGCGGCGACGGCGACCAGGCCCGGAACGGGAGCGTTGTATTCATTGCGGGCGGAGCAATCCTCGATCAGGGATAATTTAAGGCCCGCGCCCTCGACCGAAGCACGCACGTAAGCGGCAGCATGGGCGTAGCGCAGCCCTTGACCGATGATGACGCCTTCGCCGTCATGGGTCTCCGCGGTAAAAGCAAGCAGACCGCCCGGCGCAAGCACACGCGCTGCTTCCACCAGCACCGGCGCGATGTCGGCGACATAGACCATCGCATCCGCCGCGAGAATGAGATCGGCGCTGGCGTCCGGCCTCGCGCGTAGCCCCTGCAACATGTCCGCGATTTCCAGCTCAGCATAGCGGCCCGTGCCGCGCGCCCGCTCGATCATGCGCGGCGACAGATCGACGCCGATGAAATGGTCGACTGCCCTGGCAAACGCCGATGCTGCGAGCCCGGTGCCGCAGCCGAGGTCGATCGCGCGCTTGAAGAACGCCGGCTTGCGCGCCGCTGATCGCACCGACAGCACCGCCTTGAACAGCAGCGCCGGGCCGCGATAACCAAGATCGTCCACCAGCGAGGTTTCGAACCGCGGCGCATATTGATCGAACAGGGTTTGCACATAGGCCTGCGGCATGCCGCCTAATGGTTCAGCGCCGAGCCGCATCAATCGAAGCCCCGAGCCGTGACGGTCGCCGGGGTCGCTGGCCTGCGCCTGGCGGAATGCTGCAACCGCCGCATCATGCTCGCCGAGTTGTTCGTGGATATCGGCAAGCGTGAACCAGGCGGACGTGAAATTCGGCGCCAGTTCGATCGCCTGCAGCAGCAGATCGGCGGCGGCCGCAAGATCGCCCTTCAATTGCAGATCGCGCGCGAACTCGAATCGGCGGTCGGCCATCAGATCGCCGGAGGACAGAAACAGGCGGGCAGGCATGGGTTCCAAACTTGTCATTGCCGGGCATAGTAGTTTGCCTTGTGCAGACTACGTAAACTTGTCTGCGCCCCGGCAATCCATCAAAGATTTTTCCGGCAGATGGATGCGCGGGTCAAGCCTGCGCATGACGGGTAAAATTCGTCGCAAGGCTTCCTATATAAGTTGGATGCGTCCGCAGGATATCCTGATCCCCCTTCCCGCCGGCCTGTGCTGCAAGCCGGGCGGCTTCCATATCGATCCCGTTCGCCCGGTCGAGCGCGCCGTGATTACCCACGGCCATTCCGATCATGCCCGGCCCGGCCATGGCGCGGTCCTGGCGACGCAGGAAACGCTCGACATGATGCGCTTGCGCTACGGCGACAATTTTGCGCGCACCACCCAAGCCATTCGCTATGGCGAAGAAATCCAGCTCGGCGACGTCACCATAAAATTTCACCCCGCGGGCCACGTACTGGGCTCGGCTCAGATTGCGGTTTCCTGCAAGGACCTCTGCATCGTCGCTTCCGGCGACTACAAGGACGCCATCGATCCGACCTGCACGCCATTCGAAGTCGTGCCCTGCGACGTCTTCATCACCGAGGCCACCTTTGGCCTGCCAGTTTTCCGCCATGGCAATGCGGCGGATGAGGTGAAGAAATTGCTGGCCTCGGTCGCGCTGTTTCCGGAGCGCGCGCATTTGGTCGGAGCCTATTCGCTCGGCAAGGCGCAGCGCGTGATCGCGCTGTTGCGCGAGCAAGGTTATGACGCGCCGGTCTATCTGCATGGCGCGATGGAAGCGATCACGCGCTACTATGAGAGCCGCGGCGTCGCGCTCGGCGAGTTGCGGCTGGTGAGGGGAATGAAGAAAGCCGATCTCGCCGGCACCATCACGCTGGCGCCGCCACAGGCCACATCGGATATCTGGACCAGACGTTTCCCCGATCCGGTCACGGCATTTGCCTCGGGCTGGATGCGGGTGCGGGCGCGCGCCCGCCAGCGCGGCGTCGAACTGCCGCTGGTGATCTCGGACCATGCCGACTGGGACGGGTTGACCGCGACCATTGAGGCCACCGGCGCGGGCGAGGTCTGGGTCACGCATGGGCAGGAAGACGCGCTGGTGCATTGGTGCAAGGCGCGCGGACTTGCCGCGCGGCCGCTCGATCTCGTCGGCTATGGCGACGAGGAAGAGCACGAGGTGATCGCGGCTGACGAGGCCGAGGCATGAACCGCTTTGCCGAACTGTTGGACCGTCTCGCCTATGAGCCCGGCCGCAACAACAAGCTGCGGCTGATCACGGCCTATTTCCGCGATACGCCCGATCCCGACCGCGGCTACGCGCTGGCGGCGCTGACCGGCGCGCTGTCGTTCAAGCATGCCAAGCCGGGGCTGATCCGCGATATGATCATGGATCGTACCGATCCAGTGTTGTTCGGACTGTCCTATGATTATGTCGGCGATTTATCCGAGACGGTCGCGCTGATGTGGTCGAAGGGCGGGGGAGATTACTGCGAATCTTTGCTGGGCCACCCCTCTCCCCAGCCCTCCACCGCGAGGGGGGAGGGAGCGCAGTTGAGTGCTGCGCTGTCATCGCCGGACAAGTCGAAAGCCACAGGCAAGACTCTCTCCGTTCCCTCCCCTCTTGGGGGGGAGAGTCAGGGAGAGGGCCACCCTGCGGGTAGTGCTAGTGATGATCGACTCCGCACCAGCAATCTTCACAACAACCCGCCTCCCCCCACCCTCTCCGAAGTCGTCACCACCCTTCGCACGCTCGGCAAGACCGACCTCCCAAAACAGCTCGCGCGCTGGCTCGACGAACTCGACGAGACCGGCCGCTGGGCGCTGTTAAAGCTCGTCACCGGCGCGATGCGGATCGGGATATCGGCGCGGCTCGCGAAGACCGCCGCGGCCGCGCTCGGGAATAAGGACCCACACGAGATCGAACTGATGTGGCCGGGGCTTGCCCCGCCCTATCTGGAACTATTCGCATGGCTGGAAGGCCGTGGCGACAAGCCGGTCAACCGCGATCCGGCGCCGTTCCGCCCGGTGATGCTGGCGCATGCGATCGAGGATGCGGATTTCGCGACGCTCGATCCGGCCGATTTCATCGCGGAATGGAAATGGGACGGCATTCGCGTGCAGGCGGTCGCGGGCCGCGACGAACGCGGCCACATGCAGGCGCGGCTCTATTCGCGCACCGGCGAGGACATCACCAAGAGCTTCCCCGACCTCGTGCCGTCGCTGCACCTGCCCGGCGCCATCGACGGCGAGCTATTGGTATTGCGCGAGGGCCGCGTGCAGACGTTCAACGTGCTGCAGCAGCGGCTGAACCGGAAAGTCGTCTCGCCGAAGCTGATGAAGGATTTTCCGATTCATCTGCGCGCCTACGACCTGCTCGGCGATGACGAGAACGATCTGCGCGAACTGCCGTTTGTCGAGCGCCGCGCCCATCTCGAGGCCTTCGTCAAAAAGCTGCGCGATCCGCGCATCGATTTGTCGCCGACGATCGCCTTCGATAGCTGGGATGTGCTGATGGCGGCGCGCGCCAATCCCGCCAATGCCGGCGCGGGTGAGGACGCTGATGCCGTCGAGGGCGTGATGCTGAAGCGCCGCGACGCGCCGTATCTGCCGGGCCGGCCCAAGGGCCAGTGGTGGAAATGGAAGCGCGATCCGCACATCATTGATGCCGTGCTGATGTATGCGCAGCGCGGCCATGGCAAACGCTCATCCTATTATTCGGACTACACCTTCGGCGTCTGGACCTCAGGCGAGGATGGCGAACAGCTGGTGCCGGTCGGAAAAGCCTATTTCGGCTTCACAGATGAAGAGCTGTTGCAGATCGACCGTTTCGTCCGCCGCAACACGACGGAAAAATTCGGCCCCGTGCGCCATGTCGTGCATGAGCCGGATCAGGGCCTGGTGCTGGAAGTCGCGTTCGAGGGGCTGGCCCGCTCGCCGCGGCACAAATCCGGCGTTGCGATGAGGTTTCCACGCATCAGCCGGCTGCGCTGGGACAAGCCGCCGCGCGAGGCCGACCGGCTGGAAACGCTGGAGCGGATGCTGAAGGACGTGACAGCAAATTAACATTCCGACGGCGCATGGCGGCCATTGATTGACACGAACGGGTTTCCCATGTGCCCCGCCGCGCCTATAATGCACATCACCGCGAGGAGAAGCCGATGCCCAACGACGTCAGAGACCTACCGGCCAGCAATGACGGCCTGTACCGTTTTCTCGGCGGCTCGCCGCTGTCGGTGGCGTTCCGGCTGATCCTGTTGTCGATCCTGGTCGGCGTGGTGCTCGCCGCCATCGGTTTCGATCCCTGGAATATCCTGCATAGCATCCAGACCCTGTTCCGGCGGCTGTGGGATCTCGGCTTCGACGCCGTCAATTGGCTGTGGCGCTACTTCCTGCTCGGCGCCGTCATCGTGATCCCGATCTGGCTGCTGTCGCGGCTGTTCGGCGCCCCGCGCGGGCGATAGTAACTCGTTGGGCGGTGGCAGCCGATGCAATTGCGATTTGTCGGCTGCGGCGATGCGCTCGGCTCCGGTGGCAGGTATAATACCTGCTTCCACGTCACAGGTAGCAGCGTCAATTTCCTGATCGATTGCGGCGCGTCGTCACTGCCGGCGCTGAAGCGCCTCGGCATCGCGCGCGACGCGATCGATCTGATCCTGATCACGCATTTCCACGGCGACCATTTTGGCGGCCTGCCATTCCTGCTGCTGGATGCGCAGTTCACGCGCCGCTCGCGCCCGCTCGTCATTGCCGGCCCGCAGGGCATCGAGACGAAGCTGCCCAATCTGATGGAAGCGCTGTTCGAGCATTCCTCCAAGACAAAACAGCGTTTTGATTTCTCGGTTGTTGCGCTTGAACCGGAGCAAAGTCGCACATTTGGCGAGGTCAAGGTCACGCCGCATCCAGTGGTTCACGGCGAATCCGGCGGGCCCTTTCTGGCTTACCGTGTCGAAGCCGAGGGGCGTATCATCACCTACAGCGCAGACACCGAATGGACCGATACACTGATCCCGGCGGCTCGCAATGCTGACCTGTTCATTGCGGAAACGTTTTACTACGACAAGACCGTCAAGAACCACCTCAGTCTGAAAACGCTGGAAGCGCACCTGCCGGAGATCAACGCCAAGCGGCTGGTGCTGACGCATATGAGCGACGACATGCTCGGGCGGCTGGGCGAGTTGCCCTACACTGCTGCCGAAGACGGCATGGTCGTCGAGCTCTAGGTATGCATTCGCCTGTAAAGCCATCCAAGGTGGCGACAGCACAGGTCTTTGCCATCGCCGGTCCCGCGATGGTCGCGAACCTGACCACGCCGTTGATCGGAATTGTCTCGACCACCGCGGTCGGCAGGCTTGGCGATGCCACGCTGCTCGGCGGCGTCGCCTTGGCCTCAGTGCTGTTCGACTGCATGTTCTGGCTATTCGGCTTCCTCCGCATGAGCACGGTCGCCTTTACGGCACAATCGCTCGGCTCCGGCGAAGCCTCGGAACTGCGCGCGATCCTGGTGCGCGGACTGATCGTCGCCGTCGTGATCGGCGCGGCCCTGATTGCGCTGCAGATGCCGCTGGCAACGGTTCTGCTGGGCGCGATGGGCGGCAGCGAGAGCGCTACGCGTGCGGCAAAGACGTATTTCGCGGTCCGGATCTGGTCGGCGCCGCTGGCGCTCGGCAATTATGTCGTGCTGGGATGGCTGGTTGGGCAGGCGCGGGCCAAGCTGGCACTCGGCACGCAGATCACCATCAACCTCATCAACGTGGCGGCGACCGCCGTGCTGGTGCTGGCGCTCGACTTCGGAATTGCCGGCGCTGCAATCGGCGCGCTGACCGCGGAAGCCGCGGGCCTGATGCTCGGCCTGCTGATTGCCCTTCGCCTTTCGAAAGCGCAACTCGCGATTTCCCGCGCGATGCTGTTCGATCGGGCCAAGCTGATGCGGATGCTTTCGGTCAACCGCGATATCATGATCCGCACCGCGTCACTGATCGCGGCGTTTCTGTTCTTCACTGCGCAGGGCGCACGTGCCGGCGACGTGACGCTCGCCGCCAATGCCGTGCTCAACAATTTTCTGCTGTTCGGCGCCTTTTTCCTCGATGGCCTGGCCAACGCCGCCGAGCAGCTCTGCGGCCGTGCCTATGGCGCCCGCGACAAGGCGGCGTTCGCCGGGGCGGTCAAGCTGGTCGTCATGTGGGGCTTTGGCTTCGCGCTCGCGGTCGCCGCCTGCTTCCTGCTGTTCGGGCCCGCATTTGTCGACATGATGACCGCAAGCGTGGAGGTGCGGCGCATTGCGCGCGATTATTTGCCATTCGTGATTTTTGCGCCGTTGCTCGGCGTCTTCGCCTTTGCGTTTGACGGCATCTATATCGGCGCCACCTGGGCGCGCGACATGCGCAATCTGATGGTGGCTTCGCTGGTGATCTTTCTCGCCGCCTGGTTTGCGATGCGGTCGTTCGGCAATGCCGGATTGTGGGGCGCGCTACTGGTTCATTACGCCGCGCGCGGTGGGCTGGAGGCGCTGCGGTATCCGGCGCTGTTGAAGAAGTCGTTTGGGTCATAGCCCGGATAGTTCGTAGCCCGGATGCAGCGAAGCGAAATCCGGGACTTTCGTGCAAGCGGATAAAGTTTTCCCGGATTGCGCTGCGCTCCATCCGGGCTTCCGCTGCAGTCACTACCTCACCGGCCAGTCCTCTGCCGTAATCGTCGCGGAATCCGCGCCGACGATCTCCGACAGCGAATCACGCCCCGTGCGCAGCAAGGTCGAGGCAAGATCGTTCTTGATGTCGTCGACGAGGCGAAGGCCCTTGTACACCAGCGACGAATAGATCTGGATCAGGCTCGCGCCGGCGCGGATTTTCGTCAACGCCGCGCCGCCGCTATCGATGCCGCCGACGCCGATCAGCGGAAACGCGCCTTCAGTGCGGACATAGGTCTCCGCCACGATCCGAGTCGATAATCGAAACAGCGGCCGTCCGGACAAGCCGCCCTGCTCTTTCGCGCGAGCCTGTTCGCGCAAGGTCGAAGGGCGCGCCAGCGTGGTGTTGGCGACGATCATGCCGTCGACGCGGCGCGAGCGCGCGATATGCACGACGTCGTCGAGTTCGGCGAGGCTCAGATCGGGCGCGATCTTCAGCAGCACCGGCGAATCGCCGGCATTCTTCCGCACCCGTTCGCGCGCATCAATCACCTTGGCCAGCAGTTCGTCCAGCGCGGCCGATTGCTGCAAATTGCGCAGACCCGGCGTGTTCGGCGAGGAAACATTGACAGTGAAATAGCTTGCAACCGGCGCAAACGTCTCGATCAGCTTGACATAATCGGCGACGCGATCGGATGAATCCTTGTTCGCCCCGACATTGACTCCGACAATGCCGCCATTATGGGCGCGCGCCGCCAGCCGGCGTAGCGCGGCTTCGGCGCCGTCATTGTTGAAGCCCATGCGGTTGATCACGGCTTCATCCCGCTCGAGCCGAAACAGCCGCGGCCGCGGATTGCCGCCCTGCGGTTTCGGCGTCACCGTGCCGATCTCGACAAAGCCGAAACCGAGCCGCAACAGCGCGTCGGGCACCTCCGCGCTCTTGTCGAAACCCGCAGCCATGCCGATCGGATTGGGAAAATTCAGGCCGAAGGCGCGCACCGCTAGTTTGTGGTCGTCGGCGCGCGGCTTGACCGGCGGCAGCAGCCGCAGGCCGTGGATCGCCATGCGATGCGCGTCCTCCGGATCGAACCAGCGCAACAGCGGCAGCGAAAAGGCGTCGAAGGCGCGGATCACGGGAGAAGCTCCGGAATGTCGTGAGTGCCATCGGATCGCGCGCGCATGTCGAGGATGCCGGTCACCGCGCCGAGATCGAGTTCGCCGTAGAGATGCGGGAACAGTTCGTCGTTGCGCGAACGCTCCCAGCGCAACGCGTCGCCCAGCGCGTCGGCATCGACCGCGACCAGGAACAGCCCGGTCTGGCCGAAATAATGCTTGCGCGCGGTCTCTGCGACCTGGGAGGCGGTGGAAAAATGAATGAAGCCGTCGCGCAGATCGTCGCTACTACCCCGGTAGACGCCCTGCCGTTCGGCCTCGCGCCAGGCTGAGGCGGGAGTGATTTTATAGATCGTGGGCACGGCTTTCCGGACTTCCTGCTTGTCGTTGAGTCTCTTGGGATTTTCCCGGAAATGGCCGGGCTGGCGACCGACCGTAAAGGCGGCCCGCGGCTAACTCAAGCGCTGCGGTCACCGAGTTCGGCTGGAAGATTTGCGCAACGCGGCCGAATGAGGCAATAATTCCTAGTTTGCTTCGGGGACTTTCGATGGCCCGACAGGCCAAGCCGCAACGCATTCTGACCCACAGCCAAGTCTGGACCGCGCTCGACCGGCTGGCGGAACGCGCCGGCATGTCGCCCTCGGGTCTTGCCAAGCGCGCCGGCCTCGATCCCACCACGTTCAACAAATCCAAGCGCATCACCGCCGATGGCCGCGAACGCTGGCCATCAACTGAATCCGTTTCCAAAGCGCTGGCCGCGACCAATTCGTCGATCGAGACCTTCGTGCAATTGATCGGCGACGGCGCGCGCGGCCAGCAGTCGGTGCCGCTGCTCGCCCTTGCGCAAGCCGGCGGCGGCCATTTCGACGGTTCCGGCTTTCCCGCGGGCAAGGGCTGGGACGAGGTGGCGCTGCCGTCTGCCAGCGACGAGCACGCCTATGCGCTGGAAATCTCGGGCGATGCGATGAAGCCGGCCTATCGCGACGGCGACATCATCCTGGTGTCGCCGGGCACGCCGATCCGGCGCGGCGACCGCGTGGTGCTCAAGACGTCAGACGGCGAAGTGATGATCAAAGAATTGAAGCGCCGAACCACCAAAACCCTGGAGCTGCAGTCGCTCAATCCGGCGCATGCCGACCGCACGATCAATGCCGACGACGTCGCCTGGATCGCCAGGATCGTGTGGGCGAGCCAGTAGGATCGCCGTTCCGTGACCGACGTGCTGAGCGACCTGCTGCAACATTCACTTCGCATCGTGTTGTGCGGAACCGCCGCGGGTACGACGTCCGCCGCCGAGCGGGCCTACTACGCGCACCGGCAAAACAAATTCTGGAAGGTTCTGCACGAGACAGGGCTGATACCGGAGCCGCTGCAGCCGCATCAATATCGCCACCTGCTGCAGCATGGGATCGGACTGACCGATCTCGTTAAAGCAAGCGCGGGGATGGACCGTGCGACGCTTCCCACACTGACAGCGGCGGATCGCACCCGGCTTAGCAACGCCATCGCAACATTTCGTCCGCAATTTCTCGCGTTCACCAGCAAGACGGCCGGACAGAGATTCTTCGGCGGCAAGCGCGACTATGGCGAGCAACGTGAACTGATCGGCAATACCAGAGTGTGGATACTGCCGTCGACCTCGGGTGCGGCCAACGGAAGCTGGCGTCCGGAAATCTGGCACCGGTTTGCGGATCAAGTCCGGGCGGGAGAGCCATTAACTTCATCACAGCGTCGCCCCTGCGAACGCAGGGGCCCATAATCACAAATGCTCGTGGCGAAGAACAACGCCTCCCCGCCTGCCCTTTCCGCGGGCCGCGGCATATGGGTCCTGCGTTCGCAGCGACGACGGGAAGACTACGACGCGAAACTTACGTCGCGTAGTCCGGCTCTTTCCTATCCAGCATCCGCTTCAAGGCATCGAAATGCCGTTGCGCCGGGGTCGGGCCCTTATAGAGATGATCGTCCATGTACTCGCGGCGGGTCTTTTCGACCACGGGCGCCGGCAACTGCTTCAGCTTCTGGCCGGTCCACATCGCGTAGATCTGCACCTGCGCGGCGCGCTCGACGTAATAGAGCTTGTCATACGCTTCGGCGACGGTGGCGCCGACGGTGGAGATGCCGTGATTGGCCATGAACAGCACCGTCTTGTCGCCGATCACTCTTGCAAGCCGCGCGCCTTCGGCTGGATCGAGCGCCGGGCCGGCGTACTCGTCATCATAGGCAATGGCCCCCGACAGTCCGACCTCGGTCTGGCCGATTTCCTTGATGCGGGGGTCTTCGAGCCGCGTCAGCGCGCTGGCATGGGGCATGTGGGTGTGAAACACCGCCTTCGCCTGCGGCAGCGCCTTGTGGATCGGCGCGTGGATGCAATAGCAGGAGCGCTCCACCTCGCCCTCGCCGCTTTTGACCTCGCCGTCGTCGATACCGACTTCCATAAAGCAGGAAGCCGTAACCTCGGACCAATGCGTGCCGAACGGGATCTGATAATAGCGGTCGCTCTTGCCCGGCACCACGAAAGTCAGATGGTTGAAGATGCCTTCGGAAAACCCCTGGATGAAGGCCAGCCGGTGCGCGGCCGCGAGATCGACCCGCGCCTGCCATTCCTCGGCGCCGTACTCGCTGAGCGACTTCGGCAAAACCCTGAACTGCATGAACTTTCTCCCTGATGCGCTTATTTTCCGGCCTCGGCGGAAGCCTCTGACGGCTGTTATGCGCGGTAGTGTAGCGCAATCCGGCGCCGCCATGGCTGAAATTGCGGCGGGCCAGCCATCCCGGTTTGGTGGCCCTGCATCGCGCCGATGCGTAGCCCGGATGGAGCGAAGCGCAATCCGGAAGCAGCGTGCGCCGCTTGCCTGGCCCCGGATTTCGCTGCGCTCCATCCGGGCTACGGCAACGTAATGGCAGCCTCGCGACGATATTTAAGCTTAGCTTCCACCGAATCGGATAATTCAAACCTTCATCTGATCTTTGGCGGAATCAATGGACCGTCGAAGACCCGGCAATCCATCACGAAAGAGTCTCGCCAAGTAAGATGAACGCGCGGGTCAAGCCCGCGCAGACGGTCTCTGGCGTATCGTCGGTTCTTGCTACGCGCTCCTGGCCAGCGCGCCGTCGATCATCGCGATCGCATTCTGCATGCCGTACACCGCGACGAATGAGCCGAAGCGCGGGCCCTTCTCCTGGCCGAGCAGCACCTGATAGAGCATGTTGAACCAGTCGAGCGAGACGCCTGGCCTGCCGTCCTTGCCCTTCTTGACAGGATCGAGGAACGGCTCGCGGCGGCCGATTTCGTAGACTACGTTCTGGATGTCCTCGGCGCTCGATCCTGCCGGCAACTGCGAGAGCGCGTCGCGCAGATCCTGCAGCGCGGCGCGTTCGCTGTCGGTCGGCTCGCGGAATTTCTTCGTCGGCGCCACGAAATCGCGGTAGTAATTGATGGCGTAGCCGACCATCGCGTCCAGCTTCGGGTGCGTCTGCGGCGTGACGCCCGGACGATAACGGCCGATAAAGCCCCAGAGCGTTTCGGCGTTTTCCGCGTTCGACGACGACACCAAGGTCAGCAGAAGCTGGAAGGTGACGGGCATGTCGGCCTTCGGCGGCCTGCCGGAATGGATGTGCCAGACCGGATTCTGCAGCTGCTGCTTGGCATCCTGCCGCGGAAAGCCGTCAAGGAACTGCTGGTAGTCGTCGACGTTGCGCGGGATCACGTCGAAATACAGCCGCTTCGCCGCCTTCGGCTCACGGTACATAAACAGCGACAGCGATTCCGGCGAGGCATAGCGCAGCCATTCGTCGATGGTGAGCCCGTTGCCCTTCGACTTCGAAATCTTCTGGCCCTTTTCGTCGAGGAACAGTTCGTAGTTGAACCCCTCCGGCGGCGTCCCGCCGAGCGCCGAACAGATCTTGCCGGACAGTTTGACCGAGTCGATCAGATCCTTGCCGGCCATTTCGTAATCGACGCCGAGCGCGAACCAGCGCATCGCCCAATCCGGCTTCCATTGCAGCTTGCAATGCCCCCCGGTCACCGGCACGGTGACGCGCTCCTTGGTCTCGGGATCGTCATAGGAGACCGTGCCGGCCTTCACATCATGCTCGACGATCGGCACGTACAGCACCATGCCGGTGCGCGGGCAGATCGGGAGGAACGGCGAATAGGTCGCGGCGCGTTCTTCGCGCAAGGACGGCAGCATGATCTTCATGACCGCATCGAGTCGTTCCAGCATGCGCAGCAGCGCGGCGTCGAACCTGCCCGACGTGTAGTAGTCGGTCGAACTGGCGAATTCATAGTCGAAGCCGAAAGTATCGAGAAACGCGCGCAGCCGCGCATTGTTGTGCGCGCCGAAACTGTCATGGGTGCCGAACGGATCGGGCACCTTCGTCAGCGGTCGACCGAGATGCTGCTCGAGAAGCTCTTTGTTCGGCACATTGTCCGGCACCTTGCGCAGGCCGTCCATATCGTCGGAGAACGCGATCAAGCGGGTCTTGATCTTGTCCTCCGTCAGCACGCGAAAGGCGTGGCGAACCATCGTGGTGCGCGCGACCTCGCCGAAGGTGCCGATATGCGGCAGCCCCGATGGCCCGTAACCGGTCGAGAATAGCACCTCGTACTTCGGGTTCTTCTTCAGCCGCGTGACAATGGCTTTGGCCTGCTCGAACGGCCAGGCGCTGGATTGTTCGGCGAGCGCGCGCAAATCGCTCGGGCTGGCGGCAAGGTCGATGACGGACATCAATTGAGGCTCTCTCCGGAAGCCGCGGAAACTAGCGCTTCCGCGGCAAAATGCAAAATGACGGCGCGTCAAAACGGACTGATCGAAAAGTACCGCAGCCACAGATCGGTGAAGCGGCCTTTTTCCCAGATCCGGAACAGCGCCCAGTTCAGCGACGTCCGCAGCAAGTCGTTGCCCTTGCGGACGGCAATCCCGATGCCCTCGCCGAAATAGCGGCTCTCGACAAAGGGCCCGCCGGAAAAGGCGCAACATTCGGCGGAATCGGTGCCGTTAATCCAGAACGCCAGCGAGATCGCATCGCCAAAGATGAAGTCGACCTCGCTTCGTCTAAGCGCCAGCCGCAGCGCGTCGTCGTTCGGGTACGATTTGATCTCGGCGTCGGTGAACATCGCCTTCAGATAGGCCTCGTGCGAGGTGCCGCCGATGACGCCGACCTTCTTGCCTTCGAGATATTCCGGGCGGACTTCCGGCATCACAGCATCGCGCCGCGACACGAAGCGCGCTGGCGCGCGGTAATAGGGATCGGTAAAATCAACCCGGGCGCGCAGGGCTGGCGTCACCGCCATGGAGGCGATGATGGCGTCGCCGCGATTGCTGGTGATGGCATCGACCAGCGTCTCGAACCGGCGCATCTGGATGGTGCAGGAAATCTTGATCTCGTCGCATAGTGCGCGCGCCAGATCGACATTGAAGCCGGCAGGATTGCCGTCCGGGCCGGTAAAGTTGAACGGCGGGTAATCGGTTTCGGTCAGGAACCGGATCACGGTCAGGCGCGACATGTCCGGCCGGTCCGGACGCCGCCGCGGGTCCCAGAAGCCGGGCACCGCCTGCGGGGCCGCCTCGACGGCCGGACGGGGCTGGGTTTGGGCATGAGCCGCAGCACCACTGACCGCCGTCAATGCGGACGCGATCGACACCCCGACCAACCAGGCGCTGATGGTTCGACGCAGTCTTGCATTGGTTAACGGCACGGTAAGATATGGCATCTTCGGCAATGGGCTTGCGGATTTTCACGGCCTTATAGACCATCCGGCCCGCGATGCGAGGCCGTTTTCGGCTTTTGGCCGGGGCCGCCGCTCAGAGATAGCGCTTCAGATCCTTGGCAGCTTCTTCGGGCGTCCGTTTCAGGTTGAAGGGCGCGACGAAATTGCCGTCGCGATCCATCAGGTAGATCAGCGCGGTGTGATCCATCGTGTAATCACCATCCTTGAGCGGCACTTTCCGGGCATAGACCCGGTAGGCCGAAAGCACCTTGGCCACCGCCGCCGGCTCACCGGTCAGCCCCTTCAAATGCGGGTCGAAGCTGGACAGATAGTCCTTCATCGCGGCCGCCGTGTCGCGCTCGGGATCGACGGAAACGAACCAGGCATTGACGCGGTCGGCGTCCTTGCCCATCGCCTTCAGCACCTCGGAAATCTCGAACAGCGAGGTCGGGCAGACATCAGGACAATGGGTGAAGCCGAAGAAGATCAGCGTCGGCTTGCCCTTCAGATTCTGCTCGGTGACGGTCTGGCCGGCCTGATCGGTCAGTTGAAACGGCCCGCCGATCGCAGCCGGCGCCGTGACGGTGCGCAAGCCGCCGAGCGCCCACAGCATGATAGCCAGTCCGATCGCGAGGCTCGCGGCGAAGGCAGCGATAATCACCAGCGGGCGAATGGTCCGGTCCATGGGAGGAATCCTTCTTGCCCGATCAGAAGCAGGCCGAGATGCCGGCGGCAATCATTTCAAAAAACACCGTGGTGCCGTAATGGAACCACAATGCAGCCGCGCCAAGCATGGCCAGCATGCCGAGGCTGGCAGCGCCCGAAACGATCATGGACGCAACCCTGCCCTGCGGCCGGGTCGCCGCCATCATGCCGTGGTGGGTGGAAATCCGCTGAACCATGGGTTTCAGATAGGGCGAGTTCCCCGGGCAGGCAAGCGGAATGGCTGCTGGATGGATCACGTCATGCGGAGGGACAAGCTGCTGCAAAGCGAGGACGATGCCGTTAGAGAGCGCCAGCAAGCGCTGGCGCATTGGGCTGCCTCTAGAAACGTGAGTGCTTGCGAATCTGACGAGGTGATGTCCGCCAGAACCTTGCGGATGGCGTTGTCCAAAACTCTACCGCTGCGGGAATGTTTGTCAGTAGGAACAAGGAAGAGCCGCACGCGTTTGGCAACGCATCTGCGTTGGTGGCCTGCATTGTCGCTCCGGCTTTGCGCGCTCCGAAGTCGGAGGCCTTTCGATGTCAAAACGTCTGAGAGTGGCTCTCCCGTTGGCCGGGGCAGGCCTGCTTGCAGTCGCCGCGCTAGCCGATCCGCTGCCTCCAGATGCGACTTATCGGCCACTTCCGACGCTGCCTCTCGATGCGGTGAAGGCGCTCGATGAGGCCCAGAAGCCGCAAGTCATGCAGCGTCAGCAGGCCCTTTTTGAGCGGCGCTATGACCTCTCGAATCGGCCGATCGCCAATTTCATGATGTCGGGCGGGCGAAAGCCGGTGCAGGGCGGTGTGCGTGTCAAGCTCCCCGCGGGCGTTACCTGGGATAGCCTGTCGGCGATGGGTCCGAACGAGATCCGCGAGCGCGGCCTGCTGCCGGCCGGGTTCATGCCGCTGCCGCACGTCAAGCAGGCGACTGGCGGTCAGGTTTTCCCGAACCAGGAGATCGATGAGGTGGGCCGGCAGGAGCTCCGCAATCTCAGGCGCTTCGATGTCGATTTCGACCTTTCGGACCGGTTCACGCCCGAGTTTCCGCCGCCGATCTTTCTCACAACCCATCCGGAGTTGGGCGATGTCTCGCACGGCCAACTCCTGACAATAAAGAATTACTATCAACTGATGGTGGGCCTGCTTACCCCTGTGCAGATGGAGGGAATGCGTCTCCTGCTGACACCGTTTCCGCAGGAAGAGTTCAACCAGACAGAAGATCGCAAGAGCGCGGACCAGAGTCTTGGCGTCACCTGCCTCGACTGCCATGCGAATTTTCACACCAATGCCGCGTTCCATCTGACGCCTGACATTCGTCCGCAGGCGGCGCGCTTCCGCCTCGATACGGTTAGCCTCCGCGGCATGTTCAACCAGCAGATTCACGGTTCGAAACGATCGCTGCGCTCAGTCGAGGACTTCACGCAATTCGAACAGCGGACGGCGTATTTCAACGGCGATCACGTCAGCGCGCAGCGCAAGGGCGTCAATCTGCCGGATCGCTTTGATCAGGTCCCGATGATGGCGCAGATGCAAAACATCATCGACTTCCCACCTGCACCGAAACTCGACCCAATGGGACGCCTCGACCCCAGCAAGGCGACCCAGCAGGAACTCGCAGGAGAGCAGGTCTTTTTGGGCAAGGGCCAGTGCGGACAGTGCCATGCGCCGCAGACGTCGTTCCTGGACAACAATATGCACGATCTGAAGCTCGAGCGCTTCTACAACATGGGCCAGACCGTCAACGGCCAGGTGGCGTTGCCCGATGGAGCGATCAAGACCTTGACGTTGCGCGGCATCAAGGACTCGCCGCCTTACTTGCATGATGGGCGGCTGCTGACGCTCGCCGATACGGTCGAGTTCTTCAACCTGGTGCTCAGCCTGAAGCTGACACAGGAGGAGAAGGATTCGTTGGTGGCCTACATGCTCACGCTCTGACGCCACCCGCGCTCGCACAGGTCAACGTCTCTGGCCCGTCGAAGGAGGTTGAAATGATTCGCTTCGTTGCCTTCGCATCGCTTGCCATTGCGCTTCTTGTGCCCCCTGCCTTTGGTCAGACGACCGATCCGGCAAGCCCGGCACCCGGCAATCCCGGCGGCATGCTACCGGGTACCAAGCAATCAGCGTCCAGTGTGCCCGCACCGCGCCAAACCAATCCACCGGACCAAGCCTTCATTCACTCAGCGACCGTTGGCGGATTGGCGGAGGTGGAGTTGGGCAAGCTTGCGGCACAAAAAGCAACCGGTCGGGCCGTGAAGGAATTTGCCCAGCAAATGAGCCGCGATCACAGTGCTGCCAACGACAGGCTTTCGACGATTGTCAAGGCAGTCGGCATCGCACCGCCTGAGAGGTTGGACGAGGAACACAAAGCCATGCAGGTCAGGCTGCAACAATCTGACGGCGCCCAGTTCGACCATTCCTACATCCAGGGCCAGATTATCGAGCACCAGAAGACAGCACAGCTTCTGGAATACGAGATCGGCTCGGGCGAGAACGCCGAACTGAAGGACTTCGCATCGGACCTCCTGCCGACCGTGTTGGGGCACCTCCGGATGGCGCAGGCTATTGCCGCGGAGATGGCGCAGCAGGCGCAGGCCGAGGTGCCGCCAACAAATCGAGAGAAGCGAAAGTGAACCGAGCGCTCGAAAAAGGTCCGTCACCGAGGAACGCTCGGCATGTCTGATGATCGCGGCCATAAGTCTCTGCTGGAACTTTGTGGCGCGGCCGGGTGGAATCCGCGTGCCACGCGTCAGGCATCCCTGCAGGAAGAACAGGAAATGGCCGCCTGGATCGATGCAAGCGTCGGAAACGTCACGCGCGAGCGCGTCGCTCACGAAGCGCACGGCCTAGGATCGGCAGGTTGATCGTGTGAACTGAGCCCGACGGCGCCTCGGCGCTGCGGTCGAAATGGGGCGAGCAGCGATTCGGATCAGCGCGAGGCCGGCTTGTTCGAGGAGGCCTGGGCGTCGAGATAGCAGGGCTTGTACATCGTCTGCAGTTGCTTGCCGCGCAGGAAGAGCATGCGCTGGGTCAGGCCGCCGCGCGCCGCGATCCACTTGCGGACCGGCGGCGGATACATCGAATAGAGCATCTGGGTTGCTTCAGCGTTGGTGACCGCGCGGCCGTTGGCGCCGAAATCCCAGGCGGCATGGAAGCCGAGATTGGCGTGCGAGGTGACGCAGATCCGGTCATGGGGAACCGCGCCGAGGACGATTGTGCAGGCCGAGGCGCACAGGCCGTCGATGATCACGGTTTCGCCTGAAGTGCGCAGGCCCTGGTATCTGTCGACATAGGTGCCGATCCGGCCGCCGCGATCGTCGGCTATCCGCACCACCGCCTGGCTCGCCCCTACCCCCGCCAACAGCAGCACCGCGGCAAGCAACCCCGTCACCAGCTTCATATCCCAGCCCCAGTCGAAAAATGTCGAAACCGAATCTGATCGTCTCTGTGATGCAAGACGGGACGTAGCGTCGTTTGAGATCGCGTTTTTGTCTAGGCAGCGAAGGCCGCTCAAAACAAATTCAAGTTAAGTGTTGCTGCGCCGCTGCACCCTTCCCGCAAAAAGGTCCCAAACTGGAACAAGCAACCATTGGCGAGGTGGCGATGCGGTCACAGGCAAGAATCCGTTTGCCGTTGACCGCGCGCGAGGACGCGGGCTTGAATCAAAAACGGCATGGGGGAGGAAACGATGGCTGATGATGCAGACGTAATCGTGGTCGGCGGCGGCTTGGCAGGGCTGGTCGCGGCGACGGAGATCGCAGACGCCGGCAAGCGCGTCATCGTCGTCGACCAGGAAGGCGAACAAAGCCTTGGTGGACAAGCCTTTTGGTCGTTCGGCGGATTGTTTCTGGTTGATAGCCCCGAACAGCGCCGGCTCGGCATTAAGGACTCGTTTGATCTCGCATGGCAGGATTGGATGGGCACCGCGGGCTTCGACCGTGACGACGACCATTGGCCCAAGCGATGGGCGGAAGCCTATGTGGCGTTCGCGGCCGGCGAGAAGCGCGACTGGCTGCGCGCGATGGGCCACCGTATTTTTCCGGTGGTCGGCTGGGCCGAGCGCGGCGGCTATGACGCGATGGGCCACGGCAATTCGGTGCCGCGCTTTCACGTCACCTGGGGCACCGGCCCCGGCATCCTCGAGCCGTTCGCACGCCGCGCGCGCGAAGCGCAAAAAAATGGCCGGTTGACGTTCAAGTTCCGCCACCGCGTCGACACACTCGTGATGACGAACGGCGCGGTTGAGGGCATCGATGGGTCGGTGCTCGAACCTGATAATGTCGAGCGTGGCAAGAGCTCCTCGCGCAAGGTGATCGGCGATTTCACGCTGCGCGCGCCGGGCGTGATCGTCGCTTCCGGCGGCATCGGCGGCAATCATGACATGGTCCGGCAGAACTGGCCGAAGCACTTGGGCGAGCCGCCGAAATTCATGATCTCCGGCGTACCCGAGCATGTCGACGGTCGCATGATCGGCATCACCGAGGCCGCCGGCGCGCGGCTGATCAACCGCGACCGGATGTGGCACTACGTCGAGGGCATCCGGAACTGGAACCCGATCTGGCCGCGCCATGGCATCCGCATCCTGCCCGGCCCTTCCTCGATGTGGTTCGACGCCACAGGCAAGCGCCTGCCCGCGCCGCTCTTCCCCGGCTCCGACACGCTCGGCCAACTGCAGTATATCATGTCGACCGGCTACGATTACTCCTGGTTCATCCTGACCCAGAGCATCATCAAGAAGGAGTTTGCGCTCTCCGGTTCCGAACAGAATCCCGATCTCACGGGCAAGAGCTGGCGCATGACGATCAAGCGCGCCACCAACAAGGGGGCGCCGGCCCCGGTGGAAGCGTTCAAGCAGAACGGCGCCGACTTCATCGTCCGCGACAATCTGGCCAACCTCGTCAGTGCGATGAACGCGCTCGCGGGCAACGACCTGCTCAAGCTCGATTACATCAAGGCGCAGATCGAGGCGCGCGACCGCGAGATCACCAATCCCTACGTCAAGGACGCGCAGGTGATGAACCTGCACAATGCGCGCCGCTACATCGGTGACAAATTGATCCGCACCGCAAAGCCGCATCGGATTCTCGACCCCGAACACGGACCGCTCGTCGCGGTTAAGCTCAACATCCTGACGCGCAAAACGCTGGGCGGTTTTGAAACTGATCTCGACTCGCGCGTCTTCGGCATGGACCGCCAGATCATCAGGGGACTCTACGCCGCGGGCGAAGCGGCCGGTTTCGGCGGCGGCGGCATGCACGGCTACCGTTCGCTGGAAGGCACCTTCCTCGGCGGCTGTCTTTTCTCAGGCAGGAATGCGGGACGCGCGGCGGCGAAGGCAGTTTCCTGATTTCTCGCCGTGATGGCCGGGCTTGTCCCGGCATGACGGCTCCAATCTCAATGCAAATTACGCAGTGGCGCACAGGGCACCAGCGCGCTAAGTAACCGCCGCCCCTATCAGGAGAACAATATGACCATCCAGCGCTTCGAAACCGGACCTCGCATGAGCCAGGTCGTCGTCCACGGCAACACCGTCTATCTCGCCGGCGTCGTCGCCGGCAAGGCGGCCGGCAAGAGCGTGACCGAGCAGACGCAGGACATTCTCTCGATCATCGACGGCCATCTCGCGAAAGCTGGCACCGATAAATCGAAGCTGCTGTCGGCCACGATCTACATCACCGATATGAAGACCTTTCCCGAAATGAACGCGGTGTGGGACGGCTGGGTCTCGGCGGGCAACACGCCCGCGCGCGCCACCGTCGAGGCCAAGCTGGCCGCGCCGCAGTACAATGTCGAGATCATGGTAGTTGCGGCGAAGTAACGTCACCTAGTTTGGCCGTCTTACTGCCCCGGACTGCACGCGCAATCCGGGGCATTTTCATCTGCCTCTCATGCGCTGATCCGTGCGCCTGTGACATCGCCGATGTCGGCTTGCAGCCAGCGGGCGATCCGGCGCCAGGAGTGGCTCAGAACTTTTCGCCCCATGAAGAGGCTGAGGTGACCGCACGGCTCGGAGGCGCGCTCCAGCCACGCCGGCTGCGTGCCCAACAGCCGCGCCGTGGCGAGCGCCTGATCGCGCGGGACGACGATGTCGTTCTCTCCCGCCAGCAGGAACAACGGCACGCGCACCTCAGCGGGATCGATCCTGCGGCCAAGCGCGACGAAACGCCCTTTGGCAATCTGGTTCTCGCGAAAGACCTTGTCGGTTACCTCGAGATAATAGGCTCCCGGCAGGTCCAGCGCCTTGCGATCCCAGCGCTTGAAGCGGTCCAGCAGCATGCGGGCCTCGTCCGATCCATCGCGAAGATTCCTTTGCAGCACGGCTTCCACGTCATGCTGGCTGAACGGAATGTTCCAGAACCGCAGCATGTGCTCGCCGCTGACGACGCCGTCGCCCTGCCGCACCATTTGCTCGAACGCCGCCTGCGGAAGTGCGGCTACCATCTTCGAGAGCTCTGACGGCGTGGAGACATCGACCGGGGCGCCGGCCAACACCAGCCGCCGCACCTTGCCGGGAAAACGAGCGGCATAGACCAGCGACAGCCACCCGCCCTGGCACAGGCCGACAAGATCGACCGGCGCGCCGATTTCGTCGATCGCTACATTGAGCTCGGCAAGGTAATTGTCGATCGACAGATGGCGCATGTCCGGCGTGGCTGAGCACCAGTCGGTGACGTAGATACGATTCACGCCGCTCTTTTGCAGCGCCTCCACCAGACTGTGGCCCGGTGCGAAGTCCGCAACCAGCGCGCCGTGCAGCGCATAGGGCGCGCAAACGAGCACCGGCTGCCCCGCATTCCCGCGCGAAAAGTCCCGCAATCGCATTGACTGAAGTTGCAACACCATGGCGTTCGGCGTGGTCCAGGCAAGCGGCGCCTGCTCCGGCGCGCGGGAAGGCGCAGGTTTCTGATCAGCGAACCATTGCGCGTAACTGTCGAGCGCCAATCGCGTGGCTTCCAGTGGCCACAGCCAGGCCTGCGCCCAGTCGGCGCCCGCATGTTGCTTCCGGGTCTTGGGTTTCTCTGCCACACCCGTTCACCGATTGATCGTCCCACATGATGGGGACAGGAGGGGCCAAGCTTTGACTCTGATCAAACCAACGAGATCGAGATCATGCTTTTACGCCAAATCCGGCGCAGGCCCCAGCCCAATCGATAGTGGCGCTCCCGCGGCCGCGCGACGCGGCGCAGCCGCGCCGTTCCCCTACGCCGCCCGCACCGCGCTGCCCTCCGCCTCGATCCGGCGCGCCAGCAACCAGCGGAAATAGGTCAGCGCCGCATCCGAACCGATCGCGAGCAACTGAGTTTTCGGATCGGCGTCGAACACCTTCTGCTGTGCCTCGATGATCGCGAGATCCTCGTGGAACGCCTCTTCGAGGCTGTTGCGCAGCGACAACGCAATGTTCGGGTTGTCGAGGTCGAAGTCGTGCAGGTAGTTCCAGAAGAAGTGCGTCGTGCTGCGCGTCTCCGGCGTCATGAACTGCGCGTTGCGATACTGCCGCGTGCCGGGCACCAGCACGCCCTTCTCCGCGCCCTGGCCGGCTGGCGCGAACATGGTGTCGAGCAGGAAGATGCCGGGGATCAGCATGCGGCCGATATTGCGGCGGTCGATCTTGTCGGCTCTGTTCGGGATCACCTTGCAATGATAGGGTGGCGGATCGGCGTTCATGTGCCAGCGCTCGACGCGGAAACCATCGTCGAGCTTTTCGATCGCGACCGGCTTGGTCTTGTAGGCGTATTCCTCGGAGCCGCCGAGCGTATGGGTATGGACGAAGGCGAGATGGGCAAAGTCGCTTAAGTTATCGACGATCAGGAGCCAGTTGGCCTGGTAATGCATGTAGCCGGGCAAACCGCGCCATTTGGGATCGGCGAGTGGCGGATAATCCACGATCAGGTTCGGATCGGCCTTTTCGACGTCGCCCATCCAGATCCAGATCAGATTGTAGCGTTCGACCACGGGATAGCTGCGCACGCCGAGTTTTGCCGGAATAATGTCCTGGCCGGGAATCTGGATGCATTTGCCGCCGGGCTCGAACTTCATGCCGTGATACATGCAGCGGATATCATCGCCTTCGATCCGTCCCATCGAGAGCGGCGCCGCGCGATGGCAACAGCGGTCGTCGAGCGCGACGACCCTGCCGCTGGCGCCGCGATAGATCACCACGGGCTTTTCCAGGATGGTGCGGGCGAGCTTCCGGCCATCGATCAGTTCGTGATTCCAGGCCGCGACGTACCAGGAATTGCGCAAAAAGATTCCGTCGTCCGACATGCCATCCCTCCCTCTCTGTATTTTGCGAACCGCGCTGCTTTTATGTCATCTTCACCCATCGGCGGTCTCGCTTGTATCCGGATTTCCTGGACACACCGTTCCGCCGCATGGACGATCGCCTCATGGACTGGCGCGATTGGGAGCTGTTTTGCGAGGTGGTGCAGCACGGTGGCTTCAGCGCCGCCGCGCGCGTGCTCGGCCATCCTAAGTCGAGCCTCAGTGCTGCAGTGCAGCGGCTGGAAGCCAACCTGGGCTTGCGGTTGATCGAGCGCACCACGCGCCATCTGCGCCTGACGGATGCCGGCCAGACCATCTATCAGCGCGTGAGGCCGCTGTTCGCGGCTCTGCACGATACGCATGGCGAGGCGCTGGCGATGAGCAGCGCGATCTCGGGCACGCTGCGCATCAAGTCGCCCTACGAATTAGGCGCGCACCATGCCGGCCCGGTCGCAATCGAACTGATGCGCTACTACCCTGACCTCGCCATCCGCATCGACGTCGAGCACGAGATCGTCAGCCCGGTGGCCGAAAACTATGACATCGTGTTCGCGATGCTGGAACAGCCCTTGCCGTCGACCGGGATTGTGATCCGGAAGGTTTCGTCACTCGAGCGCGGTCTGTATGCGGCGCCCGCGCTGTTGGAAAAACTCGGCGAGCCCCGGACTCTGGAAGAGCTCGCCCGTCTTCCGATGCTGATCGGGCCCCATGATGCGCCGTGGGCGCTCACCACGCCGGCCGGCGTCACCGAGCATCTCACGGTTCAGAAGGCTCGGCTGGTGAGCTCGAATGCCGACATCCGGTTGCAAGCGGCGCTCGCCGGGCTCGGCGTGTTGCGGGTGACGGCGAGCTTTACCGACGCGGCGGTGGCGGCGGGATTGCTGCGCAGGATTCTCACCGATCATCGCTGCGAGCCGCTTAACATTCACGCGCTGCTGCCGGCCCGCCAGTTCGTTCCCGCCAAGGTGCGATGTTTCCTCGATGCGCTGGACGTCCACGCCCGCGGCGACCGGGTGGAGGGTGCATGATTCCGCAAAATCGAAATCCTTGACCTCCGAGGTAATCGATTGGCGCGCAGGATTTTTCGATAGTCGGTCAGGCCGATCCATTCGGCCAAAACGAAGGAGAGCATGATGACCGACATCAACAAGATCGCCCGCAGCTACATCGATCTGTGGAACGAGCGGACGCCAAGCCGCCGCCGCGAAATTCTCAGCCAGAACTGGACCAGCGATGCCCGCTATGTCGACCCGCTGATGTCGGGCGATGGCCATGACGGCGTTGACGCGCTGATCGCTGGCGTGCAGGCGCGGTTTCCGGATTTCAAGTTCAGGCTCCTCGGCGAGCCCAATGGTTTTGGCGAACACGTCCGCTTCTCCTGGGGCCTCGGTCCCGACGGCGGTGACAGCCCGATCAAGGGAACGGATTTCGCAGTCCTCAGGGACGGCCGCATCCGCAGCATCACCGGGTTCCTCGATCAGGTGCCGGCGGGGGCGTAGCCCGCTGACCGTCTTCGCCCGCCGCCGGGGCGCCTTCGGCGAGCCCGATGACAGACTCCGCGAAGCAATCCATACCTCAACGCGGGGATAGATGGATTGCTTCGCTGCGCTCGCAATGACGTGGAGATAGCGATACAACACAGCATCGTCATCCCCGCGAAGGCAGGGATCCAGTACGCCGCGGCTTATCGGTTCTATCACTGATGCCTCTGGAATACTGGATCACCGCCTTCGCGGGGATGACATCGGATGTGACTTCGCGATCTCGCCGCATCATCTACGCGAGTTTTGCCATCAACTTCCCGCCCTCTTGTTCAGAGGGCGCAGGGAAGACCGGGTGCTTGCTGCACCCGCGGTCTCGTGTGCCGTTGCGCATAAAAAGAACGCACACGAGCATACAGGTACAGCGGGAGCAGCCCGGCCTTCCCTGCGCAATGGCTTTACGGCTTATTTCGTGCTCTTCCCGGTGAACGGCTTTCTTGCCACCGTCGCCCCCGAGAAGCTTCGCTTCTTAAGGACTTAACGCCAGCACCGCGGCGCCAGAACCACACGACTTCGCCGTACACGATTGCCACGCACGTCAGTCATGGCTCTCGTGTCCATCGCATCTCACCGCACGTTCGTGACGATCGCGAAGCGCCCCTCATCTGCCGTGAGACGGGCGGAGTTATGCGACTGATTTGCCTCTCGCGTGAAGCGAAATATTTTTGATTCCGGGACTTGACATGATTTCGGAAAATCAGAAGTGATTGCCTATCGTCGGATTGATTGTCGCAGTCCGTAGCCTGGGCAAAGCGAAAGCGTGCCCACCATCATGAAGTGCGTGGCTGAAAAATTGCTTGCCCGGAGCAAAGCGTTCTGCTGCAACGATGGTTGAGGCCGGCCCTGATGCGGCGTCGCGGAGATTGAAACCGGCGCAGGATTTGCTTCACTGAGCGATCGGAACAGGGAAATTTGCATGACCATCGATCTTACGCGCCGCACGCTGCTTCACCTCGCCGGCGCCTCGTCGTTGAGCGCGGCGGCTACGGCGGCTGCGCTGGCGGAAGGAACGGACGACGGCGCTGCCGGGCCGACCTTCGCCAACCGGACGCCGATACGGATCGGCATGGTGACCTTGCGCGTGCGTAATCTCGATCTCGTCACCGATTACTATCGCGACGCCATCGGGCTCGCCGTCATGCAGCGCACGGCTACCGGCGCCCGTCTCGGCGCGGGCGGCGTGCCGCTGCTCGATCTCATGCTGCGCGCGGGCGCCGCTACCGAGGCGCAGAATGCCGCAGGCCTCTATCACACCGCCTTCCTGATGCCGACCCGCAAGGATCTCGCGCGCTGGCTGGTGCATGCCGCGACGAACAAGGTGCCGCTCTCCGGATTTGCCGATCACCTCGTCAGCGAGTCGGTCTATCTCGACGATCCCGAAGGCAACGGCATCGAGGTCTACGCCGACCGCGCACCCGATAGCTGGAAATGGGATGGCGGCACGGTCGCGATGGCGACCGACCCGCTTGACATCGACGGCCTGCTGACGCTGACGAATCCGCGCATCTCCAACTATGCCGGTGCGCCCGACGGCCTTCGCATCGGTCACATGCACCTGCGCGTCGGCGACCTCGAACAGGCCGACCGCTTCTATAGCGGCGCCATCGGCTTCGACCCGACGCGCAAGCGAACCGGCGCCGCGTTCCTGTCATCGGGGCGCTATCACCACCATCTCGGCATCAACGTTTGGCAGAGCGCCGGTGCCGGCCCACGCGACAACGCCGCCACGGGACTTGTCTCGTTTTCGCTGGAGGTCGCGTCGGAAGAGATGCTGCAGACACAGGAACAGCGCCTGCGGCGGGCCGGGGCGCCCGCCGAAACCATCACGAGCGGCATCGAGACCGCCGACCCCTGGGGCACGAAAGTGCGGCTGGTCAAGGTTTGACAGCGCGGCAACGCATGAGCGACAGCGTCCCATGCGCCCGGGGCCAAAGCTGTGCCGAGAGGATAGTCGAATGACGTTGCCGATGAGCTGGGATGAATGGGCCGCACACGACGGCGTCGCGCTTGCTGCGCGTGTCGCAAAGAGCGAGCTGACGGCCAAAGAATTGGCGGCACAGGCCGCCGCCGGCATCGCCAAGGTCGATCCCGCGCTGTCGGGCGTCGTCGAGGTGTTCGAGGATGCGGTCGCCGATCCCACCACCGATGGTACCAATCTCGACGGACCGTTTGCCGGACTGCCGTTCCTAATGAAGGACCTCGGTCCGACGCTGAAGGGCCGGCTGCAGGAAATGGGCTCGCTTTTCATGCGCGGGAATCGCGCCACCGCCGACACATTCCTGACCAGGAAGATGCGCGCGGCCGGGCTCAATCTGATCGGGCGCACCACCACGCCGGAATTCGGCGTCTGCAGCTCGGCCGATAATCCCGCCGTCTACGTTACCCGCAACCCCTGGAATACCGACTACACCACCTGCGGATCGTCGGCCGGCAGTGCTGCGATGGTGGCCGCCGGCGCGGTACCGATTGCGCACGCAACTGACGGCGGCGGCTCGATCCGGATTCCAGCCGGCGTCAACGGCAATATCGGGCTGAAGGTCTCGCGCGGCGTGTTCTCGCTGTCGCCGCACCTCTCTGATTTGAGCGGGCTGGTCTCGATTCAAGGCTGCCAGTCGCGCACGGTGCGCGATACCGCGGCTTTCATCGACGCCTGCCGCGGTCCGGCGGCGGGCGAATTCATGCCGTTCTGGAGTCCGCCGGAGCCTTACACGCGGATGATTGCACGCGATCCGGCGCGGCTGAAAATCGCGCTGTCGTACCAGTGGGGCGAATACCGGGCGACGCAGCATATCGCGGCCGAGTTGCAGAAGGCTGGGCGCTTCCTCGAAGGCCTCGGCCATCATGTCGATTACGCGCTGCCCGATCTGGACTATGGCGAAGCATTCGCGGCGCAGACCACCTGCTATATCAGCAATTTTGCCGTCGTCATCTCCAATATGCTGGCGGCGCGCGGTCTCGAACAGCCGCCGCAAGATCTGATCGAGCCGATCAACATCCGGATTTGGGAGCACGGCCGGCACACGAGCTATGCCGACCGGGCGCGGATGCAGGCGGTGTTCAACACTACCTCGCGCGGCTTCGGCGCGCTCTTCGAGGATTGGGACGTCATCGTGACTCCAATCACGGCACTGCCGACGCCGAAGGTCGGCACCACGGAGTATCTCACGATCAGCGACAATCCTGACGTGCTGGACTGGTTCGGCAATCTCTGGCGCAATTTTGCCTTCACCCCGCTCGCCAATCTCTGCGGCATCCCCGCGATCTCGTTGCCGCTCGCCACCCACGAGCACGGCCTGCCGCTCGGCATCCAGGCCATCGCGAAACAGGCCAACGACGGGCTGCTGTTGCAACTCGCGGCGCAGATCGAGCGCGCGATCGACGGCAAATGGAACGCGGGACAGAAGCCCGGCGTGCATGTGACGAGGGTTTGAACAGCGCGCCAATCAAACAATGAGCATTTGGACGCGATTTGATTAGGGCGGCGCGAGATGGGAGCGGCGTCGCTCAGGCAAGCAGGAGAGCATCGATGCTGATCGCCTGGAACGAGCTGGAAAATACGGTCGAGTTCGTCAGTACTGGAAAGGAGGCGCCGGAAGACCGGCAAGTTTTTGTGGCATACTGAAGAGTTCGAGGGCGCCGACGAGTGGCCCGACGATGTCGACGGCCAGGAAAAATCTCTTGTGATCCCCGACAAGAAGGAACTCGATCTCGGCAAGGCGCTGGTATTCGAGTTCATCAGGCAATTTCTCCCGGATGAATACGATGAAATCCGGCGGATCTCCAACAAGCGGGGCGCCTATGCGCGTTTCAAGGGTCTGCTGCAGCGAAAAAAGGCGCTCGACCGATGGTTTGAGTTCGAGAAAAAGGCGACGGAAAAAGCCCTGAGGGAATGGTGCGAAGCCAATGAACTAACCATCCGGGAAGGAGGCAACCCGGCGCCGGAGCTGGACCAGCGTTGATCTGATCTGTTGATTTCACTGCAAGCGATTGCAGCGCACCTGCGGAACGATAGAGTACGCTGCGGGTGGTGGAGCCGGAACATGGCACGCAAGCATTTGCTCGAAGGGCCTGATGGAATGGGTGACGCGCAAGGAGTGGCTCAACCGGTTTGAAAAAGTCCTCGAAGACCATGTACTGCCGGCCTGCGACGACACCGGCCTGGAGGTGGACGAGATCGTCTCGATCCTCGGCGAGGATTATTTCATGAGCACGGTCTGGGGCTGCGCCTTCGAGGACGCTGACGCAGGAGTTCGAGAACGGCAGCAACATCGTCGATGACTATCTGAAGCGCCAGGGACGGAAGGAAACAGCATCCGTCCGCGCCTACATCACCGCTTGCGAAATTCGACGATGAGTCTCCATGAGGTAAGCGACGTCGTCCTCGAAAAATCGTTCCGCGCGCGCGACCTCGTGCGCGGCGGCGAGCCGATCCTGATCAGCGAGCGGTTGGCAACGCGTTTTCTAAAACAACGGGATCGCTTCGCCGGACGCGTCATACAGGTGGGAGAGCGGACGCAGATCAGCGGAGCTGTGTTGCCGCACGAGCATCGGTCATCGGAAGAGCTCATCGATGGCCTTCGCAGACTGGGAAAACTCACCAGGAAGGATAAGGAGGCGCTTGCTAGGACGATCGGAGAGGAGTTCGACGCGGCTGTGATCGCCAGGCTCTCCGAGACTGAAAGGCTGCGTGCGACCAGCCCGAGCTTCACGAGCATGTGGCTGGTTGACGCAATCGATCAGGCTCAGCGCGACCTTCCCGATTTGCGGAATTTCGATGGTGATGAGCTACTGCTGTGCACGATTTGCTATCCGCTTGCCGAGCGCACGACGAAGGATCAGATCCGCACTATGCTGGATTCGTGTGCCGAGCTGCGGCCGATCACCGCGGCGCGGTGGAATTGGATTGGCGGGAAGAAGCGCGCCAGGTCGTCGGCCGCCCGGGGCGCAATCGTCGAAGCCCCTACCGTCGAAACGACGCTCGATGATGGCGCGCTCTCGATCGGCAGTTTGGAGCTGGATGGCCGAATGCTGGTGCTGTCGGTCAATTCTCAGGAACGCTCGGAACGGGGACGCCCGCTGTTGTCTGCGGTGCTCGGCAAGCGGGTCGGGCAACCCTCGGTCGAGACCGCAATGGTCGACCAGATGCTCGCGTCGGACGACGCCCACGAACCTCAGAACTCGATCTCTCGAAGCAGGAGCACCGCGCCATCATCCACGAAGCCATGGACCGGCACTACCGCGAGACGCTCGATGAGCCCGTCCCGGTGCTCGGAAACAAGTCGCCGCGTGCTGCGATCAAGACTAAAAGCGGACGCGCCAAGGTCGCCGACTGGCTCAAGATGATGGAAAATCGGACCGCCAAGGCCGGCGACTCCAATCCTGCGATGGCGAGTTACAGCTTCGACTGGATTTGGGCGGAATTGGGCGTCGCCGAGCTGAGACGGTAAGCGCCTCGTACGCTGGCGCGGCATTTCGGCTGCTTTAGACTTCGCGAGGTCGAGATCCCAGCGACTTCGTTTCCCTGCTCAGGAGAGCGTCGCAGGCTTCCTTCAGGCGCTTCAGGCTCGCCACATTGGCGGCACGTTTTTCCTCCAGATCATTGAGATAGGACAGTTCGGCCTTGACCTGCGCGAGGTTCACGACATCGTCCATGCTGTTCGGTCCTTGCTCTGCGGGCTGATCGGCTTCTTCAAAGGCCTTGTCTTGGGCGGGGCGAACTGATTTTAGCATGAAGGTGCTGGCCCGTTTGTGAAGCTCGCCACACATCGTGCACGAACGACGCCTTCCGACGTGGCTGCGGGTGACACTGACGGCAGCCAGCCCGGTTTATCTCGAAGCATCCGCACGGATCAGGCAGTTGATGGTCGCGGCGGGGCTGCCGCGGAGCTGACGTATAGCCCCGGAGGTCATTCTGTCACCTCGACCGGCAACGTGCTGCCCCGACTGCGGCCAGCGGCCGTCGCATCCCACCAACTGCCCAGGGCGTCAAGCAACGGCACGAGCTTGAGACCAGCCGGCGTCAGATCATATTCTACGCGCAACGGATACCCTTCGAACTCGCTGCGCTCAACAATGCCGGCGTCCTCCAGCTTGCGAAGCTCCAGGGTCAGCATCTTGTGCGAGATTGTGGGGTTGTCCCTGCGCAGGTCGCTGAAGCGTTTCGTCCCCTGCTTCAGATAATAGATCAGCAGACTGGGCCAGCGACCGCTGATGACCTGCATCACTTCTTCGATGGGACAGCGGGAGACGAGATCTTTCATCTGATTGCTCGTGGTTACAAAAAGGTGCGTAATTTACTTGGGCAGGGCGATCCGTAGATTCCAGTCACGCTGCGCAGCGTGATCGGCAGAAATCACGGAGAATGTATCAATGGAACCGATTCTTGTTTATGGCTTCCCGGCCGGAAGCTCGATGGGGCTTGTCGCCGCCCTCGAATGGCTTAGCAAACCCTATCGGCTTTGCCGTGTCGATATGCTGGGAGAGATGCGCGACCCGTCCTATGCGCGCATCAATGCCCGGCACGAAACGCCTGCCCTGATCACGGATGCAGGGCGGGTGCTGACCGAGACAATGGCGATAGCCGCCTGGCTCGAGGCAAGGGACAGCGAGCGGCGCATCAGCTTCGCACCGCTTTCGCCGGAAGCAGACCGGATGCACCAACTGATCGGCTTTGTTAACACGGGATTCACTGGCGCCTTCTCGCCGCTATGGGCCGCGATGGAGATGGCGAAACCAAACCCGCAAATGCAGGCATCGCTACGTGAGTTCGGCGCCTCACGGGTGATAGAGCGGCATGACAAGCTCGAAGCCATGATCGGGGAGCATCCTTTTCTCGTGAGTGAGCGCCCGACGCTGGCCGATGGCATTCTGGTCGGCGTCGCGCGATGGCTCGACTTCCATCAAGTCGCCGATCCAGCACGCTGGCCAAAACTCGCCGCCGTGCGCCGACGTATTGAGGCCGACCCCGCCGTCATCTATGCAATGGCGCTGGAGAGCGGAGAGACCAGTTCGGGAACAGGCGCTTGTGTCGGCCATATCCCACTCGTGGATGTTATCGAGCGGTTCGGCGACTGAGGTCACGAAGGCGGCTGACAGCAGCATCCTGGGTGGCTCGATCGCGCCAAGTGGAACGCCGGCCACCCGGCGTCCAGATGAAAGGATGGTCGAACCGCCGGCGCGGCAGAACCTCCATTTCCACTTCGCCAGATAAGACTGCGGCAGTTCGTCCGGATATGGCGTGAGATCGAGCTGCTTGTTGTGGCCAGCTCGACTACAGCGCCGGATGCCGACGGTGCCAGTCCGTCGCGCTCTGGAACGCGATGCCGGCGCGGATCAGCGTCGCTTCGCCGAGATCCGCGGCCACCATCTGGAATGCGATCGGCAAGCCATCGCTGCTGAACCCTCCCGGCAGGGTGAGTGTCGGCTGGCCGGTCATGTTGAAGGGGGCGGTGTAAGCTTGCAGCCGGGCTATCAGCTTCGGTTGCAAGCCCATTGTCCCCATCCTCTTCAGAGAGAGCGGCGCAAAAGGATGCGCCGGCACGAGGAGCAGGTCGATGTTTCCGAACAAGGCTCGCATGCGGCCGCGGAAAGCCATGCGCCGCAACAGCACCTCCTGATAGTCGAGGCCGGACAAGGCGCGTCCGGCCTCGAGAACCATGCTCAACACCGGACCGTACTCCGCCCGGCGCGCAGGATAAGTCGCCCTATGGGCAACCGCGGCTTCCACGGCGCAATTGGGAGCCCAATCGGCCACGGCCTGGGTGACGTCCGGCACCTGAACTTCCACAAATTCGGCGCCCAGCGCGGATAGCACGCGCTCCGCGTCATCGAGAATCGCAAGCACCTGCGGATCGACGTCTTTGCGGCCCCAGTCGCGATCGACGCCAATTTTGAGACCGCCAATGCTCTGGTTCGGCATCGCCGCGATACTCGCCACCGGCTCCTGCAATGCGGTGGGATCGGCGGGATCGGCACCGGCGACGGCGGTGAACAGCGCGGCGGCGTCCGCGACGCTGCGCGCCATCGGCCCAATGTGATCGAGGCTCGGCGCGAGGTCGAACACGCCGTGGCGGCTCACTCGTCCCCAAGTGGGCTTGACGCCGGTCAGGCCGTTCGCGGCCGACGGCCAGCGGATCGAGCCGCCCGTATCGGAGGCGAGTGCGCCGAAGCAAAGCCCGGCCGCAACCGCCACACCCGGCCCGCTGGAAGAGATGCCCGGCCAATAATCGGCATTCCAGGGATTGCGGGGCGGCGTGATCTGCGGATGATGGTCGGAATAGGCGCCCTCAGTCATCTGCAGCTTGCCCAGCAGCACGGCACCCGCTTCCCGAAGGCGCCGCACGGCGGTAGCGTCCTCGGCCGGCTCGAAGCGCTTGTGGATCGTCGTTCCCGCCGCGGTTGGCATGTCCCTGGTCCAGAACAGGTCCTTTACGGCGAGCGGCACCCCATGCAGCGGCCCGCGATAACGGCCGGCGACAATATCAGCCTCTGCCGCCCGCGCCTCTGCCATCGCGCGCTCGGCGGTGACGACGGCGTAACTGGCGAGCGTGCCATCCAGCGCTGCGATCCGGTTGAGTTGCTGACGGGTCGCCGCGACGGGCGATATCTTGCGCGTCCGGATCAACTCCGCCAGCACAGTCAATTCCAGGAAATGCAGGTCCCCCATGGCACTCAGCCTATGGCTCCGGCGCGGACATTCGCGACAAAGCGAGCAAGCGCCTTACCGACCTCGTCGGGGGCTTCCTCCTGCAGGAAGTGCGCGCCTCGGATCATGACGGTCTGCTGGTTGGGCCAGGCACGGCAGAACTCACGCTGCGCGCCAATCAGAAAACCGGCCGGATCGGCGTCGATGAAAAGTTTTGGTATCGGACTGGTGGAGAGCCATCGCGCGTAGTCATCAACGATCGTCACCACGTCGGCCGGTTCGCCGGCGATCGGCAGATCCCGCGTCCAGGCCAACATCGGCATGCGCGAGAGGCCGGGATTGCGGTAGTGGCGCCGGTAGACCTCGATCGCCTCCTCGGGGATGTGGCGAAGCGGCAGCAGGTATTCGATGAAGAGATTCTGCCGGAGGATCAGATCCTCGCCCCCGTCGGTCCGTTGACCTTGAAAGAAGGCCCGGGTGGCCGCAGGCCATTCGTCCCAGGACGCGAACGGCCGCACAATCCCTTCCATATAGGCGATCGCTTTCACGCGATCGGGATGGCGTCGGGCCCAATCGAAGCCCAGCGCCGAGCCCCAGTCGTGGACGACAAGGATCACGTTCTTCGTCAGGCCCATCGCCTCGAACCAGGCGTCGAGATAGCGGCGATGATCGACGAACCGATAATTTCCGTCGGGTGCAGGCCCGGAATTGCCCATACCGACATAGTCCGGCGCAAGGCAGCGCCCGTAGGGCAATAGATGCGGGATGATATTGCGCCACAAATACGACGGGGTCGGATTGCCGTGCAGGAACACGATGGGATCGCCTTCGCCGGCATCCACGTAGGCCATGCTGGTGTCCAGCACCGCCACGCGCTTCCGGTAGGACACCTCCTCGGTCGAAATCGGGGGATGAGTCATTTCGGAATTCTCCTCTGCTCGGGCGTGTGGAACTTCCACGCTGTCGACACCAGTTAACGTCATTAACAGGTGTTTGTTGCCGAAACCAGTAAAAAGATTATGCTGGTGTGATGAGGCATTCGGAAAAATTCTCGGTTCCCGGCGATATCGCGCTGCTGTACGATTTCGTGAACTCGATCGATCTGCGCCGATACGTCGAGCAGGGCGTCGCGCACGAGCCCGGTGACGAGCTGGAGACGCCGGCGCAGCTCGAAAAATGGCTGCAGAATCGCGGCCTGTTGAAATCCGGCAGCCGGATTTCGCACGCCGAGCATCGCGAAGCGCTGGAGCTGCGCACGGCCCTCAGGCAATTCCTGAGTTCCTCGCCGACACAACAGACCGCGGCAGCCACTGACCTTGAACGCGCTGCGGCCCGCTTTCCCTTGTCGGTCACAGCGTCCAGGAAGCGTTCGCTCGACTTACAGCCCGTTGCACGGCGCGCGATCAGCGGGCTTGGCGGCGTTCTGGCGGAACTCGTGCGGCTATCCGACAGCGGCAAGCTTGAGCGAATGAAAATATGCCATTCCGACGAATGCCACTGGGTCTTTTACGACCGCTCCAAGCCTGGCAATCGCCGGTGGTGTTCATCGGACCGATGTGGAAACCGAGAGAAGACCCGCGCCTATCGCGACCGCCAGCGGCGTGGCGATTGATGACCACCAGCGCCCCTCGGGCAAAGGCTTCGTGTAGCCCGAGGAAAAACCGCTGATGCGGACCGTTGGGTCCGCATCATGCTTTATTTCCACTTCGCCAGATAGAAGCGCGGCAGCTCGTCCGGATACGGCGTGAAGTCGAGTTGCTTGGAGTGACCGTAGGTCGTCACATAGGTGTGCAGCGGCGCCCAATAGGCCTGCTCGGTGATCTTCTTGATCGCCGCCGAATAGGCCTCCTTGCGCACCTCCGGGTTAATGGATGATCCACCCTGGAGCAACCAATTCTGCACCTCGGGATCGCGCGCGTAGTCGTCGGCGCCGCCATCGAAGAAATTGGGCATGATGGCCGAGACATCGTTGATCGAATAGCTGCCCCAGCTACCGAGATGCATCCGCAGCTCGCCGGCCTTCGAGCGCTGGATCAGCGCTGCGGTCTGGAGCTGGTTGAGCTTGGCGCGGATGCCCACCGCATGCAGGTAGTTCTGGACCGAAGAGCCCCATTGCGGCAGCACGTAGCTTGCCAGCTCTACATCGAAGCCATCGGGATAGCCGGCCTCAGCGAGAAGCTGCTTGGCTTTCGCCGGATTGTAGTCGTAGGCTACCGCGGCCTCAGCATCGCAGCCGAACTGCGACGGGAAGCATGGCGCAGCGGGAACGCGGCTGCCGCCGGTGACGAGCTTGTCTGCGATCGCCTTGCGGTCGATCGCATGCCAGATCGCCTGACGCACCTTCTGCTTGGTCAATGGATTGTCGGCGCCGGTGCGGCCGGCGGCGTCGAGCGAGAGATAGCCGATCCGCATCGATTCCTTGCGCACAGCCTGCAGATGCGGCATCCGGTTCACGGGCTCGAGCTGGTCCGGATTCATGTTCCAGATCCAGTCGGCGCGACCGGCAAGCAATTCCGTCATTTCGGTGCCGGCATCCGGCACGAAGCGCACGCTCATCTTCCTGATCGCGGGCTTGCCCTTCGGGCTGCCGGCCCAGTAATCCTCGAACCGCTCGAAGTCGATGGAAACGCCGGGCTCGACCTTGGTGATCTTGTAGGGACCCGCGCCGACCGGCGCCTTGGCGTAGCCTTCCGCGCCGACCTTCTCGCGATAGGCCTTGGGATAGATCGGCAGCACCAGCGCGAAATATTCCAGCGCCGCGGGGTTCGGCCGCTTCAGCTTGACGCGCACTGAGAGATCGCCGGTCTTCTCCGCCTTTTCGATCCAGTTGTAGTTCGATGGCGTCGAGACGCGGCTCGCCGGATCGGCGACGAGATTGACCGTGTAGACCACGTCATCGGCGGTGAATGCGCTGCCATCGTGGAATTTGACGCCTGGCCGCAGCGTGAACTCGATCGTGGTCGGGTCCGGCAGCTTCCATTCGGTTGCGAGCAGCGGCTCCAGCTTGAAGGTATCCGGATTGCGATAGACAAGCGCATCCCAGCCTTGGTGGTGCATCACCACGCCGGTGCGCAGATTGTTGTAGAAGGGATCGATGTTGGGCAGGGCGTCGCGCATGACGATGCGCAACGTGTCGGCGGATTTCTGCGCCGCCGCCGGCAACGCAGTGACACCCAATAGAGCCGCCGCCAGAATTGCAACGCCGAGCTTGTTTTGCATGGGCATATCGCTCTCCATTATTTTCGTTTACAGGCGGCGTGAAGCACGCCCTATGCCAGATGACATTCTACCATTCCCCGGGGCTGGCGGACCATGGGCGCTGGTGTCTCGTGGCGGCAGCGCTCGACCGCGATGCGGCAACGCGGGTTGAACCGGCAGCCCGGCGGAATATTGGACGGATCCGGCATGACGTCGCCGAGACCGATATCCGGCACGCCCTTGCCCGGCTCCGGCGTCAGCACGCTTTGCAGCAGCGCCTGCGTATAGGGATGCCGGGGTGTGCGAAACAGCGCGTCGGTTTCGTTCCGCTCGACGAACCGGCCGAGATACATCACCGCGACTTCGCTCGCGACATGCTCGACGACCGCGAGATTGTGGCTGATGAAGAGATAGGTCAGTCCGAGGTCGCGGCGCAGGTCGGCCAGCAGATTGAGAATTTGCGCCTGCACCGAGACGTCGAGCGCGCTGGTCGGCTCGTCGCAGATCACGATCCGCGGCTCCAGCACCAATGCGCGGGCAATCGCCGCCCGCTGGCGTTGCCCGCCGGAGAGTTGCGCCGGCATGCGTTCGCCCATGGCGGCCGAAAGCCCGACGCGCTCGAGAATATTGCCGACCCGGCGCTCGATCTCCGCGCGCGAGAAAGTACCTTGCGCGGCCAGCGGCAGCGCGACAATGTCCTTGATGCGGCGCCGCGGGTTGAGCGAGGCGAAGGGATCCTGGAACACCGGCTGGATCAACCGGGCGCGCGCCTTGCGGTCGAGGTCGAACAGGCGCTTGCCGTCGACGAGCACGCCTCCCCCCGTCGGCTTGAGCAGCCCGAGGATCAGGCGCGCCAGCGTGGATTTGCCGCAGCCGGACTCGCCGACAATGCCGAGCACGCTGCCGGCCGGCACACTGAAGGTGACATCGTCGACCGCGACCACGCGTTTTTCCGCCGACATCAGCCCGGTGTGGACGCGGAATTCGCACCGCAGGTTCTCGACCTCGATCGCGGCGGTCATGCGGGTTGCAGCTCCGCCCAGTCCGGCTCGAGCCGGCAGAGATAGTCGTGCGCATTGGCCGCCCGACGCCGCGGTATCGTGCGCGTGCACGTTTCGTCGGCATGGGCGCAGCGCGAGCGAAAAGCGCAGCCGGCAAAGCCGGGCCCGATCGCCGGCACGACGCCGGGGATCGAGCCGAGCGGCCGGTCGCGCTGCACGCGGCCGGGCACCGGCACGCAGGATAGAAGACCGCGTGTGTAAGGGTGTTGCGGCGCGCGGAACAGTTCCGCGGTCGGCGCGCGTTCGACCACCTCGCCCGCATACATCACCGACACATGGTCGGCGACGCGCGCGACGATACCAAGATCATGGGTGATCAGCAGGATCGAGAGGCCGAGCTCGCGCTTGAGGCCAGCAAGCAACCGCAGGATCTGTGCCTGCACGGTGACGTCGAGCGCGGTGGTCGGCTCGTCGGCGATCAACAGTTCCGGATCGCACATCAGCGCCATCGCGATCATGACACGCTGGCGCAGTCCGCCAGAGAGCTGATGCGGAAACTGGCCGAGCCGCATGCCGGGCGCGGTGATGCCGACGCGGCCCATCAGTTCGGCCGCGCGATCGAGCGCCGCCGCGCGCGTGCCGCCCTTGTGGCGCGTCATCACCTCCGCCATCTGCGAACCGATGGTGAAGGCCGGATTGAGGCTGGTCATCGGCTCCTGAAAGATCATCGCTATGCGATTGCCGCGCAGCCGCACCATCTCGCGGTCCGACAGCGACATGAGATCGGTGCCGGCAAAACGCATCCGTTTCGCCGAACGCTGGCCGCCGCGGGCGAGCAGGCTCATCACCGCCAGCGCGGTGACCGACTTGCCGCAGCCGGATTCGCCGACCAGGCAATGGGTCTCGCCCTTCTCGACCCGGAACGAGGCGCCGCGCACCGCCGCGGTGCGACCGCCGAAACTCACCTGAAGCTCCTCGACCTCCAATAGCGCGCTCATCGCAGCCGCTCCGCGCCGAGCAAATTGCGCAGTCCGTCGCCGACCAGATTGATGCCGAGCACCAGGACAAGCAGTGCGACGCCGGGGATCATGATCACCCAGGGCGAAAAGAACATGTAGTCCTTGCCTTCGGCGATCATCAGCCCCCATGACGGCAGCGGAGGCGGCACGCCGAGCCCTAAGAACGACAGGGCGGCTTCGAGGAGGATCGCCAGCGCCATCTCCAGCGTTGCCACCACGGCGAGATGGCTCGCGATGTTCGGCAAGATCTCCCTAATCAAGATGTGCGGCATCGAGGCACCGGCGCACCAGGCGGCGCTGACGTAGTCGTGGTTGCGGACCTGCATGGTGGTGGCGCGCGCGACGACCGCGAAGCGGTCCCACAGCAGAAGGCCGAGGGTGGCGACGACGAGCCCGAGGCCCGATCCCATCAGCCCGACCACGGCCAGCGCGACCAGCACGACGGGGATCGATAATCGCGTCGTGATGGCAAACAGCACGAAGTCGTCGACGCGGCCGCCGAAGAATCCGCCGAGCACGCCGAGGGTGATGCCAATCAGGCCCGAGGTGATCACCGTCATGGTGCCGATCAGGAGCGAAATGCGCGCGCCGTAGACCAGCCGCGCGAGATAATCCCGGCCGAGCTGGTCGGTCCCGAGCAGGTGCCCCGCCTGGCTGCCCTCCATCCAGAACGGCGGCTTGAGGCGATTGCCGAGATCCTGAACGAACGGGTCCTGCGGCACCAGCGCATTGCCGACGAGGGCAGCGGCGAGGACCAGCGCGACGATGGCAATCCCGATCGCAAAGCCGGTGGTACCGATGCGCGACGCACCGACGCTGGAAGGCTGCGGCGCCTGAATGGCAATCGGCTCGCTCATCCGGTCCTGAGCCTCGGATCAAGCAGCGCATTGAGGATATCGGCCAGGAGCGTGAGGCCGATATAGAACACGGCGAGCACCAGCACCACCGCCTGCACGACGGGAAAATCATTCTTTGCGATGCTCTCCCAGCCGAGATAGCCGACGCCATGCAGCGCGAACACGGTCTCGATGACGATCGAGCCGCCCAGCATGAAGCCGAGCTGGACCGCGGCGATCGACACCACGGGTATGGCGGCGTTGCGCAGCGCGTGCTTGAAGATGATGCGCGCGCGCGACAGGCCCTTGGCGCGCGCGGTGCGGATATAGTCGGATGCCATCGCCTCGATCATGCCGGAGCGCGTCAGCCGCGTCAGCGCCGGGATTGCCGTAAAGGCCAGCACGATGCCGGGCATCACAAAATGTTGCCAGGTGCCGGTGCCCGAGATCGGCAGGATGCCGAGCTGCAGGCCGAGCACGATCATCAGGATCAGCGCCAGCCAGAAACTCGGGACCGCCTGCCCCACCATCGTGAACAGGGTGACGCTGCGATCGATCCAGGTGTTCTCGCGGAGCGCCGCCAGGATGCCGAGCGGCAGCGAGACGATCAAGGCGAGGCTCAGACCGACCAGGCCGAGCGTGACCGTGATCGGCAGGCGCTTCTGGATCAGGTTCGCCACGCTGTCCTTGAAGAAATAGCTCTGGCCGAAATCGCCGACCATGGCACGACCGGTCCAGGCGAAGAACTGGACATAGAGCGGGCGATCGAGGCCGTAGGCCTTGCGCACGATTTCGACATCGGCCTGCGTCGCCTGCGGACCGGCGATCGACACCGCGAGGTCGCCGGACAGCCGCGTCAGCAGGAATGCGAGCGTCATGACGGTCAGCGCGACCAGCACGCCGAGAGCAATACGCCGAGCAATCAGACGCAACATATATCAGGACTCCACGACCAACGCGGAACGCGTGTTCTCAGATCAGCCGCCATACAAGAAGCGAACGTAACGGTGTCATCAAACGGATGCCCCTTGCAAGAGAGGCGGCGAAATTTCGTGCAGCGTGCGTACGTTTTGGAATGTTGGCCTCACCTACTCTAGTCGGCTCCCGCGGAGCCGCGACTCGCTGCCCCATTCCGGCCGGGCGTTGAGCGAACGTGAACCGTGCGTTGCGCCCGCGCACGCCATTGAGCGAATGCAATGTATATGCCATCGCAGAGCTGTTCTGGCGCGAGATCAGGATGATGCTTTCGCGTTTAAGAAAATCAAGCGGTGTTTAATGCTTTTGCTGTGGGGATGGCGGCTACTTCCGGACAAGCTGGGCGAAGTTCCGCGCCTGAATCGCCTCGTTGCTGTGGCGATCTGCCCAGCTTCATGAAAGCCACGCACAATTTTCGAGCCGTTTTGCGGGCGAGCTATGAATGGCTCATCGGCTGCTGCGCTTGCTTGAACATCCGGATCGCCTCCCTGTCAGCCGTCTGGGCAAACTCGGCGTAGTGCGCGCCGACCGCTTAGAACGGATGGACGACCTCGCCACATTGAGTCGCAATTTCATCCTTGCTTTCCAGCAGCATCCAAATCACATAGGAGGGAGGTTTCAGCTCAACGCGCCAGGCCTTTGAATATTCCGATGCTCACGCGCATTCCCTTGCCGGGGGCGCTGTCGACATCGAAATCCGCCTTGGCGTTCTCCGTCAACGTACTGAGCATGAGCGCTGAGAGCTTCCCGGGCACAGGCCACATTGCGCCTTCAGCAAGTCCGTTTCCGTCGTCTGCCACCACGACCCGATAATAGTCGTTGCGCTCCTGCAGGCATCTGACCGTCAATGTGCCAGATTCACGGCCATCAAAGGCGTACTTGAATGCATTCGTCAGCAGTTCATTGACGATAAGCCCCACGGGCATCGCCACGTTGATTGAAATCGGAGCTTGGTCAGCTTTGAGGTCCAGCCTAACGCCGTCAAGACCGTGAGTACGCGTCACCGCGGACGCAATTTGTGTGAGATACTGGCCAAGATCGATGGTTTGACCAAGGCCGTCGCCGGAAAGTTCTTGGTAGAGAATGGCCAATGACTCGATGCGTCCAGCCAGACGATCCATCGCCGCCCGGTCAGCGCTGTTTTGATTGCGAATATCAAGACGAATGAGGGCGGCGATCAGTTGCAGATTGTTCTTTACTCGATGCTGCAATTCCTTCAGCAAAAGATCCTTATCGCGCAATTGTCGCTCAAATTCGTCGCGTTGCGATTTTGCGCGCTCGGTAATGTCAATCAGCGCGACAATGCGATAGTCCTCCGTTCCGTCCTCATTTTGGATCACGCCAGCAAAGGCATCTACCAATAAATGCTTCGGCTGCTCGCGTTGAAATGTCCCTATGAAGTCATCGCAGTTGAGTAGCGATTTGGTGAAGGTGACATCGGGCTGTCCTTCGAGCGTGAATGACTCCAGGACCGACCAACCTCTTCCCTGGATTTCTGAGGCGGCTTGTCCCGTCAGCGCCTCATAGGACTTGTTCGCAAAAATTATGCGCTGGTCTCCACTGATTATTTTGGAGATGACGACTGCGATCGGTAAGCGATCGAGGAACAGCCTGAATTCGTGGGAGTTGATTGCTTGTGTGATATCGAGCGCGTCGAATAAATCATTGACCTGCTGCGAGGCAGACGCGGAGCCCTGTTCTGGATCACCCATTTTACCTGTCCTGGTTGCCGGCTGGGGGATTCGCTCCTGTCCCGCTATCCATATGGGACGTAAGCTGAGGATAATAAGGCTCTGGCACATCCATGCCAGTCGAATCGGCGCGCGACCGCGCCCTGCCTTAGGGGAAAGTTCGTGGGCTGGAGCTACTTCGGGGCGACATTTGTCGCCGCTCCGGGTAGCTCCCGGTTCCCAGACCGTAGCGGTCGAAGTAGCCCGGGACCCAGCCAATCTCTACCGATGGCCCGCCGCCGCGGTGCCGAGCGGCAACACCGCGAGCGGCGAGGGCTTAACCGGCGTTTGCTCCTGTGCCGGAGGACGCAGCAGAGCTGCCGATTCCCTCGTGCCGTAGACGAGCATCGTCGCCGAGCCGATGAGCACCATCAGGGCTGAGACGATGACGGCGAGGAAGATTCGTTCCATGAACGGTCAATGAACAGCCGCGGCGTCCGTTCCGTCATACTCGGGTATAGCAGCCCGGTGAGTGCCGCGAGCAGAGAGGACTCTAGCAAGGATCCCTCGGCCGTCGAAAATCCCAAATCCCGCTTCCGGCAGCCGGCGAGAGAGTGCATCAATGTCATGGCTCGAGATCGCAGACCACGCAGAAAATCCCGCATCCGGCGCCGCTCGGCCTTGTCGCAGGCGCGTATCCGGCTTTCTCTGCTGCACCCGAAATAGCCCGGACTTCCTTCGAGCGTTCCAGAGATTTTGGTGGCCGCGGCCTGAAAAGAAAGACCCCGCCATCTGCATTTAGCGAGATGACGGGGCTTTCGGAGCATTCACCTTTTTTCAAGGTTATTTGCTCCTTGCCTCAAGAACTCCCTGCACGCGGTTACGTTCCTAAGAATTTAAAATTTACCATTTGCTCCGCTCGCGTTGATCCGAGCTTTGAACTCCTCCAAGCGGTTCCACGCTTCGGCGGCGGGGTCGCTGGTTACCTGCTGATGCAGCTCAAGAGACCGCCCGAGCCGAGAGTCGTTTAGCCGACACTCGGTCCGACGCCGCGACTGCAAATCGAGGGGCGGACACTTTGCGGATTCTCTAACGGCGTTGCTTGGCAGACGGTTGCGAGATGGCCTTCAGCGCGCCCTGCGCCGCTTCGTCATCCGAGCGGCCGAGATCGGCCAGCGCGATGACCCCGACGAGCCGCCTGTCCCTGTTGAGAACAGGCAGACTCCGCACCTGATGCTTGGCCATGATTTGCGCGGCGGCTTCGGCATCGTCATCGCTGAAGCAGTACGAGATGCCTTCGGACATCACCTCTCGAACCGTCGTGTTGCCGGCCGACCGCTCTTCGGCGACTGCCCGCACCACGATATCCCGGTCGGTGACCACACCGATGAGACGATCGTTCTCGCCGACCGGCAATGCGCCAACGTTGTCTGCCCTCATGCGTTTGCGGCGTAACGGATGGTCATGTTGGGATCGACGATGCGCACCGTCGGCATCATCATTTCCTTGACCTGCATGATTGGTCTCCTGAAGCTGGCGGACCTGTGAGCTGACGCCGCCAGTTTGCGGTTGTTTCGCAGGTCGGCGCGGAACCACCCGACCGGCCCGCCGGAACGCGAAGTTATCGAATTACCAATTCGCCACCGCGGTAGACCACCTGTGAAGCCGCGCGGTCCACAAAATCAGGAACTCTGGCGGTTGGCAGGCGTCGAATGGTGGCCGGAATTATCATCTCGGGCGAATTGCCGGATCGAGTCCGAATGTCCAAACCCCGGAATTTGCTTGCGGCAAGTCGTCTCACGCACTGGCGAATGGCCGGTCCGGGTGGCTTCCGAAATGTCGAAGGGGTGATCGAGAGTTTCGGCGGACCGGGCCTGTTTTGGTATGCCGAGGAGGCCTTCGATGATCTGGTGCTGAGCGTCGAGTGGCGCTTGAGCTCGCTGGAGGACAATTCTGGGGTATTTCTCCGCTGTCCGCCGCTGGCTGACAGCCCGCAACCGGCCATCGAGCGCGGGTATGAAGTCCAGATCGATGACCGAGGGCTTGATCCCGAAAAGAAGCTGCTCGGCAGTCCGCTGCATTTGACCGGGGCGATCTATCAGCTTGCGCCGGCAGTCCGGTTGGCTTCGCGGGCCGTTGGGCAATGGAACAGATTCGATGTGCACGCCACTGGATCAACCATAAGAGTCATTCTCAACAGAGAAGAGGTGTCTCTGCTCGGGCGCGCATCGCGACAGCCGCGCGGCCACATTGGCCTGCAAAATCATCACGCCGGATCCGCGGTGCAATTTCGAAACCTGCAGGTGGCGCGACCGTAGTGCCCCGCTGGCACGTGCCCCGCTCGAGCGATGCGAGGTTTGCGAGGAGCCCGTCCGAAGGAGACCGCGATGGTTGAGACGAATGAAGGCGATACCGGAAACCAGATCCTGCAGATCATGGCCACCGAACATTTCGTGCTTCAAACCGCGCGGTCGGCTACGATACAGGAGGCGAACCAGCGCGCGAACCTGTTCCTGACCTCGGTCTCGAGCGCCACCATCGCTCTCGCGTTCGTCGCGCAGGTTACCCAGATGGGCAGGCCGTTCGTGCTGTTCAGCCTGATTCTGCTTCCCTGTCTTTATTTCATAGGCCTGGTCACTTTCATGCGCACCGTGCAGGTCGCTATCGAGGATATGATCCATGCGCGCGGCATGGCTCGAATACGGCACTACTACGTCGAGCGGTCGCCCGTCATGCAGCGATATCTGATCCATTCCATTCACGACGATAGCTCGGCCGTGCGTGTCGATAAGGGTCTCAAATCGTCGCCCTGGCAGTTCTTCGTGACGACCGCCGGAATGGTGAGCACGATCAATGGTGCAATCGCTGGCGTTTTCGCGGGCGTGGTTGCGACATCGGCGATCGGCTCGGCGATCACGCCGAGCGTGATAGTCGGACTGCTGACTTTTGCTGCGAGCATCCTTCTGCTGCGGCGCTACCACATCCAAGCCTGGGTGGCGGCCGAGCAACGGTTGACGGTACGTTTCCCTGACGCTGCAACGGAATGACCCCTGCCTGAATTTTCGGACGTTCAGAATGGCTCGGCCAGATCGCGGCTGGTGCGGGTGCGGCCCCGCGAAATTCTGTGCTCCTTGACCGGCTCGCGAGCGGGTCGGCTGCGCCGCCGGTTCCCTTCCAACAAATGATCACCAAAACGCCGCATGTGAGTCCGCAACCTTTCTGACTCCCGTGGCTTTGTGCAGCGCGACGTTCGTCGCATTCCAGCCAACTATCATAGGAGTTGACTATATGGCTGCTCTACTCGGAAACCTGCTCGGTACCGTCGATGGCCTGCTCGGAACTGCCACCGGCGTGCTTGGCGGCGCAAGCGCTAGCGGTAGTGCTTCGGCCAGCGCCAGCGGCACGGCGGACCTGTCGCACACGCTCGATCTCGGCGCAGTGGTTGAGACGAACCCGAGCATCGACCTCTCGGCAGGACTCGACGGTATTGACGCCTCGGTTTCCGCACCGACCCTGATCGGCGCCAGCGCCGATGTCGGCCATCTCGATGTCGGCGGCCTGCTCCACGGCCTCGCCTAACTCCAGTTGAGTTCAGACATTTCAAAAGCGCGCGGCGTGGGGAGCGCATCCCCACGCCGCATCCCCAATGCCTGCACTGCACGAGTAGATCGCGCAGCGCCATATCAACTTGCGCCATAAGGTGATCGCCGAATGCCTACGGGCATGCTGACCGCTCTTGACGATTCCGCCGCGCCGGCGCGACGGAACGATGACTTTCGCCAGGCGCTGATCGCGTTGTGGCCGCAATTCCTCTGGGCCGGGCTGTTCTCCAGCGCCATCAACCTGCTCTATCTCAGTTCGCCGCTCTATTTGATGCAGGTCTATAACCGTGTGCTGCTCAACGAGAACGTCTCCACGCTGGTTCTCCTCACCCTGATCCTGGCGATCGCGCTGCTAACCATGGCGGCGCTGGACGCGGTGCGCTCCTGCGTCCTGATCCGCTGCGGCATCCGCCTCGACATGGATCTGTCGGCGCGCGTGTTCGAGGCGCTGGTGGTGCGCTCGGCGCAGCGCGGCGCATCCCGCGGCGCGCAGCAATTGCGCAACCTCGATCAGTTCCGCACCTTCGTGACCGGCCCCGGCATCTATTTCGCGTTCGACCTGCCGTGGATCCCGATCTATCTGATGCTGCTGTTCTTCATCCATCCGCTGCTCGGCATCGTCGCGACCATCGGCGCGGTTCTCCTGCTTGGCCTCGCCGGCCTCAACGAGTTGATGACCCGAGAGCCGATGAAGGAAGCGGAGGCCGCCGGCAACCAATCCTATGTGTTCACCGAAAACATCCTGCGCCACGCCGACGTGATCCGCGCGATGGGCATGCAGCCGGCGGTGGAGCGCAACTGGCAGAGCCAGCGCTCGTCGATGCTGGTGCAGCAGGCGCTCGCCAGCGACAAGAACGCGGTGATGACCTCCTGCATTCGCTTCTTCCGCCTGCTCCTGCAATCGCTGATGCTCGGCACCGGCGCCTGGCTCGCCATCGACCATGCGATCACGCCGGCCACCATCTTTGCCGCCAGCATCGTGATGGGCCGGGCGCTGGTCCCGGTGGAACAGGCGGTCGGCACCTGGAAGCAGTTCATCGGCGCGCGCGAGGCCTATGCGGAGGTGCGCGAGCTGCTCGGCGAGATCGACCTGACGCCGCCGCACACCATCGTGCCGCGGGCGCGCAACACGATCGAGGTGCGCGAACTGCGCTGCCTGCTGCCGGCGCGCAAGGACCCCGTCATCAGGGACCTGACGTTCGAGCTCGGCGGCGGCCAGGCGCTCGGCATCGTCGGCCCGAGCGGCTCCGGCAAGAGCACGCTGGCGCGCCTTCTGGTCGGCGCCATCGCACCGGCCGATGGACGGTTGCGCTTTGGCGGCCTCGACTACAGCCACTGGGATCCGCTCGAGTTCGGCCGCCATGTCGGCTATTTGCCGCAGGACGTGGGCCTGTTCGCCGGCACCGTGCGCGAGAACATCGCCCGTTTCGGCGACGCGTCGACGGAGGAGATCATCGACGCTGCCAAACGTGCCGGCATTCACGAGATGGTGCTCGACCTGCCGAAGCAATACGACACGAGGCTTGGCCCCGGCGGCGTTGGCCTGTCAGGCGGACAGCGTCAGCGTCTGGCGCTGGCGCGGGCGCTGCTCGGCCGCCCACCGCTGCTCGTGCTCGACGAGCCCAACGCCAATCTCGATGGCCCCGGCGAAGAGGCGCTCAAGATCGCGCTGCTGCAGGCCAAGAGCGAAGGCGCTACCATCATCGTGATCACGCACCGCACCACCATTCTCGATATTGTCGACGTCATGATGGTGCTGCGGGGCGGCATGCTCGATATGCTAGGTCCCCCGGGCGAGGTCTACCACGCCCTCCAGCAGGCCGCCGCGGGGCGCGCGTCATGACGGCGATCGGCGACGGCTTCGCCCCGCTGCGCGACCGTGCGCGCTACGCACGTCCCGGACGGCCGGCGCTGCTAGGTGCCGGCGTGGTCGCGGCGTTCGCCGCCGCCATGACGATGTGGGGAACACTGGCGCCGATCTCCGGCGCAGCGATTGCGAGCGGTAACCTCCAGGTCGAGGGACGGCGGCAGAGCGTGCAGCATCCCTATGGCGGCGTCGTGCGCCAGCTCACCGTGCGCGACGGCGCGCGCGTCGAAAAAGGCCAGCTCCTGATCCGGCTCGACGACAGCGACCCGCGCGCCAAGCTCGACGTCCTCACCGCCGATCGCGACGCCGCGCTGGCCGCGCGCGCACGGCTGGTCGCCGAACGCGACCGAAAGGATGCGCCGGAGTTCGACGAACATCTCCGCGCGCGCAGCGAGCTATCAGCGGTACGCCAGGCCATGGCCAACGAGACCGCGATGATGGCGGCGCGAAAGCACCAGTTCGCCGCCGAGACGGCGGTGCTGCGCGGCAAGATCAAGGAGCTCGAAGCGCAGATCGCGGGCACGCAGGCGCAGCTCGCCGGCACCGAGAAGCAGCGCGAACTGCTGACCGACGAGATGAACGGCGCGCAGCATCTGTTCTCGCAGGGCTATACGCCAAAGACTCGCATTCTGGCTTTGCAGCGCGAGGATGCCCGGCTGCAGGCCGATATCGGTGCGCAGCAGGCCAGCATTGCCGGCATGCAGCAGCAGATCGCGCAGAACGACCTCGAGATCGCCCGGGTGGACCGCGCGCGAATGAGCGAGATCACCGACCAGTTGCGCGCGACCGAAAACAAGCTCGCCGAACTGGCGCCCAAGATCGACGCCGCCACGGATGTAATGGTACGCACGCGGATTACTGCGCCTGTGACCGGCTCGGTGGTCGGCCTCGACATCTTCACCGAGGGCGGCGTGATCCAGCCCGGCGCGCGGCTGATGGATATCGTGCCTACCGACAATCCGCTGATTGCCGCCGCGAAGCTGAAGCTCTCTGACATCAACGACGTCGCCGTCGGCCATCGCGCCGAGGTGCAGCTCACCGGCGTCAACTATATCGAGCGCCCCCGGCTCTACGGCACCGTGCACACGGTGTCGGCCGACCGCCTGACCGACGACAAGTCCGGACAAGGCTATTACGCCGTCGAGGTCGCGCTCGATCCGAACGATGTCAAGAAGTCGCGCATCGATCTGCAGGCCGGGATGCCGGCCGAGGTGATCGTGCCGACGCGTCCGCGCACCCTGTTCGAATATCTGCTCGGTCCGCTGCGCGACGAGATCACCCGCGCGTTCCGCGAACGCTGAGGAGGAGATGGCCATGGCCGAAGCCGTCAAGAACGCCCGCCGCTCCGATGAGGCTGAACGCAGCCGGCATCTCGCGGCAACCGAATCGGTTGCTTTCGCCACCATGCTGCTCGGCCTTCTGAACGACGCCGACACCGTGCTGCATCGCCTCGAGCACGAGGGGGAAGCCCGCGCGGCGGAGCCGGCTGCCCTGCACCCATCTCCGGCAGAGATTGTCCCGGCAGCGCTGCAGCCGGCCGATCCCGCACCCGGCCATGAGGACCAGCATGCCGGCATGAGTGACGCTCCGCCAACAGATCTTTCGCCTGCGGTCCACGCCGACGCCGCGGCAACGGACACGCCGCACAATGCGACCGCGACGCTCGCCGAAGCTCCATCAGGCGAAGGGCTCGCGACGCAGGCTTTTGCATCGACGCCCGCGCTACCAAGCTTCGGCGCAACGTTGGATCACACGCCATCGGTTGGCGCGGGCAGCGCGCCTGCCGGCAACGCCGCATCACCGTCATTCGATCTTGGCGCGTCCATTCACAATCTTGCAGACAGCCTCACCGGCATCGTCGACACCGCGCTTGCAACGGTATCGAACACGATCGCAAACGTGAGTACTACCGTAGGGCAACTGACGACGACCCTGACCGGCACCGCGAGCCATCTCCTCGACGGCGTCACCGGCACGCTGACCGGCCTGGTCCATGACGCACCGGCCACCAACCTGCTCGAGCCGCTCACGACGAACCCTTCCGGCCCGACGTCCAGCACAACGGATTTCTCCGGCGCCGCGCAGCACGACATACCGCTGCTCGACACCGCAGGCGCGGTACCGACGTCGCTGTTACATCCGATCCCGCTGCAGCTCGGCTTTCTCGGCCAGCCGACGATGGACGGCCACGAGCCGCACGACGGCGCATTCTCGGCGCTGGGGGTACATCATTTCTGAGAAACCGGCGGCGCCATGAGCAAGGTCCGAGAGGCGTTCCCTGCATCCCCTCGATGACGGTCAATCCGGCCACGTCGGCATCCCTGTCATGTGGTGTTACGACGGCCATTGCCCGTTACCGGCTGTCACGCCGTCCTCATCGGCAGCTCGAACATCGTGGGCAAACCGATGGCAGCGCTGCTCCTGTAAGAGCGCGCGACGGTGACGCAAACGCATCTCCACACGCGGCATCGCGTGCATCTGCCGTGAGGCGGACATCCTGGTCAGCGCGGTCGGCAAGCCCGGACTTGTGCGCCGGAACTGGATAAAGCCGCACGCCATCGTCATCGACATCGGTACCCCGCGCGTCGCCAAGCAGGACGGCGGATACGCCGTTCAGGGCGACATCATCTTCGAGGAAGCGGTGCAGGTTGCCGGCGCCATTACGCCGGTGCCTAGAGGGGTTGGTCCGATGACCATCGCATGCCTGATGGAGAATACGGTAAAGGCCGCGAGAGGACGACTAGCGGCTAGGATGCAGCGGGTATCTACGGCGGCGCACTAGCTTCGGCATTTGGGTATCTCGTGAGCCGAAGCTACAGATAGAGTAGCGATAGCATGCAATAGGGAGGAATGCTACCTATTGAGTAGCAAGTGGGATGCCGACATGAACCAAACTCCAAAACCCGGAAAGCCTGTCCGAGGCTCACGATCTGGCGTTCCCGTCATGGCGCTGCTGGACTTGTTGGGGCGAAGGTGGGCAATGGGGATCCTGTGGAATCTCGGCAAGGGCGGACCTTGCACATTTCGGGAGCTTCAAGAACGTTGCGAAGCGATCTCGCCAACGGTCCTGAACGCGCGCCTGAAAGAGCTGCGCGAGGTAGGCTTGATCGAGCATGCCCAGGAGGGCTATCGCATCACCTCTACCGGACACGAGCTGTATGCCCTTCTTGTTCCTCTCGGCACATGGGCGAAGAAGTGGGCGGCGAAGTTATCGACGTAAGTCATTCCTGGAATAATGGTAACGAACGAAGCGCACCACGACGGTCGAATCGCACGGTGTCGTGCAAAACCGTAAAGTGGCCACGGCCGATGAAGACGGGCACTGATGTTTCGTCGTGGCGCTATGATGAACCATGCGATCTCCCGCCAAGATATCCCAAGCTGCCGGCGACTCGCCGGGGATACTACGCCAAGACGATGGTCAAAGCTGTCGGGCGGCGCAGCTGGATGCTCGAAAGGTCTCACTCCCACGTTCGCAGAAGCCACGAAGCCGACGCATTGGTGTATTGCGCATGTGTCAGTGATGTAATACGATAACGGGATGAAGACATTGACAGTTCGATTGCCTGAAGCCGTGGTCGCCGAAATTGAAGCCGAGTCGCGGCGACGCAAGCTGTCGAAATCCGACGTGGTGCGCGAGCGACTGACAGGGGCAGAGAAGTCGGGCCGGCGCGAGCCTGCGTTGATCGACGCCATCGCGGACATCGTTGGTTCGGTCGACCGACTGCCGCGCGATTTGAGCGCGCGAACGAAAAAGTACCTCAAGTCGACCGGCTATGGCGACAAGCGCACTCGTTGACGCCGGCTTTCTCGTGGCGCTCCTCAGTCGCCGCGACGCCAACCATGGCTGGGCCGCCGCTCAAGCGCCACGTTTTCCGCCCCCCTGGATGACCTGCGAGGCAGTGCTATCGGAGACATCTCATCTGCTCGGCGGGCGCGGGACCCGGAGCCTTGCGTCACTGCTTCGCCGGGGCGCCCTCGTTTGCGGCTACCGGTTCGCCGACGACATGGACGCCGTGCTCAAGCTGTTGGAGAAATATGCAGACGTGCCGATGAGTTTCGCGGATGCCTGTCTCGTCCGAATGACCGAGACGCTGAACAATCCCATGCTACTGACTACGGATGCCGACTTCCGCATCTACCGGCGACACGGTCGGCAGATCGTTCCGTGCGTGCTGCCACGCTGAAGCCGGAGGCGAAAGGACGCGCTGCGTGGGCATACCAGCGACGCGGTGATCGACATCGTTCCCGACGACCATACCCTCATCCCCCGGGGGTTGAAAAATCGGCGGCAGTTGGCTGCGCTAGCGTATTCCGAAATGGCGCGCCCGAAGAGATTCGAACTCCTGACCCCCAGATTCGTAGTTTTGGCCATGCGCAAAATCCTGGTTAAGGGTCATTAAGCAAGAATCGGCGGGTGGGAGCTAAGCCTAAGATTTGACTGCGTAAATTAACCTCGCTTAGTCAAACCTGGCTTAGACCTCCAGACTAAGATGCGCGGCACTTGGCCTCTTCTTACGTGCAAAACCCGTGCAGGAGGATCCATGCCGTCAACCCAAGCCCCGCGCATTCTTTTGACCGACAAGGCGGTCAAGGGGCTGCCGTTCGCCCCCGCCAAGCCGCAGATCGTCCGCGACAGCAAAATCGCCGGCTTTCATCTCTGGGTCGGCAAGTCCACCAAGACTTATCGCTTCCAGTACGAGACCCCCCGGATTAATGGCCGGCGGGGTTCCACCAAGGTGGAATGGCTGGGCGAACACCCGCACGCCAGCGCCGACGAGGTGCGGGCCAAGGCCTTGGAGATCGTGGCGCTCCGCGCCCGCGGCGAGCCAATCCCACGCGGTTTTGCCACCGTCCCGGACGCTACCCAAGCCCTCACCTTCAAGGCCGCCTGGGACGCTTATAAGGCTGCTCTCGAGAAGCAAGGTCGGAGCATCCGCACCATTGCCGATTACCAGGACAAGTTCGACCGCCACCTCAAAGACTGGCACGACAAGCCGCTCGCCAGCATCAAGCGCGAAGATGTCGTCCAGGAGCATGCCGCGATCACCGAGCGGGCTCGAAAAGCACGCGCGGGCCAGAAGTACGCAAGCGGCAAATATGCCGCCAACGGCGCCCTCCGCTTTGCCCGTGCTGTCTGGAACTACGTCAAGGACGAACTCGAGACGCCGGGCCTTCCAGAGCGCAATCCATTCCGGTCAGGAAAGCTGTTCCACAAGGAGAAAGCCCGCAGCACCGGAATGGGCGTTGCTGAGCTGCCGGCCTGGTGGGCGCAGCTCCAGGCGCTCGCCAACCCGATCCGCCGCGAGCTCCATCTATTCATGCTCCTCTCTGGCTTGCGTCGTACGGACGTCTTAACCGCCCGCTGGGCGAACTTCGATCCCGCCCGCCCCTCGCTGCGCCTGCCGGCTCCAAAGGGGGGCGAGGAGCGAGCGTTCGAGCTTCCGCTATCGACAGCAATGCTGGAATGCTTGGAGCGGGTCAACGAAGCCGGCCAGACCTACTACCCCGAGGAGAGCAAGACCTGGATCTTCCCGGCGCCCGGCGGACACATCGCTGAAGTGAAGGAAGAGGGCCGGCAGAAGCTTTCTCACACGGGCCATGCGCTTCGGCATTCGTTCCGGACGCTTGCTGCGGCTGCCGGCATCGATCGCCTACGTCTGAAGATCCTGATGAATCATGCGATCAACGATGACGTCACCGACGCATATGCAAACGTACCCGCCCTATTCGCGTCTCTTCGAGATGCGCAGGAGCAGATCTCTGCCTTTATAACTAAGAGCATGGCGGTTACACGATGAGCACATCGATTAACTTAAAGACAATGTTCGATGAGCTGCAATCGAAGCCGAAATGCGACGATTCAGAACTTCCGTCGTTTGACGTTGAACGCCACCGCGAGTCGATGCGCTTGCTCGCTATGATAGACAAGCTAGATGAGCTAATTGCTGCCGAAACCGTGGAGGCTTCAAAGAAAACATTGCGTGGAACTCGATCCGCCGTGGCGCACAAGTTTGCACAACATTTGGATGCAGACACATCACGCTTTTCCTCTGCCTACATCGTTGCGGATGACCATAGACACGTTTGGGTCGTTCAGGAGATCACGGGACCTCCGTCTCTAGACTACCGTCAACAAGCGGACGAATGGACGGCCTCACGCGGCCAACCCTGGAAAGGCGAAACCAGAAGACTACACGCATTGATGCGCCAAGCGCTTCGAAACGGCGAAAAACTTCCCGACGGCAATTTCGGCGTTCACGTCGCGCGAACGATCAGAATAGGCCAGTGGTCTAATGATGATGCGCGTGAGTGGGAGAATGCACAACCGCCCCTCGGCCCTGACGACCTTCGCTTCTAATTAACGATAACTTAAATGAGCAGTTGATTGCCTCAGTGGAGGCGACTATTTCTGGACCTGACCAAACCTCAATGGCCAGTGGTCATCATATCGGAAAGCGATTGCCCCGTGACGTGACAAGCTAACGGAGCCAACTGCGGCTCCTAGTACGCCGAGAAACATCGGGTAAGCAAAGGCCATCAAGCGATCCGACGAATGCAACCCATCTTGAATGGGAGCGCTCGTCGCTGTCGCTGTTTCATCAGACTACAATTTCCTCGACAACACTTGCGCATCTCATTCGGTCAACGCCGAAAGAACTGCGCATGTCGATTCTTGATTCAAGACCACCTCCGATAGTCATACCCAGCGACGAGCAAGTCGAGACCTTCGTTCGCAAAATAGCACAAGCGGTTGCCGATCAACTCGGCGTCGACGCGGTCAACTCACCGTTCATTCGCAGCACTGAATGCGCGCAGATCCTCGGTATCACGCCAGAGCATCTCTGCGCGATGAGGGCCCGTGGAGAAGGTCCGCCCTGGTGCGGCGAAGGAAAATGGGTGCGGTATGAGCGGACCGCCGTCCACGAATGGCTACGCAATCTACCACGTCACTCGACATCTGTTTCACCGGTAGAGCCACAGAGAAATCGGTCACGCGTGACCGATTTGCCGGCTATTCGACGGTGTGACCATGAGTGAGAGATCCTCTCAGAGACAGCGAGTTGCGGAACAACTCGTAACGCGGGCGATCAGCCATGTGCGGTTCATGAGACACCCTGCTTTCCGTCGCGGATTCGCCGAGTACCGAGCCGGGCTGCCGCCGGACTTCGACACGGTCATCGAAGACGTCCTTCAGTACGAGATCGGCCGGCAATTTGCCGCCGTGTGTCCTCGCAACATCTCTCTGTTGCTCGCCAACGGAAAGCTAAACTCCGTAGCTTGCGAGCTGTTCAAGTCGTTTTCAAGGAGCGCGTCATGATGACCAAGAACAACGCGAGCCGGCTCGCTCGACGTGTTGAGAGGATCAAATCTATCGAGAAAGGGACGCTCGCAAGCGTCGTCGAGATTGGTCGCGAGCTTATCGCAGCCGAGGCGGAATGTGAGCACGGCGCGTGGGCCAACTGGCTTAAGACTAACTTTTCTTGGTCGGTACGGACTGCCTTGCGTTACCGGAAGGTCGCAGAATTCTGCACAGCATGTGATGGAGGCGCCTATGGACCCGACGTCACGTTAGGCGACATGGATATCTCGCTCAGCGCGCTGTACTTCGTGGCCACAACGGATAAAGCCGTTGCAAAATCGATTGCGCTGAAGGCGATCGACACCCGTGTCACCTTAAATGTGGCGAGGGAAATGGCGGCCCAACATGAAGAGGAAGGGGTCGACTATGGGGAGGACGAACAAATGCCGGCGCCGGCGGCCGAAGACGATGAAGCCGCACCAACTTTGAGCGGTGACGACCGCCGAGAAGCCGACGATGGCCTCCCGCCTGGCGCCGGCAAGCCACTTTCAGTTGCGCTTTCTCTGCTCGCGAACGCACTAGATCAGAACCCTGAAAACTTCATCGCTGCAGCAAAGGCGTTTGATCCCGAACGGCTCCGCGGGATTGTTAGCCAGTTAGAGCGAGTGCTGAAGACAATCGCCGGCGACGAGAGCATCCGACAAAAGGCTGATCGCGCCGATATCAGGCAGCCATAAGGCGACGAAGTTGTACGTCCATCCTCTTCGGCGAAGCCCGCCGGAACACCGAAAGGAGTCCAATGTCATGCCCAAACACATTCTGCCACGCAATGCTGAATTGCTGAAACTTCTTCATGCAGCGTACCGACTCTATTCCGATGAACTGTGGCACGCGACTCCATCGCAGCGGGCCGCCTGGCAGCATATAAATCTCTCAAAGTTCGTTGAGGGTGCCGGGCCAATGAAGCCCGAGACGCACACGGTCCTAGCCCTCGCGTTGAAGCGAATAGTCGAAGAAGGTCTGAAGAACGAAGCAGCGCTTAAATATGCCAAGCGCCGGGAAGCCCTGCAGAGACGGCGACAATCGTTCCTTTGACTCCAGAAAGATCATCTCGCTAACCTCCTAGCAGACAGAAAGGTTACCACGATGAACACGACGCCAAAACTTGCAGACGTCGCCCCGACGCCCGAAGCAGCAGCGCTTGTCGGCGAAACGCTGGACAACTTCCGCCATCGTGCGCGCGAACCGGGCTTTCCATCTTCAATCAAGATCGGCGGCGTTCGCTTCTACAATCGGCGTGAACTCGCGGCTTGGAAGCGCAAGCGCGACGGCGCGCGGAACGCCAGGTAGATTTTTCAACTGGCGACCCGCCGTCGCCAAAAGGAACGGCCCCGCACGATGGCAACTCCTGGCAGGGCCAGGCAACGATGGACTCGAGGGCTAAGACTATGAAACAAAAGATCGCTGGCGCCAAAGGAACGATTCCGCGCGAGCGGCGCAAGGACTTGATGCGCTATGACTTGGACGTCTTTTCGCTGATTCCGCTGTACAGGCCTTTTCAAGTCCGATGGGTTTTGAAAAAGGGCAAATGGGTCAAGGAAGCCATCGGCAAGCATCCTCTGCATACGGCTTGGCCGGTGCGAAACTACAATTGTCGGAAGGTCCGGGCGATCTGCATCGAACGCGGCTACAATGTCGGCGTGCGCTTGACCGATGAACTGGTCGTTCTCGACGTTGACCCCCGCAACGGCGGCGACACCAGTTTTGTCGCCTTGTGTTTCGATCTGGGAATCGACGGCGACGCCTTCCCACGCGTCTACACCGGGTCCGGGGGCTGGCACTGCTACATGCGCAAGCCCGCCGACGTGCTGATCCGTGAAACGCTGGACGCGTACCCAGGCCTTGAATTCAAATCGAGGGGCCGTCAAGTCGTTGCCGCCGGTTCAATGCATCCGAACCGCAAGCCTTACTTTTGGTCGCCCGACCATCCCGACATCAAAGACGGTTTGCCAAAGATTCCGGCCGCGCTGTTGCGCGCCATCAAGCGGACTCCGCGCGAGGACGGCGGGGGCGACGGCGGCGAGTGGACGCCGTCGCAAATCGCCGAAGCGCTCGCGCGCCTAAGTCCGCGAAAGTTCAATTCGAACGATAAGTGGCTTCCGCTGATGCAGGCATGTCACCACGGGTCCGCAGGCGAAGCCCGTAGCGAGTTCATCAAGTGGTCAACGTCAGACCCCGCCTATTCAGACGACGCGGAGAAGATCGGCAAGCGATGGGATTCGCTGCACGCCGAACGCGACGGCCGCATGGTGACGATTCGAACGCTCTTCAAGATACTTCGCGACGATGGAGCAAACGACTTGGTCCCTGCCAATGCTGTCACCGATGAAGAATTCGCGGATTTGTGAGGGCCAAGACCATGACCAAGACGATGACGAAAGGCGCGGCGGCCGAATTCCACGCAATGGAAGATGACGACGCATGGCTTAACAGCGGCGCGATTGACGACGGCGACGACGGAGTCGCCGCTGAAGGCTATGACGAAGAGGCCCTTTCAAAGCTGGAGGCGCTCAACGAAAAGTACTGCACCGTTCTAGATGGCAATTTGCGTGTGATGTATCTGGATGAAAACGACGAGGTCCCCGGCCGTCGCTTCTGGAAAAGCATCGAACTCAAAGCGTTCTGCGCTCATTTCTCAAACATCCGGATCGAACGTGACATGGACGGGCTGTCGAAGAACGCAGCCAGCACAATACCGCTTGGCGATGCGTGGATAGCATGGCCCCGGCGAGCGGGAGCAATCGGCCTGACGTTCGACTCGACAGTGGACCCCGGCGAAGGCATTGAAGGCCGCATCGTCAACGGCCGCTTGAATCTATGGGCCGGGTTTGGCGTGAAGCCTCTAACGGCTGAAGAGCGCGGCAGAAGCGGCGGCTGGACGAAGTTCCGCAACATGATTCTCAATGATCTGTGCAACGGCGATAAAGAGTTTAACTCCTACGTTCTGCGCTGGCTTGCCTACAAAATGCAGAACCCGGCCCTGCCGTGCGAAACGTCGCTAGTGTTCAAGGGGGCTAAGGGCGTCGGCAAGACCACGCTAGGCGAAGCCATGGTCAAGATATTTGGCTCGCACGGACTCCCGGTGAGTCGACGCAATCAATTCGCGGGACAATTCAGCGGCCATCTAGTAACGGCTTGCTTTGTATTCGCCGACGAAGCCGTGTGGGGCGGCAACAAAGACGACGAAGGGACTTTGAAAAAGCTAATCACCGATCGGCATGTCCTCTACCGCGCGATGTACAAGGAAGAGGCGTTCGGCGTGAATCGCGTCGGCTTGATAATGGCTACCAACGAAGAATGGGCCGTTCCTGCGACGTTCGAAGAGCGGCGTTTCGCGGTGATGGAGGTCAGCGACCGCAATCAAGTCAGCAAGCCCGGCATTAGCGACGAAGAGAAGGCCCGCCGCGTGAAGTACTGGGCGGACGTACACAACGAAATCAACAACGGCGGACTCGCCGCTTTCATGACCGATATGCTCGCGATGGACCTTGGAAGCTGGACGCCACGGCAGGACGTGCCGAAGACCGCCGCCCTCGCCGCACAAGTCGAACAGGGATTGAGGGGCGTTCAACTCTGGTACTATGAATTGGTCACGGAACAGCGCTTGCCAGTTGGGCCCGGCGAGGATTCCCCCGAGTGGACGGGCGAGGTGGAAATCAAGTCGTCCGTGGTCCTGCGCGACTGCCGCGACTGGCTAAAAAGCCAGCACTCGAAATTGGTCGTTACCCATCGCGGCTTGCTGAAAGAGCTGAAGAAGTTCGGATGGGCTCTCGGCGGCCGGTCAAACAACGCGCGGAAGTGGTCCGCCCCCTCGCATAAGGAGGCGGTGCGGGTCATGAACGCACGGATAGGCCGAAAGGTCACGTAGAAGGCGTCAAAGCGTCACCTGAAGCGTCACTCACGAAATGCCTCAAATTCCAGTGTGGGTGACGCTTGTGACGCTTCTGACACTTTCTAAGGGGTAAGTGTAAGGGGGTACAGAGTAGTTCGGGCAGGTCAGCACGCTCTGTACTCTCCCTATAGAGGTGGTCCGCAAATCAGGCAGAAGCGACAGAAGCGTCACAAGCCCCTTGTGTTATAGGGTTTCGTGCGTGACACATTGGAACTCTGAGGTGGCGGGAAGCGTCACGCCTTTGACTTTTGGCTCCGAATTCTGGAAAAGCCCTACCCGGTACCGCCTTCAAACCCGGTACCCCCAACCTGGGCCCGGCTCGGATGGCCTGCACCACACAGCGTCGATGCGCTCTTTATCCCCGCTAGGCGGCCCCGATCACGGCCCGGCCGCACGGCGGCGCACCTTTGCGTTAAGAGAAACAATCTCAAATGCTTGAAGCTTAAAACAATATCCGCGACGGGGCGGAATCTATGGTTGTGCAAGCCTGCACAAAAACGCGACGCACGAAGAGCAAGAGCCAATGGCGCGGGCCCCTATAGAGCGCCCTGACTCGAAGGCTAGGCACAGCGGCCAATGAGGGCGCCTCGAATCATCGGCGACGAGTCGAATCGATTCCGAATCTTCGAGTCGCTCGCGAGAAAGATTTCTCTTAGTCGGTCGCCCGAATTTTTTGCGGGTCCTTCCAGCGCCACAAACGCTATGAGGGCAATATCGGAGCGCGCGCACTCTCCCGATGGGTAAGAAAATTATTTTCTTTAGGAAATGGGTAAGCGACCCGGATTGATGTCGCCTGAAGGCGTTTTCACGTGCGGTCCGGCGGCGCCTGGAGCCCTATTCTGTTTCACCCGCCAGAGCTCAATCCTCTCAAGGTTAAGCCCGGCGCCGATTATGATTGAATCTCGACGCAGTCGCGTCGACAGTCATTCGGTGGGGGAGCGCTAGGGGATGAAAACGCTTAGGTAGGGAGTCGTGCCTCCAACAGAGGTGCATACTGTTGGCGCCATGCAATTCCGGGCGGGGCGATCGTGTGTTATGTCCGCTGATTCCCCAGCTGGCGACGTTGCCGCGTCTAATGGGCACTTCTGCTAAGGACAATAGGCGGCCGTCAGACAGATTCAGCTTCTTAAAAGCCCGCTAGCCGATTCTCCATATTTTTCTTTACCGTGGCTCGCGGCGCACAAGGGCAAGGTGAAATGAAATACCGTCCCGCGGTTACGGTTCTCGGCCCAGATGGTGCCTCCGTACGTCTGAACGATCGTGCGGGCGATCGGCAATCCCAATCCTGTGCCCTGCGGCTTGGTCGTAAAGAATGCGTTGAAAACGGTCTTCAGATTCTCCTCTGGAATGCCTTTTCCCGAGTCCGCGATTGCGACCTCGGCCATCTTGGAGTGAAGGTTTCGGAAAGTTCGAACCATCAGTTTGCGGGACTCCGGTTCGCAAGCGTCCATGGAATCCATACCATTCATCATCAAGTTGAGTATCACCTGCTGAATGTGGATCGGATCAGCTCGCACGGGCAATGCGTCGGTCGGTCGTTCGTTGATCACCGTGACCGCCCGCTTGGCTGCTTCGGGTCCGAGAATTCCCAGTACTTCGCTGACGGTGTCGTTTAGATCGAAAGTCTGAAGGTTCTGGTCCTTCGTGTTATTCAGAAGATTTCGCAAGCCAAGAATGATTTCGGCGACGCGCTGCTCGTCGCGGATGATATCGGATAGGATTTCCCCAACCTGCGCGAGATCAGGCGGATTCGCCTTGATCATGATTTGCGCGGCCTCGGTATTGTTCAGAATGGCTCCGAGGGGCTGGTTAATTTCGTGAGCGATGGATGACGAGAGCACGCTCGCTGTTGCGACACGATTCAAGCGTACGACCTCCCGACGGCGGCTGCTCGCCTCCGCTTCAGCGAAATACCTACGACGGCGCTCGAGAAGCAACCAGGAGATGATCGCAGCCTGGATCAGCAGAGCAGCAGCTCCAGCTGTCACCTGGGATTGATACTGCTCCCACATACTGGGGACGCGAAAGTAGACGTCGCTTCCTTTGGGAAGCCGGCTTTCGCTGATATCCCAGCGCTGCAGCTCTCTCCAATCGAACCTGGGACTTGCATATCCGATCGCAGCCGTCTTGACAGTTTCGGGAGCCTCTCCACCAAGAATTCGAACGGCCGCGTTGGCGGCTTGTCGACCCACCGACGAAATTGAAATGAGCGGTCCACCAACGATCCCTTGCCCAAAGAAGTGATCTGAATGACTAAATGTTGGGGCGGTGGCGACCTCGTGAATACGCTTCAGCGCTTTACCTTCTTCGTGAGGAACTCCTGCTGCGTCAACAGATAGCAACCCAAAGAAGATGGCTGACCGTGGCGGCAACGTTGCAGCGCGCTTGAGCATCTCTTCAAGCGACAATTCGTTGAACCAGGTGAACGCGACCCGTCCTTCGAACCGCTTAAAATCGAGGCGTAACTGCTCCACCCAGTACTTCTCCAGCGGAGAGTTACCGAGAACCACAACGACATCGGTTGTCTCGGGAAGCACCTGCAAGATATTATCGATGATGACTGGGAAATCATTATTCGCCGCAACCACAGCATCGTTTGCCGTTAATCTACTGAGGGAAACACGCCGATGTTCCAAAGCTGTAAACAGCGCCGGGATAGCCGGGAAAAGTTGCTGTCGGTTCCGCTGTACGAAGTTTACTGCCGGCCCGCCGACGGCTATGATCAAATCGAGCTTGCGCGTAGCGAAGAGGGTGCGCAAATAGTCAACAAACGGCCCCTCTTCGTCGCCGGCAAAACGTGCGGTTGCCAGCGAAGCCTCGAAGATGTCGATTGGACCGGGCGACTGCCGATCCAACTCCTCACGAATGCTCCTGGCGTACTCATTCCAGGGCGCGAAATCACGGCCAAAGGAATGCAAGAGAAATACGCGCTTCGGTTCGGCGCAAGCCGTGTCAACAGCCACCAAAAACAGGAAAACCGCGCAAAGAATCGTCCGGTACGTCATCTCCGAGCAACACTCAATACTTTGAAATGATCAGGTCCGCCAATGAGCGGCGCCGAGCCTACTCCAATAGCTCGCGGCAGGGGAGTCCCTCCGTTCAATTTCAATCGCAGCGCGAAGGCCATTAAATTTTAGGCAAATTTCGCAACAAATGCCGAGGCGCAGGCGATGTCGATTTCTGCTGGACCGGGTCCACTCACGGAATTCCGTTGATTGCATCAATGAGCAATTTTGCCAAAAAGGGCTTTCTCAAATAAGCGACGCAGCCAAGTTCAGACACTTCCTTGCTGGTTGCTTCGTTTTCAAGTGCGCTCATAAAAATGACCGGCATGGTGCTCCCCGAAGCACTCAAGCGCCGCTTGAGATCGATACCTGACATGGCGCCGAGATGGATATCCAGAAGGAGGCACTTGGCTTCGCACTTTGCGAGCACCTCAAGAAACGATTCAGCCGATTCGAACGTTTGGACATGGAAACCGTGCGCCGACAGAAGCCGGCTTAGGCCTTGCAGCGTGCGCGGATCGTCCTCAACGATCGCGATCGTGTGCATTCGATTATCCATCCCTACAGAATCGTCGGACAAGCTCCCGTGCAACGGTAAACGACCGTGGACGATATCGAAATTCCCGACATTGAAAATGGCGGGGTATTCTGAGCCTTTATTGATTAGTGTGTTGTGGGTCGAGGTTAGGACCATTTCTCACTTTCGCCAACCACAATCCCGTACAGTACCTTCGCTGCGCTCGGCAGTTTGCGCTCTTGTGTCAGGTATTCTACACAACTCGCCTCGATAAGCGCTGCCCGTGTGAGCCCTTCAAGGCTTCATCTCGATTCCGAGCTTCGCCCGCATGTCCTTGAACACGACTGCAATGGCCTCGATGATCAACTGTTCCGGATGCGCCTTGCAATAAACGATGACCTCGTGCTCCGCCTCTTTTCCTTTCCTGAGGTCCAGATAGTGCTTGCGAGCAAGACCGTTGTACCAGCCGCTATACCAGGTCGTAAGCATGTCGGCGTCGCCCTGCCACGTCCCCGCGAGTTGCGCGCACGTCAGTTTTTGGACGTCGAGAAAACCGTTGACGTCGGCGTAGGGCGCTGAGATCTACCTGGGCCCGGGCGGGTTGAATCAACGGCGTCAAAAGCATCACTGCAAGTGTCAGGGGCCGATACATCCGCTATTCTCCTTTAGTGAGTTTTGGCATCTATGGCTGAGCGGCACCGGCACAGAAGCGTCGGCGCCGCCTTTGCATCAGACCGCCACCTTCTTCACCGGCGGGACTTTCCAGGAGCCATCAATGATCGATGGATCGGCCTCGCTCGGCCAGTACATCCGCAGCATCAGGATGAAATCGCCCGATGGCGCAGGAAGCCAATTCGCTTCCTTATCTTTGCCTGGCGAGTCCGTCTGAATGTAGAGGTCCGTCGACCCGTCCGGATTCGACTTCAGATCCTGCCGTGCGCTGATCGAATAACGGTTGATCGGATTGCTGACGAAGAAATAGCTGCTGTCATACATCGTCAATGACCAGAACCCTTTGGCCGGCGGCAAATGTCCCTTGGGGAAACGCATGACGTACTTGTTGGCGCCATTGTAGGTCTTGTCGTCGCCATCCACCTTCGATACGGGATAGACCGCGTCCTGCGGACGGTTGGCGCCTAGTCCGATCGCGGTGACCAGCGCCCGCATCAGGTAGTCGGTGCCGTAGAGCCCGGTTTTGGTTGTAAAGCCCCAGCCATTCTCGTCCTTCATGTCTTTATTAATCTTGTATTGGATCATGATGCGGTCCACGCCAATTTCCGGCACGCGCTTGATGAAATCCGCCTTGAGTTTGCTGGCATCGAAATCCTGTCCGGGCACGATCCCGATTTTGGCGAACTTGGCAATTTGAGGCGCGTCCGCCGCTGTCGGCGGATTGTCCTTCATGAGCTTGCAGAGCAGCGTGAAGTACGCCACCGCATCCATTTTGTTGACCTGCTCGCGCACCGCAGTCTTCATGTCGATCGACGGATCGACCGTCCCCGCCGGCGGCGTATAGGACTTGCCGTAAGAACTCAGGGGCACGAGCTTGAACTCATCTTGCGCCTTGTGCACGGCCGCGTAATCCTCGGGAGTACCCGTGCAATAGATGCGGCCCAAAATCCAGACGATGCTCGTCGGTGCCTTCAACTCCTCGACGCCGGATGGGAGGGTACCCTTCCAGCCCGGCCCGGTGATGGCATAAGTTTGCGCGCCGGTTCCGGTGGTGCGCTTGCCCGGCACCTGGAACACGTTGGTCCAGCCATCCAGCATTGGCAGCAGGTAATAGCGGTCCTTCATATCGGGGACGCTGATAACCCACGGCTCCTTGCCGACATCGATGAACGCCGTCGTGTACAACGTGTCGGCATTCGGCGCGGTCACGGACTTGAACGACGGATCCGGGTATTGCCTGAGCTTGATGAGCTGGCCCATCGGACCGTGCGAGCCCTTAACCTCGGCTACGTTGGTGATGACCCGGCGGGTCATCTCCATGGTGACGAGCGGATAGCCGAAGACGTAGGCATCAGTAGCCAGGACAAAATCTTCGAGTCCTCCGCCGATGCCGAGTAGCTCGCCGAGTTCGGCTCGGCTTAAGGTGCTCGCCGAAGCGCTTGCAAGCAGGCTCAGGCCACCAACAGTGAGGTTGCGTCTGGTGATATCCATTTTATTCTCCATTGCTTAGTGCTGACGTTCAAGCGGCACTTTCTCGATTACGTCTCAGTAGCAGGGCGGATAGGGGTAATAGCCGCAGGCCGGGCGCCCGTAGTATGGCGCAGCGGCGTACGCGGCTGCGCCGACTGCTCCGGCATAGACGACACCGCGAAACGCGGCGCGCCGCCACACACCGAATATGTCGATGAACAGCGAGGCCGGACCATCGGCGCCGGTGATATCGCCTTCCAGCAGCTGCACGGTGAAGGTCAGGTTGTCACCTTCAATTTTGGGGGTCTTCAGCACCACGACGGCATCCTTCACCGAGGAACCGTCCTTGCTGAACGCCGAAATGGTCGCATTGGGAGGATCCTTCGTGAAATTGTCGTTTCCTTTGCCCCAATCCTCCAGCAGCATTGCCGTCGGCTCGTGGCCGGCGAGTCGAACAGGTCGATCGGCAAAGACGATAGAGTTTGGCGCCACGCCAATCAGCGTCAGCTTGTCGCCTTGAAGCGTTGCGCCACGTGAATTCATCACGATCAGCGACTGAATAAGCTCCGGCTTCGCAGCACTGTTAGCGCCGCCAATCGTTTTCATCGGCGTCGGCGCCGCGGGAGACGACGTCTGCGCAAGCGCCGTCCCTGCGTCGAGTAGAGCAACGGTCAATGCGAGCGTTATGGCAATCTGAGTGGGTCTCATCATCTGCTCCTTTTGCGAGGCATCTCGATTCCATGAAGCAATCCAGAGGATGGCTCACTGTTTGAGACTATGAGGGGCTCGGAGACGTCCGCTATGCAAAATCGGACGGAGCGCGAAATTCAGAGGTGCGAGCGACGGGCAATATCGTCGTACCGAATTTGCATAGCGGTGATCAGTGGGCGCCCTACAGTCCAGCTATTTCAACGGACTATAGAGGGGCCGACCATGCTTATTATCTTGTGCCTCTACATAGTCGGGCTGTGGGTTGTCTTTTCAAAGTTCAAGCTGGTGCGCTGGGGCTGGATGTCGGGCACCGTCTCGGTGTTAGTCGGCGCGCTCATTCTCGGGGTTTTTCTCGGGCTCTTTAACTATCTCACGCCATCGGGCTACGTAACGGTAACCGGCCGGGTGGTCGAAGTGACGCCGAATGTGACGGGTGAGGTCATTGCCATTCCCGTCAAACCGAACGTGCCGGTGAAGATAGGCGACGTCTTGTTTCAGATCGATCCTGCGCCTTTCCAGTACAAGGTTGCTCAGCTGCAGGCTTCGCTGGCCGCGGCGCGCCAGCAGACCGAGATCCTGAAATCGAACTACGAGCAGGCTAGTGCCAACGTTGCGGGACTGGCTGCTCAGCTCAAATACAACACCAAGCGGCTCGCGGACATTCAGACCCTGGTGTTGGATAATGCGAACACGGAATTTCAGAGCCAGGACAAGCAGGTCCAGTTCGAGACCGTATCGGCGCAGCTCGTCGCCGCCAAAGCAGCGCAGCAGAGCGCCAAACTCGCGATGGATTCCGAAATTGGAGGCGTTAACACTGCCGTCGCGCAGATTGAGGCACAGCTGAAGAGCGCAAGCTGGGAGCTTTCGCAAACCACAATTCGTGCACCTGCCGATGGATACGTGACAGTCGTCGCACTGGCAGTCGGCGACCGCGCCGTGCAGATGCGCTCCGCGATGTCGTTCATTGTCGAGAATGACGTCACGCTCGTCGGAATATTTCCGCAGAACGGATTTCAGACGATCAAGGAAGGCACCCGCGTGGATATCATCTTCGAGAACGTCCCGGGCCGCATCTACCACGCCAGGATTACGGCAATTCCCAAGGGCATCGGCCAGGGCCAGATCGCGGTATCGGGGACATTGGCTCGTACAAATTCGCTTGGCGGCGCCACGGTCTTTCCAGCAGAAATCTCCATTCCGGACGATATCACGCGTGAATCGCTGCGGCTTGGAATGACGGGGAGCGCAACCGCATTTGCGGCTAACGCGGGCGTGATCGGTGTCTTGGCGTCTATTCTCGTGTGGGTCAGCTCCTATACGGCTTACCTGTAGCCGGCGACAGCGGAAACACCCCCAAGCAAAACCATTTGGTATATTGGATACTGCGTGGCCGGCCCGCCCACAACCAGGCGTTGACCTTTGGGATACGTGCGCTATTCTCCCTCCATACGTAGATAATACTGCTTACTCGTTTTCCTTTATATTGCGAAGGGCGTAGACGAGATGACCGGCGCTCCTATGGTTCATGTCGTTGATGATGACGCGGCGTTTCGAACGTCAGTGTCGCGACTGCTGATCGCGTCTGGCTATCAGGTTGCAGATTACGAATCCGCGACCGGTTTTCTGCAAGCAAGCCAAGAAGCAAGGCCGGGCTGCATTTTGCTTGACGTCCAGATGCCAACATTGGGAGGCATTCAGCTTCAAGAGCAGCTTGCGAAGGTGTCCCACAGTTGGCCAATCGTCTTCATGACAGGCCACGGCGATATTCCCACCAGTGTGCGCGCCATCAAGGCAGGTGCTGAAGATTTCCTCTCCAAACCAGTTTCAAAACAAATATTGTTGGAAGCGATTGAACGCGCGCTGGCTAGATATGCGGCTATGGAGCAGAGCCGGAACGAACTTAATTGGTTTAGATCACTGGTTGGCACCCTGACTACGCGGGAAGACCAGGTCTTTGTGCTCATGGTCCGCGGCAAGCTGAACAAGCAAATCGCATTTCAGCTCGGTACCTCAGAACGGACCGTCAAAGCCCATCGTCGTATGGTGATGCAGAAGCTGCAGGTTCAGTCGCTTGCTGAAGCTGTATCCATTGCCGAGCGGCTGGGATTGCTGGCCCCGCCTTCTGCGTCGACCGCTATTCATCGATAGAAACCGGCGTCGGACGGGGTGCGTGCGCGAGACGCGCCTTCGGTTGCCCGAAAGGACAATATCCACGAAGCTCGCCCGATGTTGTGTTGTGCCGAATTGATGTCTTCAGAGGCACAAGACCATGGAAAGCACAGATGCAATCCCGTCCAGGATCGAAGGCAGGTCGAGCCGCGAGTTGGTCGAAAAGGCAGAGGATTTGGCTCTCGCCGATCTGGATGAGCCGCTCCATATCACGGGCCTTTGCCGTGCGCTCGGCGTAAGCGAACGAACCCTACGGAAGGCATTTCATAAAGTACGCGGCGTTCCACCATGCCGGCATCTACGGATGATGCGGCTTTCCCTAGCAAGATGGACACTCTTATCGGCAGACTGCAATCTTGTCTCAGTCACAGATGTCGCGACTTGCTTTGGCTTCATGGAGCTAGGGCGCTTCTCCGTCGAGTACCGAAAGGTGTTCGGCGAAAGCCCCTCGCAAACATTGCATAGAGACTTCGCGGCTGAGGCCCGGCCCATCACGACCGAAGCTTTTCGCCCACAGGATATGCTCGGCTTGGGTCCTGAACCAGGCGTGGCGGGCCGTCCGCTACCCTCAGTTGTGGCAATACGACAACGGAGCGACGCTAAACTTTGGCCGCAGGCTGATTCCGCATAGCGGCAATCATGCTTCCGGTATCTAGTTGGAATCAATTGCTGATCCGAGCATGGGGGCTGCCATGGCATCAAGTATCATAGAACCAAAATCGTTTATTCGATTGCTTCCATCGAGTATCGGCATCGCGATACTTGCGGTTAGCCTTTTCCCTGAAATCTCCCACGCCGATGAGAGCGGTGTTTCGTACTGGCTTCCTGGAAGGTTCAGCAGCCTCGCAGCAACTCCTCAGGTGCCAGGGTGGTCCATGGCCGAAGTTTACTATCACACCAGCGTAAGTGCCTTTGGCAATCTAGCGGCGGCGAGGGAAATCCAGGTCGGCAGAATCCCCGCCAATATCAATGTCGATTTGAATCTGCGCTTGAACGCGCAGGCTGACCTCGTTCTGCTGAATCCGACCTATACGTTCGCGACGCCGGTGTTGGGCGGGCAATTGGCTATCGGCGTGACCGGCTTATTCGGCCGGTCGGCTGCCACAATCGATGGTACGCTTACGGCCGCGGTCGGTCCTTTTGCAGTAACGCGGATGGGAAGTATCGGAGATTCCATTACTTCGGTGGGCGATCTCTATCCGCAAGCGACGCTGAAGTGGAACGCGGGCGTACACAATTTCATGACCTACCTGACGGGAGACATTCCGGTAGGTGCCTACAGCCCCACGCGCCTCGCCAATCTGGGCATCGGCCACGCTGCTATCGACGGAGGCGGCGGCTACACCTATTTCAATCCACAGGCCGGTCACGAATTTTCAGTGGTTGGAGGATTTACCTACAATTTCAAAAATCAGGACACGCAGTATCAGAACGGTATCGACTTTCACGTCGACTGGGGTGCCTCGCAGTTTCTGTCCAAGCAGATATTCGTCGGGCTTGTCGGATATGCGTATCAGCAAATCACGGACGATTTCGGCCAGCACCCGATCCTGGGCGGGTTCCGCTCACGTGTCCTCGGCGTCGGCCCGCAGATCGGATATCTGTTCCCGGTCGGCGATATGCAGGGGTATCTAAACCTGAAGGGCTATGGCGAATTTGCAAACGAAAACCGGCCGGCGGGCTGGAACACGTGGCTGACGTTCTCGATCTCGCCAATGGCGCCCAGCGCCGGTGCGCCCATTCGGCGCATGGTCACGAAGTAAACTGGACCAATGCTCTGCGCTTTTCTGCTTCCCGGATGCGGTCAGCATCACGGGCGGCGTTATTGATAATTAAGATCTGGTAATCACGTTCGCGGGTGCTTCTTTTATGACGCAAATGCGACAGGTAATTCTGGCTAATTCCCGTCATGTCAATGCTGACAGAGCGCGACCTTGAATACCTAGCTTGCCTATCGGCCGATTGGCGGCGGCGCTATTTCGCTGAACTCGAGCGTCTGCTTCAACAGGATGATAGACACCGCGACGGCGAGCCAAGACACTTCGCGAGTCCGGCGATAAGTACCCCGGAACCGCTTCGTGCCAAGGTAAGCACGAAGTCCGCTCAATAGGCCCGGGCGATCCTCGCGAGCAAAACTATAGTCTTACGTAGGAGCGGCCGGCGGTTGGCCAAGCCGTGCCCTGTGATGGCTCATCAGATACTGAAGTCTGTGCGCAGCAAGGGTGAGCGCCGCGATATCAGCGCCTTCGGGGCCATCACCAGCAGCATTCCTGGCAAGCTCGCTCTTCAGAATGCTGTCGATTTTCTTTTCAGTTAGTTCTAGTTCGCTTTCGGTCTTGGCATTCCTTATTTCGCTTCCGAGTTCGTAGAGCGGTTGGAGCATGTTTGCAGGTTCGCCCTTTGAGCCGGCAAAGCGCCATGCCGCAAGAATGATAGACACGAGCGACCCCAGTAGCAACGAGGCGTAGTATAGCTTGTCATCATACTTATCGAGGAAGCTCTGCTGATTTCCGTTGTAATAGGTGGCCGCTCCCGGGTGAATGGGAATGAGTGCGCCAGCATCCATGCTCGGCGCGCCGGCTTGCGCCAATATTGGATATTCTGACAACAGATCCCGCCGGACGTCGATCAGCGCCTGTGTCAGGTCGGTAATCGTTCCGGCATCCACAGACTTGTCAGCCGCCAGAATGAATGAGACCCGCAAGGATGTCAGATCATCCGAGGGAACAGGCGGAGCACCTCGTAGGGTGCCCTTCGGAATGTCATAGCTCTCGTAGTACTGGGCCACGTTTGCAACCGCCCCTGCCGATCCGATTTCGATCAGCTTCGGCGCGTTCCCCTTGGCTCCCTGCTGAAAATATTGCCTGACCTTTGCAAGGTATTTCTCGGTAAGGGGTGCAACGACAAGAACTGCATTAACCTGCCCCGAACGCAGGGCCGCCGCGCTATCGCTGAGCGCAATGTCCTGGAAGCGGACCTTGTCGCGGTCGAACGGATAGACCTGTTGTAAAGCCGCCACGACCGGCCGGTTGACCTCTCCGCCAATGATCCCAACCGTCGAATTGCGCAGGTCACCGAGACCATCGGCGCTTTCGTTTGACGGCGCCAGGATGAGCACCACGCCGTGCGTCAACAAGAGCACGCTTCTTGCGTCGGACAGATTGCCGGTATCCCCCCGGACAATGGCGAGCTGCGACTTGCCGGAAGCTAACATGTCTGAAGCGCGCAAGGACGTGCCGCTATCAACCACCTTCAATCGTATGTGCGACTTCGTTGACGCCAAACGCGCTGAAATTGCCGATATCAGGGAGAGAGCCTCGCCATCGGCAGATCCGGTGGCAACCGTCAACACAACGGGCTTTGCCAGGTAGCGGTAGGTAAGCCAACCACCCGTTATCACTGCGCATGTGACTACGCCCACAAGCGCAATCCTGAACCACCGAGGCCATTGATTGGGTGCCAAGCTGATCGATGATGTTCGAGGCGACGTCGACATGTACGTTGTCCGATTGGCATTGAGGACTTGGCTCAATGCATCAATGCAAACCGAAATAGTCGCCGCTATGCAATATCGGCGTCCTTCTCTTTATTGATCGCCATTTTGCCGTCGCGCCGTTTTTGCATAGCCGACCGCAAACTCGTTTCTTAGGGTTCAATCGCGCGAACTGTCAGTCGCGCTGAAAGATCTGGCGCGGGAAAAAACATCCCATGACATCGACCAAACGACGTCTCAAATATCCCATGCCCGGACGGGAATATCGGAGACCGATCAAATAAAACCTGCAGCTACTCCTGCCGTGGTAGTTTTGCTCCTGCTCGCGCCGGCTCCTGCAGAGATAATTTATCCGAGGACGCCGTCCCGTGTGTACGATCACGGTATCGCTAGTGAACTGCATTTTAACTCGGCGAATCTTGTACGGTTAAGCCCAATGTTACCTGATACTCCGACAGTCAGTCAGCTCTCGCACGTGATCTCGCAGGCAGCCGCCCCGGCGTTCCTCCTCGGTGCACTGGCCGCGTTTATCGCAGTGCTGATAAATCGCCTGAACAGAATTATCGATCGAACAATTTACCTGAACGGAATTCCCGACGACGACGCGGCCAGGTGTCGGCTCAAAATTGATCTGCCTCGCCTCATCAGGCGCGCAGCCATGATGAACAGAGCGATCTTCTGGTCTATCGCCGCCAGCATTTCAATCAGCCTACTGATCGTCGTCGCGTTCGTGAGTGCGTTCTTTCATATTCAGCATGAAAGGGGCGTTGCCGTTCTCTTTATTCTCTCGCTTGCGGCCTTCACAACGTCGCTGATTGATTTTGCACGTGAGGTCCGAATTGCGCTGAGCGAGTTTGATCACTACGGCTGACGCAATTAATCCGTTCGCCCAATGTAGGCTTGCGTTGTCGCAGTCGCCGCCAAACCATCGGCGGAACACTAGCAGGGCGGCTACCGAGCCCACTGACCCAGCTGGAGGCATGTCAATAGACTGACATAGCTCGGCGTAGCACCAACGCTTTCGTTGGTCGTGCAGCTTGCTCTGCTTGGCGCGGGGAATTTAGACCATTGGCTGGCCAGCTGATGACGCGCCTGCTGTTCATCGTTGACACAGCTTTTCGTCGATTGTCTGACGGAGAGTCGGGCCGTAGCGGCCATATCGAGCTTGCAATTCCGAGCAATGTCGAACTTAGGCACGCCATCGGCCACAGCGACAACCAGCTGCGAACTCACGACTATCATTGAGATTGAGATAGGCATTTTTAGCCTCCGGGCATTGGCCCCGTTGTCGAGGAACGGGTCCTATTTGGCTCGGGTTCAATTCTAGTCAGGCCAGGCATCTTCCGACTATGCGAAAACGGACACGCGATCGTGGAAAGGCGCTGGTCCGGATTTGCATAGTCAAGTCCGGCTAGTTCGGTAAACGTGTCGCGACGAAAGTTGAAAAGCCCTCGGATATTGAGAGATGATCCGCGCGTCGTTGCTCATCATTGTAGCCACCCTTTGTGCGTCGTGTCGGACTGACTCGCGGCTTGGTCCAATCAACACCACGCCCACGATTGACACGGCAGAAGCCAGCGCCCGCGAAGACTGCCTGTATCGAGAAGTTGCTCGACTTTTGGAGCCAAAGGGACGCCCACCTACTACTCTTCAAGAGATTGCGGTAAGTGCAGCTGGTTTCTGCAGCCGGGCCGTAAGAACGCAGTTCCAGAGAACGCCTCTCTCAGCCCGCGAAGGTCAGGACCTTGCGCGGGTCGATCAAGCGAGAACAGAGCACCGCGCCTTCGCCATCGGTTTGGAATTGCGCGAGCGAGAGCACAAACTGGATCAGCGACCCATTGACGGGGCAGCCGGCCCAGACGTTTTCGGAAGGACTTACCTGATCGTCCAATGTCTTCCATGTCCGCTGTGGGTCCACGCGGACGCTCTGACCCTGCCTGCTTTACGTCTGGCCTATCTCAATAAGCGGACACGCAAGATCTTGAGAGCTTAACCTTCTCAAGGTCAGGGCGATCCCAGATGGTTGTTGGATCGACGTCCAAATTACCATTTGATTTTGTATGGGGGAGTGTCAGGGGATCGGAGAGAAGAGCCATGGGAGATTTGGAGACCAGAGCCGTTTGCGGTTTGGACTCGACGTGGGCGGTGGCGGCTCTAGTGCTGGTCAGGTTGGCCCCGCGCAGCTTGCCTTGGTGTGCGTGAGCATACCATCGCAGATACGTCCGCTTCCGGCACGACACGTGGATCGGTGCTTATTCCGCCCTGATGTTGGCTGCTCGCGCTACCTTGCCCCATACCTCGGCTTTTTCGGCGACGAACTTCGCGAGGCCGGCAGGCGAGCTTACAAACGCCTCGCCGCCTAGATCCGCAAGCCGCTCATTGATCATCGAATGGGCAAGACCGGCATTGATCTCTTGGTTAAGCTTGTCGATTATTTCGCGCGGTGTGCCACTCGGAGCGCCGATGCCAACCCACCCGGTAGCTTCAAAGCCCGGCAGGAATTCGTCCATGGTCGGAATGTCTGGCAGCGCTTGCAAGCGCGTCACTGTGGTGACCGCGAGCGCACGCAGCTTGCCTGCCCTGATATGCTCGATGGATGAAGGCAGGGAATCGAATGCAGCCTGTACCTGACCGCCGAGGAGATCAGTGACCATCGGCGCCGAACCGCGGTAGGGAACGTGGATCATGTTGACGCCAGCCTTCATTTTGAACATCGCGCCGACGACATGGGAGGGTGTGCCGGCCCCGAAAGAAGCTAGGCTGATCTTGCCAGGATTGGCCTTGGCATATGAGATGAGTTCGGTAACGGAATTCACTGCAAAGGCTGGATTGACCTCAAGAACAAACGGCTGATTGATGATACCGGCGATCATCGTGATGTCGCGAACAAAATTGAAACTAAGATTCTGGTACACTGCGGCATTCACGATGTTGCTGGCGGTAGCCGCAAGCAGCGTATAGCCATCCGCAGGCGCGCGAACGACTGCCTCGGCCGCTATATTGCCGGCGGCGCCGGACCGGTTCTCGACAACAAACTGTTGGCCGAGGCGTTCCGAAAGCCACTGAGCAATGAGGCGGGCAGCGATGTCCGACGTGCCACCGGGAGGGAAGCCGACGAAAATGCGAACCGGACGCGTCGGATATGCGAACGCCGATACCGTCCGCGACGTTGCCGTTAAGGCAGCTGCGCTGGCTGCCAACTGCAGAAACTCTCTGCGAGGAAGTTTCATTGACTTCACTCCGCGCAGTGCCCACAGGCTCACTCAGCTCAACATGTGAGCAATGACGTTGGACGGCCTGCCTATGGCACCCACGCCTTGCACCATCGTGGCTTCGGCGCGTCTAGATGGAGATCGAGCAAGGAATTACACCCTTTCGCACTATCGCGGAAGTCCGCAAGCCGTCAGTCAACGCGCTTTTACTGGCAACTGACTGGCTGGGGCGGGCAACGGACTGCGGCTGGTAACTGACAAAATCCTGGTCCCCCGCGCAAGCAACTGCATTCTTGCTTGTTGACCCGAGGGCGAGTAACGGACTTAAGTTCGGCAACACTACACGATGTCATGAGCGCGCACTGCGAATCTCGATGTCCCAAACCTGTCAGGTGTCCAAACTCGTGAGCCCATAGGATATGGTCGGGGAAATTCCTGCGGGGACGAACAACAATTATCGAGCGAGATTCAATCGGAAATGCGCATCCATTGAAGGATGGATCAGTTAGCTCCGGCCTGCAGAACTGGATTTCGTCGACAACCTTGACGTGAAAGTCGACGTCAGCGACATCGGAATCTACCTCATGTACCGCGTCTCTTTGCTGCTCATCCATAATTATTGGAGGCGTATTGGCTGATCCGAAGGTGCGAATTGGACCTTTTAGTGTGAAGGTCACATCACATGCAACGTCGGCGTCGCCGTTACTTACGGAATTTTTCCGTAAAATCCTTGATGCCTTTTTCAGGATTTGACGGACCTGCTCTTTGCTCAGTGCTCGAACGCTAGCGTGAACACTGACGCTCACTGAGTACGTGGTCTGCGCGCTCGCTTCGTCCACCAGCATCAACAGAGCGGCAGAAAAGATGGCCATGATCATTTTCATTCCCATCTCCATCGCCGTTAACTCGAACCAAACACCGGCGCACGCTCGCTACCGCGCGGATCGGCACGCTAGATGCCAACTCGCATCTCGCCTGCGCCCGGAAAGTTACCCCTCGCCCGGGCCTTGGCTCCGCCGCCGGTCGTCCGACTTTATTCGTCAGCTTCGTCAGTACTATGCCAGAGTCTTCTCTGGATCGCGCATCAGCCGCTACGGCTCCTCACCTTCCACCACACGCCGGGCTACCGAGGAATGTTGAATTTTGGCTTCAACACCTTTCTCACTATTTCTCTAACTTCTCGACGGTTCGCGAACACTTCCGGCTTAGTCTTCAATAAATCCGCGATGTCTCTATTGGTCTTTATCTCATGTAAAGCCTCCGCCTTGAGTTTCGCGCGTTCTTCCTGGCTGAGACCTGCAAGTTCATCGTCATTGAATATTGGCATTCCCTGAGTGTTTCCCATAGCAACTCCCCTCCTTGGCTTCCTAACGGCCGTTAGATCAAAGGATACGCCTAGGACGCGCTCAACCATTCGATGTTTGTTCATTCAGCGCAACACAGATGGTCGAAATTGGCTGCTCAGGATGCGCTGTCATGCGTGCGAGCACCTCCTGGAAATCGCGAAGCAGGCGATCGATCGTCGCAGCTTGGAAGAGGTGCGGCTTGTAAACGCAGGTCCCTGCCAAGCCATGAGGACTTTCCCTCAGCATCAAGATAACATCAAATGATGTTATCGTCACTAGAGGTACCAGCACGTTCGGATTGGCCTCCTCGAAAGTGAGCTTGTGTCCTGAGTTTACAGTCGGGCGCAATGCGGAGTTCTGAAATATGATCATGGCGTTAGCCAGCGGCGCGAGTCGACGCTCGCGCTCGAGCGTCTGAACGAGCTCTTCGAAGGGAAGATCCTGACGGGCGACGGCTGCAAGGACGGTCGAACGAACCCGACGCATCACCTCTCGAGCACTGGGATCGCCACCAAGATTCGTGCGGAGAATCACCGTGTTGACCAGAGGGCCAATAAGGGCCTCGGTCCCTGGACGATTGCGATTAGCAACATTCGTGGCCACCCGAACGTCGTCCTCGCCCAGGTAACGATGCAACAGCGTCTTCAGGGCCGCGACGAGCGCCATGTACAACGTGCCACCTTCTTGTCGGCTGAAGCGTTTGGCGGCTTCCGCTAGGCTCGCCGGCAATGTCCACGCCCGCCGCGCTGTGCGGAGATCATCGATTGCCCGTCTCGGACCGGACCTAGCGAGCGGGACCACGGACGAAGGCTCTCGCAGCTGCTCTTGCCAATATTCAAGCTGCGCAATGATCTCCGAATGTAGCCGCCAGCGCCGCTGCCAGTGCGCAAAGTCCGCATACTGGATAGAGAGCGGTGCCAGCGGCGATTCCCCCTGGCCCAAGAACGCGTCGTATAAAGCGACGAGTTCCTCGACGAACACGCCGAGCGACCAGCCATCGCACACGACCTGGTGCATGGAGATAAGGAAGAGGTGTTCCTGCTTCGCGAGGTGCACCAAGCGAGCCCGAATGAGGGGACCCTTCGCGAGATCAAAGGAATGAAGAACCTCTTCTTGAATTAGTTGATGTCCGATAGTCTCCTTCTTCGAAGACGGCAGCCCCCGCAAATCGTCGAACGCCAGCGGCACAGCCGACTGAGGCGCAATGACCTGCACGTATTGACCATCGATATGGGCGAAGGTTGTGCGCAGAATTTCGTGGCGTCGTACGATTTCGTTGATGCTCCGCTCCAGGACCGCAATGTCGCAGGGCGACGTCAGTCGGAGCGCATGGAGAATATTGAAAAAGGGTAAGTCAGGCAGAGCGTGCTGCAGCTTACAAAACTGCTCCTGGCCTATGGACGTTGTCACCATTCCATTTTCTCGGGGCGCGTGAACAATGGCCGAGGAAGGTTCGAACGCTTGGCCGGCGTCGATCAATTGTTCTAGATGGTGCGCTACCTCCGCAACAGTCGGGGCCTCGAAAAATCGCGAAACCTCGAGCTCGACTTGCGTGATGTCGAAAACGTGGCTGAGAACGTCGGTGGCCAAAAGTGAGTCTCCGCCCGCCGCGAAGAAGTCATCGTGAATACCGATCTGCTCGACCTGGAGGATCTCTGCCCAGTGCTTGGCCAGCACCTTCTCAAGCTCCGTCCTCGGCGCAACGAAGGCCCGCGATGTGTCAGTGCTAGCCTCAAAACCCAGTTTTGCCGCCAAGCCGATGCGCTGCACCTTGCCGGTCGGGCCTTTTGGGATTTCCCTGACGATGAGGATCTGGCGCGGAATCTTGAATTCGGCGATGCGCCCGATGGCAAACTGACGAATGTCTTTCGCCGTTGCCACAGCGTCGGGCCGCAGCACGACTGCCGACGCGACATCCTCCCCCAACGTGGCATGTGGGACGGGAAAGGTCACGGCCTCTTCCACCGCTGGATGTTTCAGAAGCAGTTCGTCAACTTCCCGCGGGGCGACTTTCTCCCCACCGCGGTTGATGATCTCGCTAATGCGGCCAGCGAGAAACAGGTACCCGTCGTCATCAAAGAAACCGATATCCCCTGTCTTGAACCAATCGCCCGCAAATGCGGCCTGGGTCGCGATTTCGTTGCCGTCGTAACCTGACATGACGCTCTCTCCACGGACGACGACTTGACCCGTGCGACTGGGCGGCATGAGGGCCCCTCCTTCGTCCATGATAGCGACGTCTAAAGCCACCTTTACACCCACCGACCCCGACTTGCGCCGGTGCGGCTTACTGCATGCTATGGGCGAGGAAGCCGTTTCTGTCATGCCGTAGAACTCGATCACTGAGGTCCCGAAAGTCCACTCCAGTTCGTCAAGGATACGCTGTGGCAGAGGAGCTGTCGCGGAACGGATGAACCGTAGCCCACTGTCAGGCGCTCGCAGGCCGTTGTGCCGAGCGTGGGCGAGAATGGCTTGATGCATGGTTGGCACCCCCGAGTACCACGTCGGCCGAAACCTGGTTAACCACGCAAAGAAACTGTTGACGTCGCACCCGGGGACACACACGACACTCGCACCGATCGCCAGCGAGTTCAGCACGGTCGCATTCAAACCATAACTGTGAAACAGGGGCACGATATTCAAGCATCGATCAGTTTCTGTTAGCGCCAACGCCGCACCGGACGCGTACGCTGACGCACAGATGTTGGCGTGCGTCAGCGGGACAATCTTGGGGCGCGATGTTGTACCTGACGTAGGCAGCAGGAGCGCCACATCGCCGGCGCTGCTGACGGGCTCGTCGCACTGCACACTCCCGTGGTCTCCCGTGAGCGCGAAGAGACCAGCCTCAGAATCGAATGCGGTCGATAGCTCGATGACACGGATACCGCGCGATAACGCTGCTCTGCGGGCCGGCGAGTCGATTCCAGCTAGCGCGATCAACGCGTGAGGCCGCAGATCGGCGAGATACCTGTCCAGTTCCTCGCTTCCGTAGACCGGGTTCAACGGGGCGCACGCCGCGATCATTGCGACGGCGAATACCGCCACCGCCATCTCCGGACCATTTGGCAGCACCACGACGATTCGATCACGATGGCCAATCCCCATAGCCCTTAGCGCACGCCCCACCTCGTCGATGTGCTGATAAAGACGGCCGTAGGTCAGCGGAGCGCGGCCCGGAGCGAGAATCGCCGGTGCCTCGGGAATACGCCTGGCCTGATGCTCAAGAAGGTGGGCCACGCACGAAAACGGAGCAGAGAGCCGTGGGTGTTTGGAACGTTCGGCTAGCATGTTTCTCAATCCGCGTTGGAATGACACCTAAGCTGGGACTGAGGATTATGACGGCAGGTTAAGCCTGCGGGCCTATATCGCCAGAGATCCTCTCTCCTCTCCTGCCTCGAGCCAGAAATGCATGTCCATTTCTCGGTATAGCTTTGTCGCGGCGGTCATATTCTCCCGGGCCTGCTCCGGCTGGCCGACGCGGTCGTAGAGCTTACCCAAGCCGAGCCGACAGTGAGCAACAAGCGGACGCATACCGTGCAGCTGGGCGAGTGCCAGGGCCTGCTGGTAGTGCGCTTCGCCGCTTTCAGCATCGAACTCGTCTGGATGGGTTACCAAATCACCAAGAAGTCGCAGCGCATGGGCTGTGAAGCCGGGCTGACGTTGAGCGGACTCAACCGCGCGACAGCCCAGGTCCCGCGCCTCGTCGAGCTGCCCGAGCAGCAGACAGGCGCGACTAGCCGCGTGATAGCCCCAAGCACGATGACCAACAATCCCCTTCGCCGTCTGAAGCTCGAGGAGCCGCTCACCCTCTCGAACCCGCTTCAACGCCTCGCCAACCTCGCCGACCTGCGCCAGCGCCCAAGCGGATGAAGTGACCGCCCAAGGGAAAAGCATGGCAACTTCTGTCCCAGGTACGTTCATCCAATGGTCGAGTAGCGAGCGCGCCTTCGACCAGTCAGCTTCGAAAAGGTGAAGCATGCTTGCGGCCAAATGAGCCCAACCGATGGTGTGCGCGTTCTGAGTTTGCTCGGCGAGTTGTATCGCCTCCGTCTCGTACTTGGCGGCCTCGGCGAATCTGCCGAGCTCGGCTAGGCCCATAATAAGCCAGGAGCGACCGAAGACTGATGCCGGCACAGCCAAACCCAAATACTCGTTGCCCCATTCGACGGGCATCGCGGGGAGGCTGGCGGTTGCGATCTCGACGACATGCTCATACTCGCCGCGGTAATAGTACGCCTCCTCCAGGCAGCTCGTCGCTACGGCGCCAAGCCTCACGTCGCCACTGCGCCCTGCGATCTCCACGGCGCGGGTGCCGGTCACGAGGGCATCGTCAAGCTCGTCTAGCGTTGACAGGACGGTTGTCATGAAACTGCAGACCTGACAACGCCGGCGATCGTCCTTCAACCGTTCGGCGAGAGCCTCGGCCTCGCGGAGGTGCTCAAGCATCGGCCGGACTTCACCAAGTTGGCGCAGCACTGGCCGCAGCTCAAGGCGGGTCTCGAAGGCATTCTCCAGCGTAGCCTCGCTCTCTGGCAGCGTCTTGAGAACGCCGAGCGCCTGCTCGAAGCAAGCCCGAGCTTCCAAAAGCGCTGACTTTCCAATTGCCTTTGCTCCGGCCCGCCGGAGATAGTGCACGGCTCTTTCTCGCTGCTCGCCTCGGACGGCATGATGCGCAAGCCGCTCGACCTGCTCGCTCAGTCGATCGCCGTAAATCTTTTCCATGGCATCCGCGACGCGCGCGTGAATTTCGCGGCAACGTTCGTGGAGCACGCCGCTGTAGGCGACATCATGGGTAAGGGCGTGCTTGAACGTATACTCCAGGTCGGGAAATAGCCGCGTCGAATAGAGGAATTCAGCTGCCTGGAGATTATCGAGTCGAATGCGAAGCTCGTTCTCCTTCAGCGCGCTGATTGCGCGCAGGAGCTCGAACGGAACAGTGGGCCCAATTACGGATGCCTCCTCCAGCAGGTGCTTTTCAGTGGCCGGCAACGCGTCGATGCGCGCAGCAAGGACCGCCTGCACGGTCGGCGGAACCTCATTGGTCGAGAACGGCCTTGCAAGTCGGTAGCTGCCCTCGATCGCACTGGTATCGATCAACGATCGAACCATCTCTTCGACAAAAAAAGGATTTCCGTTGGCGCGCTCCGCCAGGAAGCGCTTCACGCTGTCCAAACCAGGATCGGAGCCTAACAGGGCTTGAAGGAATTCCGCGAGGCTCTCGCTAGCAAGGGGTTCCAAATGTAACTGGTGATAATTTGGCCTGTTCCTCCACTGGTCCCTGTATTCGGGTCGGTAACAAACCACCAGGAGCAAGCGACTATCCTGCGCGGCGACGACCACCTCATTCAACAAACTGAGGGAGAGTGGGTCGTTCCAGTGAAGTTCTTCAAAGACCGCAACGACCGGGCGCACACGGCTCTCGCTCAACAACAGGCGAACGACTGCCTGACACGTGCATTGCCGATGCCGGACCAAATCGAGAGACCGGAACGGATGACTCTCTTCCAACGAATCGAGAAGATCCAGCAGCGGCGGAATGGCGTCCTGCAGCGTTTGATCAAGCCCCAGTACCTTTCCTGTTACTTTCTCGCGGATGGAGTGGGTGCTGTCCTCGGCGCTGATCTCGAAGTAATCCCTAAGCAGTTCGATGACCGGCAGGTAGGGAGATGCGCGACCATAAGGAGCAGACTTGGATTCCAAAACAAGCCATTCGGCTGTGTGGTGCGAACGAACGAATTCGCGCACCAAGCGCGACTTGCCCACGCCGGCTTCGCCGACGATCGCTACCACCTGGCCTCGACCACGGCCGGCAAGTTTCTGCACGCGGTAGAGTTGCTCCAGTTCGACCTCGCGCCCGACGAAGCGCGTCAGCCCCCGACCAGCGGCGACCTGGAGGCGAGTCCGCGCCGCGCCCGCGCCAGTCACTTCGTAGACTTGCACCGGCCCAGTTACGCCCTTCACCTCCATGGGGCCAAGTCGCTTCATCGCGACATAGCCTTCCGCCAATTGGAACGTGGCAGCCGTAGTAAGTACCGAACCGGCCTTTGCCATCTGCTGCATCCGAGAGGCTAAATGCGCTGTCTGGCCGACGACGGTATAATCCATGTGCAGATCGTTACCTATTGCACGGATGACGATCTCCCCTGAGTCGATCCCGACCCGAATCTCTATTACCGGCCCATGAGACCGATGAAGCTGGCCCGCATACCGCGCGACCATCTCTTGCATCCTGAGCCCCGCGTAACAAGCGCGCACGGCATGATCCTCATGGGCGATCGGCGCGCCGAAGAGGGCCAAGATGCCGTCGCCCATGACCCTGTTAACGGTACCTTCGTAGCGGTGAACTGCCTCAATCATGCAGTCGAGCACAGGATCGAAGAACTTCTGTGCAGCCTCCGCGTCGCGGTCCGAAAAGACCTTCATCGAGTCCTTGATATCGGCGAAGAGTACGGTGACCTGTTTGCGTTCACCCTCGATGGCGGCCCGTGCGCCCAGGATCTGATCGGCCAGGTGCTGAGGAGTGTAACTCCTGGGCGAGACAAAGCGGCGATCGTCCCCAAACGACTTTACCGGATCGCCACATTCGGGACAGAACTTGGCGGTTGTTGGCAACGCGCATCCACAGCTGCCGCAAGCTCGCGCCAGCGGAGCTGCACACTGATCGCAGAACTTCGCGTCAACAGTGTTCTCGTGTTCGCAGCTTGGACATTTCATAGTGAGCAAGTCCCGAGCCGAACAGGCTACAAGCGTAACCTTGACGTCGATCGGCAACAAGCCCAATGTTGCCCTTCGAAACTGCCGCGGACTGACGCACCGCGCGACAACTTGTCCTAAGATCACCTCGTCGGCGACCTGTGGCTAGATGTAAGCGCGCGGTGCCCAATTTCTTGAACCATGCAGGATAACCCAGAATCTCGGCCATCGTCTCCCGCAGCGTCATCGCAATCATCGTGCCTGGGCCTCAACCCTGTGAAGGTTAGGGTCGAAGCAACAATCGCCACAAGCAGCTTACATTGATTGATCATGCACCGGGGCGGGGAGCAGTGGGGGAGCCGCCAAGGCGGGCCGGCGCGGACGGCCGCAGCTCCTCCTTTGAAGTCGCAGCACGCCTACAGTAGACGGATCTACTCCCAACAGCGGACATTAGGACATTATGGTTAGCCTCGCGTTCTTCTGCTTTGCTCAAAAACGGCGGCCGAAGGATCGCTGATGCGAAGTCTGGACTGCCCTCGCTACCAGACTATCCGCAAGCGAAGTTGGTCGGCTTGGGGCCAATAGATCACGTGCCATGAGCGAAACCTATATGAGATATCGAGATCGCAGCGCGCGCCGGACGACAACTACAGCCACAGTATTTGCAAGGATGCTGAACCAAAGGAAAGTTGAAACCGAAGCCGCGAAGCAGATGTAGATCACGTAAGCGATCTGCACAATCATGCCGCCGTTGGACCGCGGCTCAAGACGGTCTTGGGAACACGCACCTCAAAAAACATCTGGAATGGCTTCGACCTGATCTAATCAATCTTCAATCGATTCAATTGTCAGAAAGAATGGGGTCGTCTCTGGCACGATCTTCAGCGTTTAAATAGTGTCCGGCGCGGGCGTTGCCATCCCCCGGGACGCAGCACTAATAGATGCGCATCCCGCAACATTCTAGCGACTAGGCTCCTGTTATAAGTGGCGACAGAAGGACGATCCCCTACACGGGCGGCACCCGTTGGCACTCACCCACTCCTTGTACAAAGTGCACTGTTTCTCCAGCTTGCCCCTTCACTTGAACTGTCTGAACGCCGACAGCACCCCAGCCGCCGTAGTCAATGCAGACCGGGGTTGGGGTGCCGTTTCCTCCGAGAAAGGCGGTCTTCTTACGAGCCCGGAAACCAAAAGACTGCACGAATATGTACCGCTTGGGCATGTTTATGCCCCACATACTGTCGAGTGTCTCCCAATTGTTCGTCTGCAAGGTTCGAGACATCGGAATCTCGTCACGCAGTACACCTTCACTTGGCGACATGTTCGCGCTCCCTTGTGTAATTACTCGATCATATAGCGACCCGGTCGCGACTCCTGACGACTTGGCCAATGTGAGAGGACTCTGGGACCCACTGGATCTGCAACGGCCTGACCGCAGACAGCCCGTTATCGTGCTACGAGTCCTCGCCCGTTACCGGCCGCCTTCACCAGCTGGCCCTGCCGTGCAGCGGGAAGCTTGGTGCGCCATTCCGCCAGCCAGACGAACTGCTATCGACACGACGTTCCTGGAGGCTGACACACCATGCGATCGCCAACTTCACAGCAAGCACGACCTTGCCCGCATGGTCTACCCGGACCACAAGAAGAAGGTGGCTCTGGCGTTGGTATTGGCGTTGGTGTTGTTGCTGGCGCCGGCGCTGGAACGGAATCAGCTCGAGTTTCCAATCTAACATTAAAACACGAGGATGGATCGTGCTCGGCCAAAGTGATCACGTCTCTCAGCTTCCGGGGATCGTTGACTAAAATTCCATCAACCCCGATGCGGAGGTAATCGCGCATAGAAGCGGTGCGAGCGAGGGTCCAAACATACACGAACTGAAACTGTCCCTGCCTTCGAAGGGAGACCGCTCTTTGGATTGAATTTTGTATATGCACCTCAATGCCCGGCTCAAACGTTCCATTTCCGTACGCTTTGCTACCTTCTCCGCTCACCGTGCCCGCAAGAAAGTTTGCGACCGCATCCGGGTCGTCTTCCTCGTCAATTGAGAATGCTTCGCCGCGTCTGAGGGCTCCGGCATTGGGCATCACGCGACGCGCAAGCGCCAAACTGCCAGTCGATAAGATCATTTTTAGACCCAGGTTTGAGGTGAGCTCGCGTCGTACAATGTCCAGAAGCTCTCGAAAGGCGTTCTGATTGCCATCATGATTTTTGAAATCGAGCACTATTAGTGCGAGCTGCTTGCTGTTTGAAGCTATGGCATTCAGTTCCCGCAAGAAGGGAACCAACCTGTTACAGGATGGATCAAACGAATCATGGTTCGCGCAAAATCCTTGCTCCCTCCGCCGGTATCGAACGTCAATTTCTATACCGTTAGCGCCTTGCCGCAGAGCCGCCCGTACCTTGTCCAGAGCGTTCGTACGATGGGCAATGATATAGAACTGCCGCAGCACGGGTGCCGTGCATGCACACAACACCTTTTTTCCAGTCACGCACCGCTTTCCATCACCTTTCTTGTCGGATCGCACGAAGTCAAATCCTCGCTGGGTGCAATCTTGCGGAGATGCGCTACAAAATGGAGCCGTTCCGATCCAGAATTCGCCAGCGAAAGCCGACGGAGCTGCAGTCATTGCCGGGTAACAAAAACATGTAAGCAGAAGTACAAGATGAATGCGGCGCATCTTTATTGATCGCATCGAGAATGCGCACCAGAATGCGTCGCTGCTTTGCGGCAACTGTTCAAGAAGACCTCCAAGCATACGCATGAGCGTCTCCTCTCTGTATGTAATTGTCCCTCAGTGTTATGCAGGGTCGTCAGCTACCTAGCCTTGCACCTTCTATCGAGCGACTTCACTTCCGGTCGAAGCAGATTGCACGCCCGCGCACCGCCGCGTTACGGTCGGCGGCCGCCAGATCGGCCCCCAGAGTCAGAGCCCAGGACATTCAAAGGAGCCGATACTCCCTTGGAGTGCGTCAGGGACAATGATTATTTTGCGGGATACATTGCCTACACCGACCGCCGTCCCAATCGCAGCATTTTTTGCCACTTGCGCATGCAGCCGGAGGGTGGGCGGGCGGCGTCTGAGACCTTACTGCGACGGACTGCGATAACGTCTTTCCCGCACGTGTGTCGGTCACCTCCACGGTCCAGGATTGTGTGCTACCCTCCGCACCAGACACCGCGTCAAGATATGCCGTCGTCGCGGCGGTTGAACCATTTTCTTTCCACCCATACGTAAAATCGGGTCCCCCGCCTTCTGGCTTGGCGGTCAGTCGGTAAGACTTGCTTGGCGCTACTGTGCTCGGGCCAATAATGGACACAGCGCGGAATGCGCTGATGGTCGGAGAGCCACAATCTTGCTTACATAGATGAAGTCGGTTCGGACATCTCGCCGACACGCGCCCCAACTCTCTCTCGAGCTCCGTCTTACACACTTTGAATTTGGCGTCACATCGTTCTAAGCACTGCTCATAGGCACCCGTCGGCACAGTCACTACGACGGACTGCGATAGACTCTTTCCCTCGCGCCTGTCCGTCACTTCCACCGTCCATGACTGCGAGCTGCCCTCCGCCCCTGACACTGCGTCGAGATGAGGCGTCGTGGCCGTCACTGACCCGCCTTCCTGTTTCCATTGATAGGTCCAATCGGGGCCGTCGCCGAGGGGGTTCGCAATCAGGCGGTACGACTGATTGGGCGACACCGCGCGGGGACCCATAACGGTTATGGCGTGAAAGCCACCGACGGCTCGGTAGGCGTTGATGCGTCCCCATCCCAGACCCGCACGGCCGTGGTCCGCCGTTCGGAACATGCGTTCGCGCACCTCGTCGCGGCTCCATCCTTTGTGATCAGACCAAACAAGCGCCGCCACGCCAGCGGCAATCGCGGTTGCGTTCGAACTCCCTCCAAAATGAATTATATCTTCCGGCACCTCTCCAGCAGTAGGTGCCTCTCCGATAACTGCGGCGAGATCTACCTCCGGTCCTGCACATGAAATAGGATGTACATTGCCGTTCGCTTCCATTCCCGCGACCGCGATGACTTCTTCCATCCTTGCGGGAAAAGCAACAAAGTCCTCAGGGCATATGATGGTGCCTGCGGCAACAAAAAACAGCACGTCTTTGAGGTGGTATTGGTAGCTTATCTCATCTGCGATGCGGCGGGAGGCGAAAGCATCCCCAAAGGCCATCGCAACAATCTTGGCGCCATAGTCGGACACAGCGGTGCGGATCGCCCGCGCGACATCGTTTACTGAGAAAGCCGTTACCCAGACGCCGGGCAAAGTCTTTATGGTGACAAGATCGGCCTTCCAGGCGACCCCAACAATGTTCTTTCCATCGTGTGGGGCAGCTATGGTGGCAGCCATACGGGTGCCGTGACCACACTCGTCCCAGGGATCGCCTCCAGCCGTAAACAAATTCGAGACGGTCCGGTCAACACCCAACGCCTGGGGTGATGAAAATACTGGCCGTTGGAGCTGGGTTTGCTTCTGATAAACGCCCGTGTCGATGACGGCAATCTTGATACCAGCACCCGTTGCCCCTCTGGCCCACGCTTGTGGGATCTGATGCTCAGCGAAATTCCACGGCAGCACGTCTGGGAAACTGCCTGGCATTGTCATCTCTTCGAGCGAGAATGGGACAGCCAGCTCCCCCCATAGCTTATATTGGCATCCAACGGCTTGATGCAGCGTGCCTTCGCTTCGTACCGGCTCGATGTAGTCGATCACCGACAAGCCTTGGATTGCCACCAGAGCCGTGGGGCCATCCAACTTGACGGTAATAACCGGAAGGAGCTTGTCGGCAGAGACGAGACTCACGCCTGGCCGAGAGAGGATCATCCTCTCGGCGTCCTTTCGTAACTCGGGCCCGATGTGGATTTTGCCCTTCAAAAGGCCCCTGGACTGACTCGGTGCTTTGGGTCCAATTACGGCCGTCCGGTCAGATGCCTCAATGCGACGCCATAGTCGTTCAGTCGCGGCAGATAGAACAGTTGTGGGAGTCGGCCGCCCAGGAACACCAACTCCGCGCTCTCCAGGCTGCGACTTAGCGTGCGGGGCTACGGCAGCTAGAAGTGCGAAGAAGGTCAACGCGACCAGCAACAGCCTCATAGGAATCCCCGAGACGTGCTGCCCCTTTCACCAAAGGGCCTGTCACAGATCGCACAGGCGACCTGTCGCTACGCATCGCCAGGAGCCGAACTGCCGCGATCTGCTGCACATCATAGAGAATCTGGTTAGGCGTGCCAACGGGGTCTTGCGGGGCCGGCGATCTATCACTCGTGCGGCGTTAGGATCGCGGCCAAGTGTTCAGTCCCTTCCTGGCTCTGGTGTTAAGGTAGGGCGAGGAGCGCCGCTAGTGCCGCCAGCACCAGATGGGGGGAATGGCCCCAGCGAGATCCTGATTGTCTGTGAAGTTCCGGGCGATAAGTTCCGCGCATCGCTCGCCGGCGCGTGAAATACGTCCCCGATCTACTAGAAGTGCCGGCCCATCCGGTCAGGCACAACGGACTACCACCGGCTAGCCTTTGTGCAGACGTCGCTTTTTTGAGAATCGCATGTACCATCTTTTCAGCATGCGTTTCAGTGCTTGGGACGAAGGCGAGAACATTTCCGCTCATCAACGGGCGACCGCTCTCGTGCAGGCACTTCTGTGAGAGACGCCGTGATCTTTGCGGGAGATTTCAACGCAAACCGGGCGGAGGACCCCCAGTCGAGCGGGATACTGGACTAAAAAACGCGGATAAGACACCTGACCCGTCCCCTATGACCCTCAAAGGAATATCGATCATGTGTTGTACCGAGGGCCCTACAGGGCCGTGCTGGCGAAATGAGGTGCCCATACGCTGGCCCCAGCCGACGCCGACAATGTCATGGAGGCACTAACTAAGATTCCGGAATGACCGCTTCGGGTCGATTGTGTTGAAAAGTCCTCTCCGGTGTTGGGGCAATTTTCTTAAGGGCCGCTGGTCCGCTTTGCCTTTTTGGGACGTGGGGGCCGCTTCGACTTGTGCGGATTCATTCAGCGGCCTTCTCACATACACTGAGAGGGCATCGCCAGCCGAAGTCGGCGATCAGCTCGCTTTTGCGCGAATTTTGCTAACGCGGCATTTTCGACTTTTTCAACACAATCGGTCAAAAGCGGAAGGCCGCCCGGCGAGCAAATGTCTTCCGCTTCACCCCCCGAAAGCTGACATCCTGGCGGACGGAGCTTAACCTCCGCAGGGTTAGCCTCGAGTTCGCAAAGTCTCGCATACAGCATAGGTTTTCTGTATCCGGCCTTCAGAGGGGGAGCCCCGGGGTATCCATTTCCTCGGCTGCGTGTGACGTTGGTTGGCAGGTCGGTCCGCTCAAGAAGTTGACAGACATCAGGTCGAAACAGAGTGCCTCCAGCACAGCAGAATGGCCGTCTCTATGAGTAGAGGACCGCGATCTGCAAGCATTCATGGCGACGGTGCCGGGCCGGAGCGGGTCCATCCGGACCGGTGATCAACGTGGTTTATGCGTGGACCCTAACGTTGGCTATGCAACCTCTCAAGCGAACATCGCGGGCGTTATCTCATCCACTTGGATGATCACGTCGGCTGGAATTTGATTGCGCCGTGCCGCATTTCTAATCGCCTCAACACTCTCGGCTTCGTAAAGACAATAAGTCTTGCGCTTGTCGGCGCTGAGAAAAGTCAACAGCCACTTCACGCCCTCCTCGTCGTTGACGAGGTTAACTCTTTCCGTTCCCTCCTTTGTGATCTCGAGTCTTTCGGCGAAATTACGCTCGATCATGAAACGTGGCATGGCCCTCTCCTATGTGTGATGTGGTCTCAGTGCCGTTGCTCCCGGATCTTATCCATCAAAGCTGTCATCTTCAGGCGACGTGCAGTCGTCCATGATTCGTTCAGCAGAATCTCGGCATGTTCGAGGTCGCCACGCCGGCTACGACGGCGCAGCATGCGCGCGAAACGGTGCTGCGTGTGTGCGAGCCAGGGGCATGCCTGCATGTCCCGATCCATCCTGAGAGCTTCATCGAAATGCTGTTCGGCCCGATTCCACTCCGCTAGGACGTTGGCCAACTCTCCGAGAAAGCGGCCGGCCGACCCGTAGCACACGGTCACGACCCCCGCCGTAATTGTCATGTGTCGATAGGGCTCGAGCAGATCGTAGAGGGCGCGTGCGCTGACTGCATCATCCAGTGCTGCACAGACATCCGCCAAATACGACAGCGTAGTACTGCGCATCGCATCCATTGGAAGCGCGAAGCCGGTGCTCCTCAACTCGTCAAGCAGCTTTTGCGCCTGCGGCTTGAATCCGAGCTCTGCCGCGACGACCGCGAATCCGGGCTTCCAGGTGCTTAGATCGCCTTTGTCGATGAAATGTCGGACAATCGGAGCGATCTCCGAAAGGCGCCCCTGCTCGCGCCGAATTGTGAACATCTGCGTGCCATAGACACCTTCGACGCTCTCACCATATCTCCGGCGACCGAGCTCATGGGCTTTTTCAGCAAACCCCTCCGCGGCGGCAAAGTCGCCGACCAATAAAGCCAGCATGGCACGCCCATGTTGTCCAACCCACTGCTGGTGCGTCATTTGCCGACCCTCAGTCAGTGAGCAGAACGTGTCCAAAGCTCCTATCATTCCTTCGCGGTCACCGAATTCGGCAGAATAATAGATGCGCGTGGCAAGGGCTCGGGTCCGGAAGTCTGCGTCGTTGAGCCGCTCCGCGATGGCTAGCAGCTCGCCGAGGCGCTTGAGTAAGTCCTGAGACTGTGTCCCGGAAAGGGCAGCCGGGACTAGGAGCGGATTGAACAAAGCCTCACAGAGAGTGCGATCGTCATCGAGGCGACGTGCAATCTCGATGGCCTTGGAATTGAATGCATCTGCACGCTCAAGATCGCCGTTCATGTAAAACGCTCTGCCGAGTGCGCTCAAAATCTGGCAGCGCTGCCGAGTGTCTTTCGTTTCGATCGCGGGCAATGCCTCGAGCAGAAGCTTGATGGAGGAATCGAGGGAATCATGATAGTAGAAATGAGCCTGCCCAAATCCAATTGCGCAGTTGGCGAGCGCATCAGGTTTGCCACGGGCTTTTGCTTCGCGGGCAGAGTCGGCGAAGGTAGCAGACGCCTGTCGCAGATCGCCGGCGGCTATTTGCGCCCAGCCCAACGCAATCTTCGTCTCCAGGACAGCATCTTCGCGACCTTGCGCGTCGGGTAACTTCTGGGCAATAGCCAAGACCTTCTCGTAGTGGTCTATGGCTTCGTAATTTGCCGAGCGTGCGGTTGCGCGCTCGCCTGCGCGTCGCCAGAATGGAAGGGCCAACTCTGGCAATGCGGCTTCGGAAAAGTGTCGCGCAATCAGCTCGGGTTGCGTCTCTGCTATTTCACGGAACTCGGCCAGGACGCGGGCGATCGCGGCGTGATATCGCTGTCGCCTGCTCATCAGCAGGGATTGGTACGCCGCATCTTGAATTAGGGTATGCCTGAAGACGAGGGCATCTTCGGACGAGCCCGACCTCAGAACGAGGTGCGCCGCCATAAGCTCGGCGACGGCCGCATCAAGATCTGCGGACGGAAACCCGCAAACACGAGTAAGCAGATCTCGGCTAAACTCACGGCCGATGACGGAGGCAATTTGCGCAATCTCCCTTGCGGTCGGCTCGCATCGATCGAGGCGCGCTAAGAGAGAGCCCTGCAGTGTCGCTGGCAATGCCATCTTGATATCGCGCTCGCTCGCATCTCTTTCAGCAAGAAAGCGGGCCATCTCCTCGATGAACAGTGGGATTCCGTCGGTTCGATCAACAATTTCATTGACGAGTCCAGCGCTGGCACTAAGGCCTACGATGTTTCGTACCATGTCGGCGACGAGTGGCTGGGCGAGGGCCCCGATGGAAAGCGGCAGCACATGATCGTATGCGCGGGACCATTCGAATTTCCAGCTCGGCCGATGCGTCACGAGCAACATGACAGGTGCTCGATTGATCGGCGCCAACAGGGCGTCGAGTAACTCGGTCGTGGTTGGATCGATCCAGTGGGCATCCTCAACGATTAGCAGCAGGGTGGCGCGTCTCGCCCGGTGTAGCAAGTGCTCGACCAGAGTCTGCAAGATGAGACTCTTCCTTTGCTGTGGCGCGAGTTCGAGCTCGCCATAGCGATCATGGTAGTCAAGTGAAAGGAGCTCGGCGTAGACTGACCCCACAGTGCTGGTGTCGGTGCCCAGATCGGTGAGCATGCGCTCGAGTTTGTCGAGGCGCTTTTCGTTTTGATCGTCGGGCCGAAAGGTGGCCGTTCGCGACAGGTTCTGAACGATTGGGAACAGTGCACTGTTGCTATGGTAAGGTGAGCACTGAAGGCAGATGACCTCGTGAGGTGTTGAACGGAGTTTTTCTGTAAAGACCTGGACGAGCCGCGACTTGCCGATGCCGGCGTCCCCCGACAGCAGGACCGCCTGTCCCTTCGCCCTGCGCGCGAGATTCCATCTTTCGAAGAGAAGCGCGAGTTCATGAACGCGACCAACGAATGGTGACAGCTCTCCCGCATGAGCGGCGTGGAAGCGGCTCTCGATCTCACGCTCCGACTTGACGTGATGCGCACTCGTGCCGGTCCCGAATCCTTTGAGGGTTATCTCGCCGAGATCCTCTGTGACGAAATTGTCGCCGATCAATCTTCTGGTCGAATCCGCGACAACGAGTTGATTGGGTTGGGCGATCGCCTGGAGCCTGGCCGCGAGATTAGGCGTCTCACCCGCGACCGCGCCCTCCTCTCGAACGGAGCCCGCGAAGAGGTCCCCTACAACGACTTGTCCTGTGGCTATGCCCACACGCGCCTTGAGTTCGGCGTCTTTGGCTTCTAACATTTGCACGGCAGCCAAAGCCTCGAGCCCGGCTCGAACTGCACGCTCGCCATGATCCTCATAGGCGCAGGGCCACCCGAAATACGCCATGATCCCATCGCCCATATAGCGGGCGACGTAGCCTCCATAACGGATCACAGTTTCGGCGACCCGATCTTGGTAACTACGAAGTACCTCCCGAAGGTCCTCAGGATCAAGCCGCCGAGATAATTCGGTGGAGCCAACCAGATCGCAGAACAGGATGCTCAGAACGCGTCGCTCTGGTGATCGCTCCGAGAAAGCGAAAGGTGGGGCCGGTTGTTGCTTTGCACTGGTAGCAACAGCACTTGTTAGTGACGAGCCTGTCCCGAAGGACTCTGCCACCGCAGCCATGAGGGTCTTGCGGTGTCCGAGGGACAGGCCCAGCTCCCGGAGATCCGCCTCGGTGAGGTGCGGGAGCACCTTCAGGTCGATGTCGCTGCCGGCGAAAGCAACGGAATATTGCTCCAGGCCGAGCGCTCGCAACCACGTATGAACGTCGTCGCTCATTGGCTTCCCGTCGCCTTTTTCACTCCCCTACTTGCTTGTAGGTCAAGCCGACCGCGGTCGGATTGCCGGCGCAATCTTGAGTTTCGTCCGAAACGGGTTCATGCGTTCCTGCTGCGCCTGATTTATGCCGACCCGGCAAGCTACTATAGCACGTACTGCCGGGCGCTGAGAGTGATGCAGTTCACGGAGACGCCTGTCTCGTCCAGCCAACACACCGCCGAAGCGCGGGCGGCGAGGTTGGCTGGATGCCCCGCGCCGCCAAATCCAGACCAAGCGAACAAGGTTCGGCTCCGTATTGGGGTCAGAATGTCTGGTCCCAGGAGGTGAAGCACGACGGGTATCGGATGCTGACCATCCGAGAAACGATCGTGTCCGCATTCTCTCTGCAGCGGCTAGGCCACGCGCCATCCATGGATCGAGCTGCCTGAAAGGAGGCCAGGAGCACGGATGTTCGCGTTCACCTGTGGTCGTTTGCCTGTGGTTACGGGTGCGAGGTCAGGTTCAGGCCTCAGTGGTGACTATGGTCACCCCGGCGAACGGACATGGTCCATGCCCATGGCGAAGTCTCAAACGGGGCCAATTGCGGAGCCATGGGACATAGATTCACTCGGCTTATTCGATCACCTCATCGGCCATGGCGAGGGTAGCAACGAGCCGACCCATCCACCACAGCTTCCAGTTGTGGAAATGCTGCTTACATGAGTGTCAGTCGTTGATTATGCCGAACGTCTCCGCTTACCCTCTTATGATAGCGGTCTCCGGGGCCTGCTGAGCGGCTTCGCCCGGCCTTGCTCCGGTTCACCCTCCTCAAGCAGCAGATCTTCGGAGCTCAACCTGCGCAGGGTCAAGCTCCGACTCAAGAACTCACACGGCGCTTCGCGATCTGTCTCAACTGACTGTTGCAACAGAATCGGCCAGCTGTGGACCGTTGAGAAGCAGCCACTCCGCCCGCTTAAGGGCCATGAGCACCCATTTTAATTCGAAGCTTGCTCAACCCCATCGTGATGTGGAAGCATTTTGGTACCCAAACCCTCAAGCAAACCGATCAGCGCAGAATGCACCTGCATCCAAGGCCTTCTTAAGTCGATTGCGGCCACAGCTATCTCGTGTCCGTCCAGGCGATACCTGTGCAAACATCCGTCACCTGGCGAGGCATATACGAGAGCACCGCGAACAGGCAGGCGCGGGGCTCTATCTGACGCATGCTTCATGTAGGCGAAGAGCTGATATAGATGACTAGATCTGATCTTCGGTGTCCCAGATGATCGCGGGAACGGATCAGCGTAGAACTTCGCGTCCATGACCACAGTACTGCGCGGAGATCGCAATACTATGTCGGTGCGCATAATAGGCATTAGGGTCGGATCGCCGCCTGGGCCCGAGTCGAACCGCCATCGCATGTCCTCGCGGCGCACCGTGAAAGCGCTCTGTTCATAGAAATAGAAATTCCTCAGGAAATCCTCAAATACGCGCGACATCCGCTCCTCATCACGCAAGATATCGAAAAAGCGACTGCCGGAACCAACCTCATCCGGCAGCATCGCGCGGCAAACAAACTCGCAAAGTCTCATGAGCGCAGAATATTGAGCGTTGTTGCGCGACAGTTGGACGTTCCGGAAAAGGCCAGGCCTCAACCTAAGCACTGAAACCGCTCCCATTCTCCCGCAAATCAAACGCAGCTCGTGCGCAAGTGAAGGTGCGATCAGACGATGGTTAGCCAATACGACAGCTGTCGACTTGATGATCTGGTTGTGTAGGACATCCTGACTAAGTTCATCGACCTGGCAGGAGATTGCGCCTCTTTGAAGCGTTTGCTCTTTGATTGTCCGATCAATGAGGAGGCGTCCTCGGGGCGATCTGAGTTCTTCCTCGAAGCTGATATAACCTCTGTCTAGGCCTCTCCGGAGCAGGCGACGAGCTCCATTGATTAATACCCGAGCAAAAAGATTCGGAAGATCCGGGCAATCATCGACCCCGGCTTCTGTAGATCCACCCTCCGGAAATCGTTCCCAAGCGTAGCAAAAAAGGTAATAGATATTACGAATGGGGATTGTCACGGCTCAGCCTTGAGCAGACGTTCTCGCCAATCGGCCGCTCTCTTGGGCTCATCAAACCAATACTCCTCGAGCAGAGGACGTATCTCGGTTTCAACGATGCGTTCGTACCACTCTTGGGAGTAGGAGCTCTCGTCGTAAGGTACAAAGAAGCTATGTCCAATTTGAAATCCAGGTCCAAGATTGATGGTGTCGCTAGCAATCGCTTCGTTCAACTCAATCATCCGCGACGTAATACGAATTAAAACGGCCTCCGGAATCTCCATAGCTAACAAATGTTCTCTGAATCGCGGTGATGAGAACTGCGGCGCAAGTGTTACGAACGCAAATCGGCGACGCAGCGCATAGTCAACCATGGAGAGGGATCGGTCCGCCGTGTTCATCATGCCGATGATGAAGAGGTTATCCGGTACATAGAATTTCTTGTCGTTGGGCCGGGCATAAGTCAGCCGAGTTGCCCACCTCAAATCCCTCTTGTCCTGTTCGATCAGGAGCATCAACTCTCCGAAAATTTTCGAGAGGTTGCCACGATTAATCTCATCGATGATGAGTACGTAGTCGCGACTGGGATCGGCGATTGCTGCCTGGCAAAACCGCACGAAGACGCCGTCTCTGATTTCAAAGCCTCCCGCGGTAGTCGGCCGATAGCCTTGGACGAAATCCTCATAAGCATAGGCCTGGTGAAACTGCACAGCTTCTATTCGGCTTGGAGCGTTGTGCCCCATCAAAGCAAACGCGAGTCGCTTGGCAACAAAGGACTTCCCGACACCGGGAGCTCCTTGGAGAATGATATTTTTCTTGGATCGCCAGACCGCAAGGATCCTCTCAACCTCTTCTTGCGACATAAACAGGCCTGACATGGCGTCGTGGATTGAATAGACCTCCTCCTCAATGGGAAGCGGGGCCGGATCCGGTGGTGACGTGAGATCTTGCGCGGCAGATCCTAGCTGGGTACCGACGATCTGATCATACGCTTTCAAGAGCACTTCCAGAGCGTGTTCGAACTGCTCGTCAGACGGAAAGTCGCGGACATCAAAACGCGCGTTCGCTATAGTGCCGGCCTTGTACTGTCGAACTCTCCACTTATCCGACTTTAGATCGATATCGCTGCCAAGCTTGAGGCCACTTTCTGTCACCCAGCCGATCTGGGCTTGATAACCTTCAGATCGTTCGCTTAACGTCCGAACGGCGGCGCTTCGACCGAGTTCATTGGCAAGGGAGGTCATACCCTGCATGAGGGTTGCATAGATGATGGAGAGGTCTTCAGATACGAGAAGTGCAACATAGATTCCGGACTGTGTACTGGTCGTCACCTCTCGATGTAGAAGGGCGATCCAGGGTACGCTAGCCCATATGCCCTTCCCAAGACTCCACTGTGTGGTGACGTGCGGACGTTTCGCAACACTGGCCAAATTATCTAATCTAGTTTGGATTTCCTCCATAAGATTCCAGAGATCAGGGACCTGGGAAAAGGGCTGCTGTCGAGCGACATCGAGCTTTTGGACCATCTCGCCGAATAGTGATGCGAAGGACCGTCCCACCGTAGCCGACTCGCCGCGCTCCAGAATAGGCTGGCGACCAGGCTCCGCTCGTATGGAAGATATGAGTGGCCGGAAGGTGTGTGCCATGCCACGCACGACAGCTGAGAGGTCCGCTGCGTCAAGCTCCTCTCCAACGAACCACCGCGTTATTCCCCCTCCACCTTCCTGAGCGCCTGCAGGAGATTTGAAGTAGCGGAGCCATGCTGAAAAATCGTCGAACTCACGTCGACCTGGTTCCAGCCGAGACTTGCGCCGGAAATCCCACTGGTTGCCGAGCGAGCGTTCGAGTTCAACCGCGGCTGCACTGCCGGGATCCGGCAATTGCCGATAAATCGCAGGTGCTGCTGCCCGAAGCCTAGCTTTAAGCTTTGCATCAGAGAAATCCGATGGATGCGTTGACACGTAGAAACCTAGCTCAACGCCTTTGCCGGATACAATTGCGAATAGCTGAGGATTGCCCAAAAACTCCGCAGCGTTCTCTCGACGATAAACGCCAAACCAAAGGTCCTTGGGATTCGCGCCTCGAACACCGCTCTTCAGGTGAAACCCGGAGGTGAGACGTACGTCATAATCGGCACTTCCTAGCTCCTCCTGGACCGCGCGCCCCAGCCGGCCCAACGCAGCATGTACCCTCTCGTAAGCAGCTCGCTCTTCTGAAGACAGGTCGGCGTATCTGGCGCGATCACGACTCGACCGCAGAAGTTCGACATCCCCAGATTGGATTTGAATGCGTTGAAGCTCGGAGGGACCTCTTACTTTGAATCCCAAGCTCTCGAGCTTGGTTCGCACCGTAGCGTCGCCCCCACTGAATTGATCAGACCGGAGCGGACCTTCTGTTGGGAACTGCTTACCAACAGCGACTCCCACAATGGCTTTGCTGTCATACTCCCTTCCCTCGTGCTCCAAATAGTATGTTCGAGTGGGGCCGTAGCCATAACGAGCGAGAAACGCCTCACGGCCAAGTTCATCGTACTCAGCGATGGCGCTGAGTACAGCGGACCTTTCGGTTAGTGCGGACAGCGACACGAGTTGCCCCCAAATCAGTTTCTACGATCACTCTCCACCAAACCAAGCGTCCCGATCAAGATCATGATGCTCAATTAGCTTGGATTGTGCCTCAATCGGTCCGTGCCTTCGCGGAATAGGATGTTCAGCACCGGGCCATCAATCAAACCTCGGCCGTCAGTCCGAAGGCTCAGAAGCCACCTCGATTAGATGATGCGGCAGCCTGACGGCTGATAGCTGATAACAAGTCTGGCGCTTTGATGACTTAGTACCTGCCGCAGTCTTGTGGCTGCTAGAATGCCAAACCCAGTCTTTCATATCGAGAAGTTGGTCGCGGAGCCCTGCCGTGTGATTTACGCGATGGCCTCGCCCGATAAAGTCAATCGCGCGTCCGATTTCAGGGAACAGGAATTTGTACTCGTCTGTGCCTCTGCTCCCGAAATAGCGAAAGTCCGCACTCAGGAGCACTTCTGCGCGAGAGTAGCCGGGCGCCCTACCGAGATCGCGTAGCAAGTCACGTTTGCTGGTATGGAATGTAACGCCATCACGAAGATGAAAGTGCCGACCAATTTCCTTGTACTCGTAAATGCAATCAGCCCGCGCAGCATACTTTTTCGCTCTATAGTATTCGCCATCGAACAATTTCTGCGTGACCCGGGCAATATAGATCAATGAATTGAGCGGATTGAGAGAATTTGCAGCAAAACCAAAAATCACGTCGTCGACTTCGGCGCTTGTTCGGATCGAAGGCTTGCAGATCGCGAGAGAGAGTAGACCTCTTCTAACGCAAGGCGCTACACCAGCATCGACCGTCAGCTTATAAAGGAACATTCGCATCGAGAGTATTCTCAGTTATTGCTCTGAAGCAAAATCGGTTTCCGAGCGTCGAGCCATTTTAAGAAGCGCGCCGGATCGCGAAATCTGGGCAGTCGCGCGCTGCGCTGCAGATAACCGTCCTTTACTGACAATCCACCCCAATCCGACAAAACGTCGTTACGAACGCGATATGCGCGATCTCGCCATTCTCCTATTGGCAAGCACTGCTTCAGCCTACCTGAAACACCCGGCTTCGCGACAACGACAACGTCTTGAGCAGAAGCATCCAAGACGCGGCGCGAATGTGCATTGATGTTGCGCAAAAACGGCGGCACATCGATAGCTGGCTTAATGTCCTGGACGACAAAAACGCCTATGATCGCGTAAACAAGCTGTGCTGCATGGGCATCACGCAGGCCCGAATAGAAGACTAGTAGGTCACCGCGCGAGAGAAAGGATTTGATCTGTTTCGCTCGCTCGCCTCGGTCACCATAGGTTAGGTGATCGAAGTCGGGATCCAGGTGCATGTGTCTACTGTGCAAATGTACCGGTAGGCTGCAGCCGAATTTTTCTACAAACGGTTGCAATGAGCTGTACGGAATTTCCATTCCGGGGTGAGTTTGACGCGACTCCGGGATTGCGACGTACACAAACTCGCCCGACTCGCTGTTAACGAGCCCGTTCCAAGACCCGCCCGCGACCGTTTGATCCGCGCCGACGCGGCAGAGCAAGGCATTCAAATTGACCTCCTCAATGGGGACAGATCTCTTTAGTGGGACGAATAGATTCCTCGATGAAAAGCATAGCCAACGAACACGAAGAACGTCTCGTCGTTATATCTAAAGACGCTCGTGCCGCATTAAGACAGGATTAATTGTCCCGCTGATCCCGATGCTTATCCCTGTCGACGGGGGTGGTCGTAGGCTTGAAAATGAAGACGTCCGTCGGTCGCTTGGCTTGTCTTTAGGGCGTTTTCCTCTCCTATCCCGAGAGGAAGGTCGGACCTGTTCCGTCGGTGAGCGTCGCCTCTCTGCCGCCGCTTTCAGCCAGCTGGCCGACGTTCAAAGCCGCCAATCGAACGTTATGGAACCCGCGGTTCCTTCGTCGGACGCTAAGGCGCAATCGAAGTGATGCCGATCGCGCCCTTCTTTTTTCTGAACAGGTCCGCAGAGAGCTACCGAAAATGACGTTGGCGGCGCTCCATCGGAACGCGGAGGAACTCCGAACCACGCTGCTTGCGGAGTAGCCGGGCTGGGATGAAAGGCGGCAACCGCTCGCAAGAAATGGGATTCCAGTGGGAGTCGGACGCAGAAGTGATTGAATCCCGCAGAAAAAATCTCCGACGTTCCAAAACCTGCAGTACCCGCGCCAGCGCCGCCGCATCGTTTCGAGTAGCACTGCTAGTTCGCGCTCAAAGCATCTTCCACGGTCATAGCTGGACAAGCCGCATAGAATGCCGCCTATTTCCTTCGCAGAACGCCGATAGTTCTGCCAATTCCGTTCTCGAAAAAGCGCGGCCTTCCGGATCGGTCTTTGGAAGCAAGCCCGATATCCACTTCTGGAACATTTCGTCTTGACGCAAGGCCATTTTCTTTGCGCCGTAAGTTTGAAGCTGACGCAGAGCGGTCGGAGCAAGTTCTTTGGGTCTCTTGAATCTTTCAAAATCGACACCGTCGATCCACTGGCGCGGTGTAAGGCCAATTCTTGTTCCAGTTCCGGAGAGATATGAATCGACCTGAGACAGGTATCGGTTGAATACCTGAATCGGCTCCGGTGCTATACGCAGCGCTTTCTTCCAAATAAACGCACGGACCTCTTGCCGCCCAATCTCAACCCGCTCGATCCAAAGCGGGTTGAACTTCTCTAAAAACCCTAAGCGCTGCACCTGCTGTGCTTTGTCTTCTGCCGATCCGATTTCGAACAGATTCCACAATGACAGGACCAGCTGCACCTTGCCGCTCCCGGAGGCCATGACGGCGGGTGCGTGACAACGCTATGATCGATATTAAGGCTCTGCATCACCCTTTCCGATTCGAACAAAACAACTGAAGATCAGATTGCCTTCGCGGCGCTCTTAAACAAACATTCTTCGATTTGCATCGAAAACCTTCGAGCGGTGTTTTCCCAGCTTAAGACGGAAGATAGATCAGCCTTTAGCCTTCTGGCCTGATCAAATGCTGCCTCCGGATTCGCAACAATCCGCTCTATTCGCAAAGCCCAATCGGCGGTTATAACGTCAGTGTCCTTGCCAGTGACATCAACCACCCATTCCCTTGCGATGCTGGCGACAGCTGGACTTAACTTTTCTTGTATCAACAGTTGGGCTAACCCGCTTTCTGCACTGATCAGAGCAGGAATTCCTGCCGCGATTGCTTCCAAGGCCGACAGACCAAATCCCTCTGAAGCAGACGGCATTAGAATAACGGAAGCTCCACAGATATCCTCCGCAATCTCGTCTTCAATTTGCGTATAAGGCCGACAAGTCACGTACGGTTCTGCGGCCTTATATCCGTCGATTGCTCGTATCTCATCGTCTACTCCTTCAAAAGTGAAACCGCGCATAATCAACTTTGGACGCGTCCAAGGATCACCGCGCCAATTCGAATTTATCTTGCTGATCGCGTGACACGCGATTGGCGCGCCTTTTAGAACCGGATCTTCGAACCGCGCAATGAGCAGACAATCGGCTCCTCTTGGACTGGAAACATCAACTACATGATTGACTAATGCCGGATTAAGCCCCGGCCACATTTGGACAACGGGTACATCCGCGCGGCTCAAACGACCGCTGATTTGACGAAAGATCCTAGGGCCTATTGCAACGACCATGTTCGCGGACTTGCATTGCTCGATCTGTACCTGCGCTTTCATTGCTCCTTTAAGAACCGACTGCGATCCTCGCGTCTTATGGCGCTCGATTTCCTCAGGTAACGTGTGAACGAAATGTATGTAAGGGACGCCGTAAACATCTTGAGCAATGTGTCGCGCCGCCGAGCCCGTGATATGGTCATGACCTATCACCAGCTCAGGCGCATATTCGTCCAATCCTCGTTTCGAAAACAGTAGAAGCCGTGCGATGATATCGTCAGCAGCTATGAAGGGGTCCGGGCGAGGCGTTACAATTTGCACGCCTGCGGCCCTTGCTTGGCTTATTTCGTGTGCGGCGGCATTCAAAACGATGCAAGTGACCTCGTGTCCCAATCGGGCGAGCGCAATGCAAAGTTCCCTGTTTAGGGTTGACACGCCGCCATGACCAGAGCGCCATTCGGTGGCTACAGATAGAATTGTTCGTCGATTGATGCGGGATGGTTCTCTGAAATCTTGGATCGCCGCTTCGATCCGTTCTGACGGTAACGCTTGTAGAACCTCCTCCACACCTTGAAGCGCATCCAAGCCAGCCGCAGCATTGCTCTCCAGTACCGTCTTTGTGCTTCGCGGCGGCTCTATGGACCCTTGCAGTGCAATCGTCGCTACCACCTCAGAGGGCTCCCTGAGCCTCCACGTGGTGGCATCAAGCGCTCTTCTGGCGTCCAGAACGTGATACTTCAGCCAAGGGGCTTCAGCAACTTCGGTAGCAATTCGTAAAGCAGATGCAACTGCGAGAGGCGTGCCAAGAGTTGTTAAGCGACGAAGGACGCCATGCCGTAGCTGATCTATTTCCTCGTCCGGCCCGACCCATCTTGCCCCACCTCTCTCTTTGTCCGAAGGGGGTGGAATTTCTCTGTAGGTCCAGATGAAGAAATCAGCGAGGTCCATCTCGCTCATCTTCGAAGTGAACGATGACTCGTAATCAAACGATCTTACTATCTGTAGAGCTAACTCCGTGTTCCTATCTTTGTACCGGGAAAAGACCGGCCACACGGTCGCGGGGTCGCTCTGCAGGACACTCGATGCCCCCGCTACAAACTCCTCAATAGAGTACACATCATTGGGTAGAGTCGAGTTGCGATCTAAGTCGTGCAACAGCTGGCTCACGACCGGTGCGTACGACTGCCTCGCTAAGCATCCGATAATGATTGCTCGGACCTTGCCCGGAGCAAGCCTTCTAAACATCGCCCAAAGGAAAGCTCCCAATCTTTCGTCGTAACTCTGGTCGAGTAGCCGAACCGCATTCCTTGCATCAAATTCAGAACCCTTACGAAACAGCCTGACCAACAGTCGCTGCACACGATCCGGCGCAAGCTCATACGCCCTGCGCACGATGATATTGCGCGCTTCTATTCCTTCGGAATCTTCGTTGAATGATACGAAAATGCTGGCACACCAATCTCGCCAAGCAGCTGCGGTCAACCCCAAAAAGGCAGCGCGGTCGAGTTTCAACAACAGTCGCAATGCTCGGTAACCCGCCGCAGCCGGACGATGAAAAGTGTTCGTACCTACCCAAGACGAACTCACGAGCTTATTCTCAGTTAGATATCGGACTGCTGTTATGAAAAGACGATCCCTGAGAAAATCCGTAATATTTGCCCAGAGAGGCGTCTCGGTTAGGTCCGACTTGAACTCTCCCTCGAGAATCCCTTGCTCATTCGCAAGAAACGCTAAGTTCAGCTCCCACCAGCCAAAGCTATTTTCAGCTTCGACCGTTCGCAATCGGTTCTCGAGCGCCTGCAAGGCATCGAAGCGCTTCTTCTTCACGTCCGCTTGCTCAGACTGCCGTCGCTTATAGTCGTCGCGCTGCCAATTGGACGTGGGTGAGTCGATTTGACAGCTGAATAGAGATTGCAGTCCGCTGGAAAGTACTTCGGAATCCTCTGCCGCGGCCCAAACAGCGCCGTACTCTTCTATGGAATCCTTCGGCATGACCGCAAGAATCAACTGCGCAGCCGCCGCCTCAGGAAACTGCTCACTGGGCGAGCGAATACGTTCTAGCAGCCACGGCAAATCGTCCAGGGTGAGCAGCGGAAAGGGAAATGCATATGCGAGCCATGACCAGCTTTCCGACGTGCTGCGCTTGACTATCTCTTGAACAAGAGACAATCGCCTTCCACTCTCACGAGAAATCCGAGACAAAATGTCGTCTGCGGACCTTTGTAGAATCGTGTATTTGGCGCTTGAAAATAGACCTAGGAATAGCTCCGCCACCGAACTGAGTACCGCTGGACGGTCAATAGAATCCCAGACGCGGTTCAAAATCCTCGGGATTGCCCGGTCAAATGTATAATCCCGCTCCTCGTAAGAGGCGACGACTGCAATCCAACCTAAGACCTCTTGCGCATCGGCATCGTTCAACTCCGGAAGCTCAAGTGTTGAGACGAAGGAAGCGTACGAACCAATCCAGCTACTGTTTTTTTCAGGCGTTAAGGAAGCAACAAGCTCCTTAACTGACAGATGTTTCGGCCACAGCGCCTTCAGCGCCCATCCCTTTAGCTCATCATTTTCGTCGGCGGGGCTACCGTGAATTAGCTCACGCAATCGTAGGCGGGATGCATCGTCCCCGACTTTTTCTACAGCAGCGGCAGCCTGAGTTCTGATGTGAAGATTTTCAGTCGGATCGAGCGCTATGCTTGCTAACGTGTGCGAAATGCCAAGCCCACCGTTAGCCTCCGCGATGTCGATAGCCGCTCGACGAGCGACAATGTCTTTTCCTCGGCCGACGATATAGGGGAGAAGTTGTTCAGCTAACCGAGGGTGCCCCAGCCGATCATACCTCAATCGGTCAAGCAAATTGAAATCATGTAGTTCTGCGCGGTCAAAGCGCTCCAAGAGCCCACGCACCAACGATTCTCGCGCCTCAGGCGAAGCTGAAGCTACGTCACTACTAAGAAGTATCTCAGGGTTAGATTCTGTGAGCGCATTGAAGAGCGCTCCGTCCATGCTGGCAAGCCAAGCGGAAACTTCCGATAGTTGCGGCGGTATTCGATCGCCTTCCGCCGAGCGGAGAAAATCGAGTATACTTTGAGGGGTGAGCTTTCGCTCAATCAAATAGTATGCCGCAAGAAACTCTGCGAAAGTTTGATGGCTCCAAACGAAGAGAGTTTCTCCGACCGGCGCGAAGAGGGGCGTTAATAGAGCTTGCTGGAGTTCAACTTCCTCGACCGGAAAGCTCCCGCTATCGGCTGGTTCATACCCACCCGATATCTCTGAAATGGCGACAATGCGTCCAGCTTCCTGAACGGATCGCACGTCGATTGCGATTTCGGTGCTGTTTGAAAAGATTGAGGCTGCGGCAATCCTGGCCGCGACCATCAACTGGGAGCGAGCGTCTAGCCGAACGTCCCTTCTGTTCTTGTTGGAAGCATCGATGGATGAAAGCAGGGCTTCGCGATAGAGTTGGGCACGCTTTACAGGCAATTCGGAATGTTGCTCGAAGACATCCAGCAACATATTCAGCGTGACTGGACGCTTTGCGAGTGCCTCTACCTCTCTCCGCTCGATCTGAGATAGAAATGCTTGTGTACGTTCCGGCGGCAACTCAGATGCTGCAACCTTGATGTCGGCTTCACTCAATTCTTGAAGCTCGTACGTCTGCGTGCCGACCTCTCCCCAGATGTCTTTCAAGGACGCTTCTAGCAGTGAAGGCCACTCCGCCGAACGGCAGGTTAGCCTTAGTTTCACTTCGCCAAGCTCCTTATGGATAGATACTTTGCGAAAGATCGACGAAAGCGCATCGTGCGACTGAGTAATTTGCGATAACGACTCATCCAACCCGTCAAGGAAGAGATTCCAAATCCTGCCTTGCAGCTCCAAGCGCTTAACTTTGGAGATCACGAGAGATTCAAGCTCCGCGATGCTCGTAAGTCGGCCCAAGGAGATTATGTCGGCTGCTTCGCCCCTAGCGATGCTGCTTTGAGCCTCTAGGTGTATCTCACTCGTTTTGCCAAGCCCCGGAGCGCCCAGAAGTACTAGGCACGGCACATCGCGCAGGGCAGAAAGGAAAACGCCTTCGGGGATATCACTTGAAAGTTCTTCGGACTTCGCTCCAATCCGCTTCCAGCATCGCTGCCAAAGATGAAAGTGCCTCGTCTTCATCATGTCCCCGCAACAACCTTCGGATGACAAACCAATATGATGTATCAGCTGCTATTCCAACGATAATTTTGGCCCACCATCGCAAAAATGGACGCCGACCACACCGGTTCAGTAGCCGCTTTCAGAATTTTCAATCGCTGCAACTATCCGTATTGTGGTTCTGAGCGGCAAAAATGCTTTGGCTTTCGAAATATTTTGAAAGCGCTCGCTTGCTGTAACTCCAAATCGTTGGCGTTCTCGTAAATCAGGTACCCTGTTTCAGGCCGGTATCCCGACGACCTGCAAGGCGGATCGGGATCGCAGTGGCCCCCGTCCAGATCTCGGCAAATATCGAAACAGTCGCTGCTCGGCCCCGGTACACATACGTCGAGGCGGCAGATTCCCGAATTTCGGACTCCCCAATTGGTCTAAGATTTTATCGCTTGGGGGAGATGGATTTGAAAATGGCCCCATCCAAAGCCGCTTCATCCCCGGAAAACAGGGAATCGTACTCCCTGAGCTGGTACGAAGGTCGAAAATGCATTCTCCAGGCCTATCGAGAGCAACTGAAGACGCTCGCCAGATTCTCCGGCACGAAAAGATCAGCAAAATCCGCGCGGATCGGGGGGGGTCGCGGGCTGGACAGTACGGCGCCCAAATTTGGCTGGCGGAGCGAGCAAGATTCGAACTCGCAGTACGAGCTTATGAATTGGTGCTGCCGCTCGCGCTCAAACTCTTGCCGAACTCATCATCGGCGCTTCGCTGTCAATAAGCTGCCATACGCCAACATCGCGCCCAGCGACATTTGTTGACACAGTGTTGACTTGAGCAATGATGAGAGGCCTAAAAGAAAAAGAAAAGCCGTCAGGTCTTTGACCTCACGGCGTTGTTTGGTTGCGGGGGCAAGATTTGAACTTGCGACCTTCAGGTTATGAGCCTGACGGGCAACGCGACGGTAACTGCACTAAGGTGGATCATCGCGCGCTTCCTCCGTGAATGGTTAGCTACAGAACTCTGCGCGAGCTTCGGTCCTCACGCGTGCTGCGCTCTACGTGCGCGGTCACGCCGGATAGCGCCTCAAGCGCTTGAGGCCGGCGTTCAATGGAAGCGCCCCGCCCTCTCCGGTAAGCACCAAGGGCGAGGCAGCGACGGACAGCTGGTTGCGCCGCAAACAAATCGAACCGCCAATCCCTCGTCGATCAGCGTTGACCCGGCGTCCACGCCGTTTACCCATAGGGTACCGCAGCGGCGGCCGAAGTTGCACGCTTCCGTGCCTTCTGTTCCAGGTGCACACGAACATGCAACCTGTTGCAACTCCGAACGGCCGCCGCTGACGAGTTTGGTAAGTCGCCGTTTTGCAGCCTCGCCCTTTCGGCGTTCTGCTTCGCAGCGCGCTCGGTGCCCCGTCTCAGGTGCATTGAAACCCACTAAACGGACGTTTGCCCGCCCGTCGTTCAAGCTGATGGTATCACCATCGATAACATGCACCGACATCGAAGTAGCTGCCTGGACGACTGATTTGGTTGGGATTGACACCCTCCGTTCGCCGGAAAGCTTCAACGAGACTTGAAAGGCCGCGAAGCCGATAAAAGCGCAAACGGCGATCAGGCCCGAAAAGTAGAGAGAGCTAGCCGGTTTCTTTTTGTAGCCAATGATCATCGGGGCCCATCTGGTGATGTGCGGATGTGGTCAGGCAAGCCGATGATGCAACCCGAGGGTTTAAGACCTGATGAGTCTGAGCGCAAACTTCGTGGGTTTGCCGCGACGATGGCGGGGGATCAGTTCGATAACGGCGAGCCCGTCCGGACGGCCCACCTTGCAAGATTTGATCGGGGCCGAAGCCGGGTAAGCCATCAGTAGGGGAAACCGGACTCGAACTTCGTTGCCCCATGATTACGACCGGCGGTCCAAGCGGCGAGATGTCGACGGCTTCTGGCTACCCCGAGCTCAATTGGAAGGCAGACGGATTAACTTCGCCCCATGGAGATGGCGCCAGGTGTGAAAGCTTCCTTGCAAATACCGTAAAACGCCATAGCCTTTTGCACGGTAAGTAGTGGCTAAGTGTTGGCGCGCCCGAAGAGATTCGAACTCCTGACCCCCAGATTCGTAGTCTGGTGCTCTATCCAGCTGAGCTACGGGCGCGTTTTCGCTTGGCATTTGGCCTTTAAGGGGCCCGGATGCGCGTCCGACAAAGGCTTCGGACGGTCGCGAAAGAGCGCTTTAGCTACCCGCTCCGGCTTCGCTTTGCAAGGTGGGGAAATGCGATCGGGGGGCTAATAAAGCGGTGGTAAATGCAGTCGTTCCGGGGCGCGCGTTAGCGCGAACCTCAGATGTGCCCTGCACATCGGAGAATCTCGCGCCTCACTTCTGGATTCCGGGTTCGATGCATCGCCCCGGAATGACGAAAAGTGCAGATTTGCAAGCACCTTATGCCCGCGCCCGCTCGTTGCGGACGCTCTGCAGTTCCACCGGGCGGTCGGGAATCGAGACGCGGAAGGTGGCGCCAATGGTGCCTTCGACCAGGTGGATATCGCCGCCATGGGCGCGGACCAGCTCGGCGGCGATCGCCAGGCCCAGCCCGCTGCCGCCGGGGCGGCCGGAGGTCTGGAACGCCTCGAACAGGTGCTCGCGCGCCTTTGCCGGCACGCCCGGACCGGTGTCGGAAACCTCGATGATCGCGACCGAGCCTTCGCGGCGGCCGGTGATCCGGATCTGCAAGGTCGCAGCATCGCCCTTGGGTCGGCTGTCGAGCGCCTGCACCGCGTTACGCACCAGGTTGAGCAGCACGCGAAACAGCTGGTCGGGGTCGGCGTCAATGGAGAGCCCGCGCTCGATGGCGTTGATCCAGGTGATCGAGGCATCGGCGGCGAGTCCGGCGGATTCGCGCACCTCGGTCACCACGGGTTCGACCTGGATCATGCGGCGGTCGGGCTCGGCTTCCTGGGCGCGGCCATAGGACAGCGTCGACTGGCAGAAGTCGATGGCGCGCTCCAGCGAGCGCATCAGTTTCGGCGCAAAGCGCTGCACCCGTGGATCGGGCACGCTGGCCAATTGATCCGACAGCAATTGCGAGGACGCCAGAAGATTGCGCAGATCATGGTTGATCTTCGACACCGCAAGCCCGAGCGCGGCGAGCCGGCTCTTCTGGGAGAGCATCGAGACGAGGTCGCGCTGCATGTCGGATAGTTCGCGCTCGGCGACGCCGATCTCGTCACCGCGCTGGCTCGGCACGATAATGCGCGCCGCGCTTTCGGGATTCTCGTGGAAACCGACGAGATTGGCGGTCAGCCGCCGCATCGGGCGGACAAACAGATAATGTAGCGCGAGGTAAACCAGCCCCGCGGCAAGCATCGCAATCCCCAGCGAGACCACCAGCAGGTTGCGGGAGAACCGGTACATCGCCAGGCGCAACGGCTTTTCGTCGACCACGACCTCGATGAATTGCGCGCCGCCGGGCGCGGGTCCCACCACGCGGATGGTCTGGTTGCCAGTGTCCAGCATCGTCTCGAAAGATTCCACGATCGCGGACCACACCGTCAGGGTCCGCAGGTCGATATCGCGGTCGATCGCCGCCGGCAGATCGGCGCTGGCGAGCAGCCGGCGCTGCTGTCCCATCTTGATGGCAACCGCGCGCGCGCCGACGCTGGTCAGGATCTGCCGCGCCAGCGAATCCGGGACCATTCCCAACGGAGCCGCATCCAGCACCAGCGCAGCGGTATTGGCCGCCGCGAGGCGGTCGTTCAGCCGGTTGGTCCAGAAATTCGCGATCGACGGCACGTAGATCATCAAGAGCGCGATCATCACCAGCGGGATCGTCAGCAGCAGCAGCTTGCCGGACAGGCCGAGGCGCCGCTGGGCCCGGGGCCGCGGTGCTTGAGGGGTCGGCTGGTTGTCGGTCGCTGACACGAATATCCGCCTTGATATCTCTGTGTTTGGAGCCCCGCCGGACGCAGGACCGGCGCTGGTCCTGACCCATACAGTGATTCCAAAGGATGCGGTTCGGTCCCGGACCGGTCAAATTACCGATCGCTAATGTCCCGTGGTTCCGAGGGTCCGGGCGCGCCGCCTTCTCGCCCCTGAAAACCCCGCGAAAACAGATATATTCGCCCCAATTGCGACGTTTCAAAGAACGGCTGCTGCGGCAACCCCCGACATTGACGAAAACAGGTCGCTCCCGTATAAGCCGCGCCAATTGTCCGCGATGGCCCGGTTTCACCCCGGGGGCGGCTCATTGGGGCCGTAAATGGCCCGTTTTGGGTCAGCCCGCATCACCGGACGAACCTCAATCCAACAGGCAAATTGCCCGGTCAGCGGAGAACTACCCGTGAAGCGGACTTATCAACCCAGCAAACTGGTGCGCAAGCGCCGTCACGGCTTCCGCGCCCGCCTCGCCACCGCCGGCGGCCGCAAGGTTCTCGCCGCCCGCCGCGCGCGCGGCCGCAAGCGTCTGAGCGCCTGAGCCGGATCCGTTCCGGAGATTTCATTCATGGATCGGCTGAGGCAGCGGGCGGACTTTCTCGCCGTTGCCAATGGCACGCGGGCCAACAGCGCTGCCTTTGTGGTGCAGGGCCGGGCCCGCGACGATGACGGCCCGATCCGGATCGGTTTCACCGTTACCAAAAAGAACGGTACCGCTACCGAGCGCAATCGCATCCGGCGCAGGCTTCGCGAACTGGTGAAGCGGCTGGAAGTCATATCCATGCGGCCGCACCATGATTATGTGCTGGTAGGCCGCCGCGCCGCGCTCACCCGCGACTTCGCAACCATGCTCGACGATCTCCACTCGGCGCTGCATCGCCTCGACCGGCAGCCGACCAAACATCCGAATTGAATGGCGAGACCCCAAACCCGATGACCGACAACCGCAATACCATCCTCGCCGTCATTCTGTCCGGCCTCGTGCTGATCGCCTGGCAATATTTCTACAACATGCCGCAGATGGAGCGGCAGCGCGCGCAAAGCCAGACCCAGGCTGAACTCAACAAGTCGTCGCCGCCGGCGACCCCGGGCGCAGCCCCGCAGCCGGGCTCGACGCCATCGGCCAGCACACCCGCCAAGCAGCCGGGCGCTGCCCAGCCGGTCGTCAGCCGCGACACCGCGATATCAGCCAATCCGCGCATCAAGATCGAGACGCCGCGGGTCTCCGGCAGCATCTCGCTGAAGGGCGCGCGTATCGACGACCTGTCGCTGGAGAAATTCCGCGCTACCGTCGATCCGAAATCGCCCGCGATCGTGCTGTTCTCGCCCTCGAACACCGCGCACCCCTATTACGCGGAGTTCGGCTGGGTCGCAGCCTCGGGCTCGGCAGCGCGGCTTCCCGACCGCGAAACAGTCTGGCAGCAGGAGGGCTCCGGCAGCCTGACGCCCGATCACCCGATCACGCTCAAATACGACAATGGCGAGGGCCTCACCTTTCGCCGAACCATTGCGGTCGACGATCGCTATCTCTTCACCATCAAGGACGACGTTACCAACGTCGGCAGTGCGCCGGTCACACTCTATCCATTCGCCCTGATCTCTCGCCACGGCACACCGGAGGTCTCGGGCTACTACATCCTGCACGAAGGCCTGATCGGCTATCTCGGTGAGAAGGGCCTGCAGGAACACGGCTACAAGGCCGTCGCCGAGGCGCCCGTTCTGGGCAATGGCGGGCGCGGCTTCGAATTTAATGTGACGAACGGCTGGCTCGGGATTACCGACAAGTATTGGGCCGCGGCGCTGTTGCCCGACACGTCAGCGCGCCTCAAGGCTCGCTTCCTCGCCGAAGAACCGGGCCCCAAGGTTCGCTATCAGACCGATTACCTGCAGGATCCGCAGACCATTGCGATCGGCGGCACCGGCAGCGCCAATGCGCGGCTGTTTGCGGGAGCCAAGGAAGCCGGCGTCGTCGGCATCAATTTCCCGCTGGCCGGCCATGGCGGCTATAACAAGCAGCTCGGGCTGAACCATTTCGATCTGTTGATCGACTGGGGCTGGTTCTACTTCATCACCAAGCCGATGTTCCTGGCGCTCGACTATTTCTTCCACCTGTTCGGCAATTTCGGCATCGCCATTCTGCTGGTGACGGTGCTGGTGAAGCTGGCGTTCTACCCGCTCGCCAACAAGTCCTATGCCTCGATGGCGAAGATGAAGTCGGTGCAGCCGCAACTAGCCGCGCTGAAGGAGCGCTATCCCGACGACCGCCAGAAGCAGCAGCAGGAGATGATGGAGATCTACCGCAAGGAGAAGATCAACCCGATCGCGGGCTGTCTTCCTGTCGCGTTGCAGATCCCGGTATTCTTCTCGCTCTACAAGGTGCTGTTCGTCACCATCGAAATGCGCCACGCGCCGTTCTACGGCTGGATCAAGGACCTTTCGGCGCCCGACCCGACCACGATCTTCAACCTGTTCGGGCTGTTGCCGTTCGATCCGACGCATGTGCCGCTGCTCGGCGCCTACCTCGCGCTCGGCGTCTGGCCCATCATCATGGGCATCACGATGTGGTTCCAGATGAAGCTGAACCCGACGCCGCCCGATCCGACACAGAAGATGATCTTCGACTGGATGCCGCTGATTTTCACCTTCATGCTGGCGGGCTTCCCCGCGGGTCTGGTGATCTACTGGGCCTGGAACAACCTGCTCTCGGTGATCCAGCAGAGCTACATCATGCGCAAGAACGGCGTGAAGGTGGAGCTGTTCGACAATCTCAAGGCGACGTTCGCGCCAAAGAAGGCCGCCGAGAAGACGTGATAGCCACCCTCCTCGTCATTGCGAGCGAAGCGAAGCAATCCATGCCTCTGCACGGGGAAAGATGGATTGCTTCGTCGCTCCGCCCCTCGCAATGACGGCGTGAAGAACCGAGAAACCTTCGCATGACCGCCGAAACCGATGCGAAGCTGATCGAAGAGGGCCGAAAACTCTTCGCTGGCGAATGGAAGTTCGTCTGGGCATCGCCCTCGATCGAAACGCTGCCGCCGATGGCAGGTGTGGAGGTTGCATTTGCCGGACGCTCCAACGTCGGCAAATCGAGTCTCATCAACGCGCTGACCGGCCGCAACGCGCTGGCGCGCACCTCGCACACGCCGGGCCGCACCCAGGAACTGATCTTCTTCGACGGCCCCGACAATGCCGGGCTTCGGCTGGTCGACATGCCCGGCTATGGCTACGCCTCGGCGCCCAAGACCCAGGTTGCGTCGTGGACCAGGCTGATTCACCAATTCCTGCAGGGACGTGCCACGCTGGCGAGGGTATATGTGCTGATCGACGCGCGCCACGGCATCAAGGATCTCGACCAGGACGTGCTGAAGACGCTGGATAAATCAGCAGTAAGCTATCAGGTCGTGCTGACGAAAGCGGATCAGGTGAAGGCCGCTGAGCTTCAGAAGAATATCACCGAGACAACGGCAGCCCTCGCCAAGCATCCGGCGGCGTTTCCGGATGTATTGGTGACGTCCTCGCGCTCCGGTGCCGGCATGCCGGAATTGCGCGCCGCGATGGTGCGCCTGTTGAAAGAGCGCGGCTGATGAACCGCGCCTGCCGCATCCTGATCGGCCTCGCTGCGATCATGGGTGCCGACGGCGTCATGCTGGCGGCCGCCTCCGCCCATGGCGCTGACGCCTCGCGGCTGGTGTCGGCGTCGTCGATGCTGTTGTTTCACGCCAGCGCAGTATTAAGTGCCGTCGCATTGGCCGAGCGCGGCATCCTTCACGCAAAAATCGGCATCGCGGCCGCTTTCGGCTTTGTTCTCGCAGCGGTCCTGTTCGCCGGCGATTTGACACTGCGGCACTATGCCGACCACGGCCTCTTCCCGATGGCCGCGCCGACCGGGGGGACACTGCTGATCGCAAGCTGGCTGGCGCTGGCCGTCGCGGCGGCATGGCCGAGGCTGGGGTAGATTCCGCAGCCCGGATGGAGCGAAGCGCAATCCGGAAAGGCTGCATCCATGGACGGAACGGCCCCGGATTTCGCTTCGCTCCATCCGGGCTACGCACGACGGACTCCGCAATTCCCCACTTTGCGCCCTGCGCGCCAATCGGTTAGAACCCGGCCCGACATCCGGAATGGCGAGATCCGCTTCATGACCTCAGCGCAAGATATCAGCCCGCTCGATCAGGCCCGCATCCTGTCGGAAGCGCTCCCGCATATGCAGCAATATGACGAGGAAACCATCGTCATCAAATATGGCGGCCACGCCATGGGCGCGGAGGAAACCGCCAAGGCGTTTGCGCGCGACATCGTTCTTCTGGAGCAGACCGCGATCAATCCGGTGGTGGTGCATGGGGGCGGTCCGCAGATCGCGACCATGCTCAAGCGGCTCGGCATCCAGTCCGAATTTGCCGCCGGGCTTCGCATCACGGATGCCGCCACCATCGAGATCGTCGAGATGGTGCTGGCGGGCTCGGTGAACAAGCAGCTCGTCGGCTATATCAATGAAGCCGGCGGCAAGGCTGTGGGGCTATCCGGCAAGGACGGCAACATGGTGAAGGCGACCAAGACCTCGCGCACCATGATCGATCCGGATTCCAACATCGAGAAGGCGATCGATCTCGGCTTCGTCGGCGATCCCGATAAGGTCGACCTGACGCTGTTGAACCAGTTGATCGGCCATGAGCTGATCCCGGTGCTGGCACCGCTGGCGACCTCACATGACGGGCATACGCTCAACATCAACGCCGACACCTTTGCCGGCGCGGTGGCCGGTGCGCTCAAGGCGAAGCGGCTGTTGCTGTTGACCGACGTTCCCGGCGTGCTCGACAAGTCGAAGAAGCTGATTCCGGAATTGTCGGTGAAGGACGCGCGAAAGCTGATCGCCGACGGCACGATTTCCGGCGGCATGATCCCGAAAGTCGAGACCTGCATCTACGCGCTCGAACAGGGCGTGCAGGGCGTCGTCATCATCGACGGCAAGATGCGGCACGCGGTGCTCCTGGAGTTGTTCACCAATCAGGGCACCGGCACGCTGATCCATAAGTGATGAGCACAGCGGCGAAGCGCAGAAAGGCTGTCATGGCCGGGCATGACGAGCGGCGGGCATCGCAACAACCGCGCTCGTCATTCGCAGGCTTCCTGATGTCGCTGCCGGCCGCGGCGATCTCGCTGTTCGTCTCCTACCTGCCCGCCTTCGCCGACCTAAAACTCTGCAACCGCATGAGCTATGTCGTCGAGGCCGCGATCGGCATCGACGAGAAATCGGCGACCGCGACGCGCGGCTGGTTCCGGATCGATCCGGCCGCCTGCCGCGTGGTGCTGCAGGGCGCGCTGACCGCCGACCGTATTTTGTTGAACGCGCGTGCGCTCGGCGTCTACGGCGCCTCGCCTATCCCGCAGAACGGCAGCGACACGCTGTGCATCGCGCCGGATAATTTCGTTATCGCCGCTGCCCGCCAGTGCCGCGGCAACCAGACGCCGGCGCCGTTCACCCAGATCACGCCGACGCGAACCGACGACGGCAATCTGGTCGCCTATCTGGCCGAGGATTCCGAGTATGACGACGAGCAGGCGCGGCTCGCCGGCATCCAGCGGCTGCTTGTGATCGCAGGCTATGACGCCGCCCCGATCGACGGCGTCGACGGGCCGAAGACGCAAGGAGCTTTGAGCGCATTCCTGAAAAGCCGCGGGCTGGCGGCCGAAATCGTGCAGTCGCAAAATTTCTTCACCACCATGATCGACGCCGTGCAAAAGCCCTCCTCCAGCGGGCTGACCTGGTGCAACGACACGCCGCACAAGGTCATGGCGGCGGTTGCAACCGATGACGGCAAGGCGTTGACCAGCCGCGGTTGGTACCGCATCGATCCCGGCAAGTGCCTGCATCCCGATGTGATCGGCCAGCCCAAACAGGTCTACAGTTTTGCCGAGGCCGTCGACGGCGAAAACCGCGCTATCAAATACCGGGACAAGCCCTTGAACTGGGGCGGCCCGAAAGAGCTCTGCACGCGCGAAAGCAAGTTCGAGATATCCGAACAGGGCGACTGCGGCACCCGCGGGCTGGCGGCAATCGGATTTGCGCCGGTCGACATGAGTAGCGGCGGCAAGACGCTGCGATTTGCGATGCCGTGATGCACGCTCTTAATTCCATCGTCGTCCCTGCGAACGCAGGGACCCATAACCACCGAACCGAGTTTTGGCTACGACGCCACCCGCGACCAAAGGCAATGCGCCGCGGCGTATGGGTCCCTGCGTTCGCAGGGACCACGGGTAGATAGGGCAGTGACAAAAATGAATTCCCCCCGCCCCTTCACGCATATCGACACCTGGGTGTTCGATCTCGACAACACGCTCTACCCGCACCACGTCAATCTGTGGCAGCAGGTCGATACGCGGATCGGTGAGTTCATCAGCGCGTACTTAAAGATCTCCGCGGCAGAAGCCCGCGTGATCCAGAAGGACTATTATCGCCGCTACGGCACCAGCATGCGCGGCATGATGACCGAGCACGGCGTGCGCGCCGACGATTACCTCGCCTATGTTCACCAGATCGATCACTCACCGCTGGAGCCGAATCCGGCGATGGGGGCTGCGATCGCAAGACTTCCCGGACGCAAGCTGATCCTGACCAACGGCTCGACCGACCATGCCGGCGCGGTGCTGGCGCGGCTCGGCATCGGCGAGCATTTCGAGGCGGTGTTCGACATCATCGCCGCCGAACTGGAGCCGAAGCCGGCGCCACAGACCTACGACAGGTTCCTGCGCGTCCACGGGGTCGATCCCGCGAAAGCCGCGATGTTCGAGGATCTCGCCCGCAACCTCGTGGTGCCGCACCAGCTCGGCATGACCACGGTGCTTGTGGTGCCCGACGGCGCCAAGGAAGTCGTGCGCGAGGACTGGGAGTTGGAAGGCCGCGATGCCGCCTACGTCGATCATGTCACGGATGATTTGACCGGGTTTTTGGAGAGGTTGAGCAGGAAGTAGCCCCACCTCCAACTGTCATACCCCGCGAAAGCGGGGTATCCAGTAATCACCGCCGTCCCGTTCAGTTACAGCGGCCGCGGCGTACTGGGTCACCCGCCTTCGCGGGTGACGACGGGAGAGTTTGCCTTGACTCTCCCCCGCCAAATCCCGAAAAAGCCCACCCTTGCCCGCTCTCCCGAGGAAATCCCGATGTCCCTGTCCGCGCTCGAATCCACCGTCAATTCCGCCTTCCATGCCCGCGACGGCATTTCGACGGCAACCAAGGGCGAGGTTCGCGAGGCCGTGGATCATGCGCTCGATCTGCTCGACAAGGGCGAGGCCCGCGTTGCCGAGCGTGAGGCCAGCGGCAAGTGGAAGGTCAATCAGTGGCTGAAGAAGGCCGTGCTGCTGTCGTTCCGCCTTAACGACATGGGCGCGATTCCGGGCGGCCCCGGCAAGGCATCGTGGTGGGACAAGGTACCCTCGAAGTTCGAGGGCTGGGGCGAGAACCGGTTTCGCGATGCCGGTTTTCGCGCAGTGCCCGGCGCGATCGTGCGCCGCTCCGCGTTCATCGCCCGCAACGTCGTGCTGATGCCGTCCTTCGTCAATCTCGGCGCCTATGTCGATGAAGCGACCATGATCGACACATGGTCGACGGTCGGAAGCTGCGCGCAGATCGGCAAGCGCGTGCATGTTTCGGGCGGCGTCGGCATCGGCGGCGTACTCGAGCCGCTGCAGGCCGAACCCGTCATCGTCGAGGACGATTGCTTCATCGGCGCGCGCTCGGAAGTCGCCGAAGGCGTGATCGTGCGCAAGGGCGCCGTGCTCGCGATGGGCGTGTTCCTCGGCGCCTCCACCAAGATCGTTGACCGCGAAACCGGCGAAACCTTCATCGGCGAGGTCCCGGAATATTCGGTTGTGGTTCCCGGCGCACTGCCCGGCAGGCCCATGAAAAACGGCCAGCCCGGCCCGTCCACCGCCTGCGCCGTGATCGTCAAGCGCGTCGACGAGCGCACCCGCGCCAAGACCAGCATCAACGAATTGCTGCGGGACTGATCGAACTGGAGGCCGGAGCCGCCGCGCGACATCGGGCGGCGCTCGGACCATCGGCGCGAGATCGAAATGGTGCCGCACAAGGCTAATGCCCACTTCCGAAGTTCGCCTTCACTCGCGGCGACTATCTTTTCGCGAACTTCGGAAAGCAATGGGCATTAGCAGATTCACGATTCTAGTGCCGCTTTTCGATTTGAAGTCCCCAACCGAACTCGCGGCTTGCGCTGTAGGAGTTCAAATCGGCAGCACTAGCCCGCCGCCGGTTTGGCGTGTTAAGCCGGGGTATGAATGACGCCGTTTCCATCACCCGCGACCTCGTGCGCTGCCCCTCTGTCACTCCCGCCGATGCCGGTGCGCTCGGCGTGCTCGAACGCCTCCTGAAAGACGCCGGCTTCGAGGTGCATCGCGTCACCTTCGGCGAGCCAGGCACCGCCGATATCGATAATCTCTACGCCCGGATCGGCACCGAGGCGCCGCATATCACCTTTGCCGGCCATACCGACGTGGTGCCACCCGGCGACGAGGCCGCGTGGACGCACGGCGCGTTCTCCGGTGAGGTCAAGGAAGGTTTCCTTTATGGCCGCGGCGCGGTCGACATGAAGGGCGGCATCGCCTGCAGCGTCGCCGCCGTGCTGCAATATCTCGCCGATAACGGCGGCAAGCCTAAAGGCTCGATCTCGTTTTTGATCACCGGCGACGAAGAGGACATTTCCGTTAACGGCACCATCAAGCTGCTAAAGTGGTGCGCCGAGCGCGGCGAGAAATTCGACCATTGCGTGCTCGGCGAGCCCTCGAACGTCGAAGTGCTCGGTGACTGCATCAAGATCGGCCGCCGCGGCTCGCAATCCGGCACGCTCTATGTCGACGGTGTGCAGGGCCATGTCGCCTATCCGCACCGCGCCTCGAACCCGGTGCCGGACATTTCGCGGCTGATCGTGGCGCTCTCCGACGAGCCGCTCGACCACGGCAGCGCGCAATTCCAGGCCTCCAACCTCGAGTTCACCTCGGTAGATGTCGGTAACACCGCAAGCAACGTGATACCCGGACAGGCGCGCGCAAAGTTCAACATCCGCTACAACGACAACCACACACAGGAAAGCTTGCGCGCCCTGGTCGAGGAGCGGCTGGCAAAAGCCTGCGGCAACCGCATACGCGCCCGCATCGTATGGGAATATTCCAACTCCAACGTGTTCGTAACCAAACCCGGCGCGTTCACCGATCTTGCGGTAAGCGCGATCGAGGAAGTCACCGGGCGCAAGCCGGAACTCTCCACCTCCGGCGGCACGTCGGACGCGCGCTTCATCTCAGGTTATTGCCCGGTGATCGAATTCGGTCTGGTCGGCCAGACCATGCACCAGATCGACGAGCGCACGCCGGTGTCGGATTTGGAGAAGCTGACGAAGATTTATCGCGGCGTGCTGGAGCGGTATTTTGGGTAACGAGCTGTCATCGTCCGCGAAGGCGGACGATCCAGTACGCCGTGACATCCCGGTTCAATCACTGAAGCCGCGGCGTACTGGATACCCCGCCTTCGCGGGGTATGACTTTGAGTGTGCGGAGGCTGCGTAACCTAGTACTCCACCCGCACCAGATAGAGCCCCTCCGGCGGCGCGACGGGGCCGCAGGCGGCGCGGTTACGGGCGGCGAGGGCTGCGGCGATGTCATCGGCGCTCCAGCGGCCTTCGCCGACCCAGACCAGCGAGCCCACCATCGAGCGCACCTGGCTGTGCAGGAACGAGCGCGCCGAGGTCAGGATCGAAACATTATCGCCGTCCCTGATCACGTCGAGCTGGTCGAGCGTCTTCTCCGGCGATTTGGCCTGGCATTCGGTGTCGCGAAAGGTGGTGAAATCGTGCTTGCCGAGCAGCCTTTTGGCCGCTGCGTCCATCGCATCCGTATTGAGATGGCGCGGCACGCGCCAGCTCCGCTTGATGTCGAGCGCAAGATTGGCCCGATGGTTAGTGATGCGGTAGCGATAGTGCCGCCGCTTGGCGGAGAAGCGCGCTTCGAAATCGTCGGCCACAATGTCGGCCGACAACACGCCGATTGGATGCGGCCGCAGATGCGCGTTCAAGCCGTCGCGCAGGCGGCCCGGCGGAAACGGCTTTTTTATATCGCAATGAGCGACCTGCCCCAGCGCGTGCACGCCGGCATCAGTGCGGCCCGAGCCATGGACGCGCACGTCCTCGCCGCAGATCGCCTTCACCGCGGCTTCCATCGCACCCTGCACGGTCGGCGCGTTGTCCTGGATCTGCCAGCCGGAAAACGGCGTGCCGTCATATTCGATGATGAGCTTATAGCGGGGCATCAGTCTAGCCGCGCAGGAGGCTTCAGCGACGTGCCGCGCAGGAAATCTGCGGCCTTCATCGGGGCCTTGCCGGCGCGCTGCAATTCGACAATGCGAATGGCGCGATCGCCGCAGGCGATAGCAAGATTATCATCCAGCACATCGCCGGGCGCACCCGCACCGTTCGCCAACTCACAGCGCAAAATCTTGATACGCGCCGGCTCGCCATCGGTTGCGATCTCGCACCAGGCGCCGGGAAACGGCGACAGCCCGTGAATATGCCGCAGCACCTCGCGCGCCGGCCGCTTCCAATCGATCCGCGCCTCAGTCTTGTCGATCTTGGCGGCGTAGGTCACACCGTCTTCGCTCTGCTTGGTGAGTTGCAGCCCGCCGCGCTCGAGCCCGCCCATCGCGCGCACCATCAGATCGGCCCCGAGCGACGCCAGCGCGTCGTGCAGGTCGGCGGCGGTCATGCTGTCCGTGATCGCCAGCCGCTCCGCCATCGCGATGTCGCCAGTGTCGAGGCCGATATCCATCTTCATCACCATCACGCCGGTCTCGGCATCGCCCGCCATGATGGCGCGGTTGATCGGAGCGGCGCCGCGCCAGCGCGGCAGCAGCGAAGCGTGCAGATTGAAGCAGCCGTAGCGCGGCGCGTCGAGAATGGCCTGCGGCAGGATCATGCCGTAGGCGACGACGACCGCCGCATCGGCATTTTGCGCGCGGAATTCGCCAAGCGCTTCTGGCGTTTTCAGCGTGCTCGGCGTCAGCACCGGAATGCCGAGCCGCCGCGCTTCTTCTTCGATCGGCGTGGGCTGCATTTTCATGCCGCGCCCGGCCGGCTTCGGCGCGCGGGTGTAGACGGCCACGAGCTCATGGCCGTGGGCCACGAGTTCGAGCAGCGTCGGCACTGCGAAATCAGGCGTGCCCATGAAAATCAGGCGAAGCGGCATGGTGGTTGAATAACCCTGAGAGCTTCAATTTACTCCGCCATGACCGGGCTTGTCCCGGCCATCCACGTTTTTGGTGCAGCGAAAAAGAAGGGCGTGGACGCCCGGGACAAGGCCGGGCATCGCGACTGAGAGTGGCAGCCTTACCCTGCCGCGCGCTTGGCGGCTTTGGTGAACTTCTTCAACACCCGGTCGCGCTTCAGCTTCGACAGATAATCCACGAACAGCACGCCGTTGAGATGATCGATCTCGTGCTGGATGCAGGTGGCGAACAGGCCGTCGGCATCCTCCTCGTGCACTTTGCCGTCGAGATCGGTGTAGCGGATGCGGACCTGGGCCGGGCGCTCGACCTCCTCGTAATATTCGGGGATCGACAGGCAGCCTTCCTCGTAGACCGACATTTCCTCCGACGAGGAGAGGATTTCCGGGTTGATGAACACCCGCGGCTTCGGCTTGGTCTCGCCATTCTCGTCCTTCTTGGCGAGGTCCATGGTGATCAGTCGCAACGGCTGCGCGACCTGGATCGCCGCAAGCCCGATGCCGGGCGCGTCGTACATGGTCTCCAACATGTCGTCGGCGAGCTTGCGGATTTCCGTCGTCACCTTCTCGACAGGCTTGGAGACAAGCCGCAACTGCTTGTCCGGCAGGATGATGATTTCTCTGATGGCCATGATTTTTCTCTGGCGCGGGATTTAAGCCGCTGACCTGCCGGGGTCAATGCGCCGGGGAGTTCGTTAAGGCGGCCTTAACCATGATTTTTAAGGCGGCGTTAACCACGAAATTAACCCGGCATTTACCATAAATGTTCCCTCTTCGTTCGCACGAACCGGCGAATCGGGCTACAAGTCGGGAATGAACGAAATTCTCTTCACCGTCGGCGACCTGCCGATTCACGTGGGCGAGGCGCTGACGGGCTTCGGCGCACTCGCATTGGTGCTGCTGCTGGCGATTGCCGTCGTCATCGCCCGCTCTGGCCGCCGCGGCGCGGAACTGGCGATGGCGCAGGCGATCCGCGCCGACGAGCTGGAAGAGCGCCTGAGCGAGATGCTGCGGGCGCAGAGCGAATCGACCGGCCGGGTCGACGCCATGGCGCAATCGCTGGCCGGTAGGCAGGCGGAGATGGCGCGCGCCGTCAACGAGCGGTTGGATTCGGTGACGCATCGTGTCGGCCAGTCGATGGAAGCGACCACGCGTCACACCATGGATAGTCTACGTGTGCTGCATGAGCGTCTCGGCATCATCGACAACGCGCACAAGAACCTCACCGACCTGACCTCGCAGGTGACGACCTTGCGCGACGTACTTGCTAACAAGCAGTCACGCGGTGCGTTCGGCCAGGCGCGGATGGAAGCGATCGTGCAGGACGGCATGCCGCAGGGCTCCTATGAGTTCCAGTACACGCTCTCGTCGGGCAAGCGGCCGGATTGCGTGGTGTTCCTGCCCGACCAGCGCCCGCTCTGCATCGACGCGAAATTTCCGCTTGAAGCGATGACCGCGTTGCACGACGCGCGCAGCGACGAAGAACGCAAATTTGCCTCGCAGCGCCTGCGCAGCGACGTGATGAAGCACGTCAACGATATCGCCGAGAAATACCTGATCGCGGGCGAAACGCAGGATACCGCGCTGATGTTTGTGCCGTCGGAATCGGTCTATGCGGAAATCCACGATGGCTTTGACGACGTGATCCAAAAAGCCTACCGCGCCCGCGTCGTATTGGTGTCGCCCTCGCTGTTGATGCTGGCGATCCAGGTGATGCAGCAGATTTTGAAAGACGCGCGGATGCGCGACGCCGCCGACCAGATCCGCACCGAAGTGCTCAATCTCGGCGACGATCTGGGACGCCTGCGCGAGCGCGTGCTAAAGCTGCAGAAGCATTTTGGCGACGTCAATGAGGACGTCCGGCAGATCCTGATCTCCGCCGACAAGATCGAAAAGCGCGCCGGCCGGATCGAGGAACTCGATTTCAGCAAGACTGACGCGCCGGTGGAAACACCGCGCTTTGTCAAGAACAGCACGCCCGAGCTGTTCCCCGCCCCGCGCAAGCTGCAGGCGGGGGAGTAGTTTCTTCCCTTCTTCCCTTGTGGGAGAAGGTGCCTTAGCGATATCGAAGGCGGATGAGGGGGTTCCTTCCGCGGAGACAGACCCCTCACCCGTCTCGAATGAGATGGCGCTCATTCGATCCACCCTCTCCCACAATGGGAGAGGGGAAGTGGCGCCGAATCTCTGCTAACACCCTCCCATGACCGCACCTGAAGCCGCTACCCAAGCGACCGACAAGACCCCAACTACACGCATCTCCTGGCGCGACAGCCTCGCTGTCTACCTCCAGCCGCGCGTGCTGATCGTGCTGCTGCTCGGCTTTTCCTCTGGCCTGCCGCTGGCGCTGTCGGGATCAACCCTATTGGTGTGGATGCGCGAATCCGGCGTCGATCTTGGCACCATCGGATTGTTCGCGCTGGTCGGCACGCCCTACACCCTGAAATTCCTCTGGGCGCCGCTGGTCGACGCGCTGCACGTGCCGTTCTTCACCCGCGCGTTCGGCCGCCGCCGTGGCTGGCTGGTGTTTTCGCAGTTGCTGTTGATCGGCGCGATCCTGCTATTGGCACTGACAGACCCGGCGCGCTCGCCCCTGTTCGTGGCGCTGGGCGCGCTTCTGGTCGCGACCATGTCATCGACGCAGGACATCGTGGTCGATGCGTTTCGCGTCGAGAGCCTGCCCGAGAGCGAACAGGCCGCCGGCATGGCGTCGTATGTTGCGGCCTATCGGATCGGCATGCTGGTCTCGACCGCGGGCGCATTGTTCATCGTCTCCGGTTTCGAGGGCACCGGCATCACGCGCGGCGCGGCGTGGATGTGGGGCTATGTGGTGATGGCGGCGCTGGTGCTGATCGGCACCGTGACGGCGCTAGTCGCGACCGAGCCCGAACAATCCGCCCGCGCGGAGGCCGCCACCCGCAGCGACAGCGCCTTTACCCGCGTGCTGCATGCGGCGATCGGCGCGTTCTCGGAATTCGTCACCTGCCGCGACGCCTTCGCGGCGCTCGCCTTCGTCGTATTGTTCAAGTTCACCGACGCGTTTTCCGGTACCATGACCGCGCCGTTCGTGATCGACCTCGGATTTACACGCAACGACTATGCGGCCATCGTCAAAGGCGTCGGGCTCGCCGCGACCCTGATCGGGGGCTTCGCCGGCGGCTTCGTGGCGCGGCGCTATTCGCTTGCTGCGAGCCTGTGGATCGGCGGCGTGCTGCAGGCGATCGCCAACCTGTCGTTCTCCTGGCTGGCGCTGGTCGGCGTCAATCAATGGGCGCTGGCATTCGCGATTACTGCAGAGAATTTTACCAGCGCCATCGGCACCGTGATCTTCGTAGCCTATCTGTCGGCCCTGTGCCGCAATCCGCTGCACACGGCGACCCAGTACGCGCTGCTGACGGCCCTCGCAGCGGTGGGGCGGACTTATCTGTCGTCGGGCGCAGGCTATGTCGCGAAGGCGACGGGGTGGCCGATGTTCTTCGCGATCTGTGTGCTCGTCGCCATCCCGAGCCTGCTCCTGCTCGCTTGGCTGCAGCGCCGCGGCCATTTCGAGGCGCTGGGGCCAGTGAAGGTTTAGCTCACTCCGTAGCCCGCATGGAGCGAAGCGAAATTCGGGGCCGGCACGAAGGCGGTGAGATCGTTCCGGACTGCCCTTCGCTGCATCCGGGCTACGCACTCCGCTACCTAGTGCTTGGTCACCACGCTCCACTTGGTGATCACGGCTTCGCTGATCTGCCCGGCATCCTGCGCGCAGGCGACTTCGTCAACCTTGACGGAAATTTCCTTGCCGATGAAATTCTTCAACTGCGCAGTCTGGGCGTCGCTATTGGTGACGAGCTGGAACGTCTCGGGCCCGGTTTCGAGATTGCAGAGCCCGTTCGGCGGCGGCAGCCGGCGCGGCTCGCTGGTGATCTGGTAGGTCGCGGCGCGCTTGCCTTTCTTGCCGCCCTTCATGGCGTTGAGTTCGCCGGACAGGACGTCGCCGGCATTGATCGGCTTGCCGGGCTTCGGCGCGGGCTCGGCCTGCTGCGCCCATGCGGAAGGCCCGATCAGCGCCGCTGCCGTGATGGCCGCAAAACAGTAGCGCCTGCCGAATCGTGGTTTCGTCATTTCGATCAGTTCCGTTTATGTGGTTAGAACAGCGTTCGCTGCCGCATGGCAGCCGATAGCGTACCTTCATCGAGATAATCAAGCTCGCCGCCGACCGGCACGCCGTGCGCGAGCCGCGTCACCTTGACGTTGGCGTCCTGCAGTAGATCGGTGATGTAATGGGCGGTGGTCTGGCCATCAACCGTTGCGTTCAGCGCGAGAACGATTTCGCTGACGTGTGACTCGTGCGCGCGTGCCACCAGCGCGTCGATGGTGAGATCCTGCGGACCGACACCATCGAGTGGCGACAACGTGGCACCGAGCACGTGATAGCGGGCGTTGGTCGCATTCGCTCGTTCCAGCGCCCAGAGATCGGCGACGTCGGCGACGACGACGATGGTCGAGGAGTCGCGCCGCGGGTCGGTGCACACTGTGCAGGGGTTTTGGGTGTCGATATTGCCGCAGCTCTTGCAGACCTGAATCCTGTCGATTGCGACCTGCAGCGCGCCGGCGAGCGGCGTCATCAGCGCCTCGCGCTTCTTGATCAGGTGCAGCGCCGCACGCCGCGCCGAGCGCGGGCCGAGCCCCGGCAGGCGGGCCAGGAGCTGGATCAGACGTTCGATCTCAGGGCCGGCAACGCTTGCGGCCATTTAGGTGAGACCAAGTCCGGGCGGCAAGCCGAGCCCGCCGGTCAATGCCTGCATCTTTTCCATCGCCGCGGTCTCCGCCTTGCGCCGCGCGTCGTTGTGCGCGGTCACCAGCAGATCCTCGAGCACTTCGCGCTCTTCGGCCTTCATCAGCGACGGATCGATCGTGACGCCCTTCACTTCCATCTTTGCGGTCATGCGCACCGCAACCAGCCCGCCGCCGGAAATGCCCTCGACCTCGAGATTGCCGAGTTCTTCCTGCATCGCCTGCATCTTGGATTGCAGTTGCGCGGCCTGCTTCATCATGCCGAGAAAATCAGCCATTCATCCGTCCTCTCGAGAGTCCGATCAGTCGTCGTCGGCGTCGGAAGTCTCGTTCAACTCGTCAGTGATAATATTGGATTCCGGCGGCTCGGCGGCAAGCCTTCGCACCTCGACGACCTTGGCGCCGGGAAACCGCGCCAGCACCTCCTGCACGCGCGGATCGGCCTCCGCGGCGCGGGCGTGCTCGTTCCTCGCCTGCTCGTTCTGTGAGCGCAGCGTCGGCTGGCCAGGCTCGTTGGAGACGATCACGGTCCAGCGCCGCCCGGTCCATAATTCGAGCTTGCGAGAGAGGTCATTGACCAACCCCCGCGCCGCATTGCGCTCGAGCGCCACTTCCAGCCGCCCGTCCTCAAACCGGACCAGGCGCATATCGGCTTCCAGCGCCGCCTTGGTCAGGAGATCGCGCTTCTCGCCGGCGAGCGCGACAAGCTGCGGAAAAGTGGTGATCCGCAGCACGGGCGCCGACTCCGTCTGTGCCGACGGCGCCGCCATTTGCGGGCGCGCGGATGCTTCCGCGCCGGATCTTGGCGAGGCAGGCGCCCGCATCGGCGAAGCTGATATCGATGACGAACCCGGTATCGAAGACGAACCGGGCATCGAGGACATGGTCGGGGCTGGCGCGGCTCGTGACGGCGCCGCGCTGCCGGAGGTAACCTGCAACCCGCCGCCGTTCTGGTCGAGCATTTTTATCGCTTCGTCCGGCGTCGGCAGATCGGCGACATAGGCGATCCGCACCAGCACCATTTCCGCGGCGGCCGCCGGCCGCGTCGCCGTCTGCACCTCGGTGATGCCCTTCAGCAGCATCTGCCACATCCGCGACAGCACCCGCATCGACAGTTTTGCGGCAAACTCGCGGGCGCGGACGCGCTCGGTTTCGCCGAACGCGACATTGTCGGCGGTGGCGGGAACGATCTTGACCCGGGTAACGAAATTGACGAATTCGGCGAGGTCGGACAGCACCACGACCGGATCGGCGCCGACGTCATATTGCGAGCGGAATTCGCCAAAGGCGCTGGCGATGTCGCCGCGCGCCAGGTGCTCGAAAAGGTCGATCACCCGGGTGCGGTCGGCGAGCCCAAGCATCTGCCGCACGGCGTCGGCACGGACAAGGCCCGCCGCATGCGCGATTGCCTGATCGAACAGCGACAGCGAATCGCGCACCGAGCCTTCCGCGGCGCGCGCGATGATGCCGAGCGCCTCGGGCTCCACCTCGACGCCTTCCTTTTTCGCGATGTTGGAGAGATGCCCCATCAGCACGTCGGCCTCGACCCGGCGCAGGTCAAAGCGCTGGCAGCGCGACAGCACCGTGACCGGGACTTTGCGGATTTCGGTGGTGGCGAACACGAATTTGGCGTGCTCGGGCGGCTCCTCCAGCGTCTTCAGGAAGGCGTTGAAGGCCGCCGTCGACAACATGTGGACTTCGTCGATGATGTAGACCTTGTAGCGGGCGCTGGCCGGCGCATAGCGCACGCTGTCGTTGATCTGACGGACGTCGTCAACGCCGGTATGGGAGGCAGCGTCCATTTCCAGCACGTCCATGTGCCGGCTTTCCATGATCGCCCGGCAGTGCACGCCGAGATCCGGCATATGGATGGTCGGCCCCTTCACCGAACCGTCAGGCTTTTCGTAGTTGAGGGCGCGGGCGAGAATCCGCGCCGTGGTGGTTTTGCCGACGCCGCGGACTCCGGTGAGAATCCAGGCCTGCGGAATCCGCCCGGTTTCGAACGCGTTCGAAACGGTGCGGACCATAGCCTCCTGGCCGATCAGGTCGTCGAAACTGGAGGGGCGGTATTTCCGCGCCAGCACCCGGTAGGGCTTGGCGGTCTCTGGCCTGGCGCCGAGATCGAGGCCGGCCGGTCCGGCGCCTTCGGGGTGATCGGGGGGAGCGCCAGCATCACTCATCGGTCGATCCGCAATTGATTGTCTCTCGGGGCCGGCTTGCGGAAAGGAACGAAATCGAGCGCACGAAGCGGACTGGCCGCTATCATGCGCGATTCGCTCGAAAAACAGGTAGGAGACTGACGAGCGACCCGATCCGGACCTCGTTAGGGCTGCTTCCTTCCGGACCTGACCCGGTTGGCGAGTGGCTCGTCCACCGCCAATCTCCCGGCCCCTATTTGGGGCCAAAAGGGCCGGAAAGCAAGCGGACCTTTCCCTGTCATACTCCGCGAAGGCGGGGTATCCAGTACGCGGCGGCCATCGGTAAACGGCGGAGCCGCGGCGTACTGGACCATCCGCTTTCGCGGATGATGACACCTTGGTATGAAACGGGGGGTGCCCAGAAGGCACTTTATCGGCCCGACATGCGGGCATGGGAACTCTTGATGCCCTCTGACGCCTCCGCCTGGTCGCTGCATTCCCAGCTCAAAAAGGACACCATCGATATCGGCGACCTGCCGCTGTGCAAGGTGCTGGTCATCAAGGATGCGCATTACCCTTGGCTGCTATTGGTGCCGCGCAGGGCAGGTGCGGTGGAAATCATCGACCTCGACGAGGTCGAGCAGGCGCAATTGATGACCGAGATCTCCCGGGTTTCGCGGGCGCTGAAAGAGATCACCAAATGCGACAAGCTCAATGTCGCGGCGCTGGGTAACGTGGTGCCGCAGTTGCATGTCCATGTCATCGCGCGGCGCACCAACGATGCGGCCTGGCCGCGCCCGGTCTGGGGCGTGATGCCGCCGCTGGCGCACGACGCTGAGGAAGTCCAGAATTTCATCAACGCGCTTCGCCGCAAGATCTGGTTGGGTTGAACAGATGTCCGCATTCGACAAGTATCCGCTGGGGAAGCCCGCTTTCGTTACCCATATTCTCGACCGCGCCGCGCATTGGCGCACCAATGACGAAAAGCTGTTCGCGCTGGAGAACCAGCGCAATGCTGGCGCCTATGTGATCTACCGCGACTCGCTTCTCGTGAAGCAGGAGGCGGATGGGCCGCGCGTGCTGCTCGGCGTCGAGGAGGCGGTGAAACTCGGCGCCAATCCCGGCACCATCTTTTTGGGCTTGCGCGACGGCGCGCCTGTTTTCGGCATGGGCATTTCGGCCGCGGCTGTGGAAAAGCTGATGACGCGCGACGACGTCGCCGTGACCGAGCTGCGCGGCATGGCGATGCAGGGCACGGTGCCGCCGGAACAGCTCTCCGCCATCGCCATGGCGAAATCAATGGTGACCTGGCATCAGCGCCACGGTTATTGCGCCAATTGCGGAACGCGCACGGCGATGAAGGAAGGCGGCTGGAAACGCGAATGCCCGAGCTGCAAGGCCGAGCATTTTCCGCGCACCGATCCGGTCGTGATCATGCTGGTGACACACGGTGATCGATGCCTACTCGGCCGGCAGAAGCAGTTCATGCCTGGGATGTGGTCGTGCCTCGCCGGCTTCGTCGAAGCGGCCGAGACGATCGAGGACGCGGTCTGCCGGGAGATTTTCGAAGAATCCGGCATCCGTTGCACCGACGTGAGCTATTACATGACGCAGCCGTGGCCCTATCCGTCATCGCTGATGATCGGTTGCTCCGCCCGCGCGCTTAACGAGGATATTGTGGTGGACCGCGCAGAGCTCGAGGATGCCCGCTGGTTCGAACGCGCGGAAGTCGCTCTCATGCACAAGCGCCAGCACCCCGACGGCCTGTTTGCAGCGCATCCGTTCGCCATCGCGCATCATTTGATCGGCCAATGGTTGCATGACGGAAAGAATAACGGCGCATAACAGGGAACCGGCGCCTGCTTGCTCAATTGACTGGGGACTTGAACGGACATGACGGACCCATCCATGAACTTTCAGGACAAGGCGCCGAAAATACCTCCGCGCGTCCTCTGCATCGGCATGCCGGTGCGCGACCTCACCTTTCATACGCCGGGTGTTCCCGGGCGCGGTTCCAAGGAGAACGCCACCGCGTTCGATGAAATCTGCGGCGGCAACGCGCTCAATGGCGCGATCGGCATCGTTCGGCTCGGTGGCCGCGCCTCGATTTGCGGGCCGATGGGCGATGCCAAGGAAACGTCGAGCCGTTTCATCTTCGAGCAGATGGCGCATGAGGGCATCGAGACAAAACATCTCATCCACATGCCGGGGCTGGTGACGCCGATCTCGGCGGTGATGATCGATCCTTCCGGCGAGCGCACTATCGTGACCTTCCGCGATCCGAAACTGTGGCATGTGAAGTTGCCAGACTTCGACACGCTGCTGGACGACTGCGCCGCTATTCTCACCGAGAGCCGCTGCGCGGAATTCTGCACTGAGCTTTGCGCCGAGGCGGTCCGGCGCGGCATTCCCGTGGTCGTCGACGTCGATCGGGCGATGTCGCTGCGCGAGGGCCTGTTGAACGCCTCCACGCATCTGGTGTTCTCGAGCGAGCCGCTGCAGGAGACCGCAGATGTTACCGACGACGCCCAGGCGCTGAGAAAAATCGCCAAACTGACCCCGTCATTTCTGGCGGGAACCCGAGGCCCGAGGGGCACGATCTGGCTCGACGAGAACGGCGACATCCAGGAAACCCCGGCCTTCCCGGTGCATACGGTAGACACCCTGGGCGCCGGGGACGTGTTCCACGGTGCGTTTGCGCTCGCCATCACCGAGAAGCAGGAATTGCGAGAGGCGCTCCGATTCGCTTCCGCCGCCGCGGCGCTGAAATGCACCCGCTTTGGCGGCGCCTTCGCAGCCCCGCAACGTGCTGAAGTTGAAGAGCTTTTAAGCCACGGGCAGGTTTCGGACCGGGCGTCGACCGATCACTAGCGGGCTTGCTATAGAAGAATTTTCTATATATGAGGGGATCAGACCTTTCATATGGAACATTCTTCTCATGACCGACCTAGCTGTTCAGCTCCCTGAAGCCAGCCGCCGCTTGGATGCCATCGACCGCAAGATCCTGACCGTGCTGCAGGAGGACGCTTCGCTGTCCGTCGCCGAGATTGGGGACCGGGTCGGGCTGTCGTCGACGCCGTGCTGGAAACGAATCCAGCGGCTGGAAGCCGATGGTGTGATCCTGCGCCGGGTGGCGCTGGTCGACCAGAACAAGATCGGCCTTGGCATCTCGGTATTCGTCTCGGTCGAGAGCGCCGACCACTCGGAAGCCTGGCTGCGAAAGTTTGCCGATGCCGTCAGCGCCATGCCCGAGGTGATGGAGTTTTATCGGATGGCCGGCGACGTCGACTACATGCTGCGCGTCGTGGTCGCCGATATGGCGAGCTATGACGTGTTTTACAAAAAGCTGATCAGCGCCGTGCCGCTGAAGAACGTCACCTCGCGATTTGCGATGGAGAAGATCAAGTCGGTGACCGCACTGCCGGTGCCGGCTGCGTAAAGGCCGATCCCGCGACCATCACTCGGCTGTCGTCACCCGCGAAAGCGGGTGACCCAGTATTCCAGAGACGACAGCGACAGAACCGAGAAGCCGCGGCGTGCTGGGTCTCCCGCCTTCGCGGGGGACGACGAGCGCAGGTGGGGTGACTGAGCCGCCGCCCGCTTCAAATCTTCTGATTATACTCACCGACTTCCGAATGCGTCCGCAGCACGGAATCCATCGCCTCGAACATGTCGCGCATGCGCGCCTCGCTCACCGGGCTTTCAACCACTACCACCAGCTCCGGCTTGTTGGATGAAGCCCGCACCAGGCCCCAGCTTCCGTCTTCTACCGTGACGCGCACGCCGTTGACGGTGACGAGATCGCGGATCTTCTGGCCCGCGATCCTTTCGCCGTTCTTCTGCTTGTCCTCGAAATGCTTCACCACGGCGTCGGCGACGGCGTACTTCACCTCGTCGGCGCAATGCGGCGACATCGTCGGCGACGACCAGGTTTTCGGAATCGCGTCTTTCAGGTCCGCCATCGACTTATCCGGCGCGCGGTCGAGCATCTCACAGATCGCAATCGCGGAGACCAAGCCATCGTCGTAGCCGCGGCCGAACGGCTTGTTGAAGAAGAAGTGGCCAGATTTCTCGAATCCCGCCAGCGCGCCCATCTCGTTGGTGCGGCGCTTCATGTAGGAATGGCCGGTTTTCCAATACGCGGTCTTCGCGCCCTGCCTTTGCAGCACCGGGTCCGTCACGAACAATCCCGTCGATTTCACATCAACCACGAACTGCGCGTCCTTGTGGATCGCCGACATGTCGCGCGCCAGCATCACGCCGACCTTGTCGGCGAAGATTTCCTCGCCGGTGTTGTCGACCACGCCGCAGCGGTCGCCATCGCCGTCGAAACCTAAGCCCACATCGGCCTTGTGCTTGAGCACCGCATCGCGAATCGCGTGCAGCATCTCCATGTCTTCGGGGTTCGGATTGTATTTCGGAAAGGTGTGATCGAGTTCGGTGTCGAGCGGGATGACTTCGCAGCCGATCGCCTCCATCACCTGCGGCGCGAACGCGCCCGCCGTGCCGTTGCCGCAGGCGACCACGACTTTCAGCTTGCGCTTCAGCTTGGGACGGCTTGTCAGATCAGCGATGTAGCGCGCGGGGAAATTCTCGTGGAACTGATAGGAGCCGCCGGCTTGGTTTTTGAAATCGGCATTGAGCACGATTTCCTTCAGCCGCGTCATCTCGTCGGGGCCGAAGGTGAGCGGGCGGTTGGCGCCCATCTTCACGCCGGTCCAGCCATTGTCGTTATGCGAAGCCGTCACCATCGCGACGCAGGGCACGTCGAGATCGAACTGCGCGAAATAGGCCATCGGCGTTACCGCCAGCCCGATATCATGCACCTTGCAGCCGGCCGCCATCAGGCCAGAAATCAGCGCGTATTTGATCGAGGCCGAATAGCCGCGGAAATCGTGGCCGGTCACGATTTCCTGTTTGACGCCGAGTTCCCCAATCAGCGCACCGAGCCCCATGCCCAGCGCCTGAACGCCCATCAAATTGATTTCCTTCTCGAACAGCCAGCGCGCGTCATATTCGCGAAAGCCGGTCGCCTTCACCATAGGCCCGGATTCGAACTCATGGGTGTTGGGGACCAGCGCGGATTTGGGCTTCGGAAACATGAAATGGCCTTATCGTGAATGCGAGGGAACCGCAGCCATAGCGAAACCGCAGGCCGGGCGATAGGCGGGTCGGTGCCTTGTGACGATCAATTGCGGCGGTTTGGTAGCCAGGTAACCTTACTGTTCCAGCACCAGTCTGCCGTTGGCGTATTCGAAGCGCTTCAGCTTCGACAGGAACGACAGGCCGAGCAGGTTTTCCGACAATGCCTCGTCCGGCAGCACCACGGCGTCGACGTCGCGCACCACGAGACTGCCTAGTTCGATCACCGCAAGCCGCGTCCGCGCGGCCTTGATGGTGCCGTTGGCGGTGGAGACGGTGGCGTTGTAGTCGCTGCGTGAGGGGCGCAGGCCGAAGCGGGCCGCCGACTTTTCGTTCAGCGCCACCAGCGAGGCGCCGGTGTCGACCATGAAGTTGATGCGTTGTCCGTCGATGCGGCCGTCGGTCTGGAAATGGCCGCGCGCATCGCCGACAATGTCGAGGCTGCGGCCGGAAGCTTGCGCGACGGTTTGCACGGGAGCATTTTTCGGCGATGTGCTGGCGGAGGCCGAAGCCGGCGACATCTTGGCCGCCATCTGCGCCATGTAGGTGCCGAGGCCGACCAGGACGGCGGCAAGGATCATCAGGTTACGCATGCGCCACACTCGATTGCCGGACCACCGATATCACCACGCCGGCCGCCAAGCCGCGACTTAACGGCGATGGCAGAGCGTGTCATTTCGACGAAAAGGATGAGTGAAGTGTTAACGCCGTCTCGTGAACCTCGCCCCGCTTAACCTCTCCCCGCGAAGAGCGGGGCGAGGGAGTTAAAGCCCTCACGTTCCGCGCGGCTTGACGCGGCGGGTCGGCAGCGCGGTGGCCGGGTCTTCCGGCCAGGGGTGGCGGGGGTAGCGGCCGCGCAAGTCGGAGCGCACGGCCGCGTAGCTGCCGCGCCAGAAGCCTGGCAGGTCACGCGTCACCTGCACCGGACGTTGCGCCGGCGACAGCAATTCCAGCACCAGCGGCACTTTGCCTTTGGCGATCGAGGGATGGGACTTGAGCCCGAACAGTTCCTGCAAGCGCACCGCGATGGTCGGGCCCTGCTCGGCTTCGTAGTCGATCGCGAGCATGGTGCCGGTCGGCGCTTCGAAATGCGTCGGCGCCTCGCGCTCCAGCCGTGCGCGCAACTCCCATGGCAACAGCGTCATCAGCGCATCGGAGAGATCGCCGGGAGAAAAATCCTTCAGCGAAGTCTTGTGGTAAAGCGCCGGCACCAGCCAGTTCTCGGCTTCGGCTGCCAGCGCCGCATCCGACAGATCGGGCCAGCTATCACCTTCCGCCTTGCGCAGAAACATCACACGGTCGCGCCACTGCTTCAGGGATTTCGACCACGGCAATTTGTCGAGCCCGGCCGCGATGAGGCCTGCAGCGAAGATGCGCGCGGTCTCTGCAGAGGGCGACAGCGCGACCGGCGCTTCCGACAGCGTGATCGCATGCAGCGACCGCTTGCGGCGCGCGCGCAACGCCATCGCGCTGCGGTCGAATGAAATCTCTTCCATGCTTTCGATCTGATCGGCGAAGCGCGCTTCGATATCGGATTGTGCGATCGGCGCCGCCAGCAAAATGCGCCCCTGGGCCGCGGTTCCGGTCAGCTCGGCAACGGCAATATAGGGCGCGCGCGCCAGCGACGAGGTTTGCTCGACGGCGGCGCCGCGGCCGTTGGCGAGCACGAAACTGCCGTTACCGCGATTGCGCGCGATGCGATCGGGGAAAGCGAGTGCGAGCATGACGCCGCTGGAAAGTTCATCGTTGGGTGGACGAGAACGGTAGGGCTCCCCTCCCCCTTGCGGGGAGGGGTGGGGGAAGGGGGTAAGCCCAGGAGGGACTTCCCGTGTGGACCCCTCTCCCCGGCCCTCCCCCGCAAGGGGGGAGGGAGAGGAGAGAGCCGATTCGTTGGCTCGTTCCTCCGCCGCCACCTGCTGCACCCAGCGCTGCGCGAGACGGCGCGCGCTACTGGCGCGCGGCGAGCGGTCGCGGCGGAACTGGTCGAGCCGATGGTAGAGATCGACGCTGTCGCCGCCCAGGCCGCGCTCGGTAAGAATGGCGGCGATTTCGGCCGCCTCCTCGCCCGCCCCCAGCCGATGCGAATCCACGATCATGCGCGCGAGCCGTGGCGGCAGCGCCAGCGCCCGAAGGCTCTTGCCCTCTGCGGTGATGCGGCCGTCGCTATCGAGAGCGCCGAGTTCGAGAAGCAGGCTGCCCGCTTCCTTCAACGCCGGCGCCGGCGGAGCATCGAGAAACGCCAGCGTCGCCGGATCGCGCACGCCCCATTGCGCGAGATCGAGCACCAGCGAGGAAAGATCGGCGGAGAGAATTTCTGGCTGGGTGTAGGCCGCGAGCGACCCCGTTTGCGGTTCATCCCACAGCCGATAGCACACGCCGGGCTCGGTGCGGCCGGCGCGGCCGCGGCGCTGATCGACGGCGGCGCGCGAGGCGCGCACAGTCTCCAGCCGGGTCAGACCAATGTCTGGCTCGTAGCGCGGCACGCGTGCCAGGCCGGAATCGATGACGATGCGAACGCCCTCGATGGTCAGCGAGGTCTCGCCAATCGAGGTCGCCAGCACGACCTTGCGTTGGCCCTTCGGTGCCGGCGCGATGGCACGGTCCTGCACGCTCGCCTCGAGCGCACCGAACAGCGGCACGATCTCGACGCTCGCATCATGAACCCGTTCGCTGAGAAAATTCTGCGTGCGGCGGATTTCGGCCGCGCCCGGCAGAAACGCCAGCACCGAGCCGGGATCGGCGCGCAGCGCGGTCGCGATCGCATCCGCCATCTGCCGCTCGATCGGCGCGTCCGCCTTGCGCCCGAGGTAGCGCGTCTCCACCGGAAAGGCGCGGCCCTCGCTGGCGACCACCGGCGCGTCGCCGAGCAATTTGCCGACCCGCGCGCCGTCCAGTGTCGCCGACATCACGAGGATACGCAGGTCCTCGCGCAGGCCGGTCTGCGCATCGCGGGCGAGCGCGAGCCCCAAATCGGCATCGAGCGAACGCTCGTGAAATTCGTCGAACAGCACGGCGGCAACGCCGTTCAACTCGGGATCATCGAGAATCTGGCGCGAAAAGATTCCCTCGGTGACGACCTCGATCCGGGTCGCGCGCGAAATCTTGGAGCCGAAGCGGACGCGGTAACCGACGGTTTCCCCTGCCCGCTCGCCGAGCGTCCGCGCCATCCGTTCGGCGCTGGCCCGCGCTGCGATCCGCCGCGGCTCCAGCATGATGATCTTCTTGTTTTTCAGCCAGGGCGCATCGAGCAGCGCCAGCGGCACCCGCGTGGTCTTGCCGGCCCCGGGAGGCGCCACCAGCACCGCGCTGTTGTTGGCCGCGAGCGTGCGCCCGAGCTCGTCGAGCACCGCGTCGATCGGGAGAGGGGCGTCGAAAGTAAGAGGCAATATCTCTCATCCGTCATCACCCGCGAAAGCGGGTGATCCAGTAAACGCAGACGCTACAGATTACGAAGACCGTGCGTACTGGATACCCCGCCTGCGCGGGGTATGACAACTATGCTTGCGGCTACACCTTCGGCTCAGGTGCCCGTCCGACACTCTCATACGTGAAGCCCTGCGCGGCCATGTCCTCGGGACGGTAGATGTTGCGCAGGTCGACAACGACGGGCTGCGCCATTTCGCTCTTCAGGCGCTCCAGATCAAGCGCCCGGAACTGGACCCACTCGGTGACGATCACCAGCGCATCCGCGCCGCGCGCGCATTCGTAAGGATCAGTGCAATATTCGATCTCGGGCAGTTCCTTCTTCGCCTGCTCCATGCCGACCGGATCATGTGCCCGCACCTTCGCTCCCATGTCGAGCAAGCCGGTGACGAGCGGAATTGACGGCGCCTCGCGCATGTCGTCGGTGTCGGGCTTGAAGGTGAGGCCGAGCACCGCCACCGTCTTGCCGCGCAAGCCGCCGGTTGCGTTGGAAACCTTGCGCGCCATCGCCCGCTTTCTGATGTCGTTGACGCCGAGCACGGCTTCGACGATGCGCAGCTGCACGTCATGATCCTGCGCGATCTTGACCAGCGCGCGGGTATCCTTCGGAAAGCAGGAGCCGCCGAAGCCCGGACCGGCATGCAGGAATTTTGAGCCGATGCGGTTGTCGAGCCCGATGCCGCGCGCGACTTGCTGCACGTCGGCGCCGACCTTTTCCGAGAGATCGGCAATCTCGTTGATGAAGGTGATCTTGGTGGCGAGGAACGCGTTGGCGGCGTACTTGATCAACTCCGCGGTGCGCCGCGCCGTGAACATCAACGGCGCCTGGTTGAGCGACAGCGGCCGGTAGACGTCGCCGAGCACCTTGCGCCCGCGTTCGTCTTCAGTCCCGACCACGATACGGTCAGGGAATTTGAAGTCTCGGATCGCGGCGCCCTCGCGCAAAAATTCCGGATTGGAGGCGACCACCACATCAGCCGACGGATTGGCCTCGCGGATCAACCGCTCGACCTCATCGCCAGTGCCGACCGGCACGGTCGATTTGGTGACGACCACCGTAAAGCCCGACAGCGCGGCTGCGATCTCGCGCGCGGCGCTGTAGACGTAACTCAAGTCGGCATGGCCATCGCCACGCCGCGACGGCGTGCCGACGGCGATGAACACGGCGTCGGCTTCGGCAACCGGCGCCGTCAGGTCGGTGGTGAAATCCAGCCGCCTGGCCTTGACGTTGGAGGCCACCAGCGCGTCAAGGCCGGGCTCGAATATCGGGATCTCGCCTCTGCGCAGAGCTTCGATCTTGCCGGCATCCTTGTCAACGCAAGTGACCTGGTGGCCGAAATCGGCAAAGCAAGCGCCGGATACCAGCCCCACGTAGCCCGTGCCAATCATGGCGATTCGCATGAAAACAACCTGTATTTGATGGTTAACGCCAATCCGATTTTGTGGGCGTCTTAGAGCATTTTTCATCAAAGGGGAAATCGGAAAAAGCGCCCGATCCCGGCATATGCTTTGTATGAATAAAGGAGAAAGCAACGGATCAGGCCGAAGATGCGGCCACGTCGCGCCGAAAAGGAACACCGATGACTTCAAACGGTACATCCGCCGTCACTGAACGCTCCACCCGCATCGATTGGGTGGACTACGCCAAGGGCATCTGCATCGTCATGGTGGTGATGATGCATTCCGTGCTGGGGGTGGAGGCGGCGGCCGGCCAGAGCGGCTTCATGCATGCGTTCGTGATGTTCGCAAAGCCGTTCCGGATGCCGGATTTCTTCCTGATTTCGGGCCTGTTTCTTGCCGTCGTGATCGACCGTGACTGGCGCACCTATTTCGACCGCAAGGTCCTGCACTTCGGCTATTTTTATGTGCTGTGGGTAACGATCCAGTTCGGCTTCAAGGCACCGTCGTTCGCCGCTGAATCGGGTTGGCAGCATGTCGGATTCATGTATCTGGAATCTTTCGTCGAGCCGTTCGGCACGCTGTGGTTCATTTATTTGCTGCCGGTGTTCTTCGTTGTCACAAAACTGTTACGCGGCGTACCGCCGCTTGCGATCTGGCTCGCAGCCGCCGCGCTCGAGATGGCACACATCGGGACAGGCTGGACCGTGATCGACGAATTCTGCGGGCGCTTCGTCTATTTCTATTCCGGCTACTTGTTTGCCAACTACGTGTTCGCGTTGTCGGACCGCGCGCGCGCACACCCCTCCCTCGCACTCTTGGGCGTCGCGTTGTGGGCGCTCGTCAACGGCGCGCTAGTCATATCCGGCGTTGGCGAATGGCCGCTCGTTTCACTGGCACTCGGCTTTGCGGGCGCGTGCGCCATCATCGTCATGGGCACGCTGCTGGCGCGCATGCAGTGGCTGAACTTCCTGCGCTATTCCGGCGAGCATTCCATCGTCATCTATCTCGCCTTCTTCCTGCCGATGGCGGTGACGCGAACGCTGCTCTTGAAGACCGGCCTGATCGCCGATATCGGAATGATTTCCCTGATCGTGACGGTTGCGGGCGTCGCAGGGGCGGTGGTGATCTGGCGCCTGGCCCTGGCGCTGCGGGCGAACTTCCTGTTCGAGCGGCCGGCTGCGTTCTGGATTGCGCCGAAGAAGGCGGCTCCGGCATTGCAGCCGGCGGAGTAGGTTTCGTATCCAACTATTCGGCTGTCGTCGCCCGGCTCGACTGGGCGATCCAGTATTCAGCGGCGCTGGTGATCCAATGAAGGGCCGCGGCGTACTGGATCACCCGCCTTCGCGGGTGACGACGGGGTGTGTATTGGGCTCAAAAACCGTCCCCCAAGGCTGTCAATTCGCGCAAAAATCCCTAAATTTCGGCCATGCCGAAATCAGCCCCCAAAACCGCCGCGAAACCCGTTCCCGCCGCCAAACCCCCTGCCAGGCCCGCCAAAAATCCGGGCAGGGGCGACCATGTCTTTCTGGTCGATGGTTCCTCCTATATTTTCCGCGCCTATCACGCGTTGCCGCCGCTGAACCGCAAGTCCGACGGGTTGCAGGTCAATGCCGTGCTCGGCTTCTGCAACATGTTGTGGAAGCTGCTCCGCGAAATGCCGGAGGACAACCGGCCGACCCACCTCGCTATCGTATTCGACAAGTCGGAAATCACGTTCCGCAACAAGCTATATCCCGACTACAAGGCGCACCGGCCGCCGGCGCCGGATGATCTGATCCCGCAATTCGCGTTGATCCGCGAAGCCGTGCGCGCGTTCGACCTGCCCTGCCTGGAGCAAGTCGGCTTCGAGGCCGACGATCTGATCGCGACCTATGTGCGGATCGCCTGCGAGCGCGGCGCCACCGCCACCATCGTGTCCTCGGACAAGGACCTGATGCAGCTCGTGACCGATTGCGTCACCATGTACGACACCATGAAGGACCGGCGCCTCGGGGTCGCCGAGGTGATCGAGAAATTCGGCGTTCCGCCGGAAAAGGTGGTCGAGGTGCAGGCGCTGGCCGGCGACTCCACCGACAACGTGCCGGGCGTGCCCGGCATCGGCGTCAAGACCGCGGCGCAACTGATCGTCGAATATGGCGATCTGGAAACGCTGCTGCAGCGCGCCGGGGAAATCAAGCAGCCAAAGCGCCGCGAGGCGCTGCTCGAGAATGCCGAGAAGGCGCGGATCTCACGGCAACTGGTGCTGCTCGACGACAAGGTCGATCTCGAAGTGCCGCTCGATGACCTCGCGGTGCACGAGCCGGATGCGCGCAAGCTGATCGCCTTCCTCAAGGCGATGGAGTTCTCCACCCTCACCCGCCGTGTCGCCGAATATTCGCAGATCGATCCTGCCGATATCGAGCCGGATGCGGGTAACAAGAGCGGCGCCAGCGTGTTCGCCGTACCGCCATCGGGCAAGAAGCCGGAGGGATATGTTGAAGGCGCGACGCTGTTCGATAGCCCGCCTGCCGGTAAAGCCGGCACCGCACCGGGCAAGGCGGGCGGCGACAAGCAGGACAAGGCTGCGAGCCACAAGGGTACGCCGATATCGCTGGCGGCGGTCCGGGCGGAAGCTGCGCGAAAGCTGCCGGTCGATCGGACCAAGTACCAGACCATACGCAAGCTCGACGAACTCAAGGCCTGGGTCGCGCGCGCCTATGACGCCGGCACGTTTGCGATCGACGCCAAGGCGAGCTCCGACGATCCAATGCAGGCGGACATCTGCGGCATCGCGCTGGCGCTGGCGCCGAACGACGCCTGCTATATTCCGCTCACCCACAAGCAATCCGGTGGCGGCGCAGGCCTGTTCGACGCTGGCCTCGCGCCGGACCAGATCACGGCCGCGGAGGCGCTAGCGGCGCTGCAGCCGCTGTTGGAATCACAAGGCATTCTCAAGATCGGCTTCGACATCAAGTTCAACGCCGTGATGCTGGCGCAGCACGGCATAACCTTGCGCAACATCGACGACGCGCAGTTGATGTCGTACGCGCTCGACGCCGGACGCAATTCACATGCGCTGGGGTCGCTCGCCGAACGCTGGTTCGGCCATGCCGTGATCGGCGAAAGCGAGCTAATCGGCAACGGCAAGAGCAGGCTCACGTTCGACCAGGTCGCAATCGACAGAGCGACCGCCTATTCGGCCGAAAGCGCCGACGTGATCCTGCGGCTGCATCGCGTGCTCAAGCCGCGGCTCGCCGCCGAGCGCATGACGACCGTCTATGAGACCCTGGAGCGGCCGCTGGTCAGTGTGCTAGCGCGGATGGAGCGGCGCGGCATTTCGATCGATCGGCAGGTGCTGTCGCGGCTGTCGGGCGATTTCGCCCAGACTGCCGCACGCGTCGAGGCGGAATTGCAGGAGATCGCCGGCGAGCCGATCAATGTCGGCAGCCCCAAGCAGATCGGCGACATCATCTTCGGCAAGATGGGCATACCCGGCGGCAGCAAGACCAAGACCGGCGCGTGGTCGACCTCGGCGCAGATTCTCGACGAACTCGCCGAACAGGGCCACGAATTTCCGAAGAAGATTCTGGAATGGCGGCAGGTCTCGAAACTGAAATCGACCTATACCGACGCGCTGCCGAATTACGTGCACCCGCAGACCCACCGCGTGCACACGACCTACGCGCTGGCCGCGACCACCACGGGGCGGCTGTCGTCGAACGAGCCGAACCTGCAGAACATTCCGGTTCGCACCGAGGACGGCCGCAAGATCCGCCGCGCCTTTATCGCGACACCCGGCCACAAGCTGGTATCGGCGGATTACTCGCAGATCGAATTGCGGCTGTTGGCCGAGATCGCCGATATCCCCGTTTTGAAGGAGGCGTTCCGCGACGGGCTCGACATTCACGCCATGACGGCATCCGAAATGTTCGGCGTGCCGATCAAGGACATGCCGGGCGAGGTGCGGCGGCGCGCGAAAGCGATCAATTTCGGCATCATCTACGGCATCTCGGCGTTCGGTCTCGCCAACCAGCTCGGCATCGCCCGCGAAGAAGCCTCCGCCTACATCAAAAAATACTTCGAACGCTTCCCCGGCATTCGCGCCTATATGGACGAGACGCGGGATTTCTGCCGCACCAACGGCTATGTGCTGACTCTGTTCGGGCGGAAGTGCCACTACCCCGACATCAAGGCCTCAAACGCCTCGGTCCGCTCCTTCAACGAGCGCGCCGCGATCAACGCGCGTCTGCAAGGCACCGCCGCCGACATCATTCGCCGGGCCATGATCCGGATGGAGGATGCGCTGGCGGAGAAGAAGCTGTCGGCGCAGATGCTTCTACAAGTTCATGACGAACTGATCTTCGAAGTGCCCGACGACGAAGTGGCGGCGACGCTGCCGGTGGTGCAGCACGTCATGCAGGACGCGCCGTTCCCGGCGGTGGCGCTGTCTGTGCCGCTGCAGGTCGATGCGAGGGCTGCGAATAATTGGGACGAGGCGCATTGAGGCGATGCGTTCCCCGGATGCTGCGCAGCACCTAAAGCGCGTTCACGCGCGTCCTCGACGCGCTATGGTGATGCGCTGCTGATCCGGGGTCCACTGGGTCCCGGCTCTGCGTCGCGTCATTTTCATGCCGCGCCGCGTCCGGGACACGCGATCTGCATTGCTCCGAACGGTGGCCGCTCCACATCGGTGCAATTGCGCAATGGAATCGCCGCGTGTCGCACGTTAGAAGCGTGCGCGCATTCCTCCCGCGAGTCTCCCATGCCTCACATCACAACCCTGCTCGGTTTCGCCCTGGTCTCGCTCGGCATGGTGCTGACGCCAGGGCCGAACATGATTTACCTGATCTCGCGCTCGATCACGCAAGGACCGGCAGCCGGCATCGTGTCGCTCGGCGGCGTCGCGCTCGGGTTCGTGTTCTACATGCTGTGCGCGGCGTTCGGCATCACGGCGCTGTTGCTCGCGGTGCCCTATGCATACGACGCGCTGAGGTTTGCCGGCGCGGCCTATTTGTTGTGGCTGGCGTGGCAGGCGCTGAAGCCGAACGGGCGCTCACCGTTTCAGGTGAAAAAGCTCGCTGTCGATGGCCCGCGCAAATTGTTCGCGATGGGGTTCGTCACCAATCTGCTGAATCCGAAGATCGCGATGCTGTATCTGGCGCTGCTGCCGCAGTTCATCGATCCCACTGTTGGCAGCGTGCTGACGCAGTCGCTCGCACTGGGTGCGATCCAGATCGTGATCAGCGTCAGCGTCAATGCGATGATCGCGCTCGCCGCCGGATCGATTGCGCGCTTTCTCGGCATGCGACCGTGCTGGCTGCTGCTGCAGCGCTGGCTGATGGGGACGGTCCTGGCCGGCCTTGCGGTGAAGATGGCGTTCGAGGCGAAACGGGCGTGAGCTTTTTGACCTCGCCCCGCTAGCGGGGAGAGGTCGACGCGGGGGGGGGGGGAAATCTCTCCTCTAATTCTGACATCCGTTATGCGGCGGCACCCCCACCCCGGCCCTCCCCCGCAAGCGGGAGAGGGAGAAGAAAGAGTCCGCGCCTCCCCTAATCCAACTTCGCTTCCATGCCGCGCTTGGTCGCGGGGCGGGCCATCAGCGCGTTGTACCAACGCTCGACGTTTGGAAAATCCTTCAGCTCCACCTTGTGGCGCGGGTGGCGCCAGGCCCAGCCGAGGATGGCGAAGTCGGCGACCGACAAGGCATCGGCGACGAAATCGCGGCCCTCCAGCCGCCGGTCCAGCACGCTGTAGAGCCGGCGGGTTTCGGCCATGTAGCGCCTAAGGCCGTAGGCGCGGTCGGTTTCGTTCTCCAGTGCGATGAAATGGTGCACCTGGCCCGGCATCGGCCCAAAACCGCCCATCTGCCACATCAGCCACTCATAGACCGGAATGCGCTCGGCCAGCGGCTTGGGGAGGAACTTGCCGGTCTTCTCGCCGAGATAAAGCAGGATCGCGCCGGATTCGAAGATGCTGACCGGCTTGCCGCCGGGGCCGTCGGGATCGACGATCGCAGGAATCTTGTTGTTCGGACTGAGCCTGAGGAAGGCGGGCGCCATCTGCTCGCCCTTGGTGATGTTCACCGGGATCACCTTGTACGGCAGCCCCATTTCCTCCAGCGCAACCGAGATCTTGCGGCCGTTCGGCGTGTTCCAGGTGTGCAGTTCGATCGTCATTTTGTCATACCCCGCGAAAGCGCGGTATCCAGTACCCCGGAACTTCGGGGCGTTACAACAGCCGCTGCGGAATACTGGGTCATCGCTTTGGCGGAGAAGACATTGTGCCCTGTTGACGGCGCCGGATCGGCGCTGGAATCTGGCTGAAAGCGCCGATAGATTGCGCCGCGCCTGAAAACCCCGGGGAAACCGCCTTGTCCAAATCAGCCTCCCGCGCTCGCCTCGCCGAGATCATTCGCAAGCGTTCGTTCGGCCGCGGTGAGATCACGCTGGCCTCGGGCCGCAAGAGCGACTTCTACTTCAATCTCAAGCCGACCATGCTCGACCCCGAAGGCGCCGCGCTGTTGGCCGAGTTGACCTATGAGGCGCTGAAGGATGACAAGCTCGATTTCGTCGGCGGACTGGAGATGGGCGCGGTGCCATTGGCGGGCGCGATCGCGCAGCTCTCCTGGATCAAGGGCCACCCGATCGCCGCCTTTTTCGTGCGCAAGAAGCCGAAGGAGCATGGCGCGCGGCTCGCGGTCGAGGGGCTCGCCAAGGGCGAGACCCTGCAAGGCAAGCGCATCGTGATCGTCGAGGACGTCACCACGACCGGCGGATCGGCGTTGAAGGCGGTAGAAGCCGTGCGCGATGCCGGCGGCGAGATCGTGCTGGTGCTCACGATGGTCGATCGTGAGGAAGGTGCGACCGAAACGTTTGCCGAGGCAGGACTTGAGTTTCGTTCGCTATACAAGGCAGGTGAATTTTTGAAGGGGTGATTGTCCGCTTGTTTACCTCTCCCGTTTGCGGGGTCGAGGCGAGCGAAGCTCGCTCTTAGCTCGACGCGCTCGTTCAGCGCGTCGGGTGGGGGAAACCTCTCCCCGACTTCTGACATTCTTTATGCGGCGACACCCCCACCCCGGCCCTCCCCCGCAAGCGGCCCGCAAGCGAGAGAGGGAGAAGAGCTCGCATTTCTTTTCGGCCTTCTCCACCCCGCTCATCACTCATTTACCATCCATCGTTAAGGTTACCCGAACTGAAGCCTGTCGCGCTTCAGCGCGTTTGTTGCGTTGGGTGGAGTTGGCGTTGCGTACAGAGTTGGCTTTTTCGCGCGTGCGGCGCCGCGCGACGTTTGTTGCCGCAGCGATCTTGTCGGGCTCTCTCCTGCTCGCGCCCGGCAGCGTATCCGCCGAAGGCCTGTTCGATTTCCTGTTCGGCGGCGCGCAGAGGCAGCAGACGCGGCAAGCGCCGCCGCAAGGCAATTTCTTCGCCGATCCGTTCGGAATGAATCAGCAGCAATCAGCGCCCGCCCCGGCGCCGCGCGTGGCGGGCTCCGGCCCCGCCTTCTGCGTGCGAAGCTGCGACGGCAAATATTTTCCGCTGACCATGCGCGGCAACGCCTCGCCGGTGCAGACCTGCCAGGCCTTCTGCCCGGCCAGCGTGACCAAGGTGTTTTATGGCAGCAGCATCGACAGCGCGGCCGCCAGTAACGGCGAGCGTTATGCCGACAGCGAGAACGCCTACGCGTATCGCAAGGCGCTAAGTGCCGATTGCACCTGCAACGGCCGAAGCCCGTCCGGGCTGGCGCCGGTCGATCTCACGCTCGACACCTCGCTGCGCTCCGGCGACGTCGTCGCCACCACCGACGGCCTGGTCGCCTACACGGGCGTACGCCTCGGCGCCGAGCAGACCGCGGAGTTCACGCCTGTTGCCTCCTATCCCGGCCTCACCGCAGATGTCCGTGCCCGGCTCGGCGAAATGAAGGTCGCACCAGTCAGTGCAGAAATGGTGCGTGAAGCCGTGATGCCCGAAGCCAGCCGCGACGTAGAGTTGCCGACCGCTTCGGTGCCGAAGACGGTCGCGCCGAAAACGGCGAAGCGGGCCGAAGTGAATTAGACAGTATTGTAGCCCGGATGGAGTGCAGCGAAATCCGGGGCCACTTTCTAGATCAGTCCCGGATTTCGCTTCGCTCCATCCGGGCTACGCGTGTCTGTGAAATTCAACGCCCGACGATGACGCCGATCACGTTCGGCGCCGACAGATATTTTTCCTCGATCGCGGCCCGCGCTGCGGCGCGGTTTTCCGGCGTCAGCAGGCCCCGCTTGTCGGCGAGGATCATCCAGCAATAACCCCACCAGTCGGTCAGCATACCCTGGTCGTCGATGAGGTCGTAGCCTTGCTCGGCGGCAAAAATCCGCGCCTGCGCCTCATCCAGCGAATCGAGAAAGGCGTGGTCCTCGACCGAAAACAGTTCGTCGCTGAAATCGTCCGTGGTGTAGCCCCACACCGACATGCAGACGGCGTTGAATTCGCGGTCGATCGCGTCGTCGTCGACGAGCTGGCGGCGCGAGGCTTGGTGCAGGCGCGACAATGAGCGCGCGAAATCGGCGATGCGGGTGAGAGCGAACTGATCAAAAGCGATGGTGGACATGTAGTCCTCGCAAACTCGGATGGCCATAGATGTTGTGTCGGCGTTGCGCCGAATCACAATGATATATCAACGACTTGCTAAAGTGTTCTTAATTTGTTCTAGCGACGCCACGAAATTTCTCCTATCAAAGGTTGTTTTTACGACCGTTAGCCGAAGGGATCGTGAATCATGGACGCGACGCGCGCCAGCCAGATCCGGATGCTGTTGCTGGAAGCGGCGGACGCGATCGATCGGGCGAATGCGATCGTATCCACGCTCGACAGCGACGAGCGGGCCTTGCTTGCCACGCCGCTCGACGAGATTTCGTCCGCCTTGCATTTCGAGCTGCTGCAAAAGCTCTATCTTCGCTATCCCGGGCTTGCCGAGGAATGCGAAGCTTGGGACGGCACAATGGTATGAACCGTCCGGAGCTCAATCCTTCACATCGCCGACAGCAGCTTGTCGCCGCAGTAATTGGCGTAGAACTTTCTGCCGCACTGCCGCTTGATCGCCGCACAGCGCGCAGCGGGCGAAGCGCCCTGCGCGACGCTGAAGGAGCAGCTCACGCCGTCGGCGCTCTTGCCGGCCTTGCCCGCGGCAAAGGCGGCACTGGTCGCGCTGATGCAGACCACGAGCAGCGCGGCGGCGACGATCTCGATCGTCAATCTCATGGCAGGCCTCCCGTTCTGACCGCACGCGTTCCGTTCGCGCGCACTAGCACCCGGTTACCAAACCCCAGCGATATCGGCTTTCGCACGGCGATTATATCACCAAAACACGGCCGCCGGTGCCGCGAAATCGGCCCGGTCCTTGCATAAATTCATACCAGCGCAGTGCACAGCATACCCGGCGTTCTCCGGCGTTTCGATTGCCGGACAAGACGCGTATCTTGTTGTGAGTCTTAACGCAGGGATTGACGTGTTGCAGGAACAAATCGCAGGGAACTATCCGGCACTTGGCCAGCCGATCGACGAGCTCGCGCTTGCCGAAATCAAGAGCGCGATCCTCGCCAAGCTCCGGTTGGCGATCGGCAAGGATGCCGGCATGGCGACAAGGCGCGACTGGTACAAAGCCGCGGCGCTGGCGCTGCGCGACCGCATCGTGCACCGCTGGCTGACGGCCGAGAAAGAGAGTTACGATGCGGGCAGCAAGCGGGTCTATTATCTTTCGCTCGAATTCCTGATCGGCCGTCTGTTCACCGACGCGCTGAACAATATGGGCCTCCTGCCGGTGTTCGAGGCGGCGCTCGGCGATCTCGGGGTCGGCCTGGATGATTTGCGCAAATGCGAGCCGGACGCAGCGCTCGGCAATGGCGGTCTCGGGCGGCTCGCGGCATGCTTCATGGAGAGCATGGCGACGCTGGCCGTTCCCGCCATCGGCTACGGCATCCGCTACGATTTCGGCCTGTTCCGCCAGATCATTTCGCACGGCTGGCAGCAGGAATATCCGGACGAATGGCTGAGTTTTGGCAACCCCTGGGAATTCCAGCGGGCGGAGGTGGTCTATCACGTTCATTTCGGCGGCCATGTCGACCATGTCGACGACCATGGACGCGACCGCGCGACATGGCGCCCATCGGAAACCGTGCAGGCGGTTGCGTATGACACCCCGATCGTCGGCTGGCGCGGCCAGCACGTGAACGCGCTGCGGCTGTGGTCGGCGCGCGCGCCCGACCCGCTGCGGCTCGACGTCTTCAACACCGGCGACTATCTCGGCGCGGTTGCCGAGGAGGCGCGCGCGGAATCGATCTGCAAGTTTCTCTACCCGAACGACGAGAGCCCCGCCGGGCGTGAACTGCGGCTGCGGCAGGAATATTTCTTCGTCTCGGCTTCCCTGCAGGATCTGGTCAAGCGTCATCTGGCCTCCGACGGGCAGTTGCGCGGCCTCGCGTCGAAGGTCGCGGTGCAGCTCAACGACACCCATCCGAGCCTTGCCGTCACCGAACTGATGCGCATCCTCGTCGACCTGCATAATTTCCGCTGGGACGAGGCGTGGAAGATCACGGTGGCGACACTGTCCTACACCAATCACACGCTGCTACCGGAAGCGCTGGAGACCTGGCCGGTCGAACTGTTCGAGCGGCTGTTGCCGCGGCATCTCGAAATCATCTACCGCATCAATGCCGCGCACCTGACGTTGGCCGATCAGCGCTGCCCCGGCGACATTGAATATCGGGCGTCGGTGTCGCTGATCGACGAGAAATCCGGACGTCGCGTGCGGATGGGGCAACTCGCCTTTGTCGGGTCGCACCGCATCAACGGCGTCTCGGCAATGCACTCCGACCTGATGAAAGCGACCGTGTTCCACGATCTCAATCATCTCTATCCGGGCCGCATCACCAACAAGACCAACGGCATCACCTTCCGCCGCTGGCTAATGCTGGCCAATCCAAAGCTCACCGGGCTTATGCGCGAGGTCTGTGGCGAAGCCGTTCTCGACGATTTCTCGCTGTTCGAGCGCCTCGAGGCCCACGCCAGCGACAACGCGTTCCAGCAGCGTTTTCGCGAGGTCAAGCACCACAACAAGCTGGCACTGGCGCGGCTCATCAACGAGCGCCTTAGCGTCAAGATCGATCCGTCGGCACTGTTCGACATCCAGATCAAGCGCATCCACGAGTACAAGCGGCAATTACTCAATGTCGTCGAGACCATTGCGCTATACCAGGCGATCAAGGACCAGCCGCAGCGCGACTGGGTGCCGCGGGTAAAAATCTTCGCAGGCAAGGCGGCAGCGAGCTATCGCTACGCCAAGCTGATCATCAAGCTGATCAACGATGTCGCCGAAGTCGTCAACAACGACCCCGATGTCGCAGGGCGGCTGAAGGTCGTCTTTCTCGCCGACTACAATGTCAGCCTCGCCGAAGTGATTATTCCGGCCGCCGATCTGTCCGAACAGATTTCGACCGCCGGCATGGAAGCCTCCGGCACCGGCAACATGAAACTGGCGCTCAACGGTGCCTTGACCATCGGCACGCTCGACGGCGCCAACATCGAAATCCGCGACCATGTCGGCGCGGAAAACATCGCGATCTTCGGCATGGAGGCCGGCGACGTCATGGTCCGGCGCAAGCAGGGCCTGGATGCGACCGACGTGATCAGCCGCTCGCCGCGGCTGGCGCGGGCCATTACCGCAATCGAGAGCGGCGCGTTCTCGCCCGACGATCCCGCCCGCTTTGCTTCCATCGGCCACGCGCTGCGCTATCTCGACCACTACATGGTCTCGGCCGATTTCGATTCCTATTATGAGGCGCAGCGCGGCGTCGACGCACGGTGGCAGGTGGTGCCGGCCTGGACTCGCGCCTCGATCCTCAACGTCGCGCGGATGCCGTGGTTCTCCTCCGACCGAACCATCCGCGAGTACGCCGAGGATATCTGGAACGTGCCGGTGCGGGCGGCGGCGGCGATGCCGGTGGCAGGCCAGCGCGGGGCGACGCGGTAAGTCCCGGCGGGCGGGACACCATCACCTCTGACATCATTGAATTCGGCTGAATAGCAGCGATACTGCATTCGACGTTCACGACGTCATTGCGAGCGAAGCGAAGCAATCCATCTCGCCACGCAAGGGAAGGATGGATTGCTTCGCTTCGCTCGCAATGACGGGAAATATGAAAATGCGCACCAAAGCCCCACACCTGTTCGACGATGCCACGCGGGTCACCGCCGGGGATAGTTGCTGGCAAGGCAGGACCAGCCCGGACTACTGGGCTTTTGTGGGCCCGTTCGGCGGCTGCACGGCGGCTACCATCCTGCGCGCGCTGATCGACCATCCGCAGCGTGCGGGCGATCCGCTGTCGCTCACGGTAAACTTCTGCGCACCGGTCGCGGAAGGCGCGTTCGATCTCGACGTTCGCCTGGTCAAGGCCAACCGCTCGAGCCAGCATTGGTGCGTGGAGATGACGCAGGGCGGCGGCGACGTCGCGACGCTGGCGACGGTCGTGTTCGCAGAGCGCCGTCCGTCCTGGTCGCACCAGCAGGCGCAGTTTCCGGGCGCCGCGCCGTTCGAGCAGGCGCGCTCGTTTCCGAACACGCCGATGACCTGGACGCATCAATATGATTTTCGCTTCGTCGAGGGTGAGCCGAGCTTCTACGGCACGCCGGCGTCGCCGCCGCTCGACGCGTTTTCAAAACAGTGGATCGGCGACCGCACGCCGCGAAAGATCGACATGCTGTCGCTGATGTCGATGTCGGATGCCTTCTTCGGGCGGATTTTCCTGGCGCGCCGCGAACTGGTTCCATTCGGCACGGTGTCACTGACGACTTACTTTCACGCCTCCTCGGACGATCTCGCGGCCGAGGACATCACACGGGTGCTGGCGGTGGCCGACGCCAGAATTTTCCACAGGAGTTACGGCGACCAGCACGGCGAATTATGGTCGCCGTCGGGGCGTCTGCTGGCGACCACGACGCAAATTGCCTATTTCAAGGCTTGAGCACCGGATCTCTTTAAACCCTCATGGTGAGGAGGCGCTTTACCACCGTCTCGAACCACGAGGCCCCGCTGGTGCCATTCATTCTTCGAGACGCCGCCGCGCGGCTCCTCAGGGATGAGGTCTGACAGAAGGGGGAGGCAGTCGCGGCTCGCGCTTTGCCTACCCTGCGATTCATCGAAAGGCGGTCCGCATGTCCGACGCCAACGCTCCCCGCATCGCCCTGCTCGGCGTCCCCATCGAGATCGGGGCCTCGCAACTCGGCACCTTGATGGGGCCGGACGCGCTACGCACCGCGGGAATCGGCCGTATCCTCGACCAGCTCGGCTTTAACGTCGAAGACCACGGCAACATGGCGAGGCCTGCAGCAGCTCCCGCCGAAAGCCCGCCGCCGGCGAACGCCAAATATTACGACGCGATCAAAACCTGGATTCGAGCGCTCAGCGAGCGTTCCTATGCGCTGGCGCGTTCGGGCGCCGTGCCGATCTTCATGGGCGGCGATCATTCACTGTCGATGGGATCGGTGAACGGCGTCGCGCGCTACTGGCAGGAACAGGGTCGGCCGCTGTTCGTGCTCTGGGTCGATGCCCATGCCGACTACAACACGCCGCAGACGACGGAAACCGGCAACATGCACGGCATGTCGGCCGCTTTCCTGTGCGGCGAGCCCGGCCTCGACGATCTGCTTGGCGGCGCACCCCGCGCCTCGATCGGCTCCGACCAGCTCGACCTGTTCGGCATCCGCTCGATCGATCCGCTGGAGAAGAAACTGGTGTTCGAACGCTGCGTCGCGATCGCCGACATGCGCGCGATCGACGAGTTCGGCGTCGGCGTCCTGATCCGCAAGGTGATCGAGCGCGTGCGGGCGCGGAACGGCGTACTGCATGTTTCTTTCGATGTCGATTTTCTCGATCCGACCGTCGCCCCCGGCGTCGGCACCACGGTGCCGGGCGGCGCGACCTATCGCGAGGCGCATCTCATCATGGAGCTATTACACGATTCCGACCTGGTGCGCTCGGTCGACGTGGTCGAGCTCAACCCGTTTCTCGACGAACGCGGCCGCACCGCGCGCGTCGCCGTCGAGCTGATCGGCAGCCTGTTCGGCCTGCAGATCACTGATCGCCACACGCCCAGCAATGCGGTCTTTCCGGACAACAGCCAAATTCGTCGGAAAAGCAAAAAGGGCGGCTCCTGAAGCCGCCCTTTGGGACAATTGACTGCGTTTGAGCGTTTACTCCGCCGCGAGCTTCAGGTCCGGCGCGGCGGCGCGGACTTCGGCGTCGACCTGGGCTTCGAACTTGGCAAAGTTCTTTTGGAACATGCCGACCAGCGCGCGCGCGGTCTTGTCGAACTCGGCCTTGTCCTTCCAGGTGTTGACGGGATTGAGGATCTCGCTCGGCACACCCGGCAGCGCGGTCGGCACCGCAAAGCCGAAATACTTGTCGGTGCGGAATTCGACATTGCGCAGGCTGCCATCGAGCGCCGCCGTCAGAAGCGCGCGCGTCACCTTGATCGGCATCCGGCTGCCGGTGCCGTATTTGCCGCCGGTCCAGCCGGTGTTGACCAGCCAGCAATCGACATTGTGCCTGGCGATCAGCTCGCGCAGCATGTTGCCGTAAACGGACGGATCGAGCGGCAGGAATGGCGAGCCGAAGCAGGTGGAGAATTCGGGCTGCGGCTCGTTGCCGAGACCGCGCTCGGTGCCGGCGACCTTGGCGGTGTAGCCGGAGAGGAAATGATACATCGCCTGCGCCGGCGAGAGTTTTGCGATCGGCGGCAACACGCCGAACGCGTCGGCCGCCAGCATCACGACGTTCTTCGGCTGGCCGGCGCGGCCGGTGCGCGAGGCGTTCGGGATGAAGTCGAGCGGATAGGCCGAGCGGGTGTTTTCGGTCTTCGAGCCGTCGTCGAAATCGGGCACGCGGGTATCTTCGCCGAGCACGACGTTCTCGAGCACGGCGCCGAAGCGGCTGCTGGCGGCGAAGATCTGCGGCTCGGCTTCCTTCGACAGCTTGATGCACTTGGCGTAGCAGCCGCCCTCGAAGTTGAAGACGCCGTCGTTGCCCCAGCCATGCTCGTCGTCGCCGATCAGCGTGCGGTTGGGATCGGCCGACAGCGTGGTTTTTCCGGTACCTGACAGGCCAAAGAAGATCGCGGTGTCGCCCTTGGGGCCGACATTGGCCGAGCAGTGCATGGGCAGCACGCCCTTGGCGGGCAGATAATAGTTCAGCGTGGTGAAGACCGATTTCTTCATCTCGCCGGCGTAATAAGACCCGCCGATCAGGACGATCTTGCGGGCGAAGTCGATCGCGACGACGTTCTCCGAGCGCACGCCGTGACGTTTCGGATCGGCGCGGAAGCTCGGCAGGTCGATGATGGTGAGTTCGGGCACGAAATCGCGGAGCGCCGACGCCTCGGGGCGGATCAAGAGCGTGCGGATGAACAGCGAGTGCCAGGCCAGTTCGGTGAAGACGCGCGTCTTGATCTGGAAATTCGGATCCGCGCCGCCATGGAGGTCCTGCGCATACAGCGTCATGCCTTCGGCGTGCTTGAGGAAGTCGGCATAGAGTGCGGCGAACTGATCCGAGGTGATCGACTGGTTGCCGGCCCACCACATGTTCTTGTCGGTGGTCGCATCACGGACCGTGAACTTGTCCTTGGGGCTGCGGCCAGTGAATTCGCCTGTATCAGCGCAAAGCGCGCCGTCGGCGGACAACACGGCCTCGCCGGCCGTGAGTGAATATTGATAAAGCTGCGGCGCGCCGAGATTCCAGTGCACCCTCTTGAGATTTTTTAAGCCGAATTTATCGGCACCGAAGGCACCGTTGCGTAGACCCGTTTCTTGCACGAAGAAAATCCTCCTCGAACCCGCGTTACTCGAATCGCGCGCATGTCGCTTGACGCGCTCTGTCGCGGTGACCCCTGAATATAGCCTTCCGGCCTCGGTCCGGCGACCTAATACTGATGAACTCCGTGCTTGCCAAGCCGATCCACGCGATTTGGTTTATTCCAGTGCGGAAGGTTGATTTGCATCAATCGCTTGCTGCACTGCTTTTCGCTGGTTTGCCCAGTTGGTTGCGCGACCATCCGCCGCTGGCTAGCTTGGCCCAAAATTGTTGCGCCGCACAATCAAAAGGTTTCAGCGCGCGGCGCCCTCGCCGATCAGCGCAAAGGGCGCCCGGATAGGCGTTGCGCGGCCAGGATGTGTCGTTGAGATAGGCAAGCATGGCCTGGCACAGCGCTTCCGCGCGGCCGATTCTGTAATCGGCCTTCATGTGGTCGAAGGTCGATATCGAAAGTCGCGTGGCAGCTTCCGAGTTGACGGCCCAATGCGACACCAAGAGCGCCCGTGCTCCGGCATAGAAGTACGATCGCGCAAGGCCCGAGAGCGCTTCGGCGCCAGTTTTCTGCCGGCGATCATATTGCAGGCTGATTGCACCGCCCAATCGGCGTTGAGCTTCAACTGCGCGACTTCGCTGGCGGTGAGCAGGGTCGCGAAATAGACAATGCCATACTCGGCGAGCGGCGTGCGCTTGAGCGCGGGTTTCGCTGGCCTCTTCGCCGAGATGAATGTCGGCAGCCGCGACGCCGAGGTTTTTCGCAATCGTGTTGAACTCGTCCGCGGTATCGGGGAGTTGCGGCAAAGCGTCCGCCAAGGCGCGCGCGATCGACGCCGGCGCCCTGTCAGAAATCGGTGTAGGCGCCGGTCGCAAGGCTGCGCGCAGCGGTGCTGCTGGGACGATTGCCATCAGCGGGCTTCACAGCAGGATTCAAAATGGGACCGCCAAAGCCCGTCATCGGCCTTGTGCATTGTCCTTTGCGCGCAAGCACCCGCAGCGCTTTCACGGTGCGCGGGACCGAATTTTTTTCAGACTTCCACCTGCCTCTGCGCCAGCGCGACGGGTTCGGCATATTTCCGGCGTGGCGAAGCTCGTTAATTTTGACGCTGAGCGCGGCGATGTCGCCTTTTTGCGCCAGCGATGGCGCAGAGACATGTGCCCGACAACAGCGCGAGACACACTGAAACTACCAATCGATTGCGGAATATCATGCGGGCTTTCGCTGGTCACTTTGCGCACGAGCTTCGATTAGCTCGCAGAAACATCTGTGCCGTTCAAATCCGCGCTCGATGACGGCAAGCCTTAACCGTTGTTGCCCTCGGCCCGCGCCTCGCCCGCCAGCCGCACCAGCATCTTGCGCAACGCCATGGCGCTGGTGACCCGTTCCGGGAAATCCAGCCGCAGCGTCGCGGAGCCCGACTGCATGTCCATGCCGTCGGGGTCGCAACCGGTGCAGCGCCAGTTGTCAGACTCGGCGCCCAGCAGTTTGGTAGCGTAGAGGTTCATCGCGTCGCGGTGATCCTCGTTCATGTGCTCGACGGCGCCCTGCTCGGCGTCCAGCAAATCGGCGGCATCGCCGATCTCGGTCAGAAATTGCTCGGGCTTGAGATCGATGATGCGGCCAAAACCGGCGACCAGATGCAGGCCTGACGGGACGATCCGGAAGAACGAGAAATCCTTGAAATCCACAAACGCTTCCGCCGATGGATGAGCGTTGAGGTAGCGCCGGCGCAGGATTTTAGTAGCTTCCCCTTGGGCCTCCTCGGCCCGGCCCGCCAGCATGATCCGCGCGCCTTCCAACGGATCGCCGGCGGCACGCTCGTCCAGCATCAGCGATACCCTGCTGTCGGCGAGAATGTTCTTGGTATGCAGCGCCAGCCGCGAAAGAAGCAGAATCGGGGATGCGTCGGCATGGCTGGCGACGTTCACCAGCGAGCAATAGGGATCGCCGTTTTCGGGCATAAGCGTGGCGAGCGCGCCTTGCCTACAGCGCCGCAGCAGCGATCGGGCCAATTTGAAAGCATCAAAATCTGCGGTCGGCTGCATGGTTCCTTCCCGGCCATCTTGTTGCAAAAAGGGCCTTTTCTCATCTGTTCAGGGTGCTATATGGGGACGGCGCGTCTCCTTGGGAGCGTTTTGCGGAACTCGGTCACACTTCAGCCCAGCTTGCATTGCTCGTTGACCGTGTACAAAGCCCATTTATGCGGCGTCTGGCTGAAGTGCCCGCCGTTTAAGCCACTCTCTTATTCGAAAGCAGGCTCATGCCCACAATCGCCCTGGTCGATGATGACCGCAACATTCTTACTTCCGTATCGATCGCGCTCGAAGCCGAAGGCTATCGCATCATGACTTATACGGATGGTGCCTCGGCGCTGGACGGCTTCCGCACTTCGCCGCCGGACCTCGCGATCCTCGACATCAAGATGCCGCGCATGGACGGCATGGAAACGCTGCGCCGGCTGCGGCAGAAGTCCGATCTGCCGGTGATCTTCTTGACCTCCAAGGATGAAGAGATCGACGAATTGTTCGGCCTCAAGATGGGCGCCGATGATTTCATCCGCAAGCCGTTCTCGCAGCGTCTCTTGGTCGAGCGCGTCAAGGCGGTGCTTCGCCGCGGCCAGCCCAAAGATCCGACCGCGGTGCCAAAGGAGCCGGATGCGCGCGCACTGGACCGCGGCCTGTTACGGATGGACCCGGAGCGTCACACCTGCACCTGGAAGAACGAGCCGGTGACGCTGACGGTGACGGAATTCTTGATCCTGCAGGCGCTGGCCACGCGGCCTGGTGTGGTGAAGAGCCGCAACGCGCTGATGGACGCGGCCTATGACGATCAGGTCTATGTCGACGACCGCACCATCGACAGCCACATCAAGCGGTTGCGCAAGAAGTTCAAGGTGGTCGATGACGATTTCGAGATGATCGAGACGCTGTACGGCGTCGGCTATCGCTTCAAGGAAGCCTGATCTGCGTTTTCCGGGCGGAAGTGTTAACTGACACATCCGCCCGTTCGGCGTAGAAGCGTAGAACTAGAAATCGGCGCATCACAACCGGCAGTTCAGCCATTGCTAGATCGAACGCAGCCCGATCCCAGCCTGAACCACGAGGATGCTTTGGAGCTCCTCGATCGGGATCGTGTTGCCGAGGATAATGCGGGCGAGAAGGGCTGGCGGCGGCCGCTCGGCTGGCTGCGCCGGGCCGGGCAATTCTTCTTCGCGCTCTCCTTTTCCAGCCTCACGCGCCGGATCGTCTCGCTCAATCTGGCGGGCCTCGTCGCGCTGGTGGCGAGCATTCTCTATCTCTCGCAATTCCGTGCCGGCCTGATCGATGCACGAGCGCAGAGCCTTCTGGTGCAGGCCGAAATCATCGCCGGCGCGATTGCCGCCTCCGCCACCGTCGAAACCAACACCATCACCATCGATCCGGACCGACTGCTTGATCTGAAGCCCGGCGAAAGCTACGGCGCGCCGGACGAATCCTCAGGCCTCGATTTTCCGATCAATCCGGAGCGGGTCGCGCCGGTGCTGCGGCGCCTGATATCGCCGACCAAGACCCGTGCGCGCATCTATGGCGGCGACGGCGGCATGATCCTCGACAGCCGCAGTCTCTATGGCCGCGGCGACGTTTTGCGATTCGAACTGCCGCCACCTTCCACCGAGAAGCCGGGCTTCGTCGAACGCGCGCTGATCGCGATCCGCACCTGGCTCAATCGCGGCGACCTGCCGCTCTATCGCGAACTGGGCCCGGAAAACGGCAAGGGCTACCAGGAGATCGTGCAGGCGCTCGACGGCGTCAAAAGCAGCATGGTTCGCGTCAACGACCGCGGCGAGGTGATCGTCTCGGTCGCGGTGCCAGTGCAGCGATTCCGCGCCGTGCACGGTGCGCTGATGCTCTCGACACAGGGCGACGACATCGACCAGATGGTGACTGCCGAGCGGCTCGCGATCCTGAAGGTCGGCGGCGTCGCTTCCGCGGTGATGATCGTACTGTCGCTGCTGCTCGCGAGCACGATCGCGGGTCCGGTGCGGCGGCTGGCCGACGGCGCCGAGCGCGTCCGCCGGCGCATCCAGACCCGCGTCGAGATTCCCGATTTCACCCGCCGCCGCGACGAGATCGGCCATCTGTCCGGCGCGCTGCGCGACATGACAAACGCGCTCTATAGCCGCATCGAGGCGATCGAAATGTTCGCCGCCGACGTCGCCCATGAATTGAAGAACCCGCTGACCTCACTGCGATCGGCGGTGGAAACGCTGCCTTTGGCACGCAACGACACCAGCCGCGCGCGCCTGCTCGAGGTGATCGAGCACGACGTCAAGCGGCTCGACCGGCTGATCTCGGATATTTCCGACGCCAGCCGCCTCGATGCCGAATTGCAGCGCCAGGACATGGCGCCGGTCGATCTGCGCCGACTGCTGACGACGCTGACCTCGGTTGCCAACGAAACCAGGCTTGGTCACGACGTCGCTGTCGAAGCCCGCTTCGAGGGCCGCGGCGCGACCGATACATTCTCGGTGCCGGGCCACGATTCCCGGCTCGGGCAGGTAATCTCCAACCTGTTGTCCAATGCGCAATCGTTCTCCACGCCCGGCGGCAAGGTGCGCGTTACCTGCCGCCGCGTGCGGTCGGAGATCGAAATCGTCGTCGATGACGACGGACCGGGCATCGGCGAGGATGCGCTGGAACGCATCTTCGAGCGCTTCTACACCGACCGGCCGCATCAGGGCTTTGGCCAGAACTCGGGCCTCGGGCTGTCGATCTCCAAGCAGATCATCGAAGCGCATAATGGGCGGATCTGGGCGGAAAATCGCCATGGCCCGGCCGACGCCGACGGCACGCCAACGGTGGCGGGTGCGCGGTTCGTGGTCAGGCTGCCCGCGCCATGACGGCGGGTGCGAGCGTGCACGCCTCCGCCGTGCTGGTGGGCGATCGCGCCGTGCTGATCCGCGGGCCATCAGGCGCCGGCAAGTCGCGGCTCGCCTTCGATCTGATTCTCGCCGGACGCGCCGGACAGCTTCCGCAGGCCATTTTGGTCGGCGATGACCGTGTCCATCTCGACACAGTGGCCGGACAATTGTGGGTCCGCCCGGCGGCGGAACTGGCCGGCCTGATCGAGGTCAGGGGCCTCGGCATTCGGCATTGCGACTTTGTTGGGGAGGCGGTGGTGGGTCTCGTCGCCGACCTCGCGGCCAGCGATGCCGAGCGGCTGCCCCCGCCAGAAGCGCTCTCTATTCACCTGAACGGTGTGTTTTTACCGAGAATTCCCATCGGAACCGGTTACGCAGCGGTCCCCCTGATTGCAGCCGCCCTGACGACAACCGATGGTTCAGGTTCCGTCCAACCTTTGGATGATTGTTCGAAGGGAATTGGTAACCATATAAGCCCCAATATCGCCACCGAATAAACTGGCGCAGGCCTCACTGTTTACCGGCAAATTCCGGAACAATAGCCAAGATGCCCTCTTGCGCGGGGCCTCTGGATGGTCAAAGTGGCGCGTTCGTGCGGTGCACCAAAAGCACCCGCGAGGAGTTTCCGATGATTGGTCTAGTGCTTGTGACCCATGGGCGCCTTGCCGACGAGTTCAAGGCGGCGCTCGAACATGTCATGGGTCCGCAAAAACAAATTGAAGCCATCACGATTGGAGCCGAAGACGACTCCGATCTGTGTCGAAGCGATATCATCGAAGCGGTGAATCGCGTCGACAGCGGCGATGGTGTCGCCATCCTCACCGACATGTTCGGCGGCACACCTTCCAACCTCGCAATTTCCTGCATGAGCCGCCCAAAGGTGGAAGTGCTCGCAGGCATCAATCTTCCCATGCTGGTTAAGCTTGCCAAGGTGCGCGAAGAGCGCTCGCTTCCCGATGCTATCGCGATGGCGCAGGAAGCCGGCCGCAAATACGTCACCATCGCCAGCCGCGTGCTCGCCGGCAAATGAGCGACGAGGCCGCGCCCGAAAAGGAACTCGGGCCGAGCGTGCCTGCAGGTGCCATTTCGCGGGAACTTCTGATCATCAACAAGCGCGGCCTGCATGCGCGGGCCTCGGCAAAGTTCGTGCAGATGGTCGAAAAGTTCAACGCCGAGGTCTGGGTGACGCGCGGCAGCGAAACCGTCGGCGGCACCTCGATCATGGGATTGATGATGCTGGCGGCGGGACCTGGAACCACGGTCACTGTCTCCGCCTCCGGCCCCGAGGCGCAGCAAGCGGTCGACGCGATCGCAGCCCTGGTCGCCGACAAGTTCAACGAAGAGGGCGTGTGAGCGAACGGTGTTCGGGTGGGCAAAGGGCGCGCTTGCGCCGTGCCCACCATTATCCCGCGTCATAAGCCCCTCATGGTGAGGAGCGCCAACGGGTCCGCGCGTAGCGCGACCCGATGACAGCTCCGCGCGGCTCGAACCATGAGGTCCCGTCTGTGGCCTACATCCTTCGAGACGCCCGCTCCGCGGGCTCCTCAGTAGAACTATCCAGGCGCTCGTCTCAATGGTCGGCACGCTGCGCTTTGCCCACCCTGCGGTCTGACACTCAAAACGGGTTCGTGACAATCCCGCCATCGGCGCGGAGCGCGGCGCCGTTGGTGGCGCTGGAGGCTTTTGAGCAGACGTAGCAGATCAGGTTGGCGATCTCTTCCGGCGCGGCGTAGCGCTGCAGCAGTGAGGCCGGGCGGCGCTCGCTGAAGGTGCGCGAGACGAGGTCGTCGACGGTCGTGCCCGCAGCTTTCGCGCGCGCGGCCAGACGCACCGGCGCCAACTCGACCCAGGTCGGGCCGGGCATCACCGAATTGACGGTCACGTTGGTGCCCTTGGTGGTTTCCGCCGCGCCGCGCGCGATTACGAGCTGCGCCGATTTCGAGAAGCCGTAATGCACCATCTCCTTCGGAACGAACACGCCGGATTCGCTGGAGATGAACACGACACGGCCCCAGTCCTTGTTATCAAGCATCCGCTTCAAATAGTGCCGCGTCAGCCGCACCCCGCTCATGACGTTGACTTCGAACATCCTCGACCAATCGGCATCCTCGATCTCGAAAAATCCTTTTGGCTCGTAGATGCCGAGATTGTTGACGAGGATGTCGACGTCGTGGAATTGCGCGACCAGCGCGGCACAGCCCGCGGCATGGCCGAGGTCGAACGCCGCGGCATGCACCTTGGCCGACGGCGCAGCCTCCTGAACTTTTGCCACGGCCTCGCCGACCGCTGCCGTCTCGCGGCCGTTGACGATCACTTCCGCGCCCATTTGTGCAAGGCCGATCGCCGTGGCGAGCCCGATGCCGCGTGTCGAGCCGGTAACGAGCGCGGTCTTGCCTGTGAGGTCGAGATCCATGCGTTAGCCCCTTCAATTTTCTTTGGTGGCCGCTTCTATTTGGCCGGCGGCACGATGTAGATGTTCCAGGCCGCCGCAGGGCCGGGATGGCCTAAGAAGAACCGCCGCGTGGTCATCACCATGCGCTCGGCATTGACGGCATGGGCCTTCATCCACGCCTCGCATTCTTCGAACTTCCAGTGGCCGGGTTCACAGATGCCGATGAAGCCCGATCGCTTCGCCTCCTCGAGCGACGTCAGGCCCGACGACCACGGCTCGTTCGGCGTGAGCGGCGCCGGATGATCGGGGCTATAGAAGGTCATGGGCTGGCCGGTATCCATATAGGCCGCGACCACCGGCCAGCGCGAATAAAACCGCGTGTGCCAGGCTTCCGTCAGTTCGCGGGCGAGTTCGGAACGCGCCCGATAGGTCGCGCCTGCGGTGCGCTTCTCGCCCAGCTCGTAGGCGGCGATCCTTGGCGATACCGCCAGCACGACGAGCGAAATGACGAGCCAGGTCGTCGTCAGGTTCAACAGCGCGATTTTCCGGATCCGCACTGCCGGGATCGCGACCAGCGCGAGCGGCACCAGGAAGAACAGCGGGATGCCCCAGTCGGTCTTGATGTAGACGTGGAAAAATAAGGCGCCGAGTGGAGGGCCAACAGCTACCACCACCTGGATGATCCAGACATTGATCGCCTGCGAAATGTTCACGCCGGTATTGGCGCCGCGCGCCAAGGCCGGAAACGGCATCAAGCGGAACGGCCGCCACATGAGCGCGATCGCGCCGAGCGCCACCGGCGCAGCCAGCAGCGCTAGATTATGCAAGACATAACCCAGCGCGAGATCATCGATCATGGCGCGGTCAGTGAGGGAGTAAGTATCGCCGGCGTAGGTGAGCGGGACGAAGTCCACCTGCTTCAGCCACATCAAATGCGGGAGCATCGCCACCACGAGCGTAGCAATTGCGACCCATGGCGCCGGCGAACGCAGGAACTGCAAACGCTGCGGATGGATCAGCGCGGCAAGGCCGACGGCGCCGATCATGGTCAGCACCCAGTATTTGGTCATCAGCGCCAGCGCGCCGGCGAGCCCGAGCCACACGCCCGATTTGATGCTGCGTTTCTCGAACGCGTCGAGATAGGCCAGCACCACCAGGGGCAAGGTGACGAGCTGCAACAGGTCCGGATTGTACTTGAAGCCCTTGAAGTTGAAGATCGGATAGAGCGCAAGCATCACCGCGACGAAGAACGCACGGCGGTGATCGACGACGCGCAGCGCCAATAGCCAGCAGATCACGAGGGAGCAGCCGAGCGTCGCCATTGCCAGTGCATAGGTTGCCCAGTCGGTGACCGGAAAGAGCATGAACCAGACGCCGGCGACCCATCCCGACAGTGGCGGGTGCTTGCCGTAGCCGAGCAGGAACTTTTGCCCCCAGGCGAAGGCTTCTGCGACGTCCATATGGACGTCCTGCCCGGTCTTCAGATTGACTAGGATCAGCGTCCACAGCACCGCGTGGACCACGGCAAAGCCGGTTACCAGCCACAGGCCGGCTTTGGGATCACTGGCGCGTGACGCCAGCCACGCCGCCAGGCGCCGGATCGTGGGAATGCGCCTGCTGCGCGCGGCCGTGGGCGAAATGGATGCAGTCGACATGGCCATTGCCTAGCGTGTTTTTGCCCTGAGTGGAATCAGCTTGGCGTGAAGAAAGCCCCTTAAAATACAGCAAGATGGTTGCCGCACAGGGACGTGAATGCTATCCCGCGCCCCATGACAACCACGCCCATTTCCAACATCCGCAACTTCGCCATCGTCGCCCATATCGACCATGGCAAATCGACGCTGGCCGACCGCCTGATCCAGATGACGGGCGGGCTGTCGGACCGCGAAATGGCGGGCAAGGAACAGGTGCTCGATTCCATGGATATCGAGCGCGAGCGCGGCATCACCATCAAGGCGCAGACGGTGCGGCTGAACTACCGCGCCAAGGACGGCAAGGATTACATCTTCAACCTGATGGACACGCCCGGCCATGTCGACTTCGCCTACGAAGTCTCGCGGTCGCTGGCGGCCTGCGAGGGATCGCTTTTGGTGGTCGACGCCAGCCAGGGCGTGGAAGCGCAGACGCTCGCCAACGTCTATCAGGCGCTCGACAACAATCACGAGATCGTGCCGGTCCTCAATAAGGTCGATCTACCTGCCGCGGAGCCGGGCAAGGTCAAGCAGCAGATCGAGGACGTGATTGGGATCGATGCCTCGGACGCTGTGATGATTTCGGCCAAGACCGGCTTCGGCGTTCCCGACGTGCTGGAAGCCATCGTCACCCGCCTGCCGCCGCCGAAGGGCGACCGCGACGCGACGCTGAAAGCGCTCTTGGTTGATAGCTGGTACGACGTCTACCTCGGCGTCGTCGTGCTGATCCGCGTCGTTGACGGCACGATGAAAAAAGGCCAGCGCATCCGCATGATGGGCACCAATGCGGCCTATGACGTCGAACGCGTCGGGTTCTTCACGCCGAAGATGGAGCAGGTCGACGAGCTCGGCCCCGGTGAGATCGGTTTCATCACCGCGGCAATCAAGGAAGTCGCCGACACCCGCGTGGGCGACACCATTACCGACGACCGCAAGCCGATCACCGAGATGCTGCCGGGCTTCAAGCCGGCGATTCCCGTCGTGTTCTGCGGCCTGTTTCCGGTCGATGCCAACGACTTCGAGACGCTCCGTGCGGCTATGGGCAAGCTGCGGCTCAACGACGCGAGCTTCTCCTACGAAATGGAGACCTCGGCGGCGCTGGGCTTCGGTTTCCGCTGCGGCTTCCTCGGCCTTCTGCATCTCGAAATCATCCAGGAACGGCTGTCGCGCGAGTTCGATCTCAACCTGATCGCCACGGCGCCGAGCGTGATCTACAAGATGCACCTGACCGACGGCCAGGAGATCGAGATCCACAATCCGGTCGACATGCCCGACGTCGTCAAGATCGCCGACATCGAGGAGCCGTGGATCGAAGCGACGATCCTGACGCCGGACGAATATCTCGGCAGCGTCTTGAAACTTTGCCAGGACCGGCGCGGTGCGCAGAAGGAGCTGACTTACGTCGGCTCGCGCGCGATGGTGAAATACGATTTGCCGCTCAACGAAGTGGTGTTCGATTTTTACGACCGGCTAAAGTCCGTGTCGAAAGGCTACGCCTCGTTCGACTACCATCTGACCGACTACAAGGTGGCCGACCTCGTCAAGATGCAGATCCTCGTCAATGGCGAGCCGGTCGATGCGCTGTCGATGCTGGTGCACCGAACTCGTGCCGAGGGCCGCGGCCGCGCCATGGTCGAGAAGATGAAGGAGCTGATCCCGCCGCACATGTTCCAGATCCCGATCCAGGCCGCGATCGGCGGCAAGGTGATCGCCCGCGAAACCGTCCGCGCGCTGCGCAAGGACGTCACCGCCAAATGCTACGGCGGCGACATTACGCGCAAACGAAAACTTCTGGAGAAGCAGAAGGAAGGCAAGAAGAAGATGCGGCAGTTCGGCAAAGTCGACATCCCGCAGGAAGCGTTTATTGCTGCGCTGAAGGTGGATAGCTGAGTTCCGGCTGTCATTCGGGGCGTCCGAAGGACAAATCCGGAAGCTCGAAATTTTCGAGCGAGATTCTCCATCTGAAATGCGCATCTAAAACGTGTGCTTCGCGCGCTTCGGAATGACGGGCCTCCATGTGCTTGCTCGGCGGCCGTGAATAAGCCACCATCTCCCCCGCTCAGATTATTAAAGCCAAAAATAGCGGGGAACGCATGAGCAAGTCCGTCGGGTTTTCCTACGGCTGGGTCGTGGTCGGGCTCGGTGCGCTGATGACGTGCGTCGCGTTCGGGTCGATGCTCTCCCTGGCCGTGTTCCTGCAGCCGATTTCGGAGGCGATGGGCTGGTCGCGCAGCGGCGTCTCGGCGGCGGCAACCATCGACTTTCTCGCCATGGGCTTGGCTGCATTTTTCTGGGGTACGCTGTCCGACCGGTTTGGCACCCGCATCGTGGTAGTTTCAGGCACGCTACTGCTTGGCGCCGGGCTGATCGGCGCGAGCCAGGCCACCAGCTTGTGGCAATTCCAATTAGCGTTCGGCGTCTTGATCGGGATCGCGGCCGGCAGTTTTTATGCGCCGATGGTAGCCGTAGCGAGCGCCTGGATCGAGCATCGCCGCAGCCTCGCGGTGGCGCTGGTTTCTGCCGGCATGGGCGTTTCACCGCTGACGGTCGCCCCATTCGCAAGCTGGCTGATCACGTCCTATGACTGGCGAACCGCGATGCTGGTGATCGGCATCGTCGCGTTGGCGCTTTTGATTCCGGCCTCATTGCTGGTGCGTCGGCCGCCGGAGCCCTCAACGCCTGCTGCCGCCAATGGTACCGGCGCGCCTGACGGTCAGTGGACGGTCACGCAGGCGCTGCGAACACCGCAATTTATCATCCTGGCATGCGCGCATTTCGCCTGCTGCGCAGCGCATTCGGGGCCGATCTTCCATCTGGTGAGCTACGCCATGATCTGCGGCATCGCGCCACTGACCGCAGTCACCGTCTACAGCCTCGCCGGCTTCTCCGGCCTCGGCGGGCGTCTGCTGCTCGGCATGCTGGCCGATCGCCTCGGCGCCAAGCACGTTCTGGTCGGCGGCCTGTTCGTGCAGGCCTTGTCGATCGCCACCTTCCTCGCGGTCGGCCAGCTCGGCGAGTTTTACGCCCTGTCCGTTGTTTTCGGCCTGGCCTATGGCGGCGTGATGCCGCTGTACGCCGTGCTGGTGCGCGAATATTTCGGTGTGCGCATCATGGGCAGCATGTTCGGCGCGGTCTCCGCCTTTGCCAGCCTCGGCATGGCGCTGGGCCCGCTCGCAGGCGGATGGGTGTTCGACGCCTTCCACGCGTACAACTGGCTCTATGTCGGCTCCTTCGCCATCGGTATGGCCGCCGTCGCCGTGGCTCTGAGCTTCCCGTCGGCCAAGCGGCCGCCGCAGCCGTCGCAGGATCTGGGGCGGGCGACGGCGTAAACTACGCGAGGGGCAACGATTTGCCTATGCCTTTGATGCGATCGCGGGGTCGGCCGTAACTTCGCGCCTGTCTTGAGTTTGCTTGAGATTGGCCTTGGCCCAGGCATCCAGCTTTCCGACGTAGACCTTCATGCTGTGGTCGGCGATGTTCTGAAATTGGCCGGTTCTGACCCAGGCAACCATTCCCCAAATCGTGCGCCAGATCTTCTGCGGCCAATTAGGCGACCGCCGCACCGGGGCAACACCCATTTTTCCGAAATACCGGGTGTCACCGACGTGGCGGTAGCCAAGGATCGCGGGAGGGATCGCCGGCACGAGGTCGACACCATTGGTAATACGGTAAAGCGGAGCCTTGACGTACATGTCGAACGAGGCGTCACCCGCTCGCGGACAGCCAAAAGTATAGCAAGCCGCGACACAATCGCGAACTGTCGCATCCTCGTCATTGGCCAATTCTGCCGTAGCCATCAACGCCAGCGCGCCACCAAGCGAATGGCCCGTGATATAGATCGGACGCGGCTTGGCTCGGATGGCTCGCCTGACGAAATCGAACATTGCGTCTCGGATTGGCCAATAGGCTTGGAAAAAACCCGTGTGAACACGCGTGCCGCCCTGCAGCGCGACGAACCGCGCATTCACATTGGTCTTCCAGTCGAGTTCATCTTCGGTGCCGCGAAATACGACAACGATGATATCGTTGCCTTCAACCATGTAACCTGCCGTGCCGACATCATTGTCAACCAAGCTGCTGCAGTCGAGAAATCCTTGCGCGCACAAATCGGTCCGAAATGCCTTGAACGCCTTTTCGTCCACTTCGAAGAGATTGTAAGCACGATACGCCAGCTTGGCCATCAGTAGCGCTGTGCGATCCGAATAAGCTGCCCGAAACGTCGGGATGTTCTTGAGGTCGTCTGGTTCAAAAAGGCCGATATCCATGACTAGCATCCTCCCTGCCGCCCTTTGAGAATACCGCATTTTGCGACGGAGCGCACCTGAGGTTGCATAAACTACTCCTGCACGATCCACGGCGTTGCGCCCGCTTCGCCTTGATCGACGGCGGCGGATGGGCCACCATCGCGGCTGCGCCAAGAACAAGCGAGTGCGAGGAAACGCATGAACAGACAGCCCGGCATCGACCTTGTGGAACGGGCGCGGGCGCTGGCGCCACTGATCGCGCGCGAGGCCGACGAGATCGAGCGGGCGCGGTGCCTGACGCCCGCGGTGACACAGGCGCTCATCGAGAACGGGCTTTACCGCGCGCTGCTGCCGAAGAGTTTTGGCGGCGCCGAGGTGCCGCTCGAAACCTTTATGCAGATGCAGGAGGAAGTCGCCAAGGCCGACGCCTCGACCGCGTGGTGCCTTGGCCAGTGCAGCGTCTGCGCCATGACCGCGGCCTATCTCGATCCCGATGCTGCGAACGAAATCTTCAACGTCGCGCCCGGCATTCTAGCCTGGGGCGCGATCAACCACGAAGTGCAGGCGGTTCCCGGCGGCTACAAGGCCAGCGCGCGCTGGGATTTTGCTTCCGGCTCGCGGCAGGCAAGCTGGCTCGGCGCCCATGTCCGGGTCGTCGAAGCCGACGGCACGGTGCGGCGCAGGCCGGACGGTTCGCCGGAGATTCGTACCATCCTGTTTCCGGCGACCAGCGCCACGATGTACGACGTCTGGGACGTGATCGGGCTGCGCGGCACCGGCACCGATTCCTATTCGGTCGACAATTTGTTCATTCCGGAAAAGTTCGCAGCGCTTCGCGACGATCCGGCGGCGCTGCGCGAGAACGGGCCGCTGTACAAGCTCTCCACCAACATGGTGTTCGGCATGGGCTTTGCGGCGACCTCGCTCGGCGTCGCCCGCGCCACGCTGGATGCGGCGATCGACCTTGCCAGGGGCAAGACGCCCCAAGCGTCAAAGGCGATGCGCGACAACAACGCCGTACAGGGCCTGATCGGGCGCACCGAGGCACAACTGCGCGCCACCCGCGCCTATCTCTATGCCACTGCAGCGGATGTGTGGCGCGACCTGTCGCAAGGCGCTGTTATCACCGAGGCCCACCGCGTGGCGCTGCGCATCGCCTCGACATGGACCATCCATCAATCGGCCGCCGTGGTCGACACCGCCTATCACATGACGGGCGCAACAGCCGTATTCAACGCCAACAAGTTCGAGCGCCGCTTTCGCGACATGCACGCCATCGCGCAGCAGATCCAGGGCCGTGACGCCCATTACGAGGATGCCGGCCGGGCGATCCTCTCGGGCAATCTCGACGCGCCGCCGACGACGCGATGAAGCGGCCGGCCCGACTGGTACGCGACGGACCCGGCTAGGAACCCCCTCGTAAGGCGCGCGTTGCTTCCTCGTAACCGCAACAACGAGGGAGATACGACATGCCCCGCGGTGACAAGTCCAGCTACACGACCAAGCAGAAACGCAAGGCCGAGCATATCGAGGAAGGTTACGAAGATCGAGGCGTCGGCAAGAAGGAGGCCGAGCGACGCGCCTGGGCCACCGTCAACAAGGAAACCGGCGGCGGCAACAAGAGCGGCTCCGGCCGCGGTGTCAAGGACACCAATGTCTCCGCAAAGCGCGGCGGCCGGATCGGCGGCGCGCGCGGCGGCAAGGCCGCTGCCAGCCGACCTGCAGCGGCGAGATCACGCTCGGCGAAGAAGGCAGCCGCCACGCGCAAGCGAAACGCAGCGGCACGGTCCAGCGCCCGCAAAACGACACGATCCAGCGCACGCAAGACGTCACGATCAGGCGCGCGGAAGACTGCGCGCAAGAGATAGGCGATGAGCGTTATTCCGGGATAGTGCGTTAGCGCGCAGCGCGGATGGAGCGAAGCGAAATCCGGCTCCGCGGCGGTGCCCGGATTGCGCAGAGGCTTTCATCGGGCCAACGCACCAGCGCCTCGAAGCCGGTGATGCGTCTGCTCGAAGATCGACCAGCGGCTGGTAATAGGGCCGCAGCGCATCGCCCTGGACGGCTTCGCGCAGGCCGGTTTCGATCTTGCGGCGGGTCTGGGCGCGCGCATCCATTCCCGCCTCGAAGAACGAGAACGTGCCGCGGGAATCGTTCTTGGCGCGGGACAATGCGAGGTCGGCGTTCTTCAGCAGTTTCTCGGATTCATCGCCATCGCCGGCCCGCGAATTCGTCGGAGTTGAGCCGCGCCAGCGCATCTTCCTCGCGCAGCATCGATTGCAATCGCTTGGCGACGCCGCGCAGGAGCTTGTCGCCTATGCCGTGGCCGAGCGTATCGTTCACCCCCTTGAAATGATCGAGGCCGAGCACGAGCACCGCCACCTTCTCGGCGCTGCGGCGAGTGCGCAGCAGGATGTCATCCATCTGCTGACGCAGCAATTGCGGTTCGGCAGCCCGGTCAGCCCGTCATGCTTGGCCATGAACGTCAGCCGGGCCTCGGCGCGCTTGCGCTCGGTGGTGTCCATCAGCGCGAGCAGGACCGCAGGCTGGTCGCCGTAAACAAGCTGGCGCGAATAGATCGCCAGATCGATCAGCGCGCCGTCGGCCCTGACATGCTTCCACGCGCGGGCCGCGCGCGCCCCCGTCGCCAGCGTGTTCGCCGGCCCATGGCGGCTCGACGTCGAAGGCCTGCAGGTTGCGGATCGTGAGCTTCTCGAATTCGCCGCGAGTGTAACCATCATGCTGGACCGCAGAATCATTGACGGCGAGAATTCGTTCGTCACCGCGCGCGCAGACGATCATCGGAACCGGATTGCTGCAGCTTCTTGAGCCTCGCTGAGATCCATTCTTCTTCGCGCCCGATCCTTCCGGATAATCGCTCAGCGCGACACCGACGCGGATCGTATCCTCCAGCCGCACGCCCGGCCTGAACAGGTCCGAACTGCGGCTATACATCTCCGCATATTTGTTGTTCCAGAGAATGTAACGGCCTTCGGCGTCGAGAAACACGATCCCCGGCGGCAGGATGTCGATCGCCTCACGCAAGCGCTCGTGCGATTTGCGCGTCTCCGCCAGCGCGGCTTCGACCTCGGCGCGCGTGCGCGAGACCTCGCCTCACGCAAGGGCGGCGGCTGGCAGGCAGCTTCACAGTTGCAAAGTTTTCAGATAAGTCTCTGAAAAAGGTATCTCTTCTCGTAGAAACTGCTCACGCGCGCGCGCTCATGCGCCGCCTGACAAAAAGACACGCACACGCTTTGCGTGTGCTGACCTCGGTGCAGACCGCCGATACAATGGCAAAATCCATGCGCGGCCGCCGAGGCACAGCTACTCGCGCGGCGGATGCACAAGGAATGCGCGAAACGCCGAACGTGCGCATGAATATTCGTCAATGATCGGGAGGGTTATCGCACAGTTAAGGCGCCCGCGCCCAACGCCTGTTCAACACAGGGAAGTTGCCGCGGCTTGCGCTTCCGGTACGACATCGTGATCGTAAAGCCGTCTGCGGAACGCCGCATGGTCTGCTATCTCGGCATCGCGAACGCCGAGATCGGCGTAGGACGAGTCATAGCGCATCCCGTTCTCGCGCGCACCGCGCTGAACCGCCGCTACCCGTTCGCGCCTCAGCCGCTCATAAGCCAGCAGCGCGGCAGGCACGTTGGCGCGCGACGCCCGCGCCAGAATTGTTGCCAGCGCCATGCCGTCCTCGATCGACTGGTTGGCGCCCTGGCCGAGATGCGGCAGCATCGGATGCGCGGCATCGCCGAGCAGCGCCAAGCGGCCGCGCGTCCAGGTAGGCAGCGGCTCGCGATCGTACAGCGCCCATCGGAACGTCTTGTCGACCTGGCTTAACAACGCGTCGATGCGCGGGTCCCAGCCCTCGAACTCGCGGCGAAGCACGTCGGGATCTCCGGGCGCAGACCAGGATTCTTTCATTTCGGCATCAGCCGGCACGAAGCCGACATAGTTGATGAGTTCGCCCGATCGGACCGGAAAGCTGAGAAAATGTTTTCCCTGACCCAGCCACATCTGCCAGCAATCGGTCGGCCAGTGCGGAATGCGCTGATGCGGCAGCACGCCGCGATACGCGACGGAGCCGTGAAACACCGGCCGCGACGGCGGCGCCGCATAGCGCCGGAGCTCCGAATGGATGCCATCCGCAGCAATGACGACGTCGCCCTCGGCGACGGCTCCGTTGGCGAATGTCACACGCGGAACCTGATCGGCCTGCTCAAAGCCTGTGGCGCGATGATCCGTGCGAACCACGGCGGGCGGCAATGCGCTGGCCAGAATCTCGACCAGGTCCGCGCGATGCATGCCGAACGTCGCATTCCAGCCCGCCGAGTCCGTCACCTGAACCGGGGCGATCGGTGCGCCGTCGTGGCGAAAATAGTGAGAGCCGGTACCGACCTTGGCGCCCTGTCGTTCCACCCGATCTCCGAGGCCTACTCGCTGCAATTGCCGCACGCTGTTTGGCGTCAGGAATACCCCTGCCCCGACCTCGCCGAGCGCGGGTGCCTGCTCGTAGACGGAAACGTCGAAGCCGTGAGCGATCAGCGCGTTCGCGGCGAACAATCCGCCGATTCCGCCCCCAATGATCACAACAGTGAGCTGCGGCTGCGTCATCGTTCCACGCAAAAGGCTTCGGAAACTTGCTCGTTCAAGCTATCCTTCTTTGCTGCAAACACCAAATGCCGGCACCATAGACCGGACGGAGAACGGCAGCAGGAGGAGTTTCGATGCGCGGCTCCATGCTAGCTCTGCTTGCTACCTCCCGTAAACTGGCGCTACTGCCGATGGTTCTGGTCTTGTCCGCGCATTTTTATGCGCATGCATCGGCCGCGGACTATCCGGACCGTCCCGTGAAGATCGTCGTGCCCTTCCCTGCCGGAGGAACGGCCGATGCCATTCCGCGGATTGTCGCGGACTGGCTGTCACGCAAATGGAGCCAGCCGGTGGTCATCGAAAACCGCACGGGCGCCGCAGGAAACATCGGCGCCGAACAGGTCTTTCATTCGGCGCCTGACGGCTACACCCTGCTCTCATCACCACCGCCGCCGCTTGTGATCAATCACAATCTGTACCCCCGGCTCGGCTTCGATCCGACGAAATTCGAGCCGATTATCGTGATGGCCCAGGTACCGAACGCGCTGATCATCAATCCGAACAGCATCAAGGCATCGAGCGTGCCCGAATTGATCGAATATCTGAAAGGCAATTCCGACAAGACGATCTGCGCCACGCAGGGCAACGGCACGACCTCGCATCTGACATCGGAGCTGTTTCAACTGATGGCGAAGGTGAAGCTGCGCCACATTCCCTATCGCGGCTCGGCGCCCGCGCTGCAGGGGCTTGTCGCCGGCGATGTCGACGTCATGTTCGACAATCTCGGCGTCTCGCTCGCGCTCGTTCAGGCCGGCAAGTTGAAATTGCTCGCCGTGGCCTCGTCCGAACGGCTGCCGGCGCTGCCGGACGTACCAACGATCGCCGAAACGCTGCCGGGTTTCGAAGCGGTCGCCTGGTACGGCATCGTGGCGCCGCCCAAAACTCCGAAAAACATCGTCGACAAGATCAATGCCGATGTGAACGAGGCCTTGCGCCAGCCGCGCGTGCAGGAGCAGCTCAAGAAGCTATCCGCCGTTATTTTCGGCGGTGCGGTCGACAAGTCATCCGCTTACATGCGCGAGGAAATCGACCGGTGGGCCGCGGTGATCAAGTCCGCCAACATCGAACTGCAGTGAGGGCCCGCGTTAGTCGATCTCGATGCGGGCAGTGCGTTGGAGCGGGGGTCACGCAATTGCGCTTGTGGCGCCTGTCCTCTCTTATCGATTTCATGCTACGTTAGCGCGAATTGAGTTATCCGATGAACTCTCTGGTCCGATGAACCCCCGCCTGATTCTGATCCCCCTCATAGCCTTGCTAGCCGCCGCCAATGCCGCGAGTGCATGGGCGCAGGACAAGGGCACGGTCCATCCAAAACCGCTGCCGCCGCTCGCCAATCCCAACGACCCCAAGATCGCTGCCAAGGAGCTGTTCGGCCGCAAGGAGCTGCCGGCGGCGATGCCGACGCGCGTGCACGGGTTCTACGCCCATGGCTGCATCGCAGGCGCGGAAGGGCTGCCGATCAACGGCGATAATTGGCAGGTGATGCGGCTGTCGCGCAATCGCTACTGGGGCCATCCCGATCTGGTCGCACTGGTCAAGCGGCTGGCCGCAAAAGCGCGAAGGGATGCGGGCTGGCCCGGCATCCTGGTCGGCGATATGTCGCAGCCGCGCGGCGGGCCGATGTTCACCGGGCACGCCAGCCATCAGGTGGGGCTCGACGCCGACATCTGGCTAACGCCGATGCCGAGCCGGCAATTGTCGCGCAACGAGCGCGAGGAAATGTCGGCGGTGATGATGGTGCGTGACGACCGGCTCGATATCGACCCAAGAGTGTTCACGCCGGGGCATCTCGCGGTGATCCGCGCCGCTGCACTGGAGCCCACCGTACAGCGCATCTTCGTCAATGCCGCGATCAAGAAGGCGCTGTGCCGCGAGGCAAAGGGCGACCGCGGCTGGCTCCACAAGGTGCGGCCGATGTACGGCCACGACTATCACTTCCACATCCGCATCAAATGCCCGCCCGGCGCAACTGAATGCGAGAGCCAGCCCGACCCGAACGAAGGCGAAGGCTGCAGCGCGGGCGATCTCGCCTACTGGTTCAGCGATGCGGTGCTACATCCGAAACCGCCGAAAGTGCCCCCGAAGCCGAAGCCGCCAATGACGATGGCGGAGCTGCCGCCCGCCTGCAAGACGGTGCTGAAGGCACCGGATGCCAAACACGAAGTATCAAGCAGACCGACCGGAGAACGATGATGAAAGTTTGGCCCCTGATTGCATCGATCGCATTCGTCACGAGCGTGAACGCACAGACCCCTTATGCAGCAATGCAGACCCGCTCGATCAAGGCGCTATCCGAGCAGCAGATTGCCGACCTCGGCGCCGGCCGCGGAATGGGCCTGGCGCTCGCGGCCGAACTAAACGGCTATCCGGGGCCATCGCACGTTCTCGAGCTTGCCGACAAGCTCGAACTCTCCGCCGCACAACGCGCCAGCATGCAGCGCCTGTTCGATTCCATGAAAGGCGAAGCGATGCCGCTGGGCGCCAAGCTGATCGAGCAGGAAGCCGAACTGGACAAGCAGTTTGCCACCCGCACTGTCACGCCGGAAAGTCTGAAAGCGTCCACCGCGGCCGTTGCCGCCACGCAGGGGATGTTGCGCGAGACCCATCTGAAATATCATTTGTCGACCGGAGGCATTTTGACCCCGTCGCAGATGACAAAATATGCGGAGTTGCGGGGTTACGGCAGCAGCGGGCACAAGCGACACCATCACCATTAACGGTCCGGCAAGCTGGCCCGGCTGCACCTTGCAAGGCGGTGCAGCCGCCTTTACCTCCTTTCCTATCCTGACTATTGTCAGGGCTGGCGATGATCCCGATCGACCGCAAGTCTTTCGGGGGAATACCGGAACGGCGCTTCCGACGGTCGCCTCACCCAACCAACGCCTGTCTTGCTGTGCTGCGACCGCAGCCCGCAATCACGCATGGAGCGCCCGATGAATCGTCTTGCCGGCCTTGTCCTGGCCTTTTCCGTGTCACTGGCAGCTATCCCGTCGCCCGCCGCCGCGCAGGAAAAGTCCCTGACCATCTTCGCCGCGGCGTCGATGAAGAATGCGCTCGACGAGATCGACGCCGCCTATGCCGCGAAGAACGGGGTCAAGATCACCGTCAGCTATGCCGCCAGTTCTGCGCTCGCCCGACAGATTGAGCAGGGCGCGCCCGCCGATGTATTCATCTCCGCCGACATCGACTGGATGGACTATGCGATCGGAAAGAAGACCATCAACGAACCGAGCAGGGTCAATCTGCTTGGCAACAGCATCGTGCTGATCGCGCCGAAGGATTCGAAAATCGACAATGTGAACATCGGCCCAGGCTTCGATCTTTCAAGGCTCGCCGGCGACGGCAGGATCGCCACCGGCGACGTGAAATCCGTGCCCGCCGGCAAATACGCCAAGGCGGCGCTGCAAAAGCTCGGATCATGGCAGGCCGCTGAGCAGAAATTCGCGATGGCCGTTGACGTTCGCGCCGCGCTGACGCTGGTAGCGCGCGGCGAGGCCGCGCTCGGCATCGTCTATTCCACCGACGCCAAGGCCGAGCCCGGCGTCAAGGTTGTGGGCACCTTCCCGGCCGATTCCCATCCCGCGATCATCTATCCCGTAGCGGCGACGACAACCGCGAAGCCGCAAGCCTTGAACTATCTCGCCTTTCTGCGCTCAACGGCGGCGAAAACTATTTTTGATAAATACGGCTTCAAGTTCCTCGTCAGCCCCTCAACCTGATGTCCGAGATCTCGCCCGCCGAATGGACCGCCATCCTGCTGTCGCTGCGGGTCGCCATCATGGCAACACTGGTGGCGACGCCCTTTGGCATCGGGCTGGCATGGCTGCTAGCGCGGCGTGAGTTCTGGGGCAAATCCGTCCTCGACGCCCTTGTCCATTTGCCGCTGGTGCTGCCACCGGTCGTTACCGGATATTTGCTGCTGCTGACCTTCGGCCGCCGCGGCCTGGTCGGCGCGTGGCTCGCCGATAACCTCGGCATCGTGTTCGCGTTTCGCTGGACGGGCGCAGCGCTGGCCTGCGGCATCATGTCGTTTCCACTCTTGGTGCGACCGATCCGACTGTCGATCGAGGCGGTCGATCGCCGGCTGGAGCAGGCCTCAAGCACCCTCGGCGCAGCACCCTGGCAGGTGTTTGCGACGGTAACGCTGCCGCTGGCGCTGCCGGGCGTGCTGGCCGGCATGGTGCTCGGCTTTGCCAAGGCGATCGGCGAATTCGGCGCCACCATCACCTTCGTCTCGAACATCCCCGGCGAAACCCAGACCATTTCGTCGGCGATCTATTCGCTGATCCAGGCGCCGGATGGCGATGCCGCGGCGGGACGGCTGGTGCTGATTTCCATCGTGATCGCCATGGGCGCCCTGATTGCGTCCGAATGGTTCGCGCGGCGCGCGACGAAACGCCTGCACGGGAACTGACCATGCTGCGCGTCGACGTCACCAAGCAACTCGGCGAATTCTCGCTGGAGGCTTCCTTCGAAAGCCAGGGCCGCGTCACCGGGCTATTCGGGGCGTCCGGCGCCGGCAAGACATCCCTGATTAACATGATCGCCGGTCTGATGCGGCCCGATCGCGGCGTCATCGCGCTTGACGGCGAAACACTGGATGATACTTCCGCGGGCGTCCACGTACGGCCGCACCGACGCCGGATTGGCTACGTGTTTCAGGACGCACGGCTGTTTCCGCATCTCGATGTGCGGCAAAACCTCGACTATGGCCGACGCATGAACCGTCTCGCGACGGATTCCGCACAGCTCACACGCATCACCGACCTGCTCGACATCGGCGGCCTCTTGGAACGCCGCCCCGGAAAGCTCTCCGGCGGCGAGCGCCAGCGTGTGGCGCTCGGCCGCGCACTGTTGTCGAAGCCACGTTTACTGCTGCTGGACGAGCCGCTGGGCTCGCTCGACGAAGGCCGCAAGGAGGAAATCCTGCCCTATCTGGTGCGGCTGCGCGACGAAGGCATCCCCATGGTCTATGTCAGCCACGACGCGGCCGAGCTGCGTCAGCTCGCGACACAGATCGTGATGCTCAAGCACGGCCGCGTCACCGCGCTCGGCGGCGTCAAGGTGCTGACGTAGCGTATTGTGAGTAAGTGCGGCCGCAACGGGACCGAGCTCCCTTCCCGCTTGCGGGGGAGGGCCGGGGTGGAGGTGCCGCCGCGGGTCACACTGCCCCTATGGAGAGAGTGCCCCCACCCGGATCGCATCTTGCGATGCCCGACCTCCTCCGCAAGCGGGAGAGGTAAAGCAAGCCGCAAGCTCACTCCGGCACAATCCGCACCGCGCCGCGCGCGGCGCTCGTCGTGAGCGCCGCATAGGCCTTCAGCGCCGTCGTCACATTGCGGCTGCGCTTCCTGGCCGGCTTCCACGCGTCGGCCCCACGGGCCAGCATAGCTTCGCGGCGTTTTGCTAACGTCACGTCATCGACCGCGAGGCTGATCGAGCGCGCGGGGATGTCGATCTTGATGAGATCGCCGTCTTCCACGAGGCCGATCAGGCCGCCCTCGGCGGATTCCGGCGAGATGTGTCCGATCGACAGGCCCGAGGAGCCGCCGGAGAACCGGCCGTCGGTGATCAGCGCACAGACCTTTCCGAGCCCCTTCGATTTCAAATAGCTCGTCGGGTACAGCATCTCCTGCATGCCGGAAGACCGCCGTCCCTAGAGAAAGCATGCGCGGCATCGCGGATGCAGCCTGTCGCGCGATCGGCATCGAGCTCTTCGAACCGGCGTTCCTGGCTGAACGCGACTTGCGTCGGGACATTGCCCGGCGCCGCCGTGAAGAACTTTCTGACACTTTCGCTCCTGGTCTGCTTGATATCCCAGCGGCTCAGCGCATCTTCCAGCGTCTTGCTGTGAACCATCGGCAGGCCGCGGTTGAGCAGGCCCGCGCGGTCGAGTTCGCCGAGGATGGCCATGATACCACCGGCCCGGTGAACATCCTCCAGATGCACGTCCGCCACCGATGGCGCGACCTTGCACAGCACCGGCACGCGTCGTGACAGGCGGTCGATGTCTTGCATCGTGAACGGCACCTTGCCTTCGTAAGCCGCCGCCAGCAGATGCAGCACCGTGTTGGTCGAGCCGCCCATGGCGATGTCGAGCGTCATCGCGTTCTCGAACGCCTTGAAGTTCGCGATCGTCCGCGGCAGCGCGGTTTCGTCATCCTGCTCGTAATAGCGCCGCGCCAGGTCGACGATCAGGTGCCCGGCCTCCACAAACAAGCCCTTGCGGTCCGCATGCGTCGCCAGCACCGAGCCGTTGCCCGGCAGAGCAAGCCCCAGCGCCTCGGTCAGACAGTTCATGGAATTGGCCGTGAACATGCCCGAGCACGAGCCGCAGGTCGGACAGGCCGAGCGCTCAATCGCTTCCACATCCGCATCGCTGACATTGCTGTCGGCAGCCGCAACCATGGCGTCGATCAGATCGACGGCACGGAGCTTGCCCTTGATGTTGACCTTGCCCGATTCCATCGGCCCGCCCGAGACGAATACGGTCGGGATGTTGATCCGCAATGCCGCCATCAGCATGCCGGGCGTGATCTTGTCGCAGTTGGAGATACAGACCATCGCGTCGGCGCAATGCGCATTGACCATGTACTCGACGCTGTCGGCGATGATCTCGCGCGACGGCAGGCTGTAGAGCATGCCGTCATGGCCCATTGCGATGCCGTCGTCGACCGCGATTGTGTTGAACTCCTTGGCGACGCCGCCGGCCTTCTCGATCTCGCGGGCGACGAGCTGGCCGAGATCCTTCAGGTGCACGTGGCCGGGCACGAACTGGGTGAACGAATTGACCACGGCAATGATCGGCTTGCCAAAATCCTCGTTCTTCATGCCGGTGGCGCGCCAGAGGCCGCGGGCGCCCGCCATATTGCGGCCGTGTGTCGTGGTTCGGGAGCGGTAGGCGGGCATGATCTATCCTCTTGGATCGCGAAAGGCGTCTTTTAGACGGTAAGCCCTGCCGCTTAAAGCGGCTTGGTGCAGGGTCGTTATGCGCCGACGAGTCCAAAACGGGACAGGGTGCAAACGCCCTTGCCCGGCTGCCGCTAGACGATCTCGCGCGCGCGCAGTTCCGCGATCGTCTGCGCGTCATAGCCGAGCGAGGCCAGCACCTCCTCGGTATGGGCGCTGAGCGCCGGCGCCATGCGGTCGAGCCGCCCGCCCCCATGGGCGAGCTGGAACCCGCTACCGGCAAAACGCAAGCGGCCATAGGGCGTATCGATCTCCTGAATGGCGCCGCGCGCGGCGATCTGCGGGTGCTCGATCACCTCCTCGATCTTCCAGATGCTGGCGCAGGGCGCGCCCGCGGCTTCCAGGATCTTCTCCCAATCGCGCGGGTCCTTGTTCGATAGCGCCTCCTCGATAATGGCCCGCAAAGCCTTCTCGTTCTCCTGCCGGGCAAACCAGTCAACGAAGCGCGGGTCATCCAGCGCGTCCGCACGGCCGAGCGCGGTCATCAGCGCACGGTATTGCTTCTCGCTGTTGACGGCGAGCAGCAGATAGCCGTCGCCGGCCTTGAACAGATTGGCAGTGGGCCTTCGGCTCACGGCCTGATTGCCGGAAAGCTGCTGGCGATGGCCGGCGACCGAGTAGTCCGCGACCTGCCCGGACAGGAACGCCAGCGTCGCCTCGAGCATGGAGACGTCGACCATCTGCCCTTTGCCGGTATGGGTGCGCTGGAACAACGCGCTCGACACGCCGAAGGCTGCGGTAGCCCCGGACAGAACGTCGCAGACCGCAAAGCCCGCCCGCGTCGGTCCGGTTTCAGGATGGCCGGTGATCGACATGATGCCGGACAGCGCCTGGATCTTACCGTCATAGCCTGCGCCCAATCGTTCCGGCCCGGTCTGGCCGAAGCCGGAAATGGCGCAATAGATCAGACGCGGATTGATCGCCGAGAGCGCGGCATAGCCGATGCCGAGCTTGTCCATCACGCCGGGGCGAAAATTTTCCATCACCACGTCGGCCTGGCCGGCGAGCTGCTTGACGATGGTGATCGCCTCCGGCCTCGAGAGATCGAGGGTGAGGCTGCGCTTGTTGCCGTTGATCGCCTGCCAGCCCGGCGCAAGGCCGCGCTCAGCCCATTCGCGGCTGAGCGGCGTGCGGCGCATGTCCTCGCCTTCGCGACGCTCCACCTTGATGACGTCGGCCCCGAGCAGCGCGAGCTGGTAGCTCGCGTAGGGGCCAGCCAGCACCTGCGTGAAGTCGAGAATCTTCACGCCTTCGAACGGTCGGGTCAAATGGACGTCCTCCGAAATCGCTCTTCTTGTTTTGCGTCTTCTGGTTCTGAACCCGCGCGGGTTCAGGCCGCCCGGTTGCTGCGCGCGATTTCCTTCTGCTTGTCGAACTCGGCGCGGCGCCGCGCCAGCTCTTCCGGGCTCATCTGCGAGACGTTGTTGTAGTCGAGCTTCCAGGACGCATCCTCGCTCCAGCGCAGCGGCGACTGCATTGTCGTGTGCGCGCCGGGGGCAGACTCCAGTAGCCGCAGCGCCAACTCGAGCGTGAGCGCCTGCGACTCCAGATCGTGCGGCTTGCCGGCGGAATTGCCGAGCGGGAAATCCGAAAACAGGAAGCGCGGTGCGGCGGCGTATTCGACAATATCCTTGGCGCAACCCATCACCACGGTGCCGATGCCGTTGGCTTCGAGATGACGTGCAACCAGCGCCGACGTCTGGTGGCAGACCGGGCAATTCGGAACGATCACGGCAACATCGACTTTGTCGGCGAGGCAGCGGGCGAGGATATCCGGGGCGTCGACATCGATGGTGACGCGATGGCTGCGATTGGTCGGCGCGCCGAAGAAGCGGGGCGCGACCTCGCCAATCCGCCCCGAGGCTCTGGCTTTCAGAAGCTGCGGCAGCGGAAACCAGGTGCCGCTGTCAGTTGCCGTGGTGTGCTTGCGGTCGTAGCCGATATGCGAGATGCGCAAATCGTGCTGCTTCGAGGTGTCGTCGTCATAGACCTTGTAGAACTTGGCGCTGCCATTGTAGGCCGCGCCCGGTCCCTGATCGCCCTTGGTGGGATCATACTGGGCGGCCGTGGTGACGATGGTAACGCGCGATTGCGCGAGCGGCTTTTTCAGCGGCTGGAACGGCGCATCGACGTAATGCGCCCAGCGATAGGGCGTGGTGTAGCCGATCGCCGCGTAGTACTCGCGGGTCCGCTGCATATAAGGAACGGGAGAATCATAATCGGGCGCAAAGTCGAGCTGGTCGTCAGAGGGGCCGGACATTGTTGTGTCTCTCCTGCGTTTCCACCGTGAGGCCTGTGAAGCGACCTTCGGCCACAGGCTAATGATACTCCGTTCATTCCTCAACTGCGGATATTGCATCAGACCTGCGCGGGATCGCGCTTCCTGACCGCGGAGTTCAGGGCTGCATGGCGTTGAACGCTCGTTGCGTGCTGTAGGTCACACGTGAGCGCTGGTTCATGAAAATCCCTCGAACTTTCTCCGCGCCGGCCGCGTCTCACAGGCAGATCAGGCAATCACGCCTGGATTGGAGAATGTAAATGCTTCGCAAGATTTCCCTCGCGGCCGTTGCCGCTCTCGCCCTCACTGCGGCAGCCGTTGCACCGGCGTCCGCCGGCGGCGGGCATGGCGGTCATGGCGGCCATGGTGGCCACGGCATGCACGGTGGCCATGGCCACGGCGGCCACTGGGGCCATCACCACTTTGGATCGGCGTTCTATGTTGGCGGAAGCTGCTACAAGACCATCTTCACCAAATATGGTCCGCGCACCGTCTACATCTGCGGCCCACTCTACTGAGCGCGCTTGAAAAGCGCGCTGGAAGGGAAGGCCTCAGCCGACCGGCTGAGGCCTTTTCGGTCTGTCGAATGGCCTCCTGATACCCGTCGGCTTTCGATGGAACTGAAGAGCTTGAAAACTCGTTCAGAATGGACAGGCTCCTGATCGCATCAGAACTTTGAACAGGAGGAAACAGGCACCCATCGCCGCAACGGAGGTTAGCAATGCCTGATACCGCTGGAACGACGGACCACGTGTACAAGATCCTGGATCTCGTTGGATCTTCCGAAAAGAGCATCGAAGAAGCCATTCAGAACGCCATCACCCGTGCATCAAAGACCATTCGCGAAATGAAATGGTTCGAAGTCGTGCAAACCAGAGGCCATATCGAAAATGGGTCTGTGCGCCACTACCAGGTCACCTTGCGCGTCGGGTTTACGCTGGAAGAGTAACTCTGGCGCAACGCCCCTCATCAAATCCAAACGTCGCGCTCTGTGAGGAACCCTAGTTGTACTGCGTCATAGCTGCTCAAGCCTCTCATCTCAGGAAAAAGCGCACTTGCGCTTATTCCGAAGGAGCCCGCGAGAAGCGGGCGTCTCGAAGGATGCAGGCCGCGGACGGACCTCATGGTTCGAGACACACTTCGCGCTCCTCACCATGAGGGACTTATGACGCCAGCGAGAGTATTGTGGCGGTCAAACGCCTGCCACCGACGACCAGATCTCCGCAAGCTTGCGCTTGAAGGCTTGCCAGCGTGTCACAGGAATAACCTTCTCCTCATCTTCTGGCAGCCGCAGGCCAACCACGTTGACGCGGCCGCCACTGATATTGCGCGCGACCAATACGATGGGATCCAGCGTCAGCTCCGCGCCTTCTTTCGGCGCGTGGTCGAGATGGATATCGAAATAATCCGACAGCGTCATCTTCGCCTGATCATCGCCGATGGCGACGCCATAGACCTCCGCCAGCTCACCCAGCGTGTGCTCGCCCGACACCATGAAATCCCCGAGCAGATGCGGGTCGGGCGCCGTGCTCGGCGGCATCTCGACAAAGAAGCGATCCAGCGCCTCGGCCTTTTCCGGCGGCGCCAACAGATAGATGTAGTCGCCGGCTTCGATCGGATCGGCCTCGGCAGGCGAGAGAATACGCTCGTCACGTATCACGAGCGTCGGCTTTGACCAGGATGGCGTGAGGCCACGGCGGAAATACAAGCTCTTCGCCCGTACGGGATAACCGACCAGTTGCTGCTCGAGCTGGCCGGGCAGATCGAGTTCGACGCGCCGCGGACCGCGGTCGGCGCGCGGCAGGGCGACGTGCAGCCACCTCGCCGCCGGCGCCAGTGTCCAGCCCTGCAGCAAGAGCGAGATGACGACCACGACAAAAGCGACATCAAAATAGAGATAGGCTTTCGACAACCCGACCAGCATCGGGATCGAAGCAAGAAAGATCGCGACCGCGCCGCGCAGGCCGGTCCAGGCGATGAAAACCTTTTCCCGCCAGTTGAACCGGAACGGCGCCAGGCATAGGAGCACCGCGAGCGGTCGCGCCGCGAGCATCAGCACGAGTGCCACGACGACGGCCGGCGCCACGCTATCCAGCAGGCGCTGCGGCGACGCAAGAAGGCCGAGCAGGACGAACATCACGATCTGCGCCAGCCAGGTCGCTGCATCGAGAAACGTCACCACCGAATTATGCGCGCGCGTCGGCCGGTTGCCGAGGATGATGCCGGCCAGATAGACCGCAAGAAAGCCCGAGGCCTGCAAGATCTGCGCTGCGCCGAAGATCACCAGCGCAGCGGTCGTAACGAAGGGCGCATGCAGGCCCTGCGGCAGCGCCATGCGGTTGAGGGTCAGCACCATCAGCCGGCCGCCAATGACGCCGACTACCGCGCCGAGCAACCCGCCCCGGGCAAGCTCGATGGCAACGTGCGCCGGCGAGCTTTCGCCAATCGAAATGAATTCGACCAGCATCAGGGTGAGAAATATCGCGAATGGATCGTTGGTGCCGGATTCGGCTTCCAGCGTTGCTCCGACCCGCGGCCTGAGGCGCAGGCCCTGCGTATGCACGAGCAGAAACACGGCCGCTGCGTCCGTCGATGCCACGACAGCTCCCACCAGCAGCGACTCGGTCCAGTTCAGATCGAGGACGTATTTGGCCGCTGGCGCGGTAACCAGCGCCGTGACCAGCACGCCGATGGTCGCCAGCACCATGGAGGGCGCAAGCACCGTGCGAATGCTCTGAAATTTCGTTCGCAGGCCGCCGTCGAACAGGATCAGCGCCAGCGCCACCGAGCCGACCAGATAGGTAGTGCGGACGTCGTCGAAGCTGAGCTGGCCAGGCCCGGCATCGCCGGCCAGCATGCCGATCAGGAGGAACACCAGCAGCAGCGGCGCCCCGAAGCGCAGCGCAAGCAGGCTCGACAGGATGCCCGCCATCACCAGAATGGCGCCCAGAAAGATGGCGATGCTGACCGAGTCGAGAGAAGCCATGAACCTCCGATATCGTCGCAAATACTTGCAATTGCATCCTTATCGTTGCCACACTTGATCGCCAACCCATTTCTGCGATAGCGCCAATGCGCCCGATTTACGGGCCTTACTTGCTCCCGCGACCGTCGTATCAATGGCGTCCGCACTCCGCTTGTGGGAATCTGCCTGCGCCTTGCGAATCAACTTTGCCTGATGAGGTCGGGTCGCCTCGAACGAGATTTTGCCGATGGATTGGAAAGAGATCATCGAGATCCTGCACAACGCCGCGCGGTCGGTCGGCGCGGAGGTCACCTCGCCCTGGTTCTACCTGCAACTGGGACTGATCCTGACCGCCGCAGGCATCGCCTGGGCCGGCGCCGCCGCGGTGCGCTCGAGGATAGACGTTTCGTCTGTTGCGATGGGCTGGCCGGCGCCGTTCCGACTGTTCGTCCGCGTGCTGGTCGGCAGCACGCCGACGGCGGTGTTCGCGCTTCTGATGACGCTGGCGCGCGGGGTCATGATCGCGTCGACCTGGCCGAGCCGTTCCTATCTGCTCGCAGTTGCCGCCAAGCTTGCCTTCGCGTGGCTGGTCATCAATCTCGTCACGTCGGTGATCCGCAATACCTTCGTGGTCCGGCTGGTGTCGATATCGGCCTGGCTGGTCGTGGCCCTGAGCACTCTGGGCCAGCTCGAGCCGGTGGTCGAGGCGCTCGATTCGGTCTCGATCGTGCTCGGCGATCTCAGGCTGACGCCGCTGCTGCTGATCAAGCTAGGTGCGCTCCTGATCGTGGCGCTGTGGCTGACCAATATCGCCAGCAATTTCGTGGAAGGCCGCATCACCCGGTCCGGCGACCTGACCCCGTCGATCCAGGTGCTGCTGGTCAAGATCGTCCGGTTCACGCTGATGGTATTTGCCATTGCGGTCGCCTTGAGCGCGGTCGGCATCAACCTCGCGGCCCTTGCGGTGTTCACCGGCGCGGCCGGCGTCGGTATCGGCCTTGGCCTGCAGAAGATCGTCGCCAACTTCATCAGCGGCATCATCCTCTTGGTCGACAAGTCGGTGAAGCCGGGCGACCTCGTCACCATCGGCGACAACACCGGGCGCATCAGCACGATGAAGACGCGCTACATCTCGGTGGCCGCCGGCGACGGCCGCGAGTTCCTGATCCCGAACGAGGATCTGGTGACGCAGAAGGTCGTGAACTGGACCTATACCGACAAGAACACGCTGGTGAAGGTGCTGTTCAGCACGAATTACGACGCCGATCCGCGGGCCGTGTGCAAGCTGGCCATCGACGTTGCCGGCGCCGTGCCGCGCGCCATCAAGAACAAGCCCCCAAACTGCATCCTGACCGAATTCGCCGAGGCCGGGATGAAGTTCTCGCTGACCTTCTGGTTGCCCGATCCTGATGGCCTCGACAACGTCAAGAGCGACGTGATGCTGGCGCTGTGGGACGCGTTCAAGCGGGAGGGGATCCGCGTTCCCTATCCGGTCCGCGAAATCCGCGTCCGCGGCGGCGCGCTGCCGGTCGAGCCCGTGGTGGAAGTTTCCGGCTAGATGCAAGCCATTTAACGCCGCGCCATGGCCCAACCTCGGCTTGCACTGACCGTTCCGATCATTAAATTAGGCACTTAAATCAGCCCATTACCGTTCCTCCGAAGCATGGCCACCCATGAGCTATATTGAAGCGTCAGACACCTCCTTGCGAAAAACCGGCCAGATCAAGCTGCATGGCGCGAGCGGCTTCGCCGGCATGCGCAAGGCGGGCGCGCTGGTTGCCAAATGCCTCGACGAGCTCACCGACGTCATCAAGGCGGGCGTCCCGACGTCGCGGATCGACGAGTTCGTCCGCGACTTCGCCTTCAGCCATGGCGCCTATCCGGCGACGCTGATGTATCGCGGTTACCGCTACTCGACCTGCACCTCGATCAATCATGTGGTCTGCCACGGCATGCCGGGTGACCGCGCGCTGAAGGAAGGCGACATCGTCAACATCGACGTCACCTTGATCGTCGACGGCTGGTACGGCGATTCCAGCCGCATGTACGTTATCGCTCCAATCGCGCGCAAGGCCGAGCGGCTGATCGAGGTGACCTATGAGGCGATGATGCGCGGCATCGCCGCGGTGAAGCCCGGCGCCACCACCGGCGACATCGGCCATGCCATCCAGAGCTTTGTCGAGCCGCAGGGCATGAGCGTGGTGCGCGATTTCTGCGGCCATGGCCTCGGGCGCATGTTCCACGACGAGCCCAACATCATCCATATCGGCCGGCCCGGCGAAGGCGTGATGCTCAAGCCCGGCATGTTCTTCACCATCGAGCCGATGATCAATCTCGGCAAGCCGCATGTAAAGATCCTGTCCGACGGCTGGACCGCGGTGACGCGCGACCGCTCGCTGTCGGCGCAATTCGAGCATTCGGTTGGCGTGACCGCCACCGGCGTCGAAATTTTTACGTTGTCAGAGCGCAACGGCGAGAAGCCGCTGGCGACGTCATAATTGGGCCGGCGCGAGGCATAATCGCCGGTTATCACTCCGGCTTCCGGCGCGCTCTCGAAGGACGGCAACGGCTATGCGCTCACGGCGTGAAGGCCTGATCGCGCGTTGATTGGAACAGAAGGCGCCGCGCTCCGCGGCGCCTTTTTATCAGAGATCGGCCACGCTTGGCCCCATCCGGCTTGCCCACTAAACCGCAATTTTTTCCAAGCGGTACGCATCCTCATTTGCGAAATCTCCCCAAAGAGTACGAATTCGACGGGAGAACATTATGGCCAGTGAAGCCCTCTCATTCACCGAGGCACTATGCAGCAGCGGTCCAGCGCCGGATCGCGCCGACAAGATGATGCTGTATGGCCGGTTCGTCGGCGCATGGGACGGCACCGTGACGGTGCACCGCGCGAACGGCGAGCGCTTCGATTCCAGTTGCGAGGTGCATTTCGGCTGGGCGCTGCAGGGCCGCGCGATCCAGGACGTCTGGATCGTGCCCGCGCGAACCGGGCGTGCGGCCGGAGAGAGCGACAGGATGTACGGCACGACTTTACGGATCTACGATCCCGGGCAGGACAACTGGCAGATCATTTTCGTCGATCCGGTGAGGCAGTCATACAACCAGATGATCGGCCGGCAGGTCGGCGACGACATCGTGCAGGAATATCGCGACGCCTCAGGCACCATTTGCCAGTGGTGCTTCACCGAGATCGAAGCCAATTCGCTGCACTGGATCAGCCGCGAATCGGCGGACGAGCGGCAGACGTGGCGGCTGACCGGCGAATTTCACCTCAAGAGGAGCGGGCATCCGAGGACGGCGACGAGGATAGCGTAGTCCAGCGTTTTAACTGAATGCCTACCACTGGGCGAAAGCGGTCGCGAAATCAATCACTGCGATTTTCCCGGTTGCAAAAATTCGTGTCCACGGCACATTTGTGCCGATGTCCGCCAAGATCGATCCCACAGAAAGCCCGGCCAGCGACAAGCCGCACTACCACGGCCATCGCGAGCGGCTGCGTGAGCGGTTTTACGGCGCCGGGCCGGAGGCGCTGAGTGATTACGAACTGCTGGAGATGGCACTGTTTCCGGCCCTGCCCCGGCGCGACACCAAGCCACTGGCGAAAGCGCTGTTGAAAAAATTCGGCTCGTTCGCCGAAGTCATCCACGCCCCGGTCGCGCGCCTGCGCGAGGTCGATGGCATTGGCGAGGCCTCGATCAACCAGATCAAGCTGCTCGCTGCCGCCGCGAGCCGGGTCGCGAGGGGCGAGATCAAGCGCAAGGTTGCGCTCTCCTCCTGGAACGACGTGGTCGACTATTGCCGGAGCGGCATGGCATTCGCCGACAAGGAGCAGTTCCGCCTGCTGTTCCTCGACAAGCGCAATCAACTAATCGCCGACGAGGTGCAGCAGACCGGCACCGTCGACCACACGCCGGTCTATCCGCGCGAGGTGATCAAGCGCGCGCTCGAACTATCGGCGACCGCGCTGATCCTGGTGCACAATCACCCCTCAGGCGATCCGACGCCGTCGCAGGCCGATATCCATATGACAAAGGCGATCGTCCAGATCGCCACCCCGCTCGGCATTTCGGTGCACGACCACATCATCGTCGGCAAGAACGGTCACGCAAGTTTGAGGGGACTGAAGCTGATCTAGCAATTTTTGGCTGTCCATCGTGGATTGAGGGCGGCGCACGCCTGCATATTTAGTCCAGTGCCGTGATCGGCAATTTCATGTTGCGAAGCTGGTGGGGCGTTGCTCCGCGCATTTGCTACGCGGCCAGTTTGCCGCCGCCATGATGGAGCGCCGGATGCAGACGACACGCCGAACCTTCGTGCAGACCTCGTTGGCAACGGCCGCTGCCGCGCTCTTGCCAATCTCGCTCCATGCGCAGCAAGACCAGCCCGGCCGGCGTCAAATACCTTCAACCGGCGAGGAGATGCCGATGGTCGGGCTGGGGACCTGGATCACCTTCAACGTCGGCAACGATCCGGTGCTCCGGGACGAATGCGCTGATGTCATGGCCGCCTTCTTCGAGGCGGGCGGCCGCATGATCGACTCCTCTCCCATGTATGGCTCGTCGCAGCCAGTGGTCGGCTACGGCCTTCAAAAACTCGGACGACCTCCTGCGCTATTCTCGGCCGAAAAAGTATGGACCTTCTCGGCAACGGCGGGTTCAGCCCAGATCGAGCAATCGCGCCGCTTCTGGGGTGTGCCGAAGTTTGACCTCGTTCAGGTTCACAACCTCCTCGCCTGGAAGCCGCATCTGCAGATGCTTTTCCCGATGAAGTCGGCCGGTGCGGTGCGTTACGTTGGAATCACCACGTCAGAAGGCCGCCGTCATGATCTTCTCGAACAGATCATGCGGAACGAGCCCGTCGATTTCGTGCAGTTCTCCTACAATGTCGTTGATCGCGAGGCGGAGGCGCGGCTATTGCCACTGGCGGCAGAGCGCGGCATCGCCGTGATCGTCAACCGGCCGTTCCGGCAGGGCGAACTGACCCAGCGCCTCAAGAACAAGCCGCTGCCAGAATGGGCGGCCGAACTCGGGGTGTCGAGCTGGGCGCAGCTAATGCTGAAGTTCATCCTGTCTCACCCAGCCGTCACCGTCGCAATTCCGGCGACCACCCGCGTCGACCATGTGCGTGAAAACCTCTCGGCCGCCGCCGGAACGATGCCTGATCCGGCCACGCGGCAGCGCATCGCGGCTCACGTGCAGGCGCTTTGATGTCGGAGTGGTGGACCTATCGGGCGGAGGATTTCCTGCTGTTTTCGCCACGCGTCTACTGGCGCATGTTCGAATTACACAATGCGACGCTCTGGCCTCTACACGTCGTGACGCTCGCCACCGGCCTCCTCATCATCCTGCTGATCGCGTGGCGGCCGGAAACCTGGGCGCGCTGGATCGCACTTATCCTGGCGATCCTCTGGATCTTCGTCGGGTGGTCCTTCCTGTGGAGCCGCTACGCGACCATCAACTGGGCTGCCGCCTATATCGCGCCGGGATTTTTCGTTGAGGGCGCATTGCTCCTTGCCTCATCGTTGCTCGATGGTCTCGCTTTCGACCGGCGCCGGCCTGCCGGTTGGATCGGGTATCTCATCCTTGGCTTCGCGATCGCCGGACAGCCCTTGCTTGCGCCGCTGCAGGGACGCGGCTGGGCCGCGTCCGAGGTCTTTGGCATCGCGCCGGATCCGATGGCGATTGCGACGCTCGGCGTTGTGCTCCTCGCCCGCGGCAGGCTGTTGCCATGGTTGCTGCCAATCCCCGTTCTCTGGTGCCTCATGAGCGGCATGACCCTTGCGACGATGGGAGAGCCGCAAGCCTGGGCTCCTTATGGCGCCGTGGCGCTTACCGCTATGGCCTGGATCTGGACGATCATCCGTCAGCGCGGATCGCTTCCAGCCGCGTGAACATGCGTCAGACGATCTGGGAAATATTATAGGCGATACCGCCCTCGACCAGATATCCCGATCCGACGCAGACGATGTCGTTCATCCAGGCATATTGCTCGGCCCCCGTTTCGAACAGCGGATTGGTCCGGAAGTAATAGCGCGACGGGTCGATCTGATATCGTTTCGCGGGATCAGCCATTTCTGACCGCAATTCGGGCGGCGTAAGCCAGCGACCGCCATAGGTCATGTGCACCAGCGCGCCGTCATGCGTGCGTAACGTCAGGCGGACGTCGAGCGACATCGCGCCATCAGCGCGAAACAACGCCCAGTCGCCGCCGCCGGGGACCACCTTGCCGCGCAGCCTGGGACCTTCGAAGGTTCCACCGGCCGCTCCGAACAGGATGCGGCGGCCAAGCGGGCCATCGCCAATGTTCAGCCTGGGATTGAGATCGACGACGATGTCAAACAATGGTGCCGTCCTGATCGCGGCGACGGGTTTCACCCGCGGATCTACTGTCATCTGGGGTCCTGTTCGCAACGCAATAAGAGTCATTCGGCGGCAAGCTGCCGGACGCCGACATGCCAAAGATCTTGCGGCGTACCGTGTCCGTCGAGACGCCGGACTGGGCGCAGAGTTCGGCGAGGTCGAAGACAAATCGCTCTCGGACGATCCGGTCGTCCTTGAACGCAAACTGGATGAACACGGGAAGATCAGCGCGCCTGCCGTTTGGCACCATGCCGAAACGATCGCCGGTCATGGTCATCTGGACGCGGCCCCAGCAGACAAGTGTATCGTCATTGGCGGCGTGGCCCTCCAGGGCGACGTTGTAATCGGGGAACGAGGCGAAGAACCGGGTCAGCACTTTCTCGTTTTCGGCAAGCCCGCGGGCGCTGGTGCCGAAGGCTGGCGCTTCCAGCTGCATGTCTTCGTGAAGAACCTTTAACGCCGCCGGCACGTCCTGACGGCTCTTTGCGACTGCCAATGCCTGCGCGAGTTCGAACATTCGATCGCCGTTCATGCCCCTCCTCCAACGAATTAATGGGCGGCACGGCCGAAACCATACCAAAGGTTTTTTACATACCGTATGTATGTTATATGTTTATAGGATCGTAAGCGTCAAGTGGTATTTCGGAGCATGCAGGAAGCTGGACGTGAACGAACCCGCCGCGAGGAATACACGGAGACCACGAGGCAGGCGCTGCTGGCCGCCGGCCGGGAGATTTTTGCGAGCGAGGGCTATCAGGCGGCGGGGATCGAGGCGATCTCGCGCGCCGCGCGGGTGACGCGGGGCGCCTTCTATCACCACTTCGAGGACAAAAAGGCGCTGTTCGACGCCGTGGTCGTCGCCGTGCAGATCGAGGCCGCCGCAAAGATCGAGGCGCGGGCAAAGACGCAGCGCAAGGTATGGGACCGCCTGACCGAGGGCATCGAAGCCTATCTCGACGTCTGTCTCGAACCGGCCTATGCGCGCATCGTCATCCAGGAAGCTCCGGCCGTGCTCGGCCAAACGCGCTACCGGGAGATCGAGGAAGCCCATCCGATGGCCCTGCTCACTGCGACGCTCAACGCGCTAAAGCGACAGGGCGAACTGGATTTCGAGGACATCGAGCTCTTGAGCCGGATGGTCGATGCCATGATCTGCGAGGTGGCGCTGTTGCTGCCGGGCGCAGAGAATCCGAAGAGGCTCCGCGCCCGCGGCCAAAAGATCATCGGCAGCCTGCTCGGCGCCTTCCGCACGACTTGAGCGCAAGCGCGCTCACGGCGCGACCCATCGTTGCACCGCCTCGGTGGTATCGGCCGGCGTGGTGTTGAAGCAGATGCGCGTTTGCGGCGCGGCGAGATGAACCAGATTGATGATCCGCTCGAACAAGTGCAGCCGCTCTCGTGGCTCCCGCAGTCCGGCGCCGATCACGACGCAGTCATAATGCTTTGCGCCCAGCGCCGCTGCCGCGACGGCTTCGGCGGTCTCGCCGAGATCGATCAGGCAGCTATCGGCCTCATAACCCATCGCGCGAAGCTGCTCGATCTGAGCTGCAATATAGCTCGTCACCAGTTCGGCCGTGAGCCCCGGAAAGGCGCTGAAGTCGACCAGGGAAGGCTCGATACCGATGGCGAGCACGGTCTTTTTGGCCATGCGGCTGCTCCAGGCAGGTGATCACCGGGAAACGCGCGCATGGTCAAACAGGTTCCGGCTTTGAGATTGACATCATCGTTCGTCCTGCATCGAACCATTATTGTCGCAAGATCGGCCATTGTGAGCCGCATCGCCGCTCAACGAGCACGTGCTGGATATTTCACAGGAGAACACCATGGCCACCACAAACAACGCAAACCAGAACCTCGTCGTCACCGCGTTCTGGGAAGTCAATTCGGGCGAAGAAGCTAGCGTCGCGGAGCTTCTGAAAGATTTCTTGCCGCAGGCGCAGCGTGAGTCCGGCGTCAGAGAGTTCCAGATTCACCAGAACATCGCAAAGCCGCGGGAGTTCTTCTTTTACGAGGTCTTCGCAGGCGAAACGGCCTTCGCCGAGCATCAGCAGACGGAGCACTTCAAGAACATCATTCTCGGGCAGGCGATTCCGAAACTCGCCAAGCGCGAGCGGTCGCAGTTCCGGTTCATCTGACATCAGGACGGCTCGGGCGCGCCACTGCTCATCTCAGTGGCCCGCCGCCGCAACAACTCGCGTTCGCGCTTGTTGGTCGCAAGCATTGACGCGAGCTCGAACGCAGCGCGGGCTTCTACAACACGGCCGAGTTTGTGCAGCAGATCGCCGCGGACGCTTGGGAAGAGGTGATAGGTTTTCAGCGCGGGCTCCCCAGCCAATCCGTCCACGATCGCGAGCGCGGCCGCCGGCCCCTCGGCCATACCGATCGCCACAGCGCGGTTGAGTTCGATGATCGGCGAGTGCACCAGCGCGCCAAGTTTGGCGTAGAGTTTTGCGATACGCGGCCACTCGGTTTCATCAGGTGTAGCGGCTCTGGCGTGACAGGCGACGATCGCCGCCTGCAGCGTGTAGAAGCCGCGCCCGCCGCCGAGTTCGCAGGCCCGGACCAGCGCCAGCAAGCCACGGCGGATCTGAAGACGGTCCCACAGTGCGCGGTTCTGGTCCATCAAGAGGATCGGATCGCCGGCTGCGTCGGTGCGCGCCGCGATGCGCGAGGCATTCAGCTCCATCAGCGCGAGCAGGCCGTGGGCCTCGGCTTCCTTCGGCGCGACCAGCGTCAGCACCCGGCCCATGCGCAGCGCGTCGTTGCAGAGCTGAGGCCGCAGCCATTCATCGCCGCGGGCGGCCGTATAGCCCTCGTTGAAGATGAGATAGACGACCTCCAGCACCGAGGCGAGCCGTTCCGAAAGCTGCTCGCCGCGCGGGGTTTCATAGGCAAGCCCGGATTCCGACAGCGTCCGCTTGGCGCGCACGATGCGCCGGGCAATGGTCGCTTCCGGCTGCAGGAAGGCGCGCGCGATCTCTTCGGTGGTCAGCCCGCAGATCATCCGGAGGGCCAGCGCCGCGCGGGCTTCGCGCGAGAGTCTCGGATGGCAGGCGGTGAATATCAGCCGCAGCAATTCGTCGCCGATATCGTCGTCGAGTGCGGCGTGCGGATCCGGCATCGCCTGTTGCTCCTGCTCGAGATCGCGCGTCAGCATTTCATGCTTGCGCGCGAGCATGCTGCGGCGGCGCAGATGATCCAGCGCACGGCGCTTGGCCAGCGCCATCAGCCATGCCCCGGGCTTCTCCGGCACGCCGCTGGCGGGCCAATGCTCCAGCGCCGCGACCAAGGCTTCCTGGGTCAGATCCTCCGCTAACGGCACGTCGCGCAGCATTCGCGACAATCCCGTGATCAGGCGCCGGATCGACATGGCCCTGAATTAATTTCGTCCGGCTTCCCCAGGATGGTTGCTCATATGTTGCGCGGGGGGATACTGGCCCTGTTGGGTCCTGACCGATGCGCAGGGGAGCAAGTATGAAATCGGGCCCATTTCGGCTTGGCGTCCTGGAGTCCCTGGCAATCGCGGCGGCCAGCTTCATTTTCGTAACAGCGCCGGCCAGTGCCGCCACCATCGTGGCGCTTGGCGCCAGTAATACCTATGGCAAGGGGGTAGCGCGCGCTCAGGCCTACCCCGCGCAACTCGAGGCGATATTGCGGGCCAAGGGCGCCAACATCCGTGTTGTGAACGCCGGCATAAACGGCGACACCACGGAAGGCATGTTGCGACGTCTGGACCAGGCCATACCGAAAGGGACCAGCGCCGTCATCCTGCAGCCAGGCGGCAACGACCGCCGCAAGGGCTCGCCCGATCGGACATCGGAAATTCAAAGCCGGCTGAGTGGCCGTGGCATCCCGGTGATCATGATTCCAAACAGCGCATTCAGGGGATTGCCGCATCAGCCTGACGGCCAGCATCTGACCCCGGAGGGCTATCACATGCTCGCCGAGCAGGTCGCGTCCCAGATTGCCGGAGTGATCGGCCGCTAGTTCACGATACCGACAGCTGGAAGCTACTGTCCCCGGATCATGATCAGGGGATCGGCGGTATCAGGCACCCGCCGCCACTGCGCATTGTCGTCGGCCTCGAACTGCCAGGTTTCGCCCCTGGCCGACATCAAAATCATCTGCCCGCGCTCCAGCCGCCACTGGTTTGGCGCAAAGGCCGCAACCGCCGGATCGCATTTCGGCTTCAGGAACACCTGGAAATTATCGCCGGTCGCTTCGGTGTTGGTCAGCGTCAGGCCGCAGACCGTCTGGCCGTTGCCGCGGACCATCGACCAGTCGCCGATCATCTGGTCCATCGACTTGGCGAGCGAGCGGGCGGCGGCGAGGTTCTGCAGGATATAGACGCCCTCGCCGGTCCGCAGGCCTTCGAAAATGCCGCTCTCGACCTCGGTGAAGTCGATCACCGGCTGGCCGGCCGCATCCTGCAGCCGCACGATATCCAGCCCCTTAATATTCCAGGCGGTGATGTGCTTGGTGAACGGCAATGCCTTGGCGCAGCCGGGCTCAAGCTCGAGCTTGAGCCCTTGTGGCGTCGCATCACCCTTCATCGTGATGACGCAAGTCTTGCTGCGCTCGGTGGTCGCAAGTTCCCACTGCCCGATCATGTCTTTCTTCAGGGTCGAAGCATCTTGCGCCACCACGTGCGGCGCAAGCGCGAGCAGCGCCGTCAGCGCTGCTGCCGTAATGCCCGAACACCTGCGCAACATCAGCGCCCTTTCACCGGGGTTTCCGGAACGGGCGTCAAGGGCGCCTTGCCGGCAAACCAGTTTTTCAGGTTATCGACCACGAGCTGATCCATGGCGTTCCGCGTTACCACCGAAGCTGAGCCGATATGTGGCAGCAGCACGACATTTTGCATGGCCTTCAATTCGTCCGGCACGCTCGGTTCGTTGGCGAACACGTCGAGCCCGGCGGCGAGAATGGTGCCGGATTTCAGCGCCGCGACCAGCGCCGGCTCGTCGACGACGGAGCCACGCGCAACGTTGATCAAAACGCCCCGGGGCCCGAGCGCCTGCAACACGTCGGCATTGATCATCTTGGCGGTCGAGGCGCCGCCGGGCACGATCACGATCAGCGTGTCGACCTCCTTCGCCATTTCCATCAGGTCGGGATAGTGCTGGTAGGACACGGCCGACGACGGATTGCGCGAATGGTAGGAAACCGGCACGCGCGAGGCTTCTAACCGGCGTCCGATCGCCTGTCCGATGCGGCCCATGCCGACGATGCCGACCTTGCGGTCGCGGAGCGAACCGACACTCAAGGGATAGTTCTGGGTTTGCCACAGGCCGGAGCGCAGATAACGGTCGGCCTTGACGAACTCGCGCAGAGTCGCGATCAGAAGCCCCATCGCGACGTCGGCGACTTCTTCGGTCAGCACATCGGGCGTGTTGGTGACGACGATGTTGTGCTCGCGCGCATAAGCGGAGTCGACGTGGTCGTAGCCGACGCCGAAGCTTGCGACGATTTCAAGCTTGGGAAATTGCGACAGCGCCTTCGCATCGGCCGGCACCATGTGATAGGTGACCGCCATGCCGCGGATCTTGGCTACCGCATCTGGCGTCAACCGCTCGAGGTCTGCGCGGCTCTCCGCCATATGCAGGACGAATTGATCCGAAAAGCCGTTTTCCAGGATCGGCCTGACAGGTCCGTAGATCAACAGATCGATCTTCTCGGACGAAATATTCGCGGCAGCCATCAATTTTCCTTTCCAAGCGCGCTCTCATGCCAGCGCCGTAGTACCAGATGCGAAACTAGCGCCAGCAGCCCATAGATGACAATCCCGGCCACCGACAGCAACAACAACGCCGCGAACATTCGGGGAATGTTGAGGCGATAACCGGATTCGGCGATCCGGAAAGCAAGCCCGGAGCCGGCGCCTGCCGCGCCCGCCGCGATTTCGGCGACCACGGCGCCGATCAACGACAGCCCGCCCGCGATCCGCAAACCGCCGAGGATGAACGGCAGCGCCGCCGGCAATTTCAGGTACCGCAGCGTCTGCAGCCGTGACGCGCCATAGAGCTGAAAAAGCCCGGCCAGATTGCGATCGACCGAATTCAGCCCGAGCGTGGTGTTGGACAGAACCGGAAAGAAACCGACGATCCAGGCGCAGACAATGACCGCAGTCTGCTGCGGCAGATAGATCAGCAACAACGGCGCGATTGCGATCACAGGCGTGACTTGCAGGATCACGGCATAAGGAAACAGCGAATATTCCAGCCATTTCGATTGATTGAACAACAGCGCCAGCGCAACGCCGCCGACGGCTGCGGCGATAAAACCTTCCAGCGTCGTGAGCAAGGTCACGCCGAGCGATTCCGACAGCACCGGCCAGTCGCTGACGAGCGTCTGAAACACGGTTGTCGGGCTCGGCAGCACATAGGGCTGAATATCGTTGATGCGGACCACGAATTCCCACAACGCCAGGCCCGCCGCGAGCACGACGACCGGCAGCAGCATGCGGCCGAGGTTCTGCAGGGAACTCATGCGCCGCGCTGTCCCGAATAGGAAGGCGCCAGGGCGCCCGAGACCTCGCGGCAATAGCCGGCATAGTCGACCGAGGTGCGAAACTCCTCCCCGCGCGGCTCCACTGTCGCGATGCGAAACTCGGCGCTGATGCGGCCCGGCCGCGCGGTCATCACGATCACCCGCTGCGAAAGATAGACCGACTCGAACACCGAATGGGTGACGAAGATGACGGTCTTGTGCAGCTTCCGCCATAGTGCCAGCAGGTCGTTGTTGAGCCGAAAACGCGTGATCTCGTCGAGCGCCGCGAACGGCTCGTCCAGCAGCAGAATGTCCGGGTCGGTGACGAGCGCACGCGCAAGCGAAACCCGCATCTTCATGCCGCCCGACAGTTCACGGGGATATGCATCCGCAAATTCGGCAAGCCCGACCTGCGCCAGCGCCTCCTCGATGCGCCGGTCGGCCTCGGCCGACGGCGCGCGCGCGAGCTTCAGCGGCAGGCGAACGTTGTCGCGCACGCTCCCCCACGGCATCAGGGTCGGCTCCTGAAACACAAATCCGATGGGATGCCGCCCATCCGCCTTGGCGCGATGGGAAACGTTCACCGTACCCGCACTCGGCGTGCTGAGCGCCGCAATCAACCGCAGCGCGGTCGACTTTCCGCAGCCGGAAGGCCCGAGCAGAGAGACGAACTCGCCTTTCGCGACATCGAGATCGAGCGGCCCGAGAGCGGTCACGCCGTTATCATAGGTCTTGCCTACCGCGCGCAGACGCACTGCAAAGCCTGCCGCATCGATATCCGTCTCCGACAAAGCGGGCTCGGCCATCTCGCGTCAGTTCTTCGGCCGCAGATCGAGACCGACGGCCTTGTTGACGAAGCGCAGCGTGTAGGCCTGGCGGTAGTCGATATCGCGGCGAACCACGCCGGCCCGCACCATCTTGTCAAAGAAGCTCGCAACGCGGGCGTCATTCATGGCGCCGATGCCGTCGCGCAAGGTGTCGCCGGAATCGACGATGCCGTATTCCTTCATCTTGGCGACGGAATAGTTCAGCAGTTCATCGGTCATTTCCGAATTCATCGTCTTGATCATCGCATTCCCGGCCGAATTGTCGCCGTAGAGATAATTGTACCAGCCGATCACGGAGGCATCGACGAAGCGCTGCACGAGGTCGGGTTTTTTGTCGACGATCTCGCGGCGAGTCTCGATCAGCGTCGAATAGGCGTTGAAGCCGTGATCGGCGAGCAGGATCACGCCCGGCTTGAAGCCCGCCGCCTTCTCGACGGCGTAAGGCTCGGAGGTCACATAGCCCTGCATCGCGCTCTGCTTGTTCACGATGAAGGGCTGCGGATTGAAAGTGTAGGGTTTTACCTTGCTCTCGCTGAACCCATATTCGGACTTCAGCCACTGGAAATAGCTCGCGACACCTTCCTTGGACACCAAGAGCGTCAGCGGCTTGAGATCTTCGAGTTTTGCAATCTTGGTTTCCGGATGGGTGAGGAATACCTGCGGATCCTTCTGGAAGATCGCAGCGACCGCGATCAACGGGACATTGTTGGCGACGGCGTCGAACGATTGCAGCGTGTTCGCGCTCATGAAGAAGTCGAGCTTGCCCGCGGTCAAAAGGATGCGGTTGTTGGTGTTGGGCCCGCCGGGAACGATGGTGACGTCGAGGCCGTATTTCTTGTAGGTGCCGTCGGCAACCGCCTGGAAAAAGCCGCCGTGCTCCGCCTCCGCGACCCAGTTGGTTCCGAACGACACCTTGTCGAGGGTTTCGGCGCGCATAGGCATCAGTCCTGCGGCCAGCGCCAGAAGACCTGCGGTTAACGCTCGCAGCAAAAAGGCCGAGTTCATGGTTGGACTCCGTCGATCGTTCTGGCCCATGATGGGAGGCAGTAGATGTGGATATCGTCCCACGGCTTATCCAGGAATTGGATCAATTCCCGGACTATCTAACAAACTACCCTGCAAATTCATCCAAAGAAACGCTTCGCTCAATGGCCTCAACCGTTCCGCCCCGCGACTGGACTGATATCCACTGGCCTGGCGTCGCCAGCGCCGACGTCGCGTGCTGGATCGCGGTGCTGCCATTGGCGGCGACCGAGCAGCACGGCCCGCATTTGCCGCTGGAAACCGACGTCCTGATCGGGGAGGCCTATCTGGCGCGGGTGCGCGAGCTGTTACCCGTCGCGCTGCCCGTCACCTTTCTGCCGCTGCAGCCGGTCGGCATTTCCACCGAGCACATCGATTTTGCGGGCACGCTGACGCTGCCGACCGATGTCGCACTGAAGGAATGGACGGCGATCGGCGAGAGCGTGGCGCGATCGGGCATCCGCAAGCTCGTGATCGTGACGAGCCATGGCGGCAATAGCGCGGCGATGTCGCTGGTCGCGCAGGATCTGCGCGCGCATCACGGGCTGCTCGTGGTGACCACGAGTTGGTCGCGCTTCGGCGCGCCAGATGGATTGTTTTCCGCCGAAGAGCTGCGTCACGGCATTCATGGCGGCGCGGTCGAGACCTCGATCATGCTGGCGCGCTATCCGCACACTGTGCGGATAGAGGCGATCGCGGATTTTCGCCCCGCCAGCATTGCGATGGAGAAAAAATTTCGTTGGCTCTCGGCGCACCGGCCGGTCCCTTTCGCGTGGCAGGCGCAGGACCTTAACGAAAGCGGCGCCGTCGGCGACGCCACCAAAGCCTCCGCGGAGAAAGGCGAGCAACTACTGGATCACGGCGCGCGGGCGTTCTGCGAACTGCTCGATGACGTCGACAAATTCGATCCGGAATTGTTTCTTGGTAAAGCATAGAATCGCGATTTATTTTTCGTAACCATCTGAAATATCGGGGAAATAAACGACGAAACCATATTTCCGGCCGTCGCCTCGAACCGCTTTCTAGAGCGATCCGTCCAACTGTGCATGCGGACCACAATGGCCGCCCAACACAGGATGGAGACTTCCATGTCGATCAAGACCAAGCTCGCCGCTCTCGCTCTTGCTGCCCTTGCCGTTACCGGCACGATCGCATCCACCACCCAGGCGCAAGCCAAGCCGCTGCATTGGGGCATTGGAGCCGGTCTCGTCGGCGCCGCGATTGTCGGCACTGCAATCGCCGCCAGCAATGACGGCTACTACTATGACGGCTATCGCCGCTGCGGCTGGGTTCGCCAGTTCGATGCGTTCGGCAATTACATCGGCCGCGTCCGGACCTGCGCTTACTGATTTCTGCGGCTGACTTGGTTGCTGTTCGAGAAGCGATTTCCTTCCAAGCAAACCACTTCAGACCCTGAAAGCGCTTCTCGTGGATCAGCGTCCGGCACGGGCGCCTCATCCACCCCCGTGCCGCACCCGACCCGCCCGGTTGTCCCCCCGGGCGGGTCAACTTTTTGCAAGCCCAGCCACCACCCTCGCCCGACGCCGCCCGCGATCTGTCAGCCATGTCTCCGAACACCCGTCAGTGATGTGGCCGAACGAGTTGCAGCCGATGGCGCGGCGGCCAATGTTGCAACTACGTCACGCAACGATGTCATTAAGCAGAGTTGTTCGCCGGCTTCTTGCTATTGCGAATTACTTGCAATAAAGCTCGGGGCGTGAGTGGCGGAATGACCCGATTTGGCGCTGACCGGAGGGAACCCCAGGAATCCGATCGGGGCGACGGGGTTGATGACTTCATTTGTCAGGTGGCGGCAGGCATTCGAATCTGCAGTGATGTCGGGCAGCGCCGCACGCGTCGCACCGGGAAAGTCCGCACTGTGAACCGCAACCGCCGATCTCTGGAACATGCACTGGCCGGCGCCGCGCTCGGCGCGCTAGTGCTCGGCAATCCGGTGATCGCGGCCGACATGCCCCTGAAAACGCCCCATCTTCGCCCGGCGTTTGATTGGAGCGGCTTCTACATCGGCGGGCATACCGGCTACGGCCGCGGCTCTTCGACCGCTGTGCTCTCCGATCCGCTGGCTGTCTCGACCAACAGCGTCTTCAGCGGCGTGAGCGGCGGCGTCCAGGGCGGTTACAACGTTCAATTACCGTCCGGACTGTTGCTCGGCGTCGAAGCCGACCTGACCTTTCCGAACTACATCACTTCGAACTCGATCGTTTCGACGCTCACGGGCGCGCGCTCCGAGGTCGTCGAGAAAATGGATTATGCTGGCACCTTGAGGAGCCGCATCGGCTATGCCAGCGGCCATTGGCTGCTTTACGCCACGGGTGGTTTTGCCTTTGCCGGCGAGCGCTTCATCAATACGCCTGATGTCGGCACCGACCAGAAGCACATCAACGTCCGTCCCGGCTGGGCCGCAGGCGCCGGTGTTGAATACGCCTTCGCGCCGCACTGGAGCGTCAGGCTCGAATATCTCTATAGCCGGTTCGATCGCGCCAATGTTCGCTTCCCTTCTGGTGCGGAACATAGCTCGACTCTCGATTTCCAGCAGGTTCGCATCGGCCTCAATCGCAAGGTCGACTGGCCCGGATCGAAAAGCTGGACGCCGAAGACCGACCTGACTGATCCAGAATCCGATCGCTGGGAGATTCATGGGCAGACCACCTATCTGGGCCAGGGCTACCCGGCATTCCGCGCGCCCTATACCGGCACCAACAGCCTGACGCCCGCGCGACAGGCGCAGGCCACCTGGAGCAACAGCCTCTATCTGAACGCCCGGCTCTGGGAAGGCGGCGAAGTCTACTACAATCCCGAACTGCTGCAGGGCTTTGGCCTGAGCGATACTGTCGGCATCGCCGGATTTCCCAGCGGTGAGGCGCAGAAGTCGAACTTCCCCTACCCCCACTACAACACCTCGCGGCTTTATGTGCGCCAGACCTTCGGATTTGGCGGCGAGCAGGAGGAGCTTGCCAGCGGGCAGCAGCAGCTTGCCGGCAAGGTCGACGTCAACAGGCTGACACTACAGGCCGGCAAGTTCTCGGTTGGCGATGTCTTTGACGGCAATTCCTACGCCAAGGATGCCCGCCGAGATTTCATGAACTGGTCGATCTGGGCGCCCGGCGCCTTCGACTATGCCGCCGACAGGCTCGGATTGACCTACGGCGTGACCGCCGAACTCAACCAGAAACAATGGGCGTTGCGCGGCGGCTATTTCATGATCGGCGCAGTCTCCAACTCCAACAATTTCGACACGCAGGTCTTCCGCCGCGGCCAGTATGTGGCCGAACTGGAGACGCGCTATCAGCTGTTCTCCCGTCCCGGCAAGCTGCGCACCATCGGCTGGGTGAGCAGCGCCAATTCCGGCAGCTATCGCGACACGCTGAACGATCCGGCGCTCAATCTCGACATTTCCCTGACCCGCACCGGCCGCCTCAAATACGGTTACGTCTTCAACGTCGAACAATCGGTCACGGACGATCTCGGCCTATTCGGCCGCTGGAGCTGGAACAACGGCAAGACCGAGATCATGTCGTTCACCGACGTCGACGCCTCACTCTCGCTCGGCGCCTCGATCAAGGGCACGACATGGGGCAGGCCGGACGACACGATCGGCATCGCCGGCGCGATCAACGCGCTGTCGCGCGATCATCGCGACTTCATCGCCGCCGGCGGGCTCGGCCCGCTGATCGGCGACGGACAGCTCAATTACCGCAAGGAGCGCATCCTCGAAACCTATTACGCCTACGCGCTCACCAGGCAGATCACGCTGACGGCGGACTACCAGTTCGTCACCAATCCTGCGTACAATGCCGACCGCGGCCCGGTCCATGTGTTCTCCGGCAGGCTGCACGGAGAGTTCTAGTGCCCTTTGAGGCACCCCATGCTCTATTTTGTGATCAAGTGCGCCCTGTCTGGAATCATCATTGCGGCGGTGTCGGAAATCGCCAAGCGCAGTCCGGCGTTCGGCGCGCTTGTCGTGTCGCTGCCGCTCGTTGCATTGTTGAGCATCCTCTGGCTCTGGCGCGACACCGGCGATACGGAGCGCGTGGCCGGCGTCGCGGAGTCGACGTTCTGGTACGTGCTGCCGTCGCTACCGATGTTTCTGATGTTGCCGGCGCTGCTCAGGGCGGGCGTGGGGTTCTGGCCCAGCCTCGCCGCCGGCTGCGCGGTGACCGTGATCCTTTACTTCATCACCGCCTGGGTGCTCGCCCGGTTCGGCATCAATCTCTGAAAGCTGGTCGCCTTCCGCTCTTGCTTCCGCGCTGACCAAACGATAGAGCGCCGGCAGCACGAACAGCGTCAGGAACGTCGCCGTCATCAGGCCGCCAATCACGACGGTGGCCAGCGGCTTCTGAACCTCCGCGCCGGTGCCCGTCGCAAGTGCCATCGGAACGAAACCGACGGACGCGACCAGCGCCGTCATCGCAACGGGGCGCAGCCGGGTGACCGCGCCCTCAACGATCGCCTCCCGCGGTGGAAGGCCGCTCGCAATGAGCTGCTTGATGAAGGTCAGCATCACCAGCCCGTTGAGCACGGCAACGCCTGAGAGCGCGATGAAGCCAACCGCCGCGGAGACCGAGAACGGCATGCCGCGCAGCCAGAGTGCGACGATGCCTCCGGAGAGCGCCAGCGGCACCGCGCTGAAAACCAATAGCGCGTCACGCGCCGATCCCAGCGCCGCGAACAGAATCAGGAATATCATCGCAAAGCACGCGGGCACCACGATACTCAGCCGCTCGCGCGCCGATGCGAGGTTTTCGAACTGCCCTCCCCAGGTGATCCAGTATCCGGGCGGGAGCACCACGCGTTGCGAAATCTTCTGCTGGGCCTCCTGCACCACAGAGCCGATATCGCGGCCCCGCACGTTTGCCGTCACCACGACGCGGCGCTTGCCGTTTTCGCGGCTGACCTGGTTAGGCCCGTCCGAAAACGTCAGCGACGCCACGTCGCGCAGCGGCACCGTCATGCGCGACGGCTGTCCGTCCACGCCCGGCAACGGCACCGGCAGGCCGAGAATCACATCGGCATTCGTCCGGATCGCATCCGAAAGGCGGACCACGATCTGGAACCGGCGGTCGCCTTCGAACACCAGCCCGGCCTCTCGGCCGCCGATGGCGGCGCCGATCACGTCCTGAACGGCGGCAATGCTCAGTCCGCGGCGCGAGATTTCTTTTTTGTCGATGGCGATTTCGACGAACGGCAACCCCGTCACCTCCTCCACCCGCACGTCCTGGGCGCCGCCGATGCTACGCAGCACGCCGACGATCTGGTTTGCGGATTTCAGCATCGGCTCGAACTCGTCGCCGAATATCTTGACCGCGATGTCCTCGCGGACGCCCGCAATCAACTCGTTGAACCGCATCTGGATCGGTTGCGAGAAGCTGAAGCGGGTACCCGGCAATTTCTGCAATTCGGATTCGATCCGTTCGACCAGCTCCGCCTTTGTCATGGACGGGTCGGGCCATTCCTGTTGCGGCTTCAGGATGACGTAGGCGTCCGCGGCATTGGGCGGCATCGGATCGGCGGCGATGTCGGGCGTGCCAACGCGAGAGAACACGAAGGCCACTTCGCGGAACTTCGAAACGGTATGCTCGAGATCAAGCTGCATGGCCTGCGATTGAGCTAGTGACGTACTCGGAATCCGCCGCGCCTCGATCACGAGATTCTTTTCATCGAGCGTCGGGTTGAACTCCTGTCCGAGCGACAGAAAGACCAGGATGCTCAGCGCAAAAACGGCGGCACCTGCACTCACCACGATGCCCGGTGCCTTCAAGGTTCGCGTGAGCGCCGACCGGTACAGGTCGGTTGCGCCCTGAACCATCCTGTTAGGCTTTTCCTGTACGCGCCCGGTTACCGCAATCGCGATCATCGCCGGAACGAAGGTCAGCGAAAGCACGAAGGCCGACAACAGGGCGATAATAACGGTCAACGCCATCGGCTCGAACATCTTGCCTTCGACACCGGAGAACGTCAGCAGCGGGACGTAAACCAGCATGATCACGGCCTGCCCATAGACGGATGGCGCAACCATTTCCCTGGCGGCCAAGCGCACCGTCTGCAGCCGCTCCGGAAGTTCGAGTTGGCGTCCCAAACGATGCTGCCGTGCAGCCAAATGCCGGAGACAGTTCTCGGTGATGATGACGGCGCCGTCCACGATCAGGCCGAAATCGATTGCGCCGAGACTCATCAGGTTGGCGCTGACCTTGACCTGCAACATGCCGGTAGCCGTCAACAACATCGCGGCGGGGATCACCAGCGCGGCGATCAGCGCCGCGCGAAAATTGCCGAGCAGCGCAAACAGGATGAGGATGACGAGGAAGGCGCCCTCGGCGAGGTTTTTGGCAACGGTATAGATGGTGGAATCGACCAGTTGCGTCCGGTTGAGCAGGGTTTTGGCGACGATTCCCGGCGGCAGCGTCGCGTTGATCTGCTCGATCTTTGCCGCGGCCGCGGCGGATACGGTCCGGCTGTTGCCGCCGATCAGCATCAGCGCGGTCCCGAGCACGGCCTCGTGCCCATCGACGCTGGCGCTGCCGGTCCTGAGTTCGCGCCCGATCAATATGTCCGCGAGATCCTTGACCCGCAGCGGCGTGTCGCCGCGGGTAGCGACGACGATCTCGCCGATCTCGGAGATATCTTCAATTCGGCCGGCAGCCCGTACCACATAGTTCTCGCCATTACGCTCGACATAGTTCGCACCGCGGCTGACGTTGTTGGCCTGAACGGCCTTCACGATGTCGGCGAAGGAGATGCCATAGGCGATCGATTTCGCCGGGTCAGGCGCGATCTGATATTGCTTGACGTAACCACCGATGGCGTCAGCACCGGCGATCCCCGGCACCATCCGCATTTGCGGGCGGATGATCCAGTCCTGGACAGTGCGCAGGTAGACCGCGCGTTCGAAATCGCTGCGCAGGTGCCGGGCTTCCGGCGTGAGATAGCTGCCGTCGCTCTGCCAGCCCGGCCTGCCGTCCACGATGGCCGCATCTTTGGGCGGCTTCTGGTATTCGAGCGCCCACCAATAGACCTCGCCAAGGCCCGTCGAGATCGGGCCGAGCCGGACCTCGGCCTCGGGGGGGAGCGATTGCCGGATCTCCTGCAGCCGCTCGTTCACCTGCTGGCGTGCGAAGTAGATATTGGTCTTATCGCTAAAGACCGCCGTTACCTGGGCAAAGCCGTTACGGGAGAATGACCGCGTATGCTCGAGAGTCGGCGTGCCCGCCAGGGCATTTTCGATCTGGAACGTGATCTGCTTTTCCATCTCCACCGGCGTCAGCGCCGGCGCGATGGCATTGATCTGGACCTGGTTGTTGGTGACATCAGGCACGGCGTCGATCGGCAGCTTGTTGAGCGACCAGATGCCAAGCGCGCAGGCGACAGCCGTCAACAGCACGACGAACCAGCGGCTACGGACCGAAAGATCGAGGATCTTTTCAATCATCACTCGTCCGCCTTTGCTTTTCCGAGCTCGGACTTCAGGATGAACGTGTTGAGCACGGCGACGATCTCGCCTGACTTCAGACCGCCCAGCACTTCGACCGATTCCTCCGTCATCGCTCCCACCTGCACCGCGCGGGATTCAAATCCCTCCGGAACCTGCACGAACACCAGAGGCCTTCCGTCGATCGCCTGAAGCGCATTTCTTGGAAGCAGCAGCGGGACGGCGCGCCGGTCAACCGGAATATTCGCGCTGACGAAGGATCCGGGGCGCCAGCGCCCCTCCGCGTTATCGAGCGAGACAATGACCCGCGTCGTCCTGGTATCCTTGTTCACCATCGGGCTGATGAAAACGGTCTCACCGGTAGCCTTCGCACGGGCCGAGTCTTCGATTGCAAGGCCATCGCCCTCTTTCAGCAGCGCGAGGTCCGGCGCCGAGGCCACGAGTTCGACCCAGACGGACGACAGATCGGCGATGACGTAGATCTCCTTCTCCTGCTGGTCGCCGCCGACGGGCGCGCCGAGATCGACTCTCCGGTCGATCACCCGGCCGGCAATCGGCGACCGCAGAGCATAGCGTCTGAGGTTCGCGACCGGCTGTTTCGGAAGCTCTGCGATCTCGGTCTCATCGACATCCAGCGCAGAGAGTTTCTGGCGCGCCAGATCGTGCCGCAGCTTCGAGAGGGAAAATGCATTCTCCGCGCGGAGGAATTGCTGCTCGGCGGATATCTTCTTTTCGAACAGCGACCGCTCGCGCTCGAACAGCGTCGTCTGCAGCTCGAGATTGGCACCCGCCGTCAGGAATTCGCTCTTGGCGTCGGCAACCTCGCGGCTCTCAAGGTAGGCGACAACCTCGCCCTTCTGAACCACGTCGCCAAGGCGCTTGCGCAACTCGACGACGGTCCCGATTACCTTGGCCGGCACATGACCGATCCGGTCGGGATTCATGATGACGTTGCCCGGCACGCGCACGGTTCGCAACAGCGTACCGGGACCGGCCGGCGCCACCTCGATCCGCAAGGCGGCGATTTGCGCTGGCGACAGTTTGATGAAGCCTTCGCGGCCGGGCTGGGTTTCCGGCGCAGCCCAGGCCGGCTGCATGCACGCCAAGAGCAGCCCCACGCCGAGGGCTGACAACTTTCTTGATATCCACATCGAGATCGTTCCTGCGAGAAAGCTCGCGCGGCGCCAGTGGCGGCGGATAGGCCGACGACCGACGCCGCGCATGGACACCGTTCGAATCCATTCGCCGGGCGCAGATGCGCCCAGACAGCTTTAGATGCAGGTGGTTCTTGGGGGACGTTCGGGGGTGGGCTGCTTCAGCCCGTCGACAGGCAGGAACGCCGGCAGCGGGACGCTTTCCGCCCTCAGTTGAAGGGTCGCGACTGGAGCGTCCACGGCGGGCAAGCCCACTGATCCGATGTCGACCGTGTGAAGATGCGGAATGACCTGGTCTTCGTCATGATCGGGCAATCCGCAGGAACGGTCGTCACCGAGGCAGATGATCGTCGCAACAGGCGACGCGGCCTGCGCGACCTCGACCTCATGATGCGCGCTCTCGCTCGCGGACACGGCCGCGCTCGTGCCGAACGACAAGGTCAGCACGATACAGAAGAGAGCCAGCCAGCGTGACCTAAACCCGGCCAGCCCCGGCTTGCTGCGAAGGGCGTTCATGCGTGTCTGTATAGATAATCGAGCGACATCCCACAACCGGCGTATCGCGGATGCGCGAACCGGAATTAACGCCCCCACAATTGCCGCAATCCGGAGACCTTACCGTCCTGCCGGGATTCAAGCAGCCGTGGGAAACCGTTGGGATTCTATCCCGCCGGCTGGAACGAATCTGCGCGCGCCATCGCCCATGCATCGCGGTAGCGCGGATCCTGGGTGCCTTCGATCAACTCGCCCGGACGCAGCGAAGGATAGAGTTTCGCAAATGACATGACCTCTGTGCTCGACGTGCGCTTCGAGAAGTGGATTGGCCGCAGCTGCTTCGGGTGGTCGAGGCCGGCGGCGGCGAGAAGCTCGGACAGCGCGTGCAGGGTGGCATGATGGTACATGTAGACCCGCTCGGTCTTGAGTGGCACCACCAGCGCCCGGGCACGGGTAGGATCCTGCGTGGACACGCCGGTCGGACAACGATCGGTGTGGCAGCTCAAGGACTGGATGCAGCCCAGCGCGAACATGAATCCGCGCGCGGAATTGCACCAGTCGGCGCCGATTGCCATGGCGCGCGCCATATCGAAGGCGGTCGCGATCTTGCCGGCGGCGCCGATCTTGATGCGGTCGCGCGCGTTGATGCCGATTAACGCGTTATGGACAAAACTGACGCCCTCGCGCATCGGCATGCCCAGATGATCCATGAACTCCAACGGCGCCGCGCCGGTGCCACCTTCATTGCCGTCGACGACGATGAAGTCCGGATAAATGCCGGTCTCCAGCATCGCCTTGCAGATCGCCAGGAATTCCCAGGGGTGCCCGATGCACATCTTGAACCCGGCCGGCTTGCCGCCCGACAGGCGGCGCATCTCGCCGATGAATGCCATCATCTGCAGCGGCGTTGAAAACGCGCGGTGAGTGGCCGGCGAAATGCAATCCTCGCCCATCGCGACGCCCCTGATCTTGGCGATCTCCTCCGACACCTTGGCTGCCGGCAGCACACCGCCATGTCCGGGCTTGGCGCCCTGGCTAATCTTGAGTTCGACCATCTTGATCTGGTCGTCGGCCGCGACGCGGGCAAATTCCTCCGAGTTGAACGAACCATCGCGGTTGCGGCAGCCGAAATAGCCGGAACCGATCTCCCAGATGAGATCGCCGCCGTTTTCGCGATGATAGGGGCTGACACCGCCTTCTCCGGTGTCATGCGCGAAGCCGCCCTTCTTGGCACCTATGTTCAGCGCGCGCACGGCATTGGGGCTGAGCGCGCCAAAACTCATCGCCGAGATATTGAAGACCGATGCCGAATACGGTTTGGTGCAATCCGGGCCGCCGATAGTGACGCGGAACTCCGCGGCGCTACGAGCCTTCGGCGCCACCGAGTGATGCATCCATTCGTAACCCTCACGATAGACGTCTTCCTGGGTGCCGAACGGCCGCTTGTCGAGCTGCATCTTGGCGCGCTGATAGACCAGAGCGCGGGTGTCGCGGGAGAACGGCATGCCGTCCTTCTCGCTCTCGAAGAAGTATTGCCGGATCTCCGGCCGGATTTCCTCGAGCAAAAAACGAATATGCGCCGAGATCGGATAGTTGCGCAGAACGGCATGATTCTTCTGCAGCAGATCACGAATGCCGAGCAGCGTGAGCGCGCTGAAAATCACGATCGGGATCAGCAGAATTTCCCACACCTTCGGATTGTGGTCGAAAAGCCCAATACCGATCAGCAATGCCGTGACGACGGCGCAGACCGTCAAAATAATGTAGCGTGGCGAGAACGGCAGCAGCAACGTGTCCATGGAACCCTCAGCCCAATTAGTCGCGCTCGGCCGGCAGCTTAGTCCAACCGCCGGAACGAGCGCTACACGATATACGGAGCGACGGCCACGGAAGTGACGGCGGCTCGAAAAATAATCGGCTTTTTTCGCCGGATCGAAATAGACCTGTCGCCTTTTGCAATGCAGCGTAACGACCCGGCGCCTGCCGTTCAGTGGCTGTGCAACCGCATCTCGTGCGGAATCTTGCCCTGCTGCAGGCCGTGCTGGGCCAGCCATGCGTCGGTGGCGAGGACGGCGCGGTCGATATGGTCGGCGGTGCGCGAGAAATCGTAGGGTGAGCCTACCAGCGGGCATAGCGGCGGCACCACGAAATACTCGATGTCCGGCGCCAGCGCTTCGAGCTCGCTGACCAATTGCCGCGCGATCAGGAGCGTCAGCGCGTGCAGCGCGTTGGCGACCGCGCCGACCGGCGGCGCCTGGTTCGCGCAAGCATGCCCGGTCGGCAGAATGATCAGGCGCTTTGCGCCCTTCTTCACAGCGACCTGAATCGGCGTGTTGCTGGAGATCGCGCCGTCGGCGAGATAGGTGTCCTTGTAACGGATCGGCGAGAACGCGCCTGGGATTGCGGTGGAGGCGACGATCGCTTCCGCGGTGGAGCCTTCCGACAGCACCACGCTGTCGCCGGAGATGATATCGGTGGCGACGATATGCACCGGCAGCTTCGCCTGTTCGAGATTGCGGTAGGGAATGTGATCCTCGATCAGCTTGCGAATGCCGTCGTGCGGGATCAGGAAATCGCGGCGCCATAGAAAGCTCAGCACCGTCCGCCAGCTAATCGGAAAGACGTCGTGCCGCTGCAATCCGCGCCAGATAGCCGCCAGCCGCTGCACGCCATCAAGCGTGGGATCGCCGGCATAGAACGCGCCGTTCAACGCCCCGACGCTGGAGCCGACCACCATGTCGGCGGTCACGCCGTGGGCGGCGAGCGATTGCAACATGCCGACCTGGATGGCACCGAAACTGCCACCGCCGGCGAACACGAAGGCGGTCTTCCCGGGACCAATCTCGTCACGCACCGGCACGCACGCACTCCCTCAATCATCGCGTCGGCAACGGCCGCGCGGCGTTCGGGAGTGGTTATAGCAGCGGGGAAATGGAGTGGGCTATTCAAGCGGTCGTCATTCCGGGTTCGCGTCTTCGACGCGCCCCGGAATGACGCCGAAGGCCTCAGCGCTCGACGAACGCTTTTTCGATCACGAAATGGCCCGGCGTGTTGCCGCTGCCTTCGATGAAGCCGCCGGATTCGAACATCTGCTTAAGTTCCTCCAGCATGGCCGGGCTGCCGCACATCATGATGCGGTCGGTCTCGATGTTGAGCGGCGGCTGGTGGATGTCGTTGAACAACTGCTCGGATGAGATCAGGTCGGTGATGCGGCCGCGATTGCGGAACGGCTCGCGGGTCACGGTCGGATAGTACCGGAGCTTCTCCGACAATAGCGGCCCGAACAGCTCGTCATCGCGCAGCTTGGCGACCAGCTCTTCACCATAAGCAAGTTCGGAAACCTGGCGGCAACCGTGAACGAGCACGATGGTCTCGAACCGCTCATAGACGTCGGGGTCCTTGATCAAGCTGGCGAATGGCGCCAGTCCGGTGCCGGTCGACAGCAGCAAGAGGCGCTTGCCCGGAATCAGATTGTCGGTGATCAGCGTGCCGGTCGCCTTGCGGCCGACCAGAATCTCGTCGCCTTCGCGGATCTTCTGCAGCTTCGAGGTCAGCGGCCCGTCCGCGACCTTGATGGAGAAGAATTCGAGCTCTTCCTCGTGATTGGCGCTGGCCATGCTGTAGGCGCGCAGCAGCGGCCGACCCTCGACCTCGAGGCCGATCATCGCGAACTGGCCGTTCTGGAAGCGGAAACCGGAATCGCGGGTGGCCCGGAAGCTGAAAAGCGTATCGGTCCAGTGGCGGACAGAAAGGACTTTCTCTCTATAGAACGCGCTCATGTGTTTTCGTTCTTCCTGACGTCTCGATGTAGAACGTTTCGGTTTTCGGGCCTCGAAGCGCCAAGAAATCAGCGAAATCATTGGCGATTTGGCGCTTCATTTGCGCACGTGACACACATAGTCAATATGACCTGCAGCACAATTGAGAACTCGGAATGGCTGTCGGTCTAATTTGCAAAAAGGTTCGATTGGCTTCGTTAACGCTTTCTCGCGCAATTAACTTGCTGAATTCGGCAGCGATCTGGCAATAAATGACTACATCAGATTAAGAACGTTTCAAAAGAGATCGCATGCGAAGCCCAGCAGAGTTTCGAAAGGGAAAACCGGGCTTCTATCCGGACCAGGCGGTCTATGCCGAATTTGCCTGCGCTGAATTTGGGCTGGCGTTTCGCGATCTCGACGGCGGCTCGGGACTGATATTCAGCATCGCCTCGCGCGACAGGCTGCTTCATTTCGGTGCCGGCAGATGCTCCTGGTATCCGCAGAACAACGCGACGGCTTCGACACTGGCGTCTGATAAACATTTCGCAAGCAAAATTCTGCGAGACGCCGGCGTGCCCGCGCTCGGCGGCGAGTATTTCTTCCTGCACGATCGCCATCGCGCGCATCGCCCAGCAGGTCATGAGCGCAGCGATGCGATTGCATGTTTCAACGAATTGGGCAGGGCGGCTTTCGTCAAGCCGCTCACGGGCTCGCGCGGCGATTTCGCGCAACCCGTTCACGGCGAACCGGAGCTCGTTCGCTATCTCGACGACGTGATGAAGCATTATGACGCCGTTTTGATCCAGCCGATCGTCGATGGCATCGAGTATCGCGTTTTCCTACTCGACGATGACGTACTCTATTGCGCGCGAAAATATCCGCCGTTCGTCACGGGCGACGGCGTGCGTACCGTGCGCGAACTGCTCGCCGCCCACAACGACGCCCTGCGCACCCGCGGCCTGTCACCTGCTTCGCTGCCGACCAACGATCCATCGCTCGACGCCGTGCCGGCAAAGAGCGAGCGCCGCGAGATCCCCGGACGGACGAATCTGAGCGCGGGCGGCACGATGGTGCTGGTGGACGCCCCGTCCGAAGACACAATCGCGCTGGCGCGGCGGGCTGCGCGTGCGATCGGACTTCGCGTCGCGGCCATTGACATGTTCGTCGATATCGGCGGCCAACCCGATTCCACGCAACTCATCGAGGTCAATTCCAACCCGTCGATTCGGTTGCTAGAAAATTCCGATCGCGGCGACCTCATTCTGAAAATCTGGCACCATACCTTCACCGCTATGGGATTACTGTAGTGTTCGACCTGCCGAAATATGGCGACGGCGTCTGCCTCGCGCGCATGGCGGACCTGTTGGACATGCTGGCCGTTGACCGCGCACGGCTGCGGCGCATCTCGGTGGTGGTGACCGGCTCGAACGGCAAGGGCAGCACGGCGGTGATGTGCGCTCGAATCGGCCGCGCTTACGGTTTGCGCACGGGTCTCTTCACTTCCCCGCATCTGTTTCGTTTCAACGAACGGATACAGGTCGACGACGTCGAGATCGACGACGACGCGTTCGCCCGCCTGAAGCGTCAGGTCGAGGCCGTGGTCGCCGACATCTCGAGCCGTCGCGGTGAAATATTCGGCGCTTTCGAAGCGCTGTTCGCGCTCGCCTGCCTGCACTTCCAGAAGAGCGGATGCGATTTCGCGGTATTCGAGGCCGGCATCGGCGGACGCTACGATCCGGTCCGCCTGATTGGCGCGCGCGAGACATGCGTCACTTCGGTTGATTACGAGCATGTCGAATTGCTCGGAAACTCGCTCGAGCTGATCGCGTCCGACAAGAGCGACGCCTGCGCCGCCGGCGGCACGATTATATATGGCGAAAACTGCCGCGACCTGCGGCGACATCTCGTCGAGTATAATCGCTGGCGCGGCTGTACCCCGCTATTCGTCCGCGACGAGATCACCGTCGACAACGAGGTCCAATCCGCGTCAGGGCAGCATTTCGATTTCCAGTTCGGATATCATGATTTTCGCGGCATGGAGCTGGGCCTGCCCGGCGCTTTTCAGTTCAACAACGCTGCCATCGCCACGATCCTGTTCCTGCTCTGGCTGCAACGCGAGCATCCGCGCAAGGCTCTCGAGCGCATTGAAGCCGCTATCCGTTCGGGCCTGCGGGACGCGCGATGGCCCGGTCGTCTCGAAATCATTCAGCAAGATCCTCTCACGGTGATCGACGTCGGCCACACGCCGGACGGCATCCGGCAATCGCTTGCCAGCCTCTTCGCAATCCATGGCGATGAAAACTGGATCCTCGTCGCCGGCGCCTCACGCGACAAGAACGCGGACGAAATCGTCGGCGCACTGGCGCCATCCTTCGATACGATCATCTGCACGGCGGCGCATCACAAGGGGGCGGATGCTGAAGCGATCGCCGCCGCCGTGCGGCTCGCCAACGCCAAGGCGGATATTTGTCTCGCCGCGACAGTCGAGGATGCGGTACGACTCTCGCAGGAATTAGCCAAGACGAAGCGGCGAAGAATTTATGTGGCCGGCGGTTTATTCCTCGCGATCGAGTATGCGACCGTCGTCAAGGGCGGGCGCGCGCAAGATCTGAACTTTTTCTGAGTTCGTCATTCCGGGGCGGGCAAAGCGCGAACTATGGTGCGCAATTACGCGCCTGAGAATCTCGAGATTCCGGGTTCGCAACTTCGTTGCGCCCCGGAATGACGGTTGCGCTCCTAGTTACTCGACCCTTGGGTATCATCGAGCACCTTGAACGCCTCTTCGAGTTGCGGCGAGATCGAGACGCCGAGCTTCTCGCCGGTCGGCAGCCGCCCCACGAACCATTTGTTGTAGAGCGGCACCAGGTCGCGGCCCGAACCGAGCTTGCGAAAGGTGCGCTCGACCACGGCTTTCAACTGCGGCTCGCCCTTGCGGAACATGATGCCATAGGGATCGTAGGACAGATATTCGCTCGTCACCTTGAACTCGTCCTGGCTCTTGTGCCGCGCGATCAGGCCGTAGAGCAGGATGTCATCGGTCGCGAACGCATCCGCCTTGCCGTCCGCCAGCACCTGATAGGACTGTTCGTGATCGGGCGCTGTCACGATGTTGAGCCCGAGCGAAAATTTCTTGTCGATGGTGTGCATCGCCTGCTCGTTGGTGGTGCCTTTGGTCACCACCACGGTCTTGCCTTTCAGGTCCGTGGGCGCCGCAATCGTCGACGCCTTCGGCACCATCAGCTTGGTGCCGGCGACGAAGATCAGCGGCGAGAACGCCACCTGCTTGGCGCGTTCGGCATTGGCCGTGGTCGAGCCGCATTCGAGGTCGATCTTGTTTTGCGTCACGGCCGGGATGCGGTCGTCGGAGGTGACCTTGACGTATTCGATCCTGAGGTTGGCGTCATCGACCTCGATGCCGATCTCCTCGACAATCGCCTCGCAGAGTTCGAGGCTGTAGCCGATCGGCCGGTTGGACTGATCCAGGAACGAGAACGGCGGCGAGCTCTCGCGATAACCCAAACGCACGGTATTCGTCCGCTTGATGTTGGCAAGCGTCGGGCTAAGCCCCTCGCCGGCTGTTTGCGCCGACGCCGGACCCGCAAGCAGACAGGCCACCAGCAAAAGGCCGCTCGCCCCGATTGATCTCCTTGGGTACGGATGCATGCATCTCTCCCCTCACTGAGCCGGCACAGCATCGCCCGGAACAGCATCGGATGGAACGACGTCATCCGGCCCGAGTTCATGCTCCGCCTTCAGCTCGCCCTCCCACTTCGCCACCACGGCAGTCGCCAGCGAATTGCCGATCACGTTGGTGGCGCTCCGTCCCATGTCGAGGAAGGTGTCGATGCCCATGATCATGAGCAGGCCGGCCTCGGGAATGCCGAACTGGCTGAGTGTCGAGGCAATCACCACCAGCGAGGCGCGCGGCACACCGGCGACGCCCTTCGAGGTGATCATCAGCGTCGCGAGCATCGCAAGCTGGGTGCCGAGCGGCATGTCAATCTGGTAGGTCTGCGCGATGAAGACGCTTGCAAAGGTGCAGTACATCATCGTGCCGTCGAGGTTGAAAGAATAGCCGAGCGGCAGCACGAAGGCGGAAATCCGCGACGACGCCCCGAAGCGATTCAGGCCTTCCAGCGTCTTCGGATAGGCGGCTTCCGACGACGCCGTCGAGAACGCAATCATCAGCGGCTCCCGGATCAGACGCAGCAAATGGCTGTATCGCGGCCCGATCACGACAAAGCCGACCACGACCAGGATGCCCCACAGGATCAAGAGCGACAGATAGAAGCCGCCCATGAACACGATCAGCTTCCACAACACGCCAAGTCCGTTCTTCGATACCGTCGCCATGATCGCCGCCCACACCGCGATCGGCGCGAACAGCATCACATAGCCGGTCACCTTCAGCATGATGTGGGCGAGGTCGTCGATCAGCCCCATGATCGGCTTCGACCGCTCCGGCATCGCGCCGAGCGCCACCGCGAAGAACACCGCGAACACCACGATCTGCAGGATCTCGTTCTGCGCCATCGCATCCGCAATCGAGGTCGGAATCAGATGCGTCAGGAATTTCTCAATCGAGAAGGCCGAGACCGGCAAGCCGGTCGTTTGTGCCTTGTCGGGCAGCGTGCCGGGGAAGTTGGCGCCGGGCTGCAGCAGATTGACCATCACGAGCCCAAGCAGCAGCGAGACAAAGGAGGCGCTGACGAACCAGCCCATCGTCTTGGCGAACACGCGGCCCAGCTTGGAGCCTGAACCCATATGCGCGATGCCGCCGACGAGGGTGGCGAACACCAGCGGCGCGATGATCATCTTGATCAGGCGCAGGAACAGCATGGCGATCAGGTTTACGTCGGCCGCTATCTCCACCCGGCTGTCGGGCAGGAAGTTGTAAACCAGCGTCCCCATCACAATGCCGAGCGCCATTGCGATCAGGATAAGTTGCGTAAACCTGTTGGACATTTCTTGCCCCCGTTTTCTTGCAGCAACCGGCGAGCGGGAGTTTGGCAGATTTCACAACCGGCGCAACACAGATCAAGGATCGGCAGGTTTGCCGAAATGTTCCTGTTGTGGAATGCACACACGCTGACTAGCGTTCATGCAGCGCACAATCTGTGCAGTTGGATGCCTGGTGTGCGGTCAATTGCATCCGGAAACGCCAGAACAATTAGTACGTGGAGGGGAGAACGTCATGAACAACACCGTCAACCGTCAGATCCTGCTGGTCGAGAAGCCGACCGGCAAGCTGGGACTTGAGCATTTCAAGCTAGTCAATGGTGCGGTGCCCGAGCCGAAGGATGGTGAGGCGCTGGTACGGACACGTTATATTTCGCTGGATGCCGCCAACCGGGCCTGGATGCACGGCGCCACCTACCGCGCCGCGATTGAGGCCAACACCGTGATGGCAGGCGGCAGCATCGCGGAAGTCGTGTCCTCGAAAGCGCCAGGACTTGCGCCGGGAGATCTCGTGTTCGGCGACACCGGCTGGCAGGACTATGCCGCCGTGCCGGCAAAGCATCTGAACAAAATGCCGAGGCTGGAGCCGATGACGCATCTGCTCAGCGTCTACGGCGTCGCCGGCCTCACCGCCTATTTTGGTCTCTTACATGCCGGCAAGCCGAAGGAAGGTGAGACTGTCGTCGTGTCGGCGGCCGCGGGCTCGGTCGGATCGATCGTCGGGCAGATTGCCAAGATCAAGGGCTGCCATGTCGTCGGTATTGCCGGCGGCAAGGAGAAATGCCAGTGGCTGACCTCCGAACTCGGCTTCGATGCTGCCGTCGATTACAAGGATGGCGCCACCTTCAAGGCGCTGCGATCAGCCGCGCCCAAGGGCATCGACGTCTACTTCGACAATGTCGGCGGCGACATTCTCGAAGCCTGCCTTTCGCTGATGAACAACCGCGGCCGCATCGCCTGCTGCGGCGCGATCTCGCAATATGACGGCGTGCCGTCGGCCCACGGCCCACGCGGCGTGCCCGGCCTGATTGTGGTGAAGCGCCTCATCGTGCAGGGTTTCATCGTGATGGACTTTATGGACCAGAGCGCTGCGGCGCTGGCCGATCTGCAGTCCTGGGTCGCTTCCGGCAAACTGAAGGTGCAGGAGGACGTGATCGATGGAATCGAGAACACGCCAAAGGCGCTGATCGGTTTGCTCGCCGGCGAGAACCGCGGCAAGCGCATGGTGAAGGTGTAGGCCTGCTCTGGATTAACCTCGCCCCGCTTGCGGGGCGAGGTCGGATCGCTTTTGCGATCCGGGTGAGGGGGTACAGGTCTATGATCAACACCTGACTCGCGGATAGGCCCCTCTCCCCGCCCCTCTAAGAGCGAGTTTCGCTCGTCTCCACCCTGCAAGAGCGGGGGCGAGGAAGTCCGAGCACCACGGCTAGGCCATGGATCATTGCTTCACGGTGCCGACGGTCTGCGTCTCCAGGTTGAACAGCCTTTCCGCGGTGCGGCCGAGGATGTCGGCTTTATCGTCGTCGCTTAGCGATGCCGAGTCGAAAATGTGGTCCACCGGATTGAGCTGCCAGGGATAGGGATAGTCGCTGCCCAGCACGATCTGGCTGGCGCCAACCTGGGCTGCCAGATGGCGGATCGCCTCCGGTGAGAAGATCAGGGAATCGAAATAGATCTGCTTGAGGTAATCGCTGGGCTTTTGCCTGAGCTGCACCGCCGGATTGCAGCCTTTGGGACCGACAAGGCAGGCATGGTCCGAGCGATCGGCGTAGGACGGCAGGAAGCCGCCGCCATGGGCTGCGATCACTTTTAGCCCAGGAAAGCGATCGAAGGTACCCTCGAAGATAAGATGCGAGAGCGCCAGGGTCGTTCCCAGCGGATTGCCGATCGTGTTGGCAAGCCAGCCGTTGCCGCTCAATCGCTTGCTGAGTTCGGGAATGCCCTGCGGATGGATAAACAGGGGCACGCCGAGTTCTTCGGCCTTAGCCCATACCGGGTGGAATTTCGGATCGGAGAATTCGACGCCGTTGACGACGTCGCCGATCGCGGCTCCCTTCAGGCCCTGCTTCTTCACCGCGGTCTCGAGTTCCTGCACGGCCAGATCGGGCGCCTGCAGGGTAAGAGAGGCGAAAGCTGCAAACCGGTCCGGCTTCGAGGCACAGAGCTCAGCCAGCTTTTCGTTCTGAATCTTCACGATCTGGCCGGCCAGATCGCGCTCGCGGTTGTACCAGAACGGATTGATCGACAGCACTTCCATATCGACAGCCTGGGCATCCATGGCGGCAAGCCGCTGATTGATTTCGATGAAAGCCTCTTCCGCGCCGCTGACCGGCGGAAGCTGGGCTGCGGCGGCATCCGGGCCGAGCAGCGCGCCGGCTTCGCGGAAATGGCAGTGGGAGTGGACGTCGATCGTTCTGACTCGTTGTCCGGCGACCCTGACCGGCAGAATCTGGCGTGACTGCCCAGCCTGAACGCTGTGCAAGAGACCGCAGTTGCAGAAGACGATGCCGGAAGCAAGGGCCGCGCTGCCGGTCTTCAGAAAATCACGACGAGTGGTCATGGCAAGCTTCCTCCATGTTTTCTTGTCTATTTCCAATCAGGCATCCTGTTTTCCGAATGAAATGGCAATCGGCGAACAGGCAGACGTTTGGGGAGTACGCGAGGCGACGCCACGCTGACGGCGACGCGTCTCGTCGTCGCACGTGGCCGCCTACAACATCAGAACGGAAAATTGGTTCCGCCAGACCGGCTTGACGCGAGGTTTTGCGCGACCTCGTCCTTATCGCTTCAGGCAAACCAGAAGCTGCAGGAGAATGTGATCGACGGCCCAGAAAGCACGCCGAAGGCACTGATTGGCCTGCTGCTCACCGGCGAGAACCGCGGCAAGCGAATGGTGAGGGTGTGACGCTCGGTGTTGCTTAACCTCGCCCCGCTTGCGGGGAGAGGTCGGATTGCGGAGCAATCCGGGTGAGGGGGGTACAGGTTTGTCATCGAGGCCCGACTCGCGGATAGGCACCTCACCCCGACCCTCTCCCCGCAAGAGCGGGGCGAGGGAGGTTCGGCAGCACGGCTAATGCGCTGACGTCGCCGCCGTCGCCTGCACGCTTGCCTTCCGCTTCCGCTCCTTCAGCCAGTTCTCGAACCGCTGGATCACGACAAAGAACGTCGGCACGAACAGCACCGCCAGGCACGTTGACGCCAGCATGCCCGAGAACACGGTGATGCCGATCGACTTCCGCGCATTGGCGCCGGCACCGGTGGCGAGCACCAGCGGCACGACGCCGAGGATGAAGGCGAATGACGTCATCAGGATCGGACGGAAACGGGCGCGCGCCGCCTCGATTGCAGACTCCAAGAGCGGCTTGCGGTCGCGCACATGGAGCTCTAGCGCCACCTCGACGATCAGGATCGCGTTCTTGGCCGACAACGCAATCAAGAGGATGATGCCGATCTGGGTGTAGAGATTGTTCTCGATCCTCAGCCCGCTCAGCACCAGCATCGGCCCGAGCAGCGACAGCGGTACCGCGAGGATCACCGAGACCGGCGCGTACCAGCTCTCATATTGCCCGGCCAGCACGAGATACACCAGCAGCAGAGCCAGGCCGAACGCCCAGTAGATCTGGCCGCCGACGACCTTCTCCTGGTACGACATCGCCGTCCACTCGAAGCCGGTGCCCGGCGGCAGCGTCTTGGCGGCGATCTCCTCCATGAGATTCATCGACTGGCCGGAGCTGTAACCCGTGGCGGGGAGGCCGATGATGGTGGCCGACGGATAGAGATTATACAGGCTGATCAGCGACGGCCCGACTGCCGGCGTGATCTTCGCGACCGCGCCGAGCGGGATCATGTCGCCCTGGCTATTGCGCACCGTCATCCGTCCGATGTCACGCGGCGTCAGGCGGAATTGCGCATCGCCCTGCGTATAGACCTGGAAGGTACGGCCGAACTTGTTGAACTGGTTGACGTAGCTCGACCCCATGTAGGACGACAATGTCGAGAAGACCTGGTCGGTCGTAACATGCATGGTCTGGGCCTTGACCCGATCTACCTCGACGTCGAACTGCGGCACCATCGAGCGGAACGGCGAGCTGACCCGCTGCAGCGCGCTTTGCGACGCCGCATTGGAAACCATCGCGCCCGTGATTGCCTGCAGCTTGCTGAAATCGGAATTGCCGTCGCGAAGCTGCACCTGCATCGCAAAGCCGGCAGCGTTGCCGATGCCCTGGATCGGCGGCGGCGGAACCACGAGGATCCGCGCTTCCTCGATGACAGACAGTTTTTCGTTCAAGCCGACGAACAGCGATCGCAGATCCTCGCCCTCGCCGCGCGCACTCCACTCCTTGAGGATCAGATAGGCCACGCCGGCATTGGCAAGGCTGGAGGAATTGTCGAGCGCGGAGATGCCGGCAATGGTGATCACCTGCTCGACGCCCGCGGATTTGCCGGTTATTTCGCTGACCCGCGTCAGCACGCGCTGGGTCCGCTCCAGCGCCGCGCCGTCAGGCAATTGCACGGCGACCAGCAGATAGCCCTGGTCCTCAATCGGAATGAAACCGGTCGGCACCCGCGACAGCCCGTAACCGCCGATCGCGATCAGAATCAGCGCGCAGACGACCGACACGTTGCTGTGCGCGACCAGCCCGCTGATCAGCCGGCCATACCAAGCTTCGAGGCGGTTATAGACGGCATTGAATCCGCGGTAGAAAAAATTGCGCTGTTCCGGCGGCGCGGGCCGGCGCAGCCATAGGGCGCACTGCGTCGGCTTCAGGGTCGCGGCATTGATCGCGCTGAGCAGCGCGGTCGCGGCAATCACCAGCGCGAACTGCGCATACATCCGCCCCGTCAGTCCCGGCAGGAAGGCCGACGGCAAGAATACAGAGACCAGCACCAGCGTGATGCCGATGATCGGCGCAAACAGCGCATCCATTGCGCTGATCGCCGCGTCATGGCCGGACATCCCCTTCTCGATATTGTGGGCCGCGCCTTCGACCACGACGATGGCATCGTCGACCACGATGCCGATCGCGAGCACGATCGCAAACAGCGTCGAGATGTTGACGGTAAATCCGAGCGCCGCCATCGCCGCGAAGGCGCCGATGATGGTCACCGGCACCGTGGTCGCCGGCACCAGCATCGCGCGCCAGTCCTGCAGGAAGATCAGGATCACGACGAGCACAAGCAAGCCGGCTTCGATCAGCGTCTTGTAGACCTCGTTGATCGATTCGGAGACGAATTTGGTGGTGTCGAACGGCGCGTCGTAGACAACGTCCTGCGGAAATGACTTGGCCAGCACCTCCATCTTCTGCTTGACGGCCTTCTCGACCTCGAGCGCATTGGCGCCGGGCGATTGAAATACGCCGATACCGGTGGCGGGCTTGTTGTTGAGCGAAAAGATCTGACTGTAGGTCTGGGCGCCGAGCTCCACCCAGCCGACGTCGCGCACGCGCGTGACATCGCCGCTGTTGCCGGTCTTGACGATGACGTTCTCGAATTCGCTGGTGTCGTCGAGCCGTCCGCTGACGTTCAGCGTATATTGGAACGCCTGACCGGCAGGTGCCGGCGGCGCGCCGACCTGACCCGCGGTGACCTGCTGGCTCTGCTGCTGGATCGCCGAGATCACGTCCTGCGGCATCAGGTTGCGCGCCTGCAGCTTGTTCGGATCGAGCCAGACCCGCATCGAATATTGACCGGCGCCGAACACGGTGACGTTGCCGACGCCGGGCAGGCGCGACAGCTCGTCGCGAATGTTGATGGTGGCGTAATTGCTCAGGAACAGGCTGTCATAGGTCGATTTCGGCGATGTCAGCGTCACGAACAGCAGGATCGCCGTCGACCTCTTCTGCACGGTGACGCCCTGGTTCTGCACCGATTGCGGCAATTGCGACAGCGCGCTGGAGACCCGGTTCTGCACCAGCACCTGCGCGAAATTGAGGTCGGTGCCGATCTTGAACGTGACCGTCAGCGAATAGGAGCCGTCGGCGCCGCTATAGGACTGCATGTAGAGCATGTCCTCGACACCGTTGACCTGCTGCTCAATCGGCAGCGCCACCGTGTCGATCACGGTTTTCGCGCTCGCGCCGGGATAACGGGTCGTCACCTGCACCGTCGGCGGCACGACGTCGGGATATTGCGCAACCGCAAGCCGGAACAGGCAGACGCCGCCGATCAGGATCATCAGGATTGCAATGACGTTGGAAAGAACGGGCCGCTCGATGAAAAATTTTGAAATCATGGCCGGCTCCTACTTGGCGGACGCCGGCTGCGCTTCGACCGTCCTGAGTTGCGGATCGACCTTCTGGCCGGGGATCGCACGCAATAACCCGACGGTAATGATCCGGTCGTCGACCTTCAGGCCTTCCTCGATGACACGCAGTTCGCCTTCCAGCGGTCCGACGCGCACCTTGCGCTGCTCGACAATATTTTCACCGTTCACGACCAGCACGTAGCGTCCGGCCTGATCGCTGCCGAGCGCCACGTCAGGCACGAACAGCGCGTTTTGCACCTGATCCATCGGCACGCGAATTCGGACGAAGAATCCCGGCAGCAGCGCGCGGTCCGCATTGGGCAGCACGCCGCGCACGGGCAGCGTGCCGGTCGACTGGTTCAGCGTCGCTGCGGCATAATCGAGCTTGCCCTTGTGCGGAAAGCCGGTTTCGGTCTGCAGGCCCACCTCGATCGGCAACTGCCTGAGATCGTCAGGTGTCATCCCGCGCCGGCGCGCTTCCTCGCGGATCCGCAGCACGTCCTGTTCATTGACGTTGAAATTCACATAGATCGGGTCGAGTGCCACGATGGTGGCGAGTTGGGTCGGCGACGATGCGCCGACGAGTTCGCCGACCGAGACGAGATGCGCGCTGACGACCCCGTCGAACGGCGCGACCACATTGGTGTAACCGTAATTGACCGCCGCGATCTTGGTATTGACCTGGGCCTGCAGCAGGTTCGCTTGCGCATTGTCGCGCGTCGACGTGGAAGTATCCAACGTCGCCTGGGACACGGCCTGCCGCTGCACCAACTCCTGCTGGCGCTTGAAATCCGCCTCGGCCTGTCGCACCGAGGCCTGCGCGCCGGACTCCGCAGCCTGCGCCTGTTCGAGCTTCAGCTTGTAGGTGTCGGGCTCGATCGTGAACAGCGACGTGCCCTCCTTCACGAAGGCGCCGTCCTTGTAGTTGATCGATTGCAGAAAGCCCTGCACGCGCGCGACCAGATCGACGTTCTTGATCGCGGCGGTATTGCCGGTCGCTTCCAGATAGCGCGTGAAAGGCCGCTGCACCGGCACCGCGACTTCGACCTTGGGCGCTGGCGGCGGGACAAAAGTATTTTGTTCGCAGGCACTTAAGATGCCCATCGCGCCAAGGGCGAAGGCTGCACGGCAGACGGCGGCGCCTCTTTCTGCGGCGGTGCCGTGTGATCTCAAGCGTGCAGGCGAACGCGAAGCCTTCATTTTTGGTGGCCCAATAGGTTTGTTCTGGAAAAGGCTTTATTCAGAAATCGGCTTTCCGCCATCCCATGAAAATAGCAACAATCCGCTTGCGGCGGAACCGGAAAGCGAAAATGATGCGACCTGATTTTTCTGCAGGCGTATTCAAGATTTCAGTTCGGTTGAAGCGGCGGTTTCCAGCGACAACAAAAGGATTTATTCAAATGATCAAGACGCTGACGCGCGTTGCGAAGCTTGGGCCGCTAGTTGCAGCCGCCGCGCTATTCGCAACTGCGGCATCCGCGCAAGCGCCGAGCCAGGCGCAACGCGACGCGATCAAGTCCCAGTGCCGCTCCGACTACATAGCGCATTGCTCCAGCGTGCCGCCGGGCGGCGAGGCGGCGCTGCAATGCCTGCAGAAGAACATGTCGAGCCTCTCGTCAAGCTGTCAGGGCGCGGTGCGCGCCGTAGCGGCGCCGGCGGCTGCGCCCGCCAAACCGGCAGAAGCGGCCAAGCCCGCGGAAACCGCCAAGCCGGCCGAGGCCGCGCCGGCGAAAACCGCGGCACCGGCCGCTGCAACGGCAGCGCCGGCCAAATCCGCCGCGCCAAAGACTGCGGCCGCTGTGCCCGCCGGGCAACCGACCAGCGCACAGATTTCCGCCATCCGCAGCGCATGCCGCTCCGATTATCCGAAGGTCTGCGCCGGCGTGCCGACCGGCGGCGCACCCGCGCTGCAATGCCTGGAGAAGAATAAGGGGAAGCTTTCGGCCGGCTGCGAGAAGGCGGTCGCTGCCGCCAGCGCCGGTGGGCCGGCAGCGCCCGCAGCAGGCGCGGCGCCAGCCGCACCAGGTGCCGCAGCTACCGCTGCGCCGGCAGCGGCTCCGACCGTTATTGTGTTGCGGCCGATGCGCCCGCGCGAGGAACTGCTCGTGCTTCGATCGGCCTGCGGCGCCGACGTCCGCACGATTTGCGGCGACGTGCCCGCTGGTGGCGGCCGGATCGTACAATGCCTGGCGAACCATGCCGCCCAGCTTTCGCCGGCCTGCAAGGACGTGCTGTCGCAGTTCGCGGTGCGATAATCACGCCTGTGCGGCGATCCTCGGTTGATCCGGGGATCGCCGGTCAGTCACCGCCGCGAAAGGCGAGGATGAGCTGAATGAGCCGGACCGATAGCGCGACATAAAGCATCGCCATCAGGAGTTGGTACGCGATATGCCAGTTGAGCTTGGCAAGTTTGTGGAGGCCGTCGAGAAAGTTCAGCAGCAGGAGAATGACGCCGAACAACATGACGCCGCGGCCGACGAGACCGTGGCGCAGATAGCCGAACAGGACGATCGCTGGCTCGTTACTCGAGACATGGGCGCCGGCGGATATGATCAACGTCCCGATGATCATCTTCTCGACGTGTGAAAAGATTTCCTTGGAGACCGGCTCGACGCGTTCGGAATAGAACGCCAGCCATTTGGTTCTGACCTGCGCCATGAATCTTCCTCGGGTTTTCCTCAGCGATGAATGGAGCTTCACTAGAGCATCCGCAGAACCTTCCCAAGAGACTTTCAAGAAGAAACTTTCAGGCCTGAACATCAACCAGTACCAGTCCGGGAGATTAACATGCGTTCCTTCCTGCTGATGGCAGCCGCCGTGCTGTCCTTTTCCGCCACCATGACGTTCGAAACCACCGAAGCCAACGCGGTGGTCTGTGCCCGCGGCGTCGCCAGGGCCGGTTGCGCCGGAGCGCGCGGCGCGGTCGTCGTCCGCAAGCCTGCCGTGGTTTGCAGGACCGTGGTGGTGAATGGCGTGAAGGTTCGCCGCTGCACTTGAGCCCCAGGCGTTTCCGTCGAAGGCACGGTCAAGCCAGTGCTGCCGCAGAGCGGACAACCGTTCGCGGACAGAACTGGCGGAGCTGAACAGCGCCCCAAGAGGTCGGTCCCTGGCGCGCTCCGGACTGGGTCCAGGCCGCGCTCGCCCACCATTTTTCTGTAGCGCAAATTTCCGGCGCGGATTAGTCTCCAGTCCAAATTAGTAAGTATACTGTCTAATTGGGAGGAAGACGTGCGTATCGCCGTCATCGGCGGAGGCCCCGGCGGTCTCTATTTTGCCTATCTCTGGAAGCGGCGTCATCCGGACGCGCATATCGACCTGTTCGAACAGAACCCCGAAGGTGCGACCTGGGGGTTTGGCGTGGTGTTCTCCGAACAGGCGCTGGAATTCTTGCGCGCCGACGATCCTGAGACGGTCGACGCCATCACGCCGCGGATGGAAAGCTGGAAGAACATCACGCTCAATTTGCGTGGAGAGAGCGTCGAGATCGACGGCATCGGCTTCTCCTCGATCGGCCGGCTCGAACTACTCACCATCCTGCAGCAGCGCGTCCGCGTGGCAGGCGTGGCGGCGCGATACGGCACCACGATCCAGTCTTTGGACGAACTCGGCGGATACGATCTGATCGTCGCCGCCGACGGACTGAACTCGCTGGTGCGCCGCGGCTTTGAGAAGGAATTCGGGACCTCGATTTCGCACTCGACCAACAAGTTCGCCTGGTACGGCACCAGCAAACGCTTTGCCACGCTGTCGCAGACGTTTGTGAAGACCGATCTGGGGTCCTTCAACGCGCATCACTATCGCTATTCGCCCGCAATGAGCACGTTCCTGGTCGAATGTGATGCGGCCACCTGGCAGGCTTATGGCTTCGAGCACAAGACGATTGAACAGTCGCAGGCGATCTGCGAGGAAATCTTCGCGGATACCCTCGAAGGCCACCCGCTGGTCTCGAACAAATCGGTGTGGCGCAATTTCCCCTGGATCTGGAACGAGAACTGGTCGCACCGCAACATGGTGCTGATTGGCGACGCCCTGCATACCGCGCATTTCTCGATCGGCTCGGGCACCCGGCTCGCGATCGAAGACGCGATCGCGCTGACCAAGGCGCTCGAGGCAGAGACGGCAATTCCCGCAGGCATTGCCCGCTACCAGGCCGAACGCAAGCCGATCGTGCAGAAGCTGGTGACGGCGGCGCGCACCAGCGCCGATTGGTATGAACATTTCCCCGAACACATGAAGCTCGACCTGATGGATTTTGCCTACAGCTACATCACTCGCTCCGGGCGGATCGCCGACGCCCGGTTGCGGGCGATGTCGCCGGAATTCATGGCGCGCTACGAGGCCGCGAAAAAGGTGGGGAGCCAGGCATGACGTCAGAAGTTTCCGATTTGGTCCCCCGCGACAATCCGGGCGCGCGCGAGATCGGCTTTGCGATCCCGGAACGCTATAACGCCAGCCGCATCCTCTTTGACAATCTCGCGGCCGGCCACGGCGACCGGCTGGCGCTGACCGGTCCCGGCGGCACGCGCACCTACGCTGAGCTCTGCGCCGAGGCCGCGCAATGGGGACATGGCTTTCAGTCGCTCGGCCTGAAGCGCGGCGACCGCATCCTCATGTTCCTCGACGATACGCCGGCCTATCCAGCGGCATTTTTCGGCGCGGTGCGCTCAGGCTTGGTGCCGTTGTTGATCAACACGCTGACGCCGCCGGACTTGCTGCAGTTCTATCTCTCGGACGCCGGCGCGGCGGTGGCGGTCGCGGAGGCCGAATTTACGTCGCGGTTCAACGCGGAGGCATGCAAGGACACGCCGCTGCAAACCTTGGTCGTGGTCAATGGCGCGGCGGGCGAACACGCCGTATCGAAGAGCCTCGACGCGGCGAAGTGGCTGCATGGCTTCGCCGCCGATCTGCCGGAAGCCGACACGCACCGCGACGAGATGGCGTTCTGGATGTATTCATCCGGCTCGACCGGCCGCCCCAAGGGCATCGTCCATCTGCAGCACGACATGGCCTACAGCGAGCAGGCCTTTGCGCGTAACGTGCTCAAGCTCGGGCCCGACGACATCTGCTTCTCGGTGCCGAAAATCTTCTTCGCCTACGGTTTCGGTAACGCCATCACCTTCCCGTTCTCGGTCGGCGCGGGGACGCTATTGTTGCCCGGCCAGCCAAAGCCGGCCGCGATCTTCGCGGCGATCGAAAAGTACCGGCCCTCCGTGTTCTACGGATTGCCGACGCTTTACACCTCGCTGACCAAGGCCGAGGGTGCGGCAGCCACCGATTTCTCGTCGCTGCGGATGGCGCTATCGGCAGCCGAAGTGCTGTCGGCGGAGGTGTTCAACGGCTGGAAGAAGCTGACGGGGCTGGAGATCATCGAGGGACTCGGTTCGACGGAAGTCCTGCACATTTATCTCTCCAACCTTCCCGAGAAGAAGAAGCTCGGCGCCGCCGGCCTGCGCGTGCCCGGCTACGAAATCCTGCTCAAGGATAACGACGGCCGCGAAGTCGGCGACAATGAGGAAGGTATCTTGTGGGTCCGCGGCGATTCCAATACGCCGCTGTACTGGAACCGGCCGGACAAGTCGGCGGAGACGATTCGCGAGGGCGGCTGGATCTACACCGGCGACCGCTTCATGCGCGATGCCGACGGCTTTCACTTCTTCCGCGGCCGCGCCGACGACCTGGTCAAGATATCAGGCCAGTGGGTCTACCCGCTTGAGGTCGAGCTCTGCCTCGCCGAGCACCCCGACATCAGGGAATGCGCCGTGTTCGCCGCCGAATTGCCTGATCGGCGCATGACGCTGAAGGCGGTGGTGGTAATGAACAAGGGCGAGTTCGACACCAATGATGCCACGAAGAAGCTGCAGGATTACGTCAAGACAAAACTGCTGCCCTACAAATATCCGCGCGAGATCACCTTCATCGCGGAGCTGCCGAAGACCGGCACAGGCAAGATTGATCGGCAAGCGTTGACGAAGATGTAACGGCGAGCTCCGCCGCACTCCCTCTCCCGCTTGCGGAGGAGGCGCGGGTGGGGGTCTCTCCCCGCGACCCGCTCGCCGAGTGGATAGACTTTTCCCCACCCGCCGCGCTCTGACGAGCGCGTCGACCTCCCCCGCAAGCGGGAGAGGTAAGGGAAACCCGGCGGCTCATGGTACCCTGCGTGGCCAATCTCGACCGGTTCCCCAGCGTCCCCTTCATCCCGCCTTCCCCAGGTGCTCCAGCGCATCTTCCGCCCGCAGCGGTACGCGCGAGGCTTCGTTGTTGAGATCGACGAGCTGCGTCAGAAGCGCCAGCAGGGTCTTGCGATCGGCCGGCTTCAGCGGTTGCAGCATTCTGACCTGTGCGCGCTCAACCGACGGCATGATGTCGCGCAGCACGGCTGCGCCTGATTTGCTGAGATAGAGCAGCTTGACGCGCTTGTCCTCGCGCGATGGCTTGCGTTCGATCAGCGCCTTGCTCTCCAGCCGTTCGATCACGTTGCCGAGCGTGGAGCGGTCGAACGCGATCACCGCCGACAGCCGCGTCGCGTCGATGCCGGGATGGGTGTGGATCGCCACCAGCGCCGCATATTGCACCGGCGTCAGGTCGAACGCGCTGCACTCCTCGACGAAGATCGAGACCGCAATCTGCTGCATCCGCCGGAACAGATAGCCTGGCGCGGTGTAGACCGCATCCATCGTGATGGCTGAGGGTTTACTCGGCATCGGGCTGCCTGTCCGGCGCGGCATCGGTGAACGCCTTCATTTGCTTTGCCGCAGCTTCCGCTTCGAGCAGGCGGAAAAAGGCCGAAACGTCGACGCCGAAGCGCCGCGCATTGGCAAGCTGCGGCACCAGGCAGAGGTCGGCAATCGTCGGCGCGCCGCCGAAACAGAACGGCCCCTTCTCGCGCTTGATCAGGGCCTCGCAAGCGGACAGGCCTTCGCGATTGGCCCAGGCCGCCCATTCCGTCACCTTCTCCTCGGGCAGGCCGAGCTGGCGCAGTCGGGCCAGGACCTTCAAATTCTGCACCGGATGAATGTCGCAGGCGATGGCCAGTGCGAAGGCGCGCACTTTTGCGCGCCTCAGCGGATCCTTTGGCAATAGCGGCGGGTTGGGATGGGTGTCGTCGAGCCATTCGACGATGGCCAGCGACTGCGTCAGCACTGCGCCATCGTCCTCCAACGTTGGCACCAGCCCCTGCGGGTTGAGCGCGAGATAGTCCGGCGCAATCTGTTCGCCTTTTCGAAGGTGATGCGGCAGATGCTCTGCCGTGAGCCCCTTGAGGTTGAGCGCGATCCTGACCCGGTATGCCGCGCTGCTGCGAAAATAGCCGTGCAGCTTCATCGGAACCTCCCCTGATTCTTCTAGCCTGTTCGGGTTTACCACATTGACGTTACCGATATTGTAAGCATACTGTCAATCTAGGCGATAGGAATAACGGGAGGCTTGCCATGGAAGCCGTGCACAAGACGCCGGAGCGCGAGGCGTTCTACAAGAAGATCGACGGCGACAATCTCTCCGCGCTGTGGAACGTGCTGGGTGACCTCGTTACGCCGGAGCCGCGCAGCGCCTGCCGCCCGCATCTGTGGAAATTCGATTCCATCCGCGACTACATGACCGAGGCCGGCAAGCTGATCACCGCCAAGGAAGCCGAGCGGCGGGTACTGGTGCTTGAGAATCCGGGTCTGCGCGGCCAGTCGAAGGTCACGACCTCGCTATTTGCCGGCGTGCAGATGGTGGTGCCGGGCGATGTCGCGCCGGCGCACCGGCACAGCCAGTCGGCGCTGCGCTTCGTGCTCGAAGGCAAGGGCGCCCACACCACAGTCGACGGCGAGCGCACTGCGATGGAGCCGGGCGATTTCATCATCACACCGTCGATGACCTGGCACGACCATTCCAACGAGACGAATGAGCCGATGTTCTGGCTCGACGGCCTCGACATCCCAATGGTGCAGTTCTTCGATGCGTCCTTTGCCGAAGGTTCGAATGAGGACCAGCAGAAGATCTCCAAGCCCGCCGGCGACAGCTTTGCGCGCTACGGCCACAATCTGCTGCCGGTCGACGAGAAGCGCAAATCCAAGACCTCGCCGATCTTCAACTATCCCTATAACTATACGCGCGAGGCGCTGGAGCGCGCCAAGGCACGCGACGAATGGGATGCCTGCCACGGGCTGAAGCTGAAATTCTCCAACCCCGAGACCGGCGATTTCGCGATGCCGACCATCGGCACCTTCATCCAGCTATTGCCGAAGGGTTTCGAGACCGCGCGCTATCGCTCGACCGACGCCACCGTGTTCGCCGCGATCGAAGGCAAGGGCCGCACCCGGATTGGTGACCAGACGTTCGAGTGGGGCGCGCGCGACTTGTTCGTGGTGCCGAGTTGGCACTGGGTCACGCACGAAGCCGACACCGACTCGGTGCTGTTCTCCTTCTCGGATCGCCCGGTGCAGCAGAAGCTCGACCTGTTCCGCGAAGACCGCGGCAATGCGTGAGGGAGATAGGCTGTCAGTCCGGGGCGATGCGCAGCATCGAACCCGGAATCGCGAGATTCCGGGTCTGGTCCTTCGGACAATCCCGGAATGACGGCAGTTCGACCATTCACCGCCAGTGGAGCAACCGCGCTTCCAGCACGTTGATCGCCTTCCCCACCGCGAGCCCGAACAGCGACAGGATCACGACGCCGGCGAGGAGCTGATCGGTCTGCATCAGATTGCCGGCCTGCAGCACGAAGGCGCCGATGCCAAACTGGGCGCCGATCATTTCCGCGCTGACGACGAGTAACAGCGCCACCGACGCCGTGATGCGGAAACCAGCAAGAATCGAGGGCAGCGCGCCCGGCCAGACCACGCGGCGCACGATGGCGTGAAACGGCACATTAAAGCTCTGCGCCATCCGGATCAGGTTGCGCGGCACCGCGTCGACGCCGCTATAGACCGAGATCGCGGTGGAGAAGAATACGCCCAGCGCAATCGTCGCGATCTTTGGCTCTTCGCCGATCCCGAGCCAGAGGATCAGAAGCGGCAGCAGCGCGATCTTCGGAATCGGAAACAGCGCCGAGATGAAGGTGATGCCGACGCCACGCGCCAGGGTCGAGAGGCCGATTGCAAAACCGACGATCACGCCGGCCACCGTGCCGATCAGCCAGCCTGAGCCGATACGAACCACCGATGCCGAGACATGCTGCCAGAGCGCGCCTGATACCGCGAGCTTGTAGATCGCGACCGCAATCGCTGAAGGCGCCGGCAGGAACAGCGGATTGACCCAGCCGGCGCTGCCGGCGAGTTGCCAAAGCGCAAGCACCAGCGCCAGCGCGATCCAGCCCGAGGTGCGGCCGCCGCCCGGTGTAAAACCCGCGCCACGGAACGCGACCGGCCGCAGCTTGCTCTCATCCGCTTGCAGTTCCTGCGGTGCGCGGTCAAGCATGCTGCACCTCGCGCTCGGCGTCGATCGCCTCCTCGCGGATCAGCGACCACAACTGGTTTTGCAGGGCGAGCAACTTGCCGCGGGCATCGATTCCGCCGCGCTCCGCGCGCGTCATGGAAATGGTCACGACCTCGCGCACGCGGCCGGGCCGGCGCGAGAGCACCACCACGCGATCGGCAAGCCGCACCGCCTCTTCCAGATTATGCGTGACATAGACCGCGCCCATCGCGCCGTCGGCGAGCAGACCGATGAAATCCTCCATCAGCAATTCGCGCGTTTGCGAATCCAGCGCCGACAGCGGCTCGTCCATCAACAGAATCGCGGGCCGCACCGCAAGCGCCCGCGCGATGCCGACGCGCTGGCGCATGCCGCCCGACAACTGCTTGGGATAGGCGCTGCGAAAATCCGACAGGCCGGTCCGGCGCAGCGCATCATCGACGACGGCGCGGCGCGCGGCGGCATCGAGCGCCGTATGACTCAGCGGGAATTCGACATTCGCTTTCACCGTGCACCACGGCAGCAGCGCAAAATCCTGGAACACGAAGGTCAGCGGATTGAGACTGTCGGCCGGCGGCGCGCCGCGCAGTTCAGCGGCACCGGCGCTCGGCCGCAGCAGGCCGCCCAGAATCGACAGCAGCGTGCTCTTGCCGCAGCCGGAGGGCCCGACGATCGCCACCACTTCGCCGGAGGCGACCGTGAAGGACACGTTGTCGAGCACGTCGAGGCTGCCGAAGCGATGACTGATATGGTCGGCGATCAGGTCCATTTGGTTTCCTAGTTCGGTGCCAGACCCGTCATTGCGAGGAGCGAAGCGACGAAGCAATCCATCCATCCCCGTGCCGCGGCATGGATCGTTTCGCTGCGCTCGCAATGACGGCATTGGCCTCTCAATCCGCCTTCACATATTCCTTCGCGATGATCGCGTCCGCCGCAAACCCCTTGTCGACAAAACCCTGCTCCTGCAGCCACGCGATCTGATTGTCGACGTTCTTGACGTCGAGCTTGCCGTCGGGATCGATATAGGCGCAATTGCCGACCACCTGCTCCACCGGCAAATTGGTGTATTTCGCGATGATCTCGAGCAATGGCTTGGTCTTGTCGCTGATCTCGGCCTTGCCGTCCTTCACGGAAGCCAGGATGACGTCGTGATATTCGCGGTCGGCACGCACCAGCGCAGCGAGCAGTTTTGTCACCAGCGCCTTGTTGGCAAGCGTCTTCGGCGAGGCGAACACCGCACCCAGCTGCCACGGCGTCTCGTCGCCGACCCAGCCCAGAAACTTCGCGCCGCCGGAATCTACCAGCGACCGCGCGGTCGAGATCGGCAGCAAGGCCGCATCGACGGTCTCGCCCTTGAGTGCCGCGGCGGCATTGGACAGCGACTGCAGCGGCATCACCTTCACGTCCGCGAGCTTGAAGCCGTATTTGTCGGCGAGCAGCCCCAGCGAATAGTGAAAACTGGAGCCGACCTGGGTCACCGCGATTCGCTTGCCGGCGAGATCCTTCGGCGTCTTCAGTCCCGCGGCATAGGCGTTGTTGCTGGCGAAGTAGCCGATCAGGGGATAGCCCGCCTTCTCGCGGCTCATGCCGCCGATCACCTTCAGCGTACCCTTGCCAGCGAGATTGTAGAGCCCGGCGGTAAACGCCGTGATGCCGAAATCGACGTCGCCGGACGTGGTCGCCACCGCAATCGGCTGCGCCGCGTCGAAGAATTTCAGTTCGATATCGAGTCCGGCCTCGCGGAAATAGCCCTTGTCCTGCGCGATGAACACCGGTGCCGACGACGACAGCCTGAGCACGCCGATTTTGGCTTTCAACGCATCATCAGCCCGTGCGACCCCGCCCGCCGCCATCGCCAACAGGCCCGCCAGCGCAAGCCGCGCAAATTTCGTCATCCGGTTTCCTCCGCCTGTTCTTGTCAAAGCCTATCTATTCGGGTCGTCCCTGCAAACGCAGGGACTCATACGCCGCGGCCTTTCTTCGAGCACAAGGGCAAACGGCTTTGCTATTACCAAGTCCTGTGATTATGGGTCCCTGCGTTCGCAGGGACGACATAAACATATCCATCCTCTGGCGTGCACGGCTTCATAACCCCTGGGGCACCGCCTGATCCCGGCCGATGAACGCGCCTTGTTGTTTTAGCATCTGCTGCAACTTTTCAACCGCAATGTCGCGCGGAATCGTGTTTCCCGACAGCGCCAGCGCCGCTGCCGACCCAGCCGCCTCCCCCATCACAAAGCAGGCGCCGGAGACCCGCGCCGCCGACTGCCCATCATGGGTCATTGAGGCGCAGCGGCCGGCCACCAGGAGATTGTCTATGCCCTCGGGCGCCAGCATGCGATACGGCAGTTCGTTGAAGCCGCGCGATTCCGGGATCGGAGGAAACTTGAAGACGACATCGCCGGCGACATGCTGTTCCATCGGCCAGCCATTGACGCCGATTGAGTCGTCGAACGAGGCGCAGCCGAGCACGTCCTCGCCCGACAGCATGTAGCCCCCGACCACACGGCGCGTCTCGCGAATGCCGAGCTGCGGCGGCAGGTCGACGATGTAGGATTTTTCGAAACCGGGCACCGTTCGCAGGAATTCGAAAGCTTGCACGGCCTGCCGCCGACCCTCGATCTCGCCGCGCGTCATCTGATCAGGGTCGATGCCGCTGACCGCGCTGCCGTCCTCGCGCGCGAGCTGGGTGAAATTCACCCGCCACTCGATGCCGGAACGCTGCGGCCGCACGATCGCGGACTTGCGCGGAAAACGATGCGTGCCCGCGGCTTCGGCCTTTTCCATCAGCGCCGGAATAGTCCGCCAGGCATCGCCCGCCTTTTCGGGATCGATGCCGTTGAGGCGGAGCATCATCGAGGGGTAGAGCATGCTGCCGGCACTGTCGCCGACTTCAAACGGCGCGCCAGCCCAGGCCGCGAGATCGCCATCGCCCGAGCAATCGATGAAGATGTCGGCGCGTACTGCCTGACGTCCCGCCTTGGTCTCGATCATCAGCGCGTGGATGCGCTTCTCATCACCCATCACCACGCCGGCGCCCAGTGCATGAAAGAGGATGTCGACCTTGTGCGCCGCCAGCAGATCGTCCGCCGCGATCTTGTAGGCCGCGGTGTCATAGGCCTGCGCAAGGATTTTTCCGAGAATCAGATGCGGCGCATTCAGCCCATCCAGCTGGTCGATCCGCGCCAGCAGATCGGAAGCGATGCCCTGCACCACGCGGTGCATCTCGCCATGAACATTGGCATGCAGCCCGCAGAAATTCGTCACACCCGCGGCGGTGCCCATGCCTCCGAGAAAGCCGTAGCGCTCGATCAGCAGCGAGCGGCGGCCTGCGCGCGCGGAAGCGACCGCGGCCGCAATGCCGGCAGGTCCGCCACCGAGGACAGCAACTTCATATTCGCCGTAGACTGGCACCCGGCGCGCGGGTTCTTCGATCGTTTTGGCCGACACTGGTCGCTGTCTATCCCTGTTGATCTTGTTGCCGGCACTATGAATTGATGCGTAACGGACTACAATCCAGCAAATAGCGCGATCAGCTTTCTGGAACCGTTGCTTACGTTCCGACCTGCAGCGGCGAGGTCAGCTTGCGCAACGCCGCGATCACCGAGAGCGCGGTGATGCGGCCGGTTTTCGGATTTTCCGAGGGGATGTTTTCGATCGACATGGTGAACGAGGCCGAGTCGGATTCGACCCGGATCTGATGGCAGTTCCGCGTCACCGCCGGATCGGCCCAGATTTCGATCGTGGTGCGATCGGGCCCGATGCCGGCCAGTGACAACGCTGCCACTACGTTCACGTTGGCCGGAAAGGCGGCAGCCGCATCGCGCGCCGAGCCCTTGAAAACGCACAGCGCCGATGTCAGTCCATCAATAGAGATCCCGTTCTCGACGAGATAGGGCGCGCCGGCAAGACCGCCGGGTGGCTTGCGCGTAACCATCTGCACCGAATGGATGGTGCCTTCGGCGGCCGCCGAAACCGCATCGAAGCCGATCAGCGCGCCGGTCGGCACGATGATCTGACCGCCATGCGCCCGCGCCAGACCGACGAGATCGGGACGCGGCAATAGCGCGCTGGCGCTCAGCACCATCACCTGCTTTCCGGCACTCAGCATCGGCCGGCAGATCTGGTCGAGGATATCAGCCGGCGCGCATTCGACGACCAGGTCGGCATGGCCGGGCAGTTCATCGAGCGAAACCAGCGGACACGGAATGCTCTCGCGGTCAAGCCAGGCCTGCGCTTTCATCCGATCCTTTGTCGCGATGCCGGAGAGAACGAGACCCGGCATTCCCTGCGCAAGGTTGCGCGCCACCGTTCGGCCGATCTCACCCAGTCCGGCAATGGCGATGCGTTTGGAACACATTTACCCTGCCCCCCAATTCGCCGCCCGCTTCTCCGCAAACGACGCCAGCCCTTCCGACGCCTCCTTGGTCTGCCGCCGCGCCGAATGCATCTTCACGAGCCGCGCGTAAGCCTCGTCATCGACGCTCATGCCGCCGAACGAGCTTTCCATCGCCAGCCGCTTGGTTTCCGCGAGCGCTTCGGGCCCGTTAGCAAGCAGTTGCTCGACCACCTTGGCGCCAGCGGATTCCAGTTCGGCCAGCGGTACCACCTCATGCACGAGGCCGATACGGCGGGCCTCGTCCGCACCGAACCGTTCGCCGGTCAGGGCATAGCGGCGGACCTGGCGAACGCCGATGGCGTCACAGAGTTGGGGGATGATGATCGCGGCGGTCAGGCCCCATCGCACTTCGGTGATCGAGAACAGCGCATTGTCGGCCGCGATCACGACGTCGCACGCCGAGATCACGCCGGTGCCGCCGCCAAAGCAGCCACCCTGCACCAGGGCCACCGTCGGGATCGGCAGTGTATTCAGCCGCTGCACGGCCTCGAATGTCGCGCGCGACACCGCCTCGTTCTCTTCAGTCGATTTCGGCCGCACGCCGTTGATCCACTTCAGGTCGGCGCCGGCCTGGAAATGCTTGCCGTTTCCCTTGAGCACGACGACGCGAAGGTTTTGCTGCCTGCCGAGGTCGTCCATCGCCGCGAGCAGGCCGCCGATCAGGCCCGCGTCATAGGCGTTATTCACTTCCGGGCGATTGAGCGTGACGGTGGCGACACCGCGCGCATCGAGATTCCACAAAACCGGATTGGCGGTCATTCGGCGGCCCCTTGGTTCGGCATCTTGTTATGCCGAACAATAGGCCGGGATCGCGGGTGCTGTCACGGCCGCCGGATTATCTTCGGCCGTACCGCCGCGTCGTATCGGCCCGGTCGGCAAAGGAGGTTCGCCGCGGGCCGATCGCCTCGAACTGGGCTTTCTGCTCGTCGTTCAAGGTCACATAGAAATCATCAAGCGCGGTGCGCACCTGCTTGACCGCCTGCAGCATGACATCGAGCCGCTTGCCGGCCGCCGCAAGCCGCGCGGATGGCGTGGCGGCTTCCTCGGCCCGGCACGATGCGCTCAGCATCTCGCTAGCTTTGGTGCTCGCATTCTGCAGGGCCGTAAGGCCCGTGCGTTGCACGTCGGTCGGGCGCAGCCGCGCCTCGATCTCCTCGGTCGGCCATCGCAAGCTAGAGGATTGCGTGACGTCACAGGCTCGCACCAACGACCTTCTGCCGCGCCGCTCGGCTTTCCTTTCCTGCTCCTCCGCGACGGCGTTCAGCCGCGCCTTCTGCTCGTCATTCAGCAGACCGTAAAACTTGTCCAGCGCCGGCTGCACGGTAGCGACGCCCGCGATCATCGCTTCAATGCGCTGCTGCATCGACGCAAGACGGCCGGACGCCGTCAACGCAATCGAAGTCGGACACGCCGCTTTGATCTTCTGTGCCGCCGTCACCGACGCATTGGCGAGATCGTCAAGCGCGGCGCGCTGCGCCTCGGTAGGGTCGATCGTCTGCGCGATCAGGTAGATCGGAAGTCCTGCGATTTCGCGACTGTCCTCACCGCATAATAGCGCCAGTCGGTCCGACCCGGCACCGGGAGAACCGCGCGGCGGCAGGTAGCCCGTAAGACCCTCATAGTCGTAGGGCCCGAATAGGCCGGCATAAATATCGTCGTAGCCATAGTACCAGAACGGTGCCCCGACACTCGGTCCCCACAGCGTATAGTCGTAGAGGTCGTAATAGGCGAACGGCCAGAACAGCGGTCCGACCCAGCCATATCCGCCATTGCCGTGTCGCCACCATCCGCCGCCTCTGCCGCGTCCATATTGCCATCCTGCCAGCGCCGCGCCTGCGGTGACGCTGGCGCGCATGGCGGGACTGTGCAGGGCAGCGGTGTGGCGATAGCTGCGCGCGAGGGCGCGCGAGTTCAACGCACGGCCGCTCGCGGCAAAGTTCATGCGATGTGCGGAGAATGAACGGTGTGTGGAGAACGAGCGGAAATGCGCCGCTCTGCCGTGAAAATGGCCGCCATGATGCCGTCCGCCGAAATGATGGCCGTGACCTCCGCCACGATGGCCGCCGCCATGATGACCGCCGCCGCGGCCACCGCCGTGGCCGCCTCCATGACCGCCTTTCGCGATCGCGAAGTCCGCCACGCACAGCGCCGTTGCGAAGACAATGGCGGCAATTGCCAGCGTGATCTTTGACATGGCACGTCTCATCATCGTCGCACGTCCCATTGTCGCTATGCCGCAAGCTTGAGGACACGTGGATGAACGCGGACTGAACGGCAGGGTTCCCCTCGCCTCCAAGGCCGCGCCCTTCGCAAGCCGCCCTGTGCGGCGGACCGGTTGCGTCCGGGCGAGGCTTGTGAAAACTAGCAACGGCACTCCTTCCCCCAACAGGATTTCCCATCCATGCGGATTTGCGTTTTCGGTGCGGGCGCCGTCGGCAGCCATTTTGCGGTGCGGCTCGCACTGGCAGGACATGACGTTTCCTGCGTGATGCGGGGTGCGCATCTGGATGCCGTGAAAGCCAACGGGCTGACGCTGCGGGTTGGAAATGGCGAGTTCAAGGCGAAGGTCAGCGCATCCACTGATCCCGCCGCGCTGGGCCGGCATGACGCCGTGATTTGCACGCTGAAGGCAACAAGCCTCGCCAGCCTCGCCGCTGGACTGCAGCCGCTGCTCGGCGACGACACCGCCGTGGTGTTCGCGCAGAACGGCATTCCCTGGTGGTACGATATCGGACTCTCGCCAAGCCATCCGCCGGTGCCGGATCTGGCTTTCCTCGATCCCGGCGGGCGCCTGCGCGCGGCGATCCCGAAAAAGCATATCGTCGGCGGCGTGGTGTTCTCGTCGAATGAAGTCTTGGCGCCCGGCGTGGTCGCTAACCTTTCGCCCGAGCGCAACCGGCTCCTGATCGGCGAATGCGATGATCGCGCCAGCGAGCGCGTCGCGAAGCTGCGCGCCGCGCTGAACGACGCCGCGATCGACTCGCCCGAGGTCACGCAGATCAGGGAGACGATCTGGTCCAAACTCCTGACCAACATGTCGATGTCGGTGCTGTGTTTGCTGACCGGGCACACCGCGCGGGCGGTCCGCGACGATCCTGACCTCGCCGACATCGTGCCGCGCCTGCTCGACGAGGCCAACAGCGTTGCGCAGAGTTGCTTTCCGCAAGTCAAGCGCGTTACGCGTTCCGGCCCGGCGCCAGACCACAAGCCCTCCATCCTGCAGGATTACGAGCTCGGTCGCGCCATGGAGATCGACGTACTGGTTCGCGCGCCGGCTGCCTTCGCCCGCGCGGCCGGAATTTCGACGCCGATGCTGGACATGATGGCCGCGCTCGCCATCCGCCAGGCGCGCGACAAGGGGCTGTACAAGACCTAAAGAGGAAACCGCATCATGCATGTCAAAGGCAAGGTCTGCGTCGTTACGGGAGCCGCGAGCGGCATCGGCGAAGCGGTGGCGCGCGCCTATGCGGAAGCCGGCGCGCGTGGCGTCGTCGTCGCCGATCTGAAAACCTCGCGCGAGAAGCTGGCCAAGGTCGCGGGCGACATCGATGGGCTGCCGATCACCGCCGACGTCGGGCTCGAGGAAGACATCAAGGCGCTGATCGCCGCCGCCGAAGCCAAGTATGGCCCGGTCGACGTGTTCTTCTCCAATGCCGGCCTCTCGCGCAAGGGACAGGAGACGGCCTCCGACGCCGACTGGGAGGTGAGCTGGCGCGTCCATGTCATGAGCCATGTATTCGCGGCCCGCGCGCTGGTGCCCGGAATGCTCGCGCGGGGCTCCGGCTATCTCCTCAACACCGCTTCCGCGGCGGGCCTGCTGGCGTCGCTGAACTCGATGCCTTACGGCGTCACCAAAAACGCCGCCGTGGCGCTCGCCGAACATCTCGCCATTCAATATGGCGACCGCGGCATCCGCGTCTCCGTGCTGTGCCCGCAATCGGTGCAAACCGGCATGACGACGCCGGGCCCGAGCGCGGCGAGAGTGGACGGCGTGCTGCAGCCGCCGGAAGTGGCGCGCATGGTGATCGAGGCGATGGCGGAAGAACGCTTCCTCATCCTGTCGCACCCGCAGGTCGCCGAATACATGCTGCGCAAGGCCTCCAACCGCGACCGCTGGCTCGCCGGCATGCGCCGGCTGCGCGACAAGATCTACGGCGCGCCGGCGTCAGCCTGAGAGTTTCGGCGCGAACGGCTGCAGTATTCCGATGTAATTCTTAGCGCCCGGCGATGCATATGAACCGCGGCGAGATGTCGTCAGCTTCAAGCCGGCCAGCGCCTCGGCCTGCTTCACCGCCGCCGCCACGCCATCGACAACGGGAACGCCGAATTTCCGTGACAGTTTTTGCGCGAGATCGGCCATCCCTGCGCAGCCCAGCACGATCGTTTCCGCGCCTTTATCGAGCGCGCGGGCAATCTCGGCTTCAAGCTTCGCTTCCGCACCCGAGCCCGGCTTTTCGAGATCGAGCACTGCGACGTCGCAGGCGGTGACCTGCGCCCTCTCCGCAAAGCCATAGCGGCGCACCAGCTCTTCGAGCGGCACGATCGAGCGCGGCAGCGTGGTGACGATGGCGATGCGTTTTGCGATTTGGCCGGCCGTCACCAGCGCCGCCTCGCAAATACCGACCACCGGAAAGCGCGCCACCGATCGCGCTGCGTCGAGCCCGGTGTCGTCGAAACAGGCGATGATGCCAGCGTCAGCATCCGGCGCATTCATCAGCGCCTGAATCAGGCCGGGCACGGCAAAGGCCTCATCGTAGTATCCTTCGATCGAGACCGGCCCCATCGCCGACGTGACGGCGGATATTTCGGTGCCTGCTGCTGCAACGGCGCGCGCGGCGGCGCCGATCGTTTCAGTCATCGAGACGGTCGTGTTCGGATTGACGATCAGGATTTTTGTCATGGATGCATGGTAACCAGGATGGTGCGGAGCGCAACTTTTTCCCCGTCGTCCAGCCAAGCGAAGCGCGAGCCGGGACCCATACGCCGCGGCCAACGGAAAGGGCACGAGCCGGCTTTCTTCAACAATGAACAGTCGTGGTTATGGGTCCCTGCGTTCGCAGGGACGACATCTGAGAGATAAACCGACAGTGTCGTCTACCCACGCGGCGAACGCGTCCAGCGCCTCGTCCATCACCGCGCGATCATTCCGTCCCGAACTCTTCAGCACATGAAAGGAATGATCGGCGCCATCAAGCAAATGCAGCGTCGCGCGCGAACCCAGGCTTTTGGCGACTGGCTCGAGCAGGCTCAGCTCGGCCAACGCATCGCGCGTGCCCTGCAAAAACAGCATCGGGATTGTGACGTCGGCGAGATGCCTGGCGCGCTCGCTGGAAGGTTTTCCGGCCGGATGCAAGGGAAAGCCGAGAAACACGAGAGCGCCAACGCCGGGCAACGGCGAAAGCGCCTGCGCCTGCGACGTCATCCGTCCGCCGAACGATCGGCCGCCCGCGATCAGCGGCAGCGAGGGAAAGCGTCGCCCGGCTTCAGCCACGGCCGCTCGTACGGCGGCATGCGCAACCGCGGGCGGATCGGGCCGTTTGCCGCCTTTCTCCATATAGGGAAACTGATAGCGCAGCGTCGCGATGCCGCGCTCGGCAAGACCAGCCGCAACCGTTTCCATCGACGAATGGGTCATGCCCGCGCCGGCCCCGTGCGCGAACACGTAACAGGCGCGGGGCTGTGGCGGCTGCGCCAATAGCCCGGAAACCGCCTGATCGGGGCCGATCTCGATTCGCAAGCGTTCCGCCGCTTCTGCCGTCATGTGAACTGGCCAACATTCAATTGCATGATCGGCACTCTATACTGGAAAAATCCCGGCGGGAGATGATCCGACCGAAATCACTGCAGGCCCGAACAACCGGATTTATGGACAGGCCCATGGCGCGACTATAAGGTGGCATCTTATTCGATCGCACGCCGAGGGCGATTCGCCTTGCGGCGTTTTTTGATAGCAGACGGATATTGCGCGCCACCAGCGCGGTTTTGACAAGGGGCAGGCCATGCGGGGCTGGAGGATTGCGAAAATTGTGATCGCGCTGGCGGTCGTCGGCATCGGTTACGCCGCCGTCAGGGACGACATCACCAAGCTCTGGCAGGATCTTCACGTCAAGATCGTGGAGCATCCCACACCGAAGAAAACCGTCTGGCTCGATCAGGGCGTCGCCAAGGAAAAGCTGAGCTGGTTCTATCACGCCGATCAGGGAACGCGGACCTTCGGCTTTCCCTACGAATGGTTCATGGCGCTGGAGCAGCCGACGATTCCCTGGCTGTTGTTCACCGAAGTCGGCCTGTTCAGCGAGACCGCCTATCTCGATCGCTACGGGTTCATTGCCGATACCGTCATCCCCGGCAAGAAGGCGCTTCCGATCGGCTTCGCGCAGGGCGGACCGATGCTGGACCCGACCGGCGCGCCGTGGAAGAACCCGCGCAACAAGCAGGACATGACCGGCGTCGGCCTGACCTGCGCGGCCTGCCACACCGGCAGCTTCACCTACAAGGACACCGCTGTCGTCATCGACGGCGGACCGGCGCTGACCGACCTGTTCAAGATGAAACAAGGCATGGGCGTCTCGCTGCTGCTGACGCGCTATTGGCCCGGCCGCTTCAGCCGTTTCGCCGAGCGCATCTTGGGTCCGGAATCCACAATCGACGACCGCGAGACGCTGAAGAACCAGCTCGACCAGGTTCTTGTCCAATACAAGCAGGTCAAAAATCTGGAAGAACGCGTCGCCTCGCAGAGCATTCTGGAAGGTTACGGACGGCTCGACGCGCTCAACCGGATCGGCAATCAGGTGTTTTCACTCGATTTGAAGAAGCCGGAGAACTACGCCGGCTCCTCCGCGCCGGTGCATTTTCCCCGGATCTGGAACACGTCATGGTTCGACTGGGTGCAGTATAACGGCTCTATCATGCAGCCGATGGTGCGCAATGCCGGCGAATCGCTCGGCGTGTCGGCCGAGCTCAATCTGACCGAGCCGTCCAAGGGACTCTACAAGTCGAGCGTCAACGTCGAGACGCTCTACGAGATGGAGCAGATGATCAGGGGCAACGCCCCGCCGAGTGCCAAGGACGGGTTTTCAGGTCTCCGATCCCCGAAATGGCCGGGCGACATCCTGCCGCCGATCGACCAGAAGCTGGCCGATCGGGGCGCCGAACTCTACAAGATCCATTGTCAGGAGTGTCACCGGCCGCCGGTGACGAGCGAAGCATTCTACGATTTCAACAACAAGGACTGGTGGAGGAAGAACGAGGCCGGCGAAGCGATCCTCAAGGTCGAGAATGTTCCGATCTCGCATATCGGGACCGATCCCGCACAGGCGGCAGACATGCTCGCCCGAACGGTCGCGGTTCCTGAAAATCTGGGCATCAAGAACTCCAGCTTCGCATTCGCACTCGGCGAACTCGTCGAGAAGACCGTCAACAGCATCTTCGACCAGAAGAAGCCGCCGGTCAGTCCCGCTGACCGGAAGCGGATCGACGGATACATGCCGAACGAACTCAGGGGCGAATTGGCCTACAAGGTCCGTCCGCTGAACGGCATCTGGGCGACGCCGCCCTATCTGCACAACGGTTCGGTGCCGACCATCGACGATCTGCTCGGCGATCCGGAGAAGAGACCGACGAAATTCTACCTCGGCAGCCGCGAGTACGATCCGGTGAAGCTTGGCTATAAGACCGAGCCCTTCAAGAACGGTTTCGAACTCGACACCTCGATTCGCGGCAACTCGAACCGGGGCCACGAATTCAGGAAGGACTACCGCAAGGACAAGGAAATCAAGGGCGTTATCGGACCGGAGCTGTCGGCCGACGATCGAAAGGCGCTGATCGAATACCTAAAGACGCTCTGAGTCATTCGAGCAACGTTACGGAATCGAACGGCTGGCTTACCGGCTGGCGACCAGCCGCAAATGTGGCTTGATCGTTTCCTCAAGCTCGGCCTTGAGCTGGTGCACGCGCGGATCACCCGAGCGCGCCGCGCACACCGAATATTGGTTGACCGAACACGCCAGCGCACGCCGCTCTTCGGGCGTTCGCGTTACCTGCGGCCTGGAAAGTTTCAGCACCATCCCGCCGAGATGCACCAGCATTTCATCGAGCGCCCGATCCATTCCGGAAATTTGATCCATCGCATCACTCCGTCTGAAAGGTGTAATGATCGGCGCGTCCGCCCGTTCCCCGCGCACGCTGGTTTAAGGATAACCAGAAGTAAACGGACCGCGATTCGATCGCCGCGCGCCGCGCATCCGCTTCCCGGGAATTCTTATCAATTGAAGGAAAATCTGCCGGCTTGGCTGGACGCCTGCTTGCGCCTAACGCCGCAATTGCGGCAGCCGCGCCCGTTACCTATGCTGGCGCGCTGTTCCGCACAGAGGCCTCGCATGATTCCGCCGCTCGATCCCGTCGTCGCCCAGATCATTCCGCTGCTGCCGCTGCGCGATCCCGCGACGATGACGCCGCAGAGCGCGCGCGATGCGCTTCGCGCTTTGGCGGCCTCGCGCGCGGCGGTTCCTCCGCCTCCGGTGATGAGCACGGAAGATATCAAGGTGAAAGGCGCGGCTGGGTTCCTTGCTGCGCGGGCCTACCGGAACTCGAACGACAGATCGCCGACCGTCGTGTTCTTTCATGGCGGCGGCTGGGTTGCGGGCGATCTGGAGACCCACGACCGGCAGGCGCGCTGGCTGGCGATCGAGACCGGCGCCGTCGTCATCTCGGTCGATTACCGCCGCCCGCCCGAGGTGCGCTTTCCCGGCGCCTTCGAGGACGCCTTCGCGGCCACACAGGACGTCATCGCCCGCATCGCCGAATTCGGTGGCGATGCCGCGCGCATCGGCGTCGCCGGCGACAGTGCGGGCGGCAATCTGGCGGCCGCCACCGCGATCGCCTGCCGCGACGCCGGCATCAGGCTGGCTGCGCAATTCCTGGTCTATCCCGTCACCGATGTCGCCGGAAATTTCGCAGACGCAGCGGAAAACGCCCGCTTCCCTTCGCGCAGCGCGAACGCCGAAGGCTATTTCCTCACCCGTGCCACCATGGAATGGTTTTGCGGCCACTACCTCGAAGACAAAACGCACGGCACCGACTGGCGCGTCTCGCCGCTACGCGCCAAAAACCTTGCCGGCGTAGCGCCGGCGATCGTCTGCACCGCATGGTTCGATCCCTTGCGCGACGAGGGCAAGGCCTACGCCGACGCCCTAAAGGCGGCCGGCGTGCCGACCAGCTATTATGACGGCCTCGGCCTGATCCATGGCTATTTCGGTCTCGGCGAGGCATCAGAGACCGCCAAGCGCGAAGCGCAACGCGCACGGGCGGATTTCAAGGTGTTGCTCGAGAAGGGTGCGTAAGAAGGTCACTGGGTCGGACGACATTCACGCTTGAGGTTCATCCTCGCCATCCAGTTTCTGTCGCAGCGCCGCGATGACGCGGTGGGCAGCTTCTATTTCTTTGACTGAAAGCCCCTGCGACAGGCCGTTGACCCAAGGAGCCTGCAAAAGTCCGGCCGCCTCGTAAGTCTGCCTTCCCTTGTCCGTCAGAATGACGAGTTGCGCGCGCCGGTGATGCGGGTTGGTCTCGAACGCGACGAGTCCTTCCCTCTCCAGGTCGTTGACGATCCGTTGTACGTTCTGGCGATTGGCGCCGAGATCGCGCGCGAGCCATGCCACCGGCTGCGGCCGCTCCGCGGCGACGATCGCGCCGAGGATCTGCCAGCGCGCACTTGTCAGCCCGAGCCGGGCCACCAGGCGGTCCCCCGCCGTCAAAAGCAGGCCGTTGAGCCTGAACAGGTCAAGGATGAATTCGGTCAAGGCATCGCCGGCCGGGGTTCGCTTGGTCGCGCGCATTTGTCACCATAAAACTGTATTGACATTATGATGTCAACCACGTATGACGCTATCGTACCATGTTGACATCATATATCCACAGCGAAACAGGAGCCATCATGTCCCTCATGCGCCCGCTTGATCCCGCGTTTCCGATCGACCGCCAGATCGCAATCGAAGCCACCTCGGTCGTGCTGGTAAACCTCTTCACGCTCGACAAGGCCGACGAGCAGGCCTTCCTGAAAACCTGGCAGGCCGACGCGGCATTCATGAAGCGCCAGCCCGGCTTCATCTCGACCCAGCTTCACCGCGCAATCGGTGAAAGCCCGACCTACCTGAACTGCGCGGTGTGGGAATCCACCGCCGCCTTCCGGGCCGCATTCACGCATCCGGAATTCAGGGCAAAGCTCTCCGCCTATCCGTCCTCGGCCGTCGCCTCCCCACACCTGTTCCAGAAGGTCGCGGTACCAGGCGTCTGCGTCGCATAGCCGAAGCAAGCCCACAGGAAGCATCGAAGCCATGATCAAGATCGTTCATACAGTGGCCGGCATGGTGGCGCTCGTAACGAATGCGAGTTTCTGGCTGTCGACCGCGCTCAGCGAGTTGTTCGCCTCCCCGGCGTCGTTACGGCCGTCAAGACGGCGATACCGTGGGGTTTTCTGTTGCTGATTCCGGCGCTGATGGCGGCGGGAGGCTGGGGTTTCGCTTTGGCGGGAAAGCGCCGGGCGCAGTAATCGGCGCAAAGATCAAGCGCATGCCGCTGATCGCGGTGGGTTCGGAGTGACAGTTACGACGTCTGTCATGAGCTGGCTCGAACCGCGGACGATCCGCATTTATAGAGCCGGAGCGTGCTGGCGATCCCGGGAAGACTCGAACTTCCGACCTACGGTTTAGGAAACCGTCGCTCTATCCGGCTGAGCTACGGGACCGCGGACCCGCGTGGCGAGGCAGGTGCTTGGACGCTTCATAGCAAAGCAAGCCTGGCATCGCCAGCCCTCCGGACCGACCTCCTGGGTGGCGCGAAAAGTGCCGGTTCGGTCGGAGTATCTCGGCGATCGGACCGGAAGCCAAAGAGGAGCCGTCCGCCGACGGCTCCAGTTGCGCCTGTTGCGCCCGTGTACCGCCGTTACCTTGTTTGCGGCCATACCGCTTCAGCATACGGCTGATTTGGCTTTGGGACGTGACCGGGCAATGACACAGTCGGACAAAGCGGACACCGCGGTTTAAGCAACGAGGCGCGAAGTGCAGACCGTGAAACCCGCCTCGCTTGCTTGGTTTGACGGACTCGGACAGGGCGCGGCATAGGAGAGCGCCCATGCCCGGGAACGGGTTAGACGTCAGCGCGTACCGATGCGTTGGTGTCGCAGCAAGAAACCGGCAAAATAAGGCATCGTCGCGCCGCATCCTCACGTCGTTCCGAAACTTCTCCCGGATGCAGAGGAACATTCGCGCATGCGTTCTGTTCTAGGAGCATCGACCGATTTTCGGAGGAGGACAGAAATGCAGAAACTCTTAGCCGCGGCTCTCTTGAGTGCCGCCGTTTTCAGTGCTTCCGCCTATGCGCAGACCGCGCAGACGGCTCAGCCCGCCGCCCCCGCCGCGACGACCGCCGGCTCGCAGGAAAAGATGATGCTCAAGGGCAACTGGCGCGCGTCCAAGCTCATGGGCCTCGACGTCTATAATGAAGCAAATGAAAAGCTCGGCGACATCAACGAGCTGATCCTGGACAAGACCGGCAAGGTCAATGCCGTCGTCATCGGCGTCGGCGGCTTCCTGGGGATGGGCGAGCACGACATCGCCGTTTCCATGGACAAGCTGAAATTCGTCGAGGAGCCGGTCCGTACCAGCTCGACCGCGCCCGGCACCACGACGCGCGACACTGCAGGCACGCAGCGCGAGACCACGACCGGCGCGGCCACGGGCGCCACGACGACGAATACGGCGCGCAGCGCCGATGCGAACGACTGGATGCCCGATCACGCCGTGATGAGTGGCACCAAGGAGCAGCTCAAGGCGATGCCGCAGTTCAAATATTCAGACTACAACTAAGGCTCCGACGGGCTCAGTTGATCAAGGCCCCACGCTGGTGGGGCCTTTTTCATGATCGGATAAGGAAGTTGAGTCCCGTGTCGCGGATGTGCGTCCCTCAACCCTACGCCTTGATGTTGTTCTCGCGGACCACCTGCCCCCAGATGCTCACCTGCTTGGCGAAGAAGGTCGAGAACGCCTTGCCATCGGCGAGCAGCAAAGACATGTTCTGCGTATCGCGCAGCTGCGCCGCTACCGCCGGCTCGCTCAGAATCTCCCTCACCGATTTCGCCATGCCGGCGATCACATCTTCCGGCGTCCCCTTCGGCGCGAAAACGCCCCACCAGGCGAGCGTCTCGAAATCGGGAAAGCCCGCTTCGATCGCCGTCTGGGTATCCTTGAGCACGGATAGCCGCTCGCGGCCCAATTGCAGGATGGGACGCAGCATGTTGGTGCCGAGCTGCGCGGTCACGAGCGCCGCCGAGCCCACGATGAGGTCGACATGGCCACCCAGCACGTCATTCATGGCCGGACCGCCGCCGCGGTAGGGCACATGCGTGATCTCCACGCCGGCCTTCTTGCCGAGCACCGTCATCGCGAGATGGCCGAGCGTGCCGATGCCGACGGAGGCATATTTCACCGCGCCGGGATTGGCCTTGCAGGCCGCGATCACGTCGGCAAAGCTCTTGTACGGCCGCTCGGCATTCGCGGCAACAACGTAAGGCGCGGTGCCGACCAGGAGCACCGGTACCAGATCCTTCTCGACATCCAGCCCCGGCTTTTCGAGGATCGAGGGGATCACCGCGTGCGAGTCGAAAGTCACGAGAAACGTCGCGCCGTCAGGCGCGCTCTTGGCGACCTGCACGGCGCCGAGCGAGCCGGCCGCGCCCGACTTGTTCTCCACCAGCACAGTCCGGCCGAGCTTCGTCTGCAGATGAGACTGCAATAGCCGCGCCAGCGCGTCGGTCGATCCCCCCGGCGGGAACGGCACCACCAGCGTCATGTTCTTGGCCGGCTGCGCCAGCGCCGGCGTCACCGCGAACGCGGCTGTCGCCGCAAGCAAGTTGCGTCTTGTAATCTTCACCAGAACTCTCCTCCCATTGTCGCCGGCGATTTTTTTATTTTTGTTCGCAGACTTTGCTTACGTGCCGAAGCCGGACCCGGCTTTCTTGTACTCGGGCCGCGGTGGACTGAAGATGTCAAGCACACGCGCCCCCTCCGGTCCAGCCCGCATCGTATGTGGCACATTTCCAGGCGTGCGCCAGAAATCGCCCTTCTTGACCGGAATTTCCTCACCGCCCTGAACACGGATCGCCGAGCCTTCAAGCAGCACGCCCCATTGTTCTTCGGGGTGATGATGCAGGGTGCCTTGCGAATGCGGCGCCAGCGTCACCACCGACAGCATGGCGTGCTCGCCGGAGAAAATGCGCGTCGTGAGCCCGGGGGCGAGTTCGCGAAATAGGCCGTCGGCGGGGTTGTCGAGGTTGTGGAATTCTTCCTTCTGACTCATCGTTTCCTCCCTCAAGCGCGTGATTTTTACTCAGCGGCGCTTCAATTTGATGCGACACGTACCGGCCTGCGTTCCCTGGATGCGGCAGAGCGCGAAGCGGTGCGCCGCTGAGCCGGGGTCCACACCACGCGCCGCGGGTTCCCGGACGCATGCAGCGCCATGCGCTGCACTGCGTCCGCTTTGGGATCGTTGCGCATCGATCAAAGTCTATCCTCAAGACTTGCCGTAGCTGCCTTGGTAGCGGCCTTCACGAATCGCGATCAGCGTATCCTCCTCGCGCTCGATCTGGGCGCGAACCGCCTCAAGCAAGGAGGCGGCCGTCGCAGCGGGAAACGACACTACGCCGTCCTCATCGCCCACCACGATGTCGCCAGGAGAAATCACCGAACCGCCGATGGAAACCGGCACGTTGATCTCGCCGGGCCCGCTCTTGTACGGGCCGCGGTGGATCGCCGCGCGGGCAAAGCAGGGAAAGTCGGAAGCAGCGAAGGCCGCGACGTCGCGGATGGCGCCGTCGATCACATAGCCCGCGGCGCCGCGGTATTCGGCGATGTTCTTCATGATCTCACCGACCAGCGCCCGCGTCTCGTCGCCGCCGCCGTCGACCACGATCACGTCGCCCGGCCCGACCAGTTCGAGCGCCCGGTGGATCGCAAGGTTGTCGCCGGGCCGCGTGCGCACGGTGAAGGCAACTCCAACGAGCTTGCTGCCGCGGTGGAACGGCCGCAGGCCGACCGCCCCCGGTAGCCGGGCAAGATTGTCGCTAATGACAGACGTCGGCGCCCCTCTGAACGCGTCGATCAGGTCAGGCGCGGGCTTCGGCACGCTGGTCATGGCCGTGGTGATGGTCATAAAAACTGTTTCCTCCTGCGGCTCCGGGCCGCGCGACACGAGCAGCCACATGATGGCTTGGGTTGCGGCAAGACACTTAGCATTCCGCTGGAGCAGGTATAATGGATTTGGATGGGTCCAGGGCGGCTGGTACGTAGGCCCCGCACGTCGAGCCGGTGCTGCCAAAATCTTCAGCCGGCCACACTTCTTAACGCGGCCTTAACCAGACCGGCCGACGCTGGCAGCGAAGATTCACGTCGCCAGTTCTCTTAAATGCTGTTCCAGAAGCTTGCCCCCTCGCCGGCCCTTTCGATTTTCCGGTTTTCCGACATCGACGCCTTCCGGCCGGTCGAATTCGTCGCGGACGCGCGCAGCGTCCCGTTGAATCTTGCGAATTTCCATACCGCGCGCGCGATGGTGCAGTTGCCCTGCTGCCAGATCACGGCGCTTTCCTCGTTTCCCCGCATCGTTGATGTCAGCTACCGCGCGGCGCATGGTGTCGTCATCTTCCAGATCGAGGACAACTACGACGTCGCCGTCAACGGCATGTCCGTGAACCGTCCGGCCTTTGTCGGCATGCGCGGCAATGTGGATTTGCAGTTCGTCGAACCCCGCGGGTCGCTGCACGCGATCATCACGCTTGGCGCCGGCCTGCGGGATCGGGAATGGTTCGATAATCCGGACCAGCTCTGCCCGTTCACGCCGGACGCCGACGCCCTCGCAACCGTCAGATCCGTCACGGCAGGTATTTTGCAGACAGCCTCCGCCATACCGGAACTGTTGCAGGAGCCGCGCTCGGCGCTTGCCCTCCAGGAAGGCCTGCTGCTCGCCATCGACGAGATGTTCCGCAGCAGCAGAACACCGGAAGTTGCGGGCAGGATTGCAAGCCGTGGCTATTGCCGCCTGGTTCGCATGATCGACGAGTATGTGGCGCTTCATCCCGCCGCGCCAATCTACAGCGTCGACCTTGCCGAACAATGCGGCGTGTCGGTCAGAACGCTGGGCACGGCGGTGGCGAGCGTTCGCGGCATGAGCCTGCATCGCTATTTGCGTCTTAAGCAGCTTTGGTCGGCTCGCGCACAGCTCGTGAAAGGATCCGACGCCATCACCGTGACGTCGTGCGCCCGCGCCAACGGCTTTCATCACATGGGCGAATTCGCAAGGCTTTATCGCTCCGCGTTCCACGAAACGGCATCGCGCACATTGGCCCGCGCGAGAGGATCTGACTGATTCTTGCCACAATGTGGCGTGCTTATCCGCTCGCCTTCAGATGGTGCGAATCCCATCGCTGCAGCATCGTGTGCGCAACGTGCTTTTGCTGTTGAATTTGCTCAACAATTTTTTCGTTCGGGCATTGTGTTCCATCGGTCACATGAAGTGGGTAAGATCACAACGCCAGCGGGAACATCGTGCAGTTTGGGCGTGACAGCGCTGCCAAAATGATGACAATCGACTCAGCCAAAGTTCCCAAGAATTCGACCGGAGCAAATCGTCCGTGATCGCCTCACGTGCATCGTCATTGGTTTTTGCCGCGATCGGTGGGCTGTTCGTGCTCGCGCCGATGCCCGCGGACGCGCAATGGTGGCGCAGTGCGCCGGTGGATTTCGAATCTTGCGCCGACGTTGCCGAAAAAGCGACGACCAAAGAAGAGAAGACGGCGAAACTCGCCGAATGCAACGCGAAATTCGCCGGCCGCCGCAAGCCCGGCGGCGGCTACACCTATTATGATTTCATGCAGGACCGGACCTTCGACATCGCAGGTCCCAACCCGACGCCGGAAGAGCAGAAGAAGATCGACGAGCAATATACCGCCTATCTCGAGCGCGAACGGCGCAACCACGCCGTCGCGGCGCAGGCGGCCAGGCAGCAACAGCCGGAGCCGCCGCCAGCGCAGGGCATAGAACAAGGCATCCAGCAGGTCTCGCTGCGCACCGAGCAGGCCTCTCCGCCGGTCGAAATCGAAAAAGTGCCGATCCCGGTGGCGAGCCCGGTCAAGCAGGCCGCACGCATTAGGGCTGCTCAATGCGCCAAGAGCCAATTCTCGTGTGAATGGCCGCGGCTCTCGGAGAGCATCAACGAACTGAAGCGGCTGTTCAATCCACAGCAGCAGCAGCCGGCAAAGCAGAAGAAGAGCTGACGAGCTTTTCTTCGTCATTCCGGGCGTGCGGATGCACGAACCCGGAATCTCGCACCGACAACCGCGGTCTGCGCTGCGCGCATCCCGGAATGACAGCCTGCGGAAGTGTCAATCCGTAATCACGATCGTCCAGGACTTCCGGTAATGCGAATTCGGCTTGTCCGAGCTTCGGCATGCCAGGCAGGCGCGGCGACGTCAGCTTCAATGCGCGCGCGCCTTCTTGCCGCGGCGCGGCTTGACGGCGGGTGCTGCGACCGCGCGCGACGCCGCCCGCTGCTCCTGCAGCCGCGCGTCATAGCCCGGCGACGGCGTCACCGTCGGCGGCACGGCATAGGCGGGCAGCAATGACGCCCAGCCGGCCAGGACGACAATCGCTACCAGCGCGAGGCCCGTTCGTTTCATGTCGCTTCTCCCATCGGCTCACCTCAACGAAATTCGCGCCAGGCCGGCGCCATTTCAAGGCAAATCAATTCACGGGACGAATCTGCTCCGGCGTCAGGCCCGGCGAACCCTTGGCCTCACGCTCGGCCCGCCGGATCAATTCCACGATCCGGCGCGACAGCGGCGCCTTAAGCCGGCGGCGCTCGGCGATTTCGGTGATGACGCCCTGCAGATAATCGATTTCGGTGCGGCGGCCACGCTGCAGATCTTCCCACATCGACGAGCGCGCCTCAGGATCGATCTTCATCGTCCGCCCCAGCAACGCTTCGAAGACCGGATCCGGCAGGCGCAGCAGCACCGGCATCCAGGCGGGCGGGATCGGTGTTGCCGAGACCGGCTTGATGCCCTCGGCGCGGATCGCCGCAAGAGCTTCAGCGAGTTGGTCAGCGAACAATCGCCGCCATGGGCGTTGTGCGAGCTGCCGGCGCAGCGGCAGATCGGCCAGCGCGTTGAGCGCGTTGTTGAGATTGAGCAGCAGCTTGCCCCATTGCACGCCGTCGATGTTGCCGGTCGGCCGCATTGTCAGTCCCGGCACCGACAACTTCTCGGCGGTGCGCGCCTCGTCCTGCTCGATGACGATGTCGCCCGAGGTCGCGCGATGAAATCGCCCCTCGCCCAGCGCGATCACGTTGAACGGCACCATGCCGCCGAGCACGCGCCGCCCCGGCAGGCGATGGCGGAGGACGGCGGCATTGCCGACGCCGTTTTGCAGGCTGATAACGACGGCATCTGATGGTGCGTGGTGAGCGATCACGTCGGCCATCGCAGCAGTATCGGCGCTCTTGACCGTGACCAGCACGACGCCGGCATCTGCAAAAACGGAAGGATTTTCCGACAATGCGAACCGACCGTGCGTGATGGTCTGGTCAAAACCTTCAAAACTCGTCGGCCGCAGCCCGTTGGCTTCGATTTCGGCGATCACGCGCGGACGCGCCAGCAGCGCCACGCGGCGGCCGCCGGCCGCCAGCATGCCGCCGACGAAGCAGCCGATGCTGCCCGCCCCGGCGATACCGATCATTTGGCGCGAAACCATTTGTCACCCACCGCGTTGCACCCGGCTTCGAATAGCAGAGCGCGCGGACTGTGCCTATCGCAGGCGGCACCGCCCGCGCCTTGTAACCGTCATGTGCCACAGTTATGTTTCACGCGGGGCTACGCGGAGGAGACAACCATGGGTTTACTCGACGTACTCAACGGCATGGTGAACGGGCCGCGCGGCCCGAGCCGCCCCAGCTCACAAGCCGAGAGCGGCGGAATGTCGCCCTTGACCATGGCGATCCTGGCACTGCTCGCCTGGAAGGGTATCAAGCATTTTAGCGGCAACCAGACCGGCTCCGCGCCGCAACCGGCGCCCACGCCGGGCAATGTGAACGCCGGTCTTCCAGGCGGCATAGGCGGCGGTGGCCTCAGCGACATGCTCAAGGGCGGGTTGGGCGGCCTGCTCGCAGGCGGCGCGGCCGGCAGCATCTTGAGCGGCGGCCTCGGCGACCTCCTGAATCAATTACAGCAGAAGGGCCTTGGTGATCAGGCCGACTCCTGGGTCAGCAACGGCCCCAACAAGCAGGTCTCGCCCGGCGATCTCGCCAATGCGCTCGGCGCCGACGAGATCGATCAGCTATCGGCGCAAAGCGGATTGTCGCGAGACGATTTGCTGCAAGGGCTCAGCCAGTATCTGCCCGACGTCGTCAATCATCTGACGCCGGACGGACGACTGCCGAACGAGAACGAAATTTCGATCTGACGCCGCGAGACGCGCGGCGCTCGGGAAGCGCCGCGCCGCTTTCACCATCGATGCATTGGAAAGGGACGGAAATGGGCGGCATTATCTGGATCATCGTCGTCGGCTTCGTCGCCGGCATCATCGCGCGCATCCTTTCGCCGGGCCAGAACAACCCGACCGGCTTCATTCTGACTACGGTGCTCGGCATCGCCGGCGCGTTCCTGGCGACCTTCATCGGCCAGGCGATCGGCCATTACGGCCCCGACCAGGGCGCCGGCTTCATCACGGCCACCATCGGCGCGCTGGTGGTGCTGTTCATCTGGAACCGGCTGGTCGCGCGCGGCGTGATCTCGGATCCGGGGAACAGGTGACGCGGAAGGCGTCATCCCGGGGCGATGCGAAGCATCGAACCATGGTGCGCACTTGCGCACCTGAGGATCTCGAGATTCCCCGGTGCGCAATTGCGCACCTGAGGTCTGGTGCTAACGCACTATCCCGGAATGACAGCCTCCAACCCTCACAAAACCAAATGCATGCCCGCATCCATCCGCACGAATTCGCCCGTCATGTTGCTCGACGCCGGCGACGCGAGGAAGCAGACGAGTTGCGCGATGTCTTCCGCCGTTGACGCAACCTTCAGCGGCACCTTCGCTACCACGGCATCGCGCACCGCTTTCGCCCCTGCCTCGCCGCGGCCCTTGGTGAACCAGGGCGTATCGATATAACCCGGGCATACCGTGTTGACGCGGATCAAAGGCGCCAGCGCACGCGCCAGCGACTGCGTCATGGTGTTGAGCGCGCCCTTGCTCGCGGCATAGGCGACGGAAGAGCCGCCGCCGGAAATGCCGGCGACCGACGAGACATTGACCACGGCAGACGGCGCACCGGAGGCTTTCGCGCCCGCTTCGAGCAGCGCGCGCGCCGCGCGGATCATCTGGAACGGGCCGATCGTGTTGACGGCATAGATGCGCTGGAAGTCCTCGGCGGAAAGCCCATCGAGATCGTGATGCGGCACATGCTTGGTGGTGCCGGCATTGTTGACCAGCACGTCGAGCCGTCCCCACGGCACGGCGGCGGCGATCTTTCTACAGTCCTCATCGCGCGACACGTCACCCTGCACCACCACGACTTCGGCGCCGGCGCTGCGACAAAGATCGGCCGTGGCTTCCGCTTCCGCCTTGCTGTTGGAATAGTTGACGACGATGCGCGCGCCGCCCGTTGCCAGAATGGCCGCGGTCGCGGCTCCCAAGCCGGAAGCAGAACCGGTGACAATCGCGCACAAACCATCCTTCGACATCCTAATTCCCTCTTGTTGCTTTTGAGCTGGGTTTCGAACCGCCCGTTCGTAGGTCGCGGGCTTACCATATCGTGCCGCAAAGTGCGTGCAAATCCGCTAACGTTCCACTGTGCGGAATTATTCTTTGCCTACGATCTTCATGCCGCCGCCTCATGCGGCCCTGCGGACAGCGCTTGTCACGGCTATGGCTTTTGCCCATCATAAAGCGCAAGAAAAGACCGCACCCGAGGCTTTGGTTACCAAGCGCCGGGCGGGTGCCAATCAATTTCGGGGAACGCTGTGGCGGAGAGTGAGAACATCGTTGCCGAGACCGCGGAGAAAATTTTCGCCGATCTCGCCGACGCCCAAACCATCAATCGCGACAACAAGGGCGAGTGGAAAGCCCCGCTCTGGCAGGCGCTGACCGACGCCGGCCTACCATTAGCTTGGGTGCCGGAAGATTGCGGCGGCTCGGGTGCAAGCCTCGCCGAAGGTTTCAGCGTCTTGAGCGCGGCCGGACGTTTTGCGGTGGCGGTGCCGCTGACGGAGACCATGCTGGCCGGCTGGCTTCTGGCGCAGGCCAAAATCGCGTCACCCGGCGGCGAGATGACGGTGGTGCCCGCGAGCCCGAAAGACCGGATTACCGTCAATGCCGATGGCAGCCTCTCCGGCAGGGCGCGCGGCGTGCCGTTTGCCAAGGTCGCAAAACATTTTGCGGTGCTCGCCAATGATGCGAAGGGTGATTTCTCCATCGCGCTGCTCGATGCCGGCAAATGCCGGATCGAGAGCGGGCTCAATCTCGGCGGCGACCCTTCTGATGTCGTGATGCTGGACAAGGTGCCGCCGGTCGCAATCAAGCCGGCGCCGACAGGCTTCGACCAGGCCCGGCTGATGCTGATGGGCGGCGTCGCGCGCTCCCTGCAGATCGCCGGCGCGCTGGAATCGATGCTGGAGATTTCCGTACGCTATTCCAACGAGCGCGTCGCGTTCGAGAAGAAGATCTCGAAGTTCCAGGCGGTGCAGCACAATCTGGCGCGGCTCGCCGGTGAGTCGGCGGCCGCGCTGGCCGCGGCGACCTCGGCCGCGGACGCCATCGCCAACGCAACCTCCTTTAACGACGAAGTGTTCCTCGAAGCGGTCGCGGCAAAGATCCGCTGCGCGGAAGCGGCGGAAAAAGGCGGCGGCATCGCCCATCAGGTCCATGGCGCAATCGGCTTCACCATCGAGCATATCCTGCATCGCTACTCGCTGCGCGCGCTCGCCTGGCGCGACGATTTCGGCTCGGAAAGCTACTGGGCGGTCGCGCTCGGCAAGCTCGTCTGCAACCGCGGCGCCGATGAATTGTGGCCGCTGGTGGCCTCGCGCTGAGTTTCACATCGCTTTGCCTGCATAGAGAACGATAATGACCGCAGCCCTCCGTTTCGATCCGATCCGCCTGCCGAGCGAATGCGAGCAGTTGCGCAAGGAGGTGCGCGCCTTCCTTGCCGAGGAAATCGCCGCCGGCACCTTCGATCCGCACAAGCCGAACCGAGAAGATACCGACGTTCCGGAATTCTCCCGCAAGGTCGGCGCGCGCGGCTGGCTCGGCATGACCTGGCCAAAGAAATATGGCGGCCACGAGCGCTCGTTCCTCGAGCGCTATGTGGTGACCGAGGAAATGCGCGTCGCGAATGCGCCGACGCGCCGCTTCTTCGTCGCCGACCGCCAGAGCGGTCCGGTGCTTTTGAAATACGCGCCCGAGCACATCAAGATGGAGATCCTGCCGCGCATCTGCCGCGGCGAGATCTGTTTTGCGATCGGCATGAGCGAGCCGAACTCCGGCTCCGATCTGTTCGCGGCGCAAACCCGCGCGACAAAAACCGACGGCGGCTACCTGATCAACGGCACCAAGATCTGGACTTCCTCGGCCCATATCGCCGACTACATGATTGCGATTTTCCGTACCTCGCCCCCGACGAAGGAAAACCGCCGCCATGGCCTGACGCAATTTCTGGTCAAGATGAAGCAGCCGGGAATCCAGGTGAACCCGATCGGCCAGATCACCGGACAGTATGAATTCAACGAGGTCGTGTTCACCGATCACTTCATTCCCGAGGACCACGTGCTCGGCGAAGTCGACGGCGCCTGGAAACAGGCGACCTCCGAGCTCGCGTATGAACGGTCCGGCCCCGAACGCTTTCTGGAAACCTACTACGTGCTGACTGAACTGGTCCGCGCTGTCGGCAGCAACCCGGACACCCGCAGCGCCGAAGGCATCGGGCGGCTGGTGGCGCAGGTGCACACGATGCGGCGCATGTCGGTTTCGGTGGCGGGCATGCTTCAGGCCGGCAAGGAGCCGGTGGTCGAGGCGTCCATCGTCAAGGACATCGGCACGATCTGGGAACAGCAATTGCCGCACCGCGTGCGCGAGCTCGCCGCCTTTGTCGAGGAGACCGCCACCAACCGCGAGACGCTGGAAAAGCAGCTCGACTTCGCCATCAAGACCGCGCCCAAGCTGACGATCCAGGGCGGCACCACCGAAGTGCTGCGCGGCATCATCGCCCGAGGGCTCGGATTGCGCTAGCGCGCGGCCTGGCTTGCACTGATTCAACGAGGAAACCGCATGACCAAATACACTGATATCAGCGTCGAAAAGCATGGCCATGTCGGCCTGATCGAAATCCGAAAGCCCCCGCTGAACTTCTTCGACGTCTCGCTGATCAACCAGATCGCGGATGCGCTGGAGGAGTTCGACAATGATATCGAAATCCGCGCTTCGGTGCTCGCCGCGCAAGGCAAGGCGTTCTGCGCCGGCGCCGATTTCTCCGATCCGAAGCGGCAGGAGCAGGAAGCGAACGCGCAAAAGGATCCGGCGGCGAACCTGCCGATCAACCATCTCTACGTCCAGGCCGTGCGCATCTTCCGCAACAAGAAGCCGATCGTCGCAGCCGTTCACGGCGCCGCCATCGGCGGCGGGTTGGGGTTGGCCGTGTCCGCCGACTTCCGCGTCACCTGCCCCGAAGCGCGTTTTGCCGCGAACTTCACCAAGCTCGGCTTTCATCCGGGTTTTGGCCTGACCACGACCCTTCCCGAGCTGGTTGGCCGCAACAATGCGGAATTGATTTTCTACACCAGCCGCCGCGTCACCGGCGAGGAAGCCACAAGGATGGGCCTCGCCAATGTCTGCGTGCCACAGGACCAGGTGCGCGCTGAGGCGATGAAGCTCGCCGCAGAAATCGCCGAATGCTCCCCGCTCGGCCTGATCTCGACCCGTGCCACCATGCGCGCCGGCCTCGCCGACCGCGTGATGGCCGCCACCAACCACGAACTCGCCGAACAGACCAAACTGCGCGCGACGGAAGATTTCAAGGAAGGCGTCAAGGCCACCGCCGAACGAAGGGCGGCGAATTTCAAGGGTAGGTGATTTCGCGCGGCTCTCATCTTCCCTTCTCCCCCTTGCGGGAGAAGGTGGCGCGCAGCGCCGGATGAGGGGGTTCTCTCCGCGTGAGAGGTCCGTGTTTGCGGAGAGAACCCCTCACCCGTCTCGCCGCCGCTTCGCGCCGGCGATCCACCCTCTCCCACAAGGGGAGAGGGGAAGTGGCATCGCCTCACGCCAACAGGCTGAAGGTCACGCCGCAAAGATCGAAAGTATTGCCTGATACCTTGCATCCCTTCGCCTTGGCAGCATCCCGCACCTTGGCGACATCGGCGACCTTGAACGTCAATCCGCTCATCAGATCGCTCGCGCCCTCGACGAAGCGGAAGCTGGCATTAGGCAATTTCAGCTCAGGGTCGCCGCTCGCATTCCCGGCTACAGCAATACCCAAAATCTTCCCCCAATGCTCCGCGAGTCCTCGCGGATCCGGGCTCTGCATCTCGACTTTCGTCAGCGCCTGCGTCACGTCCTTGCGGATCGCCTTCTGCCAATCCGGCCCGGCCGGCGGATAGGGCCCCAGCACATCGTCGCTGTCGTCGGTGTGATTGAACTCGATGAAGGCGGCGCGGCAATCGCGCGGGTGCAATTGCACGCCGTGATAGGGCGCGTGCGTGATCACGTTCGCGGTGCGCACGCCGATCGCGTTGGCGTGCTTGCCGCGCGCGTCGGGATCGTCGCAGCAGAAGATCGCCATATAACCGCCGCGGCCGCCGGTCTTGTCGAGGAAGCGTCCCGCCGCGGTGCCAGCTTGCGTCGGCGCCACCACTTCCAGCAAAATGGTGTCGACCGGCAGCAGCGCATTCTCCAGCCCGTATTTGGCGACGTTGCCGTCGCGGTAGCACACGTTGAGGCCCATGATTTCGGAAATGTCCGAGATTACGGGCGCGAGGTTCGGCGCCACCAGGCAGATCTGCCGCAGCCTGAGATATTCGGCCATATCAATGTCCCTGAAATACCGGCTTGCGCTTCTCGACAAACGCTTTCGCGGCTTCCTTGTGATCGGCGGTGTCGCCGGCGCGCGAATGATGGATCGCTTCGGCATCGAAACAGGCTTCCAGCGACATCGTTTCGGCGTTGTTGATGTTGCGCTTGATGTAGCCCAGCGTCACCGATGGCCCCTGCGCCAGCGACATCGCGAGATCGTGCGCCTCGGCATCGATCTCGGCGTCCGGCACCACCTTTGTCACCATGCCGAGATTGTAGGCCTCCGTCGCGCTCAGCACCGGCGAGGTCAGATAGAGCTCGCGCGCCTTGGCGCTGCCGAGCATCTGGGTAAGGAAATAGGTGCCGCCGTAATCCCCTGATAATCCGACCTTGGCGAACGCGGTCGTGATCTTGCAGGAGGCGCTGGCGACGCGCAGGTCGCAGGACAGCGCGATCGAAAGCCCGGCGCCCGCGGCGGCGCCGTCGAGCTGCGCCACGACAGGCTTCGGCATCTGGTGCAGGATGCGCGACACTTCCATGCCGCGGCGCAGATTGGCCATCTTGGCCTCGAAGCCGAGCGGCGTCCTGCCCTCCGCCATCGACTTGACGTCGCCGCCGACGCAGAACGTGCCGCCGGCGCCCTTGATCAGCACCGCACGCACCTCGTGATCCTCCGCCGCCCGCCGCGCCGCCTCCACCAGCCCGCGCGTCATGTCCGGATTGAGCGCATTGCGCCGGTCGGGGCGGTTCATGGTGATGGTGAGCAAGCCTTGTTCGAACTTCTGGAGGACCATTTCGTTTGTGCTCATCTGTCGTGCTTTCGTTGTTGTTGGTTTGTTGTCGGCGTCATTCCGGGATGGTCCGAAGGACCAGACCCGGAATCTCGATATCCTCAAATGCGCAATTGCGCATCATGGTTCGATGCTTCGCATCGCCCCGGGGTGACTGCGTGACTTCGTCACTCCGTCATTTCTTCACCAGCGGACAACGCGAGGCTTCCAGCGGCTGGAATGCCTCGTTGCCGGGGATGGTGGCCAGGAGCTTGTAGTAATCCCAGCGCGCTTTGGACTCCGACGGCTTCTTGACCTCGAACAGATACATGTCGTGCACCATGCGGCCATCCTCGCGAATCCGCCCGTTCCTGGCGAACATGTCGTTGACCGGCGTCTCCTTCATCACCTTCATCACCGCGGCCGCGTCCGTGGTGCCCGCGGCCTTCACGGCTTTCAAATAGTGAAGGACGGAAGAGTAGACGCTGGCCTGCGCCGCGGTCGGCGGCCGCTTGACGCGTTCCATGAAGCGTTTTGAGAACGCGCGGGTGTCGTCGTTGAGGTCCCAATAGAAGGCTTCGGCCAGCAACAGCCCCTGCGCCGTTTCCAGCCCGACGCTGTCGATGTCGGTGACGAAGGCGAGCAGCGGCGAAAGCTTTTGACCGCCGCTCTTGGTGAGCCCAAATTCCGCCGCCTGCTTGATCGCGTTGATGGTGTCGCCGCCGGCATTGGCAAGACCCACGACTTTAGCCTTTGAGCTCTGCGCCTGCAGCAGGAACGAGGAGAAGTCCGACGTATTGAGCGGATGCTTGACGCTGCCGAGCACCTTGCCGCCGGCTTTCACCACCACATTGGTGGTGTCCTTTTCCAGGTCCTGGCCGAAGGCATAATCGGCGGTGAGGAAGAACCAAGTGTCGAAGCCGGATTTAACCGTGGCGAGCCCGGTGACGTTGGCCTGCGCAAAGGTGTCGTAGGAATAGTGCACGGTGTAGGGCCCGCAGGCCTCGTTGCTCAGCCGGATTGACGCCGGGCCGCTATACATCACGATCTTGTTGCGCGCTTTCGCAATCTCGCCGGCGGCGAGCGCAGTCGCCGACGCTGCCACGTCGTACAGCATCTCGACGCCCTGATTGTCGAGCATGTCGCGCGCGATACTGGCCGCGAGGTCGGCCTTGTTGAGATGATCGGCCGCGACGATCTCGACCTTGCGCCCCAGCACCTCGCCGCCAAAATCCTCCACTGCCATCTTCGCGGCAGTCTCCGAGCCCGGCCCGGTGATGTCGGCATAAAGCCCGGACATATCGAGAATGCCGCCGAGCTTGAGCGGCGGCTTGCCTTGCGCCATTGCCGCCGTCGCCGACATCGCCAGCGCGGCGGCGAAAACGGCCGTCACGGCTCTCTTCATGGAGTTTCTCCCTGTGCACGCGCCGCATTGCCAGCGGCTTTGAATTGTCTGCACGATCATGCCGCATGGCATCATTAGCGGCAAGGCGGAGGACAGCGCGGGCTCTGTCGTGTTTTCCGCTAAGCGGAATGAACGACAGGGCGCGGGGCCAGCTACGCACCAGAACGATCACTAAATGCTGGACCGAGCTCCTAACCCACCCTTGAGCAAGGCTTCCGCTTGTTCGATTTCGGGCAGATGTTGTTCGGCGTCGAAATGGACGAGGATTGGCGCCAGCACCTCGGAAATTGATCCCTCGCGCCCATATGCCCTGCAGAGTTGCGCAAGTCCGACTGCGCTGCGCAGCTCGAAAGTTCTGGTCTGCTGGGCTCGGGCGATTTCCAGGCCGCGACGGAAGCTGTGTTCAGCCATGGACACATCAGGCGGATCAAGCCGCAACAACAGCTCACCCTGACTACGATGAAGTTCGGCATCGAGCCAATGCTGGCCGGATTGTTCTGTCCAGGAGATCAGCTCCCGCAAAATTTCCAATCCGGTCTCAAGCTGCCCGGCTTCCGCATTCGCCACGGCAACCTGCATTCCCCAAAATGGCTCGCAAAGGTAGCAGTCATTCTCGTGAAGCAAGGTCCAGCCCCGGCGCATTTCGGCAAGTCCATCCATCCGGTCGCCGGCGCGCCACCTTGCCAGGCCGTTCAGGTAACTGCCGGCGGCAACGTACAACGGCATCGTATGCTCCCGGGCGAGCCCGAGAGCCAAAATCGTCTCCGTTTCCTGCAACATGCCCCCGCATAGCCCATCGAAGACGGCCTTGTGAACGAGCGCATTGGCCTGAGAAAGCGCTCGCGTTTCTCCCGTGGCACGCACCGCTTCGGTGGCGAGCCGGCGCGATCGATCAATCTTTCCGAGCGGCCAAAGCACCAGGGCAAGAAACCTCATGATGACGAAAGGCAGGTCCAGCGCCGACGCCTTGAAGGTTGCCGGATTGGGTTCGGCCTCATAGGCAGCGAGTGCGCGCTCAAGATGCAGTTGCGCGTTCAGGTAATCGCCCCCGAACCAGCAGGTCACGCCGGTTGTCCAGCGCGCGAGGACGGCGGCCACAGGCGATTCCGGTCGCTGCCTGGCGAGGATCATGATGGTCTCCGCCAGGTCACGCATCGGCGCGATCTCGCCGTGAGTCAGGCAGGCATTGAACAGGCCCGAATGGATCGGCGCCAGTTCGACCGGATCATTGATATCAGTTGCGAGTTGCCGCGCGCGCTTCCAGGCGGCCACCGTCTCGGGGGCACTGTGGCCAAGGCTGCCTCGCAGCGCGCGGCCATAGGCGATTTGAAGCTGCAGCCGGTTCATGGTTCGGCCCGGCTCGTCGGGCAGGCTATCTGCGATGGCAACCGCCTTGCCGAGATGTGCGATTGCCTCGTTATATGCCGAGCGTCTTAATGCCTGCTGGCCTGCCTTGCGCCACCATTCGACAGCCATTCCGCTCAGGCCCGCCTCAGTGAAGTGGTATGCCAGGACTTCCGGCTCGGTCTCGGCGATGACCGGAAACTTTTCGCGCAGAACATCGCCGATGTGGCTATGCAGCAGTTGCCTCCGGCTCCTGAGCAGGCTCTCGTAGGCGGTTTCCTGAACGAGCGCATGCTTGAAGGTATAGGTCGCTTCCGGCGGCGTGCCGTGGCGCAACAGCAGTTCGGCCTCTTCGAGTTGCGCCAGAGCAGCACTCAGCGTCAGATCATCGCGACCCGCCACGGATCGCAGCAGCGTGTATGAGAAGTCGCGGCCAATGGCGGCACCTATCTGCGCTACCTCCTTCACCGGCGCCAGCCGATCGAGCCGCGCCATAAGCGAGTCATGCAGCGTCGCGGGAATGGCGAGCGGCGGCAGCGGACTATCGAAGCGATAGCGGCCGTCATTTTCGACCAGCAGTCCTGACTCCAACACCATCTTGGTCAGTTCTTCCACGAACAGCGGGACACCATCCGTTTTGTCGACGATCTGCGTCATCATCTCGCGTGGAATTTCTCGACCGATGGTCACCTGCTCGACCAGTGCGCGCGTGTCCCGCCGGTCAAGCCGATCGAGCCGCAGCAGGCTAACATTGGCAAGACCTACCCAAGGCGGCTCGAACTCCGGCCGGAATGTCGCGAGCGCGAGCACCGGCAGTCCCCTGATCCGATCGACGGCGAGATCGAACAGTTCGAGGGTTGTGGCATCGGCCCAGTGCATGTCCTCGCAGACGATCAGCAGTGGCTGCTGCCGTGCCAGACCCTCAAACTGGTCGAGCAGGGCGGCGAAGGTCTGTCGCCGCTGCTGCACTGGATTCAAAGCCAGCGGTGGATAGCGCTCGCCGGTCGGGATGGAAAGCAGCGCGGCAATGAGCGGCGTGGCGTTGCCGACCCGCTGCGTTCCGAGTGCAAGCATTGCCTCGAGCTTGTCGAGCTTTTGCTCGGACGTGTCCTCTGGACCGATGCCGGCGGCGCGCTCGAGCTGAGCGACAAAGGGATGAAGCGCGCTGTTCGAGTGGTAGGGTGAGCACTGATACCGCAGCCGGCGGTGCCGCCCCAGCGCAGCGCTCTCGCACAGCGTTGCCACAAGGCGCGACTTGCCGATCCCGGCCTCACCGGAAATCAGCACCACCTGACCCTCGCCCTGCCACGCCAGTTGCTGTCGCGCGAGCACGAATTCGGTCTCTGCCTTGCGCCCGACAAAGCCGATGGACCGCGCCGTGCGCACCGCCTCGAAGCGGCTCTCCGACGCGGCACCGCCTTCGACCGCCCAGACTGCAATAGGTTCTGATATCCCCTTGACCTCGCGATACCCGAGGTTTTGAAAGGTGAAGAGATCGCCAAGCAATTGGCGCGTCGAAGCGGCGACGACAACGGCCCCTGGCTCCGCCAGGCTCTGCAGCCGGGCAGCGATATTTGGCGTATCGCCGACCATCGCCTGTTCTTCGAATGCGCCTCCGCTGGTGAGGTCACCGACCACTACAAGACCCGTTGCGATGGCGATCCGCACGTCGACCCGCCCTTGCGTGCGCGTTTCGAGCTGCCTCATTGCGGGGATGATGTCGAGGCCGGCGCGCACTGCGCGTTCCGCATCATCCTCGTGCGCCCGGGGGTAACCGAAATAGGCGAGAATTCCGTCGCCGACAAACCGGGCTATCACGCCGTCATAAGCCGCGATCACTTTTGCGCACGCGGCGCGATAGACGCGGATCACCTCCCACATGTCCTCGGGATCGAGGCGCGCCGAGAGCGCCGTCGATCCGACCAGATCGCAGAACATAACGGTGAGGTGGCGTCGTTCGGCGTCATGCTGCCGAGCCGCTGTCAATTCGGCCTGGTTGAGTTCGGCGATAGCGCGAAGCATCTTGCGGCGATGGCCGAGCAGGACACCAAGTCTATCGAAGTCCTCGTCCCTTAGTTCGGGAAGGACACTGACATCGATCCCGTTCTCGGCAAAACGCTTCGCGTATTGCCCAAGCCCAAGATTTTCGAGCCAGTCCGCAATCTGCTGCATTGGCTCCACCGAGTGTGTGGTTGACAGCAGGCCGATCTCTGGGCCACGGCGGCGAAACGTTAGCCTAATATCTCGGGGATGGCACGCCCTGATGCAGCTATTCGGCCGCGGTTAGCTGTCGAGTTCCTACCAAGGCGGTGCTCCGCTACAGATCCTCACCACCAATCAGCGCATGGCATGATGAGAATAACTGCTTTGCGATGCGCGCTCGATGTGCAGCAAGCAGCATTGCATCGTCAGCCAAGTAGGATGGTAGAGCGCAGCGAAACCCATCAAGTCCTTGCGCGGAGATATGATGGGTATCGCTTCCGCCTGCGTTGATGAGCTACGGCGGACAAGTCGCGCCACCCATCAGCGCGAAGCGGAATGATTGCGCGAAACCGACGATCATTTTCCAAGCTGCGCGACCACCGCGAACCACAGCGCGAGGACCTCTGCATACGAGGACGGCTCCGATGGCTTCTGACGAACGGCGGTGTGCACCATGACGAGTTTGGAGACGGGATCTACAAGGATTATTTGTCCCCGGATTCCGAGTAGAGCGAACCGGCGCGCCTCGCCGGGAAGAAGCCACACCTGGTATCCGTAGCCAAAATACGGCGTGGCCGTTCCAGGAGCGAGATAAGCGGCGGCCGGCTGCACCGTCGTGGCGTCCAATAGCCACTGCCGTGGTATCACTTGACGTCCCTCCCATGCCCCGTCATGGGCCAAGAGACGGCCGAACCGCGCGTAGTCGCGCAGGACTGCGTTGAAGCAGCAGAATGTGATTTCTTGTCCGGTGCCATCGATGGCCCACAACGCGTCAGACTCTGCGCCAATTGCCTGCCAGATCCTGTCCTGGAGATAGCCCGCGACGGGTCCGCCGGTGACAGCCCGCAACACCAGACCCAGGATTTCTGTCTCGATGCTGGCGTAATGCCACGTGGTGCCGGGGGGAGCTACGCGCGTGTTGAACTGGGCAACGCTGGCGACGGGATCCTTCCCCGAGCCGCCGAACAGATCACGTGAGAGCTGGGCGATGTCGTCATTTCCGTCGTAGATTTCCTTGAAGGTGACGCCTGACGACATATGCAGCAGGTCCCGAATCGAGGTCTTTCCGTATTCCGTCGTCGAGAGGCCGGCGACATAGGCCGCGACGGGATCGTCGATCGACTTAATTTTACCTTCCGAAACAGCGATGCCGATCAGCATCGCCGTGATCGTCTTCGCCATCGACTGTGAAAGGAATCGGTCTTGATCGGTGCGCGCGTACTGATAGTGCTCATAGAGAATTGTGTCGTCCCTTGCGATCAACAGCCCGGTGGTCGGGTTGCGGGCGAGATAGTTCTCGATCGAGAGCCTTTCCGATCGGAAGTGGTAGGAGATCGCGGGCTCCGCCGCCCGCTTGAACGGCCAGGGTGTCGCGGCGCGTCGCACCAGCCGTGATGGAAACATTTCACCGAAATGGCTGTAGGTGCCGACGAGATATCCAGGTTGACTAGCGCTCGCGCGATCACCAACCGGAAACCCTGCGGCGGCGCCGTAGACTTCAGCCTCGGGGCCGGTATCTGAAAATACCGGCCCGAGGGCAGCCTCGCTAGCGACTCTCGCCGCTTCTTGGCCGACTCCGGACGCTCCCACAACAAGTGCAAGCGGTAACGCAAACCAAGATAAGTGACGGTTCATGCTCTTTCTCCCGCGGAAAGTAGCGCGTCGGATGGGTTTCGCTTCGCTGTACCGATCCTACGAAGGCGCGCGTAATACGCCAACAACCCCTTCCCCGGCACATGATTGAGCTTTAGCCGGATGCCATCGGGATCTTCGAACAGGATCGAGGTAATGGCCCGGCGCCCATTGATCTTCGCGCGGCGCGCGGATGATTTTGGCGCCGAGCGTCTGCAGAAAGCTGTGCAGCTCGTCGACGTCGGCGCGCTCGCGGGCACGGAAGCAGAGGTGATGCAGGCGGACGAGCTGCGGTTCGAACGCGGCGTCCTCGTGCTCCGCTGACGGCGCGTTGATGCCGACCGCGGTACGGCCGCCGACGCAGTAATAGGTCGTCTCGGTGTCGATCACCGGTTTCAAGGCCAGGAACGACAGCAGCTTCCGATAGAAATCGCGGGAGCGCTCGTAATTCGAGGCGGTGAGAAAAATATGCGCGATGCCGTTGACTTCCATTGTCGCTCCCCGCGTGGCAATCTCAGGTAGCAATGTCGTTGCCATCCAAGCATACAAGGAACGAGCGGGACAGAGGCAGCGTTATGATTGGTCCGGCATTACGTTACAGCGCTGCGCTTCCGGCCTACGCCGCCTGCCTTGTGCTGGCGTCCGTCGGCCGAGCCTACGGCGCGGATTGCGTATTCGAGCGGCAAGGCGAAGTCCGTGTCGCCGCCGTAACCGACGCGCGCAGCTTTCGCCTCGAGGACGGCCGCGAGATCCGCCTTGCCGGCATCGAGCGTGCTGGAACCGATAGGGCCGGGGGCAGAGCCGCATTGTCCGCCATTGTCGTTGGCCGCGACGTGACGCTGCATGGCGAGGACGACACGCCGGATCGTTATGGCCGGCAGCCGGCCATTGTGTTCGTGACCGGCTCGGAACAATCGGTCCAAAGCGAGCTGCTGCGCCGCGGCGAGGCGCTGGTTTCGAGCGATATAGCTGATAAAAATTGCGCTGCAGCGCTGGCCGCGGCCGAGGCGACCGCGCGGGATGCCAAATTGGGCATCTGGGCTGAACCCACGGCCATAAAAAACACGGAAAGTCCGGGCGATATTCTGGCCGCGATTGGGCAGTTTACGGTGGTCGAGGGCAGAGTACTGTCCGTTCGACAGGCGGGGGCAGTCACCTACTTGAATTTCGGGCGGAACTGGACACGGGACTTTGCTGCGACTATTTCAAGGCGCATCATACCGGTGTTCGAGAGCGCCGGCCTTGGACCTAAGTCGCTCGAAAATCGACGGATTCGTGTCCGCGGGGTTGTCTCGTCGCGGGGAGGACCACGGATCGAACTGCTTCGGGTGGGGCAGATTGAGGTGCTGGGCGGGAAATAGCGCTTGATCCGAAAACTGGGCACCGGTTTTCGTTTGGATCACGCGCAGAAAAGGGATGGGATCACTGATTCCGGTCGGATCGTGATCTGAGTGGCTGATTTGACGCATCGTGCAGAACGGCGCGAAGGAAATACGGGCTGCCGCCTTCTGGCTGCGCCGGCCCTGTTGTGCGCTGCGCTGACGCTTTCTTCCTGTGGGAATCTTGGAAAGATCGAGACCGCTGCGCCGACGGTTGCCGCGCCCAAGCCGAGCCGCACCGTCGCCCAGACGCCGGCGAGCGAGCGCGAGCACGAGCGCATTCTCGCCTCCTATGGCGGCGCCTATGACGATCCGAAACTCGCGACCCTGATCGGCAAGACCGTCGACCGGCTGGTGGCGGCGTCGGACCGTCCGGACCAGGCCTACCGGGTCACCATCCTCAATTCCGGCGCGGTCAACGCCTTCGCGCTGCCGACCGGCCAGCTCTATGTAACGCGCGGGCTGGTGGCGCTCGCCAGCGACACCTCGGAACTGTCCTCGGTGCTGAGCCACGAAATGGCGCATGTCATCGCAAAGCATGCCTCGATCCGTGAGGACCAGGCGCGGCAGGCGGCGGTAGTGACGCGCGTCGTCACTGACATGAGCAACGATCCCGACCTGACGGCGCTGGCGCTGGCAAAAACCAAGCTGACGATGGCGAGCTTCTCGCGGCAGCAGGAATTCGAGGCCGACGGCATCGGCGTCGGCATTTCGGCCCGCGCCCATTTCGATCCCTACGGCGCGGCGCGCTTCCTCGCCGCGATGGAACGCAATGCGGCGCTGAAGGCCGGCAAGACCTCGCTCGATCCGCGCGCGCAGGATTTCCTTTCCTCGCACCCGGCGACGCCTGAGCGCGTGCAGAACGCGCAGGCCAGCGCGCGGCAATATACCTCGCCGCAGAGCGGCGAGCGCGACCGCGAGACCTATCTCGCCGCGATCGACAACATCGTCTATGGCGAAGATCCCAGCGAAGGTTTTGTGCGCGGCCGGCGTTTCCTGCATCCCAAGCTCGGCTTCACCTTTGCCGCACCCGAGACGTTTACGCTCGACAACACCGCGCAGGCCGTGATCGGCGTGCGCGAGGGCGGCACGCAGGCGATGCGCTTCGATGTGGTGCGCGTGCCGGCCGAACAGTCGCTGGCCGACTACCTCAATTCCGGCTGGATGGAAGGCGTCGACAAGGGCTCGACCGAAGACCTCATGATCAATGGTTTTCCGGTGGCTTCGGCTTCCGCGAACGGCGATCAGTGGCAGTTCAAGGTCTATGCGCTGCGCTACGGCAGCGACGTCTACCGCTTTATCTTCGCCGCCAAGCAGCGCAACACCGAAAGCGAGCGCAATGCGCGCGAGACCGTCAACTCGTTCCGCCGCCTGACGCTGGAAGAAATCCAGGCCGCGCGTCCCCTGCGTATCAAGGTCATCACGGTGCAGCCCGGCGACACCGTGGAATCGCTCTCCCATCGCATGTCCGGCCTCGACCGCCCCACCGAGCGCTTCCGTATCCTCAACGGCCTCGACCAGCACGCCCAGATCAAGCCAAGGGATCGCGTGAAGATCGTGGTGGATTGAGGCCGACCCCGGCGAACGTAGCCCGGATGGAGCGCAGCGCATTCCGGGATTACCTCGACCTCCTTCCGGCATGGCCCCGGATGACGCTTTCGCTCCATCCGGGCTACGGTTCCGCCTTCCTTCTCCCCCTGTGGGAGAAGGAGGCGAAGTTCGCACCTACTCCGGAATCACACGCGCGCGCCAGCGCGACTCGAAACTATTGTCATCGTCGAGCATCCGCGCCTGCGCATCCATCGGCTCGCTGCGCTTCTCCGTGGCGAGACTGACGGGCGCCGCCTCTGCCGGCGCTGCGGCAGGCCACTTCAGCAATGATTTCGAAATCATGGCCGTGCCGGCGTACCAGCATTTGCGCCCGTCGATCAGGCGCCAGGACCAATGCCCTTTCTGACTTGAGGGCACAGCCGCACTGCATTCCCTGACCTGCGCGGCCGGCGCGCTGACCGGAAGCAGCGCGGCCATGACAACGGCGAACAAGACTGTCTGAACCTGCCCTTTCATCGAATCCCCCTTGCGGTAGATCTGGATGCAGTCGGGAGGTTCTCCCCCGATTCTGGTCACAAAAAGTCGAAAATTGGGCCACTTTCCGCGTAAGTGACTGCAAATACTGTCCAATCTTCGGGTGAGCTTGCCTCTCTCGTCAACCGGCGACGTCCCTTCTCCCCTTGTGGGAGAAGGGACGAAGGACGCGAAGGAATTTCCTCACCTCAAAACAAAAAGCCCGGTCTTTCGACCGGGCTTTTCGTTTCAATGCTCGGGATTCTTTCAGGCGGCCTCGTCCGCCACGGCTGCGTCGTCGCCGTCAGCGTCGACATCGGCCTCGTCGGCTTCGGCGTCAGCTTCCGTCGCTTCAGCCTTGGCGCCGCGGCGCGGGCTCTTGGCGAGCTGGCCTTCGATTTCCTTGACCGCTTCGGTCTCAGTCGAATGCTGCACGACGGCGATTTCGCGCGACAGACGGTCGAGCGCGGCTTCATAGAGCTGACGTTCGCTGTAGGACTGTTCGGGCTGCGATTCCGAACGGTAGAGATCACGGACCACTTCGGCAATCGCGACGATGTCGCCCGAATTGATCTTCGCTTCATACTCCTGCGCCCGGCGCGACCACATCGTGCGTTTTACGCGCGCACGGCCTTTGAGGGTTTCGAGGGCCTTCTTGACCAACGCCGGCTCGGACAGCTTGCGCATGCCCACATTGGCGACCTTGGCGGTCGGCACGCGGAGCGTCATCTTGTCCTTCATGAAATTGATCACGAACAGCTCGAGCTTGGCGCCCGCGATCTCCTGCTCCTCGATCGCCAGGATCTGGCCGACGCCGTGAGCGGGATAGACCACGAATTCGTTGGCCTTGAAGCCCTGACGCTGGGTCACGACCTTCTTCGGCTCCTCGACGCGCGGCGCGGCAGCGACCGGCTTGGCCGGAGCCTTCGGCGCCGCGGCTTTCGCAGGCGCAGCCTTCACAGGGGTTTTGACGGGAGCCTTGGCAGCAAGTTTCGGGGCACTGGTCTTCGAACCCGTCGCTTTCGCGGCGGTCTTGGCAGTCTTTTCTGGCATTGCGCTTCTTTTGTTCTTTGAGGACTTTGTGGCCGAAACCTTCCTGGCTTCCTTTACGGGCGCCTTGGCACGGCCTTTGGTTGCGCTGCGGCTGGCCGGAGCGGCTTTTTTCGTCGTCTTGGAAGCACTCTTTTTACGCGTTTTCTGTGACACAGCCTGCGCGCGGAACTGCCACGCCCCTGTTCGATGTTTTTACAGAAACCCACCGGGGCCACAGGATACGCATGGCCGGGATCGGCTTGTAATGTGCTCAATATAGCACATTTTCCGCAAAAATCAATGATTTACGCCGGGTTCCGGGCCCTTACGGGGCGGTTTCCGGCATAAGTCCGCTAACAGGGTTAAATCCGACAAGCGCGTTCGGTTCAGATTGGGGCCAAAATCAGGCTCACAGCCCTCAATTTATCCACAGGCTTAATCGCCGCTACCGGGCTCCTTGGAAAAATATTTCTCGAACTTGCCCTCGACACCTTCGAATTCTTTCGCGTCCGGCGGGGCATCCTTCTTCTGGGTGATGTTGGGCCAACTCTTGGCGTATTCGGTGTTGACCTCGAGCCACTTCTCCAGGCCGGGCTCGGTGTCGGGCTTGATGGCATCCGCAGGACACTCGGGTTCGCAGACGCCACAGTCGATGCATTCGTCGGGATGGATGACCAGCATGTTCTCGCCCTCGTAGAAGCAGTCTACGGGGCAGACCTCAACGCAGTCGGTATACTTGCACTTGATGCAGGCTTCAGTGACGACGTAAGTCATCCAACGCTCCGAAACGGATCAGTTTTCCGGGGTTTGCGTAGCGCATGCGGTGCGCTGCTGCAAGGGAAGCAGCGGGCCCTTAGCGGCCGTTTTTCAGGCGTCCCTGCGTGCCCTGCGCAGATAGTTATTGTTTGCCAATCTGCAAATCGTCGTAGAGCACGCGCGCGGCCGCAGCATCCCCGCGCCGCTCGGAAAAACCCACGACTTTGAGGATGCGTACGGTGCGATCGAGCCCGATCGTCAAGACGTCGCCGACCTTCACCGAATGTCCCGGCGCCATTTCGCGCACGCCGTTGATGCGGACATGACCGGCCTCGACGAGGGCGGCAGCCGAGGTGCGGGCCTTCACCACCCGCGCATGCCACAGCCATTTGTCGAGACGCTGCCGCTCCAAATATTTGCTCGACTATTCCTTGCGGTTGCCGGCGAGCTGTTCCTTCAGCGCCGCCAGTTTTGCGAACGGCGAATTCGGATCGATCGGCCGGTCACGGTCGCGTGGGTTCGCACTGGTCGCCCATTGACGATGGGAGGGGCCGCTATCGCGCTTGTCGCGGCCGCCCTTGTCGCGTCCGCCGAAATCGCGGCCGCCGCGCTCGCCCTTGTCGCGGCCACCCTTGCGCTCGCCCTTGTTGCGATCGAATTTGTCGCGGCGCTCCTCACGGTCACGGCCCTTGCCCTCGAAACGCTCGCGCGGCGGGCGATCCTGACGCGCCTCTGCCGCGGGCGCGCCTTCGGCAGCCGGCGTAGCCGTAGCATCGGCCGGCGCGCCCTCGCGGGGTTTTCTGAACTCGCCATGGCGACGGCCGCGGCGATGGCGCTGCTCGCGCGGCGCACCCTCACCGCCGTCGCCGCTTGCTGCCGGCGCGCCTTCGCCCGCGCGGTGATGGCGCTGCCGGTGGCGGTCATGATGCGGGCGGCGCTCATCGGAACGGCCGCCGGGCCGCCACACTTCGACGAGCACAGGCTCCGCCGGCGTCTCGGATTTCGTCTCTGGTGCAGCGGCTTCGACGGGAGCGGTTTCGGCGGCAGCGGGTTCACTGGGAGCTTCGCTCGCGGTTGCGGGCTCGGCCGCCACTTCCGCGGCGCTGATCGCTTCCGCCGGTTCCTGTTCCGGTGGCGCGTCCAGAATCGCGGCTTCCGCGGGCGTGGTCTCGGCGGGCGCAGGCTCAGCCGCAGGTTCTTCCGCGGCGAACGGCGTGACGTCCGGCAGCAGCGAGGCGGACGAAGCAGCCTCGTTCGTCGAGGGCAGTTCGGCCGCGACTTCTTCCACCGGCGTCTCGGCGGTCGCCTCGGCGCTTGCCTCCACCGGCGGTGTTTCGGCGTTGACGGTCTCGACCACGGCCTCGGGCGCGGGCTTCGGCGGCAATGGCGGGCGACGGTCCATGCGGTAGCCGAGCGCGCGCAGGATCGACGCAAAATCTTCACCGGCGGATCCCGTCAGCGAGGTCATCGCCTGCGTCACCACAAAGCCGCGGCCATCGAACGCGCCGGCCGGCTTCTCGCCCGGCGACGTCTCGCGCCACGCCAATGCGGGCCGAATGAGATCGGCGAGCCGCTCCAGGATGTCGACGCGCACCGCGCGCTCGCCGCACTGGCGGTAGCCGAGCACGCGATAGGCATCGCGCGGCAGTGCCTTGTCGACCGGGAAAGAGGTGCGCCCCGAACTCGCCAGATGCTGCGCGCCCGAGAGCGCGGACATGTCGACATTGTCTTGCTTCTCGGCCCACAGCAGCGAGGCCAGCGCCCTCGCCGCAGGCTTCAAAAGCCCGGGGAAATAGATGTGATAGGCGCCGAAGCGGACGCCGTATTTACGCAGCGTCGCGCGCGAAGCCTGGTCGAGATCCTTCATCTCGCTCGCGATCTTGCTACGCTCCAGCACGCCGAGCGCTTCGACGAGCTGGAACGCAATGCCGCGCGCAATGCCGGTGATGTCCTCGGCCTTGGAGAGCCCGAACAGCGGGCCCAGCAGCTTTTCGATATGCGTCTTCAGCCACAGATCGAGCCGCGCCTGCACGGCTTCGCGCGGCGCACCTGAAAGGCGCTCGTCGGAAATGATGCGGATGCGCGGATGCAGCGCATCGTCGGCCGCGACCAGCTTTGCCACGGCATCGCCGGTCCAGCGGATGGTGCCGTCGGAGGTCAGCACGAACTGGTCGTCGGGGGCTGCGGAAAGTTTTGCGGCGCGCGCATCGATTTCGCTTGCCAGCACCTGCTGCGCGGCGGCCTGCAGGGCTTTCGCGTCCGAGCCGGCTTCCGCCGCATCGGGCGCAAAGGTAAATCCATCGAGGCGGCCGATCGCGTGCCCCTCAACAATCACTTCGCCGGTCTTGCCAATTTCCGTATTCAAAACTGAGTTCTCCCGCAGGCGGCGCATCAATACACTGGTCCGCCGGTCAACGAAACGCTCCGTAAGCCGTTCATGCAGCGCATCGGATAATTTATTTTCCACCTCCCGGGTGATCCCCTGCCAGTGGTCGGGGTCGGACAGCCAGTCCGGCCGGTTGGCGACGAAGGTCCAGGTGCGGATCTGCGCGATCCGGCCCGACAGCGTGTCGATATCGCCGGTAACGCGGTCGGCCTGGTCGACCTGGGCGGCGAACCATGCATCGGGTATCCGACCTTTTTGCATCAGGAACGCATAAAGCGTGGTCACGAGCTCGGCGTGGGCGGCCGGCGCGATCTTGCGGTAATCCGGGATCTGGCAGGCGTCCCACAGCCGTTCCACCGCGGCCTTGCCGTGGGCCATGTCCCTCACCTCGCCGTCGCGCGCCGCATGATCGAGCACGCGCAAATCTTCGGCAATCGGCGCGCGGGTCAGCGCGTCATGCCCCGGCGGCAGCGCCAGCGACACCTGCAGCGCGCCGAGCGAGGAGAAATCCAGCTTCGAATTCCGCCACTGCAGCATCTTGACGCTATCGAACGTATGGTTCTGCAGCGCGTTCACCAGTTCCGGCTCGAAAGGTGCACAGCGGCCCGTGGTACCGAAGGTGCCGTTGCGGGTGGCGCGCCCGGCGCGGCCCGCGATCTGTGCGAACTCGGCCGGATTGAGCCTGCGGAACTGATAGCCGTCGTACTTGCGGTCGGAAGCGAAAGCGACGTGGTCGACGTCGAGGTTCAACCCCATGCCCACAGCATCGGTCGCGACGAGATAATCGACGTCGCCGTTCTGGAACATCGCGACTTGCGCGTTTCTCGTGCGTGGTGAGAGCGAGCCGAGCACGACGGCCGCACCGCCATGTTGCCGGCGGATCAGTTCGGCAATCGCATAGACTTCATCGGCCGAGAAAGCGACGATCGCGGTGCGGCGCGGCTGGCGCGTGATCTTGCGGTCGCCGGCGAATTCGAGCTGCGAGAGTCTCGGACGTGTGACAATGGAAGCACCCGGCAGCAGCCGCTCGATGATCGGCCGCATGGTGGCGGCGCCGAGCAGCAGCGTCTCGTCACGGCCGCGGCGGTGCAGGATGCGGTCGGTGAAGACATGCCCGCGCTCGAGATCGGCGGCGATCTGGATTTCGTCGACGGCCAGAAACGACACGTCGAGATCCCGGGGCATCGCTTCGACGGTGGAGACCCAGTAGCGCGGGTTCTTCGGCTTGATCTTCTCCTCGCCGGTGACGAGCGCGACCGCTTCGCTCCCCGCCCGATCCGCGATCTTGTTGTAGACCTCGCGCGCCAGCAGCCGCAGCGGCAGGCCGATCACGCCCGACGAATGCCCCAGCATCCGCTCGATCGCGAGATGCGTCTTGCCGGTATTGGTCGGCCCGAGGACAGCGGTAACGCCCGCGCCGGGCGCGCGATCATTCGCGAACGTGGAAGGAGAGAAAGCCATTCTGTGCAGGTGTTTCTTTAAAATTCCGGCGCTTCCATCGTCATTGCGAGGAGCAACGCGACGACGCAATCCATTCTTTCTTTGCGGCCCGATGGATTGCTTCGCTTCGCTCGCAATGACGGAAACTGTTTCACTTTGCGACGGTGATGCTGTCGCGGCTTAAGCTCTGGAACGAGTCTGGAACGAATCGCGTCCGAATCGCTGACTCCTACCGAGACCCGATACGTTCACCGCAACATCTCGCGCTGAAGCGCTCGGGGTGGCACTAGATCAAGTTTACAGCGGCTCCACAAGCGACGGTTTTGGGACTGATTTCTTAAAAAGATCGAGGCAGCGGAGTCGAATCAGAAGTGGGGAAGAGTCAAGGTGGATTCAGCTTCCCCGTCGTCCCTGCGACGCAGGGACCCATACGCCGCGGCCGTACAATTACGGGCGATGGGAATTACGAGCGCCCGCAACAATGATCGCCTGTGGTTATGGGTCCCTGCGTTCGCAGGGACGACGGCAAACTATGAGCTCAATTCGTCTTCGCCACCCGTGGCGGCATCGCTGACGTCACGAAAGACGTCGCTTCCAGCATCGCCAGGCCAAACGGCGTCGGGATCGTCATGCGGAAGGGAACCAGGACGCGCGTGCCGGCGATCGGCACAAACGTGATTTCGATCCGCCGTTCGCCGGCGAGATATTTGATGACGGGGCGATCGGGAATGTAGCCGGCAACCGGCGTAAAGTAGATCGCGCAGACCAGCGCCGGCCCGTGATAGCCCTTTTCGGCCTTCACCGTTTCCATGCGCTTGTAGTCGAGCTTGAGGTCGTAGCGCAGGCGTCCGTCAAAGATCCCCGCGCCGGTGCGGCAGGAATCCGGCGCCAGCACCTCGCCATTACCAGGCACGCGCAGCATCGAGCCGGTCATGGGATCGAGCACGTTTTTCCGGTGCGCCTCGGTAACGACGATACGGTCCGGATCGACCGGCGGCGTCGGGTCGATCGAAAAGTCCTTCACGTTGCCGCCTGCCAGCACGAGGCGGATGGTTTCGGATTTCTTCTGCGTGGTGGTGGTCGCGGTATAGGCGTTCGCGACCAGCGCGCCGTTCACGATGCGGCCTTGGCTGGCGCCGGAACCGGTGCCGCCGGAAAACGCCTTGAGCAGCCCGGCCGTGCCGCCTTGCGCGGAGGCCGAAAACGCATCATCGCCGATTTCGATGGTCCAGCTTCCCTTGCCGACGGGGATGCCCGCCAGCGTCGCCTCATAATGCGCATCCAGCCGCCCTTGCGCGGCAGCCGGCTGTGGCGCGAGCGATGCAAACGCGGCGGCACACAGGCCGACGACGAGGCCGAGGCTTGCGGAGAGGGGTTGGCGCGAAACGGCGCATCTGGCGGTCACGAATGAAAAATCCCGGGAACGGCGCGAGCTGATGTTCATTTAGGCAGAAATATCCGGCAAACAACGCGTGTTTTTCGCGAAACCACGCCTTTTGATGGACCTTTCATCGCCGCCCGCCGCTCGCGGGAGGGCCAAGGTCGTTTTGTGCTAAACCCATGATGTCGGCGCGGATTGCGCCCTTTATATGATGGCTTAAGTGGCTGGAACCCCTTACAAACCCGCTAATTCAGCGGTCGCGGCCAGCGCAAGAACCTTGACCGCGTGGCCGTCTCCCCCTATACGTCCGCGGTTCCTGGAAATGGACGCGATTTTGGACCCCCGCGGCGCCCGCGAGAAGCGGCTTGGCCCTGTCGGGGATGGAAGAGGATTTTGCAAGATGTCCCGGCGCTGCGAACTGACGGCCAAGGGCCCCCAGGTGGGCCACAAGGTGAGCCACTCCAACATCAAGACCAAGCGGCGCTTCCTGCCGAACCTGGCCAACGTCACCTTCATCTCGGACGCGCTCGGCCGCAACGTGCGCCTGCGCGTCTCGACCAATGCGCTCAAGAGCGTCGACCACAATGGCGGCCTCGACGCCTACCTCCTCAAGGCCAAGGCCGACGTCCTCTCCCCCCGCGCGCTCGAACTGAAGCGCGCGATCGAGAAGAAGGTCGGCAAGCCCGCGTTCGTGAAGAAGGCGAGCTGAGATTTAAGTTACAATCGGCGGATCGAAGTTTGGAGCGGCCGGGTCGGAAGACCCGGCCGTTTTTGTTTCTCAAGCTCATACAACCGTACGAGGACGCCGATCGATCTTCTATGTAAGATTGAGACCCCTCTATTGCGCATGGCATGACCTATGGCAGAAACGAGCAGCGTTGACTTGGGCGTGACGGACGAGAAAAAGCTGAAGGGTGACGCTCCCCTGAAGGCGATAAAGGATGACGAGTTTGGCCTTGCTGAGATTTCGCGCAGCCTATCTCAAATTCTCGCAACACGGATATCGGCCGATGGATACGTTTTAGGATTGGAGGGTACTTGGGGAAGCGGGAAATCAACGCTAGCCAATTTTGTTGCGGAGCAACTCACCCAATATGACGAACACGTCGTCATTCGATTCGAACCTTGGCTGATTGGCGAGAAGAACGCACTTATCGCAGCATTCTTCGGCCAATTGGCGCAACAAATAGAAGTCGTTCAACGACGGCGAAGCTACTGGCATCCCTCCAGATGGCTGCTTGGAAGAGCCGCCAGGCGACTATCTACGAGAATGCGACGATACGGCGAATACATGAGCGCCCTGGCCGTTCCTGTTGGTAGCGCGGTTGCTGTCGATCCGACAGGCGCAACTGCTCTAGCTGCGACGGGCCTCAAGACTGCTAGCGGATTTGCCAAGCTTTTCGGGAGGCTCCTTCTCTTGATCAACTGAAGGCGGAAATCGTGGCGGGGCTGAATGCTGTCGGCAAGCTGCTTCCAAACGTTCGTTTCACAGTTATCATCGATGATACTGACCGCCTAGAAGCGTACGAAGCGTTAGAACTTCTTCGGCTAGCCAGAAAAGTTGCGGACTTCCCATTTGTTACGTATGTCTTTTGCTTTGATGCGAACGTCTTGTCTCAGCAGGTCAACCACGGGCTTGGAATACAGGATGGTCGCCTATACATCGATAAAATCTTCCAAGACATCGTCCACGTTCCTCCCCAAGAGCCATTTGCTTTGCGGAGGTATTTCCAGAGGCTTTTGAAGAAGTCCTTTCCTTTTCAGATGGAAGGTGGCGCCAAAGATCACGAAGTCCAATTCAGACGAGAATCATTGTTCGATCGATGGTGCGGACTACTATTGAACACACCACGGGACGTTGTTCGATTGCATCAATCGATAGAGCTTGCTTGGCCTTATGTTCCTGGCGAACTCGATTTCTTCGACTTCGTTTGGCTTCAGCTCCTGAAAACAAAGTGGCCTGAACTCTACTCTTGGACACGCGACTATCTGCAGAATGTTGGAAGCTATCGTGATCGCGGAAGTGTCAACGACACTGAACGGGCGGCGGCGGCTCAAAAGCTCCTTGACCTACTAAAAAATCGCGGTTGGAGCGAGGAGGCCTATATGTCCGGGCTTGATCGAATATTGCCGGGCCTCAACTCGCTATCATTGTCCTCCGATAAGGGTCCTCAAGTCTTTAAGTTTGAGCGAGGCGAACTAGAAGTCTTTGAGCACGGCAAACGGTTGGGCAGCCCGAGCCATTGGAGGGGCTATTTCGCATTCGACATGCCTTCCTATGCAGTCCGCGATGCTGACATCTCAGCGTTCAGAAGCGCGGTCGAAGACGACCCCGCGAAGGCGGTTGAAATCCTGATATCGCTCTTCGAGCGCGCTCATGAGCGTAAAGGTCATTTCCTGGACTTCTTGCTTGATCGTCTCGTTGATGGGCCGGCAGACATCGAAGGACCGACCGCGCGTTCAGGAATGCTAGCAGCCTTCGCCGAAACTATGGATGATTTTGCGCGACGCACTGATCAAATAGCCGTACTTGGGCACAGTGAGACTTGGGATCGAACTCGGCTTCTCTTACGCAAGAACTCTCCAGGGAATTTTCTCGCTGCCGTGCGCGAAGGAAAGAGCATCAACTGGCTCGCGTTCGTTATGCGCGACCAGGGATTTGCATTAGGCTTGCCAGAGGGGCATCGATCTTACCCGCAAAATGCTTGGCTTGATCGAGAGGAATTCGACGAATGTCTCAGCACAATCATCAAGCGCTTTGAGTCTCTCGGAATGCGGAAGATCTTCGCTCTTCCGAGTCCGACGGACGTACTTTTTTGTTGGGTACAGTTGGGCGATGCTGATGATGTTAGGAGGCGATTTTCGGAAGCAACGATTAAGGACGGGAGATTTCTGTGGGCACTCGAAGCACTTCGAGGTTGGGCAAACAGCTCTGACCGCGGCGTTCATTATCCACTATACGAGCAATACGTTCGTGTTCTTACTGATCCTGACAAGGTGCTCGAACGCCTTAAGCAATTGGCCACTGCAGCAGAACTCGGTTCGCATTCGATAAAAGCGAAGGAGTTACTAGGGGCTTGGCAAGCATCACCAAAGAACTAACCAAGAGAAGGACAAATCCGGCGAAGCAACTAAAATTGACCGCAGAACGGCATCGAGGCCGCGCTGCCGCTGGCGCGATTACAAGAAGCGAAAGCGTGAAGGATGAGGCCATGCCACTGACCCTGAATTTTCGCGACACCGTGCGGGCGCGGGCGGAGCGAGAGCCTACCTTTCGCCGGGCGCTGTTTCAGGAGGCGGTGCAGGCCCTGCTGCAGGGCGAGACCGATCACGGCCGCGCCGCTTTGCGGGCCTATATCAACGCAACGGTCGGATTCGACCGGCTGGGCGAGGTGCTCGGGCGCTCGCCGAAGAGCCTGATGCGGATGTTCGGGCCGGAGGGCAATCCTACGGCTGAAAACCTGCTTGGCGTCATCGGCGCGCTGCAGGAAGAAACCGGCGTGCACCTGAAGATTCGCGCGGTCACCGAAGCGGTCTGATGCGGGGCCTTGCGCAAGGAAGACGTGGACGAGATATGGCCACTTCCCGCAGCGTCATCCAAAATCCCCAAATTCCGCTATACTCGCTCCGGTAGCACCGGGGGAACGTCATCATGCGCAACATCATCATCTGCTGCGACGGCACCGGCAACGAGATTTCCGAGAACATCTCCAACGTGCTCAAGCTGTATCGCTGCCTGCGCAAGACGGAGAAGACCGAGCCGCGGCAGATGGTGTTTTACGATCCCGGCGTCGGCACGCTGGAGCGGCCGGACCCGTGGCACAGACTGAAGCAGGATTTCAACGCCATCCTGGGGCTTGCCACCGGCTATGGGCTCGATGACAACGTGCTCGCGGCCTATGGCTTCCTGGTCCAGCATTATCGCGAAGGCGACCAGATCTATCTGTTCGGCTTTTCCCGCGGCGCCTATACCGTGCGGGTGCTGGCGGGGCTGGTGCACAAGATTGGATTGATCACGCCCGAGCAGGTCAATCTCGCAGGAAGCGGGCTGATCGCCTACAAGCAGTTCTCCTCCGACGAGGCGCCGAAGCTGCGCCGCGAGATGAAGCTGCTCGGCGATGCCGGCGACGCGGGAGGGCCGCTGCCGCAGACGGCGTTCGACAACGCCGCGCAGTTCGCGCGCATCACCTCGGCGCGCTGGCCGACGATCCGCTTCGTCGGCGTCTGGGATACGGTCGCGAGCGTGATCGTGCCGCGGGCCGATCGCTTCTATTGGCCGAGCCTGGAGGAGCTGGCGTTCACGATTGCGAATCCGAGCGTGCAGGCGTTCCGGCAGGCGATCTCGATCGACGAGCGGCGCTGCATGTTCCGCCTCAAGAAGTGGGACGATCCACAGACCTTCCGGCACAACCGCTTCAACGACATCAACGCCGAGCCGCAGGATATTCTGCAGGTGTGGTTCTCAGGCGTCCATGCCGATATCGGCGGCGGCTATCCGGAAAAGCAAAGCGGGCTTTCAAAATATCCGCTGCTCTGGATGATCGACGAGGCGGTCAAATGCGGGCTCCGCGTCAACCAGGCCACCGTCAACCAGCTCGCCTGGGGCATCCAGCGCAAGGGCAGCCCGTTCTCCTATGTCGCGCCTGACGTGCGCGGCGAGCTGCACGAGTCGCTGCGCGGCGCGTGGTGGCTGCTCGAATATCTGCCGAAGAGTGCGACGTACAAGGAATGGCCGGCGCGGCAGAGTTATCTCGGCTATTACATCCCCGACGCCGAGCCGCGCTTCATTCCCGACGGCGCTGTGATCCACGAGTCGGTGCTGGCGCGCATGGATGCGATGCCGAGCTACCGCCCGGTCAACCTGCCGAAGCAGTACGAGAAATTCCCAATGCCGGTGCCGCCGGCGCATGCGAGCGCGGAGGACGTCGCGGCGGATTGATGGCCTCTCCCCGTCATTGCGAACGAAGCGAAGCAATCCATGCCTCGGCGCGTGGCGCTATGGATTGCTTCGTCGCGTTGCTCCTCGCAATAACGGGGAGAGAGTTTGCGCACATGCGCATACCGTCACCACTATCGATAGGCCGCAGCGTACTGGATACCCCGCATGCGCGGGGTATGACAGCTCAGCATATTATCGCCACACGGGCGGTCGGCTCCCTCCCCACTTAGCCACACTACGAGCTCGTTATGCGGAGGCACCCCCACCCCGGCCCTCTCAGAGCGAGCTCTGCTCGTCTTCCCCCGCACGCGGGAGAGGGAGAAGGCCGCCGCGTCACTGGGCCACTGGCCTAGCACCCCGCAATCCCACAGCCGCATTCCTGCCGCCGCGGAACCCAAATGGTTTACGAATCGTTCAACTCTGCTGCCTATTCTCATCCATCTGCTGCCAGAACCGGCTTGAAACGCTCAGGACGAGCGATGTTGGAACGATCGATCACTGAGGAGGTCGAGGCGGCCATCCAGGCCGGCTCGGCGGAAAAACATCTGGATGCGCTTAGGCAGGTCACCGACCTGCTTCTGCTGTCCGCCGACGGCTATTCCGGCGAGCAGATCGAGCTTTTCGGCGACGTGCTGGAACGGCTGATCCGGACCATCGAGCTGCGCGCGCTGGCCGATGTGTCCGCGCGCATCGCGCTCGCCGAACTGAGCACGCAGCTCGCTTCGATCAAGCAGGCGCCGCCTCGCGTGATCCGAAGGCTCGCCCACAATGATGAGATTGCGATCGCCCGTCCGGTGCTGACCGAATCGGCGCGGCTGACGGCAGAGGATCTGGTCGAATTGGCAGAGACCAAGGGCGAGCAGCATCTGCTGGCGATCTCAGGACGTTGGTGGCTGACCGAGATCGTCACCGATGCGCTCTTGAAACGGCATTATCCCTCCGTCAGCCGGCGCCTCGTCAGCAATCCCGGCGCGCGGATGTCGGCGAGCGGCTACGCGATCGTGCTGAAGCAGGCGGAGAGCGATCCCGATCTGGCGGTCGAGACCGGCATCCGCGTCGACCTGCCGGCCGAGCAGCGCCGGCAATTGCTGCAGAACGCGACCGACGTCGTACGCACGCGGCTGCTATCTCGCGCGCCGCCGCATCTGTTCGAGGAAATTCGCAACGCGATCGCGGCTGCGGCCAACGGCGCCGGCCGCGAAATGTCGCGCACGCGCGATTTCGCCGCCGCGCGCCGCTTCGTCACCGCGCTCGCCAGGCACGGCAAGCTGAACGAGCCGGCGCTGTTGGCGTTTGCGAGAGAACGGAAATATGCCGAGACGGTCGCAGCGCTCGCCGAGCTCTCCGGCTCGAGCGTCGAGGTGATCCGCCCGGTGATGCAGAGCCTGCGCGACGAGGGCGTGCTGATCCCCTGCCGCGTCGCCGGACTGAACTGGGAAACGGTGGCCGCCGTACTCGACAGCCGCTTCGTCGCGGGCTCGATGGGCCGGCATGAGCTGGCGAAAGCAAGGGAGCAATACGCCAAGCTGACGGTCGAGAACGCCCGCCGCCTGCTGCGCTTCTGGCAGGTTCGCGCCGCCGACGCGGCGAAGACGAATTGAGCGATTTGTGATGGCATCCGCCGTCATTGCGAGGAGCGATAGCGACGAAGCAATCCATCTCTCCGCATCACGAAAGAATGGATTGCTTCGCTACGCTCGCAATGACGCGGAAACAGCGGAGCGCTCGCTCCCCTCTCCCCTTGTAGAGAAAGGAAGAGCCGTCACGCCGCCTTGGTGAGACCAGCGTCGAGATGCTCCAGCCGCGGCATCACCTCCTGCTTCAACAGGCGCAGCGAATTGTACCACGCCTCCGGCTTGTGCTTGTAGTCGAAGCCGAACACCAGCAGCGTGCCGAAGCCGCCGACCTCGTGGTAGATCTTTTCGATCTTCTCGGTGACCGTCGACGGCGAGCCAACGATCCAGTTGTTGCGGGCGCAATACTCGACGGTGACGTCGGAGTCGGCGACATCGGGCGCGGCCTTGAGGTAGTCCTTGAACCCGAAATGGCCGAGCAAGGGCAAAAAATATTCGCCCATCATGCGGCCCATCATGTCGCCGACCGAAAGCCGCCACGCCTCCTCGTCGGTGTCGGCGATGAACACCTCGCGCACCAGCCGCCAGTCGCTGCGCTTCGGCTTGCGTCCGGTTTTCGCAGCCCCGATCTCGACCGATTCCCAGTGGCTCCCGACATAGGCCGGGTTGAGGTTGAGGCTCATCGGGATGTAGCCGCGCTCGCCGGCGAGCTTGAGCGTATCCGAGCCCTTGGAGAGACCGGCGACGCCGATCGGCGGATGCGGCGCCTGCAACGGCTTGAGGTGCGGCTTGAGGAAGTCGAACATGGTGTCGGGCTTGCTCACGGTCCAGAACTTGCCGGTGTGGGTCCAGGGTGCGTCCTCGGTCCACATTTTCAGGATGATCTCCAGCGCCTCGCGGGTCATGTCGCGGTTCTGGCCGGACATGCCGTCGACGTTGAACATCGCCCAGTCGCTCGGCAGGCCGCTTGCCGCGACGCCGAAGTTCAGCCGTCCGCCGGAGAGATGATCGAGCATCGCGACGCGGTTCGCCAATTCCGCCGGATGATGATAGGGCAACAGGAAACCGCCGGGACCGAGGCGGATGTTCTTGGTCTGCAAGAACGCCTGCGCGAGAATGAGATCGGGCGAGGGATGCGGTTCCCAGGGCGCGGTGTGGTGCTCGCCGATCCAGGCTTCCTGATAGCCGAGTTCATCGAGCCAGCGCAGCGTCTGCAGGTCCCAGTCGTGACCCTCTTTCAATCCGCACTCCGGCGGATGCGACGGCATCGTGAAATATCCGATCTCCATGGGGTGTCCTCGCGGTATGTTGTTATTGAAAACGCGTCTATCGCGCGCACGCGAAAGCATAGCACGCCGGACGTATGGCCGAGATATGACGAAACGGATGGGCAGGCGTTCGGTTTCGAGATCGTCATTGCGAGGCGCGAAGCAAAGAAGCATCCATATCGCCGCGTGACGAAAGGATGGATTGCTTCGCCTCGCTCGCAATGACGGGGAAAGAGCGGAGCGCTTACTTCCCTTCGCCCGCAAGGGGAGAAGAAAGAAAGAGGCTACCGCGTCCCGAACGTCGTGGCGCCGAACAGTGCCTTTTGCGTCGAGGGCTGCGAACGCCAGTATTGTGGCGGCGCGAACACCTCGCCGCCGAGTTCGGCTGCGGCGTGCCAGCCCCAGCGCGGGTCGTAGAGCATGGCGCGGGCGAGCGCGACCATGTCGGCCTTGCCCGAGGCCACAATCTCCTCGGCCTGCTTCGGCTCCGTAATCAGCCCGACGGCAATCGTGGTCAGCCCCGTAGCCTCGCGGATCGCTTGCGCGAAGGGCACCTGATACCCGGGGCCGAGCGGAATTTTTTGCAGCGGCGAGACGCCGCCGGAGGACGCGTCGATCCAGTCGACGCCGCGTTTTTTCAGCTCCTGCGCGAACTCGATGGTCTGCGAAAGATCCCAGCCGCCTTCCACCCAGTCGGTGCAGGAGACGCGCAATCCCACCGGCTTGTCGTGCGGGAACGCCGCGCGCACCGCGTCGAACACTTCGAGCGGGAAGCGCATGCGATTCTGCAACGAGCCGCCATACTGATCGGTGCGACGGTTGGCGATCGGCGACAGAAACTGATGCAGCAGATAGCCGTGCGCCGAATGCACCTCGATCGCATCGATCCCAAGCCGCTCGGCGCGCTTCGCAGTCGCCACGAACGCGTCGCGCACGCGCGCCAGGCCCGTGGCATCGAGGGCGACAGGCGGCGGCTCGCCTTCCTTGTGCGGGATCGCCGACGGCCCCTCCGGCCGCCAGCCGCCTTCGGCTACCGGGATCAGTTGCCCGCCATCCCACGGCGTGTGGCTCGATGCCTTGCGGCCGGCGTGCGCGAGCTGCATCATCACGGCGGCCTTCGAACGCTTGCGCACGGAGCCAAGGATCGGCTTCAGCGCGGCTTCGGTGGCGTCGTTATAGAGGCCGAGGCAGCCGGGTGTGATGCGGCCCGTGGGCTCCACCGCCGTCGCCTCGATGCAGAAGACCGCAGCGCCCGACAGCGCCAGCGAATTGATGTGGGTGAAGTGCCAGTCATTGGCCTCGCCATTATCAGCGGAATACTGGCACATCGGCGCCACCATGATGCGATTGGCGAGCGTCAGGCCGCGCAGTTTGATCGGGGTAAACAAAGCGCTCATGGGCGAAGGGATCCGGACCGGGAGGAAAGCAAGCCCTATTGTGTAACGAGGCCGCGCCCGCCGCTCAACCGCGCCTGGCTCAACCCTGCCGGGCGAATATACGGGGGAGAACGAGCGGCGCTACTCCACCAGCGCGAATTGCAGCAGCAGATTGCGCTGGATCAGCGAGAAATTGTCGTCCGAGACGAGCGTCAGGACCGTTTCGCCCTCCGGCGTGACGTGGGCGTCGATGCCTTCCATGTTGTCGATTTCGTTGCCGAGATCGGCCTCGAAGATCGCGGGACCGTCGATCACGGCCCCGGGCGCGATGGAAGCAAGCGCGACGCGGCGGATACGAATGCCGATCCCGCCGAGCCAGGAGAATTTTCGTTCCAGCAGCAGCAGCCCGCCGGACGGCAGCAGCACCGCGTCGCTGATATCGAAATTGTCGCTGCGGCGGATGCTGAACAGCCCCAGCGTCCTACCGATCAGGAAGGCTGTGATGTTGCCATGCGCGTCGAGCCCGCGTTCGGAGATCGCGATCAGCGTTCCCGCCAGCGGCAAGCCTTTCGGCACCACGACAAGCGCCTCGATTCCCTTGTTATAGGGCAGCTTGCGCACGCCCAGCGGCAACTGAATCAATTCGCCATGCGCGCGGGTAAATCCCTTGGCGAAGTCGAAGCGCAGTATCTGATTGACGCGCTCGAGGCCGACATAGACCAGCGAGCCGTCGAGCGCGATCGCCTCTGTATCGAACCAGCCGCGCGAAGTGATCGGCTTGCCGTCAGGCCCGAGCATCGGCGAAGCCTCGACATCGTCGAGCCCGGTCATCTCGCGGCCCTTGTAGACGATACGCCCGGTGAACCAGCCGGCCTTGTCGCTGATGGCGATGAAGCGCTCGCCCTTGGCATCCAGCCGCAGGCCCGACAACCCGCCGAAGCCGCGAAACCGCGAGGTGAGAATGAGGCCACTGCGATATTCGAGTTCGCCGAACCGCACCCGCGACCGGTCGCGGGTGTCGAAGGAGGGCAGCGGCCGGGCATTGACCTCGATCGATACCGGCGCACTGACCGAGAATTCGTCGGGAACGGTCTGCTTCGGCGGCCGCTGAACCGCCGTTTGCGCCAGCGCGGCTCCCGGCACGGCCGCAACCGAAAGCCCCGCCGCTGCATATTTCAAAAGGCGGCGGCGGCCTATGAGCGGGCGCATGCTCTCACGAGTGCAGGCGGCGCGGCCGGTGGTGGCCCGTGGTGGGCGCGGCGCCCTGGGTCTCGCTGAACAGCTCGGCGAGCTTTTCAGTGATGGCGCCGCCGAGCTCCTCGGCATCGACGATGGTGACCGCGCGCCGATAATAGCGCGTGACGTCGTGACCGATGCCGATCGCGATCAGTTCGACCGGCGAACGGGTCTCGATCTCCTCGATGATGTGGCGCAGATGCCGCTCGAGGTAATTGCCGGGATTGACGGACAGCGTAGAATCGTCGACCGGCGCGCCGTCCGAAATCATCATCAGGATCTTGCGCTGCTCGGCGCGACCGAGCAGTCGCTTGTGCGCCCAGTCCAGCGCCTCGCCGTCGATGTTCTCCTTCAACAGCCCCTCGCGCATCATCAGGCCGAGATTCTTGCGCGAACGCCGCCAGGGCGCGTCGGCGGATTTGTAGATGATGTGGCGCAGGTCGTTGAGGCGGCCGGGATTGGCCGGCTTGCCGGCCGCAAGCCACGCCTCGCGGGACTGGCCGCCCTTCCAGGCGCGGGTGGTGAAGCCCAGAATCTCGACCTTGACGCCGCAACGCTCCAGCGTGCGCGCGAGAATGTCGGCGCAGGTCGCCGCCACCGTGATCGGGCGGCCGCGCATCGAACCGGAATTGTCGAGCAGCAGCGTCACCACGGTATCGCGGAAGGTCGCTTCCTTTTCATGCATAAAGGACAGCGGGTGATAGGGATCGGTGACCACGCGCGACAGCCGCGCCGGATCGAGGATGCCTTCCTCAAGGTCGAACTCCCAGGCGCGGTTCTGCTGCGCCATCAGGCGGCGTTGCAGCCGGTTGGCCAGCCGCGCCACGATGCCCTGCAGGTGCGCGAGCTGCTTGTCGAGATACGAGCGCAACCGCTCCAGCTCGTCATGGTCGCAGAGATCTTCGGCCGCGATGACCTCGTCGAATTTCGGTGCAAAGGCGTGATATTCCGGCCCGCGCGGCTCGTTGGCGCCGCGCGTATTCGGCCGCGTCGCTTCCCCCGGCGTCTCGTCGTCGCCGAGTTCGCCGTCGTCGAACGTATCTGACGTGGAGGCCTGCGCGCTCTCCATCGCGCTTTCCGACATCTCGTCGGTGGAAGCCTGCGCCTGGTCGGCGCTCATTTCCTGCGCGGCATCGGAATCGGGCGAGCCCTCGGCGCCGGACTGATCGCTCTCGCCGTCCTGATTCTCATCATCGTTTTCGTCGTCATCGGCGTCCGCATCGCGGTCATCGCCGAGGTCGAGCGCCGACAGCAAGTCGTGCACGAGATCGCCGAACTTGGCCTGGTCCTCGGTGACGCGGCTGAGCTTGTCGAGCCGGGCTCCGATCTTGTTTTCCAGCACTGGGCGCCAGAGATCGACCATTTTTTTAGCAGCCGTCGGCGGCGCAAGTCCCGTCAGCCGTTCGCGCACCAGCATCGCCAGCGCATCCGACAGCGGCGCGTCGGCACGGTCGGTGATCTCGTCGTATTTGCCGCGATGGAAATGATCGTCGAGCATCGCGGTAAGATTTTTGGCAACGCCTGCCATTCGTCGCGAGCCGATGGCTTCGACGCGCGCCTGCTCCACCGCCTCGAACACGCCGCGCGCCTGCGGATTTCCCGGCATCAGCTTGCGATGCACCTTGGGATCGTGACAGGCGAGCTTCAGCGCGATCGAATCGGCATGGCCGCGCACGATCGCCGCATCCCGCTTGGTCATCTTGCGGGCGGGCTCCGGCAGCCGCGCCTTGCCAGGCGCGAGACCGGGACGTTCGGCCGCGAACGTCACGTCCAGCTCCGGCGCCTTCGCAATCGCGCGCAGGCACGAGGTCACCGCGCGCTTGAACGGCTCGGTCGGTGCTTCCTTGGATCCGGTGCGGAATTTCGAGTTCGACGTCGTCATTACCACCTCACCGCCGTCGTCCCTGCGAAAGCAGGGACCCATAACCACCGGCGATCATTGTCTTCAAACTCTGGCTCCGTCGCACTATTGAGACGTCACGGCGTATGGGTCCTTGCTTGCGCAGGGACGACGACTATGAGAGCGCCACGTTCACCGAACTCTCAGGCAGCTCCTGGTTGAAGCAGCGCTGATAGAATTCGGCCACCAGCGGCCGCTCCAGTTCGTCACACTTGTTGAGGAAGGTGACGCGGAACGCGAAGCCGATATCGCCGAAGATGTCGGAGTTCTCGGCCCAGGTAATCACCGTGCGCGGGCTCATTACCGTCGATAGATCGCCGTTGGCGAAGGCATTGCGGGTGAGATCGGCAAGGCGCACCATCTTGTTGACGATATCGCGGCCTTCCTGGGTGCGGTAGTGATGCGCCTTGGCCAGCACGATTTCGACTTCCTCGTCATGCGCCAGATAGTTCAGCGTGGTGACGATCGACCAGCGGTCCATCTGGCCCTGGTTGATCTGCTGGGTGCCGTGATAGAGGCCCGAGGTGTCGCCGAGCCCCACCGTGTTCGCAGTCGAAAAAAGGCGGAACGCCGGGTGCGGCTTGATGACCTTGTTCTGGTCCAACAGCGTCAGGCGGCCGGAAACTTCCAGCACGCGCTGGATCACGAACATCACGTCGGGGCGGCCGGCGTCGTATTCATCGAACACCAGCGCAATGTTGTGCTGCAGCGCCCACGGCAGGATGCCATCGCGGAATTCCGTGACCTGCTTGCCGTCCTTGATGACAATCGAGTCCTTGCCGACCAGGTCGATACGGCTGATGTGGCTGTCCAGGTTGACGCGCACGCAGGGCCAGTTCAGGCGCGCCGCGACCTGCTCGATATGGGTCGATTTGCCGGTGCCGTGATAGCCGGTGACCATGACGCGGCGGTTCTTGGCGAAGCCGGCGAGAATCGCGAGCGTGGTGGCACGGTCGAAGCGGTAGTCCGAATCGACCTCCGGCACATGCGGGTCGACTTCGGAATAGGCCGGCACTTCGAGGTCGCTGTCGATACCGAAGACCTGCCGGACCGACACCTTCATGTCGGGCAATCCGACGGGCTCCGAAACTTTGCTCATGGCGGCGGTCGTCATCAATCCTCCGAGGTCCCGGGCGTTCCCGAAACCAGATCTGTTGAATGGCTGCGGATGGGGGCTAACGTGAACCTAGCAGAGAGCAAGGGCCGGCAGAAGCCCGCGGCGCAATCAAAGTTCCATTGCCTTATCATTAAGATAGGACGCGTATCAGGTTTTTGGAGGGCTGCTCTGCGAATCACGCCGTACTTTTGCCGCCCTGGTCACTTTGCCGGGGCAAAACCGGAGGTCTGCCGGCACTTTCGGCCCCTGCCCGGGCTTGGTAGCTCTGGTGCAGGCGGCCCACCCACTGGACGGCAGTTGTGACTTCATTCCTCGATCCCGTGATTGCATTCGTATCTGCCCATCCGTGGCTGGCTTACCTGACGCTATTTCTCGCTGCCCTGTTGGAAGCGATCCCGGTTGCAGGCGCGCTGGTGCCGGGCTCGACCATCATCCTTGCCCTGAGTGCCCTGGTGCCCGGCGGCGAACTGAAGCTGGGAGGCGTGCTGGCGGCCGCGATCGCCGGCGCCGTGCTCGGCGACGGCTCGGCATTCTGGGTCGGCCATCGCTCGCAACGCGAAATTCTCAACGCCCGGCCGATGTCCCGCTATCCAGGCGTGATGGCGCAGAGCGAAGCTTTCTTCCAGCGCTGGGGAACGCTGGCTGTATTGTTTGCGCGCTTTGTGCCGCCGATCCGCGCGTTCGTACCGGTCACGGCGGGCGCGCTCGGAATGTCGCCAGCGCTCTTCTTCGGCGTCAATATTCCCGCGGTACTCGCCTGGGCGTTGGCGCATGTGCTGCCGGGCGTGCTCGCGGTCTCCGCATTGCATAAATATGCCGGCGTGCCGCATCACCAGGGCGCCGGCAAGCACGTGTGGATTCTAGCCGTGTTCGCGGCAGCGATCATCGCGCTCGGCGTCTGGGCGCTGCGCCGCCGGCGGATCGGAAAGACTCCTTCGGATCAGGCCCGGACCGGGCTCCGTCCCGGTGCGGGACCAACATAGCGCGCGCGGGGCCGGATCAGCCGGCCATGGCGCAATTGCTCGCAGGCATGCGCGATCCATCCCACGGTTCGCGCCATGGAAAACAGCACCAGTTCATGGCCGGGCGGCAGGCCGAGCGTGTGCACCAGCACCGCAAGGGCATAATCGATATTGACGAACTCGCCGGTCGCTTCGGCGATCCGCTCCGGGATTTCGTGGGTGAGCTTGCGGTCAGCGCCCGAGCGCGCCAGCGCCTCCAGAAGCGCCCGCGCGCGGGGATCGCCATGCTTGTAGACTCCATGGCCAAAGCCGGCAAAGTGTTCGCCGAGCGCGACGCGCTCGCGGATCAGAGGGGCGACCTCGCCATCTGCGAGCGTCTTCAGGAGCTGCGCCGCCAGCACGCCGGCGCCGCCATGCTTCGGGCCTTTCAGCGCGACGAGACCGGCGATCATGGCATCGTAGAGATTTAGCCCGGTCGAGGCCGCGCAGCGCACGGTGAAGGTCGAGGCATTCAGCTCATGATCCGCCAGCAGCACCAGCGCGCGGCGGATCAAATCGGCCGCTTGCTTGTGCTCTGGCGCCCAGACGCGTGCGATCTGCACGTGAAGCGGCTTTGCCGAGGGTTTGGTGTTCAGCATGGTCGCGACTACGAGGCGCATGATGCGGCCACCTAGCATCGCGCGCTCTTCGTCGGCGCGGGTGAAGGCCCTTGGGTCAGCCCTGGCGGCGAGCGCCAGCACTGCGATGGCGCGATCGATCGCATTAGCTCCACGTGCGGCCTCGGCCACTGCGCGCATTTCGTCTGACACAACGGGGCAATTGTTCTGATCGAAGGGATCGACGCCGGTCACGTCCCACAGCAGCGTCGCGGCATGTTCGAGCGTGTCGCGCTCGGCGAGATCGATGCAGTTGACGCCGCGATAGATCGCGCCGTCCTCGGTGATGGTTCCGACGGCGGAATCCATCACCGGCAGATCGGCGTCGAAACTGCGCAGGCCGCGCGGCTCCGGCGACGGCGCGCGGCGCTCTTTTAGCGTGCGGACGTCCTCGGCCCGGTAGCGGTGGCTGCGAGAATCGTCAGACGGCTCCGAGCGGATCAAGCCACGGCTGACATAGGCATAAAGCGTCGCTTGGGAGATAGCGAGTTCGGCGGAGGCCTCGCGCGCCGAGAGGTAAAGTCCGGCGGATTTTTTCATATTGATTTACGTAATCAAGATTGATCAATCTGTCGAGAGGCCCGACCTTTGCCGCAAGCAAAGGAGAGCCCCATGAACATGCAGATTTCGAAGACCCCGATCGGCCTCGACGGCATTCCGGCCGCCGAAACCGCGCTCAGCCATGTCGACGGCGAGGGCGGCGAACTAATTATCACCGGCGAGCGGATCGGCGACTTCGCGGGAAAATCGAGTTTCGAAGGCGTGACCGCGCGCCTGTGGAACTCGGCAATGGGAATCTCCCTCAGCGAAGCCAATGTGCGCTCAAGGCTCGGCGCTGCGCGGGAACGCGCATTCGCACGACTACCCGAATTGCTGCCGGCAACGCGTGGCTTGTCGATTATCGACGGCTTTCGCGCTGCCGTCGCCGGCTTGCGCGGGGAGAACGGACTTGAGCATGAGGCAACCATCCTCGGCGCGTTGCCTGTGATTGCCGGCGCGCTGCTGCAACGGGCCAAAGGCGATGATCCGATCGCGCCCGATCCGACCCTTGGCCATGCTGCCGACACACTGTCGATGCTGCGCGGCCGCAAGGCCGAAACGCCCGAGATCACTGCGCTGGACACCTATTTCGTCACGGTCTGCGATCACGGCATGAACGCGTCGACCTTCACGACGCGCGTGGTGGCCTCGACGCAGGCGGATTTATTCGCAGCCGTCACCGCCGGCTATTGCGCCCTGACCGGGCCATTGCATGGCGGCGCCCCTGAACCGGTGCTGGAGATGCTGGATGCGATCGGCTCGACCGAGCGGATCAAGCCGTGGGTCGACAGTGCGCTGGCCCGCGGCGAGCGGCTGATGGGTTTCGGTCACCGCGTCTATCGCGTCCGCGATCCTCGTGCCGATGTGCTCAAGGGCGCGATCGAGCGGCTTGCAGGAGGCGGCACCGATCTGGCGTTCGCAGGTGAGGTCGAAGCCTACATACGCGACGCGCTGCGGCGGAAAAATCCCGATCGCCCGCTCGACACCAATGTGGAGTTCTTCACCGCAATCCTGCTCGACGCGCTGAAAATTCCGCGCCAGGCATTTACGCCGATCTTTGCCGTGGCCCGCGCGGCGGGCTGGACCGCGCATGCCCGGGAGCAGCAGCGTGGCGGCCGGCTGATCCGGCCGAGTTCGGCTTATGTTGGATCGATGCCGGGGTGAGCAAAAATCGTAGCAAACGTAGCCCGGATGGAGCGCCAGCGTAATCCGGGACCAGTGTATCAGCGGATGAGAGAACCCCGGATTGCGCGGAGCCTGTCGTCGGGCGCGCATTCGCGCGACCCGTTGGCTCCATCCGCGCTACAGGGCTGACTACGCCCGCACCACCGTCTTCAAATAATTATACGCCTTGATGATCTCGATCAGGCGGTCCTCGGTGGAGCGGTCGCCGCCATTGGCGTCGGGATGGTGCTGCTTGACCAGCGCCTTGTACTTGGCCTTGACGTCCTCGAGCGTTGCTTCGGCGGAAAGCCCCATCACCTGCAGCGCCTTGCGTTCGGCGTTCATCACCTTGCGCGTCTCGGTCTTGGCCTGTGCGCCTGGACCGGGACGCCAGCGGCCGCGGCCGTTGAGCTCCGAGAACATGCTGAACGGATCGGCGGCGCCATCAAAGTCCTCGGCGCTGGGTTGCTTGCCCTTCTTGCCGGCGGTGTTGGCGCCCATCTTCCAGGTCGGGCGATGGCCGGTCAGCGCATCCTTTTGGTAGCGCGCGACGGCATCGGCGTTCATGCCCTGAAAGAAATTGTAGGACTGGTTGTATTCACGCACGTGGTTGAGACAGAAGTGCCAATACTCGCGGGAATTCTCCCGGCCCTTGGGCGCGCGATGCGGCCCCTTGTTCTGGCAGCCCGCCCATTCGCACATGGCGGCTTCCTCGCGCGCCTGCGCCTGCTGCTTCGCACTCAGCTTGTTGGGCTTGATGCGAATGGAATCGAAAAACTTGGATGAATCAATCGCCATGGCTGACTTTGACTACGCAATGCCCAAAGCTTCAAGTCTTGACATTGCGAATACCTCCGTTCGGATGCATCATTGACGGAAAGCAGATACAGAATTATCTGCCGCCATCATGAGCACCAAGGACACTATCATAAACAAGTTGCGTGAAGCTTTCTTGCCGGAAAGCCTCGATGTCGCCGACGAATCGCATCTGCATGAAGGCCATGCCGGCCACAGGCCGGGCGGCGAAACGCATTTCAGGGTCTATATCGTATCTCCGGCCTTCGAAGGGAAGAGCCGGATCGAACGTCACCGCATGGTAAATGCGACGCTTGCAGCGGAACTCCAGGGCTCCGTCCATGCGCTCGCCATCAAGGCGCAGGCGCCGGGAGAAACCGCCGGCCGGTAGTTTGGCTGGATATGTCGGCGCACTCACCCGAACGGGTTGCTCGCGGAAGCCATCGGCAGCCTGACATGGGGCGATCCGCCAGCTTCCTGTGAAGATCGGCCGGGCCGGTAGAACCGTTTTCGCAACTGTGAGACAATCACTGAGGCGGTGGATCAGGTTCCATTTGAACGCGGCTCAGCCTGATGCCATCGCAGCTCGATGGGTCGTCCGATGCGATATTGGGCACGCTTCAGATGTGCCGCCGCAGCACTGCTGGTTGCGGTCTCCTCAATCCGGGCGCAGGCGTTGGACATGCCGAGCCCCTTTGTCCAGGAGGTGCTGATCAAGAGCATTCTCGTGACGCTCAACGACGCGGTGGCATCGGACAATTTCACGATTCTGCACGCCAAGATTTCAAAGCCGTTCCGTGACCAGTTTCCACCCGACAAGCTGCGGGCCGTCTTCAAGGACCTGGTCGAGAAGCACGCCGTGTTCGATGCCATCGTCGCCAGCCCGGTCATTCCGGAGGAGGACGCCAGGATCGACGACAAGGGTGTGCTGCGCCTGAAGGGCCGCTTCGACACCACGCCGAAAAAGGTGAAGTACCAGCTCGGCTTCATTCCCTCTGACGGCCAGTGGAAGCTCAGCGGCGTCGCCATCGATATTGAATAATCATCCTGAGGCGCGAGCCAACGGGTCCGCGCGAAGCGCGGCCCGATGACAGGCTCCGCGAGCCTCGACGAATGAGCGGCCACCGGCCGGGCCGTCGCCCTTCGAGACGCCGCTTCGCGGCTCCTCAGGGTGACGGTAAGACCGCAGTCCAGTCCTCCTAAAACGCCGTTCCCGCCCGCTTCGGCTTCGGATCCTCCGCCTCGGTATCGCGCGGCAGCGGTGTGATCTTCAGCGCGGTGATGCGGTTGCGCTCCCGCCGCAGCACGCGGAAGCGGCAGCCGTGGAAGGTGAAGCTCTGGCCGCGTTCCGGGATCGAGCGCGCTTCGTGAATCACGAGGCCTGCAACGGTGGTCGCCTCCTCGTCGGGCAGGTGCCAATTCATGGCGCGATTGAGATCGCGGATCGGCACTGAACCGTCCACCACGACGGAGCCGTCGGCCTGGACGCGGACGCCGGCAACCACGACGTCGTGCTCGTCGGAAATGTCGCCGACGATCTCTTCCAGGACGTCTTCCAGCGTCACCATGCCTTCGACCTCGCCATATTCGTCGACGACGAGCGCGAAGTGGGTTTTGCGGCGGCGGAACGCCTTCAACTGTTCGGACAGGGGCCGCATCTCCGGCACGAACCAGGGCGGCAGCATGATCGCCGAAACGTCGATGCGCGAAGTGTCGCCTTCGGAAGCGCGGATCGCGCGCAGCAGATCCTTGGCGTGCAGCACGCCTATGATGTTTTCCGGCTTGTCGCGCCACAAGGGAATCCGGGTGTACTCGGTCGCCAGCACCTCGCGCACCAGTTCGTCCGGCGGCAGGTCCGCGTTGATCATCACCATCGCGGTGCGATGGACCATGACGTCGGATACCGCGAGATCGCCGAAGCGGAAGACGTTGTGGATGTACTCGGCCTCGCCGCTTTCGATACCGCCGTGCACGGCCGATTCCTCCACCAGCCCCTCGATCTCGGAATCGGTGAGGATTTCGTGCTGCGAGGATTCCTTCACGCCGAGCATGCGCAAGATCCCGCGCGACGCGGTGTTGAGCAGCCAGTTCAGCGGATAGAAGACCAGATAGGACAGATGGAGCGGATAGGCGATCCACTGCGAGACCGGCATCGGCTGGCGGATCGCGAGCGTCTTCGGCACCTGCTCGCCGACGACGATGTGCAACGAGGAGAACACCAAAAAGCCCGCCAGGAACGAGACAAAGTGCAGCGTGCGTTCCGACATTCCGAGCGGGATAAGCAGCGGCTCGAGCAGCGCCGAAACCGTGGGTTCGCCGACCCAGCCGAGGCCGAGCGAGGCCATGGTGATGCCGAGTTGGCAGCAGGCGAGATAGGCCTCGATATTGCCCATCATGCCGTGCAGCAGGTGGGCGCCGAACCGGTCCTGCTCGACCATCGCCCTGATGCGAAACCCGCGGCTCTTGACCAGCGCAAACTCGGCGGCCACGTAAAACGCGTTGGCGGCGAGCAGCAAGATCGCGAGCAGCAGATTGTACGCGGTCGAACTCATATATTCCTCGTGACGGCCCCGGCCCCACGCGACGCTTGCGTCAAGCCGCGCCCCGACAATTCCGTTCTCATCCAGACAACTTCTGTTGCAGGAAATCGCGAACCAGCGCCGGCTCGAGGTCGTTTGCAACCACCGCGCGGCCGATCGCCTGCAGCAGGATGAAAGTGAGCTTGCCGCGCTTGACCTTCTTGTCCTGCGCCATCAGCGCCATCAGGGCGTCGGCATCGGCCAGCCCTTCCTGGGCAAAGCCCGCGATGTCCTGCAAATGGGTCGGGAGCCCGACGGAAGCAAGATGGCGCTCGACCCGGCTGGCGTCGGCCTCGGAGATCATGCCGAGTTTCGCTGAAAACTCCGCCGCCAGCACCATGCCGATGGAAACGCCTTCACCGTGGAACAGGCGATCGGAAAAGCCGGTCGCGGTCTCCAGCGCATGGCCGAAAGTGTGGCCGAGGTTGAGCAACGCGCGCTCGCCGTTTTCGCGCTCGTCGCGCGAGACGATCGCGGCCTTGGCGCGGCAGGAAGTTGCAATCGCGTGCTCGCGCGCCGCGCCGCCGGAGAAGATGTCGGCATGGTTGGCTTCGAGCCAGGTGAAAAAGGCTTCATCGCCGAGCACGCCATATTTGGCGACTTCGGCGTAGCCGGCGCGGAACTGGCGCGGCGACAGCGTATCCAATACCGACGTATCGGCGATCACCAGCACCGGCTGATGAAACGCGCCAAGCAGATTCTTGCCCTGCGGCGAATTGATGCCGGTCTTGCCGCCGACCGAGGAATCCACCTGCGCCAAAAGCGAGGTCGGCACCTGCACGAAATCGACGCCGCGGCGCAGGATCGCGGCCGCAAAGCCGGCGAGATCGCCGACCACGCCGCCGCCGAGCGCGATCACCAGATCGTTGCGCTCGATCTTCGCCGCGATCAGCGCTTCAGAGACCTTTTCGAGACCGGCATAGGTTTTCGATCCCTCGCCCTCCTCGACGATGACGCGCGAGATCGGAATGCCGGCTTCCGCCAGCGAACGCTCGGTCTGCTCCAGCCAATGCTTTGCGACGGTGCGGTCGGTGACGATGGCGGTTCGCACGCCGGGGCGCAGCGCAGCGACGCGCGCGCCGAGCGTATCAAGCACGCCGCGGCCGATCACGATGTTATAGGCGCGGTCACCGAGGGCGACGTCGACCGTGATGTCGGCGGAATGTTTCAGCGGCGCGGTCATGGCGTGACGTTCATCCCGTCGGTTGTTGGCTGGGCGGCTGCGGCGCCAGCACACAGCCGGGCGCGCAGGGCCTCGATACATTCGTCGACAATGCGGTCATGCGGCACGTCGCGAGACAAGATGGTCAGGTCGGCCGTCCGATAGACCGGCTCGCGCGCTTCGAGCAGACGGCTGACGGTCGCGGCCGGATCCTCGGTCTGCAGCAGCGGCCGGTCGGCGCGGCGCTTCACCCGCTTCATGATGATGTCAACATCCGCCTTGAGCCAGATCGAGACCGCCTTGTCGCGGATACGGTTGCGGGTCTCCTCGCGCATGAAGGCGCCGCCGCCGGTCGCGATCACGGCCGGGCCGCTGTCGAGCAGCCGCGCAATGACCCGCGCCTCGCCGTCCCGGAAATGCGGCTCGCCATGGGCTTCGAAAATATCCGGGATCGACATCCCGGCCGCCGCTTCTATCTCAATATCGGCGTCGAGAAACGGCAGGCCCAGCCGCGCCGCCAGCCGGCGGCCGATGGTGGACTTGCCGGCCCCCATCATCCCGACCAGCACGACCGAACGCCTTCCCAGCGCCGACGTGATGCCGGCCTCCTGAGGGGCGCTCGCCTGGGCCGGTGCGACGGTCTCGGACATAAAAAACCCTGTGGTTTCGCGGATTTCCACCGCTCCGCGACACCTATACTACCCCGGCTGACGCCGTTGCCAGAGACTCTTGCCACGGGGATGGGAACATGTTGGATGATTTCATTGGTTAATTCGCCGCCTTGAGCCCCGTATGCCCAGTTTGTTCCGCTTTCTGACCGTCGTCGGCGTGATCGCCGGGGTGATCTATGGCGTGATTTTCGCGCTGGCGAATTTCGTCAACCCGAAGCCCCGTGAAATGACGGTTACGATTCCCGCAGACAGATTTCTCAAGAAATAGCCGCTATCGTCTGATTTGTGGATGAGGCGAATTCGGGAGACATCTCCCTTTTAAAGAGATGTCGAGCTCAATGCGTTCCAGCAAGTCGAACTCCGATACGAAGCTGATCAATCTGTTCCTCGACATGCTCGCGGCGGAACAGGGGGCGGGCAACAATACGCTCGACGCCTATCGCCGCGACCTTACGGATTTTTCCGAATTTCTTGGGCAGGCCGGCCAGAACTTTACCCGTGCCGGGACCGACGTGCTGCGCGACTACCTCGCCGATCTCGACACCCGCGGCTTCAAATCCTCCAGCGTGGCGCGGCGGCTGTCGGCGATGCGGCACCTGTTCCGCTTCCTCCTCAACGAGCGCATCCGTATCGACGATCCGGCCGCGATCCTATCAGGTCCAAAACGTGGCCGCGGGCTGCCGAAAGTGCTGTCGATCGCGGACGTCGACCGCATGCTGACGCGGGCCAAGGAATTGACCGCGGCCGAGAACGCTTCGCCGCAGCAGCGGCTGCGCGCGATGCGGCTGTATTGCCTTTTGGAAGTGCTCTACGCCACGGGCCTGCGCGTCTCCGAGCTGGTGGCCTTGCCGCTGTCGGCCGCGCGGCGCGATGCCCGCATGATCATGGTGCGCGGCAAGGGCAACAAGGAGCGGCTGGTGCCGCTCAACGAAGCCTCAAGGCAGGCGATGGCCGATTATCTCGCCGCGATGGATGCGCTCAAGCCCGAGAAGAAGAAAAACGCTGCCCCATCAAAGTGGTTGTTTCCCTCCTTCGGCGAGAGCGGCCATCTGACGCGGCAGCATTTTGCGCGCGACTTGAAGGAACTGGCGGCTGCATCAGGCCTCGCGCCGCGGCTGGTCTCCCCGCACGTGCTGCGGCACGCCTTTGCCAGCCACCTGCTGCACAATGGCGCCGACCTGCGCATCGTGCAGACCCTGCTCGGCCACACCGACATCTCGACCACGCAAATCTATACCCATGTGGTCGAGGAGCGGCTGAAGAGCCTGGTGCGCGACCTGCATCCGCTGGCAGAGAAGTAAGGATCCTCTTGTCGTCCCTGCGAACGCAGGGACCCATAACCACCGACCAGCCAGATGAGATACGCTGGAGCCCCAGCGTTCTCTAACCATAAATACCCATGGTTATGGGTCCCCGTGTGCGTGGGGACGACGGCTGGATGAACTTGCCGCCTTGACTTCCGCGCCATCTGCCCCGAAAGAGCCGTTTCCCGCCCGCGGCCTTGTTTGGCGCGCTTTCGGCAAACCGGGTCATCCGGACCGAGATGCGCGCTAAATCATTGAAGCTACGTGCTTTCCTGGAGCGAATCGAAACCGCTTCGCCACAAAGCACGTTGTTACCTATATTGCCTTGATGCCGGATCAGATGCGCAGCTATCTCGACTTTGAAAAACCCGTCGCCGAACTCGAGGCCAAGGTCGATGAATTGCGCGCGCTGGCGGCGTCCGGCAGCGACATCGGCGATGAGATTTCGCGCATCGAGGACAAGGCGCAGCAGGCGCTGGCCGACCTCTACGCCAATTTGACGCCGTGGCAGAAGACGCTGGTGGCGCGCCATCCGCAGCGCCCGCACTTCACCGACTTCGTCACCGCGCTGATATCAGAATTCACGCCGATGGCGGGCGACCGCAAATTCGCCGAGGACGAGGCGCTGGTGGGTGGCTTCGGCCGTTTCCGCGGCGAGAGCATCTGCGTGGTCGGCCAGGAAAAGGGCGCCTCGACCGAGGGCCGCATTAAGCACAATTTCGGCATGGCGCGTCCCGAAGGTTACCGCAAGGCCGTCCGGCTGATGGAAATGGCCGATCGCTTCGGCATTCCCGTGCTGTCCATCGTCGATTCCGCCGGCGCCTATCCCGGGATCGGCGCCGAGGAACGCGGCCAGGCGGAAGCGATCGCACGCTCCACCGATGCCTGCCTGTCGCTCGGCGTGCCCAATGTCGCGATCATCACCGGCGAAGGCATGTCGGGCGGCGCCATCGCCATCACCACCGCGAACAAGGTTTTGATGTTCGAACACGCGATCTACAGCGTGATCTCGCCGGAAGCGGCCTCCTCGATCCTGTGGCGCGACGGCACCAAGGCGCAGGAAGCCGCCACCAGCATGAAGATCACCGCGCAGGACATGCTGCGCTTCGGCGTGATCGATCAGATCCTGAAAGAGCCTGCCGGCGGGGCCCACCGCGATCCGGCCGCCATGATCTCGGCCACGGGCGATGCCGTTGCGGAGGCCTTCAACGACCTTCGCAACCTCGATGCGGATGCCATCCGGCGGCACCGGCGGCAGAAATTCCTCGATATCGGCCGCAAGCTCGGCTGATTTCGTCGCCGTATCTGATCTCGTTTGAGCGGTCGCCCGGGCCTGCCCGCCACAATCATTAACGACCTCTAAACTGCCATTATTTTCGCGAGCCGCTTGATTCGGCCGCAATTAGGCCCCGAGCCCGGTCTTTAGTTTCTGTTGACCATGCCTGCCGCAGCAGCCGCTGGACGGCCTCATTCGGGTTGCGGCGCAGGGGGGCAATGGGTAAGATTTTAGACAACGGCTTCAGGGCATGACGCTGTGATTTGGGGTGCGAAAATGCCCGGTGGGTGTGGAGCTTAGCCTTTGATTAACCGCTCGCTGGTTCGCGCGCTCGTCACGTCGGCTGTCCTTGCGGGCGCCGGCGTATTGATGGCCGGCTGCAACAGCGACGATATTTCACTGGCCAACAACGCCAAAGCCAATCAACCGGTCCCGCCAAAGCTGATCGCCGACATGACGGCGAAAGACATGGATCTGCAGTCGCCGATCCTGGTCCGCCTGTTCAAGCAGGAAGCCGAACTGGAAATCTGGAAGCAGGATCGCTCCGGCCGCTTCGCGCTCTTGAAGACCTATCCGATCTGCCGCTGGTCGGGCGATCTCGGCCCCAAGATCCGCGAAGGCGATCGCCAGGCGCCGGAAGGCTTCTACTCGATCTCGCCGGCGCAGATGAACCCGCAATCCGCCTATTATCTCTCTTTCAACACCGGCTATCCCAACGCGTTCGATAAGGCGCTGGGACGTACCGGCTCGCAGTTGATGGTGCATGGCGACTGCTCCTCGCGCGGCTGCTACGCGATGACCGACGAGCAGATCGCGGAAATCTATTCGCTGGGCCGCGAATCCTTCTTCGGCGGCCAGAAGTCGTTCCAGTTGCAGGCCTATCCGTTCCGGATGACGCCGGCCAACATGGCCAAGCACCGCAACAATCCGAACATGCCGTTCTGGAAAATGATCAAGGAAGGCAATGATCATTTCGAAGTGACGCGGCAGGAGCCGAAGGTCGATTTCTGCGAAAAGAAATACGTGTTCGACGCGGTCAAACCGCCGAACGCGACCAAGGACCCGGTGTTCGACGCGTCGGCCAAATGCCCCGCCTATGTGATATCAGATGAAATCGCGGACGCCGTGCGCGAGAAGCAGGCGACCGACCTTGCCGAAACCGCCAAACTGATCGCGAAGGGGACTCCCGTCGCCCGAATCAACACCGGCATCGACGGCGGCATGCACAAGGTGTTCGCCGCCCGCGTGCCCGAAGGCAGCACCGGCCTTTCGGAGGCCGGCGACGGCTCAAGCCTGTCGCTGATGGCGCGCGCCCCCGGCACCATTCCCTCCCATGTCAATCCGCCGAAAGCTCCGTCCGAAAACCTGCTGATGGGTCCGCCCGAGCAGCCGAAGCTGGCCGCAGCGCCGGCTGCTGCCCCTGCCCCCGCCGCAGCACCGACGCGGGTCGCCAATGCGGCGCCGACCGCCCAGAATGACGGCTTCTTCTCCAATCTCGCCCGCAAGGTCGGTCTCGGCGGCGCCGCCGACGCGACCGCCAGCACGCCGCCGTCCAAGCCGAAGGCGGGCGAGGCCAAGCGGAGCGACCCACCACGTCCCGAAGCCACTGCGCCGAAGACGACGGCAGCGAAACCCGACGCCAAACACGCGGCCGCCAGCCGCCCGCCGCTGAAACCCTCGGTGTCGGATAGTCCGACCCCTGCCGCCAAGGACAATCAGGTCGCAGGCTCCGCACCGATCATGTCCACGAATTCGTTCGACAGCCGCTTCGGGGCGGTGAAGTAAGACACTTCGAAAAGCCAGGAAACGCAGCCTGGATCATGCGAGGCACACCACGCATCAATGTTGTCGCGGGCCGAACGATTTTTCTCCTCGCGTCCGGCGGCGTTACATTCGTCGACGCCGTTCCCGAATGGATGCCCAGGTGAATAACCAACTCAGGCAGACGACCAAGAGCACGGGTCCCCAAACTGACGGGTAAAACTCTTAGCCGGTGAGTATCCCCGGCTGATAAAGCACCACAAAAAGCAAAAGCGATAGACCGCTAGCAACCACGGCGCACCCCATCCAAGGCCCTGCACCTCCCCCGGCCGCGACCAACCCGGGCAGGGCACAAAGGGCTAAGCCTCCCAGAAAGAAAGCCAAGGATGGGAAATTGCGAACTGATCCATAACAACCGCAAGCACCTTGCACGGCTTTGGACCTACAACACTGTCCGCTAACGGAATGGTAATCGAGAGACGCGATCAAGATCGCAGGGAGAGCCGAGCAAAGCGAGTCTCCAGCGAGCAAGATTGTGCAGCGATCCGGTAGACATGCACGAAAGCACGCTATGCCTACCCCCGCCTATCCGCTTTCGCGGATGATGACCCAATTGCCTGCACTTTCGCTCAGGCATACTTGCCATGGCAGTGCTTGTACTTCTTGCCGCTTCCGCAGGGACAATCCTCGTTGCGGCCGACCTTGCCCCAGCTTGCGGGATTCTTGGGATCTCGATCGGCGGCCGGGGCCTGGGGCACCAGCGAGGCGTTAGCGAAGGCCAATTCATCCTCGCCTGTGTTGGGATCGAACTTGTGCGCCTCCATCGCCGGCAACACCGGCTGCTGCTCTTCCGGCGGCACGATCTCGACGCGCATCAATTGCGCCGTCACCGCCTCGCGCAGATGCGCGGTCATTGCCTCATACAGGCCGAAGGCTTCCGACTTGTATTCCTGCAAGGGATCGCGCTGGCCATAGCCGCGCAGACCGATCACCTGACGCAGATGGTCGAGCATGATCAGATGCTCGCGCCAGAGGTGATCCAGCGTCTGCAACAGGATGGTCTTTTCGACGTAGCGCATCACGTCGGGACCCCATTGCGCGACCTTGGCCGCCATGTGCTCGTCGACGCGCTGCTCGATCCGCGTCAGCAGTTCCTCGTCGGCAATGCCTTCTTCCTTGGCCCATTCATCAACCGGCAGGTCGACGTCAAGCACTCGCTTCAATTCCTCCTTGAGGCCGGCGACGTCCCACTGCTCGGCATAGGCGTGCTCGGGCACGTGCTTGGCGACGATGTCGTCGATGAAGTCATGACGCATGTCCGTGACCATTTCGGCCACGCTGTCGCTCCTCATCAGCTCCACGCGCTGGTCGAAGATCACCTTGCGCTGGTCGTTCTGGACGTTGTCGAACTTGAGCAGGTTCTTGCGGATATCGAAGTTGCGCGCCTCGACCTTCTGCTGCGCCTTCTCCAGCGCCTTGTTGATCCAGGGATGGATGATGGCCTCGCCCTCTTTCAGGCCAAGCCGCTGCAGCATGGTGTCGAGCCGGTCGGAACCGAAGATCCGCATCAGATCGTCTTCCAGCGACAGGAAGAATTTCGAGCGTCCGGGGTCGCCCTGGCGGCCAGAGCGGCCGCGGAGCTGGTTGTCGATGCGCCGGGATTCATGGCGCTCCGAGCCCATGATGTAGAGCCCGCCGGGCTTGGTCACGGTCTTGGCCGGCTTTGAGCCCTTGGCAGGCTCGAGCTCCACCACTTCCTCGGCCTTCAGCACGAGCTCGCGGAAGCGCTCGATGTCGGCCTTGATCTGTTCGATCTTTTTGGCCTTCTCGGCCTCGTCGGTGATGTCAGCGGTCTCCTGAAGGATCCGCATCTCGAGCGAGCCGCCGAGCTTGATGTCGGTACCGCGGCCGGCCATGTTGGTCGCGATCGTGATCGCGCCGGGCACGCCGGCCTCGGCGACGATATAGGCTTCCTGCTCGTGGAAGCGCGCGTTCAGCACTGCAAACAGTTTTGCCGGCTTGCCGGCGCGCGCCGCGGCATAGAGCTTCTCCAGCGCGGCGTCATTGCCGAAGTCGATCTGCTTGTAGCCGTGCTTCTTCAGATATTCAGCCAGCACTTCCGACTTTTCGATCGAGGCGGTGCCGACCAGCACCGGCTGCAGCCGCGCATTGGCGCGCTCGATCTCGGCCAGGATCGCGGCGTATTTCTCGGTCTGGGTGCGGTAGACCTCGTCGTCCTCGTCGAGCCGCGCGACCGGCAGGTTGGTCGGGATTTCCACGACCTCGAGCTTGTAGATGTCGAACAATTCGTCGGCTTCGGTCGCGGCCGTACCGGTCATGCCCGCAAGCTTTTCGTACATCCGGAAATAGTTCTGGAAGGTGATCGAGGCCAGCGTCTGGTTTTCCGGCTGGACCTGGACGTGCTCCTTGGCTTCGAGCGCCTGGTGCAAACCTTCCGAATAGCGCCGTCCCGGCATCATGCGGCCGGTGAACTCGTCGATGATGATGACTTCGCCGTCGCGGACGATGTAGTCCTTGTCGCGGGTGAACAGCGAGTGCGCCCGCAGCGCCTGGTTGATGTGGTGCACGACCGAGACGTTCTCGACGTCGTAGAGCGACTCGCCCTTAAGCTGGCCGGCATCGCGCAGCAGCGTCTCGATCTTCTCCATGCCGGCTTCGGTCAGCGTCACCGTGCGCTGCTTCTCGTCGACCTCGTAATCGGTCTTGTCGAGCTTGGGGAAGAAGGTGTCGATGGTGTTGTAGAATTCCGAGCGGTCGTCGAGCGGACCGGAGATGATCAGCGGCGTACGCGCCTCGTCGATCAGGATCGAGTCGACTTCGTCAACGATGGCGTAGAAATGACCGCGCTGGACCATATCCTCCAGCCGGTACTTCATGTTGTCGCGTAGATAATCGAAACCGTATTCGTTGTTGGTGCCGTAAGTGATGTCGCGCGAATAGGCGTCTTTGCGCTCGGCGTCGTCGAGGCCATGGACGATCACGCCGACGGTGAGCCCGAGGAATTTGTAGATCTGGCCCATCCATTCGCTATCGCGGCGGGCGAGGTAGTCGTTGACGGTGACGACGTGAACGCCCTTGCCGGCGAGCGCGTTGAGATAGACCGCGAGCGTCGCCACCAGCGTCTTGCCTTCGCCGGTCTTCATCTCGGCGATGTCGCCCTCATGCAGCACCATGCCGCCGATCAGCTGGACGTCGAAATGGCGCTGGCCGAGGGTGCGCTTGGCGGCCTCGCGCACGGTGGCGAAGGCTGGAACCAGGATGTCGTCGAGCGTCTTGCCGTCGGCGAGCTGCTGGCGGAATTCGATGGTGCGGGCCTTCAGCGCCTCATCCGAGAGCTTCGCAAGCTCAGGCTCAAGCTCATTGATGGCGTTGACGCGGGACTGATATCCCTTCACCCGCCGGTCGTTGGCGGAGCCGAAAAATTTGCGGGCGAGCGCGCCGATCATGCCAATTCCTGCCTTTGCCGTTACTTGCGTTGCAGCCGTGATGTGGTCCACCAAGTTGCCTATCAACTCACCGTGACGCACGGCGGCAAATAGCCCGTTCCGGGGCATCATCCGCCTAATGAGTGGGAATTAAGCAATCCAAGGTTCAGCGGCAAAAAACGCAGCAAAATAAGCGCTATCGCCGCCGTACGATCCGGCACAGATATGGCTGGGTTCGGGCCTTGTCAACGTGGGTCCATATGTCAAGGAATTCATCATTTTGACAGACTTTTCGCGTTGCCAAGGCTGCATGATTGGGCGAGTGTCCCGCCGCCTTTGGCGCCCCTCTTCAAGACAAGGATTTTCCATGACCACCTCGTTCCCGGAAACGAAAACCGGCCTGCGCTTCGGCACGGCCACCCTGGCCGTAACGGCCTGTCTGGCTGCGGTTCTTGCCGCCGGTCTGCCGGTTCGCGCCCAGGACAACCCCGTTCTCGCCAAGGTTAACGGTGCGGAGATCCGCCAGAGCGACGTCGCGCTCGCGGAAGAGGAACTCGGCCCCAGCCTCGCGCAAATGGACCCGGCGACCAAGAAGGACAACGTGCTGGCCTTCCTGATCGACCTGAAAATCGTCGCAAAAGCCGCCGAGGACAAGAAGGTCGAGAATTCCGAAGACTTCAAGAAGCGCCTGGCGTTCACGCGCAGCCGCCTGCTGATGGACAGCCTGCTCGCCACCGAGGGCAAGGCTGCGACGACCGATGAGGCCATGAAGAAGGTCTATGAGGAGGCCGCCAAGCAGATCACCGGGGAAATGGAAGTCCACGCCCGGCACATCCTGGTCGAGACCGAGGATGAGGCCAAGGCAATCGCGGAAGAGTTGAAGAAGGGCGGAGACTTCGCCGAACTGGCGAAGAAGAAGTCCAAGGACCCCGGCGCCTCCGATGGCGGCGATCTCGGCTTCTTCACCAAGGAGCAGATGGTGCCGGAATTCTCCGCGGTCGCCTTCACGCTCGAACCCGGCAAGATCTCCGATCCCGTCAAGTCGCAATTCGGCTGGCACCTCATCAAGGTCGAGGAAAAGCGCGCCCGCAAGGCGCCCGAGTTCGAGCAGGTCAAGGCCCAGATCGAGACCTATGTGACGCGCAAGGCGCAGGCCGAATACGTCGCCAAGCTGCGCGAGGCCGCCAAGGTCGAGCGCATGGACAAGCCGGCCGAAGCCGCCAAGACTGACGCCAAGCCGGATGCCGCGAAGCCCGCAGATTCCAAGATGGCGCCGGCGAAGAAGTAAATCGACTTCGCACTCAGAGTTCAGTAATGAGACGTCATGCCCGGCCTTGTGCCGGGCATCCACGTCTTAAGGGGCTTTATTGACGGCTGCTGAGGACGTGGATGGCCGGGAGCGCAGACAAGTGTACGTAGTCTGCGCAAAGCAGATTACTGTGCCCGGCTATGACGATCGAATTGATGCCCACGCTCGGATTCTGGCCCATGTCCACTACCGTCTCCCCCCTCGCCCCGACCGATGTCCCCGACATGCCCCCCATCGCGGGCGTGAAGCTCGCCACCGCTGCGGCCGGCATCCGCTACAAGGGGCGTACTGACGTGCTGCTCGCGGTGATGGACAAGGGCACCACGGTCGCCGGCGTGTTCACCAAATCGAAATGCCCATCCGCGCCGGTGGAATGGTGCCGCGCCAAACTCGGCCGCGGCGCCCGCGCGCTGGTGGTCAATTCCGGCAACGCCAATGCATTCACCGGCAAGACCGGCCGACAGGCGACGGCACTGACGGCCTCGATCGCTGCAAAAGCGGTGGGCTGCAGCGCCAACGAGGTGTTTCTTGCGTCTACCGGCGTGATCGGCGAGCCCCTTGATGCCACCAAGTTCAACGGCGTGCTTGGCACACTCGCCGAGCAAGCTGCGCCGGATGAATGGATGGCCGCGGCCAAGGCCATCATGACCACCGATACTTTCCCGAAGGTCGCAACCGCCACGGCGAAGCTCGGCAAGTCCAAAGTCACGATCAACGGCATGGCCAAGGGCGCCGGCATGATCGCCCCTGATATGGCGACCATGCTGTCGTTCGTGTTCACCGACGCGCCGCTGTCGTCCGCCGTGCTGCAGTCGCTGCTGAAGAGCGGCGTCGAGGACACCTTCAACGCCATTACCATCGATAGCGACACCTCGACATCGGATACGCTCTTGGCCTTCGCCACCGGCGCGGCCGCGGCCGACGGAGCGCCAAAGATCAGCCGTGCCAGCGATCCGCGGCTGAAGGCTTTCGCCAAGGCCTTCAACGAGGTGCTGGCCAATCTTGCCGAACAGGTGGCCCGCGACGGCGAAGGCGCGCGCAAGCTGGTCGAAGTGATCGTCGAAGGCGCGACCACCAAGAACTCCGCGCGCAAGATCGCCATGTCGATCGCGAATTCGCCGCTGGTGAAGACGGCGATCGCGGGCGAGGACGCCAATTGGGGCCGCGTGGTAATGGCGGTCGGCAAGGCCGGCGAGCCCGCCAACCGCGACAAGCTTTCGATCTCGTTCAACGGCATTCGCGTCGCCAAGAGCGGCGCGCGCGATCCGTCCTACAACGAGGCGGAAGTTTCCGAGGTGATGAAGAACCCGAAGATCCAGATCAAGGTCGCCCTCGGGCTCGGCAAGAGCCGCGACCGCGTGCTCACCTGCGACCTCACCAAGGAATATGTCGCGATCAACGGCGACTATCGGTCGTGATCGAGACAGCGGCGCATGGCTGACATCAAGCTTACTCTCGTCGTCGCCTGCGCCCTCGTCGATACCGACAAGCGCGTGCTGATCGCGCAGCGCCCGCAGGGCAAGGCGCTTGCAGGACTCTGGGAATTTCCCGGCGGCAAGGTCGAACCCGGCGAGCGGCCGGAGCAGACCTTGATCCGCGAACTGCATGAGGAGATCGGGATCGACGTCAGCGAACCCTGTCTGGCGCCGCTGACGTTTGCGAGCTACGCCTATGACAGCTTTCATCTGTTGATGGCGCTCTACATCTGCCGGCGCTGGGAAGGCATGGTGATGGCGCGCGAAGGCCAGCAGCTGGCCTGGGTCCGCGCCAACAAACTGCGCGATTACCCGATGCCGCCCGCGGACATTCCGCTGATCCCGCATCTGATCGATTTGCTGATGTGAGGTGGCGCATACCACTGTCATGCCCGGACTTGATCCGGGCATCTATCAACTTCAAAGAGTCTTCCAGCGCAGCGCCTCTTCGGCGGCACGCAGAGCCCAAACACAAAATCGCGAAAACAACCCCATGCACAGTAGGAATGGGGCCGGCTCGCAGCACTCGTGCTGCTTGCGTCCGGGGCACGAGACGAAAAATGGTCCGTCGTCACGGCCCAACCTAATCTCATCCCGCTTTAGGTTGTCTATTTGGGAGCAGTTTTCTTCACCGCCGCTTCCAGGCTTGCTTTCGCCGATCCCGGCCGCAACGGCTTCGGCTGGCTTTCATGTGGCGCCCAGCCTGACAGCCAGATCACATCGAAAGTCGCGCGGACACGGCCGTCCGCATCGGCAAAACGCTCGCTGTAAATCTGCGCCATCCGCAGCATGGTGGCGCGGCGGGTGGGCGTGCGCCGCCGCTCGATCAGAATATTGGTCGCACCCATCCGCCTGAGATCGACCATCAGCGCAAACGCGCTGTCGTAGCGCACCACGACGCGATCGACATCGGTGACCGGCAGCGCGAGCCCTGCGCGCTGCAGCAGCGCGCCGATATCGCGCAAATCGGCAAACGGCGCGACGCGCGGCGACGCCCCGCCCTCGCATTCGGCTTCCGCGGCGGCAAAAGATTGCCTGAGTTCGGTGAGCGTATCGCCGCCGATCATTGCGGCGAGCAACAGCCCGTCTGGCTTCAACGCGCGGCGGATCTGCGCCAGCACGCCGGGCAGATCGTTGACGAACTGAAAAGCCAGAGCGGAAACAACGAGATCGAGCGATTGCGGCGGCAAGCGCAGGGTCTCCGATCGATCGACATCGACTCCGGTAATGGACGCAAAGCGATCGGCCAAAGGTTTTTGCAGGAGTTCACCCGGCGTCCAGATGTCAGCCACGTCGGCAAAACTTCGCATCACCGTCTGCAGCCGCTCTTCAAAGTCTTCCCTAACGCGATCAAGCAGGAACGTCACCGGCCCGCCGCGCCGCGCGCGCTCGATCCGTGCACGCAGCAGCGCACGGTCGAACAGGATAGGCGCGCTGGCCGGGTTCGAAGCCATGCCGGTTGGTACGCTGGCTGCCTATCTCTGGCAATGCCGTGCTTGAGCCGCACGCGGGACACCGCTAGCCTCACTCCATGGACGCCGAGGCATCACCACCACGCTCCATTTCCAGCCATCTGCGCGGCGCGTTGAGCGCCTGCTGCGAGGCATTCGCGCATCTGCCGCGGCTCGCGCTCGACATCGCGCTGCCGACGCTGTGCGTTTCCTGCCGCGAGCCGGTCGATGGCGATGGCGTTTGCGCGGCATGCTGGGCGAAACTGTCGTTCATCGCACCACCATTCTGTCCGCGGCTCGGCATCCCCTTCGTCTACGACCCCGGTCCCGAATTGCTGTCGATGGAGGCGATCGCCAACCCGCCAGCCTACCAGCGCGCCCGCGCCGTGGTGCGCTATGACGACGTCGCCCGGACGCTGGTTCATGCGCTGAAGTACCAGGACCGCACCGATCTGGCGCCGTCCATGGGCCGCTGGATGGCCCGGGCGGGCAAGGAATTGCTTGATGAGGCCGACGTGTTGGTCCCAGTTCCCCTGCACTGGCGGCGCGGCTGGAGCCGCCGCTACAACCAGTCCGGCGCGCTGGCGCGGGTGATTTCGCAGCAAACCGGCGTCAAACTGGCCTCCGAGGCGCTTCGCCGCATTCGCGCGACCGAGCAGCAGATCGGGTTATCCCGGCCGCAGCGTGCCAACAATGTGCAGGGCGCCTTCAAGGTTGCCGCCGACCGCGCGGCCGACATCCAGGGCCGCCGCGTCATCCTGATCGACGACGTGCTGACGTCAGGCGCCACGACCGACGCTTGCGCTCGTGCGCTACTGCGCGCCAAGGCCGCGCAGGTCGACGTGCTGGTATTCGCGCGGGTTGTGGACAGCCACCGGGCTCCCATATAATTCAAAGACTTGCCAAATCAGAGCGCGCCATGACTGCCATTGAAATCTATACCCGCCCGGGCTGCGGCTACTGTACCGCCGCCAAATCGCTGCTGGCGCGCAAGAACGCCGCGTTCACGGAACTGAACGTCGCCGCCGACCCGGCCTATCGCGAGCAGATGTACGAGCGCGCCGGGCACGGCTCGACCTTTCCGCAGATCTTCATCGGCACAACCCATGTCGGCGGCTGTGACGAGCTTTATGCACTCGACCGCGCGGGCAAGCTCGACACGTTGCTGGCGGGAGAAAAGGCCCCTTCATGAGCGCTGGTTCCACCTTCACCGCTGCCATGGTGCAGATGCGCACCGGGTTGCTGCCCGAACCGAGCCTCGAGCAGGGCGTCAGACTGATTCGCGAGGCCGCCGCACAAGGCGCTGACTACGTGCTCACGCCCGAGGTGAGCAACATGATGCAACTGAACCGCAAGGCGCTGTTCGAACATCTCGCCTCGGAAGAAGACGATCTCTCGCTGAAGGCCTATCGCGCGCTGGCGGCGGAATTGAAGATCCATCTCCATATCGGCTCGCTGGCGCTGCGCTTCTCGCCGGAACGCGCCGTCAACCGCTCGTTTCTGATCGGGCCTGACGGCAATCTGCTGGCCAGCTACGACAAGATCCATATGTTCGATATCGATCTGCCCGGCGGCGAGAGCTATCGCGAATCCGCCAACTACCAGCCGGGCGAGACTGCCGTGATCTCGGACCTGCCATGGGGCCGGATCGGGCTGACGATCTGCTACGACGTACGCTTCCCCGCGCTCTATCGGGCGCTGGCCGAAGCCGGCGCGTCATTCCTCACGGTCCCGTCGGCCTTTACCAGGAAGACCGGCGAGGCGCATTGGCACACGCTGTTGCGCGCCCGCGCCATCGAGAACGGCTGCTTCGTGTTCGCAGCCGCGCAGGCCGGCATGCACGAGAACAAGCGCGAGACCTACGGCCATTCGCTGATCGTCGCGCCCTGGGGCGAAATTCTCGCCGAGGGCGGCATCGAGCCCGGCGTGTTCCTTGCCGAGATCGATACATCCAAAGTCGAGACTGCTCGGCGAGCCGTGCCGTCGCTGCAGCATGGCAGGCGCTTCGGCATTGCCGATCCCAAGGCCGGCCCCGAGCATCTGCACGTCGTCCGGGGCTCGGCATGATCCGCTACAACCTTCGCTGCGAGAAGGGCCATGCTTTCGAAAGCTGGTTTCAAAGCTCCGCGGCCTATGAGAGCCAGGAAAAGCGCAGGCTGGTGAGCTGCCCGAATTGCGGCTCGGTGAAGGTCGAGCGCGCCATCATGGCTCCGCAGATCGTCAGCAAGAAGGGCCGCGAGCAAGCCGCGCCCACGCCGGCCGCGCCTGCGGAAGTAACCGGATCGGAATCGACGCCGCTGTTGATGGCACAGGAGCGCGAGCTGCGCGCCAAGCTGAAGGAATTGCGCGACCACATCGTGAAAAATGCCGACAATGTCGGCGAGCGCTTCCCCAACGAAGCGCGCAAGATGCATTACGGCGACATCGAGCATCGCCCGATCTACGGCGAAGCCTCGCCGGATGAGGCGCGCGCGCTGATCGATGAAGGGGTCGAAGTTTCGCCGCTGCCGGTGCTGCCGGACGACAGGAATTGATGTTCTATCGTGTAGGGTGGGCAAAGCGACAGCGTGCCACCATTATCTCGCGCGAATTGAGATTAGTGGGCACGGCGCAATGCGCCTTTGCCCACCCCTACGATTCCCGAATCAAACCGCCACCAGCAGCGCCACGCCGATCACGATCAGCACTATGCCCGACAGTTCACGCGCCGATAGCGGCTGCTTGAACGAATAATACGACACGGCCTGCGCGAACAGCACCTCAACCAGCGCCAGCGTGCGCACGTTTGCGGCCGCCGTCAACGCAAACGCCAAAAACCAGAATTGCGAGGCGAACGCGCCCATGAAGCCGGCGAGCATCGAGGGCCGCCACAGACCGAAAATCTTCATCAGCACATCAGGCGCGCGGGCGAGCAGATAGATCGTCAGCACCAGCGTTTGCACGAACAGGCCGAGCACCAGCGTGTAGGACGCCGCGGTGACGAAGGAGACGCCAGGCACGACGATGACTGCGCCGCGAAAGCCGACAGCCGACAGCGCGAATGCCGCGGCGGCGGCGAGGCCCAGCAGCGTCGGCTTCAAATCCGCAAAGCCCTTCTCGGAGCCGGGTCGCAGCGCGGCGATGACCACGCCGGCGGTTGCGATCAGGATCGCGATCACCTTCAGCACCGTCAAATGGTCGCTGAGAAAGATGAATCCGAAGATCGCAGTCTGGATTGCCTCGGTCTTCAAATAAGCCGTCGTCACTACGAAGGAACGGTCGTTCATCGCAAGGAGCATCATGCCTGTGCCGACGATTTGGCTCAGTGCACCCAGCAGCAGCCATGGCCAGAACACAGCCGTCGGCCACGGAACGGCGTCGCCGGTCAACGCCACCACGAGCGCGAAGAACACCAGAGAGAACGGAAAGCCGAACAGAAAGCGGATGTTGGTGGCGCCCCAAGTCCCGAGCGGCCCCGTCAACGACCGCTGCATCGCGTTGCGCGCGACCTGCCCGAGCGCAGCGATGATAGTGAAGGGAATCCAGAGCGTGGCGACGGAAAACATGGAGGATACCGGCAGGAAGCTGCCGCACCGTGCCGGGCGAGATGGGCTAGGTCAACGGGAGCGGCGTCATGACAGGATTGCGCTCGGGCCACAAACCTGCCGTCGTCCCTGCGAACGCAGGGATCCATACGCCGAGGCTTCTCAATCAAATTGCGCTGATCGACGGCTTTCGCGCGACAACGAGCACACGTGGTTATGGGTCCCTGCGTTCGCAGCGAGGACGATAAGGAGTAGCCTACATCCCTTCCGCCACCACCATGTAATTCACGTCCATGTCGGACGAGATGCTCCATCGGTCGGCGAGCGGGTTGTAGACCACGCCGGCCTGCTCGGTGATGGTGAGGCGGTTATTGGCGAGGTGCTGGGCGAGCTCGTCGGGGGTGACGAACTTGTCCCATTGGTGGGTGCCGCGCGGCAGCCAACGCAGCACATATTCGGCACCGACGATCGCGAGCGCAAAGCTCTTCCAGTTACGGTTCAGCGTCGAGACCACCATCATCCCGCCCGGCTTGACCATGGCCGCGCAGCGGGCGAGGAACGCGCCGACATCGGTGACATGCTCGATCACTTCCATCGCCAGCACGATGTCGAACCGCTCGTGGTGGTCTATCTCCTCGACGGTAGTGCAGCGATAATCGATAGATAGATGGCCCTTGTCGGCGTGCAGCCTGGCGGCCGCAATGTTGGTCGCCGACGGGTCGATCCCGATCACCTGCGCGCCCAGCCGCGTCAACGGCTCGCACAACAAGCCGGCGCCGCAACCGATATCGAGGATCCGCAAGCCCGAGAGGCAACTCAAACTTCTGGCGTTACGCTCAAACTTGCGGCAGGCGGCGTCCCTGATATAGGCGAGCCGCAGCGGGTTGATCTTGTGCAGTGGGGCCATCTTGCCCTTGGGGTCCCACCATTCGTCCGACAATTTCGAAAATTTCGCGACCTCGGCGGGGTCGACGGTAGATCCCTTGCCCGACAAACCGGCGGGAGAATTCTGCTGGATGGCCATGGTTCAGGTGCCGACCGGTCGTGTCGTGATGGCATTGCGAAACGCCAGCGGCGACGAAATGGTGGAAATGGTCTCTTCGCCTTCGCCGACGCCGTGAACCGTGACGTTGCCGTAGTTGAGAATACGACCGAGAATGCTCTGGTCGACGTCCACGCTCTCGACCTTGTCGAGGCTCATCTCGAACGTCTTGCGCGTGATGAATCCGGTCTTGTGGACGATCCGCATATTGGTGACGTCGGTCTCGGTGGTCCAGCGATGGAACCAGGCTTTCGCGGTTAAATACAACGCTGCAAGCCCGGCGATGGCGGCGACAGCCAGGCAAAGCAGCATCAGCGCGTCGGGAGTGACGATGCGGGCCAGCACCAGAAACACGATCGCCACGATCCAGGCTCCGATCGCCGGCAGATAGAACATCCAGTGCGCGTTGGTCGAATACAGCACCCTTTCCCCGGGCTGCAGGATTTCATCGATGTAACGCCCCATACGCTCGTCCTGAATTAACCCGCGACCACAGCAATTTGCGCCATTTTTGGGTCGAAAACGGAACCGGGGGTGCTTGCCCCGGACCGCGCCGCTATGTATACGCCGCTTTCGGCCCGGGCGCTCCACTTTCCGTGCGGGTCACCTTACTTATCCTCACAGGGAATGCACACGACGTCATGGGCCGCCTCGTGATGAAATTCGGCGGTACCTCCGTCGCCAACATCGACCGAATCCGCAACGTCGCGCGTCACGTCAAGCGCGAAGTCGATGCCGGGCACGACGTCGCTGTCGTCGTGTCGGCCATGGCCGGCAAGACCAACGAGCTGGTGGACTGGTGCGGCGACGCCTCGCCGCTGCATGATGCGCGCGAATATGACGCCGTGGTGGCATCCGGCGAGCAGGTGACCTCGGGCCTGCTCGCGATCGTGCTGCAGGGCATGGGCATCCAGGCCCGCTCCTGGCAGGGCTGGCAGATCCCGATCCGGACCTCCGACGCCCACGCCTCGGCGCGGATCCTTGAGATCGACGGCAGCGAGATCACCACCCGCTTCAAGGATCGCAAGGAAGTCGCCGTCATTGCCGGCTTCCAGGGGATCAATCCGCAGACCAACCGCATCACCACGCTCGGGCGCGGCGGTTCGGATACCTCGGCGGTGGCCATCGCCGCCGCCATCCACGCCGACCGCTGCGATATCTATACCGATGTTGACGGCGTCTACACCACCGATCCGCGGGTGGTTCCCAAGGCTCGGCGGCTCGACAAGATCGCCTTCGAGGACATGCTGGAACTGGCCTCGCTGGGCGCCAAGGTCCTGCAGGTGCGCTCGGTGGAACTCGGCATGGTGCACAACGTGCCCGTGTTCGTCCGTTCCAGCTTCGACAAGCCCGAGGATATCGACCCGCACGGCACGCCGCCGGGCACGCTGATCTGCAGCGAGGAGGAAATCATGGAAAGCCACGTCGTCACCGGCATCGCCTTCTCCAAGGACGAAGCCCAGATTTCGCTCCGCCAGATCGAGGACAAGCCGGGCGTCGCCGCCGCGATCTTCGGTCCGCTGGCCGACGCCAACATCAATGTCGATATGATCGTGCAGAACGTCTCGGAGGACGGCAAGACCACCGACCTCACCTTCACCGTTCCGGCCTCCGACTATAACCGCGCGCGCGACACCATCACCTCGTCGAAAGGCAAGATCGGCTACGCCCGGCTCGACAGCGCCACCGACGTGTCGAAGGTCTCGGTGATCGGCAGCGGCATGCGCAGCCATGCCGGTGTCGCGGCAAAGGCGTTCAAGGCACTGTCGGAACGCAACATCAATATCCGCGCCATCACCACCTCGGAAATCAAGTTTTCGGTGCTGATCGACGCCGCCTATACCGAACTCGCGGTGCGCACGCTGCACACGCTCTACGGACTCGACCAAGCTTAGAACTATTTTCTGTTAAATTTTAGCATGGCCGGATCGCCTAACCGGCCTGGTTTGGCAGATCACGCTTCGCTGGCGCAGCATTGCCCTGACACACACGTTATTGCTTCTGGCAGGCGTTTTGCTTGGCAAAGCAAGCCTCGATTGGCTATACGGCCTGTGAGGTGGTTGCTGCAAACTGCGCCACGGTTTGGCGATCTCGATTCGGCCGGGATCCCGTGCCTGCGGCAGCGCCGAATGAATAAAATTGTTGTTTTTCGTGCGTTTCACGCCAGCTACCGGCCACCCGGCGGCTGGCCTCACGGGGGAGGATACCAGCACATGCGGAGCACGTCGGGAGGTCCCCGCGTCTTGTTGAGACGGCTCCGCGAAACCATGGCGGAGAAGGTCTCGGCGCAGGAACGCCTGGACAAGATCGTGGTGCTGATCGCGGCCAACATGGTGGCCGAGGTCTGCTCCTGTTACGTGCTGCGCATCGATAACACGCTCGAACTCTATGCCACTGAGGGTCTGAACCGCGACGCGGTGCACCGCACGGTGCTGAACGCGCATGAGGGCCTCGTCGGTCTGGTCGCCAGTGAAGCGAGCCCCCTCAACCTCTCGGACGCGCAGAGCCATCCGGCGTTCTCGTTCCGCCCGGAAACCGGCGAAGAGATCTACCATTCGTTCCTCGGCGTGCCGATCCTGCGCGCCGGCAACACGCTCGGCGTGCTGGTCGTGCAGAACCGCGCCAAGCGCACCTATGTCGAGGAAGAGGTCGAGGCGCTGCAGACCACCGCCATGGTGCTGGCGGAGATGATCGCTTCGGGCGAACTGGCGGCGCTGGCGCAACCGGGCGCGGAACCGGCGGCGCGGCATTCCCTGCACAAGACCGGCGCGATCCTCTCCGACGGCATCGCGCTCGGCCATGTCGTGCTGCACGAGCCGCGCGTCGTCATCACCAACTACATCGCCGAAGACCTTCCGAAGGAAATCAAGAAACTGGACGCGGCGCTGACAAAGCTGCGTGCCGATCTCGACCGCATGCTGGAGCGCGGCGACGTCGCCGACAGCGGCGAACACCGGGACGTGCTGGAAGCCTACCGGATGTTTGCAAACGATCACGGCTGGTCGCACAAACTGCATGAGGCGGTCGCCACCGGCCTCACGGCAGAAGCCGCCGTCGAGCGCGTGCAGTCCGATACCCGCGCGCGGATGCTGCGCTCGACCGATCCTTATTTGCGCGACCGCCTGCACGACCTGGAAGATCTCGGCCATCGCCTGATGCGGCAACTGGTCGGGCAGGATCACGCGCCCTCGCGCGAGCAGCTTCCCGAGAATGCCATCCTGATCGCGCGCGCGATGGGACCGGCGGCGCTGCTCGACTACGACCGCAAGCGGCTGCGCGGCCTGGTGCTGGAGGAAGGCACCGCCAACTCCCACGTCTCGATCGTGGCGCGCGCGCTCGGAATCCCTGCGGTCGGCGAAATCCCGAACGCGCCCGGCATCGCCGATCCCGGCGACGCCATCATCGTCGACGGCACCTCGGGCTCGATCTATGTCCGCCCCTCGGCCGAGATCGAATCGGCCTATGCCGAGCGGGTGCGGTTTCGTGCGCGGCGGCAGGCGCAGTATGCCGCGCTGCGCGACAAGCCCTGCGTCACCAAGGACGGCCAGCCGGTCGAACTGATGATCAATGCCGGCCTCGTCATCGACCTGCCACATATCGACGACACCGGCAGCGCCGGCATCGGGCTGTTCCGCACCGAGTTGCAGTTCATGGTCGGCCAGAGCCTGCCGCGCTCTTCCGATCAGCTCGCCCTCTATCGCACCGTGCTGGACGCCGCCGGCACCAAGCCGGTCACGTTCCGCACCCTCGACATTGGCGGCGACAAGGCGTTGCCCTATATGGAGAGTGTGATCGAGGAAAACCCGGCGCTCGGCTGGCGCGCGATCAGGCTCGGGCTCGACCGGCCGGGACTGCTGCGCGGCCAAATTCGCGCCCTGCTGCGGGCCGGCGGCGGCCGTGCGCTGAAGATCATGTTCCCGATGATTTCCGATGTCGCCGAGTTCGACCAGGCCAAGGCCATCGTCGAGCGCGAGCTGACCTATCTGCGCCAGCATGGCCATGCGCTGCCCGAACGTATCGACGTCGGCACCATGGTGGAAGTGCCGGCGCTGCTCTATCAACTCGACGAACTCTTGAAGAAGGTCGATTTCGTCTCGGTCGGATCGAACGACCTATTCCAGTTCATGTTCGCGGTCGACCGCGGCAACGCAAAGGTTTCCGATCGGTTCGACACCATGTCCGCGCCGATCCTGCGCGCGCTGCGCGACATCGTGCGCAAGGCACAGGCGGCGAAGAAAACGGCCTCGTTATGCGGCGAGATGGCCTCAAAGCCGCTTGGCGCGCTGGCGCTGATTGCGCTTGGCTATCGCTCGCTGTCGCTGTCCGCCACCGGGCATGGCCCGGTGAAGGCGATGATCCTCGATCTCGACGCCAAAAAGGCCGAGGCTGTCATGATGCCGCTGCTCGACGCGCCGGCCGGCAGCGTCTCGATCCGGCAGAAACTGACGGAATTCGCAGAAGCCGAGGGATTGTCGTTGTAGCGAGGCTCTGTCCCGACAACGCCACCTCTCCGCATCCGCCGCCTGAGAAATACGCCATGTTGCCCGAAGCCAAACTCGATATCCTGCTTGCCCATCATGCCTCGCTAGAGGCTGAGCTGCTGGGTCAGGTGAATTCCGAAAAATACGTCCAGATCACGCGCGAGCTCGCCGAGCTCAATCCGCTGATCGATGCGGTCAAGTCCTATCGCACGGCGCGGGCCGAGATTGCGGGCGCCGAATCGCTCCTGGCTGACGCCGGCACCGATCCCGAAATGCGCAGCATGGCCGAAGCCGAGCTCGAAACGCTGCAGGCCCGCATCGCTGACCTCGAGCAGAAGATTCGCGTGGCGTTATTGCCCAAGGACGCCATGGACGACCGCAACGTGATGCTGGAAATCCGCGCCGGCACCGGCGGCGACGAGGCCTCGTTGTTCGCCGGGGATCTGTTCCGGATGTATGAGCGGTTTGCCGCCTTGCAGGGCTGGAAGGTCGAGGTGATCTCGGCCTCGGAAGGCACCATGGGCGGCTTCAAGGAAATCATCGCCGAGGTGCAGGGCCGCGGCGCGTTCGCCAAGCTGAAGTTCGAATCCGGCGTGCACCGCGTGCAGCGCGTGCCCGACACCGAGACGCAAGGACGGATTCACACTTCCGCCGCTACCGTCGCGGTGCTGCCAGAGGTCGAGGACGTCGATGTCGATATCAAGAACGAGGATCTGCGCATCGAGACCATGCGTGCGCAAGGCGCCGGCGGCCAGCACGTCAACAAGACCGAATCGGCGATCCGCATTACCCATATTCCGACGGGCATCGTGGTGATGATGCAGGACAGCCGCTCGCAGCACAAGAATCGCGCCTCCGCCATGAATATCCTGCGCTCGCGCATCTACGACGCCGAGCGCCAGCGCGTCGACGCGGCGCGCTCCGCCGACCGCAAGGAGAAGGTCGGCTCCGGCGACCGAAGCGAGCGCATCCGCACCTATAATTTCCCGCAAGGCCGCGTCACCGATCACCGCATCAATCTGACGCTCTATAAATTGCCGCAGGTGATTTCGGGCGAAGCGCTGGGCGAATTGATCGACGCGCTGACGACCGAGCACCAGGCCGCGCAGCTCGCCGCGCAAGGCGCGGCGGCGTGAGTGACAACTTCGCCGTCGTCCCTGCGAACGCAGGGACCCATAACCACAGCGCTTCGTTGTTGCCCAAGCCATTAACCCGCACCGCCTTAATCGATAGGCCGCGGCATATGGGTCCCTGCGTGCGCAGGGACGATGCGTGGAGGGATTTGCGCGAGAACGCCGCATGAGCTCCTTCGCCAGCCAAACCGTCGAGGCCGCGCGGCGCGCGCTCGCAGTGAGACTCAAAACCGCAGCCATCGAATCCGCCGAACTCGACGCGCGGATTCTGACAGGCCATGCACTTGGCCTGGACCTGACCGGCTTGATATCGGCCGCACAGCGCGAGCTCACCTCGGATGAATCGGCACGCCTTGAGGAGTTCGCCTGCCGTCGCCTCGCGGGAGAACCGGTCGCCCGCATTCTCGGGCATAAGGAATTCTGGGGGCTGCCCTTACAACTCTCGTCCGCAACGCTCGTGCCGCGGCCCGATACCGAGACAGTGGTCGAACTTTCGCTGGAATTGTTGCGCGCCGGGGGGAACCTTGATCGCGCGTTGCGCATCGCCGATCTCGGCACCGGCTCCGGCGCGATCCTGCTCGCGCTATTGTCGGAATTGCCGGCGGCGCAAGGATTCGGGACCGATATTTCGGAGGCCGCCTTGCAGACCGCCTCGGCCAACGCGGCACGCGCTGGCCTCTCGGCGCGCGCGACGTTCGTCGCCTGCGACTACGCCAGCGGACTGTCGGGCCCGTTCGATCTGATCGTCTCGAATCCACCCTATATCCGCACAGCGGACATTGGCGGCCTCGCCGCGGAGGTCAGGAAATACGATCCGCTCGTCGCACTCGATGGTGGCTGCGACGGGCTGGAGGCCTACCGCGGGTTGATTCCACAGGCGGCTGGCCTCCTCGCCCCGGGCGCACCTTTGGTCGTGGAGGCTGGTCAAGGTCAAAGCAGCCAGATTCGGGCCCTGATGGCGGCCGCAGGGTTAACGCCTGCAACGGCCCCCAAGGCCGATCTGGCGGGCATTCCGAGGGCGGTCGCGGGCCACAAAATGGCCCGATAAAGTCCCTTTGGAACGCAAAAAAACCCCTTGGAATATTCCCCCGGAGCGACTACGTTCCGCTCACAACATCGGTCCAGGGTTGCTGGCCCCGTAAGATCGTACGGGTGAGGCCAGAGTTCTCGAAACGAGAGCCCGCCGGGTGAAAGGTTCCAAAACGCAGGTCGAATTGAGCGCAATAGCTGGAGCTGTGCTGCTCTCGACCGCCAAGCGAACGAAAGCCTGATATTGCGATTGAAGACTTACGCAACAGCCAGTCACGCGAAGCCGTCACGCAAGACGATTAGGCTGGTTTTGGCAGGCTGAATGATTTGATCCGGCGCGCGAATGTACGCCGCCGAGTGGGGAACGCGTCTTTGCTGAACGCGATGGTTGGCGAAATCGACGACATGAATTTGAACGGCATCGTGATTCGGTGCGCCTAAGCGCGCGCCGGATCGGATCAGGCTACGACGGTAACTGCATAACTTCAGGGCTGGAATAAAGGCGAGACATGAGAAACGGTCAAAACAACAAGCGGATGCGTAACCGGAATCAAGGCAGTAACCGGAACGATGGCCGGCGCGGTCAGAACCCGATGACCCGGGTGTTCGAATCGAACGGCCCGGACATCAAGATCCGCGGCACCGCTTCGCATGTCGCCGAAAAATACGTGCAGCTGGCGCGCGACGCGCGCTCTTCCGGCGATCCGGTCGCGGCCGAGAATTACTACCAGCACGCCGAACATTACTTCCGCCTGATCGCCGCCGCGCAGGAGCAGTTCCGGCAGAACCAGCCGCAGCCACGCATTGACACCGAAATGCAGCCGGCGGAAGACGGCGACGATGATGGCGAGAGCTTCTCGCATTTCGGCCAGGAGCCGGGCTTCGTCCCGCAGCAGCCGCAGCCCTACATCCGCGACAACAATCCGCGTGAACAGCGTGGCGACAATCAGCCTCACCAGCGCGATCAGCAGCCGCGCGAACACCATCGCGAGCGCGAGCATCGTGCGCAGCCGCAATATCAGCCGCAACCCCAGCCGCAGCCGGTGATTGCCGATACCGGCGGCGTCGATCGCCTGCCCTCCTTCATCACCGGCCCGCAGCCGCAGGTGAACGGCGCGCCCGGCGGGTATGAAGAGGGCCGCGGCGAGCGCTTCCCGCGGCGGCGGCGCCGGCCGCATGGCCCGCGTCCCGACAGCATGGCCGCGCCTGCCGCCCCGAGCGAAGATTTCAATCCGGGGAATGAGTAAGTAGTTCACCCACAATCGTCGTCCCTGCGAACGCAGGGACCCATACGCCGCGGCCTTTGTTTAATGCACGCGAGCGGACGATCTTTTCAGACAAATGCCAATTGTGGTTATGGGTCCCTGCGTTCGCAGGGACGACAGCTCGAGATTACGCCTTGTCCCGCGTTGCCGTCGATGACGGCACCAGCACCGGCTCCAGCGACGGAATCAATCGCGCGCGTTCGCGGCCCGCGGGGATCGCGCGATAGACCTGTTTGGTCGCTTCCACGATATGGACGCCGGCGAACGGCAGCGACAGCGCGGCGCCGACACGCTCCCACGCCATCGCCGAACGCAGAAACCAGCTATTGCCGAGCGGCGGAAGGAATAGCGCCTCGCCCCACGATGCCGGCGTGAACCAGGTCTGCCGCAGCAATTGCGTGATCTGCGCGCGCGAATAGGGCCGGCCGTGACCGAACGGCGTATTGTCGGTGCGCGTCCACACGCCGCGCCGATTCGGGATCACGGCAATCAGGCGGCCGGAGGGCGCCAGCACACGCCACACCTCGCGTAGCAAGCGCTCCGGATCATCGGACATTTCCAGTGCGTGAACCAGCAGGATCCGATCCACCGCGGCGTCCGGCAGCGGCATCGAAAATTCATCGATCAGGGTAGCCAGCGCCGGCCGCCCCGTCGGCCATTTCAGGACGCCCTGTGCCGCCGGCATGAAAGCGATGCAGCGTTCAGAATCTTCGCGAAACAGGCCGAGATAGGGCGTCGGATAGCCGAGGCCCAGCACCCGCTGCCCCGCTGCATCGGGCCAGCGCGCCCGGATGCCGCGGTTGATCAACTGCCGTGCCACGATACCGAGGCGCTGCGAATAGAAGTCGCGGAGATCGATGACGTCGATGGTCATGAGCGCAATCTACCACACCGTGTTTCATTGCGGCGCGCCGAAAATGGCATTGCCGCGCGAGCGTTAACGCCATATTTCTTTCGGATTGATGGGGCTGAAAGCCTGAAATCAGGAGCTGTCATGGCCGCGGAAATTCGCACCTTCACCTGTCTCAACGACAATTTCGGCTATTTGATCCACGATCCCGCGACCAAGGCCACCGCATCGATCGACGCGCCGGAAGCCGGCCCGATCATCAAGGCACTGGAGCGCGAAGGCTGGACGCTGACGGATATTCTCGTCACTCATCACCATCACGACCATGTCGGCGGCATCGCCGAGCTGAAGCAGAAATATGATTGCCGCGTTGTTGCTCCGCATGACAAGTCCACCAAGATTGCCAATGTCGACCTGCGCGCGGCCCATGGCGACGTGATCAAGGTGGGAAGTCTGCTGGCGCGGGTGCTGGAAACGCCCGGCCATACGCTTGACCATATCTCATACGTATTCGACGCGGAAAAGGCGGTGTTCGCCGCCGACACGCTGTTCTCGATCGGCTGCGGCCGAGTGTTCGAGGGCAATTATCCGATGATGTGGGATTCGCTGTTGAAGCTCCGTGCGCTGCCGGACGATTTCAATCTCTATTGCGGCCATGAATATACCGCCGCAAACGTCAAGTTCGCGCTCACGGTCGACGGCGACAATCCGGCGCTGCGGGCGCGCGCCGAGGAAGTAACGCGGCTGCGCGCGGACAACAAGCCGACGATCCCGGTGCTGCTGGGCGAGGAGAAAAAGGCCAACGTGTTCCTGCGCGCCGACGAACCGTCGGTGGCGGCCAAGCTGCACATGAAGGGCGCCGGCGCCGCCGAAGTTTTCGGCGAATTGCGCGAGCGCAAGAACAAGTCCTGATGGCGCTGCCGAAACAAGCCGCCGAGATCATCGCGCGGCTCGACCTGAAGCCGCATCCCGAAGGCGGGCATTATCGCGAGACGTTTCGCGATGAAAGCGTCGACGCCGCCGGGCGATCGCGATCGACCGCGATCTATTTTTTGTTGGCGCGCGGCGAACGCTCGCACTGGCATCGCATCGATGCGGTCGAGACCTGGCACTACTACGCGGGCGCGTCCCTGATGCTGCAGATCGCCGACGACAGCGGCCGACGCAGCGTCAGACTTGGGCCAGATCTGGCTGACGGCGAAGTTCCGCAAGCTGTTGTGCCTCCGCACGCCTGGCAGTCCGCTGCAAGCAACGGCGATTGGACGCTGGTCGGATGCACCGTCGCGCCCGGGTTCGAGTTTGCGAAATTTGAGCTCGCCGAACCGGGCTGGTCGCCATCTTCGTAGGATGGGTGGAGCGGAAGCGATACCCATCAATCGCCGCCTCGTGAAAAGTGATGGGTTTCGCTTCCCGCTCTACCCATCCTACGTCTTCTTCCACACCATGTCCTTCGCCGCGATCAGGCCGCCGCCGGCGATCAGGATCGCGGCAATGGCGATCGTGGCGGTCGGCTGCGCAAAGCCGGCGAGGATCAGAAACAACGTCGATAGCAAAGGCGTTGCGTAGGACGCGGCTCCGAGCACGCGGATGTCGCCGCGCTTCATGCCGATGTCCCAGACAAAGAACGCGGCGCCGACCGGGCCGACGCCGAGCGCCATGACGGAAAGCCACTGCCCGGCCGTTTCCGGCCAGACCGTCTTCTCCACCATGCCATGGACCAGTGCCGCCAGCAGCGCGGTGACAAGGCAGAAGCCGGCCACCGCGTCGGTCGGCACCGCTTTGAGCTTGCGCGACATCACCGAATAGGCGGCCCACACGAACGCGGCGACGAAGGCCGCCGCCAGCCCCGGGATCTGGCCGGGCGCAAAGCTCGCGCCATTGCCGGCGAACAGCAGCACCGTGCCGGCAAGCCCGAGCAGCGCACCGATGATGTGATGTGGCGCCAGCCGCTCGCCCGGCAACAGAGACGAGAACAGCACGATCAGGAGCGGCCAGAGATAGTTCAGCAGGCCGGCTTCCGCCGGCGGCGCGTAGCGCAATGCGAGAAAATACAGCGCGTGATAGCCGAACAATCCGCCGACGCCGACGACCCAGGCGACTGGCGGCTGCTTCATGGCGCCAAAGGCGGCGGGCCGGAACAGGAAGCTGGCAAAGGCAACCAGGGCACCGATCGCAAACGTCATCGCCGCGAGCTGGAAAGCCGGGATCTTGCCGGTCGCGACCGTAAGGACCGAGAGCAGCGACCACATCAGGATCGCGGTCAGTCCGATCAGCGTGGCGGTGCGGGGGGGCATGAGTTTCGTCATTGCGAGCGAAGCGAAGCAATCCATCCTTCTTGCCTGTATAGCCAAGATGGATTGCCTCGTCGCTATCGCTCCTCGCAATGACGAGAGAACATCACACCATGTACTGCCCGCCGTTGATCGTCATGGTCGAGCCGGTGATGCCGCCGGCCTCATCGGCGGCGAGGAACACCACCGCGCGGGCGATTTCCTCGGGCTCGCCGAGGCGGTTGACCGGGATCAGCGGCAGAATGCTCTTCTCGAGCACCTCCTTCGGCACCGCCTGCACCATCTCGGTGTTGACGTAGCCGGGGCAGATCGCGTTCACGGTGACGCCGCCTTTGGCGTTCTCCAGCGCGAGCGCCTTGGTGAAGCCGATGTCGCCGGCCTTGGCGGCGGAATAGTTGACCTGGCCGAACTGTCCCTTCTGGCCATTGATCGAGGAGATGTTGATGATGCGGCCGAATTTGCGGGCGCGCATGCCCTCGATCACCGGGCGCGTCATGTTGAACAGCGAGCCAAGATTGGTGTTGATCACCGCGTTCCATTGATCGAGCGTCATCTTGTGGAAGGCCCCGTCCTTGGTAATGCCGGCATTGTTGACGAGCACGTCGATCGGCCCGAGATCGGCCTCGACCTTTTTGACGCCCTCGGCGCAGGCGTCGAACGAGCTGACGTCCCATTTGTAGACGGGGATGCCGGTCTCGGCCTTGAACTTCTCGGCGGCGGCATCATTGCCGGCGTAGCTCGCCGCAACCTTGTAGCCCGCAGCTTTCAGCGCCTTGCTGATTGCAGCACCAATGCCCCTCGTACCCCCCGTAACCAATGCAACACGTGCCATGTCGTAGTCCTCCTTGGTAATCTTCTTAGTACGCCGGAATTGTCCCGGTCTTTTGACGACGCTCAATCTTCAGGTTTGAAGCGTTCTTGAAAACGCTTACGGAGATGAAAATGCCCGGCGCGAGACCGGGCATTTCATCTTTACCAATTCGAGCCGCGGTTGCGAGATGATCTTTTCATCATTCAACCGATCACTCTGCCTTTGGTTCAGTCGCGTGCGACGCACATCGCGATGCCCATGCCGCCGCCGATGCACAGCGTGGCAAGGCCTTTCTTCGCGTCGCGCTTCTGCATCTCGTGCAACAGCGTCACCAGCACACGCGCGCCCGACGCACCGATCGGGTGGCCGATCGCGATCGCGCCGCCGTTGACGTTGACCTTGCTGGTATCCCAGCCGAGATCTTTGTTGACCGCGCAGGCCTGCGCCGCGAAAGCCTCGTTGGCCTCGATCAGGTCAAGGTCGCCGACGTTCCAGCCGGCCTTCTTCAGCGCAGTGCGCGAGGCAGGGATCGGGCCGGTACCCATGATCTTGGGATCGACGCCGGCCTGGCCCCATGAGACGATGCGGGCAAGCGGCTTCTTGCCCTGCCTGGCTGCTTCCTTGGCGGTCATCAGCACCACGGCGGCCGCACCGTCATTAATCCCCGATGCGCTGCCGGCGGTCACGGTGCCGTCCTTCTCGAAGGCTGGCTTCAGCTTGGCCATCGCCTCGATCGTCGCGCCGTGACGGGGATATTCGTCGGTGTCGACCACGACGTCGCCCTTGCGGGTCTTGATGGTGACGGCGGTGATCTCGTCCTTGAACTTGCCGGCTTTCTGCGCGGCCTCGGCCTTCTGCTGCGAGCTGACGGCGAACTCGTCCTGCTGCGCTCGGGTGATCTGCCACTGCTTGGCGACGTTCTCGGCGGTGTTGCCCATGTGATATCCGTTGAAGGCATCCCACAGGCCGTCCTTGATCATGGTGTCGACCAGCTCCAGGCCGCCCATCTTGACGCCGCCACGCAGATATTGCGCATGCGGGGCCATGCTCATCGATTCCTGGCCGCCCGCGACGACGATCGAGGAATCGCCGTTCAGCAGTGCCTGGTAGCCGAGCGCGACCGAGCGCAGGCCCGAGCCGCAGAGCTGGTTGACGCCCCAAGCCGGGCTCTCCACCGGAATGCCGGCATTGATCGAGGCCTGGCGGGCCGGGTTCTGGCCCTGCGCCGCGGTCAGGATCTGGCCCATGATGACTTCGGATACCTGTCCCGGCTCGACACCCGCCCGCTCCAGCGCGGCCTTGATGGCGATGGCGCCGAGGTCATGGGCCGGGGTGGTGGCGAACGCGCCGTTGAAGCTGCCGACCGGAGTGCGGGCGGCGCTGACGATGACGACATCGTCTGACATGGACATCTCCTTATGGGGTTTCTTGGGCTTGAGGGTTTCTTCGACGGCGGGCGGGCCGGATGGCGAGCCTGTCTCTCACCTTATCCTGTTAACCCCATTGACCCATGTCAATCGGCCAAGGCCTAAATTCCTGCCGCGGCGCATTCAAATTGATCCCCGTGGGGGTTTCCATAGCAGCGTCCATGCCTTGGAATTAACCGTGCCGCACAAAACGGTAGCCGAACCGCATTGAAAATGCTTACTTTGCTGCGTTTGCGTTGCTCGTCTGCCCGTCGGCGAAGCCGCCGGGTTCCCCGCTCTCGGTGTCGATGTGTGAGCTTATGGCAAAGTCAGACCAACCTACGACCATCAAGAAGTACGCCAACCGGCGGCTCTATAATACCGGCACCAGCACCTATGTGACGCTCGAGGATCTCGCCGCGATGGTGAAGGAAGGCGAGGATTTTCTCGTCTACGACGCCAAGACCGGCGACGACATTACGCGCCAGGTGCTGGCGCAGATCATCTTCGAACAGGAAAACAAGGCCGGACAAAATCTGTTGCCCACCACTTTCCTGCGGCAGTTGATCCGCTTCTACGGCGACAGCATGCAGCTGGTGGTGCCGAAATATCTCGAACAGTCGATCGATACGCTGACGCGCGAGCAGGAAAAATTCCGCAAGCAGCTCACCAACACGTTCAGCGGCACGCCGTTTGCGCCGCTCGAAGAACACGTCCGCCGCAACATGGAATTATTTCAGCAGACGTTCTCGATGTTCAAGCCGTTCGTGCCGCCGCGCGCCGGATCGACCACGACCGAATCCGAGAAGGTGCCGGAGCCGGCGCCCGAAGAAGACAATATCGACGATCTTCGCCGTCAGATGAAGGACATGCAGGAACGCCTCGAGCGCATGTCGAAAGAACCGAAGAAGGAAGAGTAAGGCTTCGAGCCTCGTAGTCTCGCAGCCCGGATGGAGCGAAGCGAAATCCGGGACCACCGCGCAGATGGATTGAGTTTCCCCGGATTGCGCTTCGCTCCATCCGGGCTACGCGACTCTCTCCACACGTCGTCCCTGCGAGCGCAGCGACCCATAACCACTATTGTTGATTGTTTAGCGAAGCCGTCTACCCGATTGCACCATTGCAGGGCCGCGGCATATGGGTCCCCGCGTTCGCGGGGACGACGGCTAGCCCGCCGCGGGCAACGCGCTATCCGGCACCGCCCATGGCCGTTGCGGCGACGCCAGCCCGATCAGGCGACCCTGGATGTAATCGCAGCCCCATTCGCGCAGCATCACGGCGGCTTCCTCGTCCTGCACCCATTCCGCCACCGTCTTGATCTGCAGGCGGTTCGCCAGATCGATCAGCGTATGCACGAAAGCGCGATCGTCTGCGGAGCGCGCGATGTTCTGCACGAACGCGCCGTCGATCTTCACGATATCGACGCCGAGCTTGCGCAGGTTTCGAAATGAGGTGTAGCCAGCGCCGAAATCGTCAATCGCGATCTGGCTGCCGAAATTTTTAAGTCGTGTGATGAAGCCCCTGATATCGTCAATATCCTGGATCGCAACCGTCTCGGTGATCTCGACAATCAGCCGCTCGCCGGCGCCGGGATGGGCGTGCATCAGCGATTCGATTCCGGTCCACCAATCCGGGTCCATGGTGGTGTCGGGCGAGATGTTGAGGCTGAGCCGCACGTTCGGCGACGCCGCGAGTTCGGCGACCGCGAGTTCGAGCACGCGGTGATCGACCAGCCGGATCAGGCCCAATCGCTCGGCGACCGGAACGATATCGGGCGCCAGCAGCGCCTGCCCGTCCTCCTGCTCCATCCGCACCAAGCATTCATAGAATGCCGGCTGCCGCGAGCGCGCTTCGACCACGGGCTCGAAGGCGGTGACGATGCGGCGCTCGTTCAGCGCAGTGACGATCTCGTCGGTGACGCGGATGTTGACGCGGCGCTGGGCGTCGCGCTCGACGTTCGGCTTCCACAGTGAGAACGATCCGGCGCGGCGGCGCTTGGCGGCATCTAGCGTTTCCTGGGCGCGGTTGACGGCCTCATCGGCATTGCGGGCGTAACGGGGGATGCTGATCGCGCCGATCGATGCCGTCACCGAGACGGGGCCGGATTTGGTCGGGATTACCTCGTCGCGGATCCCGGCCAGGAAGCGTTCGGCCGCGATATTGGTGTCGTCGACGGTGCAGTTCCTCAGGATCAGCCCGAACTTGTTGCCGGAGAACCGCCCGAGCACGTCGCCGCCGCGCAGCTTGGCGCGGATGCGTTTTCCGATTTCGGCAATCACGGCGTCCGCGACGTCGAAGCCGAAGGCGTCGTTGACGCGCGCCAAATGATCGATGCCGATCAGCATGAAGGCACAAGTCGATCGGAGACGCATGGCTTCCTCGATCGCTTCCGCCAGCGAGGCGACGAGATGCGTGCGATTGAGTTCACCGGTCAACGGATCGTGCCTCGAGAGCTTCAGCAATTGCTCGTCGCGGGCACGGCGCTCATTGTTGATGCGGACAATGCCTTGCGCACGCACTGGCTTGCCGTCGGACCCTGCAAACCAGCAACCGGTTTCCTCGATCCAGAGTACCGGCGCGGAGCTTGAGGCTCGCACGCCATATTCGACCCGGTAGGCGACGCCTTCGCCGGCCCGCGGCGGCACCGATTGAGCGAGGGCGTCCGTCCGGATCGATCGGGAGGGCTCGATCAGCCTGGCGAACCCGGCGCCACTCGCCAGCGCCTCCGCCGGAATGTCGGTGAAAACCGCGCCGGCATTGTCGCTCCAGGCGATGGTGTCCGCTATCAGGTCCCAGACGAAAGCCGCCTGGCCTAGCGAGGCGAGAATGCTGGAGGCTTCCGGGACAGGGGGCATCAGATCGCCTCGATTCGGGACACCGGCCGGGTGATTCCCACTATCCTTAAGGGTAGTGGCTGTTTCGAACGAGAGGCTAGGCAAAGTTGATAAATAATCCGGAAACCATGTTTCACAGACTTTCCGCGCCAGCCGGGAACGAACCGGAAGGGAGCGGCATAGGCCTTGCGAGGTCAGATCGCGGTGGGGCGTTTCGTCCCGAAACGTGACAGTTTAGCCGGCTACGGTGCGCGATGCTGGATATTGATCGATCAGAGGAAATTTTGGACGGCGAGTTCGTCAACCTCGACGAGCCGGCCTGCGTCGAGCTGGTGCCGGTGACCCAGTCCCTGCACTGGTCACGGCGAGCGGCGACGCCGCGACCCGATCCGACCTTCCTCGCGCAGTTGATCGCGACCGCCGATCAGACACCGCAAACCCGCGGCCTGAGGCGGGCCTCGCTGGCGGATGCGCAAACAGCCTATGGCGCCAGTCAAATCCGGCGTTGCAAAACCGGCTTCCGGACACGGCAAATCATCTAGATCAGCGCTGAGGCGTATCAGGCTTATCCGGCGGTGGCGGAGAGCCTGAGCCCGGCTGCAATCCCGGCGACGGTATTTCAGGCGAAGCGGCTTCTGGTGCAGGCACTCCCGATGACGGCGCTGCGGGCGAGGCCGCCTCAGGCGCGGCGGCGGGCTGCACCGGTTTCGGTTCGGGGTGATCCTTCAACACGGCTTCGGCAACAGAGGCTGCCGGCGAGACCGATGGCGCAGCGGGCGAGGGTGCCGGTGCTGTCGCGGGCTCGAATTGGGGCTCGGCTGCTGCCGGTACCTCAACTTTTTCGGCGCTTTTTGACGGAGGCGCCGCCGCCGGAACGGCACGGCGTCGCGTCCGCAATGCGAGGCCGGAGACGAAATCCACCAGCGACAGCGCCGTCATCAGGAAATAGGTCGAGGTGCCGAACTTCGGCCACAGCACGAATTCAGCCGCCGCCGCGCCGAACACGATCAGCGACAGCAGATGGTCGGTGAGATATTTCGCGCCGGGACGCGCGCCTTTGATGACCTCGGCCAGCAGCAGCAAGATGCCGAGCGTGAGCAGCACGTCGCTCAGCGTCACCGTCCATTCCGCACCCGACATCAGCGTCAGCTTCACCAGCGGATCGGTGAATGATACCTCCGGCATCAGGAAGACGATGATGTTGTAGATCGCGAGCGGAATCAGAAGCAGCGGAAAACCAACCATGGGTATCGCGCCTTGCTAGCAAAACCGGAAATGTCCCCCGGCAAAGCATCGCTTCGCCTTGTGGAACCGTTGGCTCACTCGTTGGCCAAATTCGGGCAGACGCCGCTGGAAGCGGCGCCTTATCCCCTATCCGGATCAGGATTCCTTCTTTTTCAGCACCTGCCGGCCTTTGTACATGCCGGTCTTCAGGTCGAGGTGGTGCGGACGGCGCAGCTCGCCGGAATCCTTGTCCTCGGCGTAGGTCGGCTTCTTCAGCGCATCCGCCGAGCGGCGCATGCCACGCCGCGAGGGCGATGTTTTTCTTCTGGGAACGGCCATAACGGTCCTCTAGGGTGTTGTCGGAGGCATCCGTCCGAAACCAGACCGCCCAGCGCTTTGCGCACGGGCTGCGATGCCGATAAGGCCGCGCTTATAGAGGATGGGCTGGCGTAAAGCTAGGGCACGCCGCGGTAAAAACGGCCGAAAATTGGCTCAAAGAGCGCGATTCTCGCTCCAGCAGCGCTGCAGCGCCGCGGCATTGGCCCGCGCCATGTAGGTGGCGGCCAGACGGCGCACCCCGGGGCCGGGATTGCGGGCGATCCGTCGCACCGGATTGGGCAAGATCGCCGCCAGCAAGGCCGCCTCACGCGCGGAAAGCGTCGCGGCCGAATGGCCGAACGCGTACATTGATCCGGCCTCGGCTCCGAACTGCCCGGACGGGCCTAGTTCGGCGATGTTGAGGTAGATTTCCAGGATGCGCTGCTTGGGCAGCACCAGGTCGATCCACATTGCGAGTGGCAGTTCCAGCGCCTTGCGGACCACGCTGCGGCCCGGCCACAGGAACAGGTTCTTCGCCACCTGCTGGGTAATCGTCGATCCGCCGCGGGCGGGCTCACCGTCCTCGGCATCGTCGATGGCATCCTGCAATGCCCCCCAATCCACCCCGCGATGGCTGCAGAATTTGGCGTCCTCGGAGCCGACCACCGAGCGCGGCAGGTAGGGCGAAATCGCATTGAAATCGATCCATTGGCGCGACACCGGCGCGCCCTTGAGCCATCGCCACGCCATCAGCGCCGAGATCGGATGCCCGGTGCGGTAGAACGGCGTCACCAGATAGGGCAGCAACAGCACTGCCAACAGGATCAGCACTAGAATTCGGACAACGCGCAAATTGGATGCTTCCGGTTCAGCCCAAGCCGTCCGGGACCGGTGAACAGGCCCCACCCAAGTGACATCTCCATGATATTTCGAGAGTTTTCCAGCGGTTTTGTGACCTGCGTCATGGAATTGACGAAGCCCCTGCCATCAACGATTGTCCGGGCCAAATTGATCTGGAGCTATTCTTAATGACGACCGCCACTGCCGATTTTGCCAAACGACTGGACCAGACCGCGGAGGATACCGAAGCGCTGCTGGCAAAGCTGTTGTCCGATACGCTGCTGCCCGACGAGATCGCGCGGCCGAAGCGGCTGATGGAGGCGATGCGCTATTCCAGCCTTAACGGCGGAAAGCGGCTCCGGCCCTTTCTGGTGGTGGAAAGTTCCGCCGTGTTCGGTGTCCCGCGCGAGGCTGCCCTTCTGGTCGGCGCGGCGCTCGAATGCATCCATTGCTATTCCCTGATCCATGACGATTTGCCGGCAATGGATAACAGCGATTTGCGCCGCGGCCGGCCGACGCTGCACAAGAAGACCGACGATGCCACCGCGATCCTTGCCGGCGACGGGCTATTGACGCTGGCGTTCGACATTGTCACCCGCGACGAGATCCACGAGGACGCCAATGTGCGCCTGCTCCTGACGCGGGCGCTGGCGCGCGCCTCCGGCGTCGGTGGCATGGTCGGCGGCCAGATCCTCGACCTCGCCGGCGAAGGGCGGTTCGGCGATCGGGAACCGGTCGACGTGGCGCGGCTGCAGCAGATGAAGACCGGCGCGCTATTGCGCTATGGCTGCATCGCCGGCGCGATCCTCGGCCAGTCCACGCAAAAGGAATACCAGGCGCTCGACGATTACGGCCGCGCGCTCGGCGAAGCCTTCCAGATTGCCGACGATTTGCTCGATGTCGAGGGCGACGCGGTGGCGCTCGGCAAGCAGACCGGACAGGATGCGGCGCTCGGCAAGACCACCTTCGTTACCCAGCTCGGCATCGACGGCGCCAAGCAGCGCGTGCGCGATCTCTTGGCGCGCGCCGATTCGGCGTTGTCGATCTTCGGAGCTAAGGGCGACGTGCTTCGCGCGGCGGCGCGCTTCGTCGCGGAGCGCAAGAACTAGCGCATTTAAGGTAACGGATGAGCAAGGAATTCGAAGCTCACCTTATTCGGTTCCGGAACCTGCCGCTGCCGGTCCGTGTGGTCTACGGAAGGCCGCGCACCTTCATCGCACTCGCGGTCGGCATGGTCGCGTTCCTGCTGCTACCCGGCACGCTGCGGCTGCCGACGCGGCTTGTTGTCGGCTGGGACGTATTTGCCGCGCTATATCTCGTATTTGCCTACATCATGATGCTGCGCTGCGGCGTCGGTCACATCAGGCGCAGCGCGGTGCTGCAGGATGACGGGCGTTTCCTGATCCTGTTAGTGACCGCGTTCGGCGCCCTCGCGAGCCTTGGCGCAATCCTGCTCGAGCTCGGCGTCTCGAAAGGCAATCGGGCCGGGCTGATGCTGGCGACGGTGACGATCGCTTTTTCATGGGCGCTGGTGCATACCGCCTTTGCGCTTCACTACGCCCACGAATTCTACCGCGGCAGCAAACCCGGCGGCTTGCAGTTTCCGAGCGGTGAGGCGCATGCCGAGCCGGACTATTGGGATTTCGTCTACTTCTCGTTCGTGATCGGCATGACCGCGCAGGTCTCCGACGTCGGCATCACCGACAAAGTCATCCGCCGCACCGCCACTGTGCACGGCATCATTTCCTTCGTGTTCAACACGGCCTTGCTGGCGCTGATGGTGAACATCGCGGCGAGCGCGATTTGAAAAGCTATTGGCCCCGCCGTCGCCAATGTGGGCTTGATCTAATACCGGCCGCCGTTACGGGCACACGCCCGACATGATGGCCTGGTAGCCATTGCAGCCCTGCTGGCGTTCGAGGCCGGTGAGCGGACGGCCTGTCGATGACAGCCCTGGACCAGTCGGTCCATGAGAACGCGTTACGATAACTTGCTTTGGTTCCCGACCTTGCCTTGCTTCCGGAACCCGCCTTGCTTCCGGCCTGTCGCGCCTCGCGACCGGCTTCCTGGCGTTGCGCTTCTCGCATTCATTGTCGTCGTTGAGGGACGAGCCCTCGGCACAGGTGATCTTGGTGCAGCGCTCGCCCTCGGCCTTGAAGCCGTGCTCGCACACCAGCGGGCACACCCGCGACGACTTCAACTTGAGGGTATCGAGCGTATCGACGCTGGCGACCTTGGTGTCGAGCTTGGTTCCGGCATAGCGGTTGAACAGGCTCAACGAGCGCTGCGATGCGCTATTCCAGTTGCCGTCGGCATTGCCGGTCAGGCAGCCGACGCGGCGCAGCTCGGCCTGGACTGACTTGGCAACATCAGGCTGCTGCGTTGCGGGCGTGAGGGCCGCCAGATTCACAGGCTTATCCTTGTCGGCAGCGGCGCTTTCGGCGGCGACGCGCTTCTGTTCGGCTGCGGCCGCCTGGTCCTGCGCCACCTGCTTGGCCTTTTCGGCTGCGATGCGCGCCTGCTCGGCGGCCTTGGCTTCCGCCTCGGCCTTTGCCTGTTGCGACTTCTGGGCGCCTTCGGCGGCGAGCCGCGCCCGTTCCTGCTCGGCCAGCCGCGCCTTCTCGGTCGCCGCGACACGCGCCTCTTCGGCCGCGATTTTGTCGAGCTGAAGTTTTGCGAGACTCGAATAGAAGCCGTCGGGATATTGCGCGAGGAAGGCGTTGAGCGCGCTCTTGTTGCCGATCTGCAGCGCAAGTTCGTAATCGCGGCGGGCTTCGGCCTGCGCGCTCAGAGCGGGCGTCGCTGCAGCCACCGCAGCAGGCGCCGCGCGCGGTGCCGGCACCAGCGGCACGTCTTCGCCGCCGAGCGAACCATACACAAAAGGTTCCTGCCGATTATTGGTGGTCTTGAGCACCTCGTCGCGGACAAAGCCGAACGCGCGGCGCACGTCGAGCCCGGGCCTGGTCAGATGATGCGATAGCGCCGCCGTGAACGGGCTGTTCTGGCCGTCACCGTCGGCCGCAGTCGAACCGGCCTTGGCCGAATAGGCGATCAGGACGTTCGGGCTGGTCGGCTCGACCTTGGCCAGGCCTTGCCCGATCGCGCGCGACGCGACGGTACGCTTCATGGTTCGGGCAAACGGATTGTCGCGACACGCATCGAGAATCACGAGCCGCAATTTCTTGGCCGGTTCGATCGCAATCAGGATGCGGTCGAGCGAGAGGCCTTCATCATAGATGTCGGTATCGCGTTCCAGCCGCGCATCGACAGGAATCAGATAATTCGCGCCGTCAACTTCGATGCCGTGGCCGGCGTAATAGACCACCGCGATATCGGCATCCCGCGCGCGGTCGGCGAAGTCGCGCAGCGCGCGGCGGGTCTCGGCCGCCGGCAAGTCGCGGCGGGAATCGACGACATCGAAGCCGGCGTCCTTCAGCGTCGCCGCGATTTTGGAACTGTCGTTAACCGGATTGGTGAGCGGTGCGACGTTCTGGTAGGCGGAATTGCCGAGGATCAGCGCCACGCGCTTCTCGGCAAAGGCCGGCTCGCTCGCCAGCAGGACGGCGGCGGCTGCAAGTGCCCATCGGCACAATTTTAGCGATCCAGACATCGTCATGACTGCTCCGGAGCCTCGTACTTTTTTACCACACCGGTCTGCCTATCAGAAGCCTGACCACCGCTTTGTGAGTTAGGTCACGAACCACGCCGATGTGACTTGGCACTCTCGCTGTATCCTTAGTCAGGCGAACAGGCCCACAGGTTCGGCGCCGCCGATGCCGCCTCAGCCCCGGGGTTCCCAACACAGCCCCAGGGGGCAAACGCATTCTTAGGCAATGATGCGAGCGTGTGCCTTTTCTCAATAGCGCGATCAGCCGGTCCATGGCTAAATTCACCTCGGATGTTTCTGTTTTGCCCGGGAGGAAAGCCGTGAATCCAGACCGATCGACCGTCGAAGCCGTGGTGCAGAACTATTTCGATGGCCTCTACGAGGGCGATGCCGACAAGCTCGGCGCGATCTTCGATGCAAGCGCCGATTTGCGCTGGCTGGAGAAGGGCGAGTTGCAGGTGCTGACTGTGCCGGACTGGCTCGACCGAGTGCGCAAGCGGCCCTCCGCCAAGGCCGAAGGCAAGCCGCGCGAGGATTTCATTGTTACCATCGACCGCTCGGATGATCAGACCGCCTTCATCAAGGTACGCTGCCAATTGCCGCCGCGCTATTTTACTGACTATCTGGTGGCGATGAAGCTGCGCGACGGCTGGAAGATCGTCTCGAAATCCTATCGCTACGATCTGCGCGAGTAACCCTCAGGCTTGCGCGCCCGCCGGCGCTGTTCTGAGCCACCACTGCGGGGACCGCGGTCGCCCCGGATCACCCAAATCACGACGACCGATAGCGTCAGCCGGGTCGGCGACCTCGATAAAAGCGATCGCCAGTTTCGCGTTGTGGCGCCCCGACAGCGCGGACGGCCAGGAAGATCGCCCATACTGGCGCCGATCACAATCGGCATGCCGACCAATTTGCGTCACCTCAATGCTCCCGTCCACTTCGCCTGCCGAAGCCGGCTCCGTGCTGGTAATGATCGGGCGGGTTCTGATGCGCCCTCACAAATTTTGCAGGGGTGATTTGAAACCACGTCGCCCTTCATCCGTGAGCACGCGTTGCGCATTGACCTCGCGGTTTTTCCCTGCGAATGGGGGCGATCATGGAAGCTAAATTTCAGATCTTTTTGATCCTGCTCGCCGTGCTGGCGGGGACCGCGTTGCTGGCGCGACGGATCAACGTCGCGCCGGCCATCCTGCTGCTGCTCGCCGGTATCGCGCTCGCCTTCGTTCCGGGCATGCCGACGGTGGAATTGCCGCCTGAACTCGTGCTGCTCGTATTCCTGCCGCCGCTGATCTATTCGGCGAGCGTCGCCATGAGCTGGCGCGAATTCAAATCCAATCTGCGTCCGATCATCCTGCTGTCGGTCGGCTGCGTGATCTTCACCGCCTTCGCGGTCGCGACCGCGACACACTATCTGATCGGGCTGCCGTGGGGTGTCGGCTTCCTGCTGGGGGCGATCGTCGCGCCGCCGGACGTGGTGGCGCCGCTGGCGATTGCCCGCAAGCTCGGCATGCCGCGCCGCATTCTCGTCGTGCTCGAGGGCGAGGGACTGGCCAACGACGCCACCGCGCTGATCCTCTATCGGTTCGCGGTGGCGGCGATTTCGACCGGCCTGTTCTCGCTGCCGAAGGCCACCGGCACCTTCGCCGTCATCGTGGTCGGCGAGATCCTGTTCGGTGTGGCGGTGGGCTGGCTCTCCTTGCGCGCACGCCATCGCGCGCGGGATCCGCAGGTCGAGATCACGCTGTCGCTGATCACCCCCTACCTCGCCTTCTGGATCCCCGAGCATCTCGGCGGCTCCGGCGTGATCGCGACCGTGGCCTGCGGGCTCTATATAAGCTGGAATGGACCGCTGTTGATTTCATCGGCGACACGCCTGCAGGGCATCTTCTTCTGGGACCTCGTGATCTACCTGGTCGAGGGACTATTGTTCCTGCTGACGGGATTCCAGATGCGGCTATTATTCGAGAAATCGAAGGCGTTTCCGCTGCAGGACATCCTGCTCGCAACCGCGCTGGTCGCCGTCATCGTCATCGTCGCGCGCTTTGCCTGGGTCTACCCGGCAACCTATCTGCCGCGGCTGCTCAGCAAGCGAACCCGGCAACGCGATCCGTCGCCATCGTGGCAGGCCGTCTTTATAGTGGCCTTCACCGGCGTGCGCGGCGCGGTGTCGCTGGCCGCCGCGCTGGCCCTGCCCTTCGCGCTGCCTGGCGGCGAAGCGTTTCCCTACCGCGACATGATCCTGTTCGTCGCCTTCGGCGTCATCTTCATCACGCTGGTGGGATTGGGGCTCGGATTGCCGCCGGTGGCCCGATGGCTGGGCGTCACCAGAGATGGCCGCACCGAGCATCTGGCCGAGCATGAAGCCGAGATCGCGGCGCGGCGCGAAGCGCTCGATGCCGCGCTGAAGTCGCTCGACGCCATCACCGACGACCGCGAACTCTCCGACGAAGTCGTCAAACTGTTGCGTGCACGGCACGAAATACGCACCAGCCAGCTACCCAGTTCACTTGAACCCGACGCGCATGACATCACGGCTGCCGGCGCCGAGCTGACGCGGGAATTGATTGCGACCGAGCGAAAATTCATTCACGTCCTGCTCCGCGACGGCAAGATCACCGACGAAACACGGCGGCGGATTGAGCGCGACCTCGACCTGGAGGAAGCAAGTTTGAGCAACCGGGAGTATCGGAAGATCGCGTTGTAGTCATCTCAAGGCGCGGGCGCGGCCCTCATCGTCGAGCGCGTTAGCGCAACTTGCAAAATTCCTGCATAGCCTCGGTCACGGCCGCGCTGATCATATCCTGGCGCTCCGGCGAGCTCATCGCCAGCTCTTCGTCCCGGTTGATGATCGAACCGGCTTCGAACAGAACGGCCGCCATTCGGGCACGTTGCAGCACGACGAGATGGTCGAACTGATAGATGCCTGCATTCTTGTCGAGGAGTTTTCGCCGGTATCGGCCCATGAACGGCTGCGAGTATTGACGCGCAAATTGCAGACCCTGCTTCTTCATTTTGAGACCGAGCAGCCGGGCAAAATTCAGACTGGACACAAATTTCCGGTTTTCACGGGACACAAAAATCGAATAGCCGCTGAATCTGTCGCTGAAGTGGCTCTTCCTGCCCTCAAACTCCCACTCCTCCAGAAATGATTCGGGCACGGCGTCATGGTGAATCGACAGGACGAGTTTGGCGCTTGAATCATTGACGGCAGTTGCCCGCTTGAACAGGCTCGGCTTTGCCTTGCCTTCCGTCACCAGCAGGCTGGTTTCCGCAAAGCCGTCAGCCTTCAATTTCTCCTCGATTCGTTTCGCCAGCCCCAGATTGAAGTCGAACTCCCGGACATTGCGCGCACTCATCGCGCCGGGCGCTTCGGCGGTATGTCCGACATCCAGGACGATCCGGAATTTGGACCGATCGCAGCCCACGGTGCCTTTCCTGGGAACGCGCGACTTCTGCGCCACCTTGGCGGCTTCTCGCGGCCACGCCACGCTGCAGAGATCTATCCACGCCAGCGATGATGCGAGGATCACCGCGACAATGGTGCGACTTCGGGGCCACAAGCCAGAACCAGACGCGACGCGTGTGCCCCTTGTAGACAGATCCCCTACTCCGCCGCCGCGTTCCTGCCGGGACCGCCAACATAGCCGGCCGCATCGCCGAACCGCTCGATCATGACAGCGGTGAGATCCTTGGCCTTGCTGGTGACGCAGGCGCCGGAGCGCACGGCGTAGCGGTCCTGATGCTTCAGGTGCGGCGGCGCCTCGCCCTTCTGCAGCGCCCGGGCGGCATCCATCACGAGCTTCCGGAAATGCATGATGCCGAGGTCGGTCGGGCCGAGATGTTCGCGCGTGCGGTCGGCGATCGGGCCCTGGCTGTCCTGCACGGCCGCGTCCTGCTCGGATACACCCTTGATGCCGGTGTAGCTGTTGGTCTTCTGCAGCTTGCGATCGATCAGATAGTCGTTCGATTTGTTTCGCAGCGGAATATAATTCTCGTCGACCTCCGACATCACGCCGTTGCCGCGGTCGTAGCCATCGCGCTCCGCCTGTGTCAGCGGGCGTTCCGGATTCCAGGCATAGGTGAAGATCCAGCAGCTCGTATCGTTCACCGGAATGAAACTCTGGCCGAAGATATTCTCGCCCGGCATGGAACTCGGCGCATAGGCGTGAACCGGCATCAGGAACTGGGCGATACGCCAGTAGATATTGTCGCTGCCGGTGAGCCGTCCGCCGGCGACCGTCAGGCCGGCCTCATGCGGATTGATCTTAATTACCGGGCGCGGGTCCTCGGCGATCCATCTCATGTGGTCGGTGGCCACGCGCGTCAGCGGATTCACGAAATGCTTCTTGATGTCGAGTATTTCGTTTTCTTCCTTTTCAAAGGAGAGATGCGCAAAGGTGAAATGCGCGGTGTCGATCGAGCCTTCCAGCGCCTGCACCCAGTTGCAGTCCTGCCATTTCTTCGAGACGTAGCGGTGCGAGGGCGGCACCAGCGCCATTTCCAGCGCAGGCAGCTCGGGGACCTGATCCGCCGGACCCATATAGGCCCAGATCATGTCGCCCCATTCGCGCACCGGATACGACTTGATACGAATGAGGTCTTTTGCGTTGAGGTCGGGATAGGAGGTCGGCATGTCGACGCAGCGGCCGTCGGTATCGAACTTCCAGCCGTGATAGACGCAGCGAATGCCGCATTCCTCGTTGCGCCCCAGCCAGAGATTGGCGCCGCGATGCGGGCAGTACTGATCGATGACCCCAACGATGCCGCGGGTGTCACGAAAAGCGAGCAGCTCCTCGCCCATGACTACGATCTTTCTTGGGGGACCGTCGGCTTCCGGCAGTTCTTCGGAAAGCAACACGGGAATCCAGAACCGGCGCAGCAATTCGCCCATTCCCGTGCCAGGACCGCTCTCGGTGAGGAATCTGTTGTCTTCGGCGCGGAGCATCGGCGTCCTCCGGATCTTGTTTTGCTTTTAACGGAGCTTGGCGCAGGCGCCGCCATGCGTCAACGCGGATACAACATCGTTGGGCGGATTAGTTCTACTGCGTCATAGCTGCGCAAACCCCTCATCCCTGAGGAGCCCGCAGAGCGGGCGTCTCGAAGGATGCAGGCTGTAGAGAGGGCCTCATGGTTCGAGACGCGCTTCGCGCTCCTCACCATGAGGGGCTTATGACGCAGCAAAGTTGGCGCAGCGTAACTCTATGCCTTTGCGCGAAGACGGCGGATTACGCTTCGCTCATCCGCCCTACGAAATTACACCGGCCGTTCGCCCTTCACCGTCACCCGCGTGCCTGACCGCGTATGCGGCCAGTAGTCCCACATCGCTCGATGTTGGGCGCAGCGGTTGTCCCAGAAGGCGACGGCGTTTTCCGTCCAGCGGAAGCGGCACTGGAACAGCGGGTTCTCCGCGTGCTGGTAGAGATAGGCCAGCATGGCGTCGCTCTCGTCGCGAGGGATGCCAATGATGTGACGGGTGAAGCCGCGATTGACGTAGAGCGCCTTCTTGCCCGTGACGGGATGCGTGCGCACCACGGGGTGTTCGGCGCGTGGATATTCTACCCGGTCGGCAACGCCGTAATTGGTGTAGAGCCCGCGATAGGTCTGCTCGCCATCATGCAATGCAGTCAGCCCGTCGAGATAGGCCTTCATCCGATCCGACAGCGCCTCATAGGCGGCGTACATATTGGCGAACAGCGTATCGCCGCCGCGCGGGGGACATTGCTTGATGTAGAGGATGGACCCCATCGGCGGCTCGAGATCGCAGGAGACGTCGCTGTGCCATCCTTCGCCATTGGCGCGCGGTGAATCCTTATCGGCATAGATCTTCATCAGCGCGGGATCGCCCTCGTTGGGCGCCGCCGGATGCACGTGCAATTCGCCGAACTTGCGGCCGAAGGCCAGATGCTGTTGCGGGGTGATGTGCTGGTCGCGAAAGAAGATGACGAGGTTTTCGGCGAGCGCGCGATGGATTTCGTCCATCTGGCGATTGGAGCGGGCATCGTCCGAGACGATTTTGCCGATATCGACGCCGGAGATTTCCGCGCCGATGATCGGCGTCAGCTTCTCGACCGCGATGGTCTCGTAAGGCTCGGCTTCGCCGGCGACGTGCCGATAACGCGGACCCTGCTTGCCGGACAACGAAGACATGGGCGTTCTCCCAATCGTTCTTGATTGGGATCATCGTAGCCCGGATGGCGCGAAGCGCAATGCGCGGAATTTATCCGTCGTCCCGGACAAGCGAGCGCAGCGAGTGCGATCCGGGACCCATAACCACCGGCTCTAATTTTGCGAAGACTTGAGATGACAGCCCGCCATAACCACAAAATCCGGTGGTTATGGGTCCCCGCTTTCGCGGGGACGACCGGAGAAATATTACTCCGCCGCGGTAACCGGCGTCTTGGCACCTGCGCCATAGCGCTGGTCGATATAATCGATCACCAGCGCCTTGAAATCTGCCGCAATCGTCGGGCCGCGCAGGGTGCGGAACTTCTTGCCGTCGACAAACACGGGCGCGGCCGGCGCTTCGCCGGTGCCGGGCAGGGAGATGCCGATATTGGCGTGCTTGGATTCGCCGGGGCCGTTGACGATGCAGCCCATCACCGCGACGTTGAGCTGCTCGACACCGGGATATTGCGTCTTCCAGTTCGGCATCTCGTCGCGGATGAAGTCCTGGATCGAGCGCGCCAGTTCCTGGAAGGTGGTCGAGGTGGTGCGGCCGCAGCCCGGACATGCCGCGACCAGCGGCACAAAAGTGCGGAAGCCCATGGTCTGCAGCAATTCCTGCGCGACCTGCACTTCCAGCGTGCGGTCGCCGCCGGGCTCGGGAGTGAGCGAAATGCGGATGGTATCGCCGATGCCATCCTGCAAGAGGATGCCGAGCGCAGCAGATGAAGCCACGATGCCCTTCGAGCCCATGCCGGCTTCGGTGAGGCCGAGATGGATCGCGTAATCCGAGCGGCGCGCCAGTTCCTGATAGACCGCGATCAGGTCCTGCACGGCGGAGACTTTGGCCGACAGGATCATGCGATTCTTGGGCATGCCGAGCTCTTGTGCGCGGGCGGCCGACAGCAGCGCCGACTGCACCATGGCCTCGCGTGTCACCGCGCGCGCGTCGCGCGGATTGGGCGAAGCCGTGTTCTCGTCCATCAGCTTGGTCAGCAGCTCCTGGTCGAGCGAGCCCCAGTTGGCGCCGATGCGGACCGGCTTGTTGTTCTTGTTGGCGATCTCGATGATGTCGGCGAATTGCGTGTCGCGCTTGTTCTTGAAGCCGACATTACCGGGATTGATGCGGTATTTGTCGAGCGCCTCGGCGCAGGCCGGATATTCGGCGAGCAGCTTGTGTCCGATATAGTGGAAATCGCCGATCAATGGCGTGGTGATGCCGCGCTTGCGCAGGCCATCGCGGATATGCGGAACGGCGGCAGCCGCCTCCTCGCGATCGACGGTGATGCGCACCATTTCCGAGCCGGCGCGCGACAGCGCCGCGACCTGCGCGATCGTGCCTTCGACATCGGCGGTGTCGGTGTTGGTCATCGACTGCACGACGATCGGCGCACCCCCGCCGACGGCAACATTGCCGACCATGACCTGGGTGGTTTTATGCCTGGCCTTGGGGCCGGCGACGTCGTCTTGCGGGATTATTTCGGGCTTGTTCATGGGGCCTCGAATATCAGGTTTTGATGACATGTACCAAGGGGGCGACGAAGGCAGTGTGCGCCTCGTCACGTTTCGGATTTTTATTTTGCAGATTCAATGGCTTAGGTCAGACGTAGCGACCAAAAGCAGGGCAAAAAACCTCGTCTTCCGTTAACCGCTATATTGGACAGGAATCGCCGAATTGAAAGAGCGAGCGCACTTCCCAGCCGCCTTTTCATGGCCCGATGCGGGCCCTAGCATCGGTAGAATAACGGGAGAGCCAACAATGTCGGGGTGTAACGAGCTCATCGCTACGGCGGAACTCGCAGATATTCTGGGTCAGGCCGACCTGCGGCTGTTCGACTGCACCACCTATCTCGAACCCGCGCCCGAAGGCAGCAGCCAGCCCTATCTCACCGTTCCCGGACGGCACACATTCGAGGCCGGGCATATTCCCGGTGCAGATTTTCTCGATCTGCAAGGCGAGTTCTGCGATCCCAATACCGAGCTTCGCTTCATGATGCCGGACGTTGCTCATCTCGAGCGGGCGTTCGGCCGTCACGGCGTATCCAACGAAAGCCGGGTCGCGCTGTACAGCATCGGCACGCCGATGTGGGCGACACGGTTCTGGTGGATGCTCAAATCGCTGGGCTTCGAGAACGTTTCGGTGCTCGACGGCGGTCTCGACAAATGGAAGCTCGAAGGCCGCCCGCTCGAAACCGGCCCCGCGAAGGGATATCCGCCGGCGACCTTCACGGCGAAGCCGAGGGACGGATTTTTCGTCGACAAGCACGAGACGCTCGCCGCCACCGCCGAACGCAATACCGTCGTCGTCAACGCGCTCGGCCCGCAGTTTCACAAGGGTCTCGAGCCCAGCCGCTACGGCCGGCCCGGCCGCGTTCCCGGCAGTTGCAATGTCTCCGCCGCGACGCTGGTCGATCCCAAGACCAAGGCCTTCGTGCCGCTTGCGGAGGCCGAAGCCAACTTCAAGGCGCAGGGCATCACAAAAGACAAGCGCGTGGTCGCCTACGGCGGCGGCGGCATCTCGGCGACCATCGACCTGTTCCTGCTGCACCGGCTCGGCTACGACAACCTCACGCTTTACGACGGCTCGATGGGCGAATGGGCGAAGGATGCGTCGTTGCCGATCGAGACGGGATAGATCGCAGACCCGCAATGTGGTGCACGTTCTCTCCACGTCATTGCGAGCGAGCGAAGCAATCCATCCATCCGCGCCTGAGGAGAGATGGATTGCTTCGTCGCTGTCGCTCCTTGCAATGACGGGAGTCGCGGCCCTCACGCCGGCACGTTCGGATCCGGTACCACCTTCGGATCCGGCTTGTTGACGAGATAAAGCCCCGCGATGACCAGCAGCGCTGCAACGCCGAAGGCAATCGTCAGCGTGTCGTGCAGGATGAAATAGGCGGCGACGACGCCGAACAATGGCGTGACGAAGGTGAACGACGACAGCTTGCTTGCCGAATAGGTCTTTACCAGCGCGAACCACAGCACGAAAGTGCAGCCCACGACCCAGATCGCCTGATAGGCCAGGAGCGAGATCGACAATGCGCTCGGCATGTGGGCGATATTCTCGCCAAACAGCAGGGATGCACAGCCCAGAATCGGGATCGATACGGCCACCTGATAGCCCAGCGCCTTCTCCGGCGCGGCGTTACGAAGTTTCGTGCCCTTGGCAATCAGCGTGGTTGCGCCCCACAGCGCGCCGCCGCCGACCACCAGCAGGTCGCCAAGCAACACTTTTGCATCGACATTCGCCTGCGGCACGCCGATCGCCAGCGCGACACCGGCAAAGCTCAGGCCCAGTCCACCCCATTGCATCATGCTCAGGCGCTCGCCAAGAAACTGATAGGAGCCGAGCGCGACGAAGAACGGCGCGGTGTACAGGAACACCGCGGCGCGCGACGCCGATGTGAACACCAGCCCGGTGAATATCAGCACGAATTCTATGCCGAACAACGTGCCCGCCAGCAGGCCGGGGCGGAGCGATCCGTCACGCTCGAAGAATTTTACGCCGCGCAGCCAGCCGGCAAAGAGCATGACCGGCAACGCGCCGGCCGAGCGGATCAAGGCCTGCAGCATCGGCGGCACGTCGGGCAGCGTTAGCTTCACCGCAATCTGGTTGAAACCCCAGCTCAGGCACAACATCAGCATCAAGGCGATGGCGCCCGGGGTGAGCGCACGCCCGGCAAAAGGTTCTACTGGCTTGGACGACATCGATCCTCGTGGCCGGCCTGGCGCCGTGTTCTCGTTATTTCTGGCAATGCGTTATTTCTGGCAATGCGCGCAGATGCCGGCGATCTCGACAACGGAGAGTTTTGGCGCAAATCCCGATGCGCGCGCCGCCGCGTTGAGGCTTTGCGCCACGGGGGCTGCGGGAATTTCGCCGACAGAGCCACAGAGCTCGCAGATCAGGAACGCCACCATGGAGGTCTCGTCATGGTCATGCGCGCAGGCGAGGAACGCATTGCGGCTCTCGATGCGGTGGACGAGCCCGTTTTCCATCAGGAAATCGAGCGCGCGGTAGACCGTGATCGGCGCCGGCCGCGGCATCGATTTGGCGAGTTCGTCGATCACCTCATAGGCGCCGAGCGGACGGTGGCTCGAAAGCAGCGCCTGCAGCACCTGGCGCCGAATCGGGGTGAATTTCTGCGCCCGTTTCGCGCAGACCTGTTCGGCATGCGCGATCGCTTCCGCAGTGCAGCGGCCGTGATCGTGGTCAGGGGCAGGAAAGGTCGGCTTTGCCAGGCTCATGTCGGATATTTTCTAGCATTTCGGCGGCCAATCCCAAAGCCCGGTCACCTGTTAGTTCCCAGCCATGTGCTGGAAGCGGGTCAGACCGCCGTTAACGCGCCATCCAGAAATCATAAGCAAGCTTATTATATCCCAAGCTTATGGGAGGCGAAGGGCAATGCGCGGTACCGTGGACATGAATTTTCTGTTTACGCTCGGCGAGGTGCAGCGGATGGTGCGCGCCTATGCCGACCGGCAGGCGGCGCGTTATGGTATCACCCGCGCGCAATGGGCGGTGCTGGCCAAGGTTGAGCGCACCGAAGGCCTCAAGCAGTCGGAACTTGCCGAACAGATGGAGATGCAGCCGATCACGTTGACGCGGCTGATCGACAAGCTCTGCGACAATGGCTGGATTGAACGCCGCGGCGACGAGAATGACCGCCGCGTCAACCGGCTCTATCTGCGCAAGGCCGCGCGGCCGCTGCTCGGCAAGCTGGCCGGGCTACGCTCCGAACTGACGGCGACCGCGCTCGACGGCATCAATCCCACTGATGCCCACCGCCTTCTCGACCAACTCGATCTAATCAAGGAAAACGTTCGCAACGCGATCCAGAATCCGGCCGGCGAACCTCCCAGAAAGGAGCAACGCTATGGCTGATCCCGTGCTCAAATTCCCGCCCGAGCAGAAGGGCGCTCCCGCGACGCCGTCACGGCCGAAACTCGCGGCCGAGCCGCGCCGCCGGCTGATGGCCGGTATGCGCCGGTACCGCCGTTTCCTGCTGCTGGTGGTATTGCCGCTGGTCGCGTTGGTCGCCGGCGTGACGTTCTATCTCAACGGCGGCCGCTATGTGACCACCGACGACGCCTATGTCGGCGCGCAGAAGGTTCTGATCACGCCCGACATCTCAGGCAAGATCGAGAAGGTCGTGGTGAAAGAGGGCCAGCAGGTCAATCCAGGCGACGTGCTGTTCGAAATCGATCCGGTGCCGTTCCGCTTGGCGCTCGCACAAGCCAAGGCCAACCTCGCGCAAGCCAAGGTCACCTACGACAACCTGATTGCGGACCTCAAGATCTACGGCCAGATGAGCGAGCTTTCGCAGCAGGGCATGGACCTGAAGCGACGTGATGTCGAGCGCAAGTCGGCGCTGGTGAAGAACAATTTCGGCTCGCAGCTCGACCTCGACAATGCTTCGACCGCCCTCGTGACCGCGAGCGCGCAGTATCAACTGCTGCAGCAGAAGATCGCGACCGCAAAGGCCCAACTGCTCGGCAATCCCGATCTGCCGCTCGAGGAATTCCCGCCCTACGCCCAGGCCAAGGCGGCGCTCGACCAGGCCCAGCGCAATCTCGACCACACCGTGATGCGCGCGCCGATGGCCGGCATCGCAACGCAGGTCGAACAGATTCAGCTCGGCCGCTTCGTCACGGCCGGCACGCCGGTATTCAGCGTTATCGACACCGCGAACCCTTGGGTCGACGCCAATCCGAAGGAATCCGATTTCACCTATGTCGCGGTCGGCCAGTCCGTCACGCTCGAGGTTGACGCGTTCCCCAATCACCCGTTCAAGGGCACGGTCGGCTCGCTCTCGCCCGGCACCGGCGCGCAGTTCGCGATCCTGCCGCCGCAGAACGCGTCGGGCAATTTCGTCAAGGTGGTGCAGCGCGTCCCGGTGCGGATCTATTTCGACAAGAACGACAAGTTCGTCCGCAAGCTGAAGGCCGGCATGAGCGTCTACGCCACGATCGACACCAACCATCGCCGCTCGCTGTCTGCCCTGCTTGGCCTGTCGCCGGCGGCGGCCAACCAGGACCACGATTAGCGCCATGACGACGCCGGGCCCATCATCGGCATCCGTTCCCGGCCTGCGCCGGAACATGGTGACAATCTGCGCCATGACGGCGACCATCATGCAGGCGCTGGATACGACGATTGCCAACGTCGCGCTGCCCTACATGCAGGGCACGCTGTCGGCGTCGCAGGACCAGATCAACTGGGTGCTGACGTCCTATATCGTCGCTGCCGCGATCATGACGGCGCCGGTCGGCTGGATCGCCAACCGTTTCGGCCGCAAGCGCATTTTCATCATCTGCTCGGCCGGCTTCACCATCGCTTCCGTGCTGTGCGGGCTGGCGCAGGACATCGGCCAGATGGTGTTTTTCCGTCTGCTGCAGGGCGTGTTCGGCGCCGCGCTGGTGCCACTGTCCCAGGCGGTGATGCTCGACTCCTACACGCTGCAGGAACGCGCCAAGGCGATGGCGATCTGGGGCATGGGCGTGATGATGGGACCGATCATGGGCCCGTCGCTCGGCGCCTGGCTGACGGAAACCTATTCCTGGCACTGGGTGTTCTTCGTCAACCTGCCGTTCGGCATCATCACCGTGCTCGGTCTCGTGATCTTCATGGACGAGACCAAGAAGGACCTTGAGCTGCGGTTCGACTGGTTCGGCTTCACCGCACTCGCAATCGCCATCGGCGCGCTGCAACTCGCGCTCGACCGCGGCGAGCAGCTCGGCTGGCTGGAATCCAGCGAAATCATTGCCGAGTTCATCATATCCGCCATCGGCTTCTATTATTTCCTGGCGCATTCGCTGACCACATCGCGTCCGTTCATCCAGTTCGCGCTGTTCAAGGACAAGAATTTCGTCGGCGGCTGCGTGTTCATGGCCGTGATGGGCCTGGTGCTGTTCTCGACCATGGCCCTTTCATCGCCGTTCCTGCAAAACGTGATCGGCTATCCCATCATCACCGCCGGGCTTTTATTGGCGAGCCGCGGCTGCGGCACGTTCGTGGCGATGATGCTGGTCGGCCGCATGATGCGCCATATCGAGGCACGGACGCTGATCGTCGCTGGCCTCGGCATCACCTGCCTGTCGCTGTTCTACATGACCGGCTGGACCGACCAGACCGGCGTCACCGAGATCGTGATCATCAGCGTGGTGCAGGGCTTTGGCTTCGGCCTGGTGTTCGTGCCGCTTTCCACGGTGGCATTCCTGACGCTGCCCAATCATCTGCGCACCGACGGCACTTCGATGCTCACCTTGATGCGCAATGTCGCCAGCTCGATCGGGATCTCGCTCGTGATCGCGCAACTGACGCAAGGCTCGCGCTACACCTATGCAGTCCTCTCGGAGCATATCAATCCCTTCAATCACGCTCTGCAGATGCCCGCGGTGCGCGGCATGATCGATCTCGCCACCGATAAGGGCCGCGCCATGGCCGATATGATGGTCAAGGTGCAAGCGCAGATCATCGCGTTTTCGCATGACTATCAGATGGTGATGATTTTCACCGCCTGCGCGATCCCGCTCGCCATCATGATCGGCTCGACCAAGGCCACGCTGCGCGCCCAATCGGCCGCGCCGGATCATGCTGTGATCGAGTAAGACCTAGGCTAGGACGCCAGCAATTCCTTGCTGAGCACCGTCCGCCACGCAGAGGGGTCAGCGCTCATGTCGGGACCTACCGCATAGCACTCATAAAGGCCGTCGGCAGCTCTGTGTCCCGCGGTCTTGATGATGCCGATGAATTCGCCCCAGGCGCTGCCAAGACCTTCGTAGCCGCCATGATAGGTGGTTTGCACGATGCTCATGGCAGGCCATTGCCCCGGCTTCATGCGATTTGCCGGCGCGACAGGCGTCGCAACCGGCAGGCTTATTTCGAAGTCGAAGACTTCGCCGGGATTGCGGATATGGTGTGTGAACCATGGCCCGACGACTGCGACGTTCTGTGCGGCGACCCCGACCTTCAATTCGGCAAGCCCTGGTCCCATTACCTTGCGAACGTCTTCGCGCGGCACGCTGATCGGAATCAATGCAGTGAGCTGCGGCGTGGTTTTGATGACGCGAAGCGGTTCGATCACGTGAGTCTCCATTGGAATGTTGTGGGGTGAACAGCGCTGCTCGCTGGCGCTGGCGCACCGATTCGTCGACAGCTAGGCGCGAGGGAACGAATTGATGAAGCTCTCGAGCCGGACGTAGCTCGCTTCCATTCCCTGCTCCATGCCGCTCGACAGCATGGCAGCCCGCGCTGCGGCATCGGGCAGGGTCATCCGCATGGTCATCAACGTGCCGGCTCCGTCCGGCGCGAAGTTGGTTTCGACATGATTATCAGGTGTCGGGTCCGGCAGATGCATCCGTTCGACATGTACAAGCCGGCTGAAGGGCACCACCTCGATGAATTCACCGGTGATGTGAAAGCCTCCTCCTTGGCCGTTACTCCATTCGTACCGGATCTTGCCGCCCGGCCGCGCCTCGTTGATGCAGACCGGCATCGTCCAGCCTTCCGGACCGAGCAGCCACTTCTGGATTAGCGCCGGCTCAGTATGCGCACGAAACACGGCCTCGGGCGTGGCGGCGAAGTGCCTGACAACAACGACGTGCGTGTCGCCTTCGGTCTTAAGCGTCAACTTGCTCATGGGATTGGGCCTTTCACTCTTTGGTTTTCATTTCGGCCAGCACGTCGTCCAACCGGTTGTAATTTGCGGTGAGCGTCTGCCGCAGCATTCCAAGCCATTGATCGATCTCGGCGACGGCCTTCGGCGCCAGCCGGCACGGCCGCTTCGTGCCCTCGACGCGACGAACAATGAGCCCCGCGCCCTCGAGCACCTTGAGGTGGCGGGAAATGGCGGGCTGCGTTATCTCGAACGGCTTGGCCAGTTCCATGACTGTGGCTTCGCCCAGCGCGAGACGCGCCAGGATCGCACGGCGAGTCGGATCGGCTAATGCGGAGAACGCAGCATCGAGGTTTGGCATTTTACATCTCAAGCGATTTATATAACGATATTGTTATATAACCGGCCGTAGATAATCAACCCGATTTTGCAGCTCTTTTTCCGGCAAAGGCCATTCCCGGCCAACCTTGGCTTCACAGTCTATTGTGGGCCGCGGTGGCAGCGGATGCGGTCTGAGACAGCGAGGTGACTTAGCCCCCGAGGAGCCCGCGAATCAGCGGCAGCCGAAGCTCGAAGCCTGCTTTGCATTCCCATTGCCGTTCCACGTCGTCCGCAGCGGATAGACGCAGACGGGATAGCTGACGCTGTTGTCGCGCGATGTCAGCGTGATTTCGCCCGGCGCCGTTCCCTTCTCGACCCAATCCACCAGTGCGGTGAAGAACTGATCCTGCTCGCGCGTCGGCATCTGGTTGGCGTTACCCGGAAGCCTTGGTAACGGCACACTGTCGTTCTTGCCGTCGACGGTGTAGGCCCGGCCTTGCGATGAGTGCGCCGAGCCCGGCAACAGATACATCCGCATGAACTTCTGCACCTCGGCGTGCCCACCCATCGCCGCCACCACGCGCTCATGATAATTGATGTTGCCGGCCGGCGGGATCGCGTCGTCGACCAAGCCGCTATAGACGATGACCTTGCGGCCGAGATCGCGCAGCTTGCCAAGGTCCGCTTTGTCGGCGATGAGGTCACTGAACAGCGTCGGCTGTAACGCCACGCCCTTGTTCATGGCATCGGCAAGCCCGGCATAATCCAGCTCCATCCACTTGTTCCGCACATTCGTCGAGCCGTTCGTGATCGGTTCGCCTGAGGACGTGCTGGCATCTGGCGCGTAGCTGACGTCCTGAAGCGCCAAGGCGACGCCGTATGAGGAGGCGCTGGTGATCAGGGTGCCGATGGCAGTGCTCTTGGTGAACGTCCACCAGAGCTGGTTCTTGCCGAGCGATTTGCCGGATCGCGCGTCGGCGCTCTGGGCAACATCAAAACTTCCGTCGCTGGTGGCTCCGTACCAAATCCGGTTCAGCGCATTCGCCTCCTTGAGGTTCATGCAAGTCGCGGCGTCGGGGTTGCTGCCGGTGACGCCCTCTCCAGCCTCGCCCGCGCATAATGTCTCAGCGTCACACGCGGGATTGTAGTCGCAGGCAAAGGGGTCGAGCAGGAAACCGAGGCCCGCCTTGTCGCAGGCGGCTACGGCGCGCTTGTTGGCGGCGGCGACCTTGGTGGCAAAGGCTGCGGCTTCGATCCTGTTCGCCGACGTGAAGCCGAGCTCGGTCTTCATTACGATCTGGGGATACAATCCCGCCGCTCCGAATTTCGCGATGTTCAGCGCCGGCTGCGCGATCATGTAGCCGTCGTACAGTTCAGGGTATTCCTGCACGAGCTTCATACCCTGCCGGCCACCCTGCGAATGGCCGTCATAGTAGGCGTATTTCGGCGTCTTGCCGTAGTAGAGGTTGACCAGTGCCCTGGTCTTGACGGCCTGTTCCACCATTGCCCGCACCGAGAAGTCGCGAAGCGATTCCACGTTGATCTTGCCGTTGGACAGAAACGCGAACGAGCCGTCCTGATACCAAGGCTGGCCCGCATCCGTGGTGCCCGATGCATATCCGATATTGGCGTTGACGATCGCCGGCACCTTGCTGCCGATCTTGTCCGGATAGCGATGACCGCCACCGACCCATCCGCCGCCACCGTAATTGCGGATTCGTTCGTTCCAGTTGGCAGGCGTCGGCAACCAGACCTCGATGCCGATGCCTTCGGCATAGGAGCGCGCGCTCTTGTCCGTTTCCGCCGTGGCGCCGGGGCCGACCAGCAATTTGACAAGGCACAGATCGGCCGCCGCCGTCACCGGCTGCGGCGCGTCAGGCGCTTTCAGCTCCTCGCCCTTCTTCACCAGCCGAACCGCGACCACCGACGTGTCGGCGTCCGGACGAAAGGCCATCTTGATGCCTTCATCGCAGGGAAGCGGATCGGCGAGCGCCGGCGTTAGATGGCCGCACGCTGCAAGCAGAAATGCCGCGCCAAAGGCCTGCCCTTTCGTGATCGACATCGTCTCGCTCCCCCTTCAGTCTTCTTGTTGTCCATTCCGAAGTGTCATGCCTTGGGGATCGTCAGCGGCCGCGACTCACGGGTCTGCGCCGCGAGCCTGATCGCGGCGTTGGCGGCGCCGAAGCCGTGATAGTTGCGGCGCTCGACAATTTCGAAGAAGAAGCGTTCGTCGAACGCGTGGGTATAGACCTGGAAGAACTCGCCCTCGCCTTCCCGGTCGTAGAGGATCTGGTTGTCGCGGAGCGCGACCATGGTCGCGGTGTCGAGGCCGTATTTGGCTTCGATGTCGTCGTAGTAATTGTCGGGAATCTTCAGGAAGTCCGCGCCGCGTGCGCGCATGTCGGCCACGGCAGCAAAAATATCGCGGCAGGAGAATGCGACGTGCTGGACGCCGGAGCCGAAGAATTCGTGGATGAAACGGGCCGACAGCGTGCGCGTCGCCGATGAACCGTTCAGAACCACCCGCAGGTTTTCGTTGCCGTTGATCAGCGCCTGGCTCTGCACCAGGCCGACCGGATCGGCGATCTCGAACTGCGGCAGGCGCTTCAGATCGAGAATGCCGGTATAGAACAACAGCCACGACAGCATCTCATCGTAGGGCATCGACTGCGAGATGTGGTCGAGGGCGTCCAGCTGATCGCCGGTGGCGTCGCTGCGCAGCGGCTCGAAATCGAGCTCCCAGTTTTTGCCGGCTTGCTCCAGGAAATACAGCAGACTGCCTCCGACGCCCCGGATTGCCGGAATTTCCAGTTCACCCGGCCCGACCGGCTGGTAGAAGGTCCGCGCCTTCAAGGCTTCCGCGCGTGCCATGGTGCTGCCAGCATCATCCACGTCAACGGCGAAGGCGCAGACGCCGGGGCCGTGCGCGACAAAGTGCGAATGCGCAAAGCCGTCCGGCTCGCAATTGATCACAAGATCGATATGGCCCTGCGACCAGCGCTCGACATCCTTGCTGCGATGCGCGCCCGTCTTGCGAAAGCCGAGCTGACCGAACAGCGCCGCAAGCCCGTTAGCCTTGTCTTCGCTGACGGCAAATTCGATGAAGCCGACGCCGCGGCTGCGCGCCTTCGGCGGCAACGCCATCGCCGGAGCGCCCGACGCCGCACGGTGGACTTCATCCTCGAGCAGGATGAGCGAGCGCAGCCCGTCGGTCGCGGTGCGCACCGCGGAGCCGGCGCGGAACTGGTCGTTGAAAATTTCCAGCGACAGCGGGCCCGAATAGCCGGTCACTAGCACGGCTTCCACGAAGCGGGCCACCGGCAGATCGCCTTGCCCCGGGAAGCAGCGGAAATGCCGGCTCCAGGACAAGACGTCGAGGCCGAGCTTCGGCGCGTCGGCCAATTGCACCAGAAAAATCTTGTCGGCGGGGATTGATTGAATCGGCAGCGTCGGAAACGAAGGCGCCAGCGCGTGAAAACTGTCGAGGATGATACCGATCGACTTGTGGTCGGCGCGCCGCACGATCTCCCAGGCGTCGCGATAATCGTTGACGTGAAGCCCCCAGGCCAGCGCCTCATAGCCGACACGCAAGCCGCGCGCGGCGGCGCGCTCACCCAGTTCGCGGAAATCGGCGGCCGCGCGGTCGATGCCGCCGAGCGAGACCGGTGAAATATTGCTGCAGATCAGCATCAAGTCGGTCTGCAATTCCTGCATCAGGTCGAACTTGCGCTCGGCGCGCGCGAAATTCCGGGCACGCTGCGGCTCCGGCATGCCCTCGAAGTCACGGAACGGCTGGAAGGCGCAGATCGAGAGCCCGAGATCCCGGCACATCTGCCCGACGTCCCGCGGACTGCCGCTGAACGACAGCAGATCGTTCTCGAAGATCTCGACAGCATCGAATCCAGCAGCGGCGATCGCGCGCAGCTTTTCGTCGAGCGCGCCACTGAGCGAAACGGTAGCGATCGAGCGCTTGTTCATGCCGCAGTTTCCGTCATGGCGCCGCCCAGGAACAATTGCCCGATGCGGGGATCGTTCAGCACTCGGTCCGCCTTGTCGACAAGGCGAGTCTGGCCGAGTTCGAGCACGATGCCGTAATCGGAAATCTCCAGCGCCGAGCGCGCGTTCTGCTCGATCATCAGGACCGATACGCCGCGGTCGCGCAGTTCCCTCAAGATGTTGAAGGTCTGCTGCACCATCAGCGGCGAAAGCCCGATCGAGGGCTCGTCGATCAGTACCAGTTGCGGGTTGAGCAGGAGGCCGCGGACGATTTCGAGCTGCTTCTGCTCGCCGCCCGATAGTGTGGACGCCTGCTGAGTCGCCTTCCTGCGCAGCACCGGAAACTTGTCGAGCGCCGATTCGATTCGCTCGGGCAGATCGGCAATGTCGCGCCCCGCGACGACGGCGCCGAGTTGGATATTGTCGCGCACCGACAGCTCGGGAAAAATGTTGCGGCCCTGCGGCACGTAGCAGATGCCTGACGTCAGCAATTCGCGCTGGCTCAGTCCGGTGACGTCGCGCCCTTTGAACACGATCCTGCCTTCACGCAATTTGAGCAGACCGAAGATCGCCTTGAACACCGTGGATTTGCCGGCGCCGTTCGGACCAATCACGGTCGTGATCGACCCCGCCGGCACCGAAAAACTGGTGCCGTTGAGGATCGTCATCTTGCCGTAGCCGCCGACGAGACCTTGAACATCCAGGATGGGGTCGCTCATGGGCTGGTCCTTCAATGACCGAGATAGGCTTCGATGACGGCGGGATTGGCACGGACTTCGGCCGGCGTACCCATTGCCAATAGCTTGCCTTCCGCCATCACCATCACGCGGGTGCACAGCGACATCACGAACTCCATGTTGTGCTCGATCACGACGAAGGTGGCGCGCTTCTCGCGGTTGATCGCCGTCAGTCGCTCCTTGAGATCGCCGAGCATGGTGAGGTTAACGCCGCCGGCGGGCTCGTCGAGCAGCACCAGCCGCGGCCCGCCCATGAACGCCATGGCGGCATCGAGCAATTTTTGCTGGCCGTAGGACAGGCCGCCCGCGGCTTCGGTGGCGAGATGGTCGAGCTTGAAGAAGCCGATCATCTGGTCGGCCGTCGCCGTCAAGCCGGCATCCGACGGACCAAGCAGCCGCGACATCATGTTGCCCTGATGCTCCTGGCCGGCGAGGATCAGGTTTTCCCGCACCGACAGCTTTGGAAACACCTGCAGAAGCTGGAAGGTGCGACTGACGCCCAAACGATTCAACTCCGACGGCCGCAATCCGGTGACGACCTTGCCATCAACCTTCACCTCGCCATCGGTCGGCATGAGCTGGCCCAGGATGCAGTTGAAGAGCGTGGATTTGCCACAGCCGTTCGGCCCGATCAGCCCGAGAATCTCACCCTCCTGCACGTCGAAGCTGACACCGTCGACCGCCTTGATACCACCAAAACTCTTCTTGATGTCGCTGACTTCGAGCACCGCGCTCATGAGGCGGTCTCCAGTTTCGATTTCGTAACTGCGCGCAGCGCCGACGCCGCCTTGGTGCGCCGCGCCGCCAGATAGCGGTCGAGAATGCCGAGAATGCCGGTCGGCGAATAGATCAAGAGCAGCATCACGGCTACCGCGTAGAGCATCAAATAATAGCCCTGGGTGAAGCGCAGCCATTCCGGCAACAGCACCGCGATCATGGCGCCGAGGAACGGTCCGAAGAAGAATCCGGAGCCGCCGACGATCACCATCATCAACAGATCGAGCGAGAGCGAGAGATTGAAGGGAACGGGATCGATATATTGTGTCAGCGGCGCATAGAGCGTGCCGGCGACGCCGCCGAGCGCCGATCCGATCGCAAACGCCATCAACGTATAACGCCGCGTGTCGATGCCGAGTGACAGCGCCCGAACCGGATTTTCGCGCAGCGCGATGAAGGCGCGCCCCCAGGGCGAGCGGATCAGCCACCACATCGCCAGCGAGACGATGCCGAGCGAGCCGAGGCAGAAATAGTAGAACGGCAGCGGCCGGTTGGTGGCGAAGCCCATCACGTTCGGCCGTGGAATATTGGAGATGCCGTAGATGCCCTTGGTGAGCCAGTCCTCGTTGCGGAACACCAGGAACGCCAGCGTCGAGAACGCCAGAGTCACGAAAGCAAGGTAGTGGTGCTGCACGCGGAGCGCCGGGTAGCCGAGAATCCATCCGATCGCAAAGCACAGCACGACCGCAACGCTCAGCGCTGCAATCAGCGGCATGCCCTGCGTAGTCATGATCGCCGCCGCATAGGCGCCGATGCCGACGAAGGCGCCCTGCGCCAGCGAGACCTGGCCGGCATAACCCAGCGTCAGATTGAGTCCCATCGCGGCGATGGTCATGACAGCCCACTGGCTCAGGATATACAGGCCGTAGCGGTTGAAGTTCATCGGCACGATGATCAAGGCCCCGATCACGACGATGCCGAGCGCGATGCGCAGATATTTTCCTTTGACGGTCATACCGTGCGCTCCTCGGGCCGGCCGAGGAGACCCTGCGGACGGAACAGGATGATGACGATCAGAAGAACCAGCGGCACGGCGGCGCGGTATTGCGTTGACACATAGGCGGCCGCCAGATTGTCCACGACGCCGATCAACAGCCCGCCGGCAATGGCGCCGCGCACCTGGTTGAAGCCGCCGACGATCGCCGCGATGAACGCCGCCTGCCCCAGCACTTCGCCTGAGGAGAATTTCGCCAGATAGATCGGCGTGATCAGGAGCGAGGCCAGCGCCACCAGAAACGCATTGATCAGGAAGGTCAGCAGGATCATGCGCTCGACGGGCACGCCGATGATGCGGGCGACGGTCGGGTTCTGCGCTGTCGCCTGCATCTGGTGGCCTATCGAGGTGCGGTTCAACAGCGCTGTCAGGCCGATCACCACGGCGATCGCGAGCGCAAGCACTCCAAGACTCTGCAGCGAGACCACGCGGCCGAGGATCGAGATGTCCCCGGCCGGCACGATGGAGGGAAACGGCGACGCCTCGGCGCTGAAGAACTGCTTCACGGCCTCTTTCATGCCGATCGCCAGCGCCATGGTCGCAATCGCGAGCGGCAGCACGCCGTGCCGCAGCATCGGATCGACCAGCAGCAGCTTGAAGCCGAGCCCGAGCAGCAGTAGCGACAGCAGGATGCCAAGGATGATGGCGAGCCAGAACGGCGCGCCCGCATGCATCAGCGCCAGCATCAGGAACGCCGGCAGCATGACGAATTCGCCCTGCGCAAAATTGATGGTTTGCGAGGTCTGCCATAACAGCGTGAAGCCGACCGCGACGAGCGCATAGATCGCCCCGGTCGCAAGGCCTGCCACGAGAAGATCGAGCAGATTGGACATGCTTCTCCCTCAACTCGCGGAGATCAGCTCCGCTAACTCCATCGGCTCAGATGGAATCGGTCGACCGCGCGACGGGCTCCACCTCTCCCGCTTGCGGGGGAGGTCGCATCGCATCGAAGATGCGACGCGGGTGGGGGAACCTCTCTCCGCACGAGCAGTGCGACTTGCGGCGACACCCCCCGGCCCTCCCCCGCAAGCGGGAGAGGGAGGGCAGCGTCGTCGCGGCCCGACTCATCTGACCACGGTTTTCAACACGCTCAATTCAGCTTCGGCAGCACCTGCTTGACGACCTGCTTGCCCTCAACGATCTCGACCAGGAATCCCTGGCGGTCGATGTCGCCCTTCTCATCGAAGGTCACATCCATCAGGATGCCGGGCTCGCTCGCGGCCTTGATGGTGAGGCCGTGAAGCGTATCAGCGAACTTTTTGGCATCGACCTTGCCCATCTTCTCGGTGGTGGCTTTGACCATGTAGATCGCGAGATAGCCCTTCAGTCCGTTATGATCAGGGACATAATTGTACTTCTTGACGAACTTCTCCCGGAACGCCTTGACCAGATCGACCGGTGCGTCGGTGGTAAGACCGACATGGCCGCGCGCGCCATTGGCGGCGTCTCCAGCGAGTTCGACGACCTTCTGGCCGACGAGCGTCGTCTCGCCGACCAGCGGCACAGCGATCGCTTGGCGCTTCAGCTCTTTCAATATCCGCGCGCTTTCTTCCTCGTTGAGGTAGATGAAGACCGCATCGGGCGCCGCGGCTTTGATCTTGCTGACGTCGGCGGCGAAATCGGCTTGTCCGGCTTCGGTGGAAATGTCAGCGGCGACCTTGATATTGTACTTGGCGAATTCCTTGGTCATGACGTCGCGGCCGCCCTTGCCGAAATCGTTGTTGACCCAGACGATCGCGACCGACTTCGCCTTCAGCTCGTCGTTGACGTATTTGGCAACCTTCGGCATGGAGGACTGCTGGCCGAACGAGGTGCGGAACAGGAATTTGTTGCCGCCCTGCGTCAGTTCGGCGGCTTCGCCGCCCATGATCTGCGTGATGCCGGCCTCGGCGGCGAGCGGCGAAGTGACCTTGACCGATCCGGAATAGCCGGGGCCGAGCAGCACATAGGGCTCATTGTCGAGCGCCTTCTGCACCTGCGCGCGCGCCACGCCGGGGTTCGACTGCGAATCCGCATGCGTGACTTCGAGCTTGCGGCCGAGCAAGCCGCCCTTGGCGTTGATTTCCTCGATCGCGAGGTCGATGCCGTTTTTCCAGTTGTTGCCAACGGTGGCGCCGCCGCCGGACAGTTCGGCGACATCGGCGAGTTTGATCGGCGCGCCCTGTGCGAATGCGCCACTGGCCGACATGGCCACGAGCAGTAGCGCGGCAAAGATTCCAGATTTCATTTCCATCCCCTCTTGTTGTTTCAAAAAACGGCCTTGTAACCGGCCGTGTTGTTACGCTGCATTCACATTAGCGTAGCGTTTGGCCATCACGGCGTCGAATGCATTTCCCATCTCGACGGCCGACGGCTTCAATCCCGTGAACAGCTCGAAAGCGTCCGCGGCCTGATAGATTGCAAGTTCGCGTCCGGTCATGACGGCGGCGCCCTTCGCCTTGGCGGCATTCAACAGCGGCGTCCAAAGCGGCGTGTAGACCGCGTCCGCTACCCAAATGTTCTTGTGAAGCAGCGCGTCGGGAACGGGTGTGCCGCGGTTCGGCAGCATGCCGACTGGCGAGCCATTGACCACGCCGGTGGCGCCGCGCATGGCTTCCTCGACGCTGCCGGCAATCTTTGCGCTGCCGCGGCTCTCGATTTGGCCGACAAGTTGTGTTGTCTTGGCGCGATCGGTGTCAAAGATTCTGATCTCGCTCACGCCGGTCTCCGCCAGCGCGAAGGCGATCGCCTTGCCAACGCCGCCTGCGCCGATCACGGCGACACGGCTCTGCGCGGGATCCCGGACAAGGTCGGTGATCGCCCGGGCAAACCCTGTCGTATCGGTGTTGTATCCGATCAGCCGGCCATCCCTGACCACGACCGTGTTGACCGCGCCGATCGCGCGTGCGCCGGGCGACAATTCATCGAGCAGGGAAACCACCGCTTCCTTGTAGGGGAACGTGACGTTGACGCCCGCAAATCCAAGACGCCGCACGCCATCCAGCAGCAGCCGCAATTCCTGGCGGTCCGCGCCCGCGACCTCGATGAGCTGGTAGTGGCAATGGGCGCCGAGCGCTTCGGCAGCCCGCTCATGCATCGCTGGCGACGCCGAATGCGCGATCGGCGCGCCGATCAGGCCGGTGAGGAAGCGGCGATCGGCCGGAGCAATGGGACGGGCGGCAGGGCTCATGATCTCGTCATCGGCGCAATGCGGATTAGCGTCAGTGGTCGGTCGGGGATACGCCCCGATCCGCCGAAACGATAGCGTTTTGCCGACCTAACACAATTACCCATTTATGCTGGATAGATAACATCATGTTATCTGATGCGAGACTTGGAATCGAGCTTGCGCGGTGCCGTCCTGCCCGGTTCCACCGCCTGCATTTCCGAGCGCAGGCATTCGATGAAGTACTCGATGTGCAGCGACAGCGGCGCGCCGCGTTTCACCGCAATATACGTGTCGAACCTGGTCGGCTCGACGATCCGCAGCAACTCAATTCCGGGATAACCACCATGAGCGACGGTGAACTGGTCGATCACGGCAATGCCGAGACCGGCCTTGACGAGCGCACACACCGTGGTGCCGAAGCGGGCCCGGATGGTGATGTCGTAGTCGAGTTTGTTGCGCGCAAAGATTTCCGCCACGATCCGTCCATAGGGATCGTTGGGATCGATGCCGATCAGGGGATAGCGGATGATCTCCTTGGCCGAGACCTGCTTGCACCCGGCAAGCTCATGCCCCGCCGGGACGATGCAGAACAACTCGCCCGACGCCAGCGGCAGGAAGTCGAGACCGGGATGCTCGAGCCGATAACTCATGGCGACGCAATCGCCACGGCCGAGCAACAGATAGTCGACGGCTTCCTCGATCTTGAGGATGTTGATGTCGATCCGCAATTCGGGATAGCGGCGGCGGACCCGCTCGATCGCGCGCGGCACCATCACCTGCGAGATGCTCGGCACCGAGCCGATCCGCAGTTCTGACAGATTACCGCGGCCGATCTTGGAGATGATCTCGGAGAGATCATCCATCTTCTCGTAGACGCCGTTGATCTGCTCGAAGATGTTGCGGGCTTCCGGCGTCGGAAAATAGCGTCCGTTTTGGCGCTGGAAAAAGCGGACTCCCAGGGACTTTTCGGTGTATTTCACCAGCCGGCTGACGCCGGGCGCCGACACGTTCAGAAGCCTCGCCGCGCCGCCGATCGTGCCGGTTACCATCACGGCGCGGATCACCTCGACCTGGCGAAGCGTCATCATGTGCGAAGTCTTGCCTGTCGCGCCGCCTCTGCATGCAGTAGCGGCTACACTTCGAAAAACACCGTCTCGTTGTCGCCCTGCAGATGTACGTCGAAACGATAGACCGCATTTCCGCTGCCCGGCTGGCGTGTCGCGATCAGCGTGGCGCGGCGGTCGGCCGGCACCAGCGCCAGCACCGGATCGGCGGCATTGGCGGCCTCACCATCGAAATAGATTCGTGTGTAGTTATGCAGGAGCATGCCGCGCGCGAACACGGCGAGCACAATATGCGGCGCCTGCGGCTTGCCGTCGGGATCGGGCACCACGCCCGGCTTGACGGTATCAAACGCGTAGCCGCCCTTGGCATCGGTGCCGATCCGGCCAAACCCCTTGAACGATGTATTCGGCACTGCCCGCTTGTCCTGCGGATCGCTGAATCTGCCCTGCGCGTCCGCCTGCCAGATCTCCAGCATGCAATCCGGCACGACCGCGCCGTCACCGTCGAATACCTCTCCTTCGATGCGAATCCGTTCGCCCGAAGTGTCCGGCGTCACCAAATTATTGTTGAAGGCGTCGTTCCAGTCGTATTTGCCATTGGGGGTAAGGCCGTAAGCGAAATAGGGACCGACGGTCTGCGACGGGGTGACGCCGTCTGGCTTGGTCTGTGGCACTTAACTGTTCTCCATCGGCGTGGCGTTGCGCCCGCGCAGCACAATGTTGAAGCGATAGCACAGCGCCCAGTCCGGCTTGGTGTTCTCCAGATCGAACGACGAGATCATCCGGTTGCGCGCCTTCTCGTCGGTGACCGAATTGAAGATCGGATCGAACGGGAACAGGGGATCGCCCGGGAAATACATCTGCGTCACCAGGCGAGAGACGAAGGAGTGGCCGAACACCGAAAAGTGGATGTGGGCCGGCCGCCAGGCGTTGTGGTGATTGCCCCAGGGGTAAGCGCCGGGCTTGATCGTGATGAAACGGTAATAGCCTTGCGCGTCTGTTTGCGCGCGGCCGGCGCCGGTGAAATTCGGATCAAGCGGCGCGGGATGCTGGTCGACGACGTGGACATAGCGTCCGCAGGCATTGGCCTGCCAGAGTTCGACCAGCGTGTTCGGCACGCCGCGGCCGTCTTCATCGAGCACGTGGCCATGCACGATGATGCGCTCGCCGATCGGCTCGCCCTTGCCATGAACCGTGAGGTCGTGATCGTTCGCGCGCACCGTCTCGTGGCCATAGACCGGCCCCGTCAGTTCCGACAGCGTATGCCGCATCGGAATCAGCGGCTTCGAGGGCGAACGCTTGACCGTGCTCTTGTAGGCGGGAGACAGCCGCGGCGGATGCGCCGCGAGCGATTGCACTGGATAGACCAATGTCATGACGAATTCCTCCCTCGCAACGCATTCGTGAGCCGCGCCACCCGGATCATTATATGACATAACTAATTTGGGAAAGCGCGATTTTTCGCCTTCCCAAATTGTTGTCTTAGTTGATCTTTTCGATCGCGACCGCAACGCCTTGGCCGACGCCGACACACATGGTTGCCAAGGCAAGCTTGCCGCCTCGCTTCTCCATGCCGTGCACCGCCGTCAGCGCCAGCCGCGCGCCGCTCATGCCGAGCGGATGGCCGAGCGCGATCGCGCCGCCATGCGGGTTGACGAAGTCGGCATCGTCCTTGACGCCCAGTTGCCGCAGGCAGGCTATGCCTTGCGAGGCGAAGGCTTCATTGAGTTCGATCAAATCGAAATCGCTGATTTTGATGCCCAGCCGCTCCATCAGTTTCTTCGTCGCCGGCACCGGACCGATGCCCATGATGCGCGGCGGCACCGCGGCGGACGCGAGGCCGAGAATACGCGCCCGCGGCGTCAACCCGTGCTTCTTCACGGCGGCCTCGGAGGCGAGGATCATCGCCGCCGCGCCGTCATTGACGCCGGAGGCATTGCCTGCGGTGACCGTACCGGGATTGCGCACGATCGGCTTCAGTTTTGCCAATCCTTCGAGCGTCGTTTCGGGACGCGGATGCTCGTCCTTGTCGACGGTGATCGGGCCGGCCTTGCCGCCGGGCACCTGGATCGGCGTGATCTCCTCGGCGAAATAGCCGGAAGCGATCGCCGCGCCGGCGCGCTGCTGCGAGCGGATCGCCATCGCATCCTGATCGGCGCGCGACACCTGGAATTCCTCGGCGACGTTCTCGCCGGTCTCCGGCATCGCATCGACGCCATACTGTGCCTTCATCAGCGGATTGATGAAGCGCCAGCCGATGGTGGTGTCGTAAATCTCCGCCGAGCGCGCGAACGCCTCCGGCGCCTTGCCCATCACGAACGGCGCGCGCGTCATGGATTCGACACCGCCGGCAATCGCGAAATCGATCTCGCCGGCGCGGATCGCTCGCCCTGCTGCGCCAACCGCGTCGAGGCCCGACGCGCAGAGGCGGTTGAGGGTCTGCCCGGGAACCTGCTCCGGCATGCCCGCGAGCAACAGCGCCATCCGCGCGACGTTGCGGTTGTCCTCGCCGGCCTGGTTGGCGCAGCCGAAAAACACCTCATCGACCTGCGACCAGTCGAGATTGGGATGCTTCGCCATCAGCGCCTTGATTGGAGTGGCGGCGAGATCGTCGGCGCGCACCTTGGCGAGCGAGCCGCCGAAACGGCCGATCGGGGTCCGGACGGCATCGCAAATGAATACATCACGCATAGAATCTCTCCCTGAATGCCGTGCTTTAGGCGGTGACCCAGAATTGATGCGAGTTTTAGGAGCGCGCCCGCGGCAGGTCAATTGAGGCATGCCCGCCGCGCGGCACTTTCGCGGAAGGGCCGGCATGCTCAGGGCGAATAATCAATCGAGCGGCGCCGGGCGTGGAAAACTCTGACAACGCAGGTATGGGAATAGGACCGGGCGGCGAAATTCTGTAGTTTGCGGCCCCTGGAGCCTCGGCCGGCTCCAGCTTCTCGTTTTGACGCGTTTTCTTCACGCGAACCGGTACCCACTTCACTTGAAAACGCTCTGATGACGATCCAGCAATCCATCCCCGCCCCCGCGGCACCCGAGGCCACGCCTGCGACCGACGCAACTTCCCGCGTCACGCCGATGATGGAACAATATCTGGAGATCAAGGCCGCCCATCCCGGGCTGCTCCTGTTCTACCGGATGGGCGATTTTTACGAGCTGTTCTTCGAGGACGCCGAAATCGCCTCGAAGACGCTCGGCATCGTGCTGACCAAGCGCGGCAAGCATCAGGGCATGGATATCCCGATGTGCGGCGTGCCGGTGGAGCGCTCCGAGGACTATCTGCATCGCCTGATCAATGCCGGCCACCGCGTTGCCGTGTGCGAGCAGACCGAGGACCCCGCCGCCGCGCGCGCCCGCGGCAACAAGAGCGTGGTCCGCCGCGGCGTGGTGCGGCTGGTGACGCCGGGCACGCTGACCGAAGACACGCTGCTGGACGCCCGCACCAACAACTACCTGCTGGCAATCGCGCGCGCCCGCGCTTCCTCCGGCGGCGACCGCATCGGGCTGGCATGGATCGACATTTCCACGTCCGAGTTCATGGTGACGGAATGCTCAGCGGCCGAACTGGCGGCGACGCTGGCGCGGATCAATCCGAACGAGGCCATCGTCACCGATGCGCTCTATGGCGATCCTGATCTCGGACCGTTGCTGCGCGAACTAGCCTCGGTAACGCCGCTGACCCGCGACGTCTTCGACGGCGCCACCGCCGAACGGCGGCTGTGCGATTATTTCGCGGTCGCGACGATGGACGGGCTTTCCGCGATGTCGCGGCTGGAGGCGACTGCCGCTGCCGCCGCCGTCACCTATATCGATCGCACGCAGGTCGGAAAACGTCCGCCGCTGTCGCCGCCGTCGCGGGAGGCCGCGGGCACCACGATGGCGATCGATCCGGCCACCCGCGCCAATCTCGAATTGACGCGGACGCTCGCCGGCGAGCGACGCGGATCGCTGCTCGATGCGATCGACTGCACCGTCACCGCCGCCGGCTCGCGGCTATTGGCGCAGCGTCTCGCGGCGCCGCTCACCGACAGCGCGGCGATTGCACGGCGGCTGGATGCGATTGCAGCCTTCGTTGCCGATAGCGCCACGCGTGACGATATCAGGACCACGCTGCGCGCCGCGCCAGACATGTCGCGTGCGCTGGCACGGCTGTCGGTCGGACGCGGCGGCCCGCGCGACCTTGCAGGCCTGCGCGACGGCATCCTTGCTGCGGATCAGGCGCTGGCGCGGCTCGCACAGCTCGAAGCGCCGCCATCTGAAATTGTGGCCGTGATAGAGGCGCTGTCCCGTCCATCGCGCGATCTGGCGCGCGAGTTCGAGCGAGCGCTCGCCGACCAACTGCCGCTGATCAAGCGCGACGGCGGCTTTATCCGCGAAGGCTATGAAGCCGCGCTCGACGAGAGCCGAAACTTACGCGACGCCTCCCGCCTCGTGGTCGCCGCGATGCAGGCGCGTTACGCCGAGGACACCGGCATCAAGGCGCTCAAGATCCGCCATAACAACGTGCTCGGTTATTTCGTCGAGGTGACGGCGCAGCACGGCGACAGACTGATGGCGCCGCCGCTGAACGTGACCTTCATCCATCGCCAGACGCTGGCCGGCCAGGTTCGTTTCACCACGTCCGAGCTCGGCGAGATCGAGGCCAAGATCGCCAATGCCGGTGACCGCGCGCTGAATCTGGAATTGGAAATTTTTGAGCGGCTCTCTGCGATGGCGCTCGCCGCCAGCGACGACCTGCGCGCGGCGGCGCATGCGTTCGCGCTGCTCGATGTCGCGACCGCGCTGGCGAAGCTGGCCGTCGACGACAATTACGTGCGGCCCGAGATCGATGGCTCGCTCGGCTTCGCCGTCGAGGGCGGCCGGCACCCCGTCGTCGAACAGGCGCTGAAGCGCGACGGCCAGCCGTTCATTGCCAATGCCTGCGATCTCTCGCCGGGGCCGGGGCAAAAATCCGGCCAGATTTGGCTGATCACCGGTCCTAACATGGCGGGCAAATCGACGTTCCTGCGGCAGAACGCCTTGATCGCGCTGATGGCGCAGATCGGCTCCTATGTGCCGGCGTCACGCGCCCGGATCGGCGTCGTCGACCGGCTGTTCTCTCGCGTCGGCGCGGCCGACGATCTCGCGCGGGGACGTTCGACCTTCATGGTGGAGATGGTCGAGACCGCCGTGATTTTGAACCAGGCCAGCGAGCGTTCGCTGGTCATCCTCGATGAGATCGGCCGCGGCACGGCGACCTTCGACGGCCTGTCGATCGCGTGGGCCGCGATCGAGCATCTGCATGAGGCCAATCGCTGCCGCGCGCTGTTCGCCACGCATTATCACGAGCTGACCGCGCTTTCGGCAAAACTGCCGCGGATGTTCAACGCTACCGTGCGCGTCAAGGAGTGGCAGGGCGATGTCGTGTTCCTGCACGAGGTGCTGCCCGGTTCCGCCGACCGTTCCTACGGCATTCAGGTCGCGAAGCTCGCCGGCCTGCCACCCGCGGTGATCGCCCGCGCCAAGTCGGTATTGGCGAAGCTCGAGGCGCAGGATCGGGGCCAGACGGCGCGCGCGCTCGCCGACGACTTGCCGCTGTTCGCCGTCCTCTCCCGCGCCGCCGCCGAAGCCGCAGCCCCGAGTGAGGCGGAGCTATTGATGGAAGCCGTGCGGGCGCTGCACCCCGACGAGATGTCGCCACGCGAGGCGCTGGAAGCGCTGTATGCGCTGAAGGCGAAATTGCCGAAATAGTCGCTGTCATTCCGGGATGGTGTGTCAGCACCAGACCCGGAATCTCGAGATTCCGGGTTCGATGCCACGCATCCCCCGGAATGACGGTCAGCGCGCCACCTTCCTTCGCCCGAGCCACCACAGGCCGAGATTCCATCCCACACACGTCGCCAGCGCCAGACTCAGCCCGATTGCCGAACCGAACTGCAGTGCGGCGACATGCAGCACCGCAATCGCAATTCCCAATCCGATCAATCCCCAGGCGCTGTTGGCGAGCACGGCAGCCGTCGGCGGGCCGCCGATGCGGGGATGCAGGATCAGCATCATCGACGTGAACACAACTGGGAACAGCGCGATCATGCCGCTGACCTTGGGGCCGACCCAGCTTGAGGTGGTGACGACCGTCGCCACCAGCGTCGCGACCAGCGAGGCCCGCAGGGGGATGTCATACCAGCGGCGCCGGATCGGCGGCATTTTGGCGTGGCGATACCGGGCAAGCAGCGGCACGCAGATGGCGTAGGCGATGACATTCGCGATCAGCCCGCCTGTGAGCGACCATTGCACCGAGTGGATGACGGTGGCGAGCGCGAGCCACACCGCTACCGCCGCAAGGCAACTGAGCAGCGCGCCATGGCGCTGCGCCAGCACGACGTAAGTCAGCCCGAGGAAGATCGTTGCGGCATTGATCGGCAGGCTCGCCAGCGCGCCCTCGGCGATGAAGGCCGCGTCGTGATCGAGCGCGAGGAACACGTAGGACGGCCCCGCCGAGATCGGCAGCGTCGCGATCAGCGCGCCGATTACGGGACCTGCGCGTTCGGTGACGATGGACGCTGTCACCACGAACGCCGCGGTAATCGCCATGCGCAGGCCGAGCGTCAGGATGAAGGCGAGTTCGTGGGACATCCATCCGTCGTCCCTGCGGAAGCAGGGACCCATACGCCGCGGCGTCTCGATTTTTTGGGCGGTGCGGGCTGGTACTTGCCACACCAATGCAGTTCGGTGGTTATGGGTCCCTGCGTTCGCAGGGACGACATCGGCGTTTGGATCTCACACCCGCTTCATCGACACCGTAACCTTCGGGCCGTTCCTGATGGTCTGGTAGACCACGCAATAGCGTTCGGTGAGTTTCAGCAGCAGATCAAGCTTGTCCTGCGGCGCGTCGCTTGCGACCTCGAAGCGCAGGCGGATCTCCTCGAACCCGACCGGGGCTTCCTTGTCGACGCCGAGCGTGCCGCGAAAATCGAGATCGCCCTCGGCGATGACGTGGCCGCTTTTGAGCGGCACCTCGATGGCGGTGGCCACCGATTTCAGCGTCACGCCGGCGCAGGCGACGAGTGCTTCGAGCAGCATGTCGCCCGAGCACAGCTCAAGTCCGGAGCCGCCGGTGGCGGGGTGGAGGCCCGCAACCGCCAGCGCGCGGCCGGTCTCGACCTTGCAGGCGATGCCTTCATTATCGATCGATCCTTTGGCCTTGAGGGTAATGACTGCGGCCGAAGGATCGGACTTGTAGCGTTCCTTGATCGGGGCCTGCAGCGCGCGAAGTTCGGCGGCGTCCATTCTTCTCTCTCCCGACTTTATTTTGCGTCCCGGTATAGTCGGCGATTGACGCGATGTCATCATCGCGCCTGGCGCGGGCACCTATACGCTTCTCCAACATTAGCCTTTTCAACAGGTTAGGACTGGAATTCGGCCGGGCCGCGGCATAGCTTGGGGTTTGCATTGCAATCGCCCGTGACAGCCCCTGCGCCGTCCGATATCGGGGAGATCATGGACAGCATCGTGATAGAGGACCGCTCCGAGGCGGATGACCGTTTCGATACCGCGCGGATCACCGCGGCGGTCGATGCGCTGGCCGAAAAACATGCCGGCCGCGAGGACGTGTTTCGCTCGGCGCTGGCGCAATTGCTCAAGGCCGAGATGATCGCGGCGCGGGCGACTGCGCAGGTCGTGCTGCTGAGGGATCGCCACGGCCGCCGCTGCGCCGAGCGGCTCTGCTTCATGCAGGACGAAATCATCCGCATCCTCTATTCGGCCGCGACGCGACATCTCTATCGTTCGCATGTGCCCTCCGGCGCCGAGCGCATGGCCGTGGTCGCCACCGGCGGTTACGGCCGCGGTCTGATGGCCCCGGAATCCGACATCGATCTGTTGTTCATCCTGCCCTACAAGCAGACGGCCTGGGGCGAGCAGGTCGCCGAAGCCATTCTCTATTGCCTCTGGGACATGGGCTTGAAGGTCGGCCACGCCACGCGCTCGGTCGACGAGTGCATCCGCCAGGCGCGCGGCGACATGACGATCCGCACCGCGATTCTCGAGACACGTTACCTGACCGGCGACCAGCCGCTTTATGACGAACTCGTCGCACGCTTTGACAAGGACGTGGTGCAGGGCACGGCCTCCGATTTCGTCACCGCAAAGCTCGCCGAGCGCGAGGAGCGTCACCGCCGCGCCGGGCAATCGCGCTACCTGGTCGAGCCGAACGTCAAGGACGGCAAGGGCGGATTGCGCGATCTGCACACGCTGTTCTGGATTGCCAAATACGTCTATCGCGTGCGCGAGACCGGGGAGTTGGTCGAGCGCGGCGTATTCGACGCGCAGGAATACCGCACCTTCCGCCGCTGCGCCGATTTCCTGTGGTCGGTCCGCTGCAATTTGCATTTTGTCTCGGGCCGCCCCGAGGAGCGGCTGTCCTTCGACATGCAGCGCGAGATCGCAGTCCGCCTCGGCTACACCTCGCATCCCGGCATGCAGGATGTCGAACGCTTCATGAAGCACTACTTCCTCGTGGCGAAAGACGTCGGCGATCTCACCGCGATCCTGTGCGCCAAGCTGGAGGACGAGCAGGCCAAGCCGGCGCCGGTCCTGAGCCGGATGGTGGCGCGGCTGCGGCCGGGCAGCGCCAAGCGGCGGCGGGTGCCCGACAGCGACGACTTCATCATCGACAACAACCGCATCAACCTCGCCGCGCCCGACGTCTTCAAGCACGACCCGGTGAACCTGATCCGGATCTTCCATCTGGCACAGAAGAACAACCTCGCCTTCCACCCCGACGCGATGCGCACGGTGACGCGCTCGCTGAAACTGGTGAACGGCCAGCTTCGCGAAAATACCGAAGCCAACCGGCTGTTCATGGAGATCCTGACGTCTGACAACGCGGAGACCGTGCTGCGGCGGATGAACGAGACTGGCGTGCTCGGTCACTTCATCCGCGCCTTCGGCAAGATCGTGTCGATGATGCAGTTCAACATGTACCACCATTATACAGTGGACGAGCACTTGATCCGCTGCATCGGCTTCCTGCAGGAGATCGAGCGCGGCGGTAATGACGAGTTCACGGTCGCGAGTGACCTGTTCCGGAAGATTCAGCCCGAGCATCGCGCGGTGGTCTACATCGCTACCCTGCTGCACGACGTCGCCAAGGGGCGGCCGGAGGACCATTCGATCGCGGGCGCCAGGGTGGCGCGCCGGCTGTGTCCGCGGCTCGGCTTTTCGGCAGGCGACACCGAGCTGGTGGCGTGGCTGATCGAAGAGCATCTGACGATGTCGACGGTGGCGCAGTCGCGCGATCTCTCCGACCGCAAGACGATCGAGAATTTTGCCGCTGTTGTGCAATCGGTCGAGCAGATGAAGCTTCTGACCATCCTGACCACTGCCGACATCAGGGGTGTCGGCCCCGGCGTCTGGAACGGCTGGAAGGCGCAGTTGCTGCGCACGCTGTACTACGAGACCGAGCCGGTCCTGACCGGCGGCTTCTCGGAAGTGAACCGGGCGCAGCGCATCGCGGTGGCGCAATCGGAATTCCGCGCCGCCTTCACCGAATGGCCGGAGGAGGAGCTTAATGCCTATATCGGGCGGCATTATCCCGCCTATTGGCTCAAGGTCGACCTGCAGCGAAAGATCCGCCAGGCGCGCTTCATCCGCGCCAGCGAACAGGCCGGGCACCAGCTCGCGATCAATGTCGGCTTCGATGAGGCGCGCGGCGTCACCGAACTGACGATATTGGCGACCGACCATCCGTGGCTGTTGTCGATCATCGCCGGCGCCTGCGCGTCCGCCGGCGCCAACATCGTCGATGCGCAGATCTACACGACGACCGATGGCCTCGCGCTCGACACTATCGCGATCTCCAGGGAATACGACCGCGACGAGGACGAGGGCCGGCGCGCGACCCGCATCGGCGAGATGATCGAGCACGTGCTCGAGGGTAAATTGCGGCTGCCCGAAGTGGTGGCGCGCAAGGCCGCCAACCGCGGCAAGATGCGCGCCTTTGTGGTCGAGCCGGAGGTCACCATCAACAACCAGTGGTCAGACCGCTACACGGTGATCGAGGTCTCCGGCCTCGACCGCCCGGGCTTGCTCTATCAACTGACGACGGCGATCTCGAAGCTGAACCTCAACATCGCCTCCGCCCATGTCGCGACCTTCGGCGAACGCGCCCGCGACGTGTTCTACGTCACCGATTTGCTCGGCGCCCAGATCAACGCACCGACCCGGCAGGCCGCGATCAAGAGCGCGCTGATTCATCTGCTCGCCAGCGAAGACAACGTCGCCAAGCCGGCGGCGTGATCGACTACTATCGTCCGCTCGCGCCAGTTTGATTGCGAGCCGACAGTCGCGACGCATCGGCGATCGGCTCCCTCCCTTGCCGGGGAGGGCTGGGGAGAGGGTTCTCTCCGCGACCACGAACCGGACAGATTGCCGACAGTGTCGCCCACGATTCCCGTTGACAACGAGCACCGCCGATGCCGCCACCCCTCTCCCTAACCCTCCCCCGCAAGGGGGGAGGGAACGGACCTTTCGTGCGGCGACGGCGTGCATAGCATTGCAACCAAATACGACCACACGATCTCGCCGCATCATCTGCGCGAGTTTTGATTAGAGAATTTCCCGCCCCCTCCAATCAGAGGGCGCAGGGAAGACCGGGTGCTGGCTGCACCCGCGGTCTCGTGTGCAAAGTGCGCAAAAGAGAACGCACACGAGCATACAGGTACAGCGGGAGCATCCCGGCTTCCCTGCGCAATGGCTTTACGGCTTACTTCGAGCTCTCCCCGGTGAACGGCTCTTTTGCCACTGTCGCTGCGCAGAAACTCCACGCAAAGTTAGCGCCAGCACCGCGGCGCCAGGACCACACGACTTCGCCGTACGCTTCCTGCGCGTACACCTTGCGCATTCAGCGTCCATCGCATCTCACCGCACGTTCGTGACGATCGCGAGCCGCCTCTCAATCGGGTGTGACGGGCGGGTTATGCGGCTGATTTGCCTCTCGCGTTAAGCGAAATATTTTTGATTCTTTTTGATTCCTGGGCTTGACGCAATTTCGGAAAATCAGAATTGATTTGCCCGTCGTGCCAATTGGTCGCAGGCGCGTACTGAAATTGCGCTTGTGCGCGATGCGAGGCAGACCAGCTTTGTAGGAAGGGTGGAGCGACTTGTCCGCCGAAGCTCAAACGAGCGAAGGCCGAAACGATACCCATCAATCATGTGGAGAGACAATGATGGGTTTCGCTGCGCTCTACCCATCCTACGAACTCGCGCTGCCCTCTCGCAAGTCTAGTCGGTCCGTTCGACCGCAGTCCAACCTTGACACTCAAGCGCAACCAAGCTCGCCGTGACGAAGGTAAGATAGCTTGCCTGCGCAATCAGGACGCCAAGATCGAACAGGACAAGTAAATCTTCCCACGGGTTCTCTTGCTGAACGAGGTTTGTTCGCCTGCCTCCATAGATAACGGTGGGCTGGAACCTGCGGTCGCGAGGATTTGTTTCGGATTCGATATCGTCGGAGCAAAGGATCAGATGCAGGTGTGCTTTCGGCATATCAATCCCCAGAGTTCGGTCGGCAATCCCTTAGGCGAGCGGGCTCGACGACAGCGACGGTTGCGAGCGGCAAGGCATGAGGTCGATGGGTATTCCGTAACGCTCTTCCCGCATGGCAATACCGGCGCTCGGCCGCCATCCGGCTACCCAATCAGCGTAGTCATCGAGAAGGAACGGACCATTGAACGAAGGTTGATCCAAGCGTCCATTCGGTTGCGCGGATCATACCGAGGTTTAGGATCGCAGTCTGGCCCCGCGACGGAAGATCGCGTGCCCGGAAGGGGCCGCGGAGGACCAGCCGATTTTACCCTCCGGGCCTTACGAAAAGCTGCTAATATCCAGCCTGTTAGGAGGGCGACGTTGTCGCCGCTGATGATAGCGAACACCTGGCGACGCAGCGCCGCTCGGGATGGCCGAGCCTCAGTGCTGATGATGCGTAAGCCGACGATAAGGTCCCGGCGCTCGGCCGAGCAATGGCTGCTCGGCAGCATGGCGCTGGCGTTGGGAGCGGTGGCCGGAATCTGGCTGCTGCTCGGCCCGGCGCCGACGGCCGCCCCTCATTTCATTGCGATCGCGCTGCTCATCGCTTCGATCGCCGCCTCATTGATCATGATGGGCCTGGTCGCGCATACGCGCAGGCAGATGGAAGCCGTGCTTCAGGGCCGAGTAAGCGGCGAAGCGCGCGCGATCGAGACGCTGCGCAACAGCGAGGCGAAATGGAAGGAGGTGTTCGAGCATAACCCGGTGATGTACTTCATGGTTGATGCGACGGGGACCGTGCTGTCCGTCAACACATTCGGCGCCGCACAACTCGGCTACTCCGTCAGCGAATTGCTCGGGAAATCCGTGCTGAAGGTCTTTCCTGCCGAAGAGCAACCCGTCGCCCAGAGCAACGTTGCAATATGCCTGGAGAATATCGGCCAGACCCACAGTTGGGAGATATGCAAGGTTCGCAAGGACGGGTCAGCGCTCTGGGTTCGTGAAAACGCCAAGGCCGTGCGGCGGCTGGACGGCCGATTGGTCGTCCTGATCGCGTGCGAAGACATCACCGAGCGCAAGCAGGCTGAAAATGCGCTTCGGCAGAGTGAAATGTATCTGGCCGAAGCCCAGCGATTAAGCCACACCGGCAGCTTCGGCTGGCGCGTCGCCAGCGGCGAAATCATCTGGTCGGAAGAGACCTTCAGAATATTCGGATTCGAAAAGGCCCCTTCCATCAAGCATGCCACCGTCATTCAACGCATTCATCCTGATGATCGCGGGCGCGTGCAACGGACCATCGACCGCGCGTCCAGCGACGGCAAGGACTTCGCGCATGGATATCGATTGCTGATGCCCGACGGCTCGATCAAACATGTCCACGCCACCGCGCATGCGGTGACGGACGCATCGGGCAGCATCGAATTCGTCGGGGCGGTAACTGATATCACGGCCCGCAAGCGAGCCGAGATGGAATTGCACGAAGCGCAGGCGACTCTCGCGCATGTCACGCGTGTGACTGCCCTCGGCGAACTTGCCGCGTCGATCGCCCATGAAGTGAACCAGCCGCTCGCCGCCGTGGTCACCAATGCCGCCGCATGCCGGCGTTGGCTCGACCGTGAGCCTCCCGATCTGAAGGAAGCGCGTGGGACCGTGGAGGCGATCATCAAGGACGGCAATCGTGCCGGCGAAGTGATCCAGCGCGTCCGCGCGCTCGTGAACAAGGCTACCGATCAAAAGGCAGCGCTTAACATCAACGATGTCATCAACGAGGTCATCAGCCTGGTGCAGCATGAGCTGCTCAACCACCAGGTATCGTTGCGGCTGGAGCTCGCCCCCGACCTTCCGCTGGTGATCGCCGATCGGGTCCAGTTGCAACAAGTCATTCTCAACCTGGTCATCAACAGCATCGAGGCGATGCAGCCGGTCACGGACCGGCCGCGCGAACTGGTGATCCGAACATGCCAGGACGAAGCCCGGCAAATCGTGGTGACGGTGAAGGATTGCGGCGTCGGGCTCGGCACCGAGAATGCTGACCGGCTGTTCGACGCCTTCTTCACCACCAAATCCAGCGGCATGGGAATGGGCCTTTCGATCTGCCGCTCCATCGTCGGCGCTCATGGCGGGCGGCTGTCCGCGTCCGGCAACGCCGGCCCCGGCGCGACATTCCAGTTCACCTTGCCGTTAGATCAGGAGGGCGCGCCGTGACAGGACGCCGGGCATCCTCCACGCTCATAAGCGCCGAGGAGCCGGTCGTCTTCGTCATCGACGATGACGCATCGGTGCGTGAGGCACTGAGCAATCTCTTTCGATCCGTGGGGCTGCGCGTCGAGGTGTTCGGTTCGGCTCACGAGTTTCTGCAGTGCAAGCTTCCGAATGTCCCCAGTTGCCTGATTCTTGACATCAGGCTGCCCCGGCTGAGCGGGCTCGACTTTCAGGCAGAACTGGCCAAGGCCGACATTCATATTCCGATCATCTTCATGACGGGCCACGGCGATATTCCGATGACGGTCCGGGCAATGAAGGCCGGAGCCGTCGATTTCCTGACCAAGCCATTCCGCGATCAGGACATGCTGGATGCCGTAACCGCGGCCATTGAACGCGACCGCAACAGCCGCGATGAAGCCAAGATTCTCTCAGACCTGCACGCGCATTTCGCGACCCTGACTTCCCGTGAGCGGCAGGTGATGGCGCTCGTGACGTCCGGGCTCATGAACAAGCAGATCGCAGCCGAAATCGGCCTGGCGGAGATCACCGTGAAGATTCACCGCGGGCATATCATGCGGAAAATGGGAGCGAAGTCGCTGCCCGATCTGGTGCGGATGGCCGAGCTACTTGGGATCGGGCCCGCATCCGACCGATCGCAAACCTAAGTATGCTTTTCCTTCGCTGATTTGCAGCGCACTCTCCCGATACGCGGCGGCACAGTAAAAGACATCCTCTGGTCGTCTCCAGAAAGGATCGCTTTGTCCAATCGGGTCATATCAATCATCGACGATGACGGGTCGGTTCGCGCCGCGACCCATAATCTCGTCAGGTCGCTTGGCTACGCTGTCCATTCGTTTGCATCGGCCGAGGATTTCCTGCGATCGCCGCATCTGAATGACACTTCGTGCGTGATAACGGATGTCAGAATGCCCGCCATGAGCGGGCTCGAGCTGCAAGATCATTTACGCGCCACCGGACATCGCTTTCCCTTCATCTTCGTCACGGCTTTTTCGGTCGAAAGCGACCGCGCCCGGGCGATGAAGGCGGGAGCGACCTGCTTTTTGAGCAAGCCGTTCGATGGGGAGGCGCTGATCAAGTGCCTCGAAGCCGCACTGGCGCCAAACGGCGCGGCCGCAAACAAATGAGCCGATACGGCCCTCGGGCGAGCCAGCATACGTAAGGATGATCTCGCCAAACATCTAGACGAATTGAAGATAAGCCCCGACCGCGCCAGACTTCGCATCGTCCTTCGAGAAACGAAGGGCGCACAGCATCACACATTTTGATCGGCAAATGGCAATTCCTCGGAAGGAGGTCGCCATGCGTACAGAACCGCGCTGCTCCGAGTGTGACAGCGAAGACCCCAAAATCATCTCCCTGCGAAATCCAGCGCGCGAACGCTATTGCGGCCGCTTCTGTCTCAACAAGGGCCACGAGAGTTTCATTCGCTGGATACGGCGTGCCAATGCGGAGGTCGCGTCATGAACAATTGTTGCGGAAATCCGGAATGCAAGCGCCCCTTCGGGCTGGTCCGGCGTAGCTGGTACTTCCAGCAGTTTTGCTCGGCGAAGTGCCGCGAGATCTACAAGCGTCAACTGGAGCGCAACCGGACCTATTGGAAGTGGCTCTACCAGCTGCCGGAGCCCGCGGCGCGCAGGGATCATCTATCGTGCCGGTGATCGCGGAGGAGCCATCATCGCGATGGCAAATGCGATGCTGGTAGGCGCATTGCTGGCGTGGGGACCTCTGCTGATTGTTTTCATCTGTATCCTTCGGGACATGCGAAACGCACCCCGCGACCCCGATTGACTTGAAACGGCGGAATGTCCTCAAACGCCATTGCACGCCCGCTTGATTGATCCGCCGCTCCTCGTTCTCGATCTCAACGTCTTCACGTTTTCACTAATTTGTAGGGTGGGCAAAGCGAAAGCGTGCCCACATCAAGAATCGAGCTCGGCGATTGATGGTGGGCGCGGCGCTATTGCGCCTTCCCACTCTACATGCTGCGCCCGTTCGTAGGCTAGATCTCTATACCCTCGTGCTTGAGCAGCCAGCGCTTGCGCTCCAAGCCGCCGCCGTACTTCACGAGCGAACCATCGGCACCGATCAGGCGGTGACAGGGCAGGACCACACTGATTGGATTCGAGCCATTGGCGTGGCCGACGGCGCGGACGGCGCGCGGCATTCGAAGTGTTGCGGCGAGCGCGCCATAGCTCATCGTCGTCCCTGCCGCGATCTTCGGCAGCGCGTTCCATACCTTCTGCTGGAACGGCGTGCCGGCGACGCGCCATTCGATCGCTGCGAGGCGGTCAAGGTCACCCTTGAAATACCCGGTCAATGCGGCGCGCAAATCACGCGGCGCCCGCGCATTCTTCAGGTTCACCGCGCCATAATGCAGGCGCAGCAATTGCTGCATGCGGGCCTCGTAGTCTTCCCAGTCCAGCGCGCGGAGCAAGCCGTCCGCATCGGTGACCAATAGCGCGATGCCGATTGGCGTTGGCAGGCAATCAAGGTTGAAGTTTTCGGGCATCGTCATTCCCTGAAAAATATCCGTGAGTGCCCGCACTTTTCACCTGCGGCGTGTCAGCGTCCACCCGAATTCTGCTGCCGGTTGGGGGACCGCAACATGATCTTCATCGCCAACGTTCTAGTCGCGGTGGTCGCTGCGCTCCACGTGTTCTTTCTCGTGCTGGAGATGTTTCTCTGGGACAAGCCGCTGGGCCTGAAGATCTTTCGCAACCCGATCGAGAAGGCAAGGGATTCCGCGGTGTTGGCCGCCAATCAGGGGCCTGTATAACGGCTTCCTTCGCGGGCCTCGTCTGGGGCCTGCTCCAGCCCAATCCGGTCTTCGCGTTCCAGATCAAGATTTTCTTTCTGCTCTGCGTGATCGTGGCCGGCGCCTATGGCGCGGCGACCGTCAGCCGCCGGATCCTGTACGTGCAGGCGGCGCCCGCGGCGCTCGCCTTGATCCTGCTCTGGCTGAGTTAGAGTAAACGTTTCTTTGAACCGTCATCCCGCTCTAGCTTCTTACTTGAGCATGATCTCCGGGCAAACGCTTCGCGTTTGTCCCCAGGGAAAACCGGTACCCACTTTTCCGGATCATGCTCCGGGTCATTCACCACCCAGCATCGTCTTGCATTGCCAAAACCGTTCCGCCAAACTCCCTGACAACGATGACGCCGGCAATCCCAAGCGATTGCCGGACAGGATCGTCGGCCATACGGGAGCAACGATATGAGGAGCGGCATTCTTCATCTGCTTGCAGGCACTGCTATTGCGATCGCGATGTCGGCCTCGCCAGCCAGCGCGCAGAAAAAATACGACGCCGGCGCGAGCGATACTGAAATCAAGAACGGCCAGACCGTTCCGTTCTCGGGACCGGCCTCAGCTATGCCGGTATAGGCAAGACGCAGGCCGCCTATTTCAGGATGATCAACGAGCAGGGCGGCATCAACGGCCGCAAGATCAATTTGATCCAGTATGACGACGCCTACTCGCCGCCGAAAGCCGTCGAGCAGGTGCGCAAGCTGGTCGAGAGCGACGAGGTATTGTTCACCTTCCAGATCATCGGCACGCCATCAACGCCGCCGTCCAGAAGTACCTCAACGCCAAGAAGGTGCCGCAGCTCCTCGCCGCGACCGGGGCGTCGAAATTCACCGATCCCAAGAATTTCCCCTGGACCATGGGATACAATCCCAATTACCAGTCCGAGGGGCGGATCTACGCCAAATACATTCTGCAAAATCACCCCAACGCCAAGATCGGCGTTCTCTATCAAAAAGACGATCTCGGCCGCGACTATGTCACGGGCTTGAAGGAAGGCCTGGGCGCCAAGGCGGCTTCCATGATCGTCGCCGAAACCTCCTATGAGCTGACCGATCCGACCATCGACTCGCAGATCGTCAAGCTGAAGGCTGCCGGTGCCGACCTGCTCTATGACGCCTCGACGCCGAAATTTGCAGCGCAAGCGATCAAGAAGGTCGCCGACCTCGGCTGGAAGCCGTCCACATCCTCGACATCAATGCGAGCCCGGTGTCGGCCACGCTAAAGCCCGCGGGCCTCGACATCTCCAAGGACATCATCTCGACCAACTACGGCAAGGACCCCGGCGATCCGCAGTGGAAGGACGATCCCGGCATCCAGGCCTATTTCGCCTTCATGGACAAATATTACCCGGAGGGCGACAAGCTCGACACCGTCAACACGTATGGTTATTCGACCGCGGAATTGCTGGTGAAGGTCCTGCAGCAGTGCGGCGACAACCTCACGCGCCAAAACATCATGAAGCAGGCGGCCAATCTGAAAACGGCAGCCTGTCGCTGCCCGGCATGGTCACCAATACCTCGCCGACCGACTACCGCATCAACAAGCAGATGCAGATGATGAAGTTCAACGGCGAGCGCTGGGAGCTGTTCGGCCCGATCATAGAGGATACCGGGCCGGCCGGTTAAACAGAGCTACCGATCGGCGGATGACGGCCGGTGTCGTCCTCAGCACGAGGCCGGCGGTTTCATTTGATGTCGATAGGTCGCGTTGTTCGATCGTGCATTATTACGCGCCGCTCGGCAGCAGTGGAGTCTTTTTGTGCAGGCGGAACCTGCTATCTTTCCCAGGCGCGTTCACCCCACCTGGATCGTTCGAATGGGCTACGCTTGCATTGCAATATGGCTTCCGCCACTATTGTGGCAGCGATGACGCGGGTCCGGGCTAACGGCAGCGGGCAAGCTCATCAGCTCAATCATAAACACACGAGGAATGCAGCATTATGAGGAAGGGTATTTTCCATCTGGCCATCGGCATGGCGCTGGCTCTTGCGCTGTCGGTCTCCACGGCGTCGGCGCAGAAAAAATACGACACCGGCGCGAGCGACACCGAGATCAAGATCGGCCAGACCAATCCATTCAGCGGACCGGCCTCCGCCTATGCCACCATCGGCAAGACCCAGGCGGCCTACATCAAGATGATCAATGAGCAGGGCGGCGTGAATGGCCGCAAGATCAATCTGGTCCAGTATGACGACGCCTACTCGCCGCCCAAGGCCGTCGAGCAGGTGCGCAAGTTGGTCGAGAGCGACGAGGTGCTGCTGACCTTCCAGCTGCTCGGTACGCCCTCGAACGCAGCGGTGCAGAAATATCTCAATGCCAAGAAGGTGCCGCAACTGTTCGCCGCGACCGGCGCCTCGAAGTTCACCGACCCGAAGAATTTTCCGTGGACGATGGGCTTCAACCCCAACTACTTCGTCGAGGGGCGCATCTACGGCCAGTACATCATCAAGGAATATCCGAACGCCAAGGTCGGCGTGCTCTATCAAAACGACGACCTCGGCAAGGATTATTTGAACGGCATCAAGGCTGGCCTCGGCGACAAGGCCGCGAAGATGATCGTGGCGGAAGCTTCCTACGAAGTCTCCGACCCGACCATCGATTCGCAGATCCTCAAGATCAAGGACGCCGGCGCGGACCTGTTCTTCTCGGCGACGACGCCGAAACAGGCGGCGCAGGCGATCAAAAAGATCCACGAGCTCGCGTGGAAGCCGGTCCACATCCTCGACATCAACGCGACCTCGGTTGGCGCCGTGATGAAGCCGGCCGGACTCGAAGCTTCCAAAGGCGTGATCAGCGTCAATTACGGCAAGGATCCGCTGGATCCGACGTGGAAAGACGATCCGGGCATGAAGAAATATTTCGAGTTCATGGCGAAGTACTATCCTGACGGCGACAAGGACTCGAGCTTCAACTCCTATGGCTACATGACCACGCAATTGCTGATCCATGTGCTCAAGGCGTGCGGCGACAATCTGACCCGCGAGAACGTGTTGAAACAGGCCACCAACCTGAAGAACGTTCAGCTCGACCTGCTGCTGCCGGGCATCACCGTCAACACCACGCCGGACGATTACCGCGTCAACAAGCAGCTGCAGATGATGAAGTTCAACGGAGAGCGCTGGGAATTGTTCGGCCCAATCCTGGAGGACAAGGGCGCGGCGGGTTAGAGCTCGACGACCTACTAAACGATCGGCGGAAGAAGCGATCGGCGGCCCCTCGGGGCCGCCGAATTTTTCCGTGTCGTCAATGCCGGGCTGCCGCCTCCGCTAAAGCTTCGGCGCGCCAGGACGGGTAGCCTTGGCGAAGCCGGAACCCGGCAATCCATTATTCTTCATGAGAAGCTTCGCTTGATGGATGGCCGGGTCAAGCCCGGCCGAGCGGGGTCACTTCGGTAGCTCCCCGAACGTCTTGCCGACCGGGAGCACGGCGTGGCGGATCAGGCGGGAATCCTCGACCGCAGCCTGACGGTGTTTGACCGCTTCGCGGTAGACGGGATCGCGGATCATTTCGGCGAACGCCGCGACGCTTGGATATTCGGCGATGAAGCAATGATCCCAGCGCTCGTCCTGCGGCCCGATCAGCATCAGCTCGAACCCGCCCTGCCACACGATCCGCCCTCCGAGCCGTTCGAACACCGGGCCGCTTTCGCGCCCATAGGCCGCATAGGCTTCCGCGCCGGTCGCCTTGCGGCCGTCGGGATAGGTGGCCTCAGCACGCAGCCGGACCAAGTTGAGCATGTGGATCGGACCCGGCCGGTCGTTGGCCCGGAATTGCGCGAACACTTCCTTAGTCGGATCGATGTGGCCCATGCCGTTTTCTCCTTAAGAACGCTGTCGTTTGCCAATCCTAATATGGCCCCGCCGCACCTCCTAATCCCGCATTAACCTTTCCGTAACCGAGCCTTAAACAGCCACCGCTAGCGTGCGTCGGGACGGGTGTGAGCGGCGTTTGGCATGGCGTGGGGACGGAAAAAGAGCGGCGCGCGCAAGGAGCCGTTATTTGGGCTTCCGGCAGCGCTCGCCGAGCTGCGTCTCTCGCCAGCGGATCGCATTCCGGACGCCACCGACGACGACAAACCGAAAAAGCCAGTGCCGAATCGCAAGGACGAAGATGACGACGAGCCGCCCCCGCGCGAGCGCAAGCCGCGCGGGGCAAAAAGCGGCGCGAAACGGCGCTCGAAATCGCGCGGCCGCTTCAAGGTCGGACGTCTCATCTATTGGGGCGCGGTGCTCGGCCTGTGGGCGGCAATCGCGATCATCGGCATCGTGGTCTGGGTCGGCGCGCATTTGCCGGCGATCCAGTCGCTGGAAATTCCAAAGCGCCCGCCGACCATCCAGATTGTCGGCGTTGACGGCAGCGTGCTGGCCTCGCGCGGCGAAGCGCCGGGCTCCAATATCGCACTGAAAGATCTGCCGCCCTATCTGCCGAAGGCCTTCATCGCCATCGAGGACCGTCGCTTCTATTCGCATTACGGCATCGATCCCGTCGGCATTGCACGCGCGGCTGTTACCAACATCCTGCATCGCGGCGTTTCGCAGGGCGGCTCGACGCTGACGCAGCAGCTCGCGAAAAACCTGTTCCTGACCCAGGAACGGACGATGGCGCGCAAGCTGCAGGAGGTGGAACTCGCGCTGTGGCTGGAGCGCAAGCATTCGAAGAACGAAATTCTCGAGCTTTATCTGAACCGCGTCTACTTCGGTTCCGGCGCTTATGGTATCGAGGCGGCGGCGCAGCGCTATTTCGGCAAATCGGCGAAGAACGTAACCGTCGCGGAAGCCGCCATGCTGGCCGGCCTTGTCAAGTCGCCATCGCGGCTGGCGCCAAACCGCAATCCTGAAGGAGCCGAGCAGCGCGCGCAGATCGTGCTCGCGGCGATGGCGGAGGCCAAATTCATCAGCGACGCCCAGGCCAAGGCCTCGATCGGACATTCCTCCTACAACGTGAAGCCGGCCGGCGCCGGCACGGTCAATTACGTCGCCGACTGGATCGGCGAAGTGCTCGACGATCTCGTCGGCCAGATCGACCAGAGCATCGTGGTCGAGACCACGATCGATCCGAAGCTGCAGAGCGTGGCGGAAGCCGCGATCATCGACGAGCTGGCGGCCAAGAGCGTGAAATTCAACGTCACGCAAGGCGCGCTGGTGGCGATGACGCCCGAGGGCGCGGTGCGCGCCATGGTCGGCGGGCGGAACTATGCCGAGAGCCAGTATAACCGGGCGGTCACGGCCAAGCGCCAGCCGGGCTCGGCGTTCAAGCCATTCATCTATCTGACGGCGATCGAAGGCGGCCTGACGCCGGAAACGATCCGGCAGGACGCGCCGCTCGATCTCAAGGGCTGGCGCCCGGAGAACTATACGCATGAATATTTCGGCTCGGTCACGCTGACGCAGGCGCTGGCTATGTCGCTCAACACGGTGGCGGTACGGCTCGGCCTCGAAGTCGGGCCGAAAAATGTGGTCCGGACCGCGCACCGGCTCGGCATTTCATCCAAACTCGAGGCCAATCCCTCGATCGCGCTCGGCACCTCCGAGGTATCTGTCATCGAGCTGGTCGGCGCCTATGCGCCGTTTGCCAATGGCGGGCTCGGCGTCTCCCCGCATGTCGTGACCAAGATCCGCACCAACGAAGGCAAGGTGCTGTACAAGCGCACGGCCGATCCACTCGGCCAGGTAATCGAGCCGCGCCATGTCGCGATGATGAACACGATGATGCAGGAGACGCTGCTCTCGGGCACCGCGCGCAAAGCGGAGATTCCGGGCTGGATGGCCGCCGGCAAGACCGGCACCAGCCAGGATTTCCGCGACGCCTGGTTCATCGGCTACACGGCGAACCTCGTCACCGGCGTCTGGCTCGGCAATGACGACAACTCGCCGACCAAGAAGGCAACCGGCGGCGGCCTGCCGGTGGAAGTCTGGACCCGCTTCATGCGATCGGCGCATCAGGGCGTGCCGGTGGCGGCCCTGCCGAATTCGCAGCGCGGTGGATTTTTGTCGAACATGTTCCAGACGGCGTCGCAGGTCAGTGCAGCGCCGAGTCCGTCGGCGCCGGTCTCGTCAGCCGGTTCGTACCGGCCTGCGCCGGCACGAACCTCCGCGCCGCCACCCAATCCAAATGCGCGGCCGGAAGCCGCGGCAGGACTCGATGGCTGGCTGGTGGACCGGCTGTTTGGAAGATAACGATCCGCGTGCCACGTACTCCTAGCCGTCATACCCCGCGAAAGCGGGGTATCCAGTACGCCGCGGCTTCTCGGCTGATCACCACTGTCTCTGGAATACTGGGTCACCCGCCTTCGCGGGTGACGACAGCGGTAAGTGCGGTGGCGAAGAGCTAATCCTCGACCCCATAACGGTGCAAATCGTTGCCGTAGGTGTCGAGCCAGCGCTTGGCGCGTTCGACATGGTTGCAGATGCGGTCGACGACCCGCCAGAACCGGGGCGAATGGTTCATCTCCACAAGATGCGCGACCTCATGGGCAGCGAGATAGTCCAACACATAGGGCGGCGCGAGGATCAGCCGCCAGGAATACGACAACGATCCAGCCGAGGTGCATGAACCCCAGCGGCTCGACTGATCGCGGATCGACACGCGCCTGACCCGCACGCCAAGTTCCGCGGCATAGGCGAGCGATGCTTTGTGCAGCTCCTTGCGCGCTTCGCGCTTGAGAAAGTCGTGGACGCGCCGGTCCATGTGCTCGTAGCCGCCGGCCACGCACAAGATCTTCTCGCCGCTGTCGCGGGTTTCGGTCCAGACCGTGCCGCGCTCACCCGCGCGATGCACCAGCCGGTGCGGCACGCCGCGCAGCGGTATGACAGTGCCGGCTTGGAACGGCGCTGCCTTCGGCAAACGACCGAGACGCGCCGCGATCCAGCCGCCGTGAAGCTGCGCGAACTCCTTGGCTTCGGCGAGAGTACCGCGCGGCGGCATGGTCAGGATCGCTTCACGATCCGTCGGATGAATGCGCAAGGTGTATCGCCGCGCCCGGCGATGCCGACGCAGCCTGATCGCAAAGACTTGCGAGCAGTGTTTGACCAAAAGAGTCGCGGGTTCGGCGGGCCGCCGATAAAGGAGGGCGCGAGTAGCCATTTCTGAGAGTCCGGGGAGCAGGAGTTCGCCCGGATTCTGCCATATCCGCCGCCAGGGAAATCGTTCGGCGCAAAAACAAATCATTTGCCCAATATACAGGGGCTAAGTGCTAAAATGCGTCTATAGGATGGGCCCGGAACCGGATTTTTTGGATGGAACCGGTGCCTTCGGACGGGTTCAAGGAATGAGTCTGAACTCACCCCTTGAGTCGGGAGCGAATCCCGTTCTGTGAATCGTTTCAAAAGCTTATTGGCGCCCCCGACGGAGGCCAAAATCGTCGCTATTCGGCTGCAGCAACCAGGCTGAGCTTGGTATTGGCCGCCGACATCATGAAATCGGAGATGCGCGGCACGATTTCGGAACGGAAACGCGATCCGTTGAACACACCGTAATGTCCAACGCCCTTTTGCACGTAGTGGACCCGTCGATGATCGGGGATCGCGGGGCACAGCGCGTGCGTGGCTTCGGTCTGACCGAGGCCGGAGATGTCGTCCTTCTCGCCTTCCACCGTCATCAGCGCCACGCGGCGGATTTTCGATGGATCAACCGGCTTGCCGCGATGGGTCATCTCGCCCTTGGGCAGCGCGTGCTTGACGAATACAAGGTCGACGGTCTGCAAATAATACTCGGCGGTCAGATCCATCACCGCGAGATATTCGTCGTAGAATTCGCGATGTTTGTCGACCATGTCGCCGTCGCCCTTCACCAGATTGTTGAACAGAGCCTTGTGCGCATCGGTATGGCGATCGAGGTTCATGGTGATGAAACCCGAGAGCTGCAGGAAGCCTGGATAGACGTCACGACCCACTCCGGGATGCGGGAACGGGACCTTGGTGATGACGTGATTGCGGAACCATTCGATGCCGCGCTCGGCGGCGAGGTTGTTCACCGAAGTTGGGTTGCGGCGGGTATCAATCGGGCCGCCCATCAAGGTCATCGACAGCGGAACGAAGGGATCGCGCGCGGCTTCCATCACGGAAACCGCCGCCACCACGGGCACCGAAGGCTGGCACACCGCTATCACGTGCATGTTGCCGCCGAGCACGTGCAGCATCTCGATGACGTAATCGACATAGTCGTCGAGATCGAAACGGCCCTCGGTGAGCGGAACCATCCGCGCGTCGGACCAGTCGGTGATATAGACTTCATGCGTCGGCAGGAACGCCTCCACCGTGCCGCGCAGCAGCGTCGCGTAATGGCCGGACATCGGCGCCACGACCAAGACGCGCGGATGGGGTGCGCGTAGCGGCCGGGTCAGCTTGCGATCGAAGTGCAGCAAGCGGCAGAACGGCTTTTCCCAGATCGAGCGGACCTCGACGGGCGTCTGGATGCCGTTAACCTCGGTGAAGTCGAGCCCCCATTCGGGTTTGCCGTAGCGGCGCGTGGTGCGCTCGAACAATTCGCAGGCCGCCGCGATCGATTTGCCGAACTGCGTGTGCGACCACGGATTAAGCGGGTTTTGAAACAGGATCTTGGTGGCGTCGGTCACGGCGCGTGCCGGATTGAGCGACGCGTGGCCCATTTCGTACATCCAGTACATCGGCGTCGTGAGCGCCGGACTGCCTTCGGCCACCAGCGGCGGTGCGCCGCCAAACTCACCAATCGGCATTTTAGTTCAGATCCTTGTTTTGCGACGCAGCATACTGCCGAATGCGTAATTAAGCGTCAATGCACACGTCCGTATATCTACGTGCCCAAAACGCAAAAAACGACGGAAATCCACGGGAAAATGGTGACTATTCGCCGCCCCCGAGCAGCGAGCCGACCCGCTTTGCGCTGCGCAAAAGGGCAAGGAAGGTCGCAAAGGAGGCAATGAACAGCACCGCGTTGATGCCAAGCGACCACACCATCAGGTCGCTCCTGAAGGTGTGATCGATCAGGAGCGCGCGCATCCCCTCGAACACATAGGTCGGCGGCAGCATCCAGGCGATCCATTGCAGCCAGGCGGGCAACACCGCGACCGGATAGTATACGCAAGCGAGCGGCATCAGGCCGAACATCATCGTCCAGACGATGCTCTCGGCCCCGAGCCCGTTGCGCAGCACCAGGCCCGAAACGAAGATCCCGAGCGACCAGCTCGTGAAGATCAGATTGCAGAAGAACGCGATCAGCGGCAGGCCGATCGCGAAGAAATTGAAATCGAAGAAGAACAGCGCCAGCAGCGTCATCGGGATAACCCCGATCGCAAGCCGGATCAGGCTCATGACCATCAGCGAGATCAGAAACTCGATCGGCTTTAACGGGCTCATCATCAGGTTGCCGATGTTGCGCGCCCACATCTCCTCGAGGAACGAGATCGAAAAGCCGAGCTGGCCGCGGAATAGGATGTCCCACAGGATCACGGCGCCGATCAGCGAGCCACCGGCGCGCGCGAAAAAACCAGACGTCTGGGAGATGTAGTTCTGCAGAAAGCCCCAAGTGATGATCTGAAGCACCGGCCAGTAGATCAGCTCCAGCAGCCGGGGCCAGGACGACATCAGGAGATACCAATAGCGCAGCACCATCGCCTGGATGCGATGCGAGGAAATGCCACGATGGGTGACGATTTCGCTGGCGACCTTGTTCATGGTGCCCCCTCCGCGACCCGGCCGCGCGCGACATCAAGAAACACGTCTTCCAGCGTGGTACGGTTATAGCGCGCCATGATCTGGTCGGGACTGTCGTCATCCTCGATGCGGCCGCGCTTCATGATGATGACGCGGTCGCACAGCCGTTCCACTTCCAGCATATTGTGCGACGCCAGCAGGATGGTGGCGTCATGAGTCCGGCGATAGTCCTGCAAATGCTGCCGCACCCAGTCGGCGGTATCAGGATCGAGCGACGCGGTCGGTTCGTCGAGCAGGAGTAGCTCGGGCCGGTTGATCAGCGCCTTCGCCAGCGCGACGCGGGTCTTCTGTCCGGCCGAGAGCTTGCCATTGGCACGGTCGAGAAAATCCTTGAGATCAAGGTCGGATGCGAGCTGTTCGATGCGCTCGGCGAGGTTCCTGACCGCATAGAGCCGGCCGAAGATGGTGAGGTTCTGCCGCACCGTGAGCCGCGTCGGCATATCGACATAGGGGCTCTCGAAATTCATCCGCCCGAGCACCTCGGCGCTCTGTTCCGGCATCGCGTGTCCCAGCACCTGGACGTGGCCCGAGGTCGGCAGCACCAGCCCCATGATCATGGCAATGGTCGTGGTCTTGCCGGCGCCATTACCGCCGAGCAGTCCGGTGACGCTGCCGCGCGCGATCCGGAACGAGATATCGTCGACGGCGCGGGTGGTCTTGTAGAGTTTTATGAGGTGCGCGACCTCGATCGCGGCTGGACCTTGCGGACCGGCCGCGGGTGATTGCGCTGGTACTGCCTCGCTATCGACCATTATGGCCCGTTCATTGAGCTATTGCGGGGGTGAGCGCAAGGCTTTGCACTTCTGGGCGGCGGGCGGGCCTGCATGGTTCGAGACGCCGCTTTCGCGGCTCCTCACCATGAGGGCAGACTATCCCCTCATGGTGAGGAGCGCGGCAACGCCGCGCGTCTCCGGACGATGCTTCGCATCGCCGGGAGAACCATGAGGCCCTGCACCACACGCGAGCCAGCCAATTTGTGATCGCGCGCTGCGACAGCTAAACTCCAGCAATGTCCGATGTTGAAGCTTCCGATTTCCGTCATCCGCACCGCTATGTCCGTCTCGATACGATTCTCCGGCTGCGCTGGCTGGCGGCGCTCGGCCAGCTCACCGCGATCTTCATCGTGGCGCATGGGCTGGAGTTCGACTTTCCCGTCATTGCCTGCGTCGCCGTCGTCGGCATCTCGGCGCTGCTCAATCTTGCGCTGCAGGTTGCCTTCAACCCGATGCAACGCCTGGAACCGGTCTATGCGGCGGCGCTGCTCGCGCTCAACATCGTCGAATTGGCCGCGCTCCTGTTCCTGACCGGGGGCCTGCAGAATCCGTTTTCATTTCTGTTCCTGGCCCCCGTCTTGATCTCGGCGACGGTTCTGCCGATCCGGATGACGGTTGGGCTCGGTCTGCTCGCGGTCGCCTGCGCCTCGGCGCTGGTGTTCTTCCATTTACAGTTGCCCTGGGATAGCGAAGACCCGCTGGTGCTGCCGCCGATCTATCTGTTCGGCGTCTGGCTCTCGATCGTGCTCGCGATCGGCGTCACCTCGCTCTATGCGTTCCAGGCGACCGAGGAAGCGCGAAAACTTGCCGATGCGCTGGCCGCGGCCGAGCTGGTGCTGACGCGCGAGCAGCATCTGACTCAGCTCGACGGCCTCGCCGCTGCCGCCGCCCATGAACTCGGCACGCCCCTATCGACGATCTTCCTGATTTCGCGCGAGCTGGAAAAGACCGTCCATGGCGACGACCATCTCGCCGCCGAACTCAAGACCCTGCGCGAGCAGGCGCAGCGCTGCCGCGACATCCTGGCCAAGATCACCCAGCTTTCCTCCTCTGGAGCGCCGTTCGACCTCATGCCGCTGTCGACGCTGATCGAGGAAGTGGTGGCGCCGCATCGTGATTTCGGCGTCGCGATCAAGGTGCGGCTTGCTGTCGCAGCCACCCGCGAGCCGGTCGGCGCTCGGAACCCGGCGATTCTCTACGGCGTCGGCAACATCCTGGAGAATGCCGTCGACTTCGCGCGGACAACGGTGGAGGTTAACGCCTGGTGGAACGCGGATACGGTTGAAATCGTGATCTCCGACGACGGCCCCGGCATCCCGCCCGACATGTTGAAACGGATCGGCGAACCGTATTTATCGCGGCGGCGCAGTGCGGATGAAGCCCAAAGCGCGCGTGCCGGGCTCGGTCTTGGCATATTCATCGCCCGTACGCTCTTGGAGCGCACCGGCGCCAAGGTGTCGTTCTCCAACCGGACGTTTCCCGATCACGGCGCCGTAGTTCGGATCGTCTGGCCGCGCGAACGTTTCGAGGCGGAGGAACCCTCGGAAACCGCTGCCGGATCAGCCGATTAGACCTGGGGCCCTTGGCAGTGCAAAATCGCCACGCCATATGCTCTATATAGTGCTCCGCATCCGCAACCGGGAAACCCTGCCTTGAACGCTATCGCCGAACTGAACGATCTCGCCGACCGCTCGCTGCTGATCGTCGAGGACGACAAGCCGTTTCTGGAGCGCCTGTCGCGCGCGATGGAAACCCGCGGCTTCGCGGTGACATCCTGTGATACCGTCTCCGACGGGCTGGCGCAGATCAACAAGGCGGCCCCGGCCTTTGCGGTCGTGGACCTGCGGCTCGGCGACGGCAACGGGCTCGACGTGGTGTCGGCGCTCAAACGCAAGCGCCCCGACGCGCGCACCATTGTGCTGACCGGCTACGGCAACATCGCAACCGCCGTCACCGCCGTGAAGATGGGCGCCGTAGACTATCTCTCGAAGCCGGCGGATGCCGACGACGTGGTCGCAGCATTGCTTGCCAGCGGCACCGAGAAATCCGAGCTGCCGTCCAATCCGATGTCGGCGGATCGCGTGCGCTGGGAACACATTCAGCGCATCTACGAAATGTGCAACCGCAACGTCTCCGAAACCGCGCGGCGTCTGAATATGCACCGCCGCACCCTGCAGCGGATTCTGGCGAAGCGCGCGCCGCGGTGATTTTCTTGTAGCCCGGATGGAGCGCAGCGAAATCGGGGAATCTCGCAAGCGGAGTGGCCGACCCGGATTGCGCTTCGCTCCATCCGGGCTACGATTCCCGCTAAAACTCCCCGTGCCCCTGCGGGTCGATCAACCGGTTGATCCGTTGCGCTGCCGCCATCGCAAAGCGCACCGTCATCGATTTGCGCGTTGCTGCCGGCAGGCGATGCTCGGGCGCCTCGCAGTGCAGGTGCGCGCCATAGGCGTCGGCGATGATCAGGCCGGTATCTTCAGGAAATATCTCGCAAGGAAGGTCCTGCGTGAAGGCGAAGAATAGCCGGTCGCAATGCATCCGGTAGTCCTGCCATTTCTGATCGGCGCGCAGATCTTCCACCGATGACTTGATCTCGACGATCCAGATTTCGCCGCGCTCGTTCAGCGCCACCAGGTCGGCGCGCCGGCCCGACGGCAGCGGCAACTCGCTGATGCAGGAAAACCCCAGCGACCGCAACAGCCGCGCGGTGCCGCGCGCGATCGCCAGTGCCGTCTCCGACTGGCGGCGGTCCGGCGCAGGTACGAGGCTGATCTGACGGGCGGGTGATTCCATGGCGCTCGAACCTTAACCGATTTCGAGCCGTCCAACAGGCGGCCTCTCGCCGAGCTGGCCGCAAATCTGTCCCCGGCCCGCCTTGTTTTCGACCTCTGCGCACCGCGCAGCCTTGGGAACTTTGGTCCCGAGGGACAAAACACTGAAGGAGATCTAACGATGCACCGCATCGCACCCCCCGCTTTTGCCTTCGCTCTCGCTACCCTTCCGCCGGCCTGTCGCAGGCCAACGCAAAATCCGCCGTCGAAGTCGCCTTCGTGCTGGATACCACCGGCTCGATGGGCGGCCTGATCGAAGGCGCCAAGCGCAAGATCTGGTCGATCGCGACCGCGATCGTCGATTCCAATCCCGACGCCGACATCGGATGGGGCTCGTCGCCTATCGCGACATCGGCGACGACTGCGTGACCAAGAAGGTCGAACTCACCACCGATATCCAGGATCTCTACGCCAGCCTTTTGGAATTGAAAGCGTGCGGCGGCGGCGACTGGCCGGAAAGCGTCAATGAGGCGCTCGATGTGGCCGTCAACAAGCTGCAATGGACGAGCGGCGGCGATACCAGGCGGATCGTGTTCCTGGTCGGCGATGCGCCGCCGCACATGGATTACGCGCAGGACACCAAATATCCGGTCACACTGTCGCTGGCGAAGCAGAAGGACATCATCGTCAATCTCCGCGCGATGCCGCCCGAGCAGCGCATGGACGAGGTCAACAGCAGATGACCCAGCGCAAGGCGCTCAACGAGAAGCTCACGGCGCGTGTGGCCAAGCGCGACGGATACGTCGCCGATCAGCGCGCCAAGGCGCCGCCGAAAGCGTCGTCGTTCGACCGCGTGGTCGAGGACACGCTGAAGGCGCAGATCAAGCGGTAGTATCACCTACCCGTCATTCCCGAGCATCGCGCAGCGATGAATCCGGAATCTCGAGATTCCGCGATGCGCAATTGCACATCTGAGGTCTGGTTCTACAGACCATCCCGGAATGACCGAGTCATTCAGGCCTGTCGGCCCATGGCGAGCTGGTAGATCGTCATAATCACCTCAAACAAAATCAGCAGCACGATGATCACTTCGAGCCGCAGCGAGCGCCGCGTGTCGATGATATCGGTCAACACCTGCGCGGACTCGGCAATCACGGCGAGTTTGCGGTTCAGCGATTCCGCGCGTTCCTTGAGCTCGTACTCGTCCTCCAGCCGGGCATACAGCCGCTCCAGATGCGGCTTGTCCCAGAGCACGTCGGGCTTCTCTTCCACCTCGACCGGCCCCGATACCCGATGCCGCACCAGAAGCGCGTTGCCGATATTTTTCAGGATCGAGCGACGGCCGCCGCGCATACGCCCGCTCCGCGCCAGTTCCTGCGCGAACGGTTCGGTCGTGTCAAAGACGCTGGCCACCTCGCGCTCGTGCCGAGCCAGAACGACGCTCTTTGCCAACGCCTCGCCGATCAGGATCAGCCGCTCAGGCGAAAGGCTTTGCAGGCAGATCGGCCCGCCAGGTGGAATCTGGTCGTCCCTTTCGGGGGCCAGTTCGATGATGGCGATTTCCTCGTCACGCCGTGCAAACTTTCCCGTCATGCGCTGGTCCAGGCCGCGAAGGAATTCCTCCTCTTCCAGCGCATTCAGTCCGATCAACACCACCACGCCATAGCGGAAGAGAATCGCGACGCCACTGGTATTGACGCGAAATGCTAGCGGTGTGGTGGCAAGGACATCGCCACGTTCGAGGCCCGACGTATTCAGGCGATCGCCGACAAAGAAGGCGCGAGCCGTGGTGCGAGGACCGACCAGCGGCGATGCAGAAGCCTGACCCATGGAAATCCCAACTGCCGAACCTGATGGAAATCCGAAACTGTCCGGCGAAGGCGATACAGGCCCTCGCACGCCAACCCGTCACACGACGCGCAACGCTATCACGGAGCCGTGTGGATCACACGCCGGTTACACGATGATTGCAAACCCGTGTTGACGACCTTCCGGGGATGGATATGTTCCTCAAATGGAAAACAAAACCGATACCCAGGCGGAGAGCCAGGCAAAGGCCGGCGCGATGATCGTGCCGGTGACGCTGTTCGAGCAGAACTGCACTATCATCTGGCACGAACCTTCCAAGAAGGCCGTGGTGATCGACCCCGGCGGGGACGTTCCCAAAATTCTGGAAGCGATCAAGCAGACCGGCGTCACGGTCGAGAAGATCTGGCTGACGCACGGCCATATCGATCATGTCGGCGGCGCCGCCGACTTGCGCGACGCGCTGCAGGTCAAGATCGAGGGTCCGCATATCGCCGATAAATTCCTGCTCGACAACGTCGTCTCGAGCGGCGAGCGCTTCGGCATGACCGGGGTGCGCAATTTCGGGCCCGACCGCTGGCTCGACGAAGGCGATCAGGTCTCGATCGGCGAACTTACCTTCGACATCCTGCACTGCCCCGGCCACTCACCGGGCAGCGTGGTGTTCTTCAACAAGGAATTGCGCTTCGCCCATGTCGGCGACGTGCTGTTCAACGGCTCGGTCGGGCGTACCGATCTGCCCGGCGGCAGCCACGCCACGCTGATCGAATCGATCAGGGAAAAGCTATTGCCGCTCGGCGACGACGTCGGCTTCATCTGCGGCCATGGCGCCGGCTCCAGCCTCGGCCAGGAGCGGCTGACCAATCCGTTCCTTACCGGCGAGATGTGAGCTGAAATTATCCGCCTGACTGCCGTAAAGCCCGGCTACTTCATCAATCCCGCCGCCGTCAGCGCGCGGGTGATGACGCCGCCGACATCAATGCCGCGACGCGTCGGTTCGCGCGGCGCCGGCTTGTGTTGGCGAACCGGCTTGTGAGTCCTCGACCAGAGTCTGGCGGCGAGATCGGACGACTGCAACGATTCCGTGGCCGCCGACGGAACGATCTTCGGCGCCTGCGCCGGCCTGGCCGCTTCGCTGGTCGGACTGACGCGCTCGGTCAGGCCGAAGAAATTTGCAATGTGATAGGACGAGGAAATTCCCGCCTCGATCAGGAAAGCGCCTTCCGCGCCGTAGCGCTCGTCATTGCCGGCCAGCCCCAGCGGCGTGCCGTGGGCCATGTCGGTGATGGTGTACGACTCCACGACGGTCTCGCCGTCGGCGTTCCACCAGACTTCGCGCGGATGGCCGTCCACCTCCCCTATCGACATGGGTTCGGCCGGCAAACCGTGGACGTCGAGCCACTGCTTGACGATCTCATTGGCGTTGCCCGGATTGACGGTGCGGTCGGCGCTGCCGTGCCACACCGACACTTTCGGCCATGGTCCCCGGTGCTTGGAGGCCTTGCGCACGAGATCGCCCAGCTTGCCGGCGGGGCGTGAGGTCGACTGCATCATGCCGCCGAGCGCTTCACGGACATTGCTGGCGATACCGTAGGGCAGGCCAGCGATAATGGCGCCGCCCGCGAACACTTCCGGATAGACAGCCAGCATCGCCGACGTCATCGCGCCGCCGGCGGAAAGCCCGGTGATGAAGATGCGGCGCGGATCGATCTTGTGATCGGCGATCATCCGCGCAACCATCTGCCGGATCGAAGCGGCCTCGCCGCGGCCGCGCGCGATGTCGCCCGGATTGAACCAGTTGAAACAGGTGTTGGCGTTGTTCGATGCCTGCTGCTCCGGCATCAGCAAGGCAAAGCCGTAGCGTTTGGCGAGCGTCGACCAGCCGGTGCCGAAATCGTAACCGGCCGCGGTCTGGCCGCAGCCATGCAGCACAACGACAAGGGCGCGCGCGGGCAACAATTGCTCCGGCACAAACGCAAACATTTTGAGCGCACCTGGATTGGTGCCGAATCCGCTAATTTCGGCGAGCGGACTGCCGGCCTCGGGCGACGTGCTTCGGCCATAGATTCCCAAGCCAGTGAAGCCGTTCAGCTTCGGCAAATGGCGCAAGAATTCGACGTTCTTGGCGAGAGACAACGACAGCTCCTGGGGCGATTGTTCTTAACCTACGCTATCCAGAACAGATAGTTGCTGCAGTGCAAAATAAAAAGACCGTGCACTGTCATTCCCCACAATCAAATTTTGGCAATTGACGATAATTTGTCATCCTGTGATCCGACGCATCCATGTCAGGAATACGGCGCAGACGATGATCGACAGCGCAAACAGCGCGCACGCGACGAGCAGCGCCGGTCGAGCCGACTGGATGGAGTCGATCGCGAAGAACACCGCGCCGATCGCGGCCACGCCGGCAGCATTGGCGATTTGTGCTGTCGTGCCGTACATGCCGGAGCCCGCACCGGCGCTTGTCGGCTTCACGGTCGAGAGCACCGCGCTCGATAGCGGCGCCATCACGAGCCCCTGGCCATAACCGAAAATCGTCAGCACCAACGCAAGTACGATCGCGGACGGCGCCTCGATCCATTCGACCGCAGCCACCACGGCCGCAAGGCCCGCGATCTGGACCGCGCAGCCCTCGATCAATACCAGCGTGCCGCGATGTTTGGCGCGTATTCCACTATGGCGCGAGGCGATCACGAAGGTCAGCGCCAGCGGCAGGAAGATGAGGCCAGCCTGCAGCGGCGGAATGTGCAGCCCCTTCTGCAGGTAAATTGTCAGAACGAGGTAGAATGACAGGTTGGCGAAGAAGAAAAAGAATACGGCGGCCAGCCCCCGCATGAATGCGGCATCCGACAGGAGCGAAAGATCGATCAGCGGCATTCCGCCGCGGCGCGCGACCGCGCCCTCCAGCCGCAGGAAGGCGGCGATGATGGCAAGCCCCACCGCCATCGCCAGCCAGACCTATGGTGACCAGTGCATGTCATGACCAAACAGCAGCGGGCCGATCAGGCACAGCAGACCGAAAAACAGCACAATGGCGCCAGGAATATCCAGCCGCGTGCCGGCCCGGCGAGGCGCCGTCGGCAGGAGCTTCCAGGCTGCGGCGATGATAACAGCGCCAAAGGGCACATTGACGAAGAACACCGCCCGCCAGCCGACGCCTGCGAGATCGAGTGTCACCAGAACGCCACCGGCCAGAAAGCCGGCTGCGCCGGCGAGCCCGAGCACGATGCCGTAAATGCCGAACGCGCGGGCGCGGGAGGCGTCCGCAAACAGCAAATGGATGGTGGCGAGCACCTGCGGCACCATCAATGCCGCGGTGGCGCCCTGCGCCAGCCGCGCCACGATCAATTCGGGACCGGATTGCGCGAGCGCGCACCACAGCGAGGTGACGGTGAAGCCCGCCACGCCTGCGATGAACACGTTGCGCGTGCCATAGATATCGCCGAGCCGTCCGCCGGTGACGACGAGGGTGGCATAGGCGATCAGGTAAATCGCGATGACCGCCTCGATCTGCGCCGCGCTCGCGTGAAGTTCGGCCGCAATGGTCGGGATCGCGACATTGACGATGAAGGCATCGATCCCGAACATGAGTTGCGCCGCGACAACGGTTGCGAGCACAAGCCAGCGGCGCGACGTGTCGACGGGATGGGAGACGATCTGATGCATGTGAACGGGCCTTCTCCGGGAATCTTTGCCGGATCATCTCAAGCCGCCGTCATGTCCGCGATTACCTGGCGGGTAACTTTCTTAATTCAGCTAGAAAGCGTGCATAATTCCGGGCGGCGGCAAGTCAGCCAACATCGCGCGACATCCATGCGCTGGCGGCGGGCTGACGAGCATTGCCTTGCCAAGGCTCGCCCCGTACCCTTGGCGCCGAGCAATTCCAAAGAACAAATAAATCCGGAGAGAACCACCCATGGCACGCCTGAAATTCGGAGCCTTTCTCGCCCCGCATCATCCGATCGGCGAGCATCCGTTGCTGCAGTTCCGCCGCGACCTTGACTTCGTCGAGCAGATCGATGCGCTCGGCTTCGACGAATTCTGGTGCGGCGAGCACCATTCCTCTGGCTGGGAAATGATCGCCTCGCCGGAAATGTTTCTGGCCGCTGCCGGCGAGCGCACCAAGCGCATCAAGCTCGGCACCGGCGTGATCTCACTGCCCTATCACCACCCCTACAACGTCGCGCAGCGCATGGTGCAACTCGACTGGATGACCGGCGGCCGCGCCATCTTCGGCTCCGGTCCGGGCGCGCTGGCCTCCGACGCACACACGCTCGGCATCGATCCGATGACCCAGCGCGACCGTCAGGACGAGGCGCTCGCGATCATTCGCCGTCTGTTCAAGGGCGAGCGCGTCACCGCCAAGAGCGACTGGTTCACCATGCAGGACGCCGCACTGCAACTGCTGCCGCTGCAGGAAGAGATGCCATGCGTGGTGGCGTCGCAGATTTCGCCGTCGGGCATGACGCTTGCCGGCAAATACGGCATCGGCATCATCTCGCTCGGCTCGATGTCGACGCAGGGCCTGATGGCGCTGCCGACGCAATGGGGCTTTGCCGAGGATGCGGCCAAGAAGGCCGGCACCACCGTGAGCCGTTCCGATTGGCGCGTGCTGCTAAGCTGGCATATCGCCGAGACGCGAGAGCAGGCGCAGCGCGAGGCCGGTCCCGGCCTGATGCGCTGGCACAACGAATATAATGTCCGCACACTGCAGCGGCCGGGGCTGGAGCCGTTCACCTCGCCCGAGGACGCGGTCGAGAAAACCGCCGGCGGCGAGAATGCCGCCTCCACCATCGGCACGCCGGATGATCTTGTCAAAACCATCAAGAATTTGATGCACGTCTCGGGCGGCGTCGGCGCCATCATCGGCTTCGTGCACGACTGGGCAAACCCGGAAAACACAAGGCGTAGCTGGGATATGGTCGCCCGCTACGTAGTCCCGGAAATCAACGGCTATGCCGCAAAACTGCGTGAATCGCAAAAATTCCTGATCGAGAACCGCGCGGTGTTCGAGCGCGCGGGTCAGGCCGTGATGGCGAAAATAATGGAGAATGAAAAGGCCGCCGCCGCCCTGCCGCTGACGGGCCCGGGCCGGGTCGCGATCCCGACCATCAACGCGCCGGACCTGCAGAAGGAAGCGGCGAAGCGCAAGGCGTGATGCATAAGGGCTTTCGTGAGGGACGGGAAAGTCTCTCACCGCCATTGCGAGCGAAGCGAAGCGAAGCAATCCATATCGCCACAAGCCGAGACATGGATTGCGTCTTCGCTATCGCTCCTCGCAATAACGGGGTTAGCAGCTCTGCTCTACTGACGTACCGGAGAGCAGGCCTAAATGACCTTCTTGCGCGGCATCCTACGTGCTTCCGCCAAGCGCGCGCTTTGCCGTATCAAAACAAAGGATTATTTACCTGCCTCGGCTAGATCCGACCCCGCGAGCGCCACTGTTTTAAGGCCGCGACAAAGCCGCTGTCTCGTTGGATAATGTTCGAACCGAGGAAACCAGAGCAATTGCCATGTCGATGCAGAATGTGGCTTCCCCCGCCAATATCCCGGTGCCGCCGAACCCCAAGGCGCTACGGCACATTCCCGGTAACGAGGGTTGGCCGTTCATCGGCAACACGCTGGCGGTGCTGGCCGACCCCAAAGGACAGATTGAAAAGTCGGCCGCCAAATACGGTCTGATCTACCGCACTCATCTGTTCGGCGAGACCAGCGTGACGATGCTCGGGCCCGAGGCCAACGAGCTCGTGCTGTTCGACCAGGCGCGCCTGTTCTCCTCCACCCATGGCTGGGGACCGATCCTCGGCCTGTTGTTTCCGCGCGGGCTGATGCTGCTGGATTTTGAAGAGCACCGCCTGCACCGCCGCGCGCTGTCGGTCGCGTTCAAGTCGGGGCCGATGAAGTCCTACCTCGTCGATCTCGACCGCGGCATTGCCGCGCGGATCAAGCAGTGGAAAGCGCAACCGGGCGAGATGCTGGTGTATCCGGCGATGAAGCAGCTCACCCTCGATCTGGCGGCGACGTCGTTCCTCGGCGCCGATATCGGGCCTGAGGTCGACGAGATTACCCGCGCCTTCATCGACATGGTGGCCGCAGCCGTGGCGCCGATCCGGCGGCCGCTGCCGTTCACGCAGATGGGCCGCGGCGTTGCGGGCCGCAAGCGGATCGTTGCCTACTTCGCCGAGCAGATTCCGATCCGCCGCGCGCGTGGCAGCGGCGATGACCTATTCTCGCAGCTGTGCCAGGCGACGCACGAGGACGGCGCGCTGTTGTCGACCCAGGACATCATCGATCACATGAGTTTTCTGATGATGGCGGCGCACGACACGCTGACATCGTCGCTGACCTCTTTTGTCGGCGAGCTTGCCGCCCACCCCGAATGGCAGCAGCAGTTGCGCGAGGAAGTCAAAGGCCTCGATATCGAGGCTAACGATCCCTCCAGCATCGACAATCTCGACAAGATGCGGCTGTCGGAAATGGCGTTCAAGGAAGCGCTGCGGCTGAAGCCGCCGGTGCCGTCGATGCCGCGTCGCGCGGTGCGCGATTTTTCGTTTAAGGGGTACGACATTCCCGCCGGCACGCTGGTCGGCGTCAACCCGCTGTTCACGCACCACATGCCGGAGATCTGGCCCGAGCCGGAGAAATTCGATCCCACGCGCTTCACCGACGAGGCGCAGCGCAACCGCCATCGTTTCGCCTGGGTGCCGTATGGCGGCGGCGCCCATATGTGCCTCGGCCTGCACTTCGCCTATATGCAGGCGAAATGCTTTGCGCGACATTTCCTGCAGAATCTAGAAGTGTCGCTGGAGCCCGGCTACAAGCCAGACTGGCAGATGTGGCCAATCCCGAAACCGCGGGACGGATTGCGGGTGATGGTGAAGGCGGTGTGAGGCTTAGTGCGTAGGTTGACCATCAAGCACTGCGCCCGTGCTAGTGGACACGCTGCGCCTTGCCAACTCTACGATCATTGTCCACCCCACGAATGCCCTTACTTCACCAGCGTTGTGAGTTGCGCGCCCTCGTCGGCGACGAACACCGCGATCAATTCCGCAGGTTCGGTCAGGCTGGCATTGGCCGAGACCAGGTGGGTTGAGCCGGGCGGCTCGAAAAACGACTGTCCGACCCCAAACGTCTCGACCGGGCCGCCGGCCAGTTGCGAGCGGATCTCGCCCTTGGTGACATAGGCGGTGACGGAGCCGGCATGCCGGTGCGCAGGAGTAAAGCCGCCCGGGCCATAGAATACGCGCACGATGGTGACGCGCTTGCCCGGCACGTTCGGCAGCGCGTGCGAGCTGATCGGCTCGACGACATCCTGCATCGAACCGCTCACGCTGTTGGCGCAGAGCGGCTCGATGATCGCGGAGACTGCGTCCATGGTCGATGGCAGCGTCTTGCCGATGACGAAGGCGCAGGCGAGTCCGGCGATGACGGCGAGATAGAACGGGCGGCCTTCCGATGGCGACAGATGAAATGTTGCGGACATTTGCGTCTTTCCCTTGCAATTTCTAGCCGTCGTCGCGAGGAGCGAAGCGACGCAGCAATCCAGTATTCCTTGCGTGGCAAGATGGATTGCTTCGCTTCGCTCGCAATGACGGGTTATCCCGCGCCCTGATCGAACGCCCTCTTCAGCGTGACATAACCCTGCTGTTGCTGGCTCCAGTTGCGGCCGCCGGTCATGGCGCCGTCGACCACCAGATCGTGGCCGTTGATGAAGGAGGATTCGTCGCTGGCCAGAAATACCGCGGCGTGCGCGATATCTTCGGGCAGACCGGCGCGCGGGATCGGCTGCGCTGCCTTGTAGACCTCGCGCATCACGGACGGGGTCTTTTCGGCGGCTTCCACCGACAAGCCCAGCGCCTTGCCGAAAATGCCGGTCGCGATCGCGCCGGGTGAAATCGAATTGACGCGGATGTTGGCTTCGCCGAGTTCCATTGCCACACATTTGGTGAGATGGATGACGGCGGCCTTCGCTGCGCTGTAGACCATTGACGACGAAAAGCCGGCGAGGCGGCCGGCAATGCTGCCGTTGTTGATGATGCTGCCGGAACCTTGCTTGCGCATGTACGGCGCCGCATGCTTCATGCCGAGCATCACGCTGCGCACCAGCGTCGCCATCGCGGCATCAAACCGCTCGACCTCGAGGCCTTCGATGCCGCCGGTCTGCGCCGGGCCGCCGGCATTGTTGAACAGGCAATCGATGCGGCCGAATTTTTGTACCGAAAGTCCGATCAGCGCCTTCATCTGCTCTTCCACCGTGACGTCGGTCTGGCGAAAGACGCAGTTGGCGCCGAGCTTTTTGGCCAGCGCCTCGCCCTCCGGCGCGCGGCGCCCGGCGATCACGATTTTTGCGCCCTCGGCGACGAATAGCTCCGCGGTATGCAATCCGATGCCGCTCGTCGCACCGGTGATCACCGCCACCTTGCCGTCCAGCCGTCCCATGGTGTTATCCCCTGTCGAAATTCGTTGACGCCAATATTCCCGCCCCTCGCGGACAAGGCAAGCGAGCTTGTTCCATCGCGATCAGCCGGCGTTCGGCTGGGCTTGCTGCCCTTCGGCGCCACGGAATCCCCGATTTTCGGTATGATCGGCCATATTTTGGATGCGCTGATCACGTGAAGTGACAATCCCGATGAAGAAATTGATCGACGAGCTCAGACGCGGCTGGCAGGGAATCTCCCAGCCGTCCCTGCTTTCCAGCACGCTGTTCGCGGCCGGCTGCCTCGCCTTGTCGACGATCGCCCGGTGGGGCATCGCCCATATGCGTCCAGACGTATTCTTCACGCCTTATTTTCCCGCCGTGTTCCTGGCCGCCGCCGTCGGCGGCGCCCGGATCGGGATCGCGACGGCAATCGTGGGAGGCGCACTCGGCGTCCTCGTCAATTTCAGCAGTGCCACGGCCGATTCCGCGCGGTTTGCGCTGCTATTGATGTTCTGGGCAGTTTGCGGCTTCGCCATTTGGGGCGTCGAGCATTACCGGAGGATCGTCGCCCAACAACGGGAAGATTCGCAACGCCTGATCCAGGAAGAGGAGTATCGCAAGCTCCTGGTCGAGGAGTTGCAGCACCGGCTCAAAAACAAGACATCGACGATCCACGCTGTGCTGCACCAGGTCCTGCAGGACCAGCCGCAGATCTGGGGCAGCATCGATCGCCGCCTTCGCGCGCTGTCGGCGACCGACGATTTGATCGCGCGGCTCGACGGCAATGGTTGCGACATCAAGGACATGCTGCATTCCGAGCTCGGGCCCTACGGCCATGTCCGGTTCAATTTGAACGGCGATGCGCTGTTTCTGCCGGCCAAACTGGCGGTCAGCCTGGCGCTGATCTTCCACGAGCTGGCCACCAATGCGGGCAAGTACGGCGCGTTTTCTTCGGCCCGCGGGCTACTGCAAGTGTCGTGGTCGGTGTCGGATGATCGCCTCAATCTCACCTGGGACGAGACCGAAGGCCCCGTGATCGAAAATGTCGGCCCGCCGGGCTTCGGCACCAAGCTGTTGCAGTCGGCGCTGCGCGCGTTCGACGGCAAGACCGAGATCCGCTTCCTGAAGACCGGCGTGCATTGCACGATGCAATGCAAGATCCCGGCGAGCTAGGCCGCCGACTAGTCGACTTTCTCTCGCGCCAGCTCGTCATAGCGCTTCCGACGTATGTCAGCCAGCGCTCGCGAAGTCATATTCAGTCGTCGTCACCCGCGAAGGCGGGTGACCCAGTATTCCAGAGACAGCAGTGATCGAATCGAAACGCCGCAGCGTACTGGATCCCCCGCATGAGCGGGAGATGACGATGTTGTGTTGCGTCGCTCCCTCTGCGTCAGAGCGGGCCAACGGGCCGCGCGAATGAGCGCCCGATGACAGGCTCGGCGAAGCATTCCCACTGTCAGCGCACTCTCTCGCTTTGCGTTGACACTCTGTTAATGACGATCGAGCCGATGCGGCTGGAAATCGCCGACTTGTACGGTTGTTACGGTTTTTCGCAGTTCCACTTAACCAATACTATAAGGGCCTTTGCCAAGCTCCACGGCATGCATAGTTCTAATAAACGCGACTTTCACGCGACGGCGACGCAAGTCGGCGATGAAAGCATATTTGAATCCGAATTGAACATTCTGCGCGATGTGTTCAAATTGCTTCCGGCCGGCGTGACGGTTCAGGACGAAGCCGGCGAGTTCGTGCTGATGAACGAAGCCGCCGCGGATCTCCTGCAGACGGCCGCTATGGCACCGGCGGCTTCGCAACTGAACGATCGCCGCGAAACCTGCCTCGAAGTGCTGCGCACCGGCCGCCCGGCCGTGCTCGAAGAAACCATTGCCGGCAGCCCGACCAAACGGGTGTTTCTCACCTCCCACCGGCCGGTCCGGATCGCCGAGCGGAATTTTCTGATCTCGAGTTCCGCCGATATCACCGAACAGAAGGTGTTCGAGGAACATCTGTTCCGTTCCGCCTATTACGACGAATTGACCGGGCTGCCGACGCGCCGTGTGATCGAGCATCGCGTCAACAGTCTGCTCAAGTACGACAACGGACAGGGCCGTTTCGCACTGGCCTTTCTTGACGTCGACAATTTCAAGCACATCAACGATTACTATGGACATCCGGTCGGCGACGCGCTGCTGGCGGAAATCGCCAGGCGGGTGGGACTCGATCTGCGCGAGTCCGACATCCTGTCGCGCATCAGCGGCGACGAGTTCATGCTGCTGCTCAACCCGATCGAGAGCGAGAGCGAGGTCACGGAGTTCATCCGCTTCATCCTGCAGCGGCTGAAGTCGCCGTTCTTCATCGATCAGTCCGAGATCTTCGCCTCGACCTCGATCGGCGTCAGCCTCTATCCCGAGCACGGGTGCAGCTATGAGGAATTGCGTCAAAACGCGGATATCGCAATGTACCGCGTTAAGAACGGCAGCAAGGGCGCCGCGGCGTTCTTCGACGCCGGTATGGAACGCGAAGCCCTGGCGCGGATGAAAGTCGAGCAGGCGCTGCGGGTGGCGATCCTGGAAAAGCGCTTTTGCTGCGCCTTCCAGCCCAAGGTCGATATCCGGACCCAGGACATCATTGGCGTCGAGGCACTGGTGCGCCTGCGCGACGACGAGGGGGTGATTCAGGCCCCCAGCACCTTCATCAATCTCGCCACCGAACTCGGCCTGATCGACGAACTGACCCACCTGGTGCTGGCGGAGATCGTCAAGTCGATCGACCTGATCAACGAGAACTTCGGTCCTGACACAACGATCAGCATGAACGTCGCGGCCAAACAGGCCGGCAATCTCGAATTCATGCGCCTATTCGCCCAGGCGATCGAAGCCACCGGATTTCCAAAGCGCTTCATGATCGAGGTGACGGAAGACGCGTTCATCACCAAGACGCATTTTCAGGACGAGATCCTGCCGATCTTCCGCAAGCTCGGTGTCAAGATCTCGATCGACGATTTCGGCATCGGCTATTCGTCGCTGTCGGCATTGGCCGATATTACCGCCGACGAGATCAAGATCGACCGCTCCTTCATCACCGACATCCATAAGCGTCCGCGCAGCCAGGGCATCTTGCATGCAATCGAATCCTTGAGCGAGGCACTCGGCATGACCGTGATCGCCGAAGGCCTCGAAAACTTCGAGGAACTGGCCTATCTGCAGGCCGCGACCAGGATCCGTTACGCCCAGGGCTACTACTTCTCAAAGCCGATCTTCCTGGAAGACCTCAAGCTGGCGACGCCGCGCGCCAGCGAGGCGCGCGCCAGCTTCGCCAGCCGGCCGGCACAGGAAAACCGCCCCGCCTATTCGCGCAACGGCAGCTATCGCCGCTAGAAGGGCGGATGCTCGTCGCGAACGGGCGCTTCCTCTCCGCCGACACGACAACAGAAGCAGTAGAGTACGCTTCATCTCGCAATCGCGTCCGGTGGGCAACGCGATTAAGCCTTGGGTAACCGGATTTCCTAACGGCTTATGACATCCGCGCATCGTATGCAGTTGCCGGGGAGAAGGGAGAATGCGCGACCTGTTTCACCACCTGCGAGGCATGAAGGCCCGGACCGCGGCCATCGGACGACACCTTGCCGCGACGATCCGGGGCCCGGTGTTGTGGCTGACCCTTTGCGGCGGCATGCTGGTCGCGGCGATTTTCGTCGGCGCCATCATGATGGCCGGCGAATTTCGTGAGCGCGCGCTTGTCAACAGCGAGCGCGAACTGGAGAACACCGTTCTTCTGGTTGCGCGCCATTTCGACCAGCAGTTCGAGGACTCCGATACACTCGCCGACGACGTGATCTCCCGGCTGCAGATTTCCGGCATCGGCTCGGAGAAGGAATTCCGGCAAAGCGTCGCGAGCTCCGAAGCGCACGAGATCCTGCGATCCAAGGCGGGCGTTCTGTCCTATCTCGGCGACATCTCGATCTTCGATTCCAATGGAGACCTGATCAACTGGTCGCGGCCGCTTCCCGCACCCAAGCTCAACATCTCCGAGCGGGCCTATTTCAAGAGCTTCAAATTCGATTCACGATCGCCGTCCATCCTGGCCGAGTCGGTTCGCAGCTATCTCACCGGCAGTCTAAATTCCGTGATCGCCCATCGATTGCGCGGTGAAGACGGCATGTTTCTCGGCGTGATGACGCGCCGCATCAATCCTGCCAACTATGAAAAATTCTTCGCTTCCGTCGCGCTCGGCAACGGCGCCGCCATTTCGATGTTTGATGCCGACAGCACCCTGCTGGCGCGCTATCCGCGCGTCGACGAATTGATCGGGAACAATTTTTCGTCGGCGCCGCTGCTGCAGCGCGTGCGGGAAAGCAGCAGCCCACAGATGCTGCGCGTGCAAAGTCCGATCGACCAGACGGCTAGACTGGGAGCTGCGGCGCCGCTCGGGCATCACGCGGGCGTGGTGGTCGCGACCAACACGGTCACCGCAGCGCTCGCCGACTGGCAAGAGCAAACCAGGTTCTTGATCATCGCGGCAACGCTGTCGGCTGCGGTGGTCGCGCTGATCCTGTTCCTGATCATCCGGCAGATCACCCGGCAGAGCCGCGAAGCGCAGCAGCGGCTGGAAACGGAACGAGGCCGGCTCGATACCGCCCTGAACAACATGATCCAGGGTCTGGCGACGTTCGACGCCTCGGCTCGCCTCGTCACCTTCAACCAGCGCTATCTCGACATGCACAATTTGTCGGCCGACGTGGTCAAGCCCGGCTGTCATTTCCGCGACCTGATGCAGCATCGCAAGGATCGCGGCTCGTTCGATGGCGACATCGATGAGTTCTGTGATTCGGTAATGCAGAACATCGGGCGCGGCCAGGCGGGCCACAGCGTCATCCAATGCGCCGACGGGCGCACATTCCTGACGGTGAGAAAGCCCTTAGCGGATGGCGGCTGGGTCGCTACCATGGAAGACATCACCGAGCGGCGCAATCTCGAGCAGGAGCGCGACCGCAACTACGCCTTCCTGAGTCAGATCATCGATCACATCCCCTCCCAGATCACCGTCAAGGACGTGCACGACCGGCGCTATCTCCTGGTCAACCGCGTGGCGGAAGCCCAGTTCGGCATTTCGCGCGACCTCATCATCGGCAAAACGGCCTCCGACATCTTTCCGCAAGCCGCCGCCGAGATCATCGCGGCCGATGAAGAGAAAACGCTGCAATCTCCCGATGGCCTGTTCAAGGACGAGCATGTCTGGGAAACCCAGGGAATGGGCCCGCGCTACATCACCTCCATGCGGCTTGGAATCCGCAACTCAGCCGGCCAGGCGCATTACATCATCAACGTCGTCGACGACGTGACCGAGCGCCGGCGTGCCAATGACAAGATCGCGCATCTGGCGCATTACGACGCGCTGACCGATCTTCCGAACCGGGTGCTGTTCCGCGAGCAGATCGAGCGCGAGCTTCGGAAGGCAGCTAGCGGCGAGCGATTCGCACTGCTCTATATCGACATCGACGAATTCAAGGGCATCAACGACTCGCTCGGACACGATGTCGGCGACGAGCTTCTGAAAGCGGTCGCAGCCTGCCTCAAGGATTGCATCAAGCCGGGCGATCTGATCGCCCGTCTCGGCGGCGATGAATTCGCTGTGATCCAGACCGCGATCGGTAGCCGCACTGAGGTCGAGGAGTTCGTGGCCCGTATGTACGAGGCGATACGGCAGCCCTATCAGTGCCTCGGCCATCATCTCTCGACCGACGCCAGCATCGGCATCGCGCTCGCCCCGGAGGACGGCACCGAACTCGACCAGTTGATCAAGCACGCCGACCTCGCGATGTACGCCGCCAAGGCCGAGGGACGCCGCACCCATCGCTTCTTCGAGCCAGCGATGGATGCCCGCGCCCAGGCGCGGCTCGCCATGGAGCAGGATCTACGCCAGGCTTTGGCCGACGGCGACTTCGAAATTCATTACCAACCGCTGCTCGATCTCGCGAGCGGCGAGGTGACGGGCTGCGAGGCGCTGTTACGCTGGCGGCATGCGGAACGCGGCATGGTCTCTCCGGCCGAATTCATCCCGATCGCCGAGGACACCGGCCTGATCAACGAACTCGGCGACTGGGTCATGCAGACCGCCTGCACCGAGGCGGCCGGCTGGCCGTCCCGCGTGAGGCTCGCCGTCAACGTTTCTCCGATCCAATTGAAGTCGCCGACGCTGGCGCTGCGGATCACGGGCGCGCTGGCCGCCTCCGGCCTGCCGCCCGACCGGCTTGAGATCGAGATCACCGAGGCGGTGCTGATCCATGACGATGAAACGGCGCTTGCGATCCTGCATCAGCTTCGCGCCATTGGCGTGCGCATCGCGCTCGACGATTTCGGCACCGGCTTTTCCTCGTTGAGCTATCTGAAGCGATTCCCGTTCGACAAGATCAAAATCGACCGCTGCTTCGTTAGCGACATCGAGATCGACGGTTCGGCTGCGATCGTGCGGGCCGTGGTGAATATTGCAGCCGCCCGCAACATGACCACAACGGCGGAAGGGGTTGAGACCGAGCAGCAGCGCGAGATGCTGCGCCAGCTCGGCTGCACCCAGATGCAGGGCTACCTGTTCAGCGCGCCGAAGCCGGCGGCCGAGGCAAGGCGATTGCTGGGCGGGCGATTGGATGCCGCGACGGCCGTCGCCTGACGCCGTTCGAGCGCGCCGGCGTCGAGAATGGCCGCGATCGCCGAACTACCGCCCGCCTCCAGCGCCGCGATAGCTTCCTTGGCCCAGAGGTACGAAGCTTCGAAGATTTCGGCGTGGCGATCGAAATCGGTCACGTCGATCCCGAGCGGAGATGGCGGCCGCATCACCGTATCGAACGGCCCCACCGGCAAGGTATCATAGCGCTGATGCGCCACGAGGCTGCGCCACAGCACGTTCACCGCGCTCGGCGCCGCGGGCAATAGCTTCTTGCGGAACGGCGTCAGCATGGCGGCGATCAATTCCAGCCGTCCCGGCAGCGATGCGTAATCGACATCGAATATCTCCGCCGCGGGCTCGCCGAAATGCACGACCAGATTGGGGCCGCTCTTGAGCTGGTGCATTGAGGTCAGCGGGACGTTGTCGATGAGGCATCCGTCGACCAGCATCGCGCCTTCCTTCGTGTAGAACGGCGGCAACAGCCCGGGAATCGCGCTCGAGGCGCGGACCGCCTGCCAGAGCGGCCCCGTGCGGATCAGCTCGAGATTGTGCGTCGAAAGGTTGGTGGCGACGGCCGCAAAAGGCCGCCAGCAATCCTCGATCCGGCAGTCGGGCCCGTATTGCTGCGCGAGCGCCCGATCGAACGCCTTGTGATCCAGCAGGGCGTAGCGCGGCCAGGTCGGCCGCCGGAAGCTTCGGCTCCTGACAAAGATTTCGTGCGTGCCGCGCTCGAGATCCTCGGCTTCGAGATTTTTGGCAAAGCCGGCCACCATGGCGGAGCCGACGCTGGTGCCTACGAAGATGTCGAACATCACGCCGTGCTCGCGAAACGCCTTGTAGATCCCGACATGCGCGGTCCCAAAACTGCCGCCGCCGGCGGCGACGAAGCCAATTGCGCGTCCGCACAGAAAGCGGATCAGGCTGTCGATATCGACCTGGTCTTCGAGCGCGACATGGTGATGCATGAAGGCCGGCAGCCGGGCGAGCCAGGCGGCGGTGCCGGAGACCTCGCCACTTCGCCGGTCATGAATGCGAACGAGACGTCTGGCCGAGATCGAATGAACCTCGCAGGCGAAGGCCTCGATTTCCGTCAATGTCGCTGCAGGCGCATCCCCGCGGCACGCGAACACGACCATATCGGCCTGTCGGATGGCCTTGCGCGCCCAGGGCGACGCCTCACGGCCGCCGAGATAGACCACCAGCGGCGCGGTGTGTTCGAGCTTGTTGAGCCATTCGGTGACTTCATGCGCATCGAGCGCGCGCCCTGGAAACATCGCCTGCAGCCGGGCGGCATCGACGATCTCGGCCTCGATCGCGGCGAGCCCCTCACGCATCCGGCGATCGAAAGCGCCCGGCAACGGCTCCAATCCGCCGTCGATCAGCGCCACCGTTCGTGCCTTCGGCGAGGTTCGGAACGGCGCGATGCGCGCCGTCTCCTTGGCGAACCGCCGCGCCAGCGCAGCCAGCAGCGCCTCGACGATGGCGGGAGCTTCCTCGACGAGCTTATGGTAGGCCGGGCGCGTCAATGCCAGCACGCTGGTGTCGCGGATGGCGATCACATCGGCCGTGCGCGGGACATTGGCGAAGAAGCCGATCTCGCCCACCAGCTCGCCGGCCCGAAGCTCGGCGATCGGCTCGAGATAGCCGGTCTTGCGCACTGCCAGCGCGCCGTGCAGCACCAGGAAGAGCGAGTCTGACGGCCCGCCTTGGGCGACCAGCATCTGCCCGCGCACCAGATCCTGGCGGACCATGGCGTTGAGGGCCTTCAGCCGCTGTTCGGAACTGAGCGTTCGAAACAGCGCGAAGTCCTCCAAGGCGGAGCTCCACGCCAATACCGAGCTCGATCCACTCATTTGGCGGTACCCAGTTGAATTCGGCCCGACTTTAGCGCCGGGCACCCATCACCGCGAGCGATATAAAGGCGAGCGCAGCAATACCCCGGCGTCCAATGGCCATTCGGCTGCACTGCAGCATACGGCCGTATCCGCCGTCCGCTCTACGCCGCCCAGCGGCCGCGATTGTTCTCGGCAAGAATGGGACGGATCAGCCGGCCAAAACACTCGGCCTCCTCGTCATGCAGATAGCCGGACAGGCAGAACGAGTGGCAGCCGGCGTCGATGAATTGCTGCAAGGTCTCGGCGCATTGGACAGGATTGCCGACGACGGCAATGCCGGCGCCGGGGCGAACTTTTGTGATGCCGGTCCACAGATGCGGCAGCAGGAGATTGCCCTGCTCACGGGCAAGCTGCTGCACGCGCTGGTTCGCCTCCGACCGGTTGTAGAGCGTCTTCATTTCCTGCTTCTGCCGCTCGGTCGCGTGCCGCACCAATTGGTCCGCCGGCTCCCAGGCGTCCGCCTCGTTCTCGCGGCAGATCACTTGAAGGCGCATGCCGAAGCCGATGTCGTTTTCGCGGCCATGCGCGCGCCCGACATATGGTCGAAGGTCGAGATCATCTTTGCCAGCAGCACCGGGTTGATGTAGCCGGGACGCGCCGCAATCAGCGGCTTGATCGAGGACGAACGCGCCGCCATGAATGCGCCGGTGATCCAGGCTTCCCAGCACGCCGAACCGACCGGGATCAGGAGATATTCGAAGCCGGCCTTCTCCGCCGCCTGCACCACCCGGTCGCACAGTTCGGGCGAGCCGGGAATCTGTGCGTCCATCAGGCCACAGGCCGTGGTGTCGCTATGCGTTGGCAGATACCAGCCGAATTCGAGCGGACACGTGAACGTTTCTCCTTGACGTGTTCGTTGGCGCGCTTGTTGCTTGATCGTCGTGGGAATCGGTCTAGCGTCTACAGGGCCTGGGGCAATTGGGTTCGACCGCAGCGCGGTTTCGCCAGCATTGCGTCAACATAGGAATAGCAGCCATGTCGCCGGTCTCACTGCTCCTCAATGTGATCTGGGTCGTTCTCGGCGGAGCGTGGATGGCGTTTGGCTGGCTGGTAGCGTCCATCGTCATGGCGATCACGATCATCGGGATTCCCTGGGCGCGCGCCGCGTTCAATATCGCGGCCTACACCTTGTTCCCGTTCGGCTTCAGGGCCGTATCGCGCGACTTCTATACCGGGCAGGAAGATATCGGCACCGGCCCGCTCGGGGTGATCGGCAACATCATCTGGCTGGTGCTGGCGGGGTGGTGGCTGGCGCTCGGGCATGTCGTCACGGCGGTCGTGCTGGCCGTGACCATTATCGGCATTCCGTTCGCCTGGGCGCACTTGAAGCTTGCCGGAATCGCGCTATGGCCGATCGGCAAGATTATCGTTCCCACGAACTAGGTTCGAGTCGGCGTCAAGCTATCCCAAGGTTGCCGTTTCCGCCGGTTTCAGCCGCTCGAATTCGGCGTCGCTGATCTCGGTCTGGGCCACCAGCACGCTGCAGCGCAGGCGCTTGACCAGATAGCTGCCGATCGAGCCGAACCATCGCGCCAGCGCCCCCTGCGGGCGATGCCCGACGACGACGAGATGCGCGCCGATTTCCTCGGCGACCTCGGCAATTTTCTGCCCGGCATCGCCGACCTCGAGCCGCGCCGTCGGCGAAAATCCCAGCGCCTTCAGCCGCTCGGTGCCTTCGTTCAGGATGGCCTTGTAATCCTCGGTCTGCAGTTCGATCGGGATCGTAAGCCCGGCTTCGGGCGTCATGATCGAGGAGACCTCGACGACGGCGAGCAAGAACACCTCGGAACGGCAGAGTTGTGCGAGCTTTGCGCCCTCCCGCAACGCGCGCCGCCCCTCGACCGAACCGTCATAGGCGAGAAGAACCTTCTTATACATCGGACGTCCCCATCCATGGTCTAGAAGATCAACATGTCAAGACTAGCACCAATTGGCAGGAACGGATCAGATTTTTGACTGGGAGGCGCGACCCGTTTCCCGGCCTGATGGGGGGTCGCTCCGGCAGGCCTGCCCGCTGGATGACCATTGTTGCGGCAGATCGGACGCCTCACGGGCAGATATAGCCGGCACCGCTCGGATTCTTGAAGCAGCCCACCGATTCCGGCAGCAGGTGTTTCGGCAGCCACAGCACGATTTCGGGGAAGAAGATGCAGAATGCGATCGCGGCGAAGAAGACAATGTAGATGGGGAACGACGCCAGCATCGCTCGGCCGAAGCGCACCCCGACAAATTTCGATGCCATCAGCAGCGCAAGTCCGTAAGGCGGCGTAATTAAACCGAATGCCAGCGTGACGATGATGACGACGCCCATATGGACCGGATTGATGTCGGCGTTCTTGGTAAGATCGTCGATGATGGGCATGAAAATGATGATCGCGGGAATCGCATCGATGAAATCGCCGACCACGACGAACAGCGCGACCAGCAAGAGCATGATCAGGAAGGGATCGCCGCCGGCCGCCGACGATATCCAGCCCGACACCACCGCAGGGCCCCGCAGATAGGCCAGCATCCAGCCGAACACCGATGCGGCGCCGATGGTGATGAGCGGGATGGAATAAAGCAGTCCGGTCAGCGCCATGTCGCGCGGCAAGTGCCGGTAATGCTGGCGATTGAGCAACGGGATCGCCACGAACACGATATAGGCCACGGCAATGATGCCCGCCTCGGTCGGCGTGAATTGGCCGGTGAGGATGCCGCCCATGATGATGAACGGAATCATCAGCGGCACGGCCGCCTGCTTCGTGGCAGTCGCGAACATGCCAAACGTCGCGCGCTTGCGCTTGACGCCGACGGGCCCGAAGAAGTGACTGTAGATCATCAATCCGATGCCGACGAACACGCCGGGCGCAACGCCACCGAGGAACAAGCCGCCGATGGAGACATTGCCGGTCGCGCCATACACCACGGCCATGATGCTGGGCGGGATGAGATTGGCCATCGTCGAGGCGGAGGCGATCAGCGCCGCCGTGAAGGCGAGATTGTAACCTTCCCGCTTCATTTCCGGCGCAAGCGTTCGCGACAGGATGGCGACGTCGGCGGCGGATGAGCCGGAGATGCCCGCGAAGAACATGCTGAAGATCGTCACCACCTGCGCCAGCCCGCCGCGCAAATGTCCGACCAGTGTTTGCGACAGCGTAATCATGCGGACGGTGACGTTTGCCGACGTCATGAGGTCGCCGACCAGCAGGAAGAATGGCACCGCGAGCAGCGCTTCGGTGTCCATTCCGTTGAAGAGCTGCGCCATCATCGAGGCGAGGCTGACCGGCGTGAACGCTGTCACCACGAGCACGGACGCGATCAGGGCAAAGGCCACCGGCACGCCCATGTAGCCGAGAAACAGAAAGAGAAATCCCATCAGGAAGATGAGCCCGCCATTGGTCGTCACAGCGCTTTCCTCTTCTCGTCCGCATCCGACAGGCCGCCGAAGCCGTTTTTCCAGCCGTTGACGATCTGCTCGATGGTGAAAAGAGAGATCAGCACACCGCACAGCGGAATGGCCGCGTACAGGCTCGCCAACGGCGTCATCGACGGCATGCGCAGGCTTTTGAAGCCATCCAGAAAATTCAAATACCCGAAATAAATCATGCAGAGGGCGACGCCGAGCACCACCAGCCGGTTGAATGTCTCGAAGAACAGCCGCGTGTTGCCGGTGAGCGATTCCGCCAGCACGGCAAGATAAAGATGATCGTTGCGCCGCGTCGCCGCGCCCACGCCGATGAAGATGCCATAGATAAAAAACGTCATCGTCGCTTCCTGGAGCCAGAGCCAGGGATGACCGATGGTGCGGGTAACGATGTCGCACATCACCAGGACGGAGAACCCGGTGATGGCGACGCCGCAGAGAATCATCAGAACCTGTTCGAGCCAGTCGAGCGCGCGCCATTTCAGGTGACGCTGCTCCTCCAGGACGAGGCTATTGAATCCGGGCATGTCGATTCTCTGATCCGCAAAGGACTGGCGCTGCGGGCAGCCGCCCGGCTGCCCGCGATTACGAACCCGCAAACTATTGAACGTTGCGCACCATGCCGAGGACTTTGACGGCGTTCGGTCCGAGATCAGACGCCAGCTTGTCCTGGATCGGCTTGCTGATGGCCATGAAGCCGCTCTTGTCGACGCTCTTGACGACCTTGACGCCGATCTTCTCGAGCTTCGCCTGCGCCTCGTGTTCGAGCTTGAAAGCCTGGGTCGGTTCGTTCTTGCTGACCTCGTCGGCGGCCGCCTGCACCCACTTCTTCTGCTCGTCGGTGAGACTGCTCCATACCTTGTCGCTGACGAACAGAGCGGCATTGTTCGCTTCGTGCTCGGTGAGCGAGAGCACCGGGGCGGGTTCGTAGTGCTTGTTGACGAGATAGTTGTTGATGCCGTTTTCGGCCATGTCGACGACGCCGGTCTGCAGCGAGGTGTAGACCTCGCCGAACGGCATGTGCACGACCTGGGCGCCATACGCCGGGAAAAGCGTATCTTCGGTCACCGTCGCCTGCACCCGAACCTTGACGCCCTTGAGGTCGGCGACGGCCTGCACCGGCTTCTTGCCGTACATGTGCCGCAGGCCCTGCGAGCCGAGCCCCAGCATGTGCGCGCCCTTCATCTTGGCCGCGTATAATTCCTTCATCGCCGCGATGATCGCGGGATCGCCGAGCACCTTGATGGCGTGCGCTTCATCGCGGAAGATATAGTGAAGCGAGAACACGCCTGACTCCGGCTGCGCGGTGGACGCATTGGCGGTCGACAGCATCACGAAATCGATGTCGCCGGTTTGGACTTTTTGCAGGGTCTGCGCCTCGGTACCGAGCTGGGCGCCGGGATATTGATTGATCGAGAGCGTGCCCTTGCTGAGCTCCATCAGCTTCTTGTTGAACATTTCGGCGCCGATGCCGTAGCCGCTGTTCTTCGGCTGGTCGTAGGCAAACGAGAATTCGCGCTTTTGGGCAGACGCGGCTGACGACACCATCGCAATGGCAACGCCCAGCAGAATGCCGCGCGCGAACGGCAGATACCGTGAAACGGACATTGAATTCCTCCCTGCTTTGCCGCTTCTGCGGACTGGTTGTCGCCGTTGCCCTGACAGGCAGCAGCACGGTCATTATGACCGAAGCCGCTCTGTTAACAAGATCGTATTTTAGATTGTATACTATTTCCGTCGGTGGCAGATTGGCGCCATGGCCACAGCCAAACCCTCCAAAAGACCGCCCCCGCGCGGCGACGTTGCGAAAACTTCCGGGACTGCCTTACCCCCGGCCGCGACCCATGAGCGCGAGCCGGTGGCGCATGTGATCGCCAGAAAACTCGAGGAAGACGTCGTGCTCGGCAGGCGCCATCCACGCGAGCGCTTGGTCGAGCAGGATCTGTGCGTGGCCTTCGATACCCATCGCGGCGACATCCGGTTGGCGCTGTTCGAGCTCGAAAAGCGCGGCATCGTCGAGCGCATTCCGAACCGCGGCGCGATCGTGCGCGATCTGAAGCCGCGTGAGGTGAGCGATATCTATAATGTTCGCGAGGAACTCGAGGTGATGGCGGTGCGGATTCTGCCGTTTCCAGTGGCGCCTGCGGACATCGTCCGACTGGAAGCCGTGCAGCGCGAGCACAGCAAGGCCGTGGACGCCGGCGACCTCTTGGCGGTGTTCCACAGCAATGTGCAATTCCACCGCGCCCTGTTCGGACTATGCGGCAACGCTTGCCTGATCGAGACCATCGAAAATCTGGCGCAAAAGGTCTCCGGTATCCGCTCCTACGCTTACGCCAACCCGGGCGCGCTGAATGAGGCGCGCCAGGACCACATTGCCATGATCGAGGCGCTGCGGCATTCGCGCCGCGATGAGTTGATCATGCTGACAAGGCGGCATCTCAAACCGGCGGAGCAGGCCTATATTCGCGCCTACCGGCAACGTTTCGGGGACGGCGCAGGTACCTAACGCAACACTCCAAAACGATTCCCGTCGGGCCGTTGCCCCTGCCCGGCCAATCGGCTAAATGAAGCCCTGTTGCACCCGTAGCTCAGCTGGATAGAGCGTTGCCCTCCGAAGGCAAAGGTCACACGTTCGAATCGTGTCGGGTGCGCCACTTCGGTACAAAACCGGCACGCCAAAACCCGGCTTTTTTGCGCTGGAGGCAGTCACGCAGCGCATCTAGCTCTGCCTGGGATCGGCGTTGACCTCTTGGAGGCTTCGCATCGCCTTGCGCCAGAGCTTCTCGAAACCACTGGCCAGGTTTTTCGCCAATTCTTCGTCGCGGATCAGCAATGAGGCGAAACGACCCTCTGGGATGAAAGGATGGTCGAGCGGCAGGATGACGATGCGCTCGTCGACGACATGAAAGGGATGGCCGACCTCACCCGAGTAACGTATTCCGGTGAGATTGCGGATATCGGCACGATGCCTTTTCAGAAATGCGAGCAATTGCGGTGCGGTTCGATACGAGAACCCAAACAACACCTGATGTCGCACCATCCGCTCGCCCGCATTGCGCGCAATCCGCCGGAGAATGGGAAAGCCGGCATCGATAGCCTGCTCGATGGCGGCCAGATCGCCGGATTCCATGTAGGAGAGGATTCGGCTATTCGCGTCCGCAAGTTGGACCAGGTGCCGTTTAACATGACTTTCGGCGCCCAAGGCGAGATCTACGAACGGGTGCCTGCCGCGCACCGATCCCGTCAATGCCGTGAGGAACCGCCGAAGCTCCTCACCGGCGGCTGAGAAGCGATCGGCACGCTCGCGAACAAGTGCGACCGCCCGGTCGACGACCGTGCCGACAGGAAGTGCCGCATACATCTTCGGTCGGGTCGGCTGAACCTGCGCCAGTCCAAGCTGAGCCAGCTTCTCCATGGCGCGGTAGATTTTCGACGTCGGTATGGCGCCTTGCCGGCAGATGCTGGCGGCGTCGGCAACGCCCAGAACCATAAGCGCGGCAATGGCTTTGCGCTCATAGAGCGTCAGGCCGATCTCCTCAAGAAGCTCTGAGTCCGGGATGCGCATGGAGAGTTATCTACTACCATCAGTAGTTGAAACGCGCGCGGCAGTATCAGAATGACTGCAAGGCAACGTCATCGGAGAGGAGAGAGTGCTATGAAAAAGATCGCGCCAGGAGCCGTCATGCCCATCATCACGGTCGAGTCGGTCGATACGGAGCGCAACTTCTACGTGGAGAAGCTCGGCTTCGATCACGTGATGGGCGTGGTCGGCAAGGACGGCGAATTCGATTTCGTCACGGTCGTCAAGGACGGGGCGCGCATCATGTTCGCGCGGGCACCAGCGCTCCTGGCCGATCAGTCACAACGGCTGGTCGAGATCTACCTCGAAGTCAGCGACGTCGAAGTGTATTTCCGGCAACTGCAGAAGAAGAGAGTGAACATCACCAATGGTGGGGCGACAGTACATTCAAGGTAATGGACCCGTATGGATACACGATCTGGTTTTATCAGACGACGGGCGAGCTGAAGCCTCCGGAAGGAATGAAGATCGTGTAATGCTCGCAACCCGGGCCCAGCCGAGGGACGATCCATGACGTTGACCGTTACACCCTTTTTTATCGGCATCTTCGCGGTGATGCAGCTTCCGATCACCGGCATGGTCGGATACCGCCGCTTCCAGACCCGCATTCCGTTCCTTGATGGAGGTGACAAGACGCTCATGCGTCGCATGCGGGCGCACGGAAATTTCACCGAGACCGTACCGATGGGCCTGCTCGCCATGGCTGCCGCCGAGCTGGCCGGCGCGGCGCAGTGGTTGCTCTGGGGCGGCGGTGTTGTACTGCTTGCGAGCCGATTGATACATTTCGCGACCTTGATGCGCTCCGATTGGGGCGTCGGCCGAGCCATCGGCATAATCCTGACCCTCGCTGTGATGGGAGGTTTTGGTCTCGCCGCGCTTGTCGGAATGCTCTCGCTGCAGTGAAGCGAACCATTTTCGCTCCGGCCCGGCCTGGCTCGCCGATTGCCTGATCTCCCGATACGACACCGCGCTTCGAGGGCAAACCTAGTGGTGAAGAATCGCAGCTAGTCGCAGATCGCTCATCGGACTTGAGCCGAGCCTGGAAAACCGAAGTTGAATTGAATTCAATTCAAAGACTGGACTTCTGGATGACGACCACGATCGGAACACGCGAGAGATTGCTCCGGGCGGCCGAAAAGGAGCTGATCCGCAGCCATGGGCATCTGGAAATGCAGGCGGTGGCGAAACGGGCGCAGGTTTCGGTGGGACTGGCCTATCACCGCTTCGGATCGAAAGCCGGCCTGATCGCCGCCGTCGTCGAAGCCTTCTACAGCCGGCTCGACGAGGTGGCGTTCGAAGGGTTCAAGTCGCATGCGGAAGGCTGGGCGGAGAGAAAAGAGGCGAATAGCCGCCTATGTCGCCTTCTACTACAACCATCCGTTCGCGCCGCTCGTCATCGGGGCGTTGAGCCGCGCGCCCGAAGTCCTGGATGTCGAGACCGCCTTCACCAAACGGCAGCTTGCCGCCGGCGCGCTGATGCTGCAGGCAGCCCAGCGCGACGGCATCGTTCCCGATCCCATCAATCCTCATCTCACCATTGCGCTCATGATCGGCGGAGTTCGCCAGGCCCTGATTGGCGCGTTAACGAGCAAACAGCGACCCAATCCCGGCAAACTCACGGATGAAATCTGGACCTTTATGGCCGGCGCCCTGCGCCTGGCGCACGGCTCCGGCGCCGAAACGGCGGCCGTGAACGTTCAGCAGCCGCTCGGCAAATATCGTCAGAGGTGACATGGCCGTGTCCGACCCGCGCGACTTTCACGCTCCGCAATCGTCCTACACAAGGGAGGATCTGCTCAAGTCGAGCGAAGGCGGCTATTTCGGCCCGGGCAATGCGCAGCTCCCGGGTCCGCGGATGCTGATGATGGACCGGATTATCGAGATCAGCATTGACGGCGGCGAATTCGGCAAGGGCCATGTCATCGTCGAGCTCGATATCGCGCCGGACCTCTGGTTTTTTGACTGTCATTTTCGGGGCGATCCGGTGATGCCGGGGTGCCTCGGTCTGGACGCCATGTGGCAGATCATCGGCTACTGGCTCGGCTGGTCGGGCTCGCCGGGCAAAGGCCGCGCGGTCGGCGTCGGCGAGGTGAAATTGCGAGGCGACATCAAGCCAGACGTCAAGCGCGTGCGGTACGATGTCAGTATGCGCCACGTCCGGCGCGGCAAACTGGCTGTTGCAATTGCGAACGGCCGTGTCTTTGCCGACGACACCTGCGTCTATATCGCCAGGGATATGCGGGTCGGACTGATAGCGGCCGCGATCTGATGTATAGCCCGGGCCTTGCGGCGCCCCCTTTTTGGGCGCGCCCGCCGTCAGTTCACGGCACAGCGTGCGGCGTGGGTTGGCGTATGGCCGGAAGCCGCCTGACAGAAGGCTTCAAAATAGGCCTCCAGCTCCGCGACGGCGCGATGCTCCCATTCCCTTGCTTGCGCCAGCAGAGAACCGCTATGAAGCGGCCGGAACGCTGCGGTTTGGCGGCACAATGACGCGATTGTGCGGTATCGGCGAACGTTTTCCATGATGGCCAGGCCGTTCATGTTCGGATCTCCCCATTCCTTTCCCCGGCCACGAACTTGCGGCAGAACGATTTTCGATTAGTTAGCGGGACTGGAAGAGAGCGCGCGTGGTTTCCGGACGGTTGACGGCGGGCGCTCAAGGGACGGGAGGGGTGCGTCGGCGTCCGTAAGCTCGACCGCATCACTCGTCGCCCATGCGCGCTGTTGCGGCGAGGCCGAAGAAATGCCACTCGAACAGATAATCCCCTGCAGACGATCGTCGGCAGAAACAACGAACGCATCGCCGCCCTCGCGCCCGAGTGCCGGAATCAGCAGGGTGCAGGCAAGGTAAGCCAGCCCGAGGCCGAGAAGCGACACAGACAAGACCGCGGCGACGGACGCTGATCGTGCCCGCGCTCCTTGCGATGGACGTGGCGTGGTGGCGGTGATGCCTGACATTCGCTCGATCTGAAAATAATGAGTTAGACTGCGGCCATCGCTCATGGCGATGACGGTTCAGCCAGCCTCGCCGCTAGCCCAGTGGGAGGACAGTCGGCGAAGCCCGCAGCTTCGCGGATGTCGCGCGATCTCTTGCGCGCATGTTCGGCAGTCAAGGAGGGGACGTACCCGTGACGTCTCACCCGACCGAATATGAAGCCACACCCTAATGGTGCTTGTGCGCGACACCATTGACGCCGCTGACGGCGGCTCCGGCGTTTTCCTCGACGTTGTAAATGATGTCGACAGGTCCGGCCTTCTCGAACACCAGCGTGCCCTTGACCTTCTGGCCAACCAGGAATGGCTCCTTGAGGCCCATCAGCAGGATGCGATAGGCGCCGGGCTTGAGCTCCACGGTCTTGCCGGGCTTGATCTCGAGACCGTTCGCCAGCGGGCGCGTCTTCGCCATACCGTCCACATCGACCACCTCGTGCACCTCGATCTGGCTCGCCGCGGGCGACGTGCCTCCGATCAGGCGATCCGCGGTCTTTCCCTTGTTGGTGATGGTGAGATAGCCGCCTGCGATGTTGGCGTCCTTCGGGGTCGGCCGCGACCAGGGATGACCGATGTCGAGCGCGCCGACCTTGTACTCGTGCGCGCCGGCGCCGCTCGCAATGAGCAAACTCGCGGCGACAAAAATGGTCGCTGTGACAAACACAAAGATATCTCTGACGACGGTTGTCATAATTGTCCTACTCCGATGCGCGCTGGACAGACAAGGCATGTAGAGAAGCATTCAGACGCGATTACGGCTGGTGCTCGCCGTGATTGCGGCTGGCGCCGGACGTGATTGCGGCCGCTGCGTTGCAACGCGAAAGAAATCGAATATACAACCGGCAAGCGGCCCGCGCCGTTTTCGCCCTTCGTCCAACACGCGACAGCCATGCAGATGCCGCGCCCGCGATGACGTGTTCGCCTTTCCGCTTCGCTTCCGTCGCGAGCAAGCCGCGCTTCTCCCACGATCCAGTCAATCTCGCGCCCGATTGCAATGGCTAATCGCCAAACAGTAAGTACAGGGGGCGTATGTGTGTGCGGATCTTAGACGGCCTGCGGCCGGCTTCTTTTCATCCATGATGCTTTTTCTCGCGGCTCCCGCCGAGGCACATCATCCCGGCGGCGGAGGCAATACCGGCAGCGGCGGGCCTATCAACACCATCTCGGCCGACACGCTTTCCGAAGGACTGATCGCCGCATCGATCCGCTACGAGTTCATCAGACTGGGCCAGCTCAGCGATGCCGACCTGCTCGCCGCGGCAAGCCGGGGCACGCACGCGCATTCGATCCGCTCGATCGACAGCGTCTCGCTTTCGGTCGCCTACGGCATCACCAACGACCTGACCGTTGCCGTTCGCGCTGCCGGCGTCCGCCGCTCGGACATCCGTGAGCCCGGGGAGGACATGCTGAGCGGCGGCCATATGGGCATGATGAATGCGAGCGACATGAGCGGCCTGATGAGCTCCGACGGCGTCAACCGGCGCGGCAATTCGGCAGGCTTCGGCGACGTCACCATGCTCGGGCAATATCGTTTCCACAACAACGCCCAGAGCGGCACGTCGGCCGCCGTGCTGTTCGGCTTCAAGGCGCCGACCGGCAGCACCGACCGGCGCGACGCCGCCGGCCAACTGTTCGAGGCCGAATTTCAGCCGGGCTCGGGTTCGTGGGACGGCCTGTTCGGCGCCGCCTTCACCAAGCGCTCGGGCCGCTGGTCGTTCGACGTGAGCGGCCTCTATTACCTGATCAGCACGGGCACCCAGAACACCAATCTGGGCGACCGCTTCCTGTTCGGCACCGCCGTGTCATATCGCCTGGTCGGCGCCACCGGCTCGGCGAAAGAGGTGGAGCTGCACGAGTACTGCATGCAGCCGCGAAACCAGCTACAGGAGCATTGTCTCTATCATGCCAATCACGACCACAGCGACATGATGAAGACGCCCTACACGCTCGACCTCGTTCTCGAGCTCAATGGCGAGTGGCACGACAAGCAACGCATCGCCGGGATTCCGGACCCCAATTCGGGCGGCACCACCGTCTATCTCTCGCCCGGCGTGCGCGTCGGCTTCGATCGCTTCTCGGGCTTCGTCTCGGTCGGCGTGCCGGTCATCAACCAGCACAACGGCATTCAGTCCAAGCCCGATTATCGCGTGCTTACGGGTATCGGCGCGCGGCTGAATTGAACGCCTGGATTGCTATGTTGTCCGTCATGGCCGGGCTTGTCCCGGCCATCCACGTTCTTTTCTGCTGAAAATGTGAAGCCGTGGATGCCCGGCAACAAGGCCGGGCATGACGATGAATTTTGTGCTGGACCATCACGCCGCGCGGATATTGCCGAGGAATTTGCCGGTTTCAGTTTTGAGCTGCTCGGATTGCGACGTGAGCTGACCGGCGGCATTAAGGACGAGGCTCGCGGCAGCGTCGACCTTGCTCGACGCCTCGCGCACGCCCGTGATGTTTTGCATCACCTCTTGGGCGCCTTGCGCCGCCTGCTGCACGCTGCGGGCAATCTCGTTGGTGGCAGCGCCCTGCTCTTCGACGGCGGCAGCAATGGAGCCGGTGATTTCGTTCATCTGCCCGATCGTCGTGCCGATCTCGCGGATCGCGTTGACCGTCGAGCCGGTTGCATCGCGAATTTCCTGGATCTGGCTGGTGATTTCGTCGGTAGCCTTGGCAGTCTGCGACGACAGCGCCTTGACCTCGTTGGCCACGACGGCGAATCCTCTGCCGGCCTCGCCGGCCCGGGCAGCCTCGATGGTCGCGTTCAAGGCCAGCAAATTCGTCTGGCCCGCGATGGTCTGGATCAGCGCCATAACCTCGCCGATCTTCTGCGAGGCCTCGACCAGGCGGCCGACCATGGCCTCGGTTCGGTTGGCCTGGCCGACCGCATTCTGGGCAATTGACGAAGATTGGGTGACCTGCCGCGCGATCTCCTGGATCGAGGATGACAGCTCCTCCGCCGAGGCCGCAACAGTCTGGACGTTCGACGCCGTCTGCTCGGCGGCGGCCGCGACCTTCGCGCTCTGATCCGTCGTTCCCACCGCAATCGTGGACATCGACGAAGCAGAATTCTGCAGCTCGTCGGCGGCGCTGGCGGTGCCCCGGATCACCCCGCCGATGCTGCGCTCGAATTCGTCGGCGATGCGAGACAGAACCGCTTGCCGCTCCTCGGCGGAACGCGCCTTCATCGTTTCCTGTTCGGTGCGTAGCCGCGTGGTTTCGACCAGATGATCCTTGAAGACCTGCAGGCTTCGCGCAATCCGGCCGATCTCGTTGGTCCGGTCGACGAACGGAATCTCGGCCGCAAGATTGCCCTTGGCCAGTTGGTCCATGGCCGAGCAGGTCTTGTTGAGCGGAACGACAAGGCCCCGGCCGAGCCAGAATGCCACGAAGGCCGCAATTGCCAGCCCGGCCAGTCCGGCGGTCCCGGCCCAGATCATCCGATTGAAGACGACCGCGTCGATATCGTCGACATAGGCGCCGGCCTGGATCGCGAGAAGCTTGTCGCCGGCGCCAAAGGACCCGACATAGGAGACCTTGCGGAGTTCGGCGCCACCGGCCGAGCGGGGCGCGAGATATTCGACAAAGCCGCCGCCGGCGCGCGCGGTCCGCACGATGTCCTGGATCAACAGCTTGCCGCTCTTGTCCTTGAACTCCCAGCGGTTGACGTTGATGTATTTCGGATTGGCGTGCACGTAGGTGACGCCGGCGTCGGCGCTTCCCGTGCCGTACACGCCGATATAGTCCGAGTATTCGCCCCAGCGCATGGCGCTGATCGAAGCAAAGGCCATCTGGCGCGCCTTATCCGGTTCGATCTTGCCGGCCTTGGCCTCGCCCTCATGGTGGGCAAGTACCTTCGTCGCGGCCTCGACAAGATCGCGAACCGTGGTGCGCCGCTCGGCCAGGACCGCATCGCGCAGCACCAGGATCTGCAACGCGGAGACGGCCACGAGCACGATCGTGAGCGCCGCAATGACCATCGCAAACCGCTGATAGACGGAGAGGTTACGCATCCGCTTGTCTTTCCCGTTGGTTGCGAATGCGTAGCAATACAACGTTAACCGACGGTTATCGGCGGACCCTTTCCGACATGGCGCCCGGCTTTGCGCGGCAGCGCCAAGGGGAGCCAAGCGTCACGCCGCGCGGCTGCCAAATGGCGCTTGAAATCAGCACGCCAGGGCGACACAATGCTGCCTGTTCCTTCATTAACCGTAATGCGCCAGTGGATCAGCACCTGACGGGTGGCATGGTGCGGCAAGAGTGACTCATAATGGCTGAAGCCGATCTCGACGTCGTCATCCGGCAAATCGCAAAAACGCAGAACAAGAGCCTGATGGCCGCCGCGAGAAAGCGGCACGGCCAGTACATGGCCCGAGCCGCCAAGGCAAAGGACAAGGAGGCCAAGGCGCGGTTCAAGCTGATCGCAAAAAGCACCATGCTACATGCGGCAGCCACCGCGAAGCGGCTGCAAAACTCTGCGGAGAACGCCGCCGACAGCTACGCAAGGGCTGTGAAGCGGGATGCCGAGCAAGTACCGATAAAGCCGGTAACAAAGAAAGAAACCTGACCTCGTCTGCTCGTTGCAGACCTTCGCGCCTGGCGATTGGCGCATTCGAACGAAGGCAATAGCCAGGTGAAGGACAAGGAAACGCGTTTCGTATTGTGCGCTGCGGCGGCAGTCTACGCAATTTATGTCCCTGTCGCTCTGTGGATCGACGCTCGGCCCGCGGCCGCACCAGGATCAATTGTCGTGCGGTTAGGCAAATTCGACCATATCGAAGGCTTTGCTTTTGCCACGCAGATGCCGGCTCTCAGCGCCTTCGAAGACGATCAGGCAACAGCACAACGATCGCCGGTGATATTATACGAGGACAAGAAGCCGTTAGGACCCGGCCGCAGCATCCATTACGACGTCGAATATGTCGGTGGCGGCCGATATTCGCATTGGAAAGACCTGGGCATCCTGTTTTCCACGAGCGACAACTCGAACCCCAACAGAAACAAACGAGAATATTGGGCTGTTTTACCAAAGCAGTAGCAGACGAGCGCCGCGAGGCGTGCCTCGAACAGGCCGCGCATGGCACGTTTAACGCAAGACACGTTCAAAGAAGGCCGGCGCTGCCCTCGAAGCGGCCGCGCAAGCCTGACATCGCCAACCCAATTTACGGGCGTGTTAGCAATTTCTTCAGCTTCAGCACCGCGCTGTCCGGCGTGGTGAGCACCGGCCGCCCGGTCGCTTCGGCGACCTCGTCCGCCGTCGGAGCCATGCTGTATTGCGCCAGCGCGATCAGGTCGCACTCGCGCAGGCTTCTGGATGCCTCGACCACCAGGCGGTCATGCGTCGCCCGGTCGCCGCGGTCGAGGGCGGCCATGGCGCCTTCCGCCAGTTTCGGCACCAGCTCAACCTGTGACGGAAACTCCGGTGGCATCGAGGCGAGCGTCGGCGGGAACGTCGACAACAGTCCGATCCTGCGGCCGCGCGCGGCAGCCTGCTCGATCATCGCCTCGTTCGGCTTGAGCACCGGCATCGGGGCGTGGGCGCGCGCGACCGCTTCGATGCAGGAGCCGAACGCCGAGCAGGTGAACAGGATTGCATCCGATCCGGTGCCGGCGGCGTAGCGGCCAAGCGCGAGGAAACGATCGGTCATCGCATCCGTGAGGCCGCCATCGCGCGCCAGATCGGCCGACAGGCTGTCGTCGAGCAGGTTCATCAGGCGCGCCTCCGGCCACAGCCTGGCGAAGGAGGCTTCGATCGGCACGATCGAGTGTTTCAGGGCGTGGATCAGGGTAATGCGCATGCCGCTCAGTCTGGCCGCGCCGCGGAGGGTGTCAACCCGCCGCGCCGCCACTTCTCACTACTTGAACGGCAGAGCGTACATCAGGCCGCCCTTGCTCCAGGTCGCATTGAGGCCACGGTCGAGCTTCAGCGGACTCGCCTTGCCGACATTGCGCTCAAAGATCTCACCGTAATTGCCGCCCGCTTTGATCGCCTGCAGCATCCATTTGTTGTCGAGGCCAAGCCGCGATCCGAGATCGCCCGAGGTGCCGAGCAGCCGCTGGACCGCCGGAACGCCGGATTTCGTCATGTCATCGGCGTTGGCTGCGGTGACGCCAAGCTCTTCCGCCTCGATCAGGCCGTAGTGCAGCCAGGCGATGATATCGGTCCAGACGTCGTCGCCGTTGCGGGTGAACGGCCCGAGCGGCTCCTTGCTGATGGTCTGCGGCAGCACGGTGTAATCGGCCGGATTGGAAGCCGCGGTGGTGACTGCGCCGGCAAGCGCGGACGCGTCCTGGGTCATGGCATCGCAGCGCCCGCCGAAGAACGTCTGGTACATGGTATCGGTACGGTCGAACACCAGCGGCTTCCATTCGATGCCGTTGGCACGGCCGTAGTCGCCGAGCGTTACCTCATGGGTCGTGCCCTGCGCGACGCAGACGGTGGCGCCGTTGAGGCTCTTTAGGTCCTTCACGCCGGCGTCGGCTCTTACGACAAACCCCTGGCCGTCGTAGAAATTGACCGGCCCCTGCCGCAGCCCCAGCGTCACGCCGCGCAGATAGGTCTGGGTCGAATTGCGATAGAGCACGTCGATCTCGCCCGACTGCAAAGCAGTGAAGCGGTTCTGCGCCGTGAGCGCGACATAGCGCACCTTGCTCGCATCGCCGAGCACGCCGGCGGCCAAGGCGCGGCAGTAGTCCACGTCGAGCCCCTTGTAATTGCCCTGCGAGTCCGGCGTGGAGAACCCGGCGAAGCCGGCGCTGACGCCGCACACCAGCATGCCGCGCTGCTTGACCGTATCGAGCGTTGCGGCTTGCGCCATCAAGCTCGACGCGGCGAGCAAGCCTGTAGCGATAATGACCCTCTTCATTCTGCTCCTCCTAATGACCAACACTCTTCAAGGCGCTGTCGATGGCGTGACCCAACCGCTCGACGATCGTATCGACGTCGCCCGAGGTCGCGATATAGGGCGGCGCTAGCAGGACGTGGTCGCCGCTGCGGCCATCCACCGTTCCGCCCGCGGGATAACAGGCAAGGCCGCCCTCGAATGCGGCGGCCTTGATCCGCTGGTGGAGCTTGAGTGCGGGATCGAATGGCGCGCGGGTGGTGCGATCGGCGACGAGCTCAATCGCCTGGAACAGGCCCCGCCCCCTGATATCGCCGACATGGCGGTGATTGCCGAAACGCTCGGTCAGGCGCCGTTCGAGCTGGCGGCCAAGATCCTTGACCCTATCGAGCAGGTGCTCGTCATCGATCACCCGCTGCACCTCGAGCGCTGCGGCACAGGCGAGCGGATGCGCTAGATAAGTATGGCCGTGCTGGAATGCGCCCGAGCCGCTCCGGACCGTATCGATGATGCGCCCGCCGGCGAGCATCGCGCCGATCGGCTGATAGCCGCCGCCGAGCCCCTTGGCGATCGCCTGGATATCGGGCGCGATGCCCTCCTGCTCCCAGGCGTGACGCGTGCCGGTGCGGCCCATGCCGCACATCACTTCGTCCAGAATCAAGAGCGCGCCATATCGATCGCAGATCTCACGGACGGCGCGGAAATATCCCTCCGGCGCCGGCACGCATCCGGCGGTGGCGCCTACCACCGGCTCGGCGATGAAGGCCGCGACCGTATCCGGGCCAAGACGCTGGAATTCTGCTTCCAGCTCGGCAGCCAGTCGCGTCACAAAATCTCTCTCGGATTCGCTGTCGCGTTTTTCATGGTAGGCGAAGGCCGGCGTCACGTGGCTGAAGGCCGCCGACAATAACGGCGCGTAGGGCTCGCGCCGCCAGGCGTTGCCGCCGGCGGCGAGCGCGCCCAGTGTATTGCCATGATAGCTCTGGCGCCGCGCGATGAAGCGCTGCCGTTGCGGCTGGCCGCTTTCGACAAAATATTGCCGCGCCAGCTTGATGCTGGCTTCGATCGCTTCCGAGCCGCCGCTGACGAGATAGGCGTGGGCCAGACCGCCGGGCTCGTCGCCGACGAGCGCCTCGGCCAGCGCTTCGGCCGGCTCCGACGAGAAGAACCCGGTATGGGCATAGGCCAGCTTCGATGCCTGCCGCGTGATTGCCTCGAGCACGCGGGGATGCTGGTGGCCGAGGCAGGACACGGCCGCGCCGCCGGAAGCATCCAGAATCCGCCTTCCATCCTCGGCAATCAGCCAGACGCCATCCCCGCCGATGGCCTTTGGCGGCGTTTCACGCAGGCTCCGGTGCAGCAACCGGCTTTTGCTGGCTCCCATGACGATCAACCTTTCTCCGCGACATATTGCGACAGCGCGGCCAACCGGCTTTCGGTCTTCTCGAGGCACCGCTTGGCGCCAGCGCCGCCCATCACGAAAGTAACGGCGGCCAGCGACTGCGCGATGGCGATGGCGCCGGTCAGGCTCGGGAAGAATCCGGGCGACGCGGCCGCTTCGTAAAGCAGCCGGTGATCGGCGCCCTCCGCCATCGGCGCGGCAACTGTGTCGGTGATTGCGATCAGGGTGGCGCCGGAATCATGCGCCGCCCTTGCCGAGAGGACGCTCGCCCGGGAATAGGGCGCAAAGCCGATAACGACGACGGCATCGCCGCCGTGGAACGCGCCCAGATCGAGATCCTCAGGCCCGGAGCCGCCGACCAGGTGCACCGCGTCCGGCCGGAACAAACGGAGCTGATAATTGAGCAATTCCGCAACGCTGCGGCAGCTACGAAAGCCGGCGATCCAGATCCGCCGCGCGACGTGCAGGGCCTTGGCCGCGTTGGCCACCGAGCCGGCCGAAATGCGTGCAAGGCCTGCCGCCTCGGCTTCGAGCTTGTCGGAGATCAGCGATATCTCGGCGTTGGGCCCCTTCCGGCCGCCCTTGGCGCGACCCGAAAACGGCGAGGGCGACGCGGGCCGGCGGGCCTCGGTCAACGCGGCACGCAATTCGTCCCAGCCGGAATAGCCGAGCGCTTTTGCGAGCCGGGTGAAAGCAGCGGGATCGGCGCCGGCCTCGGCGGCCAGATCACGCATCGAGCGCGTAGTGGCGTCATAATCGTTGGCGGCAACGAACCGGCCGACCTGTTGTAGCCGCATCGGTAACGATGGCAGCGCACTGCACAAATCGTTCAGCGGCGAGGATTTCGGCCGGGGCTGCGCCATGAAACATATGTTGCATAAAACCTATTTTGGTGCAACATTTGAAATGCGCCTCTCGGACGCACCGCCGAAGATCGCTGCTGCAAGTCATCATTGCTTAAAGTCATCGCCGCTTGAGTCGAGGATCCTTGTGCTGTGACGACATCCACGCCCGAATTCCCTCGCAAGAGGCGGCTGCGCTTCTCGCTCAATCGCCAGCAGGTCAACGGTCTCATCTGGCAGATCGTGGTAGTTGCCATCGCGGTCGCCATCGTTGGCTGGCTCTGGTCCAACGCCCTGCACAATTTGTCGGTACGCCGGATTTCGACCGGCTTCGCCTTTCTCGGCCGCGAGGCCGGGATGCCGATCGCGGATAGCTGGCTCGCCTACACCCCGAAGGATCCTTACGTCCGCGCCTTCATCGTCGGCATTGTCAATACGCTGCGCGTCGCGGTCATCGGCATCGTGCTCGCGACCGTGCTCGGCACGCTGATCGGCATTGCGCGGCTGTCGGCGAACTGGCTGTTGTCGCGGCTGGCTGCGGTCTACGTCGAAGTGCTCCGTGACGTTCCGCTGCTGCTGCAGTTATTGTTCTGGTACGTGCTGATGCAGGGACTTCCGGCGGCACGCGCAGCGTGGAAGCCGATTGCAGGCGTGTTCCTTTCCAACAGGGGACTGGTGCTGCCGTCGATTCCGATCGAGGCGGCAAATCTATGGGTGATCGTCACGGTTCTAGCCGGGCTCGGCGCGCTGTATATTTTGTGGCAACGATTGGTGGCGCAGCAGATGGCGGACGGCAAGGCCCGTCCGCTCTGGCCTTACGCACTGGCCCTGCTCGTCGGGTTGCCAGCACTAGTGTCGTTCGGTCTCGGCGCGTCGTGGACCATCACGATGCCCGAACTGCGCGGCTTCAATTTCGTCGGCGGACTGACGCTCGCGCCTGAATACTTTGCGTTGCTGATCGCGCTCGTCACCTACACCTCGGCCTTCATCGCCGAAATCGTGCGCAGCGGCATTCAGGCCGTTCCCCGGGGACAATGGGACGCGGCAAACGCGCTTGGCCTGCGGCGCAGCTTCGTGCTTCAGCGCATCGTGCTGCCGCAGGCGCTCCGCGTCATCATTCCGCCGATGACCAGCCAATATCTGAATCTGACCAAGAATTCCTCGCTTGCCGTTGCGGTCGGATACCAGGACGTGGTGTCGATCGCGAATACCACGCTGAACCAGACCGGGCAGGCCATCGAAGCCATCGCGCTCATCATGGCCGTGTTCCTCACCATCAGCCTCGGCATCAGCCTGTTCATGAACTGGTACAATGCGCGCATCGCGCTGGTGGAGCGCTGATGCCATGACATCGATAACGGACGCTCCGCAAAATCCGCTCCCCTTCAACACGCGATCCCGCAGGACTCCGGCCGGGCGCGTCATTCGGTGGCTGCGTACGAATCTGTTCGCTTCGGTCACATCAAGCGTCATCTCGGTGCTCCTGATCGCGCTGCTCGCCAAGGCGTTCTTCAGTCTCGTGCTATGGGGCTACTGGAATGCGATCTGGATCGTTTCTGGCAATCAGACCGGCCCCTGCCGTTCGATCCGCGGGCTCGGCGCCTGCTGGGCTGTGATCCCCGAAAAATATCGTTTCATCCTGTTCGGCACCTATCCATTCGCTGAGCAGTGGCGGCCGGCGCTGGCGTGCCTCACCTTCGTTGTGCTGTTCTGGGTGTCGAGCCGGCGCTACTGGTGGCGCAAGGAGCTGGTAGCGGTGTGGGCGGCGGCGCTGGTCCTGATCGGCGTCTTGATGTGGGGCGGCGTGTTCGGGCTTTCCTATGTTTCTCAGGATCGCTGGGGCGGGCTGCCGGTGACGCTGATTCTCGCGACGTTCGGATTGGCGTTCGGCTTTCCGCTCGGGATCGTGGTGGCGCTGGGCCGCCGTTCCAAATTGCCGGCGATCCGATCGCTCTGCGTGCTCTATGTCGAGCTGATCCGCGGCGTTCCTCTGATCAGCCTGTTGTTCATGGCGAGCGTGATGTTTCCGCTGTTCCTGCCCGACGGCGTCAACATCGACAAATTGCTCCGGGCGCAGATCGCGTTCGTGCTGTACGCCGGCGCCTATCTTGCCGAAGTCATCCGCGGTGGCCTGCAGGCCATTCCGAGAGGACAGCACGACGCCGCCGACGCGCTTGGGCTCACCTACTGGAAGAAGAACGGCCTGATCATCCTGCCGCAGGCGATCCGCCATGTGATTCCGCCGCTGGTGAATACGTTCATCGCCTTCTTCAAAGACACCAGCCTGGTGCTGATCATCGGCATCTTCGACCTGCTGACGACGGCGAAAACCTCCATCATCGATCCTGCCTGGCAGCCGTTCAGCGTCGAAGTCTACGTGTTCGTCGGGCTGATCTATTTCGTGTTCTGCTTTGCGATGTCGCGCTACAGCCGGCAGCTGGAGACGCAGTCCCGTCCGAGCTGACAGCCGATCGTGGCGCGCTTCGGTGAGCCAGGAATATCTCGCCGGGGGCAGACGTCCAGCAACCGCGGCCATCCGCAGCCTTGAGGCGCATCTCATCTTCGCTGAAGGGGGCAGTGGGACGACGCCAGCAATTTCAACGCCCGGCATACGGCTCGCTAGATGTCCTTGCGAGCTACACCTTCACCAGGCTCTCGAACCCACCATAGATCATCCGCTTGCCGTCGAACGGCGGCTTCGATTTCGGATCCATCATTTCGTTGAGCCGCGGGTCTGCCATCACCTTGGCGTTGATCTTGTCGCGCTGGGCGCGCGACTTGTAAGTGATCCAGGCAAACACAACCGTCTCGCCCGGCTTGAGCTTCACGGCGCGCGGAAACGACGTGAACTTGCCGACCTTGACGTCGTCAGCGACCCATTCGCGATAATCCAGCGCGCCGTGCTCGCGCCAGACCTTGCCGGCCTTCTTCGACAGGCGGGAATAGGCTTCGAGATTCTTCTTCGGCACGGCGACGATGAAGCCATCGACGTAGGGCATTGCATTGTTCTCCATTACTTTCAGTCATTGCGAGCAGATTCCGTCATTCCGGGGTGGTGCGCAGCACCAGACCCGGAATCTCGAGATTCGGGGTCTGGTCCTTCGGACCATCCCGGAATGACGGCTGAGAATGCAGCGCGCTAGTGACGACTAACCATGACAACAGGATGCCCGAACCGGTGACGGCTGGTACTGGTCACGTAGTCGCACCCAGTCCATCGGATACGGCAGGCCTTCCTCGTGACGCCCGAGCGGGGTCAAATCGAGATAGTGGTAGGCGGCGTTCATCATGTCGAGGCCGCGCGAGTAACAGGAATAGATGTGGAAGATGTTTCCCGCTTGATCGCGATAAAACACGCTGATCCCGGGCGCTTCCTCACTTCCGAACGGGGTGGTGCCGTAATTGTAGTTGCCGCCTGCCTCGATCTGCTCCGGCGTAAATGAAACGCCGTAGTCGTAATTGAACTCGTTGCCGCCCGACGACAGCCAGTCGAAGGTCCAGCCCATCCGCTGCTTGAACGCAATGAGCTTTTGCAGCGGCGCCCGCGAGATCGCGACCATCGTGGTGTCGCGGGCGGCCAGATGCGGGATCATGCGCTCGAACCCGTCGGCCCAGAACGAGCAGCTCTTGCAGGGCTCGTTCCAGTCGGGCGCAAACATCAGATGCTGTACCACGAGCTGGCTGCGCCTCTTGAACAGGTCGCCGAGCGAGACCTTGCCGTCGGGCCCATCGAACACGTAATTCTTCTCAACCGTGACCCAGGGCAGCGCGCGCCGTTCTTCGCTCAGGCGCTCGCGCGCTCGGGTGTATTCCTTCTCATGCGCAAGGTGCGCTTTGCGGGCGGCGATCCATTCTTCGCGGGTCACGACGCTGTGCGGCTGCATGGGCGGCTCCCGTGTTCAGGCCAGATAATTGTCGAGTTTGACAAGGAATTCCGTCCACCCGCGTTCGTGGTTGTCGCGCGCAACAGAATCGACGAATTGCGAGTGATGGAAGGTGAGGAGCGTGCCGTCGCCCTCGGGCTTCATCGAAATGCTCACGAGCGATTCACGCTCCGGCGTCGAATGCCATGCCCAGCTAAACACCAGCCGTTCGTTCGGAACGACCTCACGATAGACGCCGCCAACCTCGTTGTAACTGCCGTTGGCCTTGAAGCTGAGGCGATAGCGGCCGCCAACGCGCAGGTCGATGTCGGCCTTGACCGAGCCGGCCTCGACCGAGGCAGGCCCGAACCACTGCACTAGCTTTTGCGGGTCGGCCCACGCGGCGTAGACTTTTTCAGGCGTCGCGTTGAGCCGGCGTTTGAGCGTGAGGCTGGGCCGCGCGGCGAGTTCGGCTTCGCGGGCAGGGTCTTGCTTGGCAAGGCATGACTGGGTGGCCATGGATCTTCCTCCACAAAAGCGGCAAGGCGGTCGAGATTATCGGACCAGAAGCGCTGGTAGCGATTGAGCCAGTCCATCGCCTGCTCCATCGGGCTGGCGGTCAACCGGCACGCGACCGTGCGGCCGGTCTTTTCGCGCGCGATCAGACCGGCGTCCGACAGCACGTCGAGATGCTTCATAATCGCGGGCAGCGATATGGAAAACGGCTGCGCCAGTTCGCTGACCGACAGGCTGTCTTGATCGCCGAGCCGCGCCAGCAGCGCGCGCCGGGTCGGGTCAGATAGCGCGGCAAAGGTGCGGTCCAGCACGCCTTCTTGATACTTAACCATACGGTTTAGTATAGACGGAAACAAAACGCCGTCAAGGCGGCGTGTGCATCACGAAATCGGGAGCGGCGAAAGAAGAGACACCGATGGCCGGATCGTTAGCGCGGACAGCGCTCTCGCCCGGCCATCATACGCGAGAGCTACGAGGCGCGATCAATAATCCCGATAAATCCGCATCCGCCGCTGTTGTCCGTAGGCGAAGCGCGGATTGACGTTGCAGTAGAGCGAACGCCCTGACGCCGATGCCATGCATTGGCCGTAGCTAGCGTACGAGCAATCGCCGGGAATGCCGATGCCCCTGCCCTGGAGGCAATAAGGATAATCATACGCCGCAGCGGGCGAAGTAGCCGCCACGGAGGCGGCTGTCGCCGCCGACAGCGCCAATATCGCTACCAGTGCATTGCGCATCATCCATCTCCTTCACGTGACGCAGCCGCGTCGTCTTTGCCATAAAACACCGCGGCTGCGCCATTGTTCCGTGAGGAAGATCACTGCACCTTTTCGACCTTGGCTTCCTCGATCACCTTCTTCCACTTTTCGGTCTCGGCCACGATCATCGCGCCGAACACTTCCGGCGTGCCGATCAACGGCTCGCCGCCGAGTTCGGTCAGGCGCGCCTTGATTGTGGGTTCGGCGAGGATCTCGTTGATCTCCTTGTTCAGCTTCGCGATGACCTCTTTCGGGGTATTCTTCGGCGCACCCATGCCGAACAGCGCACTCGCCTCATAGCCCGGAATAGTATCGGCAAGCGTCGGAACATCGGGCAACAGCGGCGATTTCGTCGTGCTGGTGACCGCCAGCGCCCGTGCAGAACCGGCGCGGACATGTTGAAGGATCGAGGGCATGTTGTCGAAGATCACCTGGACCTGGCCACCAAGCAAATCGGTGATCGCGGGCGCGGCGCCGCGATAGGGCACGTGCTGCATCTTGGCGCCCGACATCGCCATGAACATTTCGCCGGACAGATGCACGGAGGTGCCGTTGCCCGACGAGGCCAGGTTCACCTTGCCGGGATTGGCCTTCACATAGGCGATGAACTCGGCAACGGTCTTCGCCGGCACGTCCTTATTGACCGTCATCACGTTCGGCACGCGATTGAACGCGGCAACCGGGGCAAGATCGCGCACGAGGTTGAACTTCAGATTGGCGTAGAGCGTGGCATTGATGTAGTTCGCGGGATTGACCAGCAGCAACGTATAGCCATCCGGCTCGGCGTTGATGACGGATTCGGTGGCGATGTTATTGCCGGCGCCGGGCTTGTTCTCGATCACGAATTGCTGGCCGAGCCGCTCGGAGAGCCGCTGGCCGATCAGCCGCGCAATGATATCGGTCGCGCCGCCCGGCGGATATCCGACGACCCATTTCACCGGCCGGGTCGGATAATCCGCCGCCGAAACGCTGCCGATCGAAGCGGCAGTGGAAAGACCGATGGCGGCCAGACAAATCGCGGTACGGCGTGAAATCATAAAACTTCTCCTTGGAGGCCGGGCTTCGGGCCCGGTCCGTTTCTATTAAGGCGCGGTTCTATTGAACCGAACGCGGGCCGCGTTGTAACAAACAAACCCCGGTGCGGCCAGTGGGGCGCAATGTCTTCGACCGCGACGAAAGGATAAGGCATGTCTGTCAGGGTTAACGCTCTCGATCATCTCGTCATCAATGTGTCCAACGTGGCGCGTTCCGCCGAGTGGTACCGCAAGATACTCGGCATGGAGGTCAAGGTGTTCGATCCAGGCCCGGGCAAAAAGCCGCGGACCTCGCTGGTGTTTGGTAACCAGAGGATCAACGTGCGGCCGCGCGATGCCGACAAGGTCGAGTGGTTCACGGCCGATCACCAAACCGCAGGCAGCGACGATCTGTGCTTTCTGACGTCGAGCACGCCGGACGAAGTCGTGGCGCACCTGAAGGCCAATGGCGTCGCCATCGAGGAAGGCCCGGTCGCGAAGCAAGGCGCCCGCGGCACGCTGCGCTCCGTCTATTGCCGGGATCCGGATGGGAGCTTGATCGAGATTTCGTCGTATGAAGGGAATGCGGGCTAGGGTGCTCCGGCCTCTCCCCGTCATTGCGAGCGAAGCGAAGCAATCCAGAAGCCTGACCGCGGAGACAGTCTGGATTTTCTTCGTCGCTGGCGCTCCTCGCAATGACGGGGAGGTAACCCTGCACAATCCTTATTTGCCCATCGCGCCATCCGATGGCAGAACTACTCCCAAGCAAAAGCCAAAGCGGTCGTAGAGCTGCACGGGAGGAAACATGCCACTTTCACAGCCAGCGCCGGGCATTGTCGGACCATTCGCGGGCCTCGACGTGCCATGGTTGCTGCGGATGCGCGCCGAGAGCCGCCGCAACCATCCGTTCCTGATCTGGGCGCCATTCGAGGCGCCGGCGCGGAGCTGGTCCTACGGCGAATTCCACGAACGGGTTGGCCAGCTTTCCGCGGGGCTGGTCAAGCGGGGCGTCAAGCCCGGCGAATATGTTCTGATCCATCTCGACAATTGCATCGAGGCCATGCTGGCCTGGTTTGCCTGCGTCGAGCTCGGCGCGATCGCGGTCACCACCAACACCCGCTCGGCGGCAGCCGAGATGGAATATTTCGCCGATCATTGCGGCGCGGTCGCCGCCATCACCCAGCCGGCCTATGCCGAGCTGATCTCGGCCAATTGCCGCGGCCTGCGCTGGATCGCCGTCATCTCTCACGACGCTGGTAGTACGCCGGCGCGAGGCGCGCCGCGCCGCGACAGTTTTGAGCAGCTCTTCGCCGACAGCGCCGACCGGCCGCGCCGCGCCACCGATCCGTTCGCGCCGTGCAGCGTGCAATATACCTCCGGCACCACGTCACGGCCGAAGGCAGTGCTATGGACCCATGCCAACGCGTTGTGGGGCGCCAAAATCAACGCCGTGCATGAAGACCTGCACGCGGGCGACGTGCACCAGACCTATCTGCCGCTGTTTCACACCAACGCGCTCGCCTATTCGATGCTGGCATCGCTGTGGGTCGGCGCGACCTGCGTGATCCAGCCGCGGTTTTCGGCGAGCCGCTTCTGGGGCGTGGCGATCGAGCACAACTGCACCTGGACCTCGACGATCCCCTTCTGCATGAAGGCGCTGCTGGAGCACGAGATTCCGAAAAGCCACAAATTCCGGCTCTGGGGCACCGCGGTATCCGAGCCGCCGCCATTCGCCGCCTTCGGCGTCAAGACGATCGGCTGGTGGGGCATGACGGAAACCATCACCCACGGCATCGTCGGCGAGGTCGACCAGCCCAACACGCCGATGTCGATCGGCCGCGCCGCGCCGGAATACCAGATCCGCGTCGTCGAGGACGACGGCACGCCGACAGAAGTTGGCGGCACCGGCAGTCTCCTGATCAAGGGCATTCCAGGCCTGTCGCTGTTTGCCGAGTACCTGCACAACGAAAAGGCCACGCGCGAAAGCTTTGACGAGCACGGCTATTTCATCACCGGCGACCGTGTCACACTGCTCGACAACGGCTTCATCAAATTCGGCGACCGCGCCAAGGACATGCTCAAGGTCGGCGGCGAGAACGTGGCGGCGTCCGAGATCGAGCAGGTGGTCGCGGTGGTGCCGGGTGTGCGCGAGGCCGCGGTGGTGGCGAAGAAGCACCCGATGCTGGATGAAGTGCCGGTCCTCTTTATCATTCCGCAGGCCGGTGTCGCTGGCGCGCCTCGCGATCTGCACGACGCCGTGATGGCCGCGTGCAGAAACGGGCTCGCCGACTTCAAGGTGCCGCGCGAAATTCACTTCGTCGACGACATGCCGCGCTCGACGCTGGAGAAGGTGGCAAAGGCGGAGTTGCGGAAGATGCTGGGGTGAGCTCCGCCGTCACTGCAAGCGAAGCGACGCAATCCACCGTTCCGCACACTTGGAAGCATGGATTGCTTCGTCGCTTCGCTCCTCGCAATGACGTGGGTAGCAGTCTAAGAACAACATTGAGAATTACAGGGGAGCGCATGATGCTGTTGCCAAGGTCAGGGCTTGCCAAATTTGCTCGCTATCTTGCGGCAGTTATCGTTGCCGCATCGTCTGCGACCATTGCGTCCGCGCAAACTGCCGATACCATCCTGTTCAACGGCAAGATACTCACCGTCGACAGGGATTTTTCGGTGCAACAGGCGCTGGCGATCGAAAACGGCCGGATCGTCGCCACCGGCCCTTCGGCCGATATGAAGAGGCTTGCCGGCGACAAGGCAAGGCTGGTCGATCTCGGTGGCCGCACCGTGATCCCCGGACTGACCGATGGCCACATCCACGGCATCCGCGCGGCGTTGACGTTCGGCACCGAGGTGAACTGGATCGGCGTGCCGACCTTGAAAGACGCGCTGGAGAAAATCCGCGCGACAGCAAAGACGCAAAAGCCCGGCTCCTGGATCGTCGTCGCAGGCGGCTGGACCGAAGAACAATTTGCGGAAAAGCGCCGGCCGATACCCAGCGAGGTCGCAGCCATTGCGCCCGACAATCCGGTCTACATCCAGCATCTCTACGACTGGCTGCTGTTGACGCCGAAAGCCATTGAGGCGCTGAACATTCGTAGCGATGCGGACGTCACACCCGGCGGCAAGCTCGAACTTGATGCTGCCGACAAGCCGACCGGCGTGATCAATGCTAATGGCAATGCGCTCGGCAAGATATTCGACAAGCTGCCAAAGCCCACCATGGAGCAGCAACTCGACGGTTCCAAAAAATTCTTCCGCGAGATGAACAGCCTCGGCATTACCGGCATTGTCGACGGCGGCGGGGTCAGCATGTATCCCGCGAGCTACCAGGCCGTGTTCAAGCTGTGGCGCGACAAGCAGCTCACCGTACGTGTCGCCTATCACCTCTGCTCGCCGAAGCCGGGCAGCGAGCTCGCCGATGTGCAGAACCTGACACAGTTGCTGCCGCCGGGGTTTGGCGATTCCATGCTCCACTTCAACGGCCCTGGCGAGATCCTGATCTGGGCCGACTGGACCGACGGTGACATCACGCCGGACGGCAAGGCGAAGCTCGCGGAATTTCTGCGCTGGGCGGCGTCGAAAGGTTACACGATTCAATTGCACTGGAATCCGGACCGTACCGTCCACGACCTGATCGATGTGGTCGAGGACATCAACAAGGACTACCCGGTGCGCGATCTGCGCTGGACCGTGCTGCATCTGTACAACGCCTCGGAAGATAGCCTAAAGCGGATGAAGTCGCTCGGGTTGATCTGGGGCGTGCAGGACGGTCTTTATTTTGGCGGCGAGCGGCTGCAGCGCGAGGTCGGCGTCGATCAGGCCCGGCTGATGCCGAGGATCGCAACCGCGATGAAGCTGGGGTTGACGGTTGCCGGCGGCACCGATGCGCACCGGGTGTCGTCCTATAACCCGTTCGTCTCGCTGCAATGGTATCTCGATGGCACCACCATCGGCGGCACCAAGACCCGAGGCGATGAAGAGGCCCCAAGCCGCCAGCAGGCCCTCGAAATGTACACCCGCAATTCGGCTTTCATGGCCAACGATGACGACAAGCGCGGCACGCTTGAGCCAGGCAAATTCGCCGACCTTGCGGTGCTCTCGGCGGATTATCTGACCGCGCCGGTGAGCGATATTGGAAAGATCAGGTCAGTGCTCACCATGGTCGGCGGCAAGGTGGTGCATGCGGCGGAGCCGTTTACGGAATTGGCGCTAGGCCCCGATCGCTAGTTTCGTCATTGTGAGCGCAAGTTCCTCGCAATTTAAGCGGCTGCCCTCTCCGCGTCATTGCGAGCGAAGCGAAGCAATCCATAGCACAGCATAACGGATGGATGGATTGCTTCATCGCTTTCGCTCCTCGCGATGACGACGTGCTGGAACTCAATAATACCCGAACGCCACCGGGCGGAAGGCGTGCAGCAGATGCTGGTCGAGCTTGTCGCCCATTTCTTCCAACATGCCGAAGGCCTTGGCATGCGTGAATTGCAGCCGGTAGGCGCGCTTTTCGACGAGGGCCGCGTAGATATCGACGATCGTGGTCAGCCGCACGATGTCGCTGATCTCCTTGCCGCTCAGGCCGTTGGGATAGCCGGTGCCATCGAGAAATTCGTGGTGGTGCAGCACCACGTCGAGCATTTCGGGCGGAAAGCCGCCTTGCGCGGCGAGCGCATCATAGCCGCGGCGCGGATGCTGGCGCATTTCTTCCATTTCTTCCAGCGTCAGCGGGCCCGGCTTGTCCAGGATTGCCACCGGAATGAACGCCTTGCCGACGTCGTGCAGCAGGGCTGCGCGGGCGAGACGGCGCTGGTCGTCCTCGCGCATGCCGAGATGCTGCGCATACGCGACCGCAAAGCCGGTGACAAAGAGACAATGACGGTAGCTGCCGGCGTGGTGGCAGCCGACCGTCGTCAGCCATTCCCGCAAGGACGAATGCTTGATTGCCTTGAGAATCTTGTTCTCGGCCTCGACGATGTCGCTGAACTTCAAGGGAACGCCGGCCGGAAGCTTTTCGAAAATCTTGACCATTACGGCATGCGCCGCCTCGACGCCCCTGTTGAGTGCCTTGCCGCGATCGGTCTCGTCGAATCCGTCGCTGTCCGGAAACGCGGCGCGGATCCGCTGCAGGATACCTTGCGCGTCGAACGGCCGCGCGATCGTGTCGGTGGCGCCGAGCGCCCAGGCCTGCATCGATCCGTGATGCAGCGCGTCCGCCAGCACGAACAGCCGCGGCATTTCGCGATAGGCCTCGGCCCGCAGCTTGTTGCGCACCAGTTGCACGCTCTCGGCGGAACGCAGATTGATGTCGACTACGATGCCCGCGAGATCGCGTTCCGGGCTGTCGGGAATGTCAGAAGTCGCGATGGTATCGACCTGGCCGACAGATCGCAAAATGCTGGCGAGTTCGCTGCTTTGATCGCTCCGATCCGAAGCGAGCAACAGCCGGCGCCTGGTCGAAGTTTTGTTGATTGCGGATGTCATGAAACCCCAGACCCCTAACGATGACGACTTGCAACCAAGGCTAGCGGATAATGAGTTCCTCGGGGCTTAAGAGGAATGCTGAACGCGAACTACCGTGAAGGTTACAATTTTAGCCATCTGGTTCGTGATGCGCCGCACTCACGACGTCCAACGGCAGTCATCATCCGCGAAGCGGATGATCCGGTGCGCCGTGACGGCTGTGGAGACGGCACGGCCACGGCGTACTGGATGCCCCGCATGCGCGGGCCATGACGAGAAAGAGGCAAAAAATCCGCCGGAGGCTTTGCCCCGGCGGATCATGCTCCGATCGATGACGCGCGTCCTACGCCTTCATGCTAGCCTTCACCGCTTCTGCCGTGATCGGCAAGGAGCGGATGCGCGCGCCGCAGGCGTTGAAGATGGCATTACCGATTGCAGGCGCGATCACCGTCACCGCCGGCTCGCCGACGCCGGTCGGCTTATCGCCGTTGGCAATGACGTTGACGGCCACTTCCGGCGTCTGGCTCATCCGCAACGGCGTGTAGGTATCGAAGTTGGTCTGCTCGATACCGCCATCCTTCAGCGTGGCCTTTTCATACATGGCGAGCGAAAGGCCCCACAGCGCCGCGCCCTCGACCTGGGCACGGATGTTGTCGGGATGCACCTGCATGCCGACGTCGGTGGCAACAGTCAATTTCTTGACCTTGACCTCGCCGGACGGCGACACGGCAACCTGGGCCACGCAGGCAGTCCAGCTTGCGGTGGCCCGCTCCTGCGACGAGACGCAGGCGACGCCCATGCCCTCGCCTTTCGGCAGCTTGGTGGTGCCATAGCCGGCCATGCCCATCGCCGCCAGCAGGGTATTGCGCAGGCGTTGCGCACCGCCATCGTTCTTGCCTTTGCCGTCGAGCAACGCGATGCGGTACTGCGCGGGATCCTGGCCTGCCGCATGAGCGAGTTCGTCGATCATGCTTTCAACCGCCCAGAAGGTCCAGCCCGGCGCCACCGAGCGTAACTGACCCGACGGGGTGGCGTTGTGCGCCATCTCGTTCTTGATCGCGCGGACATTGTGATTGGGCACGGAATAGAAGAAATCCGCGCCGTTCACCGTGAAGGCATCGAGCGGCCCCTTCTTGTCGACCGAAGGCGACAGGAAATCGGGGATTCCCCAGCGCTGAGTCGGCCACGCGCTGACCACGTCGTGATTGAGCGCGATCAGCTTGCCGTCGCCATCGAGACCCGCCTTGACCTTCTGGAAGGTCAGCGGACGCGAGTAGTCCATCGTCATGTCGTTTTCGCGCGAGTAGATGACCTTGACCGGCTTGCCGACGGCCTTGGCCGCCTGCACTGCCGGCACCATCATGTCGGCGTCGAGCCGCCGGCCGAAGCCGCCGCCGAGCCACATCTGGTGCATCACTACGAATTTTGGATCGATCCCGGCAGCTCCGGCTGCGATTGCGCCGGAGCGTGTCGCAAACTGGTTGCCGGAATAGATATGCAGGATGTCGCCCTTGAACTCGGCGGTCGCGTTCATCGGCTCCAGCGGCGCGTGGATGTTGATGCTGGTGGTGTATTCCGCCTCCACCACCTTGGCCGCGGTCTCGAAAGCCGCCACCGTATCGCCGTCCTTGACGAAGAACTGCCCGGCATCGTCGAGCGCCTGCAGCCGCTTCGCCTCGTCAATCAACGATTGGCTCGATAGCGTGGCGTTCGGGCCGTTGTCGTAGGTGATCTTCAGCGCGTCGGCCGCCTTGCGGGCATTGGCATAGGTGTTGGCCACCGCCACCACCCAGCCGGTCGTGCTGCCAGTCTTGTCGTCCAGCGTCACCGCCTTGATGAAGCCCGGCACCTTCTTTGCCGCGCTATCGTCGACCGATTTCACCGTGGCGCCATAGCGCACCGGCGGCGTGACGACCTTGCCGTAGACCATGCCCGGCAGCATCACGTCGATGCCGTATTTCGCCGTGCCGTTGATCTTCGGAGGGATATCGAGCTGCGGCACCGAGACGCCGATCATGGTGTACTGGTCGGGCGTCTTGAGCTTGATGGCCTTGAGTTCGTCCGGCGTGAAGGTCTTGGTGATCTTGCCGCTCTTGACGATGTCGGCGAAGCTCATCGACTTCTTCGACTTCGGATGCGAGACGGTGGAGTTGCGCACCACCAGCTCGCCGGCCGGCACGCCCATCGCCGCGCTAGCGGCTTCCGTCAATGCGATCCGGCCTGCGGCGCCCGCACGGCTCATCGCCTCGAAGTTCATCATTGTGCTCCAGCTTCCGCCGGTAATCTGCGCCCCCAACACGGGATCGTTGAACTTCGGATCGTTCGAAGCGAGCTGGACCCGCATGTCCTTCCAGTTCGAGCCGAGTTCTTCCGAGACGATCTGCGCCATTGTGGAAGCGATGTGCTGGCCCATGTCGGCCTTGCCGCAGGTGACGGTGACAATGCCGTCGGGCGCGATCGAATACCACACCGAAGGTTCGAAGTTGGAGGGCGCGGCGAGCGCCTGATCGACGCCGGGGACTGCGGCATAGCCGAGCACCAGGCCGGTGGCGGCCGAGCCGACCAGGAACGAGCGGCGGCTGAGATCGGTGGGGGCGCTGACGGCGATTTTCACGTGCGTATTCATGTGGCCCTCCGCTCGGTGCTGGCGTTGGAGGCGGTACGCATTTCGGATGCTGCACGCATAATCGCCTTCTGAATGCGCGAATAGGTCATGCAACGGCACAGATTGCCGTCCATATGCGCGACCACTTCATCCTTGGTCGGATTGGAATTCTTGGACAGTAGCGCTGCCGCCTGCATGATCTGACCGGACTGGCAGTAGCCGCATTGCGGCACCTGCTCGGCGATCCAGGCTTTCTGCAGGGGATGATCGCCCTTGGCGGAAAGACCTTCGATGGTGGTGATCTTCTTGCCGACGGCCTCGCTGACCATAGTCTGGCAGGAGCGAACGGCTTCGCCGTTGACGTGAACCGTGCAGGCGCCGCAGAGACCTGCGCCGCAACCGAATTTCGTACCGGTCATCTGCAATTGCTCGCGGATGACCCAGAGCAGCGGCGTATCGTTGGACGCCTCGACGGACATATTCCGTCCGTTGATATTGAGATTTGGCATCGCTCTCCCCTTCCGGTCGATGAAGCCGCTTACGGCGGCGGTTCACTTTTTGGGATTACCGGCACCCACCGGGTCGATGCCGGTTGGCGCGAGAATGGTCCCGATCGAGTTTGTAGGCAATTCAATTTGGAATTGCTCGAAGAGAATAATAATTCAAAGATTTCCCTTGCTGCGCTGCGGAACGGTTTGTCGCGAATTTGTCAACGCGAGGGGGCTGGCCAGTGCCCAGCTTGCGATTACCCACGTCGTTGCGTGGGCCGCGCCGTTGGGTCCGGAGATGGCGGGTGAAACGGCTATGCCGGCAGCCCCAATTGCTTGCGGAGGCTCTTGTCGAACATGCGTTCAGGAACGAAACGGCGCAGGACGCTCACCTGGCCGGCCATTTTACCGCACGTATATCGGTGACGAGGCGATGCGGTGGTCGCGGCTTCGACTACTCTCTTGGCAACAATCTCGGGCTTGTCCGCCGTCTTCATTATTTCCTGCAGAACTGCGACGGCTCGCGCGCGTGCCGCGACGTATGCATCCAATGCCCGATCGGGAAGCACCATGTTCTGTTCGAAGGAAGTGCTGGTATACGCCGGCTCCAGCAAGCAAACTCGGATGCCGAAGCTTCGCACCTCGTGATCGAGAGATTCCGAATAGCCCTCGAGCGCATGCTTCGTTGAGGCGTAGAGCGCCGAGAACGGCGCCGGTATCAGGCCCAGCACCGAGCTTATGTTGATGATCCTTCCACTTTTCCGGGCTCGCATGTGCGGCAGGACCGCATTGCTCATGCGCATGACGCCGAAGAGGTTTACGTCGAACAGCGCCTGGGCTTGAGCAATTGAGGATTCCTCAGCTCCGCCCATCAGGCCCGTCCCGGCGTTATTGACCAGAACGTCGATCCTGCCCGTCGTGTCGAGCACCTTGTCAACGATAAGCTTCACCGAACTGTCATCGGTCACATCGCAGGCGACCATCGTGATGCCGTCGGGGCCACCTGCGGCCATCCGTCGGCTGGTGCCGAACACGCGGAATCCAGCTTCCCGCAGGGCCTTTGCCGAAGCCAGCCCAATGCCCGTGGAAGCCCCGGTTACAATCGCCACTTTACCGTCTTGCAGCATGAGGATCTCCATGGACGCATTGAACAGTCGCTTAAATTATGATATGAATATCATATTATGATCATAATTCAATAGACTTTCGGCCAGAGGATCCGTCATGCGCTACGCCAAGGGGCACAAAGAAACCTCGCACGAGCGAATAGTGAAGGCCGCAGCGAAAAGATTCAGGCGGGACGGCATTGCTGCCACCGGGATGACCGGGATTATGACCGAAGCAGGACTGACGAACGGCGGTTTCTACTCGCATTTTCGCTCGAAGAACGATCTGGTGAGGGAAGGCATCGAGCGAGCGCTCGCCGACCAACTGCAAAGCCTGGCCGATCCCGACCCCGAGCCGGTGGCATTAGCTCACCTGATCCGTTCTTATTTGTCTCAGCACCATCGTGACCGGCCCGGCACGGGATGCGCCTCCGCGGCGCTACTGCCCGAAATTGCCCGCCAGCCCCACTCCGTGCGCAAGGCTTATACCGCCCGATTACGCACTCTCATCAGGCAGTTGGCGCGACGGTTGCCCCAAGACAACGCCATCCCCGAATCGCAGGACACAGCGATCGCGATCTTGGCCGTCTTCATCGGAACGCTTCAGCTTTCGCGTGCCGTCGATGACCCGGCGTTGTCCGACGCAATGCTTGCTGCGGGCATTCGTGCGGCAACTACTCTCGCCGGCCTGGCCGACGGTTCTGTCCAACATGAAGGGATACAAGGATGAAATACTATCTATGCAAGTTCCTTCCGCCCCGCCCTGATTTCCTCAAGACGATGACCCCTGAAGAGAGCAGCCTGATGAAGCAGCATGGCATGTTCCTGAATGATCTTCTTGAGAAGCGAATGGTCGTCGTCCACGGACCGGTGGATGATCCCGCCGGCGGCTGGGGGATGTCCGTCTACGAGATCGAGGACGATCAGGATATCAACGCCATGACCTCGGAAGATCCCATGGTGAAAAGTGGCGGCGGACGTTACGAGATTTATCCGATGCGCCATTTGCGGGCGCGCGGCTAAGGCGATCCGATTTCCTTGGAAAAAGCGGCCGAGACGCCAGCCGATTCTCGCCGCTCTTTTGCTCATTGGCCGCGCGGGAGCGATGCGGGCTGCCGACAGCAATCTGGTCATGGCCGTATCCATGTGCTGATGCGACCCTCGCTTTCCGCATTTCCCAATCGCGATCAGATCGCGCTAGGATAAGGCCGACAGTTGCATCGGAACTCCCAAGGAGCCGCAATGCCGACAATCAACCGCGATGGGGTCCGCATCTATTACGAGGTTCACGGGTCCGGCCCACCGCTGTTGCTGACCCACGGCTATTCATCGACCAGTGGGATGTGGCAAGGCCAGATCGACGCCCTGTCGAAGCATCACAAGCTCGTGCTGTGGGATATGCGCGGCCACGGCCAGTCGGACTATCCCGACGATCCCGCAGCCTATAGTGAAGACTTGACGGTCGCCGACATGGCGGCGCTGCTCGATGCCATCGGCGCCGAGAAGGCAATCGTCGGCGGCCTCTCGCTCGGCGGCTATATGTCGCTGGCGTTCTACCGCGCCCATCCAAGTCGCGTCCGCGCATTGCTGATCATCGACACCGGCCCCGGCTTCAAGAAGGACGAGGCCCGCGAGGTCTGGAACAAGCGCGCGCATGACACCGGCGACCGCTTCGAGCGCGAAGGTCTGGAAGTTCTGAAATCAGCCAGCCGGGAACGCTCCAGCGCCACTCATCGCGGTGCGTCGGGCCTGGCACGCGCCGCGCGCGGCATGCTGACCCAGCGCGATGCCCGCGTGATCGAATCCCTGCCCGATATCAAGGTGCCGTCGCTGATCGTGGTCGGCGCCGACGACACCCCGTTCCTCGCCGCCTCCGACTACATGGCGGCCAAGATTCCCGGCGCGCAGAAGGTGGTGATTCCAGCCGCCGGCCACGCCGTCAACATCGACCAGCCGCAGGCCTTCATCGACGCCGTGCTGCCGTTCCTCGACAGCCTCGATGCCAAGGCGACAGCGAAAGCCGCGTCATGAAAACAGCCGCTGTTGTCCTCGCCCTGATCGCAGGCAGCTTCACGCAAGCTGCTGCACAACAGCTGCCGCCGGTCGGCGGCCCCTACCCGCCGCCCTTCACCGAAACGCTGTCGAACAACGTCCCGCTGGCATTCGGCATGGACGCGGACGATGCGGCGCGCGCGCTCGGTGTCCCGCTCAATTACGTCAGGGGCCGTCCGGGCGATGAAATCTTCCTGGCGTTCCGCAACGTCGGCGGCAGCGGATTGTTCTACAAGAAAGACCGGCTCTATCTGCAATTCCGCAAGGGCAGGCTGGCGGGCTGGAAGGGCGACTGGGGTCACAACTGGATGTGGCAGTAGCCGACCGACGGCCGAACCAACCGACTTCGTGCAACTCAAACGCAAATGGATGACCCGTGGGACAGGATATCAAACTGACGGCTTCGGACGCATTCAAACTCGGCGGCTACCGCGCCGATCCCGCCGGCTCGCCTAAGGCGGCGATCGTGGTGATCCAGGAGATTTTTGGCGTCAACCACCACATCCGCTCGGTGTGCGACCGTCTCGCGGCCGAGGGCTACGTCGCGATTGCACCGTCGATCTTCGATCGCACCCAGCCTAATTTTCAATGCGGCTATTCGCCCGACGAGATTGCGACGGCACGAAAATTCATCGCCAATCCGGATTGGGCCGCGATGCTGAGCGATACGCAAGCCGCGATTGACGCCGTCAAGGATGTCGGCTCGGTCGGCATCATCGGCTTCTGCCTCGGCGGCAGCATTGCCTATGCCGCCGCGACCAAACTGTCAGGCCTGTCGGCCGCGGTCGGCTATTACGGCGGCGCTGTCGTCCGCTTTGCAGACGACAAGCCGCAAGTGCCGACGCAATTGCATTTCGGCGAAAAGGACGCGGGCATTCCGCTGACTGATGTCGAGACCATCAAGGCCAAGCGGCCGGATGTCGAAATCCATATCTATCCCGGCGCGCAGCACGGCTTTCACTGTGACGAACGCGCCAGCTACGACAAGGCCAGCGCCGACATCGCCTGGCCGCGGAGTCTGGCGTTTCTCGCGAAGCATTTGAAGATATGATCCTTGTCGCCATTCCGGGACGCGCGTCTTCGCGCGAACCCGGAATTTCGAGATTCTCAGGTGCGCAATAGCGCACCATAGTTCGATGCTGTCGCATCGCCCCGGAATGACGGAGAGAGAGCGCCCTTATCTCACTCGCCCTTGACGCCGGTTGCCTTCACGACATCGGCCCACCGCGCGTAGTCGCGGCGCAGGGCTTTGTCGAACGCTTCCGCCGATCCTCCCACCGGTATGAGGCTGAGTCCCTCGATCCCGGCGACGCCCTCGGGCGAGGCGATGATGCGGGCGAGTTCGTCGGAAAGCTTCGTCACGATTTCCTTGGGCGTTGCGGCGGGCACGAAGACGCCGAGCCAGCCTTCGATTTCAAAACCGGGATAGCCGAGTTCGCCGAGCGTCGGCACATCGGGCATCTGGGCCCGGCGCTTTTCGCCGCCGACCGCCAGTGCCCTGAGCTTGCCCGCCTTGATCTGCGCGCTGGCCGTGGTCAGATCGACGAAAGCCGAGGTCACCGTGTTGCCAAGCAAGTCATTGGTGAGAGGCGCCGAGCCACGATAAGGGACATGGGTCATGTCGATATTGGCAGTCTTCTTGAGCAGTTCGCCGTAAAGATGCGACGTCGTCGCATTGCCGAAGGTGCCATAGGGCTTGCCGGGATTTGCCCTGGCATAATCGATCAGCTCCTTGACGGACTTGATCGGCTGCTGCTCGGGCACCACCAGAACGATTGTCGACAGCGCGATCTGGGTGACCGGCGCGAGATCCTTGAAGACATCATAGGGCAGCTTCGCAACGAGGCTCGGCGCCTGAATGATTTGCGTAATCCCGACCAGCACGGTGTAGCCGTCGGGCTGCGCCTTGGCCACGTAATCGTTGCCGACCACGCCGCCGCCGCCCGACTTGTTCTCCACGACGACGGTCTGCTTCCACGACTCCTGCAGCTTATTGGCAAGCAACCGGGCCAGCACGTCAGTGGCACCGCCCGCGGGATAGGGCACCACGAAGGTGATGCGCCGGCTCGGATAGGAATCGGCCGATGCCTGATGCGAAGAGGCGCACAAAGCGGTCACGGCGATGGAAGCGAGCAACGCTAAAGCAGTCGCCGCGCGCACCACGCGGACCGGCAAATGATAGTTCATGGTCACACCTCCGGATTGCAGGCACTCTACCGACAAACCGGCGCGCCTCGATTGAACGACGGCTTTCTACATCGCTGCAGCGCAAGATGGAACATGGTTTCGAGCGCATTCAGCGCATAGCGCCAATTCATCGCACCGAACCGAACCGACACTGCTGAACAGAACTCCAGCCACGTGCGAAGCCGCACGTCTGCCACTGCAAGTTAGATCAGTTGTCCCGCAACATGATGCAGAACGCTGTGTCCGCGCTGACGCGATACGGACGGTGAATTTTCTTGGTCAACTGCGAGGCATTTGCCTGACACAGATGCTCAGGAAAGGAGTTCGTTCGAGATAGCAATTCGATGAAAAGGCTTTGCGCCTTAGAACCAGCGCTCGCTGACCAGCACGGTATCGCCAGGACTGATCGGGCTGCCGGGCGGAACGATGAAGCGCGCAGTTCCCGCGGCATCGGTGTGCGTGACCGTGACGCTATCGCGGCGGGCGCGCGGCGAAAAACCGCCGGCGATCGCCACCGCGCTTTCGACCGTCATGTTGGGTACATAAGGATATTGCCCGGGTGCGGCGACCTCGCCGAGGATGAAGAACGGCCGGTACGTTTCGATCTCTACCGCGACCGATGGTTCTCTAATAAAGCCGGCGCGTAGTTTCGCTGAAATCTCCGCCGCCAGTCCCGCCGTGGTGCGGCCACGTGCCGGCACCGAACCGATCAGCGGCATCGTGATCGAGCCGCCGGCGCTAACCGCATAGGTATTGGTAAGACCTTCCTGACCGTAGACAACGACGCGCAGCTTGTCGCCGGCATCGAGATGATAGGCCGGGTCGTATCGCACGGGCGCGGGGTCGACATAGGCGACAGGCGCGGCAACGACTGCCGGTGCTGATGCTGCGCGCGGCGCCGAAGCAAAGGCGGAGCGAAGTGCGCCGATGGCGCCGCCGCCGGGCTCGGCCGCGACCGCCTGCGGCGGCGGAATGTTGGGCTGGCCATAGGCCATCTGGTCGAGATCGCCTTGCGGCGCGACCGCAACCGGTCCGGTCGTGCGCATGCAGCCCGACAGCGCGAGCGCGGTGATGATCGCAGTAATCGGTATTCGAAACGCGCGCACAACCCGCACCGGAGCCCATCCCTCAAAGCGAGACAGCTCTAGTCTTGCACCGGCTATGGTTAATAAAGCGTTTTTTGGATGGAGTGGGACGACAGGACGCGAAGCTCCCTCGCCCCGTTCATCACGGGGAGAGGGTTGGGGTGAGGGCTCTCTCCGCAGATGAGATCGCCGAAATACCTGTACCCTTCACCCGACGCGCAAGAGCGCGTCGACCTCTACCCGCAAGCGGGGCGAGGTTTAGGAACGAGCAAGCATCAAGCACTCACGCCGACGCCGATCGGGCAGGACACGCCGGTGCCGCCCAATCCGCAATAGCCCGCCGGGTTCTTGGCGAGATATTGCTGATGATAGTCCTCGGCGAAGTAGAATTCGCCCGATGGCGCGATCTCGGTGGTGATCGCGCCGAGACCCTTTGCCGCCAGCGCCTTCTGGTACACTGCCTTCGAAGCGTCGGCGGCTTGGCGTTGCGCGTCGCCGAAAGTATAGATCGCCGAGCGATACTGGGTGCCAACATCGTTGCCCTGGCGCATGCCCTGCGTCGGGTTGTGATTTTCCCAGAACGTCTTCAGGAGCTGCTCGTAGGAGATCTGCTTCGGATCGAACACGACCAGCACCACTTCGGTGTGACCGGTGCGGCCCGAGCAGACCTCTTCATAGGTCGGATTGGGCGTGTGTCCGCCGGCATAACCGACGGCGGTCGCATAGACGCCGTCACCAAGCTCCCAGAACTTGCGCTCTGCGCCCCAGAAGCAGCCCAACCCGAATACCGCCTGTTCGAGGCCCGCAGGATAGGGCGGCTGAAGCTTGCGGCCATTGACGAAATGCGTGGTGGCGGTCGGGATCGGCGCGGCTCGGCCCGGCAGCGCTTCGGCTGCGCTCGGCAATGCGGTGGTCTTGCGCATGAACAACATGGAGTACCTCCAGGCGGAAGATCGGCGGACGCGACGTCGGCGTCGGCCGGTTGGGCCTCTATATATGTCCTTACGCCTGTTGCCGCAGCCCTGTTACGCGGCCTCCGAGCGGGCGCCGGCCGATCAGTCCCGCGAATAGCCGATCAGTGGCTTGCGGGGCCGGAACAGCATCATGAGTAGAATGCCGACCACGCCCAGTACGGCGAAAACCGGCTGATCCAGCAGGACCTTAATGACACTGTTCCAGAGCCAGGGCGCGGTACCCTCCGCCCAGGTCCGGAACGCAAGCTGGCTGGATTGATGGACGTCATTCCAGAATTGGCCGAACCGGGTAAACCGCAGGGTCTGGTCGGCAACAAAACGGGCGCCATCATAGACCATGAAGATGAATCCGCCGGCCAGAAGCAGCAGGCCGATAAGTCGGAAAAAGCCGCGGATCATGCGTCACCTTATATCTGTCGCCCCCAAGAGGCCGTCAGCCAATACCGGGGGGACCCCGGAAATTCAACCTCATCAGCACCTTACGCGCCCTTTTTCCGCCGTCTTTCCGGCTTTTCGGGGAGGTCGGAAAGCGTTGACGGTGCAGGGCGCGCCCTCTATAAGACCCCCAATGGCGGCGGGCGCAATCCCGCCGCCGCTGTTCTTTGAGCAGCGCCGCTCGCGGGAGCATTTTGGCTTCCGCCCATGGCATCCTCAAGAACGGCTTAGGTTACGAACACCCTGGAAAACACAACCAGCGATCACGCAATTTGAACGGCCGGCGCGCTCAAGGGCCGACCACCCGAGCGATGACAGCCGAAGGATAGTTGAGAACATGGCCAATACCTCTTCCGCCAAAAAGGCGACCCGCAAGATTGCCCGCCGCACCATCGTCAACAAGTCGCGCCGCACCCAGATGCGCGGCGCGGTCCGCACCGTCGAGGAAGCGATCAAGATCGGCGACCGCAATGCGGCGCTGGAAGCGATGAAGCGCGCGGAGCCGGAACTGATGCAGGCGGCGCAGCGCAACATCATTCATAAGAACAATGCGAGCCGGAAAGTATCCCGCCTGACGCACGCGATCGCCAAGCTCGCGAAGTGAACTGACAGAAATAGATATTCGTCAAAGCCCGGCATCGCCGGGCTTTTCTTTTTTCAGCCGTTCCGGGCGTGTGAGCGCGAGCGCGAAATTCATTTCGTCACGAACGTGCATCCTGTGGGATTTCGGGCACACACCGAAAGCCGCGCGCCGGATCGACCGTGACAATTCAATCAACTCGTTGCCGACCGCCGGCTTGCGTGTCATATTTCGAGCACCCGTAGTTTTACGAGGTGCAACTTATTGCACCAGCGTTGCCATGCGCACTTGCGAGAAGCGCGATCGCGGCGGCTGACCTGATAAGACAATACCTGCCTCTTCCGCCACATCGCTCGCGCGGGTTACCCTGAAAAACAATTCCGAAAAACTTCGTCTCGCTAATCACTTATCCACATAGCGAGCTCAAGCGTTTTGAAAATTGGCTCCGGTAACCAAGATTGTAACACTTTCTTAAAAAATTTTGCGAGTGCGGCGAAAATTGTCACGCGCGTTCGCGCCGCGTGATTCTCTGCGCTGATTCAAAAACTTGGTGTGGAGTGTCGCATTTGCAGTGTTGCAACACCGCCGAAGAGTCACGCGACATCGTCGAATCACGGATTGTCAGAAATCGCGCTTGGTGTATTTGTTACTCGTTCGCGACGTTCAAGGCTCTCCTGACCAGCGCGGTATGAGACCCAAGAGCGGACGTGCAAATCGGCGGCGGTGTGCGCGTTAGCGACGCTTTCCAAGCGAAGCTGAGTTGGCAACTCATAGCAATATGAGGACGGTTGTTCTGTGTCTAAATTTCCCGGCGTGGCGCTCATGTTTCAAGCGCGCTCCGGACAAGAGGAATAAGATGCTTGCCGACGATGCAACGATTGGGAACGCGCAGCCCGTGAACGTGTTGAAGACGACAGACTGAGGTACGCGGCGGCGCAGCGGTCGAGCAAGCGGATGTTCGGTAGCGGCAGACTGGCTTTGAAACACTGGTGATCTGGTTGCTCGCCGCGCATTGTCGCGGCGAGAGGGGGAGGTACTATGCTTTACGAAATCAACGCGACATTCGGCACGCTCATTGCCATCGAGACCGCTTCAGAATCCCTGAACAACGCTTTTAGCCGTCCCCCCGCGCGAACTCCGCATCGAGCGTCGAGTACGCGCTGACCTCGCGGTAGCTTCTCTCACTCCATCCAGCCTTTGATCTGGGCAACGGCGATTTCGCCGAACGCCGGGTCCATGTCTGGTGGCCGTGAAAGCGCCGCGCCGAGGTCACGTCTGGCAGGAAACCTGCAGGGGTGCCCGCCAGCCGATTTCGCAAAGACACCATTACTCATTCAGAAAAGTTCTCAAGCAATGACAAATACGGAACAGGATCGCTGGTCGCGCGTGAAGGGGCGGTTGCGGACGAGTGTGGGCGAGGACGTCTATACGAGCTGGTTTGCGCGCATGGACCTCGAGGGCGTGCAGGACGAAAGCGTCCACCTGTCGGTGCCGACCCGCTTCCTCAAGAGCTGGATCCAGGCGCATTACGCCGATCGTGTCCTGACCTGTTGGCAGGCCGAGATGCCGGAAGTGCACCGGATCGATCTCACCGTGCGCACCGCGATGCGATCCGCCGCGCCTGCCAAGGAACAGACCGCACCGGCCGATCAACGCCGTATCGAGCAGACCAATGGCAGGCCCGCGCCTGAATTGCGCGCGACTGCCACTGCGCCGGTGTCCGCCAGCCATGATGCGCTCGGCGGTTCGCCACTCGACCCGCGCCTGACCTTTGCAAGTTTTGTAATCGGTCGCTCAAATACCCTCGCCCACGCGGCAGCGCGCCAGGTTGCAGAAGGACGCCGCGGCGATCCCGTGATGTTCAACCCACTCTACATTCACGCCGGCGTCGGTCTCGGCAAAACTCATTTGCTGCAGGCCGTGACGTGGGCGGGCAATTCGGGCAGTGAGCGCAAGGTGCTCTATCTTACCGCCGAGAAATTCATGTACGGCTTCGTCGCCGCGCTGAAGACGCAGACGGCACTGGCGTTCAAGGAAGCATTGCGCGGCATCGACGTGCTCGTGATCGACGACTTGCAGTTCCTGCAGGGCAAGTCGACCCAGGCCGAGTTCTGCCACACGCTAAACGCACTGATCGATGCCGGCCGTCAGGTGGTGATCGCCGCCGACCGCCCGCCGTCCGATCTCGAGAGCCTCGACGACCGCGTTCGTTCGCGGCTGGCCGGCGGTCTCGTTGTCGAGATGGGCTCGCTCGGCGAGGAGCTGCGGCTCGGCATCCTGAAATCGCGCGTGGCGGCTGCGCGTGCGCATCACGCAAGCTTCGACGTGCCGGAGGCAGTACTGGATTATCTGGCGCGCACCATCACCCATAACGGCCGCGACCTCGAAGGCGCCATCAACCGGCTGCTCGCCCATTCCAAGCTCAACGCCCAGCCGGTGACGCTGGAAATGGCCGAGCGCGAGGTGCGCGACCTGATCCGTCCGCAAGAACCGAAGCGGATCAAGATCGAGGACATCCAGCGGGTGGTCGCCCGGCAATACAATGTCAGCCGTTCGGACTTGCTGTCGTCGCGGCGAACGGCGAACGTGGTCCGGCCTCGCCAGGTGGCGATGTATCTGGCGAAGACGCTGACGCTGCGTTCGCTGCCCGAGATCGGCCGCCGGTTCGGCGGACGCGACCACACCACGGTGCTGCACGCCGTGCGCAAGATCGAGGCACTGGTGGCCCGGGATATCGCGCTGTCCGAAGAGGTCGAGTCGCTGAAGCGGCAATTGCAGGAATAGCGGCTATAGCGTTTTCGAGCGAAGCATGTCTTCGGACTTGATCCGTGGATGGATACCGGTTCGCGGGAAGAAAACGCGTCAAAACAAGAATCTAGAGATCGGTTCTGATTCGATCAGAACCGATGCTCCAGCCGGAACAGGATCTGGCTCCCTCCTCCCCAGCCTCTCCCGCCCCGATCCCAGGGCGGGAGAATTTTTTTCTGCCGGCATTTTTCGCCGCAAAAGTGGGGAACGGGCTCCCGCCTCCCTTGCACCGGCGCCCCATCCGCGCCACCTTGCGGTCCCCCCGGGGGTTTGATCAAATCCGATCCTGATCCGGCTTTTCGGGTTTCCAATGCCGCGGCGCTGCCTTGACGGGCCGCCCGGCTTTTCCATCTCTGGCGGGTATTGCAATGAAGGTCACCGTCGAACGCGCGCAACTGCTGAAATCGCTGGGTCACGTCCATCGCGTGGTCGAGCGCCGCAACACCATCCCGATCCTCGGCAACGTGCTGGTTCGCGCCGAAAACGCCAGGCTGTCGCTGAAGGCGACCGACCTCGACCTCGAGGTGACCGAAACGCTGGCGGCGGAGACGGCAACCGGCGGCTCGACCACGGTGCCGGCACACATGTTCTATGACATTGTCCGCAAACTGCCCGACGGTGCGCAGATCGTGCTGGAAGCCGACGGCGACCGCTCGGTGATGGCCATCCGTGCCGGCCGCTCGCGCTTTACCCTGCAGACCCTGCCCGAAAGCGACTTCCCCGATCTCGCCGCCGGCGACATGACGCATTCGTTCTCGCTCGCGGCTGCCGACGTCAAGCGCCTGATCGACCGTACGCAGTTTGCGATCTCGACCGAAGAGACCCGCTATTACCTCAACGGCATCTACCTGCACACGGCCGGCAGCGCCAAGGCTGCGACATTACGTGGGGTGGCGACCGACGGACATCGGCTGGCGCAGATCGATCTGGCGCTGCCCTCCGGCGCCACCGGCATGCCCGGCGTGATCGTGCCGCGCAAAACGGTGGGCGAGGTGTTGCGGCTGATCGAGGACAATGAAGCCGAAATCAAAATCGAACTGTCGCAGGGCAAGATCCGCTTCACCCTCGGCAACGTCGTGCTGACCTCAAAGCTGATCGACGGAACCTTCCCGGATTACGGCCGCGTCATTCCGCAGAACAACGACAAGGAACTGATCGTCGACAAGAAGGATTTCGAGGCGGCGGTCGACCGCGTCTCGACCATTTCGAGCGAGCGCGGCCGTGCCGTGAAGCTGGCGCTGTCGGCCGGCAAGCTCGTGCTGTCGGTGACCAATCCCGATTCCGGCAGCGCCACCGAAGAGCTGGAAGTCGAATACGCCTCCGACGCGCTCGATATCGGCTTCAACTCGCGCTATCTGCTCGACATCGCCGCCCAGATCGAAGGCGAAGTCGCCGTGCTGCGCCTCGCCGACCCCGGCTCGCCAACGCTGGTGCAGGACAAGGACAACAAGGGCGCTCTCTATGTGCTGATGCCGATGCGGGTGTGATCTTCAGTTGTCATTGCCGGGTTTGACCCGGCAATCCATCAAAAAAAAGGCCTATTGGGTGTCATCCTCGCGAGCAAACCAGGCGGAACGCTGTATGTCGGCGTAACGAACAACCTACTGAGGCGCGTCTACGAGCACCGGGAAAGCTTGGCTGACGGATTTACCAAGCGATACGGCATCAAGATGCTGGTATACTTCGAAGCACACGACGGAATTACGAACGCACTTCAACGCGAGAAGAACATCAAGCATTGGTCTCGCGAGTGGAAAATCGACCTGATTGTCGCAGGCAATCCCGATTGGAAGGATTTGTATGATGAGATTGTCCGCTAGCGCGGACGATGGATTGCCGGGTCAAGCCCGGCAATGACAACCTGGCCATGACCCCCTCTCGCATCCACCGCCTGTCGCTGACCCATTTTCGCAATTATCGCGCGGCGAGCGTGCAGGTGCGCGGCGATATGGTAGTGCTGGTGGGGCCGAACGGCGCGGGCAAGACCAATTGCCTGGAAGCGATCTCGTTTCTCTCGCCGGGACGCGGCCTGCGGCGCGCGACGCTGGAGGATGTCGCAGACAACCAGGGCGACGGGTCCTGGGCGGTATCGGCCGAGGTCGAGGGCGCACTCGGGCTTGCTACCCTCGGCACCGGCATCGATGCGCCGGCCGCGGATGCCTCCTCAGGCCGACGGTGCCGGATCGATCGCGAACCGGTGAGCTCGGCAACCGCGTTCGGCGACCACTTACGCATGGTGTGGCTGACGCCGGCGATGGACGGGCTGTTCCTTGGCGCTGCCTCGGAACGAAGGCGCTTCTTCGATCGCTTGGTGCTGGCGATCGACAGCGAGCATTCCAGCCGCGTCTCGGCGCTGGAGCGCTCGTTGCGCTCGCGCAATCGTCTGCTTGAAGTGCGCAATTATGACGACCATTGGTGTGACGCGATTGAGCGCGAAACTGCCGAGCTTGCGGTCGCCGTCGCCGCTACGCGCGGCCAGACCGTGACCAGATTGGCAGCGATGCTGCGCGAACGCGGCGCGGCTTCCGCCTTTCCATCGGCGCAGATCATGCTCGACGGCTGGATGGAAAATGCACTGCTCAACGAGTCCGCGACATCCGTGGAGGATCGCTACCGCGAGATCCTGCGTGCCAGCCGCGCCCGCGACGCAGCCGCCGGCCGCACGCTGGATGGTCCCCACCTCACCGATCTTCAGGTGATCTACGCACCAAAAAACATGCCGGCCCGCGACGCCTCCACCGGCGAGCAGAAGGCGCTGCTGATCGGGCTGGTGCTGGCGCACGCCACGCTGGTTGCCGAGATGACCGGCATCGTGCCGCTGTTGCTGCTCGACGAAGTGGTGGCGCATCTCGATCCCAATAGGCGCAAGGCATTGTTCGATGAACTCGCCGTGCTCGGCGCGCAGGTCTGGATGACTGGCGCAGATCCGGCAGCGTTCGTCGGTATCGGAGCGACCGGCGAGATATTTGACGTCGAGTCTGGCCAGGTGAGCCGCCGCGCCTAGAAGCTTTTCAGCGCCTCTTACCTTCTGACGCCTCGCTGCCGAGCAAGCGGTCGATAATCGACGCAGCCAAAAATACCGATCCCTTTTCGGTCAGGTGCACCTGATCGCTCGTGGTGAGATCGCCTGCCGCATCACCAATGCGTGTCAGGCACCCCTGCACATTGCAAAGGGCGTGCGCCGCCGAGATGAACTCCGCACCGAGCGGCTCGAGCCTGGCGCGCATGATGGCATCGTAGGCGGTGGGTGGCGCCGCATCGGGCGAACGCTGCGGGATCAGCGTGCGATGGAGCATGAAATATCTGAGCACCTCGGACGGAAGCCCGCGCCGCCACCACGGCACTCCGCCAAGAACAACGACGCGGGCATTCGTCTCCTTCTTCAGCGCGGTCACCGTCTCAGCTACGTTGTCGAGATGTTTCTCCCAGGTACCGTGCAGCAACACGATGTCGGGCCTGATCTGCCGGATAAGCGAAAAGACCTTGTCATTCATCGCGCGGCAATTGGGCGTACCCACAATATCGGCGTTCAGCGCCGGAATGCAGGAACTGGAGGTAAGCTGCGCAATGGCGAAGCCTCGCTCCTCCTGCGCTTTGCGCAGGCCCGGCAACAGCGCGCCGGCGGTCGAATCGCCCCATATCACAACCAGCGGACGCCGATCGCGCTCGATGCACGTGTCGGCAAACGTCATTTCGCGACTGAGATCGAGCAGGCATTCGTGAAACCGCCACTTGAAACTCTCCGTCGTCACATTGGCCATCGCACGAATTTCCGGCGGCAGCCGGAAGTCGAAGCCGCCTCCCCAGATGGCGGCAATGCCGGCGACCGCGATCATCGCCATGCTGGTGCCAAGCCCGAACATCTTGCGCCGGCTCGGGACGCCGAACCGGATCGGCATCTCGACAAACCGGTAGGTCGCCCAGGCCAGCAGCACGCTCGCAAGCAATATCAATTCGCGTTCCGGCAGCGTCAGCGGACCGAACTTGATAATCCCGCCGAACACCAATAGCGGCCAGTGCCAGAGATAGAGCGGATAGCTGATCAGCCCGATCCACGCCAAAGGCGGGCTTGCGAGAACAACCCGGTTTACCCAGGCCGCGGGCGATGACAGCAGAAGCGCGGTGCCTGCGACCGGCAACACCGCCCACCAACCCGGAAAGGCGCGATGGCTGTCGAGGATCACGGCAGCTACGGCGATCAGCGCCACGCCGATCCAGGCGCGCCACTCACTCGCTTTGACGCGGTGGCCGACCTTGTTCCAGCCGCACGCCAGCGCCGCTCCGGTGAGCAACTCGAACGCCCGGGTAAACGGCAAATAGAAGGTCGCAACGGGATCCGAACCGATCAACGCGAGATTGAGCAGCAAGGACCCGACGCCGAGCACCGCGGCCACCGCCATGATGCTCATTCGCAGCCGGGCTGCGAGCATCAGGAGCAGCGGCCAGAACAGATAAAACTGTTCCTCGATGCCGAGCGACCACAGATGCAGCAGCGGCTTCTTGGCGGATTCGACATCGAAATAGCCGGACTGCAGCAACAAGGCGATATTGGCCAAAAACGCCGCGCTGGCGAATGTGTCGCTGCCGAGCTGCGCGAGGGACTTTGGCAGCATCCAGAACCAGCCCAGGATCGATGTGGCAGAGAGCACTACGATCAGCGCCGGGAAGATGCGCCGGATCCGACGGTTGTAGAATTCGATCAGGCTGAAGCGGCCGAGCTCCAGTTCTCGGGCGATGATCCCGGTAATCAGAAAGCCCGAGATCACGAAGAACACATCAACGCCGATGAAGCCGCCCGGCATGACGTCCGGGAATGCATGGAAATTCAGGACCAGCATTACGGCGATGGCCCGGAGGCCGTCGACATCAGGCCGATATTTTGCTGAAGGCGAGGACAATGAAGGGCTAACCCGGGATCGCTGTGGACAGCGGACAACGACTACAGGCTGCCGCGCCGCCTTCTCTAGCAGGTCCGCGGCGATCTGCCATTTCCCACTGCGAGGTCCTGCAAAAATCCGGCAATCGAGGGCGCAGAATCAGCTCTCGAATCGCACTTTTCGAGGCCTCCAGAATCAGCCCTCGGAGACCTTGAAAAAGAGTAAAAAACCACCATTTATTCAATGACTTGTCGGCGGAGAGATTGCGCTAGGCGCGATGCCTCTTTCATGGCACAAATAGATCAATCAGCGCCTCATATTGCGCAGCTGATCCGGGACATCCTCGAAGGCCTCACATGACAGAACCTGCCCGGCAGACCCCTGCCGAAACTGAGCATCCCATTCCGGTCGAATATGGCGCGGAATCGATCCGGGTGCTGAAGGGCCTCGATGCCGTGCGCAAGCGGCCGGGCATGTATATCGGCGATACCGACGATGGTTCCGGCCTGCACCACATGGTCTACGAGGTCGTCGACAATGCGATCGACGAGGCGCTCGCGGGCCATGCCACGCGCGTCGACGTGATCCTCAATGCGGACAATTCGGTTACCGTGCGCGACGACGGCCGCGGGATTCCCGTCGGCATCCACAAGGGCGAAGGCATTTCCGCCGCGGAGGTCATCATGACCCAGCTGCATGCCGGCGGTAAGTTCGACCAGAACTCCTACAAGGTTTCCGGCGGCCTGCACGGCGTCGGCGTCTCCGTCGTCAACGCGCTGTCGAGCTCGCTGAAGCTTAGGGTCTGGCGCGACGACAAGGAGCATTTCGTCGAGTTCGCCCATGGCGATTCGTTGGCGCCTTTAAAGGTGGTCGGCGAGGCCAATGGCAAGCGCGGCACCGAGGTCACCTTTCTCGCCTCGAGCGAGACATTCAAGAACATCGAGTATGATTTCGCGACGCTGGAACACAGGCTGCGCGAGCTCGCCTTCCTCAATTCCGGTGTTCACATCATCCTCTCCGACATGCGTCACGCGGTCGAGAAGCGCGAGGAGATGTATTACAGCGGCGGCGTCGAGGAGTTCGTCAAATATCTCGACCGTAACAAAAAGGCGATCGTGCCTGTCCCGATCATGGTGCGGTCGGAAGCCAACGGCATCGGCGTCGAGGCGGCGCTGTGGTGGAACGACAGCTACCATGAGAACGTGCTGTGCTTCACCAACAACATCCCGCAGCGTGACGGCGGCACCCATCTCGCCGGCTTCCGCGGCGCGCTGACGCGCCAAGTCAATGGGTATGCCGAGGCCAACGCGAAGAAGGAGAAGATCGCGCTGACTGGCGACGATTGCCGCGAGGGTCTCACCGCCGTACTGTCGGTGAAGGTGCCGGACCCGAAGTTTTCGTCGCAGACCAAGGACAAGCTGGTGTCCTCGGAAGTGCGCCCGGTGGTCGAGAACATCATCAACGAGGCGCTGGCGGCGTGGTTCGAGGAGCACCCGGCCGAGGCCAAGGTCATCGTCGGCAAGGTGATCCAGGCGGCCGCCGCGCGCGAAGCCGCTCGCAAGGCGCGCGAGCTGACGCGCAAGAGCCCGCTCAGCGTCTCCTCGCTGCCCGGCAAGCTCGCCGACTGCCAGGAGAAGGATCCAGCCAAATCCGAACTGTTCATCGTCGAGGGCGACTCGGCCGGCGGCAGCGCCAAGCAGGGCCGCAACCGCGAATTCCAGGCGGTGCTGCCGCTGCGCGGCAAGATCCTCAATGTCGAGCGCGTGCGAACCGACAAGATGCTGTCGAGCGAGCAGATCGGCACGCTGATCACCGCGCTCGGCACCGGCATTAGCGACGATTTCTCCGCCGACAAGCTGCGCTATCACAAGATCATCGTGATGACGGACGCCGATGTCGATGGCGCCCATATCCGCACATTGCTGTTGACCTTTTTCTACCGGCAGATGCGCGAATTGATCGACCGCGGCCACCTTTATATCGCGCAGCCGCCGCTCTACAAGGTAACGCGCGGCAAATCCGAGCAATACCTGAAGGACGAGCGCGCGCTAGAGGATTATTTGATCGCGACCGGCCTCGACGACTGCGTGTTCAAGCCCGGGTCGGGCGGGGAACGCGGCGGCCGCGATCTGCTGTCGCTGGTGGAGGACGCGCGCGTCATCCGTGGCATCCTGAACAATCTGCACAGCCGCTATAACCGCAAGGTGGTCGAACAGGCGGCGATCGCGGGCGTGTTGAGCCCGAAGATCACCAGCGACATCGCCACCGCCAATGCCGCCGCCGATTACATTGCCAAGCGCCTCGACGCGCTGGCCGATGAGGTCGAGCGCGGCTGGACCGGCCGTTTTACCGAAGGGGACGGCTTCTTCTTCGAGCGCACCATCCGCGGCGTCAAGGATGTCGCCATCATCGACGACGCCCTGCTCGGCTCAGCGGACGCGCGCAAGCTCGACGACTATGCCGTAAGACTTCAGGAAGCCTATCCGAAGCCCGGCGTGCTGCGCCGCAAGGATGCCGAGACCACCATTCATGGACCGGTCAGCCTGTTCGAGGCGGTGACCGATGCCGGCCGCAAGGGCGTGGCGCTGCAGCGTTACAAAGGTCTCGGCGAGATGAACCCGGAACAGCTCTGGACAACCACGCTCGATACCAACGAGCGTTCGCTGCTGCAGGTGAAGATCAAGGAGGTCGACGAGGCCGACGACATCTTCACCAAGCTGATGGGTGACGTGGTCGAGCCGCGCCGCGAATTCATCCAGGATAATTCGCTCAGCGCCAACGTTGACGTGTGAGGCAGCGAGCGCCTGTCCTACGAAGGGGTTACCCGCCACTTCCAGCAGCGGGGCTGCCAGCTCACTTGGATGCGCAATGTATGGCGAGTGCGAGCTCGCGATTCTGCGCGATTACCACCACGCCGTCTCGTTCGCGGCCGCTGCATACTGATCGCGATGGACGTCACGTATGCCCGGCGCTTCTCCCCGCGTTAGCTCGCCTGCGTCGTAATTCGTGAAAGGGCGTAGAGCCATCCCAGCAACGTCACGACCGACAGCATCGTCGTGACCGAGACCGTGGCCGCTACCAGCGGCTCCTCCACATGGTGTTCCCGTGCCAGAATATACACCGTCTTCGCGGTCGGTACCGCGGCGCAGACGACGGCGACGATCGTGTAGAGAGGCCGGAGGCCCAAAGCCACACACAGACCGTAGACGATCAACGGCATGAACACGAGCTTCACGGCCGCGAGCACGACGGACGATGCAAGGTTCGACCGCATTTCTTCGACCGATAAGCCAAGCCCGATGGCAAAGAGCGCGCACGGCGTGAGCGCGCCCGCGAAGATATTCATGTACGCCGCGATCGGCGTCGGAATCGGCAGGCCTGCGATCGCCCACGCCAGACCGATGATCGTCGATAGCACCATCGGATTGAGCACGATCTGCCTCACCAGAACAACCGGACGTGCTGATAGTCCGTGCGTGTCGCTTCCTTCGCTTTCCAGGAGGACGACTGTCAGGGGAAACATCACCGCCGCCACGAATACGGTTGCGACAGCGGCTGGCAAGACGGCAGGCTGGCCGCAGACAGAGTGAAGGATCGGCAGCGCCACGAAGCCGGTATTGGTCATGGCCGACGTCATTCCGTACATCGTGCTGCTGGCGACGTCACGTCCCAATCCGGCGCGAATCGCCAGGAACACCAGCATGAAGCAAAAGATTGAGCCGCCTCCGAATGCGAGCAGAAAACGCCATTCCAGAAGACTGTGCGCCGGTTCCTGCGCGATAGTAACGAACAGCAGCGCCGGCATCGCGACATTGTAGGCGAAGTGCACGAGCCCGTCAGCCAGTGATCGCGATATGTAGCCGAGCCATCCGGCCAGCCAGCCGGTGACGATGATCGCAAACATGGGCAGGACCAGGTCGGCCACTTCCATCTCGTTTCTCCTCAGCGGCGCCGCGTCCGATCAAGCGCGTCATAGCGAAGTATACCGCACCGGCTGTCATCGCCGGTGCGTAGATATTCTGTGGAGGTCCTGGCCGTCGCGGAGGGGATGCGGATTGCGGTCGACATTCGACTGCGACAGGGCTGGGTGCAGGACCTAGCCCGAATGAATTGCGTTACTTGAGTCGGTTTTATCTGTTATAGCGCCCGGATCCGCCATTGATCTTGCTGCCGAATTTTGAGGAATGGAGCTTGGGAATGATGTTGGGGACAGTGCCCGTGCCGCCCATTCAGTACATCGTTGAAGGCGGCCACCGCCTTTCGGGAACGATCGAGCCGTCCGGCAACAAGAATTCGGCGCTTCCGATCATCGCTGCCGCCCTGCTCACCGAGCATCCGGTCACGTTGGACAACGTGCCGCGCATCCGCGACACCGAAACGCTGGTCGAATTGATCCGCTCGGTCGGCGCTTCCGCCGAATGGCAGGCACGCAACCGGCTTGCGATCCATGCCAAGGACGTCCGCGCCGCCGATCTCGATCCCGAACTCTGCGCGCGGATCCGCGCCTCGATCCTGCTGGCGGGGCCGTTATTGGCGCGCTGCGGCGAGGTGGCGCTGCCGCCACCCGGCGGCGACGTTATCGGCCGCCGCCGTCTCGACACGCATTTCCTTGCCTTCGAGCAGCTCGGCGCCGCCGTCACCGCCACCCATCGGCTGGAATTCCGCGCCAGTCGGCTGGAGGGCGCCGATGTGTTCCTCGACGAGCCCAGCGTCACCGCCACCGAAAACGCGCTGGTCGCGGCGGTTGCCGCCCACGGCACCACCTATTTGCGCAATGCTGCATCCGAGCCGCATGTGCAGGACCTCGCGCATTTCCTGGTCGCGCTCGGCGCCAAAATCGAGGGCATCGGCACCAACACCATTATCGTTCACGGCCCGGCGACGCTTGGCGGCACCAGCTATTCGATCCAGCCCGACCATATCGAGGTCGGCTCGCTGATCGGACTTGCCGCCGTGACGCGCTCGCCGCTGCGCATCGCAAAGGCCGGTGTCGAGCATCTGCGTTCGATCCGGATGGGGTTTGAGCGGCTCGGCATCGTCTGCGGCATCGAGGGCGACGATCTCGTGGTGCCCTCAGGGCAGACCATGAAAATCCATGACGATTTCGGCGGGCATGTGCCAAAACTCGAGGACCAGCCGTGGCCGGCCTTCCCGGCCGACCTGATGTCGATTGCGATCGTCACCGCCACGCAATGCGACGGCGTGATCCTGATGTTCGAAAAAATGTTCGAGTCGCGGATGTTCTTCGTCGACAAGCTGATCTCGATGGGCGCCCGGATCGTACTGTGCGATCCACATCGCGCGATCGTGGCCGGCCCGAGCCGGCTGCGCGGCGCCCCGATGACCTCCCCCGACATCCGCGCCGGCATGGCCATGCTGCTGGCGGCGGTCGCAGCCGAGGGCACGTCAACGATCAACAATGCCGACCAGATCGAGCGCGGCTACGAGCGCATCGAGGAGCGGCTCAACGCGCTCGGCGCGAGAATTACCCGAGTGCCGGCACGCGACGGCCATTAGGCGGCGGACGCCCGGCGTCACTTTTTTGACCTTCGCCGGTATTAATCTGTTGCAATGACCTCGCTCGAAAAAATTCAACGCGCAACCGTTGCGCCGCCCGCCTCTGCGGCCGTGCCTGGCCGTCATCTCGCGATTGAGCTTGCCGAGACGCTGAAACTCGCGGTGCCGATCGCGCTGACCCAACTCGGGCAGATCGCGATGATGACGACCGACATTGCCCTGATCGGCCGGCTCGGCAGCGAGGCCATGGCTGCGGCCGCGCTGGCGCATACCGTCTTCTTTGTCAGCTTCACCTTCGGCATGGGACTGGTGTCTGCCGTAGCACCCTTGGCGGCGCAGGCATTTGGCGCACGCAATCCACATTTGATCCGGCGGTCGCTGCGTGTTGGCATGTGGACTGCACTCCTGATGTCGTTGCCGATGATGGCGCTGTCGTTCTACGGCGAACCGATCCTGTTGATGCTGGGCCAGGCGCCGACGGCTGCCCATCTCGCCCAGCAGTATCTGTTGGGTCTGACCTGGAGCATTCTGCCTGCGCTGTGGTTTATGGCCATCCGCGGCTTCATGAGCGCGGTCAACCACCCCGAGCCGATCCTGTGGATCACGCTGGCCGCGATCCCGGCCAATGCGGGGCTGGTCTATTTGCTGCTGTATGGCGCGTTCGGCCTGCCGGGACTCGGCCTGTTCGGCGTGGGCCTCGCGACCTCCATCGTCAATGTCGGCTCATTCCTGGCTGGCCTGTGGTTTGCCGCACGCCGCCGCCCGTTCCGAAAATTTCACATACTCGGCCATTTCTGGCGTGTCGACTGGAAGCTGATGCGCCAACTCGTCGTCATCGGTGCGCCGATCTCGCTCTCCTTCCTGCTCGAATACGGCCTGTTCGGCGCGGCCGGCCTTTTGATGGGCCTGATCAGCACCACCGCGCTGGCAGCGCATCAGATCGCGCTGCAGGTCGCGGCCATCCTGTTCATGGTGCCGTTCGGCATCGGCATGGCCGCCACCGTGCGGGTCGGCCATGGCATCGGCCGCGGCGACGCCGGAGCGGTGCGGCGTGCCGGCTACGTCGCGACCTCGCTTGGCATCGTGCTCGCCGCGATGCTGACGCTCGCCGTAATCGTCAGCCGGTTCGGCATTGCGGAGATTTTTCTTGGCGAGAGCACTGACGCGACGGCCGAACTCTCCGCGACGCTGCTGCTGGTCGGATCGACCTTCTTCATCGCCGACGCCATCCAGACGATTGCCGCCGGCTCGCTGCGCGGCATGAACGACACGCGCGTGCCCCTGTTGTTCGCAATCCTCAGCTACTGGCTGATCGGTTTCGCCTGTGCCTGCTGGCTCGGCTTCTGGACACTATCAGGCGCGGTCGGCGTGTGGATCGGGCTATCGGTGGGAACCGCGGCTTACGCCGTGCTTCTGCTGCTGCGCTTCCGCTTGTTGGCGAGCAAGCTCACGCTCAAATGAACGTCCGCGAAATCACGCCTTTCGTTGACGCCGCCACGCTGCTGGCCGGCGCGCAATTTGCCGACGCCTTCCAAATTGAAATCAAGGACCACGAACTCGATGCGCGCCGTGCCGCCGAGCGGATGATGGCGCGTCAGCCGCGATGGGCCGAGGCGCTGTTGTCGCTGCGCAATCTCCTGGTCGCTCCGCTTGGACTGAAAACATCGGGTGCCAATCCGAACGCTCCGCGCGACATGATCGGGATCTTTCCCGTCGTGAGCGAAACGTCCAATCGTCTCATTGCCGGCTTCAACGACCGCCATCTCGACTTTCGCGTTGTGGTCGACGTTACGGCGCCGGGCAGCGTCAGGCAGGTTACTGTCACGACGCTGGTCAAGACGCACAACTGGCTCGGTCGCACTTATCTGGCGATCATCATGCCGTTTCACCGGCTGATCGTGCCGGCCCTGCTGCGGCAAGTTGCGGCCTGAACGTCATTACGGGGAGCGGCAGCGGCGAAGCGGCAGGGTTTGTTGGCCGCTAGGGCTTCGCGCCCGACGGCTTCGCTGCCGACTTCTCGCCCCAGTCGGCGCGGCAGCGATCGAGATCGTTCAGATTCTGCCGCATCTGCTCCAGCGAAAATCCCAGCGCGAAAAATCGCTCGGCGACGTCAACGGGCACGCCGCGGATCAGGCCCTCGCTCCGCAACGCGCCGACCTCGGCAGCATAGGCCTGCAGCGACACATCGACGGGCCGAATGTCAACTGTGCCACTGCCGCTCCGTAAGCAGGCGGCCGCTGCGCGCATATAGTCGACGATCGCCTTGCTGACATCGGATAGCGGTCGCGCCAGCCTTGCCTGCACGTTGGCAGGCAGTGGCACCACGCTGGCGCGGCCGATCATCACGACGTCATGGCGCAGGCGCTGGATGGTGCGCAGCAAGGGGCCGGTGTCCGGTCCCGACGACAGGTGCGCCGCGCGCTCGCGCTCGGCTTCCAGACCGGTGGCATGGAGGTTGGCCAGCGCCGTGCCGATACCATCCTGGATACGGTGCAGGGCGTCATTGTCGAGCCCGCGCGTCAGCCCCGCGAGCAGTTCGGCGAATGCGGCCGCCAACAGTTCCAGAATCTGCGCCGCGTTGATGCGGATCTGACTGACCGCCCGCGATGGCAGCACCAGGAATGAGACAACAAGCCCGGTGATCGCGCCGACGGTCACTTCGAACAGCCTGTCAATCGTGGAATCGAGCGGATTGGCGTGGTTCATGGCCGGCACCAGCAACACGATCACAGCCGTCACCGTGGCGGCGCTCAGGCTGGGATTGATGGCGCCGATGAAAGCCATCGGCGCCACCGCGAGTACCAGTAGCGCCAGCAACCCACCCTCGCCGGAGTGCGGGATCAGTGCCGCGATTGCGCCGCCATAGACCGCGCCGCCGACGGTACCGAGCATGTAATCGCGGGTCGCCTTCAGCGACCGGCCGACGCTCATCTGGGTGACGATCAGCGCGGTCAGCACCGCCCATAGCGGCAGCATCAGATGCAGCGCTTTGGCGATCGCATAGGCCGCGACCGCGGCGACGGCGAGTCTGACCGCGAGCGCCAATTGCGTCTTCCGCGCCCGGAGCGCTCCAAGCATGCGTTTTGCGAAGGCCATCATGCATTGCATTCCGGAATCTACCACCGCGTCTGTGCTAGACGACGCCAGGCACGGCTGGTGCCGCGACGGGAGGCGGCTTGAAAGGTCAATTCAGCCCGCCTACCCTGCCCGGCAAAACGAGGAAACACGATGGCCCACGAAACCGCAACGCTCGCAGCCTATGTCGCCGACCTGAAATTTGCCGACATCCCGCCGGAGGTGCTGGAGCGCGCCAAGGTGCTGACGCTGGATTTTCTCGGCAGCGCGATCCGGGCGCGGCGCGATGCCGAATCCACGCCCTCGCTGCTGAAGATGCTGGAAGCGCTGGCGCTCGACGGCAAGGGCGAAGCCACCGTGTTCGGGGACGCGAAGACCTGGACGCCCGCGGTTGCTGCGCTGCTCAACGGCGCGCTCGGCCATTCCCTTGATTTCGACGACACGCATGCGGACTCCTCGCTGCATCCGAGCGCGCCCGTGGTGCCGGCGGCGTTCGCGGTCGGCGAAATGGTCGATGCATCCGGGCGCGACGTACTGACCGCGATCGTGGCCGGCTATGAAGTCTGCTGCCGCCTCGGCAACGCGCTCGATCCGACCTCGCATTATGCGCGCGGCTTTCATCCGACCGCAACGGCGGGAACTTATGGTGCGGCAGCCGCGGCAGGGAGGTTGTTCGGCCTCTCGAAGGACCAGATCATTTCCGCCTTCGGCGTTTCCGGCAGCCAAGCCGCGGGCTCGCTGCAGTTCCTCGTTAACGGCGCCTGGAACAAGCGCTACCAGGTCGGCGCCGCCGCGATGAACGGCGTGATTGCCGCCACCCTGGCACGCAACAATTTTGTCGGCTCGACCGAGTCGGTTGAGGGCAAGCATGGCCTCCTCATCGGCTACAGCGACGACGCCCATCCCGACAAGGCCACGGCCGGCCTGGGCAAAACCTATGAGACGCTGCGAATTGGCGTGAAGCCCTATCCGAGTTGCCGCTATACCCATGCCGCGCTCGATGCGCTGATCGCGATGCGCCGCGAGCACAATCTGACGCCGGACCAGATCAAGCGGGTCGAGATCGGCCTGCACCGCAACGGCATTACGCTGACCGGCGACGCCGCCACCAAGCGGCATCCGACCTCGATCGTCGGCGGACAGTTCTCGATGTTCTTCACCGGCGCGCTGGCACTCGACCAGGGCCGTTTCGGCTGGGACGACTATGAGCGGCTCGGCGACGCCGCGGTCAATGCGCTCGCGGACAAGTTCGACGTGGTGCAGGACGATCGCCTCGAGATCGGCCGTACCCATCCCTTCGGCGCACGCGTCTCGATCACCACCGACGACGGCGTGCATGAGCGGCTTCATGCCGATCCTTCCGGCGAGCCGGATACGTTTCCGGACGCGCAGGCGATGCAGCAAAAATTCCTCACGCTCGCCCGCCCCGTGCTGAACGGCCGCGCCGATCAGCTCGCTGACGCGATCTTGTCGCTGGAGCGATTCGATCGCGTCGAGAAGGCCACGCAATTGGGGCGGCAGTAGCTGCCGCATGCATCGACCAACCTCGCCCCGCTTGCGGCGAGAGTTCGGCGCGTAGCGCCGGGTGAGGGGTACAGGTCTCTCGACGCTCTCTGCTCGCGGCGAGAGCCCCTCACCCCACCCTCTCCCCGCGAAGATCGGGGAGAGGGAGAAGCGGCACCGCCTCACATTGATCAGTCGCCGCCCGCCAGCTTTCCCTTGCTGCCGGTCGCCGCGACGACATCGCGCACGAGTTCGAATACGCCGTCGGCTTCCGGCGGCCCGTTCGGTGAGCGCCCGAGCCGGACGATGACCAGCCGTTCGGAGGGCACGATGATCACATATTGCCCGAGCGTGCCCTTGGCGAAGATGGCGTCGCGCGGCCAGCCGCGCTCGGTGCGATAGGTTGCGCCAAAGCTATCGCCCTGATTGGTCCAGAAGCCGGCGCCCTGGCCGACCCAGGCGTTCGGCGTCGGCGTCGCCGCATATTTCACCCAGCCTTCGGGCAGGATACGTTTTCCACCGGCCAAGCCATCATTCAGATAGAGCTGGCCGAAGCGCGCCCAGTCACGCGCGCTGGCGAGCAACTGGCTCGATCCTTCCGCATTGCCCAAGGCGTCGAATTCGAGCGTTACGTTGCGCATGCCAAGTGGCTCGAACAATTCCTGCCGCGCAAAGCTCATCATGCTGGCCGCGCTGCCGCCGGTGACCTGACGGATCAGAAGCGCGAGGATGATGGTATTGCCATCGTGGTAGTTCCACGCCGCTCCCGGCATCGACTCCAGCGGCATGCTCGCAGCATAGGCGGCCATGTCAGGCTCCATGAATTTCATGCGATTGACCGGCTCGAGCGCGGATGCCAGCGACGCCTGTAGCGAACTGCCGAGCTTTAGCCCCGCGGTGTGCCGCAGCAGATGATCGGGCGTGATGGCACGCCTTGGGTCATCAGGCTTTTGCCACGCGGCGATCGGCACGGGCTCATGAAGCTTCAGCACTCGCTTGCGCACGAGGATGCCGGCCAACGCCGAGACGACCGATTTGGTGGCGGAGAAGCCGAGCACCGGCGTCTCGATGCCGATGCCCTCGGCATAGCGTTCGGCCACGATGCGCCCCTCCTTCAGGACCACGACAGCGCGGGTGTTGCGCGGCGTCGACTTGTCCGGCTCGGCGAAGGCGCGGTCGAGTGCCAGAGCCAGTTGCGGCGTTTGCGGCAGCACGATCGACGGCCCGCCAATCTCCGGCAACAGCGCCGGCTTCGCCTCCGACGGCGGCAACACAATGTCAACGACGGCACCGCCGTGATCGAGATAGCAGCCGAGCCCTTCGCCGCGGTAGACGGCGCGACTCCGGTCCAGCCCGAACAGCGTCACCGTGACGTCCTTGCGCGCATGATCTAGCCGATAATCGAGCGCCCAGGCGATCAGGCCGGCGCCCGGCATCGCGGACGTGGTCTCGGCGAATACCCGCGCCGGATCGAGGCCGGAAACGAAGGTCTCGGTGCAGAGCACATTGGCGACGAAGCCGGTCGCGACCTTCGGCACGTCGCGGGCGCGGGCGGCAGAGAGCGCGAGCGCGCTGAGGGCGGTTGTGGCGGCGAGGATGAGGATGAGATTTCGACTGGTCACGAGACCTCCGGCATGACGCATCAGCGCGTGCCGGGGATCTTGACGAAGCGGCTCGCCGCCGCTCGCCGGATTTGGAATGCGCGCAGGCCGAATGCTCCATGCGCCTCGCCGATTCCAAAATTACCCAGCAATACCAGTACGATGCGGTCTAGGCCGCAGTCGCCTTGAGCCGGCGATATTCGGTCGGCGTGACGCCTGTGATGGTCTTGAAGGCGCGGTTGAACGGACCGAGCGACTGGAAGCCCGCGTCCATCGCGATGGTAATGACGGGGACCTCGGCCTGGCTTGGATCGGCCAGCGCCGCCTTCGCCTCCGCGATCCGGTGCTCGTTGAGGAAGACATTGAAGTTGCGGTAACCGAGCCGCTGGTTGATCAGCCGCCGCAGCCGGTATTCGGGAATGCCGAGTTTGGTTGCCAGCGTGCCGATGGTGATGTTGTCGTGGCGATAGATGCGCTCGTCAGCCATCAGCCGCATCAGTGCGTCGATGAGTTTTTGATCGGCGGCGCTGGCTTCGACGGCGGCTGCCGCCTCGATTGAATCCGGCTGGACGACAGGTGCGGCCGGGAACAGATCGGCGCCATCGACCCGCATCATCGCAATCGCGATGACCGCGACCACGGCGGCGAACGTCGCCGAATTCAGCGTGTTGGCAATCTCCGCGGCGCCGCTGCCGGACAGCGCTATCTGCAGCACCGCATTCAGGCCGCCATACAGCGCCGCCGCGCTGACGATGAAGACGCGGACGCGGCGCCGGCCCTCGACCAGATCGGCCGACCAGGACGCGATGGTCTGCACGACGGCCAGCACGATGAAGCCGAGCGCGAGCAGGTTGATCGCGATGATGGAGAACTGCACGCCGGATGCGGGCACCAGCCACATGCAGTTGACGAAACTGAAAGCCGCGACCGCCGCCCAGACCAGCGCGTGCCACCAGCGCAATTTGAACGTCTCCTCAAACAGCGCGCGCGTAAACAGCCAGAAGACTACGGCATTGCCGGTCGACAACGCGATCACAGGCGCAAGCGCCGGATGTACCTTCGATGTCACGCCGATCGAAGAGATCACGGCATGCGCCGCCGATCCCAACGCAAGGGCCGCAGCGAGCCGTCCGGCCAGCACCGTTCCAAAACCGCGAAACAGCAATGCCGCCAAAACCAGGAGCAGCGCCACGGTGGCGCCGCGCAACGCGATGTCGAAGGTGGTTAGCAGCATCGGGTGGTCCGTTCGCGCAGGTCATCCCCGCACGATCAATCTAATGGGAATCGTTCCATGGTTCAATTTCCGCCGATGAGCCCTTCCAGCGATCGCGCGACGTCACCCATCGCTCATTGATCTTGCCGAATAGATCAATTTCGCCATCCCTCCTCGCTCCCAATCGCCGCGCGACGGCTTGCGACGGCGCGTTGACGGATTCGATGCAATGAATGATCTCGCCGATCTCGAAGGTGGCGAACACCCAGTCGATCGATACCCGCGCCGCTTCCACCGCGTAGCCCTTGCCGCGGTATTCGCGGTCGATGCCCCAGCCGACCTCAAAACCCGGATACCCCGGTGGGCACCACGGCCCGACGCGGCCGATGTAACGGCGGCTCGATTTTTCCTCGACGGCGAACATGCCAAAGCCATACAGCGCCCAGTGTCCCGATATTACGGCGGCGTTGCGCCAGCCGCCGATCTCGGTCGTGATCGCCTTGCCATCGGGCGTGATGAAGCGCGCGGTATCGGGATCGGACAGCATCGCCGTATTCGCGGCAATGTCATCGCTGCGCCATGGCCGCAGGATCAGGCGCGCGGTCTCGATGACGGGACCGTAGACCTTCAAGAGCTTGGCGCCCGGCTTGAGCGGAGGGATCATTGGTTCATCATCCTCTACGTCGTCCCTTCGAACGCCGGGACCCATAGCCACCGTTGTCAATTGTTGGAGAGAGTAGCTGCCATTGGTGCCAAACAATAGGACAAGGAGTAAGGGTCCCCGCGTTCCTGGGACGACGTGTTGTGCATTTGTACGCGATCCCGAAATACCTGCTATAATCGCTGCAAACATCAAGGAGCCCCCATGAGCTGGCAACCCTCCAACGATCCCGTGCTCGGCGATCCCAAAAGCTGCGACGCGCTCGATCTCATCATCGTGCCGCGCACCCGCGATCTCGGCGACGGCTTTGTGGTGCGGCGCGCGCTGCCGCATGGCAAGCGGCAGATGGTCGGTCCCTTCATCTTCTTCGATCATTTCGGCCCCGTTCAGTTCATGGCCGGTAAGGGCATGGACGTGCGGCCGCATCCGCATATCGGGCTTGCCACCGTCACCTATCTGTTCGACGGCTCGATCATGCACCGCGACAGCGAGGGCAACATCCAGGAGATCCAGCCCGGTGCCATGAACCTGATGACAGCAGGGCGCGGCATCGCGCATTCCGAGCGCACGCCGGACGTGCAGCGCCGCGACGGCCAGAAGATGCTCGGCCTGCAAAGCTGGATCGCGCTTCCGGCGGGCTCTGAAGAGGTCGCGCCGTCGTTCCAGCATTACGCCGCTGACGCGCTGCCGACCGTGAAGGAGAGCGGATTCACCGCGCGCATCATCGCAGGCCACGGCTTTGGCGTGCAATCGCCGGTCAGCATGGTGTCGCCGTGGTTCTACACCGAAGTGACGGCGCAGGCCGGGACCAGCGTGCCGCTCGACCCTGACCATGAGGAGCGTGCGATCTACCTCGTCGACGGCGAGGTCGAGATCGCGAACGAGCGCTACGAGGGGCCGCGGCTCCTGATCTTCCGCCCCGGCGACCGCATCACGGTGAAGGCGGTCACGCCGGTGCGGATGATGTTTCTCGGCGGCGATGCGCTGGAAGGCCCGCGGCACATCTGGTGGAATTTCGTCTCCTCCAGCAAGGAGCGGATCGAGCAGGCCAAACAGGATTGGAAAACCGGCCGGTTTGCAGCCGTTCCGCAAGAACATGAGTTCATTCCGCTGCCGGAGTGAGCTATTGCTCCGCTTTCACATTTGCGGCCTTGCGCTTGCACGAGGCCGCCTGTTCGAAAGCCTGACCAGATGAACGCGATGCTCGCCAGCGATTTGCCCCTACCCCGGATCGGCCGCGGCAAGGTGCGCGATATCTATGCCGTCGGCAGCGACTGCGTGCTGCTGCTGACCACCGACCGCATCAGCGCGTTCGACGTCGTGATGGCGGAAACCATTCCGATGAAGGGCGCAGTACTGACCCAGATCAGCGCGTGGTGGTTCCGCCAGCTCGAAGGCGTGGTGCCGCATCACATGATCAGCGCCGATGCCGACGAGATCATCCGCAAGGTGCCTGGCCTGAAGGACCACCGCGCCGACATTCTCGGGCGCGCGATGCTGTGCCGGCGCACCACCGTATTTCCGGTCGAATGCGTGATCCGCGGCTATATCTCCGGCTCCGCCTGGAAGGAGTATGCCGCGTCGGGCACGCTTGCGGGCGAGGAGCTCGCTGAAGGCCTGCTCGAAAGCGGAAAGCTCGAGCCGCCGATCTTCAGTCCGGCGACCAAGGCCGAGACCGGCCATGACGAGAACATCACGGTCGCGCGCATGCGCGAGATCGTCGGCAACGATGTCGCCGAAAAACTCGAGAGCATGGCCCGCACGGTCTATAATTTCGGCGAGCGGATCGCCCGCCACCAGGGCATCATCATCGCCGACACCAAGTTCGAATTCGGCCGCGCAGCGGACGATCGCATCATCCTGATCGACGAGGTGATGACGCCGGACAGTTCGCGGTTCTGGGCGGCCGATGTCTACAGGCCCGGCCGGCCGCAACCCTCGTTCGACAAACAACCGCTGCGCGATTATCTCGACGCCGAACGCCACGCCGGCCGCTGGAACGGCGACGCCCCACCCCCGCCATTGCCAGCCAGCGTGGTCGAGGCGACCAGCAGAAGGTATCTCGAAGCGTACCGTCGGGTGACGGGGGATGAGTTAACGGTTTAGACCGTCAACGACGACCTTGCCCATTCTCATGCTGTCATCGCACGGCTTGCCCGGGGCGATCCAGTACGCCGCGGCTTCTCGATTCATTCACTACTGCCTCTGGGATACTGGGCCGCCCGGTCAAGCCGGCCGATGACAATCGTGGAGGATAGTGACCTTACCGTCATTGCAAGCGGAGCGAAGCAATCCATCGCACCGCATGAAGAAAGAATCCATTCCTCTGCTGCGGCGCTATGGATTGCTTCGCTTCGTTCGCAATGACGCGGTCAGATCTCTTGCTTCAACTTCGTCCTCGATGCGAAGCTGGCTTTCAGAAGAACACAGGGAGCGCCCCATGACCGAAGCCAATTCCGTGCTCGTCGAACGCGATGGGCCCGTGACCATCGTTTCCATCAACCGTCCGCATTGCCGCAACGCGGTCGACGGAACGACCGCACGAAAACTGTACGACGCCTTCCTAGCTTTCGACGTCGACGAGAGCGCGTCCGTTGCCGTGTTCACCGGCACCGGCGGCTATTTCTGCGCCGGCGCCGATCTGAAGGCGGTGGCGGCGGGCGATCCGAACAAGAAGCGGGAGCTCGGCGGCCACAATTCGATCGCGCCGATGGGACCGAGCCGGCTGCGGCTGTCGAAACCTGTGATTGCCGCCGTCGAAGGCTTTGCGGTGGCCGGCGGGATGGAGCTCGCGCTGTGGGCCGACATGCGCGTGGTCGCAGAAGACGCCATCTTCGGCATCTTCTGCCGCCGTTTCGGCGTGCCGCTGATCGATCTCGGCACCATCCGCCTGCCGCGGCTGATCGGTCATTCGCAGGCGATCGATCTGATCCTCACCGGACGGCCGGTCGGCGCGCAGGAGGCGCTGCGCATGGGGCTCGCCAATCGTGTCGTCGGCCGCGGCGAGGCGACCACACATGCGATTACGCTGGCGCGGGAGATCGCGCGCTTTCCGCAAAAATGCCTGCGCGCCGATCGGCTATCGGCGCTGCGGCAATGGGATCTCGAGGAAGAGGACGCCATCGCCGACGAAATGCGCGGCGGGCTGGAAGTGATCGCATCAGGTGAAACGCTGTTGGGCGCAACGCGGTTTGCTTCCGGCATAGGACGTCATGGCGCATTTGCGAGTGACGCGAGCGACTAACTGGCGTCCCTGCGAACGCAGGGACCCATAACTACCGATGTCCGTTTTGCAGTCGCTGCGGCTCCAGCTTCTTTCAAAACTGAAGCCGGTGGCTATGGGTCCCCGCGTTCGCGGGGACGACGATGGATAGGGGGCTACACCCCGGCCATCATCACGTATTTGATCTCGACATATTCTTCCATGCCGTGATGCGAGCCTTCGCGCCCCAAGCCTGACTCCTTAACGCCGCCGAAGGGCGCGACTTCCGTGGTGATGAGCCCGGTGTTGACGCCGACCATGCCTGACTCCAGCGCTTCGGCGACGCGCCAGACGCGGCCGAGGTCGCGGGAATAGAAATAGGACGCGAGACCGAACGGCGAAGCATTGCACATCGCGATCACGTCGGCCTCGTCTTTGAAGCGGAAGACCGGCGCCAGGGGCCCGAAGGTTTCTTCATGCGCTACCAGCGCATCCGGCTTCACATTCGAAAGCACCGTCGGCTCGAAGAAGCTGCCGCCGAGCGAATGACGTTTTCCCCCGGTGACGATCTTGGCGCCGCCCTTCACCGCATTCTCGATGTGCTTCTCGACCTTGAGCACCGCGTCCATGTTGATCAGCGGCCCCTGCACCACGCCTGCTTCCGTGCCGTCGCCAATCTTCATCGCCGCAACTTTCTTCGAAAGTTTTTCGACGAACTGATCGTAGATCTTGTCCTGGGCGTAGATGCGGTTGGCGCAGACGCAGGTCTGGCCCATGTTGCGGTACTTTGAGACGATGGCGCCCTCGACCGCGGCATCGATATCGGCGTCGTCGAACACCACGAATGGCGCGTTGCCGCCGAGTTCGAGCCCGAGTTTCTTCACGCCGACCGCGGCCTGCTGATAAAGGATTTTTCCGACTTCGGTCGAGCCAGTGAAGCCGATAAAGCGCACCGCGGGATGCTCGCACAACACCTTGCCGATCGCGGACGAATTGCCGGTGAGAATGTTGAACACGCCCTTGGGAATGCCCGCCTTTTCGGCGAGCACGACCAAAGCCAGCGCGGTCAGCGGGGTTTCATTGGCGGGCTTGAGGACGACGGTGCAGCCGGCGGCCAGCGCCGGCGAGACTTTCCGCGTGATCATCGAGCAGGGGAAATTCCACGGCGTGATGGCGCCGCAGACGCCGATCGGCTGCTTGATGGCGAGTAGCCGCGCGTCCGGCCGCTGGGTCGGAATGGTCTCGCCATAGACGCGGCGGGCTTCCTCTGCAAAGAACTCCACATAGGCGCCGCCGATATCGACTTCGCCGAGCGCTTCCGCCAGCGGCTTGCCTTGCTCGGAAGTGAGGATCAGCGCGAGATCCTCGCGGTTGGCGATGATTAGGTCGAACCACTTTCGCAAAATGTTGGAGCGCTGCTTGGCCGTGAGCTTGGCCCAGGCCGGGAAGGCGCGTTCGGCGGCTTCGACAGCTTGTGTCGCTTCCGCGGTACTGAACGCAGGGACCTTTGTGAGCTCCACGCCATTGACCGGATTGGTGACAGGGCGCGATGGCGTGCCGACCCAGGCGCCGTCGATGTAACAGCGGTCGCGCAGCAGCGAGGGATCTTTCAGGCGGTCGTGGAGCGAGGGTTGGGAGGATTGGGCGCGAGCGGCGACGGGCGGGTTCATGGCGTACTCCTCGGATTTTCTTGAAGGATTGGTGCGAGTATAGGCCTGTATCGTCAGCAATGCACCGCCGGCTGAGGCAACCCTGCTTCAAGGAATGTTGAGGGCGAGGGAAGGGCTCCGTCATTCCGGGGCGATGCGGAGCATCGAACTAAGGGGCGCCCTTGCGCCCCTGGGAATCTCGAGATTCCCCGGTGCACAATTGCGCACCTGAGGTCTGGTGCTAGCGCACCATCCCGGAATGACGATCGCTTGCCCCGGAATGACGAAATCAGTTACGCCGCGCCGCTCATATAGGTTTCGCGGCGGCCGATCATCCGTTGCGCCGCCGCCTTGGCATCGGCCTTCGAGGAGGTCGCGCAGGTCCGGTATTCCAGATCGGGCAATTTGGCCGTGTCACGGCGGCCGAACCAGGATTTGGACCCGACCGCAAGCTGCGCCAGCGCCTGGGCGACGTTGTCGACTGCCTCGAAGGAGTGCAGCGCGCCGGTGCCGGCATAGCGGACCTCAAAGAGCCCGGGCGTAATCGGCGCCTCGATGTTCTCGCCCCGTCCGGGACGGGGATACCGCTTCCACTCGCTCCAGGTCGAAATCATCGCGCCGCCTCGCAACTTCGCAAATTACAACGATTTTCATCAAATCAATGCTGCAACCAGCATCGTTTGTGCTGGAATCTGAACGCTTTACTGCAGAAAATCGGCGCCGGGAATCGCCGTGGAATCACGTTATCGTGGCCGCCCAGGCCGGTCATCGGCCGAGCTCGTCATCCACCGCGAATTGTGGCGAGGTGTTGCAGTTTTGTGCCGCCGGCCCCGCTCGCCCGCTGCCTACGCTCCCTGCCCATCACGAGATCAACACCCGCCGCGCGCTTGCGGGATCACGCAGCCGGGAGGAAGATCGTTCCACTCCATAAAAATCAAACGGGGAGGTTTCCATGCAAGGCAAGGCCGAGATCGACCAGATTCTGCGTGAGAAATGCGAGGCGAAGGAGATTCCCGGCGTGGTCGCCATGGCCGCGACCGGCAATGAGGTGATCTACCAGGGCGCATTCGGAAAACGCGACCTGTCGAAGGACGATGCCATGACCGCCGACAGCGTGTTCTGGATCGCCTCGATGACCAAGGCGATTACGACGGCCGCCGGCATGCAGCTCGTGGAGCAAGGCAAGCTCTCGCTCGACGAGCCGATCGGAAAAGTGCTGCCCGATCTCGCTTCGCCACAGGTGCTGGAAGGCTTCGACGCCAATGGCGAGCCAAAACTGCGTCCCGCATCGAGACCGATCACGCTGCGCCATCTGATGACCCACACCGCCGGCTTCGCCTACCACATGTGGAATGGCGACTGCGCCCAATATCTGGACAAGACCGGAACCCCGGTGATCACCACCTGCCAGAACGCCGCGCTGAAGACGCCGATCATGACCGATCCCGGCACGCGCTGGGAATACGGCACCAATATCGACTTCGTCGGCAAGGCGGTGGAAGCTGTGACCGGCACGCGGCTCGATGCGTATTTGCGCGAGAACATGTTCACGCCGCTCGGCATGAACGACACCGCTTTCAAGATCACCGATTCTATGCGCCAGCGGCTGGTCGGCATGCACGCGCGCGGTCCGGATGGCTCGGTGGCTCCGATCCCGTTCGAGCTCGAACAGGAGCCGGAATTTCACATGGGCGGGGGCGGCCTCTACGGCACGGCGGCCGACTACATCAAATTCACCCAGATGATCCTCAACAAGGGCCGCGGCAACGGCAACCAGGTGCTGAAGCCCGAGACCATCGCGCTGATGGGCCAAAACCACATCGGCGACCTCACGATGGGCAAAATGGTGACGGTGGCGCCGATCTACACCAACGACGTCGATCTCTATCCCGACATCATCAAGAAGTGGGGGCTCTCGTTCCTCATTAACACCGCCCAGACGGCCGAGAGGCGCAGCGCCGGCAGCTTGGCTTGGGCCGGTCTCGCCAACACCTATTTCTGGATCGACCCAGCGCGCGACGTCACCGGCGTAATCCTGATGCAGCTGTTGCCGTTCGCCGACGCCAAGTGCCTGGAAGCTTTTGCGGGGTTTGAGCGCGGGGTTTATGCTGGGCTGGATGCCGGGCAGAAGGCGGCGTGAGATAACCACTGCGCTCCCTCTCCCGCTTGCGGGGGGAGGGTTGGGGTGGGGGTGCCGCGAGTTAGGCTGATCGTGTGGAGAGAGCTTCCCCACCCGCATCGCATCTATCGACGCGATGCGACTCCCCCGCAAGCGGGAGAGGTGAAGCCAGTTTGTGGCCCTAAACCGGCAACCCGTTCTGTTTCGCCAGATCCTTCAGCGACACAAGCGGCCGCGCGCCGATGTGCTGGATCACTTCGGCGGCTGCAAGCGCGCCGAGACGGCCCGCATTTTCATAGCCGGCATTGCGGACGAGGCCGAACAGGAAACCGGCGGCGAACAGATCGCCGGCGCCGGTGGTGTCGACGAGCTTTTCGATCGGAAACGCTGGCACGGCTGTGACACCGTCCCTCGATGCCACCACGCAACCCTTCTCGCTGCGGGTGACGACGGCGAGTTTGGCATCAGTGCGCAACTGCTTCAGTGCGGTATCGAAATCCGAGGTCTGGTACAGCGAATGCAGTTCAGCCTCGTTGGCGAACACGAGATCGACCGTGCCTTCGCGCATCAGACCGAGAAACTCGTCGCGATAGCGATCGACGCAGAATGAGTCCGACAGCGTGAGCGCCACCTGTCGGCCGGCGCCATGCGCTATCCCGGCCGCCTTGATGAAGGCTTCCTTGGCGCTCTGCGGATCCCAAAGATAGCCTTCGAGGTAGACGACGCGCGACGCCGCGATCTGCGCCTCGTCGATATCCGACGGCCTCAGGTCCTGCGCGGCGCCAAGATAGGTGTTCATGGTGCGCTCGCCGTCCGGCGTCACCAGAATGTAGGAGCAGCCGGTGGCGGGGCCGTCTGACGCTGCCCTGGTTTCGAACGCGATGCCGGCGGCGCGAATGTCATGGGTATAGAGGCCGCCGATCTGGTCGTTTTTGACCTTGCCGATGAAGGCCGCGCGCGCACCGAAGCCGGCGACACCGACGATGGTGTTGGCCCCCGAGCCGCCGGATACCTCCGTCGCCGGGCCCATGTCCCGGTAGATCGACACGGCGCGGGCTTCGTCGATCAGCGCCATCCCGCCTTTGACCATGCCGTGATCGGCCAAAAATTTCTCATCGGTTTGCGCAAAGACGTCGAAAATCGCATTGCCGATCCCGAGAACGTCGTATTTTGCGTCAGTCATCCACCCGTCCTGTTTACGGCGTTGCGAAGGCTGCGGCCTACCACGACAGAGCCCGCGCCAGCAAGGCTACCTACCCCGTCATGCCTGAGGAGCCGCGAAGCGGCGTCTCGATGACGGCACTGTCAGCAAGCGACCTGGCTGCTATACACCGCGAATGATCCGCTCTTTCCTCACGGTATCTTCGGGAACGCTGGCCTCGCGGCTGCTCGGATTCGTACGCGATTCCCTGCTCGCGGCACTGCTTGGCGCGCGGCCCATCGCAGATGCGTTCCTGGCTGCGTTTCAACTGGTCAATGTCATGAGAAGGCTGCTGACGGAGGGCGGCCTGAACGCCGCGCTGGTGCCGGCCTGGCTGCGCGTGCGTGAGACAGATGGCGCAATGGCGGCGGCGGCGTTTGCGGGGCGCGTGCTCGGCACGATCACCGCAGCGCTGATGGTCGCCACAGCATTGCTCGCGTTGGCAATGCCGCTCGTAATCACCGCGCTGGCGCCCGGATTTACCGGCCGCGAGACGCTGCAGCTCGCCGTCGACAATGCACGGCTGATGCTGCCGTACCTCGCCTTCGCAGGTCCGGTGACCGTGATGATGGCGCTGCTGAATGCACAGGGGCGATTTGCGCTGACGGCGTTCTCGCCGCTGCTGTTCAACATCGCGCTGATCGCGGTTATGGCCGTGCTGCTGGCCGTGCAGCCGGATGCCACTCGGGCCGCCCAGGTCGTCGCCGCCACCGTTGGCGTGGCCGGGCTGCTGCAGCTCTCTGTGCTGGTGCTGCGCCGTGGCGAGAACCTCGCGACACCCTTGCGTATCTCATTCGACAAGGAGATCCGCGGCTTTCTGAGCAAAGCGGTGCCGGGCATGATGGCGTCGAGCACGCCGCAGTTGCTGATGGTGGCCGGCGCAATCATCGCGTCCTCGTCGCCGTCGGCGGTATCGTGGCTCTATTTCGCCAACCGCCTGGTCGAACTGCCGCTCGGCATCGTCGGCGTCGCCATGGGAACGGTGCTGATCCCGGAACTGACGCGCGCGGTGCGCGGCGATGACCACACCGCCATGGCTTACACCGAATCCCGCGGCCTCGAACTCGCCGTCGGATTGGCGCTGCCGGCAACGCTCGGCCTAATCGTGCTGAGCGAGCCAATCGTACAGCTGCTGTTCGAGCACGGCGCGTTCACCGCTGATGACACCAAAGCCACCGCCCGCGCGTTGATGTGGCTGACGCTGGCGTTGCCCGCGCATGTGCTGCTAAAGGCGCTGTCGCCGGCATTCTTCGCGCGCGAAGATACGATCACGCCGCTGGTCGCCGCGCTGAAAGGCGTGGTGCTGGCGATCGCTTCTGCCTTCCTGCTCAGCCATTGGTACGCCGCCGACGGCATCGCGGCGGCAATAGCTTTTGGCGCCTGGACCATGGCGTTCAGCCTGATCCGCCGCGGCGCGCAAACCTTCGGCTTTTCCATCGATCGAGAGGCGAAGCGGCGGCTGCCGCGCATCGCGCTGGCGGCATTGGCGATGGGCGCGCCGCTGTGGCTTGCGGCGCGCTCGCTGCCTTCCCTCACCTCAAACGCACACGGCCTCGTGCAGGCGGTCCTGCTGCTGCTCCTGATATCGGCGGGGATTGTGGTTTATGGCCTTTTCCTGCGGCTCTTCGGCGTCACCGGCTGGCGCGAAGCGGTTAACGCGATCAGGCAAACAAAGGCCTAGCCGCTTGCGCTGGTAGCCTCTGCGTGGCAAACGACGGCGCGAAACAGGCATCCTCGGGAAGCGGACAATGGCTTTTGTTGAACGGGTTTTTTCCGGCGTCCAGCCGACGGGTAATCTGCATCTCGGCAATTATCTCGGCGCGATCGTCAACTTCGTGAAGATGCAGGAAACCCATAACTGCATCTATTGCGTCGTCGACATGCACGCGATCACGCAAGGCATGGACGTCTGGGGCGGCCCGGCGGAGCTCGCCCGCAACACCCGCGAAGTCACCGCGGCCTTCATCGCCGCCGGCATCGATCCGAAGAAGCACATCGTGTTCAACCAGAGCCAGGTTGCCGGCCACGCCGAGCTGGCCTGGATATTCAACTGCGTGGCGCGGGTCGGCTGGCTCAGCCGCATGACGCAGTTCAAGGAGAAGGCCGGCAAGGACCGCGAGAACGCATCCGTCGGGCTGTACGATTACCCGGTGCTGATGGCGGCGGACATCCTGCTCTATCGCGCAACCCATGTGCCGGTTGGCGAGGACCAGAAGCAGCATCTCGAACTCTCGCGGGACATCGCGCAGAAGTTCAACAACGATTTCGGCGATTCGATTCGCGGCCACGGTTTGAGTGACGGCCTGTTCTTCCCGCTGCCGGAGCCTTTTATCACCGGCCCGGCGACGCGAGTGATGTCGCTTCGCGACGGCACCAAGAAGATGTCGAAGTCGGACGCCTCGGACAATTCGCGGATCAACCTGACCGACGACGCCGATCTGATCGCGCAAAAGATCCGGAAAGCCAAGACCGATCCGGAACCGTTGCCGTCAGAGGAAAAGGGGCTGGAGAACCGGCCCGAGGCCGACAACCTCGTCGGCATCTATGCGGCGCTAGCCGACCGGAGTAAATCCGACGTGCTGCGCGAATTCGGCGGCGGACAGTTCTCCAGCTTCAAGAACGCGCTGGTGGAACTTTGCGTGGCAAAACTCTCCCCGATCGCCTCCGAGATGAAGCGGCTGGTCGCCGATCCCGGCCATGTCGACAAAATCCTGATCGATGGCGCCGATCGCGCGCGCGTTCTCGCCGACGAAACCATGCGGGCGGCTCAGGACATCGTCGGTTTCATCCGAAAGAGCTAGCTCGTGCCACTGCGCTGCAACAGCGTCGCCGCTTGTCGAGAGCGGCTGCGCCGTGGCAGCATGCGGCGGTTTGGCGCAGCACCGGGACATGCATGACCACCCAGCGACGAAGCTACGAGACGGGTCACAAGCCAAAATGCCTTGTCATCGTTGACGACACCGCGGAATGGGACCGCGCGGTGTACTACGCCAGCCGCTGGGCGGTGCGCGTCGGCGGCGGCGTGGTGATGCTGCGAATCATCGCGATCGAAGACCAGAACCAGCAGTGGCTGGGCGTTGCCGACATCATGCGCGCCGAGGCCGAGGACGCCGCCAATGAGGCGCTCGACCGCGCCTCCGGCCGTGCCAACGGCATCGCCGCGATCACGCCCGAACGGGTAATTCGCGAGGGCGATCCGACCACTCAGATCCTCGACGTGATCGACAAGGACGTCGACATTTCGATGCTGGTGCTGGCGGCAAACCCGGGCCCCGAAGGCCCCGGCCCGCTGATCAGCATGATGGCCCAGGCCGCCGGTTCCTTCCCGATCCCCGTCGTCATCGTGCCCGGCGATCTCAGCGATGCCGAGATCGACGGGCTGTCTTAGGGCTTGATCTGCTTAGAGAATTGCTGGTTTGCGCTCTTGACGGTGCGCTGGCGGTCGCCATCTGCTATGGGACACCCACGCGCCGGCCTTGAACCGGCGACGCCGGAGAAAACCAATGTTCATTCAGACCGAAGCCACGCCCAATCCCGCCACCCTGAAATTCATACCTGGCCGTACCGTGCTCGATACCGGCACGATGGAATTCTCCAGCCGCGAAGCCGCCGCCCGTTCGCCGCTGGCCGAGCGACTGTTCGGCGTGCCCGGCGTATCCGGCGTGTTCTACGGCTACGATTTCGTCACCGTGACCAAGGCGGACGGCGAATGGCAGCATCTCAAGCCCGCGATCCTCGGCGCCATCATGGAACATTACATGTCCGGCGCGCCGCTGCTGGCGCATGGCACGGCCGGCAACGACGAGGCAGCGGACGAGGAAGGCGAGTTCTTCAGCGAGGCCGATGCCGACACGGTCGCGACCATCAAGGACCTGATCGAGACGCGGGTGCGGCCCGCGGTCGCCAATGACGGCGGCGACATCACCTTCCGCGGCTTCAAGGACGGCATCGTCTACCTCAATATGAAGGGCGCGTGCTCGGGCTGCCCGTCATCGACGGCGACGCTCCAGCACGGCATCCAGAATCTGCTGAGGCATTTCGTGCCCGACGTGGTCGAAGTCCGGCCGATGTGAGAAGGCGCGAATGGTGAGTAGCGAATGGCGAATAGAGCCGAACCACGATAGTCTATTCGCTATTCGCCACTCGCCATTCGCCCTCTCCCGATGCTGATCCTCGCCATCGATACCGCGCTCGATGCCTGCGCCGCGGCCGTGCTCGACACCAGCGCGAGCAAGCTCGTCGGGCAGGAATCGCAGCCGATGAAACGCGGCCATGCCGAAGCCTTGATGCCACTGATCGCACGCGTGATGAAGGCGTCCGGCGTTGCCTTTACCGCGCTCGACCGCATTGCCGCGACGACCGGCCCCGGCAGCTTTACCGGATTGCGCGTCGGCCTTTCCGCCGCCCGCGGCATTGCGCTCGCCGCCGGCAAGCCGGTTGTCGGCGTGACGACGCTGACCGCATTTGCCGCTCCTATCGTCGGCGAGGATGGCGAGCATCCGGTCATCTCCGCGATTGATGCGCGGCATGATCACGTCTATTTCCAGGTGCTGGCCGGCGCCGGCCGTTCGTTGATCAAGCCGAAAGTGGCACCGATCGCGGAAGCGCTTGAAGCGGCGCGCTTCGGCGCGCCGCATTTGGTCGGCAACGCCGCAAAGATTCTGGCCGACCGCTGGCTGGCCGATGCGCCGCCGCCTTTCAAAATCGATCAGCAGGCAGCGCCCGACATCGCCTGGGTGGCGTGGCTGGGCGCTGCGGTCAATCCCGAGAGCTCACCGGCGCGGCCCTATTATCTGCGCGCGCCCGACGCCAAGCCGCCGAACAATCCGCTGTCCGGCGCACCGCAGCCGCCGGCATCATGATGACATGGCTCTCCGAATGGTGGGACGGCGGCACTGCGGTGATCGAACCGGCCATTCCGCGCGATGCGGCACGTTTGGCGCAACTGCACAGCGCATCGTTTCATCGCGGCTGGGGCGAAGGCGAATTCGAGGTGATGCTGACCGAGCGCAATACGCTCGTGCATCGTCTCAGGCTCGGGCGCAAGATCATCGGCTTTGCCGTTTCGCGCATGGCTGCCGATGAGGCGGAATTATTGTCGATCGCCATCGACGCGACTCAACGCGGACGTGGCCTGTCACGCAACCTGTTGCTGACGCATCTCGGTCATCTCGCCGGCCGCGGCGCGCGCAAGGTGTTCCTCGAGGTTGAAGAAAATAATCAGCCGGCGCGGCGCTTGTATGCATGGGCCGGCTTCGAGGTCGTCGGCCGCCGGGAACGCTACTATCAGCAGCCCGGCGGCGAGCAATTGAATGCGCTTCTGATGCGGCGTGACTTGTCGTAATATGCGCGGGGTGGCAAAAGACCCCGACCTGCTCGCCAAGGCCTCGAGACCATGCCCGTACTGAAATCCCCGTCTGCGCAACAAAATACCGGCATCGAGGCGCGCTGCGCTGCCACTGGCATGCGCATGACCGAACAGCGCCGGGTGATTGCGCGTGTGCTCGCGGAATCGGCCGATCATCCGGACGTCGAGGAACTTTACCGGCGCTGCGTCTCGGTCGACGACAAGATCTCGATCTCGACGGTATATCGCACCGTCAAGCTGTTCGAGGATGCCGGCATCATCGAACGGCACGATTTCCGCGAGGGCCGGGCGCGTTACGAGCAGATGCCCGACAGCCATCACGATCATCTGATTAATCTGCGCGACGGCAAGGTGATCGAGTTCACCTCCGAGGAGATCGAGAAATTGCAGGCCGAGATCGCCCGCAAGCTCGGCTACAAACTGGTCGATCACCGGCTGGAGCTTTATTGCGTCCCGCTCGACGACGACAAATCCTGATCGCGTGCCAATTTTGAATCCGAACTTCGATCTGGTCATTTTTGACTGCGACGGCGTGCTGGTCGACAGCGAAGTCATTTCGTGCCGTGCGCATGCGCAAACACTCACGCGCCACGGCTATCCGATCACATCGGAACAGGTGTTTCATCGCTTCCTCGGCCGTTCGACACGCCAGGCGAATATCGAAATCGAGGCCGAACTCGGCCGCGCTCTACCTGACGACTTTCATCTGCAGTTGCAGGATGAGTTGTACCGGACGTTCGAAGCCGATCTGGAGGCCGTGCCGCACATTCACGCCGCGCTCGATGCCATCGCCCAGCCGATCTGCGTGGCGTCGAGCGGCTCGCATTCCCGCATGCGAATCAGCCTCGGCCGCACCAAACTCTACGATCGATTTGCGCCGAATATTTTTTCGGCCTCGCAGGTCTCTAACGGCAAGCCCGCACCGGACCTGTTTCTGTTCGCGGCCGAACAGATGCACGTCGCGCCGGAACGCTGCATCGTGATCGAGGACAGCGTTCCCGGCGTCATGGGCGGATGCGCGGCCGGCATGACCGTGCTCGGTTTTCACGGCGGCAGCCATTGTCGGCAAGGATATGGCGAGAAGCTGCACGATGCCGGAGCGGCCGTGATCTTCGATGATATGCGCAGACTGCCCGACCTGATTGCGCGGGTCGGCCTAATGGCTCGCTAGATAAATTGACTTCAGGTCGAAGCAATTCGCTTCGTAGTATTTTGAGACAGCCTCAAGGTAAGCGTCGATAAAACAGACGCGCTGAATGCCCCACATGACGGTCCCCCGTTTTCCCGGCGACAGCCGCCCCCTCAAGGCAGCAGTATAGGAACGGCAACGATGTTGATGGCCGGAGAACTACGGAGGTTCTGGTGGTCCTGATTGGCACCGCCTTTGCTGGACACCGGAATGCGCCGTGAGCGCGTCCCAAACCAGATCAGCGCAGAGGCTAGCTATGGCAATTTCGTATCCACTTCAGACGCCCCGGGGAACCGCAACATCGAACCGGCCACAAATCGGGACACTGATCGAAAGCCTCTCGCGTTCGGTCGAGTTGCTCACCATCGAAATCGACCACGAGGAGGCTCGCGCGGGCGTTCGCGATCTGTCGGATCCAACCTATCCGCTGTTGGCGCGGAGCCTGAGGGTCCGTAGGGACAATATTCGCATCACCATTGCTTCGCTGGATGCGTTTATCCATGCAACCGAGGCGGCGTAACGGCATTCGCTCAAGCCGCAACCGCTCCCTTAAGCCTTTCACCTGCATTGCGAGGAAAAGAGGCAACACACGCACGCCAGGTTCCCGGTTTGGCTTTACGGCTCCCCTTCTGTTTCGACGGTACATTGAGCGGCCAGACCAACGTCGCGGTTTGTCGCCTTCCCGACATGGCCTGAATATTGGCGTGACGTCTGCTTTGTCCCTTCGGCGGGCAGACGTGTCCCTGCGCGTCGGGGGATCTCGCAATTCCGGGTAGGTTCTGTCGCATCGGCCCTGGAAATAACGCCTATTACGCTGGATTTCCGGCTCCTTAGCCTATAATTGACCCCTGACGCCGAATTGGCGCTATGCAAACCCAGCACCCAGGTTCCATGAAGCCGCCGCGCAAGCTGCATATCAAGTCCTATGGCTGCCAGATGAACGTCTACGATGCGCAACGCATGGTGGACACGCTGGCGGGCGAGGGCTTTGTCGAGACTGAAAGCGCTGACGATGCGGACCTGGTTATCCTCAACACCTGCCATATCCGCGAAAAGGCCTCCGAGAAGGTTTATTCCGAACTCGGGCGGCTGCGCGTCGCCAAGGATGAGGCGGCGCGGAAAGGCCGCGAGATGCGCATCGCGGTCGCTGGCTGTGTCGCACAGGCCGAAGGCGAGGAAATCGTCCGCCGCGCGCCTGTCGTTGACGTCGTGGTCGGGCCGCAGAGCTATCATCATCTGCCGCAATTGTTGGCGCGCGCCAAGAGCGAAGGCCGTGCGCTGGAGACCGAATTTCCGGTCGAGGACAAGTTCGGTTTCCTCCCTGCTCCCAAACCGGATGCGATCCGCGCGCGCGGCATCTCCGCGTTCGTCACCGTGCAGGAAGGTTGCGACAAGTTCTGCACCTTCTGCGTGGTGCCCTATACACGCGGCGCGGAGGTCTCTCGCCCGGTCGCAAAGATCGTCGACGACGTGAAGCGGCTGGCCGACAACGGGGTGCGCGAGATCACCCTGATCGGGCAGAACGTCAATGCCTATCACGGCGAGGGCCCCGACGGACGGACCTGGCCGCTCGGCAAGCTGCTGCATCGGCTTGCCGAAATCGAAGGTATCGTGCGGTTACGCTACTCGACCAGTCATCCCCGAGACGTCGATGACTCGCTGATTGCAGCGCATCGCGACCTCGCAGGCCTGATGCCGCTCGTCCATCTCCCGGTGCAGTCCGGCTCCGACCGGATCCTGGCCGCCATGAACCGCAAGCATACCGCCGATGATTATTGCCGCGTCATCGACCGTTTCCGTACCGCCCGCCAAGATATTGCGTTTTCATCGGATTTTATCGTCGGTTTCCCCGGCGAAACCGAGGGAGAATTTGCCGCGACCCTCGCACTTGTCATGCAAATCGGATACGCTGCGGCTTATTCGTTCAAATATTCGCCGCGGCCCGGCACGCCGGCGGCGGACATGCGGGAGACGGTTTCAGCGGCTGAAATGGACGAGCGATTGGTGCGGCTCCAGGAATTGATCGACAGTCAGCAATCGGCCTTCAACAGGGCCATGATTGGCAACACCGTCGATGTGCTGTTCGAACGCGCGGCCCGCAATCCCGGCCAGATCGTCGGCCGCACCGCCTATCTGCAGCCCGCGCATGTGTTTGCCTCGCCCGATATCATTGGACAGATGCTGCCGGTCAAGATCGAGAGCCTGGAGCGTTACAGCCTGCTCGGCACCCTCGCCACCTCCCCGGCGCGGCCGGCCTCTTCTCTTTCATTGACGGCAGGAGCCTGAACCCTTGCCAAAAAGCGCATCGGATTCATCTTCGCTCGCTCCCAACCGCAAATTTGATCGCGACATGCAAATTCCGCCCGAGACCCAGGTCGTCATCGATTTCGACGACAACCGCGCCGCTTCGGCCCTCGTGGGCCCTTACGGCCAGAACCTGGCGATGGTCGAACGGCGGCTCGGCGTCGTTGTCGATTCCCGTGGCAACCACATCACTATCGCCGGCTCCCGCGACGGCTGCGACGCCGCGCGGCGCGTGCTGGAGACGCTCTATTCACAGGCCGCGCAAGGCCACGACCTCTCGCAGGGCGAGGTCGAAGGCGCGATCCGCGCCGTGCTCGCGCAGGGCTCGCTGTTCGAGTTCGACGCCAAGACCGCAAAACCCTCGTTCGAGACCATCAACTTGCGCAAGCGTCCGGTGCGCGCCCGCACCGCGGCGCAGGATTCCTACATCCGCGCACTGAAGCGCCACGAACTGGTGTTCGGCGTCGGCCCGGCCGGCACCGGCAAGACCTGGCTTGCGGTCGCGCATGCCGCGCAACTGTTCGAACGCAAGGAAGTCGATCGCATCATCCTATCGCGGCCCGCGGTCGAGGCCGGCGAGCGGCTCGGCTTCCTGCCGGGCGATCTCCGCGAAAAGGTCGATCCTTACTTAAGACCGATCTACGACGCGCTGTATGATTTAATGGATGCGCGCGTGGTTGAACGCGCCTTGCAGGGCGGCGAAATCGAAATCGCGCCGCTCGCCTTCATGCGCGGCCGCACCCTCACCAACGCTGTCATCATCCTCGACGAAGCGCAGAACACCACGTCGATGCAGATGAAGATGTTCCTGACGCGGCTCGGCGAGAACAGCCGCATGATCGTCACCGGCGATCCATCGCAGGTCGACCTGCCGAACGGACAGGCTTCCGGGCTTGCCGAAGCCTGCAAGCTGCTCGACAACGTCGAAGGCATTGCGCAGGTGAAATTCACCGCGGAAGACGTCATTCGCCATGAACTGGTGGCGCGGATCGTCGCCGCCTACGAGGGATTGCCGCAGAAACCGGCAACCGGAAAGTCTTGACCGCAAACTCTTCGCGCCCGGACCTGCCGCCGGCAGGCCGGGGCCGCAACCACAACATTGCAATGCAAACCGCTGGAACGCTCGTGTCGTCCGTCCTGCCCCTCACCGAAGTTCTCGTCGTCGCCGATTGCTGGCAGACCGAACCGGAGGCAGAGGCGGTGATCCATCGCGCCATCAATGCGGCGGCCGAAATCGCCGATGCCGATGTCGGCGACACGGAACTTGCTGTCATGCTGACCGACGATGCCGGGATCCGTACGCTGAACAGCAACTGGCGCGGCATCGACAAGCCGACCAACGTGCTGTCGTTTCCGGCGCTGCAGCCGGCCGCGGACGCGCCTTCGGATGCGCCGCGCATGCTCGGCGATATCGCCATCGCCTATGAAACGACCCGGAAAGAGGCCGATGAAGAAGAAAAACCGTTCGATCATCATCTCAGCCATCTTGCGGTCCACGGGTTCCTGCATTTGATCGGGTACGACCACGAGAAGGACGACGACGCCGAAGCCATGGAAGGTCTCGAACGTGAGATTCTCGCGCAGCTCGGCATTCCCGATCCGTATCCGGACCGGGAGCGGATGGACTGAAATGCCGGACTCCGACCCGATACAGGACAACCCGCGCGACACGCGCAACCTGCCGGTGGTGGTGCAGGAAGGCGAGGTGCTGCGCCCGGCCGCCGCCGAAAACTGGCTGCTGCGGGCGATCCGCACGCTGTTCGGCTGGAAGTCGGGATCGGTGCGCGCCGATCTTCAGGTCGTGCTCGACGCCTCCACCCCTGATGTCGGCTTTTCCGCCATTGAGCGCACCATGCTGCGCAACATCCTCGGGCTCAACGAGCGGCGGATCGCCGACGTGATGGTACATCGCGCCGACATCGTCGCGGTGAAGCGGGATATCCCGCTCGGCGAACTGATGAGCCTGTTCGAGAGCGCGGCGCATTCGCGGCTCGTGGTCTACAACGAAACGCTCGACGACCCCGAAGGCATCGTTCACATCCGCGACCTCCTGGCGTTCATGACGGCGAAGGCGCGCGTCGGCGATACCACCAAGCCCAAGCGCAAGAAGCCGTTTCCGGCAGGGCTCGACCTGCGCGCGGTCGACCTCGCCATGCCGCTGGCGGAGGCCAACATCATCCGAAAACTCCTGTACGTGCCGCCGTCGATGCGGGCGATCGATTTGCTGGCGCAGATGCAGGCCTCGCGCATCCACCTGGCGCTGGTGGTGGATGAATATGGCGGTACCGACGGGCTGGTGTCGATCGAGGACATCGTCGAGCAGATCGTCGGCGAGATCGACGACGAGCACGACAGCGACGAGCCGCCGGCGATCGTCCGGCAGGGCGATAACGCCTTCATCGCGGATGCCCGCGCCAGCCTTGAGGATGCGCGCAAGATGATCGGCGAGGAATTCGTGACCGGCGAGGCGAGCGAGGAAGTCGCTACACTTGGCGGCTATCTGGTGTCCCAGGTCGGCCGTCTGCCGGTGCGCGGCGAGGTCATTGCCGGTCCCGGCAATTTCGAGATCGAGGTGCTCGATGCTGATCCGCGGCGGGTCAAGCGGCTGCGGATCGGGATTCGGAAAGAACGCCCCGCAGCGCGCGCGACGCGCGAGCGGAGCCGCCGCGAGGCCGCGCCCGACACCAGCGCGCCGCCGACCAATGACAATACGCCGCCGGCCTCCGGCGATGGAGCCGGCTCGCAGTGATCCCACCCAGCAAATTCCGCGCCGCGGGACTTTCGATTATCCTGGCCTGGGGCTGGAAGCGCGCCGCGATCGCGCTCGTCGCCGGCGCGATGTCGGCGCTGTCGATGGCGCCGTTCAACGCCTGGCCGGTGCTGTTTGTGACGTTTCCGGTCGCGGTCTGGCTGATTGACGGAGCCGCGGCCGGAAAACGGCGCGGCGTGCCGGCGGCGGCGATGTCGGGCTACTGGTTCGGGCTCGGCTATTTCGTGCCCGGGCTCTACTGGATCGGCAACGCCTTCCTGGTCGACGCGCCGACCTTTGCCTGGCTGATGCCGTTCGCGGTGCTCGGCCTGCCGGCCTATCTGGCCTTGTTTCCGGCGCTCGGCTTCGCGCTAGCGCGGCTGATCTGGACGCGGGATGCATCGCGGGTTCTGGCGCTCGCGGTCGGGCTTACGGTCAGCGAATGGCTGCGCGGCTATGTGCTATCGGGATTTCCCTGGAATGCCTTCGGCTACGCGCTGTCGGAGCCTTTGGCGCTGGCGCAGACCGCATCGCTGATCGGGCTGTGGGGCATGACCTTGCTCAGCGTCGCGATTTTCGCCAGCCCGGCAACGCTGATCGACGGAAGTTCGCGCGGCCGCAGGCCCTGGATCGCGCCGGTGGCCGCACTCTTGCTGCTCGCGGCGATGGGAATTTACGGCGCCGTGCGGCTGTCGCTGCAGCCGACGGCCCTGACCAAGGTCAAGCTGCGCATCATGCAGCCGAACCTGCAGCAGGACGTCAAATTCAACTATGGCGCCAAAGCGGAGGTGATGCAGAAATACCTTGCTCTGTCCGACCGCGCTTCAGGTCCGCAGTCCACCGGCGTGCGCGACGTGCAAATCCTGATCTGGCCGGAATCGGCTTTCCCGTTTTTCCTGACGCGCGAAGCCGATGCGATGGCGCAGATCGCCGAGCTGTTGCCGAAGGGCACGGTGCTGGTGACCGGCTCGGTGCGTGCCCCCGACGGCCCGCCCGGCGCCCGCGTCTCCCGCGCCTACAATTCGATCTATGTGATCGACCATGATGGCGGCGTGCTGTCGGTCTACGACAAGCTGCATCTGGTGCCGTTCGGGGAATATCTGCCGTTTCAGGAGTGGATGGAAAAGCTCGGCTTTGTGCAGCTGACAAAGGTGCACGGCGGCTTCATTCCGGGCACGCGACGCCGCGCGATGGAGATCCCGAATGCGCCGCGCGCGCTACCGCTGATCTGCTACGAGGCGATTTTTCCCGGGAATGTTGCAGCGCGTGACGACCGCCCCGGCTGGATCATCAATCTGACCAATGACGGCTGGTTTGGAAATTCGACGGGCCCCTACCAGCACCTGCAGCAGGCACGGCTGCGCGCGATCGAGGAAGGGCTGCCGATGGTGCGCGCCGCCAACACCGGCATCTCGGCGGTGATCGATCCTTCAGGACGAATTGTGGCACGGCTCGATCTTGGCATTGACGGTGTGCTGGATGGCAGCCTACCGGCGGCCCTGCCGCCGACGGTTTATGCTCGCCTTGGAGATATCCCAGCAGCCGTCATTGTGGCCGCAGCCTTCTTCGTCGTCGTCAGACGCCGCGTTGCAAAGCACGCTGCCTGAGATTTGCACACGACCGGGTTGTCACTAGTTTACTAAAAAAGCCTGCGTGCGCGGTTCCACCAGTTGACAGACAGCCTGCGATTCGCTTTCTGCGCTTGCAAGCCAAAAACGACAACCAGTCACTTCCGTTGCTCAGATCGTCCGCAATTCTACCCGATCCTCCGAGCAGGATATGACGGTACCGGCGCGCCTGAGGCATAGAACTTCCACTGCCTCATTCCCGGCGCGCAATCCTAGGAGTGATGCAGATGTCCACCAAAGCGCCCAATCCGGTCGACAAATATGTCGGCAGCCGCGTCCGGATGCGCCGCATCATGCTGGGCATGAGCCAGGAAAAGCTGGGCGAAGCGCTCGGCCTCACGTTCCAGCAGGTTCAGAAATACGAAAAAGGCACCAACCGGGTCGGCGCCAGCCGCCTACAGCAGATCTCCGAGATTTTGCAGGTGCCGGTGTCGTTTCTGTTCGATGGCGGGCCGAGCGGCGTAGCCAATGCGGACGGGTTCGGCGACGGCGCCTCTCCGGCCTACGTATCCGATTTCCTCGCCACGTCAGAGGGTCTGGCGCTGACGCGCGCATTCACGCGCATCACCGATTCCAAAATGCGCCGCTCCATCGTCGAATTGGTCGAGCAGATCGCGTCGCGCGACGGCCCCGACCCGCGCTGATTTTCATCCCGCACCGGTTTGAGAATTTCGTATTCTGGAATATGTCGTTATTTCGCGCCCGCATTGGCGCGGGCCCACGATGTAATTGCGCATCGGAGCATGACGCCGTATCGGATACGAAAGAGACATGACGATAACCAATCCCTTCGACCCCGCGCCGATCCTCGAAGGCATTCGCCGCTGGGTCGAAATCGAGAGCCCGACCGAGGCGCCCGAGCAGGTCAACAAGCTCGCCAGCCTCGTCGCTGAAGGCTATCGCGGCCTGCCCGCGACCGTGGAGCGGATCGGCGGGCACTCCGGCTGCGGCGATCACCTGATGGCGCGCTCGTCATGGGGGCAGGATGAACCGGGCATCCTGGTGCTGAGCCACCTCGACACGGTGCATCCGATTGGCTTCATCGAGCGCCTGCCGTTCCGGATCGAGGGCGACAGCGCATTCGGCCCGGGCATCTACGACATGAAGGGCGGCGCCTATCTCGCCTACCATGCGTTTCGGCAAGTCTGTGCCGATGGTGCGCGGCCGCCACTCGGCATCACCCAGCTCTATGTCTCCGATGAAGAGATCGGCAGCCCGACCTCGCGCGCGCTGATCGAGGCCGAGGGCCGCAAGGCGAAATATGTGCTGGTCACCGAACCGGCGCGCGACGGCGGCAAGATCGTCACCGGACGCAAGGGCGTCGGTCGCTTCGAGGTCTTCATCAAGGGCGTGCCCTCGCATGCCGGCACCCGGCCGGAGGACGGCCGCAGCGCCATCCGCGAACTCGGCCATGTCATCCAGACGCTGGAGGCGATGAACGATCTTGCACGCGGCATTACCGTCAATGTCGGCGTCGTCCGCGGCGGCACACGGCCGAACGTGATTGCGGAAGAGGCCTATGCCGAGGTCGATTTACGCGTACCGACGATGTCCGATGCCGACGAGCTCGCATCAAAAATCCTCAATCTGAAATCGCGCACCGAAGGCGTCACCGTCAAGGTGATCGGCGAATTGAACCGTCCGCCTTACGAAAAGAGCAATGCCGGCGCCGCCCTTTACGAGCATGCCAGAACGATTGCGGCGGAGATCGGCTTCGATCTGGTCGACACCTCGACCGGCGGCGGCTCCGACGGCAATTTCACCGCGCCGCATACCGCGACCCTCGACGGGCTCGGCGTCGACGGCCAGGGCGCGCATACTCATTACGAGCAGATGTACATCTCCTCGATCGAGTCCCGGGCGCGGCTGTTGTACCGGCTGTACCAGACGCTGCGATGATATCGGCCCCGAACGATACGAAAGATCGCGACACGCCGCTCGATGACGGTACGGCTGCGCATGCGCGCGGCTCGTTCTTCGGCCGCCGCAAGGGCCACAAGCTCCGCATCCACCAGGCCGACCTGATCGATAATCTGCTGCCGCATCTCGCGCTCAATATCGCAACGCCGGCGCCGGAGCAGCTTGCCGATCTGTTCGACGGCGAACCTGAGGATGTCAGGCTCGAAATCGGATTCGGCGGCGGCGAACATTTGATTGCGGAAGCGCAGGCCTTTCCGAACGTCGGGTTCCTCGGCTGCGAGCCCTATGTCAACGGCATGGCAAAAATTCTGACGCAGATCGAGGCGCACAGCATCGGCAATATCCGGCTCTATGCCGGCGACGCCGCGGAATTGCTGGCCTGGGCGCCGCCGCATTCGCTGGCGCGGATCGACCTGATCCATCCGGATCCCTGGCCGAAGCGGCGGCACTGGAAGCGCCGCTTCGTGCAGGACGCCACGGTAAAGGCGATGGCGCGCATCCTGAAGAGCGGCGGCGAATTCCGTTTCGTCAGCGACATCGACGATTACTGCGCCTGGACGCTGGCGCATCTGATGCGCAGCTCCGATTTTGTCTGGACGGCCGAGCGCGCCGCCGACTGGCAAAAGCCGTGGGACGGCTACACCATGACGCGCTACGGCCGCAAAGCCGAGCGCGAGGGGCGCGTGGCGGCGTATTTGACGTTTCGGAGGGTAGGGAAATCATCGTCGTTCCGGGGCAATGCGCCACATCAATCATGACGCGTACTTCGCACCTCGGAGAACGGGTTCAATCCGCGTCCCGGAACCTCCGCTAATTAGCGCATGTGGGGCGGAGCCGACGCCGTCGTAACGCTTGTACTTCCTGCTACAAATCAACGCGGGTTGGCATGCTTTTGCCTTTTTCGTAAAGTTGAAGTGAGCGTTAGGATGTCGCCTCGTGAGCGCTGGAGCCGCGCGAATGACGACCGCCACGACAACATCGGCTTCCGTGTTGCCGGCGCGTTTTGTGCCGATGCCTTTTGCGATCACGGGTCAGAAGAGACAGCCTCACGCACGCGACCCGGTCCCGATGGGGGCTGCAGGAAGTCGATTGCGCGACGCAATCGCCGAGTTACGCCCACTAATTTGTTTAATTGTCCGGAGCACTGATGAGACTAACGTAACCGCATTCCATGCAGGCCACGGTGGATACACGCGGCCTGATAACCCTCAACGGCGCCGGAATACGAACCGGCACTGACGACCAAGGGGGCGGGCTTGTCGAAGATCATCAAAGAATTGCCATACGGATCCGCGCCCAAAAGCGTCAGAATACATCCCTTTTCGTCCCTACCAGACCTTCTCTCCGACTATGGGCGAAACGTGCCCGATCGGTACGCTATTCTGGCCTCGGGGCGCCTCCCGATGACCTATGGCGCGCTGTGGACACAGGCTAACGATGTCATTCGCGGGCTCCGGAGTATCGGAGTGGGCCGAACTGACAGGGTCGCGGTAGTATTGCCGGACGGACCAGAGGCTGCGGTAGCGATGATCACGGTTGCAGCTGGTGCGGTTTGTGTACCGCTCAATTCGGGTTTCACCTACGACGAATACCAACACTATTTCGGAGAATTGCACCTGGCTGCACTGTTGACGCACGCTGACCTGGATTCGGCCAGCCGACGCGTCGCCCACATCCTGGGCATACCCATCATCAATATATCGATGCGGCCAAACGACGGGGCCGGCGCGTTCTCGATTGTTGGCCAAGCGCCACAGCGCGCGGTCGACGACGAGCTTGCGTCAAGCGCTGACGATGCATTCATCCTCTTGACCTCGGGCAGTACGTCGCGGCCCAAAACCGTCCCCCTGACGCATGCGAGCATCTGTCTGTCGGCCCACAACGTTTGCGCCAACCTGGCACTTGGGTCTCGGGACCGATTGCTCAGCGTGCTGCCTCTCTTCCATGGGCATGGCTTGATCTCGGGGCTTGTAGCCGCGCTGGCGGCAGGCTCCAGTGTGGTCTGTACGCCAGGCTTCGATGTAACAGCATTCTTCGACTGGCTGATGGAGTTTCGACCAACCTGGTACACGGCGGTGCCGGCGATCCATCGAGCGGTGTTATCGGCGGGGGATCTCCACAAGCAGGCCGCACAGCGGTCCTCCTTGCGGCTCATTCGTTCGGCTTCTACGTCCCTGGCGCCGGACGTGCTCAGCGGACTGGAAGCCCTGTTTGGTGTCCCCGTTATCGACACCTACGGGATGACGGAAGCTGCCACCCAAATCGCCGCAAATCCTTTGCAGCGGCGAAAGCCTGGTTCAGTCGGGCAGCCGGCGGGACCCGAGATCGTGATTCTGGACAGTCAGGATCGACGATTGCCACCCGGCAGACGTGGAGAGATCGCGCTGCGGGGGCCCACAATAACCAGGGGTTACGACAATGATGCCGCCGCTACCGCCTCCGCATTTCGGGACGGCTGGTTCCGAACCGGCGACCTGGGGTATCTTGATGCGGACGGCTATCTCTTCATTGTCGGTCGGATCAAGGAGATCATCCATAAGGGCGGGCAGAAGGTCGCCCCCGCCGAGGTAGAGGAGGCTTTGCTAAGCCACCCGGATGTGATCGAAGCCGCCGTTTTCCCCGTGCGCCATGCACGACTTGGTGCGGACGTCGCCGCCGCCGTAGTACTGCGTCAGGATGCGACGGTGAGCGCAGCGATGCTCCGGGATTTCACCCGAGAACGCTTAGCTGGTTTTAAGGTCCCTGGCCTCGTTCGGATCGTGCCGGAGATCCCGAAGGGCGCCGGCGGAAAGATCAGGCGCAGTGAACTTGCGGCCGAGTTTTCCAAGATGCTGCCCGCCGCAGAGGAACGCGGCAGCAAGATGGTTTTGCCTCGCTCGAAGTTGGAGCATCGATTGGCCGGGATCTGGGCGGAGATCCTGGACATTGATCAGATCAGCGTTGACCAGGATGTCTTCGCACTCGGCGTTGATTCACTCGCGATGATGCAGATGATTATGCGTCTGGAGGAATATTTTGGCGCCGATTTTTCATTCAAGGACATCTTCGACGCACCGACCGTTGCGGCTCTGGCGCTCCGTGTCGAGTTGTCAAAAAAAAGCTCCAGCGCTTTCCTGAGCTCGCGCGATCCGCAGGCGGAAATCGTGCGCGAGAAAGGAGATGGCCCGCGACCGTTGTCCGTAGTGCAGGAGCGCATGCTGCGGATCGAGAGGGAGCTCCCCGGACTACCCCAGTTCAATCTGCCCTTCGCTTATCGGCTGCAGGGCCCGCTAAACGTTCCGGCACTCGAGCGGAGCCTTGCCGAGGTCGTGCGTCGGCACGACTCGCTACGCACGGCATTTGCCTGGGGTGACGAGACCCCGATCGCCCTCGTAGTGCCGGACGTAAATGTCAAATCGATCCTTGCCGTGCAGGATTTTTCAGCCCGGGCGGGTACCATAAATGCCCGGGCTAAGGAACTCCTGCTCATGAAGGCGGAGTTGGAAGCGGAGCGGGCATCCTTGAAGCCGATTGAAATGAACCATGCGCCGCTGTTGCGGGCGCACCTCTTTCGGCTCGATGCCAAGGACCACGTTTTGCTTCTGGTCCTGCACGATATCATCATTGATGGCTGGTCGATGGCAATCTTCATGGAGGAGCTTTCAGAGCTGTATTCCGCTTCGATTGCCGGCAAGAAGGCGCAACTGCCCGAACGAGTCTTTCAGTTTTCCGACTTTGCCCGTTGGCAGCGTCAATGGTCCGTCAGCGGTGCAGCAAACAAACAATTCGCCTTCTGGAAGAGGTGCTTGAATAAGGTCTCACCCGTCTTTGTCGCGCCGAAAAGCAACGTTGGAGGCGAACTGACATCGCGCGTCGCCCAAGAGCAATTTCAAATGCCGAATGATCTGGTGACACGTTTGAAAGCCTTGAGCCACAGCCGAGGCGTGACCCTGTTCATGAGCTTACTCACCGGGTTCAAGACCCTGCTGCTACTCCGAAGCGGACGCGGCGATCTTTGCGTGGCGACCCTGATGGCCAATCGCTCTCGACTCAGGACAGAACGCCTGATCGGTCCTTTAGCGAACACCACACTGATCCGGACCCAAATTGATGCTGACATGACCTTCAGCGAAGCGCTTAATCGCGTGCGCGACGCGGTCTTAGCTGCCCATGCCAGGCAGGAACTTCCTTTCGATGTCATTGCCGCCCGACTGGCGGAAGAAACTGGTGTGTGCCCAGCATCACTCGTTCAAGTCTATTTCGTTCTCCAGGTTGCGTTTCGTCGATCGCTCAAGCTATCCGATGTGACTGTCCGGCCGTTCCGTTATCAAGAGGGCCGGTCGGTCATGCCGATCGATCGCGCCTGGCTTTCGATAACCCTCAAGGAGACTCCGCTGGGGATTACCGGCATATGCGGGTATAAGAGCGACCTGTTCGAGCCGAACACTATCCAGAATTGGATTGCGGATTACACGGCGATCCTGGCCAAGGTGGTCGCAAACCCCAATGTGCAGCTTGGCGGTTGGTCGACATTTGAAAGTAGGTGAACAAGAATTGGTGCGTCTGGCCGCGCGTAGGGTCCGACATGCTTGATGATTTGGATATCATCCAACTTGATTATCCGCTCGATATTGTCGACACTCCATGACTGGCTCACCGGCAAGCGATTGATTAAATCTGATTAGCCACCGGAGGAAGCGATGTGTAGATTTGCTGTAGATCTGATTGACTTCGAGGAATTGAGTGTCGCGCAGAAGAAAGCTCTCCTGAAAGATTTGCAGAAGCGCAGGGATGCTCTTGAAGCGCAGCTGGATGGCGTCAATGAGTCGCTAAAGGATGTCAACCAAGCGCTCAAGGCGGTCGCGAAAAAATCGAAGCGCCGCTCCTAAGTCGACGGCACCATCTTCATTCTCGCCATCCTCGCTAGGGTGAGCGACGCTGATCGAAGCCAGGGGTCGAACTCGCCGTTTCGAACGCGGACTGGCGCGGCTCGAAGGAGCGTCTCGGAGCTCAATAGACACGCTCTATTTCCGGCAATAGATTTCACCCCAGAAATCCGATCGGATCGGGGCTAGTTTTTATGGCCGCAGACCATGTTGAGCGGCGACTGAGTGCTATTTTAGTGGCCGATGTGGCTGGCTACAGTCGCCTCATGGGTGTTGACGAGGAGGGTACGCATGCCCGGCTGAACGAACATCTGTCCGCGCTCCTCTATCCCAAGATCGAGGAACACGGCGGGCGGATCATCAGAAGTGCCGGCGACGGAATATTGGTGGAATTTGCAAGCGTCGTTCAAGCGACCCGATGCGCCATTGCGATCCAGCGTGGCATGATCACACGAAACACCGACGTACCTGCTGAGAAGCGTGTGGAGTTCCGCATTGGCATCAATGCCGGCGACATCATCATAGAAGGCGGCGACATCTTCGGGGATGGAGTCAACGTCGCCGCTCGGCTCGAGGCACTTTGCGATCCCGGCGGCATCTGTGTCTCGCATCGTGTGCTAGAAGACACGCAGGATAAGGTTGACATAGTATTTGAAGACGGTGGCGAGCAACAGCTGAAGAACATTGCGCGGCCGGTGCGGATCTATCGAGCGCGGCTCGACGAGGCTCCGAGCCGACCGGCGCTTGCGCTTCCGGACAAGCCATCCATTGCCGTCCTGGCCTTTGAGAATAAGAGCGGCGACCCGGAGCAGGAGTACTTTGCGGACGGCATTTCGGAGGACATCATCACCGAATTGTCCCGCTTTTCCGAATTGTTCGTGATCGCGCGCAATTCGAGCTTCCGATACAAGGGCAGGGCGGTTGATCTGCGCCAAGTGGGCCGAGAACTCGGCGTTCGGTACGTCCTGGAGGGCAGCGTTCGTCGGGGCGGCGATCGGGTCCGTATCACTTCGCAGCTGATCGATGCTGGAACCGGCGTCCACCGCTGGGCTGAGCGCTATGACAAGGAATTAAAAGACGTATTTGCAATTCAAGATGACGTCGCGCGTACAATCGCTGCGATTCTTGCCGCGCATGTAAACATGGCGGAAGCCGAACGCACGTTGCTCAAGCCGCCCGCGACTTGGCAGGCCTACGATCATTACATGCGCGCGGCGGCTGCCTGGATCTCGTTCCAGGCGTCGTGGCAAATGGAGGATCTGTTGGAGACGCGACAGCATCTTGCGGATTCGCTGTCCATCGACCCGAAATATGCCCGCTGCTATGCGATGCTGGCGAGCACTCACCGCGTGGCCTGGCTCAATCCCCTGAACGACCAGTATTTGAGTCCAGCGGCCCTTGATCAGGCGATCAAATTGGCGCGCACGGCCATAACGCTTAATCCGAGCCTGCCCGAAGCTTATGCGGAGTTGGGATACACCATAATCCGCAAGCGCGACTTCGACGCAGCTCTTGCCGCCGCGGAAAGAGCGATAGCGCTAAACCCCACTTTTGCGGACTATCGCCTGGCGCAAGTGTTTTACTCGGTAGGAGAACCGGCCAGGGCAATTGCGATTGCCAAGATGCAAATGCGCCTTGATCCATTCCATCCGCATTTTGCGCCGCTGATCGCGGGCGTAGCCCATTATCACCTCAGAGAGTATCACGATGCGCAACACTGGTTGAGTGAAGCGATTGGCCGCGCACCCAATCACCAGTACGGCCATGCCTTCTTGGCCGCGACCTACGCTCAGCTGGGACGATTGGAAGATGCTCATACAGAGGCGGCTGAGGTTCTACGCCTAAATCCAACATATAGCATTAGCGGCACCCAGAAACGGGTATCCGTTCTCAAGCGCGCCGAAGACATGGAGCACTTGGTTGACGGGCTGCGAAAGGCGGGTCTTCCGCCATGAGTGATCAGGTTCGATCCAGACCCTTCCTGACTAAGGGCCACTTACCCGCTGTCGGGGGTTGCTTCGCGACGTCCGTTTTCGTGGGCAAAATCGGACATCTGGTTGCCGGACCAATTAATCGGATTCATGAGACCACGTCCTGGCTAGCTAAGGCTTCGCCGCCTCACCCATCATCCGCGCCTTGCGCACGTCGGTCGCTTCCCACACCATGCGCTTGCCGCGTTCACGCCCGAGCAGCTCGATCGGATCGTGGTTGTCAATGTGGCCGAACTGTCCCTTATAGACGCTGTAGCCGCATAATTCCTGCAGGCGGCGCGGAAAGCGTTTTGCGGTTTCCCGGGGAATGCCGAGTTGCAAATTTTCCTGCTGCCGCATCCAGCCCCAGCAATAGGCGCAGGAGAATGCGAAACGCCGTTCACCAGAGTCGTTGGTGCCGCCGCCGCGCCACAGCGCGCTGTCGAACAGCATCACACTGCCGGCCTTCATCGTCACGGTGACCGCATCGTAATCCCGGCCGTATTCCGGCGAGGATGGATATTTGTGGCTGCCCGGCACGATACGCGTCGCGCCATTATCGTCTCTGAAATCCGACAGCGCCCAGATCGCATTGACTGTTATCGGAATGTGCGGACGCGGCAGCGGGATCAACTGCGTGTCCTCATGGATTGGCTGCGCCTCCTGCCCCGGCCCCAGCACCAGCGAGCAGAACGACGACAACAGGCATTCTTTGTCCAGCACACGCTCCACCACCGGCAATACGTTCTCGTGCAGCGGCACTTCCCAGAACAGCTCGTCATAGGTGAGCAGGTTGTTGATGCGGACGGTCTTGAAGCCTTCGAACGACGTCTTGGCTGGGCCAAGATGATGCTCGCGCTCGATGCGCTGCAATGTCGTGATCAAACCTTCGGACAGCTCGGCGCTCGCGGCAGCTTCGATGACGGTGAAGCCGTCGTCACGGATCCTATCGGCATGGGCCTGAACCTGGACGTTTGCCAGCATGTCTTTTCCCCGCAGCTTGCAAATTGACGCTGTGCCCCGTCTTCAGCCAGCAGCATAACGCGCCGTTTGCAGGTTCGGGAGGTGTTTCCGCTCATACATTGCAAGGAGCGACAGCGACAAAGCAATCCATCTCTCAGCACGCGGAGAAATGGATTGCTTCGCTTCGCTCGCAACGACGAGCGAGCCAAGCCGGCGAGACCGCTACCGCGTCTTCCAGAACTCGACGACGCGCTGGGCGGTCATGGGCATCAGGCGCACGTAATTCACGCGCGCGTTTTCGATGTCGGCGGGGGACGCCGTCCGGTTCGGACCGAGCCGAAGCAAAATCAGCGCGCGCACCGTCGCCCATTCGAGATCGATGGCTTTGCCGGCGATCAGGATTGGATCGTAGCGCTCGCCGCTGATCAGGCGGTCGAGGGTATCGATCTTTACGCCGGTCATCGCCGACAGCGCAGCGATCGATTCTTCGTATTTGAAGGCCCTGGCAAAGTTGAGCAATGCACCTTCGCCGAGCGCGCCCTCGCGATGAAGTTTCAGCACCGTGCGCTGCGCCGGCACGAAGTCACGCCGCTCCTCGCGTTCGGACGGGCCGGTGATGGCGCTCATCGCCTGCCTGATATCGATCTGACGCTCGGGCTTGACGACCTGAAACAAGCGGCGACGGATGACGTCGATGGAGCCGGAGAGCAGCTCTTTCAATTGCGTAGGTGACAAATCGTCGCGCTGGCCGAGCCTGATCGTCAGCACGCCATCCTGGCCGGCGCGCTTGATCAGCGTCGAATAGCCGTCTGACGAAAACGCTGCGCCCGCATTGCCGGCGGCGCGCCTGACCACCGCGCGGTCGCCGCGCGCGATCATGACGTCGGTAAGATCGGCCGAGAGTGTCGGCCGCTCCGCCATCGCCAGGAGATGACCCTGACCCTTGATGGACGCAATTTCGAGCAGCATCTTTTCGTCGATGACCGGCGAGCGGCGCAGCAACGGGCCCGCGATGGTAATTTCATCTTCATGGGCGAGTTGGCCGACCAAACCGCGCGGCGCATTCGCCAGGGTCGACAAACGCTCGGCCAACTCGGCGCGCGCATCAATCTCGGCATGCGGAACGAGGCTGATCAGGACGCCGTCGAACAGGTCGACGTGATCGGCGCGGAAGCTCGCCGCACCCTGCAGGAAGAGCTCGCTGATGCGCCGCGCGGCATCGGCGCGGCGCTTGGGGTCGCCACGACTGACAATGTCGTCGAGTTCCGGGATCAGCGATGGTGAAACAATCATAAATCCACTCAAACCGGCCGAATTGGCTGGTTTTCGGGAAATCTAGGCAGGGTTTGTGAATGAATGGTTAGACTTTACCTCGCCCTCAAAGCTTGGCAAAATCGGTCTTAACGGGATTGTGGGCCTTGTCGGATTGCGGAAAAACCGCTATATCCGCGGCAACTTATGGTTCTCATACGATCGCGTATTGAGAGTGGGCCCCCCGGGACCCGCTCTTTTTTATTACCTGAATCTGCCTTGCCCAGAACGGGCCTCAAGGGCGGTTCGGGGAACCGGCCGGACCTCCGGTTAGGCCCGTCCTAAACCATGCAAGTAAGACGCTTTTGACCCTGGACATGACCGATCCAACTGCTGCTTCCGAGGATGCCGACCTCTTGGCCGAGCCCCGTCTCGTCGTCGAGCCGGGCGTGGCGGCGCGGGTATCGGCAGTGGCCGGACCGGTTCTGCAGGGAATGGGCTACCGGCTGGTCCGGATCAAAATTTCAGCCGAGGCCGGCTGCACTGTCCAGATTATGGCCGAGCGGCCCGACGGATCGATGCAGATCGAGGATTGCGAGGCGATCTCGCGGGCGCTGTCGCCGGTGCTCGACGTCGCCGATCCGATCGACCGCGCCTATCGTCTGGAGATATCATCGCCCGGCATCGATCGCCCGCTGGTGCGCCGATCGGATTTCGAGCGCTACGCCGGTCATCTCGTGAAGATCGAAATGGCGGTCGCCCATCAGGGCCGCAAGCGTTTCCGCGGGCTCCTCGCCGGTGTCGAAGGCAATGCCGTGCGGCTACATCGGGATGACACACGCGCCGACGAAAATGCCGACGTGCTTTTGGTGATGGAAGACATCTCCGATGCGCGGCTGGTTCTGACCGACGAGCTGATTGCTGAATCGATGCGGCGCGGCAAGCAGGCCGAGCGCGAGTTGAAGCAGAATCTCGGGTTGGCGCCACCGCCTCCGCCGCACGCAAAGAAGAGCGATCCGGCCAGAAGCAACAAGCCGAAGCCGAAGCCCGGCAAGAAGCCGGAGCCGGTGAATACCAAGAAACACCGCCTCGCCGCAGAAAGACTGCGCAGGGGCGAGATCGATCCTACCGAAGGAGACTAGGTCATGGCAGTCAGTGCCAACAAACTCGAACTGCTGCAGATCGCAGACGCGGTCGCCCGCGAAAAGTCGATCGACCGCGGCATCGTGATCGCCGCGATGGAAGACGCCATCGCCAAGGCGGCCCGCGCCCGTTACGGCAGCGAGACCGACGTTCACGCCGAGATCGACGCCAAGAAGGGCGAACTGCGGCTGTCGCGCCACATGCTGGTCGTCGATCAGGTCGAGAACTCGGCGAACCAGATTTCACTGGCGGACGCGCAGCGCGCCAATCCGGGCGCCCAGGTCGGCGACACCATCGCCGACACCCTGCCGCCGCTGGAATATGGCCGCATCGCGGCGCAGTCCGCCAAGCAGGTGATCGTGCAGAAGGTGCGCGAGGCCGAGCGCGACCGGCAATACCAGGAATTCAAGGACCGCATCGGCGACATCGTCAACGGCGTCGTCAAGCGCGTCGAATATGGCAGCGTGATCGTCGATCTCGGCCGCGGTGAGGCCATCATCCGCCGCGACGAGATGCTGCCGCGCGAGGTGTTCCGCAACGGTGACCGTGTCCGCGCCTACATCTTCGACGTCCGCCGCGAAACCCGCGGACCGCAAATCTTCCTCTCCCGCACCCATCCGCAGTTCATGGCGAAACTATTCGCGCAGGAAGTGCCGGAAATCTATGATGGCATCGTTGAGATCAAGGCGGTGGCCCGCGATCCCGGCTCACGCGCGAAAATCGGCGTGATTTCCCGGGATTCCTCGGTGGATCCGGTCGGCGCCTGCGTCGGCATGCGCGGCTCGCGCGTACAGGCAGTGGTGAACGAACTACAGGGCGAGAAGATCGACATCATTCCGTGGTCGCCCGACATCGCTACCTTCGTCGTCAACGCGCTGGCGCCTGCCGAAGTCGCCAAGGTCGTGATCGACGAGGACCGCGAGCGGATCGAGGTCGTGGTTCCCGACACCAACAACCAGCTCTCGCTGGCGATCGGCCGGCGCGGCCAGAACGTGCGCCTCGCTTCGCAGCTGACCGGTTGGGATATCGACATCCTCACCGAGCAGGAAGAGTCCGAGCGCCGCCAGGCCGACTTCGAGAACTCGACCCGCGTGTTCATGGAAGCGCTGAACGTCGACGAGGTGGTCGGCCAGCTGCTGGCGTCTGAAGGCTTCACGTCGGTGGAGGAACTGGCGCTGGTCGATGTCAAGGAACTGGCCGGCATCGAGGGTTTCGACGAGGAAACCGCCAACGAGCTGCAGAGCCGGGCGAGAGAATATCTGGAGCAGCTCGAAACCGAGCTGGAAAACAAGCGCAAGGAACTCGGCGTGGAAGATGCAATGAAGAAGGTCCCCGGCGTGACTTCAAAGATGCTGGTGAAGTTCGGCGAGAACGACATCAAGACGGTCGAGGATCTGGCGGGCTGCGCCACCGACGATCTGGTCGGCTGGACCGAGCGCAAGGAAGGCAGCGAGCCGACCAAGCATCCCGGCATTCTCGATGCCAACGAGATCTCGCGCGAGGACGCGGAAGCCATGATCATGCAGGCGCGCGTCATTGCCGGCTGGATCACCGAGGCCGAACTCGCCAAGCAATCCGAGGCGGCGGAAGCCACCGAAGACCAGACGGCGTAATGCGGGTGTTCCGCAAAACCGAATATCCTTTCTGCGCGCAGACCGTGCGCAGATGACTGGAGCCATCAAACAGGCATGCTCGCTTTGGCTGACCCCGATCTCGACCATGGGCCGCGGACCGACAAGTCCGCGACCATGCGGATGTGCGCGGTCAGTCGCGAGGTGCGCCCGATCGACGAGCTGATCCGGTTCGTTGTCACCCCCTCGGGCGACGTAATTCCCGATTTGAAGCGCAAGCTGCCCGGCCGTGGCCTTTGGGTATCGGCCTCGCGCCGGACGGTTGCGGAAGCGGTGCGGCGTCACCAATTTAGCAGAGGGTTCAAGCGCGACGTCCGGGTCGCGGCGACCCTTCCCGCCGACACCGAGGCCCTGCTGGAACGAAGCTGCACCGAGGCACTGGCCATGGCGGCCAAGGCCGGTCAGGTGATTTCCGGCTTTGCCAAGGTCGAGGGCCTGCTCGAACAGGGCAGGGCCGAAGTCCTGATCCACGCTTCCGACGGCGCGGCCGACGGAATCCGCAAATTGGACGCGATCGCCGGGCAAAGGGGCCGAAATATCGGTGAATCGCGGGATTTGCCGATCGTTACCGCTTTAACCTCGGCACAATTGGATTTGGCACTGGGCCGGTCAAATGTGATACATGCTGCGCTGCTCGCGGGCCCGGCGAGCAAAACGTTCCTGTCGCGCTGCCAGATCCTGGTTCGATACCGGACGGACGATGACGACAGGACCGGGGATGGCGGCCAGAAATTCTGACTGACGAAGATTGGTTCCGAAGACCTGCTTCAATGACGGTGCGGAAAACGCACAACGCTAACGAGATTAGGACTGCTTGAATGGTTGATACCAAAACGCCTGGCGACAAGACTCTGAGTGTCCCGACCAAGACCTTGACGCTGAAGCCGCGGGTCGAGACGGGCACCGTGCGCCAGAGCTTCAGCCATGGCCGGACCAAGCAGGTCGTGGTCGAAAAGCGCGGCAAGCGCCGTGTCGGCGGCGACGCACCCGTCACGGAGACGCATGCGCCGGAGCCTGCCGCCGCCAAGGCAGCGCCCGCCGCAAAGGCCCCCCTCTCCCGCCCTGCGGCAACGCCGGGCGCCGCGCCGCGCGGCGGTTCGGGCGTGGTGCTGCGAACGCTGACGGAAGACGAGCGTTCCGCCCGCGCCAGCGCGCTGGCCGACGCCAAGGTACGTGAAATCGAAGAGCGCCGTCTGGCCGAGGAAGAAGCCAAGCGCCGTGCGAGCCGTGAGGGCATTGAGCAGGCTGAACGCGAGGCCGCCGAAGCCCGCCGCAAGGCCGAGGAAGAACGGCACCGCCAGGAAGAGGAAGCCAAGCGCAAGGCCGAAGTCGAGGCCAAGAAGCGATTTGGCGAGGCCGAGACCAAGCCCGCGGCGACGGCGGCACCCGCCGCAGCGCGACCCGCCGCAGCCCGTCCGGCCGGCGCCCGTCCGGCTGCAGCGCCGCCCGTGCGCGCCCCGGGTGTTGCCGCAGACGGTTCCGATGAAGACGAAGGTCCGCGTCAGGTTCGGCGTGGCCCCGGTGGCGCCATGCGCCCCGTAGCCGCTCCCAAGACCACCCACAAGCCGGGCCCGCAAAAGGAGCGCGGGCGCCTGACGGTGGTCACCGCGCTCAACGATGACGTGCGCGAGCGTTCGATCGCCTCGTTCCGCCGCCGCACCCAGCGCCTGAAGGGCCATGCCTCGAACGAACCGAAGGAAAAGCTGGTCCGCGAGGTCACAATCCCGGAAGCGATCACCATCCAGGAACTCGCCAACCGCATGTCGGAGCGCGCGGTCGACGTCATCCGCCTTTTGATGAAGCAGGGCGCGATGCACAAGATCACCGACGTGATCGATGCCGACACCGCGCAGCTGATCGCCGAGGAAATGGGCCACACCGTCAAGCGCGTCGCCGCGTCCGACGTTGAAGAAGGCCTGTTCGACGTCGTCGACGATTCGACCGATACCGAGCCGCGCTCGCCGGTCGTCACCGTGATGGGCCATGTCGACCACGGCAAGACCTCGCTGCTCGACGCGCTGCGCCATGCCAACGTGGTGTCGGGCGAAGCCGGCGGCATCACCCAGCATATCGGCGCCTATCAGGTGACCTCGCCGGAGAGCGGCAAGAAGATCACCTTCATCGATACGCCCGGCCACGCCGCGTTCACCGCGATGCGTGCGCGCGGCGCCAAGGTCACCGATATCGTTATCCTGGTGGTGGCGGCCGATGACGGCGTCATGCCGCAGACGGTGGAGGCGATCAACCACGCCAAGGCGGCCAAGGTGCCGATGATCGTGGCGATCAACAAGATCGACAAGCCCGACGCCAAGCCGGAACGTGTGCGCACCGAACTCTTGCAGCACGAGGTTCAGGTCGAATCGTTCGGCGGTGAAGTCGTCGACGTCGAGGTTTCCGCCAAGAACAAGACCAATCTCGACAAGCTGCTCGAGATGATCGCGCTGCAGGCTGAACTTCTCGACCTCAAGACCAACTCGGAACGGCCTGCCGAAGGCACCGTGATCGAAGCCAAGCTCGATCGTGGCCGCGGTCCGGTCGCGACTGTGCTGGTCCAGCGCGGTACGCTCAGGGTTGGCGACATCATCGTGGCCGGCGCCGAAATGGGCCGGGTCCGTGCGCTGATTTCGGACCAGGGCGAGAACCTCGACGAGGCCGGACCTTCGGTGCCGGTCGAAGTACTCGGCTTCAACGGCCCGCCGGAAGCCGGCGACCGCCTTGCCGTGGTCGAGAACGAAGCCCGCGCCCGCCAGGTCACGAGCTATCGCGCCCACCAGAAGCGCGAGAACGCCGCGGCCTCGATTTCCGGCATGCGCGGCTCGCTCGAGCAGATGATGTCGCAGCTCAAGACCGCGGGCCGCAAGGAATTCCCGCTGATCGTGAAGGCCGACGTGCAAGGCTCGCTCGAAGCCATTTTGGGTTCGCTGGAAAAACTCGGCACCGAGGAAGTTGCCGCGCGCATCCTGCATGCGGGCGTCGGCGGCATCTCCGAATCCGACGTGACGCTGGCGGAAGGCTTCAACGCCGCGATCATCGGCTTTTCGGTGCGCGCCAACAAGGAAGCTGCCGCTGCCGCCAAGCGCAACGGCATCGAGATCCGCTACTACAACATCATCTACGATCTCGTCGACGACATCAAGAAGGCGATGTCCGGCCTGCTCGCGCCGACGCTGCGCGAAACCATGCTGGGCAATGCGCAGATCCTGGAAGTGTTCAACATTTCCAAGGTCGGCAAGGTCGCCGGCTGCCGCGTCACCGACGGCACCGTGGAGCGCGGCGCCAACGTTCGCCTGATCCGCGACAACGTCGTCGTGCATGAAGGCAAGCTCTCGACGCTGAAGCGCTTCAAGGATGAAGTGAAGGAAGTGCAGTCCGGCCAGGAATGCGGCATGGCGTTCGAGAATTACGGCGACATGCGTGTCGGCGACGTGATCGAGTGTTATCGCGTGGAGACGATCCAGCGCAGCCTGTAAGTCTGAACCTTACGGCTTCGTCAGAAGGATATTGAACTAGTTCGACGTCATGCCCGGCTTTATGCCGGGCATCCACGTCCTGAGAATTCAGCAGCGAGAAAGACGTGGATGGCCGGCATAAAGTCCGGTCATTACGATTTGTTTTTTTGAAGGACGGCAATGCCCCGCCACCATAACAAGAGTTCCGCGCCCGGCGGCTCGCAACGGCAATTGCGCGTCGCCGAGACGGTGCGCCATGCGGTCGCCGATATTCTGTCGCACGGTAATGTGCACGACCCCGACCTCGAAGGCCACATCATCACTGTTCCCGAGGTGCGAATGTCGCCGGACCTGAAACTCGCGACGATTTACGTGATGCCGCTCGGCGGCCGCGACATCGACGTCGTGATTGCGGCGCTCGAACGCAACAAGAAGTTCCTGCGCGGCGAGATCGCGCATCGCGTTAACTTAAAATTTGTCCCCGACCTTCGCTTTCGCGTCGACGAACGATTCGACGAAGCGGAACGGATCGAGAAATTACTAAGAACACCTGCGGTGCAGAGAGACCTCGCACCCGATACGGACGACAAGTGATGACGCTGCCCACCGCCAACCGCGTGATCGAGCAGCAAACTGCCGATTCGCACGACGCTGAAAAAGATATTTTTTCAGGCGAGTCGCGTGACGACGGCAAGCGACGCTTCGACGAAGGCGAACGCCGCACCAATAATGATCCGCGTCACAAGAAGCAGCCGCGCCAGAACAACCAGCCGCGGCGCGACAAGCGCGACGTTCATGGCTGGGTGATTCTCGACAAGCCGATCGGCATGACCTCGACGCATGCGGTTGCTGTGCTCAAGCGCCTATTCCAGGCCAAGCGTGCGGGGCACGCCGGCACGCTCGATCCGCTGGCGTCCGGCGGCCTGCCGATCGCGCTCGGGGAGGCCACCAAGACGGTTCCCTTCGTGATGGACGGGCGCAAGCGCTATCGCTTCACGGTCGCCTGGGGCGAGGAGCGCGATACCGACGATACCGAAGGGCGCGTTGTCAGGACCAGCGAGTTCCGCCCGTCAGCGGACGCGATCCGCGCCCTGCTGCCCCAGTTCACCGGCCTGATCGAGCAGATCCCGCCGCAATATTCGGCGATCAAGGTCCAGGGCGAGCGCGCCTATGATCTGGCGCGGGACGGCGAAACCGTCGAATTGAAACCCCGGCCGGTCGAGATTCACGAATTAACCCTTGTAGAACATGAAGATAACGGGCAGTCCGTGTTCGAGGCGGAGTGCGGCAAGGGCACCTATGTAAGGGCGCTGGCCCGCGATATCGGCCGGATTCTGGGCTGTTTCGGCCATATCTGCGCGTTGCGGCGGACCCTTGTGGGTCCATTCCGCGAGACGGACATGATTCCGCTGGAAGAATTGGAGGCTTTGTGCAATAGAGCCGCGTCTGGCGAGGGAAGCCTCGCCGACGCGCTTTTGCCCGTTGAGACCGCGCTGGACGACATCCCGGCACTGGCCGTCACACGGGCTGATGCGGCAAGGCTCCACAGGGGCCAAGCCGTTTTGTTGCGCGGACGGGATGCGCCCAATAGTAGCGGCACAGTCTATGTCACGGTGGCAGGCCGCCTTTTGGCGCTTGCTGAAATTGGCAATGGCGAACTCATCCCTAAGCGCGTGTTCAACCTGACCGGGCTGACTGCCAGTCCCGGTCGCAGCAATGAGAGAGTTTGACGATGTCGATTACCGCCGAACGCAAAGCGGAAGTCATCAAGACGAGTGCCACCAAAGCCGGCGACACCGGTTCCCCCGAGGTCCAGGTTGCGATCCTATCGGAACGCATCAACAATCTCACGGGCCACTTCAAGACCCACGTGAAGGACAATCATTCCCGCCGCGGCCTCCTGAAGCTGGTGTCGACGCGCCGCTCCCTTCTCGACTACATCAAGAAGAAGGACGAGGCACGTTACAAGGCGTTGCTCGAAAAGCATAACATTCGTCGTTGATTTGAGTGTACGCGCGCGCAGTTTGCGCGCGTTTTCGCATGATTTTCCGAAGAAACCGGACTCCAATTTTTGGAGACGATCATGCGCAAGGAGCATCATCCGACAAGGATCGTGCTCGACACGTCCAGCAGCAATCCGGCCGCTGGACAGGGCAAGGTGCCCGTGACTGCCGAGAGGATGGATGCCATCCGAAAGATAAAGACCATGGCAGGATCGCCGGATGCTGATCGCATATTGCGATCAGCGTCCCGCCATCTTGCGCATGGTCTTTGTGTTTTTGGGCTCCGCTCTCTCGTGAACCCATGAAAGAAAGATCACTATGTTTAATACGCATTCCGTCGAGATCGACTGGGGTGGACGTCCCCTCAAGCTGGAAACCGGCAAGATCGCCCGTCAGGCCGACGGCGCCGTGATGGCGACCTATGGCGAGACCGTCGTGCTCGCCACCGTCGTTGCCGCCAAGACGCCGCGCGAGGGCGTCGACTTTCTGCCGCTGACCGTCGACTACCAGGAAAAGACCTACGCCGCGGGCCGCATTCCCGGCGGCTACTTCAAGCGCGAAGGACGTCCGACCGAAAAGGAGACGCTGGTCTCCCGCCTGATCGACCGCCCGATCCGTCCGCTATTCGCAGACGGCTGGCGCAACGAGACGCAGGTGATCGTCACCGTGCTCTCGCACGACATGGAGAACGATCCCGACGTGCTGTCGATGGTCGCCGCCTCGGCCGCGCTGACGCTGTCGGGCGCTCCGTTCAAGGGCCCGATCGGCGCCGCGCGCGTTGCCTTCAGCAACGACGAATACATCCTCAACCCGACGCTCGATGAAATGACCGACACGCAGCTCGATCTCGTCGTCGCCGGCACGTCGGATGCGGTGCTGATGGTCGAATCCGAAGCCAAGGAGCTCTCGGAAGAGATCATGCTCGGCGCGGTCATGTTCGGTCATCGCCATTTCCAGCCGGTGATCAGGGCGATTATCGAGCTGGCCGAGAAGGCCGCCAAGGATCCGCGCGAAGTCACCACCATCGACAACAGCGAGATCGAGAAGGAAATGCTCGGCCTGGTCGAGCAGGACCTGCGCGCGGCTTACGCGATTCCGGTCAAGCAGGAACGCTACGCGGCGGTCGGCAAGGCCAAGGAAAAGGTGATCGCGCACTACTTCCCGGAAGGCCAGGAGCCGAAATACGACAAGCTGCGCATCGCCGGCGTGTTCAAGGAGCTCGAAGCCAAGATCGTGCGCTGGAACATCCTCGACACCGGCAAGCGTATCGACGGCCGCGACGTCAAGACGGTACGCAACATCATCGCCGAAGTCGGCGTCCTGCCGCGCGCCCACGGCTCGGCGCTGTTCACCCGCGGTGAGACCCAGGCTATGGTCGTGACCACGCTGGGCACCGGCGAGGACGAGCAGTATATCGACGCGCTGTCGGGAACCTACAAAGAGACGTTCCTGCTGCACTACAACTTCCCGCCCTACTCGGTCGGTGAAACCGGACGTCTCGGCGGCACCAAGCGCCGCGAGATCGGCCACGGCAAGCTCGCCTGGCGCGCGATCCACCCGGTGCTGCCGCCGCATCACGAATTCCCCTACACGGTGCGCGTGGTCTCCGAGATCACCGAATCCAACGGCTCGTCGTCGATGGCTTCGGTGTGCGGCGCCTCGCTGGCGCTGATGGATGCGGGCGTTCCCTTGAAGCGGCCGACCGCGGGCATCGCGATGGGCCTCATTCTCGAAGGACAGCGCTTTGCGGTCCTTTCCGACATTCTCGGCGACGAGGATCATCTCGGCGACATGGACTTCAAGGTGGCCGGCACCGACCAGGGCATCACCTCGCTGCAGATGGACATCAAGATCGAGGGCATCACCGAGGAGATCATGAAGGTCGCGCTCGGTCAGGCCCGAGAGGGGCGTGTCCACATCCTCGGCGAAATGGCCAAGGCGCTGACCAACGCCCGCGCCGAGCTCGGCGAATACGCGCCGCGCATAGAGACCTTCAAGATCGCGACCGACAAGATCCGTGAAGTGATCGGCACCGGCGGCAAGGTGATCCGCGAGATCGTCGAAAAGACCGGCGCCAAGGTCAACATCGAGGATGACGGCACCGTCAAGGTCGCCTCCAATGACGGCGAGGCGATGAAAGCTGCCATCAAGTGGATCAAGTCGATCGCCTCCGATCCGGAGATCGGCCAGATCTATGAGGGCACCGTGGTCAAGGTGATGGAGTTCGGCGCCTTCGTGAACTTCTTCGGCGCCAAGGACGGTCTCGTCCACATCAGCCAACTCGCCGCCAACCGCGTGCAGAAGACCTCCGACGTCGTCAAGGAAGGCGACAAGGTCAAGGTCAAGCTGCTCGGCTTCGACGACCGCGGCAAGACCCGGCTGTCGATGAAGGTGGTCGATCAGGTGACCGGAGAGGACCTCGAGGCCAAGCAGAAGGCGGAAGGCCAGGCGCCGCGCGAAGCAGCCGGCGAGTAAGGCATCGCTAAAATGTGAACAAAAGGGCGGCCGAACGGCCGCCCTTTTTTGTTGGCCGCCTGAGTTACACTGCCAGGACCGCGGCACCTGCGCGATTCCGTCGCAGGGGTATGAGGAAACAAAACGAAACCCGACCCCGCCCCTCACCCGTAACTTGCCGCGCGCAGCGGCCTACGGCGTCCCGTCCACACATATTCACCAAGCTCACCTATAGATAAGGAGAATTCGATGTCATCCATGTCCCGGCGCCATCTGATGTTTGCAGCAACCGGTATCGCGGCGGTGGCTGCAGCGCCACGTCTCGTCTTCGCGCAGGCGGCCGCTCCTGCTCCGGCCGCCGCCCCCACCGGCCCCTTCACGCTGCCGCCGCTGACCTATCCGACCAATGCATTCGAGCCCCATATCGATGCCAAGACGATGGAAATCCATCATGGCAAGCACCATGCCGCCTACGTCGCCAACCTCAACAACGTCGCCAAGACCAATTCGCAATTGGGCACGGCGAAATTTGAGGACGTGCTCGGCAATCTGAATGCGCTCGACGACAGTATCAAGTTCACCGTCCGCAACAATCTCGGCGGCCACGCCAACCACACCATGTTCTGGGAAATCATGGGCCCGAACGGCGGCAAGCCGGAGGGCGAGGTGCTGGCCGCGATCGATCGCGATCTCGGCGGTATGGAAAAATTCCAGAACGATTTTAATGCCGCCGGCGGACGCCAGTTCGGCTCGGGCTGGGTGTTCGTGACGGTGAGCAAGGAAGGCAAGCTCGCGATCGAGACCCGGCCGAACCAGGACAACCCGATGATGGATGGCAGGCGCGCGCTGATGGGCAACGACGTCTGGGAGCACGCCTATTATCTGAATTACCAGAACCGCCGTGCGGATTATCTCAAGGCGTGGTGGAATACGGTGAACTGGGCCAAGATCGCCGAGCGCTATGCTGCGGCCAAGGCCGGCACGCTTGGCGCGTGATGCGAATTCGATGTGAAAAGGGCGGCCTCTCGGCCGCCCTTTTGTTTTCCAAGTCTGCTCCAGGAATCGCTTCGCCCAACGGCGCGAAAGCCGCTCGTAAGATCAGGCGATGTCGAACCGATCGAGGTTCATCACCTTGGTCCACGCCGCCACGAAGTCTTTGGCAAACTTTTCCTTCGAGTCCGTGCAGGCATAGACCTCCGCGAAGGCGCGGAGCTGCGAGTGCGAGCCGAAGATCAGGTCGACGCGGGTGCCGGTCCACTTGACCGCATTGCTCTTCCGGTCTCGGCACTCGTACACGCCCTCGGAGCCGGCAGGCTGCCACTGCGTGCCCATGTCGAGCAGGTTGACGAAGAAGTCGTTGGTCAGCGTGCCCGGCTTTTGGGTGAAGACGCCGTGCTTCGATCCGCCGAAATTCGCACCGAGAACGCGCAGGCCGCCGAGAAGAACTGTCATCTCGGGTCCTGTCAACCGCAGCAATTGCGCCCGGTCCACCAAGGCCTCTTCAGGCTTCATGAACTGATGCTTCTTGCTGTTGATATAGTTGCGGAAGCCGTCGGCACGCGGTTCAAGCGGGGCGAAGGATTCGACATCGGTCTGGTTCTGCGAGGCGTCCATGCGACCCGGCGTGAACGGCACCTTGAGGTCTAGTCCGGCGTCCTTGGCGGCTTTTTCGACCGCCGCGCAGCCGCCGAGAACGATCAGGTCGGCAAGCGAAACCTTCTTGCCAAACTCCTTCTGGATCGCTTCGAGCTTCTGCAGCACGGTCTTGAGCTCGGCCGGCTGGTTGATCTCCCAGTCCTTCTGCGGGCTGAGGCGAATCCGCGCGCCATTCGCGCCACCGCGCTTGTCGGAGCCGCGGAACGTCGAGGCCGACGCCCATGCGGTCGAGACGAGCTGGGACACCGACAGGCCAGAGGTGAGAATCTTGGCCTTCAGCGCGGCGATGTCCTGCTCGCCGATCAGCGGATGATCGACCGCCGGGATCGGGTCCTGCCAGATCAGCGTTTCCCTCGGCACCAGCGGGCCGAGATAGCGCGCGATCGGGCCCATGTCACGGTGCGTGAGCTTGAACCAGGCGCGCGCGAACGCATCCGCGAACTGGTCCGGATGCTCGTAGAAGCGCCGCGAGATCTTCTCATAGGCCGGGTCGAGGCGCAGCGACAGATCGGTGGTCAGCATGGTCGGCACATGCTTCTTCGATTTGTCGTAGGCGTCCGGGATCGTGGCTTCCGCCCCTTTCGCCTTCCACTGCTTCGCACCGGCCGGGCTCTGCGTCAGCTCCCATTCGTTTTCGAACAGGTTCTTGAAGAACAGATTGCTCCACTTCGTCGGCGTCTGCGTCCACGTGACTTCAGGACCGCCGGTGATGGCGTCGGCGCCGACGCCGGTGCCATGCTTGCTCTTCCAGCCGAGGCCCTGATCCTCGAGCGCGCCGCTTTCCGGGTCGGGCCCCACCAGCGACGGATCGCCGGCGCCGTGGGTCTTGCCGAAGGAGTGGCCGCCGGCAATCAAGGCGACGGTTTCTTCGTCGTTCATCGCCATGCGGAAGAAGGTTTCGCGGATGTCCTTGGCCGCCGCGAGCGGGTCCGGATTGCCGTTCGGTCCTTCCGGATTGACGTAGATGAGGCCCATCTGCACGGCGCCAAGCGGCTCCGCGAGCTGACGTTCGCCGCTGTAGCGTTCGTCGCCGAGCCAGGTGCCCTCAGGACCCCAGAACAGCTCTTCCGGCTCCCAGACGTCGGCGCGGCCGCCGGCGAAGCCGAACGTTTTGAAGCCCATCGATTCGAGCGCGACGTTGCCGGCGAGAATCATCAGGTCGGCCCACGAGATTTTCCGGCCGTATTTCTGCTTGATCGGCCACAACAGCCGGCGCGCCTTGTCGAGATTGGCGTTGTCAGGCCAGCTATTGAGCGGCGCAAAACGCTGCTGACCGGCGCCGGCACCGCCGCGGCCGTCCGTGATGCGGTAGGTGCCCGCGCTGTGCCACGCCATACGGATCATCAGGCCGCCATAGTGGCCGAAGTCGGCCGGCCACCATTCCTGCGATTCCGTCATCAATGCATGCAAGTCCTTGATCACGGCATTGAGGTCAAGCGTCTTGAATTCCTTGGCATAGTCGAACGCCTCGCCCATCGGATCGGACAGCGTGGAATTGCGATGCAAAACCGAAACATCAAGCGCGTCCGGCCACCAGTCGCGGTTCGTGCGCGCGCGGTTGCCGCCCGAGAACGGGCATTTGGTTTTGTCGTCCATGATTGCCTCCTGAGGTCCGCTTCCTGTTCGGATTGCAAGCACTCTAAGCAGCGCCTTCCATCAGGGGAAGTTGATTTTAGTGATCGGACTGATAAGATATTCTGATGATCCAGATGACGCTCCGACAGCTCCGCTATTTCGATGCGCTGGCACGTCACGGCCATTTCGGGCGCGCGGCGGAGGCGTGTTCGATCTCGCAGCCGGCGCTCTCGATGCAGATCAAGGAAATGGAGGAAGTCTTGGGCGGCGTGCTGCTGGAACGCGGCGCGCGGCAGGTCACGCTGACGAAGTTCGGCGAGGAGATCGTTCAGCGGGTGCGCGACATCCTGCGCTCGGTTGACGAGCTCGGAGATTTCGCGCGCGCCTCGCGCGACCGGCTCGCGGGGCGCTTGCGCATCGGCATGATCCCCACCATTGCGCCCTATCTGCTGCCGAAAGTAATCGAGAATCTCGCGCGCCTGCATCCCGAGCTCGACGTTCACGTGCGCGAGACGCTGACGCCAAAGCTGATCAAGGAGGTCACGGAGGGCCGGCTCGATACCGCGATCGTGGCGCTGCCGGTGTCGGAGCCTTCGCTGACCGAGGTTGCGTGTTTTTCTGAGAATTTCCTGCTGGTGCGGCGGGGCGAGGACGAGGGAACGCCGGTGCCGAGCCATGAAACGCTGCGCGAAATGCGACTCTTGCTGCTCGAGGAGGGACACTGCTTCCGCGACCAGGCGCTGTCGTTCTGCAACATGCAATCCTCGCCGCCGCGGGAAGTCCTCGACGCGAGCTCGCTGTCGACGCTCGTGCAAATGGTCGGCGCCGGCATCGGCGTCACCCTGATCCCGGAAATGGCGGTCGCGGTGGAAACCCGCTCGGCGCCGGTTTCCGTGGCCCGCTTCGGCAATCCGCAGCCGTCGCGGACCATCGGCATGGTCTGGCGCAAGACGAGCCCGCTCGCCGGACAGCTCCAGCAAATCTCTGAGGTGGTTTGCCTCGCCGCCGACGCGTTGCGCGAACAGCGCAAGACGGGATCATCATCACGGAAATCACGGGCCTGACGAGTCAGGCGTCTCGGGAGATACTGACCATGCCACAACCCGTCATCCGCCTCGCCCGTACGGACGAATATGACGAGGTCGCCCGGATCTGGATGGAGAGCTGGGTGTCTACCGGACTGGAAGAAGCCTCCAACTTCCTGCTGGCAAAATTGCGCGCGCGCGTCCCGATGGAGGTGGAGCAGGGCTGGAGCCTTTACGTCGCCGACGACAACGGAAAACTGGCGGCGATGCTCGCGTTGCATGTTTCAGATCGCTATCTCGACCAGTTGTTCGTCGCGCCGGAATATCAGGGCAACGGCCTCGGGCGCCGACTGCTCGCCTTCACTCGGCAACATCTGCCGGATGAAATCTGGCTGCGCTGCGTGCGAGAGAACGAAAAAGCCTGGCGCTGGTACGAGCGCGAGGGATTTGCTTTCGAGAAGGAGCAGGCCGAACCCACGACCGGCTTCGCGATGAAATATTATCGATGGAGAAAATCGGCGTGAAAGCCACCGCTCGGCTTGCGAACGGCGCCTGCACCCTCTAGTTTGGATGCTCAGTGTCATCAACTCTCGTTCTTCAGCCATGCTCCGTAGCTTCGCTGCCGCCATCCTCGTGTCATGCTTCGCGGCAGATGGATGGGCCCAATCTCCTTCAACAACGAACGCCCCGGCGGCATCGACACCCGCAAAGGCCGTCACAAAGAAAACGGCGCCCAAAGCCAAGACAGCCGCAAAGCAATCGGTTGCTGCGGAAACGGGTCCTTGCCGACTTGGCGTAATCTCGGCGCTCGGGGACCGCTTTGCTGTACAAAAATTCGGCCTCACGATATTTGAGACCGAGGAGAGCGCGGTCACGGTCGAGGGATGGGGAATCGATGATCTTGTAGTCGCGCGTGTACGCGCCGCGAGCGGCACTGATCCAGCAGTGCGGAGGATCACATATCCGAAGGGCGCATTTGAGCCCTTCTATAATCCGACATCACGATTCTTGCCCGACCCGCGCGAGGGCCTGCCGGCGATCGTCAGAAGCATCACGTCAGCAGCCAACTGCGAACGCTACCTTGTTGTAACCCGCTTCAAAGGGCAGGTGCCGGGCACCAATCTCTTGCTTGACGGAATCGGTGCATATAGTCGCGGGCTAGGATCACTCGTCAGGCACTCGCATCTGTTCGCTAATGTCGGGCTGACTCTGCTCGACGGCCGCAATTACGAGATTATCAGCCGCCCATTCGCGGGGCTCGGTACGCGACTGGCCGAAGGCTTGCGATTGACCGAAGATCCGCTCACCAAACTCGACAACTCGCTGTTTCCCGAACCGGCGACAGGCGTTCCGGGTAATGCGATGCTTCGCGAAAGAACCCGTGCGCTGGTTGCGGCAAGGCTCGATCAGACGCTGCCTGACTATCTCAAGAACGATTAAGCACTCCGGCATAGCGGGCCATGATGGTTCGAGTCTCTGGAATCGCCAACCGATCTGCTGCACGAATAAAGTTGACCAATATATCGCTGGAGCACGGCTCGTTCGTTCTAGGCGTAGTGCGTTGCCAATTCGCAGCAGACGCGCAATGAACAGGCGCTGTTCGTCCACACCGACGAAAGGTTCGTCCCATGATCCAACTCTACTGGTCGCCGCGTTCGCGCTCGTTCTCCGCCATATGGCTCCTGGAAGAAACCGGATTGCCTTACGAGCGCGTGCTAACTGACATCACCACGGGCGCGCAGAAGGCGCCGGAATATCTCGCGATCAATCCGATGGGCAAGGTACCGGGGCTCAAGGACGGCGACGCCGCGCTCGGGGAAGCGGCCGCGATCTGCGCCTACATCGCCGACCGCTATCCCGAAACCAACCTTGCACCGGCCGCAACCGATCCGCTGCGCGCGAGATACCTGCAGTGGCTGTTCTTTTCGCCGACTTGCATCGAGCCGGCGCTGATCCAGCTCTTCACAAAACTCGAGGTGCTGCCGAGCACGGCCGCCTGGGGAAGTGCAACGCAGACGTTCGACGTGCTCGATGCCGCCCTGCAGAAGGGCCCATGGATTCTCGGCGAGAAGTTCTCCGCCGCCGACATCACGATAGGTTCCGGGCTGCATTTTGCGGTACGAATGTTCAAGATGGTGCCGGCGCGGCCGTCGTTCGATGCCTATCTCGACCGCTGCGCGGCGCGCTCCGCGTTCCAGCGCGCAGAGAAGATCGCGGCGGGGTGAAGGCGCCGCCGTTGTCGTAATCCACGAAGGCGGGTGACCCAGTATTCCAGGGACGCCAATGATCGAACCGAGAGGCCGCGGCGTACTGATGTCCCGGCCTTCGCGGGGCATGACGGCGCGGGCCGCTACTCCGCCTTCAATTCTTCCGGCCGTGGCATCGAGATGACGTTGTAGCCGGAATCGACGTAATGGATTTCGCCGGTGACGCCGCCCGACAGATCGGACAACAGATAGAGCGCCGAGCCGCCGAGCTCATCGAGCGTCACGCCGCGGCCGAGCGGTGAGTGTTTCTGCTGGAAGGCGAACATGGCACGCGCATCGCCGATGCCGGAGCCCGCCAGCGTGCGCACGGGACCTGCCGAGATCGAATTGACGCGAATCTTGCGCGGACCGAAATCGGCGGCGAGATAGCGTACCGACGCCTCCAACGCCGCCTTCGCCACACCCATTACATTGTAGTTCGGCATAACGCGTACCGATCCGCCGAAGGTCAGCGTGATCATGGATCCGCCTGTCTCGGGCATCAGCTCGGCGGCGCGCTTGGCAAGCTCGGTGAATGAGAAGCAGGAGATCAGCATGGTGCGCGAAAAATTATCGCGCGTGGTATCGGCATAGCGTCCCTTCAACTCGTTCTTGTCGGAGAACGCGATCGCGTGGACGAGAAAGTCGATCCCGCCCCATTTGGCCTTCAGCGCTGCGAACACCGAATCGACGCTGGCAAGGTCTTCGACGTCGCACGGCAGCACCGTATCGATACCGAGCGATTGAGCCAGCGGCTTGACGCGCCTGCCGAGCGCGTCGCCCTGATAGGTGAAAGCGAGCTCGGCGCCCTGTGCATGAAGCGTTTTCGCGATACCCCATGCGATCGAATGATCATTGGCGATGCCCATGATCAGCCCGCGCTTGCCTTTCATCAGGTCCTGCATTGTACGGTCACTCCCATCGTCTTCGACGTCATCACCAGCGAATGCAGGTGATCCAGAGATATTGGTGATTGAATCGAGAGGCCGCGGCGCACTGGATGCCCCGCTTCGCGAGGCATGACGGCCGGAAGCTCACGCATCCATCCGCTTGAACACCAGTGTGGCGTTGGTGCCGCCGAAGCCGAAGGAGTTCGACAGCACGGTGCCGAGCTTGGCGTTGTCGATGCGCTTGCGCACGATCGGCATGTCGGCGAACACCGGATCGAGTTCGGTGATATGGGCGCTCTCGCAAATGAAGCTGTTGTTCAACATCAGAAGCGAATAGATCGCCTCTTGCACGCCGGTCGCGCCGAGCGAGTGGCCGGTCAACGCCTTGGTCGCCGAGATCGGCGGGCACTTGTCGCCGGTGCCGAACACCTTTCGGATCGCCTCAATCTCCGGCGGATCGCCGGCCGGCGTCGAGGTGGCGTGCGGATTGATGTAGTCAATCGGCGTCTTCACGGTCGAAAGTGCCATGCGCATGCAGCGCTCGGCGCCTTCGCCCGACGGCGCGACCATGTCGTAGCCGTCTGATGTCGCGCCGTAACCGACCACCTCGCCGTAGATGCGCGCGCCACGCGCCTTGGCGCGCTCGAGCTCTTCCAGCACCACGACACCGGCGCCACCGGCAATGACAAAGCCGTCGCGGCTGATGTCGTAGGGACGCGAGGCGGTGGCGGGCGTGTCGTTGTATTTCGAGGACATCGCGCCCATGGCGTCGAACAGAACCGAAAGCGTCCAGTCGAGCTCTTCGCAGCCGCCGGCGAAGATCACGTCCTGCTTGCCGATCTGGATCGTCTCATAGGCGTTGCCGATGCAATGGTTGGAGGTCGCGCAAGCCGACGAGATCGAATAGTTCACGCCCTTGATCTTGAACCAGGTGGCAAGCGTCGCCGATGCGGTCGACGACATCCCCTTGGGGACGGCGAACGGACCAACCCGCTTCGGACCCTTGGTGCGCGCGATATCGGCAGCTTCCACCAGCGTTCGCGTCGACGGTCCGCCCGAACCCATGATGATGCCGGTGCGCTCGTTCGAGACCTCGTTGGGCTCGAGTCCGGAATCGCGGATCGCCTGCTCCATCGCAACGTGATTCCACGCCGCACCCTCCGCAAGAAAACGCATCGCGCGACGGTCGATAACCTCGGCGGGATTGAGCGTAGGGGCTCCCTGCACCTGCGAACGGAAGCCGAGCTCGGCATATCTCTCCGCACGGCGGATGCCGGATTTCGCGTCGTGAAGGCTCGCAAGCACTTCCTGGGTGTTGTTTCCGATGGACGAGACAATGCCCATCCCCGTAATGACAACCCGCTTCATGATCGCCTCGCCCTACCGTTTCCGTTCGTCTGTGAAGATATTTTGATTACGTAACCGCGCTGCTCAGCCGCCCGGCGCGGAGCCCTGCTTGAACAGCCCGACCTTCAGATCCTTGGCGCGATAGATAATCTCGCCATCCATGGAAAGCCAGCCATCGCCAACGCCAAGCACCAGCTTTGAACGCATCACGCGTTTCATGTCGATGTTGTACACAACCTTGCGGGCGTTCGGCAGCACCTGGCCGGAGAACTTCAATTCGCCGAGCCCGAGCGCCCGTCCCCGCCCCTCACCGCCGATCCAGCCGAGGTAGAATCCGACCATCTGCCACATCGCGTCCAGGCCGAGGCAGCCCGGCATCACGGGGTCATTCTTGAAGTGGCAGCCGAAAAACCACAGGTCAGGCTTCACATCGAGTTCGGCGCGGATCAAGCCCTTGCCGAACTCGCCCCCTTTCTCGGTGATCTCGGTGATGCGGTCGAACATCAGCATCGGCGGCAGCGGCAGCTGGGCATTGCCAGGGCCGAACATCTCGCCGCGACCGCAGGCCAGCAAATCCTCGTATTCATAACCGCTGCGCCGATCCAGCATCGTATTCAGCCTTTACTAACCTAGATGTCCCGATGGAGCGCTTTTGAGCGAACCGGACCCGTTTCCCGACGGGAGAACGCTGTTCCCCGCAATTTGGCGCTACTTAGGGTGCTATCGGCATTAGCCTCTGCCGAAATCGCATATGTGGTCCGCGCGCTCTGTAACATAGGCATTGCAGCCCGGCAAAGCGCTGGAACGGGCTAAAACGCCGCGTAGTCGCGCTGGTTCCTCTTAGCTTGGGCCGGTTCTAGTTGCGAAAAACTTGCATCTACCTGATTTCCTTTTATATTGGGCAAGAATATTGCCCAAGTTAGCGCGTGTGGTGCCCGAAGTGGACATGAACGACCAAGCCTCCCCCCTGAACGACGACGGTGTTGATCCGGCCGCCCGCGCCGCCGGACATCAGCCGGCGTTGACCGGCTGTCCCTGGCACGACGTCAACGAAATGCTGCAGGCCGCGGGTCTGCGGCCCACCCGCCAGCGTATGGCGCTGGGCTGGCTGCTGTTCGGCAAGGGCGCCCGCCATCTCACTGCGGAAATGCTCTACGAGGAAGCGACGCTGGCCAAGGTCCCGGTATCGCTGGCCACCGTCTATAACACGCTCAACCAGCTCACCGATGCCGGCCTGTTGCGCCAGGTCTCGGTCGACGGCACCAAGACCTATTTCGACACCAACGTGTCAGCGCATCACCACTTCTATCTCGAGAACAACCACGAGCTGGTCGACATTCCCGATCCGCACCTGGTGCTGTCGAAGATGCCCGACGTGCCGGAAGGCTACGAGATCGCCCGCGTCGATATGGTCGTGCGGCTGCGCAAGAAGCGCTGATCTTCTCCGAACTGGTTGATTGCTATTCCGGGGCTCCCGAAGCGTGAACTATGGTGCGCAATTGCGCACCTGAGAATCTCGAGATTCCGGGTTTGATGCTGACGCATCGCCCCGGAATGACGTTGCGCGTCACTCCACCCTCTCGTCCGCATACACGCCCCACAGGCGCTGCTGCTCGATCCAGCCGTCAAAGCCGTTGCCGACGACACGGCACCAGCCAGCGGCGCATTTCTTGACCTGTGCGACCACGCCTGCCTGCAGGCGGGCGGCAACTGCGCTGGTCGGATCGGGGCGATCGTAAAGCGACGCCAACTCGTCCTTGCTCTTCATGGTGACGACCGCAGTGCGGCGGCCGGACAGCAGCGAATGATAGACCCAGCCCTCGGCGCCTTCGGAATCGCGCACGCGCCGCCAGTTCTCGAACTCGGCGGTGATTTCAACCGGCAGGCCCGAACGGGTATAGACCCAGGCGACATCGTTATCCTTGGTCGGACCGGCCCTGACATTCACATGATCGGATTTGAGGCTGACATATCGCGGCACCGGCAGGCCGCTCGTGGTGGCGGCCGAATCCTTGGCCGAAAATCCTGTGCTGACCGATACGAGAAGCCAGCACGCCGCCAGCACCGCCACCGAACAGAAACGCCCCAACGCCATCAAACCGTCTCCTGTCGAGCCACGCCCAACTCGAATTCTCCGAGTTGAAACCGCCCGCTAATACCCGAAAAACTCCAGACCCTGTGCCCCGCTTTGGCCGCACCCGGCTTGCGACGGCCGAGGGGTTCTTGTCTTGGCCCTGCCTTCTGATAGAGAGGACGGAACGCCTAGAACCAGAACGCCCGAATTTTCTGCCGAAAATCCGAGGCAAGTATTGGGGAACCCAAGGGACTTACCTCAGCAAACAGCCGGATACCGGAACCGCGTGGCCATCGCAGTGTCGAACAACCGGGTTAATGAGGTCTGAACGGCGCGCTTCCGCGCACACGCCCTCATGAGAGCAGGACATGTCGGTCAAGAAAAAACCTCTCGTCGTCGTCACTCGCAAATTGCCGGACTCGATCGAGACCCGGATGCGCGAACTGTTCGACGCGAGGTTGAATCTCGACGACACGCCGATGACACCGGAACAGATCGCGGAAGCGGTGCGCACCGCCGACGTGCTGGTGCCGACTGTCACCGACATGATCCGCGAGGAAATCCTCAAAGACCCCGACTGCAAGCTGCGCATGATCGCCAATTTCGGCAACGGCGTCGACAATATCGACGTCGCGGCAGCGCATGCGCGCGGCATCACGGTGACCAATACGCCGAAAGTACTGACTGAAGACACCGCCGACATGACCATGGCGCTGATTCTCGCCGTGCCGCGGCGGCTGATCGAGGGCGCCTCGATCCTCACCGACGGCAAGAACTGGGCTGGCTGGTCTCCGACCTGGATGCTCGGCCATCGCATCGGCGGCAAGCGCCTCGGCATCATCGGCATGGGCCGCATAGGCCAGGCGGTCGCTCGCCGCGCGCGCGCCTTCGGCCTGCAGATCCACTATCACAACCGCCGCCCGGTAGCGCCTGTTATCGCCGAGGAACTCGGCGCGACCTACTGGGAAAGCCTCGACCAGATGCTGGCGCGGATGGACATTATCTCGGTGAACTGTCCGCACACGCCGGCGACCTATCACCTCTTGTCAGCGCGTCGGCTCAAGCTGATCCGCAAAGACGCCTACATCGTCAACACCGCGCGCGGCGGCGTGATCGACGAGGACACGTTGGTCAAGCTGCTCGAAGCCGGTGAGGTCGGCGGCGCCGGCCTCGACGTCTACGAGCACGAGCCCGCGGTCAACCCGAAACTGGTGCGGCTCGCCAAGGCGGGCAAGGTGACTCTGCTGCCGCATATGGGCTCGGCCACCATTGAAGGCCGCGTCGAGATGGGCGAGAAGGTGATCATCAACATCCGAACCTTCCTCGACAACCACAAGCCGCCGGATCGCGTGCTGCCCAGCATGCTGTGAGCACATGTAGCCCGGATGGAGCGCAGCGCAATCCGGAGCAGCTCTATCCGCAGATAGTGTCATCCCGGATTTCGCTTCGTTCCATCCGCTACGGGAATGTGACGCTACTTATTCCGCCGCTCCCGCTTGCGCCATTCCGTGACGAAAGCCACGAACGCGGCAAGTGCCGGCGGCGGTTGCCGGCGGCTCGGATAATACAAAAACGGCCCCGGAAACGGCGGGCACCAGTCGTCGAGCACGCTGACCAGCGCGCCCGACTTGATGCCATAGCGTACGTAACCTTCGAACGTCAGCCAGAAGCCCACCCCGTCATGGACGGCGCGCAAGGCTAGCCCCAGATAGGTCGCGATCAGCTTGGCAGGCGGCGAGACCTTCACGACGCGTCCTGCTTTCTCGAACTCCCAATCCAGCATCGCGCCGCTGCCGAAGCGGGTGCGGATACAGGCATGGTCGAGCAAATCCTTCGGCGCTTCCGGCCGGCCATGCTGAGCAACATACTGCTTCGACGCCACCACGGCGTAACGCTGCGGCGCGCCGAGCGAGACCGCAATCATGTCCTGCGCCAGATGTTCGCCATAGCGCACCCCGGCATCGAAACCAGTTGCGACGATATCGACAAACGAACTCTCGCCGACGATTTCCAGCTCGATTTTGGGATGCTTCTCGAGAAACGGTGCGACCATCGGCGCCAGAACGAGGTCGATTGCCGGCGGCGGCGCGTTGATGCGCAGACGGCCCGATGGCACGCCGCGCAAGCCGCGGACCTGATCGATGGCATCGCCGACATCCTGCATCGCAGGCGCAATGCGGGCCAACAGCAACTCGCCGGCTTCGGTAAGCGCGACGCTGCGCGTGGTGCGATTCATCAGGCGCACGCCGAGCCGCTCCTCCATGTCGCGCAGCCGCTGGCTGACGCTTGAGACGGAGACGCCCTGCTCTATCGCGGCACGTCGAAAGTTTTGGCTTCGCGCCACGGCCACGAACGCATCGAGATCGCGGAGGTCGAAATCCTTCATTGTTCGATATATTGAACAAGCTATTTGCGATTGTCCAGCTTAACGTGACAATTGAATAGGTCCATATCACCCTCGTCACCACGGCGCGGAAGTCCCGCCGCCATTTCGAGGAGAACCACCATGGAACAACGCAAGCTCGGCACGACGGGCCCAATCGTCTCCGCCATCGGCCTCGGCTGCATGGGCATGTCTGATCTTTACGGTCCCGCCGACCGCAGCGAGAGCATCGCCACCATCCACGCCGCGCTCGATGCGGGCATCACCCTGCTCGATACCGGCGATTTCTACGGCATGGGTCACAATGAAATGCTGATCCGCGAGGCGCTTGCCGCGCGCAACGGCGACAATGTCCAGATCAGCGTCAAGTTCGGCGCGCTGCGCGATCCCGCAAAGAGCTGGTCCGGCTATGACAGCCGCCCGGCGGCGATCAAAAACTTCCTAGCCTATTCACTGCAACGGCTGCGCGTGGAGACCATCGACATCTATCGGCCAGCTCGGCTCGATCCGAATGTGCCGATCGAGGAGACGGTCGGCGCGATGGCCGACATGGTGAAAGCCGGCTGGATCAGGCATATCGGCCTGTCGGAAGTCGGCGCGGAGACCATCCGCCGCGCCCATGCGGTACATCCGATCAGCGATCTGCAGATCGAATACTCGCTGATCTCGCGCGGCATCGAGGACGACATTTTGCCGACCTGCCGCGAACTCGGCATCGGCATCACCGCCTATGGCGTGCTGTCGCGCGGGCTGATCAGCGGGCATTGGACGGCAAATCGCGGGACCAAGGATTTTCGTGCCATGAGCCCGCGTTTCCAGGGAAGCAATCTCGACACCAACCTCGCGCTGGTGGATGCATTGCGTGCGATTGCGAACGATGTTGGCGCCTCACCCGCACAGGTCGCGATTGCCTGGGTCGCGGCGCGAGGCAAAGATATCGTCCCGCTGGTCGGCGCGCGCCGTCGCGAGCGTCTCTCCGAAGCGCTCGGCGCGCTCGATGTTAAGCTGACCGAGAAGCATCTTTCCGCGCTCGCCAAAGCGTTTCCGCCGGGCGCTGCGGCCGGTGCGCGGTACCCGGAGTCACAGCTTGTGCATATGGACAGCGAGAAACGCGCCGGAGCGTGAGTGGACCGGGGATCCAACTGAGCTTGCCTTTGCGGCGGCACCCCCACCCCGCCCTCCTCCGCAAGCGGGAGAGGGGAACGAGTTCGTTGCTTGGCGAGCGACGGCACACTGGTTAGCACGAGCTCAAACCTGTTAGCCATTGAACTCAGTCGTTAGACCAGCGATGCAACCCTCCCTCTCCCGCTGTTGCGGGGAAGGGCCGGGGTGGGGGCGCAGCCACGCAGGGATTCTAGGCCGCGTAGCCGCTCAAATCAGTGATCGTGGGCGCATCGCCGTTGAGCGGATTTTGCGGATCGCGCGTGTAGCGCAAAGTTTCAAACCGCATTGCGCGCGCATCCACCATCACCAGCCGGCCGACCAGGCTCTCGCCGAAGCCGACAATTTCGCGGATCGCTTCCAGCGCCATCATCGAGCCCAGCATGCCCGCAAGCGCGCCCATCACGCCGGCCTCGGCGCAGGCCGGTATGGTGCCTGGCGGCGGCGGTTCAGGAAACAGGCAGCGATAGGTCGGATTGAAGTGGCCGTCGGCGTCCCGTTCATGCGCCCGGATCGTGGTCAGCGATCCATCGAACATCCCCAGCGCGCCCGTGATCAGCGGCTTGCCGGCGAAGAAGCAGGCATCGGAAACCAGATAGCGGGTTTCGAAATTGTCGGAGCCGTCGAGCACGAGATCGTAGTCGTCGATCAGCGACATCACGTTCCCTGCATCGAGACGCACCGCATGGGCTTCGAAATGAACATGCGGGTTGAGCGCGTGAACCGCATCCGCGGCGCTGTCGACCTTGCGTCGCCCGATATCCGGCGTGGTGTGGATGATCTGCCGCTGCAGATTGGACAGCGAGACGATGTCGTCATCAACAGCACCGAGCCTGCCGACACCGGCCGCCGCCAGATACATCAGGACCGGCGCGCCAAGGCCGCCGGCGCCGATCACCAGCACGGATGCCCGTTTCAAGGCGGCCTGCCCGGGGCCGCCGACTTCGCGCAGCACGATATGGCGGGCGTAGCGTTCGAGTTCGTCGTCGCTCAGCATGGTCGCTTTGCTTTCTCCCTTCGCGGATCACCTATCAAACCCTCATGGTGAGGAGCGCGGAACGCGCGTCTCGAACCATGCGGCCCCCAGTCCGGCCTTCATCCTTCGAGACGCCGCTTCGCGGCTCCTCAGGGATGAGGGAAAACTGAACCGGGGCGCGGTTGTTGCCGACTAAGCAGATGTGCTTAATTGGCCGGGCGTTCAATGATCGCACTCGCCTTATTCTCCCGGGATTTGTCATGAGATCGGTGCTTTCGGCAACATTGATGATCGCGGCCTCGACCTTTGCACTGTCCGGGACCGCCGCGCAGGCGCAAATGACGCCGCCCTCCACGGCAGGCTCCAAGGCAAAGCCGGTGACGACGGTGCCGATCCGCCCCGCGCTGCAGAAGCCGGAGGATACGGCCAAGGCCATGGGGCAAGCCGAGCGGCTGTCGCTGCAGTCGGATCTCGCGTGGGTCGGGCAATATAACGGCGCCATCACCGGCGACGTCAGCGAGCGGATGGTCACCGCGATCAAGGAAATCCAGAAATCGCGCGGGGCCAAGCCAACCGGCGCGCTCAATCCGCAGGAGCGGAGCGCCCTCGCCGATACCGCCAGGAAAAAGCAGGACAGCGTGGGCTGGAAAATCGCCATCGATCCCGGCACCGGTGTGCGGCTGGGGATCCCCACCAAACTGGTGCCGCAACAGGCCAGCGACGCCAACGGCACCAAATGGACCTCTCCCACCGGCACGATCCAGATCCAGCTTTCGCGGCGCAAGGAAGTCGGTCCCACCACGGCAAAACTCGCCGAACGCGAGAAGAAAGAGCCGGGGCGCAGCGTCGACTACATGGTGGTCAAGCCGGATTTCTTCGTACTGTCCGGCCTGCAGGGCCTGAAAAAATTTTATATGCGCGGCACCTTCAAGGGCGACGAGGTCCGCATCCTCACCATCATGTACGACCAGGCAACCGAGAACACCGTCGAGCCGGTCGTGATCGCGATGTCGAGCGCGTTCAACGCGTTTCCGGCTGCGGCGCAAACGGCCGGGCCGCCCCCGCGCAAAAACGTGGAATACGGCACCGGTGTCGTCGTCGGTGACGAGGGCGCGATTCTGGCCGATCGCCAGATCACCGATGGTTGCCTCACGGTGGCGATCGCAGGGTTCGGCAATGCCGATCGCGTCGCCGAGGACAAGGAGCACGATCTGGCGCTCCTGCGCATTTATGGCGCCCGCGGGCTGAAGGCGCTCAACCTCGCCAATGCCGCCACCAAGACGGCGCTCGACCTCACCGGCATTGCCGATCCGCAGAATCAGGGTGGCGGCGCGGCGGTGACCACCACCAAGGCTTCGGTGGCCCAGCCGGGCGGCGGCAGTGAGGACGGGCTGACGCCCGCGCCGGCGCTCGGATTTTCCGGCGCGCCCGCGCAGGACGGCGACGGCAGGTTCGCGGGCATCGCGCTGTTGAAGCCGGTTCAAATCGCTGGACCCGCGAATGGTGCGCCCGCGGCGCAGTCGGTGCTGGTGAGTGCTGAAACCGTGCGCGACTTCCTTAGGGCCAACGGTGTCAATGTGGCCGGTGGATCGACGGATGCGAGCACGTCGGTTGTTCGCGTGATCTGCGTCAGGAAGTAAGCGTCCGTGTCCCGGACGCGGTGCAGCGTGTAACGCTGCGCCGCAGAGCCGGGATCTAAGCCGGGGAAAGATGGGCCCCGGACCGCGATCCACTGACCTCTGGATCGGGCTGGGCACGTCTGAGCGGGCGAAAGCTCGGCATCGCAGAATGCGGTGCAACTCGCGTGGCGCACCCCTGAAAGCTATCCAAAGGATCTAAATGCAGACGATCGTATTGGCCACCCAAAAGGGTGGCTCCGGCAAAAGCGCGCTGGCCATCGGCCTCGCGCTTGCGGCCATCCAGGCCGGGCACACCGTCCGCCGGATCGAGACCGACTCGCAGGGCAGCCTTTCGAACTGGCAGAGCCGGCGCGCCTATGCCGAGCCCATCGTTGAGCCGGTCTACGCGGCCAACGACGTCGAACAGCGCCTGCAATCGCTCGATCGTGACGGCGTCACGCTGACGATCATCGATACTGCCGGCGGCGTCAGCGCCACGACCAATTCGGCCATTCGTTATGCCGATCTGTGCCTGATCCCGGCGCGCCCGAGCCTCGCCGACGTCGAAGCGACCGCTGCGACGCTGCGTGTCATCAGGGCTTGCCTCAAGCCGTTCGCCTACGTCCTGAACCAGACCCCGATCCGGGGCGCGCATCTCAGCAACGCCGAGAGCGCGCTGAGCGAAGAGGCCGCACGCGACATCGCCGACGTCATCGCAAAACCCTTCATCGTGATGCACAACGATCACCAGGACGCGCTAAGCGCGGGCCTTGCGGTCAGCGAATATACACCAGGCGGCAAATCCGCCGAGGAAATCCGCGGCCTCTGGCAATGGATCGAAGCCAGGCTGAAGGATGCGACCGCCGCCGACGAGCAGGTCGTCGAGAAGTTCGCGGTATCGCCGGAGATTCTTCCGGCAATGGCTGCGCTCACACCGATCGAAAACGACAGTGCGCTCTTCCTGAGAGCGCCAGCTCGACCTGACACCCCGCATCGCGCAAGGTCACTGCGCGGAGCATCGCGAGGACTTGTCCGCCGAAGCTCCGCGGCGAAGGCGGAAGTAATCCAGCCCACCAGCCCCGCTGGATTGCTTCGCTCTGCCTACCTCGCCCGGCGCAGCCATTTTTCCCGCGTCACACGCCATCGTTCGGCTAGCGTCTGACCGTTGTGATGGGCAAGCTCGACGTAGCCCACGAGTTCGGCGCCGGTCTTTTGCTTGACCCGGCGCGATGCCTCATTGGTCACTGCGTTACAGGCGTAGAAAACCTCGACATCCAGTTCGCGAAAGACGAAATCGTTCACCGCCGAGACGGCTTCGCTCATCAGCCCCTGATTCCAATAGCGTTCCGCGAGCCAGAAACCCCGGTTGCCTTTCGCGCTGTCTGACCAGGGACGAAGGCGAATATTCCCGATCGCCTCGCCGTCTCCGCCGCGCAGCACGAGCATCCAATTATAGATAATTTCGCCTGCAGCAACCCTTTCCAGTTCCTGCTTGATAAAGGTCTCCGCGCCGTCCTCCGGATATGGCCAGGGTACAACCGATGCGAGATGCTGGATGATGTTCCAGTTGTTGAAATGGCGTTGGATTGCCGGCGCATCGGACAGCGCGAGCGGCCGCAAGATCAGTCGCTTCGTTTCGAGCGTCGGCGTGATGGTTATTTCTGACATTTCGGACACCAGAAGGTCGAACGGCCGTTCTGTACGAAGCGTCGCACGACACCGCCGCAGCCTTTAGTTTGGCACTTCTCGCCCTCGCGGTCATAGACCTGGAACGAGTGCTGGAAATAGCCGAGCTCGCCCGAGGTCAGCCGATGATCGTTGATCGAGGACCCGCCGGCCTTGATGGCCTGATTCAGCACCGAATGAATCGCATTCACTAGCCGCCCGGCGTGATCAGTGGGCTCGCCCTTCTTGGTTGCCAGCGTCGCCGCCAATCGGCGCGGCGACAGATGTGAACGGTACATTGCCTCACAGACATAGATGTTGCCGAGGCCGGCAACCACGCGCTGGTCGAGCAGCGCGGCCTTCAGGCTGGTCTTCTTGTTGAAGCACGAGCGCGCCAGCATCGCGGCGTCGAATTCGTTGCCGAGCGGCTCGGGCCCGAGGCCCTTCAAGAGTGGTTCGTCCTCCAGCGCGTTGCGGGCGATGATCTTCATGTAACCGAAGCGGCGCGGATCATTGAACACGACGGACGCACCCGACGACATGTGAAACACCACATGATCATGCGCGCGGTCCTCGCTGCGCGGATGGTGGAATTGGCCGGGCGTGTTGTTGGTGCCGCCATCGAGCACCCGGAATGAGCCGGACATGCCGAGATGCATCAGCAGCACGTCGCCGGAGGTAAGATCCGCCATCAGATATTTGGCGCGGCGGCCGAGGCCGGTCACGGTCTGGCCCTCCAGCCGCGCGATAAAGTCTTTTTGAAAGGGAAACCGCAAATCCTTGCGCCGGGCCTCCGCTTTGAGGATTTTCGACCCCTCCATGGCAGGCTGCAGGCCGCGGCGGACGGTCTCAACTTCAGGCAATTCAGGCATGCAGGCATTCACCTTATGGAGGTGACGTGATAGCGCCATTGCGGCCGGCGCGCTATGGTCCGGTAGTGGAGTACATCTGATGGACCGGCCGGATCAAACCACCCATTTTGGCTTCAGGGACGTGCCCCTGGGCGACAAGCAGACGCTGGTGAACGACGTGTTTCACAGCGTGGCAAGGCGCTATGACCTGATGAACGACCTGATGTCGGCGGGCCTGCACCGGGTCTGGAAAGACATCATGATCACGGCGCTCAACCCGCCGAAAAGTGATGCCCCGTTTGCGCTGCTCGACGTCGCCGGCGGCACCGGCGATATCGCTTTCCGCGCGGCCAAGTCCGCCGGCGCGGGCTTCCACGCCAAGGTCTGTGACATCAATACCGATATGCTCGAGGTCGGCCGCAACCGCGCCATGGCGCGTCATCTCGATCAGCAGGTGTCCTTTGTCGAAGGCAATGCCGAGGCGCTGGCGTTTCCGGACCGTTCCTTCGACGCCTACACCATCGCCTTCGGCATTCGCAACGTGCCGCGGATCGATGCCGCGCTGCGCGAGGCCTATCGCGTGCTGCGGCCGGGCAGTCGATTCCTGTGTCTGGAATTCTCCACCGTCGACGTTCCCGGACTGGACTGGCTGTACGACCAGTTCTCGTTCAAGGTGATCCCGCCGCTCGGCCGCGCGGTGACCGGCGATGCCGAATCCTATCAGTATCTCGTCGAATCGATCCGGAAATTCCCCCGGCCCAATGTATTTGCCGAGATGATGCGCGCCGCCGGCTTTTCGCGGGTGAAGTGGGAAAGCCTTTCCGGCGGGATCGTGGCGTTGCATTCAGGCTGGCGCTTGTGATTTCTGCGGCGACCCACATCGCGCGGCTTGTCCGCGCCGCTTACGTGTTTGCGCGCGAAGGCGTGTTCGGCGTGGTCGATCCGAGCCTAGTGCCGGCGCCCGGACAGCTCGCGCTGCGACTGGCGCGATCGATCGAGCGGCCCGGCGCCAAATCCGGCCCGCGGCTGTCGCGCGCGCTGACGCGGCTGGGACCGGCCTACCTCAAGCTCGGACAGTTTCTGGCAACCCGTCCCGACGTGGTCGGGGTTGCGATGGCGCGCGACCTGGAAAGCCTGCAGGACCGGCTGCCGCCGTTCCCGCAAAGTGAAGCCGAAGCGGTGATCGCATTGTCGCTGGAACGCCCGCTGGCGAAGGCCTTTGTCAGCCTCGGCCCGGCGGTCGCCGCCGCGTCGATCGCACAGGTGCATCGCGGCGAGATCGAGCGCGACGGCGTGCGCCACCCGGTCGCCGTAAAGGTGCTCCGGCCCAACGTCGCCGCGCGCTTTCGCCGCGACCTCTCGGATTTCTTCTTCGTCGCGCACAACGCGGAAGCGCATTCGGCCGAAGCGCGGCGGCTGCGGCTGGTCGAAGTCATCAACACGATGTCGCGCTCGGTCGCGATGGAGATGGACCTGCGGCTTGAAGCTGCAGCCCTGTCCGAGATGGCGGAGAATACCCGCGACGATCCGGATTTCCGTGTGCCGGTGGTCGACTGGGACCGCACCACGCACAACGTGCTGACGATGGAGTGGATCGACGGCATCGCGCTGAATGACCATGTGCGCCTCGAAGCCTCGCAGGTCGATTTGCCCGATCTTGGCCGCAAGGTGATTCAGAGTTTCCTGCGCCATGCGCTGCGCGACGGCTTCTTTCATGCCGACATGCATCCCGGCAATTTGTTTCTCGACCACGCCGGCCGGCTGGTGGCGGTCGATTTCGGCATCATGGGCCGGCTCGGCCTGAAGGAACGGCGCTTCCTCGCCGAAATTCTTTTGGGCTTCATCACGCGCGATTACCGCCGCGTCGCCGAGGTGCATTTCGAGGCCGGCTATGTGCCGGGGCATCATTCGGTGGAGAATTTCGCGCAAGCCATCCGCGCCATTGGCGAGCCGATCCACAACCGCACCGCCGAAGAAATCTCGATGGCGAAGCTGTTGACCCTGCTGCTCGAGGTCACCGGCCTGTTCGACATGCAGACCCGGCCCGAACTGATCCTGCTGCAGAAGACGATGGTGGTGGTCGAAGGCGTCGCGCGCGGCTTCGACCCCAAGCTCGATATCTGGAAGGTCGCCGATCCCGTGGTGCGCGAATGGATCGAGCGCAATCTCGGTCCGCTAGGTCGAGTGCAGGGCGCAATGTCCGGCGCGGGCGAGCTCGGTCGCGTGATGATCGGCCTGCCGGCGATCGCCTCGCGGGCGGTCAGCGTGCTCGAGAACATGGAGAAGATGACCCGGGAGGGCCTGGTGTTGTCGCCAGAGACCATTGCGGCCCTGGGCCGGGCCGAAGGTCGCAAGAGCCGTTGGCGCACGGTGGCACTCTGGATCATCGCGGCGACCTTCATCGGAATTCTGATCGCAATCCGACAGTTGTGATTGCAATGCTAGCATGGTGTGCTAGCATTGACTGCAAATCCTGTCTGGGAGGTCGCTTATGGCCAGCCTGACCATCCGAAAACTCGACGAAACCGTCAAAGCCTATCTGCGGCTGCGGTCGGCCGGAAATGGCCGCTCCGTCGAAGAGGAAGTTCGGGTCATCTTGGGAGAACTCATCCAAGGGCGTCCCGAATTATCCGGCGCCCCCATTTCACCGTCCTCCGCAGAAGCTCCCGCAGAGGCAGCGCCGACGATCAACGCTTCTGGCGAACGGAATGTCACCCTGATCATCGGCGGCGGCATTGCCGCTTTCAAGTCCCTGGAACTGATCCGGCGGCTGAAGGAGCGACACATCGACGTCCGCTGTGTGTTGACCAGGGCCGCGCAGCAATTTGTCACGCCGCTTTCCGCCAGCGCGCTGTCGCACGAGCGCGTCTACACCGATCTGTTCGACCCCGGCAGCGAATTCGACGCCGGCCACATCCGGCTGGCGCGCGAATGCGATCTGATCATCGTGGCGCCGGCAACTGCCGACCTGATGGCGAAGATGGCGCACGGCCATGCCGATGATCTCGCCAGCGCGATCCTGCTGGCGGCGAACCGGCCGATCCTGCTGGCGCCTGCGATGAACCCCCTGATGTGGAACAACGCCGCCACTCGCCGCAACGTGATGCAGCTTCGGCGCGACGGCATTCACATGATCGGCCCCAATGCCGGCGAGATGGCTGAGTCCAACGAGGCCGGCGTCGGGCGGATGTCGGAGGCCATCGAAATCGCTGCCGCCGTCGCCGACATCCTGCGTCCGCCGCAACCGCGCCCGCTCGCGGGCAAGCGCGTGCTGATCACGGCGGGGCCAACGCATGAGGCGATCGATCCCGTGCGCTATATTGCCAACCGCTCGTCTGGCAAGCAGGGCTTTGCCATCGCCGCCGCGGCACAGGCCGCGGGCGCGGATGTCACGCTGGTCTCCGGCCCGGTCGACTTGCGTGATCCCGCGGGCGTCACGGTAATCCGGGTCGAATCGGCGCGTGACATGCTGCATCGGGTGGAGGCCGCCTTGCCGGCCGATATCGCGATCTTTGCCGCTGCCGTTGCCGACTGGCGCGTCGCCAACGAAGGCGAGCAGAAGATGAAGAAGACGTCTGCCGGCATGCCGCCGCTGCAACTGGTGGAAAATCCCGACATTCTGGCGACGATCTCAAAGCTGAAGGAGAAGCGTCCGCCGCTGGTGATCGGATTTGCCGCGGAGACCGAACATCTTATCGACAACGCAAAAGCCAAGATCGCGCGCAAAGGCTGTGACTGGATCGTCGCCAATGATGTTTCGCCCGCAACCGGCGTGATGGGCGGCGACCGCAATACCGTTCACCTGCTGACGCACGACGGCGAGGAGATCAACGTGGATTCCTGGCCGGTAATGACCAAAGAACAGGTCGCAGCCGAACTGGTGGCGAAGATTGCGAAAACTGTGGAGAAGAGCTCGTGAGTGTGACGGTAAAGGTCGACATCTGCCAACTGCCACATGGCGAAGGCCTCGCACTGCCGGGCTATCAGAGCGCCGATGCCGCCGGGCTCGACCTGCTCGCGGCGGTTCCGGCGGACGCGCCGCTGATCCTTTCACCCGGAAAATTCGCCCTGGTGCCGACGGCGCTCACAATCGCGCTGCCTTCCGGATATGAAGCCCAGGTGCGGCCGCGCTCCGGGCTTGCCGCCAAACACGGCGTCACGGTGTTGAACTCGCCCGGCACGGTGGATGCGGATTACCGCGGCGAGATCAGCGTGCTCCTGATCAACCACGGCGACACGCCGTTTCCGATCAAGCGCGGCGAGCGCATCGCGCAGATGGTGGTCGCGCCTGTGGTGCAGGCGGAACTGGTTCCCGTTACCTTATTGACGGCAACCGGCCGTGGCAGCGGCGGTTTTGGCTCGACCGGCCGCTGAATCGTTTCAATTTGAACGATTCGGAACGACGCCGCCTTGATTTTTTCACAGGCAGTTTTGCGTTCACGGTCTGGACTCTTACCGGTCGACTCCCGAAGGGGATACTCTCGACCCGATTCGAGCGGAGCGCGACCAGTAAAGTGGGGTCCGGTTTTGCGTCCGGGCGCGCTCTTCCCTATTTGTCGGCGCATAATCTCAACGCCAAACCGCTTACGTTTTGGCGGATCATGCGCTGGGGTTGCGCCGGGCCTGCAGTCGTGCGTTTTTGGGGCAAATAATGTCGGGCGTAGTCGCGGCGATGCGTCGAACCCTGCTGTCGTGCACCTCACTGGCGCGCCACGGCGTGATTGCGCTCGCCACCGTCGTCGCCGCGCTGCCGGACCCCGCTTTGGCCGACGAATTAACCATCACGCAAGCCATTTCCGCCTTGTTGGACCTCAATCACCAGGAGTTCGCGGCGCTGACCACGACGCTATCGCTGCTCGGCTTTACGGTGGTGGCGGCGATCCTGCTGATGCGCACGCGCATTCGGGCCACCCGGATGGAACTCGACCTGCGCTCCGACATCGCCGATCTGCAGGTGCAGGCTGACCGGCTGCGCGCGCTCTTGTTCGCCGAGCCCCAGATCCTGATCGCCTGGGCCGCCGGCGACAACCGGCCCCAGATCAGCGGCGACACCTCGCTTCTGATCTCACAGGACGCGCTCTCGAATTCGCCGCAACGCATTCTTGCCTTTGGAACCTGGCTGCCGCCGGAACCGGCGCTGCAGATGGACCATGCGGTCGACGCGCTGCGCGAGGCCGGCGAAGGTTTTCTGCTCAATCTCTCCACCTCGAACGGCCGCGCCATCGAAGCGATGGGCCGCGCCATCGGGGGGCAAGCCATTGTGCGGATTCGCGAGCTCGGCGGCTTGCGCCGTGAACTCGCCGAATCCAATCTCCGGTATCGGACGCTTTTGGAGGAGACCGAGTTGTTGCGCAACTTCGCCGCCGCGGCGCCATGGCCGATCTGGGCCAAGAGCGCGGAGGGCAATCTGCGTTACGCGAACACGGCCTACGTGCGGGCTACCGAAGGCGCAAGCGTCGCGGACACAATTCATCGCAATCTCGAGCTCCTGGAGAACGACCAGCGCGCCGAGATGGGCCGGGTGCTGAACGACAATCCCAACTACGCCGCGCGGCTGCCGATCGTGGTCGGCGGCGAGCGGCGCATCTATGACGTTCAGGCGCTCAAGCTCGGCGGCGGAAGCGCCGGCATTGCCATCGACGCCAGCGAGGCGACCCAGTTGCGCGATGCCATGGAGCGGATGGCGGAAGCCCATCGGCGCACCCTTGACCAGTTGTCATCGGGGGTTGCCGTATTCGACGGCCAGCGGCGGCTTGCCTTCTACAACGAGTCATACCGGCGGCTGTGGGGCCTCGATCAAGCCTTCCTCGATTCCAACCCCGACGATTCAAGCGTGCTCGACCGGCTGCGCGCAGCCCGCAAACTGCCCGAACAGCCCGACTTCCGCGCGTGGAAGTCCAAGCTCCACGAAGCCTACCGCGCGGTCGAACCGGAGAACTACACTTGGTTTCTGCCCGACGGCCGCGCCGTCAGCGTCGTCACCACGCCGAACCTCGAAGGCGGCGTCACCTATCTGTTCGACAATGTCACCGAGAGCCTCGATCTAGCACGCCGTTACGACCGGCTGACCCGGGTCCAGCACGAAACGCTCGACAATCTGGCTGAAGCCGTCGCCGTGTTCGGCAGCAACGGCCGCGTGGAGCTGTTCAATCCCGCTTTCCTGAAAATGTGGAAGCTCTCGGCGGATTCGCTCAAGGAACAGCCCCACATTGAGACCGTGGAAGCGTGGTGCAGGCCGCTGTTCGAGGACGCGCTGACCTGGCGGGCGCTGCGCGAAGCGATCACGGGAATCGAGAACCGGGCGCAGGTGGCACTGAAACTCGAACGCAAGGACGGCAGCGTGCTGGATTGCATGACCATGCCGCTGCCCGACGGCGCGACTCTTTTGACATTCCAGGACATCACCGACACCGAAAATGTCGAGCGCGCGCTGCGCGAGCGCAACGAAGCGCTGGAAGCCGCCGACCAGATGAAGGTGGATTTCGTCCACCACGTGTCGTACGAGCTGCGCGCACCGCTAACCACCATCATCGGCTTTGCACATTTCCTCAGCGATCCCTCGACCGGCCCGTTGACGCCAAAGCAGGCCGAGTATCTCGACTACGTCACCAAATCGACCAACGCGCTGCTCGCGCTCACCAACAACATCCTCGATCTCGCCACCATCGATGCGGGCGCCATGAAGCTCGAGCTCGGCCCGGTCAATATCGAAAAAGCCATCCAGGCCGCAGCCGAGGGCATCCAGGACCGGCTGGCGACCGACCGCATCGAACTCAGGGTCGATATCGATCCTGAGATCGGCAACTTCACGGGCGACGAGCGGCGCGTGGTGCAGGTGCTCTATAATCTGCTCGCCAACGCCGTCGGGTTCTCGCCGCATGATGCCGCGGTCACGATCAGCGCGCGACGAACCGAGCATCGCGTGATCTTCACCGTCTCCGATTGCGGCCCTGGCATTCCCGCCGAGGTGAAAGACAAGGTATTCGACTGGTTCGAGAGCCACTCCCACGGTTCGCGCCACCGCGGCGCCGGGCTCGGCCTGTCGCTGGTGCGCTCGTTTGTCGAACTGCATGGCGGCAAGGTGCGCGTCGATTCGGTCGTCGGCAAGGGCACTGCCGTGACCTGCGACTTCCCGATCGACCAGAACGCGCACCGTAACGCCGCCGAATGACCGCGCCTGCGACATTTACAGTGGCGTTGGCGAACGAGGCGGCAACGGCCCATCTGATGGCCGACCTCGCGCTATTGGTCGGCCCTGGCGACGTCATTACGCTGTCGGGCGATCTCGGCGCGGGAAAGACCGCGGCGGCGCGCGCCATGATCCGCTATCTCGCCGACGATCCCGCGCTGGAAGTGCCAAGCCCGACCTTCACGCTGGCGCAGAGCTACGAGCTGCCGTTTCCGATTGTCCACGCCGATCTCTACCGCATCAACGATTCGAGCGAGCTGGAGGAAATCGGGTTATCGCCCTTGCCCGAGGGCACGCTGGCGCTGATCGAATGGCCGGAGCGCGCCCCCGATGCGCTGCCCGAAGATCGCATCGACATCGCCCTCAGCCATCGCCCGGCACTTGGCTCCGCCGCGCGCGCCGCCGAAATCACCGGCTATGGCAGGGCGGCGGCGCAGGTGGCGCGACTGAGCAGCTTGCGCAAATTTCTCACTGAGGCGGGATTCCTGGATGCAACGCGCGAGCGCATGCCCGGCGACGCCTCGACGCGCTCCTATGCGCGTCTGATCGGCGACGACGGCACATCGATCCTGATGAATTCGCCGCGCCGGCCGGATGGACCGGCGATCTATGACGGAAAATCCTACAGCGCGGCCGTTCATCTCGCCGAGGATGTCAAGCCGTTCGTCGCCATCGACAATGGTCTGCGCGCGCACGGCTTCTCGGCGCCGGCGATCCGCCACGCCGATCTCGATTCAGGTTTCCTGATCACCGAGGATTTCGGCAGCGCCGGCATCGTCGAAGGCGACCCGCCGCGGCCGATCGCCGAGCGCTATGAGGCGGCAACCGACATGCTGGCGGAGCTGCATCGCAAACCCCTGCCCGAAACGGCGCCGCTGACGCCGCACGGCGCATACCAAATTCCCGTCTACGATATTGATGGATGGCTGGTCGAGATCAGTCTGATGCTCGAATGGTATCTGCCGGATCGCGGCGCTGAAGTCCGCCAAGAACGGCGCGATGAATTCGTCGCGATGTGGCGAACGCTACTGGAAAAGCCGGCGGCTGCGCCGCGAACCTGGGTGATGCGGGATTTTCATTCGCCGAACATCATCTGGCTCGGCGATCGCACCGGGATTTTGCGCGTCGGCATCATCGACTTCCAAGATGCCGTGCTCGGCCCCGCCGCCTATGATCTGGTGTCGCTCTTGCAGGACGCGCGGATCGATGTCCCCGAACAGCTCGAGTTATCGCTCTTGACCCGCTATATCAAGGCGCGCCGCGTGGCCGATAGCCAATTCGATCCGGCCAGCTTTGCCGAGCTCTACGCCATCATGTCGGCGCAGCGGAATACGCGCCTGCTCGGCACCTTCGCCCGGCTCAACCGGCGCGACGGCAAGCCGCAATATCTATGCCACCAGCCGCGGATCTGGACCTACCTGAACCGCTCGCTGGCGCATCCGGCACTGGCGGCGTTTCGCGAATGGTATGCTGCCAACGTTCCGCCGCCGCTGCCCTGATTTACCTCCTGTTAGCTACCCGCATTTACTCTGGAACCGGCCATGCTGCGCAGGCGTGGACCAGCATTTTTGAACGGGAAGACGGCCATGGCTGCGGCGGAACGGCGCAAGGGAGATCGAGTCGTATTCGAGCGCGGCTTTGCGGCGCACATGATGGGAATCGACGGCACCTGGCGGCGCGATTGCGTGATGGAAGATGTCTCCGAGACCGGCGCCAAGCTGACGGTCGAAGGCTCCGTCGAGGGCCTGCATCTGAAGGAGTTCTTCCTGCTGCTGTCGTCCACGGGGTTGGCCTATCGGCGCTGCGAGTTGGCCTGGGTCAATGGCGATCAGATCGGCGTCAACTTCCTAAAGCAGGGCGACAAGAAGAAGAAAGCGGCCAAGCGTGGCGAGGACGCCGAGGCCTGACATGGTTGCGCAAACGGCTGTCGTACAGCCGTCACATGCGGCAATTATGGCCTCTCGGACACAGCAACAGGCGAATCGCCGTGGTATGATCCGCGGCGCGATTTTGGATGGTTCGAGAAAAATCCTGAGATGTCCGTTACGCCCACCAAAGCCATGGTCCTTGCCGCCGGTCTCGGTTTGCGCATGCGCCCGCTAACCGACCACCTGCCGAAGCCGCTGGTGAGCGTCGCCGGCCAACCGCTGCTCGATCACGTGCTGGACAAGCTCGCCGGCGCCGCCGTCGGCGAGGCCGTGGTGAACGTGCATTACCTGCCTGACCAGATCATCCAGCACACCGCGAACCGTACCCGGCCACGCATCATCATTTCCGACGAACGCGACCAGGTACTCGGCACCGGCGGCGCGGTGGTGAAGGCGCTGCCACTGCTCGGCAAGGAACCGTTCTTTCACGTCAACGCCGATACGATGTGGATTGACGGCGTGCGGCCCAATCTGACGCGGCTTGCCGAAACCTTCGATCCTGATCGCATGGACATCCTGCTCTTGATGGCGCCGACCACGAGCAGCATCGGCTATGCTGGCCGCGGCGACTACGCCATGCTGCCGGATGGCGCATTGCGCAAGCGCCGGGAGCATCAGGTGGTGCCGTTCGTCTATGCAGGTGCGGCGATCATGTCGCCGTCGCTGTTTGCCGACGCGCCCAAAGGTGAGTTTTCGCTGACCAAAATGTTCGACCGCGCCAACGAGCAGGAACGGTTGTTCGGCCTCAGGCTCGACGGCGTCTGGATGCATGTCGGAACCCCCGACGCGGTGCAGGCGGCGGAAGAGGCGTTTCTGGAAAGCGTGGCGTAGCTCGCACTCAATCTGCCGCCGTCGTCCCTGCGAACGCAGGGACCCATAACCAACGCAGGGACCCATAACCACAGTTGTTGAGGTTGTGGAACGATGCGGCCCCAGCATGCCCAACCGGAGCATTTGTGGTTATGGGTCCCGGCTCGCGCTTCGCTTTGCCAGGACGACGGGAGGATTCGGCCTGTCATTCACATGACCAACCCGCATTCCCTCCCTATATTGCCCCCTGACCTCGAATCAGGAAGCCCATGCGCGTTTTCAGCGTTCCACTCTCCGCACCTTTCCTGCGCACCGTCATCGCGGCGTTGGTCGATGGCCGGCTGGTCGAGGGATTCGAGGCGCGGAAAGATCCGCTGAATCTCGCACGCGCAACGCTCTATCTGCCGACCCGCCGCGCCGGGCGGCTGGCGCGGGAAATCTTTCTCGATGAGCTGAAGACCGATGCCGCGATCCTGCCGCGCATTGTCGCGCTCGGCGACATTGACGAGGATGAACTGGCCTTTGCGGAAGGCTCCGAACAATTCAGTGGCGTCGCGCCACTCGACATTCCGCCGCGGCTCGGCGAACTGGCGCGTCGCTTGACGCTGGCGCATCTGGTGGCGGCGTGGGCGAAAAGCCCGGTGTCGGCGCCGCTCGTGGTCGGCGGCCCCGCATCGACGCTGGCGCTTGCCGGCGATCTGGCGCGGCTGATGGACGACATGGTGACGCGCGGCATCGCCTGGGAGGCGCTCGACCAATTGGTGCCCGACCAGTTCGACAAATACTGGCAGCACTCGCTGGAATTCCTGCGCATCGCGCGCAAGGCGTGGCCGGAGCACTTGAAGGAAATTGGCCGGATCGAACCTGCGGAACGGCGCGACCGCCTGATCGACGCGGAAGCCGCGCGCCTGACCACACATCATGAGGGGCCGGTGGTTGCGGCAGGCTCGACCGGTTCGATGCCGGCGACCGCGAAATTCCTCAACGCCGTGGCTCGCCTGAAGCAGGGCGCGGTGGTGCTGCCGGGGCTCGACATCGATCTCGATGAGGAGTCCTGGCAGACAATCGGCGGCGTCAGGGACGCGCAGGGCAAATTCACCACGCAGCCCGCCTCCAACCATCCGCAATTCGCGATGCAGGGCTTGCTCGACCGCTTCGGCATCAAGCGAAGCGACGTCGAAATTCTCGGTGCGCCGGCACCATCCGGGCGCGAGGTGCTGATATCAGAGACGATGCGGCCGTCGACCGCGACCGAACAATGGCACGACCGGCTGGCGCAGCCGGGGGTCGCTGCGCGAATCGCTGCCGGCATGGCAAATCTCGCCGTGGTCGAAGCGCCCAACTCGGAGATGGAGGCGCTGGCGATTGCGGTGGCGATGCGCGAGGCGCGGCACCTCGGCAAATCAGCCGCGCTGGTAACGCCGGATCGCGCGCTGGCGCGGCGGGTGATGGCGGCGCTGAGACGCTGGAACCTCGAATTTGATGATTCCGGCGGCGACGCGCTGATGGATACGCCCAGCGGCATTTTTGCCCGCCTCGCCGCGGAAGCCGCCGCTCAAGGGCTGGAGCCACCCACGTTGCTCGCACTGCTAAAGCATCCGCTGTTTCGGCTTGGCCGCTCGTTCGGCGCATTCAAGCATGCCATCGAGACCCTCGAGCTGGCGCTGCTGCGCGGCACTCGGCCGCAGGCGGGAACGGCCGGCCTGGCGCGCGACTTCGATCGTTTCCGCATCGAGCTCGGAAAGCTCCGGCGCAATGAACCATCCTCACTCCACGGCTCGGAGCCGCGCGCGAAACTGAGGGATGACGAACTCGACCAGGCCCATGCGCTGATCGCGGCGTTGCAGAAGGCGCTGTCGCCGCTGGAAATCATGGGCTCGTCAAAACCGTTCGATTTCGCCGAGCTGGCGCTGCGCCATCGTGAGATCCTGATTGCACTGTCTTCAGATCAAAACGGAATTGCGGTCGTCTTCGAGGAGGCGCAGGGCTCGGCATTGTCAGCGGCGTTCGACGACCTGCTTGCCGAGCAAAAGCCGAGCGGCCTGATGGTCCAGCTCGGCGATTACCCTGATGTGTTCCAGACCGCCTACGCCGATCGCATGGTGCGGCGGCCGGAATCCGTCAACGCGCAGCTGCAGATCTACGGCCAACTCGAAGCGCGGCTGACCGAGTCCGACCGCGTCATTCTCGGCGGGCTGGTCGAAGGCGTATGGCCGCCGGCACCGCGCGTCGATCCGTGGCTGAGCCGACCGATGCGCCACGAACTCGGCCTCGATCTGCCGGAACGGCGCATCGGCCTTTCCGCACATGACTTCGCTCAACTCTTGGGAACGGACGATGTAATCCTGAGCCATTCGGCCAAGATTGGCGGCGCGCCGGCGGTCGCCTCACGTTTTCTGCACCGGCTGGAAGCAGTCGCCGGCGAAACACGCTGGGAAGAAGCGAAGAGTGCCGGAGAGAATTACGTCCGCTTCGCCGCCGAGCTGGACCAGCCCGACAAGGTCGAGCCGATCGAGCAGCCCGCGCCGAAGCCGCCCGTCGCGACGCGGCCGCTAAAACTGTCGGTCACGGCGATCGAGGACTGGCTGCGCGATCCCTATACGATCTACGCGAAATATATCCTGCGGCTCGATCCGCTCGACCCTGTGGACATGCCGCTGTCGGCAGCCGACCGCGGCTCGGCGATCCACGACGCGCTCGGCGAGTTCACGCAAAAATTCGCCGACGCGCTTCCCGAACAGCCCGCGCCGGCGCTGCGGAGCATCGGTGAAAAATACTTCGCGCCGCTGATGGAGCGCCCCGAAGCGCGGGCACTGTGGTGGCCGCGGTTTCAGCGCATCGCCGCCTGGTTTGCGGATTGGGAAAAGGCACGGCGCGACGATATCGAGAAAATTGTCGCCGAGATCCGGGGCGAAATCAAAATTCCGCTCGGCAACGAACGCATCTTCACGCTGTCCGCGCGCGCCGACCGGATCGAGCAGCGCCATGACGGCAGCTTCGCTATCCTGGATTACAAGACTGGTCAGCCGCCGACCGGCAAGCAGGTGCGGATGGGCCTGTCACCGCAATTGACGCTGGAGGCCGCGATCCTGCGCGAAGGCGGCTTCGAGAACATCCATGCTGGATCATCTGTTGGCGAGCTTGCCTATGTCAGGCTCAGCGGCAACAATCCGCCCGGCGAGCAGCGCTCGCTGGAGCTGAAGATCAGGAACAACGACACGCCGCAACCGCCGGACGAGGCGGCCGACTACGCCCGCGAGCAGCTCGAAGCGCTGATCCGCAAATTCGAGAACGAAGAGACGGCCTACACCTCACTGAATCTTTCGATGTGGTCGAACCGCTACGGCGCCTACGACGATCTCGCCCGCATCAAGGAATGGTCGGCGGCCGGCGGCCTGGGGATCGAGGAATGGTGAAGGCTTCCCGCATCATTCCCGATGCCGTTCGCGCCACGCAGGCGCGCGCGTCGGACCCTGCGGCGTCCGCCTTCGTCTCAGCGAACGCCGGATCGGGCAAGACGCACGTGCTGGTGCAGCGGGTGATCCGCCTGCTGCTCGATGGCGTCGCGCCGGAAAAGATCCTCTGCATCACCTTCACCAAGGCCGCTGCCGCCAATATGGCGGAGCGCGTGTTCACGACGCTGGGCCACTGGGTCACGCTCGACGACGACGCACTGGACGCCGCTATCCGCGAGGCCGGCATTCCCCATCCCGGCGCCCGCCTGCGAAAAGCGGCGCGCAAGCTGTTCGCCTGCGCGCTGGAAACGCCGGGCGGGCTGAAAGTGCAGACCATCCACGCGCTCTGCACGCGGCTGTTGCAGCAATTCCCGTTCGAGGCCAACGTGCCGGCGCGGTTTGCCGTGCTCGATGAGCGCGACCAGAACGAGATGATGGAGCGTGCCAATCTCGGCGTTTTCCTCGAGGCGTCGCGCAACCCTGACAGCGCCACCGGGCGCGCGCTGATGACGGCGATGGCGAGCGCCGCCGACGTCACCTTCAAGGACGTGGTGCGCGAGGCCTGTCTCAGCCGCGATCATTTCATGGCATGGACCGATGCCGCCGGCAGCGCGCAGGCCGCGGCAGCGCAAATTTCGGCGGCGCTTGGTGTTTCTCCCGATGACAGCATTGAAGACGTCGAGCGCGACATCGTCGAGGGCCCCCATCTTCCGCGCTCGCGATGGCCGGAGATTGCGCTGGTTCTGGAAACCGGCAACAAGTCCGATCAGGATCAGGCGGCACGGCTGCGCGATGCGATGGTGTTCACAGGCGCCGCTCAGGTCGACCAATATCTCACCCTGTTCCTCACCGACACCGAGCGTACGCCGCGCAAATCGGTGGTGACGAAGAAGTTCTGCGACAACAATCCGGCCATTGGACGGTTGTTGGAATCGGAAGCCCGTCGCGTCCTGCCCCTGATCGAACGCCGCCGCGCCCTGGTGGCGCGCGACCGCACCGAGGCGCTGCTTCATATCGCGACCGCCGCGGCGGCCAATTACCGCCGCGAGAAGCAGGAGCGCGGCCTGCTCGACTATGACGATCTGATCGACAAGACGCTGGAGATGCTCGATCGAGTGTCCTCGGGCTGGGTGCACTACAAGCTCGATCGTGGCGTGGACCATGTGCTGATCGACGAGGCGCAGGACACCAGCCCGCGGCAATGGGATATCGTCGCGCATATCATCTCCGAATTCACTTCCGGAGCGGGCGCGCGCGACGGCGTGGTGCGAACGGTGTTCGCGGTCGGCGACGAGAAGCAGTCGATCTTTTCGTTTCAGGGCGCGGCGCCGCGGGAATTCGACCTGCGCCGCCGCGCACTTCAGAGGAAGTTCGAGGGCGCCGGCCTGAAGTTCGATCCAGTGTCCTTTACCTATTCGTTCCGATCGGGACCGGCGATCCTGCATGCGGTCGATCAGGTGTTTCGCGAGCAGGATATCTATCGCAGCATTCATGCGGTCGATATCGGCAATCCGATCCATCACGCGCTGGCCGACGCCGGTCCCGGCCAGATCGATCTCTGGGAGCTTGCGGAAGCCGACGACCGGCAGGACATCGAGGGCTGGCGCGCGCCGTTCGACGGCGTGTCTGCGACCAGTCCCGAAGTGAAGCTGGCGCGGCGCATCCAGGCCGAGATCAAGGCCCTGGTCGCTAGCCGCGTGATGACCGGCAGCAGGGGTGACCGCCGGCCGCTGCGCTATGGCGACATGCTGGTATTGGTGCGCCGCCGCGGCAACGCATTCGATGCCGTGATCCAGGCGCTGAAGCACGCCGGCATTCCGGTCGCCGGTGCCGACCGCCTCAAGCTGACCGAGCACATCGCGATCATCGACCTGATGAACCTGGCGGACGCGCTTCTGCTGCCGCAGGACGATCTGGCGCTGGCGGTTGCGCTGAAGAGCCCGCTGTTCGGGCTCGACGACGACGACCTGTTCAAGATTGCCTGCGACCGCAAGAGATCGTTGCGCGTGGCACTGGCTGAGCGCGCCGCGGCCGATGGCCGGCTGCGGGACGCGCTGTGGCGGCTCGAACAATACGAACGCCGCTTTGCCCGCGAGACGCCGTTTGCGTTCTATGCCTGGCTGCTTGGCGGCGACGGCGGCCGCGCGCGAATCCTGCACCGGCTTGGCCACGAGGCGAACGACGCGCTCGACGAATTTCTGGAGCTGGCGCTGAGCTTTGAGCGCAAGGCGCCGGCCTCGCTGCAGGGATTTATGGCGTGGCTGCGCACGGCCGACCTCGAGGTGAAGCGCGACATGGAGATCTCGCGTGACGAGGTCCGTGTCATGACGGTGCACGGCGCCAAGGGGCTGGAGGCTTCCGTCGTGTTCCTGGTGGACACCACGACGTCGCCTTCGGATACGCAGCGGCTGAAACTGATCAACCTGCCGCAAGGCAATGGCGATCCGCATGCGCCCGGTGTCGTGGTCTGGGCCGGCCGCAAGGCCGAGGACCCCTCAGCCGTCGTCGCGGCCCGCGCGGCGATGATCGACGACACCGAGGATGAATACCGCCGCCTGCTCTATGTGGCGATGACGCGCGCGGCAGACCGCCTGATCGTCGGCGGCTGCCTGCCCGGCAACATGAAGAGTGTCCGGCCGCTGTCCTGGTACGATCTGATCACCAAGGGGCTCGCCGGCTCCGGCCTGCAGCTTCAGGAAATCGAGACCCCTGCCGGCCGGGTGAACCGCTATACGCGACCCGAGGAGGCCGTGCCGGCAGCCGCTCCGGCAGCCGCCGCGGCGGCCCCACCATCCCCAATCGTGCTGCCCAACTGGCTGCTGACGCCGGCACAGCCCGAGATTTCCCCGGAAAGCCCGCTGCGGCCCTCGGACCCCGCGGATAGCGACAGTCACCCGGTACGGACGGCCGAATCGCTCATGCAGCGCGCCCGCGCCCTGCAGCGCGGCACGCTGGTGCACCGGCTTCTGCAGTCGCTACCCGACGTTGCCGCCGAGCGCCGCCGCGAGGCTGCGCTGGCCTATCTGGCCCGCAATGCCGACGGCTGGACCGACGAGGAGCGGCAGGTGCTGGCCGAAAGCACGCTTGCCTTGATTGAAGATAGGCGGTTTGCCCAGGTATTCGCCCCCGGCAGCCGCGCCGAAGTCTCGATCGTTGGGCGGCTGGAGCGGCCGGGCGGCCGGCCGGCGCTGGTGTCCGGACAGATCGACCGGCTGGTGGTCACGGACAGCGAGGTCCTGATCGTCGATTTCAAGACCAATCACGCCCCGCCGCGCCGGCCCGAGGAGGCGCCGAGGGGCTATGTTCGCCAGCTCGCGCTGTATTGGGCGGTGCTCGGCAAGCTTTATCCCCAGCGACCGGTTCGCACAGCGCTGCTTTGGACCGAAACCGCTGAATTAATGGAGATTTCAGCCCCCGCCTTGGAGACCGAGCTGGCGTCCTATCATCTCGGCGTGACCCGTGCTTGACCCGGCAGGATCGCGTTCATAGGTTTGACGTTATGATCCCAGGCGCGATTCTTATCCGCGCCCTTAATTCCTAACGAACGAGGTAATTCCGATGGCCGTTGGCAAGGTTTCTGACGCCGATTTCGAAGCCGAAGTGCTCAAGGCGACCGGGCCGGTGGTCGTCGACTTCTGGGCCGAATGGTGCGGCCCCTGCCGCATGATCGCGCCTGCGCTCGACGAGATTTCCGGCGCGATGGGCGACAAGGTCAAGATCGTGAAGCTGAACGTCGACGAGAGCCCGAAGACGGCCTCGAAATACGGCGTAATGTCGATCCCTACCCTGATGATCTTCAAGGGCGGCGAGATGGCCTCGCGCCAGGTCGGCGCAGCGCCGAAGGCGAAGCTGCAACAGTGGATCACCGCGGCGGTCTGATCGACCGTTAGATGACAATTTTTCCGAGGACGGCCGGCGAATAGCCGGCCGTTTGCGTTGAGACGATATGTCTCGCGTTGAAGAGGTCTTGAGCCCGCCATCCGGAAAGGCTCGCCGGCGTCACGCCCCGCTCGCGGCAATGGAGGCGCGCTCGGTCGATGCCATCCCGCGCGGGGCCGAATGGCAGTACGAACCGAAATGGGATGGTTTTCGCTGCCTGCTGTCCCGCCAGGGAGACCTGGTCGACCTCCGTTCCAAGTCCGGCGAGGATCTCGCCCGCTATTTCCCCGAACTAGTCCGCGCCGCGCTTGCATTGAAGGCGACCACCTTCCTGCTCGATGGCGAAATCGTCGTGCCGCATGGCAAGGCGTTTTCGTTCGACGATCTGCTGCAGCGGATCCATCCCGCCGCGAGCCGGGTCAAAAAGCTCTCGCAGGAAACACCGGCGCTGTTTCTCGCTTTCGACCTGCTGGCAACCCCAACGGACAAGAAGCTCGCCGCATCGCCTTTGCGGCTGCGCCGACCGGCGCTGGAAGCTTTTGCGAAAGCCCAGTTCAAATCCAACCCGACGTTTCGCTTATCTCCCGCCAGCACGAGCTATTCGACCGCCCAAAAATGGCTGAAGCAGGCCGGCGGCGGTTCAGATGGCGTGATTGCCAAGCGCATCGACCTGCCCTATCAGGCCGGCAATCGCGACGGCATGCAGAAGATCAAGAAATTCCGCAGCGCCGATTGCGTCGTCGGCGGCTTCCGTTATGCGACGAACAAGATTGCGAACCGCAGGGTCGTGGGCTCGCTGCTGCTTGGGCTTTACGATGACGAAGGGCTTTTGCACCATGTCGGCTTCACGTCTGCGATCAAACAGGCGGACAAGCCGGCGCTGACATCAAAACTAGAACCGCTGATCGCGCCGCCCGGCTTCACCGGCAATGCACCGGGCGGACCCAGCCGATGGTCGACCGAGCGATCGGCAAAGTGGTGTCCGCTGAAGCCAAAGCTCGTGATCGAGGTCTGCTACGATCATTTCAGCGGCGAGCGCTTCCGCCACGGCACCTCCATCCTGCGCTGGCGGCCTGACAAGGCGCCGCGGCAATGCACCTTCGATCAGCTCAAGCAGAAGGCCGCCGACCCGATAAAGCTGCTGAAGTGAAGCTGTGATACGGAGCAGCGACGTCAGGAGACGGGGCAGCATGAATTGCTGCGCCGCACCTGTTCCGCGTCCTGCTCTGAGAGCCGAAAATTGCAGGAACCCGCACGAAAATGGCCCGTTGAATGCTTACTGCCACTTCAGGAGGCATTCATGACAAACCCCAAATCGACCGCGCAGATCGCCGGTCACCCGATCCATCCAATGCTCATTCCATTTCCGGTCGCCTGTTTCGTTCTGGCCTTTTTTTCCGACGTTGCATTCTGGAGGACCTCGAACGATTTCTGGGCCACCGCCTCGCTCTGGCTATTGGGAGTAGGCCTGATCATGGCGGCGCTCGCGGCTGTCATGGGCGTGATCGACCTGATGGGAGACGATCGCATCCGCAATCTCAACGACGCATGGCTTCACGCCGGTGGCAACGTCATTGCGGTCTTGATCGAGCTCTACAACTGGTATTCGCGTTACACCGAGGGAACATCGGCCATTGTCCCGACAGGCCTGGTCCTTTCGCTGATCGTGGTGCTCATCCTGCTCTTCACCGGCTGGAAGGGCTGGGAGATGGTTTATCGGGAGCACGTCGGCGTGTCCGATGTCGCCGATCAGCCGCGCTGATCGAAAGCACCTGTAGCCCGGTAGCCCGGGTGAAGCGAAGCGTAACCCGGGGGTCTACGTTTTGGCGCGACCCCCCGGATTGCGCGGAGCCTGTCATCGGGCGCGCATTCGCGCGACCCGTTGGCTCCATCCGGGCTATCTGATCCATCCTGTCGCTAGCGCGCTCGCGAGTTCCGGTTGACCGTTCTGCCGCGCGAGGGCGGCCATCGCGCGGTGGTCATACGGCACATGCCGGAACGTGACGCGCCAGTTTGCCGACGCCAACTCCAGGATTGCGTAACGGGCGTCGGGCGTGCCCGCCTCGATCAAATGGGGATACGGATCGCTGTGGCGAAAGCCGGGTCCGCCGACGCTTCCGGGATTGACCACGAGACGGCCGTCGCTGAGCCGCACAGCACGAGCGATATGGGTGTGGCCGCAGAGGATCAGGGACTGCGAGATCCCTTTCGCTTCCTTCTCGATCGCTTCCAGCGCCGACATCCTGACCGAGCCGTCTGGGGTCACCGTCTCCAGCCAATAGATATTGTCGTCTGACGGCGTGGCGTGGCAGAGAAAGACCTGGTTTTGGAATATGTGCGTTAGAGGCACCAGGCGCAGCCAGTCGAGATGCCTGCCGTCGAGTTGCGGAAACGCGCAGCGCTCCCACGAGCCCATCTTGTCCAACGGCCGATCGATCAGCCAACGGTCGTGATTGCCAAGGACGTGGACCGCGTCGATCGCCATCAAGGCGTCCATCGTTCGCCGCGCATCGAGCGCGCCGCTCGCCATATCGCCGAGATTGACGATCTCCTTGATGCCGTGCGCGCGGATGTCGGCAAGGACCGCCTCCAGCGCGAGATAATTTCCATGGACGTCGGCAATCGCGGCAAAACGCATGTTGACCCAGCTCTCCCGATAGAGTTTCACAATGCAAGAACGATGCTGAGCCATCTACCTCATTTGGGTGAAACCAGCCTGCAACATCATCCTTACTTCTTATTGCCGAAGTCAGGTTCCGACTCGCGGCTCCCAGGCGTCTTGGCTAGAATTTGCAGACACCGGGGCTGGCGAATTCATAAGCAATCGATATTTCTTCCCGGGCGGCCGCTGGAAGCAATTCCAGCGGTCATTTAATTTGTGGGGACATTATGCTGGCGGCGTGCCGTTGATGTTGAGCACATGGCCGGCGAGATAAAGCGAGCCGGTAATCAGAATTCGCGGCGGCACTTCGTAAGCGAGGCGCGAGAGCGCGTGCAGCGCAGCTTCGACGCTTGCCGCGTTCTCCACGCGCATGCCGAGCGCGCGCGCCGCATCCGCCAGCCGGTCCGGCGGCATCGCATTGGCGCGGCCCGGAATCGGCACCGCCACGATGTGGCGCGTTAGTCCTGCGAAATTGGCGAGAAACGCAGCCGCATCCTTGTTCGCCATCATGCCCGTGATCACCACCAAAGGCCGCGACACCCGCTCTTCGAGATCGCCGAGCGCGGCCGCAGCAACACGGCCACCTTCGGCGTTGTGTCCGCCGTCGAGCCAGATCTCGCACCCCTTCGGTCCCTGATCGACCAGCGCGCCCGAAACCAGCCGCTGCATGCGTGCCGGCCATTCGGCGCCAACGATGCCGGCCTCGAATGCTGGCATTCCGATCCTGAAAGCCTCGATCGCGCGCAGCGTTGCGATGGCAAGACCGGCATTGTCGAATTGATGCCGCCCGAACAGCTTTGGCGCCACGAGATCCATCAGCCCGCGCTCGTCCTGATAGACCAGCCGCCCGCGTTCGACACCGACATGCCATTGCTGTCCGGCCGCATGCAGCGGCGCGCGCATACGGTTGGCTTGCACCTCAATCACCGACATCACCTCCGGCGCCTGCTCCGCGCAAATCAGCGGCGCGCCGCGCTTGACAATGGCGGCTTTTTCTCCGGCGATTGCTGTCAGCGTGTTACCGAGAAACTCGGTATGGTCCATGCTGACCGGCGTGATCACGGTCGCGACCGGCCGGTCGATGACGTTGGTGGCATCTAACCGCCCGCCGAGACCGGTTTCCAGCAGCACGACATCGGCGTCATGCTCCGCGAACAGGCAAAACGCCGCCGCGGTCTCCATCTCGAAAATTGTGAGCGGGTCGCCCGCGTTGAGCTGCTCGCAATGCTCCAGCACCCGCCGCAACTCGGCATCATCAGCCAGCCGGCCGCCGCCCTTCTCGCCGAGGCGGAAACATTCGTTGATCCGCACGAGGTAAGGCGAGGTGTAGACGTGCACGCGCAGACCTGCGGCCTCAAGGATCGCACGCAGATAAGCGATGGTGGAGCCCTTGCCATTGGTGCCGGCGACATGGATCACCGGTGGCAGCAGCCGCTCCGGGTGATCGAGCCGCGCCAGCAGGCGATGCATGCGATCGAGGCTGAGATCGATGCGCTTCGGATGCAACGCAGACAGCCGCGCGATCAATTCACCGAGCGGCTGGGATCTGGCGGCAGGCAGGTTCACGCGTGGGGCGCAGCCGGCACGGCTTCCGGCGCCGATACGATCTGGGCGGGATCCGTGACCTGCGGCGAAGGCTTGGAGGCAACTTCGAGCGGCGGCGATTTGGTCAGGAGCCGGCACAGCCGCGCCAGCGTCGAGCGCATCTCGTGGCGATGCACGACCATGTCGATCATGCCGTGGTCGAGCAGATATTCGGCGCGCTGGAATCCTTCGGGCAATTTTTCACGGATGGTCTGCTCGATCACCCGCGCGCCGGCAAAGCCGATCAGCGCGCCGGGCTCGGCGATCTGCACGTCGCCCAGCATGGCGTAGGAGGCGGTGACGCCGCCGGTGGTCGGGTTGGTCAGCACCACGATGTAGGGCAGTTTTGCCTCGCGCAGCATCTGCACGCCGACAGTGGTACGCGGCATCTGCATCAGCGACAGGATGCCTTCCTGCATCCGCGCGCCGCCGGAAGCCGCGAACACGATGAAGGGCGACTTCTTTTCGACCGCAAGCTCCAGCCCGCGCACGATCGCTTCGCCCGCGGCCATGCCGAGCGAACCGCCCATGAAATCGAAATCCTGCACCGCGATGACGACGCCGGCGCCCTCCAGCTTGCCGTAGCCGACCTTGATGGCATCGTTCAGCCCGGTCTTGGTACGGGCGTCCTTGATGCGGTCTGCGTATTTGCGCTCATCGCGAAACTTCAGAGGGTCGGCCGTGACCTCAGGCAGCGCAATGTCGTACCACGTCTCGTTGTCGAAGATCGACTTCAGTCGCGCCACCGCGCCCATGCGCATGTGGTAGTTCGAGCCGGGAATGACGAACTGATTGGCCTCGACGTCCTTGTAGAACACGAGCTGCCCGGAATCCGGGCACTTGATCCACAAATTCTCCGGCGTCTCGCGACGCAGGATGTTGCGGATTTTCGGCCGGACGACATTGGTGAGCCAATTCATGGTTCGCTCCGAAATGCGGTTGGACGCATTGGCTGGATATATGGCGGCCTGGCCTGGACCCGGCAAGCCGCGCTGAACGCCTATTTCCACGCAAATTGTGGCTTATTCCGCAGCCTGCTTCGCTCCCCGGACGCCCTGCGCCAGCGACGCCACGAGATCGGCCACCGCGGCCACCGTCTTGGTGGTCGCCTGCCCCTTTGTGTCGAGGCTGTCGCGCAATGCATCGACCAGGGCGGTGCCGACCACGGCGCCATTTGCCTTCTCGGCAATCGCGCGCGCGGCCTGCGGGGTGCGGATGCCGAAGCCGACGCACACCGGAAGCTTGGTGTGGCGCTTGATACGGGCCACCGCATCGCCGGCCACCTTCGAATCGGCAGCCGCAGCGCCGGTGATGCCGGTGATCGAGACGTAGTAGACAAAGCCGGAGGTGTTCGCGAGCACAGCGGGCAGGCGTTTGTCGTCGGTCGTCGGTGTCGCCAGGCGGATGAAGTTGAGCCCGGCCTTCAGCGCCGGAATGCAGAGCTCATCGTCTTCCTCCGGCGGCAGGTCGACAATGATGAGGCCATCGACGCCGGCGGTCTTGGCGTCGATCAGGAACTTGTCGACCCCGTAAATATAGATCGGATTGTAATAGCCCATCAGCACCAGCGGCGTGGCGTTGTCCTCGTTGCGGAAGCCGCGCACCATCTCGAGCGTCTTCCGCAGGGTCATGCCGCCCTTGAGCGCGCGCAGGCCCGCGGCCTGGATCGACGGACCGTCCGCCATCGGATCGGTGAAGGGCATACCGATCTCGATGATATCGGCGCCCGCCCTGGGCAGAGCCTTGATGATGTTGAGCGAAGTTGCGGGATCGGGATCGCCGGCCATCAGGAAGGTGACCAGCGCCGAGCGGCCTTCTTTTGCGAGTTCGGCAAAGCGTGCGTCGATGCGGGTGGTCACTGCTTCTTGCCTTTCAAGATTTCCGTGATCTGCGGAATGTCCTTGTCGCCACGGCCGGAAAGGTTGACCACCATTAGATGATCCTTCGGCCGTTTCGGGGCGAGCTCCGTAACCTTGGCGATCGCGTGCGCAGATTCCAGCGCGGGTGGAATGCCTTCCAGTCGCGACAGCAGCATGAAAGCGGCGAGTGCTTCGTCGTCGGTCGCGGAAAGATAGGTGACGCGGCCGGTCTGGTGCAGCCAGGAATGCTCCGGGCCGATGCCGGGATAATCGAGACCCGCCGAGATCGAATGCGCATCCTGGATCTGGCCGTCATCGTCCATCAACAGATAGGTGCGGTTGCCATGCAGCACGCCGGGCCGGCCGCCAGCGATCGAGGCGGCATGCAGTTGCGTCAGCCCATGTCCCGCGGCTTCGACGCCAAAAATTTCGACCGAGGGATCGTCGAGGAACGGATGAAACAGGCCCATAGCGTTGGAGCCACCGCCGATGCAAGCAACTAACGAATCCGGCAACCGGCCTTCGGCCTCCTGCATCTGCTTGCGCGTTTCCTCGCCAATCACCAACTGGAAGTCGCGCACCATCATCGGATAGGGATGCGGACCCGCCACCGTGCCGATGCAGTAGAAGGTGTTGTGCACGTTGGTGACCCAGTCGCGCAACGCCTCGTTCATGGCGTCCTTCAGCGTGCGCGTACCCGACTGCACCGGCACGACCTTGGCGCCCAACATCTCCATGCGGAACACGTTCGGCGCCTGACGGGCGACGTCCACCGCGCCCATATAGACTACGCATTCGAGACCAAAGCGCGCGCACAGCGTCGCGGTGGCGACGCCATGCTGGCCGGCGCCGGTCTCGGCGATGATGCGCTTCTTGCCCATGCGCCGCGCGACCATGATTTGGCCGAGCACGTTGTTCACCTTGTGCGAGCCGGTATGGTTCAGCTCTTCGCGCTTCAGATAAATCTTGGCGCCGCCGAGATGCTCGGTCAGCCGCTCGGCGAAATAGAGCGGCGATGGCCGGCCGACATAATCCTTGAGATAGCCGTTCATCTCGGTCTGGAACGCCGGATCGGCCTTGGCCGCCGCATAGGCTTTTTCCAGGTCGAGGATCAGCGGCATCAGCGTTTCCGCGACGAAGCGGCCGCCGAAATTGCCAAAATGCCCGCGCTCGTCGGGACCGGTGCGGAATGAATTGGGCAGGCTTGGATTCATCGGACCATCAATTCTTCATGTCGTTCAGCGGCGCTGTCTCTTCTCCCTCGCCCCGCCCTTGCGGGGAGAGGGTCGGGGTGAGGGGCTGTCGCCGCAAATCCGGTGAGAGAGGTGAAGTAAGGTCGGCCGCGCGCGCAGCGCGAATGAAATTGCGGATCATCTCGGGATCCTTGACGCCGGGCGAACTTTCCACGCCGGAGGACACATCGACGCCGCCGGCGCGGGTGACACGGATCGCCTCCGCGACATTATCGGCGGTGAGCCCGCCCGAGACCATGAAGGGCAGTTGGAGATCGAGCTTTTCCAGCACGTGCCAGTCGAACACGGCGCCCAGCCCGCCAGGACGGGTGGCGCCCTTGGGAGCGCGAGCATCGAACAGGATGCGATCGGCAACGCTCGCATAGCCCGGCAGCGCGACGAGATCGGCCGGGGTTTCGACGGCAATCACCTTCATGACCGGCAATCCGAATCTTTGTTTGATGTCACGCACCCGCGCGATAGTTTCCTTGCCGTGCAATTGCAGCAGGTCCGGCTGCAGCGTCTCGGCGATATTTTCGAGCGTCGCGTTGTCGGCATCTACGGTCAATGCCACCTTGGCCGCGCGCCCCTTCGCCCGCCGGCCAAGTTCCCGCGCCGTCTCGAGACTGAGATGGCGTGGCGATGGGGGGAAGAACACGAATCCCGCCATATCGGCGCCCGCCTCAAGCGCGGTGTCGAGCGTCTCGCGCGTGGACAGGCCGCAAATTTTTACGAGCAGGGACATGGTCTCTCTGGCACGGATTTAGAGCCCCTTAACCGGTTGGAACGGGGCTGATGGGGCGGGTTCTACAACGTCGCGCCCTGCTTGTCTCGCCCGGCGGCCCCGTAGAAACCGTACTGGGAGGGCGCCGGAAGCCGCTGCTGGTCGGCCCGGGAAACCGCTGCCGCGGCCCGTAAATCGGCCGCTTCCGCCCTGGCCCGGCGGGCATCCGCCTCGTGCTGGCGCGCCGCCCGGCGCCAGTGGCGCTGGCGGAACCAGGTGGCCATGCCGCCTGCCGCCACCCCCAGAATGGCCACCGCAATGATCACCGCGAACAGCGGCAAGCTCGCCGCGATCGCCGGATCGGTCGAATTGAAGGGATCGAACGAGACCGTCACGAAATGGCGGTTGGCGACCGCAAAGACGATGAAGATCAGGCCCAAGGGAATGACGACCAGCGCCGTGAAGAACTTTCGCATGACCATCTCTCGTAGTGATCGAGAAAGGCGGGCACCAGGCCCGCAACACGGCTACATCTCGTCAGATCGAAAAATTGCTTAAGCGCCGGCCTCGGGCGAGCCGTTGTCGCGGTTCAGCCGCTCGCGCATTTCCTTGCCCGTCTTGAAGAACGGGACGCTCTTCTGGTCGACCGGCACATGGGCGCCGGTGCGTGGATTGCGCCCCGCCCTCGCCGGGCGATGCTTAACGGAGAAGGCGCCGAAACCGCGCAGCTCGACACGGTCGCCGCGCGCCAAAGCAGCGACGATCTCATCGAGGATCGCGTTCACAATGTTCTCCACATCCCGCTGATAGAGGTGCGGGTTGTGCTCGGCGATGCGCTGAACAAGTTCGGATTTGATCATCGAAGTTGGGATCCGGGGTCGTGCGGATATCCATTTCCGTGAAAATGCCTTGAACTGTCAAGACGCTAAATCACTTTTGGGCAGCGCGAAATGGCGTGACAAACCGCCCGGAAGGGGTTTGTGACAACACCCGCAATGCGGGAGAGCCTCGGAAAGGCACCGCTGCGGTTCAATTGGAGGCTGCGGGGCGCCACAACGCCAGCATGCCGTCAAGCGAGAGCTGGTCGACCGCCTGCGCCACGCCGGCTTGCTCGATCTGACGCGCGATGGAACTCAAGCCGAGCGCATCGAACGCGATGGAAGCCGCCGTTCGCAGAAATGTCAGGTCACCAAACTGCGGGTTCAGCTTGTAATCACGCACCGGCAGATCGCTTTTGATCTTCTTTTCGGCGACCAGCCACGCGATGGCTGCTTTTTCATCGCCGAGCTGATCGATCAGTTTCAGCTCGACCGCCTGGCGGCCGGTAAAGACGCGGCCGTCCGCGACCTTTTCGAGTAATGCATCATCCATGCCGCGCCGCTCCTTCACTAGGCCACGGAACCAGGCATAGGAATCCCTCACCAGCGCATCGAGCGCGGCGCGCGCCTCCGGGCTGGTTGGTTCGAACCCATTGGGCGCTGCCTTCAACGGCGAGGATTTCACCTCCTCGACCTTGACGCCCACGGTCTTCAAAAGCTCGGCAAAATTCGGAAATTGAAACAGCACGCCGATCGATCCGACCAGCGAACTCTGCCGGGCGACGATATGATCGGCGGCCATTGCCGCGATGTAACCGCCTGAAGCGGCCAGCCCCTCGACCACCACCACCAGCGGCTTTTTGGCCTTAAGCCGGACCAGCGCCTCATGGAGCTGCTCGGAGCCGGCCGTGGTGCCGCCCGGCGAGTTGATGTGCACGATAACCGCGGCATGGCTCGATTTCTCCAGGCGCTCCAGCGCCTCGACGCGCTGCTGGTCGCTGCGGATCAGCCCTTCGATATTGACGCGCGCGATCGATCCCGATGGCGTCAGGGCAGCCGGCCCGCTCGTCGTCGCGATTGCGCCAAAGGTGACGATCGCTGCGATCGTCACCAGGCCAGCCATGATACGCCAGAACGTCAGCTTCCGTCGGATCCTGCGGCGATCGATGATCACGTCCGAATCGAGCGACATCGAAATTCTCCTGAAATAATCAGCGCGTTTTGCACTCGCAGCGTGAGCTAAGCGTTACCTGATTACATCAATTGCGATGCAATATGAAGAAAACAAGGCCCGCTTCGTCGTCCCCGCGCACGCGGGGACGCATAACCACAGGCGGTGATTGTCGCATTCGATGGGGCTCCAGCGCGCCCAATACAATCCACCTGTGGTGATGGGTCCCGGATCGCAGCTTCGCTTGTCCGGGACGACAGAAACAAAAAGGCCCCGGTCGAAACCGGGGCCTGATGTCGCAGCGAGATAAGCGAACGCTTACTTCTCGCGGTTCTTGAGCGCGGTGCCGAGAATGTCGCCGAGCGTCGCGCCCGAATCGGAGGAGCCGTACTGCGCGATGGCTTCCTTTTCTTCAGCGACTTCCAGCGCCTTGATCGAGACCTGCACCTTACGGGCCTTCTTGTCGAACTGGATCACGCGCGCATCGACCTTCTCGCCGACGGCAAAGCGTTCGGCGCGCTGGTCGTTGCGGTCACGGGCAAGCTCGGAGCGCTTGATAAAGGTGGTGAAGTCGGTGCCCGAGATCTTCACCTCGATACCTGCTTCCTTCACGTCGAGCACTTCGCAAGTCACGACCGCGCCCTTCTTGACGTCGCCCGGCTCGGCGAAGGGGTCGCCTTCGAGCTGCTTGACGCCGAGCGAGATGCGCTCCTTCTCCACATCGACGTCGAGCACCACGGCCTTGACCATGTCGCCCTTCTTGAAGTTATCGATGACCTGCTCGCCCGGCAGCTTCCAGTCGAGGTCGGAGAGATGGACCATGCCGTCGACGTCGCCATCGAGGCCGAGGAACAGACCGAACTCGGTCTTGTTCTTGACCTCGCCTTCGACCACCGAACCGACCGGGAACTTCTCGACGAAGACTTCCCAGGGGTTGCGCATGGTCTGCTTGAGGCCGAGCGAGATACGGCGCTTGACCGAATCCACCTCGAGCACCTGCACTTCGACTTCCTGCGAGGTCGAAACGATCTTGCCGGGGTGCATGTTTTTCTTGGTCCACGACATTTCCGAGACGTGGATCAGGCCTTCGATGCCCGGCTCCAGTTCGACGAACGCGCCGTAGTCGGTGATATTGGTGACGCGGCCGGTGAAGCGCGCGTTCAGCGGGTACTTCGCCTCGATGCCCTGCCACGGATCGTCCAGCAACTGCTTCATGCCGAGCGAAATGCGGTGGGTCTCGTGGTTGATCTTGATGATCTTGACCTTCACGGTCTGGCCGATGGTCAACACCTCGGTGGGGTGGTTGACCCGGCGCCAGGCGATATCGGTAACGTGGAGCAGGCCGTCGATGCCGCCGAGATCAACGAATGCACCGTAATCGGTGATGTTCTTGACCACGCCGTCGATCACCTGACCTTCTTCGAGGTTCTGCACCAGTTCCTGGCGCTGCTCGGCGCGGGTCTCTTCGAGAACCGTGCGGCGCGACACCACGATGTTGCCGCGGCGGCGGTCCATCTTGAGGATCTGGAACGGCTGCGAGTTGTTCATCAAGGGAGCGACGTCGCGGATCGGGCGAATGTCGACCTGCGAACGCGGCAAGAAGGCGACAGCGCCGTCGAGGTCGACGGTGAAGCCGCCCTTGACCTGATTGAAGATGACGCCGTGAACCTTCTCGTTGTTGTTGAAGGCCTTCTCGAGCTTGCCCCAACTTTCCTCGCGGCGCGCCTTGTCGCGTGACAGCACGGCTTCGCCGAGCGCATTCTCGATCCGATCGAGGAACACCTCGACCTCGTCGCCGACCTTGAGATCACTTTCGCGGCCGGGGCCGGCGAATTCGCGCAGCGCCACGCGGCCTTCGGTCTTCAGGCCGACGTCGATGACGGCCATGTCCTTTTCAATTGCAACCACCTTGCCCTTGATGACGGAGCTTTCCTGCAGATTGCCGCCGGCAAAAGACTCGTCCAGCATCGCAGCGAAATCGTCGCGGGTAGGAGTATAGGAAGCAGCAGTATTCGAAGCCATTTGTTCTCCAATGCGGGATCTTGCCGGCCGTTCGGGTTAAAGGGCGTGTCGCGCGTGAAGTGTCAGGGGTCCGCAAACCCTGACGACCGCATTTGCGAGTAGCGCAAAAGCGGGCCGGCAGCATGCCTGCACGTTCGATACGTTGATTGTCTATCCGGAGCCTGAAACGAGCGTATCGACTTCAAGAGCCTGGAGCGGACTTTCCTCCAATGACGGCGGGAGGTTCAAACCTCCGGCCGGCCCGCTCCGACAGCCCTGATCTCATCGATGGCGGCCCGGATGGCCGTGGATATAGCCCCGCGGGCCATTTTCGGCAAGCCGGAAATGCCTGATTTTCGGGCGCTCCCGGCCACGGTGAGAGGGCGAATCCTGGCTATTTCCGCTGGGCCCGGACGGCCTCGACAATGGCAATCGCAGCGCGAACGCCAGCCTCGATGTCGAGATTGGAGTTATCCAGGACATGGGCGTCGTCGGCCGCTTTGAGCGGGGCGGCGGCGCGATTGCGGTCCCGTTCGTCGCGCTTGAGGATATCGGCCAGCACCGCTGCCTCGTCGGCCTCCTCTCCCCGCGCGCGCGCTTCGAGCGTCCGCCGGTGGGCCCGCACCTGCGGATCGGCGACCACGAAAATCTTCACGTCGGCATTCGGGCAGATCACGGTTCCGATATCGCGCCCGTCGAGCACGGCGCCCGGCGGATCGGCTGCGAACTGGCGCTGAAAATTGACCAGCGCCTCGCGCACGCTGGGGATCGCCGACACTACCGAGGCGGCATCGCCGATCCGCTGGGTCTTGAGCTCGGGATGCCCGAACTTCTCGGGATCAAGCTCCATCGCAACGGCGACCGCTCGCGCCTCGTCTGTGAGATCAAAACCCTCGTCCAGCAACGCCTTCGCCACCGCGCGATAGATCACGCCGGTGTCGAGATGGCGGTAGCCGTAATGATGGGCGAGGCGTTTGCCGAGCGTACCCTTGCCGGATGCCGCCGGCCCGTCGATGGCGATGATCATGAAAACTCAGCTCCCAGCGAGCGCATCATCGGGATGAAGTCGGGAAAGCTGGTGGCGATGAAAGCGGTATCGTCGACCTTGACCGGCTTGTCGGCTGCAAGTCCCATCACCAGCGCCGACATCGCGATGCGGTGATCCATGTGGGTGGCGACGAGGCCGCCCCCGGGCACGTGTCCGCGGCCCTCGACGATGAGATCGTCGCCGGCAATCTCGACCTTGACGCCGTTGACGCGCAGCATGGCGGCGGTCGCCTCCAGCCGGTCGGATTCCTTGACACGCAATTCTTGCAGGCCGCGCATTATGGTGGTGCCTTCGGCGAAGGAGGCCGCGACCGCGAGCACCAGATATTCGTCGATCATCGAGGGTGCGCGCTCCGGCGGCACCTCGATGCCGCGCAGTTTCGACGCGCGCACGCGCAAGGTCGCCATCGGTTCGCCGGCGTCACCGCGGACCTCGCTTTCCTCGATGGCGGCGCCCATCTCGCGCAGCGTCGTGAGCAGGCCGGTGCGCAACGGGTTGGTCATGACGTCGGAGAAGGCCACGTCGGAGCCCGAGACGATCAGCGCCGCCACGATCGGGAATGCCGCCGAGGACGGATCGGCAGGCACCACGACCTCGGCGCCATGCAGTTCGGGCTGGCCGGTGAGCGCAATCTTGCGGCCGTGGCTGCCTTCATTGGCGGAGACGATTTCGGCGCCGAAATGTTTCAGCATCAATTCGGTGTGGTCGCGGCTGGCTTCCTGCTCGATGACCGTGGTGACGCCTGGCGCGGCGAGCCCTGCCAGCAGCACCGCCGATTTGATCTGGGCGGAGGCCACGGGGGTCCGGTAGAGGATCGGCACGGGATCGCGCGCGCCATGCAGCGTCAGCGGCAGGCGGCCGCCTTCCCTGGCTTCACCGGCTTTGGCCCCCATCAGTTCCAGAGGATCGAGGATCCGGCGCATCGGACGGGAGCGCAGCGAGGCATCGCCATCGAACACGGCCGTGATCGGGCAGCCGGCCACAGCCCCCATCACCAGCCGGCACCCGGTGCCGGAATTGCCGAAATCGAGCGGGGAGACCGGTTGGGCGAAGCCTGCCACGCCCACGCCCTTGACCTGCCAGGCAAACGGCCCCGTTCGCTCGACCTGGGCGCCCAGCGCCTGCATGGCTTTGGCGGTGTTGAGAACATCCTCGCCTTCGAGCAGGCCGGAGATCCTGGTTTCGCCCACGGAAAGCGCCCCCAAAATGAGAGCGCGGTGCGAAATCGACTTGTCGCCGGGAACGCGAACTTTCCCCGCCAGGGGGCCGCTGGCGCGGGATTCCAGCGGGGATTTGGTGGTTGAATCGGTCAAGATGGTGGTCCTCTGCGGGGGCGGCAGTATCACATGGACCACACGGCGTCACGCGGCCCTCAAATGCTTCAAAGCGCTATTGACACCGGCCCCTCAACTAGCCAAGTGAAGCACCGTTTTTCAGAATTTCCCAGGATCCACACGTGGCCAAATCCGATCTCGGAACCAAGCGTATTTGCCCGACGACGGGTAAGAAGTTCTACGACCTGAACAAGACCCCGGTGATTTCGCCCTACACCGGCGAGGTCGTTCCGATCGCACCGATCGCGCCGCCGCGGGCCGCCCGTGGCGATGCCGCGCGCGCTGCGGCCGCCGCGTCGGCTACCGCTGCCGCCGATATGCCGGAGGCAGCCGAGGCCGAAGAGTTGGTCTCGCTCGAGGAGGCCGATGCCGAGGAGAACACCGGCAAGGTCAAGGCCGTGGTTCCCGAATCGGAAGACGACATCGAAATCGATGAGACCATCGAAGACGATGACGATGACGATTCCACCTTCATTCCCGACGAGGAAGAGGGCGATGAGGACGTTACCGACATCATCGGCGACGTCGGAGGCGACGAAGAGACTTGAGATCGGCCCAGAACTATGTTCTGGGTCTCCCCCGCGAGTCGCCCAAGGCTCGCGGGAGGATGGTCGAGGAGACCGTGCCTTCACTGTGACGGGGCCATAGCTCAGCTGGGAGAGCGCTTGCATGGCATGCAAGAGGTCGGCGGTTCGATCCCGCCTGGCTCCACCACGCTTCGCCCTTCGGGCTTCGCGTGGCGCAGCCACGTGATGGCCGAAGGGCGAAGTGTGGTGCCCGGCGTAGCCCAAAGAGCGAAGACGGGCTGGTAGAGGCTTCAGTTCGCGCTTTCCGCGCGTGAGGACCGATGTGGTACGTCTACATCATCCGTAGCCTCAGCTTCCCTGAACAGGAATACATCGGTGCTACTGCAGATTTGAAACGGCGATTGCCCGAGCATAATGCCGGTAGGTGAGCGCATACTGCGAAGTTCAGGCCTTGGGATTTACTCTGGTACTGCGCCGTTCCAGACAAGTACAAAGCGCTGGAATTCGAGAAATATCTAAACCCCATTCCGGTCGTGCCTTCGCCAAGAAACGCCTCTAGGCACGCCTTACTCCCCCAATACCCCGTTCAGCTTGTCGCGCAGCGCGACGATCTCGTTCTTCATCGCCACCAGTTCGCCGACCGAGCACGCGGACGCCGCCAGGATCGCCTGCGGCACCGCCCGCGCCTTCTCCCGGAGCGCCTCGCCCTTTGGCGTCAGCGCGATCAGCACCTGGCGCTCATCCTCCGTGCTGCGTGTCCGCTGGATGAGTTCGGCCGCCTCCAGCCGCTTGAGCAGCGGCGTCAGCGTGCCGGAATCCAGGAATAACCGCTCGCCGATGCCCTTCACCGGCACGCCGTCGCGCTCCCACAGCACCAGCATGACCAGATATTGCGGATAGGTCAGGCCAAGCCGATCGAGCAGCGGCTTGTAGACGCGGTTGAACGCGTGCGCGGTGGAATACACCGCAAAGCAGAGCTGATTATCGAGTCTCAGCGATATATCGGCCGCGTGTTTCCTGGCCATCACAACCTCGTCAACGGATGGCGCGCATGCCCCGATCCGGAAGCGTAAGCGCTTGATTTCAATTGCATACAATTAAATCGCGGCCTTTGCAATAAATTAAATTGTGCGCAATCTAATTGTGTGCAATATATGCTCCATCGAAACGGCAAACTAGGGAGACCGACATGTCCGTGAACGTACTCTACAAGACCAGCGCCAAGGCCACCGGCGGCCGCGATGGCACCGCCGCCACCCTCGACGGCGCACTCGACGTCAAGCTCGCCACGCCGAAAGAACTCGGCGGCGGCGGCGGTGCCGGCAATAATCCCGAGCAACTGTTCGCGGCCGGCTATGCCGCCTGCTTCATCGGCGCGATGAAATTCGTCGCCTCGCAGGGCGGCCCGAAGGTGCCGGCGGATGCCTCGGTGACCTCGACCGTCGGCATCGGCCCGCGTTCGGCCGGCGGTTTCGGCCTCGATATCGAACTCGCCGTCTCACTGCCCGGCGTTCCCAAGGCGGACGCGGAGGCCCTGGTCGCGAAGGCGCACCAGGTATGCCCCTACTCTAACGCCACCCGCGGCAATGTCGACGTGCGCCTGACCGTCGTCTGACGACGATGCACGAACGGCCCGCCGCTGATATCGACGGGCCGTTCGCCCTGCGGAATTTTCCAGTTGGTGCTAGGCGGCCGCGTCATGCGCCTGTGCGCGAGACGCCATTGCCGCCGCGCCTGAAGACCGCTAGCTCAAAGCCTCCATTCTCATCCTGAGCGAAGGTCTTCTCCATGAGTTCTCCCGGCGCAATGACCGGCCTGCGCGTGATCGATCTGACGCGCGTCCTCGGCGGCCCCTATTGCACGCAAATCCTCGCCGACCACGGCGCCGACGTGATCAAGGTCGAGCCACCGGCCGGCGACGAAGTGCGCGACTGGGGGCCTCCGTTCCACGAGGAGGACGCGGCCTATTTCGTCGGCATCAACCGCAACAAGCGCTCGATTGGGCTCGACCTCGCCTCCGAAGGCGGGCGCGAGGTGCTGATGAAGTTGCTGGAGACCGCCGACGTTCTGATCGAGAATTTCAAGCCGGGCACGCTTGACAAATGGGGCATCGGCAACGACGTCTTGCGCGCGAAATTTCCAAGGCTCGTGCATTGCCGGATTTCCGGCTTCGGCGCCGACGGCCCCCGCGGCGGCAATCCCGGCTATGACGCGATCATCCAGGCCATGACCGGCATGATCGCGGCGACCGGCTCGCCCGAAAGCGGCCCGATGCGGATCGGCGTTCCACTGGTCGACATCACCACCGGGCTTTACGCGACGATCGGCATTTTGATGGCGCTGTCGGAACGGCAACGTTCTGGTTTGGGACAGTTTCTCGAAACCACACTGTATGAAACCGGCCTCGCGATCATGCATCCGCACACCGCGAACTATTTCATGCACGGCAAGCCGCCTGGCCTCACCGGCAACGAGCATCCGAACCTCGTTCCTTACGCGATCTTCCCGACCAAGACCGACAACATCTTCATCGGCGTCGGCAATGACGGCACCTTCCGCAAGCTCGCCCAGGAAATCGGCAAGCCCGAGCTCGGCACCGATCCGCGCTTTGCCCGCAACAAGGACCGCATCGCCAACCGCGACGCGCTGCGTGTCGAACTCGCAGCCGTGTTCAGCCAGCACGAGGCCGAACCGCTCTGCAATCGCCTGCTGGCGGCCGGACTGCCGGCCGGCCCGGTGCAGAAGATCGACCAGGCGCTGACCAATCCGCACACGCTGCATCGTGGCGATATCCTCGAAAAGGACTGGTACAAGGGCGTCGCCTCCCCGATCCGGCTGGAGCGGACCAAACCCAGCCTGCGCCGCACGCCGCCGAAATTCAGCCAGCACACATCCGAGGTGCTGGCCGAGTTCGGCTACTCGAAGGGCGAGATCGAGGCGCTGGTCGCCAAGGGCGCGGTCTGCGGCTCGGAACGCAAGCGCTGACGCTCTCGCGTCCCGGACGCGTGCAGCGTGCAGCGCTGCTCCGCAGAGCCGAGACCCAGGCTGCAATTGTACTGGCATCTCATAGGCCCCGGCTCTGCAGCGCATCGCTTCGTGCTGCGCCGTCCGGGGCACGAGAGCATCTTTTCATCGCAGGCGCATTGCGCCTTCGCCTATTTTCCGGCTTCCCCAGCCGCACGCTTCCCCACTACCATGCTTTCGCTTATAGGGTCATTTGCACGTCATCCGGCGCTGTTATCGCGCGAAACGAAGGTGACGACCCCAACCTGGAGGAATTACATGGCATTTCGACAATTCGGCGCAGCCGCGGCAGTTTCTGCTGCGCTGGCGCTCACAACGCCTGCCCACGCTGTGACCGAGATCCAGTGGTGGCATGCCATGACTGGCGGCAACAACGATATCGTCAACAAGCTCGCCGAAGAGTTCAACGCCAGCCAGTCCGACTACAAGGTCGTGCCGTCCTACAAGGGCAGCTATCCCGACACAATGAACGCCGGCATCGCTGCGTTCCGGGCTGGCAACGCGCCGCACATCATGCAGGTATTCGAGGTCGGCACCGCCACCATGATGAGTGCCAAAGGCGCCATCAAGCCGGTCTACCAGCTAATGAAGGATGCCGGCGAGCCGTTCGACCCCAAGGCGTACCTGCCGACCATCACCGGCTACTACTCGACCTCAAAGGGCGACATGCTGTCGTTTCCTTTCAATTCGTCCTCCATGGTGATGTGGATCAACAAGGACGAGTTGAAAAAGGCCGGCGTCACCGAAATCCCGAAGACGTGGCCTGAAGTGTTCGCTGCCGCGAAGAAGCTGAAAGCGGCCGGCCACGATACTTGCGGCTTCTCCAACGCTTGGGCCCCCTGGGCGCATATCGAACAGTTTTCAGCCTGGCACAACGTGCCGATCGGCACCAAGGCCAATGGCCTCGACGGTTTCGATACCGAGCTGAAGTTCAACTCGCCGCTGCATGTAAAGCACCTGCAGAACCTGGTCGATCTGCAGAAGGACAAGACCTACGACTATGGCGGGCGCACCAACACTAACGAGGCCCGCTTCGGCTCCGGCGAATGCGCGATCTTCCTGACCTCGTCGGGCTATTATGCCACCGCCAAGGGCACGGCCAAGTTCGACTTCACCTCGGCACCGATGCCCTATTATCCGGACGTTGCCGGTGCCCCGCAGAACTCGATCATCGGCGGCGCGTCGCTCTGGGTGATGGGTGGCAAGAAGCCGGAAGAGTACAAGGGCGTCGCCAAGTTCTTCGCCTTCCTGTCCGATACCAGCCGCCAGGCCAAGCTGCACCAGGAGTCCGGCTATCTGCCGATTACCAAGGCGGCCTACGAGAAATCGATCAAGGACGGCTTCTATGAGAAGAACCCGACGCTGCAGACTCCGTTGAAGGAACTCACCAACAAGGAGCCGACCGAGAATTCGCGCGGCCTGCGCTTCGGCAACATGGTGCAGATGCGCGACATCTGGTCCGAGGAGATCGAGGCGGCGCTGGCCGGCAAGAAGTCCGCGAAGGAAGCGCTCGACGCCGCCGTCTCCCGCGGCAATGCGATGTTGCGCGCCTTCGAGAAGACTGCAAAGTAAGACGGCCGAGGGGGGCGTCATTGCGAGCCAACGGGTCGCGCGAATGCGTGCCCGATGACGGGCTCGGCGAAGCAATCCATAGTACCGCATAACGGACTAATGGATTGCTTCGTCGCTACGCTCCTCGCAATGACGAAAGTGCTGAATGGAAAAGTCCACCGTCTTCAACAACCGCCTGCTGCCGTACCTGCTGCTGCTGCCGCAACTCGTCATCACGGTTGTGTTCTTCTATTGGCCGGCGAGTCAGGCGATCTGGCAGTCCTTCCTGCGCGAGGACGCGTTCGGCCTCGTCTCCGAATACGTCGGTTTGGAAAACTATCAGGCGCTGTTCGCTCAGCCGGAATATTACCGCTCGATGCTGACGACGGTGATCTTCTCGACGCTGGTTGCGGCGCTGTCGCTCTCGATCGCGCTGTTGTTTGCGACCCAGGCCGACAAGAACCTGAAAGCGGCGTCTGCCTACAAGACGCTGATGATCTGGCCCTATGCGGTCGCACCCGCGGTGGCCGGCGTGCTATGGTTCTTCATGTTCCAGCCTTCGCTCGGCATGCTGGCGCGTCCACTGCGCGGCATGGGCCTCGACTGGAATCCGCTGCTTAACGAGAACCACGCCATGATGCTGGTGGTGATGGCCTCCGTCTGGAAGCAGATCTCCTACAATTTCCTGTTCTTCCTCGCCGGCCTGCAATCGATCCCGAAAAGCGTGATTGAGGCCGGCGCCATCGACGGCGCCGGTCCGATGCGCCGCTTCTGGACCATCATCTTTCCGCTGCTGTCGCCGACGACATTCTTCCTGCTGGTGGTCAATGTCGTCTACGTCTTCTTCGATACGTTCGGCATCATCGATGCCGTTACCGGCGGTGGACCCGCCGGTGCCACCACCACCATGGTCTACAAGGTCTATGCCGACGGAAGGCTCGGCGGCGATCTCGGCGGCTCGGCGGCGCAGTCGGTCGTGCTGATGGTCATCGTGATCGCGCTGACCGCGATCCAGTTCCGCTATGTCGAACGCAAGGTGCAGTACTGATGGTCGAGCATCGCCCGCTCACCGATTTCATTGCCTACGCCATCCTGACGCTTGGCGTGTTCATCGTCGCCTTCCCAGTCTATCTCGCGCTGATCGCCTCGACCCATGACGCGGCGACCGTGGTCGGCGGCCACATGCCGGCAACGCCCGGCACGCAGACGCTGGAGAATTATTATCGCGCCATCTTTGTCGGCGGCGCGCGCACCAGCCGCGAGCCGGTCGCCAACATGTTGATCAATTCCTTCGTCTCGGCGATCGGCATTGCGGTGGGCAAGATTTTCATCTCGATCCTGTCCGCTTACGCAGTGGTCTATTTTCGCTTTCCCTTCCGCAAGACTGCATTCTGGATCATCTTCATCACGCTGATGCTGCCGGTCGAGGTGCGCATCTACCCGACCTACAAGGTGGTCGCGGATTTGCGTATGCTCGACACCTATGCCGGCCTGATCCTGCCGCTGATTGCATCCGCCACCGGCACCCTGCTGTTCCGGCAATTCTTCATGACGGTGCCGGATGAACTGCTGGAAGCCTCGCGCATCGACGGCGCAGGCCCCTTCCGCTTCTTTTGGGATACACTGCTGCCGCTGTCGGTGACGACCATGGCGGCGCTGTTCGTGATCCAGTTCATCTACGGCTGGAATCAATATCTCTGGCCGCTTTTGATTACCACGCAGGATTCGATGCAGACCATCGTGATTGGCATCAAGAAGATGCTGGCAACGACAGACGAGCTCGCCGAATGGCAGCTCGCGATGGCAACCGCAGTCCTCGCCATGCTGCCGCCGGTCGCGGTCGTCATATTTATGCAGCGGCTGTTCGTGCGCGGCCTGGTCCAGACGGAAAAATAGGGGGCGAATAGTGAGTAACCAATGGCGAATGGAAGACAGTGCGACCCCCCCAGCGCGTCGCGCCTCCCTATTCGCCACTCGCCATTCGCTATTCGCTCCCTATTCGCCATTCGCCGGTGCAATCCATGGCTAACGTCACACTCCGCAACGTCCGCAAGACCTATGTCGGTGGCTTCGAGGCCATCAAGGGCATCGACTTCGAGGTCGGCGACGGCCAGTTCTGCGTGTTGGTCGGCCCCTCCGGCTGCGGCAAGTCCACCCTGCTGCGCATGGTCGCGGGGCTGGAGACCATCACCGGCGGCGAGATCGATATCGGCGGGCGCGTTGTCAACCAGATCGAGCCGGCCGACCGCGACATTGCGATGGTGTTCCAGAACTACGCGCTCTATCCGCACATGACCGTCTACAACAACATGGCCTACGGCCTGCGCAATCGCCGCATGGCGGAGGACGAAATCAAGACGCGCGTGGAAGAAGCCGCACGGATTCTCGAACTCGGCGCCATGCTCGATCGCAAGCCGCGGCAATTGTCCGGCGGCCAGCGCCAGCGCGTGGCGATGGGACGCGCCATCGTGCGGCAGCCGAAGGTGTTTCTGTTCGACGAGCCGCTGTCGAACCTCGACGCCAAGCTGCGTATCGCGATGCGGGTCGAAATCCGCAAATTGCAGCGCCGGCTGTCTACGACATCGATCTACGTCACCCACGACCAGCTCGAGGCGATGACGCTGGCTGACATTCTCGTCGTCATGAACGGCGGCCAGGTCGAGCAGATCGGCAATCCGCTGGATATCTACCAGAAGCCGGCAACCACCTTCGTCGCCTCCTTCATCGGCGCCCCGCCGATGAATCTGATGCCACTGCGCTCCGAATTGAAATCGCAACTGGCCGGGGATGCCCGCGCTGGCGAAGCCGGCATCATCGGCATCCGGCCTGAGGACTTTGTCATCTCGAACGAAACGGTGTCCGGTGGCGTAGCGCTCGGCCTCACGGTGGAAGCGATCGAGCGCGTCGGCGCCGAGACCTTCGTCTACGGGACGCGGCAGCAGGAGATGCAGGGGGTAGCCGCCACGCCGGGCGAACTGCCGCCGGGAGAGGTGATCGTGCGGATTCCCGGCGCGATCGGCCCCGCCATCGGCGAGCGAATCAGGGCCGTTGCCGCGCCCGACAAGCTGCATCTCTTTGCCGCCGATGGAAGGAAGCGCATCTGAGCGTCATTCCGGGATGGTCCGAAGGACTAGACCTCAGATGCGCAATTGCGCATCGTGGAATCTCGAGATTCCGGGTTCGATGCTTCGCATCGCCCCGGAATGACGGTGAATTGAGCGCCGCGGCCGATTTGCGCAGCGTTCAGAGGTGCTTGAACCCTCCCCAAATCACCCCATATTCACTCGTGACCGGACGGCATGTCGGCCGGCCGGTTGAATGGGGCGCCGCAAGGGCCCCTCAAAGTCGCTTCGAGAGGACTTTGTGATGTCTCGTGTTCCTTCGTTATCAAGTCCGTTCCTGCTTGGGTTCGACGAAATCGAGCGTGCGCTCGATCGCGTCGTCAAAGGCGCCGACGGCTATCCTCCTTACAACATCGAGCGGTGTGACCGTGCCAACGGCCAGCCCGAACGGCTGCGGATCACGCTCGCGGTGGCGGGATTTACCCGCGACCAACTCGATGTGACGATTGAGGAAAACCAGCTCGTGATCCGGGGGCGCCAGCAGGACGACAAGGCCCGGCAATACATCCATCGCGGCATCGCCGCGCGCCACTTCCAGCGCACCTTCGTGCTGGCGGAGGGGATGCAGGTGCTGGGCGCGGATTTGAAGAACGGGCTGTTGTCGATCGATCTTGCCAGGCCGGAGCCTGAAAGGGTCGTTAAGACAATCGCTGTCAATGAGCACGAATAATAGTGGAACAAGGAGCGGACTCGACCGCTTAGTCTCCAGAGGAGTCGAGACCATGAGTGACATGAGTGTGACCTTCGAACCCGAAAAAGTTTCCGTTGAGGCACTGGCCCATCTTGGTGAAGGCCACATCGCCTACGTGAAACAAGTCCGTTCCGAGGACGTGCCGGGACTGTTTCCGCAGGCGCCGAAAATCGCGCCGGGATTGAAACTGTTTGCGCTGCACGCCGCTGACGGCACCCCGATCATGCTGACCGACAGCCGCGAGGCGGCAATCGCCAACGCATGGAGCAACGAGCTTCAGGCCGTCAGCGTGCACTGACGCAGCACTTGCTGCTTCACCGGCGCGGCGGTCATTGAGAAACGCCGAATTGACGGCCGACTGAGGCCGTAACGAGAGTTCGGAATACGCGGGAGATCCTTCGGGATCGGCCCGCGTATTTTTTGTTCACGCGCGCGCTGCTCTGAGTCTGCTGATATGCTTGGCTACGGTCTCCAATTAGGCAGCCCGGTCGATGAATGATTCAGCGCTAACATCAGTCGCATTGGCCGACGTGTTGCGGGACGAGGCGCTTGCGAAGGCGCTGCTCGCGCTCAATAACGCCCACGCACAGGAGCTGTCCTGGTTGGAGGCGGAACGACTCGCGGATCTCGTCGGCGAAGCTTTCCTCGCAAGAAAAGTTGGCGAGGCGGACGCCTTCCTGCTCGCATTCGACCAGGATGCACGCTACTACAGCCCGAATTTCATCTGGTTCCGCGACCGCTATGCGCGCTTTGTATATGTCGACCGCATTGTGGTCGCGCCGTCGGCCCGCGGACGCGGTTGCGCACGACGGCTCTACGCCGACCTGTTCGAGCACGCCGTCCGAGCCGGGCACGACCGCATTGTATGCGAGGTCAACAAGACCCCTCCGAACCCGGCATCCGATGCGTTCCATGCGGCGCTTGGTTTTGTCGAGGTCGGTGCCGCAAGCGTCCATGGTGGAAGCCGAACGGTTCGTTATTTGTCATTTGTCGCACACGCCGCATGAGCGTTAGAGCTAGATGAAATTAGGCGGAGTTGCGACCGCGAAGAGGCTGAGCTCCCTCTCCCGCGTGCGAGGGAGGTCCGGGGTGGGGGTGTCGCCACGAGTGACACCGTCCGTGTGGAGAGAGTTTCCCCCCACCCGCATCGCATCTTCGATGCGATGCGACCTAAGAGCGAGCTTCTCTCGTCTCGACCCCGCAAGCGGGAGAGGTGAAAGCGATCCACGGAAAGAGCGATCATCATGCTCTAGCGCAAGCCTCACGCCGCGCGTACGGTCGAGAGGAACTTCTCCACTTCCCCCTTGAGATGATTGCTCTGTCCCAGTAGTGAGCGGGCGAGACCATGCACATGCGTCGATGCCGCGCCAGTATCGGTGGCGCCGCGGTTGACGTCGGTGATGCTGCCCGCGACCTGCGTGGCGCCCTGTGCCGCCTGCTGCACATTGCGCGAAATTTCCTGGGTCGCTGCACCCTGCTCTTCCACGGCTGCCGCGATCGCCTGCGAGATTTCCGCGATGCGGCCGATCGTGCCGCCGATTTCCTGGATCGCCGACACCGACTGATTGGTGGCCGATTGCATCTGGCCGATCTGCTCGCTAATTTCCTCGGTTGCCTTCGCGGTCTGCGCGGCAAGCGCCTTGACCTCGGAGGCGACGACCGCAAACCCGCGTCCCGCCTCGCCGGCGCGCGCTGCTTCGATCGTGGCGTTGAGCGCCAGCAAGTTGGTCTGCTCAGCGACCGCGCTGATCATCTTGACGACTTCGCCGATCCGGCTGGCGGATTGGGCGAGATCGGCAATCCGCGCATTGGTCTGCTCGACCTGGCTGACCGCCTCGCGCGATATCTTGTGCGAATCCTGGACCTGCCGGCTGATCTCCGACACCGACGAGGCCATCTCCTCCGCAGCCGCCGCGGCGGAATGCGCGTTGGCGGAGGATTGCTCCGATGCGGAGGCAACCGTCGCCGAGAGCATCTGGGTCACTTCGGCGGTCTTGGTCAGTTGTCCCGCCGATGATTCCAGTTCGGATGAGGCGGTCGATACGGTCTGAATGATCTTTCCAATCGCGGCATCGAAGCCGTCGGCCATCTGCTGCATCGCGGCCTTGCGGTCGCCTTCCGCCTTCAGCTTCAGGCTTGCCTGCTCAGACTCCATCGACTGAACGCGCAGCGCGTTGTCCTTGAATACCTGAACCGCTCGCGCCATGGCGCCCACTTCGTCGCCGCGGCTGAGCGCCGGAACGGACACGGTTAGGTCGCCGCCAGCGAGGCCCTTCATCACGTCGGTCATTTCCGCAATGGGGCGTATGACGCCGAACGCCACACCGAAAATGCCGGCGCCGATGACCAGAAACACCGCGGCTGAAACGCCCCATAGCAGGAAGGTGAACGTGCTAACACGTCCCGTCGCCGCGACTTCGGTCGCCGCGTTCTGGTCGTTGGTTTGCTTGACGATGTCGTCGATGATGGCGCGGTGCGCGGTATAGCGCGCGGTGATTTCAGCGTAGGACTTTGCCGCAGCAGTGCTGTCGCTCTTCGCAAGCGCGGGCAACAGACCGTCCTGTATCGCGGTCCAGAAGCGGCGCACCTCGCCGTCGGATTTCTCGACCAGCTTCGTCTTGAGAGTCGGATCGAGATCGGATTTGACCCAGAAATCGTGCCGCTCGTCGTATTCCTTTTTGAGCTGCGCAATACGGTCGCGATGCGATGAAAGCTGCGCCGGATCGTGCAGCACGAGCGTAGCCTCGAGATAGGCCTCGATGACATATTCGGGCGGCGGCAGGATGTCGGCGACGAGGTCGTTGCCGAGCTTAATCTGGTTGTAGAGCGGGCCGCCGACCTTGAGCTGTGACAGCGAGTAAACGCTGGTGGCAATCACCGCACCGAGACCCAATGCAGTCACTAATCCAAAAATCAATATCGCGCGCGAAATCGTCAGCCGCAGCGTCATGGCAATATTTCTCCGGGTGAGTAAAAAATCCCAGCGGACGAAATAACTGCCATTTAGCTTAAAATTGCGTTTAACCGACCTGCTACTGCGAGGAGAATCGGTGTTCCGCTCGCCGGAACTACGCCGCGCTCGCCGGCGGCAGCGCCAGCACCGAATAGATCGCCTGGGCGTCGCGCGAGGCGCGCAGCTTCTTGGCGACGTCCTGGTCGCGCAACAGGCGCGCGATCCGCGCCAATGCCTTCAGATGATCGGCGCCGGCGCCTTCCGGGGCGAGCAGCAGGAAGATCAGGTCGACCGGCTGACCGTCCATCGCCTCGAAATCGATCGGGCGCTCCAGCCGAGCGAACAGCCCGAACAGCTTTTCCAGTTTCGGCAGTTTGCCATGCGGAATGGCGACGCCATAGCCGACGGCGGTGGTGCCCAGTTTCTCCCGCTGCAACAGCACCTCGAATACCGAGCGCTCGTTCTGGCCGGTCAGTGCGGAAGCGCGCGCCGCCAACTCCTGCAGCGCCTGTTTTTTGCTGATGACCTTCAAAGCGGGGAGAATGGCCTCGGGTGCGACCAGATCGGTAATCGTCATGGGGCGTTCCGAGGTGAATTGAACCGTCAGGTTGCGAGATAGGTTCTAGAACCGGGGCGTCAAGAAGATGAGGCGGGAGGCGGGCTTAGACCCGGGTCCCGATTTGCTGGGCTTCTACTCCAACGCATGGCCGGTGCCAACTCCCGAGAGCGGTTCCTGCACCGCCATCGTTAAGGGCGGCGGACCATAGGGAGGGCGGCCGGGGGCGTCAATGCGGTTAGCCATGGACGTCAGGCGTTAACCGCCGGGGGGTCGACCCATCCGACATTGCCGTCCGTGCGCCGGTAAATAATGTTCACCCGGCCGCTGGAGCCATGCTGGAACACGATGCAGGCGGCCCCGGTCAGGTCGAGTTCCATGACAGCCTCGCTGACCGAAAGCCGCTTCAGCGACGTGGTCGCCTCGGCGATGATGACGGGGCTATAGGAGGTGACTTCCTCGTCGCCTTCCGCCGGCGCCTCGATCACGTAGCTCGGCGCATCGAGCACGGGGCCGTCGATCTCCGCCAGCGCCGCCGAGGCCGCATAGGCCTTGCGGGCCGAGCGGTCCTTCAGCCGGCTCTTGTAGCGGCGCAGGCGCTTCTCGATCATCAGCAATGCCTGGTCGGCGCTGGCATAGGCATCGGTCGCGTTGGAGTCGGCCTCCAGCGTAATCCCGGAATCCAAATGCAGCGCGCAATCGGTGCGGAAGCCGAAGCCATCCTTGCTCAGCGTGATGTGGCCGGAATAATTGCCGTCGAAATACTTTCTTAAGACCTCTTCGGTGCGCTCGCTGACGCGCGAACGAAGCGCTTCGCCGACGCTGATGCTTTTCCCGGAGATTCGAAGGGTCATTGGATGCCTCGCTTGATGCTTCGACTACTCTGGTCTTGCCGGAGCATGGTCCATTGGGAAAACCAGTGGCGCTTCCCGGGCCGCGCTCTGTCGGGGACCTGACACTATCGCGATCTGACGCGAACGCAATCAGGCTGGCGCCGTATCGCGGGACCGCTCGGAGGAAGTGGCGGGAGCGGAAAGTGCGTTACCGAGCATACTCTGTTTATCGCGGCGGCGCTGGACCGAGGAAGGAATGCGCATGGCTTCGCGGTACTTCGCGACCGTGCGGCGGGCGATATCAATGCCGGATTCGCGTAATCGTTCCACGATCGTATCGTCGGAAAGTATCGCGCTCGGCGCTTCCGCATCGATCAATTGCTTGATGTGGTGACGGACCGCCTCCGCCGAATGGGCCTCGCCCCCGTCGGCCGACGCAATCGAGGCGGTAAAGAAATATTTCAGCTCAAAACTGCCGCGATTGGTCGCCATATATTTGTTGGCGGTAACGCGCGACACTGTGGATTCGTGCATCTGGATCGCATCCGCCACCGCTTTCAAATTCAGCGGCCGCAAATGCGCAACGCCATGAGTAAAGAATCCGTCCTGCTGGCGGACGATTTCGGTGGCGACCTTCAGGATGGTGCGGGCGCGCTGATCGAGTGCGCGGACCAGCCAGGTCGCGTTCTGCAGGCAGTCACTGAAATAGGATTTGTCGCCGTCCTTGCGGATCGTCTTCGACAATTCGGTGTAGTAGACCTGATTGACCAGCACGCGCGGCAAGGTGTCGCTGTTGAGTTCGACATGCCATCCGCCGTCCGGGCCGGGGCGCACATAGACGTCGGGCACCATGGTCTGCGTACGCGCCGAGCCGAACTTGAGGCCTGGCTTCGGATCGAGACGCCGGATCTCGCCGATCATGTCGGTAATGTCTTCGTCGTCTACGCCACACAGTTTGCGCAAAGACGCGATGTCGCGCCGCGCCAGCAAATCGAGATTCTCCACCAGCGCCTGCATGGCCGGGTCGTAGCGGTTGAGTTCACGGAGCTGGATCGCGAGGCATTCGCTCAGGTTCCGCGCGCAGACGCCGGGCGGATCGAACTTCTGCAGCACCGCGAGCACGGCATCTACGTCGGCCTGCGAGGCGCCGAGGCGCTCGGCAGCCTGTCCCAGATCCGGCGGCAGATAGCCGGCATCATCCACGAGATCGATCAGGTACTGCCCGATCATGCGCTGCGCCGGCGCGCTGAAGGCGACCGCGAGCTGTTCAGCGAGGTGGCTGGACAGCGTCACCTCGGCGGCGACGAAGGCTTCCAGATTGTATTCGTCGTCGTTGGAGGCGCCCCCGCCCCACTCGGTGTAGGCGGTCGGCGCGGCGTCCTGCGCGGCGCGCGCGGCGGCTTCGGCGGGCTCTTCGGAAAAGACATTGTCGAGCGGGGTGTCGAGCGTCCGCTCGATCTCGGCACGGCTGCCGAGGTCGCGGTTCAGCCAGTCCTCCTGGCCGGGCTCGAAGGTCTCGTTACTCGATCCGGCGCTCATATCGAAGGCATCACTGCCGCCTTCGTCGCCATAATTGTCGGACTCCGGGAACTCTGCACCCTCGGCGGTCGGCTCACCCGCGACCGGGGGTTCGGGGCCGTCGCTGGCGCGCTCCAGCAGCGGATTTCGCTCCAATTCCTCCTCGACGAACGCCGAGAGGTCGAGATTCGACAGTTGCAGCAGCTTGATCGCCTGCATCAATTGCGGCGTCATCACCAGCGACTGCGACTGCCGGAACTCTAATCTCTGCGTCAGCGCCATGAGGCAAGAACCGATCCACTGAAAAGTTGGTCCGATTCTTGCTTATATTACTCCAAAGCCCTTGTACACGCCTTGACGAACGCGAAAATTGGGTTATGGCGCGATGAGCGACAGCGGGAAGTCGAGATGCTTCCGGGCGGGCCCGAAATTCTTAAATAACTGCACGACCTTATGGCCGCACCACCGATACTTTGGCGGGTCGTGCGCTAGAGTCGGAATTCCTCGCCAAGGTAAAGGCGGCGTACATCCGGATCGTTGACGATTTCTTCCGGACTGCCCTCGGTCAGGATCTGCCCGGCATAGACGATATAGGCGCGGTCGGTCAGGCCGAGCGTTTCGCGCACATTGTGGTCGGTGATCAGAACGCCGATGCCGCGGTTGGTCAGGTGGCGGACCAGGTCCTGAATGTCGCCGACCGCGATCGGGTCGATGCCGGCGAAGGGCTCGTCGAGCAGCATGTAGTTTGGACGCGTCGCCAGCGCGCGCGCAATTTCGACGCGGCGGCGCTCGCCGCCGGAGAGCGCGATCGATGGCGATTTGCGCAAGCGCGTGATGTTGAATTCCTCGAGCAGCGAGCTGAGTTCGGCCTCGCGCTTCTTCCGGTTGGGCTCAACGACCTCGAGCACGGCGCGAATATTCTGTTCGACGGTGAGGCCGCGAAAGATCGAGGCTTCCTGCGGCAGGTAGCCGATGCCGAGCCGCGCGCGCTGATACATCGGCAGTTGCGTCACGTCGTGACCGTCGAGTTCGATGGCGCCGCGGTCCGCCTTGATCAGCCCGGTAATCATGTAGAACACCGTGGTCTTGCCGGCGCCGTTCGGACCGAGCAGACCGACCGCCTCGCCACGGCGGACATAGATGCTGACGCCACGCACGACCTGGCGGGTGCCGAAACTCTTTTCCACGCTATGCACAGCGAGGAAGCCGGGCCGCTTGATCAGCCGCGGCGCTTCGCCGCCATTGGCCTTGGGACGCGGTGCCTGCGTGCGGGAGCGCGGTCTGTCACCGCGCGGCGGTTCGCCGTCGGACTGCGGCTGCGGCAATTCCAATCCAGGCAACGCGGCGGAACGCGCCATCGGCGGCGCATCGCGTACCGGGCTCGTCAGCATGTCGCCGAAGGAATCGCCGACCGCGGTGATGTCCTCGCGCGAACGCGCAAACCCCACAGGGCCGCGTTTGGCGGGGCGTCGACGGAACATGCCGAATAAATCCACCATCCCGCTTCGCTTAAGCCTTTCACGGTGATTCCGCGACGCGCCCGCCGGCGAATCGCTTCGCTAGCGAACCATGAATGAATGGATGTCCCCTGCCCAGCGAAACACCCCGCCGTGCGCCCTGCCCAGTAGATACAGGCTCGCGCTACTGGCTTCAACCGTGACCGCCCCAATTAATCTTTAAGGCGCTGATCTGGCTTATTTTTTACCGGGGATCAGCGACGGTATCTGTACCGGAGCGGGCTTCGCCCCGCCCGATCCCGACCCGCAATTCTCTCCCTGGATGAACATGCCCTGCACCTTGCCGCTGTCGGATTCGACGCGCGACACGCCGGTCGTCATGTCGACCTTAAGGCGATCGCCGCGCAGCACGTTCTTGCACTGGGTGAGCACGACCCCGCCCACCATGGTGATGAGGTTGGCCCGCGTGTCGAAGATCGCGGTCTCCCCGGTCACGACCTGGTCCTTTTGCGTGACCACGACGGAGCCCTTGGCTTCCAGCCTACGGATCGACGAACTGCCGCCGGGCCCTGGGGTGGTGGACTGCATCGACGCAGATTTCGATCCCTTGGGCGCGGCGGGCGGAGCGTCCGGCGCGGGGCCGGAGTCGTAAAACACCACAAGCGACTTCGAGGTCATGGTGGTGTCGCCCTGCACGACCTTCACGTTTCCGGAGAAGGTCGCCTCCTTTTTCTTGTCGCGCATTTCGAGCGACGCCGCCTCGATTTGAATCGGCTGATCGCGGTTTTGCGAAAAGCCCTGCATCGCATTCGGCACGCCCGACATGGCGCCTTGCGCAAAGGCGTCACCGGAGGTGGTCAACGCGAGCGCAAGCGCTGCTGCCGCAAGACTGCGCGAGAAGAACTGCATCATAGAGATCATTTCGTGTTGGCGGACTTGCCGCTGACGGACCGCGTCTTCGGCTGTGGCGGCGGCTCAGGCTCGGGCTCGGGTGCCGGAGGGCTTTCCATGATCAGGTTCATCACGACATTGCCTTCGAAGCGCACGATCTCGCCGCTGTTGACGATCCTGAGCCGATCGGCGGTGAGCGTACCGTTCAATAATTTGACGTCGACATGCTCGTCCGACGTCACCGTTCCCTTGTTAATGTCGACATAGGCCTGCGACAGCTTCGCCTCATAGCCGGTGGAGGATTGCAGGAAGATATCCTTGCGCAGGTCGAGCATCTGCTGCTTGCTGTCGAAATACCCGGTGCGGGCATCCATCGTTACCGTGCTCTTGTCCTCCATCATGACCTTGGCCCGCAGCGTCTGAAGTTCGACGTTATCGGGAGCAGACAGATCCTGGATCGCCGCCTTGGCCCACAATTCGTAAGGGCGCTGGTCGGTGGAGAAGCCGGCAAGGTGCGGCGTTTCCATCGTGATCTTGGTGCCTGATACGACGAGATTGCCCATGTCGACCGGCAGCTTCGAGAGCCCCGTGATGCGGAACGGGTTGAAGACCGAGACCGCGACGATACCGGCCATGGCCAGCAGCACGGCTGCCGGAACCGCGACCCGCAGCACCCGCACCATCCGGCTGTGACGGGAGGCCGCGGCAAAGCGGGCCTCCATTCCGGTGGCAAAGGCTGGGTTCTGTATCGAGTTCACCGCCGCTCCAAAGACGCCCAAGAGAGCGTCATCCTACCCGCAATCGCGGGATTATGCAGCCCGGACACTCGCGATGAGTGTGTCCGAAACGGGGCGGAGGAGGTTAGCCCAGCTTCAAATGGTTCTCGGTCACGAGTGCGCGAAGATGTCCTCGGCCTCCCAGCCGCCGAGATCGAGCTTTGCCCGGGTCGGCAGGAAGTCGAAGCAGGCCTGCGCCATCGCCGTGCGGCCCTCGCGCGTCAGCATGGCATCGAGCCGCTCGCGCAAGGCGTGCAGATGCAGCACGTCGGAGGCGGCATAGGCGAGCTGCGCCTCGCTCAGACTCGCTGAACCCCAGTCGCTCGACTGCTGCTGCTTCGACAGATCGATGTTGAGCACCTCGCGCACCAGATCCTTCAGGCCATGCCGGTCGGTATAGGTGCGGGTCAGCCGCGAGGCGATCTTGGTGCAATAGACCGGCTGCGGCATTACGCCGAAGGTGTTGTAGAGCACGGCGACATCGAAGCGGGCGAAGTGAAAGATCTTCGTGATGGCCGGATTGGCCAGCAGCGCCTTCAGTTTCGGCGCGTCGGTATGGCCCTTCGGGATCTGGATGACATCGGCACTGCCGTCGCCGTTCGACATCTGCACCACGCAGAGCCGGTCGCGATGCGGATTGAGCCCCATGGTCTCGGTATCGATCGCCACCGAATCCGTGTAGCGGGACAGATCGGGCAGATCGCCGCGATGCAGGCGGATGGTCATGAAGGAAAGCCTCGTGTCTCAGGTCGATTCGACTGAAACACTAGCGCCCGGAGCCGCGGGTGGCGAGCGGCTGGGCACGGCTTATAGGGTGGGAATTGCGGAATTCGCCGTGATTTTGTCCGCTAATCAGGCCATCTCCCCGCTTCGCGCGAGACGAACCTGCCCTCTGCGCCCTGCTGGCAAAAGGCAACGCCGATCAGGCCGTCTTCTCGTCGGATGATTTCGGCGGCTGAAGCTCCGGACTGTTGGCCCAGCGGTCGAGATTTTCAATGACGTTCGCATGGCTCGGCCGGCGGGGTGGCGGCTGCTCCCGCTCTTCGGACAGCTTGCGTGGCAGCTTGATATTCTCGGTCATGGGTGGTGCTCCATCCCAATATTATGCACCCGCGGAGACGCCGAAATCAACCTGTAACACTTTGTTTTTACTGATGTATTTAGCTAATTTGCCGCCTGAGTCTCGATTACCGGAACCGACGCCAACCATGCGCATTGAGTAAATTACTCAATCCACTCCGGGTCACACGATGTCCGATAGCCGCGATGAACGATTGCAGGTCATGCTTTCGCCGGATGAACTGACGGCAATCGACGATTTCCGCTTCAAACACCGAATGCCGACGCGAGCAGCAGCCGTTCGCGAGCTCCTGAAACTTGGGCTGACGGCGCCTGCCGCCGATGGCGACGGGGCGAAGTCGAGCAATTACGGCGTGTTCAGCCGTGGTCCGGACGGACACACGACGGCCTCCGATTCGGATCCGACGGCATAAGATCAGCAAATGGATCGCCGCTGCAGGTGGGGTTCACTGCCGGGCTTGGCGCCAGCCGGCATCCCAACTCGCTTTGGGCATGGGCAATGGTGCCCAGGAAAGGACTCGAACCTTCACGGCCGTGAAGCCACTGGCACCTGAAGCCAGCGCGTCTACCAATTCCGCCACCTGGGCCCGGGCGGGTTAGTAAGGATCGGTCACGCGCTTGTCAAATCGCTTCAGTGCCATCCGAAATACGCTGTACAGCGAAGCCGCGTTGGCGTATCGCGAATCCGCTAAATCCCACCGATATCTTCGAATTTGACCGGCAGGAATTGACTCCGATGGCATTGCACGCGGCATCGAACCTGGAAACGCTCATCACGGTCTTTGGCGGATCGGGCTTCCTGGGGCGAAACGTGGTTCGGGCGCTGGCCAAGCGCGGCTATCGGATTCGGGTCGCGGTGCGGCGGCCCGAACTGGCGGGGCACCTGCAACCGCTCGGCCGGGTCGGCCAGATCCACGCTGTACAGGCCAATCTACGCTATCCGGCCTCAGTAGAGGCAGTGATGCGGGATTGCAGCGTCGCTATCAACCTGGTCGGAACCCTGGCCGAAAGTGGCGCGCAGACCTTCGACGCGGTGCAGACTAAAGGCGCCGAGACCATCGCCAGGGCCGCTAGCGCCATCGGCGCGCAGATGGTGCACGTGTCGGCGATCGCCGCCGACGAGAATTCGCCGTCGGCCTACTTCCGCTCCAAGGCGGCTGGCGAGAAGGCCGTGCTGGCGGCGGCGCCGTCGGCCACGATCATGCGGCCGTCGCTGCTGTTCGGGCCCGAGGATCAATTCACCAATCGTTTTGCGGCGCTCGCCCGGATATCGCCCTTCCTGCCGCTGATCGGCGGCGGCGTGACGCGGGTGCAGCCGGCCTATGTCGCCGACGTTGCCAACGCGGTCGCCGACGCCGCCGATGGCAAGACCAAACCGGGCGCGACCTACGAGCTTGGCGGGCCTGATGTGCTGACCATGCGCGAGATCATGGAAATCATCCTCAAGATCACCGAGCGCAAGCGCATGCTGGTTTCGCTGCCATGGGGACTGGCGAAGCTGCAGGCGCTGTTTCTTCAATTCGCGCCGGGTCCGCTGAAGCTGACGCCGGACCAAGTGGCGATGCTAAAGGTCGACAATGTCGTGTCGGACGCCGCCAGGTCGGCTGGTCTGACGCTGGAAGGGCTCGGCATTGTGCCGGAAGCGATGGAAGCGATCGCCCCGCAATATCTCTGGCGCTTCCGCGCCGCCGGGCAGTTTCAAAGGAAGAGCGCGTAGTTTTTCGTCGTCCCTGCGAACGCAGGGACCCATAACCACCATTGATGATTGTTTAAACCCGCTGGAGCTCCACCTCGGCATCACCGCGTGCACTGGTGGTTATGGGTCCCCGCGTGCGTGGGGACGACGGAGAGAGCCTACCTCCCCAGCGCCAGCGCGATCAGGCCGAGCGTGCCGATGAGGACACGCCACCACGCAAAGAACGTGAATCCGTGGCGGGTGACGTAGGTTAGGAACGTCTTCACCACGATCATCGCGGTGATGAACGAGACCACGAAGCCGATCGCGATGATGCCGATATGATCGGTCGTCATCTCCGCACGGTTCTTGTAGAAATCATAGGCGAACGCGCCGATCATGGTCGGGATGGCGAGAAAGAACGAAAACTCCGCGGCTGATCGCTTGTCACCGCCGAGCAGCATCGCCGCCACGATGCTGGCGCCGGAGCGCGACACGCCGGGGATCATCGCCACGCATTGCGCGATGCCGATCCACAGATACATCAATAGCGGATAGCGCGTGGCGTCATGCTGTGTCGGCTTGAGATAGAGTTGATCGACCCACAACAGAATTGCGCCGCCGACGATCAGCGTGAAGCACACCACCCACGGATTGAAGAGAAATTCCTTGATGTACTTGCCAGCAACCAGGCCGATGACCACCGCGGGCAGAAACGCCAGCAATACACCGATCACGAAACGCCGGTCGTCGGGGTTGGTGAACATGCCGAGCGCGACGCGCCACAATTTGGCGAAATAGAGCATCACGATGGCGAGGATCGCGCCGAGTTGAATCAGCACGACAAAGCTCTGCCAGAATGCGCCCTCGCCGAGGCCAAAGAATCGTTGCGCCACCAGCATATGGCCTGTCGACGAAACCGGCAGGAATTCCGTGATGCCCTCGATGATGCCGAGAACCACCGCCTTCACTACATCCGACATCATGATGTGGGTCCGTTTTGACTGGAAAAACCGCGTCCTTCTCGCCTATTCATCCCGATGCCGCAATCGCAAAAAAACGCCAAAGACAGGTTGCCTCTTGCGCCGGCTTGGCTATAGCGTTTTCGAGCGAACTGAATCCCGGTTCGCGCAAACAAAACGCGTCAAAACAAAGGCTAAAGCCTCTGCGGTTCTGATTTCAGGCAGAACCGAATAGGCTCTAGTGTCGCGATTCGCATGACGCGGCTCGACCGCTCGGGTTCCTTGAGCGTCGCCGCGAATTGTTCAAGGATTTCATGTACACGCTCTATCATCATCCGTTCTGTCCGCATTCGCGCTTCATTCGCCTGGTGCTGGGCGAACACGGCCTCGACCTGCGCCTGGTGGAAGAGCGAGCCTGGGAGCGGCGTGAAGGGTTTCTCGTGCTCAATCCCGCGGGCACCACGCCGGTATTGATGGCGGACGGCCTTCCGCCGATCCCCGGCGCGGGAATCATCGCCGAATATCTGGATGAGACGCACGGCCTGGAAGCGGGCGAGCGGCGGCTGTTGCCGGCCTCGATGGCCGAGCGTGTTGAGGTGCGCCGGCTGATGGCGTGGTTCAACGAAAAATTCTTCGAGGAGGCCTCGAACCCGCTGGTAACCGAGCGCATCTACAAGCGTTTCATGAGCGAGGAGAATGGCGGTGGCGCGCCGGCGGCCGACGTGATCCGCGCAGCCAAGGCCAATGTGCGCTATCATCTGGCCTATATCGGCTGGCTGGCGCAGACGCGGAATTTCCTCGCCGGCGACCGGCTGACCTACGCGGATCTCGCCGCCGCGGCACACCTTTCGGCGATCGATTATCTGGGCGATGTGCCATGGAGCGAGGACGAAGCGGCAAAGATGTGGTACGCACGGGTGAAATCCCGCCCGTCGTTCCGCCCGCTGCTCAGCGAATGGCTGGCCGGCGTGCCGGCGTCGCGGACCTACGTGGACCTCGACTTCTGAACCGGGCCGTCAAGCTCTCCGCTGCCGATCTGAAGGCCGCGCTGGTGCGCGAAGCGGCGATGCTCGGTTTCGACTGCATCGGCGTCACTGATCCCGAGGCGATCGGCAACGCCGGAAAATATTTCCGCGAATTTCTCGATTCCGGCGCGCATGGCGACATGGACTGGCTCGCGGCGCAGCCCGAGCGGCGGATAGATCCGCGCGTGCTGTGGCCTGGCGTCCGCTCGATCATCATGCTCGGCGTCAACTATGGACCCCGTGAAAATCCACTCTCGCTTCTTGCGCAGCGCACGCGCGGCGCGATCTCCGCCTACGCGCAGGGCGACGATTATCATGACGTCATCAAGAAGCGCCTGAAGACGTTGGCGCGGTGGCTCGTCGCGGCATCAGGCGAGGAAGTGAAAGTGTTCATCGATACCGCCGCGGTGATGGAAAAGCCGCTTGGGCAGGCAGCCGGCCTCGGCTGGCAAGGCAAGCACACCAATCTCGTCTCGCGCGAATTCGGCTCATGGCTGTTTCTCGGCGCGATCTTCACCGCAGCCGAGCTGCCGCGCGACGCGGCCGACACCGATCATTGCGGCTCCTGCAACGCCTGCCAGGAGATCTGCCCGACCGCGGCCTTCCCCGCGCCCTATAAGCTCGACGCCCGCCGCTGCATTTCGTACCTAACGATCGAGAACAAGGGCCCGATCCCGCGTGAATTCCGCAAAAGCATCGGCAACCGGATCTATGGCTGCGACGATTGCCTCGCCGTGTGTCCGTGGAACAAATTCGCGCAAGAAGGCCGCGAAACCAAACTGGCCGCGCGCGCGGAGTTGCGCGCGCCCTCGTTAGGAGAGTTGGCGCGGCTCGACGATGCCGCATTTCGTGCGCTGTTTTCGAAATCGCCGGTCAAGCGCATCGGCCGCGACCGCTTTGTCCGCAACGTGCTGATCGCGATCGGCAATGCGGACGATGCGGCGCTGGCGGTTGAAGCAGAGCGATTGCTGGACGATGCAAGCCCCCTGGTACGCGGCTCGGCGGTATGGGCGCTGTCGCAGTTGTTGAAGCGCGAGAAGTTTGAAGCTCTGGCTGCGAAGGCGATCGACGCGGAGACGGATGAAGATGTTCGAGCGGAGTGGCGTGTCGCGAGCACCCCTGCAAGACCCTCATCCTGAGGAGCGCGAAGCGCGTCTCGAAGGATCGAGGCCACCAGCCGGGCCTCATGGTTCGAGACGGCGCAAGAGCGCCTCCTGACCATGAGGAATCTGCACGGCTCCGGCCCTTGATTTCGCGCAGGCGAATCCGCCATGGTCGCGCGCCATGGCAAAAAACCAGCCCTTCTTCACGCACGATCGCCGCGACGACACCTTCATGCCCACGCCGGTTTCGAACGGCCCGTGGGACCCCAATTCCCTGCACGGCCGCGTCGTCATCGGCCTGCTTGCGCACGTCATCGAGCAGCGCCACGGCTCCAGCGAGTTCGTGCCGGCGCGGCTGACAGTCGACATGTTCCGCCTGCCGAACATCACCACACCGATCGCGGTCGCCACAAAACTCGTGCGCGACGGCCTGCGCATCAAGGTCGTCGAAGCCGAGTTCTTTTCCGGCGGCACCAGCATGGCGCGCGCTTCTTGCCAGTTATTGCGCAAGACGGAAAACGCGCTGGGCAATGTCTGGTCGCCGCCGAACTGGGATGCGCCGAAGCCGTCAGAGATTCCAAAGCCGACCGATCCCCGGCTCGGCATGAACGGCAAATGGACGACGCGGCCGATCGTCGGCCACATGGGTTCGCTCGGGCCTCGGCGTCTTTGGATGCGCGAGGTGCGCGAACTCGTCGAGGGCGTGCCGATGTCGCCCTTCGTGCATGTCGCCACAGGTGCCGATTTCGCCAGCCCCTTCGCCAATGCCGGCGATCAGGGCCTCGGCTACATCAACAGCGACGTCACGCTGTATCTGCACCGCCTTCCGGTGACGCCATGGATCGGCTTCGAGGTGGTGAACCATCATGCCACCGACGGCGTGGCGATCGGCGAATGCTGGCTCTATGACGAGCAGGGTCCGATCGGGACGTCCACTGTGGCGGCGTTGGCGCAACGCAAGTCGATGACAAACGTGCCGCCGCCGTGACCCAAACCCGTCATGCCCCGCGAAAGCGGGGCATCCAGTATTCCGTAGGGCGCGAAGTAGAATCGAGAAGCCGCGGCGTACTGGATCGTCCGCCTTCGCCGACGATGACAACAAGGCGCCATCATTTCTCCAAATGCCGCTTCATTTCCGGCCGCGCCTTCAGTGCCGCGCCCTGCTTGGCGACAATCTTGGCAATCCGCTCCGGCGCAAATTTGAGATCGACGAAGGCCGGCGCGGTGTTGGCGACCTCGTGATACTCGGTGATCTTGCCGTCGCGCAGCCGCATGATGGCGACGCCCTCGAACATCGCCCGCGCGCCTTCCGCTTCCGGCAGCGTCGAGCGGTAGCTGAAGGTATACCGCGCATAGAGCGTGCGGCCGTCGTTGACGGGGTCATGCATGTCCCAGCGAAAATCGGTCGCCGTGCGATAGAACCAGTCGTCGATCATGGTAGCGATTTTGGCACGGCCCACGAACGCGCCGTAGAACACGTCGCGGTAGACGCCGTCCTCGGTGAACAGTTCCGAGAAAGCCTTGCCGTTGCGCTGCTCGACGGCATCGCAGAAAGCGCGAAGCAGGGCAGTAGTGTTCACGGTGCTGCCTCCCGACTTTCTTTGTCATGCCCCGCGAAGGCGGGGCATCCAGTATTCCAGAGAGCGTCAGATAAATCGATAGGCCGCGGCGTACTGGATCATCCGCTTTCGCGGATGATGATATCGAGAGCAGTGGTGAGGGTTCACCCCATCTCCGCCACCGCCGCGAGAATCCGCGCGATGTCCTGCGGGCGGGACAGACGGTGGTCGCCGTCCTGGATCATGGTCAAAACCACGTCTTCGGCCGGCAGTCGGTGCGCCAGCGCGAAGGCGTGCTGCCAGGGCACGTCGGGATCCTGCGCGCCCTGCAGGATGCGGACCGGGCATCCGACCTCGATGGCGCTGCCGAGCAGCAGGTGATTCCGGCCCTCCTCGATCAGAGCGCGCGTGATCGGATAGGGCGTGCCGTCGCCATACTCCGACGGCCGCATCCACACGCCCTTGGTCCTGATCTCTTCGCGGACCTCATCGGAGAAGCTGTTCCACATCAATTGCTCGGTGAAATCGGGCGCCGGCGCGATCAGCACGAGGCCGGCGAACGTCGCGCCTGCCGCCTCGTGTTTGGCAATGGCGCGCGCCAGCAAGAGCGCCATCCAGCCGCCCATCGACGAGCCGATCACGACCTGCGGACCCTGGCAGAATTGCTCGAATACCGCGATGGCATCTTCCAGCCAGCGCCCGATGGTGCCATCGATGAAAGCGCCGCCCGATTCACCGTGGCCGGAATAATCGAATCTAATACAGGCGCGGCCGTGTTCCGCGGCCCAGGCGTCCAGCGCGAGAGCCTTGGTGCCCCGCATATCGGAATTGAATCCGCCGAGCCAGAACAGTCCGGGCCCGCTGCCCGCACGGGCACGCACGGCGATTCGGCGACGGCCATCGCCCTCTCCCACCTCGATAAACGCCGGTTCCTGGTCGATTGTTGCTGAATTAGTCATGGATCGGTCACTCTCGCCCGCCGCTTTGTCCGCGAGCGCACTCTATCGGTCAAGCGCGACCGCCGCGCTTGCGGATCAGGCCGCCGCGCTATATTTGCCGGACGTGACCGAAATGCCTCGCATTTGACGGTTTTCGGGCGCAGACCGCGAGTTCGCTTGCTGTCTTGAGCGTATTGCTTCAAACTACGAGCCTTCTTTCACAACTTTGGAGAGTTACCCATTCGCCGTCCCAACAGAGCCCCGCCCGCTGCAACCAAAGACGGGCCGCGCACCAACGATGATATCCGCAACGCGCAGATCCAGCTGATCGATCAGAACGGCACCAACCACGGAACGGTCGAGACCGTGGTCGCCATCAAGATGGCCCTCGAGGCGGGCATGGATCTTGTCGAGATTTCGCCGAACAACAATCCTCCCGTCTGTAAGATCATGGACTACGGGAAGTTCAAGTATTCGGCACAGAAGAAAGCCGCCGAGGCACGCAAGAAGCAGAAGATCGTCGAGATCAAGGAGATCAAGCTGCGGCCGATGATCGACGATCACGATTACGACGTGAAGATGCGCGCGATGCAGCGGTTCTTCGAGGAGGGCGACAAGGTCAAGATCACCTTGCGCTACCGGGGCCGCGAAATGGCGCACCAGGAAATCGGCACCAAGCTCTTGGACAAGGTGAAGGCCGACGTCGCCGAATTCGCCAAGGTCGAGCAGGACGCCAGATTCGAAGGCCGCCAGGTCGTGATGGTGCTGGCGCCGCGCTGATGTGAGTTAGTGGAATCGAGAGCGGCCCGTCGGACGATCCGGCGGGCCGTTTTCTTTTGTAACCCGGATGGAGCGCGGCGCAATCCGGGGTAGATCGATCCGTGGACTCAGATCTCCCGGGTCTCGCTTCGCTCCACCCGGGCTGCGCTGCTATAGGCTACGCGCTCAGCTTCGCGTAGCCTGCCAGGTGCCGCTGCAGCGATCGCCGGTGATGATGCCGCGCCAAGCGCCCGCGCCGTAGTTGCCCACAAGCCGGCCGCCGCCGCTCGCGTGGGATGCGCCGACCGAAACACTGACCGCAACCGCACCGGCGCGACTGACCGCTCCCGAAACTCTGCCGCCGCCGGCCGATGAAACGCGGCCGCCGAACACGGTGAAGGGGACACGGTAGCCGGAACTGCAATTGCCCCTGGTGGTGACGAACACCACGTTCCAGGTGCCGTCATAGGCCCCGACCCTGCGGCGGGTCGCAGCGTCGGCCGAAGGCGGCACCGCTATCGCGGCGATTACGGCAAGGATCGGGAACCAGTGCAGGGTACGCCGACCGGGAAGAGCGGGAAAGGGCGCAATCTGTCGATGAAAGCGGGTCATTTTCTTCCTGTTCCGGGCTCAGATGTTTCAGGTGTTCATGATATCAGCGATAGGTAGCTGCGCCATCTTCGCGGTTCATCGTTGCCATTTGGCGTTTCCTCTGCCATAAGCCCGACCTTCATCGCCCGGCTGATCAAGGGCTGCCGTGTCGATGTCCGTGCGGATTGCCTCCTTTTGAGGAAAATCTGAGCACTTTCAACGCTCTAACGAGCATTTTTGCCGGCCGGACGCCTTCACGGGCGTTGTCGTGTTGCGGCCACAGGAGAGCCAAATGCCCAAGCTGAAGACCAAGTCAGGCGCTAAAAAGCGCTTCAAGGTGACTGCCACCGGCAAAGTGATGCACGCGCAGCGCGGCAAGCGCCACGGCATGATCAAGCGGACGAAGAAGCAGATTCGTCAGCTCCGCGGCACCCGCGTGCTGTTCAAGACCGACGGCGACAACGTCAAGAAGTATTTCTTGCCGAACGCCTGATCGCGTTCACGCCATTACAGTCGAGCCGCCCCGCGCGGCGATCCCGTCATCTTATTTCTGATCAAGGATATCAGTCATGTCTCGCGTCAAACGCGGTGTGACCGCTCACGCCAAGCACAAGAAAGTCTACAAAGCTGCCAAGGGCTTTTACGGCCGCCGCAAGAACACCATCCGCGCCGCTAAAGCCGCCGTCGAGAAGGCCGGCCAATATGCCTTCCGCGATCGCAAGCGCAAGAAGCGCACCTTCCGCGCGCTCTGGATCCAGCGTCTCAATGCTGCGGTTCGCCCGTTCGGCATGACGTACAGCGTCTTTATCAACGGCCTGTCGAAGTCGGGCATCACGGTGGACCGCAAGGTGCTGTCGGATCTCGCCATCCACGAGCCGGCGGCCTTCCAGGCGATCGCAGAGAAAGCCAAGGCCGCACTGGCGGCGTAAGTTCGCAATCGCTGCGGCGTCTTGCAATTCCGGTGTCATGCCCCGCCTTGTGCGCAATTGCGCACCGGGGCGGGGCATCCAGTAACCACCGACCGACGTCTTGACCCCGGGGGTTACTGGATCATCCGCTCTCGCGGATGATGACAACCCCGTATGGGCTGCGAGCGCGCGTTCCCCAGAGGTACCCGTCGCCATGTCCGATCTCGCTCAACTCGAATCCCAGATCCTCGCCGATATCGCAGCCGCTGCTGACGAGGCCGCTCTCGAAGCGGTGCGCGTCGCAGCACTCGGCAAGAAAGGCTCGATCTCCGCGCTGCTCGCTACGCTGGGCAAGATGTCGCCGGACGAGCGGAAGACGCAAGGCGCCGCGATCAACCTCACCAAGGACAAGGTCACCCAGGCGCTCTCGGCGCGCCGCGACGTTCTGAAGTCTGCTGCGCTCGATGCCCGGCTTGCTTCCGAGACCATCGACGTCACGCTGCCGTTGCGCGAGACGGCTGCCGAGCAGGGCCGCATCCATCCGCTGAGCCAGGTCTTCGAAGAGGTCAACACAATCTTCGCCGACATGGGATTTTCGATCGCCGAAGGTCCCGACATCGAAACCGACGACTACAACTTCACCAAGTTGAATTTCCCCGAGGGCCATCCGGCGCGGGAGATGCACGACACGTTCTTCTTCAACCCGAAGGAAGACGGTTCGCGCATGCTGTTGCGCACGCACACGTCGCCGGTGCAGGTTCGCACGATGTTGTCGCAGAAGCCGCCGATCCGCGTGGTCTGCCCGGGCCGCACCTATCGCATCGATTCCGACGCGACCCATACGCCGCAATTCCACCAGGTCGAGGGCCTCGTGATCGACAAGGGCTCGCATCTCGGTCACCTCAAATGGATCCTGCACGAGTTCTGCAAGGCGTTCTTCGAGGTCGACCACATCAACATGCGGTTCCGCCCGTCGTTCTTCCCCTTCACCGAGCCTTCGCTTGAGGTCGACATTCAGTGCCGCCGCGACAAGGGCGAGATCCGCTTCGGCGAAGGCGAGGACTGGCTCGAAATTCTCGGCTGCGGCATGGTGCATCCGAACGTGCTGCGCGCCTGCGACATCAATCCTGATGTTTACCAGGGCTTTGCCTGGGGCATGGGCATCGACCGCATCGCGATGCTGAAATACGGCATCGCCGATCTCCGCCAGTTGTTCGAAAGCGACGTGCGCTGGTTGTCGCATTACGGCTTCAAGCCGCTCGACATCCCGACGCTGGCGGGAGGATTGAGCACGTGAGTGCGGTCCCTGCGAAATATCAGCGGTCGTTCGCCTTCGGCGACAGCCCGAAACTGGCTGACGAATTGCTCGACCTCGTGATCAGGGGCATCAAGACCGCGACCTGTTCGACCGAGGATGAGCCGAACACGTCGACGCCGGGCGAGCGCTGGATCGTGCGCGACGGCCGCGGCACACCGCGTTGCGTGATTGAAACCACCGAAGTGAGCTACCGCCGCTACAACGACGTCGATACCGCCTTTGCCTACGAGGAAGGCGAAGGCGATCGCAGCCTCCAATACTGGCGGCAGGCGCACCGCATTTATTTCGGCCGGCTGGGCCGGTTCAGCGAAGACATGATGCTGATGTGCGAACGGTTTCGGCTGGTCGAGGTTTTTGCGCGGGAAGAGCAGACGTCATGAGTGGGCTCTGTGAGATAGCATCAGACACCGTTGCGCCCCCTCTCTCGACCGCCGTTGCGGAGAGAGCCCCCACCCTAACCCTTCCCCGCAAGCGGGAGAGGGGACAAGAGAAACCATCGTCATGAAATTCACGCTCTCCTGGCTGAAGGAACATCTCGACACCGACGAGTCCTTGGAAAAGCTCGCCGACAAGCTCACCATGATCGGGCTCGAGGTCGAGAGCATCGAGGACAAAGCCAAGGCCTTGGCGCCGTTTTCGATCGCGCGGGTCATTTCGGCCGAGCAGCATCCCAATGCCGATCGCCTGCGGGTCTGCCTGGTCGATACCGGCAATGGGGCTGCGCCGGTGCAGGTGGTCTGCGGCGCGCCGAATGCGCGCGCTGGGCTCGTCAGCGTGTTCTCGCCGCCCGGCACGTTCATCCCGGGCAAGAACATCACGCTCGGCGTCGGCACCATCAGAGGCGTCGAGAGCCGCGGCATGCTGTGCTCGGCGGCGGAGCTGCAGATTTCCGACGACCATGACGGCATCATGGAGTTGCCAGCCGATGCGCCTATTGGCAAGGGCTACGCCGAATGGGCCGGGCTTGGCGATCCCGTGCTCGAAATCAATTTGACGCCGAACCGTCAGGACTGCACCGGCGTGCACGGCATCGCGCGCGATCTCTCTGCTGCCGATATGGGCAAGTTCATCGATCCCGGCATCAAGCAGATCAAGGGCGAATTCCCCTGCCCGGTGAAAGTAACCGTCGAGGACGCCACGCTGTGTCCGGGCTTTGCCCTGCGGCTGGTGCGCGGCGTCAAGAACGGTCCCTCGCCGGAATGGCTGCAGACGCGCCTGACCTCGATCGGGCTGCGCCCCATCAACGCGCTGGTCGACATCACCAACTTCATGACCTACGATCGCGCCCGGCCGCTGCATGTGTTCGACGCCAGGAAGGTGACGGGCGATCTCACCGTACGCCGCGCAAAGGAAGGCGAGAGCCTGCTGGCGCTCGACGGCCGCACCTATGCGCTCGATCCCTCGATTTGCGTGATTGCGGATGAGCACGGCGTCGAATCGCTCGCCGGCATCATGGGCGGCGAGGCTTCCGGCTGCGACGAGAATACGACCGACGTGCTGATCGAATCGGCGCTGTGGAACGAGATCAACATCGCGCAGACCGGACGCAAGCTCGGCATCAATTCCGATGCGCGCTACCGTTTCGAGCGCGGCGTCGATCCGGCCTTCATGGTGCCGGGGCTTGAGCTCGCGACAAAAATCGTTATGGAGCTCTGTGGCGGGACGCCGTCGGAGACCGTGGTCGTCGGTAACGCCTTCGGCGACGATCGCATCATCGATTTCCCGCTGAGCGAGGTCAAACGCCTGGCGGGCATCGAGGTGCCGCTGGTCGAGATGCGGCGCATTCTCGGCCATCTCGGCTTCATGGTCGCTGGCAGCGGCCCGGTGGTCAAGGTCGCCGTCCCCTCCTGGCGGACGGACGTGCACGGCAAGGCTGACATCGTCGAGGAAATCGTTCGCATCGTCGGCGTCGACAGGGTGCCGATGACGCCGTTCGAGCGTGGCGACGAAGCCCGAAAGCCGGTCCTGACCACGATCCAGAACCGCACCCGCCGCGCCAAGCGCGCGCTCGCTGCGCGCGGCATGGTGGAAGCCGTGACGTGGTCGTTCATTTCCAAGCCGCATGCCGAATTGTTCGGCGGCGGCCAGGCGGAGCTCGCGCTCGCCAACCCGATCGCTTCCGATCTATCCGACATGCGGCCGAGCCTTTTGCCGGGCCTGGTCGCCGCGGCGCAGGCCAATGCCAACCGCGGGTACTCCGACGTCGCGCTGTTCGAGGTCGGACAGGTCTTCAAAGGCGACAAGCCGGAGAACCAGTTCGTCGCAGCCTCAGGTGTGCGCCACGGCTTTGCGTCCTCAAACGGCATGGGCCGGCACTGGTCCGGCTCTGCCCAGCCCGACGCGCTCGACGCCAAAGCCGATGCGTTCGCGGTGCTCGCGGCTGCCGGCGCGCCGATGCAGGCGCTGCAGATCGTGCCGGGCGGCGCGAGCTGGCTGCATCCGGGGCGTTCCGGCACCATCCAGATCGGGCCGCAGAACGTGCTCGGCTATTTCGGAGAACTGCATCCGCGCACGCTGGAGGCGCTCGGGGCCGATGGCCCGCTGATCGCGTTCGAAGTGATTCTCGACCGCATTCCCGATGCCAAGAAGAAACCGACCCGCGCCAAGCCGCTGCTCGAACTCTCCGCGTTCCAGCCGGTGTCGCGCGATTTTGCTTTCATCGTCGATCGCGGCGTGAAGGCCGGCGAAATCGTGCGCGCCGCGCAAGGCGTCGACAAGAAGCTGATCACGGACGTCATCGTTTTCGACGTCTACGAGGGTAAGGGCATCGATCCCGAAAAGAAGTCGGTCGCCATTGCCGTGACGATTCAGCCACGCGAGAAGACGCTGACCGACCAGGAGATCGAGGCCGTGGCGGCCAAGATCGTAGCCGAGGTGACGAAGAAGACCGGCGGCACCTTGCGGGGATGATGCCGCATGAACCCAGCGGTGCTCATTCCGGCTGACATCGGCCTCAACGCCGCAATTGCGATCTGCGTCGTCGCCTTCGTCTCGGGAACGGCGCGCGGATTTTCGGGGTTCGGTTCGGCGCTGATCTTCATGCCGCTGGCAAGCTCGATCGCCGACCCGCGGCTCGTGGCCGCGCTGTTGCTGATCATTGATTTCGTCGCCGCCGCACCGCTGCTGCCTGGCGCGTGGGATAAGGCCGACCGCAAGGCGACAGCGGTCATGGTAGCCGGTGCGCTGATCGGCGTGCCGATCGGCACCTATTTCCTGAGCCGCCTCGAACCGGTAACGACGCGCTGGATCATTTCCGCCTTCGTCTTCGCGCTGCTGCTGCTGTTGCTCTCGGGCTGGCGTTACCGCGGCAAGGACCATGCGGCGGTTTCGATCGGCATTGGCGGCCTGTCAGGCCTTTGCAGCGGGCTGGCCCAGACCGGCGGCCCGCCCATCGTCGGCTACTGGCTCGGCCGGCCTCTTCCGTTCGTCATCGCGCGCGCCAACATCCTGCTGTTCTTCGGCGCCTCGGATGTCTTCTCCGCCGTCAGCTACGCCGCGACCGGATTGATCACATTCGATGCAATCAGGTTTGCGTTGGTGGTCGGACCTGTCTACGGAATCGGCGTCTGGTTCGGTGCCTCGCTGTTCGGCAAGGCCAGCGAAGCCGTATTCCGCGCGATCTGCTACGCGCTGATCGCGGCCGCGGTGATCTTCGGCCTGCCGGCGCTGGATGGCGTCTTGCGGTAAGCCACTGTCGTCCCTGCGAAAGCAGGGACCCATAACCACTGCAGCAAGTTTGTGGACAGGATTGCGGCCCGAGATCCGTAAGCAATAGTCAGCGGTGGCTATGGGTCCCGGCTCGCGCTTCGCTTGGCCGGGACGACGGAAGATTCTTCATCCATCATCAGATCGCAATACGCGTACCCATCGCGCTCGACGCACTCGCCCGTTGCGACCGCCACCCGCCCCGAAAACATCGGGCCCGCCACCACGCAGGTGTGAAACTCGCCGTTCTCGCCACAGGGATCGACGCCTTCGGGCAGATCGGCCAAAAGCGTCGCATCAAATCTCCGGCCTGCGAATTCCGCCGACAGCTTCTGCAGATCGACGGTCGCGAGATGCGCCTCCAGCCCGCTCGCGATCATCGCTCGCGCCAGCTCCGGCGTCGGCCGCTCCCAGAGCGGAAATAGCGGTGTGATTCCGGTGCCCGCCAGCTTCTGTTCGCGATAGGCGCGGATGTCGGCCAGAAACAGATCGCCGAAGATCATATGCGTGATCCCATCGGCGACGGCTTGCGCGACCGCCTCGCCCATCCGCGCCTCATAAACCTCGTTCGGGCAGGGATACGGTATAGGCACGATCCGCTGCGGCAGGCCGGCGGCCTCGCACTGCGCCTGCAAGATCTCCTGCCGCACGCCGTGAATCGATACCCGGCCGAACGTCTCGGTCACCGTGGTCAGCGCGCCGATGACCTCGAATTCGCCTGCGCGCACCACTTCATGCAGCGCAAAGGCGGAGTCCTTGCCGCTTGACCAGGAGATCAGCGCTTTGGGGCGGGCCATCAGTTGATCGGAGACGGTGCACGCCGCCGCTGCTTCGCTGGCCGCGCTTCCGGCTCGAGGTCCTTCAATGCGCCGATCCGCCGCAACGCCGCCTCTGCCGCGCGCTCGCCGCTCTCCCAGGCGCCGTCGATGGTTCCCCACAGCGTTTCATGGGTAGCCTCGCCGGCAAGATACATGCAGCCGATCGGTTCGGTCAGAACCTTTCGCGAGGACTGCCCGCCGGGACCGGCCGCCGACATCGCGCCGAGCGCGAACGGCGCGGCATTCCAGCGCGTCGCGCTCGATTTCGTCACCGCGGCCGCCGCCTCGCTGCCGTATAACTTCGTCAGCCATTCCGCCGCAAACGCCACCATGGCCTTCTCGCCCTGCACGGAAAGATCGCGGCCGAAGGAGCCGCCGACATCGAGCGTGCAAAGCGACGAGCCGCCGAGATTAGCATACATCAGCGCCGTCTTCGTCGAGTTGCTCTGCTCGATGATGATGTCGTCACGGGCGAGGCCGAGCGGATTGCCTGACATTTGCAGGCCGATCCGGTCGTAGCTGCCGAGACTGAGTTTCGAAGCCGCGTCGATCATGCGCTTCGGGATGTCGGGCGCGAATTTGATGTTGCCGGCGACCAATACGTTGCTTGACACCGTAATGACGGCGGCGCGCGCGACGATCTTGCCGGCAGGTGTTTCCACCATGACGTCGCGGTTGCTCCAGGAAATCCGGCTGGCCGGGGTCGACAGCGCCACCGGCACCTGCTCACCGAGTTTTGCGATCAGCGTGCCCAACCCTTGGCGGCAGCCGATCGCGGTGTTGCGATCCTGCGCGCGAGACTTGTCGGCGACCGAGACGTCTTTCAGATCCTTGCCGGAGAAACCGGCCCCCAACACGAATTCCGCCGTGCCGGCCCAGTCGCCGAGGTCCTTCGGCAATACGGAAGCGCAGGAGACATCGAACCGCCGCGCAGCGTCATCGATAGCGCGATTGGCACGCACTAGGGCGGCGAGAAATTCTTCCGTCTCGCCCGCGCGGGCATTGCGGCGGCCGATGCGGATCTTCTGGCCCGATGGCGCGGTCGTGATCTCGAGCCCGGCCGCCCGCGCCAGCTTGATCATCGGATTGGTCTCGGGATTGTGCATCCAGCGCGCGCCGCGATCGAACGGTACGTCGAAAGTCGAAACGTCGGTCTGGCAGCGGCCGCCGATCTGGCTCGCCGCCTCCACCACGATCACTTTGCGGTTCGCCGCCATGATCCGCCGCGCCGCAGCAATGCCGGCCGCGCCTGCGCCGATCACCACGATGTCGGCTTCCCGCGGCAAGGGTGCGGCCGCCGCACGCGCACCGGAAAAAGCCGGAACCACCGCCAGTCCTGCGGACGCCGACAGGAAGGTGCGGCGGGTCATTGTCATGTCATGGTTTCCGGGACCTGAAGGACGTGAGAACAGCTAGCGAACTGTGCCGCATCTCACGTGACGCAGCAACACTCATGGTAAATCAATCATGGTTGATCCGCCTCGCGCATGAACTAAATTGAAACGGCTTGCGACCATGATAAGGAAACAAAAAAAGCGGAAGAAAAGCCGCTCTTGGGGAGTTTCATGGGCGTAATGCTCGACACGATCGGCCAGTTAATTGCGGGCTACCTGCAGAAGGAAGTCCCGGGCTATGAGCCGTTCACGCCCAGCGACCCCGAGCATCTGCGCGGCGTCATCGAGCCTGGTGACGTGCTGCTGGTCGAAGGCAACAACCGGATTTCCGGCATCATCAAATACCTCACGCAGTCCACCTGGTCACACGGCGCGCTCTATGTCGGTCCGGTCGACGGCGCGCACGAACCCGACGGCGAACCGCATGTCCTGATCGAGGCCAACATCGGCGAGGGCGTCACCTCGGCGCCACTGTCGAAATATTTTCCCTATCACACCCGCATCTGCCGGCCGATCGGCCTGTCCTACGAGGACCGCACCACGGTGTGCCGCTACGCCATTAACCGCATCGGCTTCGGCTACGACACCAAGAACATCGTCGATCTGATGCGCTACCTGATTCCGCTGCCGATACCGCAGCGCTGGCGGCGGCGCATGATCGCGTTCGGCTCCGGCGATCCCACGAAAATCATCTGCTCGGCGTTGATCGCGCAAGCGTTCGATGCCGTGCGCTACCCGATCTTGCCCAAAATCACCCGCGCCGCATCACGAAAGGCCCGGCGCGAAATCCTGCATATTCGCGATTCCTCGCTCTACATGCCGCGCGATTTCGACATCTCGCCCTATTTCGAAGTCGTCAAACCCACCATCGTGCACGGCTTCGACTACACCGCCCTGCACTGGGCCGACAAGCAGAAGCCGCTCCCGGAGGTAGCGGGCGAATTCGGTGTGTTTCCAGAGGTCAAGTCGCCGCCGCTTGTTCCTGAAGCGATTAACGAAGAGACGCCGCTTCCGGCTGCGGCTGAAGAAGTGACGGTGGTAAGGACGATGGTCGAACGCGTCACCGTGTCGGAACATTATCTCGCCGTCGAATACGTCCCGGTCCGCACGCCGGAGCGGCGTATGAAGCCGCGGACGCAGGAAGTTGTGGCATAGCCCTCATACCAGCTATTAACCCCTCATGTTGAGGAGGCGCTTTAGCGCCGTCTCGAACCACGAGGCCCCGACTGCCACTCATCCTTAGACGCGCTTCGCGCCTTCTCAGGGATGAGGTCTAGCAACACGACGCCGCCGATGCGTTACCGGTCGGAACGGCTGATCACCTCCATCAGTTCGGCGATCTTCTCGCGCTGGTCGGCCTTGTTGCCGCTGGTAATGGCGTGTTCGACGCAATGCGACACGTGATCCCTGAGCACCTCCTCCTCGACGCGCCGCAGCGCGGCCCGGACAGCGGAGATCTGGGTGACGATGTCGATGCAGTAACGATCCTCCTCGACCATTTTTGACAGGCCGCGGACCTGACCTTCGATCCGGCTGAGGCGTTTCTGACAGGATGCCTTGATGTCTTTTCGCATGCGGCCTATATACCCCCACAGGGTATGGGCTTCAAGTGCCGGAGACGATGATGAACAACAATGAAAACGCCGATCGGCACTGCGCTTCGAAGGGTGCCTGCTGCGGCGGCCATAGCCACGGCAATCACGGCCACCAAGCTGAAGGTGCGGCAACCGTGCGCGATCCCGTTTGCGGCATGACCGTGAACCCCGCGACCAGCAAGCACCGCTTCGACCATCACGGCGAGACCTTCCATTTCTGCTCGGCCGGATGCCGCACCAAATTTGCCGCCGATCCCGTCGCCTATCTTGAGAAGGACAAGAGACCTAAGGCAGCCGTGCCGGAGGGCACGACCTACACCTGCCCGATGCACCCAGAGATCCGTCAGCTCGGCCCCGGAAGCTGTCCGATCTGCGGCATGGCGCTGGAGCCGGAGGTGGCAAGCCCCGATGCGCCGCCGAATCCGGAACTCGCCGACATGACGCGCCGTTTCTGGATTGGCCTTGTGCTGGCGCTGCCGGCGGTGGTCCTCGAAATGGGCGGCCATCTCGTCGGCGGCCATGGCTGGGTTGATCAGACGCTGTCGAACTGGATCCAGTTCGCGTTTGCCACCCCGGTGGTGCTGTGGACCGGCTGGCCCTTCTTCGTGCGCGGCTGGCAATCGCTAGTGACGCGCAATCTCAACATGTTCACGCTGATCGCGATGGGCACAGGCGTGGCCTATGTCTACAGCGTGATAGGCACGGTCGCACCCGGCATGTTTCCGGCCACCTTCCGCGGCCACGGCGGTGCGGTCGCGGTTTATTTCGAAGCGGCGGCGGTCATCACCGTGCTGGTGCTGCTCGGCCAGGTGCTCGAACTCCGTGCGCGCGAAGCGACATCGGGCGCGATCAAGGCGCTGCTGCAGCTTGCGCCGAAGACCGCCCGCCGCATCGGCGACGACGGCGCCGATCATGAGGTCGAAATCGACGCGCTGGCAGTGGGGGATAAATTGCGGGTCCGACCGGGCGAAAAGGTGCCGGTGGACGGCATCATCCTCGAAGGCCGCTCCTCGCTTGATGAGTCGCTGGTAACGGGCGAATCCATGCCGGTCACCAAGGAGCCCGGCAGCAAGGTCATCGCCGGCACACTCAACCAGTCCGGCGGTTTCATCATGCGCGCGGACAAGGTCGGCCGTGACACGTTGCTGTCGCAGATCGTCAAGATGGTGGCGGACGCGCAGCGCTCCCGCGCGCCGATCCAGCGGCTGGCCGATCAGGTCTCCGGCTGGTTCGTGCCCATTGTCATCGCCGTGGCGCTGATCGCGTTCGGCGCCTGGGCATGGTTCGGACCGGAGCCGCGCATGGCGTTCGGCCTGGTCGCAGCCGTCAGCGTTCTCATCATCGCCTGTCCCTGCGCGCTTGGCCTTGCCACGCCGATGTCGATCATGGTCGGCGTCGGGCGCGGCGCGCAGGCCGGCGTGCTGATCAAGAACGCCGAAGCGCTGGAGCGCATGGAGAAGGTCGACACGCTGGTGCTCGACAAGACGGGCACGTTGACCGAAGGCAAGCCGAAGGTGGTTGCGATCGTGCCGGCCGCGGGATTTGAAGAAGCAGAAGTTCTGCGGCTGGCTGCAACGGTCGAGCGGGCCAGCGAACACCCGCTGGCCGAGGCCATCGTGCGAACGGCCAGGGAACGCTATCTCGATCTCGGCAAGGTGGACCAGTTCGACTCGCCGACGGGCAAGGGCGCCACCGGCAAGGTCGATGGCAAGACCATCGTGCTCGGCAATGCGAACTTCCTGCAGTCGCTCGGCGTCGACACCCGCTCGCTCAACGAACACGGCGAACGCCTGCGCGGCGACGGCGCGACCGTGATCAACGTGGCGATTGATGGCAAGCTCGCGGGATTGTTCGCCATCGCCGATCCCGTAAAGGCGTCGACACATGACGCGCTGAAGGCGCTGGCGGCCGAGGGCATCAAGGTCCTCATGCTGACCGGCGACAACAAGACCACGGCGAACGCCGTCGCGCGCGACCTCGGGATATCAGATGTCGAGGCGGAAGTGCTGCCCGATCAAAAGAGCGCCGTGGTGGCAAAACTGCAGAAGGCCGGAAAGATCGTCGCAATGGCCGGCGACGGCGTCAACGACGCTCCGGCGCTCGCCGCGGCCGAAGTCGGCATTGCGATGGGCACGGGAACGGATGTGGCGATGGAAAGCGCCGGCGTCACTTTGCTGAAGGGCGATCTCGGCGGCATCGTCCGCGCCCGCCGGCTGTCACAGGCAACCATGCGCAACATCAGGCAGAACCTGTTCTTCGCCTTCATCTACAACGCCGCCGGCATCCCGATCGCCGCCGGCATTCTGTATCCCACGTTCGGCCTCTTGCTGTCCCCTATCATCGCGGCCGTCGCGATGGCGCTATCATCGGTCAGCGTCGTCGGCAACGCGCTGCGATTGCGGATGGCCCGGCTGTAAAGCACAGCCTCATGGGCAGTGCGGACGGGTGCGGCACTCTTACTGCACGGGCAGTAAGCTCCCTCCCCCCTTGCGGGGCAGGGCTGGGGAGAGGGGTTCTCTCCGCGAGTACGGACCGAACAGATTGCCAACAGCCTGGACCAGCACGATTCCGGTTGAACAACACGCACCGCCGATGCCGCCATCCCTCTCCCTAGCCCTACCCGCAAGGGGAGAGGAAACATACCGTCCGTGTAGAAGTGTCGTCGCAAGCCAACCCAGTCGACGCCGATCACACCGCCACCGCTCTCCCAGGTGGCAGCCCCGCACGTGCCAGCCCGCCGTAGAGCGCCTCGTCCGGCATTTCCGATTTCAGAATGCCGCGCACGGCGATCAGCTTCTCAATATCGATGCCGGTCGCAAATCCCTTGCTCTCGCACAGGAACACCAAGTCCTCGAATACGACATTGCCGGTCGCCCCGGGCGCGAACGGGCAGCCGCCGAGGCCGCCGAGCGATCCGTCGAGCACGCGCGCGCCCGAATCGAGCGCAGCGGAAGCGTTCGCGATGCCCATGCCGCGCGTGTCGTGCAGGTGAATGCAGATCGGTTTTGCGCCGGCGATCTTCACCGCTGCAGCGGTCAACTCGCCAACCTGCTTCGGCCCCGCATAACCAACCGTGTCGGCAATCGCGACCATGTCGACGCCGGCCTCGAACAGTTTTTCCGTCAACCGCAGCACTTCCGCAGGGTCCACCGGTCCCACGATCGAACAACCCAGCGCCATCGAGATCGCGGCGTTCACCACTGGCCTATGCGCGCTGGCGTCGCGGAGTTCGCAGAGCCGCCTGATGTTGGCGATGGCGGATTCGCGCGAGCGGTTGGCATTCGCCTGGCTGTGTTCTTCAGTGGCCGAAACCACCGACGCCACTTCGGCCACGCCCGAGGCCAGCGCCTCGTTGACGCCGCGCTCGTTCAACGTCAGCGCAATGCCGTAGGCGCCGGGCAGCGACGCCACGGTCGCGATAATCTCGCGTACATCGGCGAACTGCGGAAACGTCTTGGCCGGCAGGAACGAGCCGACCTCGAAGTGGCGCACGCCGGCGGCATATTCGTCGCGCATCCAGCGCTGCTTGGCTGATGTGGACGGAAACATCTTCACGAGCTGCAGGCCGTCGCGCAAACCTACCTCGCGCAGCACGATCTTGTTGTCAGGGTAGATTTCCTCGACGCGGGTCATGGCAGCCTCTTGCGGCGTTGTTTTGACAGCAGTCTCTCCCCAGGCGCCGGGAGGCTCTTGCCGAAGCCCCCGCGGCTATCTACCTCTCGCGAGGGCTTTTTCACAAGAGGCAGAACCGCCATGTTGGACGCCGCCGTCAAGGCGCTTTCGCAGATCCTGTCGCCGCCGATGCGCACGATCCTGTGGCGCTCCATCGGGCTGGCGCTGGTGCTGATCACCGTGCTGGCGATCGGCTTGCAGCGGCTATTGAGCTGGTTTGCCGATTATGGCGAAGGCTGGGCCGAGGCGATGCTGGGACCGGGTTTCCATACATCGCTCCATATCCTTTCCTGGATTATCTCGATCGCGGCGGGGCTCGGCGTCGTGCTCGGCGGGATCTTCCTGATGCCGGCGGTCACCTCGCTGGTCGCGAGCGTGTTCGTCGACGACGTCGCCGACCATGTCGAGCGCGAACATTATCCGGCGGAGCGTCCCGGCGACGCGCTGCCGCTCGGCGTCGCAATCCCCGAGGGGATCAAGACGGCGCTCTTGACGATCTTAGTCTATCTGATCGCCCTGCCCTTCGTACTGTTCGCAGGCGCAGGCTTTTTGATCTTCTTCATTGCCACCGCCTGGCTGTTGGGCCGCGAATATTTCGAACTCGCCGCGATGCGCTTTCGCCCGCCGGCGGAAGCCAAGGCGATGCGCAAGGACAATGCGGCCACGGTATTCACCGCGGGTCTCTTCATCGCGGCGTTCGTGTCGATCCCGATCGTCAATCTGGCGACGCCGCTATTCGGCATGGCCTTCATGGTCCACATGCACAAGCGGCTGTCGGGCCCGCGGCCGGAGCTGATCGAGCCGGCGAGGAAGACGGGAATGCCGGTGGTGTGATCTTCTCCCTCGCCCCGCTCCAGGCGGAGCGAGGTTGAAGCACTCACACCGTCTTTTCCGGCCAGCGGCAGAGATCGTTGATCAAGCACACCTCGCAGCGCGGCTTGCGGGCCAGGCATGTATAGCGTCCGTGCAGGATCAGCCAGTGATGGGCGTGCAGCATGAACTCGGGCGGGATCACCTTTTCCAGCCCTAACTCAACCTCGAGCGGCGTCTTGCCGGTCGCGAGCCCGGTACGGTTGCCGACGCGAAATACATGCGTATCGACGGCCATTGTGTGCTCGCCATAGGCCATGTTGAGCACGACGTTGGCGGTCTTGCGTCCGGCGCCGGGCAGCGATTCGATTTCGGCGCGGGTGCGCGGCACCTCGCCGCCGAATTCGTCGATCAGTTTTCGCGACAGCGCGATGACGTTTTTCGCCTTGTTGCGATAGAGCCCGACGGTCTTGATGTAGTCACGCAACTTGTCTTCGCCGAGCGCGAGCATCTTCCCCGGCGTGTCGGCGACTGCAAACAGCGCGCGCGTCGCCTTGTTGACGCCGGCATCGGTCGCCTGCGCCGACAACACCACGGCGACCAGCAGCGTATAGGGGTTGAGATGTTCGAGCTCGCCCTTCGGCTCCGGATTGGCCTTGCGAAAGCGGCTGAACGCCTCGCGGATCTCGGCCGGCGTCCAGGGTTTCGGCTTCGGCGATTTCCTCGCCTTCGGCAACGCTTTGGCGACCTTCTTTGCCGGCTTCTTCGGCACGGACGGAACACTGGTTTTGGCGCCGGAAGAGCGGGTGATTTTGGCCATGATCGGGGTATACTGATACGCGATGACCGCAAGCAACGATTTTGATCCGGCGCTTGACCAGCCAACGCTGTTTTCGGCCCGGGTGACGCCGCATCGCTCGCTCAACCGCACCGGTTTCCTGGTGCTGATGACATTCATCGGCGCGGTGAGCTTTGTCGCCGGCGTCGCATTCTGGCTGATGGGCGCCTGGCCGGTGATCGGCTTTTTCGGCCTCGATGCGCTGGTGATCTACTGGGCGTTCCGGATCAATTTTCGCAGCGCTGATGCCACCGAGGACATCGTAGTGACGCCAACGGAATTGCGGGTCCGGCGGGTCAGCCATCGCGGCCATCTGATGGAATGGTCCTGCAATCCGCTCTGGGTGCAGCTCGAGCAGACCGGCGACCCAGAATTCGGCATCGAGCGGCTTTACCTGGTCTCCCGCGGCCACCGGGTGTCGATCGGCCAGGTTCTGGGACCCGACGAAAAGGCGAGCTTTGCCAAAGCCTTACTGGCTGCGCTACAGGTCGCCAAGCGCGGGCCGACATATACTCCGGTGGTTTGAGGCTTTTCCTTTGACGAGTTTTCTTCACGCGAACCGGTTCCCACTTGGCTTGAAAACGCTACGTTGTCAGAAATCGGGTGGTTTGGAGGTCGCATGCGCCCTAAATCGGACCCCATGATGATATCAGCGATACATGACCAGCGCCTGGCCAAGCCGGGCCTCCAGAACGCCGCGCTGCGCGATTACGATTCAGTGCGCCGTGCGATTGCCTTCATCTCGGAACGCTGGCGTGCACAGCCGACCATCGAGGCGATGGCGGATGCCGCCGCCGTGACGCCGGATGAACTGCACCATCTGTTCCGCCGCTGGGCCGGGCTGACGCCGAAGGCGTTCATGCAGGCGCTCACCCTCGATCATGCCAAGGGTCTGCTGCGCGATTCCGCCAGCGTGCTCGATGCGGCGCTTGACTCAGGGCTCTCGGGCCCCGGTCGGCTGCACGACCTGTTCGTCACCCATGAGGCGATGTCGCCGGGCGAATGGAAGAACGGCGGCGCCGGCATGACGCTGCGCTACGGTTTCCATGCCTCGCCGTTCGGCACCGCGATCGTGATCGCCAGCGACCGCGGGCTCGCGGGCCTGGCCTTCGCCGATCCCGGCCAGGAACAGGTCTCGTTCGCCGACATGAAGCGGCGCTGGCCGAACGCGACCTATGTCGAAGACCATGACGGCACAATCGGTCTCGCGCAACGCATCTTCGATACGCGGCTGTGGCGGCCGGATCAGCCGCTGCGCGTGGTGCTGATCGGCACCGATTTCGAGGTGCGGGTGTGGGAGACGCTCTTGAAGATCCCGATGGGCCGCGCGGTCTGCTATTCCGATATCGCCACCAAGATCAAAAGCCCGAAGGCGTCACGCGCCGTCGGCGCTGCGGTCGGCCGCAACCCGGTATCGTTCGTGGTGCCTTGCCACCGCGCACTCGGCAAAGGCGGCGCGCTGACCGGCTATCACTGGGGCATCACCCGCAAGCAGGCGATGCTCGGCTGGGAAGCGGGACAAGTCGGATTGAATTCGTAGGGTGGGCAAAGGCGCTCTTGCGCCGTGCTCACCATCTCTCCCGATCGCCAACTGAAATGGTGGGCACGCTTCCACCTTCGCTCGTTGAGCTACGGCGGACAAGTCGCTTTGCCCACCCGACAATTTGAGCTCACGCTGCCAGATCGAGCTTCGACGCGACCGTCGAATCCGCGTTGAGCCGGTAGATCACCGGCGCGCCGGTTGCGAGTTCGCGCTTCAGGATCTGCTCCGGCGAAAGCTTCTCCAGCACCATGATCAGCGCGCGCAGCGAATTGCCGTGGGCGGCGACCAACGTACGCTCGCCGCGCAGCACGCCAGGCAAAATCTCCTGCACGTAGTAGGGCAGCGCGCGCGCCAGCGTGTCCTTCAGGCTCTCGCCGCCGGGCGGTGGCACGTCGTAGGAGCGGCGCCAGATCAAGACCTGCTCCTCGCCCCATTTCTTGCGGGCGTCGTCCTTGTTGAGCCCCGAGAGATCGCCGTAATCGCGCTCGTTGAGCGCCAGATCGCATTTGGTCGCCAATCCGGTCTGGCCGATTTCGGCCAGCGCCAGGTCGAGCGTGCGCTGCGCCCGCTTCAGCACCGAGGTGAAGGCAACATCGAACGTCAGTCCCTGCGCCTTCAGCTTGCGGCCGGCCTCTTTTGCTTCCGAGACACCGAGTTCGGAGAGGTCGGGGTCCTTCCAGCCGGTGAACAGGTTCTTCAAATTCCAGTCGCTCTGGCCGTGCCGCACGAGCACGAGAAGACGATCGCTCATTCCAAGATTCCGTTTTTCGATGGTTAGAAGTCGGCTAACCCGAGCACATCGGTCATCGTGTAGAAACCGGGCGCCTTGCCTCGCGCCCACAGCGCGGCCTTGATCGCGCCCTGCGCGAACATGGTCCGGTCCTCGGCGCGATGGGTCAGTTCGATGCGTTCCATGGGGCCTGCGAAGATCACGCTGTGATCGCCGGTGACGGTACCACCGCGCAGCGAAGCGAAGCCGATGTCGCCGGGCCGGCGCGCGCCGGTATGTCCGTCGCGGCCGCGCGCGGAGCGGGCGTGCAGGTCGACGCCGCGGCCGGCGGCGGCGGCTTCGCCGAGCAGGAAAGCCGTGCCCGAGGGCGCGTCGATCTTGGCCTTGTGGTGCATCTCGACAATTTCGATGTCGAAACTTTCGTCCAGCGACTGTGCGACGCGCTTGACCAGCGCGGCGAGCAGATTGATGCCGAGACTCATATTGCCGGACTGCACGACGACGGCGTGCGAGGTGACGCTCTTGATGACCGCCATGTCGGACGCCGATAGCCCGGTCGTACCGATGATGTGGACCAGGCCGCGTTCGGCGGCGATTGCGACATTGGCGATGGTGGCGCCGGGGACGGTGAAATCAACAATCGCGTCGGCATTGGCCGACAGCGCCCACAGGTCAGCCGAAAGCTTGACGCCATTTTCCGGCAGGCCCGCGAGCACGCCGGCATCCTTGCCCAGAAGTTCCGAACCCGGCGCTTCTAGCGCGCCGGCCAGAACCGCGCCCGGAGTTTCCGAAATGACGCGCACCAGCGCGCGGCCCATCCGGCCGCCGGCCCCCGCAACGATCAATCGCATATCGGCCATGGCTATTACCTCTGCACGCCCTATAGCGGGACGAGGCCGTTCCGGCAACCGATCAGGCCTACGGACCGCCTTCCCCGTCAGGGCTGCGGCCCGTCATAGCCCTCGATGACGATAAGATCGGCAATCGAATGCGGCTGCCGGACCTTGATGTTGGCTTGGTATTCCGGCGAGTTGTAGCAGGCCAATGCGGTTTCATAACTGTCGAATTCGATCACGACATTGCGCGAGCGGCTTTGGCCCTCGACGGCGGTGAACTTGCCGCCGCGCACAATGAAGCGCCCGCCGAATTTCTGGAAGATGGCCGGGTTGGCCGCCATGTACGGCTTGTAGCCTTCATCATTGTGAACGTCGACGCGTCCGATCCAGTATCCCTTCGCCATCTCGATCTCCGTTTCTTGTTTCGCGTTTGACTACGCCAACGCCTGCTTGATCTCCGCCTGAATAGCATCCGCCGCCGCCTTGGGATCGGCCGCTTCCGTGATCGGCCGGCCGACCACCAGATAATCCGCGCCGGCGGCAATCGCCCGCGCCGGTGTCATGATGCGCTTCTGGTCGCCGGTCGCAGCCCCGGCCGGGCGGATGCCCGGCGTCACCAGACGCATCTGGTGACCGACGATCTTGCGCAGCACGGCCGCCTCTTCCGGCGAGCTCACGAGGCCGTCGACGCCAAGGACCTGTGCCTGTTGCGCGCGCGCTTCCACCAGGTCGGAGACGTTGAGCCGATAGCCTGCGGCATGCAGATCGCCATCGTCGTAGGAGGTCAGCACGGTGACGGCGAGAATTTTCAGGCCCGATCCGGCACGGGCTTCGACTGCGGCCTTCATGGTCTGCGGATAGGCATGCACGGTGAGGAAGGTCGCGCCCAGTTTGGCGACGCTCTCGACGCCGCGCGCCACCGTATTGCTGATGTCGTGCAGCTTGAGATCGACGAAAACCTTCTTGCCTGATTTCGCCAGTTGCTGCGTCAGCGGCAGGCCGCCGGCATAGGCGAGCTGATAGCCGATCTTGTAGAAGCGCACGCTATCGCCAAGCCGCGCGATCATCGCTTCCGCTTCAGTCACCCCGGGCAGGTCGAGCGCGACGATCAGGCGATCTCTGGTTGCGATATCGGCTGGCTGCATATCACCTCACATCATGCGTTGGGAAACATCGATCAACTGCCGCGCCAGCGCCTTCAGCCCCTCGCTGTCGGCGGCGTTCTTCAGGCGTTCCATCTCATCATAGGCATCGTCGGCGAACGCCAGCGCGAACTGGTTCGGAATCACTTGGGCGTGGCAGGCGGAGAGAATCAGCCGCAGCGCGGCCAGCGCGCGGGCGCCGCCGAGCCGGTTGCCAGAGGCCGCCGCAATCGCAAACACCCGATCGCGAAACACCTGGCCGCGGGTCTCGTGTGCGTCCTGCACCCGGCTCACCCAGTCGATGGTGTTTTTCACCAGCGCCGGCACCGAGGAATTGTATTCCGGCGTCACGATCAGCACACCGTGATGGGCCGCCATCATGCGCTTCAGATTGACCGCATGCTTCGGCACGCCCGATTTCGCCTGCAGGTCGCCGTCATAGATCGGCAGCGGAAAGTCGGCGAGCGAGATGCGGGTGATTTCCGCGCCTGCTTGCGCCAGTTCGTGCGCGGCGACGGCCGCCAGCCTCGCATTGAGCGAGCCTGATCGTAGCGATCCCGGGATCACGAGGATTTTCAGCGCGGACATATTCAGAAATCGCGTTCAGGACGAGCCCGCGCGACAGCGCTGGGCGGCTTAGCCTTTGCGATACACCCAGACCCGGGCGGGCGGAAGGTTCATCCAGATCCGCTCGGAAGCTTCTGTGGACACGCCCGGCAGCGATTTCGGAATCGGCGGCGCAACCGAATAGGTGAACTGTACGAAAGGTGCGCCGGGCGCGAGCGCCGTGAAGGCGTCGCGGATCAGCTTCAGGCGCGTCAACATCGGCTTGGTCACAAGCGGCAGGCCCGAAACGACAGCGGAGGCTGGCGCGTCCAGCACGTCATCGAGCGAGGTGCGCAGCGCATAGGCGTCACCCTGCACCACTTTGGCCTGCGGATAGCGGTCGCGCAACAGTGCGCAGAAGCCGGGATTATATTCGACCAGCACGAGCCGCCTCTGATCAACACCATGTTCGATCAGCGCGTTGGTAATCGCGCCGGTCCCGGGCCCAAGTTCGATGACCGGTCCTTCGGATTCGACGTCGACATATTGCGCCATAGTCCGAGCGAGCACTTTGCTCGACGGCATCACCGCGCCCATGTGCAGCGGCTTTTCGATCCATGAACGGAGGAAGCGAACCTCATCGTCGAGACGGAGAGGCTTCTTCAACGCACGCACGGACGATTGCAAAGGCATGTCGCTACCAGGCGGGACCCGCTGACGAGCGGGATGTCAGAAAACAGTCATAAACACGTATAGGTCGATGGGGATATGGTCAAGCCAAACGGTATCCTGTCGCCCGCGCCAAAGTGCGCGCGACCCGGCGATAACACCCTGTGCAAGCTGAATGAATCATGACTGACGGCGAGAACTGTGCTCACCCCGGGCGACGTGCATACGGCTCAGGAACTCGCCCGGTTGCCGAAGAAGTCCTTGACCTTGGTGAAGAAGCCCACCGCCTCCGGCTGGGTGGCCCCGGAAGACAGTTTTTCGAACTCAGCGAGCAGCTCCTGCTGCTTCTTGGTCAGATTTTGCGGCGTTTCGACCATGACCTGGACATACATGTCGCCGGTCTGGCGCGAGCGGAGCACCGGCATGCCCTTTGATGCAATGCGGAAACGGCGGCCGGACTGCGTTCCAGCCGGCACCTTCACCTTGGTCTTGCCCTTGTCGATGGTAGGCACCTCGAATTCGCCGCCGAGTGCGGCCGCGACCATCGAGATCGGAACCCGGCAGTGCAAATCGGCGCCATCGCGCTGGAAGAATTCGTGGGTCGCCAGCGACAGGAATATGTAGAGGTCGCCGGGCGGACCGCCGCGGACGCCAGCCTCGCCCTCGCCCGCAAGCCGGATGCGCGTGCCGTCCTCGACGCCCTGCGGAATGTTCACCGACAACGTCCGGTCGCGCGTTACCCGTCCCGTGCCCGAGCAATTCGGGCAGGCATCCTCGATCATCTGACCGCGGCCCTGGCAGCCGGGGCAGGTCCGCTCCAGCGTGAAGAAGCCTTGCGCCTGACGGACGCGGCCGGCGCCGCCGCACATCGCGCAGGTCTTCGGCTTGGTGCCGGCCTTGGCGCCGGTGCCCGAACAGGGCTCGCAGGTGACCGAGACCGGAATCTCAATCTGCGCGGTCTTGCCGAGATAGGCTTCCTCGAGCGTGATTTCCATGTTGTAGCGCAGATCGGCGCCGCGCTCGCGTCCGCCGCCGCGCCCGCGCTGCCCGGCCATGCCGAACAGGTCTTCGAAAATATCTGAAAACGACGAGGCGAAGCCCGCACCGAAGCCGGGACCGCCGCCGCCCATGCCCTGCTCGAACGCGGCATGGCCGTAACGGTCATAGGCGGCGCGCTTATCGCCGTCCTTCAGGACTTCGTAGGCTTCGTTGATCTCCTTGAACTTCATTTCGCTGGTGGCATCGCCTGGATTCCTGTCCGGATGCCATTTCATCGCCAGCTTGCGGAACGCCGCCTTCAGCTTGGACTCGTCCGCGTTCCGATCGACTTCCAGGGTTTCGTAATAGCAGCGCTTGGTGGACATCAGTCAAACCCGCCCGAATTCGTCTTCATGCCGAAGGCACCCTCAATCGAAAAAAGATGCCGCCATCGGCTTAAAGAAAAATGACCCTCACCCATCGAACGCAGCGCTCGCGCTCTTTGGAGGAGGGTCATGATCGAAGCCCGCTTATGCCGACTTCTTGTTGTTCTTGTCGTCGTCGACCTCGGTGAATTCCGCGTCGACCACGTCGTCCTTGGCAGCGTCCCGCTTGGCATCCGCCTCGGCCTGCTGCTTGTACATGGCCTCGCCGAGCTTCATCGACGCCTGTGCCAGCGTGTTTGTCTTGGCCTTGATCGCCTCGGCGTCATTGCCCTTCAGCGCTTCCTTCAAATCGCTGACGGCATCCTCGATGGCGCGGCGTTCGGAGTCTTCGACCTTCGAACCGTGCTCGGCCAGCGCCTTCTCGGTGGAATGCACCAGCGCGTCGGCGTGGTTCTTGGCGTCGACCGCCTCGCGGCGCTTCTTGTCCTCGGCCGCGTTGGCCTCGGCGTCCTTGACCATCTTCTGGATGTCGGCTTCGGAGAGACCGCCGGATGCCTGGATCCGGATCTGCTGCTCCTTGCCGGTCGCCTTGTCCTTGGCGGAGACGTTGACGATGCCGTTGGCGTCGATGTCGAAGGTGACCTCGATCTGCGGCATGCCGCGCGGCGCCGGCGGAATGCCCATCAGGTCGAACTGGCCGAGCACCTTGTTGTCGGCCGCCATTTCGCGTTCGCCTTGGAAGACACGGATAGTGACCGCATTCTGGTTGTCTTCGGCGGTCGAGAACACCTGGCTCTTCTTGGTCGGGATCGTGGTGTTGCGGTCGATGATGCGGGTGAACACGCCACCCAGCGTCTCGATGCCGAGCGACAACGGGGTCACGTCGAGCAACAGCACGTCTTTGACGTCGCCCTGCAGCACGCCGGCCTGGATCGCGGCACCGATCGCGACGACTTCATCCGGGTTGACGCCCTTGTGCGGCTCCTTGCCGAACAACTGCTTCACGACTTCCTGGACCTTCGGCATGCGCGTCATGCCGCCGACGAGCACCACTTCGCCGATTTCGGCGGCGGTGAGACCGGCATCCTTCAGCGCCTTCCGGCAGGGCTCGATGGTCTTCTGGACGAGATCGTCGACCAGCGCCTCGAACTTGGCGCGCGTCAGCTTCATCGTCAGATGCTTCGGCCCGGTCTGGTCGGCCGTGATGAACGGCAGGTTGATTTCGGTCTGCGTCGTCGAGGACAGCTCGATCTTGGCCTTTTCGGCGGCCTCTTTCAGGCGCTGCAAGGCAAGCTTGTCGCTGCGCAGATTGATGCCCTGCTCCTTCTGGAATTCGTCCGCGAGATAGCTAACGAGACGCATGTCGAAATCTTCACCGCCAAGGAAGGTGTCGCCGTTGGTGGACTTCACCTCGAACACGCCGTCTCCGATCTCGAGAATCGAGATATCGAAGGTGCCGCCGCCGAGGTCATACACCGCGATGGTGCCTGCCTTCGTCTTGTCGAGACCGTAGGCGAGCGCTGCCGCCGTCGGCTCGTTGATGATACGCAGCACTTCCAGACCGGCAATCTTGCCGGCATCCTTGGTGGCCTGACGCTGCGCGTCGTTGAAGTAGGCGGGAACGGTGATGACCGCCTGCTCGACCTTCTGACCAAGATGGGCTTCCGCGGTCTCCTTCATCTTCTGCAGGATGAAGGCCGAGACCTGCGAGGGCGAGTAGGTCTTGCCGTCGGCTTCGACCCAGGCGTCGCCGTTCGATGCCTTGATGATTTTGTAGGGGACGAGCTTCTTGTCCTTCTCGACCATCGGGTCGTCGTAGCGGCGGCCGATTAGGCGCTTCACCGCAAAGAACGTCCGCTCGGGATTGGTCACCGCCTGACGCTTGGCGGGCTGGCCGACGAGGCGCTCGCCGTCATCGGTGACGGCAACGATCGAAGGCGTGGTGCGCATGCCTTCCGCGTTCTCGATGACTTTTGCAGTCTTGCCATCCATTACGGCGACGCACGAATTCGTGGTGCCGAGATCGATCCCAATGACCTTTCCCATGGTCCTCATATCCTTCTTTTTGCGGCAGGTTGGCTGGGCCCTGGACGGCGCACCTAACCGAACCCCCAACGTTCAAATACTCGCGATATTGCGACGGTGAGCCTCATATAGGAGGGTGGGTTAGGCCTGCAAGGACCGAACGCAAGCTTAGGGCCTGAAAAGCCTGACGTTTGGAAGAATATGTCAGCCCGGGGCGGGACGGGGCCAGTGCCTGGAGCGCGGTTAAGAAATCGGCAAGGCCGCTCATCGATCGCGCCGCGGAGACGTTGCGCAGCACTGCGGTATCGGCCTATCGACCCGGGCCGGGGACGCGTTCGAGGGGAGCGGTATTTGGCCGCTGGAGGCGCCTCAAAAAGAGCCCGAAGACCGGGCAGAAAGCCGCAAAAAAGCTGAGATATCGGAACGTAACAGGGGAACGGACGCCTACCCTGCCCTGTTGCAGGGACATCAAAACCGCTAAAAGCGGGCCGACTGGAACGACCCTGTCGTACCCCGAGGCCAGAGATTCCACTAGAGATTCCACGCGCTGCATCGTCCGGCCACTGAACGGCCTCCATGCAAACCCGGTAGATCCTCCATGAAGCCCCTTCGCTACTTCGCTGCGGTTGCCCTGATCGTTGCCGCCGTATCTTCTGCCGTTGCCACTTCCGCGTTTGCCGCCGACCCGGTCTTTCCGCCGGGCGCCAGAGTCGGCATGACGCCGCTGGTCGGCCTCAACAAAGCTAAATCATTCATCGGCTTCGAGACCGAGGATCAGGGCGTCAAGGTGCTGGTCGCGGACCTGCCGGCGGAGGCCTATGGCGAGGTCGCCAATGCCTTCAAGGCCAATCCCGGAGGCACCGGCGGCATCAAGCCGGAGAGCATCGAGACCGCGGCGGGTCTCGCCTATTACACCGTGGAGAATGCCAAGGACGGGGCCAATAATGTGCGCCGCTATTCGATGATCCTGCCCGGTCCTACCTTCTCCGGCTACGTCGCCGTGCAGGTACCCGAGAACGCCTCGAAGATCTATACCGACGATGCCGTGCGCCAGATGTTCGCATCCGCCGTGATCCGCATCGAGGTGCCGGTCGACGAGCAACTCGGGCTGATGCCGTTCAAGATCAGCGAGCTCTCGAGCTTCAAGAACGTCCGCACGCTGGCGCCGGGCGCAGCCCTCATTCTCTCCGACAGCGACGAAAAGAAAGGCTTTGAGGTCGCGCCCTTCATGATCATCGGCCTGATCGGCTCGACGGCAGCGTCGCCTGACGATCGCGGCCGCTTTGCCCAGCAGATCGCCACCACTATTCCCGGCGTACGCGACGGGCGTATCACGATGTCCGAGCCGGTCCGCATCGATGGCCAGCCCGGCTACGAGACGCGGATCGACGCCATCAGCGGCAAGGACAATACACCTGTTACGATCGTGCAGTGGCTGCGGTTCGGCGCCCAGACCTCGATGCGCATCATCGGCTCTTCGCCGCGCGACGACTGGACAAAGGCCTTTCCGCGCTTCCGCGCCGTGCGGGACGGAATTCATCCGCGGGGCTGATTGCGGAATTCGAGGTCTGGCCGCCCGCGATGCCGAAGATTCAGTCGCGAAGCGCCGCGTAAAGCTGCTTTACGCTTTCGCGGCGACCTGATTTGCTGGCTCCCGGTCCTCGACAGGGAGATGCACCATGTTCGACCGAAGGCAAATTCTCGCCGGGCTCGGCGCAGCTTTGGGAGGGACGGCGATGTCAAGCATTCCAACCGAACTTCGGGCCTCTCCGATCAAGCCGGACGACGCATCGGCGCTGCTGGTGATCGACGTCCAGAACTGTTTCCTGCCGGGCGGCAGCCTCGCAGTGAAGGACGGCGATCAGGTCGTTCCCATCATCAACCGCATCGCCAAGGGCTTTGCCAATGTGGTGATGACGCAGGACTGGCACACCGCGGGCCACATCTCGTTCGCATCCACCCATTCCGGCAAGAAGCCGTTCGAAACCATCGATCTCCCCTACGGCAAGCAGGTGCTATGGCCCGATCACTGCGTGCAGGGCACCGAGGGCGCGTCGCTGTCGAAGAACCTTTCGATCCCGCATGCCGGGCTCGTCATTCGCAAGGGGTTCAACAAGAACGTCGACAGCTATTCGGCCTTCACCGAGGCCGACGGCAAGACCACGACGGGGCTCGCCGCGTACCTGAACGCGCGCAAGGTGAAGCGGGTGTTCCTTGCCGGCCTCGCGACCGACTTCTGCGTGGCATGGAGTGCCCTCGATGCGCGCAAGGCCGGCTTTGAGACCTATGTGATCGAGGACGCCTGCCGCGGCATCGACACCCAGGGCTCGCTCGCAAAAGCCTGGGCCGACATGACCAAGGCCGGTGTCAAGCGCATCAAGTCCGAGGATATCGCGGTTTAGGCCCGGGCTTCCCGGCAAACCCTCGTGGTGAGGAGGCGCGCAAGCGCCGTCTCGAACCATATGTCCCGACTGGGGCCTTCATCCTTCGAGACGCCGCTAACGCCGCTCCTCAGGATCAGGGGCAAGCACAGCTTACGCCGCGTTGTTCGGCTCATTGTTGGCCGCTGGCGCAGCCTTGGCGCCGCCCTTGGAGACGCCGACAAGTGCCGGCCGCAGCACGCGGTCGCCGATCATGAAGCCGGCCTGCACAACCTGAACCACCGTGCCCTGCGGCACGGACGGGTCGGGCACTTCGTACATCGCCTGCTGGAAGTTGGGATCGAACTTCTCGCCCGACGGATCGAACTTCTTGACGCCGTTCTTCTCCAGCGTGTTCAGCAGCGAACGCTCGGTCAGCTCGACACCTTCGATGAAAGCCTTCAGCGCCGGATCGGCGCCGGCCTTGGTTTCGGCCGGCATGGCATCGAGCGCGCGCTGCAGATTGTCGGCGATTTCGAGAATGTCGCGGGCGAAGCCGGTAATGCCGTAGGCGCGCGCGTCGGCGACTTCCTTGGCGGTTCGCTTGCGCAGGTTTTCCATCTCCGCCAGCGTGCGCAGCATCTTGTCGCGCGCTTCCGCCGCTTCCTTCGTCAACGCCTCTACCGACCCTTCCTCGGGGTCGTCGGGCATGATGTAGGGTTTTGAGACCACGGGCTCGCCGGTCTGGTTGGCGGGTTGTGCCCCGTCGTCACTCGGCCGGTTAGGATCGGTCATAAGACTACCTTCTCAAAAAACGCATCTGGTTGGATGGGGATTTGCTGAGCCGGATATCGTGCTTTAGAGGCCGAAAATCAAGCGTTCCATAGCGTTTTCGAGCGAAGCACGCCCTCGGACTTGATCCGGGGTTGGGCCCCGGTTCGCGTGAAGAAAATGCGTCAAAACAACAAAGCCAGGATTGGGGTCGATTCGTGGCGGATTAGCCGCCCAGCATCCGGCTGACGATCCGGGCGGCGTAATCCACCGTCGGAATCACCCGCGCGTAGTTCAGCCGGGTCGGCCCGATCACGCCGAGAACGCCGACGATGCGGCCTGAAGCGTCGCCATAGGGCGCGATGATGGTGGAGGAACCGGACAGCGAGAACAGCTTGTTCTCCGATCCGATGAAGATCCGCACGCCTTCGGCGCGCTCGGCCCGGCCCAGCAGATCGATCACGCCGCGCTTGGTCTCGAGATCGTCGAACAGCGATTTTACGCGTTCGAGATCTTCCAGCGCGTGCAGATCCTCCAGCAGATTGGCGTGCCCGCGCACGATCAACTGCCGGTCCTCGTTTTCGCCGCCCGACCAGCTCGCAATGCCCGCCTCGATCACCTTTTGCGTCAATTGATCGAGTTCGATGCGGCTCTGCGCCATCGCGGTTTCGAGTTCGAGGCGTGCTTCAGCGAGCGTACGGCCGCGAATCCGCGCATTGAGAAAATTGCTCGCCTCCGTCAGCGCCGACGAGGGCACGCCGGGCGGCAGCGTCAGCACGCGGTTTTCAACCTGGCCGTCTTCGCCGACCAGCACGACCAGCGCGCGCTCCGGCTCCAGCCGGACGAATTCGATGTGTTTCAGCCGCGAATTGGATTTGGCGGTCAGCACCACCGCAGCCGCGCGGGTCAGGCCGGACAGCCGCGTCAGCGCCTCGCCGAGCGCCGCTTCGACCGATTGCGCCCGGCCGACCGAGGCAAGCTGGTTCTGGATCGATTCCCGCTCGGGCTCGGTGAGATCGCCGACCTGCATCAGCGCATCGACGAAGAAGCGCAGGCCGAGTTCGGTGGGCAGGCGGCCGGCCGAGGTATGCGGCGCATAAATCAGGCCGAGCGCCTCGAGGTCCGACATCACGTTGCGGACGGAAGCCGGCGACAGCGGCACCGCGATCAGGCGCGAGATGTTGCGCGAGCCGACTGGCTCGCCGGTCGCGAGATAGCTCTCGACGATTTGGCGAAAAATATCACGCGAACGCTCATTGAGCTGGGCGAGCCCCGCATGCGGCGCGATCAGGCCAATCGGATCGTGGTGGGCCACTGTTAACTCCCTGATACCCCCTAATTTGTCGATCCAGAGAGCCGATGACAAGCGCCGCCTTCGCCATAGCGTTTTCGAGCGAAAGCCTGCCCCGGATTTGATCCGGGGTGGATGCCGGTTCGCGTGAAGAAAACGCGTCAGAATAAGACGATAGAGGTTCGGTTTGATCCGTCAGAACCGAACCTCCATTCCGAAACAAGGCAAAAACCCTTGCCGCTGCCCGTTCCCCCTCCTACAAGCACCGCGAACGAATTTTCGTCGATTTTTGAAAGGATTCCCCATGCGGCCGAGCCGCCGTGCGCCCGATCAGTTGCGCCCCGTGTCGCTGGAACGCGGCGTGGTCAAATATGCCGAAGGTTCCTGCATGGTGAAGTTCGGCGACACCCATGTGCTGGTCACCGCCACGCTGGAAGAACGGCTGCCGCCCTGGTTGAAGGGCCAAGGCCGCGGCTGGGTCACCGCCGAATACGGCATGCTGCCGCGCGCCACATTGGAGCGGACCCGGCGCGAGGCGGCGGCCGGCAAGCAGGGCGGCCGCACGGTCGAGATCCAGCGGCTGATCGGCCGCTCCTTGCGCGCGGCCGTCGACCTTGAAGCGCTCGGCGAGCGCCAGATCACGGTTGATTGCGACGTGATCCAGGCCGATGGCGGCACCCGCACGGCCTCGATCACCGGCGCCTGGGTGGCGCTGGCTGACTGCATAGGCTGGATGAAGAACCGAAACATGCTGAAAGCCAGCGTGCTGCGCGACAATGTCGCCGCGATTTCCTGCGGTATCTATCAGGGCACGCCGGTGCTCGACCTCGATTATGCCGAGGATTCCGAGGCCGAGACCGACGCCAATTTCGTCATGACGGGCGATGGCCGCATCATCGAGGTGCAGGGCACCGCCGAGAAGACGCCGTTCTCGCAGGACGAGTTCCTGGCGCTGATGGAACTGGCGCGCAAGGGTGTCGCGCGTCTGGTGGACTTGCAGAAACTGGCTGTGGCGTAGTCTGATCGCACATGCACCGTCGAATCACCGGCCGGCTCGTGATCGCGACCCACAATTCCGGCAAGCTTGCCGAGATGCGGGAATTGCTGGCGCCGCATGGCGTCGAGGCCGTTTCCGCGGGCGAACTGGGTCTCGGCGAGCCCGAGGAAACCGGCGAGACGTTTCGGGCGAACGCGGCGATCAAGGCGATCGCGGCGGCGAAGGCCGCGCAATTGCCAGCCTTTGCCGATGATTCCGGTCTCGTGGTCGATGCACTCGATGGTGCGCCCGGAATCTATTCGGCGCGCTGGGCCGGCGAGGGCAAGGATTTCATGGCGGCGATGACAAGAATCGAGCGGCTGCTACAGGAGCGCGGCGCGACCACGCCCGATCGCCGAACAGCGCATTTCGTCTCGGCCCTGTGCGTCGCCTGGCCGGACGGCCATCTCGAGGAAGTCGAGGCGCGCGCCGATGGAACCCTGGTCTGGCCACCGCGCGGCACCGCCGGTTTCGGCTATGATCCGGCATTCCTGCCCGACGGGCACACGCGGACCTTTGGCGAGATGACCTCGATTGAGAAGCACGGTCTGCCGCCTTTGGGCCTCGGCCTATCGCACCGAGCCCGCGCCTTCGTCAAACTGGCGGAGATCTGCCTTGGCTAGTCGCGAGCGACCCCGCCCCAGAGATGCCTTCGGCGTCTACGTGCACTGGCCGTTCTGCCTGTCGAAATGCCCGTATTGCGATTTCAACAGCCACGTCCGCCACGCACCTGTTGACGAGGAGCGTTTTGCCCGCGCCTTCGCCCGCGAGATCGAAACCACGGCGGCGCGGGCGCCGGGGCGAACCGTGACGTCGATCTTTCTCGGCGGCGGCACGCCGTCCCTGATGCAGCCGCACACCGTCGGCGCGATTCTTGATGCGATCGGTAAGCACTGGCGCGTCGCCGGCAATGTCGAGGTGACGCTGGAGGCCAATCCGACCAGCGTGGAAGCGACGCGGTTTCGCGGCTATCGGTCAGCCGGCGTCAACCGCGTCTCGCTTGGCGTGCAGGCGCTCGACGACGCCTCGCTGAAGGCGCTCGGACGATTGCACAGCGCGCGCGAGGCGCTCGATGCGGTCGCGATCGCGCGCACCGCGTTCGACCGCTACTCGTTCGACCTGATCTACGCTCGCCCCGACCAGACGCCGCAGATGTGGGCGGATGAACTGAAGCTCGCGATTTCCGAAGCCGCCGAGCATCTCTCGCTGTACCAGCTCACCATCGAGGAAGGCACGCCGTTCTTCGGCCTGCATGCCGCCGGCAAACTGAAGACACCGGATGAGGCGGTGGCGCGCACGCTCTATGACGTGACACAGGAAGTCTGCGCGCAGCACGGCTTGCCGGCCTACGAGATTTCGAACCACGCCCGCGAAGGTGCGGAATGCCAGCACAATCTGGTCTACTGGCGCGGCGAGGAATATGCCGGCATCGGCCCCGGCGCGCATGGCCGGCTCAACGTTGACGGTGCACGACACGCGACCGCGACCGAGAAGCGCCCGGAGGCCTGGTTGATGCGCGTCGAGGCCAACGGCCATGGCGTCATCACGGACGATCACCTCAACAGCGAAGAACGCGCCGACGAATTTTTGCTGATGGGGCTGCGGCTCGCCGAAGGCATCGATCCGCGCCGCTATGCGGCATTGTCAGGCCGAGCGCTCGACCCGAACCGGATCGCCATCCTGCGCGCGGAAGGCGCGATTTCCGTCGACGCCGACGGCAGGCTGCGGGTGACCAAGGACGGTTTTCCAGTGCTGGACGCCGTGGTGGCGGACCTCGCGGCGTAACGCAAAGCTGTGTCCGGATGGAGCGAAGCGCAATCCGGGAAAAGTGTATCCGCTTCCGAGACAGTCCCCGGGTTGCGCTTCGCTCCACCCGGGCTACGCGGCCATCACGCCCCAAAGCTTTTCGGCGAACCCGCGACCGGCGTGCTGCCGCCGCTGGCGACCTTCATCACCGCAAGGCCGCGCTCGTTGGTGCCGTCGGAGCGGAATCGAAACAGGCCGTCGATGCCGGCGAAGCCAGATGGGTTGGTCAGCGTCTCCGGCGCAAAGCGTTGGCCGCCCTGCTGCTTCGACAGCGCAGCAACCAGCGCGACTGCATCATAAGCCAGCGTTGCAGTGCGCACGGGGTCTGCGCCGTATTTGGCGCGATAGCGGCCGGAGAAGGCGCGGAAGCCCGACGGATCCGGCGCGGCATAGAGCCCGCCCTGCAGCGTCGCGCTTGCATAGACGCGCGGGTTGTCCCAGAGCCCGGTGCCGAGCAACTGGATATTGCGCAAATTCGCGCCCGCCGCGGTCAAGGCATCCGCCGCCGCCACGACCGATTCGCCGTCGTCGGCGATGAACAGCGCGTCCGCCGAGCCGAGCGACTGCGCCACCGTCCGCGCCGCCCCGGCGCGATCGGCGGTGTATTTCTCGAAAGCGACGATGCGCCCCTTGCGGCCGACCGCCTGCTTGAACGCCGCTTCCACCACGTTGCCATAGGCGTTGTCGGGCAACAGCGCCGCAAACGATTTCTTTCCGATGCTGGCCGAATAATCGACTATCCGATTGACGTCGGACTCCGGCAGGAAGCTCAGGAGATAAACGCCGCGTCCGGCGACGCTGGAATCGGTCGAGAACGCGATCACCGAAATGCCGCGTGCGCGGGTCAGTTGCGCAGTCGCCGGCACCGAGGCCGCAAACAGCGGGCCTAGAATGATTTCCACGCCCTCGCCGAGCGCCTGCTGGGTGACCTGCTGGGCGCCCTGCGGACTGCCGCCGTCGTCCTTGATCAGAAGCTGAATGTTCGGATTCTGGAATTCCGCCAACGCCATTTCGGCTGCATTCTTCATCGATTGCGCGGCGACGCCGGCATTGCCGGCGGCCGAGAGCGGCAGGATCAGGCCGACCTTGACCTGCCCGGTGCCGACCGCAAGCGGCTGTTGCTGCGGGCCTGGGGGCCCCTCGGGCGCGGACGGGCCGAACGGATTGGAAACCGGGCCGCCGGCGCAGCCGCCGAGCAGCGGTGCTCCGAGTATTAGACCGAGTGCCGTCCGCCGGGTCGGGCTTGACGGGCACGGAACCGAGGATCCGGGCTTACGATTGAGCGGACCTACCATCTGTCTCTTCTCTTGACCGACCGCCGTCGGTCAGGATTCCGGCTTTCTGGGCCGAGGCACCTGAACCGCTACTGAACCCAACCTGCGGGATTCTGCATATTGTCGAGGATTAGTTAACCAAAACAAAAGGATTACGATCTCGCCGCATAATGCCGGGAACTTCGGTTTTGCCGCCATCCCGCCAGATATAGCGCTTGCACCAAGACCGCTTTAGATTGCCGTGATGCGCGCAAAGCCCAGTTCAAGCTACGGCTTCGATACCGATCCAGGTTCGGCCAACCGAACATTTCTGATTGGCGGCCACATTCTGAATGCCGCGAAGCCGGCTCCTGGCCTCTATCTGGTAGCAACCCCGATCGGCAATCTCGGCGACATCACCTTGCGCGCGCTGGAGATCTTGGCCGGCGTCGATATCATCGCCTGCGAGGACACCCGCATCACCCGCCGCCTGATCGAGCGCTATGCGATCTCGGCAGAGCTCAAGCCGTATCACGAGCACAACGCGGCGATGGCAAGGCCGAAAATCCTGGAGCGGCTGGCGCAGGGCGCGTCGATCGCGCTGGTATCGGACGCCGGCACGCCCTTGATCTCCGATCCCGGCTTCAAGCTGGTGCGCGAGGTCTCTGCGGCCGGCCACGCCGTGATCGCGGTGCCCGGTGCGTCCTCGGTGCTGACGGCGCTTTCGGTCGCAGCACTGCCCACCGACCGGTTTTACTTCGAGGGATTTTTGCCGGCCAAACAAGTCTCACGACGGACGCGGCTGGCCGAATTGGCGAGGATCGATGCCACGCTGGTGATGTTCGAATCCGGCAACCGCGTGCAGGAAACGCTCGCCGACCTCGCCGAGATCATGGCCGGGCGCGACGCCGCGATCTGCCGCGAACTCACAAAGCTGCACGAGGACATCAAGCGTGCCCCCATCACCGAGCTGGCCAAGACCGCCGATACGCTGGAAACCCGCGGCGAGTTCGTGCTCGTGATCGGCCCGCCGCGCAAGGACGCCGATGTCATGCCCCAACATGACCTCGACGACCTGCTGCGATCGTCGCTGGCGCGCGAAAGCGTCAAGGACAGCGTGGCGCATGCGGTCGAGCTTTCGGGGCGGCCGCGCCGCGAGGTCTATGCCCGCGCGCTGGAGCTCGCCAAAGAAGCCGCCAAGCGAGCAAGAGGCAGCGATGGCGAAGACTGACGGCGCCACGCCGCCCGATGCGCCCGCCAAACTCGCCGCGCCCGAGCGGGTCGCGGCCTTTCGCACCGGGCTTTCCGCCGAAAGCCGCGCCGCGGCCTATCTGATGGCCAAGGGCTATCGCATTCTGGCAAAGCGCTTCCGCACCCCCTATGGCGAGATCGACCTGGTGGCGAGGAGGCGCAGTTTGATTGCTTTTATCGAGGTCAAGGCTAGAGCCAGCCTCGATGACGCCGCCTACGCCGTCACGGCGCGCCAGCAGGCCCGCATCATCGACGCCGCCCAAGCCTGGCTGATGGCGCACCCCGAGCATGCCGAATTCGAGCTTCGATTTGACGCGGTCCTGATTGCGCCCCGGCGTCTGCCACGCCACCTGTTAGCGGCATTCGACGCCAGCGTGTAAGCAAGATTTCCCTCCAGAGAGCCGGATACTCCAATGAAACTGAATGTCGCCGTCCAGATGGACCCCATCGCGCGCATCAACATCCGCGGCGATTCGACCTTTGCGCTGCTCCTGGAAGCGCAGAAGCGCGGCCACAGCCTTTCCTATTACACCCCGGACAAGCTCTCGCTCCGCGGTGACGAGCTGCTGGCGCCGGTCCAGCATCTTACCGTGCGCGACGAGATCGGCGATCATTTCACGCTCGGCGAGCCCAAGCGCGAGCCGCTCGAAGTCTTCGACGTCATCCTGCTGCGACAGGATCCTCCGTTCGACCTCGCCTATATCACCTCGACCCATTTCCTCGAGCGCATCCACCCGAAGACGCTGGTGGTGAACAACCCAGCCTCGGTGCGCAACGCGCCGGAGAAACTGTTCGTGATGAACTTTCCGCAGCTGATGCCGCCGACGCTGATCTCGCGCGACCTTGACGAGATCAATTCGTTCCGCGACCAGCACGGCGCCGTGGTCATGAAGCCCTTGCACGGCCATGGCGGCGCCGCAGTGTTCCGCGTGATGCCGCAGGACATGAATTTCGGCTCGTTGTTCGACATGTTCTCGGTCACCTTCCGCGAGCCCTGGGTGATTCAGCGCTTCCTGCCCGAGGTGAAGCACGGCGACAAGCGCATCATCCTGATCGACGGCGAGTTCGCCGGCGCCGTCAACCGCGTCCCCGCCCCCGACGACCTCCGTTCCAACATGGTGCGCGGCGGTGCCGCGCAGGCCACCGAACTTTCTCCGCGCGAGCGCGAGATCTGCGACACGCTGGGACCTGCGCTCCGTGAACGCGGATTGCTGTTCGTCGGCATCGACGTGATCGACGGCAACCTCACCGAGATCAACGTGACCTCGCCGACCGGCATCCGGGCGATTCAGCGTCTCAATGGCGCGGACGTCGCCGGCAAGATCTGGGACACCATCGAGAAGAAGCGCGCCGGGAAATAATTTCGCCGGCGCGCTATCGACCGACTCATTCGCAGCGCGCTCATACGCGACCGGATTTGAGCCGGATGAATTGCGTGCGCCTCCTGCCGGCAGATTGGAACCGACGAGGAGAGCCGCGGCACCGTTCTGCTACGCCGCCGGGAGTGGCCCCTGGATTCTACGATGCTATCGCGATGTGATCCCATATCTACCATCATGCGGCCATTCTTTGGGCAAGACTGCACGGAGCGCTGCCGGATGCTCGGCCGGCCACCGTCGGATGACATTGGACGGAAAGGAAACGCCAATGAACTCCACACCTACACCGAAAGAAACTGAATCCCACGATGCTCCGGTCGCGCGCGCCGATGAGAGGCTCGCGCACGCCCGCGAACAGATCAAACGCGCGGATGAGCAGCTCGCGCATTTGACTGAGCAGGTTGCAAAAATGGAGCGCGATACTGCGCATCCGCCTTCGGCCCGACCTGCCCCGCTATTACCGGAAAAAAGGCCGGCGCTCCGGACACTCGCTGCCTTGCCCCTGGCGGCGTGCATCATTGTCGCTGCCCTGGTTTTGCAGTCGTCCTATGGCGGCGGCGCCAAGCTGGTTGTCGCTTGGTGGGCGCCGCAGCCCGTTTCATCGCCACCATTGCCGCCGGAAAATCCGCCATCGCCCGCGCAGCCTGCTCCATCTACCGTTCAGGTGACCGCGGCGGAGGCAGCACCACCGCAAGCACCGACCTTGGCTCAGGCCGCACCACCGCAAGACGCCTCGCCGCCAACGACCGCCGCGCTTCCCGAACAGACACAGTTGCTGCAAACGATCGCGCGCGACCTCGCGAACCTGGAGCGAACCATCGAACAGCTCAAGGCGAACCAGCAACAAATGGCCAGCGACAATTCAAAAGCGATTGCGCAGCTGAAGGCGAGCCAGGAAGAGATGAAACGCGCGCTCGCAAAGGTTTCTGAGCAGAACCCGCCCAAAACATCACCGCCTCCGACGCAGCCAGCCCCGACCTTGCGCAAACCAGAGCGGTCGCCGCCGCAAGCGAGAGCGCGGCCTCGATACCCAAGGGAGTGGATGTACGACGACTACGATTGGTAGCTGTCGACGCAGTAATCATCGAAATCCTCTCCTGCAACAACGCCTCAACGCGATACGCCGCGCGCGACATCGTCGTCATTAGTCGCGGCTCGGGGGCCCATGTCGCGGCGGAAATGTGGGATACCATCGAGAATAAACGGTTCGCCAAACGCCGCGGCGCGTCATCGTCATTTTCGCATCCCTGTCGTGTCTCCTCATCCCACTTGCCAATTTCGGGAAGCGGGAGCAGCCTGTAGGCACGGATGAATCCGTCCGGGCACGTACTGCAATCAATAAATTAGTGGAGGAAGCCGCATGACGACGAATCTTTCGCGACGATCTTTGCTTGCGCTCGGCGCCGGGCTCAGTGCGACAACGATGCTCGGTGGCAGCGCGTTGGCAAAAGCACCAAAACTCGGCACGCAGACGCCCTACTGGCACCGCTTCGTTCTCGGCAACGCCGAAGTGACTGTTGTCTCCGACGGCCCGCTGCCGCTCGGCGATCCCTCCGGCACGTTTACCGGCGTTCCGAAGGAGGAAGTGAAGAAGATGCTGTCCGACAACTTCCTCAATCCGGACAACGTCGTGCTGGAGCAGAACTCGCCGATCGTGAACACCGGCGACAAGCTGATCCTGTTCGACACCGGAATGGGCACCTCGAAGGCGTTCGGCCCGACCACCGGCCAGCAGCAGAAGAGCATGGCGGCGGCCGGCATCAAGCCTGAAGATATCGACGCCGTGGTGTGCTCGCACGCCCATATCGACCACATCGGTGGCCTGGTCGGCGCCGACGACAAGCCGCTATTCCCAAACGCGCAGGTCTACATCGCACAGAGCGATTTCGATTTCTGGACCGATGAAGGCAAGCTCGGCAGCCAGCTGAAGGATTTTGTCATTCACGCGCGCAAGAACCTGATGCCGGTGCGCGACCGCATCGTGTTCATCAAGGACAACCAGGAATTCTTGCCGGGCGTGACCGCGCTCTCAGCTCCCGGCCACACCGTCGGCCACACCATCTTCATGGTCAGTTCGAAAGGCAAATCCTTCTGCTTCCTCGGCGACCTCTCGCATCACGCGGTGCTGCTGCTGGAGAAACCGCGGATGGAGTTCTCCTACGACACCGACCCGAAGCAGGCAGCTTCCTCGCGGGTGAAGATGCTGGACATGCTCGCGGCTCAGAAGATCCCTGTCATGTCCTATCACTTCGCCTGGCCAGGCTACGGCCACGTCGCCAAGAACGGCGATGGTTTCAGGTATTATCCTGAGCCGATGAACATGCAGCTCTGAGATCCATGCTCCCCCCGGGGCTGACCGGCGGTTGGCCCCGGATCATCGATGCGCTCCCGCCGTGCGCGCGGTTCAGGCGAGCCTTAGAGAACTCCAATCGAAAGGGCGTACTTTAGGAACCATCGCGGACCGCCGAAATTGGTTTTTCCTCAGAGAGGAAGTACCATGAAACGCATCGCGATCATCCTGGGCGTATTGCTTGGCAGTTGCACGTTCGCCCTGGCGCAGGGCGCCCCCAGCGGGCGGGGATCTACGACCGGCGATCCCGCCGCCAGTTCGGCAAATCCCAGCGCCGCGCCGAATGCAACCACCGGGGCAAGTACGTCCAACCCGAGCGGTAGCGGAACTTCCACCTCGGGCGGGAGGGACGAAAATAGCGACCAGGGCCGCGACAAGATGCCCGAGAGCAACATGAGCGTCCGGCCACAGGACCAGCCGGCGCCCAAGCCGAAATAAAGGGGTCCACATCTCAGCCGCTTGGCAGCCAGTTTGGAGGCCCGGCAAATGACCAAAGATATCATAGCGATCGGCGCGGGAATGCTCGTCGTCTGGTTTGGCGTCTGGAGCTTCCGGGCTAGCCACGAGAATGTGAGCCCTGCAAAGACAGAGGCAGCGCGCACTCTCGCCGATGATCCGGCGCTGAAGCTTATTTCCGAGCAGAGCCCGTACATGCGAACGGAGCGCTAGGCACCCCGTTGCGGGTCGAAATATTGGCGATCCGGTTCAGCACCGGTCTGTCGATGCAGAATGTGCGCTGCTAGACCTTTTGCACACAATGTTCTTCTAATGTTCTTGACTTACCCTCCGGTTCCCCGCTACCTTCGATTGCGTCACGAGGGGCAGCATGGTAGCGCGCGTATCTACCGTAGCGTTTGAGGGGATCGAGGCTCGCGCGGTCGACGTGCAGGTGCAGGTCGCGCCGGGACTACCAGCGTTTGCAATCGTAGGTCTGCCCGACAAGGCGGTGTCGGAGGCGCGGGAGCGGGTGCGTTCGGCACTGATCGCCTCGGGGCTGGCGCTGCCGGCGCGGCGGATCATCGTCAACCTCGCGCCGGCCGATCTGCCGAAGGAAGGCAGCCATTACGATCTGCCGATCGCGCTCGGCCTGATGGCGGCGATCGGCGCGATCCCGCCGGATGCGCTCAACGGCTTTACCGTGCTCGGCGAGCTTGGGCTTGATGGCTCGATCGCCGCCGTCGCGGGCGTGTTGCCGGCGGCGATCGGGGCGAATGCACGCGAAGAGGGGCTGATCTGTCCCGCGGCGTGCGGGACGGAAGCGGCCTGGGCGAGCCCGGACATCGAGATCATCGCCGCCAAATCGCTGATCCAGATCGCCAACCATTTTAAGGGCACACAGGTGCTGTCGCGCCCGCAGCCGAAAGTGCACGAGCCAGAAGCGACGCATCTGGACCTACGCGACATCAAGGGCCAGGAGAGCGCCAAGCGCGCGCTAGAGATCGCGGCGGCCGGCGGGCATCATTTGCTGATGATCGGCTCGCCCGGCGCAGGCAAGTCGATGCTGGCGGCGCGACTGCCGTCGATCCTGCCGCCGCTGTCGCCGTCTGAACTTCTGGAAGTGTCGATGATCGCTTCCGTCGCCGGCGAAATCCGCGACGGCGCATTGACCGCGCGGCGACCGTTCCGCGCGCCGCACCATTCCGCCAGCATGGCCGCGCTGACCGGCGGCGGGCTGCGCGCAAGGCCCGGCGAAATCTCGCTAGCGCATCAGGGCGTGCTGTTCCTCGACGAACTGCCGGAGTTTGATCCGCGCGTACTGGACTCGCTGCGCCAGCCGCTGGAGAACGGCGAGGTATCGGTGTCGCGCGCCAATCACCGCGTCACTTACCCCGCGCGCTTCATGCTGGTCGCGGCGATGAATCCCTGCCGCTGTGGCCAGGCCTATGATCCCGGCTATTCCTGCAGGCGCGCACCGGTCGACCGCTGCACGTCGGACTATCAGATGCGCATCTCCGGCCCGCTGATGGATCGCATCGATCTGCGCATCGAGGTGCCGGCGGTGACCGCCGCCGACCTGATCCTGCCGCCGCCTTCTGAAGGCTCGCCAGAAGTCGCGGCCCGCGTCGCCGCCGCGCGCGACATCCAGCTCACGCGCTATGCCGCGGCCGGCATGCCGCACATCCGCACCAATGCCGAAGCGCCAGCCTCGCTTTTGGAGACGATCGCGCAGCCAGATGCGCAAGGGCAAAAGCTACTGCGCGATGCCGCCGAAACCATGAAGCTGACCGCGCGCGGCTATCACCGCGTGCTGCGCGTCGCGCGCACGCTCGCCGATCTCGATCGTGCGGAAAAGATCGGCCGGCTGCATCTGGCGGAAGCGCTGTCCTATCGCGCGCTGGCAGAAGATCTGCGGCGGGCGGCTTAGACGGTCTATCCACTCGTCATTCAGGGGCGAGCCTCTTTGGCGCGAATTATGATGCGCGACTGCACGTCGTAGAATGACGGCGGCCAATTGCAACTGCAACAACCCGACGACAGGCAAATCACTTCTGATTTTCCGAAATCGTGTCAAGCCCAAGAAGCAAAAGAATCAAAAATATTTCGCTTAACGCGTATGGCAAATCAGCCGCATAACTCCGCCCGTCTCACCCGATGGAGGGGCGGCTCGCGATCGTCACGAACGTGCGGTGGGATGCGGTGGACGCGAATGGCGCGCAAGACGGTGGCGCCTGACGCGTACGGCGAAGTCGTGTGGTCCTGGCGTCGGTGCTGGCGCTAAGTTTCGCGGGTTAGCTCGCGGAGCGACGGTGGCAAAAGAGCCGTTCACCGGGGAGAGCTCGAAGTAAGCCGTAAAGCCACTGCGCAGGGAAGGCCGGGATGCTCCCGCTGTACCTGTATGCTCGTGTGCGTTTTCTTTTGCGCACTTTGCACACGAGACCGCGGGTGCGGCGCGCACCCGGTCTTCCCTGCGCCCTCTGAATCGGAGGGCGGGAAGGTTGAGAGCAAACCTCGGGCGCAATGCGCCGCGAGATAGCGAACGCACATTCCGTTGTCATCGCCCGGCTTGACCGGGCGACCAGTATTCCAGAGACGGCAGTGATCGAACCGAAAGACCCCGGCGTACTGGATACTCCGCATACGTGGGGTATGAGATCTTACTATGCGACTGCAACGTGGGATCGCTTCGTTCCACTCGCGATCAGGATGCCGGATCAACCAAAAACAACCGGCGTCAACATGGCGGTAACTAGTTTCCTTTACCCTCTGCCAACCATAAGCCCCGTGTCGCGGGTTTATGGCGAACGAGTAGCGTGTCATGTTGCGTTTGAAGATTCTGGCCTCGGTGATTCCGCTGGCAATTGTCGCCCTGTTCGCGCGCGGCGAGTTCTTGGCCGGTCCGCGGCCCTGCATCGAAATATCAGGCACTTCCGTCCAGATCGCCGCCCTCTCCTGGCAGGCGCACCGGCACGTCAGTTTCACCAGCGATCCTGGCCGCGCAACGGTGCGGGTCCAGATTTCCGACGACGCGGAAGCGGCCGACTTCACCGTGATCGACGACATCGATACGGCCGAAGCCGGCGCCTGCGAGAGCAACGCGCCGCCGCTTCTGGTAACGATCTCCCGGAAGCCCTCCGCTTCCGATCCCGTGATCTATCTTTCCAGGGATGGACCGGCCGACTACCGCATCTTCGTGTCCTCGACGAGTTTTTCGCTGCTCGATGCCGCCGCCCTGATCGTCAGCGCCCGCGGCGACCGCCACCGCATCGAAGCGGCGTCGCTTTAACACTTCATTCACCCTGTTCTCATCGCGACTGTTACGCGCTGGGAGCCTCAAGCACTTTGCAACGTCGGCGACGCATCGTCTGCCTGAGAGAGGCGGCGAAGCAGGCCGGTTCAATTCAAGCAGCAGGGTCATTGGCAATGGGGCGGACTTTCCGGATCAAACTTCGCTTTCGTCGCTTCGGCCGCCGTCATCCTTGGCTCACCTTCGCGCTGCGCTCCTTCATGATCTTCTCGGTCGTGTTTGGCAGTGCCTATGGCTTCATCGCCGGAGCCAAGACGGAAAATTCCGGCTATGACCCGCACTCTTTTGCGATCGGCGTCGCCTTCCTGTTTGCGATCGCCTGCGTCGCACTCGCCACGTTCAGCGTCCGGCTCCGCCTGCTGCGCAAGAAGATGCGCAAGGTTGCGCTGCATAATGAAGCGCTGGCCGACCGGAACTGGGAATTGCAGGAAGCCGAGCAGCGTAGCCGGCGGCTGTTCGAATCGCAGGGCGACCTGATCGTTCTGCGCGACGGCGAGGGCCGCATCACTTACGCCAACGACGCCTATTGCGAGCTGGCGCAAATGCCGCGCGATGCGCTGATCGGCAGCCGTTTCGCGCTTACCGTTCTCGAACAGGGCGATACCGCGCTCGAACCGAGCGGCACCCGCGTTCACGACCAGCGGATCGAGGGGCCGCTCGGTCCGCGCTGGATCGCGTGGCGCGAGGGCCTCGTTCGCAACGACGCTGGGGGACCGGCAGAGATGCAAAGCGTCGGCCGCGACGTTACCGATCGCACCGAGAGCGAACGCGCGCTGACCGAGGCCCGCGACCAGGCAGACGCGGCAAGCCGCGCCAAGTCGCGCTTCCTCGCGATGGCGAGCCACGAGATCCGCACGCCGCTAAACGGCATCATCGGCATGAGCGGCCTGTTGATCGACACGCCGCTGACGCCGGAACAGGCGACCTATGTCAAGGCGGTGAAGACCTCCGGCGATGCGCTGCTCTCGCTGATCGAGGAACTGCTGGATTATTCCAAGATCGAGGCCGGCAAGATCGATCTCGAACACCGCCCGTTCGCATTGTCGGGCCTGATCGAGGACATCACCGAACTACTGGCGCCGCGCGCGGAGGCCAAGAAGATCGAGGTAGCCGCCTATGTCGACGAACGGCTGCCGACCCACGTGGTCGGCGACGCGGCGCGTTTGAGGCAAGTGCTGCTCAATCTTGCCGGTAATGCAATCAAGTTTACCTCGACCGGCGGCGTCGCGCTGATCGTCGAGCCCGGCATCTGGCCCAATGAAATCAGTTTCCTGGTGCGCGATACCGGCATCGGCATCGCCCCCGAAGCGCGCGAGCGGATCTTTCGCGAGTTCGAGCAGGCGGACGACAAGATCGCGCGCAGCTATGGCGGCACCGGACTCGGCCTCAGCATCTCCGACCGCATCGTGAAGCGCATGGGCGGCCGCATCACGCTGGAGAGCACGCCGGGCATGGGCTCGGCATTCGAAGTGTCGCTTGCCCTTGCCGCTGCCGGCGGCGAACAAACCTCCTTTGCGGCGCCGGATCTATCCGGCCATTCGATCATGCTGGTCTCGCCCGCAAGCATCGAGGCCTCGCTGACCGCGCGGCGGCTGCAGCGATGGGGCGGGCAGACTTGCATGATATCCGACGCCGCCGTCGCAGAGGCCCTGCTGCCCGAGCGCCCCTGGCACGCCGTGCTGATCGATCACGCGCTGGGACTGGCCGAAATCGAACGGCTCGGCGAAGCCGCGCGCCTACATGCTGCGCAGCGCATCGTGATGTTTACGCCGGCGACGCGGCATGAAATGCAACCATCCGCCACGTCCGCCCTCACCGGCTATCTCGTCAAGCCGCTGCGCGCGGCCTCGCTCGCGGCCCGCCTGATGGCCGCGCCGGAAGTGGCTGCGCCGAGCCTGGAGCCGGCAATCGACCCGAGCGAGACGCCCGCAGCTCCGTCGGCCAAGGGCTTATCGATCCTGGTTGCCGAGGACAACCAGATCAATGCGCTGCTGATCCGCTCGCTGCTTGGCCGGCTCGGCCATCACGCCGTCATCACCACCAACGGCGAAGAGGCGCTGGAGTCCTGGCTCTCGGCGAAATCCGCCGGCAGCCCCTATGACCTCGTCCTGATGGACATCCAGATGCCGCAGCTCAACGGCATTGAAACCACCAAGCGGATTCGCACCCTCGAATCCGGCGAACCGGGTAGCCGGACGCCGATCCTGGCGCTCACCGCCAACACCCTGGTGGAAGATCGCTACGCCTGCTTCGAAGCCGGCATGGACGGATTCTTGATCAAGCCGCTCGACCGCGAAAAGCTCGCCGAGGCACTCGCCGGGCTCGTCGCGTCACGGCACATCGCGGCGTGAGGTGAATTTGTAGGGTGGGCAAAGCGCAAGCGTGCCGACCATGTCAATCACCGATCGGATAGAAGACGGTGGGCACGGCGCAAGTGCGCCTTTGCCCACCCTACGAAGTTCGAGGCCTTACAGCCGCCGCAGCGCGACCGTCTCGACGAGATGATCGGCGCGTTTTTTCAGGATCAGCGTCGCGCGCGGACGGGTCGGCAGGATGTTGTCCTCGAGATTGGCAAGGTTGGTGCGCTCCCAGATCGCGATCGCCGTAGCGGTCGCCTCCTCGTCGGAGAGCACCGCATAGCGATGGAAATACGATTTGGGATCGTGGAACGCGGTGTCCCTCAGCGCCAGGAAGCGCCGCACATACCATTCGCGCAGCACCGGCTCCTCGGCGTCGATGTAGACGGAGAAGTCGAAGAAGTCGGACACGACAGGCACCGCCTTGCCGTCGCGCGGCAAACGGCCGGTCTGCAGCACATTGACGCCCTCGACGATCAGGATGTCCGGGCGGTCGACCTCGATCCACTCGTTCGGCACGATGTCGTAGACCAAATGCGAATAGACCGGCGCCCGCACCGGCCGGCGCCCGGCCTTGATGTCGGAGAGAAACGACAGCAGCATCGGCAGATCGTAACTCTCGGGAAAGCCCTTCTTCTGCATCAATCCCTGCCGCTCGAGCACGGCATTGGGAAACAGGAAACCGTCTGTTGTCACCAGGTCGACCTTGGGACGCGGCGACCAGCGCGCGAGCAGCGCCTGCAGCACGCGCGCGGTGGTCGATTTGCCGACCGCGACCGAACCGGCGACGCCGATGATGTAGGGCACCTTGCGGTCGCGGATGCCGAGGAACTGGCGCTGCGCCTGATAGAGCCGGTGCGTGGCGTCGACATAGATCGACAACAGGCGCGACAGCGGCAGGTAAATATCCTCGACCTCCTGCAGGTCGAGGCGGTCATGCATCGAGCGCAGCCGCTCGAATTCGCCCGGCTCCAGCGTCATCGGCGTGTCGTCGCGCAACCGCGCCCACTGCTCGCGGGTGAAGACGCGGTAGGGGTTATATTGCTGGTCGGGAGCCCGGATATCCATCAGCTGTCCTCGCGGTCAGTCGCGCTTGCGCGACGCCTTCTCCTCGAGCCCGGACATCGACGTCCGCTGCGCCAGCGCGGCTTCGACCTCTTCAAGCTTCACGCCCCGCGCCTTCAGAAGCACCAGCAAATGAAACAGCAGATCGGCGCTTTCGGCAATCAGGTGGCTGCGGTCGTTCTCGACTGCCGCGATCACGGTCTCGACGGCTTCCTCGCCCAGCTTCTTGGCGCAGTGCTCCGCGCCCCTGTCGAGCAATTTGCGGGTGTAGGACGCCTCTCCTCCCGATGCGGCCCGTGCATCGATGGTGGCGGCCAGATCATGGATCGTGAAACGCGACATCAACCGAACTCAACACTCGCGCCCGGCCAAAGGCCGGGTCGCCGTCCCGGGCAAGGACTTAGCACTTTTGCGAGAGGGAGTCGTCAGGGATCGAGCCGCATCGGCAGCCCGGCGCGCACCATGTGCTCCTTGGCTTGGCGTATGGTAAATTCGCCGAAGTGGAATATCGAGGCCGCCAGCACCGCGGTGGCGTGGCCCTGGCGGATGCCGTCGACGAGGTGGTCGAGATTGCCGACGCCGCCGGAGGCGATGACCGGTACGGGGACACTGTCGGCGATGGCCTGCGTGAGCGGCAGGTCGAAGCCCTGGCGGGTGCCGTCGCGGTCCATCGAGGTCAGCAGGATTTCGCCGGCGCCGAGCGAGACAACTTCCTGGGCGTATTCGATGGCGTCGATCCCGGTGGAGTTGCGACCGCCATGGGTAAAGATCTCCCAGCGGTCCGAACCGCCGCCGCGCTTGACCCGCTTGGCGTCGATCGCGACCACGATGCACTGCTCACCGAATTTTTCCGCCGCCCGCTTGACGAATTCGCGGTTAGCGACGGCGGCCGAATTGATCGAGACCTTGTCGGCGCCGGAGCGCAGCAGGGTTTTGATGTCATCGATGGTGCGGACCCCGCCGCCGACCGTCAGCGGCATGAAGCAGGCTTCCGCCGTGCGCCGCACGACATCCAGCATGGTGCCGCGGTTTTCGTGGGTCGCGGTGATGTCGAGGAAGCACAATTCGTCGGCGCCGGCCGCGTCGTATGCAATCGCCGCTTCGACGGGATCGCCGGCGTCGCGCAGGTCGACGAAATTGACGCCCTTGACCACCCGGCCGTCCTTGACGTCGAGACAGGGGATCACGCGGACCTTGAACATCGCAAAACTCCTAGGCCGCGGCGCGCGCGTTGCGGATCAGCGTCAAAGCTGCGGCGGGGTCGAGCCGGCCGTCATAGAGCGCGCGGCCCGCAATGGCGCCGGCGAGCTTTTTGGCGCGCGGCTCGAGCAGCGCCTTGACGTCCTCAATGGAAGCAAAGCCGCCCGAGGCGATCACCGGAATCGAGATGCGCTCGGCCAGCGCGATGGTCGCATCGAGGTTGAGGCCTTTCAGCAAACCGTCGCGGGCGATGTCGGTAAAGATAATCGCGGCGACACCGGCATCCTCGAACCGCTGCGCGATTTCGAGCGCGGTCACCTGCGAGGTCTCGGCCCAGCCTTCGACCGCGACCTTGCCGTCGCGCGCGTCGAGCCCGACCGCGACGCGGCCGGGAAACTTTTTCGCGGCGCTCTTCACCAGCTCCGGATCGCGTACCGCCGCCGTGCCGATGATCACGCGCGCGATGCCCTTGTCGAGCCAGGCTTCGACGGTCTTGAGATCGCGGATGCCGCCGCCGAGCTGCACTGGCATGGTAACGGCCTTGAGCATCCCTTCGACCGCCAGCGCGTTCATCGGCTTGCCGGCGAAGGCGCCGTCGAGATCCACGACATGGAGATATTCGAAACCCTGCTCGGCAAAGGCGCGGGCCTGCGCCGCGGGATCGAGATTGAACACGGTCGCGCGCGCCATGTCGCCTTGTTCGAGGCGCACGCACTGGCCGTTTTTCAGGTCGACGGCAGGAAAGAGGATCACGGCTTCCACTTCAAAAAGTTCGAGATCAGAGCCAGGCCGAAACGCTGGCTTTTCTCGGGGTGAAACTGCGTGCCGATAGCGGTGTCCTTGCCAACGATCGCCGTCACCGGGCCGCCATAGTCGGCGCGTGCCAGCACATCCGATTCGTTCAAGGCATTGAGGTGATACGAATGCACAAAATAGGCATGGCGGCCGTTCGGCCCGAGCGGCAGGCGCTCCAGCACCGGGTGCTCGCGGACCAAGTCGAGCGTGTTCCAGCCCATGTGCGGAATTTTCAGATTTTCGTCGCACGGCGAGATCTTCTCGACGTCGCCCTCGATCCAGTTGAAGCCGTCGGTCGTGACATGCTCTTTTCCGCGCGTTGCCATCAACTGCATGCCGACGCAGATGCCGAAGAACGGCCGCGCCTTGACGCGCACCGCTTCGGACATCGCGTCAAGCATGCCGTCCACGGCATCGAGGCCGCGGCGGCAATCGGCGAAGGCGCCGACGCCGGGCAGCACGATGCGGTCGGCGCGGAACACCGCGTCGGGATCGCGCGTCACCATGACCTTCTGCGGCTCCTCCATGCTCCGCGCCGCCCGCTCGAACGCCTTTGCCGCCGAGTGAAGATTGCCCGAACCGTAATCGACGATCGCGACGGTCATCGCGGACCTCCCGGCTCCGGAAACAAACCGATGATTCCGCCCTGCGGCATCGGCGGCGGCTTGGAGAACGGCTGGCCCGCAATGTTGCGGGTCGGCGGCGGCGCGCCGCGATCGACCGCGTATTGGTCATTGGTGAAGCCACGCTGCTTCGCAGCCCAGCGCTCGAAGAAGCGACGTTCGGCCGCTTCCTGGTCGTCGGCGACCACGATGTCGAGCTGGCGCCATTTGCGCCGAGACAGTGTCCAGCGCCGCAAGCTGGTCGCTTCGAGCCCCATCAGAATGGCGATCAGGACGTCAACGGTGAAGATCGTGCCGCGGGTGGCTCCGAGAGCCGACATTCCGAACTGGATCGCAATTATCAGAATGGTCCAGCCGATCAATGCCAGCCAAAGCCGATGCCAAAGGAGCCAGATCACGCTCGCAACCGCAGCCCAGAAATGGAAGCCGTCACGAACGAAGACGAACTTATCGGCCGCCGCCAGGTCGGCGCCGTCACCCACGGGGGCGTGCACTGTATAAACCCGCATCGTAGCTCTCCGCCGCGAGACGCGAACGATAATCAGCCGCCGAGCTGACCCTTGGTGGAAGGCACTTCGCCGGCCGCGCGCGGATCGATCGCAACCGCGGCACGGAGCGCCCTCGCCAGACCCTTGAAACAGGATTCGGCGATATGATGGCTGTTCTCGCCATATAAAGTCTCGACGTGCAAAGTCACGCCGGCGTTGATGGTGAAGGCGTTGAACCATTCGCGCACCAGTTCGGTGTCGAACTGACCGACCTTGTCGCGCGGAAAATCGACCTTGAACACCAGCACCGGCCGGCCCGAAATATCGATCACGACGCGGGACAGCGTTTCGTCCATCGGCATATGGATCGAGGCATAGCGGGTGATGCCGGCCATGGTGCCGAGCGCCTGCTTGACGGCCTGGCCGAATGCGATGCCGACGTCCTCGGTGGTGTGGTGGTGATCGACGTGGAGGTCGCCATCCGCCTTGACCGTGATATCGATGCGGGAATGCCGGGCCAAGAGATCGAGCATATGGTCGAAAAAGCCGATGCCGGTCGAAACCTTTGATACGCCCGTGCCGTCGAGGTTCACTGCGACCTCGATGTCGGTTTCCTTGGTCTTGCGCTTGATGGACGCCGTCCGCATGAAACTGCTTCCCTTTGGCCGCGTGGGGGCCGAAAACGCGGCCCTTTTAACAGGCGGATGTCACCTTCGCTACTGCGGGATGTCGTTTAAAGGGCTGAACTTCAGTCCATGGTGACCGGATTCGGGGGTGAAACGGCGCGATTGTAACCCTCCCCCTCAACCCCTAAATCTGACGGGAACGAGGGCAATTCATGCAAGCATCTGAAAACAACCTGCCGATCTGGCACGGCACCACGATTTTGACGGTCCGCAAGGGCGGCAAGGTGGTAATCGGCGGCGACGGCCAGGTCTCGATCGGCCAGACCGTCATCAAGGCCAACGCCAAAAAGGTCCGGAAAATCGGCAAGGGCGACGTGATCGGCGGCTTCGCCGGGGCCACCGCCGACGCCTTTACCCTGTTCGAGCGGCTGGAGAGCAAGCTCGAGCAATATCCGGGGCAATTGACCCGGGCGGCGGTCGAACTCGCCAAGGACTGGCGGACCGACCGCTATCTGCGCCGGCTGGAAGCGATGATGATCGTGGCCGACAAGGATGTCTCGCTGGTCCTGACCGGGACCGGCGACGTGCTGGAGCCGGAAGCCGGCGTGATGGCGATCGGCTCCGGCGGCAACTACGCCCTGGCGGCCGCCCGCGCACTTGTCGACACCGACAAGGACGCCGAAACCATCGTGCGGCGCGCGCTCGATATTGCCGCCGATATCTGCGTCTACACCAACCGGAACGTCACGATCGAAACGCTCTGAGGGGAGCCGCCGGTCATGGCGCCGGAACCGGAATATGTCTTCCGCCCGATGACCGTGGCCGACCTGCCGTTGATCCGGCAGTGGCTCGCGCGGTCGCATGTGCGCGAATGGTGGGGCGAGCCCTCTGAACAATATGAACTGGTCAGCGGCGATATCGATGAATCGGCGATGGATCAGTTCATCGTCTCGGCGGGAGGTAACGATTTCGGCTACCTGCAATGCTATGATTTGACGGCGTGGAATTCTGGCTTTGGCGAACATCCGCCCGGCACCCGCGGCATCGACCTCTTCATCGGCGAGTCGGGCATGATCGGGCGCGGCCATGGTTCGGCTCTCATCCGGACCTTCGTCGAGGATCGGTTGAGGCGCGGCGCGCCACGCATCGTCACTGATCCCGATCCGGCCAACACCCGGGCTGTACGTGCCTATGCGAAGGCGGGCTTTGAAAAAGCTGGTATGGTCGATACTCCTGATGGTCCCGCCCTATTGATGATCCGTAACGCATGACATCCACCAGCAGTATCGAGAAAGCTCCAGTCACGCTTTCGGCCTGGCATTGGACGTTGATCGCAGCCGGCATCCTCGCAGCCCAAGCCGCGATCCTGTACGGGATGGGACGCCTGCCGATCTGCGCCTGCGGCTACGTCAAGCTCTGGCACGGCGTGGTGCAGAGTTCGGAAAACTCGCAGCACGTTGCCGACTGGTATTCGCTATCGCATATCCTGCACGGGTTCCTGTTCTACGGCGCCACCTTCCTCGCCTTCCCGCGCTTCGCCTGGCAGGGCCGCCTGATCCTCGCCATCTTGGTCGAAGGCGGCTGGGAACTGGTCGAGAATTCCGACTGGATCATCAATCGCTACCGCGCCGGCACGATCTCGCTGGATTATTTCGGAGATACCATCGTCAATTCGATCTCCGATATGCTCTTCATGATTGGTGGCTTCCTGCTGGCGAGAAAACTTCCCGTCGCAGTCACCGTCGCCGTTGCAGTGTTGTTCGAACTCGTGATGGCGCTCCACATTCGCGACAATCTGATGCTCAACATCATCATGCTGGTTCACCCCTTCGAGGTAATCAAACTATGGCAGGGTGGCCCGCCGATCATTTAGCGGCCTCGTGCACCGCTTGCTCTCGCAACTTTGGACACCTACCTAGGACCTATGACCGACTTTTCTCCCCGTGAAATCGTCTCCGAACTCGACCGCTTCATTGTCGGCCAGGCCGATGCCAAGCGCGCGGTATCGATCGCGCTGCGCAACCGCTGGCGACGGCTGCAGCTCACCGGCAATTTGCGCGAAGAAGTGCTGCCGAAAAATATCCTGATGATCGGGCCGACCGGCGTCGGCAAGACCGAGATCGCGCGGCGCCTAGCAAAGCTCGCCGGCGCACCCTTCCTCAAGGTTGAAGCCACCAAATTCACCGAGGTCGGCTATGTCGGCCGCGACGTCGAGCAGATCATCCGCGATCTCGTCGAGGTCGCGATCGTGCAGGTGCGCGAACGCAAGCGCAAGGATGTGCAGGCTCGCGCGCAGCTTGCCGCCGAGGAGCGCGTGCTCGATGCGCTGGTCGGACCGGCCTCGAGCCCGGCAACGCGAGACTCCTTCCGCAAGAAGCTCCGGGCCGGTGAGCTCAACGACAAGGAAATCGAGATCGAGACGCAATCCTCCGGCGGCATGCCGATGTTCGAGATACCGGGCATGCCGGGTGCGCAGATGGGAGCGATTTCGATCGGCGATATCTTTGGCAAGCTTGGCGGGCGGACCAAGACCCGCCGGCTGACGGTCGAGGGATCGCACGAGATTCTCGTCAACGAGGAATCCGACAAGCTGCTCGACAATGACCAACTTGTGCTCGAAGCCATTGCTGCGGTCGAGAACAACGGCATCGTGTTCCTCGACGAGATCGACAAGATCTGCGTGCGGGAAAACCGCCTCGGCGGCGACGTCTCGCGCGAGGGCGTGCAGCGCGACCTGCTGCCGCTGATCGAGGGCACCACGGTCACGACCAAGCACGGCGCGGTCAAGACCGACCACATCCTTTTCATCGCCTCGGGCGCGTTTCATATCGCAAAGCCCTCCGACCTGTTGCCGGAATTGCAGGGCCGCCTGCCGATCCGCGTCGAGCTGGAAGCGCTGAGCCGCGACGACATGCGCCGGATCCTGACCGAGCCGGAGGCGTCGCTGATCAAGCAATATGTCGCGCTGATGCAGACCGAAGGCGTGACGCTTGACATCACCGACAACGCGATCGACGCGCTGGCCGATATCGCTGTCGCCGTCAATTCCACGGTCGAGAACATCGGCGCGCGGCGGCTGCAGACCGTGATGGAGCGCGTGCTCGACGAGATTTCATTCGCCGCGCCGGACCGTCATGGCGAGACGATCAAGGTCGACGCCGAATACGTGCAGAAGCACATCGGCGATCTCGCCAAGAACTCGGATCTGAGCCGGTTTATTTTGTAGGGCATTTGAAGCCCGGATGAAGCGTAGCGAAATCCGGGATCGGTCAACCCGCGTGGCCCCGGATTGCGCTGCGCTATGTCCGGGCGACGCTCATCATCACAAAACTCGTTGTGCCCTTCGGCTGGGGCAGCTATCCCGTTGCGGTTGAGGCCAGCGGCTATGGCTCCCTGCTTTCGCAGGGACGACGGATGGTATTGAATGAACTTGCGGGTGTGGGAAAACCCCTGGCGCTTGATGCTGGCCGTCAATGCCGCCGTGCTGATCGGGGTCTTCTGGCACAAGATCACGCTGCCGCCTTACGTCCCCTACATCCATCTGCTGGTCGATTATCATTTCGGCTTCACCAAGCGCGCGCTGATCGGCGCGATGGTCTCGCTGTTTACGGCCAAGGTGCCGGTATGGCTGGTGTTCGCGCTGGGTGGCGCGGTGTGGCTGATCACGGCAGGACTGTTCGTGCAGCTATTCCGGCGGACGTTTGGTTTCGATCAAAAGCATTTGCCGCCGTTCGTGTTCATGGCGGGCTCACCGTTCTTCCTGAAGAATTTATGCACACGCTGGGGCATTTCGACATCTATGGATGCATGTTTGCGATTTGCCTGCTGCTGATTCCGGCGCGTTCACTCGCCTACGTGCTGCTGTCCGCCGTGTTCTCAGTCATCCTCATTCTGATCCACCACATTCATCTCCTGATGTATGTGCCGACTATCGCCGCCATCGTGGTGCTGCGCCATTACCTCGCGTGTGGAGTTAACCGGGAGAACGCCGCGGTCGGCATCGCGTCGCTTATTGGCCTCGGCGCGCTGTTCATCGCTGCACAGTTCGACGGCACGATGGCGGTCCCGGAGCCTGAGCTGGTCCGACATCTGCAGGAAAGAATGGCCGATCCGTCGCAAGCGAAGCTGCTGAGCTTCAGTTACATCTGGCATCAGCCGCTGTCGAAGGAGATGCTTGATACCTGGCAGCGCCTGCCGCACAATGTGCTCGGTATCCCCATATTTGCGCTTCTGATCGGACTGCATACGCCGCTCTGGCGATATTTTCTCAACCTGATCCTCACTCTTGCCGTTGACGCGCATCGCCGCATCGTCACCGCCGTGATCGTCGCCGTTAGCGTCGGCTATCTCATCATGTTTGCGATCGTGTTCGATTATTCCCGCTGGATTTCGAATTGGGCCACGTGCTTGTTCCTGATCCTGCACGCGGTGAAAATGCTGCCTGCGTCAAAGGCCGTGCCGCCGATTTCGGTGCATGATCGGAAGACGATGGTATTCGGCTGGATCGTGACTCTGATCCCGCGCGTCGGAATCGTGCGGCCGTTCTGAGCGAGATTAGAAACGCGCCCGTCGCACCCGCACATACAACGCCCCCTCGCCGCCATGGCCGACATGGGCTTCCTCGAAGCCGACCACCAGCGAGCGGAATTCCGGCAGCCCAAGCCATTGCGGCACCTGACGGCGCAGCACGCCGCGCTCGGACTCGGCGCCCACCTTGCCCTTGCCGGTGATGACGAGCACAAAGGTCAGCCCGTCATGATGGGCGCGCTGCAGAAAACCGAACAGCGCGCGATGCGCGCGCGTCTGCGTCATGCCATGCAAGTCGAGCCTTGCATCGATCTCCTTGCGACCACGCGACAGATGCGATCGCTCGCGGCGGCCGATCGGCGCCAGCGGTGGCGGCTCCGGTTTTGAAGGAGCAACGATTCGCGCCGGCGCGATATGCCTTGATGAAGCGGCGGGTTTCGGAGCGATTTTGTGCTCGGTTTCCGCCGGAACCGCCGACGGCTTCAAGGCGCGATGCCGCTTGCGCAACGGCTTGACCTGCTTGGCGACGCTCTCCCACAGCGCGCGCTCCTCTTCGCTCAGGCCGCGCTTGCGGCGCGGCGGCTCCGGCAATTCGGGAATCAAACTCGACGATCGGCGTTTCATCGATGATGGCGATATCGGCGCAGGTGACGCGGCTGCGGTTTCGCCGAAACCGCTTCAACCTTCGGCCGCGGTTCGGGAAGCGGCACTGGCTTTGCCACGGCAGCCTGGATGGCCGGGGTTGGCGAGGGCCCGGTTGCCGACGATGTCGCCGCCTGCATTGTGGGCTTGGCGCTGGTCGCCGCCGTAACCTCGGGCGGCTTTCCGGCATGCTTCGGATCCTTGGACGGATCGATTTGCGGGAACAGTTTTGCGATCGTCTCCGACGGCCGTTCATCGGGCACCGGCATCCTGCGGCCACGCGCCACCGGATCGAGGCTCTTCGGCACCAGGATCACGAAGCGGGCATTGTGGCGGAGGCGGCCGGACACTTTGCCGGCGTCGAGACCGGCGCCGAAGTAGAGATCGGCGCGCGCGGGACCGACGATGGCGGAGCCGGTGTCCTGCGCAATCATCAGGCGGCGAAACGGCGTCTTCGATTGCTCCGACTCGATCGGCAGTTCGCCCTCGATGAAGAACGGAGTACCATAGACATGCAGCGATTTGTCGACCGCGATCGACCGACCCGGCGTCAACGGCACGCCCTGGGCGCCGACCGCCTCGTCCTTATCGGAAAGCTGCACCTCACGGAAGAAGACATAGGCCTTGTTCTGCCTCCGCAGCTCGTCGGCCTCGTTAGGATTCTGTTCCATCCATTCCCGGATCTTCTGCATCGACATCTGATCCTTGGGGATGATGTTGCGTTCGATCAGGATGCGGCCGACCGGCGTATAGGGAAAACCATTATGCGCATCGTAATTGATGCGAAGGGTCGAGCCGTCATCGAGGCTGACCCGCGCCGAGCCCTGGATCTGCGAGAACAAGAGGTCCGTCTGGTCCTTCAGCCAGCAGATTTCGAGGCCGCGGCCGGCGATAGCGCCATCCTCTATTTCGGCACGATCGTAATAGGGCACCAGCTTCCGGCGGCCGATCTTGCGGAACACCTGACCCTTGTTGGGCAAACCGGCCGAGCTTTGCGTGGTGCCGCGGACGAACAGGTTCGACGGCCGGCGATAAACCGGGACCTTGTAGACCTCGTTCTCCGTCCGTGAGCCGTCGACGATGGGTTCATAATAGCCGGTAACGAAACCCTCGCCTTCGCCAAGCCGCGAAATGCGCAAGGGAAGAAAGTGCTCCTCGAAAAAGCCCTTGGCCTTCGCACCATCGGATAGTTCGAGGCTCCTGGCGATGCGGCAGGAATCGCGCAGCGACGTGCCAAGTGCCTTTGGATCGGCAGGCGGCTTTTGCTGCGCCGCTATCGGCCTGCAGCTCGCGCGAAATGCCTGGTAAGCGGCGAGATGATCGTCCTCGCTCCACCCCGCGATCTCGGACCACGCGACCGGCGCATATTGACCGCCGCTGATCTGAAGCGGGAATTCGAGTTGCGGATATGGCAGGTGACGGGCGGGTGGCGGATGCGCCACTTTGTGCGAACGGGCGTGACGCATTGTTGCGGCATCCGCCGGAGCAAGCGAGCAAGCCAAAGCGAGCACGCCGAACGCAAGCCCCGCAAGGCTTCGCGTCTTAGCCCGCGCTTCCGGTGCCAACCAGCTTCCAGTTCGGATCGCGAGAGCTCGTGTCGCGGGCGAAAGTCCAGACATCGGTGATATCGGCGACCTTATCGGGGTTGCCATCGACGATGGCGCCGGTCTTGTCGCGTGTGACCGAAATCATCTGCGACACGAAGCGAACCGTCAGTTGTGCCGCGCGGTCGCGGGCTTCCGCATTCACCAACTCGGCCTTGTCGATCGAAACAAACCGCGTTTCGGTTTTCTGCTCGTGCTTCTCGCGATCCTTGATCACGGCCTCGAAGCTCTCATAGACCTCGCTGGACAAGAGATCCTTCAGCGCCCGGCGGTCGCCATTGGCGAAGGCCAGCACGATCATCTCGTAGGCGCTGCGCGCGCCGGCAAGGAAGTGTCTCGGATCAAACGAGGAGTCCTGGGCGGCAATGGCGTCGAGACCGGCGGCGAGCGGCGTGCCCGCCTCAGCAACGCCTTTCCAGCGGTCGGCCGGCGCCACATCGGCGTTCGGCGCCAGCGGCGCCTGATCAATGACGGTGCCCGGCATGGGAACGACGTTGTTGTCCTGCGTCCGCGGCGCGACATTGGGCGCGGCCCGATCATAGGGCCGTTCGCTCCCGGTGCGCTGTCCGAGGACGCTGCGCAGGCGCAGGAAGATAAAGACCGCCAGCGCCAGGAAGATGATGGTGTAAATATCCACGTCGTATTCGCTTTCTGGTTCCAGCGCCGGCAACGGGCCCGGCGGTCGAGCGTTCCTGGTGAGAAGCTCTTTTACGAGTTTTCCCTGATCATCCATTCAGAGTGAAGCATGTAGGCATGAAACTTCGCCCGGCCAATGGCGCGTTTTGGCGCGGGCTAATTGTAGCGCGTTTTAGCGGCGAGGGGAAACACGATCGTGGCCGGAAATCACGCACATTCAATTATTTAGGATACATTTCGGGTGACTGACGGGGCGGTATTGGGCCTATCCGCCACAATTCGTGACCGGGCAGGTCTGCCGCCGGGCCGTCGTCCTTGTGGAATGAGCCGGGGCTATGATAGCCACTCGCCCGGAAAACGCATTTTCAGACGAACCCGGGCCGCGCTTGCGAGCGCTTCAGGAGAGAGTTTCATGACCAACGGCAACGGCGCGCCTCCCGAACAGGCCCCTCCCCAACTCAACGTGCTGGCCCAGTACACGAAGGATCTGTCGTTCGAGAATCCGAACGCGCCATCCTCGCTGGCGCCGCAACAGCAGCAGCCGGCAATCAACATCCAGATCAATGTTTCGGCGAACAATCTCGCGCAAAACGAGTTCGAAGTGACGCTCTCGATCGAGGGCAAGGCTGAAAATGCCGGCAAGGTGATGTTCAGCTTCGAACTCGCCTATGCGGGCGTATTTCGCATCGTCAACGTGCCGCAGGAACAGCTTCATCCGCTGGTCATGATCGAATGCCCGCGACTTTTGTTCCCGTTCGCGCGTGAGATCATCGCAACCGCCGTGCGCGACGGCGGCTTCCCGCCCCTTATGCTCGACCCCGTCGATTTCGTCGGCCTGTACCGCCAGAACATGGAGCGGCAGGCTGCCGCACAGGCCGCTTCCGGCGCGAAGCCGAGCTAAAGCAGGCGGCGTCTATTCTGCCGCTAGACTGCTGCCAGAAGAAAATCGTTCCAGATCGGCTTGTCGCCCAAGGTGGCGATGAAGGCGCGATGGGCCTCGCGATCGGCTTCGGTGATTCGCGGCGCCAGCGGCACCTCGCGCTGCCGCCGCGGCGTGTCGCCAAATCCGCTGGTAATCGTGATGCTGGTTTCCGACGCCAGGATAAGTTGCGACTGCCGCGCGCCGATCAGGTCGATATAGACCTCGGCCAGGAGCTCGGCGTCGAGCAGCGCGCCGTGCTTGGTGCGGCGGGAATTGTCGATCGCATAGCGCGAGCAGAGATCGTCCAGCCGGTTCGACACGCCCGGATGCTTGCGTCGCGCCAGCAGCAGCGTATCGACCAGCCGTTCACGCGAAATCGGCTGCCGCTTGATGCGGTCGAGCTCGGCATTGATGAAGCTGATGTCGAACGAGGCGTTGTGAATCACCAGCGGCGCGTCGCCGATAAATTCCAGGAACTCCTCGACCACTTCGGTGAACAGCGGCTTGCTGGCGAGGAACTCGGTGGATAGGCCGTGCACGTTAAATGCTTCGGCCGGCATATCGCGCTCGGGATTGATGTAGCGGTGAAACGTCTGCCCCGTCGGCATGCGGTTGAATATCTCGATGCAGCCGATCTCGACCAGGCGATCGCCGCGCAGCGGATCGAGGCCTGTGGTTTCAGTATCGAGGACGATTTCGCGCATGGATGTGAGAGACCGAAAGTTTCGGCGAATCAGATCCGCCGCTGCGGCATCTTAACAACCTCGGCCAGAATGTCGCGGATCTGCGCGCGAACCCGGTCCAGTCCATGCGACGTATCCACGACGAAATCCGCACGTTTGCGCTTTTCGGCATCGGGCAATTGCCGCGCCAGAATGGCGTCGAGGGCCTCCGATGTCATCGTACCGCGCGCCAAAATTCGTTCGCGCTGGGTTTTCGGATCGGTCGTGACCACGACCACCGCATCGACGCGCTTCTCGCCGCCGGTTTCGAACAATAGCGGGATATCCATCACCACGACCGGCGTCCCGGACCGTTCGGCGTCGTCGAGGAACTTCTTGCGTGAGGCGCCGAGCATCGGGTGAACGATCTCCTCGAGCTGCTTGATGGCAGCAGGGTCATGCACCACCTTGGCGGACAGTTTGGCGCGATCGACCCTGCCGTCCACCGTCGTGCCGGGAAACGCGGCTTCGATCGCGGGCGCCGCCTCGCCTTCATAGATTTTGTGAACGGCCGCGTCGGCGTCGTAAACCGGCACGCCCGCCTCGGTGAACAGCTTTGCGGTGGTGGATTTCCCCATCCCGATCGAGCCGGTGAGTCCCAGAATCCGCATCAGATCGCCGCTGCCAAAGTGATGATTCTAGACATTGAGCAGACCCTCGCCGCGCAGGAATGCCAGTAGTGGCAGTAGCGGCAGACCGAGAATGGTGAAATGGTCGCCTTCGATCCGTTCGAACAGATGCACCCCTAGCCCTTCAAGCTGATAGGCGCCGACGCTGGTCGTGACCGCCTGACCGGCCTGATCCAGATAGGCTTCGATCTCGCTCTCGGCCAAGCGCCGCATCGTCATTCTGGCAATGCTGACGTCGGAAAACACTAGCTTGCCGTCACGGGCAACCGCAACGGCGGAGTGCAGCTCGTGCGTCTGGCCGGCAAGCAGCCGCAATTGATCTGCGGCCTGCGCGCGGCCGGCCGGCTTACTGAACAGCCGGCTTCCCAAAGCCAGCGTCTGATCGGCGCCAATGACATAACGGCCGGAATTTTTTGAAGATACGAACCGCGCCTTCTCGCGCGCCAGCAGGCCGGCGATTTCACCGGGCGCAGAAAGACCGGAATTCTTCTGCACCGATCGCTCGTCGATATCGGCCGGAACGGCGTCGAAGGAAATGCCGGCATCGGCGAGCAGCATCTGCCGCGCGCGGCTCTGCGAGGCGAGAATTAGCGGATGTTGTCCACGCCAGATGGTCATCTCGGCTGCGTCATTCCGGAAGCCGCTGCCGCTGGCGATCGGTGAATAGCTTCAGCACCGCCGCCGCGGTTTCCTCGATCGAGCGGCGCGTCACGTCGAGCTGCGCCCAACTGAATCTGGCGCTCAGTTTTCGGGCATAGGCAACTTCATCGGCCACCGCCTGACGATCGATGTAATCATCATTGGGGGTATCGGCGCCCATGCTCAGCAGTCGATTTTGCCGAACCTGGATCAGCCGCTCCGGCGTCGCGTGAAGGCTGACGACCAACGGCCTTTTCAATGTCTCCAGTTGATGCGGCAGCGGAATGCCCGGTACTAGCGGCACGTTCGCGGTACGGACGCCGCGGTTGGCGAGATAGATCGAGGTCGGCGTCTTCGAGGTGCGGGATACGCCGACCAGAACCACGTCGGCCTCTTCCAGGCCTTCGACGTGCTGACCGTCGTCATGCATCATGGTGTAGTTCAGGGCATCGATGCGCTTGAAATATTCCGCGTTCAGAACGTGCTGGGCGCCTACCCTGCCCGTCGTCGCGGCGCCCAGATAGGCCTCGAACAACTGCATCACCGGACCAATGATCGAGAGGCTCGGTATGTTGATGTCCCTGCACTTGGTTTCCAGCCGACCGACCAAGTCCTTTTCCAGCAACGTAAAGAGTACGATGCCCGGCGCCTCCTCGATCTCGTCGAGCACGCGATCGAGCTGCTTCTGGCTGCGCACAAGCGGATAGACATGTTCGACAGCCGTCACGTTGGCGTATTGCGCAGCCACCGCGCGCGCCACGGTGATCAGCGTCTCGCCGGTCGAGTCCGAGACCAGATGAAGATGAAAATAGTTGCCGGTCGTGGGCACCAGAACCCCTGTGTATTCCTGTGAATCCTGTGGAGCTTAACCGAGATATCGGGCCCTGGATCGCCGCCTCCGGGAAAACCTTTGGTTTCTTCACAGGGCCTCACGCGAGGACAAGTCCACCGCCTCGCGGCAATGATAGTGAGAAGATGTGGATTTGTCTCTTCATAAGCTGACCACAAATCATCGCAAGCGATTGATGCACGTGGCGTTATCAGGACGATCCAGTATTCGGCCCGAATTGGTGATGGATGTGAACAAGCTGCGCAAAAATGCGGGACGGTTTTGTGTGAGTCCAAATCACCGTCACTTAGACTCAAACCTAAGATTCTAAAATTATTAGTTTAGAGAAGCGGTGCTTTGCGGATATGTCTTGCGTCCCATGCTGGCGGATCTTCCTTGCAACGCTTGAGAAGATCGGAACGGTCCGGAGATCAGGGCGGCTGCAATGTATGAGTGGATCACGATCACCGCCTACCCGTGGATCAAGGCGCTGCATGTGATTGCCGTCATCTCGTGGATGGCCGGCATGCTCTATCTGCCGCGGCTGTTCGTCTACCATTGCGAAGCCGAGCTCGGATCGAAGCAGTCCGAGACGTTCAAGATAATGGAAGGGCGCCTGCTGAAGGTGATCATCAACCCCGCGATGATCGTCACCTGGCTGGCCGGCATCTATCTGGTCTGGAGCGGGCATTGGTACACGTCCGGCTGGTTTCATGCCAAGCTTACGCTGGTGCTGGTTTTGTCGGGTGTCCACGGCTTTTTTTCCCGTTGGGTAAAGGATTTCGCTGCGGACCAGAATACCAGAACCAAGAAATTCTATCGTATTATCAATGAGATACCGACTGTCCTGATGATTTTTATCGTCCTCCTGGTGATCGTGAAGCCGTTCTAGGGCGGGTTTTCGCTGATATGGCCGTTTCTCACCTGCTTGCGAAGCGGCGGCTGATTTTCTATATTATCGAAATCCCACCCCACGCAGGCGGATGTGGCTGCGTTCCGGCTCCTTCATTGGACCGGCCGCCGCATCAGGTTTGAAGCCTCACCGGCACTTTCCTTGCTTAGACCTGCGGACCTTCCAATTTTGCTGTCCGCTTTTTTCTAAAGCCACCTCGCACCCCTTCCTTAAAGACACTCTACAGGACCACCCCAATGCGGGAAATGAAACTCCAGGACCTCAAATCTCAAACGCCGGCCGAGCTCGTCGCCTTCGCGGAAGAGAAAGGGGTCGAAAATGCCAGCACCATGCGCAAGCAGGAGCTGATGTTCGCGATTCTCAAGCAGCTCGCGATTCAGGAAATCGACATTATCGGCGAAGGCGTCGTCGAGGTTCTCTCCGACGGCTTCGGCTTTCTGCGCTCGCCCGACGCCAACTACCTGCCCGGCCCAGACGACATCTACGTCTCGCCGTCGCAGATCCGCCGCTTCGGCCTGCGCACCGGCGACACCATCGAAGGCCACATCCGTAGCCCGAAAGAAGGTGAACGCTATTTCGCCCTGTTGAAGGTCAACACGCTCAATTTCGAGGATCCGGAAAAGTCCAAGCACAAGGTCAATTTCGATAACCTGACCCCGCTTTTTCCGGACCAGCGCTTCCGCCTCGAACTCGAAGACCCGACAAGAAAAGACCTTTCTGCAAGGGTGATCGACATCGTCGCGCCGATAGGCAAAGGCCAGCGCGCGCTGATTGTTGCGCCACCGCGCACCGGCAAGACGGTGCTGATGCAGAACATCGCGCACTCCATCACCGCCAATCATCCCGAATGCTATTTGATCGTTCTGCTGATCGACGAGCGTCCGGAAGAAGTCACGGACATGCAGCGCTCGGTGAAGGGCGAGGTGGTGTCGTCCACCTTCGACGAGCCCGCCGTGCGTCACGTCCAGGTCGCCGAGATGGTGATCGAGAAAGCCAAGCGCCTGGTCGAGCACGGCCGCGACGTTGTGATCTTGCTCGACTCGATCACGCGTCTAGGCCGCGCCTACAACACGGTGGTGCCGTCATCGGGCAAGGTGCTGACCGGCGGTGTCGATGCCAACGCGCTGCAACGGCCGAAACGATTTTTCGGCGCCGCGCGCAACATCGAGGAGGGCGGTTCGCTCACGATCATCGCAACCGCGCTGGTCGATACCGGCAGCCGCATGGACGAAGTCATCTTTGAAGAATTCAAGGGCACCGGTAACTCCGAACTGATCCTCGACCGCAAGGTCTCGGACAAGCGGACCTTCCCGGCGATCGACATCTCGCGCTCCGGCACCCGCAAGGAAGAGCTGATCACCGATCCGCAGCTCCTGAAAAAGATGTACGTGCTGCGCCGGATTCTCAATCCGATGGGCACGATGGACGCGATCGACTTCCTGCTCGACAAGCTCCGCAACACCAAGAACAACTCGGAGTTCTTCGATTCCATGAATACCTGATCCGTCGTCAGGCTAGGCTTAGGGGAGGGCGCCTCGCATCGCGGGGCGCCTTTTTCATGTTGCGGTCGTCGCTGCGGTGCAAACGCAGCATGGGAAAATTGGTTTTATTGATTGATTAACCATTTAAGGTACTGAATTTTATACGATTTATGTTGGCGCGCGTACCTGAAGGCGAGGGTCTCTGCGGATTTCGCAGCATAACTGCTGCAGCTATGCTGCAGTCGAGCGGCAGGCGTCGGCAGCATGCCAAACGTCGAATCGGAATCGCGTTGCCTTTTCAGGACCTCCCGCACAAATAGGCCATGCATCCACGGGATCAGACCATTTTTGCACTGTCGTCGGGCCGGCCACCGAGCGCGATTGCCTTGGTGCGCGTCTCGGGTTTGCAGGCCGGGAAAGTCGTGACGGTGCTTGTCGGCAAATTACCGCCGCCGCGAATGGCCACCCGGGCGCTGCTACGGGACGTCGGCCAGCGGCCGATCGACGATGCCGTGGTGCTGTGGTTTCCGGGCCCGGCCAGCGCGACTGGCGAAGACGTCGCGGAATTTCATGTCCATGGTGGACGCGCGGTGCTGACCGCCTTGTTCGCGGCGCTGTCCACATTCGAAAATGTTCGACCGGCCGAACCAGGCGAATTTACCCGACGCGCGTTTGAGAACGGCAAGCTCGATCTCACCGAAGCCGAAGGTCTCGACGATCTCATCCATGCAGATACCGATCGGCAGCGACGCCAGGCGTTGCGCCAATTGAAGGGATTGCTTGGCGACAGAGCGCGCGACTGGCGCGCGCGAATCATCGAAGCGTCAGCCCTGATCGAGGCCGGGATCGATTTCGCGGATGAGGGCGACGTACCGGCAGAATTGATCGCGCCAGCGTTGGCGAAGGTCGAAGCGCTGCTGGCCGAAATTGAGGAGGTCCTTGCGGGGCAGGGGCGGAGCGAGCGGCTTCGCGATGGCCTCGTCGTCGCGATCGCCGGACCGCCGAATGTCGGCAAGTCGACGCTGATGAATCAGCTCGCGCGGCGGGAGGTCGCGATCGTCTCGCCGCATGCTGGCACCACGCGCGACGTCATTGAGGTGCAGCTCGATCTCGACGGCTATCCGGTGACCGTGATCGATACCGCAGGTATTCGGGAGACCGACGATCCGGTCGAGCAGGAGGGGGTTCGTCGTGCTCAGGCGCGTGCGGCGGATGCGGACCTTGTGCTGTGGCTGGCGGATACATCAGACGCCGAGAACCCGGGCAAGAGCCAGGGGACCGTGCCGGTTTGGTTGGTGCGAAACAAGATCGATCTCGAAGAGGTAGGTCGGCCATTGGCCGACGTGTCAGGGCAGGGCGTTTTTCAGATCTCGGCGAGCCGGGGCGACGGCTTGCCTGAGCTGATCGCGGCTCTGGTCGGTTTCGCGCAAAATTATTTTGGCGCTAATGAGGGTGGTCTGATCGGCCGGACCCGGCAGCGCAGACTCCTGCAAGAGACGGCAGCCTCGCTATCGCGCTGCGTTCAGGTAGTCGGGCGGGGTGAGGAGCTGGCGGCGGAAGAATTGCGTATCGCAGCCCATTCACTCGGAAGGCTCTTGGGGCGCGTGGATGTCGAGGACATCCTTGACGTCATTTTCCGGGAGTTCTGTGTGGGTAAGTGAGCCTTCCCTACCCATGTTTCACGTGAAACGGTTTCGCGGTTCTAGGTGTTTCACGTGAAACAGCGGACCTTCTCCTTCAGGCAATTCTTTCTTCCGCATTTTGCAACTCCGCGATAGAAGTCGCGGTATGATTTTTCCAGCAGACTCCTTTGACGTCATCGTCATCGGCGGCGGCCACGCCGGCTGTGAAGCCGCTAGCGCAGCCGCGCGGATGGGTGCGAAGACTGCCTTGGTTACCCATCGCTTTGCGACCATTGGGGCGATGTCCTGTAATCCCGCCATCGGCGGTCTCGGCAAGGGCCATCTGGTCCGCGAAGTTGATGCCCTCGATGGCCTGATGGGTCGGATGGCCGATGCCGGTGGCATCCAGTTTCGGATGCTAAACCGTCGCAAGGGTCCGGCCGTTCGCGGACCGCGAGCCCAAGCGGACCGCAAGCTTTACGCCGCCGCCATGCAGGCCGCCATCCGGGAGACCGCCAATCTCAGCGTGATCGAAGGCGAGGCGGATGAGCTGATTGTCTTGAATGGCCGGGTCACGGGAATTTGCCTGGTCGAGGGAAGGCAACTTTCGGCAGGCGCTGTGGTCATCACGACCGGGACCTTTTTGCGCGGGCTCATCCATCTCGGCGAAAAGAACTGGCCAGCGGGCCGGGTCGGGGAGGCGCCTGCGATGGGACTGTCGGCCTCGTTCGAGCGCGTTGGCTTTACGCTTGGGCGGTTGAAGACCGGCACGCCGCCGCGGCTCGATGGCAGGACCATCGAGTGGGCCGCCGTTGAAATGCAGCCCGGCGACGATCCGCCTGAGCCGTTCTCCGTCATGACCGATCGGATCACGACCCCACAGATCCAATGCGGGATCACCCGGACGACTCCGGCCACCCATGAGGTGATCAGGGCCAATGTGCATCGCTCGCCGATGTATTCCGGGCAGATCAAGAGCAGCGGGCCGCGTTATTGTCCCTCGATCGAGGACAAGATTGTCCGGTTCGGCGACCGCGATGGCCACCAGATCTTCCTGGAGCCGGAGGGGCTCGACGACTCCACGGTCTACCCCAACGGCATCTCGACCTCGCTGCCCGAAGAAGTTCAGCTCGCGATCCTCGCGACCATTCCCGGGCTTGAACGGGTGAAGATGGTCCGGCCGGGCTATGCCATCGAATACGACCATGTCGACCCCCGTGAACTTGAGCCCACCTTACAGACCAAGCGCCTGCCGGGCCTTTTCCTGGCCGGACAGATCAACGGGACAACCGGCTACGAAGAGGCCGCGGCCCAGGGAATCGTTGCCGGTCTGAACGCTGCGTTAATGGCGGGTGCCGCTGATCCGATCGTGTTTGATCGCGCTGACGGTTATCTCGGGGTGATGATCGACGACCTCGTGACTCGCGGCATCACCGAGCCGTATCGGATGTTTACCTCGCGGGCCGAGTACCGCCTGACGCTCCGAGCCGATAACGCCGACCAGCGCCTGAGTGACAAGGGCATTGCCTTGGGCTGCGTAGGGCAGGCACGTTCGCAGCGGCATCGCGACAAGATGGCGGCGTTGGAGGCTGCCAAGTCATTGGCCAAGTCACTGACGATCACTCCGAATGAAGCGGCCAAACATGGCCTTGCGCTCAACCGGGACGGCCATCGCCGTTCGGCGTTCGAGTTGCTGGCCTATCCCGAGATCGAGTGGGCAACCGTGCGCGCCATCTGGCCGGAGCTCTCAGCTATCGATCCGGGCATCGCAGTGCATCTCGAGATCGACGCCAAATACGATGTCTATCTCAAGCGCCAGACTGCCGACGTTGACGCTTTCAGGCGCGACGAGGGGTTGGTCTTGACTGGCATCGACTATGCCGATGTGCCCGGGCTTTCCAATGAAGCGCGATCGAAGCTGCAAGCGGCACAGCCGCGGACGGTGGGGCAGGCGGGCCGGCTGGATGGTCTGACGCCGGCGGCGCTGGGTATCTTGGCGGCGTATCTGCGTCGTGAGGCGCGACGGAAGAACGCGAAGGCCAGCGCGTAAAAGTCTGTTTCACGTGAAACGTTCATGTAGGGTGGGTGGCGCGAAGCGATACCCGTCATTGCTTGTACATGAAGATTCGCTGCGCTCAACCCATCCTACCATCGTTGAAAGCTCAGGCCGAGACCATCCAATGGCGAAAGTCGCCGCCCAGATCTCTTCTCCAGTTTTACCCTCCGACAAGGCCACCGCTCTGGCCCTCACCCCCGTTTCACGTGAAACGGAGTCGCGGCTCGAGCGCTACGTCGCCCTGCTGTTGGAGTGGCAGGTCAAAACGAATCTCGTCGCGCCATCGACGCTTCCGCACCTATGGACGCGGCACGTCTCCGATTCGCTGCAGCTCCTCGGCGTGGCACCATCAGCCAAAGTCTGGATCGATCTCGGCAGCGGTGGAGGCTTTCCCGGCGTGGTGCTCGCTTGCGCATTGGCGAATACCCCCGGCGCCAACGTCCATTTGGTCGAGCGCAACGCCAAGAAGGCGGCCTTCCTTCGTGAAGCGGCCCGCGTGACATCTGCGGCGGCGACCGTGCATTTGGCGGGAATCGGGGATATTGTGGATAGAATTGGCAGCCGCGTCGATTGCGTCACCGCGCGGGCGCTGGCTCCATTACATCAACTTGTCGGTTTCGCGGAGCCGTTTGTGAGCAGTGGTGCGAAAGCGCTGTTTCTCAAGGGCCAAGATGTAGAGGCTGAATTGACCGAAGCCACCAAATATTGGAATATTGAACCGCGACTCCATTCCAGCCGAACGGGCGGGCACGGCTGGATCGTCGAACTCGATCGGATCGAGCGGCGCAACCCTTCCGCGATCACACATGGCGATCGGGCATGACCGAATTAGATGAGTTATATCAAGAGCATAGGGAACCCACTCCGCCGCCCCATCCGCGCATCCTGTCGCTCGCCAATCAAAAGGGGGGCGTCGGCAAAACAACTACCGCGATCAATCTTGGCACCGCACTCGCAGCGATTGGCGAGCGTGTGCTGATCGTCGATCTCGATCCGCAGGGCAACGCCTCGACGGGTCTTGGCATCGATCGCCGCAACCGCAACTGCTCGACCTACGACGTGCTGATCGGCGAAGCGCCGCTGCGCGACGCCGTGGTTGCCACCGCGGTGCCGCGACTGCACATCGCCTCCTCGACCATGGATCTGTCGGGCCTCGAGCTCGAGCTCGGCACCACGCCCGGCCGTGCGTTCCGGCTGCGCGATGCGATCGCGGCGTTGAACAAGAACGCGGCGCCGGATACCGATTACACCTATGTGCTGATCGATTGCCCGCCATCGCTCAACCTCCTCACCGTTAACGCGATGGCAGCGTCGGACGCGATCCTGGTGCCGCTACAGTGTGAGTTCTTCGCGCTCGAAGGTCTGTCACAATTGCTGCAGACGGTGGAGCAGGTGCGCTCGACGCTGAATCCGAGCCTGTCGATCCACGGTATCGTGCTGACCATGTTCGACTCGCGCAACAATTTGTCGAACCAGGTGGTCGCGGATGTCAGACAGTTCATGGGCTCCAAGGTCTACGACACCATGATCCCGCGCAACGTGCGGATCTCCGAGGCGCCGTCCTACGGCAAGCCGGTCTTGGTTTACGATCTCAAATGCGTCGGCAGCGAAGCCTATCTCAAGCTTGCGACCGAAGTGATCCAGCGCGAGCGCGAGCTGCGGCATTAGCGAGGAATCGTAGGGTGGCAAAGCGAAGCGTGCCCATCCTACGCCCTATCGCGAAATTGGTGGGCACGCATCGGTTTGCCCACCCTACCGAGCAACCGAATTTGTTCCGGAGTACTTAAGTGAATCCTAGGGAGTTGGCGGCGATGGCCGACGAAACGCGTTCGCGATTGGGGCGTGGTCTTGCAAGTCTGATCGGGGACGTCGGCGGCGAGGCCGCGCATGTCGAACGGCCGCGCAACCAGCGCAAGGTGCCGATCGAGTTCCTGAAACCGAATCCACGAAACCCGCGCCGGACTTTTTCCGATGCCGAGCTTGGTGAGCTCGCGGCCTCCGTCAAGCAGCACGGCGTGATCCAGCCGATCGTGGTGCGGCCGGTGAAGGGCGCGCAGGATCGCTACGAAATCATCGCCGGCGAACGCCGCTGGCGTGCCGCGCAACTCGCCAGCCTGCACGAGGTGCCGATCGTTCCCATCGATGTCAGCGACAGCGACGCGCTCGAGATCATGATCATCGAGAACGTGCAGCGCGAAGACCTAAATGCGATGGAAGAGGCGCAAGGCTATCACGCGCTGGCCGATGAGTTCAAACGCAGCCAGGAAGACATCGCCAAGGAGGTCGGCAAGAGCCGCAGCCATGTCGCCAACATGATGCGGCTGACGAAATTGCCGGCGGAGGTGCAGGCCCTCATCGCGAGCGGCGAATTGTCCGCAGGACACGCCCGTGCGCTGATCGGCGTGCCCGATCCGCTGGCAGCGGCAAAGCGCATCGTCGAAGAAGGTCTCAACGTACGCCAGACCGAGGCGCTGGCGCATGAAGAGGGCGTACCGGAGCGCAAGCCGCAGAAGGCGAGGGGTGGCGGCAAGACCAAAGATCCAGACACCATCGCATTGGAAAAGCGTGTCAGCGACGCGCTCGGCCTTACCGTCACCGTCAACCACCGCGATCCCGGCGGCTCCGTCCAGATCACCTATCGCAACCTCGAACAACTCGACGAGGTGATGCGACGGCTGGAGAAGGGCGGCTAAGATCTCCGTCGTCCCGGGCAAGCGAAGCGCGACCCGGGACCTATAACCACCAATGAATCGGGTTGAGCAGACTGGGGCTCCATCGAGCCTGACTACGCAACCCAGTGGCTATGGGTCCTTGCTTTCGCAAGGACGACGCTGGGGGGTTTTGTGAAAGCTGCTCACCCCCGTCGCTTCGCATTCGCAGCTATCGAAAGCAGCGTGCGTTGCGCGATGGCAGATGCCAGCGAGGCCTGCTTACGCATATCGAGCGCGGCGGTTCCGAGCTGATCGATGATAGTGGCCAGCCGGGGCGCGCTGAAATTGCGCAGCGCGATTTCGACGGCGCCTTTTCGCGAAAAGTGCAGGCGCGGATAGCCGCTTTCGAGCAAGGTCGAGACCGGCGTGCCTTCGGCCACCGCGAGCGCCGATTTGTGCAGCCATGCGGCTTGACGCTGCGCGGCCGAGATGATCACGCCGGGATAGGTGCCGGCGATCATCGCCTTCGCGAACTCGCTTTCGACCAGGTCAGGTTTGCCGGCAAAGGCTCCGTCCACGATCGGATCGAGTTTTAGTTCGGACGCATCGGAGACGACAGTCATGACGTCGTCGAGCGTGATCTCGCCCTTGCCGTGGGAATAGAGCGCGAGCTTGCGGAGTTCGTTGCGCGAGGCCTGGCGGTCGCCGCCAAGTAGCGACATCAGCACGGCGCGGGCGTCTGAGGCGATGCGCAAATTGGAAGTCCGTAATTCCTCGTCGATCAGCCTGGCAAGGTCGCGCTCGGTGTCGGGATAGCAGGCGATGGCGACCGCGGTTTTGGCGCGCTCGCAGGCCTTGCGCAGCGGCGATTCCGGCCGCAACTCGCCGGCCTCGATCACAATGCGGCAATCCTTGATCGGCGAATCGGCCAATGTATCGACGCCGCTGGCAAAACTGCGGGAGCCGGCGCGCACACGGATCGCGCGCCGACCGCCGAACATCGGAATCGTCATGGCCTCATCGACCAACCGCGACGGCTCGGCCGCCAGCTCGTCACCGTCTAGCCGCACCAGCGAGAAGGGATCGTTGGGATCGTCGACCGCGGACGCGATCAACGCGTCGGCGCGCTCGTGCACGAGGCCGGCATCGGGGCCGTACAGCAGGATGATAGGGCGGCCGACGTCAGGCCGGGCCAGAAAAGCGTCGATGTCTTTTCCGCGAAGCGCGACCACAATCGGACCTTCATTCGTCATTCCGGGATGCGGGCGCAGCCCGCAGACCCGGAATCTGGAGATTGTCGGAACGAGATTCCGGGTTCGCGCTTCGCGCCCCGGAATGACGCCGTTGTCAGGTGCCGGCGTAGAAGTAAGACGCCAGCCGGGTCTGGATATTTTCCGCGATCTCGTTGGCGGCGCGGTCTTCCGCGTCGTGGAAGGCGCGGGCGCGGGCGAAGCGCTGCAACTGGCCGGGGACATCATAGGACACGCGGGAGAAAGTCGTGCCTGTCATGACCGACTTGTTGGTGGCGAGATCGATCAGATTGTACTGGGCGTCGATGCCGTAATTTTCGCTCGAGGGCAGCGCGGTGGCCGGATCGAGAATCAGCGAGGAGCGCGAAGTGGTAAAGCGCAGCACCAGCCGGTGCGTCGGCGGCATGCCGGTGGCGTTGCCGTATAGCTTGAACGCCAGCGCGTTGCGGATCTCGACCTGAATTCGGGCTTCCCGCGACGCGTTGTTCTTGTCGACCGGTGGGATTTCCACGCCCATCAGCTTTTCGCGCAAGCCGGGCTTGCCATCGGTACGTTCCGCATACATCGGCTGGAAACAGCCGGCCGTGAGCGCCGCCAGAGCGGCGACGGCGATGAGCCGAACGGCGATCCGGGTCCTAACCAACGACATTCACGATCCTCATCGGAACTACGATTACCTTGCGGACGGTCTTGCCGCCGAGGGCGAGTTTTACCGCATCGAGCGCCAAAACGGCAGTCTCAATTTCCGGATTTTGGGCGATCCGTGGCACGGTAACATCACCCCGCTTCTTGCCGTTGACCTGGACCACCAGTGTCACGGTGTCTTCAACCAGCAAATCGCGTTCGATTTGGGGCCAGTTGGCCTCCGAAATCAGCCCGGACTGGCCCAGAACCTGCCAGCACTCCTCGGCCAGATGCGGCATCATCGGCGCGAACAATTGGACCATAATGACCGAGGCCTCGCGGACCGCCCAGGCAAGGTCCGGCGCCGGCTTGCCCTCGCGGCCCAGCACCTCGGCCAGCGCATTGGCGAATTCCCGGATATGAGCCAAGCAGACGTTGAAGTGCAGCCGCTCGATGCCGGACGACACCTTGTCCAGTGCGCCGTGGGCAGCCTTGCGCAAGCCAAGCGCATCCGCCCCGAACGAGGCCGGCCGCACGGCCGGGGCTATCTTGGCGATCTCGGCCGATTCATTCACCAGCCGCCACAGCCGCTGCACGAAGCGTGAGGCGCCCTGCACGCGCTCGTCGCTCCAGATCACGTCGCGATCCGGCGGCGAGTCCGACAGCATGAACCAGCGGGCGACGTCGGCGCCATAGGTCGCGATGATGTCGTCGGGGTCGACCGTGTTCTTCTTCGACTTCGACATCTTCTCGATCGCGCCGATCGTGACCTCTTCGCCGCTGTCGAGCAGCGCGGCGCGGCGGCCGTTGCCGCCGGTCTCGACCTTCACCTCGGCCGGCATAACATAGGTGCCGTCGGCCTTTTGATAGGTCTCGTGCACCACCATTCCTTGCGTGAACATGCCGGCAAACGGCTCGTCCATGCCGATGTGGCCGGTCGCCTTCATCGCGCGGGTGAAGAAGCGGCTATAGAGCAGGTGTAGAATCGCGTGCTCGACGCCGCCGATATACTGGTCGACCGGCATCATCCGGTTGGCGACGTCAGGCGTGGTCGGCGCGTTCTCATTCCAGGGATCAGTGAAGCGCGCAAAATACCAGGACGAATCCACGAAAGTGTCCATGGTGTCGGTTTCACGTTGCGCCTTGCCGCCGCATTTCGGGCAAGTGACGTGCTTCCAGGTCGGGTGATGGTCGAGCGCATTGCCCGGCCTGTCGAAAGTGGCGTCCTCCGGCAGCGTCACCGGCAACTGGTCGTCCGGCACCGCCACCACGTCGCATTTCGGGCAATGGATCACCGGGATCGGGCAGCCCCAATAGCGCTGGCGTGAAATGCCCCAGTCGCGCAGGCGGAAATTCACTTGCCGCTCGCCGACGGGCCCGTTGCCGCGCATTTCCTTTTCCAGCCGCTTCGCAACATCTTCCTTGGCTTCTTCGATGGTCATGCCGTCGAGGAAGCGCGAATTGATCATGCGGCCGTCGCCGTCATAGGCAGTGTCGGCGATGACAAAGCTCTTTGGATCCTGGCCCTCGGGGCAGACCACCGGCGTGTTGCCGAGACCGTATTTGTTGACGAAGTCGAGGTCGCGCTGATCGTGCGCCGGGCAGCCGAAGATGGCACCGGTGCCGTATTCCATCAGCACGAAGTTCGCGACATAGACCGGCAGTTTCCAGTTCGGATCGAACGGATGCACGGCCTTGATGCCGGTATCAAACCCCTGCTTCTCGGCGGTGTCGATGATCTCCTGCGCGGTGCCGATCCGCTTCACCTCGGCGATGAACTCAGCGAGCTTTGGGTTCTTCGCGGCCGCCGCCTGCGCCAGTGGATGATCTGCCGAGATCGCCATGAATTTTGCGCCGAACAGCGTGTCGGGCCGGGTGGTGAAGATCTTCAGCTCGCGCTCACTGCCCGGTGTCGTCGCCGGATCGAGCGCGAAGCGGATCAGCAAGCCTTCGGAGCGGCCAATCCAGTTGCGCTGCATCAGCCGGACCTTGTCCGGCCAGCGATCCAGCCCGTCCAGTGCGTCCAGCAGTTCCTGCGAGTATTTCGTGATCTTGAAGACCCACTGGTTCATCTCGCGCTGCTCGACGACGGCGCCGGAGCGCCAGCCGCGGCCGTCGATCACCTGTTCGTTGGCGAGCACGGTCATGTCGACCGGATCCCAGTTGATCTTGCGCTTCTCGCGCTCGGCAAGACCGGCGCGCAAGAAGTCCAAAAACATCTTTTGCTGATGCTTGTAATAAGAGGGATCGCAGGTCGCGAACTCGCGCGACCAGTCCAGCGACAGCCCGATCGACCGCAACTGCTTCTTCATCGTGGCGATGTTGTCGTAGGTCCAGGCTTTTGGCGCGACCTTTCGTTCGATCGCGGCGTTCTCGGCTGGCAGCCCGAATGCATCCCAGCCCATCGGGTGCAGCACGTTAAAGCCCTTGGCGCGCATGAAGCGGGCCAGCACGTCGCCCAGCGTGTAGTTGCGGACGTGGCCGATATGGATTCGCCCGGACGGGTAGGGGAACATCTCGAGCACGTAGTATTTCGGCCGCGGGTCGTCATTTTTCGAGGCGAAGATCGCCTTTTCGTCCCACTGGCGCTGCCAGCGCGGCTCGGATTCACGGGCGTTGTAACGTTCGGAGGTCATGGAATCGCAGGGCTTTTTGTGGATTCGGGTCCCGTCCAAAGGACGGCGGACTAGGCCACAAAAGCAGCTGCGGGGTCAACGGGTTGGGACAGTGGGGAAGGGGCGTTTTAACCAATGGCGCGGAGCGTCAGCTCACCCGCCATTGCTATCCCCGCCTCGTCCACCAGCCTGGCGAACCCGTGCTCGACCACGGTATTGCGACCGCGGTGTTTGGCGGCGTAGAGGGCGGCGTCGGCGGCTTCGATCAGGTCGCCGGGGGTTTGGGCGTCGTTCGGAAGCGTCGCGGCGACGCCGACGCTGACGGTGACGGTCCGGTGGCTGGAAGTGATGTGCGGCAAGCCGAGGCCCTGAACGGTGGCGCGCACGGTCTCGCCGATCTCGAGGGCTTTCTGCGGGCTGGTGTTCGGCAGCAGCAGACAGAACTCCTCGCCGCCGTAGCGGCCGGCAAAGCCCAGCATGTCGGCGGCGACACCGGCTAGCGCTTCGCCGATCCGGCTGAGGCACGCATCGCCTTCCGGATGACCATAGGTGTCGTTGTAGAGCTTGAAGTGATCGACGTCGATCATCAGCAGCGACAGCTCGCTATGGTACTGCTGCGCCTTCATCCATTCGAAATCGAGCCGGCTCTGGAAGCCGCGCCGGTTGGCGAGACCGGAAAGCATGTCGATCGAGGCCATCACGGTGAGCCGGTCGTTGGTGGCAACGAGCTCGCGTTCGCGCTGGCTGAGTTGCGCCGCCATGGCGTTGAAGGCGCGCGCCAGCGGCATGAACTCCGACGGCAGGCGGCTGCGCGAGACGCGGGCCGACCAGTCGCCTTCGCCGAATCGCCTGGCCATGCCGGTCATGACTTCGATCGGATTGATGATGAGCTTCTCCGCGCCGATCAACGCGCCGAGCAGCACGAACAGGCAGACTAGTCCGAGCTGCAGATAGGCGGTGCGGATGTCGCGATTGATCGCAGCTGTGATCCTGGCCTCGTCGATGCTGACGATCAGGCGCGATTGCGTGCCGGGAATGCGCGCGAAACTGATCGCGCGTTGCGACCCGTCGGCTGCGGTAAATGAAAGCGAACCCGTCGGGGTGTCGGAAACGAGCGCCTTGTGGGCGATGGCCGTCAACAGCGGCACGTTGTTGAGCGGCTTGCCGATCATGCTGGCCTCGTCCTCTGGCGCGGCCAGCACCACGCCGGCGCCGTCGACCAGCAGTGCCGAAATGCCCGGCCGTCCGCCGAGCTTGGCCATGATCTTCGACATCCAATCGAGATTGATGCCGGCGACCACCACGGCGTCTTCTTCCGGATTGATCGCGGCTACCGGATAGGCTGCCATCAGGATCGGTCTTTTGCTTGCCCTGGCGAACAGATAGTCGCTGAAAACGAAGTCGCGGGTCTGCTGTGCTTTTCTGAAGTATTCGCGGTCGCCGATGTTGAGGCCCACCAGCAGGTTCAGCGTCGAACACTGCACCACGCCTTCTTTGCTGACGATCATGATGCTGCGAATCCAGGGCAGGTTGGTCGGCAGACTGGCGCGCAGGATTTCGCAACTGCGCCCGATACCGCTGGATGCGCGGATATAGGCCGCCGATTTCAGCATCGTTTCGACCGAGGAGACGACCTCGCGCTGGGTCTCCGCAGTGTGCAGCGTGATGTTGGCGTATTCCTCCGAAGCCATCGCGATCTGCCTGGCGCGCGCGTCTTCGAGCGAACGGACCCGTTCCAGCATCAGGGGCGCCACCAGCATCACGGCGAGCAGCGCAAGCCGCGCCCGGATTCCCAGAAGCTTCTTGAGTTTGACCCGATTGCGGTTGAAAGTAACGCCAGACATTCTGCCCCCCACGTCGCAGGCTAGTGTGAAGGAATCAAAAAGCCTTTCCCGAACTTGGTAAAATTCGAGGAAATGCCGTAAAATTTTCGGCCGAATTCAGGACATGACGCGAGAGAAATGGCGACATCGCTAACGAAGTCTTTACCAAATGGTCTCGCTCGGGTGGAACAGGACATCGCGCGCGCCTGCAAGGAGGCGCGCCGTGAGCGCGCGTCGGTGACGCTGATCGCGGTGTCGAAGACATTCGACGCCGCAGCCATTTCGCCTGTCCTCGATGCCGGGCAGCGCGTGTTCGGCGAAAACCGCGTGCAGGAGGCCAAAACGAAATGGCCGGCGCTGGTCTCAGCCTACCCCGGAACTGCGTTGCACCTGATCGGGCCGCTGCAATCCAACAAGGCGAAGGAGGCCGTAGCGCTGTTCGACGCCATCCACTCGGTCGACCGCCCCAGCATCTGCGAAGCGCTCGCCAAGGAGATCAATTCACAGAACAAGAGTCCGGAATTGTTCGTTCAGATCAACACCGGCGAGGAGCCGCAAAAGGCCGGAATTGCTCCCGTCGACGCCGATGCGTTTATCGCGAGCTGCCGCGACAAATACGGTCTGGTCATTTCCGGCCTGATGTGCATTCCGCCGGTCAACGACGCGCCGGCCCCGCATTTCGCGTTGACCGCCAAGATCGCCGCGCGCAATGGATTGAAAAATCTGTCGATGGGTATGAGCGCCGATTTTGCGGTCGCGATTCAGATGGGTGCGACGCATGTGCGCATCGGCTCGGCGATTTTTGGAGCGCGTTGAGCGCGCCTCCCGCTCCCTCATTGCGAGGAGCGAAAGCGACGAAGCAATCCATCTCTCCCTACGGATAGGAAGAGTGGATTGCTTCGCTTCGCTCGCAATGACGTGGAAAGAGCTTAGCTGAAACCCACCGATACTTTTCCGAGCGCGCCGAAATTGACCGCGAAGAAATCTCCTGACTGAATCGGCAACGGTGCGTGGCAAGTGCCCGTGGTGACGACACGGCCGGCTTTCAGCGTCACGCCAAGCTGGCGCAGTTCGTTGGCAAGCCAGGTCAGTGCAACTCGTGGATCGCCCAACACGTTCTTCCCGTGACCAACGAATTGCTGGCCGCGCATCGTGATAACCGGCCGTTCCTCGACGAGGTCCATTGAACGCCAATCGGCTGTTGCGGCAGGCCCGAGGACGAACTGATGTGCGCAGGCATTGTCGGCGATGATCTGTTCGGCGCCGGCGCTGACGAAGTCCTGGAAGCGCGAATCCGGAATTTCGATGGCCGGATGCAGCGTATCGACCGCATCGAGCACCTGCTGCATCGTGTAGGGTGTCGCGCGCGCCGGCAGATCCACCCGAATGCGAAAGGCGAATTCGGGTTCAGCGACGCGCATTTCGTTGCCTGCCATCGAAGCCGTTCCGCCGTCGGGGATGACGGTCTCGGCCAGAATGCGCCCGGCCATCGGGCCGTCGACGTTGATGTGCTTTTGTCCGGCCTCGCTGGTGGCCGCGATCTTCCAGCCGAACAAGCTGTCGGATGAGTATTTTTCAATTCCCGCCTGGACCGCGTAGGCCCCAATCCGGTCGCGTGGCCGCAGCGATTCGTTGAGGCCGGAAAATTTGGTGCCGGCGCGCCAGTGGTCGTGCAGGGTCTTTGACGCGGCCGCGATCGCGTTCCTGTCGAGCATTGTATTGATCCCATTAGCCGATCATGATTTTCGTCCGCGGTCCCATCCGCCGCAACAGCCGCAGCATGGCGGGTTTCATCATCGAAACGCATCCCGCCGTGGGTGAGAAATTGGTCCGCGCCAGATGCAGGAACACGGCGCTGCCACGGCCGGCAATGCGTGGCGCGCTGTTGTGATCGATTTCGACGATGAAGTCGTAGAGATGATCCTCGCGGGTCAGGCGGTCGCCGGGCTGATCCCGGACCAGACGGATTGGCTGATTATAGCGGCGGTCCCGCGGGTCCTCGCACCAGGCGTCTTCAGGCCGGATCGGCCGGACCGGCAGATAGGTCCGCGGCCTGGGATGGCGGTCGGCGCGCCACCACAATTGCAGCGGATGGTAGGTGCCTCTCGGGGTGCCGCCGTCGCCTTCCCGCTTGTTGGCGAGGATGCCGCCGCGGCCAAGTGCCACCGGCACGGTCCAGCCGTCCGCCGTCAGCCAGCCCCTGCAGGGATGGCCGGCAGCTCGGTACACCCGAATTGCCGTCAATGGCCGATCACGCGCATCTGTCTGACAAGTGATTGAAATGGCGCTGCTTTCCATGCCAAAGCCCGAATCCTGGGGTTGCTTGCTCTGCCTCAGTTGCTCTATTTGACGGCATTACAGGACATTCATCCAAACGCGCCTCAAATTTGGGATAGACTGCGGTTCGGCTTGTGAAACTGTAACAATCTCCTACCTCAATGCGAATCAGTGCCTGATGACCCGGCTTGCTTGTGAGGTTTGCCCGCGAATCAGGTTTGTCATCGACCAAGACCCGGCTTGAGACGCTCTCGCTTGTGTCCGCCGCCTGCCTCAAGAGGATCGTATCCTATGCCCAATGCCCGCAAGATCCTGATCGTGGACGACGATACCGATCTGCGCGATACGTTGGTGGAGCAATTGTCGCTGCATGAGGAATTCGAAGCCTCCGCAGTCGATACCGGCGCCAAGGGCGCCAGTGCCGCCAGAGCCAATTCTCCCGATCTGGTGCTGATGGATGTCGGCTTGCCGGATACCGATGGAAGAGAAGTTGTGCGCAGCCTTCGCAAGGGCGGCTTCAAGGCGCCGATCATCATGCTGACCGGCCACGACACCGACTCGGACACTATTTTGGGCCTCGAATCGGGCGCCAATGACTACGTCGCCAAGCCGTTCAGGTTTGCCGTCCTGCTCGCTCGGATCAGGGCGCAGCTCCGCCAGCACGAGGCCAGCGAGGACGCGGTATTCTCCGTCGGCCCGTACAGCTTCCGGCCCGGCTCCAAGATGCTGACCGCCGCCAATGCCAGAAAAGTACGGCTGACCGAGAAGGAAACCGCGATCCTGCGCTTCCTGTATCGCGCCGGCCAGTTGCCGGTATCGCGCGAGACGCTGCTGCAGGAAGTCTGGGGTTACAATTCGGGCGTCACCACGCACACGCTGGAAACCCATATCTACCGTCTCAGGCAGAAGATTGAGAAGGATGCTGCCAACCCGGAAATCCTGGTGACGGAAGCCGGTGGCTACAAACTGGTGCCGTGATACGATTCGCAGACACGATTTGTAAATTTCGCGCATCCCGGTCAACGGTCCATGTCGATCGACGATGATGTAGCCCTGCTTGAGCGGGTCCCGACACTACGGCTGTTAGGGACAGCGGCGCTGCGCATGTTGGCGATCGGTTCGGAGCAGCGCGATTTCTCACCCGGCGATTATCTGTTCAACGCGGGCGACAATGCGGATGCGGGCTACATCGTTCAGCGCGGTTCGTTCCGCGTCGAAGATGGTGGCGCCGAAGTCGTTGCCGGCCCTGGCGCCCTGATCGGTGAATTGGCGCTGATCGTTGCGATGAAGCGGCCGTCGAGTGCGGTCGCGCTTGAGCATTCCTCGGTGATCCGGGTGGCGCGCAGCCTGTTTCAGCGTGTGCTTGAAAGCGATCCTGCCGCCGCGCGCCGCCTGCGCGACGAACTCGCCACCCGCACGAGCCAACTCGCCAGCGATATTTTGATGGCCGGCGCGAAACTGAATATTTGATCTCCGAAACTCGTCTCCCCGACAAGAGAGCAAGGCGAGCCGCGATCCGGGACCCATACGCCGCGGCCTTACAGTTTTGCGCTGGGGCTAATTACCTTTGCACGAACTAAAGTGGTGGTTAGGGGTCCCTGCGTTCGCAGGGACGACAACAGAGCTAAACTTCCAGCGTGACCGTGACAGGCACATGGTCGGACGGTCGCTCCCAACTGCGGGCATCGCGCGTGATCTTGAAATCAGTGACAGCATCCTTCAGCGCGCGCGAGACCCAGATATGGTCGAGCCGACGGCCGCGGTCGCCGACCGTCCAGTCGGCGGCGCGGTAGCTCCACCACGTATAGACCTTTTCCGAAAGCGGGATTCGCTCGCGCGCGACGTCAAACCATTCGCCATGGGCCTGCGCGGCCAGGAGTTTTTCGCATTCGATCGGCGTGTGCGAGACGACCTTCAGAAGCTGCTTGTGCGACCACACGTCATTTTCATGTGGCGCAACGTTGAGATCGCCGACCAGGATATGTCGGTCGTCGCCGCGCGGATGCAGCGGTTCGCAGGCCTTCATCTCGTCGAGAAATTTCAGCTTGTGATCAAACTTCGGATTGAGAACGGGATCTGGAATGTCGCCGCCGGCCGGAACGTAGAAATTGTGCAGCATCAGCGGTTTTGCAAGCTGGGCCTTCCCGCCGAAGGCCACCGAGATGTGACGCGAATCGATCTTGTCGCAGAACGTTCTGATATCGGTGGTGTCGAAGGGCAATTTCGAGATGATGGCGACGCCGTGATAGCCCTTTTGTCCGTTCAGCGCGACGTGCTCATAGCCGAGACGCTTGAACCGCTTCAGCGGAAAAGCGTCGTCAATACATTTGGTTTCCTGCAGACACAGCACATCCGGCCGCGCCGATTTGAGAAATTTGGCGACGATATCGATGCGCAGGCGCACCGAATTGATATTCCACGTTGTGAGGGAAAACCGCATGAGAGCCGTGTATTACCACGGTTCCTGATGTCGTCGCTCGCTTGTCCACAGGTGGAATCGTAGGGTAGCAAAGGCGCATCTGCGCCGTGCCCACCGTGCATCCTAGTCTCGGTGAGAATGGTGGGCACGCGGAGCCTGTCATCGGGCGCGCAATCGCGCGACCCGGTGGCTTTGCCCACCTACGGTCGTCACAAAAGAATGGAAAGCGCGCCGCTCAGTTGGCCGGAGTGATGTAGTTGGTGAAGTCGATCTTGAACAGGCCGGGATCGACCTTCTTGGACGAGTCCAGATTGTAGACCGCAACTGTGGTGTCGTAACCCTGCGGGTCGGTTACCGTCCATTGCTTGAGCTGGCCGTCCTTGACGCCAACCATCAGCATCAACCGACTGGTGCCGATCAGGGCCTGCTTCTCCTCGATGGTGACGCTGATGTAGACGTCATCGGCCGTGACGCTGACGACGTTGGTGTCCTTCAACAGATCGATCCGGTCCGACAGCAGGAAACGCAGCGGCGTCTGGGACAGCGGATAGATGTCCTGGGTCGCGAGCTTGCGATCGCGCACGGCCAGCGACGAACCATCGGCGATAATCGCGATCGGGCTCGGGTCGTCGTATTCGAAACGGACCTTGCCCGGCTTCTGGATGTAGAAATCGCCCTTAGTCTTGCTGCCGTCGGGGCCGACCTGGACGAAATTTCCGACCAGCGTCTGCAGCGACGATAGATATAAACTCACCCGCGCGGCCTGCGCCTTCTGGTTGGCATCGAAGGTTGCAAAAATATTGGCCGGAACATTGCGGTGCGGGTCGGGAATCACCGGGTTCGGCGGCGCCTGGGTGGCGCCGGTGGTCATCGGCGCCTTTTCCTGCGCGCTCATCTGCACGCTGCCGTCGCGGGCCTTGGGCGCGGGCTTCGGAACCGGCACGGTCTGCGAGTGAGCCGATGTTGCGAAGCCGGCGACGGATGTGGCGATCAAAAGCGCCAGTCCGGAGCGCAGCCCGCGATGGGTGGGTTGTTGTGTCATCAGATATTTCGGATCTCTATTCGACGAGGCATCCCGCTGCCGGCCAGTTTATCGCGCTTTCGAGCAAAGGGGATATCGTTTTTCCGTGAAAATCATTGCGCCGAATCCACCTTCAGCGCTTTAGAATCCGCCCTCTTCCTCCTCGACCAGAATTTCGCGTTTGCCGGCGTGATTCGCCTGCCCAACGATGCCTTCTTGTTCCATTCGTTCCATCAGCGAGGCGGCGCGGTTGTAGCCGATTTGCAGCCGCCGCTGAATATAAGAGGTCGAGGCCTTGCGATCGCGCTTGACGATCGCAACCGCCTGCGCGAACAAATCGCCGCCACCCTCGCTGCCCATGCCGGTGGAATCGAACACCGCGCCGTCCTCGTCGGTGGGTTCTTCCGCCGTAACGGCTTCCAGATATTCCGGTGCGCCCTGCGTCTTGAGGTGACGCACCACCTTCTCGACTTCTTCATCTGAAGCGAATGGTCCATGCACGCGACTGATGCGACCGCCGCCGGCCATATAGAGCATGTCGCCCTGGCCGAGCAGTTGCTCGGCGCCCATCTCCCCAAGAATGGTGCGGCTGTCGATCTTCGACGTGACCTGGAATGCTATGCGGGTCGGGAAGTTTGCCTTGATGGTGCCGGTGATGACGTCGACCGACGGACGCTGCGTAGCGAGGATGACGTGGAGGCCGGCGGCGCGCGCCATCTGCGCCAGGCGCTGCACCGCGCCTTCGATGTCCTTGCCGGCCACCATCATCAGGTCGGCCATTTCGTCGACAATGATGACGATATAGGGCAGCGGCTCAAGCTCGAGCTTTTCTTCCTCGTAGATCGCCTTGCCGGTTTCCTTGTCGAAGCCGGTGTGCACGGTGCGCGTCAGCTCCTCGCCCTTGGCCTTGGCTTCGACGAGGCGCTGGTTATAGCCATCGATGTTGCGCACACCGAGCTTGGCCATCTTCTTGTAGCGCTCCTCCATCTCGCGCACGGCCCATTTCAGCGCCACCACCGCCTTCTTCGGATCGGTCACGACCGGCGTCAGCAGATGCGGGATGCCGTCATAGACGGAGAGTTCGAGCATCTTGGGATCGACCATGATGAGGCGGCACTGATCCGGCCTCAGGCGATAGACCAGGCTGAGGATCATGGTGTTGATGGCCACCGATTTGCCGGAGCCGGTGGTGCCGGCGATCAGCATATGTGGCGTGCGGGCAAGATCGATGATGATGGATTCGCCGCCGATATTTTTTCCGAGGCAGAGCGGCAACTTCACCGTCGATTCGTTGCTGTCCTTTGTGGTCAGCAATTCGCGCAGGTAAACTTTTTCACGATGCGCATTCGGCAGCTCGATGCCGATGGCATTGCGGCCGGCGACCACGGCGACGCGTGCCGAAAGCGCGCTCATCGAGCGAGCGATGTCGTCGGCGAGGCCAATGACGCGCGAGGATTTGATGCCGGGCGCCGGTTCGAGTTCGTACAGCGTCACGACCGGGCCAGGATTGGCCTTGACGATCTCGCCGCGGACGCCGAAATCGCCGAGCACGCCTTCCAGCGCGCGCGAATTGGCCTCCAGTTCAGCCTTGCTCAGCGGCTGCCGGTCCGACGCCTTCGGCGCCGTCAGCATTGAGACCGAAGGCAGTTCGAACTTTTCGGATTTGCGCGCCGCCGCGCGCGGTGCGGGCTTCTTGCGCGGAGCGCGGGCGGCCGGGACTTCCTCGTCCTCCTCTTCCTCTTCTTCCTCGTCCTCGAATTCCTCTTCGCGAGGGGCCAGTGCCGGTGCGGCGCGGCCGCTGAGGCTCGGTTCCTGGCGCTCGAACGAAGATTTGCGAGGCGGCGGCGCACTCGATACCAGCGAGCGATAGGCCGCTCCCATCAGCCATCCGAGCCGAGCCTTTGCGCTCATCAGGGCATGGTACGCCCATCCGAGCGACACCGAACTGCGATCCTCTTCTTCAACGAAGGGCGCGTCATCGTCCTCGATCGGCGTCAGCTCTTCCTCTCTCGGGCGCGAGCCCCAGCCGCTGGCAAACAGGAAGGCCGCACCCATCGCCGCGAACAGGATGGTGCCGAGAACCAGACGATAGGTGAAGCCGGCCGGACCGAACACCACGGCGGGCGCACGCACCAGCGCGTCGCCGACGACGCCACCAAGGCCGGTCGGCAGCGCCCACGCACCGCCATGCGGCCAGCAGCTTGCAAACCCTGCCGCGATTACTGTGCAGAGAATCCAGCACCCAAGGCGCAGCGCTTCGCGGTCGAAGGAGCGATGGGTCAGCATGCGCCAGCCCCACACTGCGACGGGGAGGATCAGCATGATCGCGCCGAGACCAAGAATCTGCATCAACAGATCGGCACCGATCGCGCCGGGATAGCCGAGAACGTTGCGGATCGGGCGCGACGTCGCGTGGCTCAGGCTTGGGTCCTGCACCGACCACGTCATCAACGCCGCTGCCGCCACGCCGGACAATGCGATCAGGCTGAGGCCGGCGAGCTCGCGCAGGCGCCGCGCAAGGGCCTCGCGGATCGAGACCGGCAGATGGCCGACCAGGGGGATGACACGTTCGATCGCTGGCATGCTCATTAAGGCCCTGCGATTAATCCAGAGTTTCGACCAGGCGGTGCAATGCCTCGGCCGTTGATTCACTGTCGGAGACCAGCGCCAGACGGATGTAGCCGGCACCGGGATTGAAACCGTCGTTCTGTAGCCGCGACAGGTAACTTCCGGGGATCACGCGGACGCCCGCATCTCGATAGAGTTTCACCGTCGCCGCTTCGTCGCCGCCGTGTTCGGATACGTCGAGCCACACGCAGAAGCCGCCGGCCGGCCGCGCATAGCCGTAGCGGCTGCCGAGGATCTGGTCGGCAAGATCGAATTTGATGCGATACAGGCGACGGTTTTCTTCGACATGGGTCTCGTCGCTATAGGCGGCGACCGCGACGTGTTGCAGCGGCACGGGCACTTGCGGCGCGGCGACGTTTCGAAGCTCATGGAAGACGGCGAGAAATTTGCTGTCGCCGGCGGCAAAGCCGACGCGCATGCCGGGCAGGTTGGAGCGCTTCGACAGCGACTGAAATGCAACGACGTTGGTGAAGTCGGGCCCGGCGCATTCCAGCGCGCTGCCCGGCGCCTGCCTGGTGTAGATTTCCGAATAGCACTCGTCGCTCAGGATCATGAAGCCGTGGCGATCGGCGAGTGTCTTCAGCCGCGTGAAGTAGTCGCGCGAGGCAACCGCGCCCTGCGGATTGGCGGGCGAGGCAATGAACATCGCCACCGTTCTGGCCAGCGTCGCGTCGTCGAGCGCGTCGAGATCCGGCAGGAACCCGTTGGCGAGCGTGGTCGGCAGGTAGATCAGTTCGCAACCGGCGGCGCGGGCGCCGGCGCCATAGGCCGGATAAAACGGGTTGGGCATCAGGATCGCGGGCCTGCCCTTGCGCGGGCCAACATAGCGGGCGGCAGTGATCGCCGCGAAAAACAGCCCCTCCCGGCTGCCATTCAGCACCAGGATCTCGCTCTCGGGATCGACCGGGCGGGGGAGCTGGAACCGGATCGAAAGCCAGTTGGCGGCGGCGCGCCGGAACGGCTCGATGCCCTTGGCAAGGGGATAGCGGCCGAACTCGGCAATGTGTTTCGCAAGCACCGGCCCGACGAAGGCGGGCACCGGGTGCTGCGGCTCGCCTAATGATAGCGTAATCAATGGTTTGGCGGGCTGGTAGGGCGCCAGCAGCTCGGTCGTGCGCAAGAATGGCGAGCGTTCGGACTGACCGGCAGGGATTGCACTGCCAGCGCCCTGCGCCACGCCGGAAGAGGCGGTCATTGCCATGTCTGAAACGCCAGCACTTTCAAAAGCGGTCGAGGGGCTTAAGTGAACCCCGGAAACCCATCAAACCACCATAGATACGGCGAGGTTAAGACGCGATTAACCATCGGCCGGTCTGGACAATTTGCGCCGGTATTACCATATTTTGAGCAGGTATTACCGAGGCCGGAGAGGCTCCAATGGCAACGACAGTTACGAGTAAGGGCCAGGTGACCATACCCAAGCCGGTACGTGAGCATCTCGGGATCGTTCCGGGAAGCAAGGTTGAGTTCCGATGTGCGGCCGACGGCAGCATCGTGATCGAAAAAGCCGATACACGCGAGCCCAGCCGTTTTGCCAAACTGGTTGGTATCGTCGGCCCGGGTCTTTCCACGGAGGAGATCATGGCGATCACGCGCGGGGATTAGCGCGTGACGCTCGTAGATTCCAACGTCCTGCTCGACATCTTTATCCAGACTCCGGGCTGGTGGGAGTGGTCGCTTGCACGTCTGGAGGACGCCGCCCGCGAAGGTCCGCTGCTGATCAATGACGTAATTTTCGCTGAAACCTCCACTCGCTTTCCGGTGATCGAAGATTTCGAGGCAGCCTTGTCGCAAGCAGGCATCACCGTCGCGCCGACACCGAGAATGGCGCTGTTCCTTGCAGGTAAAACCTCCGTTCAGTACCGCAGCGCGGGCGGCGCCCGCAGCGGCGTACTGCCGGATTTTTTTATTGGCGCTCATGCGGCGGTCGAACAGCTTCCGCTTTTGACACGTGATACGCGCCGCTATCGAACCTACTTTCCGACCGTGACGTTGATCGCACCGAACAGCGAGACAGGCGCGTAGCCGGAGGCCTACCGCGCCGATAGCCGCTCAAAGCTCGGCATGCCCCTCGGGGATGTGGTGGAAGGGCTGCCCGTCGAAGGCGTAGATCGGACGGCCCGCACCCGGTTTGAAAACACCTCCTCGGGCGAGGCCAAGCCACAAAAAGAACAAGCCACAAAAAGAAAGGGGCTCCAACTTGCGCTGGAGCCCCTCAACGGTCAGGGCATTGCCGGGTATGTGCCCGAACCGGAGTTGTGGATGCGACCTAAAGAGATCGCACCCCGGAGAACTTACATGTTGTAGGCGCGCTCGGTGTGCTCGGTGACGTCGAGCCCTTCACGTTCGGTCTCGACATTGACGCGCAGGCCGACGATCACATCGACCACCTTATAGAGGATCGCCGAGCCGATGCCCGACCACACCAGCGTGGTGCAGACGCCCCACAGCTGCGAGGTCATTTGCGCAACGAAGTCATAGTCGCCGATTTTGCCCGCGGCGTAGTCCATGACACCGGTACCGCCGAGCGCCGGATTTACCAGGATGCCGGTACCAAGCGCGCCGACGATGCCGCCGATGCAGTGGACGCCGAACACGTCGAGCGAGTCGTCATAGCCGAGCGAGTTCTTCACCACAGTGCAGAAGAACAAGCAGACGACGCCGACCACGAGGCCGAGCACGATTGCCCCCATCGGACCGGCGTAGCCGGCCGCCGGCGTGACCGCGACGAGGCCCGCCACCGCGCCCGACAGCGCGCCGAGCACCGAGGGGTGGCCCTTCACGATCCATTCCGCGAACATCCAGGCCATCGCCGCCGCTGCGGTTGCAACGAAGGAGTTGGTCATGGCGAGCGCGGCGCCGCCGGAGGCCTCGAGGTTCGATCCGGCGTTGAAGCCGAACCAGCCGACCCAGAGCAGCGAAGCGCCGATCATGGTCATGGTGAGGGAGTGCGGGGCCATCAGTTCCTTGCCGTAACCGACGCGCTTGCCGATCAGGAGCGCACCGACCAGACCGGCGATGCCGGCGTTAATGTGCACCACGGTGCCGCCCGCGAAGTCGATCGCACCCTTCTTGAAGATCCAGCCGGCGTCGGCGTTGATCTCGTCGAGCTTGGCTTGCGCCGCGGTCTTGGCAGCGCCATCAGCCGCAGCGGCAAGCGCCTTGGCGGCATCGGTGATCGCATCCGGACCAGCCCAGTACCAGACCATGTGGGCGATCGGGAAATAGATCAGCGTGACCCAGAGCGGGATGAACAGCGCGATCGCCGAGAACTTCATGCGTTCGGCGAACGCGCCGACGATGAGGGCGGGGGTGATCGCCGCGAAAGTCATCTGAAAGCAGACATAGACCAGCTCCGAGATGTTGGCGTCGACGCTGAAGGTCGCGGCCTTCGAGTCGGTGGTCACGCCCATCAGGAACGCCTTGGAGAAGCCGCCGATGAAGTCGGACCCGCCGGTGAAGGCAAGGCTGTAGCCGTAGAGCGCCCAGAGCAGGGTCACGATGCAGACGGTGTAGAATACCTGCATCAACACGGAGAGCATGTTCTTGGAGCGGACGAGACCGCCATAGAACAGCGCCAGGCCCGGAATCGTCATCAACAGAACCAGCACCGTCGACGTCAACATCCAGGCGTTATCGCCCTTGTTGACGGTCGGCTCGGCGTAGGCAGCGGTCGCGGCGAACAGGCCGACTACGAGGGCCGCCAATCCCGCGCTATAGGGACGTTTAAACGTCATTTGGTTTCACTCCTGAGTGGTAAGATTTGTGCGCGAAATCAGAGGGCCGCGGCATCTGCCTCGCCGGTGCGGATGCGAACCGCATGGTCGAGGTTGATGACGAAGATCTTGCCGTCGCCGATCTGTCCGGTCTTGGCGGCTGATGTGATGGCGTCGATGGTCTTGTCGACCTGGTCCGAGGCGACGGCAACCTCGATCTTTATCTTGGGCAGAAAGCTCACGGCGTATTCGGCGCCGCGATAGATTTCGGTGTGGCCCTTCTGGCGGCCATAACCTTTGACTTCCGTCACGGTGAGACCGTGAACGCCAATGGCGGTCAGAGCGTCCCGGACTTCTTCGAGTTTGAATGGCTTGATGATCGCCATAACAATTTTCATGGGTCTTGGTCCCCGCTTGGGCCCGGGTCAGCGGACCGGGCGTTCTCGACTGAGGTTCACCACGCGGAGATGTTCACTACGCGGGCACAGCCGGGACCCTTAGAATCAAATGCCGTGCCAGATCGCGATCGCTCCCTAACAGATTATGAATCCGGACCTTTTCGCCCTCCGCGGGGATTGCATCTTCCTGCGCCATTCCGTCGCGCCCAAATCGTAATCAGGCCTGCTCAAATCGTGGGCAGAGCCTGACGGTCGGACGCAATCGTGCTCAGCAGCAGGGCAAGAAAACGGTAATTGGGTGGGCGGCCTATTGCAGGGCTTCGCCATGCTGCGAGATGTCGAGGCCTTCCAGCTCCTGCTGCAATGACACCCGCAGCGGCGCGAACACGCCCACCAGCTTGAGCAGCACAAAGGTGACGCCGCCGGACCAGACGAAGGTAACCGCGATGCCGTAGAGCTGGGTCAGCACCTGTTGCGGATTGCCCTCGATCAGGCCCGGGGTGCCGCCGATCGCGTTCACCGCGAAGACGCCGGCGAGGAATGTGCCGGTCAATCCCCCGATGCCGTGGACGCCGAACACGTCGAGCGAGTCGTCATATTTGAAGCGCTGCTTGAGCCAGGTGCAGGCCCAGAAGCAGAGCGTTCCTGCCACGATGCCGATCAAGACGCCGTGCCACGGCGCAACAAATCCGGAGGCCGGCGTGATTGTGCCAAGGCCCGCGACCGCGCCCGAGATCATGCCCAGTACCGAGGGTTTGCGTCGTGTCGCCCATTCGATTGCGGCCCAGGTGAGCGCGCCGGCGCAGGCGGCCAGGTGCGTCGCGGTGATCGCCATGACCGCACGCGAATTCGCGGCCAGTGCCGAGCCGCCGTTGAAGCCGAACCAGCCGACCCACAACAATCCGGTGCCGATCACGGCGAGCGAGAGGTCGAACGGCGCGAGGTTCTCGCTGCCATAGCCGTGACGCCGGCCCATCACCGTCGCGGCGACCAGCCCGCCTACGCCGGCGGAAAGATGCACGACAAGGCCACCGGCGAAATCCAGCACGCCCATGGTCCCAAGGAATCCGCCGCCCCATACCCAGTGCGCGAGCGGCACATAGACGAACATGAACCAGCCGACGGAGAACAGGAGATAGGCTGAGAACCGCATTCGGTCGGCCACCGCGCCCGCCACCAGCGCCACCGTGATGATCGCAAACGTCATCTGGTACAGCATGAAAAGCGCTTCCGGAATCGTCTTCGCCGCCGGGTTGACGCTCTCCATCGTCATTCCGACCAAAAACCAGCGATCGAGCGTGCCGATCCAGGCGCCGTCGCCGACGAAGGCGAGCGAGTAACCGAACGCCACCCAGAGAATCGAGATGATCGCGACGGCGGCGAGGCTCTGCGCCATGGTCGCCAGCACGTTCTTTTTGCGCACCATGCCGGAATAGAACAGCGCCAGGCCCGGTATCGTCATCATCAGCACCAGCGCGGTGGCGACGATCATCCACGCGGTGTCGGCGGCGTTGATGGTAGACGTCTCGGCTAGAGCCGGCGTAGTGAGCGCAAAGCTCGCCGCAAGCGTGATGAACGCAGCACTGCCTGCTGCACGATACGATGGTGCCCCCATAAAATTCCCCCGGCCTGTTGTCGTTTCGTCGCCGCTTTTTGGCTTCGCGCGTTCAGCGTCGTTGCCGCCGCGCCTTGAATTCGGTGATGTCTCAGAGCGCGTCGCTATCGGTCTCGCCGGTGCGGATTCTCAGCGCATGGTCGATCGGCGTGACGAAGATCTTGCCGTCGCCGATCTGCCCGGTACGCGCGTTCGCGGTAATGACCTCGACCGCCTTGTCCGCAACATCCGAGGCGACCGCGATTTCGATTCGGAGCTTGGGCAGGAAGTTCACCACATACTCTGCGCCCCGATAGATTTCGGTGTGGCCCTTCTGCCGGCCGTAGCCCTTGACCTCGGTCACCGTCATGCCGTGGACGCCGATGGCCGTCAGCGCCTGGCGTACCTCGTCAAGCTTGAAAGGTTTGATGATCGCGACGACGAGTTTCATGGTCAGGCCTTCATTTCTCTGGGGTATTTTTTTGAGCACGCGGCAGGCTGGGTGCCCCGACGGCGGACCGCCGATCCAAATCTGGCATCTTTCTGGGCAAATGGCACAAAAAAGTTGCAGGTAGAAGGGGAAAACATTTCGAGCTGGTGACATCGATCACTGTACAGGCACCTGTAACGTCCGCCAAAATGCGGTTTCACCCCCAGCCGCCCGCCGGCTACCTCCATTTTCCACGGGTCAAGGAAATAAAATGTCGAACCGATCGTGGTTTTATGCAGCCAACGGCCAGCAACAGGGCCCTTATCCGGAGGCTCAGCTTCGCGACCTCATTACCCGCGGCGTGGTCGGGGCGGATACGCTGGTCTGGAGCGAAGGAATGTCGGGCTGGCAGCGGGCAGCAGAAATCCCGGGGATGATCCCCGGCGGATCAGGCCCGCCATCTTTCGCGCAGCCCGGCGGCCCGCCACAAATGGCTGCAAGCTATAGCGGAGGCCCGCTGTCGATCGACTTCGGAATTCTGGAGTTCGTCTGGCGCAGCCTCGTGCTCGTGCTCGGTCTCATCTTCATCATCCCAGGACCGTGGGTCCTGGTGTGGTACACCAAGTGGATTATTTCGTGCGTGAAGGTGCCGGGACGGCCGGACCTCGGCTTCGCAGGCGAGGCGATGACGATCGTTCCCTGGTATTTCGGAGCTGCCGTCGTTCTTATCGGCGTCGGCCTGACTGGCATCGAGTGGCTCAGCAATCTGGTCAATCTCGGGCAGCTGGTACTCTATTGGCTTTTCGTGAAGTGGTTGGTCGCGAACCTTTCGTCCAATGGGCAGCCGCTCGGGCTGAGCTTCTCCGGTTCGGTCTGGGCCTATATCGGATGGTCAATTCTGGCTGTGATCTCCGTCATCACGATTGTCGGGTGGGCTTGGGTCTACGTCGCCTGGCTGCGATGGTTTTGCCGGAACATCCAGGGCACGCGGCGTGAAGTCCTCTTCATCGGCAGCGGACTGGAATTTCTGTGGCGCGCGATCGTGGCTGTGATCGGCTTCTTCTTCATCATCCCGATACCTTGGGTGTATCGGTGGATGTCGCAGTGGCTTGCGTCGCAGACTGTTTTGGCGGAGCGCGGCGCGAGCGTGGAGGCGTAAGCCTCACTTGCGCTGGCGCACCGAGCCTTCCTGGGCGACCGACGCCACCAGTGTGCCGTCAGGCTTGAAGATCAGGCCGCGGGTCAATCCGCGGCCGTCTTGCGCGCTCGGCGAATCCTGCGCGTAGAGCAGCCATTCGTCGGCGCGGAACGGCCGGTGAAACCACATCGCGTGGTCGAGGCTTGCCGGCATCATGCGCTTGTCAAACAGCGTGCGGCCGTAGCGCGCCATCACCGCGTCGAGCAGCGAGAAATCCGATGCATAGGCCAGTGCGCACATGTGCAGCGCCGGATCGTCGGGCAACTTGGCCGCCGTCCGGATCCAGACATGGATGCGCCCGTCGTCGATCTTCTGGCCGAAATAACGGCCGAGCTCGACCGGGCGCAGTTCGATCGGCCGGTCGGATTCGTAATAGCGGCGGATGAATTCCGGCATCTCGCGGAACATCGGCTGCTTCGCCACTTCCTCCGCCGTGAGTTTCTCCGGGGGCGGCACGTCAGGCATTTTATCCTGATGGTCGAAAGCGCCTTCCTCCTCGGCATGAAAAGAAACCATGATGGAGAAGATCGCATTGCCGTGTTGGATCGCGGTGACGCGCCTTGTCGAATAGCTCTTGCCGTCGCGTAAGCGTTCGACCTCGTAGATGATCGGAATCTGCGGATCGCCGGGCAGGATGAAATAGCAATGGATCGAATGCGGCAGGCGCCCCTCGACGGTGCGGCAGGCCGCGACCATGGCCTGCCCGATCACCTGTCCGCCGAACACCCGCTGCCAACTCGTCTTCGGGCTGTTGCCGCGGAACAGATTCACCTCGAGCGGCTCCAGATCGAGGATGGAAATCAGGTCAATCAGGCCTTTGGACATGGTCTGCTTTCAATTCGTGGAGGCGCCGTCATTCCGGGGGCGCCTCGAAGAGGCGAACCCGGAATCTCGTGCCAAAACCTCTGGATTCCGAGCTCGCGCTGGCGCGCGCCCCGGAATGACGGTCTGGTTAAGGACCTTGCTTCTTGGCCCTGTTTCGCTCAGCTAATATCAGGTAGCAAGTCTGGTCTGAGGGCGTAACCGGGACGGATCGCATGGCCGCACAGCGAAGTATCGTCATCTGCGGCGGCGCCTTTGCCGGGCTGGCGCTAGCGCTGGCGCTCCGCCAAGGCCTTGGCGCGGAGATTCCCGTTGTCGTCGCCGATCCCGCGCTCGGGGTGCGGCCGAGCCGCGACCCACGCGCGACCGCCATTGTGGCCGCCTGCCGGCGGCTGTTCGAGACGCTTGGCGTCTGGAAACAGGTATCGGATTCGCAAGCCATCCTCGACATGGTCGTTACCGATTCCCGGTTGGATGACGCGACGCGCCCGGTATTCCTGACGTTTGCGGGAGACGTCGAACCCGGCGAGCCGTTTGCGCACATGGTCGAGAATCGCCGCCTGATCGACGCGCTGGTGGAGCGCGCCGAGGCCGATGGCATCGATCTGCGGGCTACCGCCGTTTCGACCTATGATTCACGTTCCGACGGCGTCACGGTGACGCTCGCCGACGGCGCTGTCATCGAAGCAAGCCTGCTGGTCGCCGCCGACGGCGCGCGCTCAAGACTGCGCGAGCGCGCCGGCATTGCTACCCATGGCTGGGACTACGATCAATCCGGCATCGTGGTCACCGTCGGCCATGAGCGGGATCATCACGGCCGCGCCGAAGAGCATTTTCTTCCCGCAGGCCCGTTCGCGATCCTGCCGCTGACCGGAAAGCGTTCATCGCTGGTGTGGACCGAGAGCCGCACCGAGGCGGTGCGCATCACTGCACTCAGCGAAGCCGAATTCCACGATGAACTCGAGAAGCGCTTCGGGCTGCACCTCGGCGAGATCAAGGCGCTCGACAAGCCACGGGCATTTCCGCTCGGCTATTTCGTCGCACGCTCATTCATCGCCGAGCGGCTGGCACTGGTCGGCGATGCCGCGCATGTGATTCATCCGATCGCAGGGCAGGGGCTCAATATGGGCCTGAAGGACGTCGCCGCGCTGGCCGAAGTCGTGGTCGACGCGGCCCGGCTCGGCATTGATCCCGGGCAGGCCGACGTGCTCGACCGCTACCAGCGCTGGCGGCGGTTCGACACCATGGCAATGGGCGTTGCGACCAACTCGCTGAATTTTCTGTTCTCGAACGAATCAACGCTGCTGCGCACCGTCCGCGATATCGGGCTCGGCCTCGTCGACCGGGCGCCGCCGCTGAAAAACTTCTTCATCCGCCAGGCGGCAGGATTGTCGGGCGAGGTGCCGAGGCTGTTGAAGGGCGAGGCGCTGTAAAGCCGTTCGTAGCTGGATGAAGCGAAGCGAAATTCGGGATAAGTCTTGCGGCTTGCGAAACCTCGGATTGCGCTTCGCTTCATCCGGCTACAACAGATTTATCACTCGATCTTCCGAGCCTCTTCCGGCAGCATGATCGGGATGCCGTCGCGGATCGGATAGGCGAGCTTGGCGGAACGCGAAATCAGTTCCTGCCGGCTCGAATCGAATTCGAGCGGACCCTTGGTCACCGGACAGACCAGGATCTCCAGCAGCTTTGGATCGACGGTGCCGTCGAGGCGTTCGGGCGGGGCGTTCATTTGCTCTCTCCGGACTGACGTGGTCCTTAGCCTATAAGATCGCGTGATGTCATGACGCCGACATCCGCACCAGTTCATCGACCACGGCCTGCTGCCGTGCCTTCGGCAACGACTGATCCGATAGCGCAAAGCCGAGAAACGCCCAATAGAAAATTTGAGCACGGGCGCGGGCGATCTCCGCCGATAATCCGGACTGCGTCAGAAGGCCCTCCACATAACTCAGCCGGCGCCGGTCGATTGCCTGCACGGCGGAGCGGGCGGCGGAATCGACGCTCGCCCAGGTGCGGACCGCCCGTTCCAGCATCAGCCGTTCGCCGAAGACGCGGCGCAGCAGCAGCGCGAGCGGGTTGTCGTCCTTCGAAGCCGCCTCGACATTGGCGATGATCTGCTCGGCCGCGACCTCATGCCAGCGCGCGAGGACAGCGGCATGGAACGCGCCGATATCGGCGAAATGCCAATAGAAGCTGCCGCGCGACACTCCCATCGCCTTGGCCAAAGGCTCCGCCTTCAGCGCAGTGAAGCCACGGGTCGCCAACGTCTTTAGGCCCTGATCGAGCCAGTCCTTTTCCGATAGTTGATCGCTCATGCCCGGTTCCGCGATATCGTCACCATACACCACTGTATTGACAAGCGCCAGAATGCAGCCCATAGCCATACAGTACTGTATGGAGAGCTGCGATGCGCGATCTCGTTCTGCAATGCGCCGGCGTCGCCGGAATTGCGGTGGCCTTGATTCATGGCGCGCTGGGGGAAACCAAGATGTTTGCCAGGGCGACTATCCAGCCTGAAAGCCTGCGGACCCTCATCCGCCTCGTATGGCAGACGGGTACGGTGGCCTGGATCGGCGGTGGCGTGCTGCTGATTGCCGCGCCCTCGTTTGGATCGGAGAGCGCGCGGCACTGGATCGTCGCAACGATCGTCGCAGTCTACGCCTTTGCCGCCGCCGTCAATGCGTGGTGGTCGCGCGGCCGCGGCTTCGGCTGGAAAGCGCTCGCGGCGGTCGTCGTGCTCGCGGTGGCGGGGTATTAGAGGCTTACTGCAGCCCGGTGTCGCCGCTGGTGCGCTTCTTGGCGAGGTCCATTTCGGTCACCGCGATCAGGATCTCGGCGCGGGTTTTCAGGTCGGGTGCCTCCAGCATCGCCTGCTTCTCTGCCGGACCATAGGGCGACATCATGGCGAGCGCGTTGACCAGTGCCTCGTTCGGCGCGCTCTCGATGCCCTCCCAATCCACCTTCAGATTGTTGGCCTGGAGAAAATCGTTCAGCACGTCGAGCAGGGCCGTGCGATCGACTTCCTCTTCGCCTTTGCGCGCGACGAAATCGTCGGCATAGGGGAAGAAGTCCACCTTGCATTGCCGGTACGCGGTCAGCGCTGCGATTTCATCGACCACCTTGAAGCGAGCAACCCCGGTCAATTCGAGGATGTAGCGGCCGTCGCCGGATTCGGCGAGCTGGGTAATGCGGCCGACGCAGCCGACCTGGAACAGCACCGGCCGGGCTTCGTCTGTGGTGTGGGAAATATCCGGCTGAATCATCCCGATCAGCCGGTGGCCGTCGCGCAGCGCATCGTCCACCATCGCCAGATAGCGCGGCTCGAAAATGTTGAGCGGCATCTGGCCGCGCGGCAGCAACAGCGCGCCCGGCAACGGAAACACCGGAATGATTTCGGGAAGCTCGCCGGGTCCGCGATATTCGGCATTGATCGGCATCTGCAGTCCCGGTCAGCTTATTGGTTTGGCGCGAGTTCTCTTCACAAAACCACGTCCCACGCGTGTGGAATACGTCCTACGAGAAAAGAATCGTCGACAGTCGCTTTCGTCCCTCGACGGTTGCTTCGTCGGTGCCGCCCCACGCCTCGAAGAACTGCACGAGCTGCTTGCGCGCGCCATCATCGTTCCATTTTCGATCGCGCTTGACGATTTCCAGCAACTGATTGGTCGCTTCCGTGCGCTTGCCGATCGCGTTGAGCGCGGTCGCCAGGTCGAATCGCGCCTGATGGTCGAGCGGGTTTGCGGCAACCTTTTGTTCGAGCTCGGTCACCGGGCCGACCGCCTGGGCCTGCTCGGCAAGATCGATCGAAGCCTGCACCGCCTTGACGGCGGCGTCGTTGCGTTTCGATTCCGGCACCATCGCAAGGGTCTGCTTGGCCTGTTCGATCGCGCCCGTCGTCACATAGCATTTTGCCAGTCCCGCGAGCGCCGCGATATTGGTCGCATCGAAGCCGAGCACCTCGGCATAAATCTGGGCTGCCGCGGCAGGGTCGCCTTCCGCCAGCACGGCCTCGGCCTCCTGGAGAATTTCCGCGACATTGGGTTCGCCCGGCGCCGTCATGCCCTTGGTGAGCTTGTCGATGAAGGCGTTCACCTGGCTCTCCGGCACCGTGCCCATGAACCCGTCGGCGGGTTGGCCATTGACGAAAGCGATCACGGCCGGGATCGACTGAATGCCCATCTGGCCGGGAATGGCCGGATGGTGGTCGATATTCATCTTGACCAGCTTGACCTTCCCCTTGGCCGCGCGGACCGCCTTTTCGAGCACGGGCGTGAGCTGACGGCAGGGACCGCACCACTCCGCCCAGAAGTCGATCAGCACCGGCTGACGCTTCGATTCCTCGATGACATCCTTCACGAAGGTTTGGGTGGTCGTCTCCTTGATCAGATCGGGTGCTGCCTGCGGTGCTGGGCCGCCGCCCTGCTCAACTATCGTCACGGTATCCTCGCCTGATGTCTCGAGAAGGAACGCAGAATATTGGCTGCGGGGTCCGGCTGTTTCTAGCACGGTCCGGAACCAAGTTCTCGTTCGCTAGATGGCGGCTTGGCTGCAAAAATCAATTGGTCCGGGCTTCGCCGCTTTGTGCGTGTTCTGCTGACCGCGGAACATTCAGCGAATGAAGGGGGCGACTGCCGCTCCGGCCGGGCTTCGAACCGGCTGGGCGGCCCGGTGCCCGCCGCCGCGAATCGGGCTAATCGCGCGCTGGCAGATGATCTTGGGTTCCCGGCGATGGCCGACGGCGATAAACTCCATTTTGCCGTTGTTTCGGACGGATTTGGGTCTATTTGTTAAAGAAATCGGATTTATCCGGAAAAGCTTCGGACCGTGCGCGGACTGTTGCATTCGCAGTCCGCATTTGGCATAGGTCTGCCGTTGACGGCGAGTGATCGTCGCCATCTCGGATGCGGGTGTAGCTCAGTGGTAGAGCACGACCTTGCCAAGGTCGGGGTCGAGGGTTCGAGCCCCTTCGCCCGCTCCAGATTTTCTTCAATCGGCAACGCCGCTGATCCAACGAAGGCCGCCATTTTGGCGGCCTTTCGTTTGCCGCTGCGTGACAACGCGGATGCGCCCTCGGCAGGCTCACCTGGGAATGCGATAGACCCAGATCCTGGCCTTGCCGGAATTCAGATTGCGGAACAGGCCGGGGAAGATGCCGCTGACGGGCTGGTTCAGATAGACGAATAACTGCCCATCCCGGGTCGCCCTGAACTTCTCGTCGAGGCGGCCGTTCGCCGGCTCGGCGTCAATGAAGTTCTCCTCGTTGCCGGTCTCGCCGTAGCGAAGGATAACGCGGCCAAAGGGCCGGTCGAGCGTACGCTTGAGTGGGTAAGCTGCCGCCAGCAAAGCGAATCGGCCCAGTGCGACGGTTGGATCGGTTACACCGTCCTTCTTCCAATCGGGCAGGAACGCGCGGAGCGGCATTCCGCCCGGGCCCGAACGCGCGCCGAGAAACGACCAGTCGCCATCCTTCTCCAGAATGAATTGATAATGTCCGCGCCTCTCGACCATGATGCCTACGGGCGTGCAAAGGTCGGCGGTGTCGAATGCGACGAAGTCGACGCCGCGGCACGCCGCCGACGTGCAGGAGCCCGGGAAACTGCCGTCGGGCGCCCGCTTGCACAGCTTCATGTCGTCCGGGTCGCAAACCTCAAGCGCGATCGGCTTTTCCGCCGGCTGGCAGAAGTGGCCAAGGCTGTCGCGAACGTTGAAAAGATAGTGGCTGGCGAAAGCGACGCCGCCGACCAGAAAGGTAACTGCAAAGAATGCAGGCGCGACCTTGAGTTTGATGTTGGTGAGCAATCGCCGGTAGGCATCCTTTAGTCTGAAGCGCGCGATGGTCCTGTCGCTGAGCAACATGGTGACCAGGATGGCAAAGGCGAAGAACTGGAAATAGGGATGGGTTATCCGGTCGATGAAGGTCTGCGGCGAAGCAGACAACTTTGGCAGGCTGTAGCCGGTCCAGCCGGGTATCGGATAGAGCGCGATAAACAGCAGGACGGCCAAGACCGCCGTTTGCGATGTGCTCGGACCGACCCGGGATTTGGCTTCGCCCTTGTGCAAGTCGACTTTAGCGAGGCTCACCCGCCACGCGCGGCGCATCTGGTCGGTGATTCGGTCCTTAAGGCCGGCGCTCAGCCACAGCAGCAGCGCGACAAGGCTGGCGCAAAGGACAAACCAGAGCGGCTCCCTCGCATAGGCATTGATCCAACGTGAAGCCGCGCCCGGCAAGGCGAGCCCGACCATGCGAATGAGGTCGGAGAGCGGCCGCAAGGGCGTGGTGAATTCGGCGGCTGCCGGCGCGGTAGATGTAAGCGGATAAGTCAGCAAATAGAGCGACGCGATGACGGTCAGGAAATAAATAATGCGCCGCCGCCAGATCGAACTTCCGACGACATGCTCCTGGGTAAACTCGCGCTGACCGGCGGAGGCCGTGCTCTCATATTTCGGTCTGCCCGGCGGGACGGTCAGCTTGTCCGGGGCGACGATCCTCTCGTCGTAGGTCAATATTTCATAGACCCGCGGCAGTGCGACTGGCGCATAGAGATGCGCATCGACGGAGATCCGGTCAAATACGCTTTCATGGATTTTCGGCATCGTAATCTTCACGCAATCGCGCCTGTCGTCGGAAAATCTCGTATCCGACAGCGCGGCGACGCTCCGTGGTCCATATCGGTAATAGCCGCCGAGCCCGTTGCGCGAATCGTAGATGCGGCCGTCCTTGTCCTGGGTCGACCGCACCCGCGCAAACGCGTCGGGATCGGCTCCCGGCGCCGCTTTCAAGGTGAGGCCGCGGCTGCGCGCCTCCGATAACATCCAGGTCAGCGACACATGGGCGAGTGAGTCATCCGGATATCCGCCGCCGACATTTGAGTGAACGCCGGCGAACCAGACCTGGGTGATCCGTTCCGAACTGGTTTTCCTCGTGCCGGTGACAACAGTTTCCGGACTCTCGTCCCACAACAGCGGGTGAAACGTGGTGCGTTCGTCGTCGAGCGAGAGCGCGTGGCATGCCTTGCGGACCAAGGGATGAAGCTGCCTGTCCGGCAGTTCGAGCGGCCATAGATAGCGGCTGACGCCGCGGGTCATTTCATCGACGGGCAGGCCGTAGGCGGCGACGGTGTCCCAGAGGCCGAGGAAGGCGATCTGATCGACCGGGCGCTCGTTCTTGTCGTGCTTGGCTGATACGAAGAGGTTGCGCAGCTTTCGAAATACCCATTCGACCTGAAACCGCGATTTGAACGTCTCTGCCCGGTGCGCACGGTAGGCCGCAGCGACCTTTCGATCGAGTTCTTCTTCGGTCTGGTACTTCACCAGGCCCTGTTCGCAAATCAGTCCGTTGACCACGCGGATGGTGAAGGCGCCCCGGCTGAACCCAAACGCAAAAATGTCGTCGCTCTGCCAAGGGCCGTATCTCTCCTCGCGACCCTCGGCCTTCGCAGCGGCAGCCTCGAGCGCCAGATAATCCAGATGCGAGCGATAATTGCGGCAGGCAAACTTATAGATGTCGAGCACGTTCCGCTTCAGGCCGAAGCCGAAGGCGCCACCAAGAATCGCGAACGGCTTAAAGGAGGAGGTGCCGACCCCGTCGTCATAGAACGCAATCTGCTGCGAACTCGTCAGGTCCAGCGATTCGAAAACGCGCCAGACATTGGTGCGCCAGACCTTGCCGGCAGAATTACCGGTACCGTCCGAGAGCAGGATGATCCGCTTGTTTGCCATACGGACGCTCGCTCAATCCGGCTGCGGGGGCCGACGTTTTGTCATGCCGAAGGGTTTCTCAGGCATTCATCCGCTCCTGTATGAAATGGGCCACAATTGCGTCGTTCGTTTATCACTTGGACCGACAACGCGCGCGGCCCACTTGATGTGGAACACCCCCCACTTGTGCGCCTTGCACTAAAGGGGGCGCGTTAGCCCGACACGATATTGCGATGCAGCGGGCGCAAGAGCGGATTAAGCGTCGCTTGGCAATCCGTCTCACAATCTGTCTTCGTCGGACTGAGCCGCGCGGCGCGCGCTTCTCTGCCGCAACGGATGTGCTACCATTTTCGGGTCTGCCACACCTCACCAGACCAAGTTCGCCTCTCGAACGTTCAAAATAATAACAGGCGCGGCCGTGAGGCCGCATAGGGAGTGACGCGATGAAATCGGCTTTCAATCGATCTATTCTTGCGCTCGCAGCAATCCTTGTTGTCGCGGGGGCCAGCCAGGCGCCCGCGCAACAGAAGGCCCTGAAGAAATATGAGTCCGGCACCAAGGACTTCTGGAATAATCCGCCGCCGGACTGGTTCCTCGGCGATGAGACCGAACAACAAAAGGGTCTCGCTCCACCGTCAGGCCCGCCGACCGGCGCCTCGGAAGCAGAACTGGCTGCGCTGATGAAGAAGATCAAGCTGCCGGACGGCTTCAAGATCGAAGTCTATGCCTCCAATGTATTGTCTGCTCGGCAGATGGCCTGGGGCGACAAGGGCACGCTGTTCGTCGGCTCGTTCGACCTCGGCAATGTCTACGCGATCAAGGATAATGGCGGCAAGAAAGAGGTGAAGACCGTCCTCAAAGGCCTCAAGATGCCGACCGGCCTCGCCTTTCTCGACGGCGCGCTCTACGTCATCGCAGTCGACAAGCTGATCAAATACGAAAACGCCGAGGCCAATCTCGACAACCTCGGCGCCGGCAAGGTGGTGTATGACGACATGCCGTCCTACATCGCCCATGGTTGGAAATACATCACCGTCGACAAGGATGGCTGGTTCTATCTCCCGTTCGGACCTCCCTTCAATATCGGCATTCCGCCGACAAGTGTTTCGCAGGTCCGCCGCGTCGATCCCAGGACCGGCAATGCCGAGATCTGGGCGCTCGGCGTCCGCAACAGCGTCGGCGGCGACATCGATCCACGCAGCGGGCGATACTGGTTCACGGAGAACGCCCGCGACTGGATCAGTGACGACATGCCGAGCGACAAGCTCAACATGATCTCCAGGATCGGCGAGCATTTCGGCTATCCCTATTGCCACCAGGGCGACATGCCGGACCCGAAATTCGCGATGGGTCACAAGTGTTCGGAATTCACGCCACCCGTCGTCAATCTGGGCGCGCACGTCGCGCCGCTCGGCATGAAGTTCTATACCGGCGATCAATTCCCGGCCGAGTACAAGAACAACATCCTGATTGCCGAACACGGCTCCTGGAACCGGCATAAGTACCAGGGCGCCCGGATCAAGCGGGTGATCGTCGATGCCGATGGCAAGAACGCCAAGCAGGAAATCTTTGCCTCCGGCTGGCTCGAAGGCGACCAGGGCTATCTCGGCCGCCCGAACGATATCCTGCTGGATAAGGACGGTTCGATCCTCGTGTCCGACGACTGGGCCGGTGCGATCTATCGCATCAGCTACACCAAGAAGTAGGATTTGTATTGGCAGAGGCTGCAGTTTGCCCGGGAACGGGTGGCCGCAGCCTTTGTTGTTTGATGGATAGAGCGGAGAGTAGTTGAATGCGAAGTGCATTGATGGGGTCGCTGCTGGCGCTCATGATCTGCGTGCCGTTCGCCCGCGCCGCCGATATCGCGGCCGGCAAGGCAAAAGCCGAGCTGTGCGTCGGCTGTCATGGCGAAGGCGGCATTTCGCAGATCGAGAACATTCCCTCGCTGGCGGCGCAGCCCGATCAATTCATCCAGTGGCAGCTCGTGTTCTTTCGTGCCGGCACCCGCAAGAACGAGCAAATGCAGCCGATCGTCGAACAACTCAACAACGAGGATATCCGCAACCTCGGCGCCTATTTCGCTTCGCTTGAGCCGCGGAAGGCATCGAAGCCTGACGACAATCCCGACTTGTCGAGGAAGGGCGCGCAGGCGGCCGCCGGCCGGCGCTGCGCCTCATGCCACACCGATAGCTACGCCGGCATCAAGGGGGTCGCCCGCATCGCTGGCCAGCGCGAGGAATACCTCGTCAAGGCGTTGCGCGAGTACAAATCGGGAGTGCGATCCGGCGGCGCCATGGCTGCGATGGCGGATGTTGCCTATTCCCTCAGCGAGGAAGAGATCGAAGCACTCGCGCATTATCTCGCGCATTTGTAAATGCTCGTCGTCCCTGCGTTCGCAGGGACGACCGAGATAGAGTCGGATGACTACGCGGAGCGCTGCTTCTCGTACGCCTTAAGATGCGTATAGGCGATGCGCAGCTTCGGCACCGGGATCTTGGCGGCATCGGCGCGCGCGACAAGATCGCCGATCACGTGATCGGCCTCCACCGGCAGTCCCGCCTTGATGTCGCGGAACATCGAGGCGGTCATCGGCGAGCCCTCGGTGGTCAACAGCCCGCTGGTGCGCTGGAAGAACGGGCCGGTCGGCTCGTAGCCCGACGCCTTTGCAATCGCGCTGCATTCGTCGAGCATGCCGAGCAGAAAATCCTTGCCGCCGGCGACCGCCAGGATATTGCCGACTGAGGTGCGCATCAGGCAGGTCGATGCTGCGAGCGAAGCGAGGAAGACCCACTTCTCCCACATGTCCTGCATGATGTGTTCGCTGGCCACGGCGCCGAACTTGCCACCGTCGAACACTCTTGCAATCGCGCGCACCCGCTCCGACATCGCGCCGTCGCGCTCACCAAAGTTGAGCGACTGCATCGGCGCGAGCTGCACCACCTCGCGGGCCTCGTTGAGCATCACCGCGATGGCGCAGAGGCCGCCGAGCACGCGCTCGGCTCCAAACTTCTTGTCCAGCACGTTGAGGTGCAGCATGCCGTTGAGCAGCGGGATGATTGCGGTTTGCGGCCCGACCGCAGGAGTAAAAGATTTGATCGCATCCTCCAGATCGAACGCCTTGCAGCTCAACAGCACGACGTCGAATTTCTTGGTGAGCTTGTCGGCCTGCACTGTCGGCGGGTTATCGAGCGTCACGTCGCCGCCGGGGCTCTTGATGACGAGACCTGCGCTCGCGAGTTCGGAAGCGCGCTTCGGCCGGACCAGGAAGGTCACGTCGTTTTCTGCCTGAAGCAGCCTGCCGCCAAAATAGCCGCCGATGGCGCCGGCCCCGACCACGAGAATACGCATGCGATGGCTTCCTTTTGTTGTTGGTCTTAGAATCGGCGAGTGGCGAGCAGGGAGGCGAGCAGGAAGATGCCGGCTGCTTTCTTAGTCCCAGCTATTCGCCATTCGCCACTCACTTCTTTATCACTTCCCGCCAAACAGTCGAATCGAAGCGGCTATTTGTCCGAGACCATTTCTTCGACTTCGCGAAGTTGCTCCTTGCCGAAGAACATTTCCCTGCCAACGAAGAATGTCGGCGAGCCGAACGCGCCGCGGTCGACCGCGTTTTTCGTATTCTCGATCAGCCTGGCCTTGACGTCAGCGTCCTGCGAGCGCGCGAGCAGCTTTGCGGCGTCGAGGCCGGACGATGCCAGCGCCTTGGCTGCGATTTCCGGGTCGTCCATCTTCTTCGGCTCGACCCACATGTGATGAAAGGCAGCCTCGACATATTGCTCAAACACGTCGTCGAACTGGGCGGCGACCGCCGCGCGCATCAGGTTCAGCGTGTTGACCGGGAAGAACGGGTTCCAGACGTAGCGCTTGACCCCAAACCGCTTGACGAAGCGCTCGGTTTCCAGTGCGTGGAATTCGCGCTTATTCTTGATGCCGGCGAGCGTTTCGGCGGGCGACTTGTTGTTGGTGGCCTTGAATATGCCGCCGAGTAGGATCGGGACATATTCGAACTTCACTCCGGTGCGCTTTTCGATCGCCGGGATCGCTTCATGGCTCAGGAAGGCGTTAGGGCTGCCGAAATCGAACAGGAATTGTGGATTTGAGCTCACGGCAGTCTCCTTGGATGTTTTGGCGCATTGTGGCGCAAGGCAGCCGCCGCGTCCACAGTCTTATGACGATCGTAATATTCTGGAAGGCGTGGCGTGCGAGAGACTTTGGAAATTCGGATCGCGCCTACGGCTCGCCGCGATCGCTGAAGGCGAGCTTGACGGCATGGTCGCGGATATCGTCGGGCCAGCCGGCGACGAGGCCGACGAAGCTCCGCCGGTCATCGGCGAACAATGCCCGCGAGGCTTCCTCGAAGCCGGCAAGATTGCCGGCCATCACGGACATGAAGCGATAGGCGGCGTCTCTCGCCGCGCGGGCGCGGTCCGCATCGCCATTGTTGCGGCGCGCTTCGTCGACGAGCTTGCGCAAGGCGACCGACGCGCCGCCGGGCTGCGCTCCGAGCCATTCCCAATGGCGGGGCAACAGGGTCACTTCGCGCGCGACCACGCCGAGTTTCGGCCGGCCGCGTCCGCGCGGCTCTGCCGCCGCGGCCTCATCGGCTTCGATATCCGAAGGCGAGGCCGGTTGAGGCAGGCGGGCAATGACGTCGCGTTCGGTGCCGCGAAGGTCGAGATCGATCGGCTGGCCGGTCGCGTCGCTGAATATGATGATCGGCAACACGGCAGGCCTCCGGGAAGCCTGCATGACCGCCAGCGCGACTTCGGCGAGCGGGCCTTCCGCCAGGCGTTGTGGGCCTATGAAGGCTGTGAATAGGGGGCGGGTTTTGTCGGCCATTGGAGATACTCTGGATTTTGGCACATTATATTTACCCGGATAAATTATGATGTCAATATCATCCGGGTAAATATTGACCCAGGTTCAAGGCCGTCTCGACTTTCCGTCCCCCGGCTGGCACCAACGCCACGCCAACTCTAAGGGGACGCCATGCTGACGGTTCATCATCTCAACAACTCGCGCTCCCAGCGCGTGCTCTGGCTCCTCGAAGAACTCGGCGTCCCTTATGAGATCGTCCGCTACCAACGCCAGCCGGACATGCGGGCGCCGAAGGAATTGCGTGCCATTCACCCGCTCGGCAAATCGCCCGTCGTTATCGACAACGGCAACACCATCGCCGAGTCCGGCGCAATCTGCGAATACATCACCGGCACCTATGGCAATGGCCGCCTGATCCCGCCGCCGAACACGCCGGAGCGGCTGCGCTACACCTATTGGCTGCACTATGCGGAGGGCTCGGCGATGTCGCCGCTGCTCCTGAAGCTGCTGTTTACGCTGATGCCAAAGCGCGCGCCGGCCTTGCTGCGGCCGCTGGTGCGCAAGGTTTCCAACCAGGCGCTGACCACGCTGGTCAATCCGCAGCTCAAGCAGCACATGGACTATTGGGAGAGCGAACTCGGGAAGAGCGAGTGGTTCGCCGGCAGCGAGTTCACCGGCGCCGACATCCAGATGAGCTTTCCGCTGGAAGCTGCCGCGGCCCGCGGCGGACTGGAGCAAGGTCATCCCAAGGCGATGGCTTTCCTGGAGCGCATTCACGCGCGCCCGGCCTATGCGCGCGCGCTGGAAAAGGGCGGGCCGTATGTGGTCGGGCGTTGATCCGCGCATTCAGTCCACGTTCAAAATTGCGGAAGCGGCCCCTCACCCTGACCCCCTCCCGCAAAAGCGAGGACAGGGAGTCAGGGCTGCCTCGGAAATTACTTCCTGCACCAGCCGGGGCGATCCACTTTCGCAACTTCACATGCTCCGCGAGGCCTCTAGCGTGACGTCTGCGCGGCGCCGACCGAGGGCAGCGCCTGCACGGTGACGCCGGGCGGCGGCACGTCATCGTCGGGGACAAAAAAGTCCGACATCAACGGCACGGAACGATCGACGCGGTAGTGCTCGAAATCCCTGACGCCGGAGGCGTACAGCACCTTGTCGTCGATGCAGAACTGCCCGGTGAATTCCCGCGCCGGTCTCGTCAGGATCGCGTGCGCCGCATCGCCCATGATCTCGGGCGTGCGGCTGGCGCGCATCATCGCCTCGCCGCCGAGCAGGTTGCCGACGGCTGCGGTGGCGATGGTGGTGCGCGGCCACAGCGCGTTGACGGCGACGCCGGCGGATTTCAACTCACCCGATAAGCCCAGCACGCACATGCTCATGCCGAACTTCGCCATCGTGTAGGCGGTGGAATGCTCGAACCATTTTGTCTTCATGTCGAGCGGCGGCGACAGCATGAGGATGTGCGGGTTGTTCGCCTTCTTCAGGTGCGGAATGCAGTATTTCGAAACCATGAACGTGCCGCGCGTATTTATTCCCATCATCAGGTCGAACCGCTTCATGTCGGTTGCTTGCGAGTTGGTCAGGCTGATCGCGCTGGCATTGTTGACGCAGATATCGACGCCGCCGAACTCGGCGACCGTTTGCTCGATCGCCGCCATCACCTGCGCCTCATCGCGGATGTCGCACAGCACCGGCAACGCCTTGCCGCCCGCGGTGCGAATTTCTTCCGCCGCGGTGTAGATGGTGCCCTTGAGTTTCGGATGCGGCTCGGCGGTCTTCGCCGCAATCGCGACATTCGCGCCGTCACGCGCCGCGCGAAGCGCAATCGCCAGCCCAATGCCGCGGCTGGCGCCCGAGATGAACAGCGTTTTGTCCTTGAGGGATGTCATAATGAGACTCCGGTTATGGACGCACGAACGAACGGCTCCCTCCTCCCCTTGCGCGGGAGGGTTGGAGATAGGGGTAAGCCACGGGCGCAGACGGCAGCCGTAATGTGATCTGCATCAACCAGCCTCGCGAAACGATCGATGAGGCCGAGCGAGTGTTATCCGTGCCGTGAGTCGGGCACTCGAGCAAGTGGCACCCCTCTCCCTAACCCTCCCCCGCAAGGGGGGGAGGGAACCCGTCCGCCGGTACGTTCCTTGCAAACCTGCGTCCCTCACGAGTGCGCGTCCTCATTGTCGCAACGCTCACTGTCCCGCCGCTGCCGTACCTCGCGTCCGCGGATCGGGGGCGCCGAGCAGGCCGCTGGCCGTGACGGCGATCGAGTTGGCCGAGGTCTGGCCGAGCGGCTCGGTCACCTGGTGCCCTTTTGCCTTCAACTCGGCCAGCACCTCCTCGGAAAAGCCGCGCTCCACGCGTACCACATCCGGGATCCATTGATGGTGCAGGCGGGGTGCGGCCACGGCGGCGGCGACATCCATCTTGTAGTCGAGCACGTCGACCACGACCTGCAGCACCGCCGAAATGATCCGGCTGCCGCCGGGCGAACCCGTGACCAGCACCGGCTTGCCGTCCTTCAGAACGATGGTGGGCGACATCGACGATAGCGGTCGTTTGCCCGGGCCGGGCAAATTGGCTTCGAAGCCGACCAGGCCAAACGCGTTCGACGCGCCGGGCGCCGCTGTGAAATCGTCGAGTTCGTTGTTGAGCAGCACACCGGTACCCTCGGCGACCAGGCCAATACCGTAGGAAAAATTCAGGGTATAAGTGTTGCTGACCGCATTGCCGCCGGAGTCGACGACGGAATAATGCGTGGTATTGCTGCCCTCGTGCGGCGTCGCCAGCAACGCCTCGGCGGATGGCGTGGCGCGGGCCAGATCGATGCTGGCGCGCTGTTTGGCGGCATAATCCTTGGTGATCAGGATATCCGCCGGCGCGTTGACGAAGGCGGGATCGCCGAGATAGCGCGCCCGGTCGGCGTAGGCGCGCTTCATGGCCTCGATCATGACATGCAGCGAGGGCGCCGAGCCCTGCTTCATCTCCGCCATCGCAAATCCTTCGAGAATGTTCAGCGTCTCCAATAGCACCGTGCCGCCGGAGGAGGGCAGCGGCATCGACACAATCTCGTATCCGCGATAATTGCCGCGCACGGGCTTGCGGATCACCGCCTCGTAGGATTTGAGATCGTCCGCCGTCATGATGCCGCCGGCATCGCGGACCGCTTTTGCCACCCGTTCGGCGACCGGCCCTTGGTAAAATCCGTGCGGTCCCTGCTCGGCAATCGCCAACAGCGTTGCCGCGAGATCGGCCTGAACCAGACGGTCGCCCTCTCGCAGCGCCGTGCCGCCGTCGCGGAAGAACGCCCTGGAAGAGTTCGGCCAGCGTGCCATCCGGCGATACATGTCTGGTAGCGTGTCGGCGGTGTCGTCGGCGATGACGAAGCCCTCTCGTGCGAGCTCGATGGCGGGCTTGAGGATTTGCGCGAGCGTGAAACGGCCGGAGCCGTATTTCTCCAGCGCCAGCGCCAACCCGGCCACCGTGCCGGGCACGCCGATACCAAGCGCGGAATTGCGCGACTTGTCGGTATCGGGCTTGCCGTCCGGTCCCAGAAACATGTCGCGCGTGGTCGCGGCCGGTGCGGTTTCGCGATAGTCGATGGCGACGTCTTCATTGCGCTCGGCCAAATGAATCACCATGAAGCCGCCGCCGCCGATGTTTCCGGCGCGCGGGTAGGTGACGGCAAGCGCAAAGCCGGTCGCGACCGCGGCATCAACCGCGTTGCCGCCCTGCCGGAGGATGTCAGCGCCGACTTCCGCCGCGATCCTTTCCTGGGCGACCACCATGCCGTGTTCGGCTGAAATGGAGCGAACGGTGGAGAGGTCCGGCGGCGAATAAAAGCGGCGTTCCTGCGCAAACGCGGTCGCGCCGCAGGCAAATACCAGCGCGATTGCGGCAATCGCCTTGCGCCGGCTGATTTGAAAGATCGTCATCGAAAATCCGCCGCAGTTTGAGCCTGTGTGGCGCGTGGGCAACAGCACCAGCGTTGGTGACGCATGCTATATGGGTTTGGATTTGGCGCGCAAAACGCTTGGCGAGATTTTTGAAGGAAATATCCGGCATGGCGGTGATCGCTTCCGAGGCAGTTGGCGCCGAGATTCCGCAGGCATATCCGTGCCGCGCCGCCGTCATCAGCTGGGTCTTCTTCGATTGGGCGGCGCAGCCTTATTTCACACTGATCACCACCTTTGTCTTCGCGCCCTATTTCGCGAGCTTCGTCGCGCCGGATCCGGCGAGCGGGCAGGCGCTGTGGGGCTTCGCCACCGCGGCCGCGGGCCTGATGATCGCACTGCTGTCGCCGGTGCTGGGCGCGATCGCCGACGCCAGCGGCCGCCGCAAGCCGTGGATCGCCGCCTTCGGCTCGCTTTTGGTGATCGGCTCCTGCCTGATGTGGTTCGGAAAGCCTGGCGATCCTGGCGTCGTCCCGCCGCTGTTGCTTTCCTATGCGATCGCGAGCGTCGGTGTCGAATTCGCCACTGTCTTCAACAACGCGATGATGCCAACGCTGGTGCCGCCGGATCGTATCGGACGGTTGTCCGGCACCGGATGGGCGACCGGCTATATCGGCGGCATTCTCAGCCTCATCCTGGTGCTCGGCTTCCTCGCCGCGAGCCCTGAGACCGGGCGTACGCTGTTCGGCCTGGCGCCGCTGTTCGGTCTCGATCCGGTCACACACCAGGGCGACCGCATCACCGGTCCTTTGACCGGCATCTGGTTCATCATTTTCGTGACGCCGATGTTCCTGTTCACACCGGATTATCCGGCCAGGCGCCCGATCCGCGAGGCGTTGCGCGAAGGAATGAGCGGGCTCAAGCGAACGCTCGTCGAATTGCCGAAGCAGAAATCGGTGGCGACGTTCCTGCTCGCCAACATGATCTATACCGACGGGCTGGTGTCGCTGTTTGCCTTCGGCGGCATCTACGCCGCCGGCATTTTTGGCTGGCATACGATCCAGATCGGGACATTCGGAATTCTGCTGGCAATCGCGGGCACCTTTGGCGCCTGGCTCGGCGGCAAGCTCGACGACAGGTTCGGACCCAAGCGCGTCATCGCCGGCAGCCTCACGATCCTGCTGTTTGCGCTCGCCGCCATTTTGCTGGTCGACAAGCATTCGATCCTGTTCGTGAAAGTCACCCCGCCGGCGCCCGGTGGCGCGCTGTTCTCCGGCGCCGCCGAGCGCGCCTATCTCGTGCTCGGGTGCCTGATCGGCGCGGCCGGCGGCCCGCTGCAGGCGGCATCGCGCACGCTGTTGATCCGTCTCGCGCCGAAGGATCGCATCGCGCAATATTTTGGATTGTTCGCGCTGACCGGAAAGGTGACGTCTTTCATCGGTCCGCTCCTGATCGGCGCGATCACGGCCGTGACCGCGAGCCAGAAGGCCGGCATGGCGCTGCTGGTGGCGTTCTTCGTCGCGGGGCTGGCGCTGCTGATGCGCGTGAGAGAGTGAGGAACGATGAGCTCGCACCGCGCTTTCGGATGTTATTGCGAGCGGACAGTCTTGACGCACGGGCAGTCGGCTCCCTCCCCCCTTGCGGGGGAGGGCTGGGGAGAGGGGTAAGCCACACGCACTGCCGATGCCGCCACTCCTCTCCCTAACCCTCCCCCGCAAGGGGGGAGGGAGCATTCTTTCGTGGGGTGACGGCGTGCGGACACGTTGCAAAAACCAGATATGATTTCGCGATCCCGCAGCATCATGTGCCCGAGATTTGCATCTTATTTTCCCGCCCTCTTGGTCAGAGGGCGCAGGGAAGACCGGGTGCTTGCTGCACCCGCGATCTCGTGTGCAAAGTGCGCAAAAGAAAACGCACACGAGCATACAGGTACAGCGGGAGCATCCCGGCCTTCCCTGCGCAGTGGCTTTACGGCTTACTTCGAGCTCTCCCCGGCGAACGGCTTTCTTGCCACCGTCGCTGCGCAGGAAATGAACCCCAGCGCAACTTAATGCCAGCACCGCGGCATCAGGACCACACGACTTCGCCGTACGCGTCGGGCGCCACCGTCTTGTGCGCCTTTCGCGTCCACCGCATCTCACCGCACGTTCGTGACGATCGCGACCCGCCCCTCAATCGGGTGAGACGGGCGGAAATATGCGACTGATTTGCGTCTCGCGTTAAGCGAAATATTTTTGATTCCCGGGCTTGACACGGTTTCGGAAAATCAGAAATGATTTGCCCGACAAGTGAATTTGTCGCAGTTCTGTAGAGGTCGAAGGCGCGTTTGCGTCGGGCAGTTTGCTCTCGTCGTCCCGGGCAAATGAGCAACGCGAGCGCGCCCCGGGACCCCACTACGCCGCGGCGTGAATTATTTGGCGCGCGGGTAGACGGCTTTCGTCAACAAGGCAAGCCTGTGGTTATGGCTCCCTGCGTTCGCAGGGACAGCGCGCATCAGTGCCTGAAATGCCTGACGCCGGTGAACACCATGGCGATGCCGTGGTCGTCGGCGGCCTTGATGACTTCTTCGTCGCGCATCGAACCGCCAGGCTGGATCACCGCCGTTGCGCCGGCTTCGATGCAGGCCAGCATGCCGTCGGCGAAGGGGAAGAACGCGTCGGATGCGACGACGGAGCCTTTGGTCAGCGGTTCGGCGAGCTTCATTTCGGCCGCAGCATCCTGTGCTTTGCGGGCGGCGATACGCGCGGAATCGACCCGGCTCATCTGGCCGGCGCCGATACCGACGGTGGCGAGATCCTTGGCGTAGATGATGGTGTTCGACTTGACATGCTTGGCGACGCGGAACGCGAATTTGAGATCGCGCATTTCAGCGTCGGTCGGCGCGCGCTTGGTCGCAACCTTGATGTCCATGTCCTCGACCACGGCATTGTCGCGGCTTTGCACCAACAGGCCACCGGCAACCGTCTTGGCGGTCAGGCCGATCGTGCGCGGATCGGGCAGGCCGCCGGCGAGCAACAGGCGCAGATTGCGCCGGCCGCCGATAATTGAGATCGCCTCTTCGGTGGCGTCGGGCGCGATGATCACTTCGGTGAAGATGCCGATGATGGCGCGCGCGGCCTCCGCATCCAGCTTGCGGTTGACCGCGATAATGCCGCCATAGGCCGAGGTCGAGTCGCAGGCGAGCGCGCGGCGATAGGCGGTGACGAGATCAGGTCCCTCCGCAACGCCGCAGGGATTGGCGTGCTTGACGATGACGCAGGCCGCCGTACGCTTCGGGTCGAACTCGCCGACGCATTCGTAAGCCGCATCGGTGTCGTTGATGTTGTTGTAGGACAGCTCCTTGCCCTGCAACTGGCGGGCGGTGGAGACGCCGGGGCGCTTGTCGGGCGTCGCATAGAACGCCGCGGTCTGGTGCGGATTCTCGCCGTAGCGCAACGACTGGATCAGCCGGCCGCCGAAGGCGCGGAAATCCGGCGCGTTGTCCTTGAGCTGTATGGCAAACCAGTTCGAGATCGCGGCATCATAGGCCGCGGTGCGTGCATAGGCCTTTGCGGCGAGGCGGCGGCGCAGAGCGAGCGTTGTGGCGCCCTTGTTGGCGGCGAGCTCGTCGAGCACGGCCTGAAAATCCTGTGCCTCGACGACAACGGCGACATTGTCATGGTTCTTCGCCGCCGCGCGGATCATCGCCGGACCGCCGATATCGATATTCTCGATGCAGTCTTCATAGCCGGCGCCATTGTCGACGGTCGCCTCGAACGGATAGAGGTTGACGACGAGCAGATCGATCGGCGCGATGCCGTGCGTCTTCATCGCATCGGCATGCTCCTTGTTGTCCCGCATCGCGAGCAGGCCGCCATGCACCTTGGGATGCAGCGTCTTGACGCGGCCGTCCATCATTTCGGGAAAGCCGGTAAGCTCGGAGATGTCCTTGACCTGCAGCCCCGCGGCAGCGATCGCCTTCGCCGTGCCGCCGGTCGAGACCATCTCGATGCCGTGGCCTGCGAGCGCCTTGGCAAATTCGATCAGGCCGGTCTTGTCGGAAACGGACAACAGAGCGCGGGTTACGCGGCGGGTCGTATCGGTCATGGGCAAGGTCCTTTGTTAGGGGATGCTTATGCCCAGGCGCGCGGCGATTACTCTCGCGCTTCCCGATGGTGCTCCATCCAAAGTCGCCAGTCGCGCGAGCGCGGGCTGGTTAGCAGTTTTTGGCGAGGTTCACAATGGGGGCGGATTGTTGTCTCTGCAGAAGATTTTGACCGGCAGTTCCAGCGCATGCAAAACGCGAGATCAAAAGCAGCTCGTTTCGTCGTCATTGCGATGAGCCAACGGGTCACGCGAATGCGCGCCCGATGACAGGCTCCACGACCAAGCAATCCATCTTCTTTCCTACAGCGAGATGGATTGCTTCGCTTCGCTCGCAACGACGATCCTCTACAGCGGCAATTCCGGCTCGCGCCGCGCATTGCGCCGGGCGGTTGTGGCCGTCGACGTGCTCGAGCGGACAAAGCTCCAGCGGACAGAGGAGGCGTGGCGGGAATCCTGGCGAATCACGATCTGGGCGGTGCGGCGGGGGCCGTCATTGCCGGCCAGAAACACGCTGTCCTCGAGGTCGACCTTGTCGTCGAGCGCCTCGAAGGTCCAGACGTCGCGGTTGGGCAATACCAGCATGACGCCGCGCGCATCGCTGAGGCGGCTGGCCTTCACCGCGGGATGCAGATGAAACCGCAGGGCAAAATCGGTCTCGCCGCCCTTGATGCGCGATCCCGGTGCCGGCGACACAGTGTCCTCGCCGTCGAACCTTGCGCCGTCATTGGAGATCATCAGTACCCGGCGATGCACGACGCCGAAGCGTGCAAGATAGCCGTCATGCGAGGTGGTCAGGAGATCGCCGTCGGCCACCGCCTCGCGGTAACTTTCCACATTGGCCGGACCGCTGAAGACCGGCGCGCCCTGCAACAGGCGTTTCATCGCCGACAATTCGACGAACTGGCACGAGGACGCCTCGTGATAGGTCAGGGTCGAATGCGCCGCGGTGCTGCGCGCAAAGCTGCGCCAATTGTCTCGGCCAGTCGACGGCATCCCGCAATTGACCACGATCCGGCTCGGACCGGACGACAATTCGAATGAGAGACAGCCGGCGTGCGCTTCCTGGCTGACATTCGGCGGCGGCGGCGGGCCGGTATCGATGATGACGGTCGTGGTGCCCGCGTCGAGGCGCTGGAAGCCGGTATGCGGCATGTTCGCCATCGGCACCCCATGGGTGTCGTCATAGGCGAGCAGCGTCGCCACCAGGTCCGAGGGCGCGTTGCTCATGCCGTTGAACAGCGCGAAGCTGCCGTCGCCGTGACGGAAGAAGCGCAGCATCGGCATCATGCGGTCGATCGCATTCAACAGCGCCGGCGGCGGCGCGATATTGCGGGCGGCAAAGGTCTGGCGAAGCGGCAGCAGATCGCTGAGCAGTTCGACCAGCGCGCCGGGGTTGCGCGAAATATGCCCGCCGTCGGGCAGGATCTGGCGCTGCAGTTCGTCGGAAAGCCGTCGCGTGGCGGAGCGGATGTGCCGCGCCTGATTGGCCAGGCACAGCGAGGCGTAGCACAGGGCGATCAGGACCTGCAGCCGCGGCACGCCGTCGGCGATGTCGAGCATCGTGTAGCGCAGATAGCGAATCTCGCGGGTCAGCCCGCGCAGATATTTGCGATAGAATTTGCCGTCGGTGTCGCCGAGCACCAGCGGCGCCTGCGACAACAGCGAGATCACACGGCGCGCCAGCACGTCGGGGCGGCGTTCGAGCGGCCGCTTGCGCGCCGGATTCGAGATCCAGTCGTCGACCAGCGAGCGGGCATTGGCGCGGGTCAGCGCGGTATCGGCGGCGCGCAGGTGGCGCAGCCAGCCGAAGCCGAGCAGCGCCACTTCCCAATCTTCCGATGGCGGTTCGAGATCGAAGATCGAGCGGCCATGGCAGGTGACGATTTTGCCGGCGAACACGAAGCGGCCGGCATAGATTTCCGCAGCGCGGGTGGCATCGGCGGTGCGCAGATCGTGCGGGGCAATGATCAGCCGGTCGGCGCGGCCGGGCCACAGCCGCGATACCGCCACCGTGGCGCCGGTCGCGCGCGCGATCACGGTCCGCGCCGAGCGGCTCATGATAAGCGTCGAGATGCGTCTGCGTTGAGCGACCGACACGCCGTGCCTTGGCTTAGGGAGGGAGGGGTATTCTGGCGAATCCTTTTAATCCGGAAACGCCGGTAAGACACCATCTTGAAAACGGTCGAATCACCCGAAGCCAGGGAGATTCCGGCCTAAAATCAGGTTTTAACCAGGCGCGCCGTGTAAAATCCATCCAGCCCGCCGAGCCGGGGGTCGGCATGGGGCAAATGGCAGGGCAGGGTGCGTAAATCGCCGCTTGCGGTCACGATTTCGCTCAAACCCGAAACCTCGCCCACTTCGATCGGGGCACGGCGCACGCCCGGTTCGGTCGCGAGCAAGGACGCGACCGCTTGCTCGCCTTCCTCGGGCTCCAGCGAACAGGTGCAATAGACCAGCGTTCCGCCCGGCTTGAGCAGGGCGACCGCCTTTTGCAGCAATCGCTTCTGTAACGCCGACAGCGCCGCAATGTCGGCTTCCTGACGCAGCCAGGCGACATCGGGGTGGCGGCGGATAGTGCCGGTGGAGGTGCAGGGCGCATCCACCAGCACGCCGTCAAAGCCGCCATTGCCGCCGCCATGCCATTCGGCTGCATCGGTCACGACGCCATCGGCCTGCAGCGACAGCCGGGCCAGGTTGTCGCGCAGCCGCGCCATGCGCGCCGGCGAGCGATCGACCGCGGTGACGCGCGCGCCGGCTTGCGCCAGTTGCGCGGTCTTGCCGCCGGGCGCGGCGCAGAGATCGACGATGCTCTTGCCGGCGACATCGCCGAACAACCGCGCCGGCAGCGCGGCGGCGGCGTCCTGCACCCACCACTGTCCCTCGGAGAAACCGGGCAGCATGGTCACCGAACCCTGCAGCAGCGTACGCACGGTTCCGGTCGGCAAGGTTTCACCATGCAGGCGGTTCGCCCATTGCGGCGCGTCTGCTTTCACGGTGATGTCGAGTGAAGGCTCGTGGCCGATGGCGCGCGCCATCTCCCGCGCGGTGGCCTCGCCATAGGCGCCGATCCAGCGCGCGAGCAGCCACGGCGGAATGTCCAGCGTCTGTGATTTGATTTCCTCGATCAGCGGTTGCCCCTCGCGGGCGCAGCGGCGCAGCACGGCGTTGACGAGGCCGGCATATTTGGCGGCGCGCCGGTCCGATTGCACCAGCCGAACCGAAAGATCGACGGCGGCGTGATCGGGTACATCCATCCAGAGAATCTGCGCCGCGCCGATCAGCAGCGCGCTCTGTGCGCGCGGCGCGTCCGTCGGGACGCCGCGATCGAGCAGGCGCGAAAGCAAATGGCCGAGCGTGCCGAGCCGGCGCAGGATCGTCGCGACCAGTCGCCGCATCAGCGCGCGGTCGCGATCGGCGAGCGCTTTCAGTCCGGGGTGGGCGCCCGAGCCGTCGAGCTGATCGTCGAGGGTGCGATGCTTGTGCAGCACGCCGTCGAGAATATCAGCCGCGATCCGTCGCGCGGCGAGGCCGGGCACTTCTGAAGGTACTGCGAATCTTGAAGGGGGCATGGAGCAGGAATGTCTCGGAAGGCGGAAAGGTTTCGGCTCATGCCAATGAAATGAAACGCTCTTTTGGCATGCGAATATGCCAAATGTAAGAATCGCCACAGACAAATTCACGAATGTGATGTCATCTGTGCGCCCATCCCGTGCTATGGGAGAGTTGCGATGACCAATTATTATTCATCCCCCGCGCCGGTTGCGGAACGCAAGATGCTGACGCCCGCGGCCCAGCGCGCACTTGCCGAGGCCGACGCGCGTCGCAAGGCTGCGGAAGCCAGCGCCACCACGCTGCAGAAGGAATTCCAGGGCCCGAAGGGACCGGAACCGACCCGCTATGGCGATTGGGAGCGCAAAGGGATCGCTTCGGATTTTTGATGGTCGAAGCGAGGGCAATGGGCCCTTGCCCGACGACCCGACTCAGCTCTTAGTCGGGAACATGCCTCCCTATGAGAGAACAAATACATACCGGTCCTCGCGCCGGGGTCCGCGACGCCGCTGGTTTTCGGCAGCACTGCCGTGGGTGTTCGTGTTTTGCGTGGCCGCGAGCACGATGCTGCCGGTGCGGGACTGGGTACGCCGGTGGTTGCCGAGTTTCGCCGACAGCCAGGCGGCGCGCGATGCCGAGATGGTCTGGAAGCGGGCCGGAAGTCCTGATATGCGCTACGGCGTTGATGTCATACGGATCATTGATGGCGACACGTTTGAGGCGCGGGTGCATTTGTCGCCCGGCCTCGATCCGACCACGCGCATCCGCCTTCGCGGCATCGATGCGCCCGAATTGAAGGCAGCGTGTCCGGAAGAGTTGCAGATGGCTGAGGCCGCGACCGAGGCGTTGCGCGGATTGCTCGGGCAGGGCGACGTCGCGATCTACAATATCGGGCCGGACAAATATGGTGGCCGTGTCGTGGCTGACGCCGCGACAAAGCGGACCAGCAATCTATCGCTGGCGATGCTCGCTGCCGGTCATGCCCGCAGTTATGGCGGCGGCCACCGCAGCGGCTGGTGCGCGAACGCAGGGCAGTCGATGCCTAGATGAAAGTCGCGCGAACCGAGCGGCTTTTTGCATTCAGTCTATTTCGGTCGATCAGCGCGTTACCGTCACCGTGGTTCCGACAGGGACGCGTTGATAAAGATCGGAGATATCGTCGTTGAGCATGCGGATGCAACCGTAGGATACGAAGCCGCCGACCGAGCCCGGCACGTTGGTGCCGTGAATGGCATATTCCCCGCCGGCTAGCGTCATCGCCGCGACCCCCATCGGATTGCGGGGCGAGCCGCCGGGAATCACGTCGGGCATGTCGGGCTTGTCGCGCTTGACTTCGCTCGGCGGCGACCATGCCGGGTTGAGATACTTGCCGTCGATCTTTGTGGTGCCGGACCACTGCTTGCCGGCCTTGCCGACCCCGACCGGATAGCGCATGGCGCGACCGGATTCGAGAATGAGGTAAAGATGTCGCTCATGGGTCTTCACCACGATAGTGCCCGGCGTGTAATCGCCGCTGATGCCCACCAGTTCCGGCCGCGCTTGCGCCGCCGACGACATCACAATGCACACAGCCATGGTGACGGCCAATGCCGCCGCAAATCTCTTCAACATTCCCCAGCTCCACTTTTGCCAGCCCTTCAAGGGCTCTCAAATGTCCTTTCAAGCCGTGGCGTTGAAGCCTTGGCGGCTCATTGTCTCGCCACGCATTGTTGGTCGCGTGCATTCACCGAACGGTTTCGACGACGGCTCTCGAGACCGGTTTCGGTGGGGGGAACAAAGAAAATGTTCGAAATAAAGTAAATGACCTGAAAACAACACCGGGTAGCGAAATGCCCACCGAGGCGGGCTCGCTACTGACAACCGCGTGAGCGGTGGGACTGCCGGCCAGGTTCTGCTGCTTCGGTGTACCGGGATCGGTCCACAAACTCGTCATGCCCAGGCTTGTCCCGGGCATCCATTCTTGGTCTCCGCATGAAAGAATGTGGATGGCCGGCACCCCGCTACGCCAAGGCTTCGCCGGACATACGATATTAGTCCGGCGAAGCTTTAGCGAAGACGGGCAATCCCGGCCATGACGACGTAGGAAGCGTGGGCGGCTCCGAAGCCGAAGCTGGAGGCGTGAGGTGCGCCAGCCTACGCCGGCGCGCTCTTCTTGTTCTGCCGGTTCTTGACGAGATCGTCGACCACGGCGGGGTCGGCGAGGGTCGAGGTATCGCCGAGGCTGGAGGGCTCATCCTCGGCGATCTTGCGCAGGATGCGGCGCATGATCTTGCCGGAGCGGGTCTTCGGCAGGCCGGGCGCGAACTGGATCTGGTCGGGCGAGGCGATCGGGCCGATGTCCTTGCGCACCCAGGCGACCAGCTCTTTCCTCAGCTCCTCGGTCGGTTCGGTGCCGGCCATCAGCGTCACATAGGCGTAGATGCCCTGGCCCTTGATGTCGTGGGGATAGCCGACGACCGCGGCTTCCGACACCTTGGCATGCGCCACCAGCGAGCTTTCGACTTCGGCTGTGCCCATGCGGTGGCCCGAAACGTTGATGACGTCGTCGACGCGGCCGGTGATCCAGTAATAGCCGTCGGCATCGCGCCGGCAGCCGTCGCCGGTGAAGTACTTGCCCTTGTAGGTGGAGAAATAGGTCTGCTCGAAACGGGCGTGGTCGCCATAGACCGTGCGCATCTGCCCGGGCCAGGATTTAGCGAGGCAGAGATTGCCGGTGCATTCGCCTTCGAGCACCTTGCCCTCGGCGTCAACGATCTCAGGTACCACGCCGAAGAACGGCCGCGTCGCCGAACCCGGCTTGAGTTTTGTGGCGCCCGGCAGCGGCGTGATCAAAATGCCGCCGGTCTCGGTCTGCCACCAGGTATCGACGATCGGGCAGCGCCCGTCGCCGACCACGCGGTGATACCATTCCCACGCTTCCGGATTAATCGGCTCGCCGACCGAGCCAAGCAGGCGCAGGCTCTTGCGCGAGGTCTTCTGAACGGGGCCGTCGCCGCTCTGCATCAGCGCGCGGATCGCGGTCGGCGCGGTGTAGAAGATGTTGACGTTGTGCTTGTCGATGACGTTCCAGAACCTGGAATTGTCGGGGTAGTTCGGCACGCCTTCGAACATCAGCGTGGTGGCGCCGTTCGCCAGCGGCCCATAGAGAATGTAGCTGTGGCCCGTGACCCAGCCGACGTCGGCGGTGCACCAGTAGATGTCGCCATCGTGATAATCGAACACGTATTGATGCGTCATCGACGCGAAGACGAGATAGCCGCCGGTGGTGTGCAGCACGCCCTTCGGCTGGCCGGTGGAGCCCGACGTATAGAGGATGAACAGCGGATCTTCCGCGTGCATGTGCTCGACCGGGCATTCCGTCGTCACCATCGCGGCCGCTTCGTGGTACCAGAAATCGCGCGAGGGATTCATGTCGACGGCAGCACCCGTGCGCTTCACTACGACGACCCAATCGACGCCGCCGGCTTTCGCAATCGCGGCATCGACGTTGGCCTTCAGCGGCACCTTCTTGCCGCCGCGCAATCCTTCGTCGGCGGTGATGATCACCTTGGACTGGCAGTCGGTGATGCGCTGGGCGAGGCTGTCCGGCGAGAAGCCGGCGAACACCACCGAATGGACGGCGCCGATCCGCGCGCAGGCCAGCATCGCGTAGGCCGCTTCCGGGATCATCGGCAGATAGATGGTGACGCGGTCGCCCTTCTTGACGTTCCGCGTGCGCAGGATGTTGGCCATCTTGCAGACCTCGTCGTGCAACTGGCGGTAGGTGATGTGCTTGGACTGCGAGGGATCGTCGCCCTCCCAGATGATAGCCGTCTGATTGCCGCGCTTGTCGAGATGGCGGTCGACGCAGTTCCAGGCGGCGTTCAGGACGCCGTCCTCGAACCATTTGATCGAGATGTTGCCGGGGGCGAAGGAGACGTTTTCGACCTTGTGGAAGGGCTTGATCCAGTCGATCCGCTTGGCCTGTTCGGCCCAGAAACCGTTGGGGTCCGAGACCGAGCGGGCATACATTTCGCGGTACTTGGCGTCGTCGACATAGGCGCGTTTGGCCCAATCGGCGGATACGTCGTAAATCTTCTCGGACATCTTTACCCTCCCACTCATTGCGACCCCGACGCCTGCACTGGGCCGGTCGCAAGTCGTCCTGAATTGTTTGCAGCGATTATGCGTCGCGGGGCGATACCCGGACAAGGCGGAACGTTTGCGACCTTGGTCGGGCAGCCGGTTCCCGGCCTTGTCACGGATCAAAGTGTCTCACTTTTCGCGAGCCTGCTCAGGGCGAAATCAACGTTATCGCCGGAATGGCTCCCATGAAAGGTATCTGATAACCAGCAATGACGGAATCGGGACTCGCAAAGCGGTTCAGTACCCCCTAAATGGCCTCCCCGGGGCGGCGGCCCTCCGGAACGAAGCCACAATAAGCGGCATTACCGGCGAAACAGGCGGAGCAAGGCGACAACGGTCATGATGGATCAGCAGAATTTCGAGGCTACGCGGCCCGTTTCCGCCGATCCCGCCGTTGCATTGGCCGAAGCGCTCGGGCAACTGCCGAAGGAACCGGCCAAGGCGCGGCTCAAGTCTTCCGCGGCAAAGCCGCACACCGCCCCCAAGACCTCCGTCGCAGAGCTGGCTCAGGAACTTGGCCTCAAGCTGGGCGACCAGAACGGGCTGACCATCCGCCGCATCAAGCGCGGAAAAGGCTATTCATTCATTCGCGCCAACGGCACGCAGATCCGCCACGCCAGCACCATCCGCCGCCTGCATTCGATGGCGGTGCCGCCGGCCTATCGCGATGTCCGCTATTCCGCCGATCCGAATTCGCATCTGCAGGCCGTCGGCATCGACGCGGCGGGGCGGCTGCAGTACCGCTACCATGCCGATTGGGAAAAGGTCCGCGAGCACCGCAAGGCGCATCGCCTGGCCAAGCTGGTCGCGGCGCTGCCCAAGATCCGGCGCAAGGTCTCTGCGTACTTGTCGGACGACGAGCCGACGCGGGAGTTTGCGCTCTCGGCCGTGATCGAGCTGATCGCGCGTACCGCGATCCGTCCCGGCAACGAATCATATGCGCGTCTCAACGGCACCCGCGGCGCCACCACGCTGTTGAAATCGAACGTCACGCTGGAAGATGATTGCCTCGTGCTGATCTTCAAGGCCAAGGGCGGCAAGGCCGTGCGCAAGGAATGCGACGCCGCCAAGCTGGTGCGCGCGATCGGCATCCTACGCACCGTGCCGGGCAAGCGCATGTTCCAGTACCGCGACAGGTCTGGGGTCGTGCGCGCAGCCTCGACCACGGCCGTGAACGCGTTCCTGCGCGAGATCGCCGGCATCAAGATTTCGCTGAAGGATTTCCGCACGCTGGTGGCCTCGGCCGTGGTGCTGGAATCGTTGTCGCGGATTTCGCCGGCGGCGAGCGCCCGCGGCCGCAAGAAGCAGGTACTAGAAGCCGTGCGCGCCGCAGCCGACGAACTCTCGAACACGCCCGCGATCTGCCGCAAGAGCTACGTCCACGACACCATCGTCACCGCCTTCGAAGACGGCATCCTCGAACGCTTTGCCGCGACGATGAAAGGCTATCGCACCCAGGCGAAGCGCGAGGCGCTGTTGGCGCAGGTGGTGACCGCGGCGGCTGCGTAATATCTATCTCCTCATGGTGAGGCCCCCGCTGCGGTCATCCTTCGAGACGGCGCTGACGCGCCCCCTCAGGGATGAGGACTTACTGCCTACAGCCCGCCCATCTTGCAGACGAGCTTCCACTCCTCCGCCGTCACCGGCTGCACCGACAGCCGCGAATATTTCACCAGCGCCATATCCGCGAGCTTCTTGTCGGCCTTGATCGCGGCCATCGTCACCGGCGTCTTCAACGGCTTGTCGGCCTTGATGTCGACGCAGACGAACTTTCCGGTCTTGTCGGTCGGATCGGGATAGGCTTCCTTGATGACTTCGGCGATGCCGACGATCTCCTTGCCCTCATTGGAATGATAGAAGAAGGCCTTGTCGCCCTTCTTCATGTTAATGAGATTCTGCCGCGCGGTGAAATTGCGCACGCCGGTCCAGGCTTCGCCTTTTGCTCCTTTTGCAACCTGCTGGTCCCATGACCAGGCCGACGGTTCGGATTTCACCAGCCAGTATGCCATCGTCATTCCTCCGCCTTGAACGGCCGCGTCAGCAGGCCTTCGATCGCTGCGTCGATCGTCACTTTGCCGTTCAGGATCGCCGCGACGGCATTTGATACCGGCATATCAACATTTTGCGAAGCGGCCAGTTCGATCAGGACCGGCGCAGTGAATTCGCCTTCGGCAAGCTTGTCGCTGTTCGGCGCTTCGCCGCGGCCAAGCGCAATGCCGAATGCCAAATTGCGAGACTGCGGACTGGAGCAGCTCAGGACCAGATCGCCGAGGCCCGACAGACCCGCAAGCGTTTCGCTGCGCGCGCCGCAAGCGCGGCCGAGGCGCGCGAGTTCGCTGAAACCTCGCGTGGTGAGCGCCGCCAGCGCCGAGGCGCCGAGTTGCCGGCCGACGACGATGCCGGCGGCGATCGCCAGCACGTTCTTGGCCGCGCCGCCGATCTCGACGCCGCGGACATCAGAAGTGTGGTAGGGCCGGAAAGTTGACGAGCCCAGCGCCTGCACCAGATCGCTCGCCAGCTTTTCATCTCTTGCGGCAAGCGTCACGGCAGTCGGAAGGCCTCGCGCGACGTCATCGGCGAAGTTCGGTCCCGACAGGATTGCAGGGATTGCATCCGGTATGGATTCAGCGATGACTTCAGTCATGAACCGGTGTGTGCCCCGTTCGATGCCCTTGGCACAGGCGACGACGGGTGTCTTCGGTTCGAGATGCGGCGCAAGTGCCGCCGCGGCTTCGCGCAAATTTTGCGCAGGCGTCGCAAGCAGGACGATGTCCGCGCGCCCTGCTGCAGCGATCTCGGCCGTGACCCCGATACTGCTATCGAGGCTCACGCCGGGTAGCTTTGGATTGTTTCGCGTCGCCTGCATCTGCGCGGCACCATCGGCGCTCCGCGCATACAGCACGACGTCGCGGCCGGCCCGTACCGCGGCGCACGCGAGCGCGGTGCCATATGCGCCCGCGCCGATCACCGCGACCGAATTAAAGGACGTCATGTCAGAATCCTGCGCGGGTGTTGGCGAAGCCTACCGGCGCGGTTGCGTTGGCATCTAACAGCCAGCGCGCCCGCGGCGGCGCATCCATCGTATCGGTCAATCCCAGCGCCATTCGCTCCGCGCCGGCCCAGGCGATCATGGCGCCGTTATCGGTGCAGAGTGCGGGTGGCGGAATGATCAGCGTGGTCTGCGCTTTCGAGGCGACATCCTGCAGCGCGCCGCGAATGGCGTGGTTGGCCGCGACGCCGCCAGCGGCGACCAACGCGCGGGGCGGGCCGAACTGTTCGTGAAACAGCCTCAAGCCGACGCTCAACCGGTCCGCCGTCGATTCCAGCACCGCGGCCTGAAAACTGGCACAGAGGTCGCTGACATCCTGCGGCTCCAGCGGCGTCAAGCGGTTAGCTTCGTTGCGCACGGCCGTCTTCAATCCCGACAGCGAGAAATTCGCATCCGGCCGGCCGAGCATCGGCCGCGGAAAGGCGAAGCGCTTGGCATCGCCGCCTGCCGCCGCGCGCTCGACCTCCGGCCCGCCCGGATAGGGCAGCGACAGCATCTTTGCGACCTTGTCGAAGGCTTCGCCCATCGCGTCGTCGACGGTGGTGCCGAGCCGCACATATTTGCCGACGCCGACTACGGCCACGATCTGGGTGTGACCGCCGGAGGCGAGAAACAAGCAATAGGGAAAAGCGAGCGCGCAAGTGAGCCGCGGCGTCAGCGCGTGCGCTTCGAGATGATTGACCGCAATCAGCGGCGTATCGTGCACCATCGCAATCGCTTTCGCAGTGGTGAGCCCGACGATCACGCCACCGATCAGACCGGGACCTGCGGCGGCCGCGACCGCGGACAGTTGCGCGAAGCCGACGTTTGCATCCTTCATGGCCTGGCCGACGATACCGTCGAGCAGGTCGACATGGGCGCGCGCCGCAATCTCCGGCACCACGCCGCCGAAGCGGGCGTGCTCCGAGGTCTGCGAGCGCACGATATTGGACAAAATCTTCCCGCTGCCGTCGCGCTGGCGCTCGACCACGGCGGCTGCGGTTTCATCGCAGGTGGTCTCGATACCCAGCACCAGCATCGGCTTGTCGTTGTCCAATTTGAACCCTTGCGCTATCGCCAAAAACAACGCTTCCGTAACCGGGTAGCACTAGGAGGTTGCGACGTGCAATCGCCTAGGCGTGCCGAAATCGGCTTGGCGGAGATCTGAAATATGGCCGTTCTCGTGACGCGACCAAGTCCGGATGATGAGACGACCGCGAAGGCTCTCCGCGCGCGGGGTTTCGACGTGCTGCGCGCGCCGATGCTGCGGTTCGAGCCGGTGCCGTTCCAGGATGACGCGGACGTGACCTTTGGCGCCCTCATCGTCACCAGCGCCAACGCGCTGCGTGCCATCGCGCCCCATCTGGCCGACAGCTGGCTCCTGAAGCTGCCGCTGTTCGCGGTCGGAGAAACTACCGCGGCTGCAGCGCGCGCAGCGGGGTTCAGCGAGGTGATCGCCTCGAAGGGTGACGCCGGCGCATTGCGCGATCTGGTGCTGGCCAGTGCGAAGTCGAAGCAACTGAACCAGGCGAGGGCGATCCTGTATCTTGCCGGCACCGATCTCGCGCGCGACCTTGCCGGCGAACTCGGCGAAAAGGGTTTTACGGTGGTGACGCATACCACGTACCGGATGGTGCCTGTGCCCAGCCTGCCGCGGGAAATCTGTGACGCTTTCGTGGCGCACGAGGTCGAGGCCGTGCTGCATTACTCACGGCGGAGCGCGCGTGCGTTTCTGGAGGCGGCGCGCTCCGGCGGCGTCGAGATCTCGGCACTGGCGCTGCCACAATGCTGCATTTCGGCAGGCGTCGCCGCGGTGTTGCGGGACGCCGGCGCGACCCAGGTCACGACGGCGGCTTCGCCGGACGAAAACGCCCTGTTCGAGGCGCTGAACCGGGCGTTGCAGGCCCGATCGGGCCCTAATCTTTAAGTCTGAGCATGGTCTTATCGGAAAACCGGTGCCGCCACGGCCGGATCATGCTCTAAGACGTCCCGATTCTGCTAAGTTTCGGCACCTAACCATTCAAGGGAACCGCTGTGATGGTCGATGACAGGCCCGAAGACACTGGATCATTGCCCGACTCGGGCCGGCCGAAGCGTGAGGCGCCGACCATCGATCTCGATGCCTCCGAAGTATCGAGCGAGACCAAGAGCGCTGGCGAGGCGCCGTCCGAGCCCGTGGCTGAACCCGCGCCCGAGGTCGCCGAAGCGCCGGCTGAGGAGTCTCCAATTGAGGAGTCGCGGGTTGCGGAGCCGCCGTCTCGGCCTGTGTCTCCCTGGATCGTCGCGCCGGTCTCCGGCGCGGTCGCGGCGGCGCTGGTGATCGGCGTCGGCTGGATGCTGGGCTGGCCCGCGATTCAGCCGGCCTCGGTGTCGCAGACCGCACAGCTCAACGCCGCCGCTATGGACGGTTTGATCGCGCGCGTCGCCGATCTCGAGGCGAAGGTAGGCAAACCGGTGGCCGATCCTGCCGCTGCCGCGCGCAGCGACGCCCTGGAAAGATCTGTCGCGACGCTGCGCGGTGAGCTCGCCGCGGCGCGCGCGCAAAGCGAGAAGCTGGCATCCGCCATCAATGAGGTGAAGTCGGCGCCGCGTGGCGACGGCAACGTGTCGCCTGATCTCGCCGCTTTCGCCGAACGCATCGGCAAGGTCGAGAACCAGATACGGGCGCAGAGCGCGGAAATCGCGCAACAAGGCAGCAAGATCGCTGATACGAAGGCCGATGCCAAACCTGCGGATGATATGCCGCTGCGCCGTCTGGTCTCGGCAGCGCTGCTCGATGTGCTGGTGCGGATCGGCGATCCCTATCCGACGGCGCTCGCCGCAGCCAGGGCGCTGGCGCCGAATCCCGATGCGCTGAAGCCGCTCGATCAGTTTGCGGAGAAGGGCGTACCGAACGCCGGTAAGCTGAGCACGGAACTGTTGGCGCTGGTGCCAAAACTGTTGCCGGCGCAGCAGAGCGCCGCCACGTCCGGCACCGGCATCGTCGACCGCCTGCAGGCGGGCGCGGCCAAACTGGTCAAGATCGAACGCACCGATACCGCCGGCACGGACCGAGGCGCTGTGGTGGCGCGGATCACGGCGGCTGCGCTGCGCAACGATTTCAACGAAGCGCGGCGGGAATTGAAGACGTTGGAGCCGGCCGATCGCGCTGCGGCGCAATCATGGCTTGAGCGGGCCGACGCGCGCGACGCCGCGCTGGCCGCATCCCGTCAATTTGCGGCCGACGCCATGGCTGTGCTCGCCAAACCGTCGGAATAAGGATTTCAATGATTCGGATTATTCTGTTTCTGCTGTTGATCGCGCTCGGTGCAGCTGGCGCGGCCTGGATTGCCGAGCAGACCGGCGATGTCGTGCTGTCGTGGGGCGGCTATCGCGTCCAGACCACGCTGCCGGTGTTCCTGCTGGCGCTCGGCATCATCATCGTTGCGGCGATGATGTTGTGGGCGATCCTGCGCGGCCTGTGGCGCACGCCGCAACGCATCCGCCGCAGCCGGCGCGAACGGCGTCAGGCCCGCGGCCGGCACGCGATCACGCAAGGATTGCTGGCGATCGGCCATGGCGATTCCTCCGCCGCCCGCATGCATGCCGAAGCCGCGCGCAAGCATGCGGCGCATGATCCGCTGGCCCTGCTGCTGCATGCGCAATCGGCGCAGCTCGATGGCGACCGCGGGGGCGCGCAGCGCGCCTTCCGCGCCATGGCCGAGCGCGAAGACACGCGGCTATTGGGCCTGCGTGGCCTGTTCATCGAGGCGCAGCGCGCCGATGATCCCGTCGCCGCCGTCATGCTCGCCGAGGAAGCGCTGAAGCTGTCGCCGTCGTCGTCATGGGCGTCGCACGCCGTGCTCGGCTTCTGCTGCGCCAAGGGCGACTGGGCCGGCGCGCTGAAAATCCTCGATAATAATCAAAGTGCCGGGCTGATCGACAAGGCAACCTATCGAAGGCAGCGCGGCGTGCTGCTGACGGCGCGCGCGCTCGAACTTGAAAAGGTCGATCGGGATCTGGCGCGCGACAGCGTGATGGAAGCGGTCAAGCTGGCGCCGACGCTGGTGCCCGCCGCGGTGCTGGCGAGCAAGTTCGAGAGCGAAGCGCATCAGGTGCGGCGGTCGATGCGCCTCGTCGAAACGGCGTGGCTGGCGCAGCCGCATCCCGATCTTGCTGATGCCTATGCTCACGTGAAGTTAGGGGATTCCGCACGGCAACGGCTGGTGCGGGTCGAGACGCTGGCTGCGAAAACGCCCGGCCATATTGAGGGCGCGCTGGCGATCGCGCGCGCCGCGATCGATGCCTCCGAATTTACCAAGGCGCGCGAAGCACTGGCGCCCTTCATCGCACAGCCGACGCAGCGCGTCGCGCTATTGATGGCGGAGCTCGAGCGAACCGAACACGGTGATTCGGGGCGGGCGCGCGCGTGGACCTTGCGCGCGGTGCGCGCGCTGCACGATCCGTCCTGGACTGCGGACGGCTATGTCAGTGATCGCTGGCGGCCGGTTTCTCCGGTCACCGGGCGGCTCGATGCCTTCCAGTGGCAAACGCCGGTCGCGGCGCTGCCGTCCGACAAGGGCGGCACAATCGAATCCTCGCCGTTCGAAGAAGCCATGTTGGCGACCCCGCGCCGCGCCGTGGTGATTGCGCCGCCCGAGGCTGTGGACGAGCGGGCGGCCGAGCCCGCCGCCCCCGTCACGCCCGCACCATCAGCCGCGCAGGACAATGTGCCGCCAGCGGCTGCTGCCGCCGAAGTGTCCCCCGCCGAGGCCAACCACCCGGAAGCGACAACCGCTCCGGCGCCGGCCCCGCCCAAGCCGGCCGAACCGGCACCAAACCAGCCGGCGCCGCTGTTCCGTTCGCGGCAGGATATTCCGAAGGCGGTTCCGAACCCGATTCCCGCCGTGATCCCGCTTGTTCGGGCCCCGGACGACCCCGGTATCGATGAGGACGGCCCAGCGGACGAATTCGCGGAACAACTCGCCCCGCCCAAGGCGCAGGCCGGCGGCTGGCGGGGATTTTTGTCACGCTGGGGCGGCAGCTAGGCGCTCAGTTTCTTACTTTGAGGGGTATTCTTGACGCGAACCGATGTCCCCTCGCTTCAAAACGCTTCGCTGGGCCTAGCGTTTTTCTTGCCAATCGCGGCCGTGCCCGATATCAGGTTCGGGCGTTTCGGGGTCGCCCCCGAACGCCGCTTCGGTCCGCCGCAATAGCTCAGTTGGTAGAGCACGTCATTCGTAATGACGGGGTCACAGGTTCGAGTCCTGTTTGCGGCACCACGCTTTTTTGGCGCGCTCTCTCCGGAGCGCTTCCTCGCAGCCGATCGCCGCCTTCAGCTTAATGGCCATGTGCCTGGCGAGCGCGTGTCCACCCCTGAAATCTCTTATTAACTGGCCCCTTCTAGCTTGCCTGCACATTTTCCGCAGGATCTTGCATGTCGCTCGATATCGGCCTGGGCCTTCCCGGGGATGAGACCGCCCGTCAGGGAGCCTGGACCGTGACTCCCCTGCACGCGGTCGTCGCCGTGTTCATGGTGGCGATCATCCTGCGAGGGATTCTGCCCTTCAACGTGGATGTCAGCTGGTGGCTGATTGTTTGCGAGCGCATGCTCGACGGTCAGCGTCTGTATGTCGACATTCTCGAGACCAATCCGCCGATGGCGGGAGCGGTCTACTTCCTCGGCGTGGCGCTGGCGCGCGCAATCCACGCGCGGCCGGAAGTCGTGACCAACGGGCTGATCTTTCTATCGATCGCGACATCGCTGGCGCTGACGTGGCGAGCCTTGCGTTTCTCCTCGTTCGGCGAGCGTGCCCGTCGCGCGGCTGCCGTATGGGCGGCCGCGCTGCTGGCCATCCTGCCGATGTATGATTTCGGCCAGCGCGAACACCTGGCGCTGGTGCTGCTGCTGCCGGCACTTGCGGTCTATGTTCTGCGCGCCAATGGCGAGCGGGTTACGCCCTCAGCGATCCTGATCGCCGGCCTGTGCGCAGCGACAACCATGAACTTCAAGCCGTACTTCGTCTTTGCGGTCGGCTTTTGCATTTTGACGGCAGCCGCCCATGCGCGAGACTGGCGGGTGCTGTTTGCGCCGGAGAACTGGATCGCCGCAGCTTTGGTTGTGATCCACGCGCTCTGCATTGTCGCGTTCTATCCGGAGTATTTTACGCTCGTCTATCCGCTGGTGCGTGACGTCTATCTGCTCCTGAAAGCGCCGCTCCTTGCCATCTTGCTGACTTCTGCGACCCTGTTGTGGCTCGTGGCGATCATGGTCGTGCTGGCGATGCAAAGCCAGCGGCGAAAAGTGGACGCTGCAGCTGTCGTGATGATGGCCGGATCGCTCGGTTTTGCGATTTCGTTTTTCGTGCAGGGCAAGGGCTGGGGTTATCACGCCTATCCGATGGTTGCGCTTGGATTGCTGGCGGCGGGCTGGGCGATTGCGGCCAGCCAAGATGAGCGGGCGGGATCGCGCAGGCTGCGCGCGGGCGCGATGCTCGTCGTCGCCCTCATCTTCGCGAACGCATGCCTCTGGTTCAACGCGAGTGTCGATATGCGGCGCGTCCAGGAAGAGGTCACCCTGATAGGACCGCGGCCGAAGATCCTGATGCTGAGTGCCGCAGCCGTCATCGGTCATCCGATGGTGCGCGAGCTCCAGGGAACATGGGTCTCGCGTCAGGAGGCGCTTTGGGTACGAGAGATCGTCCGCCGCGCTCGTCTGGACGGGTCCATCGACCAGGCGACGGCGGACCGCCTCGCGGGCTACGTGGCGCGCGAGCGCGCCGGCCTGATTGAGGATTTCAGGAAGCAACCGCCGGACGTTGTTGTGATCGACAATCAGGATAGCGACTGGGGGAGTTGGGCCGCGGCCGACCCCGAACTCTCCCAACTCCTGAAATCCTATGCCTTGGTGAAGAATATCAACGGGATAGAGATCCTGCGGCGGGTGGATCAGACCCGGTCCTAGGCACGTCGGTAGATCTTCGGCGACCGGTGCACCTGTGTGTGACCTGTCTCACATAATGGGCCGCCCGCCCGGCCTAGTCTCCGCCTGGACTTCAAGGGGAGACACCAGCATGCGTAAACTCATTCTCATTGCAGGCTTCGTTTTGGCCTCCGCTGCGGCTCAAGCTGGCGATCGGAGTTTGTCGCTGGCCGGCAGCGAGACGCAGGCCGCTCCGGCGCCGTCGAAGGCGGTCGAGCCGCCGCGAACCGCGGAGGCTCCGCAGGCTACGGAAGCGCCGAAATATACCGAGCGGCCGGCGATCGTTGAACCCAAAGCCGAGACGCCTAAAGCCGGGGCGCCCAAGGCGGCGAAGGTTGAGCCGCGCGCCGTTGAGCGTTCGAGAGCCGCGCCCGCAAGGCCTTTTGTTCGGAGAACGGCGTTAATGTCCAGAAGTATGAAGCCGCGCAGCAGACACCACTGGATCGAAGCGCGCATCGTCCGCGAGCTGCATCGGCACGGGATCTACTGGTGATATTGCCAAAGCAAAACGCGCCCTAGGGACTATTCCGAGGGCGCGCGCCTTTGCAGAATGACACTGAGCTGTCGGCTTACTGCGAAACCGTCTGCACCACGCTGCTGATCGGGCGGCTGGCAACCGCCGGCATCTTCTGGTCCTTCACCAGCATCGCGTCATATTCGGGCAGGGTTTCGAGCTGCTCCTTGGCCTTCATCTGCACGACCTTGTAGCCGCCGGCCTTGAGGCGGCGCAGCAGCGTCGGCAAAGCCAGCGCGGTATGTTTCTGCAGATCGTGCATCAGGATAACGCCCTTGCCCTGCTTGTCGAGCTTGGTCATGACGTTCTGGATCACCTGGTCGGGTCCGGAAGATTTGAAGTCGTTGGAATCGACGTCACAGGAAAACATCGCGATGTTGCGCGTGCCGAGATAGCCGAGCGCGGCTTGGGTGTGCGCGAGCGCGGGGAAGCGGAAGAACGGCGCGGGCGCCGCACCCAGCGCCATCTTCACGGCGCTAAAACCCTTCTCGATTTCTTCCCTGACCTGTTGCTCGGTCAGCTTCTTGCTGTCGAGATGGCTGTGCGACCAGGTGTGCGAGCCGATGGTGTGGCCGGCAGCGGCGACCTGCTTGAGAATCTCCGGATGATAAGTCGTGTGCTTGCCGACCGGGAAAAACACGGCCTTGGTGCATTCATCCGATAGCGCCTTGAGCACGGCGGGCGTGGTCGGCCACGGGCCGTCGTCGAAGGTCAGCACGACCTCTTTGTCGGTGAGGAAGTCGAACTGCTTGTATTGCAGGAAGCCAAAACCGGGGCCGCCGGTGGTGTCGATCACGACAGTGCGGCTGACGCCGAGTGCGTCGGGATTGGCGCAGGCTGATCGCATCGGCTGGGCTGCGGGAACCGGCACGGGGGCAGGGGCCGGCTTCGAGAGAGAGGCCGTGATCTCGACGTCGTCCCTCAGTGCGGGCTTGGCCGCGGCGGGCGCCGGCAGCGGCTCGGCCGCGCGGGCGGCGACGGTTTGAGGTGCGGCCGCGTCGGCCCGCGGCGAGGAGGTCCAGAACCAAACGCCGGTGATCACCAGCGCCGTCACTACACTAGCCAGCATCAGGCCCAACGCATTACGCATCGCTACTCTTTCCAGATACTCGGGATACACACACGCAACGGGCCATTACTGCCAACAATGTCTTAACGTCTCGCGAACAAGCGCCGGTTAAGCGAAGGAGATGAGGGCCTTATGCGCGAGTGACGTCAGTCACAGTCGGCCCGGCGGTTCCCGGCGCATGCTCCTGCCATCAACAACGGGCCCGCCTTGCCGGGCCAACAGGAGCCGACAATGACCGCAGTGTTCTTCAATGCCGTTCGCAAGGTCAGTTCAGTGCTGGCCTTGACCGCGTCTTTCGCCGCCGCTTCGTCGACCGCGAGCTTCGCCTTCAGCTCTGAAGCGCAGCAGATGTGCACCGGCGACGCGTTCCGCCTCTGCAGCTCGGAAATCCCGAATATTCCGAAGATCACTGCCTGCATGATCAAGCATCGCGCCGACCTGAGCGCGGGCTGCCGCAGCGTGATGGATCGCGATCTTGCGGCGCAAAAGGGCAAGCTCGCCGCGCAATAATCGGCGCACTTCGGCTCCCCCGGGGACGCTTGCGGCGATGCGACGCAGGCGTTCCATAAAGCGCACTTTCCCCTTCACAATTGCGTTGCCGCCCGGATTTCAGCGCCCGATTCCTGTTTTGACGCGTTTTCTTGAGGCGAGCCGGTATCCACGTCGCTGGAAACCGCTATAGAACGCGCTGATTGCGTTCTACCGGTGCAAAGGCATAGCAAATGACCAAGATTCTTTTCGTCATTCCCCTGGTTTTGATCACGTCAGCCGCCTCGGCCCAGCAGGACCGGCAGAAGGGACACGACGCCTGCGCGCGCGACGTCTCGCGCTATTGCCGGGCGCACATGCAGGATGGCGACCAGGTGGTGCTGGCCTGCCTGAAGCAGAACCGCGCCAAGATCAGCAAGGGCTGCCAGCAGATGCTGGCGAGCCACGGGCAGTAAAAATCCGTTCAGGGGCAAACTGCGGTGCAGTAGTTTCGGCAGCCAAGCGCCGCCGATGACGCAGCGTTCGCGATGGTTTCGATGTCGGCGACGGTGCGCACATTCCCGATGCGGATATCGCCTCTCGGCACCAATTACCGGGCGTACAACAAACTGGGCAGCCAGGTGACAATCGATGGAAACAGGATGCACAGCCCAACGCCCAGCCATTGCAGCGCCATGAAATTCACGGCCGCGCGGAAAATCGTCGCCATGGTAATCTCCGGCGGCGCGACGCTTTTCAGGTAGAACAACGAATAGCCGAAAGGTGGCGACAGGAACGCCATCTGCATGTTGACCATGAATATGACGCCGTACCAGAGCGGCACGTCCTCGGTGCGAACACCGGGCAAACCAAAAAGGCCGCCCCATTCGAGGGTTTTCATGATCGGCAGGAAGATCGGCACGGTGAGCAAGAGGATGCCGACCCAGTCGATAAACATTCCCAGCACGAACAGAATCACCATCATCAGCATCAGGATGCCGTAAGGCGGCAAGCCCGTTCCGAGAATTGTGTTCGCCACGAAAGTCTGTCCGCCCTTCACGATGAAGAAGCCGACAAACATTGTTGCGCCGAAAAATATCCACATCACCATCGCCGTGGCTTTCAGCGTGGCGATGGCGGCCTCTTGCACGGCCAACCAGTTGAGCCGTCGATGCAGCGCCGATACGAACAGCGCACCGAAGGTGCCGATACCGGCGGCCTCGACCGGGGTGGCAATACCCACAAAAATCACGCCGAGCACCAGGATGATCAGCAGCAGCGGTGCGATGGTCTTCCTGAGAAGTGCGAACTTCTCCCGCGTGCTGACGCGCTCTTCCGGCGGCAACGCAGGTCCGAGCTTTGGGTTGATGTAGCAACGGATCAGGATGTAAGCGATGTAGAGGCCGGAGAGCAGAAAGCCCGGGAATATCGAGCCGACCAGTAATTCGCCAAGCGACTGTTGCGCAACCACCGCATAGACGATCGCCATGACCGATGGTGGAATGAGAATTCCGAGCGTTCCGCCGGCCAGCAATGAACCGCAGGCCAGCTTCTGGTCGTAGCCGCGCTTGAGCATTGCCGGCAGCGCGATCATTCCCATCGTGACTTCTGTCGCGCCGACGACGCCGACCATCGCTGCGAGCGCCGTGCAGGCCAGCACAGTCGCGGCCGCAAGGCCGCCCTTGACCGAACCGAGCCATTTATAAACGGCATCGAACAGCTCCTCGATGATGCCGGCCTTTTCCAGCATCGCCGCCATGAAGATGAACAGCGGGACGGCGGAGAGCTGGTAGTCGGTCATGAACGGGAAAATGCGCGACGGCATCATGTTCAGGATGGCCGAATTCCCGAACAGGAACAGGAACACCACCGCAAGAGAGCCGGTGCAGAACGCCATCGGCAGACCGAGCGCCAGTAATATGCCGAGCGAGCCGAACAGAAGCAGCGTGAGCCATGCGATATCGATTTCCCAACCCATGGCTCAGGCTCTCCCACGCGTCAGGATGATGACGTCTTTTATCAGTTTGGAAATTCCCTGCAGCAGCAGCAGCGCGGCGCCGATTGGCATCATCAGCTTGACCGGCCAGTACTGCACGCCCCATTCAGTGAAGGAGACCTCGCCGATGCCGCCCGGATTGAACGAATCCATGGCAAAGCGCCAGCCGGTGAAAAGCAGCGTGAGCACGAATATGAAGAAGAATATCGACGTGATGATATCCGCGATGGCTTTGCCGCGTGTGGAGAATTTTACGTAGAACACATCCACACGCACATGCTGATCGCTTTGATAGGCATAGGCGCCGGCGATCATGTACTGCATGCCGTACATCAGAAACATGCTCTCATGCAGCCAATTGGTGGGTGAGTTGAAAGCGAACCGCGCGATCACCTCGTAGTAATAGCCGAACACCGAAATCACGGCCCAATAGGCGACATATTCACCGGCGCGGATGTTTACCCATTCGATCGCGTCCGTGAGGCGGGTATGAACGCGAAGAGTCGGATCTTCCTGCGTGCCGATCTGCGGCACTTCCGGCACCCCCGCCTCGGGCGGTGCGTTGGCCCGCTCTGCCGCCTCGCGCAGCTTTTGCCGGCGCACGAGTCCAGGCAACAGGATGGCATCACCAACCAGCATCGCGGCCATCAGGATCGCCAGCCAGCGCGAATAGCTGTACCATTGCGTCAAATCGGCTTGGGCCGCTTCAAAATCGGATTTGACCTTGGGTTGCGCCGCCTCGGCCTTAGCCAGCCGCTCCTGCATCTGCGGCGTTGCGGTCACGCCGGGCGGAATTTTTGCATGCTCGAGTTCGGAGACGGCGGCGCCAACGGCGGCTCGCGTGCGCGACACGTCTTCACGCTTGTCGCGAATGACGTCGGTGGTGTGGAGGATAAGGAGGAAGACCGGAATGAAGATCAGGCCCCAGTTGCTCCTGAGGTAGAAGCGGTGCAGGCCCATGAAGCCCGAGCAGAGCCAGAACATATAGGCGATGAAGAGCGACGGACCTTGCGGAGCGCCGCGCCGGCGCTGGCGTTGGACGAAATACATGGCGACGATCGGAAATACGACGAGCGTGCCCCAGTAGAGCCAATGGGGCAGCACAAACGGAAGGCTGGGCATCGGTTTCCCCGGATTTCCCCACGTCCGCGTGGGATGGCGGACGTCTCAGACGTGAAATGACAACGGGTCACACTCCTGCCGCGCTGCCGCGGGCAGGAGACAGCGGCGCACAGGCCCGCGCCGCCGTCGCTCGAGCCTCAGAGGTCGAGCTTCTGACCCTGATACATATCGGGTGTGACGTAGCCGTAACTCGGCGATTCCATGATCTCGAGCTGAGCCTTGAACACCCGCGCAGCGTCCTTGTCCTTGTTGGCCCATTTGAACCAGATCGGAACGGCGACGCGCTGGAATTTCTCCAGATCCGAGGTCGGCAGACGATTGATTTCGGTGCCGGCCTTGATGAACTTCGGCCACGCTTCCATGTCGGCCTTCTGGATCGCCGCGTGGTGCAGCGACGAGTAGGCTTCGACCTCGAGTTCGACCCAGGCCTTCATCTTCGGCGAGAGCTTGTTCCAGTGGTTCATGCCAACGCAGAAATCCATCAGGTCGACCGGCTGATAGATCGATTCGAGTCCGGCCGGCCCCATCCAGATGTACTTGGTGACCTGCTGGAAGCCGAGGTCCCAATTAACGGCGGGACCGGTGTAGTCGGCCGCCTCGATGGTCCCCTTCTCCAGCGCCGAGAATACCTCGCCGCCGGGAAGCAGCGTGGTCTTGGCACCGATCGCCGCAAAACCTTCGGCAATCATGCCGCCGGGAACGCGCAGCTTGAGGTCCCTGAAGTCTTCGATCGAGCGGATCGGCTTCTTGGAATGGATGATGTTCGGGCCATGATGGATGCGCCCGACATACATGATGTTCTGCTTGGCGAATATTTCGCGCGCCATCTTCAGGCCGTCCTTCCCGTAGAAGAACACGTCCCATTCGTGCGGATAGCGGAGGCCCATCAGGTATGACGACAGGAACGCCGTCGCCGGCACCTTGCCGACCCAATAGACCGTGAAGGAATTCATCGCCTCGAGCACGCCGTTCTTCACGCCATCGAGCAACTCGAAGTCGCCGACCACTTCCTTGGCGGCGAACGGCTTGAACTCGAGCTCGCCGCCGGTCTTTTCCTTGATCGATGCGGCCCAGGTTTTGAACGTGTTGAGCCCGACGCCGGCCGGCCAGGAAGTCTGGACCTTCCAGGTTGTCGTTTCGGCCGCTTCGGCATTGCGGATATATGGAGCGCTGATGATCGCTGCGCCGGCGACGGCGGCACCACCCAGTACAGCGCGACGGGTTGCTGGCGTGTCTTGACGCAATTTCATGTTTCCCTCCCTGGATTATTTTTGTCGTCTGATAGCTCTATTTTTATCGGCAATTTTTAAGTGGTCGCCTCCAAGCATCAACCCATGATCTGCGTATTTTATTCCAGCCTGAAGCTGGACGCATGGATTATGGGCGCTTCAACCGTGCGATGACGAAATCCAGTCTAGAGGCTTGCGCCGCGGTTTGGCAAGTTTGGCCGCGGTAATGCGACTTTGGTCGCAAGGACGCGACGCAACATTGCGGCACGCCGCCGCGCCACCTCAGCTCAGGTGCTGCTGCCTGCCGCCGTGGCGACCACCGGCAAGACCTCATTGGCAGCGCGGTCGGGGGTGTCTTCCTTCCAGCGGACCGAGCCGAACGGTCGCTCCAGCATGCGGCGGACGCGGATCGGCTCGGGGCCGAGATGAAAGTCGATCGCGCGCTGGTGCAAGGCGCGCTCGGACTGCGTCGCACGGCTACGCTGGCGCAGATAATCGAGCCAAGTTGGGCAGTGATAGCGCTCGGTCCACAGTTCGGGGTCGCCGATGTCGCGCGCGATCGACCAGCCATAGGCGCCGTTGCGCTGCCGGCTGAGCTGCACTTCCTGCATCACATTGTGAAATGCGCGGGCGTTGTCCTGTGCGACGCGATACTCGATCTCGACCACCAGCGGTCCGCTGCGTCCGGTCAGCGACAGCCGCACTTCGGGATCGGCAAGCAGCTCCGTGGCATCCTCGTTGCGCGCGCCGACCGGCGGCATGCGCAGCCAGATGCCGAGCAGGGGCGAGATCAGCATCAGGCCTGCCGAAACCAATAGCGCGATCTCCACGCCGGCGAGGTCGGTGAGGTGGCCCCAGCCCCAGCTTCCCACCGCAATGCCGCCGGCGATCGATGCCTGGAAGGCCGCCAGCGAGCGGCCCGCAACCCAGCGCGGCGCCGAAAGCTGCACGCCGATGTTGAACAGGGCGACCGCCAGCATCCACACCGCGCCGGCGAGCACGAGCGCAATCGCCGTCAGGATGGCGTTGGTGCTCAGGGCGACCGCCGCGATCGCGCCGGCCATCGCTATCGCACAGGCGCGCACCGCAGCCTCGCCGCTCATGCGTCGGCGCACCTCGCCGATATTCAGTGCGCCGAACACCGCTCCCATGCCGAAGGCGCCGAGCATGATGCCGTAGGTTTGCGCGCCGCCATGCAGGAGGTCGCGGGCCACCAGCGGCATCAGCGCCGAGACCGAGCCGCCGATGATGCCGGTGACCAGCGTGCGCGTCAGCACGATCTTGATCGACGGCGAATTGGTGATGTAGCGCACGCCCGAGACCATGGCGCGGTTGAGCCGTTCGCGCGGCAGGCGTGACGGCTCGCTGGCGCGGTTCCACAAAAACAGCACCACCATAAGCGGCAGATACAGCGCGGCGTTGACGGCAAACGCGGCCACGGCGCCGGCTGTGGCAACCACGATGCCGCCGATCGCCGGGCCGAAGCTGCGCGCAATGTTGTAGCTGATGCCGTTGAGCGCGACCGCCGCCGGCAGCGTTTCCGCTGGCACCTGCTCGCTCACCGAGGCCTGCCAGGCCGGCCCGAACAGCGCCATGCCGCTGCCGACGACGAAGCAAAGCGCCAAGAGGATATTCGGCGTCACGAGGCCGAGCCACGCCAGCACGGTCAGCGCGGTTGCGCCGATCAGCGCGATCCCGAGCGAGACCAGTGCGACGATGCGGCGGTCGTGCATGTCGGCGATGGCGCCGGCCGGCATCGAAATCAGCATGACCGGCAGCATCAGCGCGGTCTGCACCAGCGCGACCTTGTCGGCCGAAGAGGTCATCTGCGTCATCGCCCAGGCCGCGCCGACGCCCTGGATCAATATCCCGAGGTTGGAAACGAGGCTGGCGAGCCAGATGCGCCGGAACACGGCGTGCCGCAACGGTGCTGCAATGCCGTCAGTCGCAAGGCGCGAGCGCTTCGGCTGGTCGGTCATGATAAGTTCCGTTGGCGTTCTGTCACCGGCTTGATTCCATTCGAACTTAAGTTGATGCCTGCGAAAACCATGGCCTGTCCAGTCGTTGCGCCGCCTTCGACGGTGCTAACGCACAGCCAAGGTATTGAAAAGCGACGGGAGGTTCCGAAATGCGATTGTCGCGACGGTTGATCCTGAGAAGCGTCGGAGCCGTGCCCCTGCTGGCTGGCTCATTCGGTCTTCCGCTCTTTGGCTCGCTGGCGCGGGCGCAGACCGCACCAGCGGCGGTTCCGCCGATCCTGTTCGTGCATGGCAATGGCGACCATGCGGCGCTCTGGATCACCACCCTCTGGCGCATGGAATCGAACGGCGTACCGCGCGAGCGAATGATGGCCATCAGCTTTACTGATCCCCTGGCGCGCACCGACGACAACATGGAGCAACCGAACCGTTCCTCGACAGAAGACCAGCGCCGCGAACTCGGCGCGGCCGTCAAGGAATTGCAGCGTCGCACCGGCGCGGCGCGCATCGCGCTCGTCGGTAATTCGCGCGGCGGCTATTCGATCCGCAATTACATCAGGAATGGCGGCGCGGCCGACATCAGCCACGCCGTTCTGTGCGGCGTTCCCAATCACGGAATCTATGATTGGGATGACGACATCAACAACGAGTTCAACGGCCGCAGCCCGTTTTTGCGTGGCCTGAACGAGGGCGAGAGCGAGGTGACGCCGGGCACGGCGTTCCTCACCTTGCGCAGCGAGGGCATGGACAAATATGCACAGCCCGATGGCCGCTTCGTCGGTAAACCGGGCGCGCCGACCGGCGTGACGTCGGATAGTCCTGCGCTGAAGGGTGCGACCAATCTGGTGCTCGGTGCGCTTGATCACCGCGAGGTCGCCTTTCACCCGCGCGCGTTTCGCGAGATCTACAAATTCATCGCCGGCCAGGAACCGTCGCGTATCGAGATCGTGCCGGAAGCCGAAGTCAGACTGAGCGGGCTTGTGACGGGCACGCCGGGCGGCGTTGCCACCAACCGTCCGGTCTTCGGCGCGACAGTCGAAATCTATCGGGTCTCTCCCGAGACCGGCGAACGGACTGGCGGTCCGATCCATTCTTCGCAAACCGGCGCCGACGGCCGCTGGGGCCCGGCGCAGGTCGAGCCGACCTGGTTTCTCGAAATCGTATTGACGTCAGCGGGTTCGCCGACCACCCACCTCTACCGCTCGCCATTTCCGCGCTCCTCCGACATCGTGCATCTGCGTGCCGCGCGCCCACTCGGGCCGGCCGATGCGGGTGCCGGCGCCGTGGTCCTGATGTCGCGTCCGCGGGGCTATTTCGGCCTGCCGCGGGACGTGGTGCTGATCGACGGCAAGGAGCCGAGGGATGTGAGATCCGGCGTGCCGACCGATTCGGTCACGACCCTGCGGCTTCCGGCGGAGGAGATTGGCCGCCCCGTGGTAAATATGTTCAATACCGAGCGGATCGTGGCGCGGACTTGGCCGGCCTCCGAGAACCGGATTGCGGTCGCCGAACTGACCTACTAGCTGTACTGGTAGCCACTTCGGATACGCCTTTGGGGCGCCCGGATCGGAGACATCGATACGATCGTAGCCTGCATGAGCGTAGCGATATGCGGGGCTTGGCAGGATCCCGGATATCGCTCCGCTCATCCGGGCTACGGGATAGGCCTATGAGCATAGCCGAAGCCTACGATATGCCGCTTGCGCGCGCACCATTGGTGCCGCCAAGCCCGCCGCGGGCGCCCGACGACATGACGGCGTTCGGGCGGATGAAGGCGATCCGCGAAAGCCCGATCGGTAGCTGGGGCCAGCGGGCCTATGAGGAAGATATCGTTCAGGGCCGCTTCTTCGGACGCAGCACGTTCATTCTCAACGCACCGGATGCGATCAAGCATGTGCTGGTCGACAATTACGAAAATTATACGCGCACGCCGGCCGGCTTCCGGGTGCTGCGTCCAATCCTCGGCGAAGGTCTTTTGATCGCGGAAGGACGTGCGTGGAAGCATCAGCGCCGCACGCTGGCGCCGGCGTTCACGCCGCGCGCGGTGATGCCGCTCGTTCCGCACATGCTGGCGGCGATCGATGAGACGATCGCCAAGCTGAGCGCCGCCAGCAATGCACCCGTCGATTTGCGCGAGGCGATGCAGCGGATGGCGCTCGAGATCGCCGGCCGCACCATGTTCTCGTTCGGGATGGATCGCCACGGCGCCGCCTTGCGCGATTTCGTGATCGAGTATGGCGAACGGCTGGCGCGCCCGCATTTCCTCGATCTGCTGCTGCCGCTGAGCTGGCCAAGCCCGCAGGACATTGCGCGCGGCCGCTTCCGCAAGCGCTGGACCGCATTCATCGGCATGCTGATGGCCGAGCGTCGCGCCGCCGGCAAGACCGCAGGCGGGCCGGCGCGCGATCTGTTCGAGCTGATAGGTGAGGCGCGTGATCCGGAAACCGGCCAAGCCTTCACCGACGAACAACTCGGAGATCAGGTCGCGACCATGATTCTCGCCGGCCACGAGACGACGGCGACCGCACTGTTCTGGGCGCTTTATCTTCTGGCGCTCGATCCCGCCACGCAGGAGCAGGTGGCGAGCGAAGTGCAGGGCGCGACCGTCGACGGCGCGCTCGATATCGAGCGGCTGAAATTCACCCGCGCGGTGGTCGACGAGACCATGCGGCTCTATCCGCCGGCGTTCCTGATCGCACGCGCGGCGATCGGGCCGGATACCATCGCGGGCCTGCCGGTCAGGAAGAAGGACGTCATTCTGATCGCGCCGTGGGTGTTGCACCGACACGAAAAACTCTGGCGCGATCCGAGCGCCTTCATCCCGTCCCGCTTCATGACGGGAACGCCGCCCGACCGCTTCGCCTATCTGCCATTCGGCGTCGGCGCCCGCGTCTGCATCGGCGCGCATTTCGCGCTGGTCGAAGCCACGCTGGCGCTGGCCAAGATGATCGGCGCGTTTCGCATCACGCTGATAGACAAGGAGCCGGTGATGCCGATCGGCGTGGTGACCACACAGCCCGACCGTTCGCCGATGTTTGCCATCACGTCCCGGTAGCATTTTCTTGATCGGGCGGATTGCCGGGTCGAGGGAAGAAAAGGCATCAGGCAAGCAAGCGCGCCTTGCGCAGCCACCTCTGGAACGTCATCTAGATTGTCAACCATGAGCGATACCCAGGCCCAGTTCGCAGTCTTGAAGCAGACCGCCGATCCCGCGGTGGTCGACGCCATCTCGCAACTGATCGCCAGGGGCGAGGACCGCGAGCTCAACCGGATCAACCTCTTGGATTTTGCCGCGCGCTACGGGCTCGACGAGGAAAAGGTCATCTCGGCCTTCCTGCATTCGGCGCGGCTCGGGCTGTTCGATCTCACCTGGAACGTGCTGTGTCCCGGCTGCGGCGGCGTGCTCGGCGCGCATAACACGCTGAAATCGCTCCGTCACGACGACTATAATTGCGCGCTGTGTGCCCAAGGTTACGAGGCATCCGTCGACGACCGCGTCGAGGTCGCTTTCACGGTCAGCCCCCGCGTCAGGCGCATCGCCGCGCACGATCCTCATACACTGCCGATCTGGGAATATAACCGCCAGATATTCTGGAGCTCGGGGATGGACTTGAGCGAAGAATCGATCAAGCGGCTGGTCGATGAGGTTTCGCTGGAAGCCATCGAGTTACCGGCGGGCGAAAAGGCGGTGCTGTCGCTACAACTGCCAAACCAGTTCGTGATCGTGTTCGAGCCGGTGACGCACTCGGCGCATTTCTTTGATGTCCAGGGCGAGCCGACCCGCGAGCGACAGCAGTTTTCGATCGTCTTCAACAAGCTGCAGGCGCCCACGGGCTCGACGGTGATGCGTCCGGGGCCGCTACGGCTGTCGCTCGAGAACCAGACCGACCACCGGGTGCTGCCCGCGGTCTGGGTCGCCAACGACACGCTCCATGAGCTGCTCGGCAAGCGCAAGCCGATCCTGACCGCCAAGCGGATGCTGTCCAACCAGACTTTTCGCGACGTCTTCAAGGCGGATAATCTCAACGTCGATCAACGCCTCAAGATCACCTCGCTGACGTTCCTGTTCACTGACCTCAAGGGCTCCACCGCGCTCTATGAGCGGGTCGGCGATCTCGCTGCCTTCGATCTGGTGCGGGCGCATTTCCACGCGCTGCTCGAAATCATCGCCTCGGAGAAAGGCGCGGTTGTGAAAACGATCGGCGATGCCGTGATGGCGACCTTCATCCGGCCGGAGCATGCGATCGTCGCGGGCCTGCGCATGCGCGCGGCGATGGCGGCGCTGAATGCCGAGCGCGGCCGCGAGGACTTGATCGTCAAGATCGGCATCCACGAAGGCCCGTGCCTGGCGGTGATGCTGAATGAGCGGCAGGACTATTTCGGCCAGACCGTCAACATCGCGTCAAGAGTGCAGAGCCTGTCGACCTCGCAGGAAATCCACATCACGGGATCTGTGATCGAATCGCCGGCGGTCGCCACAATCCTGGCAAAGCAGGCGATCCGGCCGATCCAGAAGGAAGCCGCGCTGCGCGGCATCGCCGACAAGATGGTGGTGTACGAGATACCTTGAGGCGTTACTCGATCACGATCTCGCACTGCAAATGTGAGTGATTTGCAGTCTATGACGGCCTTGCGGCCCGCGACGAATCGCGCAATCGGCCTTTGGCCGATAGGCGATGTCTTCCGAAAGCGGCACGGTTTGCGTGTTTTGAAGCTTCGGCCGCGCGCCCCGGGTGCCCGTGTTATGCTACCTTCATACCTAACCTGACGCCGATTTAATCTGCTCGCGTTGTCAGCCACTCTTCGTGCGGATTGCGCAGGCCAAATCTTCAGCCCATATTCGCTCAACAGCTTCTTCGAATTTTGCAGGTAGATTGATGCTCGACGGACTGCGCCAATTCATTGCCGACATCGTTGCGCCCAGCGCGGATTCGGATTTCGCGTTCGACGATACCGGCTATCTTCTCGCCGCGACCGCGCTACTGGTTCACGTCGTCTCGCTCGACGGCGAGCCGAGCGCGATCGAGAAGCGCAAATTGCACAGTTTGATCGAGAGCCGCTTCAAGCTTGACCCTGGCACGGCAGATCATTTGATCGCCTCGGCGACGCGGGCCGAGGGCGAAGCGGTCGATCTCTATCATTTCACCAGCGTCATCATGCGTTCGGTGAATGAGGAGGGCCGGCTTCGCATCATCGAGATGATGTGGGAGCTGGTATACGCCGACGGCCAGGTCAGCGAGTTCGAGGATAACGTCGTCTGGCGCGCGGCTGACCTGCTTGGCATTTCCTCGCGCGACCGGATCGATCTCAAGCACAAGGTGGCGGAGCGGCAGTCGGCCTCTTCCGCAGGCGTGCCGAAGGCCGAAGACGCGGCGATGTGACAATGAGCGGCGCAGTCGCGCATCATTGCAGATGACGAAACTTTAATGTGCGCCGGAATCGGCGGCGGCACTGCGCGATAAGCCTGAAAACATGGAGATTTCGGCGCATGGCGCGCACAACCCTGCATGGCGCCATGTTTGGAGAATGGCTTGCGCCACACCGCGCGCCTATGCTCTCGTTCCCGTGCTGGCGGCGTAACCCTGATTTGATTTTAAGAGTATTTACCGTGACCGAGCGTGTGACGCTGATTACCGGTGCATCGGCGGGCATAGGCACCGAGCTGGCGCGCGTCTTTGCTTCGCACGGTCATCGCGTAGCGCTGGTGGCGCGGCGCGCCGATCGCCTGGAAGCGTTGGCGAGTGAAATCAAGACGGCCGGGGGCGCGGCGCCGATCGTCATTCCGTGCGACCTTGCGCAACCCGACTGCGGCGACAGGATTGCCGAGGCCCTGACCACTTCCGGCGTAGAAGTCGAATACCTCGTCAACAACGCCGGGTTTGGCGTGTTCGGCAGGGCGATCCAGCGCGATCGGTGCAACCAGCTCGAGATCATCGCCGTCAACATCCGCGCGCTGACCGACCTGTCACTGCGGTTTTCCGATCACCTGATCCGCAATCGTGGCGGCCTTCTCAATGTCGGCTCGATCGCGGGTTTTCTGCCAGGGCCGGGAATGGCGGTCTATTATGCGTCCAAGGCCTATGTGCTGTCGTTCACCGAAGCCATGCGCGCAGAACTGGCGCCACATGGCGTGCACGTGACGGTGTTGTGTCCGGGTCCCGTGCCCTCGGAATTTCAGGCTCGCGCCGGATTTCGACCCGGCTATGATTCGGCAATCCTCAACGTGTTACCGGCCGATGTCGCGCAGCAGGCCTACAGCGGATTGATGGCGAACAAGCGGGCAGTGCTGCCTGGCCTCGGCATCAAGATTGTGCCGTTCCTGCTCCGGCTGTTTCCGCGCTCCTTTATCCTCGGGGCTGTCGGCCGCTTCCAACTCCGCCAGCGCTGAAGAAATCCCGTGTTTTTCCGGTATCCAGCCCGTTCGCACCGCGATCGGGCGCTCTGACCGCATCTGGCCCGCAGTTTGCTTACATTTTTGGGTGTGTGCGTGAACTCACGCGAAATTAAGACTCACTCAGGTATGGTTTCGATTCGAGGCACCTGAGCAACGTCGATGTCGTTCCGGTCGAGCAAAAATGGCGACAACATCGTGCCCTTTCCGGGCCGAAGGGCGCTGGTTGCGCCTGACGCCGCGCCCCTATCGCCTGTTCTGATCGTTCTCCACCAGGAGAGCTCGACGCCCGGCCGGGTCGGCAATGCGCTGCGGGCGCTCGGCTATTCCCTCGATATCAGGCGTCCGCGATTTGGCGATCCGCTGCCGGAAACGCTGGACCAGCATGCCGGCGCGGTCATCTTCGGCGGCCCCATGAGCGCCAACGACTCCGACGAATATGTCCGCCGCGAGATCGACTGGATCGAAATTCCCTTGCGTGAGCAGCGGCCGTTTCTCGGCATCTGCCTGGGCGCCCAGATGCTTGCTAAACAATTGGGCGCGCAGGTCGCGCCGCATCGTGAAGGCCGGGTCGAGGTCGGCTACTATCCGATCCGCCCAACCACCGCCGGTCACGCGCTCTGTTCGGACTGGCCGGAGCGCGTCTACCACTGGCACGGCGAAGGATTTCAACTGCCTGATGGCGCCGAACTGCTTGCCGAAGGCGATGACTTTCCGGTGCAGGCGTTTCAGCACGGCCCCGCGTTCGGCTTCCAGTTTCATCCCGACGTGACCTACGCCATGATGCATCGCTGGACCACGAGCGGGTGCTTGCGAATGGATTCACCGGGCGCGCAGCCGCGTCACCTTCACTTCGAAGGCCGCGCCGAGCACGACGTCGTCGAGCGGACGTGGTTGAAGAATTTCATTGCGGGCTGGATCGCGCGCGCTCCGCACGCGGTTCTGCTGGATGCCGCCGAATAGCCGCCCCACGGAATTTCATCCGCGCGTCCAAACGTCTTTCAAAAGCCGCTGATGTGATAGTGTCGCGCTCCTGAGCCCGGCGGTTCCGACTGGGCGAAAGGGAGGCGACATGAGCGGCGACGAGTTCGCGCGGCTACTCGGCGATTTCACCCTGTCGGCGGAATCCGGCGACGGCGCGCGCTTCGCCAATCACTTCACCGAAGACGCCGTCTATCACGACTACGTCTATGGCCCGCACAAAGGGCGCGCCGACATCGCGCATATGATGCAGAACCTGTTTCACCGCGATGCGGCCGACTGCCTCGCACCCAAAGCGTCAATGACACGGACAACAGGGAGATCAGCGGTGAACTATCAGCAAATTCTCTACGAGGTAAGCGACAGAATCGCGACCATCACGCTCAACCGTCCCGACCGCATGAACGCGTGGACCGCGACCATGGAGCGCGACGTGCGTCACGCGATGGAGGCCGCCAGCGCCGACGACAATGTCCGCGTCATCGTGCTCACCGGCGCCGGCCGCGCCTTCTGCGCTGGCGCGGATATGGAGGCGTTGCAGGCGATCGATCCCAGCGAGATCAGGCGCGGCGAGAGCACGCCGCCATTCGACATGAACCGCCGGGCCGACTGGCAGACGCGCTACGCCTATTATCCGGCGATCCCGAAACCCGTGATCGGCATGCTCAACGGCGCCACCGCCGGCATCGGCCTGGTCCACGCGCTGTATTGCGATCTACGCTTTGCGGCCGACAATACCGTCTTTACCACCTCGTTTGCGCGCCGCGGGCTGATTGCCGAGCACGGCATTAGCTGGATGCTGCCGCGCATCGTCGGCCACGCCAATGCGCTGGATTTGCTGATGTCGGCGCGGCGGGTCTCGAGCGAGGAAGCATTGCGCATCGGCCTGGTCAACCGGATCTATCCGCCGGACCAGTTGCGCGAGCAAACTTATGCCTATGCGCGCGATCTCGCCGATTTCGTCTCGCCCAGCGCCATTTCGGTGATCAAGCGCCAGCTCTACGAGGTGCCATTCCAGACGCTGGCGGAAGCCACCATCGATGCCAACCGCGAAATGCAGATCGCGCTGAAGGGGAGCGATTTCCGGGAGGGCGTGGCGAGCTTTGTGGAGAAACGGCCGCCGCGGTTTACGGGGAGGTGATGGGGAAGGGGCTCGTGCCTGCCGATCCAGCCCGTCTTCGCCCTTCGGGCTATGCCGGGCACCACGCTTCGCCGTTCGGCCAACACGTGCCTGCGCCACGCGTAGCCCGAAGGGCGACGCGTGGTGGAGCCAGGCGGGATCGAACCGCCGACCTCGTCATTGCGAACGACGCGCTCTCCCAGCTGAGCTATGGCCCCGTCGCGACCGCCTCGAGGTGACCCGAAGCGGTCGACAATCGGCGCCATTTACAGTCCGGCCCGAGGTCAAGTCAAGAACGGTGAAACTGCCGATTTTGGCGTCATTTTGCCGGGAACTTCCCTTGTTTGAGGGGAGATGAACCGATATCTAGCTCTTCATCCCTCCTCGCGAGCTCCCCCCACATGCGCGCTATCCTCGACATCGTCATCATCGTCCTCGACCTCTACGTCTGGCTGTTGATTGCCTCGGCCATCCTGTCCTGGCTGATCGCCTTCAATGTCGTGAATACGCGCAACCAGTTTGTCGCGGCGGTGGCTGAGTTCCTCTACCGGATCACTGAACCGGCACTGGCGCCGATCCGCCGGTTCTTGCCCAATCTGGGCGGGCTCGACATTTCGCCGATCATCCTGATCCTGATCATCATGTTCGCCCAGCGGGTGATCCTCTACTACATCTATCCCAACGTCGTCTGATCGCGGGCGCTGACAGCCGATGGATGCCCGATGGATCCTTGGCGATACTCCACCGACGGGATCAGTGTCGCGCTGCGGGTGACGCCGCGCGGCGGCCGCGATGATATCGATGGCGTTGAAACGCTCGCCAACGGCCGCTCGGTGGTCAAGGTACGCGTTCGCGCCATAGCCGACGGCGGCGAGGCCAACCGCGCGGTCACGGAACTGCTGGCGAAGGCGCTCGGCGTCCCGAAGGCGAGGGTGAAGATTCTTTCAGGGACGACCTCGCGCCTGAAGCAGGTTGCCGTCGGCGGCGATCCCAAAATTCTCGGCGAAACGCTCCGAAAGGCGACCGCCCCCAAGGCGGAAAAGATGAAGGATTGAGATGACGGCACACATTATCGACGGAAAGGTCATTGCGGCGGAGCTTCGCGCCCGCGTTGCGGAAGAGGTCGCGTGGGTCAAGCGCGAGCATCAACTGACGCCGGGCCTTGCGGTGGTGCTGGTCGGCAATGAGCCCGCCAGCGAGGTCTACGTCCGCAGCAAGCACACGCAGACCCAGGCCGCCGGCATGGCCTCGTTCGAGCACAAACTGCCCTCCGACGTCGCCCAAGTCGATCTCCTGGCGCTGATCGAAAAGCTCAACCGCGACCCCGCCGTGCACGGCATTCTCGTGCAATTGCCGCTGCCGAAATCGCTTCATACCGAAACCATCATCAACGCGATCGATCCCGCCAAGGATGTTGACGGATTGCATCCCAACAATGCCGGCCGGCTGGCCGGCGGCTTTGCCGCGTTGTCGCCGTGTACGCCGCTCGGCTGCATCATCCTGACCAAGAGCGTGCATGTCTCGCTGGAAGGCATGAATGCGCTCGTCATCGGTCGCTCCAATCTGGTCGGCCGCCCGCTGGTGCAATTGCTGCTGAACGAAAATGCGACGGTGACGATCGCGCATTCGCGCTCAAAGGACCTGCCGCAACTCTGCGCCCGCGCCGATCTGGTCTATGCCGCGGTCGGTAAACCCGAAATGGTGCGCGCTGGCTGGATCAAGCCGGGCGCCACCGTGATCGATGTCGGCATCAACCGTCTGCCCTTGTCCGATGGCAAGACCCGGCTGGTCGGCGACGTCGCCTTCAAGGAAGTATCTGAGGTCGCCGGCGCGATCACGCCGGTGCCCGGCGGTGTCGGGCAGATGACGGTGGCGTGTCTCCTGGTGAATACGCTACGCGCGGCCTGCGCGATTCACGGGCTGCCAAAGCCGGCGGTGTAGCTGGTTACCGTGGTTCCGGGGCGCGAGTGAAACGAGCGAACTATGGTGCGCAATGCGGAGCTCTCGTTCCCGGATGCAGCGCAGCTCGACAGCGCTGCGCTGCTGAGCCGGGGCCCACCGCCGAGGGAGCCGGGCCACGAGAAATTACTTCTTCTTCGCGCGTTCAATGCCTTCCAGGATCAGGCGGTGGGCGTCCTCGGCGCCGCACCAGCGCAGCACCTTCACCCACTTGCCCTTCTCGAGATCCTTGTAGTGCTCGAAGAAATGCTGGATCTGCTGCAGCGTGATGTCGGGCAGGTCGCTGTAGTTCCGGACCTTGTCGTAGCGCTGGGTCAGTTTTGCGGATGGCACGGCGATGATCTTCTCATCGCCGCCAGCCTCGTCCTCCATCAGCAAGACGCCAACTGGCCGCACGCTCATCACCGCGCCGGGCACGATCGCGCGGGTGTTGGCGACCAGCACGTCGCAGGGATCGCCGTCACCCGAGAGCGTGTGCGGGATGAAGCCATAATTGCCGGGATAGCGCATCGCTGTATAGAGGAACCGATCGACCACCAGCGTGCCGGCTTCCTTGTCCATCTCATATTTGATCGGCTCGCCGCCAACCGGCACCTCGATGATGACGTTGACGTCGTGTGGCGGATTTACTCCGATCGGGATGGCGTCAATGCGCATAAAGGGGCTCCGTGGTCTGGGCAGTTGTGCCGACAGGCATCATCGTCATACGCGGGCCTGACCGGCGTATCCATCATACTTTCAAGGGCGCTTTAGGAACGATGGATTGCCGGGTCAAGGCCCGGCAATGACGGCCGGAGCTTCAGTTGGTCCAGGCGAAAGCAACCTTGTCGAGCGATTTGGGCCCGAACTTCTCCGAGGAGCGGGCGACCATGCGGCCGCCGAGCGCGCGGTAAAATTCCGTCGCGGGATCGTTGTCGGATAGCGCCCAGATCACCATGCTCTTCAGCCCGCTCTGCATCAGATCGCGCCGGGCGGCGGTGAACAGGCGGCGGCCGAAGCCGAGACCCTGGAATTCCGGCCGCAGGTAAAGCTCGTAGATCTCGCCCTCGAAATGCAGGCTGCGGGCGCGGTTGCGGCCGTAATTGGCGTAGCCCGCGACCTTGTCACCGAACACCAGCACGCTGACGCGGCTGCCTTTGCGGATCGCGCTGTCCCACCATTGCGGGCCGCGACGGTTAATGAGTTTTTCGAGCTCGGCGCCGGGAATGATGCCCTGATAGGCAGAGCGCCAGGCTTCATCATGGGTAGACGCCACCGCGGCTGCGTCCGCAGCCTTGGCCGGTCGAACCTCGATCAGGGTTGTGCTCATATCCTGATCAAAGCAAGTCGGCGGGTCGGCTTCAAGGTCCATCGTTAATTATCGGTTAACCTGTGGATTTTCTGCATCAGTTTCTCACGTTGCTGTGCCGAAAGAGGACAAGGGGGCTGTCTCATCACGTGTTTTGCCGCGGCAATAGCGGCGGAATCGTTGTTAGAATCATTCAACCAAAAGGCACGGTGAACTCCGTTCACGGAAAAATGCGCTGGATTTGATTCGCCGGCGGTATTCTGCTGGTGAGTTCGCAATAGCCCCTCCCTCGGCTGTACCAGGCCAGTCCATGCCTCCGCTAACCACGCTTCTCGCGCTGGTCGCCGTTGTTGCGCTCGGCGCGCACACCGCGGCGGCGCAGCCGAGCCTTGGCGCGCAAGGACCGGAAAGCGAGCCTCATCGGCTGCAGCACTGGCTGGTACCTTCGCCCGATCCCGCAACTGCCGCGCACGCGATGCTGTTCAGGCCGCGCGGCGAGGGACCGTTTCCACTGGCCGTGATCGCGCATGCCACCACCCAGAACGTGTTGCGGCGGGCGCAGATGCCGCGACCCGAATATCGCGCGCTCGCCGCGTGGCTCGTGGCGCGCGGTTTTGCCGTGCTGGTGCCCGAACGCCCGGGCCATGGCGCGACGGGCGGCAAATACCTCGAGGATCAGGGCGGCTGCGACGAGGCTGATTACGCCAAGGCCGGCCGCGCCACGGCGGATGCGATCGCCACTGCCACCGGCTTCATACGCCAGCAGCCCTTCATCCGCTCCGAGGGCATGGTCGTGATCGGCCATTCGGCCGGTGCCTGGGGAGCCCTGGCGCTGGCCGGCGATGATCCGAAGAACGTTGCTGCCATCGTCGCGTTCGCGCCGGGGCGCGGCGGGCATGCCAATGATTTTCCCAACCGCGTCTGCGCGCCGCACACGCTGATGGCCGCCGCCGGCGAATTCGGCAAGGCCGCGCGCGTGAAAGTGACCTGGCTGGTGGCTGCAAATGACAGCTACTTTTCGCCCGCATTCTCGCGCCAACTGGCCGATGCGTTTCGCGCCGCCGGCGGCAAGGCCGATTTTCGCGTGCTGCCGGCCCATGGCAGTGAGGGCCATTGGCTGGTGGAAACTGAAGGCGGTGTAAGCCTAGCCGGACCTGAACTCGATCGTGCCTTGAAGGCGCGGTCCCGGTATCGCGTTTTTCCTGCTGATGGCCCATCGCAGCCGTGAGGTATCGCCCGCACGGCGGAGAGCATCGGCGTGCTGATCGCGTTCCGCCGCACCTCGGCATTTGGCCTGATCGCGGATATATTGCGTCGCTCGGCTATATGGTGGGCGCCGCAATCCTGACGCCGGATCCCTGGATCGAGCCGCTGGGCGCACCGGTGAAGACGGGACCGGCGATTGTGCTGATGCTGGTGGCGCTGCTGACATTGGATAACAGATAGCGTTTCCGAGCGAAGTGGGAACCGGTCGCGTGAAGGAAACGCGTCAAAACAAGGAGTGTGCATGAGCCGATGGCCCGATGATGACGTGATCCTCTATGACGGCGTTTGCGTCTTCTGCTCGCGCTGGGTCCGCTTCGTGGCAAACCGCGACGTCGAGCGGAGATTTCGTTTCACCGCGATCCAGTCGGCGTATGGCACGCGGCTGGCGCAGGCGTTTGGCATAGATCCCAAGGATCCCGACACCAATGCGGTGCTGCACGGCGGGGTGGCCTGGTTGAAGTCCGACGCGGCGTTGACGGTGCTGAGCCTGTTGCCGCGGTGGGGCTGGGTACGCGTGTTCTTCGCCGTGCCAAAGCCGCTGCGGGACGCCGTCTATAGCCTCGTCGCGCGCAATCGGTATCGGATCTTTGGGAAGTATGACAAGTGCTTCGTGCCGGATGCGGACATTCGGGCGCGGGTGATGGAGTAGGAAAGAAAGTCGCCTCAACCGTCATTGCGAGGAGCAAAGCGACGAAGCAATCCATCCATCCGTTATGCAGCGTGATGGATTGCTTCGCTTCGCTCGCAATGACGACGTCGACGTCAGCGCTTCGTCAACGCAGCCAATACCTCTTCCGCCGCCCGTTCCCCCGAATCCCTCGCACCATGCGCCGTCGTGAAAAACTCCGGCGAGGTCGCTTCGCCCGCAAAGAACAACCGGCCATCGACCGGGGCCGCGAGCACTGCCCGATCCCCCGCATGTCCCGGCAGCGCATGGGAATAGGAGCCGCGCGCGAAAGGATCATGCGCCCAGCGTGATTCCGCGAGCGGCTTCAGCTTGCGGCGAAAATCGTTGCCGAGAATCGAGACGATCTCGTCGATGCTTGTTGCAGCCAGCGCACCGGGGCCGGCGTCCTCCAGGCATTGCGCAAAGCGTCCGCCGAAAAAGCCTTCGATGCAGGGCTGGCCGAATGGACGGATGTGATAGGTGCCCATTTCGGTGCGCATGGTGGCGGCGCGCAGATTGCCCTCTACGGGAAGCGCCTCCGGCTCATCCACTGCCAGCGTCACCTTGTCGGCGAGGCCGAGCGGCAGGCCGCGCGCGGCATCGACTTTTTGCGGCAACGGCGGGTGAAAGCGGATCGCCTCGTCGGCGATCAGGCTGGTCGGCACCGTGATGATCACCTTGTCGGCAGTCAGCGTGCCGCGTGATGTCTCGATGCGGACGCGGTTGTCTGAATGATCGATCAACGTGACGGCGCAATTGAGCGCAAGCGGACACGCGGCGCCATAGGCCGCAATCAGCGCGCCATAACCGCGGCGGATGCGCCAGTTGATGTCGGTATCTTCATAGGCGTCCATGTCGAGGACGGAGACCTGATCGAGCTCGCAGCCGTTGACGTAAGTCGAGATCGCATCGATCATCGGGTTCCAGCGATTGCCGGGTTCGAGATAAAGGCTGGCGGCGCAGTCGTGGCCATTCTTCGCGACTTCCGCCGCCGCTACTTCGGCGCGATCGTAGAACGCATTGAGCGCGCGCATGAAGTCGTCGCGCTCTGCTTGCGGAAATGCCTTGCCGTGAGCGCGCTCGCGCCAGGGCGGCAGTGACCTGTTGATCTCGAAGCCGAACTGTTCGGCGATTTTGACAAAAGAATTCTCATCCGCCGAATGCAGCCAGCCGCAGCCGACGTCGAAGGTGACGTCAGGCGACGCCATGATGGTGTAGGCGCGGCCGCCGACGCGGTCACGCGCTTCCAGCACGATGACGGAGAGGCCGGAATTTTTCAGTGCGTTCGCGGCGCCGAGGCCGGCGGCGCCGGCACCGATGATGGCGACATCGACGGAAGAGGGGAGGGAGGTCATGCGTCGCATCTAGCATGTTCGGAGGCAGGTCTAAAGCCGCCGCATCCACAGATGTCATCATCCGCGAAAGCGGATGATCCAGTACGCCGCGGCCCCTCGGCTCAATCTCAGGATTTCGTGATTACTGGATGCCCCGCCTTCGCGGGGCACGACAGCAGTTCTAGCCTTACGCCACTGCTTCCTTGGCCTTTTCAGCGCGCTTGCGGTCGTTGGCGTCGAGGAACTTCTTGCGCAGGCGGATCGACTTCGGAGTCACTTCAACCAGCTCGTCGTCCTCGATATAGGCCAGCGCCTTTTCCAGAGTCATCCTGATCGGGGGCGTCAGGCGCACCGCTTCGTCCTTGGAGGTGGTGCGGATGTTGGTGAGCTGCTTGCCCTTGAGCACGTTGATCTCGAGATCGTTGTCGCGGGTGTGCTCGCCGACGATCATGCCCTTGTAGACCTTCCAGCCCGGCTCGATCATCATCGGGCCGCGGTCTTCCAGCTTGAACATCGCGTAAGCCACCGCTTCGCCCTGGTCATTGGAGATCAGGACGCCATTGCGGCGGCCCTGGATGTCGCCCTTATAGGGCGCATAGCCGTGGAACAGGCGGTTCATGATCGCGGTGCCGCGGGTATCGGTGAGCAGTTCGCCCTGGTAGCCGATCAGGCCGCGGGTCGGCGCGTAGAACACCAGGCGCAGGCGGTTGCCACCGGAGGGGCGCATCTCGATCATCTCGGCCTTGCGCTCGCTCATCTTCTGCACGACGACGCCGGAATGCTCCTCGTCGACGTCGATCACGACTTCCTCGATCGGCTCCTGCCACTGGCCGGTGGCTTCGTCCTTCTGCAGCACGACGCGCGGACGCGACACCGAGAGTTCAAAACCTTCGCGACGCATGGTCTCGATCAGGATCGCGAGCTGCAATTCGCCGCGGCCCGACACTTCCATGGAGTCCTTGTCGGTGGCCTCCACCACCCGCAGCGCGACATTGCCTTCGGCTTCGCGCAACAGGCGGTCGCGGATCATACGGCTCGTCACCTTGTCGCCCTCGGTGCCGGCGAGCGGGGAATTGTTGACGATGAACGACATCGACACCGTCGGCGGATCGATCGGCTGCGCCACCAGCGGCGTTTCGACGGAAGGATCGCAGAAGGTGTCGGCGACGGTGCCCTTGGTGAGGCCCGCGATAGCGACGATGTCGCCGGCTTCGGCTTCATCGAGCGGGGTGCGCTCGATGCCGCGGAAGGCGAGGATCTTTGTGATACGCCCTTGTTCGATGGTCTTGCCGTCAGCGCCCAATACCTTCACCTGCTGGTTCGGCTTGATGGCGCCCGAGGTGATGCGGCCGGTGATGATGCGGCCGAGATAGGGGTTCGCTTCCAAAATGGTGCCGATCATCCGGAACGGGCCTTCTTCGACGCTCGGCGGCGCGACGTGGCGCACGATCAGGTCGAACAGTGGCTGCATGCCGGCATCGTGCGAGCCGTCCGGGCTCTCGGCCATCCAGCCCTGCTTGGCCGACCCGTAAAGAATCGGGAAATCGAGCTGCTCCTCGCTGGCATCAAGCGCGGCGAACAGATCGAACACCTCGTTGATGACTTCGGTCGGACGCGCGTCGGGGCGGTCCACCTTGTTGATGACGACGATCGGCTTCAGCCCGACCTTGAGCGCCTTGGAGACCACGAATTTGGTTTGCGGCAGCGGGCCTTCGGCGGCGTCGACCAGCACCAGGGCGCCATCTACCATGTTCAGGATACGCTCGACCTCGCCGCCGAAATCGGCGTGGCCGGGGGTGTCGACGATGTTGATGCGGGTGTCCTTCCACTGCACCGAGGCGGCCTTGGCCAGAATGGTGATGCCGCGCTCGCGCTCCAGATCGTTGGAGTCCATCGCGCGCTCGGTGACCTTCTGGTTCTCGCGATAGGTGCCGGATTGCTGCAGCAGGCGGTCGACGAGGGTGGTCTTGCCGTGGTCGACGTGGGCGATGATGGCGACGTTGCGAAGGTTCATGGCTGTTCTTCTGGTCGTGCATGTGGAGGCGCGATCTCACCGGAAAACCGGGACCCACTTTTCCGGATCGCCCTCAAAGCCTGGAATGCGAACGGGGCCATGGCTCAAACCTGGCCCCAAAAAGGAAGCCCGGCCAAAAGGACCGGGCACACCTTGCGCGTTGCGGCGCAATATATTCAGAAAACGCCAAAAAACAATGGTTCGTTTGGCATTTGGTTAGCCGATTTGGGACCTGGCCGGGACCTCAATTGCCCACTTCGGGGTCGGGATAGACCCCGCGCAAAACCTCGTCGAAATGGGCTTTGACAGCCTCATTGCAGCGGCAGGACCTGTTCCGCAGCGTATTCCGGTCACGGACCAGGATCGAGCCGCGCCGGGTCTCCAGCGTGCCTTCCATCCTGAAAGTCTGAATAACCCGGCTGGTGTAAGAGCGGCCGACGCCGAGCAGGGTCGCCAATTGCTCATGGGTCAGCGGCACGATGTCCTCGCCATCGGTGCGTTCCATCGCCGAAATGATCCATTTCGCGGTGCGCTGCTCGATCGAATGGATCGCGTTGCAGGCGGTGGACTGGAAGATCTGCGCCAGCATGCAATCGGCATAGCGCGCGAAGATGTTGTTCAATGAACGCGATTTTAATTTCGCCGCATCAAGCCTACCGACCGGCAGCCGCACGAAAGGTCCGGCGAATTTGACGGTGATGCGGGTATAAGCCGGTAGAAACCCTTGGCTGACGATGCCGCCGACGGCGCCTTCGCGGCCGATCAGGATGGTCTCGACGTCGCGCCCGTCCTCGTTCGGAACCATGTAGGACACGAGGCTGGGGCCGCAGGGAAAGTGCACGATCTCGACGTCGTCGCCGGGATTGTAGAGAAGGTCGTTCGGCTGGGCGTCAACGAAGACAAGGTGCGGTTCGACCAATCCGTAATCGGCATCATTCAATCGCCGCAGCAGATTGTTGAACGGCCGTACTCCGGCCGTCACGTCTGGTCTCGTGAGCATCAGGGGATTCCTGTTCCGATCCGACTATAATCGGTTTGTCGCCGCTCATGTGTTCACTAGTGGACAGACGCTACAACGAACATGTGATGGTTTCAGTTCCGGAACCGGCGATGCGCTTCTTGCGAGGCATTTGCCATCCGCCGATCCCCTTCGGCCTGGAATCCGATCAAAAGCTGAACCTTGGAACAGGCGAGAACATGGACCGCGCCTCCTTTGATGGCATGCCCTGCGACGTGCTGGTCGTCGAAGACGATCCGATCATCGCACTCGATTTCGAAGATACCATTCTGGGTTTTGGCGTGAAGAGGGTGCGGATCGCCGCGAACGTGGCCAAGGCGCTCGAACTGATCGCCCATCGGCCGCCGGAATTTGCGCTGCTCGACGTCAGCCTTATCCGCGAAAAGAGCTTTGCCATCGCCGAGCGGCTGGAGGTATTGAAGATTCCGTTTGCCTTCGTCACCGGCTATGGCGCGGACGCTCTGCTGCCGGCGGCATTCGCTGCGAAGCCGCGGCTGCCAAAACCCTGTTCGACCGAAGCGCTTGAGGCGCTGCTGAAAAACAGCCGCATGATGCCTTGAGCAGTTGCCGCGGGCGCGGCAACTACACCGGCTTAGGATCGAGCGTGGTCGACCACAGCGCAACATCGGCGCGATCGCGCAAAGTCACCGTCATCTGCCCGCTGCCGCCATCGATCTTGACATGGCCGAAGAACTGCATTCCGGCCGATGGCGGCAGGTTTTGATTGCCGGGCCCCGGCGCCTTGATGAACTTCACTTCGGGACCGAACGTGTTGTCGAGTTCGTTCGGGCCGAAGGTGCCGGCGTGCAGCGGCCCGGCGACGAACTCCCAGAACGGATCGAATTCCCCGAACTGCGCCTTGTCGGGACTGTAATAATGCGCGGCGGCGTAGTGCACATCCGCCGTCAGCCACACGGTGTTGACGACGCCCGACGCCTTGATGAAACGCAGGAGGTCGGCGATTTCCAGCTCGCGGCCGCGCGGCGGGCCGTCGCTTTGTGCAACGGCCTCCGAGCCCTTCTTGTTGCGCGCATCGTCATAGACGATGAGGCTGAGCGGCATGTCGGATGCGATCACCTTCCACATGGCGCGCGAATTCAACAGCTCTCGTTTCAGCCAGGCGAGTTGCTCGGGGCCAAGGAAATAGCTTTCGGGTCCGTAGGCGGTCTCCTGGTTCGAGCCATTCGGTCCGCGATAGCTGCGCTCGTCCAACATGAACACGTCGAGAAGCGGGCCGTAATGGAGCGTGCGGTAGACCCGTCCCGGCTCCGTGATGCTCGCGCGGATCGGATACATCTCGTGGAAGGCGCGCGCTGAGCGGGCGGCGAGCAGGGCGATGTTGCGCTCCTTGTAGGCGGCAGGCAATTCCTTGGAGGACGACCAGTTGTTGACGACTTCGTGGTCGTCCCACTGCACGAAAACCGGCACCTCGGCATTGAACGCGCGCAAATGCTCGTCCATGAAATTGTATTTGTGCGCGGCGCGAAATTCGTCGAGCGTTTCGGCGACCTTTGCTTTCTCGGGCATCGTCAGGTTCTTCCAGACCTTGCCGTCGGCAAGCGTCACCTCGCTCTTGATCGGGCCGTCGGCATAGATGGTATCGCCGGAGTGCAGCAGGAAATCCGGGCGATGCTTGCGCATGGTGGCGAAGGTGAACATACCGCCGTCATCCGGGTTGATGCCCCAGCCCTGTCCGGCAACGTCGCCGCTCCAGACGAAGCTGACGTCGCGGCGGTCGCTGGGTGCGGTGCGAAACCGCCCGACCATCGGCTCGCTCTCGACGCCGGTATGCGCGAGGTCGCGAAACCGGACGCGATAGAAGATCTCCTGTCCGCCAGGCAGGTTCTCCAGCAGCATTTTCGCAGTGAAGTCGCTTTCGGGCAGCGCGGCGATCGGTGGCAACGCCCGTGCGCCGGCAAAGGATTCGTTGGTGGCGACCTCGACCAGCATTTGGGAGGCCCGATCCGCGCGCGCCCATACCACGCCGCCGTCAGCGCCGACATCGCCGGATTGCACACCGGAGGTAATGATTGGCCGGTCGGCGGCGCGGCTGAGATAGGGCATTGCGAGCGCGCCGATAGCTCCGGCGCCCGCGGTGGCGAGGAAACGACGCCGCGAAATTCCGCGACGGCAAATGCTGTGGGGATTTCTGAACCTCATGCAGGCCTCTTCCGGATCTGGCGGGGATGCAATGATAGCACCGTCAGACCTAGAAAGAATTGATGACGGTTCGATTACCGGATCGGCAGATCAGGCGTTGCCGGCCGCGCGGAATTGCGCGCTTGCGCGCTGCAGGTTTTGCGGCATGCTCAGCAGCAGCGCCTTGCGGTCGGCGACCGCGTTGTGGAATTGCTCGATCGCGATGTTGAAAGCGGTCAACGTGCCTTCTTCGATCGTGCCGTGTTCGTAGCACAGCAGCGTGTGGCGCAGAATGTCGTCCGCTTCCGCCTGCATCTGGTCGAGCTCGTCCATTGCATCACACTGGCGGGCGGCGCTGAGCATGTCGAGAAGCCGGTCGCGCTGCGATGTGTTGACGTTGCGCTCTTCCTTCTTGAGATAGCCGGCAAACCAGGCGCCCGCCGAGCCCATCGCCGACATCGCCATCAACGCCCACCAGATATAATCGCTGTAGCGGTCGAGGAACGTCTTTTCCTCGCCGTCGACAAAGGCGGCGGCGCCGGGATGCACGGGGATCGTGGCGTCCTTGTCGGTGTCGGGCGTCTCGATCTTTGCGGCGAGCGGAAATTCGTTCTTCAGGTTTTGCCGGATGGCGAACAGTTGGCGGGTAAAGGCGGCGATGGTCGATTCCGAAATGCCTCTGCGCGCCACGATGTGATGCGCGAAACTGATGGTCTTGACCTCTGCCTCGGGCTTGTCCGGCGCGCCGCCAAAGGTCCCGGCGGGAATTTCGGAAGCCTCGTAGGCGGGGTGGTTCTGCGCAATCGCCTCCGCCGAATCGATCGCCAGGAATTTCGGCGTGCCGCCGTCGCGCGTCGAAGCCGCGATCGCGTCCGAAGTGATTTTGCTGTTGACCGGGCCGGCCGCGAGATAGGCATCCGCCTTCTGGTTGCGAATGGCTTCCGCGGCCTCGTTGGCCGGAAACTGAACGATCTCGACCTTGTCGGGATCGACGCCGTATTGCCGCAGGATCACCTTGAGTAAATTGACATTGGCCTGGGTGCGGCCGACCACGCCGATGCGACGGCCGGTGAGCTGCGTAATCTTCGTGATTTCGGCCGCGCCCTTCTTGCCCTTGGCAGCCTTGACCTTGCCGGTTGACGGCACCCATAACACCGCGACGTTCTTGCGCAGCGTTGCCACAGCCTGCGCGTTCTTCGGCACATCGAGATCGCCGCGGATGATGGCGAGATCAGCTTTGCCTTCGCCGAGCAGATTGGCGCTCGCGAGCGCGCCGTCAGTTTGCACCGGACGCAGCCGGACCTGGCTGTTTCGAGGATTATTGAAGGCCTGCGCTAGATTCTGGACGACCTTGAGATCATCGCTGTTGGCAGGGCCGACCGCGATGCGCAACGTCACTGGCCGCATCGCAAAGTAATAGCCGGCGGCCAGCGCGCCGATGACGGCCAGCACGCCGGCCAGCGTCACGAATGTCAGCCGTCTTTTCGCAGAGCGGAGCGAGGGTGCGGCCGGCGTTTCCGCAGAATGGGGGCCGTCGGTCATCAATCCCTGTACGTTTGAGGGTGAAATTTTACGCAGCCGGCACGCTTCGGCGCGCATTCTAGCAAATTTTCTCGCGGAACCTTTGTTACATCTCTGTCATGGTTACCGGGGTGCGGGACCCCACTGGACGTGCCTTGCTTGCCTATTTGGGAGTGGGATCCCCGAAGCGGCCTTGGGTGTTAGGGTGGCAGGCTGATCAAGCGCGGAGGCGATCATGGCGGAACGGCTGTCGGCGGAAGCGCGAAAATCGGCGCTGGCGGAACTGCCTGGCTGGTCGGAAACGGCCGGCCGCGAGGCGATTGCCCGCACGTTCACTTTCAGGGACTTCAACGAAGCGTTCGGATTCATGTCCCGCGCCGCGCTGGTGGCGGAAAAGAACGACCATCATCCGGAATGGAAGAACATCTACAAGACGGTGGAAGTGGTGCTGGCGACCCATGACGCCGGCGGCGTCACCAGGCGCGATATCAATCTGGCCAAGGCCATGAACGCCATCGCCGGGCAATTGGGAGTCACCTGAGGTCACCTCGCCGCGATCTTGCGGCGGCGGCCGGACATCCCCAATTCTTCGTCCATACATGTTGGCCGCGGCGATCTGCCGCGCCGGATGCGAGGGGAGCGCCGCGATGGCATCGTCCGATCACACCGTGGGTTTTGAGCCGGCCGACCGGCTGGCGCAGGACCGCGAGAGTGTGCGCCGGCGCTTCTGGATCAAGCTCAAGCGGGTGGTGGCGCAGCTTCCCTTCGCCGAGGATTTGCTCGCGGCTTACTATTGTGCGTTCGACAAAGAGACGCCACGTCACGTGCAGGCGGCGCTGCTCGGCGCTGTCGCCTACTTCATCCTGCCGTTCGATTTTATGCCGGACGTGCTGCCGTTGTTGGGCTTTACCGATGATGCCGCTGTGCTGGCCACCGCCATCCGCATGGTCGCGGGCCACATCACCGAGGAGCATCGCGATGCCGCCCGCGCTGCGCTGAAGCGCGGGATCGACACTGCTGAAGCGACGGAATAGCAACGCCCAGCTAGCGCGAGTGGACCTGCGCCTTGGCATTGCGCTCGGCTTCCCAGGCCTGGAACTGCTTGAACAGGGCTTCCTTGTCCGCGTCCGTCTTCACGTTTGCCGCCGTGGCCGGGCTCTGTTTCAGGAATTCATCGAACCTGGCGCGCGTCACGGCTTCGACGTTGTGGCTCTTCAGCCATTGCTCGGCGACCGGCAGGCGCTGCCAGTCCGGCAACGGCGCGGCCAGCGAGACTTCTTTCCATTTCGGATGGAACGGCGGGTTTTGGAACGTCGGAAACTTTGTGAAAAAGGCGTCCACGAACAGGGCCAGCTTGCGGTAGCGGTCGGTGTTGGGTGCCCAGTTATAGGCTGCGAGCACTGCAGGGACGGCAATGGTGTCGACCTTCGCTCCTTCGGCGATCAGGTTGGGATAGTCCTTCGAGGTCAGTACCGCGGGCAGATAGTCGCCCTGCAACGGCCGCGCATAGTCGACCGGAACCAGGTGGAAGCGATTGTCATTGAAATTGCTGACCGATTTGTACGGCTTGCCGCCGACGGCAATCACTGCGTCAATCTCGCCGGCCCGCATTTTCTCCATCGCGATGCGCTGCTCGATGTAGACGAAGTTCGGCTTGAGGCCGAGCCGTTCGAACACGACCGCGGCGGTCACGAAGGTGCCGCCGTTGGGAAGGTCGACGCTGACCTTCTTGCCGTTGAGCTGGCTGATGTTGGTCACCGATTTCGACGCGATGACGTACATCTCTTCATTGTAGAGCTTCGTCACGTAGGTGAATTGCTTCTTGATGTCCTTGGCGAAGCCCTTCTTCTCGAGATAGTCGAGCGTGTCGGCACGGACGATACCGAGGTCGACGCCCTGCAGGAACAGGATGTCGGCTACGCTCTGCACGGAGCCGCGCCCGACGATCGGAAGTACGCGTAACTTGTTTCCGTCGTCGAGCACGGAAGCGAGGTCGGCACCGAACTGCACATAGGTGCCGCCGATCGTTCCCGAGATCAGCGTAACTGTATTGGCGTTCAGCGCCTGCTTGGTTGCGACCGAACCGAACTGGAAAATGGCTTTAAGACTTTCGCTGACCTTGGCCGGATCGTATTCCGTCTCCGCGGCCTGGGCCGTCGGGCCGCAAGCTATGGTCATGGCAAGCAATGCCACTCCAAACAACTGTCGCATGTATCCCTCTGCGCTGATCTAGAGTGATTGATTAGTTCTGTAATTGACCTAGTCGCCGCCTCGCATCGGCCGAACCGAGCTGCGCGGCTTTCTGATACCAGAGCTTCGCCTGCGCCGGATCGGGCGTGACGCTCCGCAAATCCTGGCTGCCCAGCACCTGCGGATCATACGTTCCCGCGAGCATCAGCGCGGCCTCCACCTCCTGCGCGTCCGCAGCCCGTTCGAGCAGCAGCCGGGCGGAGGTGATGTCACCGATCGCAAGCAGGCTCTTCGCCCGGTTCAACAGCGCCGCCAGTTCGTCCGGATCGATGCGTCTCGCCGGAGCCACCTCGCGTGCCACCGGAACGGGCTCACGCACCGCCGGAGCGACCGCGGCCACCGGGGTCGCCGGAGATGCCTCACGGGCAGCCTCGCGCGCCACCGGCTCAGGCACGGCGACCTTGCCCTTCAGTGCGCTCTGATAGGCGGCGGTAATTTCGTCGCGCGTCGGTGACGCCGATGCCAGGGCGGTGGGCGGCGTGCGGCGAGCGGCTGCCATCTCCGCGCCGGATGGTTCGGCGGCGAGCGGCGGCGCGGCCACGCGCGGCTGCGGTGCCGGCTCCGGTACCGCCGCGGCGAGCTGGGCGGCTGGCGGGGCGCTGCCGACACCGCCGCCGAGCGAGGCGTTGAAGATGACGGCACGCGTCGAGTCGATCGAAAACAGTGCGAGAACGGCCGCGATCGCCGATACCACCACGACACCGGTCACGATGCGTCCGGCGCGCGCCTTTTTCAACCCGCCGCTGCCGAACCTGCCGCTGCCGAACGTATATTCGGAAAGCTGCTGGTGCGACTCCTCCTCGTAGTTGGAGAGGAAAAGCGGCACCGGCTCGTGTGGCGGGAGCTCGTCCGGCAGCACATCGGTTCGCTCAAACGACGGCGCAAAAGGCTGCGCATATTGGGGCTGCTCATATTGAGACTGTTCGTATTGCGGCTGTTCGTATCGGGGCTGCTCGTACCGAAGCTGTTCGTAACGAGATTGATCGGCCTCATACAACCGAGGATCGCTGATGGCTTCGTCGAACCTGTCGAACGGATCCCTTGCCTGAACGGGCCTGGTATTCTCCACCATGGTGATGCTCCCCATTACCTTACGCAACCGACGGGCGTCCCCTGCACCTGCTTCTTGCTCTTGTTGACGTACAGGGGCCCCTTTACCGCCCGTAAAGTCGCACACGGAATGGGTTCAAAAAACGACGGTAACCGGTGCGAATTGGGAGATATTTTGGTATGATTGAGGCGAAGAAGCGGCATCCTGCCGTTTCAGAACACGCATTGTTACCGAGAAACTATATCGGTGAGATGAAATTCGTGCCGTTGACGCGAAAAGAGACATGCGTCGCTGGTCCGCGCATCGCACGGACCGCCCCCCTCTTCCGAGTGAACGACCAAATTCGACAGCTGATCCCGCACCTCAGGGATGCAGGATCACCTTGCCCATCGCTTTGCGGCCGGCGAGCACTTTCAGTGCTTCGGCGGTTTGCGCCAGCGGAAAGGTGCGGTCGACATGCGAGGAGATCTTGCCTTCCGCCGTCCACTTCACGAGCTTTTCCAGGTTGGCGCGGTTCTTCTCGGGATTGACCCTGGTCCAGGCGCCCCAGAACACGCCGCGGATATCGCAGCCCTTGAGCAGCGCCAGGTTGAGCGGCATCTTCGGAATGTCGCCCGCCGCAAAGCCGATCACCAGGAAGCGGCCTTCCCAGGCGATCGAGCGCAAGGCGGCTTCGGCGTATGTGCCGCCGACCGGATCGAAGATGATGTCGACGCCCTTGCCTCCGGTGAGCCGACGCAGGCCTTCTTTCAGGTCTTCCTTGCTGTAGTTCAGCGTCAGCTCGGCGCCATGCGCCTTGGCAAATTCGAGTTTCTCGTCCGACGATGCGCAGGCGATCACCTTCAGGCCCATCAGCTTGCCGAGCTCGCAGGCCGCAAGGCCGGTGCCGCCGGCAGCGCCCAGCACGGCAAGCGTCTCGCCGGGTTTCGGGCTGGCGCGATCTTCCAGGGCGTGCAGCGCGGTGCCGTAGATGATGATGATGCCGGCGGCGCGATCAAAATCCAGATTGTCGGGAATCTTCACGATGGAATTTGCCGGCAGCGCGATCTTTTCACGTGCGCCGTTATGGCCGCACGACGCCACCACGCGGTCGCCAACCCTCAGATCGCCCACACCAGCGCCGACGCTTTCGATCACGCCGGCGACTTCGGCGGCCGGCGAAAACGGGAACGGCGGCTTGATCTGGTACTTGCCTTGGATCATCAGGATATCGAAGAAATTCAACGCTGCGGCCTTGATCGCGATCACGGCCTGTCCCGGTTCGGCTACGGGATCGGGCACGTCGGCCAGCACGAGATCGTCCGGTTGGCAATATTGCGAGCAGAGAATGGCTTTCATGGATACACCTGATTTCGGACCAACAAGGAGCTGACTGCTTCATGCCGGATTTGAAGCCGGGCTACAATCCGATTCGGACGCATGACTCGCGCCGGTGAAGGGGGTTCAAACGATGTTTGAAAAAGGTCTGCTGGCGGGAAAGCGGATATTGGTCACCGGTGGCGGCTCGGGGCTTGGTGCTGCGATGGGACGCCGCTTCGTCGAACTCGGCGCCGAGCTCGTCATCTGCGGCCGACGGCTCGAATTGCTCGAGGCAACTGCCGCGCAGATGCGCGCGGAACTCGGCGGCAAGGTCATAGTAGCGCAATGCGATATCCGCGACGGCGCCGCGGTCGATGCCATGATGGAAGAGATATGGCGTGAGGCGCCGATCGACGTGCTGGTCAACAATGCCGCCGCGACCTTCATCGCGCAGTCCGAGCACCTGTCGTTCCGCGCCGCGGATGCGATCCTGGCGCCGACGCTGCACGGCACGATGTATTGCACGCTCGCCGCGGGCAGGCGCTGGATCGACGGAAAACGCAAAGGTGTAGTGCTGAGCATACTCTCGACTTCGACGATCACCGGCCGCGCCTTCACGGTGCCGTCGGCGATGGCGAAGTCAGCGGTGCTCGCGCTGACCAAAAGCCTCGCGGTGGAATGGGGACCCAAGGGTGTGCGTACGGTCGCGATCGCGCCCGGCGCGTTTCCGACGCCCGGCGCTTCGGGTCAGCTTCGTCCTGAAGGCCGCGACGAAAGCTGGTCGCAACGTAATCCTCTAGGCCGCGCCGGCGAGCATGGCGAACTTGCTGACCTGGCGAGCTTTCTGATTTCGGATCAGGCCGGCTACATCAATGGCGAGATGGTAGTGCAGGATGGCGGCGCGCATTTGCGCAGTTCCGGTGCGGAGGATCTGCTGCAATGGACCGATGCGCAGTGGCAGAAGCAGCGCGAGCGCCGTTCCAAGGACTGAGTTGAAACCTGCGCTCTGAATTTGAAGAGACTTGTGACGATGGGTCACCACGGCGGTGAGTAACATGGTAACTGCTTCCCAAAAAAGCATTTCCCGGCTATCCATTTCCGCTCGGCGCGATGCGCTCTCGGGCCATCTTCCAGTCACAATGATGAGGGAACCAGTTGTCCGTGTTGCGAATACTGACATTTCTGGTTGCGATTGCGGCGTTGTGTGGGATGACCTCCCACGCAAAGGCACAGGGCGCTGCTTCGAAGGGCGCCAAGGAAACGGCCAAGGAAGCGCCCAAGCCCGCGCCCGCACCGGCGGCAAAGCCAACGACCGCCAAACCTTCGAAGCAGGAACCGGCTGCAGCCGCGGCCGCAGGCGGCGCCGAGCCTAACTTGATCGGTCAGTACGGCACCTGGGGCGCCTACACGGCGACGCCGAATGGCAGGAAGGTTTGCTTCGCGCTGGCGAAGCCGTCCTCGTCGAAAACCAATCCGCCGAATCGTCCGCGCGATCCCGCCTACGCCTTCGTCTCGACGCGTCCGGCAGAAAAGGTCTTCAACGAGGTTTCGATCATGATCGGCTACGCGCTGAAGCCGGGCTCGGAATCCTCTCTCGAGGTCGGCGGCTCGTCCTATGCGATGTATACCCAGGGCGATGGGCTCTGGATCAAGAACGCCGCGGAGGAAGAGCAGATGGTCAATGCCATGCGCAAATCCGCCGAGGTCACCGTCAAGGGCATCTCTGCCAAGGGCACCGAGACTACGGACGTGTTCTCGCTGAAGGGGCTGTCCCAGGCGCTCGACCGGCTGGCCCAGGATTGCAAGCGCTAGACGGCTTTTAAACCCGGAATGACGTTGTTTGTGGGCTCTGGAAGGCCTATTTAAGTGCTTCGTAGAGTGGGCCAAAGGCGCGAAGCGCCGTGCCCACCATTAATATTTGCGGTGGGCACTGCGGAGTTTATCATCGGGCGCGCATTCGCGCGACCCGGTGGCTTTGCCCACCCTACGCCGCCCGAACATCTCGTGTGAATTAATGACGCTTTCATCTTCCGTGGCGCCGCTGGAGAAGGTTCCGCTCGAAACCTACGTGCCGCCGGCAAAACCCTCGCTGATCGGGCTGTCGCGCGCCGAGATCGCCGACCGCCTCGGCGAGATCGGCGTAGCGCCTGCGCAACGCAAGATGCGCACGCAACAGCTCTGGCACTGGATGTATTTTCGCGGCGCCAAATCCTTTGCGGAGATGACCAGCGTCTCCAGGGACATGCGCGCGCAGCTCGAGCAGCATTTTACCGTCGACCGCCCCGAGGTGGTCGCCGAGCAGATCTCCAATGACGGCACCCGCAAATGGCTGTTGCGCCTGCCGAGCGGCGACACGTTCCAGAAGGCGCATGAGGTCGAATGCGTCTACATTCCCGAAACCGATCGCGGCACGCTCTGCGTTTCCTCGCAGGTCGGCTGTACGCTGAACTGCTCGTTCTGTCACACCGGCACGCAACGGCTGGTGCGCAATCTCACCGCGGGCGAAATCGTCGGCCAGATCATGGTGGCGCGCGACCGTCTCAACGACTGGGCCGATCGCGAGACGCCGACCGGCAGCCGCCTCGTCACCAACGTCGTCATGATGGGGATGGGCGAGCCGCTTTATAATTTCGACGCGGTGCGCGATGCGCTGCTGATCACGGCCGACAACGAAGGCATCGGCATTTCCCGCCGGCGCATCACGCTGTCTACCTCGGGCGTGGTGCCGAACATCATCCGCACCGGCGAGGAAATCGGCGTCATGCTGGCGATCTCGCTACATGCGGTGCGCGACGAGTTGCGCAACGAGCTGGTGCCGCTGAACCGAAAATATCCGATTGCCGAATTGCTGCAGGCCTGCCGCGATTACCCGGGCTCGTCGAACGCGCGGCGCATCACCTTCGAATATGTGATGCTCAAGGGCGTCAACGACTCCCTTGACGACGCCAAGCTGCTGGTCAAACTGCTCAAGGGCATTCCGGCCAAGATCAACCTGATCCCGTTCAACCCGTGGCCGGGTTCGCGTTACGAGTGCTCGGACTGGGAGCAGATCGAAAAGTTCTCCGAATATATCTTCAACGCCGGCTATTCCTCGCCGGTGCGCACGCCGCGCGGTCGCGACATCCTCGCCGCTTGCGGACAGTTGAAGTCGGAGACGGAAAAACTGTCCGCCCGCGAACGCCAGGCGCTACGCGCCATGGCGATGACGGATTGAGATGGGTCCCGCCGTCATTGCGAGCGAAGCGAAGCAATCCATCTCTCCGCGCGCCGAGAGCTGGATTGCTTCGTCGCTTGCGCTCCTCGCAATGACGCTGCGTATGCCATGGCACTAATCGGCCGCATCTTCCTCGTCCTGTTCGCTTTCCTCGCCGCCTGCTTCGTGGCGGGCATGATCGTGGTCGGCGCCGTGCTGTATCCTGAGTTCAGCGATCTCGGCGGCGGACCGATCGATCAGGGCGCACTGAATGTCGTGCTCGGCTTCGGCTTCATCTTCCTGTCCGGCTTTGCGCTGCTGCCGGCGCTGGTGGTCGTGCTCATCACCGAAGCGTTCCATATCCGCAGCGTACTCGCTTACGCGGTCGGCGGCGCAATCGTCGGCGCGGCCTGCTATCTCGGGCTCATTCCCTTCGACGCCGAAACGCTGCGCTTCGACGGCATCGTGCACCGCCACCTCGAAATCATGACCGGAGCCGGCATTGTGGCAGGTGTCGTCTACTGGATGATCGCGGGCCGATCCGCCGGCGCCTGGCGCAAACCGCCGCCTCCGTTGCGGCCTCCGCCGCCATTGCCGTCGAACTCGCGGCCGCTGTCGTGATGCAGAGTACGGCCGTCATTGCAAGGAGCGACAGCGACGACTTGTCTGCCTAGCTCGAAGAGCGAGGCCGGAAGCAGTCAATTCTGTCTGCGGATGAGGAAATGGATTGCTTCGCTTCGCTCGCAATGACGGGGGTTTTCATCCCCAATCGCCTCGGCTAAACCCCGCGCCATGAACCGTACCGGACTTATTATCGCGTTGGGCTTGTCGCTCGTCATCGGACTGCTGTTTGGAATTTTTCCCGAACTCGATCTGAAGCTGGCGGCGTTGTTTTACGATGCCGCGAGCGCCTCGTTTCCGTTGAAGGGACGCGGGATTGCCGCATTTGCGCGCGATGCAGCGATGTGGGTCGCGTGGGCGCTGGCGCTGCCGGCCCTGATCGCGATCATCGCGAAGCTGCTGCGGCCGGACCGGCCGATGCTGGTTCCGGGACGCGCGGCGGTATTCCTGCTGGTCACGATACTGCTATCGGCGGTCGTGCTGACCAACCTCACCTTCAAGAGCTATTGGGGCCGGCCGCGGCCGGTGGTGGTGACGGAATTCGACGGTCCCTGGGAATTCAAGCCGTGGTGGGATCCGCGCGGCGCCTGCGGGCGCAACTGCTCGTTCTTCTCTGGCGAGGGCGCCACAGCGTTCTGGACTTACGCACCCGCAGCCCTGACGCCGCCCGCCTGGCGGCCCTTGGCCTACGCGGCGGCGACCCTGTTCGGTGTCACGACCTCTGTGCTGCGAATGGCGTTCGGCGGGCATTTCTTCACCGATGTTGCAGCCGCTGGCCTCGTCAGTTTTTTTGTGATCTGGCTGGCCTATGCCTGGATTTACCGCTGGCCGTCGACGAGGCTCACGGATGCGCAAATCGAAGCCGCGCTGGCGCGCTGGGGCCGGCCCGGCTATCGCCTATGGCAGCGCTGGCGCGGCCGCGAGGCGGGATAACCCGACCTCAGCCGCGACACGCCATTAAACGCGTGCCCAGCAGCGCGAAATTTGATATTCGCGCCCTCAAGCCGCAAACCACATCCGCCATTTCGACCGATTGGAAGCTCGATGAGTACCATCCTGAAAAGCCTGCCCAAGGGGGAAAAAGTCGGCATCGCTTTCTCCGGCGGCCTCGATACCAGCGCGGCATTGCTCTGGATGAAGCAAAAGGGCGCGCGCGTCTTTGCCTATACCGCGAACCTCGGCCAGCCTGACGAAGCGGACTACGACGAGATCCCGCGCAAGGCGCTCGAATTCGGCGGCGAAAAGGCCCGGCTCGTGGATTGCCGTACCCAATTGGTCCACGAAGGGATTGCCGCCATCCAGTCCGGCGCCTTCCACGTCTCTACCGGCGGCATCGCGTATTTCAACACGACGCCGCTCGGCCGCGCCGTGACCGGCACGATGCTGGTGGCGGCCATGAAGGAGGACGGCGTCAACATCTGGGGTGATGGCTCCACCTTCAAGGGCAATGATATCGAGCGGTTTTATCGCTACGGCCTGCTGACCAATCCGAGCTTGCGAATTTACAAGCCTTGGCTCGACCAGCAGTTCATCGACGAACTCGGCGGCCGCGCGGAAATGTCGGCGTTCATGACCGCCAACGGATTCGCCTACAAGATGAGCGCCGAAAAGGCGTATTCGACCGACAGCAACATTCTCGGTGCTACCCACGAGGCCAAGGATCTCGAGCGTCTCGACAGCGGCATCAAGATCGTCAACCCGATCATGGGCGTGCCGTTCTGGCGCGACGACTGCGCCGTCACGACCGAACAGGTCGTCGTGCGTTTTGAGGAGGGCCAGCCCGTCGCGCTGAACGGCCAGACATTCACTGACCCGGTCGCGCTGTTTCTCGAAGCCAACACCATCGGCGGCCGGCATGGCCTCGGCATGAGCGACCAGATCGAGAACCGGATCATCGAGGCCAAGAGCCGCGGCATCTACGAGGCGCCCGGTATGGCGCTGCTGCACATCGCCTACGAGCGCCTGGTCACCGGCATCCACAACGAAGACACCATCGAGCAGTACCGGATCAGCGGCATGCGCCTTGGCCGGTTGCTCTATCAGGGGCGATGGTTCGATTCGCAGGCTCTCATGCTGCGCGAAACCGCCCAGCGCTGGGTGGCGCGCGCGGTCACCGGCGAGGTGACGCTCGAATTGCGCCGCGGCAACGACTATTCGATCCTGAACACCGAGAGCCCCAATCTGACCTATCAGCCGGAGCGGCTGAGCATGGAGAAGGTCGAGGATGCCGCGTTCTCGCCGGCCGATCGTATCGGCCAGCTCACCATGCGCAACCTCGACATCGCGGATACCAGAGCCAAGCTGAAGCTCTACGGAGACACCGGCTTGCTGTCAGCTGCGGAAGGCTCCGACATCTTCAAGCTCGAGAGCGACAAGAGCTGAGGCGGGCGCTGAGTTTCACGGCAGTAGCCCGGATGGAGCCAACGGGTCGCGCGAATGCGCGCCCGATGACAGGCTCCGCGAAATCCGGGGTTCTGCATATGCGGATCGATCTGCCCCGGATTGCGCTTCGCTCCATCCGGCTACGGGTCTACGAATCTCGCAATGACGAATAAAAATAGCCGGGATTGCTCCCGGCCATTTTCATTTTGTAACCGCATGCCTCAGCGCGGCGGCGCGGTGCCGGGCGGGGGCGGCGGCAGCGAGGCCTGCCCGCCGTTGAGCAGCGGCGTGATGTTGCGGATGGTGACGCGCCGGTTGATCGCGCTCGGCCCGTCGGTCTGCTCCTTCAGGTACTGCTCGCCGTAGCCCTGCGAGGTCAGGTTTTCCGCCGGCACGTTGAACTGCTGCGTCAGCAAGGTGGCCGCGGATTCCGCGCGGCGATCCGACAGCGACAGATTGTCGACGTCGTTCCCGACCGCGTCGGTGTGACCCTCGATCAGGAACACCGCCCGCGGATTCTGCTGGATCGCCCGGTTGAGGCCGTCGGCAATCACCTGCAGCTTCGCCGCCTGATCGGGCGGGATTTCCCACGATCCGGTTTCGAAGTTGATGGTGTTGACGTCGATGCTCGGCATGCGCTGGCGCACGGTCGGGCTGTAGCGGATTTCGTCCAGCGTATAACGCCGTTCGATCCGGTCCACCGGCGGCGCCATCAAGGTGTCATAGATCACCTCCGGTGCCGCTTCCTCGGCGTCGACGATGTAGCGGTTGTAGGGGATCCGGATCGTCGGCGGCGGCAGCGCGACATAGAAGCCGCCGACCGCGCGCGGATCGCGGTAGCTGTTGTCGATGATGATAATCTCGCGGCCGCGCTGGTCGCGACGGATCCGGCGCAGCAACTCGCCGTCGCGGCCCATCACGGTGATGACCTGGGTGCCGTCGGGTCTGATGACGACGGTGCGGGTCTCGCCGCCGACGGTCTGGGTCTGGATATCACGTGCGCCATAGCGGAAGCGCTCCAGCTCGTTATGACGGACATATGCCTGTCCGCCGGGATCGCGAACGATGATCCGGCCGGGTTCGGTAATGACCGTGCGGCCGCCTTGCTGAACTTCGCGGCGCTGGCCGCGGAAGTCGTCGAGGCGCTGCGGTCCTGTAGCCTGGGTGCCCGGGGCGATCACCCTGAGCCCCTCTTGAGGCGGAGGAGGTGCCGGCAATGGTGCCGTGACCTGAGGTGCACGCTGGAAGGCCGGCGCAACGGTCGGCGGTGCGTTCTGGGCCCGGCCGGCCGGCGGCGTGGCGGCCGGAGCACCTGGCACGGCGGTCGGTGCTGCGGGAGCGGTCGTGGTGCCCGGCGCGGCGGGGGCTCCGGCACTGGGTGCAGGACTCGTTGTCGGCGCGGGTGTCGTCGTCGCTCCGCTGGGCGCACCCGGAGGCGGCGTGCCGGGACGCGCCGTCGGCGCGGTTGGCGCAGCCGTAGGCGCACCCGCAGCCGGAGGCGTTGCGGGCGGTGCGCCAGGGCGCGGCGGGGCGGCCGTGCTTCCGCCGGGCGGAGGGGCGGTCGTCGGCGACGTAGTTGGAGCCGGTGCCGCCGGCGTGGCGGTCGGCGCCGGCGAAGGCCTTGCGCCGGCCGGCGGGGGCGGCGGCACGGGAGACGGCGTTCCCTTCTGGGAGGAAGGGGGTGGAGGCGTCGGCGTGGGTGTCGCCGGCTGCTTCGGCGCAGCGGGAGCTGCCGCCGGTGGCGGAGGCGGCGGTGGGGTTGGGCGCGCAGGCGCCGCCGCTGGAGGTGGTGGTATCGGAGTCGGACGCGCCGGTGCCGCCGCCGGAGGTGGCGGTGTCGGAG
>NZ_JAAVLX010000020.1 GCF_013114825.1 Bradyrhizobium australiense | reverse complement strand
TGAACCGCGGAAAGTCCCAGTGCATCACGCCGATTCCCGTCATTACGAAATCCGCAATGGAATCGGCATGGATACCCCGAGCATTGGTAACGATAAGATCGCCGACGCGATCGCGGATCGGCAAGATCGCGTCAATGCCCGCGGACGTCGACTGGAACCAGCGCAGCCGACGCGCCTTGTCCAATATCTGGACAGGAAAATCGATGCCGGAGCCCACGATGACATCCGCATCCGCCACGTGGGCTTCTAGCGACGCACGGTCCTTGGCGCTCAATACACGCAGATCGGGAAAGCGCTCCGGTGCACTTCCTTGACCGTGTCCACCGCCCCGCGAGCGGGCCGGTAGCCGTAGGCATTGTTCTCGAAGTCAGCCTCGAAGATCGGCTCGATCACGATCTTGGCGGCAGTCTGAATCACTCGATCACGAATGGTCGGAATGCCGAGCGGACGCTCGCCACCATTCGCTTTGGGGATCATCACCCGCCGCACCGGATCAGGTCGGTACGTCTTCGAGACCAGTTCCGCGCGCAAGCCCGCCAACCATGCTTCCAGGCCCTGCTCCTCGATGCGAGCAAATGTCATCCCATCCACAGCCGGCGCACCCGCATTGATGCGCGCGAGCCGATACGCGTGGTCTAGGATGTCCTCGCGATAGATCTTGTCGTAGAGCAGATAGAAGCGGAAGGTGGGTTCCGCCTTCGCTTTGCAGTAGATCTTTCTCTGAAGGCTCCGGATCTTATCAGGCGTTGTCAGGCTCATCACCAATCACCTTCACCTCACCATCTTCAAAAGCGCACCAGAAGTCGGGGCCCTTTGCTCCGCCGGCATTACTCGGCCTCAACGCTCCTATTGCCCCGTCCGACTCCCGCCGTGACCACCGCCTGATGCGATGCTGAGGCCGCTACTCTCGTCCGCGACGGGTCTCCCCCTGTAACTGCGAACCACCCTTCCAACGTGCCGTGCCCACTACCCCGGCGGATCGCGCGGGTGCGCGTGTCGATTGCTTCCCCACACGTGCGGCCTTCCCCAAATGACCGGAGGGTCGGCATCCACATTAGAACTTTCGAGGCCTGCTCGGGATTCACTCTGTTACGGCCCATCGGATCGCTCAGCAGCCCAAGGCCGCCTTCGTCGCAGGGCTCCGACCCAGCCAGTTACCCGGCCGAGCCGCCTGCCAGCTTCCGGACCTATCGACAATTATCCGGGTGAGATCCTCCCTCACTGATAGTTCGCGCGCTCGGGGCGCACGGCCATCTTCGTCCTTATCGGTGGCGATCGACCGCCATCGAGTCCTTCATCCGGGCCGGATCTTGCATCGCTCCTGAGGTGTCGACGGGGGGTATAGAGATCCGGCGCACGCCGGGCAGTTGCTGGCCACACTTCTTCTTTGGTTTCGCTGGCTCGTGAGCCAGAACCGGAGACCGCAAGCCGCGTCAAGTGATGGTCGTGCGCGAAAATGCCGACGATTCACCTTGACGTTCCAGACCGAGGGTCCGGCATGTCGTAAGCCATGGCGGATCCTTGACCACGGTTACCCTGGCTTTTTAACACCCAGAATTGCCCGCGCCGCGGCAGGTGTGGCGACGCTGGCGCCCATGCGCTCGATGATCCCAACTGCATTTTCGACGAGTTCGGCGTTGGTTGCCAGCACGCCACGGCGAAGATAGATGTTATTCTCTTATCCTACCCTGACATGCCCGCCCATTGTCACCAGCTGTCCAACCATTCGCATTTCGTCTGGGCCGCAGCCGAATCCACCCCAGACGGCTCCCGGAGGTAGAATTTCTCGCATCGCCTGGAGAGCGATTGGAACACCAGGCGCGCCATACCCCGTGCTGAGACAGAACTGGAAAAGGGATGGCGCCTCAATCAGCTGTTCAGATACAGTCTCTTGGCAGTTTCAATGTGGCCTAGTCTTACTGCGTCATAAATTTCGATAGCTACTTTGACTTGAGATTGCCCTGATGCAACAAGGGCATCGAGATAGTGTAGACACGAGAGCAGCGTTCAGTCTTCTCCGAACGGTCGCAATCGAATTTGGAACGTGTCGTTCAGGCCGCGGTGGCGGATCCCCTCGGCCGATAAGTTTCGGGAATTGCAGCTTGCGTGAATAGCTTGGTGGAGGCTGTCTCTGAGGGGGGAATCGCCTCTCGCTCGGAGACCAGAAATCCGTAGGCGGCAATGCACAGTGTTGCATGATGGTGGAAGCCACGCCAGCTTCGTCCCTCGAAGTGGCCAAGGCTGACCTCCTGTTTGAGGTCGTGGTAGTCGCGCTCAATGCGCCAGCGCAGCTTGGCGATATCGACCAGCTGACGGAATCCAACGTTCGCCGGAAGCGTTGAAAACCAAAATTTAGTCGGAGCTTCCTCGCCCTCTGGCCACTCGATCAACAGCCATTCCTCCGGCCGGCTTTCGGCAAGCCAGTAATCTCGGTGTGCCGGGCGGGCGCGCACACGGGCAAAACGCGAAGACAACCGTTCTGCCGTACCCTCACGCCACGTGATCTTGTGCCAAGCATGCGCTGGCAGACCGATCGCAAGCTTCTTGGCCGAAATCGGTCGATGTTTGCTATCACGCCGTAGCAGTTTTGGAGGTCGTCCGTTCCCCGACCACTTCTTCGGCGGATGCGGTCCAGTTCCGAGTGCCCATACTGAGGTTTGTGGCAAGATGCCGGCCACATAGCTCAGGCCCAGTTCGGTAATACTCCCACGCAGAGCGGTGTCGGTGCCATAGCCGGCGTCCATCAGTACCACGCCGCGCGGCAAGCCCACCGCACAGGCCTAACGCAAATGATCAAGTGCAATCGCCGGCTTGGTCTTGAAGGTGATTTCCTTGGGGACTCCAGCTTTGTGCCGGCGTGCACGATCCGTCACCCACTCCCTTGGTAGATAGAGCCGGTAGGCCACCGGCAAGCTCGCATGATAGTTCACAAGCGAAAGCGTCACGGCAACCTGACAATTGTCTTGCTTGCCCAACTGACCGCAATATTGCCGCGCAACCCCGACCGAATGCCGCCCCATCTTAGGAAAGCCCGTATCATCGATGATCCAAGCTTCGATCTCTCCGTGGCGTTCGATGCCCGGCAGCACTAACTCATGGATCTTGGCCAACACTTGCTGATCCGCCAGTCGCCTTGACCGACAAAACGCAACAACGCCTGATGCTGCGCTGCTGTCCGCTCAGGAGCCGTCATCGCCGCCATCGGCTCGACACTCTTGCGATCGCACGGCATCATCAGCCCAGTGTAGTAATCGCGAAGCGGTTTGGCCCGTCCCGCATGTCCGATCACGCTTGCAAGACCCTCAATATATGCCGAAAAGCGCGACGCTACGTCTCCCGATTTTGTGAGACCCATCTCAGCCTCCCCATGCTGAAAAGTGAGTCTTCTCAAATATATGATTCCTGTCGACAAAGACCGCGACACTCTGACTCAGTAAGACTAGCAGGCTGTTGAAAAAGGAGCTCGCCGCCGGTCACCGACCGTGATTCATTGGCTCCGATGAGATTAGGAGATGGTGCGCGGCGGTGACAATCGAACGGGCGAGCTGTTCAGCTACGTTGACCTGGAGGCGCGGGTACGGCGTGATCATCGGCTGCGCGCGATCCGGACGATGGTGAACAGGCGCTGTCGGCGGTGGAGAGCGAGTTTGCCGCGCTCTACTCGCCGATTGGGCGGCCGTCGATCCCGCCGGAGAAGCTGCTGCAGGCGATGCTGTTGCGGGCGCTCTATTCGATCCTCTCGGAGCGACTTCTGATGGAGCGGCTGGACTACGACATGCTGTTCCGCTGGTTCGTCGGAATCGGCGTCGACGACGCAGCCTGGGACCATTCGGTGTTCTCGAAGAACCGCGACCGGCTGCTGGAAGGCGACATCGCGGCCAAGTTCCTGGCGGCGGTGCTGGCGCAGCCCCAAGGTGAAGAAGCTCCTGTCGAGCGATCACTTCTCGGTCGTTTGGTACGCTAATCGAGGCCTGGGCCTCGATGAAGAGCGTCAAGCCCAAGGACGGCTCGGGCGAGCCGCCAGAGCAAGGCGGCGGGCGCAATGCCGAACCGGACTTCCATGGCAGGAAACGCTCTAAAGACACCCATGGTTCGACCACCGATCGCGATGCCACGCCCTACCGCAAGGGTAAAGGCAAGGAGACGAAGCTGTGCTTCATCGGCATGAACTGATGGAGAACCGACACGGCCTGCTGGTCGGCCTGCCTGACGCAGGTCGGACGGGCATGTCGAACAGGTGCCCGCGCTGCACATGATCGAGCCTCATGCCGACCAGCCGGCGGCGACGCTTGGCGCCGACAAAGCCTACGATGCAAAAGACTTCGTCAACGAGCTGCGCTCGATGAACGTGACGCCGCATGTTGCACAGAACACCAGCAGCCGCAGCTCTGCGGCTGACGGGAGAACGACCCGGCACGGCGGCTATGCCGTCAGCCAGCGCATCCGCAAGCGCATCGAGGAGGCATTCGGTTGGATCAAGACGGTCGCCGGGCAAGAGAAGACGAACTTCCGTGGCCGTGATCGCGTCGGATGGGCCTTTACCCTTCGCTGCCGCCGCCTACAATCTGGTGCTGATCGCGGACGCCGGCCGATGGCCAAGGTGCCCGGCTTCGCCAAGGCCTTGGCCGGCCGCTGGCTAGTCAACTACCGACCGTAGGAGTTGATGCAAGAGACAGAAATATGCCATGCGCTGGTTGTGACTAACGGTTGGCAGGTCAACTTACAAGGAGGCCCTCTTGTGGTTACCGGCGCGGACGCGACGACATCAACCGACTGCCGTGAAATTGGTCGTTGAACAACAGGAGCATAGATTTGCAGTCAGGTGTAGAGCAGAACATACACTTCCACATTGACGGATAAGAAAAATGAAGTTGGGCGAACCTCCTTCGCGCATCCCCGCGGCGTCCACGGTCCTTGTTGGCAGGAATCGAGCGGGCAACTGGGTTGCTCGCGAACAGAATGGCCTTTTTGGCGGCCTATTCTTGAGCCGCGCCCAAGCTTTGAAATACGCTCTCAGAATTGGCCATCATTCAGAAAGCATTGTCGAGCTAGCGCAAGAGATCGAACTCGATGTTTTCTGACCTTTCAGTGCGCTTTTCCGAGAAAAAGTTGGGTTCGGCCCGACGAGGAACGAACAGATGATAAGAAAAACGGTGACATTGCCCCACGGGCTTAATCCAGTTGAGCTCGCTCTGGCCGATGAGGAGAACCAGAGCATGAAACGCAGTCGCTTTACGAAAGAGCAGCTGCTATCGGGGTTTCGAAAGAGCTCAAGGCCGGCGTTTCAGTTGCCGATCTATGCCGGAAGCCCAGTGTGAGTGACGTCAGCCTCCACAAAAGGCCGCACTCGGCGGGATGGACATCTCGGAGGCCCAGCGGCTGAAGATGATGGAAGATGAGAACACCTGGCTGAAGGGATTTTGACTGACGCAGTGCTTGACAATACGACTTTGAAGGACGTGCTGCGAAACGAGTGGTGACGCCCGCATCCAAACGGAAATGTGTCGCGCAGCTGGTGGGTTCCCACGGGATGAGCGAACGGCGCGCGTGTAAAGCGATCAGCTGCTGCGGCATGACTGCCCCGGCCGGACGAACTCGGCCTTCTTGCGCACGAGGCCGATCGCCGAGGTGCCCGGCTCTTCGGCTATCGCCGCTTGCACGTCCTCTCAAGCGGGAGGGCTATCTGCTGAACCAAAAGAAGCTGTTCCGGCTCCTACCGGGAAGAGAAGCTTGCAGTCCGCCGCCCCGGTGGGCGTAACCGGGAAATTTGTATTCGACCCAATGACTTACTGATCGCGCCGAACGACCGCTGATTGCTCCACTGGTATCGGATCAGCTCACCGACGGCCGCCGCTTCCTGACCCTGGTCGATTTCCATCCCCATGAGTGCCTGGGCTGGTACGACATCACTCTCGGGCAGCCGGGTGGCGCGGGAATTCGACCGTCTTGGCAACCCACTACATGGCGCCGGGCAAGCCCATGCAGAATGCTTTGATCGTGTGATCGACCGCGGCAAGTTGAAGAACGTGGTCAGCGACAGCGGCAGCGAGCTGACCAGCAACGCCATCCTGGATGACCAGATCACAGCCGGGTCCAGAGCTTCATGGATAGACGGCCCCGCGGGTGCAAGGGATTTTAGCAGCACTTTGGATAACGGTCGGGTACGTTCATGTATGGCCTGTTAGTGCGACCGATGCCATGGCCGCTGGCCCTGATGGAGATCGCGGATCGAGGCCTCATCAACGTGTGGCGCTTGTTGCGCTTAAAGCTCTTCGGGCTTGCTTGATCGCCCAACTCCGCCGGTTTCCATCATGCTGTCATTTGCCCTCACACCATAAGGTGGCCAGGAGGCGGCAGCTTAGGTCGCGAGCTCAGGATTCTCCGGTCGTCATCATAGCCCAGATGATCCGAGCCAACTTGTTGGCCACGGCGATAGCGACGACCATGGGTCGACGCCGTTCAAGCAGAGCTTTGATCCAGCCGCCTCCGAACCGGGAGCGTGCCTCGGGGTACCGAACGACGTTGCGTGCCCCGATTACAAGCAAATGCCGGAGATAGGAATCGCCCTGTTTCGTTATTCGGCCGAGCCGATCCTTCCCGCCGGTGGAATTCTGCTTAGGTGTCAGGCCAAGCCAGGCCGCGAACTCTCGCCCGGAGCGGAATATGGTTGCGTCCGGTATGGTCGCGGCGAGAGCCGTGGCCGTTATGGGACCGATGCCGGGAATCGAGGAAAGCAACTTCGCCATCGGATTTACTCTCTGGATGTGAGCCAGCTCACGCTCGATGGCATCGACCTGCTGGTCTAATTCCTTCAGCTGGTGCACAAGAACAGCCAGTGCCATACGGGCATTGGCCGGTAGCGTCAGTCCCTCGTCATCCAGCAAGTCCACCAGACCATCCACCCTTTGCCGATCCCGCCCAACAATGATTCCGAACTCAGCAAAGTGAGCTCGAATAGCGCAAGCCGTCATGGTTCTCTGGCGGACCAGCAGGCCTCTTGCGCGATGAAGTGTCAAGAAGCCTTGGCTCTCGACGCTCTTGATTGGAACGAACCGCATATGGCGGCGGGTGACCGCTTCGCAAATCGCCGCCGCGTCAGCGGCGTCGTTCTTGGCTCCTCGTCGCACATAAGGCTAGGCCGGCGGAACCAATCTCACATCGTGTCCAAACCGCCGAATCTCGCGTGCACCAGTGGTGAGCGGTGGCGCAGGCCTCAATGCCGACCAAGCAAGGTGCGAGCGAGGAGAAGAACGACGTGATCTCGCCTCGCCGCAGGCGCTGGCAATTGGTCACTTGGCCCTCGCTATCAACTGCATGGATGTGAAATACGTGCTTCGAAATGTCCAACCCAATTGTCGCGACTTCCATTGGTGCATTGCTCCTGTTAGCGGTTCTTACATCGCCAGTATATATCGCCGGCTCCGAGGGAGCGGGGTCGTCTTCCCCATCAACGGCCGGCCGCGGGATGAACTGTTGGACGAGACAAGGTTCACGTCTCTGGCTCAGGCCAGCGTCGCGCTCGGATGCTGGCGCGCCGATTACAACGACGGGCGACCTCAACCTCAGCTCGGATAAAAGATGGTGAGGTCGTCTTCACCGCCCGCCGCGACCTGGCATTGCGCTATGCCGATTGTTCCCAGCCAAGTCGCTACGCTATCCCTCAAATTTTTCCGGGCGAACTCAAGACTGGATAAATTCTGCGGGCAAGATCAGCCAATTCAAGTACAACGGGGCATGGCCCGAATCTCGCCAAGTCGATTTTCAGATAGCTATGTCGCCGCAACTTTGCTCGAATAGTGGTTGTCCCACAACCTCGTACGCAGTTGAGTTCACGGCACTATAAGTCTTTGGAGAACCAGAACGTCGTAGTTTGTCTCGCTATCGCGAAACGCACCGGGGAGGCATCCGGCGACCGAAAATCCACATTTCCGTTCCGCGAAAGAAATAACGTTCGGGATATCAGCAAATATCATTGCTAAGATGCAACGTAGATTGGCCGTACTTGCTCGACTTAGAACAGCGTGCGCAAGAGCGGATCCGACTCCCTTACGACGAAACGGCCCTTGAACATAGAGCGACATCTCCGCTGTCTGCCTCAACCCTTCATTGACATGGTGCCGAGTAAGTGCTGTCCATCCGATCACGCTACCGTTGCTGATACAGGCGTAGGACACAAATGAGGGACGAAGCGCGAATAGAAATTCATTCATTTCTGTGACGCTCCAAGGGCGTGTTCCTTGCGTTGATTCCCTATCCCGGCATGCGGCGTTATAGATGTCTGTTACTTCGGGTAGATCACCTGTTTGCAGCCGGCGCACTTCGTACCGCATTTGAAGCCCTCCAATCTCGTGTGGCATCCGATCCGGCATGATGCGGCGATACACCTGATGCACCATCTAAAGATGACACGATCTGCACAATAACTACCGCATCCTCTTTGACCGACGAGTTACTGATCAATAACATTCTTTTTCACGCCGTTAGGTGACCCGAGCGACGCTATCCGGGTTCTCTTGGAGTCGCTATCGCCGTTTCGCCCACAGGTCGTTGATCTGCGATCCCTCCGGATTGTGGCGATTTGCGAACGTTGGTGGCAAGTCTCCTGTCCGGTGAACTAAGGCAACGTGCTGCAGCAAATGTTCAGAACGCGAGGGCAATGCAGAAACGGCCCCAGTTTCTCAGGATTAGATACCGAACGCTAACGCACAAGGGGCCTTCCGAAAACTACCAGAGCTTATAGCTTGTGTAGACAGTTCAAATACTCGCATTGTTGAGCACACGTAAGCCGATCCCGCTCGCTCTTTCCACAGGCGGAAGCAGACGTCTAGCTGCCCAAATATGATCGGAAGTGTTTGGACAGACGCTCGTAGCTGCGTGGCGCGCTCCACGATTGCAAGGACTATCAAACAAATCGGACCTGATAGTGATTCGACGCGCGAAATTTTCAGATGTTGAAGACATCGCAAAAATATACAATCAAGCCATGGCACCCGGCGTCTTTGCCATAAGTCGAGTGTCGCCCGATACTCGCACCGAACGGTTGGCTTGGCTTAGCGAGCATAAAGACCCCTACGCCGCCTTCGTTTATGAGCATGACAGCGGGAAAGTAATCGCGTGGTGCTCCCTAAATACGTTTTCGATGCGTCCTGAGTATATGGAGCTCTCCGAAATCTCGTGTTACGTTGATGAACAACACCGAAGAAGAGGCATCGGAAGGCTGATGCTTGCCCATTTGATCGAGTCGGCCAACACTTTTGGACTACGTGCGCTGTTGGGACGCACCCTTGAAAGAAATGTCGGAGCGACCAAGAATTTCAATTCGTTCGGGTTTCGACGTGTGGCAATGCTACGCGAACTTTCACTCGTTCGAGGTGAATGGCACAATGACGTATGGCTGTGGAAACAGTTGCGATGACTGTTCGACTATGACACGCATGCACCCTCGATAACCGAAAGGATTTCCCCATTCGCTCCACCGCCCGGAACATGCGATCCGACAGTTTTTTCGCGTCCATAAGAACGAGAATTGCTGAGTAGGTCCGGTCCGCTCGGGTGGGCATGAGAGGTGTTCTTATGCCGAGGTCACGAATCGCAAAGCGCATTACTACCGGAAGCGCCGCGCCCTGAAAGATTTGTGCTGTCCATGAGCCCCGCCTCACGTCAGCCCATGAAAAAATGTAAGTTAAACTCTATCTAGCTCATCCAACCGAGCCATTCCTTGACTGATGCCGCAGACTGGACGAACATTGAGGAGTTGCGCCCGGCAATGCAGTTCCGCCGCCGCAACCTCCACCGCTGGCGATCGGCACATGACTACTCTCAAAGCTAAACTCCTCGATGTTCGTCAAGCTACCGACGTCGCCCAACTCCTTTTCGCAAGACGAAGTACTACTTCCTCGCAGCCGTCGAGTTAAATCTTCGGGCATGTGGGCGATGGAAGCGGCCGCTTATCGCATGAGCTGATCAAGATCCTCTCTCCTTGCGAAGAGGCCCAAAAAGGCATAGCGCGTTGAGATTCAGTGCGTATCGTCTCGGATCGATGGCATCGTCTATCACCTACCCCTAGGGCTCAATCCAGTTCGTCTTACGCACGCTAGGGCCAGCCCCCGCGAACCTCGCCGCCTTTCGGAACAGCAGATCAGCAGCAGCGCGAGGCTTGGTTCTAATCGTCGATCTGTGCCGCAAACACAGCATCAATGACCTTGCCCCACGGGCTTAATCCAGTTTGAAGTTCGTTCTGGCCCACAACAAGGACCAGAGCATGAAGCGCAGCCGCTTTTCGGAAGAGCAGATCATCGGGATTTTGAAGGAGCATGAGGCCGGGGTTTCGGTTGCCGATCTGTGCCGAAAGCATGGCGTCAGCGACGCCAGCATCTACAAATGGAAGGCCAAGCTCGGTAGGATGGAGGTGTCGGAGGCCAAACGGCTAAAGACGCTGGAAGATGAGAACACAGCTGAAGCGGCTCTTGGCCGACGCCATGCTGGACAATGCGGCCTTGAAGGACCTGGTGGGAAAGAAATGGTGACGCCCGCGGCCAAGCGGAAAGCTGTCGCCCATCTCCAAGGCGCCTTCGGGATGAGTGAACGGCGGGCGTGTAAAGCCATCGGCTGCTGCCGCATGACCATGAGATACCAAACGATCCGGGCGGACGAAACCGGCCTTCGCCAGCGCATGCGGGCAATCGCCGAGGAACGTCGTCGTTTCGGCTATCGACGCCTGCATGTGCTACTCAAGCGGGAGGGCTATCTGGTCAACGACAAGAAGCTCTTCCGTCCGTACCGGGAAGAGAGGCTCGCGGTGCGCCCGCCGTGGCGGCCGCAAACGGGCGATCGGGACCCGGGCGCCGATGATGGTGGCGATGGCGCCGAACGACCGCTGGTCGCTCGACTTCGTGTCGGATCAGCTCGCCGATGGCCGCCGCTTCCGTATCCTTACCGTCGTCGATGACTGCACCCGCGAGTGTCTGGCGCTGGTAGCCGACACCTCGCTCTCCGGCGCCCGGGTGGCGCGGGAGCTGGACCGGCTGGTGATGGAGCGCGGCAAGCCGAAGACGGTGGTCAGCGACAACGGCAGCGAGTTCACCAGCAACACCATCCTGACATGGGCCGACTAGAGCCGCGTTGCCTGGCACTACATCGCGCCAGGCAAGCCCATGCAGAATGCCTTCATCGAGAGCTTCAACGGCCGGCTGCGGGATGAATTGCTGAACGAGACGCTATTCACGTCGCTGGCCCAGGCTCGCGTCGCGCTCGGATGCTGGCGGGCCGATTACAACGATGCACGCCCACACTCGCGGCTCGGATGGAAGACGCCATCCGAGTTCGCCTTCACTTGCCATGCGCGCCGGGATCTGGCGCTGCGCTATGCCGAGGGCTCCGCGCCAGCTCCCGTCGCTACCACTGCCCAACCGGGCAAATCCAACAGCCGGGGCGAACTCAGGTCTGGACAAAACTTGATGTGGTGGAACGGCCCGCTCCAACAGCATCAAAGTGCTAGAACGTGGTCGTTGTTCGAACGCCACAAAGGAGGGACCGTTCCATGAAGCAGGTTAGCACCGTCGGGTTGGATTTGGCCAAGCACGTTTTCCAAGTTCACGGCGCGGATGCCGAGGGCTCGCCTGTGTTCAACCGAAAGCTACGACGCAGCGAAGTTTTGCGTTTCTTCGTGAAACTGCCGCCATGCCTGGTGGGCATGGAAGCCTGCGGTAGCGCCCACTATTGGGCGCGCGAGATCGCAGCTCTCGGTCATGAGGTGCGGCTCATTCCGCCCGCTTATGTCAAACCGTTCGTCAAGCGAGGTAAAACGGATGCGGCGGACGCAGAGGCCATAAGCGAAGCGGTGACCCGAAAGACCATGCGCTTCGTCCCGACCAAGACGGCCGAGCAGCAGGCTGCCGCGATGGTGCTGAAGACCCGCGCCCTACTGGTGCGGCAGCGAACGCAGGCAGTCAACGCCTTGCGCGCGCATCTGGCCGAATTGGGCATCATCACCACCGCCGGCCTGCAAAGATTGAGGCGCTGGTCGCGATCGTGCGGGACGAAACAGATGCTCGCCTGCCCGCAGCAGCACGCTTCGCTCTGAGGGCTATTGCCGATGAGATCGAAGCTTCAGCCGACCAGATCGACAGGCTCGAGCGTGCAATCGTCTTGGAGGCCAAGCGCGACGAGGACATGCGTCGGTTGACCACGATCCCTGGCGTAGGTGCCATTACGGCGGCGACCATCAAGGCGCTCGTGCCGGATCCTGGCGGGTTCAAGTCGGCTCGCCACTTTGCCGCCTGGCTGGGATTGACGCCGCGGTCTCATTCAAACGGAGGCAAAGAGCGGCTAGGACGAATATCGAAGATAGGAAATCCGGAACTCCGCGCTCCTCGTCGTCGGGGCAACAGCCGTCTTGCGGGTCGCCCGAAACGACGCTCGGGCGCGGCCGTGGCTGAAGGCGCTCCTCGCCAGACGGGCCTTCAAGGTTGCAGCGGTCGCGCAAGCCAATAAGACGGCGCGGATCATCTGGGCGCTTCTGCACAAGGGCGAAACTTATCGGCGTCCCAACCCCCTGGCGATTACTGCGGTCGCCATCTGATGGACGCAGTGACCGCCAAAACGATCTGACCGGCGCAGGCCGGCAGAGGGCAAGGTGCAACAACAGACGATGAACCCATGGGACGAAAGGACGAAATCCCGAAACGAGTGAAGCTACTGCCTCAATGCGCTCAAGCGCGTAAACTTGATTTAGCTCCTCGTTTTGCGGATCTCATCGAGGCCAGCCGTCATGCGCCGCGCGCAAAAGGCCGGACATATGACCGCACCGTTCCAATGTGTGAAATCGACTGAAAAAGCTCTTGCCACGCGGGCCGTTCCACATATGGGGGCATCATCAACGACGCCACTCAGCAGAGACCGAAGTTTGGCGCGAGAAAGATTTCTGACGCCACTTGGACACGACGATCATACCTCGGGCCGAGAATGCTGAATATGCGAGCACGAATGCTCGCCGGCGCCATGCTAGGCACAATCCCACCCTGATAGATCGTTAGAGAAAAGCCGAAGGCCGCTGGTCGCTCAACCTCCTCTCGGGTCAGCCCACCGATCACCGCGGCTCAAGCATCTTGAGTTTCGGCAGACGGTACTCGCGAATGTTTAGCTCTGTTGAGCGACGCCGTTCTCTGAGCCCCCCAGTTGCCATCCACGCGGCCGCCCGATGCTGAGTCATTCCTTGTTTGCAAGACAACTCGCGTCGCCACCTTTACTAGATGGATCAGATCTAAACGCCAAGGGCTGACTAAGCACCGGATAAACTTTGATTGGTGCGACGGCGCAGCAGACAGCATTGAAGCGGGAAGCGTCAAGTCGTCGACTCTGTATTTCGTCAGCTCCTCGCTCGGCGTCCGAAACCCACAGCGGGAACCAGCTCGACGACATAGGTTAACACCGTTCGGCTGACCGGCCCTCAGGTTTCCAGGTGCACCGCGCGAACGCCGGGGCTCCTTGTGTTCAAAGCTCTAACGAAGCAGCGCTCTGCGCCTTGGACAAATAGACGCCAATTCCGCGGCACGGATACCGGAGAGCACTGCCGGCGCGAGATATGAAGCGGCACCGAAAGCGCTTCCTGTAGCTAATGTGGTCAAGATAAGGTTACCAACTTCTCATTTAGTGGTTCTCATTTAGTGGTTCTCATTTATCACATCGAGCGTGCCTAACACTAGAGAGAATCGTTCCAGGTTATGATTCGACCGAAAAAGCTCTTGCGCTCGCGGACTTGAACCTCCTCCGAATGAGTGGACACCTGTAGTAGGCTCATTGAGCTCGGAGGTGTCGAATGGAACGTCAACCTCGGTCATTTACCGAAGAGTACAAGCGCCAGGCTGTTGAGCTGGTGGTGTCGAGCCGCCGTTCGGTGACGTCGGTCGCCAAGGAGCTCGGTCTGCGCGACTCGGTGCTGCGGCGCTGGGTGGACAAGTTCCGGCAGGAGCCGGCATCGGCGGCGTGGCGCCCCACCACGCAGGCGGCGCACATGTCGGCGGACCAGGCTTCGGAGATCGTCCGGCTGCGCCAGGAGAACGAACGGCTGCGCATGGAGCGCGACATTTTAAAAAAGTCGATCGCGATCTTCGCCGGAACCCGGACATGAGCTTCCGCTTCATCGAGGACCACCGCGACGCCTATCCGGTACGATTGATGTGTGCCGTGCTCGAGGTCTCACCGGCCGGCTACTATGCCTGGCGCGAGCGCCCGGCGAGCGAGCGGATAAAATCCAATGCCACGCTGCTGCCCGCGATCCGGCAGGCCTATCGAGACAGCAGCGGACGCTACGGCAGCCCCCGCGTCCATGCCGTCCTGCGGACGCAGGGCCGTGGGGCCAGCCGCGGCCGGATCGAGCGGATGATGCGCCGGCACGGCATCCGCGCCATCTTGGCACCGCCGCGCCGTGTGCGCACCACCGACAGCCGCCACGACTTGGCGACCGCACCGAACCTGATCGCACCCGACTTCACGGCTAAAGCCCCGAACCGGGTCTGGCTCGCCACCTACATCCCGACCGCGGAGGGTTGGCTGTATCTGGCCGCCGTCATGGACCTCTTCAGCCGAAAGATCGTCGGCTGGGCCATGCGGGATCATATGCAGGTCGAACTCGCATCCGCGGTGCTGGCGATGGCCATCCAACAGCAACGGCCGCCGGCCGGACTGGTCCACCACTCCGATCGCGGCGTGCAGTATGCCTCACGCGCCTATCGTGACGCTCTCTCGAGCGCCGCTATCGTCGTATCGATGAGCCGCAAGGCCGATTACTACGACAATGCCCCGATGGAGAGCTTCTTCCATACCCTGAAGACCGAGCTGGTTCATCGCAACTACAAGAATCGCGCCGAGGCCCAGCGCGATATCTTCGCCTTCATCGAGGGCTTCTACAACCGAACAAGGCTCCATTCCGCCATCGGATATATCGCCCCGATCGAGATGGAGCTAAAAACCGCTTAAACCTGTCCACTTTTTCGGGGGGAGATCAGACTCCCCTATCGGGTCGATTCGCCAAGCCGCGAGAAGCGGTCCTTTTTGTCCGCTCAAGTCTATAATCCTTGTCCCGCTTCGAACAGCGGCACGAGTCTTGTCCGATTTAAGCCTTCTCGCGGTCTTCAACGGACAGCGGCCTTTTGGAACGAATTCAGTAACCTACGGAGCCTAGAGAACCTTGGCACGCGGGTTGCTATTTGCGTTGTGCAGCACTGGGCCGATAGCTCGGGCCAGACTAGATGGTTGCAAATGGCCCCGTGATTCCAGCTTGGTGATTTCGATAGTGGAGCAACCTGCGCGGTGTGGAACACAGATAAGGCTTCTCGATACTTCAGCTCGGAATTGACCTCCAGGAGAATATGATGAGATTGCTGATACTCACCAACACACTTGACTGTTTAGGCGAGAACGACGCGCCGATCAGTAACGCGTTTCGCCGGTTGGGTTGCGAAGTAATTTTTGGCGAATTGAACTCTATTTCGGCAGACGATTATCGCTTTTCCACAAGAGGAATCTTAGTGCCTCAAAACGCCAAGCCGTATCATCCCGGCTCCGCGGCAGGAGGAAATCGAAATAATTATTTTCTCGACGAATGCCAACTGGTCTGGGTCATGAACCATCCACAGGATGTTGTATCCCTTGACATTTGGCAAATGCTTTGGCTGGCTTCTCAGAACACCTCCTTTGTTAACAGCGTCGAAGGCCTGATGTTTCTTACTCCAAAACATGCATTGGGCTACCTCGTGCCTAAGGCGAACAGAGCTCTATCGTATATATCGAACGACTTTTCCCTGCTATGGGATCGCTACCAAGAATGTTCAGATCAGTGGTGGGTGGCCAAGCCGCCAAATTCCACTTGCGGACAAAACGTGTTTCTACTCACCCCAAAGGGACCAAATGTCCGAGCAATCCTACAATGCCTTACTGGAAATGCTGCAGCCTACAAAGATAGTTACGGCGAGCTAGGCGGGTTCAAAGCTGAGTATACTGTTCTTCAGCAGTATATTCCTGAAGTAGTCCACGGCGAAAAGCGCATCATCGTTGCTTGCGGAGAGGCGGTTGCTTGGCACGGTCGGCTCGGGCATCCAGACGATCACAGGTCGAACATAGTGCTAGGAGGAAAGCCTATCCCGGCGGATCTGCATCAGGATGAAATTGAGCTAGCCGAGTCGATCGGTCGAAATCTGATGGCACATGGGATCAACTTCGCAGGGATAGACATGGCTTATCCTTACATAATTGAAATAAATCTTGTAAATCCGGGTGGGCTGTACGACTTGCAGTTGGCTTCTGGCGTTGACCGCTCGGACAAAGTTGCCGAGCTAATCATTGCTCATTTCGAAAGGAATTCGTCTTAATGAGATGTGCACTGACAAGTCGTGAGTCCGTGGGAAAGGACACTACATGCTTCCCAGAAATGTTTCTTGCTAGACCATGAGTGCATACCGCACCGGGCCTCCCCTCGAGGCAGCGCACAAGGCGATGATCGTCAGAGGATCACGTCTGCTCGCCGCCGTCATTCGCACGCGGGCTGCCTGGGACAAGGGCAAAGCCCGCGCGCTTACGAGTTCAGCTGCAAGGTCAGTATCGCCACCCCCGTGACGTCTCCGCAGGGCGGACAGCTCCTGCTCCATGCCAAAGCACTGCATGGCAATCCCTTCGACGAGCACACTCGGCCCTGTAATTGCCGACTGGAGAAGCTCACCGGCATGGAGGCTCGCCGTATCCACGTCGACAAAGGGTATCGCGGCCACTACCACCCGCATCGGTTTAGGGTCTGGATCTCGGGTCAGGTCCGCCGCGTCACGGCTTCCATCCGTCGCGAGATGAAGCATCGTGCGGCTGTCGAGGCCGTCGTCGGCCGCGCCAAGGCGGAACACCGCATGGACCGCAAACATCTCAAGGGACGCCTCGGCGACCGCATCAACGGCGTCCTTGCCGCGGCCGGCTACAACTTCGGCCTCCGATGGCTGGCAGAGCTTTTGCGCGCCATCCGCACGTCCGTCGAAACCGCTCCGGCTCAAAACATCACTTGAGCCGGGCGCCGCACCGGTTCTTCACGGGCGACTCAACAGCCTTTACCTCGTACTTCAGTCACCGCTTCGATCAACGATTCCTCGAATATCTCCAGGCCCCGATTTAGCGTCTCGAAATCGATCGTGAGCGCAGGGAGGAACTTCACAACCTGATCGTCAGGTCCGCATCTTTCGACAATCAATCCCTTCTCAAACGCCCTTCTTGTCGTTGCTTCTGCGACTTCGGTCATTTGGCAATCGAAACCCAATGCCATGCCACGGCCTCGAACAGCAAAATCGTTTCCATGCTCGGATGCAATGGCCTCAAGTCGACGTAGCAATAGCTCTCCCATACGCCGAATCTCCTCCGAGAACCTCGTGCAGCGCCAGTACATGTTTATGGCTGCTGTTGCAGACACCAATGCGAGGTTATTCCCTCGAAACGTGCCGGTGTGTTCTCCGGGCTCCCATGCGTCGAGCTCCTCTTTAATCAACAACATTGATAACGGTAGACCGTACCCACTCAGCGACTTCGACAACACAACGACATCAGGCGACAACGCCGCAAACTCGAAGCTGAAGAATTCGCTAGTGCGTCCACAACCCATTTGGATATCGTCAACTATGAAAACGGCGCCGAACTCCTTTGCTATCGCTTGAATCGACTGCAGCCATTGCTTGCTGGCGACATTTATTCCACCTTCTCCCTGCACTGTTTCGACCAAAATAGCAGCTGGAGAATCGACTCCACTGCCGTCATCCATCAACAATTTCCTTACGTAGTCAGCCGTATCGACACCTGGCCCCAAATAGCCGTCGTAAGGCATGAAAGTTGCGCCTGGCAAGGAAACGCCGCTGACTTTTCGATAAAAGCGGTTGCCTGTCGCGGCAATCGCTCCCAAACTCAAACCATGGTACCCTTGAGTGAACGAAATGATATTTTGACGGCCTGTGACTTTACGTGCGAGCTTTAAAGCTGCCTCAATAGCGTTAGCCCCAGTTGGCCCGGTGAATTGGTAACGGTACTGCAGCCCCCGGCCTTCGAGAATGACAGAATTGAAAGTCTCCAAAAATTCGATCCTAGCAGGAGTTGCCATATCAAGCCCATGGATCATGGCATCTGACGCCAGATACTCGGTAATAGCAGCTTTGATCCGGTGATTGTTATGGCCATAATTGAGCGCCCCAGCACCGGAAAAGAAGTCTATCATCTGCCGGCCATTCTCCGTCAATATGATGGAACCGCGAGCTCGACTGAAAACGGCAGGAAACGAACGTGAGTACGAGCGGACCTTTGATTCAAGGCCTTCAACAGCGCGCAACTTACATGCCTCTTTGCCGATCACTTCACCCATGACAGTCTCCTAGACAGTGGCCAATGAGCAAGCAAGCTTTGTCCAGACTGAGCGGCTGTGGACATATGACCAACAGACGCGCTCGGCGATTTACGTCGTAACATTCTTGTCTCTCAGTATGGTTGCACTTACATATTCAAAAGCCCAGAGCAACGAAGCTACCAAAACTCGTAGTCCATCGGAGGGTCCTTCTTGCGGTGCTCATGCCGCCGAGGGGCAACATGGACGATTTTAGCTGCGGGTGAGATGCTCACGCACTAGGAACAGAACCTGCGCGGACCCCGTCCCCGCTTGCGGCCGGCTGGCGGGGGTTTGGATCGGCACAAATCGCCTGCGCAGCACCTGTTTCGTCGCGCCGCTTTGCCGCGCCTGGGCGGCCCTGCTGCCAGGCCCTTGTGTGCGCAAGCTCTATCTGATCGGGTAGCTGTCCAGGGAAGTAGCAATGGTCTAGTTGGTTTGGGCTAGGTGGGCGGGTCGGACACCCCCTATGTCCGTGCAGAAGTTCTGCCGCCGGATATCGAAGGTCTCACACAGGCACAGCTCAGCGGCTGTATTAGGACGATCAAAATGGACGATGAATCACAACATCGACTCTTCGGCTTGGAACGTGGCCGCCCGACGCAAGTCCTTCAGAACACCGCCTACATTCTCGGAGACAGCGGACAGTGCTTCGATGCAGCCTCCACGGGAAACCTCAAGACCGTCGATGGACTTTCTACAACCGGGCGCACCATTTCTCTAGAGAATGGTTCGTACGGTCGTCGGCAGGTAATTGATTTCACGCGATGCTCTTACCTGGGTCTCGACAATCATCCGCTGATCGTCGCTGGGGCAATCGAGGCGATCCAGGCGGAACGGTCATTGTGTTCGTCCGGCGCCCGAACGCATTTTGAAGTCGATCTTCTGGGAGAGCTGGAAGAAGAGCTGTCGGGGATGTTCCGCGCGCGCGTGATATGTTTCTCCAGTCTCCTGCTCGCCAGTTTGGAGGGAACGCGCTTTCTTGGTTCCGGCCAACTGACGAGCGGAAGGAAGCCGATTGTCGTGTTCGACCGAACTCTGCACGACTCGCTGGCCTGTCCGAAGCCGGCTGTAGCTAATGAAGCCCACGTAGAAACGCTCGTACATAATGATATCGACGATCTCGAACGATTGTGCCGCGACAATCCCGCGGTCGTCTATGTAGGTGGTGATATTTACTCCATAGGAGCCTATTCGCGGCTGACTGAACTGCGTCGGCTCCAGGAACGTTACGGCCTGTTTCTCCATATCCACGATGCTCATGGTATATCGATTTTTGGGCGCCAAGGCGAAGGGTTTGCCCGGTCTCAGTTTCCGCAAGTGCTCGGCGAGCGAACGATCATAGCAGCCTCGCTGGCAGAGGGATTTGGCGCATCGGGCGGCCTCTTGATGTTCGGAACGCGCGAGAGCGAGTCTCTGTGCCGACGATACACTGCTGCGGGTTCGTTTTCAGAGGCGCCCAATCGGGCTGCAGTTGGCGCGGCACTTGGGTCGTGCAAAATTCACCGCTCGGCAGAACTCGGCGAGCGGCAGCAGCGATTGGCGCAACGCATCGACTTCTTTGACCGTCGTCTCGCTACGGCCGAGCAAGGCAATTCACTTCCGATTAGAACGATCATCATTGGGTCGGAGGCCAATGCGGTTAGGGTCGCCCGACGGCTTCTCGACAGTGGTTTGCATACGTCAGTGACGTTCTTCCCAAAGCTCGGTGACGGGATGGCCGGGCTTCGGGTGTTTATTACATCCGAGCATGAGGTATGCGACATAGAGCGGCTGTGCGACGGCATCTTGGAAAGAATCGTTCAAACAACTGGAAAGCCCTACCCTCTGAGATGATCTCATGAGTCGACGAACGATCGCATGAGCTGCAAGCGAAACTAGAATGCCCTGTTGACAGGCGCTGTAAGATTAACCACATTTAGCCGAGCGGGCTGAGAGAGCGCACAAACCATTGCATCGCAGGAATCGACCGTGATTCCTTGGCTGAGATTCGAAGGGGGCGGTGCCAATCGACGAAGAATCCGACGCATGGTTTGATCGCGAGCGCGCCGTCTGTTTCATTTCCGACGAGCGCCTGAACAAGCAGCTCCGCAAATTGGCAGCGCAGATCGCGAGCGGCATTGGGGGATAGCATTCCGCTGATGTGCCAGGACTGGGCTACACCAACGCTGCGTATCGGTTTTTCTCCAACCACCGGGGCAGTGAGGCGGACATTCTGGCCGGCCACTTTCAATCGACGCGGAGCACTCGATTGCCATCGGCGGTGCTCCATGACACGACCGAGTTCAGCTATCAAGGAGAGAACTCAGACGCGATCGGCATCACCAAGAGCAACAGTGGACGGGACAAGGCGGGTCGTCTTAAATCGCACGCGGTTTGCGGCATTCTGATGCATTCGACCCTCGCAGTTACAGTCGAGGGGCCGCTAGTATAGTGTTAGCGTGTGGGTCGCCCCGCATAGCGGGCGGTGTTTGATTGTCAGAGAATCTCCCGGTGATTTGTTCCCAGGAGATCATATGAGCGAACATAGGTCTGACACTAAGAACTTCGAAGTTATCACGGCGACACCCGAGCGGCTTCCGGTCAGTCCGGGGCGAAGCCATCGCAGCTGGTCGCAGGAGGCGAAGGAGCGGATTGTCGGGGAAAAGTTCGCGCCGGGGGCGAACGTGTCGGCGATCGCGCGGGCTCACGGGCTTGATCCATCACAGGTGTTTGCCTGGCGGCGCAAGGCGCTGGCCTCGGGAATTGTTGCGCCTTTCCGAGCGAGCCCGACCGATCAAGTTCGCGCGTTTTGAAGCTGTGGCGGGCGAGACGATGGAAATTGTGGTCGGCGATGTCGCGGTGCGCATCGGCAGCGATGTGGAGCCTGAGCGGCTTGCTGCGGTAATCCGGGCGGTTCGGCAGGCATGATCCCGGCAGGTGTTCAGGTTTACGTGGCGAGCACGCCGGTCGACTTCCGTAAGGGAGCGACCGGCTTGATGGCGCTGGTGCGAGATGGCGGAGCCGACCCATTCAGCGGCGCGCTGTACGTGTTCCGTTCGAAAAGAGCGGACCGGATCAAGGCGGTTTGGTGGGACGGCAGCGGGATCTGCCTGTTTGCCAAGACTCTCGAGGAGACAAAGTTCTGCTGGCCGAAGATTGCGCCCGCCCGGGTGCGGCTGAATCATGCAGTTACTCGCGCTGATCGACGGGCTGGACCAGGACCAGCGTCTACCGCTTGGCCGGAGACAGGGATCACACGATCGCCGACGAAATGGACGAGGTCGCCGTCATAGGGCTCCATCGGATCGAACTCAGAGACAGCAACGGCGATCCCGATCAGGCCTCTCTTGAGATTAGGTATCGCAAGGTTCGCGTCCTGCCGCCGATCGGAAAGCAGAAGCGCTATCCCGCTCTGACCCCGACGGTTATGCATGCCGAAGAGCGCGGGACGCCGAGAAACAGAAAGAAGATCGATTGGAAGCTGATGACCGACCTGCCTGTTGATTCCCGCACCGACGCCATTGAGAAGCCCGGATGGTATGCTTTGAGATGGAAGATCGAGGTGTTCCACAACAATCCGCCGCCCGGCATTAGCGTTATGTGGCGCGTCCTGTCACGCCTCACCGACATCGCGCTGGCGCCACGGTCGGAGGAGAATTTGTAGGCAATTGAAAGCTTGACCAGACGGTTACCACGGGCTTGAAGAAGGGAGCGTGTCAATGTTCGAGTCGTTGCGGATCATTGGCATCCCCGCCCAACTGAACATGCGCGCGATCCTCGTTTGAGTCTGCCCAGTCGGTGTTTCGCCAGTGAGACGGCGGGGCCTGGTCTGAGCCGCCCCGGTGACGGGACATCCGCTATCAGCCTGATAAACTCTACTGACAATTGCGCGCGTGCGGGGACCGGGGTGTCGGCATCAGTGCCACCGCTTCTCCTTGATGTCGTAAGCGCCGGTAAGCGGATCGCTCACGGCCATCAGCGCACGTTTGAGCACCTTGTTGCTGGAGATGGTTCTAGGAAGTTTCCGAGTGAAGGCAATGTACCGCGGCACCTTGAAGGCGGCAAGGTTCGCACGAGCATGCTCGAGAATGCGCTGGATGACCAAATTGTCTGCCGTAAAGCCTTCCCGCAGTTCGACGCAAATCTTGATCTCCTCGCCTCGCTGTGGATCGGAAACGGGCACAGCGGCCAAGTCTGCAATCTCGGGAATCTCGCGGATGATCGCCTCCACCTCACGTGCAGCGATGTTCTCGCCCGAGCGGCGGATCACGTCCTTCTTGCGTCCTACCAGCCAATGAAAACCGAGTTCGTCGCGACGCAGCAGATCACCCGTCTTAAACCAGTCGCCTTCAAACAACGCGGCATTTGCTTCCGGTTTGTTCCAATAGCCCGCCAGACTCCCGCGCCCACTCACCCACAACTCACCCACGCCACCGATGGGCGTCGGGCTGCCATCCTCATTCATCAACCGCAGCGACCGAAAAGGCGCGCGAATCCCTACCGAGCCCGATTCCGCCAGATCTTCGAACTGGTGCGGCATCAATGTGCCGAAGCCGATTTCCGTCATGCCGTACGCGTCCTGGGTTCGCACTCGAAACCGATTTCTGAATCGACGAACCGAATCAGGACTCCAGCCCCAATTTAGGGTTTGCTTCAGGCATGTCGCCCCATCATCGTCGTCCGCCTCCGCCTGGCGGCCTATCACCTCGGGAAACTGGCACCATTCAATGCGGTGCTGCTTTATCCAACCGACAAAGCGCGTGGAACTGAGTCGCGGAGCCAAGTAGAGCGTACCTCCCTGCCGATAGGACCTCATAAGATGCTGTTGCGGATCGCCATAGAAGAAGGGCTGCGCTGATAAATAGCTCTTATGCGGCTCCTCGTCCCAGCAGATTCCTTGATACGAGCTTACGCCCCAGTAGTCATGCGTCAACATACAGCCTTTCGGAAAGCCTGTCGTCCCCGACGTATATTGAATGTTCAACAGGTCGTCGGGGCTGACATCTTCCTCCACCAGTGAATCATCAACGCCCCTGAGCAATTCACTGAGCTCAGTGCCCATCCCGTGGGACGGCTCTCCAACGAGAATTACTCGCTCGGCGGAGAGGCTTTGCGGCCAAGGCTGCATCGCAGAGAACACCGGCAATGCGGCGCAGTCCACAACGGCGAACTGGGCCTGGGTATCACTGAGAATATATTCGACCTCCCTAGGCGTATAGCGCATATTGATCGGGACTATAACCGCACCAAGCTTTGCTATGGCGAACCACAGGATCGGGAATTCGATGCGGTTGGGCAGCATCACCCCAATACGATCCTGCTTGCGTACGCCGAGCGCACGAAGCGCATTTGCATATCTATTAGATAATCGTTCCATGTCGGAGTAGGTTGCGCGTTCGCCGCGCTCGAAGACGTCGACTGCGGTGGTCGAGCTATGCGTTCTCGCCCGAATTGAAACCATTTGTCCGATTGTGACGGTCTCGTATGTGGATTCCAGCGCCTCGACTTTGCGCAATGCATTCTCGACACGCTCTTTTAGCTGATTTTGTCTCAGTTTCGTGGGGAAGGTCATTGGAAGACTTTACTTCAGGGGGAGAACAGAGGCTGCGAATGGACGCAAGTTTCCATTGGACAGCTCACTTAGCTTTCCAATCACCAGACTGTAGCCTGCTAGTCTAGCATTAATCACGGAGAGTTCGAAGCTGGCAACGCGCAACTGGCTATTCGCATCCATAATAAGGGCGCAAGCGCGGAATGCCGCGGTGCACAGATCGTGCTCCGGCAGGCTCCTGTGATCGAGACATCCTCCTCAGAGCTTGATCCATTTTGGTAAGGCCCTCTTCCTGTTTTTGATCGAGCGCAAATTGTGCAAGGAATCGGCTACGCTCGTATCGGGCTTTGTCTTATCATGATGCGCTGCATCACCGGCTAAATGGCCATCCAATTGTTCTTACACCTTTAGCAAAGCTAAATGCACTACCTACTCTGGTGGGAATTTCCTATCGATTATTGGAAACAGCGTGGAGGTAAGCCCCATTTAAAGCCAGCAGAGTCGTGAGCGATATCGAGGCACATGCCTACGGTATTTGCCGCCAACGGTGTCGCCAGCAACGCTGTTCGAGCAGACAATCTCAATCGGGCATCCCCCTTCGAGATGAGCAGAGGAGACCGTGACTCACAAAGGAAGCTGATAAGCTTCCTGCCATGTTCATAACCACTCTCACCCGGCGAAAGGATTGATTTCGAGAGGCATTGCACGATCTCTGGAGCAGTCCGCGTCGCATCAAGTTCAGCTGAGGTTTAAGTGAGCGCCAAAAGTCCGCTGGAGCGATGTCGGTGCTCCGGCCAGTGTGTCCCTGGGCGTGGTGCAACTGGCGGCGCGACGCGTCCGCCGGCAATAGGCCGGACTGGTCAGCTGGCAATAGCCGATGACGCTGGAAACGATTCGCCTTGAGCGCTGATGCAACCGTCACCTTCTCGGTAATGGGCACGCTGGACGCAATCCTCGTTCTGCTCGAGCAGGATCGCGCCGACGAGACGGACGATAGGTCCTCATTGGGAAAGATGCCGATCACCTCGGTGCGCCGCTTGATCTCGCCGTTGAGTCGTTCGATCGGGTTGGTCGAGTGCAGCTTGGTCCGATGCTGGGGCGGGAACGTCATGTAGGCGAGCACATCAGGCCCGGCTTCGTCGAGGAAGCGGCAAGCTTGGACAGCTTGGGGCGGAGCTGGTCGGCGACTTTTCGCCACTGCGCTCGTGCGGTCTCGGCATCGTCCTGGGCAACGCGGTGGCGATGAAAGCAGAGACGACACGCTGTCCGCTCTTGCCGGCATGGGCCAGCGCGTTGTGAATGAATTGGACGCGGCAGCGCTGCCAATTGGCATTGAGCACCTTGCTGATGGTCGCCTTGATGCCCTCGTGGTCGTCGGAGACGACAGGTTGACGGCGCGCAGGCCGCTGCGGGAGAGCTTGCGCAGGAACGCCGTCCAGACCGTCTCGCTTCGGAGGAACCGATATCCATGCCGAGAACTTCGCGCCGTCCGTCACTGTTGACGCTGACCGCGACATCGCCCTCGATCGGGCGACCGAGAAAGGCCTTACCTTTTCATCGATCTCGGCGCACGGCGGTGAGCGCCTTCTCGGCCATGCGGCGGGGCCCAGTAATCCGGGGAAGTAAGAGCCCTTGTGCGATGAATTGCTCAAGGGATGGTGTTTCTCGATTTGCATGACGGCTACGCTAAATTTTCCAAACAGATAGCCGACGAAGGATATGTCGGCCTCACTGATCGCAGAAATACCTACCCCCGCGGCCATCTCGCTCGGCCCAGCAACGATACTATCATCGGTCATCCATATGGCGCCACGCAGCATATTCCGCACGCTCGTCACCCAAGCGACGGTCCATACAACCGCAAGTCCACTCTGCTTAGCGAAAAGTAGCCTCAGATAACTTTCATGTGTCAGACGTGGACTTTCAACGCGAGCTTCTGGCGCACCTCGTCCGGGCTCATTACCCGGACTCCCATTCTCTCTAGAATCTCTATTGCCCGCTGCACGAGTTCCGCGTTGGTCGCCAGCCGGCCGCGAGAGAGGTAAAGGTTGTCCTCCAAACCTACCCGTACGTTCGCGCCGACCAGCGGAGCCAGTGCCGCATACGGAAGCTGCATTCGTCCAATTGAAAAGGCCGAGTAGACAGCCTGCGGCGGGAGCAGGCGCACCAGGGTCATCAGCGTGGTCGGATCATCCGGAGCGCCATAGCGAATCCCCATGCATAGCTGGATCAATGCCGGTTGTTCAATTAGTCCCTCCTCGATCAAGTCGCGCACCAGCACCAACTGACCTGCATCAAACACCTCAAGCTCAGGACGAACACCAAGCTCTTTCACGCGTCCGGCCATGGTGCGCAGCGTCCCGGCAGTGTTGACCATGATGTATTGGCTGCGGGCGCCCCAGTTCATCGTCCCGCAATCCAGCGTGCAGATCTCTGGCCGCAACTCTTCCACATGCACGAGCCGCTCATGCGCGCCCGCGATATCAGTGCCCGCCGCGTTCGGCGGCAGAGGAGATTCCGCTCCACCGAATACGAGGTCGCCGCCCATCCCAGCGGTCAGGTTGATGACCGGATTCTCATCCGACTTCCTAATCCGCTGCACCACTGCCCGATACAGCGCCGGATCCCGCGCGCCGCGCCGAGTTACAGGATCACGCACATGGATATGCACCACCGCCGCTCCCGCCCGCGCTGCCTCAATAGCCGAGGCCGCGATCTGCTCCGGGGTCACCGGCACATGCTTGCTACGTTCTACTGAACTCCCTCCCCCCGTCACCGCACAGGTGATAAACACCTCAGAAATCATCCTGAGCTTCTCCTTTACTGAAAGTTGACCTGTACCGGGCCAGACCGCACCAGCGATAAGCTGCATCTCGCGACATTCAACGTTTTTGGGAACGTAAACAAACGTTGGCCGACGTCTGATCGGAAGCTCCTCGCAACAGCTCGGCTACCAGCGCAGTGCAGCAGCATTCCTCGTCGAAGCAATCGCCGTGCCGCTCGCGGAATCCGGTGCACCCTTTGCGCAATACGAGAAAACAGCCGTAGCAAGCAGTCTACTCTTGGAATAACGCTCCGAGGGGCGGACTTCTGACATCGGTGTCGCCGACCCGACATGGCAAGCCCCGCAACGAAGGCTCATTGCCAACCGCCTCTAGCAGCGAACTTTGAGCCTTGGGATATCGCCCGCGTGGCGACCTCACCGGTGCTGCCCTCTACATAGTGCATCGGCCGGCATCATGCGTGTTCTGGTCGGTGGATGGTGCGGTAAGGCGCGTCAGCCATCCAAGCCGAGCTGGTCTTCAGAGCACCGCACCGCTTTCAGCGAAATGCCGTTAACGGGTCGACTGGTTCCTTAACGGCTATTGCTTAGAGGCTGCAATTCGAGCGCAACTCAGTTGGCATTAAACGAACCGCTCTCGACTGTTCTCAATCGGTATGTCTACACCCATGCGAAAACCAGTGGTTGCAATAACGACAGCTGATATTGTAGCATTGCCCTACTGTGCTTTTGGCTACTTTGGTGTCGCTCCGGAGATGGCACAGCCGCGAAGTCGAAACATTTGAGTTTCCGCAGTCACCACGTTCGACCCGTCTGGTATTGGCTCGGATGTCCTTTCACCGGCGCGCTCTATTGTGAAGTGTTTCGCCCGAGTGGTAGCAAAACTTAGTATGATTGGTGCAATATGCAGTGCATCACCCCTACTCTCGAACGCGGATGCAGCCCACGGAGGCACTCTTTCGAGGTGCCGAGCTCTTCTTGAGTAGTTCAATCTGTTTCGATTTTGCGATGTCTGAGACTGGGAGGTTAGGTGGATATTATCACCCTCTCCCATGCGGTCGCAAATCGTCACCGGAGTGTGTCGAACGAGGAAACGCTGGCGGGGGCGAGTGTTCCAGCGCCGGTGTCGTCAATCTCGAGACAGATGTCGGATAGAAGGTTGCGCGATTTCTGGATGGCCGCAGAGCGGGGCCATCCTGTGCGAAATGTACGAGCCACCAACAACACTCCCACATGCGTGGATGGTCGTTAGAGGGCCGCGTCGCGCTCGTAACTGGAGCGACCGGAGGGCTTGGGAAGGCGATTGTGGCTGAACTATGCGAACGCGGAGCGGACGTGCATGGGGTAGACGTCGTTGGCGACGGTGTTTTCCATGCGGACCTTACCACTGCGAGCGGAAATAGGGACATGGTCGCCCATATACTTAAGACTGCTGGGCGTCTCGACATCCTCGTATTGAATGCTGGACTGCAGTTTATGGCCCCGTTCGATCAGTTTCCCGACGCCGAATGGGATCGTCTTAATGCCCTGATGCTGGATGGACCGTTCCACGCGCTGAAGGCGGCATGGCCGGCGCTAACGAAGACCCCCGGTGGCCGCGTTGTAGTCACGGCATCAGTCGCTAGCTATGGCGGTGCACGCCAGAAGGTTGCGTATTGCGCCGCTAAACACGGAGTTCTCGGCTTGGTCCGTACCGCCGCACTGGAAGGCGGTGCGCATGGTCTTACTGTCAACGCAGTCGCGCCAGGCTGGATGGATACTGCGCTGATGCGTGGTCAGCTGGAGGCTCAGGCGAAAAATCGTGGCATGAGCATAGACGAGGTCATGGCGGCTTTCCGCGCGTCGCAACCGGGCAATCGCTTTGTTGATGTGCGCGAAGTTGCGGCAACCATTGGCTTTCTTGCAAGTCCTTGTGCTTCCGGAATTAATGGCGAGTGCATCACAATCGATCTCGGCGCAAGCGCCAGCGGATAGGCGACGCCCTCTCGGATAACCGGCGGGATTACGAGTTCATGCGCGATGAAATACTGAGCCAACTCGAGGCGACGCCACCTGTAGACGGGGTATCGCTGGGCCTCCATTTGGAACGCGTGCGCGCCGGAGGGTGTCAGAAAGAATGTGTAAGCAGGTTTCTGTGAGTTTACCTTACCGAGGTGGCTCAAGGTCATCAACGACCTGAAGACGCGTGGCGTCAACGATATCCTGATCGCGGAGCTCAAGGGCTTTCCCGAGGCGATCGCCTCGGTCTATCCGCAGACCGTGGTGCAGACCTGCATCGTGCACCTGATCCGCAACA
>NZ_JAAVLX010000019.1 GCF_013114825.1 Bradyrhizobium australiense | reverse complement strand
GCGTGAATCGAGAAGGCCCTCGGCATCTCGTTCAGCATACGATGCCCACTTGAGAGTGACAGGTTCCGCCCCACTGAGGACCTGAAAACCCTCCCTCCACCACCCGCCGTCGACGACGAACTGATCAACATCGCGCGGATCGAGACCGTGCTCCGCCAAGACGGCAACAATGGCGTCGAGATTGTCGATGGCTTGATACCTGTAATTGTTGCCCCGCTTCTCTTGCTCGACGCAAAAGATGAGCCGTCCGTCCTCGACAAGAGCAATCGCTCCGTCATGCCTCAGTTTGATACCGCAGATACGCATAGTGCCTCCTTGCAACTCGATTTATTAAGATAAATTGGACTTCGACGGCGGCCGAGCAAGCAATCTTCGTTGATAACGCATCCTAGGAGACATGTGCGCTATGCAATCGAACACGACGGCCAGTTTCCCGTGGTCCACCATGAGACCAGCCGTGTGGGCTGGATCGATTTGCGGGCGGCATTGACCATGTAGGCGGTCTTCCCAAAATGTCCGGTCGGCCGAGCACTAGACACTGGACTCCGCTGCTGCACTTTACTCTCCGTTCCGTCTGCGAAACATGCGCAGCCGACCGCATAATTGATTCGGCGCTACAGTCGCCTTGACGATATCGGGCCGAACTGGACGTTCTGCACAAGGCCTACCTTGATTCAAACGAACTAAACCACTGGCTACGTTGCTTGGGCAGCTACCAACTCAGATAGGCTAGAGCGCGACAGAGTAGAGTGAGACGCGTCGACGTTGGCGGCCCCCATGACGGGGGCCGCGAAAGGGATAACTGGTCGATTTCGTATCCTAACCGGAGGAGTTTTTGTAACTTTACCGATGCCGCACGCAGCTCGCTGCTATTCCCAGGAACATCAGATCACGATCCTCGCGGAGGATGCCTGCGAGTGCATGCCAACGGTCCGGCTCGAGCTCCGCTCCGACGCGACTGACGAGTGCGGAGATCCTGCGCACTGACCTCGGACGAAAGAAGCTGCAACAAAGCTTCTTGGCGCTGCCGGAGTGATCTGCGCGGTGTCGGCGACCTGCTCTTTAGAAGACACTAGGAATACGCTCTCCAGAAGGGAGCAGGCCTAAGATGAGGAACGCAAGAGTCGTACCAGTCGCGTCCTCGCGACAATCAAGCGTCACGAGGGCTGGAGAGGATTGTCTTAGATTGAAGCAATTGCGATATACGGCAGTATGCGCCAACCACCGCGGTATTAACTTGATATAGATTCAAGAGAGCGCGGCCTGAGGGATATGCGTTTTCGGAGTGGTTGGCTCCTAAGGCAACCGAACCCGCTCACCCGATTTGCAGTGGTTGCCTTGCATCGGCAGTACCGGGTCGAGATGTCGGGTATCATACTCACCCGAACACAGCAAGACGTCCTGGGTTTGTCGAACTGCCCGTAAGCCAGTGGTGCATTGCGGATTGTCCTCAAGATCCTCCTCACGGCTAGTGGTTCATCACAGTGATTTTGATTCTTTGGCCGCGACTGGATAGGCGCGGCCGAGTTTGGCGCGGGCTTTGTCGGTTGTGAACATCCATTTGATGCGGGGTTTGGCTTTGTTTCGCCGCCGTTGCCATGATGCGATCTCTTTCGGAGCTTTTTGGGGTCGTCGGTGCGGCGGCCGAGACACTGGCGCTGCAGCATGCTGATCTCGCATTCGACCATGTTGAGCCAACTGGCGTGTTTCGGGGTGAAGTGGAATTCGAGGCGGCGCAGGATGCGCCGGGCCTCAGCGCTCCAGGCTTGTGGGTCGACAAATTGTCCCTGCACGACACGGATACAAGTGGCGCCGGGATAATGGACGTCGACGAGTTCACGCATGCAGTGGGCGTAGTCGACGGCAGCGCGGCGGTCGGTGACCTTGACGTTGCGCCAGCCGCGATGCGGATCGAAGGTGACGAAGAGATTGACGGTGCCGTTGCGGCGGTACTCGTAATCGTAGCGCTCGCGCTGTCCCGGCTCGGCTGGAATCGGCTGACGGACCTCGCCGATCGGCTGGAGGGGGGTCTCGTCGAAGCAGACCAGCGGCCGCGCGGGATCCGGCGCTTCAGCGTAGAGATCGAGCACGTCCTCCATGCGGGCGACGTATTCGCCATCGACCTGGAGGATGCACCACATGTCTTGGCGCCATGGCTTGAGATCGTTCTCGGCCAGCCGGCGGCGCACGGTCCCGCCCGACAGGCTGTCGTGATCGGTGAGCTTGACCATCATGTCGGCCAAAAGCGTCAGCGTCCAGCGTTTGCGGCCGGCGGGTGGCTTGGCGCATGCGGTCGCCACCAGCAGGGCCTCCTCCTTGCCGGTCAGCTTGCGCTCCGCGCCCGGACGCGGCTCCTCGCTCAAGGCCCGCTCCAGATTGCCTTCCACAAAGCGACGCTTGGTTCGGCCGACGGTGGAAAGGCTGACCCGGACGGTTCGGACAATCTCCGCGTCGCAGCGGCCGGCATCAGTCGCCAGCAAAATCTGCGCCCGCTTGAGTTTGCGGGCGGTATGCTTGCCGCCGCCGAGCATCGCCGTCAGTTCGTCGCGCTCGGCTTGGCTCAATTCGACCGATAACGTACATTCATGCTTTGCCTCCTTGTCGGAGGCCGGGACGAATCCAACGATGAGTCAAAAACCGGGCGCGCGCTTCACCGAGAAGCGGGGGCACTACCTCGCTTTCATCCATACCTATTCCTACATGTTCGGACAGCCGCCCGCCGAAGCCGACATCCAGCGCCACTTCCGCGTCAGCCCGCCTTCGGTTCACCAGTGATCGTCACCCTCGAACGAAACGGCTTCATCCGACGTCAACCTGGCGTTCCCAGAAGCATCGAAATCCTCGTGCCGGCGGAAAACTTGCCGATCCTCAGAATGGCTCGGTATCAAAACGTCAAAATCACTGTGATGAAAGCTCGATCAGGCGAGTCTTTTCCGGATGAAGCGACAATGCGAACTCCTCCAGTCGCGTTCGCATCGCATCCCAGAAGCGACGGGCGTCGTCTTCATGCTCGAAGCCGACGACGATGTCGTCGGCAAAGCGCACGATGATCATATTGCCCGTAGCGTCGCGCCGTCGCCAGCGCTCCGCCCAGAGATCGAACACAAAATGAAGGTAGACGTTGGCAAGGAGCGGCGAGATCACCGAGCCTTGGCCCGTTCCCTTATCATTGGTTGTGACAATCCCGTCTTCAAGAACGCCCGCCTTGAGCCATTTCTGGATCAGGCGGATGATGCGCTTGTCGCCGACCCGATGTTCAACGAAGCGAACCAGCCAGGATTGACTGACACGATCGAAGAACGACCGAATGTCGGCGTCCAAGATGTAGTTCACCTTCGTGCTGTTGATCCCGACAACCAACGCGTCCAGCGCATTATGCTGGCCGCGCCCCGGCCGGAAACCATAGCTAAATCCGAGGAAGTCCTCCTCGAAGATCGCGTTCAGCACGGCAGCAGTTGCGCGTTGGACGACCTTGTCTTCCAGGGCAGCCACTGCGAGCGGGCGCTGTCTGCCATCCGCCTTCGGAATATACCGACGGCGGCTTGGTTGCGCCCGGTACGCTCCCCGATGGACCGTGCGTGCAGATCTGCGAGCTTGCGATCGAGATCGGCCTCGTAGTCCCGCCACGTCACCCCATCCACCCCAGGCGCCGCCTCCCGCTTAAGCGCGAAGAACGCCGTCCTGAGCGCAGGCAGGCTGAGATGGTGGTAGAGCTCGGTGAACCGTTCCTTCTTCCTTTGCCTTGCGGCTTGACGTACGCGCTCCAGCGCCTGTGACACGCTTTCCCAGTCCTGCGCCCGGCGCGTGCTTAGCTGGTTCGCGTTCCCCTCGGCCCCCGTCCTTCGCTCCACCGCCTCCGCCGCCGGTAACCCGGCTTTGTTCGTCAGCTTCGTTGCTAATAAAACGGGGTCTGACTTCTCGAGTCCGTGCATCACCGGCTACAGCTCTTCGCTTTCCCGGTGCGGGCCCGGGCGGCCGGACCGCCCCCCGGTCAGACTCGAGATCTCCCGGTTTCCGCGCAAGGAAATCCATACATGCCAGGGTCTACGACCACGCCGGGACGTCCAGGTGCTCGCGTTATCCCACCCGTCCGCGTCGCCTTCCGCTCTGAGTACAGCGTCGACTCCCGGGACAATCTTCTTTCGCGGTTCAATGGCTGGCCTGTATGCTCCCCTGCCGACGCTTCGCCAGCGCCCTCACGGACGCTGCCGCACGGCTTGGGGCCGATGTGGGGCGCTACTCCTTCATCGTAATGGACTCTCACCATCTATTCCTTGCCGGCTTCCCGGCGCACACGCAGTAAGACTAGGCGAACGCTCAGAGCGAATATAGCGACGCGCCTCCCGGATGGGTCGCATTGAAACAACTCGGCGACGCGCGCAGCGCCAGATCCAAATTCGACCCTCAAACGGTCTCAACAGCTCGAAAGACCGCAAAACCAAAGAGGCCTTGTATACCTCGCGTGGGTCGAGCGACTGCAGATCCACGATGCAGCGCCGTAACTCGGGTGCATTGGTGGACGCACGCATGTCGTCTTTTGAATTTTTGCCGCCAACGCACGAACATCTCTGATAACGTAACGGCGTAGCGGCAGTTGCTGCGTTCGATAGGAACGTACAAAAGTCGCCATGATCAACTACTAACATTAGAGCTTGATCAAGATGACAGACGCATGGGATTTGTTGACGACAGCCGGGTGGGTCACACCTCACCTGCAAGGCACTCGGCATGCAACATCCATCACAATCTGCTTTCGCCAACAGCCCTGATCGATGCCCTACTCGTCGCCGACCGAAATGCTGCCGCTCTGGTCTGCTTCAACAACTTTTCTTCCTCATGGAAGCATATGATGGACTCTCAGGTGCGATCGGCGAGCGGCCAGGGTTCACAGGCCACTGGGCCTCGGGCCTGACGACTGCCTGCTCGCTCGGCTACCGCGATGCCAACCGAGTTTTATCGACCCAACTCGTCGACGCCGTCCAGCTCATCGCAGACCCGACCGAACTGCCCGCGCCGGTTGATGGCGATCGCGGCTTTGGAAATTTGGACAAAGCTAAGCTCTTCGCGCGCACGCTCCGCCAACGCGGCCCTGCTGGCGCGCCGCTAAACGCCAGCCGGTCTCCAACGATTAACTCCTTTCTCGAGCACCATCACCTAACCGATATTGATGAATCTTCCGGTCGGGCGCGCCCCCGAATCCGACTCTTCTACGGCATCGATGTCAAATGCGTATTCGATCGAAAGGCATTGCCGCTATTTGAGAAACAGCTCGCCGGTTTCGATGAATTCTCCTGCCTCAGCGGCTGCTACGACCTTACCAAAGCTGAAGAGCGATTTCTATCGAAGCAGATCGCGGACCGGTGACCACGCGGTTCGGATCACTTGCAAGGCTCGACAATCAGCGCAGGAGGGCGCTCATGTTAGCGCAACGGGTGTCGTTCCTTTCAGGCCTGCTTCCACCCTCGAGCTAGTCACGGTTGCTGCCGCGGTCGGACATCAGGTCATCGATCTGAGTCCGATGAAATCGTCATCGAACCGCCCGCATCCGTGCGCGAAGGAGCGATTGCTGCCCTCAATGCTAATACGAACCGCTATTCCGATTCCGTCGGCCTCAGGCCGCTTCGCAAGGCTGTCGCCGAAAGGCTTGCCGCGGAATCAAGCATCGGCTGGAATACAGAGGACATCGTAATCGCTGCGAGTGCAAATGAAGCCCTGCTCGACGCTGCATTGGCCGTGCTCGATCCGGGTGATGAGGCTATCATTATTCGTCCCTGCTGGCCGACATTTCCGCTTCAGGTTCTTCTCGCTGGCGCAACGCCCGTGTTCGTTGATGCTCGCCGCCTGAGATACGTTCCTGATATCAGTTCCATTCGCGCCGCTGTCACACCGCGGACGAAAGCCATAGTCATCAACTCGCCCAACAATCCTACCGGTGCAGTCTATGATCGAACTACTCTTCAAAATATCGGTGAGTTCGCAATCAGTTCCCAGCTCTGGATCATTTCCGATGAGCGCTACTCTCGCTTCGTATTCACCGGGGCACGCTATGAGTCGATCGTCACGACACTCCCCGACGTACGTTCACGGACGATCGTGGTCAACGCATTCTCGAATGAGCTAGCGATCACTGGCTGGTGCTTGGGTTATTTCGCAGCACCCGCGGAGATCGTTTTCGCGGCAAGGACACTGCAGAGCCATATAACAGCAAATCCAAATGTGATCGCGCAGCACGCGATCCTGCACCACCTTCAAGTCAACGACGGCAGCTTTGAGCGGGAACTCCATCAGCGCCTTGCCAATGCTCGCGACATAGGCCTTCACATCCTGTCTGATCTGCGCGACGTAGCCATGCCGCGACCGATGGCTCATTCTTCTTTCTATCTCGATCTGAGTAGGCTAATCTCAGCTTTACGGACTGAAGGTCCCATTCGATCCACCGAGGATATTGCACGATTGCTTCTGGACGAAGCCAATGTGGGATGCGTGTCCGGCGGCGCTTTTGGCGACGTGAACGGCTTACGTCTCTCCTTCGGCGCTCCACCAGATCTGTTGGAGACTGGCCTGAAACATATCGTCGGGACGCTGAACAGTCTGAGGACCCGGCAAGTAGGGATCTGAATCTCACCAGGAGGAGGATTTGAAATGCTCAATGGCACACGGGCCGTGATCCTTGCCGCAGGAATGGGCTCAAGACTGGCCCCTACACGGACGTCACTCCCAAGGCTTTGGTGGAGATAAACGGCATTCCCGATAACGCACTGCATCAGCTTTCGGCGGTCGGGACTCGGGAAGCAACGATCGTCGTTGGCTACCGCAAGGAAGCTATCGAACACCCCTGCGGCCAGTTTCGAGGATCTCGACATTGAATATGTCCACAACCTCATCTTCGATCGGTCCGGCAGCGCCTTTTTCTTTGGCTTACGCGGAACGAGCTCAACGGCGACATCGTCGTTCTCGAATGCGATATATTGTTTGGGCGCGAAGTCCTCGAACGAACACTTCAAACCGTGTCACGTAGCAAGCGAAGCGTAGCGGCGGTTGCGTCGTTTAACGCATTCGTGAGTGGCTCAGCGGTCGAGCTGGCTGAAGATGACTGAGTCCGCACCTGGTTCATCGATCAGTCGTCCGTCGAAGCGCAAGCCAGGAGCTTTTCAAGATGATAAACTTGACACGCTTCTACCGGCAACGGCTGGTTGCGCAGGGGCGCCAATCTGCTCCTGTTTGGCCCACCCGGCCTCATTTGGGAGCAGGGCTCGCTTTTGCTCCTGATCGAGAACGGATGGCGCGTCCTCTTCACCCGGACCACGACCTTGTGCAGAAGGCCCAGGTGACTCGCCGCGAACTCAACCTCAAGACCGCCATCGATCGCCTCGACCGCTTGGACCTCGTCGTCCTCGATGATCTTGCCTATGTCACCAAGAACCACGCCGAGACCAGTGTGCTGTTCTAACTCATCAGCGCACACGACGAGCGGCGCTCGATGTTGATCACTGCCGAACAATGGTTCCGGTAATGGAACAGTCTCCCCAGATGCCGCCATGACGCTCGCCACCATCGATCGCCTTGTCCACCACGCCACCATCATCGAGATGAACGTCGAAAGCTACCACTGCGATCGAGCGACGGCCCCGTCCGGGATGGCCGCCGGAGCACGCGACAGCAAGAACGCAAGCTTAATTGACGCTCCGCGACAATCAGGCGAACCTCCTCCACGGTCATATACGGAAAAAGCGCGTAATTTTGGAACACCATGCCGATGTCGCGCTTGTGCAGTGGCATGTCGATCGAGCACCCATCCAGTAGGATCGAGCCATGGGTGGGCGCCTCGAAGCCGGCGAGCATAATGAGGATCGTGGTCTTGCCAGAGCCGGATGGCCCCAGCATCATCAGAAACTCACCTCTGGCGATGTCCAATTTGAGATTCTTAACGACCCAGCGTTTCGCCGTCGTAGGTCTTCTGAACGCCGCAAAACTCCACAAAGGCATTGTTCGTGCCTCGCATCGCCCTCTTCTCTCCCCCGCGCGTCCTGGCGTTCCTGCTACTGCGGCGGTCGTCGACGACCAGACAACGATCTTCTTCTTGACGGATTGCAGCAGTTGCGTGCGCGGCCAAGATCGTAGGGATATGCCTACATGAGGCGCCTGCGCTTGGCTCACTGTTTCGCCACCTGTTCTTTTGACTCCGCGACCTCTTGGGTCGGCAGAGGGCTTCTGTGATTCAGAAAAATATTATCGACTCATGACGATGATTCTCATCGATCTGACCCTCGCATAGCCGAAATTCTGCGCATATCAGCTGTGGAGATAGATGACCCGCGAACATGGAAGGCCTTGTTTCAAGCGAGAACGATGCAGAGAGCAAGGCCATCAATAAGCTGCAGAGCTCGCTACGTGGAGCAAGCTAACGTCGACCCAGCACCGCTCTTACAACCGGCTACGGTGAACGGCACTCTTCATATCGGTTCAAGCGAGCCACGAGATCTGTGCGAGTAACCGCTGATGCTTCATGATGGTCACACTGATCGGCGGCGTGCGGTCCAATCAAAACAGCAAACGTCTCAAAAGGGAACGCACACCAGATGGCAGCTTGGGATTGTTGCGGCTCGTGCGGCAGGCTAATGCGCTGCCAGGCCGGAGTTTAGCATCGCGAGTTCGCAATCAACCGACGCGACCAGGTATCCCGAGCAGGCGCTTGTTCAATTCATCGTATCTACTTGCACCCGCTCCTCACTATTGCAATGTCAAGTTCGCGCGTCAAAAGCCCTGATCACTCGGCAGAACCGGACTACTAGGCTAGGCTCCGGTGAGGCTTTGGCCAATCATGACGGCCTTGGCCCGATTGCAAGGAGCTTGAGGATATCGTTACCTCGCTGACGCCGCGATCCCCAATTAACAGTGATCTATTTTCCGATCGGCGGCACGGCGCTATCTAGGTTGCGCCGAGATTTGGGATGGCGACGCCATCGGGGCCGATCTTTGCCGCGAAGATCGCATGGTCGGTCCGAAGAATGCCCTTCGAGATAATATTGCCCTGCCTCAGATTGCGCGGTCCCGACGCATATAATCGCAGGCAAGAACCGAAGCAGCGCTCATAATCAAGCCGCGCTCTCCCCCGATAAGCTGCTGCAAGAGGCCGGATGATTCGCGAACGACGGAACTTCGCCAGCCGCAACGAGCGAGGTGGACAGAGCGCCCGGATCGGACGCGCGGGATCGTTACCGACCAGCAAACTCGTTCAATATGCGCCGGTCGCCGAAGAATCAAGTCGACCGTATTCATCGAATGATCTAACATTCCATATGTGGTGGCCGACAACGCTGAAACTTCGCAAGGGGAGCATAGCAGCTGGCTGTCACCTCAATCAGGGCAGCGTTGGTGCTATTCCAGAAGGACTGCGGAACACTTCATTCTGAAGGACTATGATTCCCGTTCAAGGACTATGATTCCGAGGCGCGTTGCAATCCGAACGCAGTACTGTGCATCAAACGCGGCGCGCTCGGGTCGTCCACCCCATGCAAGACCCGTTCAGAGTGTAGAGCCTCGCTTCTAGGTCCTTACGACTGAATGGCCGAGATCACGCCTTCAGCATCAATTGGTTCACGGGGAACTGGTTGGTTCTTATCGGCTATCGGTCAATGGCCTGCGCATCTCAGTGATAGTGAGCGGCGATTTCACGCGATGGAGAGCAGTTGTTTTCGCACGGTCATGAGCGGCCGCTTTGAGCGACAGGGTGAGGCGTTTGGATTTGCGTCAAGACTTTGATTGCGGGCGTTTTGTCTTCGCATGCTTTCTCCGGTGAGTTGAAGGCGGTGAGCGTTGTGAACGAGGAGATCCAGAATGGCGTGGCCAAGGATGGGATCATACAAAAGCAGGTACAGCCAAAGCCGTCGGGATTGGCGGCGCGATACTTTTCCTACAACAGCAGGCGTGTCACGTTGCGGTGGCGCAATTCTTTCTCGACATAAACCCAATCGGGTGCCGGTCGCCGGTCGCTTTGCGACGTTGCCGTGGGCGCCGGGATAGCAACAGCTCTAGGTGGTGTGGACTCTAAGGATTCCCTTTTAGGAGCAAATCAGATTCAAGACTGCTTTTGGGAGGCAGTCTTGGGTGTGATGGACCGGTTGGTTTTGAGCGACGCGGCATGGGAGCGGATGGCGCCTCTGATCATGGGCCGCCCCGACCAGAAGGGTTCGACCGGCCGCGACAACCGGATGTTCGTGGAAGGTGTGCTTTGGATCGTGCGTACGGGCTCTCCTTGGCGTGACCTTCCCGAAGCGTTCGGGGATTGGAACAGCGTGTTCCGGCGCTTCAGTCGATTGAGCATCAAGGTGTTTGGTGGCGGATCTTCAAGGCGATGTCCGATGATCCGGACTTCGAATATCTGATCGTCGATTCCACTATCGTATGAGCCCATCAGCACGCTGCCGGGGCGAAAAGAGGGGGTCTGAAGATCAGGCGCTTGGCCGCTCGCGCGGCGGCCTAAGCACCAAGATACATCTGGCCGTTCGCGGCCTGGGATGTCCCGTGCGGTTCACCCTCACCGCAGGTCAGAAGGGCGATGCACCGCAAGCCGCCGCATTGATCGAGGGATTACCTGCCGAGGTCGTCATGGCCAATACGGCCTATGACGCCGATCACTTGCGCCAAGCCATCGCTGCCAAAGGCGCGCTCGCCGTCATCCCCAACAACCCGTCACGCGCGCTCAAATATCCGCTCGACAAGCATCTCTATGCCCAGCGCCATCTCGTCGAATGCTGCTTCTCCAAGCTCAAGCAGTTCCGCCGCGTCGCAACCCGCTTCGAAAAAACCGCCCGAAATTACCGCGCCGTCGTCACTCTCGCTGCCATCGTCCTATGGCTGCGATAAGTGTCCACACCACCTAGCCCTTCGTCGTCGCCCATGTCCTCCGGCAGCGGCCAGGTCAGGCCCGCAAGGCGTGCGCGCCGCACATAACCGTTCACGACGCCATTGCTCACCCCCAACATCCGCGCAATGACCCGCTCGGTCAGGCCTGCTGCCTCGGACGTAGAACTTCTCTGATCCGGCGCACTCGCTGGGTAAGCATCAGGCTTCCTCATTGGTTGAATGAGAAACCCATAGCCGGTTGAGTTGTCGGTCGAAGCGTCCGAAAGGGTGGTGTTCATCTTGAGATCCGTGCACCTGTACCACGCCGGCGTCGGGCCAATGCGGCACCCAAGCGAACCAACCGCGCAAACGATCTGCACTTGGGTGGCACAACCCGATCGCGGCTCCGGCATGCGCCACGACAGCTGTCACCACGAGCGAGTGCGATAAGCTCACGCGGCCTCGTCGCGGGAACCGTCAGACTACGCCGAGAGCTTCTTCGCCACGCTCTACTCGCCTGCTTTGCGGTCATCGTGTTCGCCTGCGTCGACGTGAACTAGCATCTGCTCGCCCGTAGCCGCCGGCCCCTCCCCCCTCGCGCGTGAGCTCGTACAAGGGGCCAAGCAAAATGGAAGTCGCCTGATCGTATGCTTAATCAAAACCGTGCTGTGGAAGAGATGATGACTGCGCTTATGGCCCAAAACGTGTTTGAAATGCCCTCTCAAGTAGGCAAATACTCGCGACTCCAGCTTTCGCTTATAGCGCCCGCCGCGAGCAACCTGTCTATTTCGGCTTCGGAGTATTGCAACCACCGCAGAACCTGCCGCGTCGAGGCGCCGTACTTTTTTGCGGCATCCAGCGCATAGATCTTTCCGACCGCCAAGCGGATCGCGTAGGGATCAACCTGCGTTACGGCACGTCCACTGGGATGGTCACGACATGTTGAGAAGGAGTAGCTGCCCTGTTCGGTCCCCAGAGTACCATCCGCAGGCCTCGAACTTGCTGATCGGATGGCCGCGATATCCTCGCAGATCGCGGCCCCGATATCGGCTGCATTAAATCTCGACAACCATTGCTCAGCGGAAATCTTCGCGATCGCCTTGGCAAGGAAGGATGCCCGGTCCACCTTCGGCACACCAGCAAGTCCTTCAAGGCCCTCGACCTGGGCAAGGCGAGGCAGATCACCTTCTAAGGCGCTGAGCAGAAGGCTTCGGCCTGAAGCCGTCTGATAAAGGCGGGTCAGAGCATCATAGCCTTTGGCATCGGGCCCGGCCGGCTCGTCGAATTGTCTGCGCCCTTCATAATCGTAACAGAATGGCATCTGCACTAGGCAGGAGAGTGCCGACAGCGACGTCCTGGCCCGCCCTGCGTGGCCGGTCCTGACCTTCTGATAGAGCGCGACAGCAACCCCGAGAGCTGCGCCGAACCCGCCCATCACGTCGATCGTCCCGATGGGCACGTGCTCCTCGGGCGTATCGGCGGAACCACCGAATCTTAGCATGATGCCAGTTGCCGCCTGGACGTTGTTTTCATAACCGAGATAATCACTGCGTGGGCCGCGACGGACGCCGCCGAAGCAATCGAGCTGGCAGAAGATCGCGTCCTGATTGAGCGCTTTCAGGCCTTCTAAGTCGAGCCCCATGAGCTTGACCTGCCGATCAGGCGCATTCCAGACCACGACATCAACCGACTTCACCAGCCTCTCGAACACCTCCCGGCCGCCGGATGAGCCGATATCCACCAGAACCGAACGCTTGCCGCGCATATGGATCATACCGAATATCACCGCGACAGAAGGGTCGTAAAGCGGGCTCGCTGGGTCGATCTTGATCACCTCCGCTCCGAAACGCGCGAGATAGTATGTCGAATGCGGGCCAGCAACGACATTGCAAAGATCGAGAACCCGTACGCCGTCAAGCCATCCCACCGATGTCTCGGCAGGCCGGACCGCCGGCTGCCTAGCAGGGATCGCCGAGAGCACGGCGACTGCTTGGTCGAAGGAAACCCATTTCCGCGGCGCCGGGTTCAGCGGCGCTTCGCCGCTTTCCTCCAGCCAAGCCACTGGTCCTGGCTGGATCATCCTTCCATACACGGGATCATCGACCTCGATCATCAGACCTGCGCATTTTGCATGATGATCGCTGATCCATTCCTGCAACCAACGCTGCGGCGCAGCGGGGATCCGGCTTTCACCGAAGATGCGCTCCCACTCCTTTGCAGTTCGGGTCAGGAAGACGGTCTTCATCCTTTGGGCGATCTTGTCGGCCCAGTTTTTCGGCAGATAGGCACCCAGTGAGACCTCGGATCGCCATTCGCTGACAGGAATATAAACATCGGCGTCCTGTGCAAGCCCCTCGGCCACGAGTTCGTCATAGAGTCCCAGAACCTGTAAGCAGCGCTTGGAATGCAGCTTGTGGCCCGAACAGAGGAGATAGAACATGCGCCCGTCTTTGCACTTGTAATTGCGGCAAAATGGATCGAGCAGTTCCTGCGCGGACTCGTAGGAGAGATCCATCTGCAAGCCTGCTTCACGCCGACGCTCGATCTCACGCTCACGTTGCGATTTGTAGCGAACAGGACAGTCGTCTATGCTGATCGAGTTGTAGGCGAGGCCTTCCATGAGTGCGCATGCAAGAGGCACTTCGATGTGGTCGCCAATCCCGGTGCGCTCCCGCGCCTGAAGAGCCAGCACCGTGGCCGATACCGCTAACATCGTGCCGTGGGCGGATGCCAGAGGCAGCGGCGAGAAAGACGGATTTACGCCCGCCAAAACACGGTTCAGCGACGTAGCAGTAAATACCCCCGATGATGCCGCGATCACGGCCTCGAAGGCGCGCCACTCGCGACGGAGTTGATCGTTGGAAGCAAAGCCCGGAATGGACACGGTGATCAAGTCCGGCCGCAGCCGGCGCAGGGCCGTGAAATCGATTCCGAGCGCACTCAGCACCTCCGGGCGGAAATTCTCGACTACGATATCCGCTTCCCCAATTAGAGTCTGCGCCTGTGACACGCCCTCTTCAGTTTTCAAGTCGATCGGAACGATCAGCTTGTTTCGATTGAGGGTGGCATTGGCCGGGCTGTCCCAGAGGGGACCGGATGGCGGGTCGATATGCACAACGGTGGCGCCAAGATCGGCGAGGATCATCGCCACCGCCGGGCCGGCAATGTACTGGCCGAAATCCACGACCTTGACGCCGAAGAGAGGAAGGTTTGAACGTCGCGTTGCTATCACTTTGCCGGTTGCCCGCGAAGGGTTTGACGGGTCGTCACGCATGCCGATGGGTTGGCTTGTCCCAAGGCTGGGCCAAACCAGGCCGCAATAAAATAGTATGAGCTAGGGATCTAAATTGACTGATATAGCCCGTCGCGGAGCACAAATTCTGCGCCCGATCGCTAAACGTGAAGCTTTTATCTCGCCATCCCCGTTCGCCGGCTCGCAGGCTGCAACCTGTCCGATTGGATTTTCAGCAGTCGGCATATCTCGGGACTGTTCACTGCGATAGCGCCTGCATTCCCCGACGGACAAACAAGCCGTCAGAGTAAGGCATGAACGCAGGCCAATCAGCTGGAGTTCAGACAGCGACGTGCGTTCCGTGGGCACGCTCGGTGCTGTCGGATTGGAGGTGCGCTTCGTCTGCGTGACAAACAGCGACGGGTTGCGCCAAGAAATGACATCTGCGCCGGCGCTCGAGCCGCATAGCATGCTTCCAAGAAATTCCCTGGTGGCTACCGATTGCCCACCGAGCTCATTCAGCACGACGGGACGCCTTCCTTGGCGAATAATTTTGCTTAGGCCTCGCCGAGGCCACCGCCAGCTCCGGTAATCACCTTTGTCTTTCCAAATGTCTGCCAGGCGAGCGCCGCGGCGCTGCCGGAAGATGGTCTGTCCACTCTTGAGGACGGTCGCGTTGCGCGGTGCGAGCCAAATGAGATGGCTTTCCACAGCGACCAAGTTGCGCCTCGATAGGTCCGCAAAGCGCGCCCCTGTTTGCTCTCAGCGCGCTCTAAAACGGGGCTTGCGCTTCTCGAGGAAAGCCGCAATCCCCTCCTTGTAATCCTCGGTCATGCAGGTCAATGCCAACTGATCAAGCTCCATGTGGCTCGCGAGATCGTCAAGCGCACCGGATAGACGATTGACCGTGTGCTTGGTCATGGCGACCGGGAGCGGCGGCTGGGCGGCAACCTTCTCGGCGAGTTCCATCGCCGCTTGAAAGCTCGCCCCGGGATCTGTCACCTGCTCCACCAACCCCCACTCGTAGGCCTCTGCCGCGGAGATCCGCTGGTCGGCGAGGATGATCGCCTGCTTGGTGCGCGCTGGACCGATCAGCTGCAGCATGCGCGGGATGGTTTGCCAGCTCATATTCATACCGAGCGCGATCTCAGGTACGCGGACATGAGCGTCGCTCGCCATGATCCGCAAGTCGAGGGCGACGGCAAGCGCGACAGCGCCTCCGATGCAAAATCCTTCGATCGCGGCAATCGTCACCTGTTCCATCTCGTACCAGGCGCGGGTTAGCCGCGGTCCGATCCGGAATTGTCTACGCAGCGCGGCCAAGTCCATAGCTGCATCTGAATCGGCCTTACCGCTTTTCAGATCGGCGCCCGCACTGAAAGCCTTCGCGCCAGTCAGGATCACGACTGAGGTTTTGGTGTCGTCGTCGAAACTCTCAGCAGCTCTCGTCAGCTCGCGAGTTGCGCCATCAGACAGCGCGTTGATGCGATCGCCACGGTCGAACCGCACCACCGCAATGCGCCCCTCCGGGCCGAGCCCTTTCTCGATCTTTACAAAATTCGCCGAATTCCCGTTCGTGTTTTTGTCTGGCATTTTGCTTTCCGTGAAAAGTCCCTATGGCGCTATGGCTGCCCTCATTTCAAAACAACCGACGCCGGTTACGTTTGGCTCATGCTCGCCTTCATCCGAGCGATACGCTCGTCACGCAACTGTGTCCGGCGCACCTTGCCCGCCTCATTGCGAAGCGGCTCTGCGACAAACTCGATGGTGCGCGGGAGCTTGTAGGTCACCAGCCGCTCAGCCAAATGCGCTAGCAGCGCCTGGTCGGTCAGTCCGGGGCGAGCCTGGACGATCGCGTGGATGGACGAGCCCATGTCCTCGTGTGGCAGGCCGACCACGGCGCTCGATATCACCAGTGGGTGCTCGTCGATTGCTGCCTCGACCTCGGCCGGATAGACGTTAGCGCCGCCGACCAGAAACATGTCTGTGCGCCGATCGGCCAGGTAGAGGTAGCCATCGGCGTCGAAATAGCCGACGTCGCCGAGACTTTCCCAACCGCCCGCCAGCGTCCGGGCCGTGGCGCCGCGGTAGTGATATGACGGCGGCGCCCGGTCGGGGCGGCGCATGTAGATCTCGCCCACCTGGCCCGGCGGCAGCACGTTTCCGTTGGTGTCGAAGGCCTTCATTTCGCCCACCTTCACTCGGCCGACTGAGCCGCGGTGATGAAGCCATTCGCTTCCGGTGATTGTGGTCCAAGCTATGCCTTCGCTTCCGCCATACGTCTCCATGATCACTTCGGGACCCAGCCACTCGATGAAGGCCTCCTTGAGCCACGGCGGGCAGGGCGCAGCCAAGTGCCATAGCGTCCGTAGCGATGAGAGGTCATAGCGGACTCGCACATCTTCCGGCAGTCGCCAGATCCGGCTCATCATGGTGGGTACCATATAGACCCAAGTCGCCCTGTATCGCGCGATCTCGGCCAGGAGGCCTTCCGCATCAAAGCGGGGCATCAGTACCAGATGAGTGTTGCGGATTAGCGCCTCCAAGGCGAACCAGAAAGGCCCGCTATGATAGAGCGGTGCAGGAATCAGCGTCGTGTCGCCCGGGCCCAAGCGCCAGACGCCCGCGTCATCGAGTTCAGTGGGGGTCACACCGCACGAACCAGACAGGACCAGCTTGGGTCGCCCGGTCGACCCGCCGGAGGTCAGAGCACCCGAAACCGGGGCCACACGCGAACCAACCGGCCGGTCATCGTCGGATAGCGCGAGGAGGTCGTCGACCGTGACGCGCCGCCGGTCAGTCTCCATATCCGGCAATGCGATCACCACCGGCGGCGCAGCGAGGTCGACTATGGCGCGCAGTTCGGTTTTCGGCAGTCGAAAGGATACCGGTTGCGGTGTCGCGCCCAGCTTCCAGACGCCCCAGCAGGCCTCAATGAAATTGATGCCGTTCGGCAGACCGATGGTGACGAAGTCGCCTAGCTTGACGCCCAGCCCTTCCAGGGCGCGAGCGACGCGGTTGGCTCGCGCCTCCAACTGGCCGCAGGTGAGGGTGGTCTCGCCGCAACTGACCGCCGGGGCGTCCGGCGTCGCCTGGGCGCGGCGGGACAGCTTCTCTCCCAAGGAGATCATGTCTTCAGCCATCTGTCACAAACGTCCTTTTCCTTCTGCCGATTCTGGGCACATGAGCGATACACCCACCTCCACCCCAGAGGCTCCAGAAGAATTACCTTGGGCTGCAGAAGAAAAACGCCGACTTCCGCAGGAGCGACACATAGATCAGGCAAATTCTCTGGCTCGGGCGCAGAAGTTCATCGTGGAGATAAACCACAGGTGCGAGCAGTGAGGGCACGAAGGAGAATCGGCTAGCTCCGCCTACACCAGCTGCTCAGAGCGTTCGTGAATTTGTCGTCGAGTGCTGCCCGAGATGCGCTTCAGTGCCCCGATGGATGCGATTCGTCCGCGCGGATTAAGGATTCGGTCGAGCTAGGCATACCGGCGCTTGACGAGGGCGCGTTGTGAGGGCGATTGCGCCGCCTGATGTCACGCGGCGGCGCACCAATCTTTTCGTTTGCGCTGTCAGTTATCGTCCCAAGCCGGTGCAGTTGCGCAATGGCTGGTGAAAATCTTTGACGTGACGTAAGGGTCTCAACATGAGATAGGAGGCATCAAGTGTTGCGGATGCCGCGCAGGCGCTCCGAACGCCGCCGCAGCAGCTCGACCGTGGTCAGCATGGCGATGGAGAATAGGATCAGCACGGTGGCGGCGGCAATGATGGTCGGACTGATCTCCTCGCGCATACCGGAAAACATGACCTTCGGCAAAGTGCGCTGCTCGGGGCTGGCGACGAAAAGGGCGAGCAGCACCTCGTCGAAGGAGGTGAGGAAGGCGAAGAGCGCACCAGAGATCATGCCCGGAAGGATGAGTGGCAGGATGACCTTGAAGAAGACCGTGATCGGCGGCGCGCCGAGCCCGGCGGCTGCGCGGGTCAGCGAATGGTCGAAACCTGTCAGAGTCGCGGTCACGGTGATGACGACGAAGGGCGTGGCCAGCGTGGTGTGCGCCAGGATCAGCCCCGTATAGGTGTTGAGCAGCCCGACATCGGCATAGAAGAAATACACGGCCACCGCGGTGATCACACCCGGGACGACGAGGGGTGAGATCAGTAGGCTCATGATAGCGGCCCGCCAGGGAAAGTTCGGGCGGCTGAGCCCGAGTGCGGCTAGCGTGCCCAGAGCGGTCGACAGCAGGGTGACCAACACGGCAACAAAGATCGAGTTGTGCAGCGCCCCCTGCCACCGGCCGGTGAGGAAGAACTCCTGATACCAGCGGAGCGACAGGCTTGGCATCGGATAGCTGAAGAAGGGTACGGAATTGAACGACAGCGGGATGACCACGAGGATCGGCGCGATCAGAAACAGCAGCACCGCCCCGCAGAGGAGCCGGTGCAGGTAGTACCAGCCCTTCTCCATCGGAGAGGCATAGGGTGACGCGGCCATCGTTCTCACCCCACTTTAATCGGGTCGGCGCCGACCAGCTTGTTGAAGACATAGTAGAGTAGCAGTGTCGCGCTGAGCAGGATGGCGCCAAGGGCCGAGGCCATACCCCAGTTGAGATCCTCGTTCGTGTAGTAGGCGACAAACGAGCCAATCATTTGGTCGGCCGGCCCGCCGACGAGCGCGGGGGTTATGTAGTAGCCTAGGCACAGAATGAACGTCAGAAGGCAGCCGGCGGCGATCCCCGGCAGGGTCAGCGGGAAGTAGACCTTCCAGAAGGCGTAGAAGGGCCCGGCGCCAAGCGAGCGAGCGGCGCGGACCAGGCTTGGTGAGATCGTCTTCATCACGCTGTAGATCGGTAGCAACGTGAGGGGCAACTGGATATGGGTCATGGCCACGATCGTCCCGACGCGATTGAAGATGAGCTCAGCTGGCTGAGATATGACATGCAGCGCTATCAACGTGTCGTTCACCAGCCCGCGATCCTGCAGCAGCACGACCCAGGCGATGGTGCGCATCAATGACGACGTCCAGAACGGCAGCACGACCAATATCATCAGCAGATTGCGAGATCTGGGCGGCAGTGTCGCCAGGAGATAGGCCACCGGGAAGCCGAGCAGCAGGGTCGCGGCGGTCACGCCGATGCTGATGCCAAGCGTACGCAAGAAGATATCGCGGAAAATCGCGTTCTCCGGCGGCGAGGTGACGATCTGGCTGTCGGGGCCATACTGGTAATCGACCGAACGCAGTAAGTAAAAGGCCGTATAGGCCGACCTTCCGCGCTTCAGCAAGCTCCAGGCGTCGTGCCGACCCCAAAACGGATTTATTTCGATCAGCGCCTCCTTGTAGAGGCCGGCGGAAAGCGCGCTTGCCTTGCGAGCGCTCGACATCACCTCGCTGAGGGCACCGGGCAGCTCATAGTTCATCCGCTTGGCGATCGCGCCCGCGGTCTTCTGTGCCGACGCCTGCTTGAGGTCTCCGACAAGAGCGGCATAGACGGTCTCGTCGGGCAAATCCTTGCCGTCCCAGGCATTTAGCGCTGCCATGGTTCGCGGCATGAGCCTCAGCAGCGTATCGTCATGGATTGCGTTGAATATCATCCGGCCGATGGGCAAGACGAAGGCGATCAGAATGAAGAGCAGTAGCGGCAGGACTAGGCTGACGGCCCTCAGCTTACGCCGGCGCTCGACCCGCTGCAGCTTGGTCCGCAGCGGAATGTCGTCAGGGCTTCCGGCGATTTGGACAGCCATCGTCGCCATCGATTTCTCTTTCAGTTCGTTCGTTCGAGGCAGCGAGGTGAACGGATGCCCACCCCGCCATTCCTTCGTTGGGTTATTTACTTCAGCAGCCAGGCGGTAAAGCGCTGGCCCAACTCGTCGCCCTTCTCCATCCAGAAGATGGAGTCGCTCGGCAGAGCATTGCGCAGATTGTCCGGCGCAGTCGGAACGTGGGGCAGGATCGCCGGATCGACAAGCGCCATCGCGTCCTTGTTGCTGGGGGCGTAGGCGGTGATACGTGCCATCTCGGCGTGCGCCTGGGGCGAAGAGGCGAAGGCGATGAACTTGTAAGCATCATCCAGCCGCGGACCGCCCTTGGGAACCACCCAGAAACTTATGGCTGGCTGCTGGGCGTCCCACATGATCTCGAAATGCTTGCCGGAATTCTTGATCGCATCGTAGATGCGCCCGTTATAGGCTGAGGTCATGACGACCTGACCGTCGGCGAGGAGCTGAGGCGGCTGCGCACCAGTCGTCCACCAGACAACCTCCTTCTTGATCGTGTCGAGCTTTTTGAAGGCACGGTCGACCCCCTCGCGCGTGCTGAGCACCTTGTAGACGTCCTTGATGGCCACGCCGTCGGCGATCAGCGCCCATTCGAGATTGCCCCAGGGGCCCTTAGTTAGTCCGCGCTTGCCGGGGAATTTCTGCAGGTCGAACAGGTCAGCGATGGTCTTGGGGCCGCTCGGCAGCTTGTCCTTGTCATAGGCGATGACCGTGGCAGAGATTAGATTCGGCACCCCGCAGTCGTTCTTGTCGTTATCCATAAACTTGGCTCGATCGAGGCCCAACTTCTTCCAGTCGATCGTCTCAATGATGCCGTCGCCGCACAATCTAATGGTCGTCGCCGGGCCGGCGTTAACCACATCCCAGCTCACGGTCTTGGACTGGACCATCGCGCGGATCTTGGTGCTGTCGTAACTGTATTCGTCGTCGGTAACCTTGATCCCGGTCGACTTCGAGAAGGGCTCGAAAACGGCTTTGCGTTGGGCCTGCTGGAAGGACCCACCTCCAGAGGTGACCGTAAGTTGATCGCCTGCAAAGGCAGGCTTCGCAAGCAGCACCGCTACCAAGCCGGTCACGGCCAGGGTGCTCGCAATCATGAATGGGCTCCTCATCGTCTGCTCTCTCTCCTCTATGTCCGCCTGGAATGTAAGCGGCCTGCCAAAGGGCTTCCTCGCGGCGATGCCTCGATTGTCCTCACTGCGCGTCGAGCGCCCGACAATCCTCCGTTTTCCAGCCGATGGCGATCGCCGCACCAGGCTCGACCTGCGCCACACCTTCCGAATTCGGCAGTTTGATCACAAAATCATCCTGGCCGCAGACCGAAGCCCGGATACGCACGTGATCGCCCAGATAGATCACCTCCGCGATTTGCGCGCTGAAGACATTGGGCAGCGAACCCGGCATCGGGTTCAGCCTCACCCGCTCCGGCCGCAACGACAGCACGGTCGGCCTACCCGCCTCGACATTGATCGCCAGCGCCTGCACGTTGGCGGCGCCGGCAATCTCCACCTTGCAGGTCGCGCCGTTCATCGCCACGACCTTGCCGTGCAGCCGGTTGTTCTCGCCGATGAACTGGGCGACGAAGGCATTCCGCGGCCGCTCGTAGAGTTCAGCGGGCGCGGCGAGCTGCTGGATGGCCCCCTCGTTGAATACCGCTATGCGGTCCGACATGGTCAACGCCTCGCTCTGGTCATGCGTCACATAGACGACGGTAACGCCGAGATCCTCGTGGATATGCTTGATCTCCAGCTGCATCTGCTCGCGCAGCTGCTTGTCCAGCGCGCCGAGCGGTTCGTCCATCAGCACAAGCTTGGGATCGAAGATAAGGGCGCGGGCAAGTGCGACGCGCTGCTGCTGGCCGCCGGAAAGCTGGCCGGGCCGGCGCTTGCCATAGGCGCCGAGCCGGACCACGTCGAGCACTCGCTTAATCCTGGCTTCAATCTCGAGCTTGCCGAGCTTGCGGACCTTGAGTGGAAAGGCGAGGTTCTCCTCCACGGTCATATGCGGAAATAGTGCATAGTTCTGGAACACCATGCCGATGTCGCGCTTGTGCGGGGGCACGTTGTCGATCGAGTGCCCATCCAGTAGTAACGAGCCATGGGTGGGCGCCTCGAAGCCGGCGAGCATCATGAGAGTCGTCGTCTTGCCGGAGCCGGAAGGCCCCAGCATCGTCAGAAACTCACCTCGGGCGATGTCCAAGTTGAGATTTTTAACGACCAGCGTTTCGCCGTCGTAGGTCTTCTGGACCCCGGAAAACTTTACAAAGGCATTGTCCATGCCTGGCATCGACCCTCTTCCCTCCCCCGTGCACCCTGACGCTCCCGCGCCTGCAGCGCTGGTCGACGACCAGACCACGATGTTCCTCTTGATGGATTGCAGCTTTTTGCGCGCGCGGTCGAGATCGTAGGGATAGGCCCGCATGAGGCGCCTGCGGTTGACCAAATGGCTCAATGCTTTCCTCACCTGCGCTTTGATCCGCGACCCTGCGGTCGACAGAAGACTTGTGTCTTTCACGGAAATATTATCGGGCTCTCAGAGCTGAATTTCTTTAATGTGTCACCTCGCACGCCGAAATCCTGCGCGGAATCGAGCGAACGCGAAGCTTTGTGTCAGCCGCTCCTAATGTTTTAAGCGAGAACGAATAGAGTTCAATGGATATAGAAGAGCTCGCTACGGGCGAAAGAACATTAAACCAGCACACCGCTCCTGCTCGCTGCGGCCGTGATGAATGGCACCACCTCATACGGGCTACAAGCTGAGCCCGAGGTTTCGTGCAAGCAACCGCTTCCAGCGATGATTCATCATCGCCACACTGACGGCAGCGTGCTGTCCAATCCAGGAAGCAAACGTCTCAACACCAAACGTCAGGCCGTAGCGCTAGCTGAGAATGGCAAGCCTGAGACGTCGACCACGGCCTTATAGATCAGCCGTCGCTGAACAGGCATTGAGGCCTGCGCACATTGAGGATTTCGAGGAGGCGCTGATCGGCAACACTATCGAATGTCTTTTTGTCGACAACGGCTATCGCGGCCACAATCGCCACCCGATTACAAGCCAAGGTGTTCACATAGGCCAGAAGCGGCGGGTTATTCCGCAAATCAAGCGCGAGAAGCGCCCATGTCTCGTCCGCTCGCTGCGCTCTGTTGCCAAGTCCTTGTAGCGCTCATCTGGCGATTTCAGCTCGTCGCGGCTAAATCCGGGTTCTCCACGGACGACCATTTGTTTGCCGAGCTGTCGGCCCAAAGCACCTTCAAAGATCGCCGCGATCACGTTCGCCGCCATGGATTAAGCACTGATAGGTCCACACGGCATTCTCACTGTTTGCTCTTGGCGCCCTCTTAAGCGGGGTTTGCGTTTTCTCGAGGAACGCCGCAATGCCCTCCTTGTAATCCTTGGTCATGCAGGTCAATGCCAACTGATCGAGGTCCATGTGGCTCGCGACATCGTCAAGCGCATCGGAGAGACGATTGACCGTCTGCTTGGTCATGGCGGCTGGGCGGCAACCTTCTCGGCGAGTTCCATTGCAGCGTGGAAGCTCGCCCCAGGCTCCGTCACCTGCTCCACCAATCCCCAGTCGCAGGCCTCTGCCGCGGAGATCCGCTGGTCGGCGAGGATGATCGCCTGCTTCGTGCGTGCTGGACCGATCAGTTGCAGCATGCGCGGGATGGTCTGCCAGCTCATGTTCATGCCGAGCGCGATTTCAGGTACGCGGATGTGGGCGTCGCGCGCCATGATCCGAAAGTCAAGGACGACGGCGCGCGCGTGGCGCCTCCGATGCAAAATCCTTCGATCTAGCGATCGTCACCTGTTCCATCTCGTACCAGGCGCGGGTTAGCCGGGGGTCCGGTCCGCAGTTGACGGCGCAGCGTGCCTACGTCAATCGCTGCACGCGACCGGCCCCCACCGCTTTTCAGATCGGCGCCGGCGCTGAAAGACTTCGTGCCGGTCAGAATCAGGACTGAGGTTTCGCTGTGGTCGTCGAAACTTTCAGCAGCTCTCGTCAACTCGCTCGCAGCCGTCTGGGTCCGAGTCAATTGGAGCTGCTACGGCCATTAGACGTATCGGCTGTGCCGGTCATAGTCCCGAGCCACGGCGACCATTTGTTGCTCGGCATGGGTGACCGATCGCTGGCGGCGATGTTCGGCTACTGGGGCTGGTGAGGCTTGACCTTCACTCGATTTGGCATCGGTTGATGAGTTTTGATCTCTCAATTTCGGCGACCTAACTATTCAGTCTCTGCGCGCTGACTCAGCTAAGCTGAGCGCAGACAACTGAGGATCTAGGGGCCAGGTACTAGCTAGGGTTCAGACTCAATTGATCCAAAAGGCGGCGATGGCGGCGAGGTGGATGGCAGCCAAGAAGTTTCTAGCAAGTTTATCGTAGCGAGTTGCGACGCGCCTGAAATCCTTGAGCCGGGCAGAAACAGCGCTCGATGACCTTGCGCCCTTTATAGGCGCGCTTGCTGAAGCTGTGGAGGGTTTGGAATAACAGGCTTGGCACCACGATTGATGATTTCGGCACGAAGGCCGTCGCCGTTGTAGCCCTTGCATGGAAGCCCCCATGCCGAATCAACTCGGTGCGAGGGAATCAGAGTTCTTTAATTAGTCGCCCGTTAAGAAGCCGGATTGAACCTGGCTGGGATGGCGAGCACGCGCCAGAGGGGGATTAAGATCAGGCACAAGAGCTCTCTCAGCCAGGCGAGGATACGGCGGAAGTTATAGCCGACGGCGCACAGGATCACGTTGGCTGCATCGCCGGCCCAATGTGTTTGAGCAACAAAAGCCCGATCACAAACCGCGTCTCGATCCCGGGCCGGCCGTTCTCGCTGTAAAGCGGTGCGATCTCGCGATCGATCCAATCCCAATCGATTTGCCGGCGAGCTGAACCAGCTCGTGCTTCAGATTGATGATCTGGTCGAGCCGCGCCCGGAACAGGTCGCTTGATCCCGTCATTTGGTGCTTCTTCGGCCGCATCGTGCCCTCCGATGCAGCACAGAATCACGGTTCACGGCGAAACGGAATCCAAAAGAAAAATTGCAAGGTTTGCGGCCCTCGAGCCCCGAATCCTTGCAATCTCAATTGCACCCGTATCCGAAAAACGGACTCCCGCTCAATCGCTTAGAAGCTTATTCACGGACAACTAATTAGGTACAGACCCTAGCATTACAGTTGCATTTTTGACTTGAAGTGAGCGCGTTGGGCGGCCGCCTGGTGAGCTCTGCGCCAGAAAGACCATGCGATGTGCGCGGGTTGAATACGCTTTCGAGTGAGTCTGATAGCGATGCGTCGGACTTCCTGGATTGACCAACGGATCAATGACGCCGTGGCGATGTATCGGTTTTTGCCGGAGTTCGGCGTTTCGTTTTTTTGGGCGGCGGATTGGCGCGATGTCGGATCGCGGCCATCATGGCGAAGGCGAGCATCACCAGGGAGACGTGGCGATGCCACCCATGCCAGGATCTGCTCTCGTTGTGATCGAGCCCGAACTCGTTTTTGGCGGTCTCAAAACTGTCTTCGATCGCCCACCGATGGCCTTCGACCGCGACCAGCGTTTCAATGGATGTTCCCGCGGGGCACCAGGTGGTGAAGAAGGCGAGGTCATCGTCGGCGATGCGACGAGGATCAGTAGGCCGCGCGTCCACAAACCATCATTGGCATGGTTGAATTGCTCGGCCTCGAGATCGGCCAATTCGAGATAACACCAATCGTGCAGCCGCGGTCCTTTGGTGCCGGCTCCCGCCGATAGGCGCTTCCAGTCGGATGAGCGCCGCGTCCGGGCGATGTCTGCAGCCGTCCAGAGACCGGCGATCGCTTGACCCAGGATCGAAATACATGAGCACTGCTGACCCCGAGCACGTAGCCTTACCTGCCCGACGCAGTTGCTGTTCGATATCGCCAACACCGTAGACCGTATCACCGGCAACCCACTTGAATGGTACAAACGCGGCTATCGCGCGTGCGATCATTCTCGTCGCAAGTTTTGGTTTAGTCGCAAAGCCGACATCAGCGGGCACATATGCAGCTTCCAGACGATTCGGATCGTCGGTCCTCCATTCCTTCGGAAGATACAACGCGCGATCGATGAAACGCATGACCATGACGCGAAACGTAGGAGCGAAGACTCCGATCTGGCAGTTCGTAATCTTCCCTGCCGAACCAGTGTATTGCCGCGCCACGCCGCATGACGCTTTGCCTTGTTTGAGAAAACCGGTCTCGTCGATCACCAGCACCGCATCGTTATCCCCCAAATGCTCGATGACATAGCCGCGCACGATATCGCGCAGGGCATCAGCATCCCAATCTCCACGCCCCAGAATTGCCTGCTGCCGCCATGGGCCAGGATCGCCAGGCGCCTACGCACGCATCCAACCGGTCTTGCGCTGCTCATCTCCGAGGAGACCCTCCAGGAACATGCCTGCATTCGTCGCAACACGCTCTTGCGTGAACAACGGACGTATCCGTTTCTTGATTTCTCGAAGCGACGCCGCCCACAACGCAAGCGTCTCCTCAACCGACGCTACTTGCGTCCACGACCTCCGAATCATGGTTGTCCATGGATTCTCACAAGAAATGCAACTGTAATGCCAGGGCCACGACCACGCGCGCCCTCCGAGCTGCGGTAGAGCGATCGAAAGCTCCACTCAACGAGCTAGCCGCCCGGTACGGTGTCAACTCGCCAAGTGGAGGAAGCGGAGCTTCCTCCATGACGCGGCGATCGGAGCCTAATGCTCACGCTCGAAGCAGAGCCGATCAGGAACACAGGTTCATATTGGCTCCGCAGGACTTGAGACGCCCGAGTATCCGCCTGCCTCGGTCCGACGCACGTGAATTCGCGGAACAGAGACGGGCCGCTCCCTCCAAGCCGGCCCCTCACCAAAGGTCGTCAGGTCCTCAGAAGATTTCGAACAGGGCGGCGGCGCCCATGCCGCCGCCGACGCACATAGTAACGACGCCGTACTTCGCGCCGCGGCGCTTGCCCTCGTACATCAGGTGCGCGGTGCAGCGGGCGCCGGTCATGCCGTACGGATGGCCGATGGAGATCGAGCCGCCAGAGACGTTCAGCTTCTCGTTCGGGATCCCCAGCTTGTCGCGACAGTACAGCACTTGGCTCGCGAAGGCCTCGTTGAGTTCCCAGATCTCGATGTCGTCGATCTTGAGCCCATTGCGCTCGAGCAGCTTCTGGATCGCGAAGACCGGGCCGATGCCCATCTCCTCCGGCCCGCAGCCGGCCACCGCCATGCCGCGATAGGCCCCCAGCGCCTCTAGGCCGCGCTTCTCGACCTCCTGGCGCTCCATCAGGAGCACCGCGGCGGCGCCGTCCGACAGCTGGCTGGCGTTGCCGGCGGTGACGTACTTGCCTTCCTTCACATAGCGGCCGCCCTTGAACACCGGGGCCAGCTTCCTGAGGTCCTCCAGTGTGGTCTGCGGCCGGGTGCCCTCGTCTGCGGCGATGGTGACCTCCTTGTCGGCTGTCTCGCCGGTCTCCTTGTTGACCACGACCTTCATCACCGTCCTCACCCGCGTGATTTCGTTCGCGAAGCGGCCCTCTGACTGCGCCTGGGCGGTTCGCTGCTGGGATTGCAGGGCGTACTCGTCCTGCGCCTCGCGGCTGATGCCATAGCGCTCGGCCACGATTTCGGCGGTCTCGAGCATCGAGGTCCACAGCTCCGGCACATGCTCGTTGAGCCACGGATCGAAAGCCATGAAGCGGTTCATCTTGTCGTTCTGCACCAGGCTGATCGATTCAATGCCAGCGCCGACCGCGATCGGCGCGCCGTCATTGACGATGTACATGGCGGCGGTGGCCACGGCCATGAGGCCCGAGCTGCACCCCCGGTCGATGGTCATGCCCGAGACGGTGTTCGGCAGGCCGGCGCGCAGGGCAGCTTGGCGGGCGATGTTGTCGCCGGTCGTGCCCTGCTGCATCGCGGCGCCCATGACGACGTCGTCGATCTCTCTGGGATCGACGCCGGCCTGCGCCACGACGGCGCGGATCGACTCGGCGCCGAGCGTCGCGCCGTAGGTATTGTTGAAGGCACCGCGATAGGCCTTGCCGATGGGAGTCCGCTTGGCGGCGACGATGACAGCTTCACGCATGTTAGGGGTCCTTTCATTTGCCTCCCGTGATGGGGAAGGACAGGCCGCGTCGCGGCCAGGGCGGGACGTGAGAGAACAAGACACGGCGGGTGGGAATGATCGCCTCTCCCCCACCCGTCGCGCTCGCTCGCCCCCATTAAGGGGACTACGCCGGTTGCTCGAAGTCGGCGAATTTCTTGCCTTCCGCGACCAGCTTCTCCAGCAGGGCGGCCGGCTTGAAGTCGTCGCCCAGGGTGGCGTGGAACTCCTTCATCTTGGCCAGGACCTTATCCAGGCCGATCTGGTCCGCCCAATACATCGGGCCACCGCGATAGACCGGCCAGCCGTAGCCGTTCACCCAGACCACGTCGATGTCGGAAGCCCGGATCGCCTTGCCTTCCTCTAGGATCTTCGCGCCTTCGTTGATCATCGGGTAAATGCATCGCTCTAGAATCTCCCCATCAGAGATCTTGCGCGGGCTCTTGCCTGATTTGGCGATAAAGTCGTTGATTATCTTGTCTGTGACCGGTGAGGGCTTAGCGTTGCGATTTTCGTCGTAGTCGTAATAGCCGGCGCCGGACTTTTGGCCCAAACGTCCCATCTCGCAAAGCACCTCACGTAAGGTAGAGCTCCTCGACTCCTCCATCACCCACCCGAGGTCTAATCCTGCCAGGTCGTTCATCCGGAAGGGACCCATCGGGAAGCCGAAATCATAGAGCACCCGGTCCACGTCCCAAGGGATCGCACCCTCCAGGACCAACTTATTTGCTTCGCGCTCGCGCTGGTTCAGCATACGATTTCCAATGAAGCCATGGCAGACGCCAGCCAGCACCGCTACTTTTCCAATCGTCTTGGCCAACTTCATGCAGGTTGCGATAACGTCCTTGGCGGTCTTCTCACCGCGGATCACTTCCAGCAGCTTCATCACATTGGCCGGCGAGAAGAAGTGCAGGCCGATCACGTCCTCCGGCCGTCTGGTAACCGAGGCGATCTCGTTGACGTTCAACTCCGAAGTGTTGGTGGCTAGGATCGCGCCTGGCTTGCAGATCCGGTCGAGGTCGGCGAACACCTGCTTCTTGATTTCCATGCGCTCGAACACCGCCTCGATAACCAGGTCGCATTCGGCGAAGTCCTCCATGGTGAGCGAGCCGTTCAACAGACCCATTCGCTGATTCACCTGTTCGGGCGTCAAGCCGCCGCGCGAGGCCGTCCGGTCATAGTTCGACCTGATGACCTTCAGGCCGCGGTCGAGCGCCTCTCCCTTGATCTCGACGATCGTTACCGGGATGCCCGCGCTGGCGAAGTTCATAGCGATGCCGCCGCCCATGGTGCCAGCGCCCAAGATGCCCACTTTCTTGACTGCGTGGGTGGGGGTGTCGTCCGGCACGTCCGGGATCTTCTGCGCTTGGCGCTCGGCGAAGAAGTAGTAGCGCTGCGCCGCCGATTGCGGTCCGGCCATCAACTCCATGAAGAGCTTGCGCTCGACCGCCAGGCCCTCCTCGAAGGTGGCGGAGGTCACCGCCGTCTCGATGCAACGGATGTTCTTCTCGGGAGCCAGGAAGCCGCGAAACTTACGCGCGTTGGCCTTGCGAAAGTTCTCGAAGATCTCCGGGTGCCCCTTGGCGACCTCCAGCTTAGTGTTGTTCTCGCGAACCTTCACCAGCGGCTTTTTTTCGGCGAGGATCTTGCGGGCGAAAGCGACGGCGGCCTCGTTAAGCTGGCCCTCCGGCGCAAGCTCGTCCACCAGGCCCACCTCCAAAGCCTCCTTGGCCGGCGCGTGCTGGCCCGAAGTGACGATATCGAGCGCCTTCTCGACGCCCACGATGCGCGGCAAGCGCTGTGTGCCGCCGCCGCCGGGCAGAAGGCCCAGCTTGACCTCGGGCAGGCCGAGCCTGGCGTCCTTCGTTGCCACTCGAAAATGGCAGACCAACGCCAGCTCCAGCCCTCCGCCGAGAGCGTGGCCGTGGATCGCAGCGACAACGGGCTTTGGCGAGTTTTCCAGTACTGCCAGCAACTCGTCCCACCCCGGCGGCTCTGGCGGTTTGCCAAATTCAGTGATATCCGCCCCCGCAATGAAGGTGCGGCCGGCGCAGGTCAGAACGATCGCCTTCACCTCCGGATCCGCGATCGCAGCGTTCACGCTTGCCAGGATGCCGCCACGCACCGCAGCACTCAGCGCATTCACGGGAGGGTTGTTGATTGTGACAACGGCGATGACATCATGACGTTCAAGTTTGACTACTGTATCCATGCTACACCATTCGACTTTGCATGCTATTCGCGTCCTTGCTGATGAGTCCTCCGAGCGAGGCGACCCGCCGGAGGTGATGATCGGCGTTCTTGAACAAGACGTCGATCATGGTCACGTGCTTGAAATAGTGGCCGACCCTGTATTCCATCGTCATGCCGACGCCACCATGGAGCTGGATCGACTGCTGGCCGATCTCGCCTTCGCCGACTGGCCGATCTGGGCCTTCGCCGCCGAGATCGCCCGCTCGCGCTCGGTCGTATTGCCTTCGCCTGCCATCATCGTGACGTACATTGCCATGGAGCGCGACTGCTCCAGTTCGACGAACATGTCGACCGCCCGGTGCTGGAGCACCTGGAAGGAGCCGATGATCGTGCCGAACTGCTCGCGCGTCTTCAGATACTTGAGCGTGATCGAGTGCATTTCAGCGAAGCAGCCGACCGCTTCCGCGCAAAGCGCTCCGGCCGCCTCGTCCGCAACGCGGAAGATAATTGGCAACGCGCCCGCAGGATCCCCAATGACATCGGCTGGTTCAACCCGTACATTCTCGAGTGTGATTTCGGCCGCGCGCAGACCATCCTGTGTCGGGTAGCCGCGGCGCCTGAGACCCGGCGCATCCCCGGCGACCAGGAAGAGGCCAATCCCGTTGTTGTCGCGCGAACCTCCGGCCGTTCGCGCTGATACGACGATCCTGTCGGCTGCCTCGCCGTGCAGGACGAGCCCCTTGGTGCCGCTCAGCATCCATCCATCGCCGTCCTTCTCCGCCCCCGTCTGAACGTCGAAGAGGTCGTAGCGCGACTGTGGTTCAGCATACGCGAAGGCGAGCTTCATCCGACCTTCCGCGATCGGCGGGATCAGCTCGGCCTTCTGCGCTTCGCTGGCCCGATGCCGCAGAATGCCTCGAGCGAGCACTACGGTCGCGAAGTAGGGCTCAAGGATCAGCGCCTGGCCGAAGGCCTCCATGACGATCATCGTCTCTACCGCGCCGCCGCCGAAGCCGCCATGTGCCTGGGAAAACGGCAGTCCCAGAAGCCCGAGTTCGGCATAGCGTGCCCACATCGCCTCGCTGAAGCCCGCCTCCTCGGTCTGGTACTTGCGGCGATGATCGAAGCCGTATCTTTCGAGTATCAGCCGCTCAACGCTATCCTTGAGGAGCCGCTGCTCCTCGGAAAGATCAAAGTCCACTGTGTGAGTCTCCTAAAGCGCCCTTCCAGACAGTCCTTGCGGCGCCAGGCTAATCGGTCCGCGAAACGTCAGAGGCCGAGGATCGCCTTGGCGATGATGTTCTTCTGGATTTCGTCGGAGCCCCCATAGATGGACACCTTTCGGGCGTTGAAATATGCAGGAGCGATAGCTGCGGCCCAATCAGGACCGATCGGCGGCTCGTTACCGCTCTCGAGATCCTCTTCCGACACATAGGGCAGCGTGTAGGGGCCGACCACTTCGAGCAGAAGGTCCGCTGTTGCTTGCTGGATTTCCGAGCCCTTGAGTTTGAGGATGGCGCTTGCAGGGTCCTGCCTACCCTTCTGCTCCTTCGATGCGTTGGTGACAACGCGAAGCTGCGTCACCTCCAGTGCCTTCAGCTGAATTTCAACTGCGGCGACCTTCTCGCGGAAGGTGGCCCGATCGATCAGCCGCTCTTCACCGACACGGCACTTCGCGGCAAGCTCCTTGACGCGCAGGATGCGCTCCTTGGAAGTGCCAACGCTGGCGATGCTGAACCGCTCGTTGCCAAGGAGAAATTTGGCATAGTCCCAGCCCTTGTCCTCCTCGCCGACGAGGTTCTCGGCGGGAACGCGCACGTCGTCAAAGAAGATTTCGTTTACTTCATAGCCGCCGTCGATCAGCTGGATCGGACGCACGGTGATACCAGGCGATTTCATGTCGATCAGGAGGAAGGAGATGCCCAGCTGCTTCTTCACGCCGGGATTGGTTCTGACCAGGCAGAAGATCCAGTCGGCGTACTGCGCAAGCGTCGTCCAGATCTTCTGGCCATTGACGACGTAGTGGTCGCCATCCCGCACAGCCCGCGTTTGGAGTGAAGCGAGATCCGAGCCTGCACCGGGCTCTGAGAAGCCCTGGCACCACCAATCCTCGGCGTTTGCAATGCGTGGCAGAAAGTATTTCTTCTGTGCTTCATTGCCGAAGGTGTAAATCACCGGGCCGACCAAAGATGTGCCGAAGTCGGGCAGGTCTCGCACTGGATACATCTGCAGCTCCTCACCGAAAATGTAGTGTTGCACAGGGGTCCACCCCGCTCCGCCATGCTCCTTGGGCCAGTGCGGGACAGCCCAGCCCTTCTTGTTGAGGATGCGCGCCCAGGCGACCATCTCGTCTCTGGACAGATTTCGGCTTTCGATCAGCTTGCGATGCATCTCCGGCGGCACGCGATCGCGCAAGAACTGGCGCACCTCTTCACGGAACGCGTGCTCTTCGTTTGTAAAGGCGAGATCCATCGGCTTTTCCTGTGAGCGACTTCAGTTGCGAACGAGCGAGATCGTCACGCGCGAGCCCGGAAGCACGGGCCCCGATTGAGATTTGGCCTAGCCCGTGATGGTGGACGTAGCGCCGAGCACCGCGCCCGCCATCTCTCCCAAACGCAAACAGCGCCCCGCGGGCGAGAACATGTTCAGCACAACGTCGCCAACAACCGCCTTGCGCACAATCTCGATCGGCTGGATCTTTATTGCCATAGCAAAGGCAAGATCTGCGACCACGACCATCCGCATGATGGCCGACGAAAGCACAAGCGTGCGGCTCCTTCCCCATTTCGGACTCCGGAAGCATCCCTACCAAGTCTCCGCCGCGAGCAGGATTTAGATCAAATAGCCCTGGACAGAGAAAAGACATAAAGCGTGTCAACGCACAAAGGTTGCAAAAGGCGGTCTCATTTTGGAGAAATTCTGCAAAATGAGGGCACTTCCTATGATTCCGACGTCTAGCCATCGGGACGTTGGCTAGATACCGGGCGATAAAGCTGCGGGCCATTCGTTCGTAGACCGACTTGAGGTCACGGAGATTGACAATCACGCTGGCTTCGCCCCTCGGTCACGCAGGAGGGTTATCGAAGCAGAGGTCCATCCGTTCACTATCAGACCTGTGGTAAGGCATCGATGTTTCGCTATCGCAAACGTCAAATCCTAGCGCGTTACTATGTTTCGTAAAAGCACGACCGGAACCCGGCATCGCTGAAAGATCACCATAAAATGTGTGCGCCACCTCAGCGGTACTGCCGCGGCCGCATTTATCTTCGATATTGATGCCCACGATCACACCATGGCGACGCTTGCGCACAGGCACTGCGCGCGCACAGACCCGAAGCCCTGGCATGGGTGGCATCGCCACGTCTCCCTGGTGATGCTCGCCTTCATGATGGCCGCGATCCGACATCGCGCCAATCCGCCGCCCAAAAAAAGAAACGCCGAACTCCGGCAAAAACCGATACATCGCCACGGCGTCATTGATCCGTTGGTCAATCCAGGAAGTCCGACGCATCGCTATCAGACTCACTCGAAAGCGTATTCAACCCGCGCACATCATCGCATGGTCTTTCTGGCGCAGAGCTCACCAGGCGGCCGCCCAACGCGCTCACTTCAAGTCAAAAATGCAACTGTAATGCTAGCTGCAGCGCGCGCCGCGTACGCTTTCCTGCGCGGGTCCGCCGCGTCTACTGTGGGCATCGTGAACAGGATCTGCTCACCTGTGGCCACCGCCCCGTCGTCACGCTCACATGTGAGCACATGGAAGAGATGAAGACGCGTGTCGTCAGCGCCCAGGGCCTGCGTAAGCACCTGGACGCGATCGCAGGCATGCAGGGCTCGGAGGTGGAACAGGTGCGTCTCGACCGTGCGGTAACTGCCGCTGTTTGAGAGGTACTCGCCGTCGAGGCCGATGTAACGGAGCAGGGGTCTTTCTGAAGAGATGGAGGTTGCGGCTTTCGGTGACGTGGCCATTGTAGTCGATCCAGTCAGACGGTATCTGTCGCGTCATCCGCAGCGGGCCGGAGCCCTTGGTGAGCTGGGGAAGCGAGGTCGCGTAGCCGCTGTTCCCAGCGCGCGAGCGTCTCGCCCGCGCCGTAGCCCTGAGCGCGTAATCCCTGCAGCACGGCCA
>NZ_JAAVLX010000018.1 GCF_013114825.1 Bradyrhizobium australiense | reverse complement strand
AGCCCCTCAAACATGAGCTTTGAATCTTGAGACATGACCGTTGACCTCTCACACATGAACTTTGAGCGCGAACTGCGCACCTCATCCGGACTCATCAACCGCGCCCCAATCCGTTCGATGATCTGTACCGCCCTAAGTTTCATCTCATGATGTTCACCGCCTTTGGATTTCGGAGCGTAAACAGCGTCAGCGCATTAACTAGGATCAATCGAGCGGGTCTCATCGGGAACCCTTGGCGACAGGGCTGCCGGCGGCTTGGCAGCGGCAGTCCTCATCTCAGCAATTCGCGTGCCGCTCTGGGATCCGTGCGCGGCTTGCCTGACGAGAGAAAACACGTGTAGCTAGCAGCCTGCTCTTGGAATAATGCTGCGGGTTGTTGGAGTTCCGACATCGCCGTAATCAACCGGACATCATCTGTTGGAGAGGGCGCGCCGTCCTTTCTCGACACCGGCCAGTGCTACGCGCGCACACCTGTGAATGATAGGCTATGGTGGAGATCGCCGCTGCTGGCTTGCAAAGGCGCCGTGCAGGCGACGGCAATTCTAAGGCTAAGATTTGTCGGGGCGAGCGTGCATTTGTCTCAGCATAATCTGGGGGGCGGCTACGCACTGCTCCAGCGCGGCAAAGTAGCGAGCTGGATTTCTCAAAAGCCTGCCTCCCGCAGAGCTTGAGTGCGCTGGCACGGTACTTGCTAACCTCTGGTGAAGAGCTGTCAACAGCTGCGCGCGCATCCACGCGCAGTGTTGGATAGGAATAGACAAAGGTGGTGCAACGGTCCTGGTAGGAAGCGGTGCTTGCAATTCGTGCGCGTGTATCCATCTCAAGTAAAAGCGCCGCGCTCGTGGTCGTTACAGGCTTGTATCACGTCGCCCATGATCTCCCGGTGACAGGATAGTCGGAGAAATGGAGAACTCGATGGGCGTGTTATCGCATCTGCGGATCGTCGAGATCGGCAGCTCGGCCGCAACCAGCTACTGCGCCCGGCTGTTTGCAGATTTCGGCGCCGATGTTCAGAAGGTCGAACCGCCAGCAGGAGATCCACTTCGACGCAGCGCGCCACTTGCGCCTAGCGGCCAGAGTGCGTTCTTCGCGTTCTTGAATTATAACAAGTCTAGCATCATCATCGATGACAAGGACCCCAACGCGATCACGCAGCTGAGGACGCTGATCGAGGATTGCGACATTCTGGTGGATGGCCGCGATGTCGAGTCTGCGGATTGCCCATTGATTGATATCGCCGAAATCCGCAAGCGGCGCCCCAAGTTGATCTACCTTGAAGCGAGCATGTTCGGCCGCGAAGGGCCGTATGCGGAATTCGCCGCAACCGACTCGACGGTCCGCGCACTCGCCGGCCTCATCAAGTTGGTCGGACCTGTGGAGGGGCCGCCCTTGCACGCGCCGGATTTCCAGACGGGGATCGTCGCTGGTCTGTGGGGCTTCATCGCCGCGGCTTCTTCGGCGCTTGCACAAGTGCAGGGTGGGGCAGGGCGGTCGTGGTCGCTCAGTATTTTCGAGGCAAATCTCGCTCTCAGCGAGTATCACATGTTCGAGGCGTTTGCGGCTGGCAACGTGATGCGCCGGATTGGCATTAACCGGTTCTGGCCCGGTAGTGGTCCGACCGGAATTTACGAAACCAAAAAAGGTTGGCTCGGCGTCACGATAGGCACGCCAACACAATGGCGCGCCTTCTGCGATATGCTTGACCTTTCGGAACTGCGTGACAATCTGGTTCTGGTCCTCCCCGAAAATCCTCCGCCAGACATGGAACAGATCGAACGACAGTTTATGCCGAGGCTGAAGGCACGTACAGCGCGGGAGTGGTTTGCAGAGGGGCTGAAACGGAAGATCCCGATCATCCCGGTGCCCGAAATGCCCGATCTGCTGCAGGACGCGGAGAAGAAGGAACGCGGTGCAATCGTGCCCGTCCTGCTTGGCGAAGAAGAGGGCCTGACGGCTGGCTCGGTGCAGCGGCTGACATTGACGCCGCCGCGCCGGGGCGGAAGGGTTCCGGCTCCCGGCGAGCAGCAGGCGTTCGCGAATACCCGAACACACCTGACTGGCACTGCGTCGGCGTCGTCGGGCTGCCTCGATGCCAACCGGGAGCCGCTTCAGGGAATTCGAGTGATTGACTTCTCGATGGGCTGGGCGGGTCCGTTGTGTACGCGCACACTGGCTGATCTCGGCGCGGACGTTATCAAGATCGAAGCCATCCAATATCCGGACTGGTGGCGCGGCGTTGACCGGCGATCTGCTTACGTCGATGGCCTGATGTATGAAAAGACGATGCGCTTCTGCACCATGAATCGCAACAAGCGCGGCATCACACTCGATCTGAAGCGGGCGCGAGGCCTCGCTCTTGCCAAACGGCTGTTGGCCGGGGCCGATATTGTCGTCGACAATTATTCGGTCGATGTGCTGCCGAAGCTCGGGCTTGGTTACGACGTGCTCGGAACGCTCAATCCTCGGCTTGTCATGATGTCCATGTCAGCCTTTGGTGCGGATAGCCGCTATCGCGATTGCCGGGCCTACGGCTCGACTCTTGAGCAGGGCTCTGGGTTGCCGAGCGTGATCGGAAACCCCGGCGGACCACCCGTCATGAGCCACATCGCTTTTGGGGACGCCGTCGGTGGGTTGAACGGCTGCGCTGCAGTTCTGGTCGCCCTGATTCATGCCCGCACCACCGGGCAGGGACAATTCATTGATCTTGCACAGATCGAATGCATGATCCCGTTCGCGGCCCCGTGGATCACCATCCACTCAATCGGCGGTATGCCGCCGACAAGATACGGCGATCGACATCCGCAGTTCGTGCCGCACGGCTGCTTCCGGTGTGCGGGTGAGGACAACTGGATCATGGTAGCAGCGACCGACGCGGACATGTGGCAGAGGCTTGCGATCCTTATTGGCCGACCAGACTGGGCCACTGACACATCGCTGAAATCTGCGGAAGCTCGCCGGTTGGTTGAGGATGTCATTGAAGCAGACATCGCAGCCTGGACTCTCACCCGCGACGCAGACGAGGCCATGTCGGAGTTGCAAGCCGCAAAGATTGCTGCCGGAGTAGCTCGCCTGCCAACTGACTTGCTGAAAGATAGGCATCTCCGGTCGCGCGCATTCCTGCAGCAAATCGAGCGCCCTTTCGTCGGCTTGCATCCACAGCCCTCGATGCCGATTCGCGAAGGTGCAGGCCCCTATGCGATCCGCACGGCGGCGCCGACGCTCGGACAGCACAACGGGGAGATCCTATCAGGGCTTCTCGGCCTTTCTGACGCCGAGATCGCAGAATTGGCGAAGGAGGGTATCATCGGTACGGCGATGCTCTCCGAGGGAGAGCTCGCAAAGATAAAGAAGATGTCCTCGGCCTGACCAATCGACGCTATAGCCCGGATGGCGTAAGTCTCGTTACGGTCAATACTCCGGTTCTGTGGCTATGTGGGTGTGAAGGAAGGCCTTTGGAACCCGACAGATAGCTGATCCCGCGCGATTTCTTCGCAAGATGGCTAATCTGTTGCGCCGGCAGCAGCGGGCTGATTGCGAGATGAGAAGGGAGGACGATGTCGGAGCTTTCGTGGGCGATCGTGATGAGTTCAGCGCCGGGTAAGCGCGGACCTGCTTGCGAAGGATGCCGCTCGCCTCGTGATTAACCTGGAAGGAAGCCGACGCGACCCCGGAAGATTGCCACAAACCAGGGGGCCACCGAGGTCGTCGTGGTGCAGGCGACGTGTCGTGGACGAGGATTGCAGAAAGATCGTTGCCGCCGCGGCGTCCTGGCGAAAGCTCGACGTGCTGATCAACAATACCGGCATCACCAAGCAAGCATTGCCGAACCACAATTTCGACGGGTTCTCGGCTGAGGATTTTCAGCGCATTTAAGCGGTCAACACCATCGGGCCGTATCAGATGATCCGCGCTGCGCCCCCTTGTTGGAAGCGAGCGCAAAGGCATCTGGGGACGCAGCGGTGGTCAACGTCTCCTCGGTCGCTCGTCAGCGGTGGGCGGTTCATCCGTAGCCTATATCGCGCGAGCAACGGCGCACTTAATCCATGACTTTATCGCTGACCCAAGCCTCGCGCCCGCCATCCGCGTCAACACGGCTTTGCCCGGGCAATATCGATCCGCCTTGGTACACAAGGGGGCGGGGAGGTACGCGATGCGATCGTTGAAGGTGCCGCTCATCAACCGGCGACTGAGGGGCGGACTAGGGCCGAGCGACCTGCCCGTTAGGATTTTACAGACCTCCAGTTCAGCCCGATGTCGCCAAGCCTCGCTGTCGCGTCAACTCGTCTGAGCGGTTAGATGCGTATTCTTGCAGATCAAAATGGACAATGAAATCCAGCAGCGGATCGCTCTCTCGGATGTGGTCCGCCGGACCAGACTTTCGGAGCATCGCCTAGGCGATGCCTCACTGCAGTGAGCCTGTTAGCGAACTCAGTCAATTCGCGAACACCAAAAATTGACAAAAAAAGGTGCTTATGTCGGCCGAGTTGAACGCGAAGCTGAAGAAGCTTCTGGCCGAGCAGATGCTCCATGCAGCGCCGCTTCGCGAGATCCTTTCAACGCTTCGCGAGATCCTTTCAAAAATGTATGATCCGCCCCGTCCGGGCAAGGGCTCGTAACATCCTAATGACGACTCCGATTGCATAAATGTATCCGGCCTCTCGCGATTGGACTGGCCAGGCGGCGGGATCTCCCCTAGTGGAAGCTGGGTTCATTGCCGCCCCGGCTTCTTGTTCGCGTCCTGTCACGATTGTATAGTCGTCTATTGCTGGAGCGCCTCCAGGCGGCGTTCGATAGCACCAAGCTCTAGTTCTTCGGCCACCTCGCGCACCTCGTCGAACCAGCGGCATTCGCCCGCCATCTGAACGCCCTCCGCAAGATCGAGTGGGTCGCTACGCCAAGCGTCCCTTCGGCGGGCCAGAGCAGGTTCTGGCCTATCTCGGGCGCTACACCCACCGCGTTGCGATCGCCATAGCCGGCTCCTTACCTGTGAGCAGGGCCACGTCCGCTTCCGTGGAAGGATATCGCGCTGGCAACAGATCCAAAGTGATGACGCTCGACACGGAAGGTAAGCGCTCATCTGAGGCCCTTGATGCGGGGTTGAGTTGGACGTGAGAAGAGACCTCCGATTTGGAGGGCACCGTCCGCATGGCCATAGACGACAAAATGGACGTCTCATTAGGAGCCTCAAGGACGGGCCGTCTGAGCCATCGTGAGATAGTTGAAGGGCCGACGGGGCGGCGGATGCGCACCGCGGCGGAGAAGGCGCGGATTGTGGCCGAGAGCTACTTCCGGGAGAGAGTGTGGCGGGGAGGTCGCTCGCAAGCACGCCACGTCGCGCCGGCAGGTCTATGATTGGCGGAGGCGATTTCGGGAAGGAAAGCTGTCGTCGCCGGAAGGACTGATGCCAGAGTTCGCAACGCTATGGTGGAAGGGCCTTACGATACTGGCTTTCAGCCAGGCCTGGCAAGCAGCGCCGGAGCAGATACCGGCCCGGCTTGAGATTGTGATCGACGATGTTCTGATCCCGGCGGAACCTGGCTTTGAGCAGCTGTGCGCGGTGATCCGTGCGGTGCGAGCATCGAGATGGTCACGCCGGGCGCTGATCTGAAAGTCTATATCGCGACGCAGCCGGTTGACTTCCGGAAAGGCCATATGGGCTTGCCGCGGCGGTGCAGCAGATGTTGGGGCTCGATCCGTTCAGCGGCGCGGCGTTCGTGTTTCGCGCGATACGATCGGACCGTATCAAGGTACTTGTGTGGAACCGCACGAGACTGGTGCTGGTGCACAAGCGTCTGGAAAGAGCCAAGTTCGTGCGGCCGCAGATTGGGAACAGTGTGATGCGGGTGTCGCCGGCGCAGTTCGCCGCCTTGTTCCGAAGGCCTGGATTGGAGTTTGGTTCGGCCGGAAGGTGTTCGCCGTCCACACCTTGCATGAGAGCTGCGGCAGAGTAACTCGGGGAGCTTTTTTTGATGACCGAAGCGCCGTTGCCATGATTGAAATGGCTGATGGACGCTGCGTCACTTGCGCAAGAAAACCAGGAGCTGAAGGCGAAGCCGGCGCAGACGCAGGCCGCTGTAACCGAGTATCAGGCCGCCCTGGCCGCCTCTGAGGAGGCGTGCCGCCGTTTGGACAACGTGCTCGACGCCATGCGCGTCAGCAATTTGGCGCCAAATCCGAAAACTCCGTCCCGATCAATACCATTTGCCGCTGGAGGACGTGGAGATCGCGCAAGGCGTGCTGGATGCCGCCCGGGAAAAGGCGACGAGGGGCATCCAGGGCCGCTCGAGCGGCACGCCTTCGCCGCCTAATCGCAATCGCTGCCAGCTGCCTGCTCTGGAACAGATCCTCGAACCGGAGAGCACGCGCTGTCCCTGTGGCTATGGCGAAATGGCGAAAATCGAGCGGCTCGACGTGATCCCCGCGCAATTGCGCGTGCTGGTGACCCGTCGTCCGCGAATGCTTGTCGCCACTATTTCGAGGACTATCGTGCAGCTCCATGCGCCGGAGCATGTGGCGCCTGGCGGCCTACCTACCGAGACCTTGATCGCGGAGGTCATCGCGTCGAAATTCGGCGGCCACTTGCCTTTTTATCGACAGGCTGAGATCTATGCCCGGCAGGGAGTTCGACTTGATCGGGCCACGCTGGCGGGCCGGGCTTTTGCTTTCATCTCCAGCCGATCGCCGAACAAATGCGCAAACATCTGGCTGTGACCGATAGTCTGTTCATGGACGAAACCAATGCACCGGTGCTCGATCCGGAGCGCGGACGGACGAAGAAGGGCTTCTTCTGCGCGACTGCCTCCGACGACCGGGGACATGGCGGTGCCGGTCCGCCAATCGTGCTGTTCCGCTATGCCTCCGGCCGCGGGCGCGTTTGCCCAGCAGTTCCTGCTTGGCTTGAAGGACGATTCGTACAGTGCGACGGCTATGAGGAGGTACGATCGGCTCACGCGCATCGAGCGGCCGCAAAGGCCGTGGACGCTCGTGCATTGCTGGAGCCATCTGCGGCGCCGCTTCGTGAAGCTGATGCGCAACACGAAATCCCCGATCGCCGAGGCCGCGGTCAAGCAAATCGCCTCACTCCACGCGATCGAGGCGACCGTGCGCGGTGCATCACCGCAAGCTCGGCTCGTTGCGCGCAAGACCTACTCGGCGCCAATCGTTGACGCGCTGAAGCCCTAGTTCGAAAAGCGAGTGCCCATAGGACGTGGCTTCGTTCAACCCGGCTTCAAATAGGCCCGCGCCGGACTTGCGGTGAGATCTGTGGCGCGGGACATATTTGAACCAGTATTCCGAGCATTCTCCGCGCAGCATTCAGATACCACATGATAGAGCTGCAGATTCATCTCCATCGGGGCCTTCTGCATATGCTGGATATGGGCGGCGGCATATTCCACCAGCCGCTCCCGTCGGCGCAGATACGCGCGTAGGATTGCGATCTCGGCATCAGGTCGGAAGCTGCCGCGTAACAAGCCATAGGAATGAAGCTGGCGCACCACGCGGCATCGCTGACATCGATCCTACGCCCGGGCCCGTTCTTGGCGTACCGCGCATTGACCAGAATCACCTCAAACCCGCGAGCTCCAGGAGTTCGTAGACCGGGATCCAATAGACCCCTGTGGATTCCGACAGCAACGTCGCGTGCGTGGCGGGGCGCCGCGTCGCGGCCGTCGGCTCCAGCCAGAATTTGTCCACCCAGCGCCGCAACACGGAGTCGCGCAGGCCAAGCTCCTTGGCAACAGATCCGATCGAGCGCCCGCTCGACGCAAGTCCTATAGTCGTCCGTAAACGATCGGCGTTGACGTCCTTCCATTCGACACCTCCTGGCTCTTCGAGCCCACTAAAGATGTCCACTCATTGGGAGGAGGTTCAACCCATGATTCCGCTGTTGTCACTACGAGGTAAATTGCCGCGGCGCGTCGCCGTAAGCACGAAAGATCGCCCTTACTTGAAGCCAAGAATGTACCCCATTTCTATTTGCATCCTCAGTGCTAATCCTCACCCTGGCGGTGCTCATCTGAATGAATTCTCCGTATGCAGACAATAGGAGCCACAGCGACTACACGAGCAAGAAGTCGACACTTGCTTCGGCTCATCTCTATCTTGCAAAGATATTACGAGACGACGAAGTTGAAGTTCCCTAATGTAGGCAACCTCCGACTCCGAAATAATGCGCCCGATCTGAGAATCCGCACGTTTCCACCCGCTCCAGCGACGGACTATCGTCTAGGCCTCTTCACTGCGCGGTGAACTGAACCGCTAGCCTGATTCCCTGTGACTAGCACACGCTTCAATGACCGATGGGGAAACGGGGCCTAGCGAGAAGGCCTCCAAAAGAGATAGTGCAACTTACGACAACTCCGTGGCCGCATCCCGCGCGGGACGACTCCAAGGTTCGACACGAGACGGCTTAGCAGCACCAGCACGCCGACAGTCTATGAGACGTCCCCCTTCTGGGCTGGTCGACTTTCCTGTTCAAGAGCGAACAATTATCCGCGGCGGCACACAGGATTGCATCTTCAGTTTTCCGGCTATTTCTTCGCGAGTTCGTCCATGACTTGCTTGGTGGCTCGATACGCCATATCAACAATCTCGTCGATTTCGGTTTCGGTCACCACGAGAGGCGGAGCGAAGCCGAGGATGTCCCCATGCGGCATAGCTCGTATAATAAGCCCCCGATCCCGAGCTGCCTTCGAGATGCGGGCCCCCACCTTGAGCTCCGGATCAAATCGGCGTTTTGTCTGACGGTCGGCAACAAACTCGATCGCGCCGAGCAGGCCCACGCCTCGCACTTCGCCGACGATCTCGAGCTGTGCAAATCTCTCTCTGAGTCGCAGATGGAAATACGAGCCGACAGTTCTGGCGCGGCCGATTAGTCGCTCCTTCTCAACAATATCGAGAACTGCGTTGGCGGCTGCGGCCGCAATCGGATGGCCGGAATAGGTGTAGCCGTGAGAAAATGCTCCGACACGATCCGCTGCTTCCTCCATCACGGCGTAAACCCTTTCACCAACAATGGCACCCGAGAGCGGAAAGTAGCCCGACGTTAGTCCTTTTGCGACCGTGACCAGGTCTGGCTCCATCCCGTACAGCGTGCTGCCGAAGTCAGCACCGGTTCGACCGAATCCACAAATAACCTCGTCCGCGATCAGAAGAACGTCGTAGCGCCTAAGCACGGTCTGAATTTCACTCCAGTAGCCGGCAGGAGGTGGTGTGATCCCTCCCGTACCAAGTACCGGCTCAGCGATAAACGCACCGATTGTTTCAGGCCCCTCGCGAACGATTAGCTCTTCAAGCTCTGCCGCGCGTCGGCGAGAAAAGGACTCTTGCGTCTCGCCTGGCTCGGCGCCCCAATAGTGGTGCGGGGTGCCTGTGTGCAAAATGCCCGGAAACGGAAGACCCATGTAATCATGGTAAAACGACATACCAGTCATTGAACCGGAAATGACCGAGCAGCCATGATAGCCGCGCTCGCGCGAAATGATTTTTTTCTTTTTAGGCTGCCCCCTTAGATTGTTGTAGTACCAGACGAGCTTGGCTTGCGTTTCGTTCGCGTCCGATCCGGACAGCCCATAGAACACTTTGCTGGCCTTACCAGGCGCCATTCGCACGAGACGATCCGACAACGTGGCCAGCTCTTCGGTCGTGTGCGCTGCATATGTGTGGTAGTATGCTAGCTTATAAGCCTGCCGCGCGATGGCCTCAGCCACTTCGGTGCGGCCGTATCCGATGTTTACACAGTAGAGGCCCGCAAAGCCGTCGATGTAACTACGGCCCTGCGCGTCTTCGATGCGGATGCCTTTTCCTCCAGCGACGATTGTCGGATCACCAATCTTGCCAGTTGCGAAATCCTTGAGCTGGGTGAAAGGATGGAGAACGGTTGAGCGATCTCGTTCAGCAATAGTATTTACATCAATCATTTCGTTTCTCCTAAGCCGCGAGATCGCCGAAGCAGACGTATTTCAGTTCCATGTACTCCGCTAAACCGTGTCGAGAGCCTTCGCGGCCGAGCCCTGATTGCTTCCACCCGCCGAACGGAATAGGTGGACCCGTGAATGACGCGGTATTGATGCCGAGCATGCCACACTCGATTTGCTCTGAAAGCCGGAGCGCTCGACGCAAGCTATCCGTGTAGACGTACCCAGCCAACCCCATTTCGCTTGAATTCGCTCGAGCGACGACCTCGTCTTCAGAGTCGAACGGCAGCACGGCAGCTATCGGGCCAAATGTTTCCTCATGTCCAATGAGCATGTCTTCGGTGACTTCACTGAGCAACGCCGGAAGCACGAAGTTCGGGCCTAGGCTTTCGTCTTGTTTCGCGGAGATAACCCGCGCTCCCTTTTTCACCGCATCATTGATTTGGGCCCTGCACTTGTTGGCCACTGATAATTTTGTCATTGGCCCTATATCCGTTGCAGGCTTCAGGCCATGACCGGCCTTGAGTTTAACCATCGCCGCAGTAAACGCCTCAAGGAAGGCACGATAAATGCCCCGTTGTACGTAGATGCGATTAGCCGCCAAACAGTCCTGACCCGACGTAGCAAACTTTGCCGCCATAGCCCCTGTGACAGCCTTGTCGACATCGACGTCGTCAAAGACGAGAAAGGGAGCATGCCCTCCGAGTTCGAGCGACACCTTCTTTACGCTCTGAGCCGCCCCCTGCAGAAGCAGGCGGCCAACTTGGGTAGAACCGGTGAACGAGAGCGCGCGTATTCTTGTGTCGCGCAACAGGGGCGCCGACAGTTCGATGGGATCGCCCACGATCACTTGAAACACGCCCGGCGGGACGCCGGCCTCCTCAGCCAATCTAGCCACAGCAAGGGCGGAGAGCGGCGTCTCTGGGGCAGGTTTCACGATAATCGGACAGCCGGCCGCAAGGGCCGCCGCCGCCTTTCGTGTGATCATGGCGACGGGGAAATTCCACGGAGTTATCGCCGCCGCGACGCCAATTGGCTGCATTCGCACCTGAAGCAAACTGTCAACCTTATGGCTAGGAATCATCTCGCCGTACGCGCGCTCGCCTTCTGCAGCGAACCAGTCGAGAAAAGTAGCACCGTAGGCAATTTCGCACCGCGCCTCTGCGAGGGGCTTGCCCTGCTCGCTCGTCACCAGGATAGCGAGCTCTTCTGAATGCTTGCGCATCAATGATGCCCAAGCCCCGAGGATTGCCCCGCGTGCTGCTGGCATTAGTTCTCGCCACGCAGCAAAAGACCGCTCAGCCGCCTGTATCGCGAGCGTCACGTCCGCGGCACTGCAACGAGCAACCTCGGCAATTTCGTCCCCCGTAGCCGGATCAACCACAACGTCTTTTTGCTCGCTCGCAATCCATCGTCCATCGATAAGCGCGGCTCCCGCAACAAAATCGCGGCGGCGCAGCCTCTGCAGGTAACTCGCAGCAAGACCGGCCATGTCCGGACTTTTGTTTCTGGCAGTTTGAAAGGCCATTTGTGAAGTCCCGCGCAGTCGTTTGTTGAAATCCACCAGGCAATCAGGATACTAGTGTCGCGAACAGATTTGCGTTGCATTTCGCCGCGGTGCGTAGGGTTTTCTGCAGCTTGGCGTCATTTTGCGACGGAATTCACCCGGAGCCCAACTATGCAATACGACCGAACTGACGCTCGCATCCTTGAGATCGTACAAAAGAACAACCGTCTGACTTCAGAGGTGATCGGCGAAATGGCTGGGCTTTCTGCTACCGCGTGTCAGAGACGATTGAAGAGGCTTCGTTCGGAAGGGATCATCGAGGCTGATGTCTCGATCGTTTCGGCGAAGGCGGTGGGAAGGCCTATTCAAATGCTTGTGCTAGTGACACTGGAGCGCGAGCGTTCAGACATAATCGACAAGTTCAAGAAGGCCATCAAATCATCCGCTGAAGTGGTCAATGGATTTTACGTCACCGGCGACGCTGATTTTGTCCTGTACATCACTGCGTGTACCATGGAAGACTATGAACAGTTCACTCGGCGCTTCTTTTACGAGAACTCGGATATTAAGGGGTTCAAGACAATGGTTGTGATGGATCGCGTGAAGGCGGGTTTCGCGATTCCAGTAGAGGTTCCCGATGAAGAGTAACTCGACAGGATTGGTGTCTGTCGACTTAGATCCGCCCATTCGGGCGCCTTTTCTTCGTTATTTCTCATTGAACGCGACAAATCCGCGCTCTCGCTCCGCTACTCTCTGTTGCTATCGTATATTGGCGTTCCAAGAGGAATTCGAGACTGACGAAATTCGCAAGATGTTGTCGCGCTCCATCCGAACAGCAGCGACGCTCCTTTGTCGACGAGGCCGATGGGACAACGACTCGGATTCGAGCTGATTTGGAAGTGACCAAAAAAAAATTGGTTCTCGCGCGCGAGGTGACAACCCCCGATTGCCAGGCATGCTGTTCACGGTCAAATTGTTGGAACCGTCACTGACTTGCGCGAAAATCAAACAGTCGCAGGCGAGACAGGAGTGATATGACTGAGCCACCCAAGCCGGAGGTGTTCAGTGTCGATAGTATCACCGCGCCGCTGCGCCATGCCACGTTCCGGCGCATTTGACTGGCAAGCGTATTGTCTAATCTCGGCACGCTGATTCAGGGTGTTGGTGCGGCATGGGCTATGACGGAGGTGTCGTCCTCGGCTTTGGCGTCAGGCGCCAAGCCAGGCCGCATACTCTCGCCGCGAGCGAAACAAGCTCGGGGTCCGGAACGGTCGGCGAGAGTTGTGGCCGTGATCGGGCCGATGCCGGGGATGGACGAGAGCAACTTCGGACTTGACCGACGATTGCTGCTGTTTCGACGCTGACGTCCCAGCTCGCCTCCTCAGAGTTCGCCGGTGCAAGCGGCGCTGGAGACCAGACCAAAGTTGCGGCCCTGTATTGAGAGAGATGAAATGGGCGCGGACCTCATCTACTGAAATCAGACTACAACAAATCAGTTTGGGATGTGCCTACATGCAGTCCCGAGGGGGCTCGTCGCTCATCTCGTTTGAATCGGCTTTCGTTCGCCGGCTCCAACTGCAATGGCTTCGGTTCTATCTGTTCAATTTGCTGCTTGCTCTGCGGCCCTGCATCGATAGTCCTTCAGCTCCTTTGTCCGGCACGGAGAACCGTCAGCTGCCGTTGGAAGAGGATGAGCCGTTTGGAGGCCGGCACGTCGTCCTCGAGGAGGCTTGCCAGCTTCAAATTCGACAAGAGCGACTCGCGGGCCGCACGGCGATAGGTGCAGTCGTCTTGAACGCGCTGTAGCTCCCTTGTTTCCTAAGCAGCAGCCGCGCGCAAGCCGTTACCGTCACTCCTAGACGGGCTACTCTTTAAATGTCCATTCAGAGGGCGCTTACTTTCGCCGCGCAGCGTCCTGCACTTTAGACGAATTTACCGGCTGCACTTACATGCACTCAAGCAATTGTTTCGCGCGTCCGCCTGTTGGCGAGCTGCTGAAAACTTCAAAAAAACCGTTTGGCGCCGAATTTGTGCGTTGGCGCGCGAATCATCGCGGAAAGTCGGATCAAAAATATCGTTACAGTCGGCGCAGGTTCAATTTAAGCCTGTTTTGCGCCCACTCGGGAGACAAGGAGAAGTCTATCACAGGGATCGAGCAGCGCGCTGAGGCCAAACCGCGCGTGTTGCTCGTCGACGATCCGGGACCCGCCGCTATCGGTCGCGAGGTGCGCTCGCATATGTGCGCCATTCTCTCCTGGTGATTCCGTGCAGAAGGAGTCGCGTTGTTGGTAGTGCTTCGGTGCGCGCTGTTGGGGCCGACTTTGATCAGCGAGGGTGTGAGTTCGCGGCCAGAGGTGGATCATTTCCGCGTAGTGGTGGTGGAATGAAACCGGGAATGGACCAAGGAGGGGGTATTCAATCAACCGTGGCTTTAGCCGGCGGAGCATCTTTCGTGCTGCTGCCGCCGCGGTAGCGGTTCCAGCGATCGCCCGAACGGCGGCTGCCTTTGCTCGAGACAAGCTCGCCGGTAGTGGCCAAGTCATCGCGTTATCGTGGGGCGGTCTGTTTACCAAGGGCATTCGAAAATATGTCTACGAGCCCTTTACCGAAGCAACCGGGATCAAGGTGGTTGATGTCGTTGCCGATGTTGCCGAGCCTCAAGTCAAGGCGATGAACCAAGCCGGACGTGTCGATTGGGATACTGCCTTCATACAAGCGTCGACCTTTCCATCTATGGACGAAGCTGGCATGTTTCTCCCGATCAACTATAGCCTTTGGGATGCTGAATCCATAAAGGGACAGAGCAAACGGCTCGTCTCAAAAGTGCGGTGCCGGTGATCGCATGGGCCATGACGCTGGCCTAGGACAAGCGGACGTTTGGAAACAATGGCCCAGGACACTAATTGGAGCCGAAATGTTGATGACAGCCGGGCTGACCAGCACTGATGTGAAGGCCGGAGGCATTATGCTGCATAACCTGCAAAAGCGGTACGGTCGCGCAACAGCCGTTGATAGTGTCAGCCTTTCGATATCGCCTGGAGAGTTCATTTCGTTGCTCGGCCCGAGCGGATCCGGAAAGACGACCACTCTGATGATGATCGCTGGTTTCGAGATGCCGGATAGCGGTCAGGTATTGTTGGATGACAAGGACATTACGCGGCTGCCGCCCCACCGTCGCCAACTCGGCGTGATCTTCCAGAACTATGCTCTCTTCCCGCATATGACGGTCGCCGAGAATATCGCATACCCGCTTCGTATGTGACGTATGGCTAAGGCGGAGATCGAAACCCGCGTAAACCGAGTGCTTGATCAGGTGCACCTAAGTGCATTGGCCTCGCGGTACCCACATCAAATGTCTGGCGGTCAACAGCAGAGAGTGGCGATAGCCCGAGCAATGGTTTTCGAGCCGCCCGTCCTGCTTCTCGACGAACCGCTCGGTGCGCTGGACAGAAAGTTGCGCCAGCATCTCAGGAATGAAATCAAGACCTTGCATAAGGAAGTCGGCAAGACGATGACCTATGTCACCCACGATCTGGATGAGGCGCTCGCCATGTCTGATCGGATAGCGGTGATGCATGAGGGGCGGATACGGCAGGTTTCCGCACCGCGGGACATCTATCGCAGGCCAGCCGATTTATTTGTTGCCAGTTTTGTGGGTGAGGTGAATCTCATCCCCGTCAAGCTCAGGTCCGGCGTCGTTCACGGTCCTGCTGGGGAGCTTTTGGCTGCAGCGCAGCGGCCCGAGGCGGATACGGATGCGACGCTTTGTGTACGCCCCGAACATTTGCGCCTCGACAAAGCCCTCGGGAGCGCAGGTGGAGTTCAGGGGTGCATCGTCGACATGACATTCGTTGGTGATGCGACCATCGTCGATTCCGCACTGACTATGGATTGCAGCTGACGTCGAAAGTTCTCAATGTTGCTGCTGAAACACTGCCCGACATCGGCGATGCGTGTGTTGCCTCCTGGGCCGCGAACGACGCAAGCGTTCTGAAAGAGTCGCTTACTGGTATCGCTTAGCGACGTTGACTGAAAATGCGTGGCGCCGTCCTACGTACGCCGATCTACAGAGATCAATATGGCAGATAAAGGTCCAGCACTTACTGTCCTTCTCAACCATTGCCGCGGCGACCTACGCACGGCTGACAGGAGAGCGTTTCCCGCAGGTTCGCGCAATCAGCGCGCCCGATCCCGAACGGCTGGCGCGGTACATCGGTGAGGCGGATGCACTGCTTGCGTCTCGTTTCCCTGTAGAACTATTCGATCAGGCGAAGAAATTGCGATGGTTTCAATGCACTAACGCCGGCGTTGATTCCATGTTGCCGATTCGCGATCAAGGGGTCACATCACCGTTAACGCCCGGGGGATTCACGGTGACATCATCACAGATTTTGTGTGGCCGGCGTAACGATGCTGCACTGGGATTTCCGGAGGTTCTTGCAAGAGCGGGCTGAACGAAAGTGGAATCCACGTTATGTAAGGCCATTGGCCGAGAAGACGCTCGGGGTGGTCGGGCTGGGCTCCATCGGAGCGACCGTCGCGCGGCGCGCCAAGAGCGCTGGCATGACGGTCATCGGTCGAAGGGGGATGTTTCCGTACCAGTTGAGGGTGTCGACCATCTGTTCGCTTCCGACGCGCTCGCAGATTTGCTTCCGCTATGCGACTTTGTAGTTCTGGCCGTGCGGCGACCGCAGACAAGATTGGTATCATCGGCGCAGCGGAGCTCGCGCGTATGCGGCCTGATGCCTTTCTGGTCAATATCGCCTGGGGCACCGCCGTCGTGGAGGCAGAGCTGATCAAGACTCTGCAGACGCGTGCAATCGCCGCAGCGATGTTCGATGTCTTCGAGCAGGAATCGCTCCCAGGACAGCCCGCTATGGGACATGCCTAACGTGATTGCAACACCTCACGTGATGGGAAGTCCAACAAACTATGCGGAGCGAGTGTTCTCTATCTTCGGCGACTACATAGGCCGCTTCCTCAAGAACGAGCCGATGAGGAACGCCGTGGACATGGGGCGCGGCTATTAAGGCGTGCTGAATGCCAAGAGTGGGGCCTCATGCGGCTATTGATCCGTTCGGACGTCGTTTGAATCTTTCGTGGCTTCGCGGGCTGTGTGTATGGGGATTTCGACAAGCGCACGTTTGTCACGCGAGGCCGGCCCGTGGCCAAAGATTGAGACGAAAGAGAGTGCCGCACCTCCTGGGTGAAAGAACTAAGCCGAAAGAAGTTAGATGAAAGGCTAGCGCGACCTCAGCCGCCCTCGCATGCTGGAATTTCCTTCTAGTGCTTTACTGACCCTAACTTGATCGGTGCAGTGGCACGTGGACGGCCTACGGGGGGCTCCATTTCTACCGCGCTGCGCCCATTCGCCAAACCCTGCATTTCAGCGACCTGTGTTGTTGCCGACAACTATTTCGACTGTCGGTGCCGCTTTGAAGCTTTGAAGGAAAGAATCGTGAGTATCAACGGGTCTGCCGCACCGCCGCTTCCGCCAGAGATGATCGAGAAATTCCGTAACTTGTCGGCGCCAAATACGCAGTGACCGATCCGGCCGACATTGAGCCTTACCTCGCTCAGGAGCGCAATCTGTTCCACGGCCGCTCGCCGCTGGTACTGCGGCCGGGTTCGACCGCGTAAGTTTCCGCGATCTGGAAGCTCGCTTCCGAACATAAAATTGTATTGGTGCCGCAGGGCGGCAGCACCGGCCTCGTCGGGGCCAGACGCCGCACAATGACGAGGCGTTGGTGTCGCTGCGCCGGCTGGACAGGATCCGCGAGGTCGACGCCACCTCAAATACCATGATCTGTGAGGCGGGCGTGGTGCTGCAAATCGCGCAGCAGAAGGCAGCCGAGGTGAGCCGCCTGTTCCCGCTCTCGCTTGGAGCGGAAGGAAGCTGCACTATCCACGGCAATCTCTCGAGCAACGCCGGCGGTACCGCTGCACTCGCCTATGGCGTCGCGCGCGAGATGGCGCTGGGGCTCGAGGTGGTGCTGGCCGACGGACGCGTGCTCAATGTGCTGTGAAATCCTGAAAAGGTGCTGTAACGCTCCCATCTCGTCCATCTACTCGCAATGGCTGATCGCGGACACACCGACGTTGGTGGTAGCGCTGTGGCGGAATATCGAGATCGTGAAACGGCAACGCCGGTCTGACGCGAGAAGACTCAAGAGGTCACGCCCATGCCCGAGTCACCGCGGACGACGACGGTAGCAGCGGCGCGTCCGCAGCTAAATTGGCCTCGAGTGTACTTGTCAGCGCAGTAAGAAAAACCCTCAGAGGGACGAGGAATTGAGCAGTAGATTGGACGGTACGAACCATATGGCCAATTTCCTCGCCGCAGCCTCGGTAGTTGCATTGATGATCGCTGCCATTCATATGAGCGGCCTCAGTCTCGCTTTGTCCTGCGGCGTCACTTTTGCCGATACTTTGTGTGCTGCGTGTTCCGACGACCTGCTCAACCTTAGAGGGGCAGAAATCCGCCGATGAAGAACGGGTAGGGGCTGCATTAGAGCGTCGACCTGCGAATTATCGCTCAAATCAGTCCTGTAGCGTCGGTACAGTTAGCCACGACTTCTCGACCAACCGTACACGCAAACACTGCGTGCGGCGGCCGCTGCACGAAGTTCAACGTCATACGTGTTCGGCGTGACACGCGCAGATCACTTCCGCCCGAGCCTCAGAATGCAGATCATACGAGAGATTAAGGCTGGGGAGGAGGAAATTAGGGACTTGCGGCGCTGGCTCCATGCTCATCCAGAACTCGCTTTTGAGGAGACAGAAACGTCTGATGTAATTGCCAATACATTGAAAGGATATGGCATCGAGGTGCACCGCGGACTCGGCCGCACGCGCGTGGTTGGGGTGTTACGGGTCGGCGACGGAAAACGTTCGATCGGATTGCGCGCCGATATGGATCCCCTGCCTAAGCAGGAACTGAACACGTTCGCGCACCGATCGCAGTATCCCGGCAAATGCATGCTTGCGGTCATGACGGGCACATGGCGATGTTGTTGGGCGCCGCCCGCCATCTAGCACGTACGCGAGATATTGGTGGCACAATCGTGTTCATCTTCTCCCCGGCAGACGAGAATGGATCGGGAGCGAAGGTGATGGTGGATGAGGGTATCTTCAGTCAATTTCCGGTCGACGCAGTCTTCGGTTTGCATAATTGGCCGGGCATACCGGTGAACAGCTTCGGTCTTAGACCAGGTCCGATCTTGACCGGATGCACCAACTTTGACATTCGGATCATTGGCGTCGGTGCACACGCCGCCTTTCTGCACAACGGAAAGGACCCAATCTTGACGGGTTCACAGATCGTCGCGGCGCTCCAGGGTATCATCACTCGCAACAAGGATCCTATGGATACGGCAGTATTGTCTGTCACTCAGTTCAATGGGGGGCAGAAACATAGTCCCAGATACCGCCACGTTTGCCGGCACCGTAAGGGCATTCAAACAACGAGACGTTGGACCTAATTGAATCCAGGATGCATACATACGGTTGTCCAAAATATTGCCGCGGCACATGAGTGCCGGGCTGAGCTAACAATCAAGCGCTATCCGCCCACGGTGAACACATCGGCTGAAACAAGCTTCGCGGCGGAGGTAATTAGGTCGATTGTCGACGAAGCGAAGGTAGACGCAGACGTTATAACAACAATGGGTTCCGAGGATTTTGCGTACATGCTGCAGGCGCGCCCCGGCGCCTTCGCACTCTTGGGGGCTGGAAATGGGGAGCACCGCGAGCAGGGTCACGGGCCGGGCCCATGCGCTCTTCACAATTCCAGTTACGATTTCAATGACAAAATACTAGCGCTGGGATTGACATACTGGGTGGAATTGTCGCGGCGCTGGTTGCGCGAACGAACAGCCTAGTTGCCGATGCGAATCTAGTCGCACTGCGAACAATGTGAACGCGGAGCATAAGCCAGCGAGTTGCAAGAAAGAGCTCTAGCGGGCTCAAATTCTGTTCGAATCCGCAATCGGTCACATGAAGATGACTACAGGCAGATGCGAGAGAGCGCTCAGCGCGAACCTGAGCATGGTACGAGAAGTCTCTAAACGAGGGGCTCTGTGTTTGTCGATTTGGATCGACCTCCGCCGCCTTGTAAGCACCTTTTGCGGCAAATTTGATTTGGGTCAAGAGGCACGCCACGATGCCCGTGCTCCCTGCTGGTGGTTACTACCAATCGATCCACCGAGTGTATGCGTTTCTGAGCTATTCGACTTAGAAAATTCTGAATGAGTGCCGGAAAACGTGCGCCTAGCTCAAAATTACCATAACGTGCCCCGAATGCGGCGTAATCGTCCAACGTGAGCAATGGGCCGCTTGTCAAATTCGCCTAAGGACATGTCGAGGAAGTCAGGGGCAAGTTCGCAGCGCTTGAGGCGATATGCAACTCAAGTTGATCCGATTTCCCTAAGTCTAGTTTTTTCATGACCTTTTGCATGAGACGCATTGCTCCAGAGCGCAGCGAAGACTCGCGTTTGGCTCGGTTTTCGCAGAATTTCGGCTGCAGGCGGCGACCTCAGATAGGAATTCGCCTCAAAACCGGAGTATGTTTGATCTATGACATCACAAAGTCCACAGTCGCTGGGAATTCTCAAGCTCGAACGGGGGGTGCTACCTGGCGCCATGCCACCGACGCCACCACCGGGCTCGATGCTGAATCCAGCTACTTTCGATTTTCCGGTCGTCTACGAGACGGTCGAGGGGGCTTGGGTCGAGAACGTCGTTCGTGGTGATCCTGCGCTCGAGCCGGCTTTCATCGCTGCCGCACGACGCCTGGTGGAGCGAGGTGCTGTCGCGATAAGCTCGACTTGTGGATTCTCTATCCGGCATCAAGCAGCGGTGGCAGCGTCGGTGAACGTGCCAGTGGGAATGTCTAGCCTGCTGTTGCTGCCCGCTTTGCTCCGGAAGTTGCCGCGACTCGCCAGGCTTGCTGTTCTAACCTACGACTCCAAGTTTTGCGGCCAAGAGCTGCTCGGACTCGACGATCCGGACGAGCGGGCGAGGGTTGTGATTGGTGGCATCGAAGGCGGTAAGTTTTGGCATGACGAGCTAAAGCGTCCGGCGCCGCCGACCGATGTGGCTGCCGTAGAGGCGGATGTAGCCAGCTGCGTTGCGCGACTTCGCGATGCACACCCGGAGATCGCGGTCATTCTGTTCGAGTGCGCTGCGTTCCCGATCGTTGCACCAGCAATTCGTCGCATCGCGAGTCTGCCCGTCTACGATATCGTGGGTCTCTGCCGGCTGATGATGGCGTCCGTGCCTTGAGGGCGTAGCTGGCCTGAAGAGTTTTGGGGTCTTCGCTCACAGTTGCGTCGGGAAACTGCGTAGGTGGCCCGTGAACTGCAACAGCTACCGAGCGGATCTGTCGCGGAACGACGGGGCGAGGTGTATCACGCCTATCAGGCCCGGTTCGGCAATTTGACCGTGTGAAATTCCACGTCAAACCCGCGAAATTGGCCGAAACATGCGTGACTGAGCCAAAGTGGTCGATTTCCTGCGTCATTAGAGACTAGTTTGTTTTTCGTGAGTGTACGGGTCGGAAGGAGCGGATGAGAGAGCAGACCGAAATGCGAGCGCGCACCAACAGCTTTTTATCGGATACTGAGCGCGATGCAGTGATCGAATTACGGCATGCGATGCATCGTGAGCCTGAACTCTCGAATGCGGAATGGAAAACGCAGGAGCGGATTCGCCGCGTACTCCAGCAATTTGGTCTCAACCAGATCAACACCTTTCACAAGACCGGCCTGTATATCGATATTGAAGGCACAGCCTCGGGCGCAAAGCGCTCCATCGCGGTACGCGGCGATATCGATGCACTGCCGATCCAGGAAGAGCGCGATGACCTCTCCTATCGATCGCAGGTCGAGGGCGTTATGCATGCCTGCGGTCATGACATACACGGATCGATCGCCCTCGGCGTCGCACTCGCCTTCCATCGGATGCGCGACAACTTCGCAGGTAAAGTGCGCGTCTTCTTCCAGCCGGCCGAGGAGGCCGAGCCGCTCGGGGGACGCACTGTGCAGGACGAGAAACTGCTGGACGGCTTCGACCATGCCGTCGGGTTCCATGTCGCTCCGGAGATTCCCGCAGGCAAGTTCGGTGCGCGCGAGGGCGCAGTAACCAAGTCGGCCGATCAGTTCAGACTTACCATCACCGGTAAGATGGCCCATGGCGCGGCGCCTCATAAGGGAGTCGACGCGATCGCGATCGCCGCTGCCTTCGTCAACGAGGTGCAGAAGGTGGTCTCCCGCGAAATGCCGGCCGATGACAGGGCGGTGGTCACAATCGGTATCATTCACGGCGGCGAGGCGACCAACATCATCTGCCCTTCCGTCGTTATGGAGGGAACGATCAGAACTTGCAGCCCAGAACGTAGGCGACAGCTGTGCCAGCGCGTGCGGGAAGTGGCCGAGGGCGCCGCCGCGATGCATCGTGGCCAAGCCGAGTGCGTCATCCGCTCCGGTGAGCCCCCCGTCGTCAACGATGCCGAGATGGTGAGGCGCTTCCGCCAACTCGTTCAGGACACGGCTGGCTCCGATGGCTTCAATGCCAGCAAGGAGGTAACAGGTAGCGACGATTTCGGCTTCTACTCGGCATGCGTGCCCTCGATCTATTTTTGGTTCGGGAGTCGCGCGGCCGCCAACGAATCGTCCGTACATACGCCGACTTTCGGAGCCTCGGATGAGCTCGTCATTCCGGCGACGGAACTTGCCGTCAAATACATCCTCGATTTGCTGAATACCTGAGATCGGCCGCGCCGAACGCCGAGGCAAAACGCCTCGCGATTGTAGTGCGCGCGAGTACCCATGCTGCATGCGAGGGCACCCCATGCCTAGTTTGCCGACTTATCTTCCGACTCGTTGGAGCTGTAGAGCGGCGTATCCGTCCTCGTCTTCATCAAAGTTCGCGGTACTGCCACCGTGAAGAGAAGTTGAGGCGCTTACGGCTTCAGGCACGTGAGGGCGCTCACGATCGGGCATGACTTGTGAAGCTGCGTCAGGCCCGGCTCGGCTCTGCGTGGACGACACCACCCCCGCACCTTCCGAACACGTTCGTCGTCACTCTCCTTCCACGGCGGACGTACTGGCCGCCCCTTTCGGGGCGGCCGCTTTTCTTATCGCCATCTGAGATCTCCAATGGGCGTCACGCCGAAATCGCTTCAATGAGTGCTCATGAACAGATCAATCTATACCGGCCCCGTATTTGAAATGGCCAAGCAGCAATTCGAATGTATCAAGGGCAGACGATCAACGAAATCGTCACCGGCAAACCCGTATCAGCAGGAGGCGCACTCGGCCGCCGCGAGGCAACAGGACGCAGCGTAGCTTATCTCGTAGGTCGCGCGCTTGAAACCTCGGCATTCCTGCTAATAGCGCAACAGCGATTGTACAAGGATTCGGCAACGTTGGTTCAGTAGCAGCGTATGCCCTCGCTGAAGGAGGTCTCAAAAATCATCGGTGTGAGCGATCACACGGCCGCATACTATGATCCCGCCGGTCTCTATGTCGCCGCTACACAGTCACGTGACCGAGCGGGGGTACCTTGCCGGCTTCTCCACTCAGAGCCTCGTTGAGGCGTCGAAGTTGCTCGTTCAAAAGTGCGATGTCCTCGTACCGGCTGCAATTGAGCAGGTCATTACGGGCCGAAATGCCGCATAACTCAAGTGTCGCATTCTAGCCGAAGGGGCCAATGGTCCAACGACGCCGGGAGCGGATGCGATCTTGCATGCACGAGGCGATGAGATTTTCGTATTGCCAGATATTCTTTGCAACGCGGGAGGAGTCATCGTCAGCTATTTCGAATGGGGGTTCAGGATCTCCAGCGACTCTTTTGGAAGCAGGCGAAGGTATTCGATCGTCTCTACCGAATTCTTGAACGGTCGTTCCACCAACAATAGCGCGAGCAAAACGCGATCAAAGTTCCAATCGAATGGCTGCCACAGCGATCGGAATCGGCGTGGTGCAAGGGGCCAAGCGAACTAGGAGTCGCTTTCCCTGATCACTTCGTCCTTTGCGACCTTACCGCCTCGATGATGTGATCGAAAAAAAACCGAGAGGGAAAGCTCGATGATGAGCCAGCGGATCTTGGTGACCGGCACGGATACCGGTATTGGAAAGACTGTTTTCTCCGCCGGGCTTGTTGATCTTCCGTACGCATCCGGTGACGGTCGCCTTGCGGAGTGAGGCGGGGTATTGAGAACTGTCCTTATGGACAGTGATAAGGGCAGTGCCCGGGTCGAGCGGCTTGAAGTGGTGGAGACGGGCCGGCGGCGACGCTGGTCTGAGGATGAGAAGCTCAGGATCGTCCTGGAGAGCTTACAGGCGCCGCGCCAGGTCGCGGCGACGGCGCGGCGGTACGGCGTTTCCCGCTCATTGCTGCTGCGGTGGCGGCAGTTGTTTCGTCCTGAGCCGCAGGATGGCCTCGAACGACGCTCGGGCTTCGTACCAGCGCGGGTAGTCCCGGAGTCGGGCACGGCGCCTGGTCCGGGCGGGTCGGCCAGCGGCGGCGCGATCGAGATCGAGTTTGCGGCCGGGGCTCGGATGCGGATCACGGGTGCGATCGACGCGGCGACGCTGAAGGCAGTTGTCGCGGCGCTGACTGAAGGACGGCCGCGATGATCCCCATTGCGTCGAGCGTGCGTGTGTGGATTGCGACCGGCCACACCGACATGCGCCGCGGCATGAACTCGCTGACCTTGCTGGTTCAGGAAGCCTTCAAACGTGACCCGCACGGCGGCGACCTCTACGTGTTCCGCGGCAAGAACGGCAAGCTGATTAAGATCCTTTGGCACGATGGGCTGGGCATGTCGCTCTACGCCAAGCGGCTCGAGTGCGGTCGCTTCCTGTGGCCGTCGTCGGCTGATGGCGTCGTGACGATCACGCCGGCCCAGCTTGGCTACTTGCTTGAGGGCATTGACTGGCGGATGCCACAACACACCTGGCGGCCGCAGGCGGCCGGCTGATCGCTGGGATTTGAATCGATCACACGATCGGCAGTTCGGACAAAGCCGGCGTATTGTGATTCTCTGGCCGGCGATGGGCGCCGATGATTCTCTCCCCGACGATGTGACCGCGCTGAAGGCAATGCTGCGCGCCGAGCGCGCGGCCCGGTTGGCTGCGGAAGCCGAGGCCCAAGCGCGGACATTGCTGATCGAGAAGCTCAAACTCACGATCAGGAAGCTGCGGCACGAGCAGTTCGGACAGTCGTCCGAGCGCGCAGCATTATTGGACCAACTCGAGCTGCAGCTCGCTGATCTGGAGGAGAACGCCGCGCAAGCCGAGACTGCGGCGCAGATCGCCGCAGCCGACAAGATCGCGGTGGCACCCTTCGAGCGCCGCAAGCCGGCGCGCCGGCCGCTGCCGGAGCATTTGCCGCGGGAGCGCCTTGTCTATCCCGTGCCTGCGACCTGCCCATGCTGCGGTGACAGCCGATTGCGCAAGATCGGCGAGGACGTGACCGAGATGCTGGAGCTCGTTCCACGGCAGTGGAAGGTGATCCAGCACGTGCGCGAGAAGCTGGTCTGCAGGGCTTGCGAAGCGATTACCCAACCTCCGGCGCCCTCGCACCCGATTGCGCGTGGACGTGCGGGCCCCAAGCTGCTCGCCCATATCCTGTTCGCCAAATACGGCCTGCACCTGCCGCTCCATCGTCAGAGCGAGGTCTATCGGCGCGAAGGCATCGACCTCGATGTCTCGACCCTCGCAGACTGGGTGGGAGCCTCCGCAGCAACCCTAATGCCGCTGGTCGATGCAATCCGAACCCATGTCTTCGCTGCCGAGCGCATCCATGCGGACGACACCACGGTGCCGGTCCTGGCCAAGGGCAAGACCCGAACTGGCCGGCTCTGGACCTATGTGCGCGACGACCGCCCGTTTGCCGGTCCCGATCCGCCGGCGGCGGTGTTCTTCTATTCGCCGGATCGTAGCGGTGAGCATCCGGAGCAGCATCTGGCGGGCTATGCCGGGCTGATGCAGGCCGACGCCTATGCCGGCTTCAGCAGGCTTTACGAGCCCAATCGCAAAGGCGGCCCGATCACCGAGGCCACATGTTGGGCGCATGGTAGGCGCAAGTTCTTTGATCTGGCACGGCTCACCAAGGCGCCGATCGCGGCCGAGGCGGTCAAGCGCATCGATGTCCTGTTCGCCATCGAGCGCGAGATCAACGGTGTTGCCTCGCAAGAGCGTCTGCGCGTGCGCCAAGAGCGCAGTCGACCATTAATCACCGAGCTGCATGCCTGGCTACGTGAGCAGCGCGCCAAACTCTCCAGGAACAACGACACGACCAAGGCGATCAATTACTGCCTCAGCCGCTGGAACGCATTCACTCGCTTCCTCGACGATGGGCGCCTGTGCATGTCCAACAACGCCGCCGAACGCGAGCTACGGGCCGTCGCCGTCGGAAGAAGAAACTGGACTTTCGCCGGCTCCGACGAGGGCGGCCGACGTGCCGCGGCCATTTACACCCTCATCGCGACCGCCAAACTCAACGACATCGATCCGCAGGCCTGGCTCGCCGATGTGCTGGCGCGCATCAACGATCATGCTATCCAGAGGCTGGATGAGCTTCTGCCCTGGAACTGGCGAAAGCCCGTGCCGAGCCATATCGAAGCAGCGTAAGCCAAGAGGACACATGAGAGCGAGCGGTTTGTCCGCGGCAGATAAATCGGCGGTGACGGCCGCCTGCCAGCAGCTCATCGACGACTTTCTGAAACCCCGCTTCCTGCCCACTATCCGGCCGACGCAGTTCAACTATCCCGTCGATATCCTGGGAAGATGGCACGGCACCAAATATCGCTTCATTCAACGCTACCGTTCCGGCTTCCCGGAGAATCTCGGCGAAGAGTTCGACGCCCCGTTCGCCCGCCTCGACTGGCTCAGCCGTGATCGCTTCGACGTCCAGTGGCACCGTCACACCGGAGAATGGTTCTGCCTATATCGCGGCCTTACCCTCGCCGAAGCGATTGACACGCTACGATCCGACGGATTGCTCTACCCACATTGAACAACGGAACTCTACAAGCTTAGGTCCCCTGCGGTCCTCCCCGGACGGATACGATCTTCCTGGCGCCGACTACTGGAAACCGAATCAGTCGGGCCTCGAAGGGGAGACGGATGCCGAGTGCGTTGCACGGCTGGGCGGGCTCTCACCTGATCGGGTCGTCCCGGAGCCCTACCGCCTCCGCATGCCGGCTCCCCGTATCATTCTGCGGAAATAGACGGAATTCGGATTGACTCGGAACCGCTCGATGTCCCCCTACCGGCCAACGCCCGCTGGTGATCGAGGGGGCCGGCGGGCTAATGGTGCCGCTCACCCCGAAGTCGGTTTATGCCGACGTCCTTTGAGCGATTTAGACTTCCCATTGTGCTTTGTGCAAGAACGGCGCTCGGCACCATCAATCACTCGTTGCTATCGATAGAGGCGCTACACGCTCCAAGCCGCATTCAATGTCGCGTTCCGTGCAGATGATTTCGTCAGATAAACCCAGCAAGAAGCCTCGATCTGAGAAAGACGAATGTGCGTTCCTTGGTCGAAGCGGTGCGACCGTTCTGAATCGCTACAACTGAGGACGATTGTCTTGCACGACGGCAAGTCATTTCGCGTCCCGTGCCAATTTCGACCAACTCTTGCGGTTACTGCCTAGTGAGTTCTGCCGCCCCCTTGAACCATCGACCGACGCTTATGAAGCACTCCCGCTGCGAGAGTGTCAAAAGTGACAGAGCATTGTTTCTGGCGTTTATCGCGAACGTTGGTTCGCGCGATTAATGATCGGTACTTTGAGGATATCGAGGCGCTCATCGACGAGAATGTTCAGTGGGCACTCTACGGTCCAATCGAGATGTTCCCCTTTCTCGGCACACGGTATGGTCGGAATGCCGTGCTAGACGTGATTCGCCAAATCTCGAACGATGTCCAAATACGCCGTTTCGATCGCGAGACAGTCATACCTGGTGTCGATTCCGGCGCGTCAATGCTGCGCTGTTGCTTAACAGAGCGGCAGTCCGATAAGCCTATCGCGCTTCGCATGTCGCAGTTCGCTCAATTCCGCTCCGGCAGGCTCGTAAAAAGTCATGTGCTCAAGGATACTTTTGATCTCGTCGAGCAGACGCTCGGGTTCTTAGCTCCCGTTCTCGATGAAGTCTTAGATAGGCGAAAGGAACGTTCACCCGCAGCGCCCGACGCCCTTTCTTGCGCTCTGAAATCGCCTGCGAGCCGCAGAAAGTTCAAACAACGCGTACCCTTGTTGCGTAAGTATAGATTCCGGATGGAACTGTACTCCATAGGTTGGTTGATATTTATGTGCGGCGCCATGATCTCACCTTCCTCCGAATGGGCTGTCGCCGAGAGGCTCGGCGCACACGACTCGTCTACCTCAACCAGAAGAGAGTGGTAACGTCCGAACGCAAAGCGGCGACTGCAGCCCGTTAAACAGCCCGAACCCGTCATGCACTACGTAAGACGACCGGCCGTGCATTGGGTAGCGGGCACGCGCCACTCGGCCGCCGAAAGTACTCCCAATGGATTGGTGTCCGAGGCAGATCCCCAGGATAGGGACATGGCCTGAAAGTTCGCGGACGACAGCGGTAGATATTCCTGCCTCGCTTGCGTGCAGGGACCAGGAGAGATGACTATGGCGTTCGGCTTGAGACGAGCGATGTCGGTGACGGTGACCGCGTCGTTTCTGATCACCTGCGTTGATTCACCGAGCCTGCGAAGATAGCGAGCGATGTTGAAGACAAAGGAATAGTAATTGTCGATGATTATGATCAAAGCACACACGGATGTGTCGGCAGCAAATGCTTCAAAGATTCGCTGGGCCTTCGCAAGCGTCTCCTCATATTCAGCCTCTGGATCTGAGATCGCCGTGATCCCGCCGCCAGCATGAAATTCGGCTACCTTGTCCTGTATCGTTACTGTGCGGATCGCAATATTTGTATCCATGTGTCCGCTGAAAGCGATAAAGCCGATCGCCCCGCAGTAAATCTGGCGCGCCACGCGCTCGATTTCCGCGATAATCTCCATCGATCTTACCTTGGGATCCCCGGTAATGGAGCCGCCTGGAAAGCAAGCGCGGAGCAGGGTGACGGCGTCTTGGCCTTCTGCAAGTCGCCAATAACCGTCGACACCAGGTGGTGCACTGAGGCATAGGATTCGAGGCCGCATAGCATGGGCAATTCGACCGAATGCGCAGTGCAGAAACGGGACAGATCGTTTCGCAGGAGGTCGACGATCATGGTATTCGGCGCGGTCTTTTTGAGACCGGAGGAGAATGTTGGCTCGACAATGGTCTTCCGAGGAATCAGCCGAGCGCGCGACAGTGCCCTTGATGGGGCGCGTTTCGACTTTCCGCTCATCGAGCTTTAGGAAACGTTCTGCCGAACTCGATGCGATGGTTAGTGTGTCATAGAGCAGAAGGGCCATGAAAGGTGGGTGCCGGGTTCACGGATTGCAAGCGGCAGTAGAAGTCCATCGGATCGAATGAAGCCGTTATCTGGGCTCTGAATCGCTGCGCAATATTAGCTTGGAAGACGTCGCCAGCCAGGATCAACTCGATTACATGTTGTACCGCGGCTGCGTAAGTCTTCCGACCGAAGTTCGAGTGCTAGCCATTTACTTGATTCGAAAAACTGCGCCGCGGCGGGTTTGAGCTGGCAAGCAGAGCCTCGGATTCGTCGGCTCGAGGAAATGCATGATCCTTCTGACACTCAGGATCATGTGCCGGCCAGCCGGTAGAAGTGATCCAGCATCTCTTGTCTTTGTGGTCATAGCTGACTACCACGTCATAGGAGTGCAAGATGGATTGGGGCGCGCATTGAGAGCTTGGAAGAGCCGGCAATCGCTCTAATGTCCTATTGAGATCGTAAGCAAAGAACCCCGCTGCGCCTCCCTGGAAGGGCGGGGGCTCGGAACGATGCCGTAGGGAATACCGCGCGAGTAGCGAGCGAAGTATATCCCACGCGTCGCCGCAGACAGGAATTCCTTTCCAGTTCGCCTGTCCATCCGCGACGGTTGCGAGTAGCGCCCTAGTAGGTCGTGTTTTGAAGCGCTGTCCAAAAAGGTAAGATGCGGCCGCTGCGCGAGACGGCGCACGCCATGACAGGATCAATCCACTGCAGTTCGCGTATGTGCATCGATGATTTAAATGGGCAAACCGTAAGAGGCGCTTCGATGGTAAAACCTCATTGTCAGCGTCTCTGGCCAGGCACTCGCAAGATCTTGAGGACGTATGCCCTTGCCGGGAAGGTGAACCGATCTCCGGAGTGTGACTGCTATTCACGCACGAGCCGTACCGTGTGCTACATCAATCAGCCGCGAACCGGAGCTCGCGGAGTCGCCGTACCCGCCTAATCGGCTCCTGGTATAAGTCGTGCGCCTTGTAAGCCGTGAGTACCGCCTCGTGGTCGAACTCACCATAAACCACGACGTCAATCTCGTTTCCGAGCTGGTCGGTCTTGCGATTGCAGCAACTCGAGCCGGCGGGCATGGGGGATTTTGGTGAGCACCAACAAGCCTTCGACTATCTCTTGGATGCGGGCCTCGTCCTTGGCGGTAAACAAGACAACGTGACGAATCATGGTCAAACGAACGCCCTCATGGCGTTGTCCTGGAATCCTACTGCGTGAAAGCGTGCCAGGCGGCGCCGGCTAGTCCCCGCTGAGTCGTCGTCCGCACAGAACTAATCCGATCACTGGATGTGCTTCTGAGGCGTTCTCGCGAACTAGATAGCAGTTTCGCGTGATGAAAACCTGCGCCAAAGCAAGAGAACTGGTCCAATGAAGCGCGAATTCGGCAATCAGCCCAGGATTTCTTCTTGGGGATGGAGGTAAGTTCGCCTCTCTTACATGGAGGCCTTTATGATTTCTGCGGTGTCGGCGGACGAGAACGATGCCGCAACGGTGGAGTGGTCCGGGGTAACTGGCAGCGCTCCGAGGCAGAGGCGTTCTATTACTTGCCCTTCGCCGATCTCATTTTTCAGTCGCAGAGCATCCATCGCCGGAACTTCGACCCAAACCACCTCGAAGCCGCAAGCTTGCTCAGTATAAAGACGGGCGGCTGTTCGGAAGATTGCGGCTACTGTTCGCAGAGCGCGCACTATGACACCGGCGTCAAGGCCACCCGCCTGATGGATCCTGACGATGTGATCGCCGCGGCGCAGCGCGCCAAAGACTGCGGCGCAGTGCGGTTCTGTATGGCCGCGGCTTGGCTCAGCCCAGAGGACCGTGATCTTGATCAGGTGTGCAACTTGGTCGGCGCCATCAAAAATCTTGGTATGGAAACCTGCGTTACGCTCGGATGCTGACCGCGAGGCAGCCTACACGGCTCTCCGAGGCCGGCCTCCACTTCTACAATCACAACGTCGACACTTCGCCCGAGTTCTACGCCAAGATCATCGCTACTCGTACCTTGGAGGATCGAATCGACACCCTTGCAAATGTCCGCGCCGCCGGCATCAAGGTCTGCTGCGGTGGCATTGTTGGCATGGGGGAAAGCGTTGAAGAGCGGATCGGTATACTCCTGTTGCTCGCCAATCTACCAACGCATCCCGAAGGTGTCCGGATCAACCTGTGGAACGAGGTCAAAGGTGTGCCAGTCAGCGACGCTCCGGAACGTCACGCTGGTGCGCCTGATCGCAACAGCTCGCATAATGATGCCCAAGAGTCTGTTGCGATTGTCCGCCGGATGACAATACATAGCGATGAACTGCAGGCTCTCTGCTTTTTGGCCGTTGCGAACACTATCTTCATCGGTGATGTGCTCTTGACAACCAAAAACCCACAGCGGGACAGCGATGCGCAGTTGCTGGACCGGCTTGGCATCAAGCTTTGAGCGGTTCACGTCGCTGAGCGCAATTCCAGGTTAGGTGTCGAATGCAAGTTACTCTGAAGGGGCAAGATCCATTGCGCCTCGGTGACTCAGGCCGATCTGCATTATGACGGATCGATATCGATTGACCGTGCGCTGATGGAGGCGGCCACTACTCATCCTGCAGCAATGAACGGAACGTCAGCAACGTCTGGCGAACTTGGTGGCGTTTCACACATCGGGAGATAAAGGGGCGCGGCTGGAGCTGTTCGTCGAAATCGCAGATCGTGCCGTACATTGTAGGCGACAACGACCGTGCGATGCAGCTTGCTTCCGCGATACAGGCGCGCGGCTTCGACGTCCGCGGGATCCGACCCCCAACGATACCAGTAGGTACGGCCCGGCTGCGAATTCACTGACCCTCAATGTCGGGGAGGAGGTGTGCTCAATGCTCGATGCAATCATTGAGGAAGCACGATTTGGTAGTTGCTAGCGCATGGCATCCAAGACGACCTCGCAATCTGGCATCCGTACACTCAACATGGGCTTCAGGCCGAATCGACAAATATCGCTGCAGGCAGCGGTGCTTATCTTTTTGCGGCGGACCGCAGACGTATCATTGATGCCATCTCATCTTGGTGGGTGGTGGCCCATGGTCATTGTCATCCACGCATTGTAAGTGCGATTCAGCAACAGGCCGGAAAACTGACCCAGATCATCTTCGCGGGACATACTCATGATCGCGCTGAAGAGCTCGCAGCGCTGCTTTTGAAGTTTACTCCAGCTGGTCTCGATTACGTGTTCTTCTCCGATAGCGGTTCAACGAGCCTAGAACTGGCGCTAAAAATGGCGCTCGGATACTGGTATAACATCGGTGAGCCGCGCACACGCATCGTTATGCTTGAAAAGCCATATCACGGCGACACGGTGGGGCGATGTCGGTTGGTGCCGCCGTCCGCTGTGCTGCGAGGGCCAGTTTGCGCCGGACGCTGGTGCTTTCGGTCCTTGCCTGCGGCGCATACCCGGCGCGACGGAAATACTGGAGACGACCAGCATCCGCAGACTTACCGGTTCTGCAAATTGCAGGGACCGCGCTTGGAAAGTCGTGCCAAGTGAGCGTTGCGACCGGCCTTGCGCGGGCCCTGGATCAGCAGTCTCGAGATTGTGTCCTTTTATTTTATGATCAATTGTCGCGGGAATGTTGTCAGATCTTCCCGGCCTGTTTCAGTCACAATGAAGGACTGAGTGATCGTGACGCCGTTCTCGCCGAGCCATAGCCCCGGCATCATGTGAAATGCCATGCCGGGCTCTAGAACAGTGAGATCACTGCTTCGGAGACTCGCGGTGCGTTCCCCCCAAGTCGGCGAGAAACCGATTCCTATCGAGTAACCGAGTCTAGCTTCCTTTTGAAAGCCGTGCCGGGCAATCGTAGCTTGCCAGGTGCGTTCGATAACAGCGCAAGTGACGCCAGGTTTCACCTCCGCCAATGCCGCTTCGATACCTTCGACTACTGCGTTGGAAAGCCGAAGATACGAGTCCGGTGGTGAGCCAAGGAATATCGTGCGACTAATGGGGGCATGATAGCGCCGGCGGCAGCCAGACGTCTCCACATTCACCGGAACGTTTCTGCCGATTAGACGATCCGACCAAGGCGCATGCGGTTCGCCTGATCGCGAGCCCGTGAGCAAGTAGGTCGGGCTCGAAGGTAGAACACCGCCGAATTCCGACGTGCCGGCGATCATGCGCTGGTAAATCACTGACGCTAGGTCGCACTCGCGCATGCCAGGCTTTGCTGCCTCGATAGCGTCGCTAATCATCGCGTTTGAAATCTTGCCCGCCTCCCGCATAATTGCGAGTTCCGCTGGGCTCTTGCAAATGCGGATCCAATTGATGAGGAGTTCGGCGTCAACGAAGCGCACGTTCGGGAGAGAGCCAAGGAGCTTGGTATGCGTCATTGCCGTGTAATAGAACGAGCCCGTCTCAGTCCCGATAGCTTTAAGGGTTGGACAAATCTCTCTGAGTTGTCCAACGAGGAAATCAACTGGATCCCGTTCTGAGGATTGCACATATTCGTCCATATAGGGGCGGATGGCTTTCTCTGAAAGATGTGTCATTCGCCGCACCGACACCGCATCCATGAACCGGCCGATCCAGACGGGTTCATCAAGATCGCGATGGACAACCAGCATCTGAAAGACGTAATAGGAGTAGGCCTCGTATCCCGTGAGATAGTAGATGTTTGATGGCTCGCTGATGAGCAGCGTATCCATCTCCCGCCGTTCCATCTCCTTCTTGACCAACGTCAAGCGACGGGAAAATTCCGGTTTTTCGAATGGTATTCCGTCTCCGGTCGGGCTCATAACATAGTTCCTTTTTTTACTAAGATATCGTCGCCGATCATGTCTGAACGGCCATTGATAAGACGCCCTTGGGCGGAAAGCGGCAGTTTTGCATCCCCATGAGCTTCAGCGCGAGGGCCCAACTGGAACGGATCGAGGGGGGCCGTATCGTTTCAAAGAACTGTACGCGACCAATCGCGTTGCATGTGGCTCTGGCCGCCGGCCGATTATCGCCTATCCTCCTGCCATCTGCCCCTTTGATGAAGCGCGTGAAAACGAAATTCTCGTTATCATTCTGGACAGTAACGATGTCTCGATATCATACAGTGCAATCACTTCCTCGCTCATGCTTAAATCCTGCATTCGGAGGCCGTCGTCAACGGATTTTAACGGCTGGGCTGGTTATAAAGGCGAAGGACCAACGCCTTGAGGCAAGAAAGTGGAAGGTGGCGGCCCCTGCGGGGAACGTGTGCTATCATTCGATTTCGCAACTGAAGAAGGCAACGCTTAAATCGGCTTGGCGGGTTAGCCGGCCGTAGCAGCAATTCGGCTGCCTTCGGTCAACCTAGATCGACGCAATGAAATCCATCAAATAGACACGGTCGAATGCGGAAAAAGAGCTCTGAAGCGCAACAGATTGCATCAATCAACTTCGATACATCGCTAATATGCAGCAGGGTTTTTTTTAGGAGTAGCCGGTTTAGCCTCTGGCAAGACATCAACCATCGCAATGCGACGCAACGGCATAGGAGTGAGCATGGCTAGCCATTTCTATCGAATCCGTATGGGCAGGTACGCCGAGACGTTGTTCTGGCGCAGCAAACACGACCTGAATCAAAGGCTCTGCTGCAGTACAAGCTGATGAAGCTCGGGTGCGAACTGACGGGAGCAAGCACCGGTCCACCGGCGCCGACGGGCCGGTCTGCTGTGAACCTGACCCGGCTAAACAGTCACAGGGCTGAATTGACTTAATTAGAGCCGCCAAGGCGATTTCGCAAACGTTGCCGAGAACTGGCCTTGCGAGTCGCCGAAATTAGCGCCTTGGTAGTTGGGATATCTATCCACCCCATCCGATCTGCTCATGAGCCGGCGCCATTGTTCGGCAAACTTCCTTCCTGATTCCGCTGATACGGAACGCGCTACACCGAGCGACAAAGGTCCTCAGTTCGTCACAAGAACTCAAGCCGACAACACTGAGTCTCGAACGCTTGAATTCAAGGGCGCCGATCCGCATATCTTTCTCCCTAGGGGCTAGGGCGATTTCGACGTATTCCATGCGTCCATCATCGCGCGTTCTGCGCGGGATTCTCGATGCACCTTGCGAAAACATCCCAAGTGCGGCCCCGACGCCCACGTCGTCTCCACAATGTTCGAAGCAGGTGGGGCGGCGTTGGGCGAGTTCAAGATGCCGCATGCTCTTGAGTGTTGATGCGCCGTGCGCGCCGGATCGCCAGATGCCGGCGCGAAAGACAACACTCATTTGTTGCTGTCTCTTATTGCCAACTGCTTGCTGCCGGATCGACGTCCAAGTTATCCGCCCACGTGAACAAGTGCTTTAGCGCTGGCACCGAATATCTGTTGCGTCTCGCGTCTTGCTAGCGCGCATTAGACGTGCGCGACCTCTGTTGAACGTCCAAGCAAGTGCTGAAAGCCCATCGGCAGGTCTCTTTTCTTCCGCCATAAACTTCTAGTGATCCGCCCCAGCTTTTGCGTGCTCGTCATGAAGTCGTAGGATTCCATCGATAGTGAGGTTTGAGAAAGCCGTTTTTTGAAGCAACATTCAGTGATGAAGGATATGCGCTCACATCGACTAACAGATACAACACTTCTAGGGTATCGTGTGTTGATTGCTTGGGCCGCTACGTATTGCGGTCGTATGACTCCGCTACGTATTGCGGTCGTATGACATGGTCGTCTGGACGCTATCGTGCACATATTCCAGCACCTCCGTCGGACATGATGAGATCATTGCTCAGAGTCGAAAATAAGGCGAATTTCGTTTCATTGACTGCGCATCGTTCGCGCTTACATTTTTGGATGTCAAAGCGAGGCCATTCACCATCAAGTTGCGGTCGAGAATCGGCTGCTGACCGGAATGATCTTGCATATTTTCCGTCGTCGCTGCCGCGATCAGTGCATGGCGGAGTTTCGTCCAAGGGATCGCGCTTCCGAGAGCAATCATGAGCAGTACGACGAACATAGACAATGTCATATCGGGCGCAGACGTCATTAAGCGCGCGATCCGGCTTGGTGCCGAGATCCGCAACATTAGGCTGTCGGGAGACTTGTCCGACGATGTCTTGCGAGCGATCGGCCGACTGCTGCTCGAGCACAAGGTGATCTTCTTCCGTCACCAACAACATCTGGATGATGCCGAACAGGAGCGCTTTGCTGTTCGACTAGATAGGCTGATCCCGTCCCCTCAAGTCGGTGTGACCGATCGGACGTCCTCCATCCTGGAGCCATCTTCGGGCCGCACCGGTGGCGCCGACCAATGGTGTGCGGATGTCATTTGACGGCTTTCCGAAATATCTCCGTGCGGCGCACCGTGATGACTACGCTTTATGGCGGTGACACCGTTTGGTCGAATACGGCGGCCGCGTATCTTGATCTTCCGTTATCGCTGCGCATGCTCGCTGACGAACTCTGGGCGGTTCATACCAATGCCAATCCTTACGCCGTGCAAGAGCAATCCGCCGAGGCGAACGAGATGCAGTTCGACGAGGTGTTCACCGGAACGATCTACGAAACCAAACTTCCGGTGGTTCGAACTCATCCCGAAACCGGCGAGCGCACGCTCGTGCTTGCAATCTCGTGCAGCGCTTTGTTGGGCTGCAGAAACATACCGGTCAAAAGTTGCTCGATTTGTTCCAATCCTACATCACGGCGCCACACAATACGGTGCGCTGGAGGTGGAGGGAAGGCAACGTTGCGATCTGGGATAAACGCCTCACGCAGTCGGCCAATGATCGTCCATGGTTGGCGATCGCGATGTGGTCGGCCTCGGTGCCCGTCCTGGCGTCGAGACGCAAAAGCCGCAGGCAGCCAAGGCTCGAGCAGCTTAAGCCAGCGAGTCGCAAAGGCTCGCCGAGCCAAAACTCCTTCCAGAGGCCGTACCGCAGCAATACGCCGGGTTCGACACTAAACCTGCTTAAAATGTGCGGTCTTGGGCGGAAACGGCAGGAACAATGCGTCCAATTTGACTAGACCATTCATCTGTTGATTGGCGGGCCAAGGCGGTGAGTACTGCTTTCTTCAGGATGCTGGTCCAATGAACGGTGCTTCATGCCCTATTACGATCTTGTGAGCGGTAGCCTTCTGGCGTTGATGGCGGCTGGTCTGCAAAAACAGTCGCGTCCATGACGGCGGCCATGCGCCAACTTGGCGAGGGACGGTTCGATGTCATTTTGCCGGGAGGCCGAAAAAATCAACTCGGCGGGATGGCCGAAGCGGTCGAATTGTTCAAGCTGAAAGACCGCGAGAGAGCAACAGTAGAACTTGAGGCGAAGACCGAACAGGATCGTACTGCCGCCGCGCAGCGTAAGGCCAATATCGCCCGGCTCGCGGGGAATTCGAGAGCCACCGTCGGCTTATCGACACCGTCTCGTCGGCATCGTCCGAGCTTGAGGGCTCCGTCCGCAGTCTAACCCCCACGGCTGATCACAGCCGGCAACTCTCGGTCGAGGTCGCCGCCTCATCCGAGGACGCATCCGCCAACGTTTAGCGCGTCGCCGCAGCGACAGACGAGATGGCTGGAACCATCGCCCAACCTCGGCCGTAGAACGAGTCGCCAATATAGCGCGCGAGGCGGTTCTCAAGGCAGAACCGGAGCGACCAACGCATTACCGATTCGACCGCCGCGGCGGAGCGGATTGGCAGCGTGGTCCAGTTGATCGCCGCAATTGCGGCAGCAAACAAATTTGCTCGCGCTGAACGCTACGATTGAAGCGGCAAGCGCAGGAGATTTCGGCGGGTTTTGCCGTTGTAGCCCAAGAAGTGAAGTCTCTTGCGACGCAAACCGCGCATGCGACCAATGAGATCAATAAGCACATTAGCGCAATTCAGGCGGCGACCGCCGCCTGCACGCATCTTATGAAGGTTTCAATCGTTGCATGAAGCTTCGCGAACTCCTGGAACGACCGCTCGTTCACCAGAAAGTCCAGCGTTGCGCCGAAGGATGCATCGACGCTCACATGGCGATCTTCGTAGATATGTAGAAATGCGCGCTCGCCGTAAGTCGTAGGCCGCCAGAGCATTGACTTTGCACCTCTTCGAAGCGGCCGGTTGAGCTTTGCATTGATCTCAGGCCCCCAATGGATCATTGGCATCGAGGTGAGCTTATCCCCGAGCCGACACGGTTGTACGTCATACAAGCAGGAGTAGTAAAGAGCATGATCTGTGAAATGCGCTGATCCTTAATTGGGTCTCACCAGCGCTTGGTCCTGTTTTGGCGCGCGTGGTTGGTCCCGGCATGAAGAGGGGCTGCTTTGCAAGCCGCGCGGATTCAGGTGCGCGCCGCGGGACCGTGCCCGTCCATAAATTCCGGCGCGGTGGAGAGCAGCACAATGCGACGGGTTGAAATTTATCGGGGCAAAACATCCGGGAATCGTCCGTGAACAAGGCTCTAAGCGATTGAGCGGGAGTCTGTTTTTCGGATCCGAGGCCGTTTGAGATTGCAGGGATTTGGCGGTTGAGACCGCCAAACCCTGCAATTTCGTTTCCAGATTGAACGAAGCCGCTGGCGCGGCATTTGAGGAGAGGTGGTAATGGCCGCCTCCTGTCTGAGAGCATCGAGGGTTTTCAGAGCCCAACCCTTCAGACAGTAGGTTTTCCGATGGCCCAGGTGAGCCCTCTCCGCCGACGCATGATCGAGGACATGACGGTCCGCAATTTGTCGCCGGCGACCCAACGATCGTATCTCAACGCGGTATCGAAGTTTGGCCGATCACCTGACCATTTGGGCTTGGAGGACGTTCACGCGTTCCAGGATCATCTGGTGGCGACGGGGATATCGTGGCCTGCACTCAACCAGATCGTCTGTGCGTTGCGATTCTTCTACGGCGTGACGCTCGGCCACAGCACGATCCCGGAACGCATTGCTTACGCGCGGGAGCCACGCAAGCTGGCGGTCGTGCTGAGTGCCGACGAGGTGGTGAGCTTTGTGGAGGCGATCCCGAGCCCAAAGAGCCGCATAGCGTTGACGACAGTCTATGCCACCGGATTACGCGTGTCGGAGGTGGTTTTCCTCAAGGTCGCGGATATCGACAGCCAGCGGATGGTGATCCGGGTCGAACAAGGCAAAGGCGGCAGAGACCGTTACGTCATGCTCTCGCCGCAGCTTCTGAAGATTCTAAGGGCCTATTGGCGGCTAACCCAACCGACACGCTGGCTATTTCCTGGCCGCGACGGTGAGCGGCCGCTTGATGCGACCGTGCTGCACGCGGCGTGCCGCTCGGCCCATATCGCAGCCGGTCTGAACAAGCGCGTGACGGTGCACACACTAGGCACAGTTTTGCCACCCATCTTCTGGAGAACGGCGCCGACATTCGTGTCATCCAGGTGCTGCTCGGCCATGCCAGCCTGCAAAGCACGGCACGCTACGCCCAGGTTGCCACCAAAACCATCAGCCAGACCCCGAGTCCGCTTGACCGGCTGCGATTAGAGATCGTTCCGCCCGGCTGATCGGGCATCATGGGTCCGGCTTTAGAGGTGGCGGACATATTCCGCCGCCACGGCGAAGCTTTTCGACAGGCGCATGCCGGTCACCTCGGCCGCGTCGAGCGACGCGTGATGGGCGCCATCACGGCGTGTCGGACGGCCGTGCTCGGTGGCCATGTCGAGCAATGCGACGACTGCGGTGCGACGCGCATCGCCTACAACTCCTGTCGCAATCGGCACTGTCCGAAGTGCCAGGGCGCGGCACGCGCGCAATGGCTCGCCGAGCGGCAAGCCGAACTCCTTCCCGTGCCGTATTTCCACGTGATCTTCACCTTGCCGGCGCCGGCCAGAGAGATCGCCTTCCAGAACAAGGCGGTGGTCTATGCCATCCTGTTCCGCTGCGCGGCGGAGACACTTAACTCCATCGCGGCCGACCCCAAGCACCTCGGTGCCCAGCTCGGCGTGACCGCCGTCCTCCATACCTGGGGCCAGACCCTGCAACACCATCCGCATGTCCACTGTGTCGTGCCTGGTAGTGGACCTTCGCTCGACGGCACACGCTGGGTCGCTTGCCGGCCCGGCTTCTTCCTGCCGGTGCGCGTCCTCGCCCGGCTGTTTCGCCGCCTGTTTCTGCAAGAGCTGCAAGCTGCCTTCGCGGCCGGCCAATTAGGCTTTTTTGGTAATCTCGCTCATCTCGCCGATCCCGCCGCGTTCACCCGGCGGCTTGATCAGCTCCGACGGACCGACTGGGTCCGCCAAGCCACCATTCGGCGGGCCCGAACAGGTGCTGGCGTATTTCGGCTGCTATACGCATCGCGTCGCCATCGCCAACAGCCGACTGATCTCGCTCGCCGATGGTAAGGTGAGCTTTTCCTGGAAGGACTATCGGCAGAATCGCAAAGCCAAGGTGATGACGCTTGATGCCGACGAGTTCATCCGTCGCTTTCTCCTGCACACCCTGCCGGACGGCTTCCATCGCATCCGCCACTATGGCTTCCTCGCCAATGGCGGACGCAACGACCGACTCGCCCTTTGCCGTCAGCTCCTCGCTGTCCGCCATCTTCCGCCAGATCGAGAAGCCGGCACCGATCCCTTCGCCAAATGTGAGATTCCCGCCTGCCCACATTGCGGCGGCACCATGCGGCGCATCGACGTCGTCCCGCGAGCCTGCGCGCGCGACCAGCCATTCCGTTGTGACACGTCATGACCAGCGCCTGCACCATCCACCCCTTCCATGATCACCTTCTCGGTGGCAACGTCGGCTGTCGCCGTGGCCGCGCTCGTCACCGTTCACGCTGTCAGTCATTCGGCCGCGCATCCCAGCGCAGCAAATCTCTCGCGGCATCGCGCTCTCGGCCCGATCAATGGCGCCGCTCACATCAGCTGAATGTCTCGCCGACGCGCGGCGACCACAGGCGCGCCTTCTCCGCAGTTGCACCGGCTGCACTATCGCCATAGCGCCCACAACTCCGCGGCTTCGTTCAATCCGGCTTCTATGAGGTCGCACGCTACGACAGAGCGCGCGGCTGGCCTTTGCCACGCGACCTCACAGAGCCCTCAAGATTCCCTCGAAGCGGGAAGCATGATTCCTTGTCTGCATCGGAGGAGACGATGCGGCCGAAGAAACACCAGACGACTGGATCGAACGATCTGTTCCGGACGCGGCGCGACCAGATCATCAATCTGAAGCACGAGCTGGTTTTGCTCGCCGGCAAGATCGACTGGGACTGGATCGACGGCGAGATTGCGCCGCTCTACAGCGAGCACGGCCGGCCGGGGATCGCGACCCGCTTCATGATGGGGCTTCTGCTGCTCAAGCACATTTACGGGCTATCCGACGAGGGGGTGTGCGAGCGCTGGGTCCACGACCCGTATTTCCAGTACTTCACCGGCGAGGCCGACCGACGCAAAACTGTTGCATGCGGCGATCCGGGGACTGAACCGTCCGGCGATCAGGCACGGCGTGCGGTTGCGGCAATCCTATCTGCGGATCGCCAAGACGCGGCGATGATGGCGGGGCGCTATGCCCATGCCAAGCAGTTCAAGCGGCATCAGCGGCAGTTGCGCATCCTGCGCAGCCGGCTGGGCCGGATCATCCGCGATATCCGCCGCAAGATCCAAGGACGGACGGCTCTCGAGGAGACCTTCGCACTTCCACTCGGCCGCGCCGCTCAGATCCGCTCGCAGCAGCAGCGCCAGCGCGGCTGGAAGCTCTATTCCTTCCATGCCCCGGAGATGGAGTGCATCGGCAAGGGTAAGGCTAGAGCATGATGAGATTAGGTTTGTTCATATCCGGCGTTGGCGAAGTAATTGGCGCACTCGGCCGGTGAGACGGTATTGAGGATGGGAGCGATAGCATCGAAGACGGCCTCGGTGGTTCGCTGTGCGGCTTTGCGCAGCCAATGTTTGAACTTGGCGAAGAACTGCTCGATCGGATTGAGATCGGGCGAGTATTTCGGCAGGTAGAAGAGCCGGGCGCCGGCGGCGCGGATGGCATGGCGAACGGCCTTAGCCTTGTGCGAGCCCAGATAGTCCATGATGACGATGTCACCGTGCCGCAGCGTCGGAACCAGAACGTTCTCAAGGTAGAGAAGGCTTCGCCGTTGATCGGTCCCTCGATGAACCACGGAGCGGTGATGCGATCGTGGCGCAAAGCGGCGATGAAGGTCATGGTGCGCCAGCGGCCGTGCGGCACCTTGGATGTGATGCGTTGACCGCGCGGCGCCCAGCCCCGCAGCGGCGCCATATTGGTTTTGGTCCAGGTCTCATCGATGAACACCAGGCGAGTGGGATCGATCCGATCCCGATACTTGGTCCACTGCGCCTGCCGACGCGCGACATCGGGACGGTCCTGCTCGGCGGCAATCAGCGTCTTTTTTTGTAACTGAGCTTCTCAGCGTGGACGAACTCC
>NZ_JAAVLX010000017.1 GCF_013114825.1 Bradyrhizobium australiense | reverse complement strand
TATGCAGTCAATTTCGACGATTGGTCTGGATATCGCGAAGTCGGTCTTTCAAGTGCATGGCGTCGATGCAGCCGGTCAGGTGGTGATCCGCCGCCAGCTCAAGCGCCGTTTGGTGCTGTCCTTCTTTGAGAAGTTGCCGCCGTGCCTGGTGGGGATCGAGGCTTGCGCGTCATCCCATTATTGGTCCCGCGAACTGCAGGCGTTTGGACATAGGGTGCGGTTGATGCCTCCGGCCTATGTGAAGCCCTACGTCAAACGGCAGAAGAACGACAGCACGGACGCGGAGGCGATTTGCGAGGCGATCACGAGACCAAACATGCGGTTCGTGCCGACCAAGACGGTCGAGCAACAGAGCTGTCTGATGCTTCATCGAGCGCGCCATCTCTTCATCCGCCAGCAGACTGCCGTCATCAATTCAATCCGCGCCTATCTTGCCGAGTTCGGGATTGTCGCCCCGGTCGGGCGCCGGGGTGTCGAGCAACTGCTGGAAGTCGTCGCCGATACAGCTGACCGCCGGCTCCCGGAGGTGGCCCGCGCGTGTCTTGCGGCTCTCGGCAGCCAATTGCGGGCACTGAAGGCCCAAATCCTGTTGGCATAGCGGATCACGGCGAGTGCGCCTGCCGTGAATAGGCTGCGCAAATAGCGATCGCCCTGCTTGCTGATACTGCCAAGCTTGTCCTTGCCTCCGCTCGAGTGCTGCTTCGGCACGAGCCCAACCCAGGCCGAGAAATCCCGACCCGATCGGAAGACCTTGGCATCGGCAACGCTCGCGACCAGCGCTGTTGCCAGCGCCGGCCCGACGCCAGGGATCGCGTCTAGCCGCTTGCTCGTCACGCTCGATCGATGCCAGGCGATGATGCGTCGGTCGAACTCCAAGATCCATGGCACCGGGCATCGGCCCTGGCTTACGGGACTGCTGGCGCGGCGACCCACCAAGGTCGCCGCCATCGCGCTCGCCAACAAGCTCGCCAGGATGGCCTGGGCGATGATGGCCAGGAACGAACGCTACAAGGAACCCGCCGCTCTCACGGCGTAAACGAGATCACAGCCGGACACACCGGTGTGACGTAACGGTTGGAAGGGCGAACAGCACTTAATGCAGCGCCGGTCGATCCGGCGATCAGGACAACCCACATGGGCCATGGCATCTTCGAATGCGTGCTTTTGATCGGGACCTGATCCGCGGAGGGCATTATGGCCAGCGGTTATGTGAACCGCGCAAACAGGCCGAACACATGGCCGCTCCGACCAACGGCGCAAAGTGAAAATTCTCCTTGCCAACCAGGAGCCGTCCACACATGGCCCATCGCGACATTTGCCGCGGTTGCGCAAAGGAGGTCGGTATCGGAGCGAAGCGGACTTCGCCGCCGGTTTATGAGTCCACGCCCTTCTGTAATGGGCCCGATGATGTCAAGCCTCCCGAGTGAACGTCACGCCGCCGAGCTCATGCTTCTGTCCGTGGTCAACGCCTGGCCGCCACATCATGCTGTCAGAGGGAGCGGTGAGCCTATCTGGATACGCGTAATTCGTCAGATGACGGCCACTGGGCGTGTAACGGCTTCACCGGATCCACCGTCCCGGCGACGGGACCTCGGGCACCGGGCTTCAGTTCAGTCCGGTTGCGTTCTCAATCTTCTCCACAGGTTCTATGCTGCGATCGACTCCGCCTCAACCCATCGGTAAGTTGTACCATCGACCCAGATCCGATGCAGGATCACTGCGAGCTTGCGCGCCAGAGCGACTTTGGCGCGCTTCGAGCCTCGCCGCTTGGCTACGTCCATCCCCCAGCGCTTCTGTTTTGAGAACCGCGTTATGCGCGATAGCAGAACGTTGCCTCATACAGCACCGTGCGCACTATCTCGTCGCCGGCCAGCGTGATTCCGCCCGTGACGTCCTTCTCTCCCGATTGGTATTTCTTTGGCGTGAGCCCGAACAGCGCGCCTGCTGCCTTCGATTTTACGATGCGATGAGGATCATCAGTCGCCGATTTGTAGGTAACAGCCACCAGGGGACCAACGCCCGGCACTGTCATCAGCCGGCGACAGACCGCATCGTCACGCACGGTTGCCAACACAGCCTTGTGGAGCCGTACTCTGCCTTGTGGAGCCGTACTCCGCCTTCAGAGCCGATCGTGCCGAAAGCATCGCCGTGGCAATGCGCTCCAATGTCGGCTGACCCGCGACCAACTCTCGGATCCGCGCTTCGAAGGCTTTTCGCGTCACAGGGCCAACCTTCAGCCCAAAACCACGCAATATCCCGCGGATACTCAATTCCACATCGATAAGTCGCCCAAGAAGCTGCTTGCGCGCAACCAGCAGCGCTCGAATCTCTTGAGCCCCTATCGACTTCGCGTGCACCGGGCTGAACCATCCCATCCGGATCAACTGGGCAATCCCGCGTGCATCCTTGCGATCAGTCTTCACTGTCATCGCTGACAATGCTGCCTTCACATGCCGCGTTTCCAGCAGAACCGTCTCGAAGCCTGCTCTTTTCAGCCCCGCAATGCAGCCATTGCGACAGCGGCCCAGCCTCAAGCCCGATCGGCTTCACTGCAAAGCCAAGCGTTTCGAAGAACTCAACTAAGGCGTCGGGTTCGCTCGCGACCTTCGCTTCCTTCAGGATCATACCCTGGGCATCCACGACGCATACGCTCGACAGTTCCAATGACACGTCAATTCCGGCATAGTTCTCCACGGCTGTGCTCCGTCTCCAGATGCTTGGGGCCGACTCAAGTCGTGACCCCGTTTCATCATCTATCGGGGGACAGCCACCATCATCACCCCTTGCTCGGAGCCGGGCCCATTACGGCATCTAGTATTTAGGCTTGCGGGCAACCGTCATGCCCGAGACATGCCTCACAGTCTGGTATAATACCCCCTGCCCCGTCTGCGACGCCGGCATAGACTGGCAGCGCAACAAGCTGCTTGCGGCGATGCGCGCGGGGGCAATCGAATTCAAGGACATCAACGACGAGCCCGATGCGCTGGGGCGCTATGGCGCGACCGTCGACGATGTCAGGCGCCGTTTGCATGCGACCGATGAGACCGGCCGTCTCATCGTAGGCACGGATGTCGCCGTTGCATCGTGGCGGCTGACGCCGGGCGAGGGATGGCTTGCAACGTTATTTGGCAGTCGCGTGATGCTGCCGCTTACGCGGTTTTTCTATGACCGCTTTGCCGACCTGCTGTTTACCTGGAATAAGAGCAGGGGACGCTGGTGAGCGCGCGACTCGGTCCGAGTGGCCTAGACCGCAGCCCACGTTCCGCTAAGCTGTTCGGGGGATGGGTAACATCGCAAGGAAGGTTTCCTCAAATGACCGAGAGCAAGAAGCTTGTAACGGCCACCTTCGCTGCCTTGGCCATATTTGTATCTTTCAGTCTCCCATCCTTCGCCGCCCAGTGCGGTAGCTCCGCCGCCGGCTACGCAGCCTGGAAGCAGCAATTCGCCGGGGAGGCCCGCGCCAAAGGCATCAGCGCCTCCACCATCCAGGCCCTGATGGCGACGAACTATGCGCAGTCGACCATCAATGCCGACCGTGGCCAGCGCAGTTTTAATCTCTCGCTCGATCAATTTCTCGCCAAGCGCGGCGGCGCCACCATCGTCGCGAAGGGGAGGCAGCTCAAGCAATCGCAGGCCGCGCTGTTCGCCTCCATTCAGAGCCGCTATGGCGTGCCGCCGGGGCCGCTGCTTGCGATCTGGGGCATGGAGACCGGGTTCGGCAGCCAGCGCGGCAATCAGAACATGCTCGCCTCGATCGCGACGCTGGCCTATGACTGCCGGCGCTCGGAATATTTTACGGAGCACCTCTACGCGGCGCTGCAACTGATCGATCGCGGTGCACTCTCGCCCGCGCAGCGCGGCTCGATGCATGGCGAGGTCGGCCAGACCCAGTTCATGCCCAAGGCCATCCTGGCCTATGGCACCGGCAATCTCGAAGTCGCCGCCAACGCGCTGGCATCGACCGCGAATTTCTTGAAGGCGCATGGCTGGCGCGCGGGCGCGGGCTATCAGCCGGGCGAGCCGAATTTCGCCGCCATCCAGGCCTGGAATGCCGCGGGCGTCTATCAGAAGGCGATCGCGCTGATGGGCCGCCAGATCGACGGCGGGGAGTAGGGGCTTCCACTACCGAAGCCAATCGCCGTCGTCCCTGCGAACGCAGGGACCCATAACCACAGGCGCCAATTGTTCAAGCGAAGGCCGTCAACCGGTTCGCTTTATCGGCCGCGGCATATGGGTCCCTGCTCCTGATGCGCAATTGCGGATAAGGCAAGGCACGACGAAGTTCGAGCCGAAAAACAAGAAGTCACCTGCCGCGCGGCATGTTCCCATGGCATAACGGACGCGGGAATAAACAAGGGATTCGCATGCACATATTTCGTTGGGCCATTTTTCTCGGCGCCGTCATCTTCACCACCCCCACATACGCCGCCCGCTGCGGCGGCGATTTCAACACCTTCGTTTCCGCGATGGCGGCGGAGGCGCAAGCGGCCGGCGTGTCGCAAGCGGTGATCGCCCAAGCGTTTGCCGGCATCACGCAGGATCCGGCGGTGCTCGCTTTCGACCGCCGCCAGCGCGGCACCTTCAACAAGTCCTTCGAGCAATATGTCTCGACCCGCGTCGGCGCCGGGCGCATCAACATCGGCCGGCAGATGCTGCAGAGGCACGCCTCACTGCTGTCGCGCGTCGAGCAGCGCTTCGGCGTGCCGCCGGAGATCGTGGTTGCGATCTGGGGGCTGGAATCGGATTTCGGCAAGGGCGACATCGGCAAGATGCCGGTGATCCGCACGCTGATGACCATGGCCCATGATTGCCGCCGCACCGAATTGTTTCAGGGCGAATTGCTGGCCGCGCTGAAGATCGTGCAGCGCGGCGATCTCCCGTTGCGCGACCTGATCGGCGCCTTTGCCGGCGAGATCGGCCAGACGCAGTTTTTGCCGTCGTCCTACATCAAATACGGCGTCGATTTCGACGGCAACGGCCATGTCGACCTTCGCCACAGCGTGCCCGACGTGCTCGCCTCCACCGCGAACCTGCTGCACGTGTCAGGCTTCAAGGCCGGTCCGTATGGCGAAGGCACTGCGAATTTCGAAGCCATGCGGGAGTGGAACAGGGCGACGATCTACCGCAAGACCATCGGGTATTTTGCGGACAGGCTGGTGGGGCGTTAGCCACCCTCGCTCCGTCACACGAGACCGCGGGTGCAGCGCGCACCCAGTCTTCCCTGCGCCCTCTGATTGGAGAGGGCGGGAAGTGAATAGCAAACCTCGGGCAATTCATGTCGCGAGATCGCCGCCTCATATTCAATCGTCATCGTCCGCGCAGGGGGACGATCCAGTATTGCAGAGACGTCAGTGATTGAGTCGATAAGCCGCAGCGTACTGGATCCCCGCCTTCGCGGGGATGACAACTTTGTACGCGGCGCTTGTGCTCACCATCCCCCATGTCTCCCGTGAAGCACGAGCATCGTTTGGTAATGAGCTCACCTCGCCTGTGCCCTCATCTTCCCGATCCGCTTCGCCAGCACCGCCCAATAGGTCGCCGGGCGAAACCGCTGCAACAAATCCATGAACTTCGCATCGTTGCCGATCAGAATGCGTGGCTGGTTTTTCTCGATGCCGAGAATGATGCGCTGCGCCGCGGCCGGCGGCGTGGTCCTGGCGACCGCATCGAAACGCTCGATCGATTCGGCACGGCGGGCATTGTCGGCGATGCCGCTGCCGGTGCGGGAGTTGCGCACGATGTTGGTCAGGACACCGCCGGGATGCACCACCGAGAGCTTCACCGGGCTGTCAGTCATCGCGAGTTCATGCCGCAGGCTTTCCGAAAAGCCGCGCACCGCGAACTTGGCCGCGCAATAGGCGGTCTGGCCGGGTGGGGCGACGACGCCGAGATCGAGGAGAGGTTGACGATGTGCGCCTCCGGCATCGTCGAAAGATGCGGCAGGAACGCGCGCGTGCCGTGCACCACGCCCCAGAAATTGATGTTGATCAGCCATTCCATCTGCGCCTGGTCGACCTCGTTGAAGGCGCCGAGCAGGGCGACGCCGGCATTGTTGATGATGATGTTAAGGTGGGGATGCGCGCCAATAGCCGCGTCGGCAAATTCCTGGATCTCCGCGGGCTCGCCGACATCGACGCGGTGTATCGTTACCTTGCGCTTGCCCGCTCTTGCGATCTCGGCGGCGACCTGCTGCAGGCCGGACTCGTCACGGTCGGCGAGCGCCAGATCGCAGCCGCGCGTGGCCAGTTCCAGCGCCAGCGCGCGGCCGATACCGCTGGCGGCGCCGGTCACGGCGGCTGCGCTTCCGGATATCGCAGTCATATCGAGTCGAGCTCCTTGCGAATCGAGAATAGGCGGGGTCCCGCAAACTTTCACAAATTGGAACCGAACCTTAGAGCGCTCTCCGCGCTTAGTGTCGACTACCGGACAGAGGTGGGATCGCCAAACGGACGCGAACCCATAAGGAGACACATATGGGACAATCAAAGCCCTATCGCGCGACGGCCCTCATTGTCGAAGACGATCCGATGCAGCGGAACATGATCTGCCTGCTGCTGGAGGAGAGCGAGGTCGACGTCATCGAATGCGAAAGCGCGGAGGCGGCTGAGCTGGTGCTGGAGCGCGCTGCCGGCAGTCTGGTCTTGATGATGACCGACGTGCAGCTTGCCGGCAACATGGACGGCGTTGAACTCGCGCACATCGCCAGGAAGTACAATCCCGAGATGGGCGTGATCGTCACTTCGGGCAAGCCGCTGCATCAGGAATTGCCTGATGGCGTGCAGTTCTGGGCCAAGCCCTGGGCGCCGCTCGACGTGATCCGCGAGGCGGAGCGGATGGTGTATGCGCGGCAGCACGGCGGCGAACCGCGCGCGTGAGCGCGCCCGGCTTTCGCGCCAAATGCCGCCGTGCTAATGGCAGGACATGACCCTGTCGTTCCTGTTGACCTCGCTGATCGTGGTCGCTTCCCCCGGCACCGGCGTGCTCTACACGCTGGCGGTGGCGCTGACGCTGGGCGCGCGCGCCTCCACTGCGGCGGCCTTCGGCTGCACCCTCGGCATTGTTCCGCATATGCTGGCCGCCATGCTTGGCCTTGCCGCGGTGCTGCACACCAGCGCTCTGGCTTTTGCGGCGCTGAAATGGTGTGGCGTGATCTATCTGCTCTACATGGCCTGGCAGGCGCTGCGCGAGACCGGCGCGCTCGCGATCGACACGCGCCAGGCAGCCGCCGCGCGCTCCAGCCGGCGCGTCATCGTGACCGCCGTCCTGGTCAACATCCTCAACCCAAAACTCTCGATCTTCTTCCTGGCCTTCCTGCCGCAGTTCGTGGCGATCGACGAGCCGCATCCGCTGGCGCGGATGCTGGAATTGAGCGCAGTCTTCATGGCGATGACGTTTGCGGTGTTCGCGGTCTACGGCCTGTTCGCGGCCGCGCTGCGCGACCGCGTCATCACCCGGCCGAAGGCGATGGCCTGGCTGCGCCGCAGCTTTGCGGCGGGATTTGCCGCGCTCGGGGCGAAGCTCGCGTTTGCGGAGCGGTAATTTACTCGCGCTGCCGTCATTGCGAGCGCAGCAACGCGATCCATATTGAGTTCATCATAGCCGCAAATAAAAAGGCGGACCTGCGGCCCGCCGTTCTCCAAAATTCACCCGGAGTTGGGAGCCCGGGCGGAGCTGAGCACTCCACCCGGGCCGAAATTCACTTCTTCTTCGACTTCTTGGCCTTCTTGGCCTTCTTCGCCTTCGCCTTCTTCGCTTTCTTAGCCATAGTATCCTCTCAAGGTTTTCATGGATTGAAACGCGACACCGAGGCATGCTTGGCGGAGGGCCAGCCTCGCAACATCCTCGTGCATGATCCCAGCAGATTCGCGGCGCGATGCCGCGTGCCGTCATGGCGTTGTCATCACGTTATCCACAGTTGTTATGCATTTTGATGCGATTTTTTGCCGAAACGAGCGTCGCCGCCGCCGTTCGCATCACGCGCATCATGCTTAACGATGTCCGAACGCGCGCGATCTTCATCAATTCAACACCACGGTTCGGATTGGGGCGGCGGCCGTCAGAGTCCCGTCACAGTCCGTTAAGCCGCGCAGATGCACCTTGTCCGGTAAGACGACGGGGATCGTCGTGGGAGAAGGCGCAAGGCGGAAGTCTTGAGGGATCGTTAGACAATAGGGGAGACGGGACGCGCGCGCGTCCTGAGTTCGCGATGCTGAGCGTTCCGACGCTGTGGACGGTGTTCGTCATCAATTTTCTCGCGCTGGGCCTGATCTGGGCCTACGTGATGGGCAGCTATCCGTCGTTCGAAGCCGCGCGGTTCTGGACCGGTTCGGCATTCGTCGCGGCGGCCGGTGCTGCATCGGCAATGCTGCGCGTGGTGATGCCGGATACGCTGGTGCCGCTGTTGTTCGCCGGCACCGCGCTGATCCTGGCGATCTGCCTTGCCGCGATGGGGGTCCGGAAGTTTTTCAATCAGCCCGTTTCCTGGCGCCACACCGTGCTGGTCACCGGGCTCGGCGCGGCTGGATTGTGTTTTTTCACGTTCGTCCATGACAGCGTGCCGGCGCGGATGACCGTGTTCACGATCGCGCAGACGCTGCCGATGGCGCTCAGTCTGAAACTGTTGCTGAGCCGGCATGACGGCCGCGCCAACCCGGGCGCGCGGCTCGCCGGCATCGTCAGCATCGTCATCATGGTTATTTTCGCGGCCCGGCTGTTCGGCGCCGTGACCGGCATAGGCGGCGGCTTCTCCTACATGCATTTCAGCCCGGCGCAGTCGGTAGTGATCCTGGTGCTGGTATTCCTGTCGATGTCGCTGAATTTCGGCTTCCTGCTGATGGCGATGGACCGCCTGCGCAACGAGGTCGCGGACCTTGCGCTGCTCGACGATCTCACCGGCGTCGCCAATCGCCGTCATCTGGTGCAGCGGCTCACGGAAGAATGTGCGCGCTCCGAACGCAGCGGCCAGCCCTTCGCGCTGTTGGTCATCGATCTCGACGGCTTCAAGGGCATCAACGATACCTACGGTCATGCCGCGGGCGACGCCTGCCTGCAGCATTTCACCCTGATGGCGCAGACTCGCCTGCGGCCCGGCGACATGCTGGCGCGGACCGGCGGCGACGAATTCTGCATCGTGTTGCCGTCCTCGACGCTACGCGAGGGCGCGATGATCGCGCGCCGCGTGCTCGAGGTCTGCCGCGCGGACGCCGAACAATGCACTGGCAACGACATTCCGATCGCGGTGTCGATCGGCGTCGCACAGTGGACCCGCGAGATGGGCGCGCATCCCGACCGCCTGATTGCGGCCGCCGACCACGCGCTCTACGACGCCAAGAAGGCCGGCCGGAACGGTTTTGCGACCTATGACGCGGCGCCGCCGCTGGCGCCTGAACCCGAACCGGTATCGGATGTGGCCCTGCGCAAGCGCGCGTGAGCATGTTATTGAGAACCCGTCACCGGGCCGTCAGCCATGAACCTTCGTTCGCTAGCGCTGGCGATTTGCGCCTTCGCATTTTCCGCGTCCGCCTCCGCGCAAACCCCCGGTCTCGCCGCGATCGCGCGCTCGTCGGGCACACCAGATATTCCCGGATTGAAGATGGTCTGGCTCGCGCCCTGGGGCGACCTCGCAAAGGCCCATCCCTGGCGCAACATCATCGTGCATCAGACCGAAGGACCGGCCGGCTCTGCGCGGGGCGGTGCGCTGGCGCAATCGAAGAACCCGACCCGTCGCGGCGTGATGGTTTGGGTCGAAGCCGACGGCACGGTGTACTGGGCGGTCGCCGAACATCTCGTTCCGACGCATGGCGATGGCGCCAACCGCAACGACGACAAGTACATCGACAACAAATCGACCTATCGACAGGTGGTCGGCAGCAATTCGGTCGGCGTCGAATTCGCCGGCAATTTTCCGGATGTGACGCGAGGCCCGACGGATGCGCAAATCGCAGCGTGGCGAATCCTGGTGAAGGTGCTGCGCGCGCGCTACGGCATCCCACTCGAGCGGGTGTATGCGCACAACTGGATCGACTTCAAAGACGCCCGCTATTGTGAAGGCTGCGCCCTGGCAAGGATGGCGCGGGAGTGGGGCGAGTAGGGAAGACTGCATCAACACGTCGTCCTCGCGAACGCGAAGACCCATAACCACCGGTGTTTGTTGCGGCGACGTGGGCGAAAGGTATCGGGCATCGCCCGTCTCACGCCCGCCGCGGCGTATGGGTCCCTGCGACATCGACGGTACTGAAACGCCGCGCCCCAAAAACAAAAAGCCGGCGTTGCCGCCGGCTTTCATTATTTGATACCTCTGCCGCGAATTAGTGCGCGGCTTCGAGCTCGGCTTCCTGCCGGGCAATCGTGCCCTTGACGGCCGACTGCACCTTTTCGAACGCGCGGACCTCGATCTGCCGCACGCGTTCGCGCGAGACGCCGAATTCGGCGGCGAGGTCTTCCAGCGTCATCGGCTCTTCCGCCAGGCGCCGCGCCTCGAAGATGCGGCGTTCGCGCGGGTTGAGCACGCCGATGGCGCCGTTCAGCGCCTGACGGCGGTGATCGAACTCCTCGTGCTCGGCCATGACGGCTTCCTGGTTGGGCGAGGTGTCGACCAGCCAGTCCTGCCATTCGCCGGCTTCGCCGTCGTCGCGGATCGGCGCATTGAGCGACGCGTCGCCGCCGAGACGGCGGTTCATGTCGATCACGTCCTGATCCGTCACGCCGAGGCGCTTGGCAATCAGCTTTACCTGGTCGGGGTGCAGATCACCCTCGTCCAGCGCGGAGATCTTGCTCTTCGCCTTGCGCAGGTTGAAGAACAGCTTCTTCTGGTTCGCGGTGGTTCCCATTTTCACGAGCGACCACGAACGCAGAATGTACTCTTGAATAGAGGCCTTGATCCACCACATGGCGTAGGTGGCGAGACGAAAACCCTTCTCGGGCTCGAACCGCTTGACCGCCTGCATCAGGCCGACATTGCCTTCTGAGACGACCTCAGAGATCGGCAAGCCGTAGCCGCGATAGCCCATGGCGATCTTGGCCACGAGCCGGAGATGGCTGGTGACAAGGTGATGTGCCGCGTCGCGATCGTCATGCTCGCGCCAGCGTTTGGCGAGCATGTATTCCTGCTGGGGTTCCAGCATCGGAAATTTGCGGATCTCGGCGAGGTATCTAGAGAGACCGGATTCTCCATTGAGAACCGGTAACGTAGCTGTACGGGCCATTTGAGCGCCCTCCAGTGGTTCAGGCCCCCGATAGCGGCGGGCCCGGCAGGTGATCGCTGTGTTAAAGCCGATCAGGCTGCGATGTTCCGCGTTGGATATTCAACGCATATGCAACATAGCAAAAAACGAACAAATAGGGAAGGAATGCTGACGTCACGTCCCCGTGTGGCAGCCATAACCTATTGGTATAGCTCATGTTTCCTGAAAGGCCTGCGTCATAGGGCCGCTTCCAGGGCGCCTTGGAGAAGGATGAGATCCTCCGGCAGGGGCGCCTCCCAATGCAAAAGTTCTCCCGTTCGGGGGTGCTCCAGGGCAAGCAGATAAGCATGCAGGGCCTGCCGGCCGAGCGCGGCTAGCGCCGCCTGGCTACCGGGGCCAAGGTGGCCGGCCTTGGTCTTGAAGTGCGGGCCATAGACGGCGTCGCCCATCAGGGGGTGGCCGATATGGGCGAGGTGGACCCGGATCTGATGGGTCCGTCCGGTCTCGAGCTGGCAGGCAAGGAGGGAAGCGACCGGTTTGCCGTCCCGCCCCTGATACGCCGCCTGCAATTCCCAATGGGTGACGGCCTCGCGGCCGCCTTGGCGCACTGCCATTTTTTCGCGTGCAAAGGGATGCCGGTCGATCGGCGCGGCGACCGTGCCGCGCTGGCGGTTGGGTACGCCCCAGATGAAAGCCATGTAGCCGCGCTGCATCGCGCCGGTACGGCCATGGTCGGCGAATTGCGCGGTCAGCGATTGATGCGCCCGGTCGTTCTTGGCGACCACCATCAGGCCCGTCGTGTCCTTGTCGAGCCGGTGCACGATGCCCGGCCGCCGTACGCCGCCAATGCCGGAAAGGCTGGCGCCGCAGTGCGCGATCAATGCATTTACCAGCGTGCCGCTCTCGTGGCCGGCGGCCGGATGCACGACCAGTCCCTTCGGCTTGTCGATGACGATGATGTCGTCGTCCTCATGGACAATATCGAGCGCGATATCTTCGCCCAAAGGCTCCGCCGGCACGGCTTCGGGGACATCGATTGTGATCGTATCCCCTCGCGCGACATGATAAGCGGGGTCGCGGATGGGGGTGCCCTTGGCGGTGACGGAACCGGCCAGGATCAGCGTTTTCAGCCGCGAGCGCGACAGTTCCGGGCGAAGCACCGCGAGCACGCGATCGAGGCGGGGCGATCCCTCGTCGCCGCCGACGGTAACCTCCAGCCTTTGACTGCTATTTGATGATCTCTGTTCCAACCAAGAGTCCTGCATGACCGATACCGTCGCGCCCGAACCAACCCCCGAGCAGGCCGCGCTGATCGCGCGGGTGCGACGGATGATGCTGATCGCGGGCCTGACCTCGGCGCTTGCGGTGGCCGTGGTCCTGATTGCCGTCGGGTACCGTCTTTACCGCGGCGAGGGAAGCCCCACGCCGAGTACGACGGACATCACGGAAGCGCTGCCCAGGGGGGCCCGCATCGTCTCGACGGCAGTGGCCGGCGAGCGGCTGGTGCTGACGCTGGATATAGGCGGGGTCACCGAAATCCGCACCTTCGACGCCAGGACGCTGAAACCCGCAGGAAAGCTCAAATTCGTCAGCGAGCCCTGAAGCCTGCGTGTCGGCCCAAAATGCCCCTGGGGCGGTCCGGCGTCGCGAAGCAACAGATTTACCCAACCGTGCGGCGGTCTTCAGACTTGCCTTGCCCGGCGCACATTTCGCGGCTATTCCCTGAGGCCGTAACGCTCCCTTCGTCTAGCGGTTAGGACGCGGCCCTCTCAAGGCTGAAACAGGGGTTCGATTCCCCTAGGGAGCGCCATCCGGCACCGCAGTCGCAGCCAAGCTCGCTGTCCCATGGCTTGTCAGGATGTTTCTCGCAAACCCACCCGATGCCATGACAAATTGTACAATTAGGATTTGTCACCACGCGACGACCTAGCAGCGTTTGCCTGCGCCTCGATTTCTGATTGACGGAGCAGTTCGATCTGCTCTCGGAAGTTCACCGGCAACTCTCGATCTTCTTTTAATGACGCGCGTAGTCGTTCACCGATCTTTTTGACGATCGCGAGACTATGGGTGGAGTCGATGTCAACACGCTTTCGCATAACATCTCTCCCAGAAAAAAACCGACACCAATGTCGGGTAGCCGACCAAGATGCTGATGAGGATTTTGTTGCTCGTTTTCTGAATATTTGTTCAGATTGCTTGTGGAGCGCCGAGCGCATGCTGAGGCTGGAACCTTTGGCGCGATAGAACTCTTTGGATAGTCGGGTGTCTCGCCGCCGAGGCAATCACTGACCTGAATCTCCTGAAAGTTTCATAAGTAAATTTTTTGTAACCGACCCTTTTCCCGGAGCCGTCGGCAAGCATGATCGAGGAACGTGAACGCCATCAGATCTTTGACCATTTTGCCAATCGTCTAGAACCGCGCGGCAACGCGGGCGGCTGGTGCTTGAGTTAAGGATGTAGGATCTCGACCATGTGCTCGGGTCGGCGGCACGCTGCTATTGTTCTTCTCAGCTTTATGTCCTTAGCGGGGGCTACTGCGGCCAGCTTGGAATGGCGCAGGTACGCAATTCCCGCCACCGGACTGAGCGTAGATGTTCCAATATCGATTTTCGAGGAGGACAGGGGCGCAACAGAGGGGACACTAGAGCGCCATCTTTTTACGAAGGATTACCGGGCCAACCTCACGATCAAGTCGTTTCCTAATCCCGATAACGTTTCCCCTACCGTTTTTCTGGAAAAGATGCGGCCGCCAGCCGATATACAATACAGAAGAGTGACTCCCAAGTTTTTCGCCGTTTCCGGTGTTCTAAACGGCCACACTTGGTATAATCGGTGCAACCGCGCGAACGGCTTCATGAATTGCGTTTTGATCAATTATCCAGCGGCGGAGGAACGCCAATGGGATGCTATCGTCACGCGGATTAGCTTGTCCTTGGCCAAATAGAATTCGGCGACTGGTTGATGGCTCAATCAGGGGACGTGTCGCTCCTGCCACTACCAATACTGTAGGGCTTGTTCAGAAAGTAATCCCGGTTACCCAGAGCCGCTTCGGTGTACTGGTCGATCGCGACAGTGATCGCTTGGACATGTTGGTAACACCAACCTTCGCGCGGAGCTAACCGCCGAACTTCCGCAAGCGCTTTGATCCACGCGGAGTTGTTGGCATTGTCATCGTACCATTCGAGAGGCTTGCTTATCACCACCGACGCCCTCCCAATACTTTCCCTTTGGTCGGCCCGGGCTGCTCCTTCTTGAGCCGGTCGCGCTCCTCACAAAGTCGGTCGATGTTGTTCAGCATCCGATCTAGCAACGCTTCGGCAGACGCGGTGGTAGAATACGGTGACAGTGCATAAAATTCTTACCGGAGTTGAGTGCACTGTCACCGTAATCCCGATTGGGATTGGTACGATATATGCGCGCATCTGAAGTGTACGCAGTGCGACAACGTGGGTTGGGTTGCCCCTCGCCCGAACTTCATCCACTTCAACAGGAGTTTGCGGTTAGCGTTAACGACTCGCAATCCAATCGACCCGAACTGATCACAGCGGCCGTCCAAGCAATTGGACGCTCGGTTGCTAAACGAAAAGTCTTTGAGGCAATTTACACACACAAGAAACGGACGCGGTCAGTGGTTGAGATCGCGGACATGACAAATCTTGGCACAACCCGCGTTCTTCAGGTTGGTGGAGAGTTGGCTGGCGATCACATCGTCAATCAAACAAAGAAAGGTGGTCGTGTCGGCTACACTCAGAAGCCATTTTACCAGAGGAACAAGCGGAAGATTCTGAGTCTCCTAGATAAGCCGGCTAACGCAGCAAAGATTGCGACGAAGCGGAATATCTTGGTCTCAGTTAAGGCGCCTAAGTCCAAGGCCGCAAAACCCTTTGCTCCGCAAGCGCTTGTGCATCACATTACTATCGACGACATCGACTTGTTCGCGAAAGCTAAGAAGGTCCGTTCGTCGGTAACGCGTTTGCCATCCACAATGAGCGAGCGGCAGTTTAACGACGGTGTAAAGGCAATCATTGGTGAGCCGGGCACATTCAAGGACTGGGGTGGCGAAACGAGCGATCTCTTCTCTACGCGAATCCAATTCAAGGGCAAACGCAAGCGCGTCGCGTTTGGTTTCAAAGGACCCGGCCTCGCCGTAGCTCTCGTGCCGTCCCGCCTCGGGAAAAATGGCGATCAGATGGAGCGACTATTCAGTGAGCCTGCCGATATCTTTCTCGTACAGCACTGGCGCGAGATAATGCCTAGCGTTCTCCGAATGATGAAGGTCTTCGCCGTCGACAAGGCAGCCAGCACCGCAAAGCCCGTCTATTACGGATTAATTGACGGTCACGACTCAAATCGCCTGAGACTCGCATATCCATCAAAATTCAAAGCTCGAAAACGACGGCGAAAGTAGGGCCACTTCGCTGTCCGTGGCCGCGAGGTTCGTCCGGCTCGCGGCGTGCGGGCGGCGCGACATAGACAATAGCGGGGTTTGCCACTTTGCGCCGTCCCAATTCACCTATTCCGACCGACCTCTTACCGCAAGTACGTCGCTGATTTCTTTTTTGGTTTGCGCGCCGTATGCGAAAGCCAATCACTTCATCTTTTCCAGCAGCGCCCGAGCCTCCCCCAACAACGCCTGAATCACCCTTCGCTCGGCGATTGCATCGCTGGTGAACAGGCCGTGCTTGCGCGCGTTCTGGTTTGCCGTTGGCGCGCCGGATCCCTGTGCACCGCCGTGCATGCGGCAGCGCTTTTTGCCGCGCACCGCCGGCGAGCGGCACGCGCCACTGGCGCGGGTTTTGGCACAACACCGCGGGCTCGCCAGCATCGGGCCGGTGTTTCTGATGTGATCGCTTGGCATCAGCCGGATTCGCGCCCTCGCCTGGAGCCCGAGGCCTTCGGCGCATTGCGCGCCACGGATGCCGGGCTTTTGTCCGATACGATCACGCGCGCATGCTGCGTGACGTTGCCGACAATGGCCTTGCCGCCATCTCCGACCGACACGTTCTGCACGGTGATGGCGGGCTCACCATGGCTGCGGTAGCGGTTGAGCGCCTCGATCTGGGCGGGGAACGTGCGGGCGAGCCGGCCCAACGCGCGCGCGGCGCTGTCGTGCTGAGCGAGATCGTCCGCATTCGCAAGGTGATGGGCGCACCGCATCGCCATCACATGAACCGAAACCATCTGCGCCACCAGCATGGCCTCGATGGAATCCCGTGGGCGAATGCTCTTCACCATCGAGATCATGAAAGAGAGGTTGACCTCGTCAGGGCTCTCGCCGCTCACGCTGGCCTTTACCAGTTGCCGGAGGATGCCATGCATCGCTTCGCGATCGGCAACCCCGAGCGCATTCACCATCAGCTGTTCGCCGATTTCAGGGTCTGGATGGTCAATGGAGAATCCGTGCGACAGAAGCTTTATTCGCGGGATTGCGGCAGCTTGGGTCTGGTCAGTTGCGGCGATCGCCGTTGTCATAGACAAGTCGGAAGCGGTGTTCATGTCGAGTTTCCCTGGCACGCGCGCGGCAAGCGCGCGCGGTTCGGCCACGCGCTGGCGATCGTTCGCCGCGGTGATCCCTGCAATTTCAATTGTGGGTGAGGATTTGAGCCGCAATCGCACCGACGGGCCCGCTATTGCGGGCGACGGGGATTTACAAGATTGCGGGATGATGAGGAAATGCTGCTGATTTGCCCGACGTGTCAAGTTGCTATTTCGGATGCCGACAGCCACCAGCTACTTTGCATGGGGTTGTTTTGATGAATCAGCATCCGCGCAGGTGGTTGTCGATCCAAAAATCTGTCTCTATTGGATTCGAGGCGGCCCTTCGGCCGGTTGACGTGGCTTGCGGAACTGCCGGCGGCCTTGCCTGCCTTGCGTTCTTGCGTGTGGAGTAACGACATGAGCGGCTTGGTGATCAGTGGCGGCCGGGTGGTGGATCCGGCGAGCGGGATGGACGCCATTGGCGATGTGGCGGTGCTTGATGGCCAGATCTCCGCTGTCGGCACCGGGCTCGGCAGCGCCGAACGGGTGATCGATGCGACCGGGCTGGTGGTGGCTCCCGGCTTCATCGATCTGCATGCTCACGGCCAGTCGATCCCGGCCGACCGCATGCAGGCGTTTGATGGGGTGACGACGACGCTCGACCTCGAGGCGGGAGTGTTGCCGGTCGCATCCTGGTATCGGCGCCAGGCCGCTCTGGGACGCGTGCTGAATTACGGCGCCGCCGTTAACTGGGCCTTCGCGCGCATCGGCGCGATGACCGGCTCCAACGCGGAGAGCTCGCTGGAGGCGTTCGGCAACGCCATGCGCGATCGTCGCTGGATCGATAACGTGGCGAGCGACGCGGAGGTGGCCGGAATCCTCGACCATCTTGCAAACGGACTGAACGAGGGCGGCATCGGCATCGGCATCCTCAACGCTTATGCTCCGGGAGCCGGCGTGCAGGAGCTGACCGCGGTGTGCCAACTGGCGGCGGCGCATGATGTGGCGACCTTCACCCACGTCGCCTACATGTCCCGCATCGACCCGGAAAGCGCCGCCGAGGCCTATATCCGCCTGATCGGCTACGCCGGCGCCACCGGCGCGCACATGCACATCTGCCACTTCAACTCTTCCAGCAAGACGGACGTGGAGCGTTGCGCCGTGCTGGTGGCCAAGGCGCAGGCGCAGGGCCTTCCGATCACGGTAGAGGCCTATCCGTACGGCACCGGTTCGACGGTGCTGGCGGCGGCCTTCTTCAGCGACCCCGAATTCGAGGCGCGCAATGGCACCGGCTACGACTCGGTGCAGCGGGTGACCGACGGACGGCGCTTCCGCGACCGCGGGGAATTGCTGGCGGCACAGGCAGAGGAGCCCTCCACGCTGGTGCTGTGGCATATCCTGGATACGGAGAACAATCCACACCATCGCGACCTCCTGGACATATCGGTGCTGTATCCCGGCGGCGCGATCGCGTCCGACGCGATGCCCTGGACGCTCTCGGACGGCAGCGTTTACGCCGGCGACGCCTGGCCGCTGCCTGATGACGCCACCTCGCATCCGCGTTCGGCGGGGTGCTTCACCCGATTCATCCGCGAGTGGGTGCGTGAGCGCAAGGCGGTGTCGCTCCTGGAAGGCATCCGCAAATGCGCCCTGATCCCTGCGGAGATCCTTTCCCGCAGCACCCCGGCCATGCGCGCCAAGGGAAAGCTGCAGCCGGGCGCGGATGCCGATATCGTCGTGTTCGATTTCGACACGCTGACCGACCGGGCGACTTTCTCGGCGATGAACCGCCCATCAGAGGGCGTACGGCATCTGGTGGTCAGCGGCCAGCCGCTGATCACAGACGGCGTGCTGGATGTGGCGGCGAGGCCCGGCCGGCCGGTGCGCCGGCCGGTTGCCGAAGCTTGACGTACGGAGGCAGATTGTGCCGGTCCCAATTCTGCTGGTCACCGGCTTCCTCGGGGCGGGCAAGACCACGGTCGTGAACCACCTGCTGGCGCATGCCGCGGGGCGGCGGATCGCCGCCGTGGTCAACGACTTCGGCGCGATCAACATCGATGCGGAGCTGATCGCAGGCGCCAGCGATGGGGTGGTCAGCCTGAGCAACGGCTGTATCTGTTGCTCGCTGGAAGGCGATCTGTTGCGCACGCTCGCGATCCTGCTGCGGCGTGATCCGCGGCCGGACTTCATCGTGATCGAAACCAGCGGAGTTGCCGATCCCTCGGATATCGTGCGCAACCTGATGGACCCGGTGATCTGGCGGGACGCGCCGCTGGAGACGGTGCTGTGCGTTGTGGACGCGACGACATCGCCGGAGACATTGAACGACGCGTTGCTGCGGTCCCAGCTACGGACGGCCGACGTGGTGGCGCTGAGCAAGGTGGACCTGGTGGACGCGGTAGGTCGCGCACAGTTGCTCGATGCCGTCCGGACGCTGCGTCCGGCAGCGGTGATAGTCGATGCTCTGCATGGCGAAGTCCCCGCAGCGCTGCTGTTTCCCGCGGACGTGCAGCGCGTGCCGGCGCCGCGCGAGCCGGGGCCGCGACGGCCGGCGTCTGACCGGTTCGAGACGCTGAGCTGGACATCGGAGCGGCCGGTATCGCTCCCCCGGCTGCAGCAAGCCATCGGTCGGCTGGCGCCGAAGCTCGCTCGGGCGAAGGGGTTGTTCGAGACGGTGCAGCAGCCCGGGCGGTTGATGGTGTTTCAATTCGCAGGCGGGCGCGCGACATTGGCTGCGGGCGGCGAGCCAGCCGCGGGAGTGCCGCGGGCTCGAATCGTATTCGTTGCCGAGATCGGGGTTCTGTCGATCGCCGAGATCGACAGAATCATGGAAGAGTGCATCGAAGCTGGATAAAGCGAGCGGAGCGGCGTCTTGCTCGATGGCTGATTGATCACGGCTGGTCGCATCATCTGAACTTGCTACGTTTCTCCGGACCGGCTCACTGTTGCAGCTTCTATTCCTGCAACGACGACACACTCGCCGCAATATTGTCTGCTAAGCCCTTCACCAACGGCACGTAGCGCCCGATCACATCGGCGCGGTCGAGCGCCGAGGTGAAATAGGTCATGCCGACGGTGGCGAGCACGCGCCCATTGACCATGATGGGCAGCGCGATGGTGTTCGATGAGCGCGGTTCGACCATCGGGTCACGCTCGGCGAAGCCTTGCTTGCGGATCGTGGCCAGCAAAGCCAATGCCCGCCTTCGTTCGGTGGCGAGTTTGTCTTCGGCCTGCTGCGACCGGGCCAGCATGTCGAGCAGCATCGATCGCTCGCTCATCGGACAGAACGCCAGATAGGCGCGCCCCAGCGCCCGGCCGAGCAGGCTCAAGTGCATGTTGAGGGTGCCGTGGAACGGCGAGACCGGGCTGTCAGGAATGGTGCTGAAGCGGACCACGACCGAACTCCGATCAAGGACGGCGATGGCGATCGGCCAATGATATTGTCTGGTGAAGGCGAGCGCCCAGGGGCGCGCGGCCTCCACCACCAGCGGATCGCCGTGAAAGCCGTTGCTCAGCGATTTGACCCGCGAGGCGACCGCGTAGCCGCCCTGCCGCCGGTCGTTGGCGGCATAGCCCATCGTGCATAGCGACTTCATCAATCGCACCACGGTCGATTTCGGCAGCCCCGTCGTCTTGTGCAAGCGATCGATCGAGGTGACGCGGTGGCGGTTGAGCTCCTCCAGCAAGAGGAGCGTGCGCGAAGCGGCTTCGACGGTGTCGGACTTGAGCGGCATCCAAAAATTCCACCTAGTGGAACACGGCGGAATAGCTATGGCCGACCGGCGCCCTGCCTGCAATGGTTTTCGCCAAGCCACGTCGGAGCCCGTCTTCTGAAGACAGCCCGTGCAGATGGCCGTGGAGGAACAGCCGTGTCCGGAGACGTCGTCAGGCCGCATTTTTCGTCGTTCCGCCGCCGCTTCTCCGCGCGGCAGGTGGTCGTCGGCTCGTTCGTCAAGACGCCGACGACGCACGCGACCGAGATATTCGGCGCGCTCGGCTACGATTTCGTCGTGATCGACGAGGAGCACGCGCCGATCGATCGCGCGATGACCGACGTCATGCTGCTGGCCGCGCGCGCCAGCAATGTCGCGGGCATCGTGCGGGTGTCGTCGGACGACCCGGCCAAGATGCTGTCCTGCCTCGACTGCGGCGCGTCCGGTGTGCTGGTGCCCCATGTCGCAACGGTTGAGAAGGCCCGCGCGATCGCGGCCGCCGCACGCTACCGCGGCGGACGGCGCGGCTATTCCGGTTCGGCCCGCGCCGGCGCCTATGGCGGCACGCCGATGTGGACTCTCGTCGATGAGCAGGATGCGTCGGTTTGCGCGATTGCGATGATCGAGGACCCGGAAGCGCTAGATCATATCGACGCCATCGCCGCGGTCGACGGAATCCACGGCTTCTTCATCGGCCGCGGCGATCTCACCGTCGCACTTGGCGCCAAATCATCGGCCGACGCGTCCGTGAAGAACGCAGTTATCAGGATCATTGCGGCGGCGAAGACAGTCGCCAAGCCGGTCTGCGTGATGGTCGCGAGTTCTGCTGAAGCCAAGGATTTCGCCGAGCTCGGCGCCAGCGCCTTCATCATCTCGTCGGATCAGGGCCAGATGCGCCGGGCTGCGGCGCTAACGCTCACCGAATTCAAGACCCTCGTTACCACGGATGGTTCGCATGTACCACAGCACTGATCCGCGCGCTGCGCTCGCCGCCACGCCCGTCGGCACAAAACCCGCCGCCACCCACTTTGCAGGCGCCGAGTATGCGAAATTCCACGAAACGCCGCCGGCTGAAAATCAGAACGGCGCGCGTACCTGGTATGCCCGCGGCCAGAACTTCATCATCGCCTATAGCGAGGCCGACAAGGGCGCGGTGCTGAGCCGGACCAACCAGCCCGACGAATATGTCGTGCTGCTTCCCGATCCCGGTGCCGGCGCCGAGATCGTCTGGGGCAATGATCGCAAGGTCGTCAATGGTCACTCCATCAGCTTCGTGCCGGCGGGCGCAAGCTCCATCATGCTGCTCGGCGCTGCCAAGGTGGTACGCATGGTGACGACACGATCGGAAGATCTCGCAAAACTGTGCTCCAACGCCGCGTCCTATGCGACGCCACATCCCAATCTGCCGCCGTTCGAGCCGTGGCCGGAGGCGACCGGTGGCCCAAAGGTCCGGACCTACAGTCTCGACGTCGCGGCCACGCCGGGGCGGTTCGGCCGCATCTTCCGCTGCTCGACCTTCATGGTGAATTTCCTCGAGCCTCGAAACGGCCCGCGCGATCCGAGCAAGATGTCGCCGCACCATCATGATGATTTTGAGCAATGCTCGCTGGCGCTGGCCGGCACCTTTGTTCACCACCTGCGCTGGCCATGGACGACCGATATGGCTCAGTGGCGCGAGGACGATCACGAGAGCTGCGGGTCGCCCTCGATCGCGGTGATTCCGCCGCCGGCCATCCACACCTCGCAGGCAGTCGATCCCAAGCTCAATGTTCTCGTCGATATTTTCTGCCCGCCGCGCCTGGATTTCTCGGCCAAGCCGGGCTGGGTGCTGAACGAGGACGATTATCCGATGCCCGCGCAAGCCCCCGCCGGAAAGTCCGCCGTCTGACGTAATCGAAAGGGCCCTGACCATGGCCGACAAGCAAGTGTCCTATCCCGCTACGGTGCCGCTACCGCCGCTATCGCGGGCAGCGGAAGTCGCCGAGCTCCTGGTCGGCGCGATCGATCTGCACTGCCATAGCGGCCCGGCGGCCATGCCGCGCATCCTCGATCATCACGAGGAACTGCTTGATGCGGCGGCCGCGAAATTCCGCGCCGTGCTCTACAAGGATCACTTCTATGCCGGCATGGCGCACGCGATCTTGCTGGAGAAGTTGTTCCCCGAAACCAATGTGAAGCTGTTCTCCGGCATCGTGCTGAACAATGCCTCGGGTGGCATCAACCCGCATGCCGTCGACCACGCCATCAAGCTCGGCGGCAAGATCGTCTGGATGCCGACGCTGTCGGCCGCGAACCACATCAAGGCGATGGCGGCCGGAAATTCGACGTTTCCGAAGACCTCGCAAAGAATGCTCGATCCGATTCCACTCTCCGCGCTCGACCCCAACGGTAAGCTCACGGACGACACCAAAAAGGTGATCGATCTCATTGCCGAGGCGGACATCATCCTGGCCGGCGGTCACCTGCCGGCCAGCGAATTGCACATCCTGTTCGACGAGGCGGCGCGGCGCGGTGTCAAGAAGATGATGGTCAACCATCCGACCTACATCGTCGGTTGCAACGACACCGATATCCGCCAACTCGTCGCGCGCGGGGTCAAGATGGAGCATTCGATCTGCATGTTCATCGAAGGCAAATCCTTGAAGTATAGCCCGGATGATCTGGCGCACCTGATCGAAGTGGCCGGCGTCGACAACACGATTCTGTCGTCCGACCTCGGCCTGCAGGGGTCGCAGCGCCCGGTCGACGGCTTCCGCAGCATCACCCAGATCCTGCTTGATCTGCAGATGTCGCGCACCGCGATCAGGAAGCTCATCAGCGACAACGCGGCGCGATTTCTGAATCTTCCGGCGATGCAGTCGACCGCGCAGGACGCGGCCTAGCAAGGCAAGCGCAAAGACCGCGAAAAGCGGCGCGCACGATTTTGGGGAGGAGGCAGACCATGAACTGCGGTAAAAGCCTTTTGAAGGGCTGCAAGCTGTTGCAGCCGTTTGCCGCGGCATTGTTGTTTACCGGACTTGGCAGCACCGCCTTCGCTGAAGAGGGGCGCAAGCCACCGAGGCCGCCGATCATCCTGGAATCGACGGGCGCGTATGAAGTGGGCGGCAAGGTCATTACCAAGCCCGGCGATCCCGGCCAGACGCTCTCCTGCGACCACGGTTACATCGAATACTTCATCCCCGCGAAAAGGCGCAGCGTCGGCCTGATCATGTGGCACAGTTCCAGCACCAAGGTGTGGGAGAATCGCTGGGACGGCGGTGAGGGTTACAAGAGCATTTTCCTACGCAAGGGTTATCCCGTTTACCTCTGGGACGGACCCCGCGTCGGTCGCGCGAACTGGAGCTGCGAGCCGATCACCTACACGCCCGATTATTTCGATCAGCGCAATTTTGCCGCCTGGCGCTTCGGCCTGACCTATCTCAACTGGCATCCGGGCCTGCAGTTTCCGACGGCGGACAAGGAAGCCTGGAATCAGGCAACGCGCGCCCGTTACGACGAGTTCGATACGCTCGAGAATGCATTGTTGCAGGCGGAGGCCGGCGGCCAGGCGATCGACAAGGTCGGTCCCGTCGTAGCCATCACCAATTCCGCGGGCGGCTGGCGCGCGTTGTTGTCGGCATTGAAGGCGAAAAGCGACAACATGAAGGGCATCGTCGCCTACGAAACCCCGGGCGTTGTCTTCCCGGAGGGCGAGGGACCCGAGCCCAAGCCGAGCGCGCCGTACGGTCCCAATTCCGTGCCGCTCGCCGAGTTCAAGAAGCTGACCAAATTTCCGATCCAGATGGTGTTCGGCGACTACACCGAGACGCGTCCCATCTGGGCCGCCTCGGTCAAGGTGGCACGGACCTTTTGCGATATCGTCAACCGTCACGGCGGAGATTGCGAGGTACTGCTGCTCCCCGATGCGGGTCTGCGCGGCAACACGCACATCGCCTTTGCCGATCTGAACAATGAAGCCGTTGCGGACGAGCTATCCAAATGGCTTGGCCGCAAGGGGCTGGACAAGTTTTCCGCAGAATAAGCGCTGGTGCCCACGCAGGATCTGCGCACAACTCGGAGGAAACATGCGCCTGCTCTCTCTCGGCCTCATAGGCCTTCTTGCCATTGCGCCATGTCACCGCGCCGCAGCCCAAGAGTGGCCGAGTCGACCGGTCACCATGGTCGTTCCGTTCCCGGCCGGCGCCGCCGTTGACACGCTGGCGCGCGCCGTGGCGCACGCGCTGAGCGAGGAGTTCGGCAAGCAGTTTATCGTCGAAAACCGTGCGGGGGCGGGCGGTAATCTCGGTGGCACGGCGGTCGCCAAAGCGGCTGCCGACGGCCATACATGGCTGTTCGGGACGCCGGCGCCGATCGCGCTCAACAAGCTCATGTACAACGGCCTGGCTTACGACTCCGATCGAGACTTCACGCCGGTCGTGCTCGTCGCCAAGTCTCCAATGATCATTACTGCGACCTTGGATTTTCCAGCGAAGACGCTTCCCGACCTGATCGCCTATGCCAAACAGAACCCAGGCAAGGTCAATGTCGGCCATCCCGGCAACGGCACGCTCGGACACATTACCTCGGCGCTGATCCAGCAGTTTGCCGGCGCAGAGATGACGAACGTGCCCTATCGCGGCTCGGCGCCGCTGATCACGGACCTCTTGGGCGGACAAGTCAACGTCGCCATGGATTTCATGCCGACCTATCTGCCGCTGGTAGCCGACCGCAAGATCCGCGCGCTGGCGGTGACCACGAGCCAGCGCGTGGCGCAACTGCCCGATGTGCCGACGGTGCAGGAAGCGGGATTCAAGGGCTTCGAGGCGACCGCGTGGTACGCGATCGTGGCTCCGACCGGTACGCCGTCCGACATCGTGATGAAGGTCAACAAGGCGGTGAATGCCTTCCTGAAGAGCGACAAGGGCAAGACCATCCTCGAGCAAAACTCGCTGCAAGGCGTCGGAGGCGCGCCGGAAGATCTCAAGGCGTTCATCGACGGCGAACGCGACAAATGGCGGCCCGTGATCGAGACGGCAAAGATCGCGATGCAGTAAAGCGAGATCGCCATAGATGACTGGCATTGAAATTCCTGCGCTGTTGATCCCGAAGGTTGCGCTCGTCACGGGCGGCAGCAGCGGCATCGAAGGCCGCGGCCACGCCTGACGATGTCGCAAGGGCGGTGGTTGCCTGAATCGTCAACCTGACAGGCTCGACGGGAATGGTGACGCCGGTGGATGAGGGCAGGCACCTGTAGGCGGATAAGGGTCATGGATGGGGAACGATGGAAAATCTGAAATTCTACATCGACGGCGCTTGGGTCGATCCAGCCGCGCCGTCAACGTTAGGAATCGTCAACCCAGCAACCGAGGAGATCTTCGCGCACATCAGCCTGGGCTCCCGGAACGATGTAGATCGGGCCGCCAAGGCTGCTCGTCGCGCGTTCGCGACTTATTCCGAAACCAGCGTCGAAGAACGTCTGTCTTGGCTACAGAAGATCATCGAGCGTTTTAGAGCGCGCCTGCCGGAACTGGCGCGAATGATGACGCTCGAAATGGGCGCGCCCATTACGTTCGCGACCGAGCGTCAGGCAACCGTCGCGCTGTTTCATTTCGAGGAAGCGGCGCGGGTGCTGGCGCAATACAAGTTTGAGGAGGGGATGGGGAACGGGATCATTCGCCGCGAGCCAATCGGCGTCTGCGGACTGATCACACCGTGGAACTGGCCGCTGAACCAGGTGGCCTCCAAGGTCGCCCCGGCGCTCGCAACCGGCTGCACGGTTGTCCTGAAACCGAGCGAGATCGCACCGCTCAGCGCGATGTTGCTTGCAGAGATCGTCCACGGGGCCGGTGTTCCGGCGGGTGTCTTCAATTTGGTCAACGGCGACGGTCCCACCGTGGGGGAGGCGATTGCCGCCCATCCCGAAATCGACATGGTGTCTTTCACCGGATCGACGGCGGCCGGCGTCAGAGTGGCCAGGCTTGCGGCGGATACGATCAAGCGCGTCGCGCAGGAACTGGGCGGCAAGTCCGCCAACATCATCCTTGCCGATGCCGATCTGAAAGCGGCTGTGATCCAGGGCGTTCACGCCTGTTACACAAACGCCGGCCAGAACTGCCAGTCTCCCACGCGCATGTTGATCCCGCGCGCGCAGCGTGACGCGGCATTCGAGGCGGCGCGCGAGGCGGTCGACAGCATCCGGCTGGGAGACCCGCTCGATCCCGCATCCACCATGGGGCCGCTGGTGAGCCAAGCGCAGTTTCAGAAAGTCCAGGAGCTTATTCGGTCGGGCATCGACGAGGGGGCGACGCTGGTGGCTGGCGGAACGGGTCGGCCCGCCGAAATCAACCGTGGATATTATGTCCGCCCGACTGTCTTCGGCGATGTGATGCCGCAGATGAAGATTGCGCGTGAGGAGATCTTCGGTCCGGTGCTGTCGATCATGAGCTATGATAGCGAGGATGAGGCGATCGAAATCGCAAACGACACGCCGTTCGGCTTGGCGGGTTTCGTGCAGTCCAGGGACCCTGGCCGCGCTCGCGCTGTCGCCAACCGCATCCGCGCAGGGCGCGTCTATCTCAACGGTGCTCCTTTTGACCGCAGCCTGCCCTTTGGCGGCTACAAGCAGTCCGGCAATGGGCGCGAGTTCGGAGTCTTCGGGTTTGAAGAATATCTCGAGGTGAAGGCTATATTGGGCTGAGACTGGCGACGTTGTCGGGAGACGCTCAAGCGACGGGACGGAAATGTCCGGGCGGATGTTTCGTATCGCGCCGGATCAGCCGGCGAAGCGTGGAGGGCTCCGCATATCCTACCTGGCGTGCGATCTGGTCGACCGGCAGGCGCGTGGTCTCAAGCAGAAAGCGCGCGGTTTCTAGCCTGATCCGCTGCACGAACTGAATCGGTGAAATGCCGCAGGTCGCCGCAATTCGTCGGGCAAATGTTCGCGGCGCCAGCGCGACGGCTGCGGCGAGCTCCTCGATCGCAAAGTCACGCGCGATGTTGTCGCGCACCCATTTTTCGGCCTTGGCAATCCTGGGGTCCTGGCCTGCCAGGTAGGTAATCGCCATGAATGGTGCCTGGGAGCGCCGCTCATCCAGCAGGAGATAGTTGGCGCAGGCTCTCGCCAAGCCTGGTCCGGCGAACCGGCCGACGACCGCAAGCATCAGGTCCATCTGCGCCATGGCCGCGCCAGCGGTTGCGATCGGCCAATCGGCGACGACCATCTGCTCCGTCATGAGTTCGACGTCGGGATAACGCTGCCGGAACAGCGGCGCGAGCCACCATGTCGTGGTCGCGCGCCGGCCGTCGAGCAAGCCCGCCTCCGCCAGCAGAAATGTGCTGGCGCAGGATGCGGCGAGCATGGCGCCGCGCCCGAACGCCCGGGTAAGCGCATCGCCCGCGCGCCGGCATGCCGGGCTCATTAACTTCTTGTCCAGTTCGTCCGCCGATGCAGTACCGAGACCGGGGACGACGATGAGTTCTATCCCGCGCAAATCGACGTCGCCGCGGCGGTATCCGCAACGCACCCTGGTCACCTTGAACGGCAGAACACGTTTCGCAGCGCTGATCCGGTTCGCGGTCGCCAATACGTCGTGGGTGATAGCCGCGCTCGAAGCCATGCACCCCTCGATCTCAACGACCGCGACTTTGGTCATGTCAAAAAATCCACTATAAATGTCATTTTTGACACTAGACCGACGAGCACAAAATCGCAACGATATGCACAGAATTGCGTTTGTAGGAATCCCCGGCCGCTGCGCCGCGGCTCCTGCCGAGTATCCATCAATCGACAAGGAATTGTGGCGATGCCGAAACGGTCCATGAAGCAGGACGATCCGCTCGAGGATTTCACGCGCCGCGAGATTGCACTCGATAACGTCACCAAGGTCGTCTACGTGGCCGGTACGGGGCCTGTTGTCATCGTGATGACGGAAATGCCGGGCATCAGCCCGCATGTCGCGCGGTTTGCGCGCTGGGTCCGCGATGCAGGCTTCACCGTCTACGTGCCATCGCTGTTCGGCCGTGACGGCGCCGTTCCAGGCGCGGAGGAGGGCGCTGCGATCTTTCAGCGCGCCTGTGTGAGCGCCGAGTTTCGCGCTTTGGCCTCACACCAATCAAGTCCCGTGACAAAGTGGCTGCGGTCGCTGGCGCGATTCGCACATGGCGAGTGCGGCGGCCCCGGCGTCGGCGCGATCGGAATGTGCTTCACGGGAAATTTTGCGCTGACCATGATGCTTGAACCATCGATGCTGGCGCCGGTGCTCTCGCAGCCGTCGCTGCCGCTGAACGATCCGGCCGGCATTGAAATCGCACCCGACGAAGTGAGGGCCGTCCGCGAACGGCTCGAGAGGGAAGATCTGATGGTGCTGGCCTATCGCTTCGCAGGCGACAAGTTCTGCACGGCACAACGCTTCGCGGCCTATGCGGAAGCGCTCGGTGACCGATTCATCGGGCGTGTGCTGCCGGACAGCGCGGCGAACGCCGATCTTGCGCCGTTCTTCGCGCGTCACGTGACGACCCCGCATAGCGTCGTCACCGCGCACCTAATCGACGAGGCCGGCCAGCCGACGATCGCGGCCCGCGACGAGATCCTGGCATTCTTCAAGCATCGGCTTGCGTCGCCGCGAAGCAGCTAGGGCTCATAGCGCTTCAAACTCGTCGCGCGACGGCGTGATCGGCAGCCAGTTCGGGATGCGACGCTTGGCGAACCAATAGGGCCGCCAAAGCGATAGCCAGCCGAGTGATCAGGTGGCGCCGTGCTGGACCATATCAATCTGCGACAGATAACGCATCTGCAGCCTTTGGCGCGCCACCCCATTGCCTCAGACAGGGCGCAAAGGGAAGTGGGCCAAGCGATGCCTCGTCAAAGGTGACCGATTTCCACCATCATGTCTGATCGGTCGGTGGAAAGCAGGTAATCAAGCCCCGCATTGTCCTGTCGGCCTGTCCCGAAGGAGTCCCCAATGCGCGTATTGGCTTGCACGATTCTAATGGGAACGATGTTGCCCGCCGCGCCGGCGCGCGCCCAGACCTATGATCCAAACTACCCGGTCTGCCTGCAAACATACGCCATTGGTGGCGGCTACATCGACTGCAGCTTTGCTTCGCTGGGGCAGTGCGCCGCGTCCGCATCGGGTCGCGCGGCCCAATGCTTAAACAATCCGTATTTCGCACAAGATGCCAGGAAACCGCCCCGGCAGCGCGGCGTTTACTAGAGGCGGCATCGGCTTGCGAAGACGTGGGCTCGATTTTGCCGAGACCGTCGCTTGCACCTATAATCCGGCGAAACCACCATTCCGTGAGGTCATGTGACTGCCACCAATCCCGCTGCCGGCAAACCGGTTGATCCCGCCACCCTCGTCAACGTACCGCAACTGGTAACGACCTACTTCGCGTCCAAACCGGATCCGTCCGATCCTACCCAGCGTGTTGCGTTCGGCACCTCGGGACATCGCGGGACATCGCTGAAGAACTCGTTCAATGAAAATCATATCCTGGCGACGACGCAAGCGATCTGCGATTACCGCCGCGAGACGGGACTGACCGGTCCGCTGTTTATCGGCATCGATACCCATGCGCTGGCCGAGCCGGCGCTGGCGAGCGCGGTAGAAGTGTTTGCCGCCAACGGGGTCGACATCATGATTGACGAGCGCGGCGGCTACACGCCGACGCCGGTCATCTCGCATGCGATCCTGAGTTACAATAAGGATCGAACGAGCGGACTTGCCGATGGGGTCGTCATCACGCCCTCGCACAATCCGCCCGAAGATGGCGGGTACAAATATAACCCGCCGCATGGCGGCCCGGCCGATACCGACGTGACGGCCAAGGTTGAGAAGGGTGCTAACACCTACATCGAAGCTGACATGAAGGGCGTTGCGCGGATACCGTATGAGCGCGCCCGCAAGGCGCCATCGACGCATCGGCACGATTACATCCGTCCCTATGTCGCCGATCTCGGCAATGCCGTGGACATGGCGCTGATCAAATCATCCGGCGTGAGAATCGGTATTGATCCGCTGGGCGGCGCCGCCGTTCACTACTGGCAGCCGCTGATCGAGCATTACGGGATCAACGCAACTGTCGTGAACGATGCCGTCGACCCGACGTTTCGTTTCATGACGGCGGACTGGGATGGAAAAATCCGGATGGATTGTTCCTCGCCATTCGCGATGGCAAGCCTGATCCAGATGCGCGACAGGTTCGATGTCGCCTTTGCCAATGATACCGACGCCGATCGCCACGGCATCGTGACGCGCACCGGCGGGTTGATGAATCCGAACCATTTTCTCGCGGCTGCGATCGCCTACCTGTTTGCGCATCGGCCGCAATGGGGCAGCGAGGCCGCGATCGGCAAAACCATCGTCTCCAGTTCGATCATCGATCGTGTCGCTAAAAAGCTGAACCGCAAGCTGGTCGAGACCCCGGTCGGTTTCAAATGGTTCGTCGAAGGCCTCGGCACCGGCGCATTCGGATTCGCGGGCGAGGAAAGCGCCGGTGCATCGTTCCTCAAGCGCGACGGCTCCGTCTGGACGACCGACAAGGATGGCATGGTGATGGGGCTGCTCGCCGCCGAAATCCTCGGTCGCACCGGCCGCGATCCGAGCCAGCTGTTTGCCGCTCTGACCGCCGAACTCGGCGTGCCGTTCTACGAGCGGATCGATGTGCCGGCGACGCCCAAACAGAAGAGCGCGCTCAAGGCACTCGGGCCGGAGCAGCTCAATATGCACCGGCTTGCTGGTGAACCGGTCAGCGCGATTCGGACCCGTGCGCCGGGTAATGATCAATCGTTCGGCGGCATCAAGGTCGAGTCCGAGGCGGGATGGTTCGCCGCGCGGCCATCGGGCACCGAAGACGTCTACAAGATCTACGCCGAAAGTTTCCGCGACCAGAATCACCTGAGGACGATTCAGCAGGATGCCCAGCGGGCCATCGCGAAGGCTTTCTAACTGCCGTACCGTGAGGTGGTTGGGAGGTTTGTAGCGGCAAAATCCCGAACCGCTACGGGAGGGTGGAATGAATATTGCGTCCGCCGCGCAGACTGAACCAGCTCGGCACTGCCTGGAACTTCGGAACGGAATCACGGTTGCGCTTGCGATCACGCTGAAATCACGAGAGCCCCCGCAGTGTTAGGCTCGGGAGTTAGCTGCCAGAAAGCCGTCCAGAGCGGGGGGCCTGTGAGCTATCGCGAGGTACCGGGGGATGAAATGAGTGCGGAATCGGTCGTCTACTACCTGAATCGCGTGCCGGAGAGCGATCCGGATGACCAAACCGAATGGCTTGTAACGGCCTTGGGGCAGTATACCGGCGCGGAACTGCGCGAACTGCTCTATGTAGCGGAAGAGCCTGGATTCTTTGAATTAATGCGCGGGCTGTTTGCACTCTCGGACGAGAGCCGCGCCGCTCTGCAGCATTTCCTCGAAACCGGTCACCCGCCGGCCATGAAGGCCGCGATCGATCCGAAGGGCCGGTTGACGATCGAACCCGCTAACGCCGGGCAGCGGGCCAATGTGATCCCTATCGCAAATTAGTTCCTGTAGCGCCCTTAGGTTGTGTTAAGATCTCTCCCAACTTGAAGAGTTGGGAGCCTGCCGATGGCGACGAGGAAGTCTGGCCCGCTTGATGCGATGGTGGGTGCCAGAATTCGTATGTTTCGGATCAACCGCGGCACCAGCCAAACCATCGCCGAACGCTTTGGCGTCACCATTCAACAGGTACAGAAATACGAGCGGGGCGCCAACCGGGTTGGTGCCATCCGGTTGTCGCAAATCGCTACCGTGCTGGATGTTTCGGCCGGCGAGTTGTTCGAATCTTCCCGACCCGGATCTTCCGGCTTGAATTCACCGGTTCATTTGCTGGCCGGGCGGGCGCCTTGCGCGTTCTCATGGCCTATGCGCGAATAACGAGCCCGCGCGTGCGGCTTTGCGTCGCCAAACTGGTTGAAAGCATCGCCGGTCGAACACGGGGATCGAAGGCTACTACGGTTGCACGGCTGAATATTGTCGATCGCGGTGAGCGGCGGAGATTTCCCTCGCGGTGATAGTCTTCCGTAAGAAGACGTACGGAATCACGTGCGGTCCCGTTTCTGTCGGTAGTCCGATCGCGGCTTCAGCCGGTCGCGCGAATCGCAAGCCGCTCCGGCGGCCTGCTGCCGGGAATAAACTCGCCGATCCAGTCACGGCGCGTCGCTTCGATATGCCATGACATTGCTTCGGCCGAATACGGTGCCGGATCGGGAATGTCTTTGCGGATCTCCTTGCCGTCGAGCCAGCCGCAGCTATGGGAGTAGCGCGTCTTGCAGACGAGATGGACATCGCCCTGGTTCTGCAGCAGCACGTATCCGTCGGCCGGAAAAAACGTGCCGGCAAGCTCGATCGCAGCAGGCAACTGGCGCACCAGCAGGAATGTGCTGGTGGCTTGCGTCTCCGATTCGGAGACCAGTACGCCGACGAGGCTGTGAATTGGCGCAATCGCCTGCGGTGCAACCAGTGCGAGAGGCTCCGTGATCGGGCCGGCTGTCGCAATCGAAAGATACTCGCCATCCGGTCCCCAACGGCAGGCGATCAGCCACTCGCGGCTGCGGCTACGAATCAAGGTCGGCTTGGCATAGTCCGATCGGGCAAAATCTGCTGCCATGGCTATGACGAAGGCTTTCGCGAGCATAAGTTCCTCCAGGGCGAGGGCGGACTGGCCTCACGTCCGGAATCTGCGCGTCAAGTCGTGAGGTCACCGTGAGCGGTACCGAAAATTCGATGCAAGAATTGTTTGCGCGCGCTGCATCGTTGCTTCTTGGCAACGATGTGGACGCGGCCGGCGATCACGATGCCAGACTCATCCTTCAGGCGCTGGAATATGCCGGCGAATCCAGCAATGGAATTGATTCGCAGCTCGCGAATCGCGCTCATTTGCTGATCGCTGCTTCCCGATTTGCGCGCGTGTTCGAACTGGCCTCGCCCGATGCGCCCGGCCTGATCAGCTTTGGTGCGCAATTCGATCCAGCGCTTGCCGATCCCTTGCATGACGGAAGCCCGATGGTCGGCGTTTCCGGCGTTGGTCTGACGTTGCGGGAAGCATTTCAGGGCTGTATCGGCGAGGGTATCGAGTACCTCTCCCAATTGCAGACTGGAACCGATCTGTTGCTCGAACCGGGCGTTGACGATTGGGCCGGAAAACTCGGTCCGAAGGCGCTGGAGCTGGTAGCGGCCCTTTCGGAACGTCGCATGCAACCAGAGCGAGCGCTCTCCTGGTGTCGCGTAACAAAGCTGACCGACGGAGGCGAGGTGTGGCTTCCGGCGGACATCTGCCTGCGGCGACCGCCAGCGCAACGCGAGTTTGCCCCGCCATTCCCGCTGAGCATCGGATCGGCCGCCGGTCCGTCACGGGACGCCGCAGCGCTGCATGGCCTGCTGGAATTGATCGAGCGCGATGCAGCCAGCCTGTGGTGGCGAGGCGGTCAGTTGCCGCGATCGCTTCCGCCGCAGCCTGAAGCCGGCATCGTGGCGGCAAACTTGTTGCAGAAGCTTCGGCACGGCGTCTCGACGCCGCGCCGGACTTGGCTGCTCGACATTACGACGGATATCGGCGTGCCCTGCATCGCGGCCGTCTCCTGCCGGGCGGACGGTTCCGGTTTTGCTTTCGGCCTCGCCGCACGGCCGACGCTCGAGGCTGCGGTCCGCTCGGCGATTGTGGAAATGTGCCAGCTCGAATTGGCCGACAACGTCGTTGCAACCAAACGCAGCGAACGCGGCGATGAAGCGCTCAACCGACAGGATCGCATCCACCTGCAGCGGGCAGCGATCGACGCCGACCAGTGCAGATTGCTGCAGCCGGTCGAAGAGTGCGCCGCCCATCTGCCCCTTCACGCAACTGATGCGAGCGCTATATTTGGATTGATCGTACAGCGTTTGGAAAAGCTAGGATACGATACATTCTGCATCGATCTCACGCGCCAGCGCTTCGCCGTTCCGGTGGTTCGCGTGATCGCCCCAGGCCTGCAACTCGAGCCATCCGAAATTGTCACGGGCAGGCTGCAGGACGCGATTGTACGAACTGGAGGCGGCGCAACCTATACCGGGGGCATCCCTTTGATATAGAGTGGCGGGAATTAACCAACCGGTTCCGGAAACCGTTGCATGCCGGCCAGCGCAAACGCCATGACAGCAGACGATGCCGCGGCGGCGCCTGAAAGCGCTCCGCGTCTGTCGCTATCGCTGGTGGGGCGGCTCGGCCTGCGGTTCAACGGCCGGCCGATCGAACTGCGAACCCGCAAGGCGGGGGCGGTCCTTAGCTATCTCGCGCTGTCGGAGACCAAGCAGGAGAGCCGGGAGCGGCTGGTCGGCCTGCTGTGGAGCCGTTCGGACGAGGAAAGGGCGCGTGCCTCGTTGCGTCAGGTCGTCCGCGAACTGCGATCCTTGCTCGAGGAGGCCGGGTATGACGGCTTCATCGCGGAGCGGCTCCTGATCGGGCTCAACATTGGACGAATCCAAGTCGATATCGAAAGCGTGATCCAACTCGCCGAGAGCGGACGCGTTCACCCGCTATTGCTCGATACCCCGCAGCTCGACGGGCGGCTGCTCGAAGGAATGGACGATCTCGACCCGTCGTTCCGGGTCTGGGTGTTGGCCAAGCGGCAGACCATCCATGAACGGCTGATGCGCAATCTCGACGCAGGCTTGACCTCCGCAAGCGTGCCCGCTGAATCCAAAAAAAAGGTCGCGGTCGCGATCGTCAATCTCGATCCCACGCATGAATACGCCTGCCGCTATCTGATGCGGGCGCATGCGGAAGAAGGCGATGTTGCCGGCGCGCTGCGGATCTACAAGGCGCTGTGGGATCTCTTGGATCGCGACTACGCGATGGAGCCGTCGTCGGCTACCGAAGAACTCGTCGCAAACATCAAGCTCGGTATTCTGGAGCGCGCGCCGGCCGATCGGGCTGCCTCGGCCGCGAATGACGAATTCGCCGTCAGAATGATCAGAGGGACCGCTCCTCAGCCGGTGATCCCGATCTCGGCTTCGGTCAATGCACCTGCCAAGACGCGCCTGGTGTTGCGGCCCTTTGCTATGCACGGCGTCGATGAGGATCACAGCCATCTGGTGCAGGGGTTCTCTCAGCACCTCGCCGCCTGTCTCGTACGATTCCGCGAATGGAGTGTCGTTGACCGTCCGCCGGCCGCGGTCGTGCTTCCCGCGCCGGACTCGGCGCCGCAATATTGCATCGAGACCACCGCTTATCAGGCCGGCGCCGAAATCAATATCGTGATGGTGCTCCGGGACGACACGACGGGAATCTATATCTGGAGCGAAAGCTTCCGCCTCGGCCTCGGCAACTGGTTCGAAACGCAGCAGCGCATCATCCGCCGGATCGCAACTTCGCTGAACGTGCAGCTGTCGACCGAACGGCTGATGCGGCTCGCCGGCGAGCCTGACGTGTCGCTCGACCTGCATGACCGCTGGCTCCGTGGACAGAACCTCATGTCGAAGTTCGATCCCGAAAGCTGGCGGCGAGCGGTCGCCATCTTTCGCGATGCGATCCGCGATAATCCGGGCTTCTCGCCCTGCTACAGCAGCCTCGTGCAGATGAACAACATCGAGCATCTGGTGCATCCCGGGATCTTTCGCGATCTCGAAAAGGCCAAGGCCACACTCGAATTGGCAAAGACCGCCGTTCAACTGGATCCGGTCGATTCCAGGGCGCATCTGTGCTGCGGCTGGTCCTATGTGATGGCGCTTCGAGAAACCGAAGCTGCGCCGCATATGGCGCTTGCCTGCGAGCTCAATGACAACGACCCGTGGACGTTGCTGTCGAGCGCTCACTATGAGGTCTTTTGCGGATCAATCGAGCAGGCCCGGCTCAGGGCCGATCAAGCGCTGACGCTCTCACCTGCGCCTTCCTATCTTGAATGGGCTTATCATTGCACCATTCGGTTTCTGTGCGGCGACTACGCAGGCGCCCTCGAGGCCTGCGACCGCGCCAATGGCGTCGGGCGGACATTGCCCGCATGGCGGACGGCCGCGCTGTTCTATCTTGGGGAGTTGGGGAAGGCGCGCGAAGAAGCGCAGCGCTTCGTGAACGGATTACGTTCGTTTTGGGTCGGTACATCGACCCCGACCGACGAGGCTGTCGTGCGGTGGGTTATGCAGGCTCACCCGATTAGCGTCGGCGAGCGACAGGAAACCCTTCGTCGAGGTTTGCTCGGCGCAGGGCTTCCTGTCGGGGATATCGTCCAGCTCTGACTAGGCGCAGAAGCTGATCGTGTAATCGCCGATACGCTCGGCATGCACCTTGAACTTGTCGGCTTCCGGAATCACCGGATCCATCCCGTTGAACAGCCGCTTGTAGAACGGCGGAAGCGGATAGGTTGCGCCTGGCTTGCTGAGTTTCTCTTCGGAATCGGCGATCGCCACGGCGGGCGGCAAGCGTACCACGATCGTGTCCATTTGCTGCTCGACGAACTTCACCTTCGTGTAGCGATCCGGCACCGTCATGAACACCTGCGCCTTGGCGAGTTGCTCCTTGAATTCCTCGACGGTGGTCGGGATCGGATATTCGTTGTCGTCGTCAAGATAGTTCTTGCCCGTCGACCAGGTCTTTACGAGGTTGCCCCAGCGCTCATGGTTGGTCACTTGCATTCTTTCGAGGGCCATAGTTTCTACTCCTCCGGGTTGCGCGAGACGGACAATTCCGCTCACAGAAATGCAGGCACGGCCTGCTGCAGCTCGGCAATTTCGGTGGTCAACTCCACCAACTGCGCCATGTTTGAGATCTCTGGAATGTCTTGAAGTACATTCGTCAGGTAAAATTCGCGGGAAATGAGATCCAGCTGATCGGCGACCGAGCCGCCGCCGGCCGATTGCGGGTCACTTGCGAGCGCCCCGAATATCACTTCCGATACGATGATCGAACCGAGCAGCCCGAGTTGCAGGCCTTCCGTCTGCTGCATCGCCTCGAACAGGACGAAGAACGGCAGCGGCGGATCGTTCGACAGGGTTTCGATGTCTTCGTCCGTCAGCGCGCCGTAGGCTCGCGTCGAGACGAGCCATTCGCGAAGCTGATCGACACGGTAGGCGCGGTCGGCAAGCAGGCGCGACATGGCGATGAAATGCGGCCGGCGGTCGCCGATCTCGGCAAGCAATGCATCGACCGACCACATGCCGGCGAGGCCGGCGCCGAGCAGGTCGCGATAGAGCAGGCCGACCCGTTCCGTCTCGTCGAATGCCGGAAAGATCTGGTCATTTCCCAGCCCATCGCTGAGATGTGGTCCGATGCGGCGGCTGAAATTCGGCGTCGACCCGTTGATCTCGAAAAAGCGCGACCATTGCACCATCCAGGTCTCGTCGAGCGGCATGTTTGCCGGGTCGTTTACCGAACTCTTTTCCAGCGTGTTGTTGAGGTCATGCAGCGATAGGTCGTTGATCTGATACTCCGGCCGGACCATGGCATGACCGAAGCGAAAGGCCCCGTGCGAAAACTCGAACGGTATCTCCCAATCTCCGATCGCAAGACCGTTGGCTGATGCGAGGCGGTCGATGAAGTGCGGGGCAGGCCCGCAGTAGCTCGCGTAGATCGCCGGATGAATTACCCGCCGCATCAGGTCGTTTCGGATGATGTTGTGATAGATGGCCGTCAATGCGCCGCGGGCGCACAGGAACCGCTTGTAGGCTGCGCCGAACCGGCCGTTCGGCCCGGCGTCATCTTCCCGGCCGCGAATGATATCGACGAGCCCGTTGTGCAGCAGCGCGAGCAGCGCGGTGAGTTGCGACATCACGGCGTGGTCGTCATTGCGTGGGTCGGCGACCAATGCCTCGGTGAGGGCAACGCGGACACCTGCAATGCTGCGGTCGATCCCCGTCACGTTCTCGGCCGGGGTCCGCGCGATGTCGCGGAACGGACAGCCGGTCGCGGGCTGCTTTTCCTTCCAGCGCATTCGGCCGAGCCGCAGCTTGGTCCGCCGGTCGTCGCTCGGCGCGTCGAGTGCATAGATGTGTGGGGATCCGACAGGGCCGCTGCCGTAAAGCGTCTCCATCTGAAGCGGTGTGCGGCGGGCATTGGTCGTCCCTCGGCCGAGCCCCCCCGCAACCGAAAGCGGAATCGCCGAGTGAACCAGATCATGCGCAATGAATTGCAGCAGATAGGTGTAGCCGGAGGGAATGAAGGGATTTTCCCAGTGTTCCGCCGATCGAGCCTGGTGTGGCGGCCATTTTATGACGGCATCCATTCGCCGTGACAGGCGATGCATCAATCCGCGAAGCTCTGCATAGTGTGATGGCGATTCTAGCGGATCGATGCCGAAGGCGCGGAAGCGTTGCGCAGGAGCAGGCGTGCCGAGGAAGTGGCGAAAGCCGGCAGTTATTGCTGTGGGAGCAGAGGCGCGCGCATAGAGCTCGGAAGTTCGGATAGAGGATGCGTCAGCGAAGTTCTGCACAGCCATCAAACCTGTTCCTGCGCTTGGTCAAGGCGAGCAGACTGCGGAGAAAGTCGTGAAATTATCGTGAGTTAAATCGTTAGAACCTGTGAACATCTGTGGACATCTTTTGGTCAGCGAAGCCGCTTCGGATGCGCGTGCGACGCGGCGTCTGCCGAAAGTTTCGCGGCAAGCGATGCAGCTGTATGATCCGGAACCTCGTAGTGCCGCCTGGGCATAGGAGCACCTGTGAAGCTTACCGACACAGCACCCTTGGCGCGATATCTTGTCGCAATGCTCGCGGTGATGATTGTTGTTTCGGGCGCTGCGCGAGCCGGGTCGGTTTTCTCGTTCGACGCCACGCCGGGCAGGCTGCCGAAGACGGTCGTTCCGATCAGCTATTCAATCGAGCTGAGACCTGACGCCGAGGGTGTCGCACTACCCGGCGTCGAGGTAATCGACGTCGACGTGCGCGAACCGACGGCACGACTGACGCTTAACGCGGTCAACACGACGTTTGCTTCGGTCACGGTGGACGACGGCGCAGAGCGCGCCGACGTCGCGCTTGACGCTGTTAGCGAGACGGCGACATTCACGTTCACGCAGCCGCTCGCCGCGGGCGCGCATCGTCTGCGCATCGAGTTTACGGCGCGGATCAACAAGTTCGACCGCGGCTTCTTCTTCGTCGACTATCCGGCCGGCAACAGCATCAAACGGTTGCTGACGAGCAAACTTGAGCCTGCGGACGCGCGGCGGATATTTCCTTGTTGGGACGAGCCCGCCTTCAAGGCGAGCTTTGCGTTGACGGTGATCGTGCCGCGTCGCTTCCTCGCGGTCGCTAACATGCCCATTACGCGCGAGGAAATGCTTGAGCCGAACCTGAAGCGAGTCGCTTTCGCGCCCACGCCGAAAATGTCGACCTATCTGTTCGTGCTGACGGTCGGCGAATTGGAGCGGATTACGACGGAAGCGGATGGCGTGACGATCGGCGTCGTCGCGACCACCGGCAAGGCTGCGAAAGGGCAGTTCGCGCTCGACACCGCGGTGAAGCTCCTTGCCTGGTTCAACGACTATTTTGGTGTCAAATACCCGTTACCCAAGCTCGACCTGATCGCGGTGCCAGGCGGCTTTGGCGGCGCGATGGAGAACTGGGGTGGCATCACCTTTTTCGAAAGCCGCCTGTTGTTCGATCCCGCGAGCAATCCAGACAGCGCTCGGCGCGGCATCTTCGGCATCATTGCGCATGAAATGGCGCATCAATGGTTCGGCGATCTCGTCACCATGGCGTGGTGGGACAATCTCTGGCTTAACGAGGGCTTTGCGACCTGGATGGCGACGAAGGCTGCGGAGCAGTTTTATCCGCAATGGCAGAGCTGGTTGAACGGCTACGGCCAGAAGCAGTTCGCCATGACGCTCGACGCCCGGCGCACCGCGCACCCGATCCAGCAACCGGTCGCCAATGAAAGCGAGGCGATGGTCGCGTTCGACGCCATTACCTACAACAAGGGGCAGGCGCTGATCCGCATGCTGGAAAATTACCTCGGCGAAGCGGCGTTCCGCGACGGCATCCGCGCCTACATGGCCGCGCACGCCTATGGCAACACCACCACGGCCGATCTCTGGCGGGCGCTGGAGCGTGCAGGCCACAAGCCGGTGACGGAGATCGCCGCGTCTTTTACCGAACAGGACGGCGTGCCGCTAATATCCGCCGAAACCGTCTGCAACGGGGGCGCGCAGCGGCTGACGTTGCGGCAGGGCCGTTTCGTGATTGCGCCGGCGCGAACCGCGGCGTTGCCGTCACGCGACTGGCAGGTGCCGGTTGCGATCGGACCGGTGGGTGCAGCGCCATCGCCCGATATTGTCTTGCTTCGCGGCCATGCGGAAATGCCGGCCGGATCCTGCGGTGAGGCCATCAAGGTCAATCTCGGCGATATCGGTTATTACCGGGTCGAGTATGGGCCGGCGAGCAGGGCGGCATTGACGAAGTCGCTGCCGCAGATGTCAACCGCAGACCGCGTCAATTTCCTCGCCGATAGCTGGGCGATGGTGCAGGCCGGGCGCGCCGAGCCGCCATCCTATCTCGCGTTGGTCGAGGCGATCAGCGTGGATGACCGCCGGCCCGTATGGGATCAGGTCATCACGGTATTCTCCGCGCTCAACCGCCTGTCGCGCGACCGGGCCGAGCGGGCGGCGCTGCAACGCCATGCTCGCGCAAAATTGCGCCCGGTGCTTGATCGGCTCGGCTGGGATGGCAGCGGCTCCGGCGATGACGATGATACGCTGCTGCGCAGCAGCCTGATCTGGACGCTCGGCGAACTTGGCGACGAAGACGTCGTTGCCGAAGCGAAGCGTCGGTTCGCCCGCTTCCTTGGCGATCCGCAGTCCTTGCCCGGTGCTTTGCGCGATTCCGTCACCCACGTCGTCGGCGTCGCGGCGGATCGCGCCATCCACGACACGCTGCTGGTGCTGGCGCGCAAGAGCACTGTGACCAATGAGCGCCTGCGATATTACCATGCCGCTGCCAGCGCACGCGATGCGGCGCTGGCGGGCGCCACGCTGGCGCTGACGTTGACCGACGAAATGCCGGGGACGATCGTGATCGGCATGATCAATTCGGTCGCCTATTCCGGGGAGCAGCCTGATCTGGCGTGGGATTTCCTGCAGAAAAATTACGACGCTCTGTTCGCCAAGCTGGGCCCGCAGTTCCGCGATCAGTTCATCGCGAACTTCATGACAAATTTCAGCGACGAGGGCCATGCCGCCGAACTCGCTGGCTTTGCACCCGTTCAGGCGACCTCGGGCGGACGCGTAATGACAGGCCGGGCCCAGGAGACGATCGCGATCTCCGCCGATCTCAAGGCGCGCGCGTTGCCGGCGATCGACGCCTGGATCAGGGCACGCAACTAATGAAGTCCCTCGCGCGCTGTTCGCGAAAGCGTTGTCTTGCAAGTGTATTCCGGATAGCCATGGCGGTCCGGACTCTCCTGCCAGAGGTATATTCCTTTCATGGCTGATTTTCACGGCGTCTTTCCCTACCTGGTCTCACCGATCGATCCATCAGGCCAAATTCGCACCGAAGTGCTGGGTCGTCTCTGTGTCGACCTCATCAAGGCAGGCGTGCATGGGCTGACGCCGCTGGGATCGACCGGCGAGTTCGCCTATCTCAACCAGGCGCAGCGCGCGAGTGTCGTGCAGGCCACGATCGAAGCCGCGAACCGTCGCGTGCCGGTGATCGCCGGCGTCGCCTCGACATCGACGGCGGACGCGGTGGCGCAGGCGAAGGCGTATCAGAAGCTCGGCGCTGATGGCATCCTCGCGATCCTGGAGGCTTACTTCCCGGTCGCCGACGCGCAGGTCGAATCCTATTTCCGCGCGATTGCCGACGCTGTCGATATCCCCGTGGTGATCTACACCAATCCGCAATTTCAGCGGTCCGATCTGACGCTCGACGTGATCGCGCGGCTCGCGACCCATCCGCGCATCGGCTACATCAAGGATGCCTCCACCAATACGGGCCGGCTGCTCTCGATCATGAACCGTTGCGGTGACAGCATCAAAGTCTTCTCGGCCTCCGCCCATATTCCGGCGGCGGTAATGCTGATCGGCGGCGTGGGATGGATGGCCGGGCCTGCCTGCATCATTCCGCGGCAGAGTGTCGAGCTCTACGAACTCTGCAGGGCGGCGCGCTGGAATGAGGCGATGGCGCTGCAGCGCAAGCTCTGGCGCATCAACGAGGCCTTTGCGCGTTTCAATCTGGCCGCCTGCATCAAGGCCGGGCTCGAAATCCAGGGTTACGCGGTCGGGGATCCAATCCCGCCGCAGGCGGCGCTGACGGCCGAGCAGCGCAACGTTGTCGAGGCGGCGCTGCGCGACCTCGGATAAGGCTAGATCGCCCGCAGCGCTTCCTTCGGCGTTTCGCGTATCAGCGCTTCGAGATCGCTCTGCTCCAGGGTCTCCTTCTCCAAGAGTTTTTTCGCCGCGCGGTCCAGGATCGCACGGCGCGCCTTCAGGATGCCCTGCGCGCGTTCGAACACCCGATCGACGATCGCGCGAACCTCCTCGTCGACTGCTGCAGCGGTTTCGTCGGCATAATCGCGCTCGCGTGTGGGGAAGGGCCGATCGGCGCCGGCCAGGAAATTGCCGGGATCGCGCTCGTAGGCGACGCTGCCGAGTTTTTCGGACATGCCGTAGCGTGTCACCATGCTGCGGGCGATGTCGGTGACGCGGCGAAGATCGTCGGCGGCGCCGGTGGACAGGTGGCTGAACACGATCAACTCCGCCGCCCGGCCGCCGAGCAGCACCGCCATCTTATTCTCCAGTTCCTCCTTGGTCATCAGGAAGCGGTCCTCGATCGGGCGCTGGATGGTGTAGCCGAGTGCGCCGACGCCGCGCGGGATGATCGACACCTTGTGCACGGGATCCACGCCGGGCAGCGACAGCGCGATCAGTGCGTGACCCATCTCGTGATAGGCAACGATCTCGCGCTCCTTCGGATTGAGCAACCGGTTTCGCTTCTCCAGCCCTGCGACCATGCGCTCGACCGCGTTGTTGAAGTCGGTCATGGCAACTGCGCTGGCGCCGCGGCGTGTTGCAAGCAGGGCGGCTTCATTGACCAGGTTGGCGAGGTCGGCTCCCGTGAAGCCCGGCGTGAGCGCCGCAACTGCCACGGGGTCGACGCTGGAATCAAGCTGCACCTTTTTCATATGCACCTTGAGAATTTCGGTGCGGCCCTTTTTATCGGGGCGGTCGACCAGCACCTGGCGGTCGAAGCGACCGGCGCGCAAAAGCGCCGGATCAAGGATTTCCGGCCGGTTGGTGGCGGCAAGGATGACGAGGCCGGAGCGCGAGTCGAAGCCGTCGAGTTCGACCAGCAATTGATTGAGCGTCTGCTCTTTCTCGTCATGCCCGCCCGCAAACGGCCCGATGCCGCGGGCGCGGCCGAGCGCATCGAGTTCGTCGATGAAGATGATGGCAGGCGCTTTTTGATGCGCCTGCTGAAACAGATCGCGCACCCGCGCCGCGCCGACGCCGACGAACATCTCGACGAATTCCGAACCTGAGATCGAGAAGAACGGCACCTTGGCCTCGCCGGCCACCGCCTTGGCCAGCAGCGTCTTGCCGGTGCCGGGCGGGCCGACCAGCAGCACGCCTTTGGGCATCCGTCCGCCGAGTCGGCCATAGTCGGTCGGATTTTTCAGGAAGTCGACGACTTCGCGCAACTCGTCTTTGGCTTCGTCCACGCCAGCAACGTCGGCAAAGGTCACGCCGGTATTGGACTCGACATAGATCTTGGCCTTGCTCTTGCCGATCGCCATCAGCCCGCCGCCAAGACCTCCACCTTCCGCGGCGCGCTTGCCGATGTACCACCACAGGCCGAAGAACAGCAGCACCGGCATGACCCACGACAGGAGATCGCGCAGGAAAGTGCTTTCGATCTGGCCGGTGAAGCGGACGTTGTATTTTTCGAGCTCCTGCGCGGTCTCCTGATCGACCCGCGTGGTGACGAACTGCTTCTGCCCGCCGGACAGCGGCTCCTTCAACGTGCCTTGCAGTGTGCGGTCGGAGATGCCGACGGTGGCGACCTTCCCCTGCTTCAACAATTGCTGATATTCGCTGTACGGGATGACGGCGATCTGGCTCGCCGTGGATACGAAATATTGAATTACGAAGACAGCAAAGATCGCGGCGATCGCATATCCGATATTGAAACGCGCCTTGTTGTTCATCTCGCAACTCCGGACGCCTTGTCGCAGGAAGCCGCATCGGGACGTCTTGCCTGATGACCATGCCAGGCGCCCGACCAGGACCGGCGGCGCAATGACGGACTGCGGCTTCAGAACAATTAGAAAGGCGGGATTTGGTTTCAAGCGCAGGCTGCGCTGCTTGCGCGACAAGCCTTCATGCATAAATCACGTTAAACGGCCGATCTTGCCGCATGATTAAGTCTCTGAAAGTTCAGAAACTTTAGGCCGGCCAGGAGGTTTTGGTGGTGATGATGCCCTGGCCGGTTTATCTTCCGCATCGCGCCTTGCGCGAAATCAAGTGAGTGATCGATGAATCGTCGCTTCGCGCTTTCCTTAGCCGCCATCGCAGCCGTACTGGTGGCGTTGACCCTCTCCAATATCCGCTACAGCCCGTGGACCAATACCACCGCCCGAACCGTCGATCAGCGGGGTCCGCTGTCCGATGCCGAGCGCGCCAATATCGAGCTGTTCGAGCGGGTGTCGCCGTCAGTCGTACAGGTTGCCGCGCGCACTGGCGCCGCCAATCCCCTGGCCGAGGACGAAGGCGGCGAAGCCGGAGCGGGCGCGGCCGCCTCGGGCACCGGCTTTGTCTGGGATAATGACGGCCATGTGGTCACCAACAACCACGTTGTGCAAAATGGCAGCGAGGTCGCGGTTCGCTTCGCCTCTGGCGAAGTGGCCCGGGCCGAGGTCATCGGCGTTGCGCCCAACTATGATGTCGCAGTGTTGCGGATCAGGAGCGCACGTAAGTTGCCGCCGCCGGTGGCGCTGGGCAGCTCAAGCGAGCTCAAGGTCGGCCAATTCGCTTTTGCGATCGGCAATCCCTTCGGGCTCGATCAATCGCTGACCAGCGGCATCATTAGCGCGCTCAAGCGCCGGCTGCCGACCAGCAGCGGCCGTGAGATCGCCAATGTGATCCAGACCGATACCGCGATCAATCCCGGCAATTCGGGCGGGCCGCTCCTGGATTCGGCGGGACGGTTGATCGGCGTCAATACGGCGATCATCTCCCCTTCGGGCTCCAGCGCCGGCATTGGATTTGCGATCCCCGTCGACATTGTCAATCGCGTGGTCCCCGAGCTCATCAAGAACGGTCGCGTGCCGACACCCGGGATCGGGATTGTCGCCGCCAGCGAGGCCGTCGCAACCAGACTAGGCGTCGAGGGGGTCATCGTGGTGCGCACCGCGCCCGGAAGCCCGGCCGAGCGCGCTGGCATCCGCGGCGTCGATTTCTCCTCCGGCGCGCTCGGCGACGTCATTGTCCAGGCCGACGGCAAGCCGGTGCATCGGCTTTCCGACCTGACCGACCAGATCGAGCAGGTCGGCGCCGGCAAGAGCATCCGCATCAGCCTGAGACGCGGCTCGCAGACGCGCGATATCAACATTGATATCGTGGACATCGGCCGCAGCTAATCCTTCTTTGACTGAAAATCATACCCGGTCGCGGCTAACCGCGCCCGGCGCGCTGGCGCATTTGTTGCAACGAGCTGAATGAGTTGTGTCGCGGCGAAAAGCCGCTAAAACCCCGCCCAATCCTGTCAAGAAGCTCGAAGGACGAACTGATGAACATTCTTCCCGGCAATATGCGTTTCGGTGCGGGCCAGCCGGTCAAGCGTTTGGAAGACCAGAGACTGCTCACCGGGAAGGGACAGTTCATCGACGACAAGCCCGAAGACGGCGCGCTCTGGCTCTACGTGCTGCGCTCACCCCATGCTCATGCCAAAATCGTTTCGATCGATACGACCGAGGCCGCCGGGATGCCGGGCGTCGAAACGGTCTACACCGGCGCGGACCTGATCAAGGACGACATCGGTACGATCCCGACCCTTGCGATCTTCAAGCGGCCCGACGGCTCGCCGATGACAGTGCCGCCGCGGCGTCTGCTCGCCTATGAAATCGTGCGCTATGCCGGCGAGGCGGTGGCCGCCGTGGTGGCGACATCGCGCGTGCTGGCGCAGACCGCGGCCGAAGCCATTTCGGTCGATTACGAGGTGCTGCCCTCCGTGGTCGACCCGCTCGAAGCGATCAAGCCGGGCGCACCGGTGGTGTGGCCGGAAGCGCCAGACAATGTCGTGGCCGCCATGAGCTACGGCGATGCGGGCAAGGTCGAAGAAGCCTTCGCCAATGCCGCCCACACGGTCTCGCTCGACCTGGTCAGCCAGCGGTTGGTCCCCTCCGCCATGGAACCTCGTTCGACGATTGCCGAGATCGAGAAGAAGACCGGCCGATTGATCCTGCACGTGCAATCGCAAACCCCCGGCTCGACCCGGGACCTGCTCGCCGAATCCATTCTGAAGCGGCCGAAGGACAGCGTGCGCGTGCTGGTCGGCGATATCGGCGGCGGCTTCGGCCAGAAGACCAGCCTCTATCCCGAAGACGGCATCGTGGCATACGCCGCGACCAGGCTGAACCGGAAGATCCGCTGGCGCGGCGATCGCACTGACGAGTTCGTCGGCGGCACCCATGGCCGCGATCTGACCTCGACCGGCGAATTCGCGCTCGACGCCAAGGGTCGCGTGCTCGCCTATCGCGTGCGCTCGATCGGCTGCACCGGGGCGTACTCGTCGGGGACAGCGAATATCATTCCGCTGGTGCTTGGGCCTTTCGTGCAGACCGGCGTCTACCATCTGCCGCTGGTGCATTTTGAGGTGAAATCGGTGATGACCCACACCGCGCCGGTCGGCGCCTATCGCGGGGCGGGGCGGCCGGAAGCGGTGTTCATCGTCGAGCGGCTGATGGACGCCGCGGCGCGACAGATCGGACTGGACCCGCGCACCATCCGCAAAGTGAACTATATCAAGCCGGCGCAACTGCCCTACACCAACGCCGTCGGACAGGTGTACGATTCCGGTGCCTTCGCGCACATGCTGTCGCGCGCCTCGGAACTTGCGGATTGGGACGGATTTGCCGCGCGCAAGAAGGCGGCGAAGAAGAGGGGCCTGCTCTACGGCCGCGGCCTGACCAGCTATATCGAATGGACCGGCGGGCGCGCGCATACCGAAAAGGTCAGCCTGCACGCGACCGCGGAAGGGCGCATCATCCTGCATTCCGGCACCATGGCGATGGGGCAGGGCCTGCAGACCACTTACACCCAGATGGTGTCGGATACCCTTGGCATTCCCATGGACAAGATCGACGTCGTGCAGGGCGATACCGATCTCGCCACCGGCTTCGGCAGCGTCGGTTCGCGTTCACTGTTCGTCGGCGGCACGGCGGTCGCGGTTTCGAGCAACGACATGATCAGCAAGGCGCGCGAGAAGGCCTCTAACGTGCTGGAAACGTCCATCGAGGATATCGAGTATCGCGACGGCTGGTTGACGGTGGTCGGCACCGACAAGCGCATCAGCCTGTTCGAGATCGCGAAGAAGGAAGAGGACGCGCGGCTCTCCGTCGACAGCGAAGGCGAGGTCGACGGGCCGAGCTGGCCGAACGGCACGCATATCTGCGAGGTCGAGATCGATCCCGAAACTGGCGTCAGCAAGGTGGTGCGCTACACCACGGTCGACGACGTCGGCATCGCTGTCAATCCGATGCTGGTGACCGGCCAGGTCCACGGTGGCGTTGCCCAAGGCATCGGGCAGGCGCTCTATGAGAGCGTCGCCTACAGCGAGGAAGGCCAGCTATTGACCGCGAGCTATCAGGATTACTGCGTGCCGCGCGCCGACGACATCCCGCCGATCGCGGTGACGCTGGATGACTCCGCGCCTTGCCGCACCAATCCGCTCGGCGCCAAGGGCTGCGGCGAATCCGGCGCTATCGGCGGCCCGCCCTGCGTCGCCAATGGCGTGATGGACGCCTTGAGCGAACTCGGCATCAGGCAGCTCAACACCCCGCTGACGCCCGCCAAGGTCTGGCAGGCGATAAGGGATGCGAGGGCGGCGGGGATATGAGGCGCGCTCTTTCAGTTCGTCATTCCGGGGCGCGTGTTAGCACGAACTATGGTGCGCAATTGCGCACCTGAGGTTCGATGCTTCGCATCGCCCCGGAACGACGGCAATCACAGCCCCAGCACCATCTTCGCGACGATGTCCCGTTGGATCTCCGACGAGCCGCCGAAGATCGTATACGCCCTGCCGTTGAGATACTCCGGCACCACCGGCAGCAATTCCTCGGGGATTCCCGGCGCCTCGTTGAGCCGATACAGCGGCCGCATCGGCTCGACATAGAGCCCGTCATTGCCGATCACGTCGACGCCGAGCCGCGTCACTGCCTGGCGGATTTCGCTGACGCGCAGTTTTAAGAGCGATGAGACTGCGCCGGGATTTTGTCCGGTCTGCAGCGCAGAGAGCACGCGCAGTTCCGTCATCTCGAGCGCGTCAATATCGACCTCGATCTCCGACATCCGTACCGCGATATCGGGATCGTCGATGGCGCGGCCGGTGGCTTCGGATTCGGCGAGATCGGAAATCGTCTTCAGCGCGTCGCGCAGCTTGGCCGAGGCGATGCCGGAGCCGCGCTCGAATTCGAGCAGATATTTGCCGTAGGTCCAGCCCTTGCCTTCCTCGCCGACCCGGTTGGCGACGGGGACGCGCACGTCGTCAAAGAACACCTGGTTGACCTCATGGTCGCCGCCGATGGTCAGGATCGGCCTTGTGGTGATACCCGGCGTCTTCATGTCGATCAGGATGAAGGAGATGCCGTCCTGCTGCCGCTCGGTCTCGTTGGTGCGCACCAGCGCGAACATCCGGTTGGCGTGATGGGCGTGCGTGGTCCAGATCTTGGTGCCGTTGATGACGTAGTCGTCGCCGTCGCGCACGGCGCGGGTTTTCAGCGAGGCAAGGTCGGAGCCGGAGCCCGGTTCGGAATAGCCCTGGCACCAGTAGTCCTCACCGGAGAGAATCCGCGGCAGATAAAAATTCTTCTGTTCGGGCGAGCCGAAGCCGATGATGACCGGGCCGACCATCTTGACGCCCATGACGTTCACATTCGGCACGCCGGCGCGCGCACATTCGGTCTCAAAAATCCAGCGCTGCGCCGGGGTCCAGTCCGGTCCGCCATGGTCCACCGGCCAACCCGGCGCCCCCCAGCCTTTCCTGTGCAACGCGCGCTGCCAGGCCATGCCGATGTCGGGTTCGGAGAACACCGAGGGCGTCAGCGCGGTGGCGCGCTTCATTTCCGGCGTGAGGTTTGTCGCGATGAAGTTGCGAACCTCCCTCTCGAAGGCGCGTTCTTCGGCATTGAAGGTGAGATCCATGGGTATGTTCCCTTTCAAGCCTGAACGGCACGGCCGCCCAAGGCGGCGTGGCGGCGGTAGTGATAGGCGCTGCCGCCGAACAGCGTGTCGAAGGCGAGCAAGCGCTTGAAGTAAGAGCCGATGTCTAGCTCTTCAGTGACGCCCATGGCGCCATGAAGCTGCACCGATTGCTCGGCGACGAAGCGCGCGCATTTTCCGATCTTGGCTTTCGCGCCCGAAGCGGCGCGACTGCGCGCCACCGGCTCGGCGTCGGCCATCAGCGCGGCGCGCAACGCCATCGAACGCGCTTCGTCGCACTGCATCGCCATGTCGGCCAGGCGATGGCGGATCACCTGATTGGCCGACAGTGGCCGGCCGAACTGCTTTCGAATTTTGGTGTATTCCAGTGTCTGGTCGAGCAGGGTCTGCATGATGCCGACGGCCTCGGCACCGAGCGCAGCCATGGCGCGGTCGACCACGGTTTCGATTGCGGGCAGCACATCGCTGCTGTCGCCGAGCAGGGCATCGGCGGGAAGCTGCACGCCGTTGAGATCAAGGTTGCAGGCCCGGCCCCCGCCGAGCCGCGGGTAATCGCGTGAGTCAATGCCGGGAGCGTCCCGCGGCACCATGAAAAGACCGAGCTTGCCGCCATCGAGGCGCGCCGAGACGATGATCTGTCCGGCGGCGCTGCCGTCGAGCACGGCGGTCTTTTGTCCGTCGAGGCGCCAACCGTCGGGCGTCTTTTTCGCCATGGTTCGAACGTCGGCGAGATCGAAGCGCGCCTGACGCTCCGAATGCGCGAACGCCAGATACAGCGAACCGTCGGCAATTTTCGGCAGCAATAACTGCCTCTGCGCTTCCGTGCCGCATTCCGCTATCAGCGATGCGCCGATTACGACTGTGGACACGTAAGGCTCAGAAACGAGCCCGCGTCCGAATGCCTCCATCAGGATTCCGATCTCGATCGCGCCGCCGCCTAGTCCGCCATGCGCCTCGGGGATCGGCAACGCGAGCCAGCCGAGATCGGCGAACTGTTTCCAGATTTCGGCGCTGAAGCCGAGCGGATCGTTGGCGATTTTTCGGCGGTGATCGGCGGTGTAGGTCTCATTGACGAAGCGGTCGGCACTTTCGCGCAGCAATCGCTGCTCGTCGCTCAGGGTGAGGTCCATCGGATTTGCTTTTGCCTTTTTCTTAGCTGGTCTATGCCGGTTTCCGGACGGAGGGATGGAGCCCCGCGGGATCCACGATCATTCCGAATTCCTGCAGATTATGCGCGTGGCAGAGCTGATGCAGCGCGAATGCCTGTTCGATAGCTGCAGGCTGTCCCATCACGTCGACCGAACGATTAACGGCTTCCTTGGTCAGTTTCAGCGCGAAGGAGGGTTTTGCTGCGATCCTTTCAGCAAGCTTCATCACGAATGAGGAAAGCTCGTCCCGTGGCACCACGTGATTGACCATGCCGAGCCGGTGCGCTTCCTCCGCGCTCCAGACATCGGCCGTGAACAGCAATTCCTTGGCCTTGCGCGGGCCGAGCTCCCAGGGATGCACGAACCATTCGACACCGCAGACGCCCATGGTCACGACGGGATCGCAGAACTCGGCATCACTGCTTGCGACAATGAGATCGCAGGCCCAGGCCAGCATCAGGCCACCGGCGATGCACTTGCCGTGCACTTCCGCAATCGTCGGTTTGGCGAGATTGCGCCAGCGCCGCGTGATCTGCAGATAGATTTCCTGCTCGCGTGCAAAGCGGCCATGGGCGTTGGGTTCGGCGAACCCGCCCCAATTTCCGACCGGCGGAAAATCTACACCGGCAGTGTTCTTAGGCCCGGGCCGCAAATCATGCCCGGACGAAAAATGCGGACCGTTGCCGGCAAGAACGATGACCTTGACCGCGTCGTCCTGCACCGCCTGATCGAAGGCGGCGTTGAGGTCATAGGTCATCTGCAGGTTCTGCGCGTTGCGCGCCTCGGGCCGGTTCATCACGATGCGCGCGATGCGCGGCTCCGGCCGCTCCACGACGATGGTCTCGAACTCCATGGCGCCCTCGCGTTTCCTTATTCTTGTTCGGCCATGTTGTTATTTCGGAAAATGATACGCAAGTGCCATTGGCTGCGAAATGGAACGAGACCCGGCTTTGGATGCTTACCTGATGTCACCATTCTGATACCGTGAGCCGGAATAATAACGGGAGATTTTCGATGCGCAGATTTTGGGCCGTGCTGGCGGCGCTGTCGTGCCTGAGCCTGACCAATTGCGGCTACAACGCGATCCAGACCAATGACGAGCAGGTCAAATCGGGCTGGTCGGAAGTGGTCAACCAGTATCAGCGCCGGGCCGATCTGGTGCCCAACCTCGTCAATTCGGTAAAAGGCTTTGCGCAGCAGGAAAAGGACGTGCTGCTCGGCGTCACCAACGCTCGCGCCAAGGTCGGCAGCGTCCAGGCGACGCCGGAAGTGTTGAACGATCCCACGGCCTTCCAGAAATTCCAGCAGGCCCAGGGCGAACTCACGAGCGCGCTGTCGCGGCTGTTGGTCGTGACCGAAAACTACCCGCAGCTCAAATCCGATGCGCTGTTTCGCGACCTGATGGCGCAGCTCGAAGGCACCGAAAACCGCATCACGGTGGCGCGCAACCGCTACATCAAGGCGGTGCAGGACTATAACGTCGGCATCCGCACCTTCCCGAACAATCTGACGGCGATGGCGTTCGGCTACAAGGAGAAGCCGAATTTCACGGTCGAGAACGAGAAGGCGATCTCGACGGCGCCGAAGGTGGACTTCAACCCGACGCCGGCGCCCGCCAAGTAGCGGCTGAAATGGCCCCTGCGATGAACGCTGCAAGAGTCACCGTTCTTGCGCTGCTGCTGTGCTGGGCTGCTTCAGCCGTTGCGCTCGTCGCGGTGCCGCCCTTGAGCGGGCGCGTCGTCGATCAGACTGGCACGCTCGCTGCCGGCGACGTCGCGTCACTGACGCAGCGGCTGAAGGATCTCGAGACGCGAAAGGGCAGCCAGATCGCGGTGCTGATCGTACCGACGACGGACGGCGAGGCCATCGAGCCATTCGCGCTGCGCGTTGCCGAGGCGTGGAAAATCGGCCGCAAGAAGGTCGACGACGGAGCGCTGCTCGTGATCGCCAAGAACGATCGCCGCTTGCGGATCGAGGTCGGCTACGGCCTTGAGGGCGCGCTGACCGACGCCACCACCAAGCGCATCATCGACGAGGACATCACGCCGAAATTCAAGAGCGGCGATTTCGCCGGCGGCGTTTCGGCCGGCGTTGTCAGGATGATCGGCGTCGTCAATGGCGAGAAGCTGCCGGAGCCGGAGCCGCCGCACTGGCAAGATACTGGCCTGCTCGGCAATATCGATCCCTTCAATCCGCTCATCCTCGGTTTCGTGTTCATTGTCGGCGGCGCGCTGCGGGCTGCGCTCGGCCGTCTCGTCGGCTCGGCCGCAGCCGGCGGCTTCGTCGGATTTCTCGCCTGGCTCTTCGTCGGCGACATCGGGGCGGCTTTGGCCGTCGGCGTGCTCGCCTTCCTGATCGCGGCATTCATCGATCTGATGCCGTCCGGCGGCCGACGCGGCACGGGAGGAAGCTGGTCAAGCGGCGGCAGCAGCTGGGGCGGTGGCAGCAGCAGTTCGAGCGACAGCGGCAGTTTCAGCGGCGGCGGTGGCAGCTTTGGCGGCGGCGGCGCATCGGGGAGCTGGTAGCATGAGCATCAGGCGCATCGGCAGGCACCTTCTCGAACACCGCTGGCGGCTCCGGCGCATCTTTCCGCCGGCGACGCTGGCGCGGATCGAACAGGCGATCAAGGCTGGCGAGGCCACCCATTCCGGACAGGTCCGCTTCGTCGTCGAAGGCGCGCTCGACGGCGCACCCCTGTTCCGCAACCAGCCGGCGCGGGAGCGGGCATTGGACGTCTTCTCCCGGCTCCGCATCTGGGACACGGCGCACAACAATGGCGTGCTGATCTATCTCCTGCTCGCAGATCGCGACGTCGAGATCGTCGCCGACCGCGGCATCAACGCCAAGGTCGGCGCGGCTGGCTGGGAGAAGATCTGCGGCGACATGGAAACTGATTTCAGGGCAGGGGATTTCGAACGCGGCGTGATCAAGGGCGTCGAGGCAGTGTCGCGCCAACTCGCGACGCATTTTCCCAAGGGTACCGGCGGGTCGAATGAGCTGCCGGATGCGCCGGTGGTGCTGTAACTTGCACCACCACCCTAAACCAATGGATAGTCGGCTCAATCCGTTTCCATAGTGTGAACCTACCTCGGGACGGTTTGGCCATACCTGCATGCAATGGCATCAGCCGGCACTGGGTGTTACAGAGCAAGGTAGACGTAGCAAGCGGGAATGCAAAGCAACGGAACCGGACCCGCGAGCCGGCAGTTGCAAGACAAGGTCGGCGGCGTAACGCCCGCCGGCCTTTTTCTTGCCTAGCTGTCGTCGAGCTTGTTGAGGTCGCGCACCGATTGCATGATCGGCTCGAAATTCGCCCGCGCATCCAGCGCGTCGAACAATTGCGCGGTGTCCGACAACAATCCGTGCGAGCGCTGGATCGCAATCCGCACGTCCTCTTGCGGCGTGTCGGACAGCCGCCCATGGCCCGACAGCAGGATCTTTGAGTTCAGGCCCTTCAGCCGCTCCAGCGACTGAATATAGTCGGCAATGCTGCCGGAGCCGAACACGCCGCCCATGACGCCGCCGGGCATTAGCGTATCGGAGGCGAATAACAGTCCCTTGTCCGGGTCGAACAGCGTGATGCAGGCCGAGGTGTGACCGGGCGTGTACATCACGGTGAGGCGGAAATTGCCGAGATCGATCAGATTGCCTTCTTCGAGCCAGAGATCGATATTGATCGGCACGTTCGGCTCGTTAAACATCTTGCGCAGCATCGAGAAGTCGTCGCGCAGCATGATCTTGTTGGCGGCGAGCCTGTGCGCGGCGATGAAGGCGCGGCCATGGAAATGATAGGCCGCGCCGATGTGGTCGAGATGCTCGTGGCTCAGCACCACCATGTCGATATCGTCGGGCTTCACCCCGATATGGTTGAGAGACGTCAGGAGATGCGGGTAGTTCGAGGATAATCCGACATCGATCAGGATGGTGCGCGAGCTGCCGCGCACCAGATAGGCGTTCGCCGCGCGGTTCTTGAATCGTACCTGATAAACATCCTCGGCGGCCTGGATCAGCGTGCAGACGTCGCTGTCGAGCAGCGTTTTGAACGGGCTTGGTCTGCGCTCGCTCATGAACCGCCCGCGGCTCTGAAAGCCACCGTGTTGGACGCCCGTAGGCGCTTGCTGAGCGCATCCATGATCATCAGCGCAAAGGCAGGCTGCTGGCTCACCAGGTACACGAATCGGGCGTGATTGATCCGCATCACGCGGGTGTTAGGGGCGGCCGCAATGGCCGTTGCCGAACGGGACGAGCCGTCGATGACCGCCATCTCGCCGAAGAACTCGCCCTTGCCGAGCGTGACGATCACCGTCTTGCTGGCGCCGTTCATCTTGGCGATCTCGACCTTGCCGTCGAGCACGACAAACAGTTCCCGCCCGGTCGAGCCTTCCTCAAAAATGACGTCATCTACATCAAACTCGTTGATGCATTTCTCGATGGTCATGGTGGCCCCTGCCTTTCTGGCTGGTCGGTTTGTCCATGTTAGTCGGGAAACAGACCGGCGCAAACGGGCCCCGCAACGATGCCGCAGGGCAGCTTTAGGGGACCCGGAACCGGGAATGGCCGCGTACCGGCCAAGACCGGTCCGGATGAGTTCCTAAAATTTCGGTAAGGTCTGGGCCGGTAACGATTTGGCAAGCTATAAAAGTTACCAAATGGTCAATCAATTCTGGAGAATCCAACGTGAGCGATCAGCAACCCCAGCCCACCAGCGATGAAACTGGATCCCTTGGTGCCGGGCCAGCCGCGCCGGACAAGGCGGCGCCCAGCGAGCCGGTAACCGCCGCGGCTGAGGTCGAGCCCGTGAGACTGGCGCCCGAGCAGGAAGAGACCACCCCCAAGCCAGACGCGCCGAAGGTGGACGCCGTCAGGATGGAAGAGCCAAAGGTTGCGGCGAAGGACGAAGCTCCCAAGATCGACGAAGTAAAACCGGAGGCGCCGCGCCTCCCCGGCAACGTGACGATCATGTCGCCCGGCGACCGCGTTGGGGCCGATGCAAAGGCTGCGCCGGCGGAAGGATCGTCCGGCAAGCGAAGGATCGGCGCCATGGCTGCCGTCGTGGCGCTGGCAACGGTGGCAGGGGCGCTCGGTGGCGCGCTGGCGACCACAGGCGTTGGAAAGCTGATGGCCGGAGATTCGGCACAGGCTTCGGCAAAGGATAGCGCGCTCGAAGCCTCGGTGGCGCGACTCGATGCCGAGATCGTCGCGCTGAAAGCCAGCCTGGAGCATACTTCCAAGACGACAACAGGCCAACTCAACAAAGCCAGCGACCGCCTCGACAAGGTCGAGAAGGCGCAGGCCGAGCCGGTCGCCAAACTCGCCAAGCTCAGCGACACCGTCGAGAAGCTCCGCGCCGCCCAGGCGTCTGCGACGACCGCTGCGGCCGCGCCGGCTCCTGCAAAGGAAGTGACGGGCACGGTACCGCAGCAGGCTGCAGCAGCACCCACTCCTGCGCCTCCGCCGAAACCCGAACTCGCCCGGCTGCCCACTGTTGAAGGCTGGGTGTTGCGCGACGTCGCCAATGGCAGCGCATTGATCGAGAGCCGTCGCGGCATGTATGAGGTCTATGCCGGCGATCCCGTGCCCGGCCTCGGCCGGGTGGACGCCATTCGCAAGCAGGATGGCCGCTGGGTGGTTGTGACCAGCAAGGGCCTGATCGTCGCGCGCTGACTGGACGACAAACGAAAAGCAAGGCGCTTCACGGCCATGTGAAGCGCCTTTTTTCTTGAATAGACTTCGTTGCGCGGTGTTAGCTGGGACATGAGCCGCGCGCCACGATTTCTCGCCATCTTGTTTGCTCTGTTGTGTGGTGCTTTGCCGGCGTGTGCGGCACAAGATGCGGCGCTCGAGCGCGGTACCGCCATCACCGATCCCGCGACGCTGCGCGAACTCGGTGGCGGGAAATTTCGCCTCGACCGCATGCTGGTGCCGGAAAGGTCGGCGGAGATCCCGCTTGCGAACAGCGAATTGTTCGCCTTGCCGTCGATGGCGCCGGTGCGGCAGGCGATCGATGGCGAGTTCGATCGCTACGTGGCGCGGCATCATGCGAGCCTGCCAAAGGAGACGATCGGCGTCGGCGAGGGCTTTGATTTCCAACTGTTCGATCGCGCGCTGCTTTATTCGGCGGAGACGCGGTTCGTGCTGGCCGGTGTCGTCAACCGCATGGACCGCACTTACGCCGCGGAAGCAAGCTGCGGCGAGATCCGCCTGATCTACCGCCTGACGCGGATGAACAAAGCGGCTGGCGACAATGCTTCGCCGCCGCGGCTGCCGATGACGCTGAATCTCGTGCTGAAGGCGAGAGCCGAGGGTTCGGCGATTGCGTGTTCCGAAATTGCCAGGCGCTGGCTCGGCGCGTCGGCGAGCGATGGCCCGCTTGACCTGATCGACTATCAGAATGTCGACCGCATCGAGACCAATCTCCAGATCGCGCACGCGCCGAAATCGTCGGTTCGCGACTTCCGTACGGACTATCTGTTGAAGGTGTTTCGTTACGATCGCGAGGCGCGCGTGTTCACGGAAGCACCGATGGAAAACCAGATCGACCGCATGCGCCTTCTGGCGGATGACGGCTTCAAGCGCGAATTTAGGTCATGGCTGCTCGATCCCGTCAATCTCGTCGCGTTCGATCGCGGCACCGTGCTGATCCCGGAAAAATTCCTGGCCTCCGGCGCGATTGCGCCAACGCCGGTCGGGTTCGATCCATCGGACTTGGAGCCGGAGTTCGGATTGCTGCAAGGTGAGGGTGCCGTGTTCACCGAGGCTGACGTGGTGGCGGCGCTGAGGAAGGCCGCGGAAGGCGGCGCGAAGCTGCAGAATATCCGTTCGCTTGCCGGGTTCGAACGGAGGCTCAACGACGTCACCTGTTCCGGCTGCCACCAGACGCGCGGCATCGGCGGCTTTCACTTCCCGGGCGTCGATTGGATGGCGGACAGCCCGTCGAACTCGACCGTCGTGCCGGCGTCGCCGCATTTCTTCGGTGATCAGGTCCGCCGCCGCGATATTCTCGCAAGCCTGCGCGACGGCAAGCCGCCGGATTACTCGCGCGGATTTGCCGGCCGCCCGCAGTTGCGCGGCAGCACCGAACTTGCCGGCACCAACTATTACGACGGCTGGGGCGCGCATTGCTACGTGCAGGGCAAGCCAGCCGCCAACAATGACGGAAGTTTTCGCGACTGGACCTGCGCCGAGGGCCTGACCTGTCAGGCCACTGGCAAGACGTCGCGCTTCGGCATGTGCTTCGTCAAAAGCCGGTAGCGATACGCAAGGTCACTTGACGCGCTATTACTTGGCGTAGTGCGTCAGGCGCTTGCCGGGCAGAAGGTCATAGGCCGATTTCCAGCCCGGCAATTGCGCCATCCGCCCGATCCAGGCGTTGATTGCGGGATGGCTCGTCGCGAGATCATACCCCGTCTCGTCTGCGGGATAATGCAAATATGCCATCATGGAAATGTCCGCCACCGTCGGCCGCTCGCCGATCGCGAATGCATTCTTCTGCATGTGCTGTTCGAGGATCGACAGGAAATCGTCGAGGCGCCTGCGAAAATGCTTTAGCACATGCTCGTCCGGAGATGGCGTGAAGGTGCGGTAATAGCGGTAGGTCGCCATGTAGCCGGTGAGCTTGTGGTTGTCCCAGAACAACCAGCGCAGCAGTTCGAACTGTTCCTGCTCGGTCTCGCCGCCGAACCGGCCAAATTGCCTTGTGAGCTTGAGCAGGATCGGCGCGGTCTGCGTAAGGCGTTCGCCGTCGACCTCGAGCACGGGAATTTCGCCCATCTCGTTGAAGTCGCGCCGCCATTCCGGCGTGCGCGTGATACCGCCGCCGAAATCGGTCCAGACTGGCTCGAAGCTCTGCCCGCACAGAGTGAGCATCAGCGCGAGCTTATAGCTGTTTCCCGACTCCGGGAAATAATGCAGTCGATAGCTGGGCATCCGGGACTCCTTGTTGGGTTTAGGTTCGCTAGTCCGGTCGTCGCCGAGTGGCGCTATCGTCCGGCGACGAGATCGCGGCAGTTGAGATCGTCGAGCGCCAGAAAAATTCGCTCGAGGTTGGGCCACCAGACCCGTGGCGGGATGTTGAATGCGGCTTGGCCGACGGGCCGCAAGATCAGCCACAGCACCGAAAGCCGATAATCGTCGTCCAGTGCCTGGCGATCGTATCCGCGCACGCCCTGCGCGATAAGCGTAGCATGATAGAGGTCGAGTAGTGGCCGCTCCAATTGACGCCGAAGGTCGGGATACCACAGCATTGCCATCATATAGACGATGTCGGTCGTAGCCGTGTTGATGCTCCAGCCTTCCCAATCGATCAGTCGGACATCGCCACCGCCATCGCGCGGCAGGAAGCAGTTCCACCAGTGCGCATCGCCGTGAACGAGCGTGAGATTGCGGCGGGCATGAAGGCGCGTGAGTAGTCGGGGTCCCTGGTCGAGCAACCGTTCGTAGAGCGCTCGCCGTTCGGGAGACATGACCTGCTCATACCGATTGTTGAAACCCGCGAACTCGCGCACAAAAGTGTGCAGATACTGCTCCCAATCCGCGGCGGGCCAACTCCCGACAACGGCACCGAGATGCGGATCGTCCCACCACGCGGCGTGGAATTTCGCCCACGCCACCATGATGCTCTCGCATTGCCGCCTGGAAGGCGGCAACGGATGCTCGGTGCCGAAGAAATGCGAATCCGAAAGGTCTTCGAGCAGCAGGTGCCAAGCGGTGGTGTCAGTGCTCTCGACGACCTCAAGGCAGCGTGGCACGACGCCAACCGGCAGTGATGGCGCAATGTCACGATAGAACGCAACCTCGCGCTGATTCGTATAAGCTGAACGGCCGGCGCTATCGAGATGTCCCATCTTGAGGATCAGGAACTCCGGAGCGTTGCCGGCGTCACCTTCATAGCTCAGCCGTAGCCGGCGCGTGTGAGAACGCTGTTTGACGAATGCGTTCGCCACCGTGACGCCGCCAACGCGCGCCGGGCCGAGCAGGCCGCAATGACGGAGCACCTTGGTGAGATGCCTGGCTTCGGCCGCTGTCGGGAGGGATTCCGTTGTCATTCACCCGCTGATTTAAATTCGCTATCCGGTCATCACGCCACCGCGCCGGCCGCGCGCAGCTTGCCGATTGCGGCTTCGTCATAGCCGGCATCGCGCAGGATTTCGTCGCTGTGCTCGCCGATGCCGGGCGGCTTGCGCGGCTGGACTTTGCGGCTGCCATCCACCCAGATCGGACTATTGACCGTCAGCATCGTGTCGTTCTCGAATGGCACCAGCACCTCGTTCTCGATCATCTGCTTGTCGTTCGGAATATCGTCAAGGATGCCGACCACGCCGAACACCAGGCCGTTACCGTCGAGGATCTTGCGCCACTCGGCGAGCTCCTTGGTCGCAAAGGTTTCGTCGAAAATCTTGATCAGCTCCAGCGAGCGTGCGTGACGGTCCTTCTTGGTCGCGAAACGGGAATCGGTGACGAGATCCTCGCGGCCAAGGCAGCGCGCCAGCGTCGGCCATTGCCGGTCCTCGTTGAGCAGGGAGAGGATCAGCCAGCGGCCGTCTTTGCACTGGTAGTGGTTGGTCACCGCGTTCAGCGCGCGCTCGCGCGGGCGGCGCTCGCCAAATTTCGCGCCGACCAGTTTTGCTTGCGCCAGCACCGAAGCGGCCCACACGCCGTTGGCCATCAGGTTGGAACTGACATGCGAACCCTTGCCGGTGCGCTCGCGCTTGTACAGCGCTGTGACGATCGCGCCGTAGAACGCCATCGCGCAGGGGTGGTCGCCCATGCCGGCGATCGAGCGCGCCGGCGTCGTATGTTCGTCCGCCCGCACCAGGTCCATCAGGCCGGAGCGCGCCCAATAGGCGTTGCTATCGAAGCCGGGCTTGTTGGCTTCCTCGCCTTTTTCGCCATAGCCGGTGAACGAAGCGTAGATCAGGCGCTCGTTGTGGGGCGCCAGATGCTCATGGGTGATGCCGAGCCGCTGGCGCACCTGCGGCGGATAGTTGGTAATGAAGACGTCGGCCTGGGCGGCGAGGCGATGCAGCACCGCCTGTCCCTCGGGCTTTGAGAGATCGAGCGCGAGGCTCCGCTTGTTGCGCGCCTCCAGCATCCATGCGAAATTGTACTCGCTATGCGGGTAGCCCGGCAGGTTCGGCAGGTTGCGATAGGGATCGCCGGTGCCGGGAGGCTCGATCTTGATCACGTCGGCGCCGAAGTCCGACAGCACGGTGGCGGCCGCGGGCGCAGCGATGAAGCTCGCGCAATCCAGAACCTTGAGGCCGTCGAAGATACCTTTTTCCATAGTGCCGCCGCTCCGTGTGGCTTGTTGATTTTTTTTCGTGGGTCGGAATTTCCGCCAGCGAAAGCTGGAATTCGGATGCCATTTGACCCATGTCGGGCGGGTGATGCAACTACTCGCCGCCAGACATCAGTGCTGCATTTCCGCCGGCGGCAGCCGTATTGATGGTCACCGTCTGCTCGGTGGCAAAACGCGCCAGATAGTGTGGCCCGCCGGCCTTGGGCCCGGTGCCGGATAGCCCGTGGCCGCCGAACGGCTGCACGCCGACGATGGCGCCGATCATGTTACGGTTGACATAGATGTTGCCGACCTGCAGGCGCTCGATCGCCTCTTCCACCGTATCGTCAATCCGGGAATGGATGCCGAGCGTGAGCCCGTAGCCCGAGCGCTCGATAGATTGCAGCACCTGATCGAAGCGGTCGGCGCGGTAGCGCACCACATGCAGCACCGGGCCGAACACCTCTTCCGTGAGCTGACCGGCATCGGACAATTCGAAAATATGCGGGGCGACGTAATTGCCTTGTGGGGTCTGACCTGCAAAATGCACCCGGGCTTCCTGCTCCATGCGTTCGATATGCGCGTCCAGCCGCTGCTTGGCCTCGGCGTCGATCACCGGGCCGATATGCGTGGCGGGATCGCAGGGGTCGCCGATGACGAGTTCGCGCGCCGCACCCGCAATCATTTCGATCATGCGGTCGGCGACGTCGTCCTGCAGGAACAACAGCCGCAGCGCCGAGCAGCGCTGGCCGGCCGAGCGGAACGCCGAGGTCACGACATCGTCGGCAACCTGCTCGGGCAGGGCGGTCGCATCGACGATCATGGCATTGATGCCGCCGGTCTCGGCGATCAGCGGAACGATCGGCCCGTCCTTGGCGGCGAGCGCGCGGTTGATCGTTCGCGCGACCTCGGTCGAACCGGTGAATACGACGCCGGCGATATCGGGATGCATCACCAAGACGCCGCCGACCCGGCCGGCGCCCGCCACCAGATGCAGGGTGGAAACAGGCACTCCGGCTTCATGCAACAGCCGTACCGCCGCATCTGCAATCAGCGGTGTTTGTTCGGCCGGTTTCGCAACGACCGCGTTGCCCGCCATCAATGCCGCCGTGACCTGACCGAGAAAAATCGCCAGCGGGAAATTCCACGGCGAGATCGCGACGAAGACGCCACGGCCGCGCAGGCAGAGCATATTGCTTTCGCCGGTCGGCCCGGGCAGGGCCCTGTCTTCGCCGAACAGCTCGCGCCCCTGGGCCGCATAGTAGCGGCAGAAGTCCACGGCCTCGCGGACTTCCGAAACCGAATCGTCCAGCGTCTTGCGGCCCTCTCGTTGCAGCAGTGCGATGAAATGCGCAGCGCGCGCTTCCAGGAGATCAGCAGCCTTTTCCAATGCGGCTGCGCGTATGCTGGCTGGCGTTCTGCTCCAATCCCTGAAGCCGTCGAGCGCCGCCGCTACCGCTGCATTTGCTTCCGCGTCGCTCGCCTCAGCGATGCTTCCGGCCGGAGCTAGTTGTTCGGCAGCAATGGCCGAGACAAGCTTGGTCAACGCGGCGCGCTCGCCGAATTCAATGCCGCGCGAATTTCTTCGTTTGGGTCCGTAGAGGTCGCGCGGCAATGGAATGTGCGGATGATTTGCATTGTCAGCTCTGCCGATAATGTCGGCCGGGCGGCGCCGCAAGTGCGACGCCGGCACTGCCTCGTCGGCGGCGAGCGCAACGAAGGACGAATTGGCGCCGTTCTCCAAGAGTCGCCGCACCAGATAGGCGAGGAGGTCGCGGTGGCTGCCGACGGGCGCGTAGGTGCGGTGGGCGATATCGGAGCGATCTTCGCCAAGCTTCGCGTAGAGTGCTTCACCCATGCCGTGCAGGCGCTGGAATTCGAATCCGCTTTGGTCGGTTGCCAGTTCGAGGATGGTCGCGACTGTGAGCGCATTGTGCGTGGCGAACTGCGGAAATATCCGCGGCCGCAGCGCCAGCAATTGTTTTGCGCAGGCGAGGTAGTTCAGATCCGTCATCGCCTTGCGGGCAAATACGGGATAGCCATCGAGCCCGCGCTCCTGCGCGCGCTTGATCTCGGTATCCCAATAGGCGCCCTTGACCAGCCGCACCATCATTTTGCGGTCGAGGCTGCGTGCGAGACGATCGACGTAATCGATCACGTCAGCGGCGCGCTTCTGATAGGCCTGGATCGCGAGGCCAAATCCGTCCCAGCCCGCAAGCAAGGGATCAGCGACGGCTGTGGAGATTACGTCGAGCGACAATTCCAGCCGGTCCGCTTCCTCGGCGTCGACAGTGAAATTGAGGTCATAGGACTTGGCTTGCCTGGCCAGATCGATCAGCCGCGGGACAAGTTCCCTCATCACCCGTGCGCGGCTCACGGCCTCGAAGCGCGGATGCAATGCCGAGAGCTTGACGGAAATGCCGGGCCGGTCGGGCAGGGGACGGTCGTCGGCCGTACGGCCGATCGCCTCGATTGCGCTGGCGTAGGAAGTGAAATAGCGCGCGGCGTCGTCGGCGGTGCGGGCGCCTTCGCCGAGCATGTCGAAGGAGTAGCGTTGATGGCGCGACGAATGCGGCTGCGCCCGCGAGAGCGCCGCCTCGATGGTCTCGCCGAGCACGAAATGGTTGCCCATCAGCCGCATCGCCTGCCGCGTCGCCGCCCGCACCGCGGGCGCGCCCAGCCGCTTGGTCAGCCGTCCGATGGTCCCTTGCGGCGTTTCGCCGGGCTGGATCACACGGGCCGACATGCCGAGCGCCCACGCCGAGGCGTTGACCAGGAAGGCGCTTGATCTGGTCTCGTGATGGACGAAATCGCCCTGCCCGAGCTTGTCCTCGATGAATTGGTCGGCGGTGCGGGCGTCCGGGACCCGCAACAGCGCTTCCGCCAGCACCATCAGCGCCAGCCCCTCCTTGGTCGACAGCGCGAACTCGCGCAGCATGTCCTCGACGCCGCCCAGCGGATCGTCATTGGCCCTGATGGCTTCGATCAGCGCCGTCGCCGTGCGATCGATGCGCCCCTCCCGCGCCGCATCCAGCCGCGCGGCCTGGAGCAGGCGGGTAGCCATCATGCGGTCATCGGGCGCGTAGGGTGCGCTGAAGGGCGGGAGAGGCGAGGGAGGAATCAGCATCGGATTTCTCTTGGCTTCGGCCAGTCTAACGGGGGCGGGATGGTCGGAACAGGCCCGCAAGTCCCCTCAATTCCGCCAAGGACGGCGGCACGGATGCCGGCGGGGCGGGCGGAACCAACTGGCGCATGGAAAACACAGCGGCCGGAATTTGCGCGGCGTGGTCCACAGATCGCGGGCTTGCTTGTTGGCAGCGCAAGGGAGCCGCGCTAATCGTCAGGCACGCCGTCGCTTGGGAACAACAGGGATCATGAGAGACGCCGCTCCGCCGATACAGCAAAGCCGAACGCGGAATAGCTTCGCGGCCGTGCTTGGCGTGCTCCTCGCCGCGCTGTTTGGAGCGCCGCCGGCGAGAGCGATCGAGATGAGTGCCGAGGTCGCCAACCTCTATAGCTCGGTTTCGATCTATCCGCCTTCAGCCAAATCCATGACCGTGTGCTACGGCTTCGTCTGTCGGCGCCGCGAGATCCTCGAATTCACCGCCGGCGACCGCAGCGCATTGACGCAGATCATGGCGGCGGGCCGCGCTTCGGCCGCGGCCGAACGCGCCGCCGTGCAGAAGGCGGTGGTGTGGTTCGACCGCCGCCTGGGGCCGGTCATCGGCACCAACAAACGCGTGGCGAAAGCTGATTTCCGCTACTTCGACGACAAGCACAATTACGATTGCTGGGACACGACGCGCAATACCACCAGCCTACTGCTGGTGCTGCAGGAGTGGGGCCTGTTGAAGCATCACACGATCGGCGATCCGCGCTATCGCGGCAATACGCTGGTGTTGCAGACGCCGCACAACACCGCGGTGCTGGTCGATCGCGCCACCAAGATCGAATGGGTCGTCGATCTCTGGCCGCGCGGCTACCTGCAGCCACCGGACGTGATGACGGTTCAGAAGTGGGTCACGGAAGATTGAGCGGCCGGTTTCGCGCAACGATCTAGCCATCGTGCGTGCAGAAGCGGTGCCCGCTCCGCCGAACGCTCACAGTTTTTGAATTTTTTAAGCCCTACTCTCGGATTTAAGTCCGAGAGTGCGCCGTTGCCGATTGCGCGGTCGCGCTAAACCTTGAGGTTCTCGGCCGAAGTCTTGCCGCGGTTGGCGATCTCTTCGTACTCGACGGTCTGCCCTTCATTGAGCGTCGAAAGCCCAGCTTTCTCAACTGCCGAAATATGAACGAACACGTCCTTGCCGCCGCTCGAGGGCTGGATGAATCCGTATCCTTTGGTCGGATTGAACCACTTCACGGTACCTTTAGCCATTCACGTCGTCTCCGCGGAATCAAAAAAATAAACGAGCCGTCGGTCCCCGCACTAACCGGCATGCCCGTACCATCAGGATACGCGGGTTGGGGCAGGCTGGGTAGCGTAAACGGACCAGCCGTTTTGGCAAAAAAGCGCCCATTCCCAGCCGATTTTCGCCGTTTTGCCGGTTTCGCGCTTATTTGACGCGGCCGGCGGCCGGCAATTCCAATTTTTGGTGCGCGGATCGATCCGCTGCGTTGACGCCGTTCTTCCGCCTGGAGGAGGCGGCGGCAGGCCCTCGGCATGGCGCTGCACATCACGAACGCAAAACCCCGGCCGCGTGAGCGCCCGGGGTTCTGCACCGAATGAAGGTTGCACCTGTATCAGTAGCAGACGTTCACCGTGCGCCAGCGGAAGCCGTACGGCGTCAGCACGCGGCGGGTCACGTAGCAGCCTTCGTAGCCATAGCCACCAGCGAAGCCGGCGCCGAAGCCGGGGTGCCAGTGATGGTGATGATGCGGGAATTTCGGCCAGATCACCGGACCGGCCGACGCGGACGTGGAGGCCAGCGAAATGGCGGTAAGCGAAGCAGCGGCGGCAAGCGCGAGAGTCACTTTGCGAAAAATGGTCTCTCCTTGAACTGTGCGCGTTCGAGGTTTCGTCTTGGCGCGGGTTTAGGTTTCAGTCCTAACCATCGCCAATCCGTCGTGTGCCCAAGAGAGCGGGTTCGAGGAATCTGCGCCACGTTCGCCGACAATTTTCTGAACGATTATTCAGGTGTGAAAACATCACACATGCTCCGAACCGCTATCACTGAAGCGGTTTCACGCTGCCGCGCTTTGCTGTTCGTTAACCAACGCCGACAGGGTTCGTGCATCCGTTACCGCTCGTACGATCATCGGCTCGTTGCGTCCGCGAATCTCGACGTCATGCTGCGGCAATGCATCGGCGGCGAGGCCAGCGGTAGCGCGAACTTCATCCGAGATGATGAGTTCGCATGCAAGGCTCTTGGTCATGTCCTGCAGCCGCGCCGCGACATTGACGGGATCGCCGAGCGCGGTGAACACCATGTGATCGCGGTAGCCGATATCGCCGACGATCACTTCGCCGCCGTTGATGCCGATGCCGAAGCGGATCGGCTCGCGCAAATCATGTTCGAGAAATTTATTCAATTCGTCGACATTGGCGGCGATCATCGCTGCCGCGCGCAACGCCTGGCGGCAGGCGTTCTGCCGGCTGGTCGAAAGCCCGAACAGCGCCAGCATGCCGTCGCCGACGAACTGGTTCGGCATGCCGCCGCTCTCGATCACCGCCTGCGACACCGCGCCGAGGAACCGGTTGACGATGAAGACGGTGTCGAACGGCAGGCGCTTTTCCGCAAGTTTGGTCGAGCCGCGCATGTCGACGAACATGTTGACGAGATAACGCTCCTGTCCGATCCGGGTCGGGTTCGAGGCGTGACCGCCGGCGGACATCGTGTGCGGCAGAAAAAGCTGAAAGAACGACAGATCGGCTGCGGGGCGCAATTGGCAGGCCAGCCGAATGGATGGATCCGACGTGCCGACCCGGCCGAGCACGAAAGCCTCGCGCTGCGAGGGCTCCGGCAACGCGCTGCAATCCCCGATGATGCGAATGCGGCAGGTCGAACAGCGGGCGCGTCCGCCGCAGACGCTGGCGTGCGGCACGTTATTGCGCAGGCTGGCCTCCAGCACGCTGAGCCCCTTCGGCACACGGACGGTGCGCCCGTTGCCGTAGGAGAGGCTGATCATGCCGCGGCGGCGCTCATTGATGGCGCGGACGCCTTTCGCCACCAACGCGATGCCGATCAGGCCGAAATAGCCGAACAGGAAATAGTCGGTGATGCGTTCGAGCGCTTGCGCCTCGGCCCGCGTGCCGATCTGGCGCTGAGACTGGGTTTCCGCTCGCCATTCGACGCCGTCATTGTCAATGACCATGCGCCCGCTCTGATAGAAGCCGAGCATGGCGAGCGTCGGAATCAGCACCGCCGCGGCGAGCAGGAATGGCGCCGCGCGCTTGTAGAACGCCCGCATCCGGAGCCAGAGATAGAGCCCGATGCAGCCATGAACCCAGGCGATGGTCATCACCGCGAGCATCAGCCAGATCCGATACGGTGCCCAAATCCAATACAGGAACAGCACCTGTGGATAGAGTTTTTCGTGTCCATAAAGCGTCTGGCCGAGCCGGACGCCGATGATATGGGCGATCACCAACATCGGCACGCTGAGGCCGAGCGCAAGCTGCAGCGGCTCGATCGCCTTCCAGCGGAATTGCCGGCGTTCATAGAGCGCCCAGATGCCGAGCGCGGTGTGCACCAGACAGGCGGCGTAGAACAGGATCGTGACGGGCAGGAACTGCCAGAACGAGGTGTGGACATAGACGCCGGTCGCCAACGCCTCCAGCGAGATGTTGCCGAGCGCGTGGTTGAGGAAATGGCTGACCAGATAGGCGAACAGGATCACGCCGGTGGCAAGGCGGACCTGCCGGAGGCTGATGCCGCGGAGGAAGGTCGTCAGTTGTTCTCGGGAGAGGGCGGCCATGCGATCCATAGGGTCAATATCGGGCGATGGTAGCGATTACTTCATGCGGTGAATACCATCTCCCGTCGTCCCTCCGAAAGCAGGGACCCATGCTCTGCGGCCTATCCATGATGCCGTGGCTCATGTTGTTCTCCTTACCGCGATCGCTGGTCATGAGTCCCTACGCCCGTGCGCAATGCGCACTAGGCAGGGACGACGGAGGGAGCATTTTTTCGGCGGCACGTTGACACCCCCGGGGCAGTCAGAGAGAAAGCGCCGTGACCATAGCCCCGGCCAATAACTGCCAAGCCAAACCTGATCGTTCCGCCACGCCGCCCTGGCTCGTCGTGGCGCTGCTGATCGCCGCGTTGACGGCGATGCGGCTGGTCTATGCGGGCGTGCTCGATCTGCGCACCGACGAGGCCTATTACTGGACCTGGTCGAAGGAGAGCGCGCTCGCTTTTCTCGATCATCCGCCCGGCGTCGCCTGGTCGATCCGGTTCGGCACCGCGATCTTCGGCGACACCACTCTCGGCGTGCGGTTCGGCGGCATCGTCGCGATGCTGGTCACACAGCTCCTGCTCGCCGACATCGTCCGGCGCGTGACGCATGATGCTCGCGCCGTCATTTTCGCCATGCTGTTGCCGGAAGCTGCGCTGTATTACGGGCTGTTGATGGCGAAGGTCGCGCCCGATACGGTGATGATCCCCAGCGCGGTCGCGATGCTGTGGGCGTTGGTGCGCCTCAACGAGAGCGGCAACCCGCGCTGGTGGCTTGCCGCAGGGCTGTTCGCGGGTCTCGCGCTGCTGTCGAAATTTACCGCGATCATGCTGTTGCCGGCGGTGATCGCATTTGTGCTGGTGCCGGACTGGCGCCATCGCTGGCTGCTCAGCCCATATCCGTGGCTGGCGGCGGTGATTGCGGCGATCGTGTTTTCGCCGGTCTTGGTCTGGAACGCGGAGCACGACTGGGCCTCGTTCCGGTTCCAGTTCGTGCGCGCGGTCGCCACCCATCAATTGTCGTTTCGCACCGTCGGCGAATTTATCGGCCTGCAGTTTGGGCTCGTCGGCTTCGTGCTGCTGCCGGTGGTGCTGTCCGGTGTGGCGCTGACGGCCTGGCGCGGCTATCGTGCCCGCGAGCCGGTCGCGATCCTGCTGTCGACCGCCGTGCTGGTGCCGTTCCTCTATTTCCTCTGGAAATCGCTGACGCTGCGCGTCGGCGACACCTGGCCGATGTTCCTGTGGCCCGCCGGCTTTGCCGCAACCGCCATCAACCTCGTCATGCTGCCGCGCCAGGGGTTTCCGGAATGGATGGTTCAATCGACGTTTCGGTGGGCGAGGGTGGCCGTTATCTCCGGCATCGCCTTTGTGGTTGCCGTGTTCTTCTACTACGTCGCGGCGCCCTGGAATTTCATCGGCCGGACCGATCCCATCGGCGGCGAGGCCGGCTATGAGCGGGTCGCGGCGCGCGCGCGGGAGCAGTTGCAGAAGACCGGTGCGACCTGGATCGCGGCGTCGGACTATCGCACCTATGCAATGCTGCGCTGGCATTTCAACGGGCAGGTGCCGGTGATTCAGATCAACGAGCGCGGCAGGTTTCAGGGCTTTCGCGATCCCGGCATGAACCTGATCAAGGATCATCCCGGCCTCTACGTCGCCCGCGAGCCGGACCATCGCCTGCCGCTGTGGGATCTCACGACCGCGAAGCGGCAGCCGCTGGAGCGGGTCGAGCGCGTCTGGCGCGGGGTGGTGATGGATACCTATGCGCTGGAAAAACTCACCGGCTGGACGCCCGAACTTTCGCCGCCGCCGGATTCGCCGCTGTTCCGCTGGCGCGTGCTGGCAGGGGATTTGGGGCGCGACGCGGTCGCTTCGTAGCCTCTGCGTTCTCGGTGACGTGACCTCGTAGGATGGGTGCAGCGAAAGCGATACCCATCAACTTTAGGCATTGTGTGATTGATGGGTTTCACTTCCCGCTCTACCCATCCTACGAGACGCACATTCGTGATCTCGCGACGCATTGCGCCCGAGGTTTGCTCTCAACTTCCCGCCCTCTTGTTCAGAGGGCGCAGGGAAGACCGGGTGCACGCCGCACCCGCGGTCTCGTGTGCAATTGCGCATAAAGAAAACTCACACGAGCATACAGGTTCGGCGGAGGCATCCGGCCTTCCCTGCGCAATGGCTTTACGGCTTACTTCGTGCTCTTCCCGGTGAACGGCTTTCTTGCCACCGTCGCCTCCGAGAAGCTTCGCTTCTCTCGGACTTAACGCCAGCACCGCGGCGCCAGAACCACACGACTTCACCGTACGCTTTCGGCGCGTACGTCTTTCGCGTCATCAGCGTCCATCGCATCTCACCGCACGTTCGTGACGATCGCGAAGCGCCCTCATCTGCCGTGAGACGGGCGGAGTTATGCGGCTGATTTGGCCATCATGTTAAGCGGAATATTTTTTGATTCTTTTTGATTCCTGGGCTTGACACGATTTCGGAAAATCAGAAGTGATTTGCCCGTCGTGTTGATTTGCCGCATATTGAAAATGCGCTTGTGCGCGCGAAGTAAATCAGTTCGCAGAACCGCGGGGTGCGCAAAGCGCAAGCGTGCCCACCACCGCGAGCGGCGAAATCCGTTCCGGGTCAGAAGCAGAGTCATGACTCGCCCGGCTCTACGTCAGTTCTGCCCTCGAAAGCGGACGTTCGCGGCGTTACATACCAATACAGCTTTGGGCCAAAATCTTATGTGTTGACGGCGGCTCCGAGGCGGCTTTGGAGCCGCCTCGTTTCTCGTATGCTCACTGGCAGGCGTACATCTGTCCCTCGTCAAGCTCGGTCATGGTACCGGGCTCGCACCGGATGGTGTTGCGCGCCTGGGAGTCATCCCACCCGCTTTAGCCGTACCAGGGGCCGCCCGCGTAGCAGGCCCTTACTGCGTAGTGAGGGGTGCTACTAATTGGACAACGAGACCTCACGCTATTGCGTCTTGATGGTCCCGTTCGCGTTGAAGTTGTCCTTTGGGTTATACCCTGAGTCATGGAGATTTTTGATATATTGGGCGCGGTCGCTGCTGCTCACACCGCCCCACGCCGCGGATGGACCACCGTAGTAGGTCGCCCTGGCGCCCCGAACATTCCCACCGTAGTAAGGACCACCTGCGTAGTAACCTGTGCCTGTTTGGTAGGGGTTGCCTCCCCATCCCCAGTTAGGTGAGGTGGCCGCGACCGCGCCAGCCGTGCCGATCGCGGCAGCCGTGCCGACCGCTGCGGCGCCTGCGCTGACACCGGCGCCGTAAACAGCCCGCCGGTTGTGCCGGCGCGCAACACCGGCAGCGCTCACCGGGGTCAGCGGGCGACCTACCCGCGCCTGGGCGCTCTCGATTGACAGCGAGATGCCGCCTTGCTCAGACCAACCGAGGGACAACAATGCCGCACACGTAAAGGCAGAAGCTGCAAGGGCAGTCTTTCGTGCATGTTTCATGGGCTTTCTCCGTTGTGCAAAGAACATCAATGTTGCACGCGTGCCTACGTCACCGTGCCAGATCGAGTTCCGACTTTTTAGCGGAAATGTTGATAACGTTCATGTTACTGCCGATGCTCGCGATAGCGCTCCCGCGTTCCCCACTTCTGCAAAGGGTCACAAGCGGCGGTCGAGGCAAGCGCGGCCCGTCGTCCGGTTTACCCTTAACAGTCGACGTGACAATGACTTGAGCGCTGTTCGGTTAAGGGCCATGTGTGGACGGCTCCTGGTTGGCAAGGAGAATTTTCACTTTGCGCCGTTGGTCGGAGCGGCCATGTGTTCGGCCTGTTTGCGCGGTTCACATAACCGCTGGCCATAATGCCCTCCGCGGATCAGGTCCCGATCAAAAGCACGCATTCGAAGATGCCATGGCCCATGTGGGTTGTCCTGATCGCCGGATCGACCGGCGCTGCATTAAGTGCTGTTCGCCCTTCGAACCGTTACGTCACACCGGTGTGTCCGGCTGTGATCTCGTTTACGCCGTGAGAGCGGCGGGTTCCTTGTAGCGTTCGTTCCTGGCCATCATCGCCCAGGCCATCCTGGCGAGCTTGTTGGCGAGCGCGATGGCGGCGACCTTGGTGGGTCGCCGCGCCAGCAGTCCCGTAAGCCAGGGCCGATGCCCGGTGCCATGGATCTTGGCATAGCGGATCACGGCGAGTGCGCCTGCCGTGAACAGGCTGCGCAAATAGCGATCGCCCTGCTTGCTGATACTGCCAAGCTTGTCCTTGCCTCCGCTCGAGTGCTGCTTCGGCACGAGCCCAACCCAGGCCGAGAAATCCCGACCCGATCGGAAGACCTTGGCATCGGCAACGCTCGCGACCAGCACTGTTGCCAGCGCCGGCCCGACGCCAGGGATCGCGTCTAGCCGCTTGCTCGTCACGCTCGATCGATGCCAAGCGATGATGCGTCGGTCGAACTCCAGGATTTGGGCCTTCAGTGCCCGCAATTGGCTGCCGAGAGCCGCAAGACACGCGCGGGCCACCTCCGGGAGCCGGCGGTCGGCTGTATCGGCGACGACTTCCAGCAGTTGCTCGACACCCCGGCGCCCGACCGGGGCGACAATCCCGAACTCGGCCAGATAGGCGCGGATTGAGTTGATGACAGCCGTCTGCTGGCGGATGAAGAGATGGCGCGCTCGATGAAGCATCAGACAGCTCTGTTGCTCGACCGTCTTGGTCGGCACGAACCGCATGTTTGGTCTCGTGACCGCTCGCAAATCGCCTCCGCGTCCGTGCTGTCGTTCTTCTGCCGTTTGACGTAGGGCTTCACATAGGCCGGAGGCATCAACCGCACCCTATGTCCAAACGCCTGCAGTTCGCGGGACCAATAATGGGATGACGCGCAAGCCTCGATCCCCACCAGGCACGGCGGCAACTTCTCAAAGAAGGACAGCACCAAACGGCGCTTGAGCTGGCGGCGGATCACCACCTGACCGGCTGCATCGACGCCATGCACTTGAAAGACCGACTTCGCGATATCCAGACCAATCGTCGAAATTGACTGCATA
>NZ_JAAVLX010000016.1 GCF_013114825.1 Bradyrhizobium australiense | reverse complement strand
TGTCCAAACGCCTGCAGTTCGCGGGACCAATAATGGGATGACGCGCAAGCCTCGATCCCCACCAGGCACGGCGGCAACTTCTCAAAGAAGGACAGCACCAAACGGCGCTTGAGCTGGCGGCGGATCACCACCTGACCGGCTGCATCGACGCCATGCACTTGAAAGACCGACTTCGCGATATCCAGACCAATCGTCGAAATTGACTGCATAGGCTACTCCTCCGAATCGTGGGAGCCTCAAACGGCGCCCACTCCTTGGCACTCTCGTGCCCGTGGAGGAGCCGTCCACAGCATCAAAACCGGACATTGCAAGGCACCTAAACATTAATTTGCTTTCGCAGCGCCGTCCTCAGGACTCTTTCCGAGCAGTGCCATCGTGAGATACGCCTCGACCATTCGGTTGCGGGTTGAAGCTCCCAGCATGAAGGATGGTGTGCTCATCCCGGTCAAAATCCCTGAAAGAACGCTGCACGAAGGAGAGGAACGAGGCAATACGCGGGGCCTTCGCCGATTTGTCGCGATAGAGCGCGTAGATGTTGAAGCTCGGCTTGCAGGTCCAGTCAGGAAACAACCGGACGAGTTCCTTCGACGCAATCAAGGCAGGATCGAAGCAGGCCATGAAGATGATGCCTGCCGATGATGTTGCGCCAACAATCAAGGCCTCCCGGTCAGACGAGACGATTGCCGGATTGATCTTGATCGTCTTGGTCCTGGTGCCCTTGGTAAAGGTCCACCTCACATAGGGCTGCGCCAGCCAGTCTGGCTTGAACGCTAGGCACCGATGCGCACGCAACTCGTCAGGGTCCTCTAACTCGCCATGTCGTGCGATGTAGGCGGGAGACGCATAGGCCGCGGGCCGGCCCTGTCCCAGCTTGCGGGCGATCAATCGCGAGGGCGGCGGCTCGCCGACGTGCAGCAGCACGTCAATATTTTCGGACTGGATTGCCCGGGTGTCTTGCGTTACGTGAAACTCTATCCGCAAATTTGGATACGTATCCAGAAATCCGGCCAATTGCGGCATGACGACGTGGCGGCTGAGCGGCGGCATGATTCCGACATGAATCGTGCCCCTGACCTGCTTGTCGACGGCGTTGGCCGTCACTTCGATTGCCGCCAGCCGCTCCAGGACGTCCAGGGCTCTGTGGTAGAGTTCGCGGCCTTCTTCTGTGAGCTGGATATGCCGGGTGCTTCGCTTGAAGATCGAAATCCGCAACGTCCGCTCCAGCTCGGCGATGCCGCGACTCACTGCCGATGGCGTGATATTCATGTGCTTGGCCGCCGCCGCGAAGCCGCCGAGGTCTGCCGCGCGAATGACCATCTCCAACCGCCGAATCTTGTCCATGGCAAATTCCGCAAAAAAGATCCCGCAATCGTCAGGATCGAACGCATCCATGAGTAATACGCACGATTGAAGTGAGGTGAAAGCATCAATCCGCCACCGCGGGGGAGTTATGCTTGCACCTGCCATCAAGCGAAGTGAGGAAAAGCAATGCGCATTCTTCTGGCCGGTATCGTTGCTCTCGTGTCGTCTCATTCCCTTGCGGGCGAATTGCCGCAGGAAATCAGGGACGCAGTCCAGAAGATCGGGCCTGTCATCAATGCGCCCGAGACCGCCAAACTATTGGCGCCGCTGCAGCGGAAGGAGCCCTATGCCGGCGTAGCCGTCACGCGCGACGAAAAGTACGGCAGCGACGAGCGTCGTCGCCTTGACGTGTTCCGGCCGAACGATGCGGCCTCGGGACTGCCGGTCCTTCTGTTCGTTCATGGCGGCGCCTATGAGAGAGGCGACAAGCGCGCCGCCGGCAGCCCGTTTTATGACAACGTCATGCTCTGGGCCTTCGAGCACAAGATGGTGGGCGTGAATATGACGTACCGCCTGGCGCCGGCCAGTCCGTGGCCGGCTGCCGTCGAAGACATCGCGGCGGCTGTCGCTTGGACGCACGCCAACATTGCGCGATTTGGAGGAGATCCCGCTCGGATCGTCCTAATGGGACATTCGGCGGGCGCCACGCACGTGTCGTCCTATCTAGCCCATCCCGAGATCGGCGGCAAAAGTCCGGTTCGCGCTGCGGGAGCCATTCTCGTTTCGGGCACCTATGACCTCAAACCGGAGATCGACGTTCCCGGCCAGCGATCCTATTTCGGTTCGGACACCGCGCTATGGGTGGATCGTTCGTCAATTGCCGGACTGACAAAAACGGACGTCCCGCTGCTGATCGCTCACGGCGAACTGGATCTTCCCTATTACGTCAACCAGGCCGAGGCGTTGAAAGCCAGGCTCTGCCGCGAAAGCAAGTGCCCGACTTTCGTGTCGCTCAGTGGCCAAAGCCATATGTCCGAAATCTACGGGCTGAACACGACGGACACGTCCCTGTCCGAGCCGATGCGATCGTTTATGGAGTCGGTGACGACGCGGGCGGCTGTGCGCTAGCGAAGCTAGGTCTGCCAAAGCCCTTGGCGAGCGGAGGTCCGCTTCGGGTCAATCGCGTCGTTTTAGACTTCTGCCGGTCGCTTCCGTCCACCCTTAATTCCGGACATGCCGCTGCATCGCACCAAGTGAAGCGATGGGCCATGTGTGGACGGCTCCTGGTTGGCAAGGAGAATCTTCACTTTGCGCCGTTGGTCGGAGCGGCCATGTGTTCGGCCTGTTTGCGCGGTTCACATAACCGCTGGCCATAATGCCCTCCGCGGATCAGGTCCCGATCAAAAGCACGCATTCGAAGATGCCATGGCCCATGTGGGTTGTCCTGATCGCCGGATCGACCGGCGCTGCATTACGTGCTGTTCGCCCTCCCAACCGTTACAACGCGCCGAAGATATCCGTCACGATCTCGTTTAGGCCGCCAGCGCTGCCGGTTCCCAGTAGCGCTCGTCCCTGGCCATCATCGCCCAAGCAATCTGGCGAGCTTGTTGGCGAGCGCGATGGCGGCAACCTTGGTCGGTCGCCGCGCCAGCAGTCCCGTAAGCCAGGGCCGATGCCCGGTGCCATGGATCTTGGCGTAGCGGATTACGGCGAGCGCGCCAGCCGTGAACAGGCTGCGCAAATAGCGGTCGCCTTGCTTGCTGATGCTGCCAAGCCTGTCCTTGCCACCGCTCGAGTTCTGCTTGGGCACAAGTCCAACCCAGGCCGAGAAGTCTCATCCAGATCGGAAAGCCTTAGGATCCGCAATGCTGGCGACCAGCGCTGTTGCCAGCGCCGGCCCGACACCGGGCATCGCGTCCAGTCGTTTGCTCGTCGCGCTTGATCGATGCCAGGCGATGATGCGTCGGTCGAACTCCAGGATCTGGCCTTCAGTGCACGCAATTGACTGCCGAGACCAGCAAGACACGCGCGGGCGACCTGGGGCAGTCGGTCATCGGCTGTATCGGCGACGACTTCCAGCAGTTGCTCGACACCCCGGCGCCCGACAGGGCGACAATCCCGAACTCGGCCAGATAGGCGCGGATTGAATTGATGACGGCCGTCTGCTGGCGAATGAAGAGATGGCGCGCCCGGTGAAGCATCAAACAGCTCTGTTGCTCGACCGTCTTGGTCGGTACGAACGCCTCAGGCGTCTGCTGAGCGCGGGCCCGGCCAAGCGACCGCCACGCGGCCGAGACACGCGATGAATTCGCGCTCCCCGGCTCGGACCACGTTTTCGGACCTACTTGGCCCGCTTGTAGACGAGCTCAGAAGAGCCGCCAACCGATGTCAATGGGTTGGCGATCTTCAATTCGTCCGCAGCAATTGTGAATGCTCGCGTCTGTTCGGTTTCTGCCCGATTTGGGAACGAACTGCCCTCAAATTTCAGCGTGTAGGTCTTTTTTGTTTCATCGACCGTGTATGTGCCGAAGGTGGCAATGCTTCCCTGCACCACGGCTTTGTTTTCCTCTGGCGTACCCTGTGTACGGTTATTCGACGCAAACTTCGGAAGATCGGAGCGCACAATTTGCGACGAGAAGTAACCGTTCTCAGTGAAAATCAGCAGCCCTTTTGAATTGGTGCCCCACGCCGGACTGCCATCCGGAAGTTTGGTTGTAGAGGAGACGAACGTCCAAGTCCCCACAAGTTGCTCCTTGATCGACTTCTGTTGACCAAGGACGTTGCTCGGCAGCAGGGCAACTCCCAAGGCCATCAGTACAGACGTGCTGAACACACCGCGCCGGTTCATATTCTCCTCCCTGTCTTGAAGGGCTCCGCGCGCATCGGGCATACCGATCGCAAGTGCTGTCGCAATTTCGTGGCCACGCCTTTTGGGGCCGCATAGTTCGGCAAAAATGAATGCCGGTCAAATTCGGTAGTTGTTGGCGCTAGGACGGAATGTCAGTTTTGCACTCAAGAGCCGACATCGTCAGCTCAACACGGCAAGTGCGCTTTGGGCCAACAGGCGACCCGCAGACTTGGCTTGGGCCAGATGACCTTCGACCTTACCGCGCGGTCGTGGTCCCGCGTGCCCAGCTCCACCTCAGTTTACCGGACCCGCCTGGGTACGGGCGAGCCGTTACCGTTCTCGGCCGATTAGCCCGAGCAGCGCAAGGGGCAGCCGCCATCGAGATCCGGCAGACCCGGCCTCTGGGCCGAATCGACTTCGAGCTGCGCAATGTGCAAATGTTTGGCGGCTCGCTGACCGGGACGGCAATGGTGCCCAACCTGCAGAACAAGCCTGTCCGCGCTTAACAAGGATCACGACTATGTTCAGTTTCCGAGCCTCTTGCCGTAGGACACGGCCGGGTCATTTGCCCGGCCGCACGCTCGCGCATCACTCCTTGGACGGCTGCTTAGCAGGCGGGCCGCTCTTGCTTCCTGGCATGCCTTTGATGTTCGAAGGATCCTGCTGCTGAACGGTCGGATTCTGCTGGTTTGGCGCGGTGGAGCCGATAGTCCCTAGCCCCGGCTTGACGGCAGGACCGCTCTTGTTGCCTTCTTGACCCGCTATACCAGCACCCGAACTTTGGGCGCTCGGAGCAGCAGAAACGTCGGGTTTCTTCGTCTGCGCAAATGCTGCGGGAGCAGACATCATCAGCACCAGCGCGACCACACTCGCAATGTACCTCATTGTGCATACCTCCTCCATTCGAGTTTCTCAGAAGCCGCGCAAAGCGGACCCTACAGATAAGAACGCCCATTCTTCTAGGCCGTTCCTCCTAGATGCGATCAACCGTCCCATGCTTGATCGCTCCGCCTTCCTTGCGCCATTGAATTGATGATAGACTTTGCAGACCATACATATTCGCGACGTACTCGCCCCGCACGCGGCCCTCGTCACGGGGGTACTCGTAAATCGTTCGGCCGTCCGCTTGACACCCACAAGCCGCGCTGAAGCGGACATTCGCTGACCAACGCAATGGCGTCAGAACGGACGCTCACGAGAAGCGCAAGAGGAGGTCCGCCTTGGGATCACTAGCCGACACCGCGTGAGCGGCACCTGAGGTCCGCTACGGGCCAAGGCGCCGACATCCGCCGCGCCCTCGGAAAATGTCCGCTATGGACGTGCAGACATTCACGTAGGGAGCGCGTGAAGCAAAGAAACAATGTTCTTCACCCGTCGCTGGCATCTTCGCTGACTACCAGACCAATTTCCCTTAGCTGGCTGTCCTCCGCCATCCTCACGTGTCTTTGAAAGCAGGACCAAGGTTCTGTTCAAATCGGTTTTGACAGTGCCCCCGATCGGGCATCGAATGCTCGACATCGCCCGCCTCTTGTGGACGGTCAGTGAACCAAGTCGGGAGGAAACGATGGGTGAAATCGACCGGCGATCTGCTCTGATGCTCGGTGTCGCGACAGCGAGCACGGCTCTTGTTGCAGTCAATCCAAGCGCGGCTCAGCCTTACCGGCCCGATGAGGGCAAGGAGCTCGCCCCAGGCGTCAGGCTAGTGGAGGTAAGCGAGCGCGAAGCGATGCATGGGCGTGACTCCGTACTGCCAGCCTATAAGCGAATTAAGGTCGTTGACATAGTCTTCCAGCCGAAAGTAACGCACAAAGATGACGCCATGCGAAACGATATGGTTTGCCAGTGCGTCGACGGCGAAATGCGGCTCGATCATCGCGATGGCCACCCGTTCACGGTCAAGAAAAACGACGTATGGACCTGTGTCAAAGGTGAACCAGAGGACACTGAGAACATAGGCAATAGTGCCGCAATCATGCGAGTCATTAATCTGATACCCGCTTGAGTTCGGACTGCCTACGCTCCGAAACGCCCAGCTAGGCTCGATTTCAATTGCAGGGGGAGACCGAACTGCAACGGAGCGAGGTCCGCCTTGGGTCAAAAGCCGATGTCGGCCAAAGCTGGTGCCACGTCCGTTGAGCCGCAGAAGCGGAGTTGCGCCGAAACCCTCCCACTATCGCTATGGGCAATAGCGACATACCGGCAGAAAACGTCTTGAGCGGATGTAAACTGGTTCACATACCGCAAGCGGCACCGCAGTGTTGTTTGATCCGATATCCGTAGCCGCTTTGAAAGCAGCGCGGTGTTCTCAACATGGTCGTTCGAGAACTCAGATTGCAGTGAGATCCAAACGCTTGGCTTTTGAATAACAAAACTTGCCCTGCTGCGAACCACTTCGCGCGGACGATACTGAAGGAGTTGTAGATTGCATTGCCGCGCGTATTAGCATGCGCGCCACCATCAGGTTCCTGAAACCGAACGCGTCCAGGCGAATAGTTTCAGCTCGAGGAGTCAAATATCAAAATATACAACCGAGCGCCAGCCGACAGACCAACTAGCACGAAGTCACTCTTCCCCGTCGCCCTTGCGGAGCAAGTCTTTCGCAAGATCGCCGAGCGCCGGGCGCGGCAGCGCCCTGAAGGGCAGCGGCCGAGTCACGTCGATCGCGGCTAGCCCTAGCCTTGCCGTGAGCAGGCCGTTGAGCACGCCCTCGCCGAGTCGCTGCGAGAGTTTTGCCGCGATGCCATGACCGAGCATCTGCTGCACCAGGCTATCGCCTATTGCCATGCCGCCGGTGATGGCGAGATGGCCGATGACGTGGCGCAAGAGGCTGAGCATGCCGAGCGTGCCGGGACGGCCGCCATAGAGCCGTGCCAATTGCCGGATCAAGCGCATCGCGGCGACAAACACGAACAGCACGTCGATCAGCGCGCGTGGGCTTACCGCGGTGACGACAGAAACGCGCTGCGCTGCCGTTGAAACCAACCGGCGTGCCTCTTCATCGAGCGGCGCCATCAATTCGCGTTCGGCGAGCTTGATCATGTCGGCGCCGTCTATGATGTCATCCGCATGGCCTTTCAGCGTGGCGCGGGCGCGCGCCAGTTGCGGGTTTTGATGCGCGAGCTTGAGCAGGTCGTTGACGACGGCGCGGCTCTCGGCGCGATCGTCGCTGCGCAACACTTCGGTGGCGCGCTGGTGCAGCTTTTCGATCGCCGCCAGCCGCGCCAGCCCGAACGCTTCGCGCGCGATGACGACGGTCAGCGCCAGACCGGCCGCCACCGCAAATGCCAGCGCGACGTAGCCCAAGGTCTGGCTGCGCGCGAACAGGTCCTCGATCAGATTGACGACGCCGAGCCCGAGACCGAGCAGCACCAGCCCGCCGACGGCCGACCAGAACAGCGCGCCCCAGCGAAAACCGCGGCGCACCGGTATCAGCGGCGCATCGAGCGGAACGGGCAGAGCTGCGGGATCCGCCTCCGGCGTGATCTGCACCGTGCCGCGGGCAGGGCGGCCGGTCTCGTCCGGGTCCATCACGACGACGCCGGGATCGCCGAGCTTGAACGTCGCTGGCCGCCGATGCGGCGTTTTCTCGCTCATTGCAGTCGATCTCCGATCAGGAACTGAAGGGCGCGGTCGAGGCGGATGTGAGGCAGCACGGGCTCGTCCTTGCCGGCGTGCTCCAGGAGCGGCGGCCGGAAGCGGAGGAAGCGGAAATCGGCCTGTTCGGAAGCTGTGCTGGAAAGGCCGCGGAAGCCGCCCTTGAACAGATCTTCGGGATCGGCGGGCAGGTCGCCCGGAAAGGTGGCAACTTCCGTCTCGCCATCGAAGGCTTCGCCATTGGCGGTCTCTCCGGGCGCAGGCGTGCCGAGGATCGACGGCAGCTTCTCCCGGCCGCGCGCGACCATCGCCTCGCGCGTGGCGCGTACCGCGGCAAGCGCAACCACGTCGATGGCGGCGCCGGCATATTCGGCGCGGTCGGCCGCCTTGGCGGCAGCCCGCCGCAGTACGGCTTCCAGCCGGTCGTGGCTGGAATGGTGCAGATGGTCGGCTTTGGTGGCAGCAAACAGAATCCGATCGATCCGCGGACGAAACAGGCTGCTGAGTATCGTGCTGCGACCGACACGGAAACAATCGAGAATGCCGGCCAGCGCGGCTTCCAGGTCGTGCAGCGCCTCGGGGCCGGCATTGAAAGCCGCCAGCGCATCGACCAGCACGATCTGCCGGTCGAGCCGCGCGAAATGATCGCGGAAGAACGGCCGCACCACGACGTCCTTGTAGGCCTCATAGCGCCGCTGCATCATCGCCCACAGCGAACCGTCGGGCGCGGCGCCATCAATGGGCACGTCGAGCGGGGCGAAGGTCAGCGCCGGCGATCCTGCGAGGTTGCCCGGCATCAGGAAACGCCCGGGCGGCAGCAGGCTCATCGCAAAACGTTCGTCCCGGCAGGCGCGTAAGTAATCGGTAAACAGTTTTGCCGCGGCGAGCGTCGCCTGTTCATTCTCGCGGCCCTCGGGCCGAAGCGTCTTCAGATGCTCGTGCCAGGGCGCGGCGAGTTTTGCGCGCGGGCCCTCGCGCGAAAGCGCAAGGCTCTCGGCCGACCATTGCTCAAAACTCCTGTTGAGCAGCGGCAGGTCGAGCAGCCATTCGCCGGGGTAATCGACGATATCGATGGTGAGCGTACGGTCCGCGCCGTTCTGCCGCTGGTAATCGATGACGAGGCGCAGTTCAGAGATGTCGACGGTCGAGTTCGGCCAGCGCCGTTCCTCGATCAGGGTACGAACGTGGTTTTCATAATCGAAGCGCGGCACGGCATCGTCCGGCTGCGGCGCGAGCCGGGCGCCCGCGACCCGCCCCGTGGCATACGGCTCGAACACCGGAAACCTGCCGCCGCGGGTCAGGCCGTGGATCAGCGCGGTGATGAATACAGTCTTGCCGGCGCGCGACAGGCCGGTGACGCCGAGCCGCACGGTCGGATTGAAAAAGCTGTCGCCGTAGTCCAGGAGCGCCCGCGCCGACAGGCGCGCTTCCTCGACGATATCTGAAAAACTGGGAGGCATGCCGGGCGGAAAGCTCGCGAGAGGCGTTGGTGTGAAATTACCGGAGAAGTGGCGATTGGCGGACCGAAATCAAGCGCTTGTGATCGCCTGACGAGGGGATCCCCTCGGGATATCCGGCGGTTACCGGCAGCACGAAAATGCCACGGCGATGGGATACCGGCATCATTGGCGAAAGCGCATGACAACGGCCTTCAGGCCGGCAGCGTGAACGGTTCGTTGACGTCGGAACACTCATGTCCTAATCGCTCCCTCACCACTTTCTGCGGGCTTGCATGACCATCTTCAGACTGAAGCAATTCGCCTCGACATCCATCCATGCGGCGGCTGACGCCATGCACTGGAATTACGATCGCGCCGAGCTGATTGCCGATGGCATCGTGCATATCGTCGGCGTCTGTTTCGGGCTCGTCGCCGCCACCGCCCTGATCGTGCTGACGGCTGTCTATGCCGGTGCGTTCGAAATTACCGTGGCATCGGTCTACGTCACAGGCTTGCTCGCGATGCTGACATTGTCGGCGGTCTATAACCTCTGGCCGGTGTCGCGCGCCAAATGGGTGCTGCGCCGCTTCGATCATTCGGCGATCTATCTCTTGATCGCCGCCACCTATACTCCGTTCATCGTGGAGCTGAGGGACAGCTATCTCGCGATCGCGCTGCTGACGGGGGTGTGGTGCGTCGCGATTGCCGGCGTGGTGCTGAAGCTGGCGCGGCCGGGACGATACGATCGTTTGGCGGTCGGCCTCTATCTCGCGTTGGGCTGGAGTGGCGTTACGCTTTACGACGCCGTGGTGAAGGCGGTGCCGCCGCTGGCGCTGGGCTTTTTGCTGGCGGGCGGCGTGCTCTATAGCCTTGGGGTGATCTTCCATGCCTGGCAGCGGCTGCGCTTCCAGAACGCGATCTGGCACGGCTTCGTCTTGCTCGGCGCCGCCTGCCATTATACGGCTATTCTCGATATGATGATCCTGACGTAAGCATAGTTGAGGGGGAGAGCGCCACCATGCAGGTGACAGACAAAGTCGTGGTTGTCACCGGTGGCGCCAATGGGATCGGGAAGGCGATGTGCGAGGCCTTTCACCGCGAACGCGCCGCCAAGGTGGTGGTCGTCGATCTCGATCATGCCGCGGCAGAGAAGCTTGCCACCTCGATCAACGGCGCCGCCTTCAAGTGCGACGTCGGGCAGGAAAAGAACATCATACATGTGATTGAGGAGACCGAGCGTCAGTTCGGGCCGATCGCGCTGTTTTGCTCCAACGCCGGCATCGGCGGCGGCTTCGATCCGATGTCGGTCAACGCCGGCGGCAGTTCGGACGAGCCGTGGCAGCGAAGCTGGGCGATCCATGTGATGGCGCACGTCTATGCGGCGCGCCATTTGATCCCGCGGATGAAGGCGCGCGGCGGCGGCTATTTCCTCAACACGATTTCGGCGGCCGGATTGCTGTCGCAGGTCGGCAGTCCGGCCTATTCGACCACCAAGCATGCCGCGGTCGGCTTTGCCGAGAATCTCGCGATCTCGCACAGGGCCGACAACATCAAGGTTTCGATCCTCTGCCCGCAGGGCGTCGACACCAACATGCTGCGCTCAATTCCGAAGGGTCCGCAATCCGGCGACGGCGATCTCTCGCCCGAGCAGGTGGCGCAGGACGTGCTCAGGGGATTGGAAGCGGAAACCTTCGTGATCCTGCCGCATCCGCAGGTGCTCGGCTACATGCGCAAGAAGACCGAGAATTACGACCGCTGGATCGCGGGCATGGCAAAGATCCAGGCGAAGATGCGGGAGAGTTACGGGAAGTAGTTTGACCCTCATGGTGAGGAGCGCGTAGCGCGTCTCGAACCATGAGGCCAGCGCGCGGGCTTCATCCTTCGAGACAGCGCTTCGCGCCTCCTCAGGATGAGGGGCGGTCCCCGAAACGAGGTTTCATGAAGTTTGCTTGGCCATTCAAAACGGGTCCGGCGACGCGGGATGCCCCTCACGCGCTGATCGCTGACATCGAGAAGCGAGGCAGGCAATATCTCGACGATGCCGACAACGGCAAATGGGTCTATCCGGCCTGCAAGCGGAAATCGTCGGATGCCGGCGCCGACAAGCAGACGGTCTGCGATCACACGCGGCTCGAAGCCGTCCGCTATCTCTTGATGGTGCCGAGGGGCGAATTCAGGCTGCTCGCCGAGCCGGATTCACAAGCGGCGATACTGGAAGCCTATCTTCGCTGCCGGCCGCACGCGGAAACGGTGATCGAATTCACCGGCGACACCATGAACGACCTCGCGACCGCCGTTACCGCGGGATTCAACTGGCTCAACCATTGCGCCGGTCTTGCCGGTGCCGACCGCCGACAATTTTCGGGAACGCTCAACCACTTCCGCAGGATTGTCGTATCGGCACAGCGATGGTGGGAGATGGAGGGCGCCAAGGCGCGCTGCGCGCAGATGCTACAGACGGGGCAGGAGCCGCCGCTGTCTCTAAATCTGGTCTGGGCCGATTATGGCCGGCTCGCGGGGGAAATCGCCGCGGTTCGTGGGTGATGCCCGGGCTTGGCTTTGCTGCGTATTGATACAGCCGCATGCCTCTCCACGTCATTGCGAGCCAGGCGAAGCAATCCATCGTACGGCAAGCGGAGGCATGGATTGCTTCGTCGCTGTCGCTCCTCGCAATGACGTGGAGAGATTTTTGCCTTACCCCTTCTGCGCGTAGAGCAGCGGCACGGCGGAATCGACCATCACTTCGATCAGGCTGGTGCCGCCATGCCCGAGTCCCTGTTGGAGCGCGCCGGCGAGCTCGGACGATTTCGTCACCCGCACGGCGTGGCAGCCCATGCCTTCGGCGAGTTTCACGAAATCGATGCCGGGCAGTTCCAGGCCCGGCACATTGCGCACCTGCATGACCTGGCTGAACGAGCGCATCGCGCCGTAGCCGGCGTTGTTGATGACCACGACCGTGAGGGGCAGCCTGCGCTGGACCGCGGTCCACAGCGCCTGGATCGAATACATTGCCGAGCCGTCGCCGATCAGGCAGACGGTGCGGACGCCGGGGCGACCTAGCGCCATGCCGACGGCAGCGGGCAGGCTGTAGCCGAGGCCGCCGCTCGCCATGGTGTAAAAACTGTCCTGACCACGCATCGGCATGAATTTTTGCATCGCCGGGCGGTGAGAGGGGGCTTCCTCCACCAGCACGGTATTGTCGGGCATGGCTTGAGAGAGCTGATACAGCAGGAATTCGACCGGAAGCGGGTCGGCGGCCGCTGGCGCCGGCGGCAGCACACGTCCGATCGGCATCGCGCGCGCGGTTTCCGGCAAGAGGTCGAGCAGCATCGACAATGCCGGTTTCATAGTGGCGATGATGCTGGCGCCCGCCGGCGTGACCGCGGCGGCATCGGGATCGTCGGTGACCTGGAAGATCGTGGTGGCGCCGTCGAAGATCGCGGCGTGGCCCTCGACATGGAAGGTAAACACCGGCGCGCCAATCACGACCACGAGGTCATGGTCGCGCAGCGCGTCCGATAGCTGTCCCGGCGAGGCGTGCAGGAAACCGGCGAACTGCGGATGGCGTTCTGGGAACGAGCAGCGCGCCGAGAACGGGCTGACCCAAACGGCAGCCTTTGCCTTCTCCGCCACCTTCACCATGAGATCGACGGCCGCGGCGCGGTCGACGGCGGGGCCGACGACGAGGGCCGGGCGCTCGCTGGCTGCGAGCGCGGCGGCCATCGCCTTCATCGCTTGCGGATCGGGCCCGAGTTCGCGGCTGACCTGGCGAGCGACAACGGGCTGCGTGGGGCGGGACCAGTCGTCGACCGGCACCGATACGAAAGTCGGCCCGCAGGGCGGCTGCATCGCGACATAATAGGCACGCGCGATCGCGGCCGGCACGTCCTCGGGCCGTGCCGGCTCGACGCTGAATTTCACGTAAGGCTGCGGGAATTCCGTCGCGCGCTCGGCATAGAGAAAGGGCTGCAGCGGCATGATCGAGCGCGCCTGCTGGCCCGCGATGATCACCATCGGCGCCTGGTTGCGATAGGCATTGAAGACATTGCCGAGCGCATGGCCGACGCCGGCCGCGGAATGAAGGTTGACGAAGCCGGCGTTGCGGGTCGCCTGCGCATAACCATCGGCCATGCCGACGACGGAGGCCTCCTGCAGGCCGAGCACGTAGTCGATGTCGTCGGGCCAGTCGCTGAGGAAGGGCAGTTCGGTGGAGCCGGGGTTGCCGAACACGCGCTTGATGCCGAAGGCGCGCAGCAGGCTGAAGGTGGCGTCCTTGACGGTGAGCGAGGCGGCGGCGTGGTTGGCTGGTTTGCGGGACGACATTGTTTGATTCCCTGAGGTGGCCCCGTCATTCCGGGATGGACCGAAGGATCAGACCCGGAATCTCCAGATTCCGGGTTCGATGCTTCGCATCGCCCCGGAATGACCGCTGTTATATCACCACGTCGCCATACCCTTCATCGTCGGCTGCCCTTCCGCGTTCGCGATCCACAGTTCCATGCCGGCGTGGGTCTCGTTGGCGTTGATCGAGAACTCGCCCCCTTCGAACAGCGGCTGCACGCCGCGATAGCTGAACTTCTTCGGCGCGCTGTCGCCGTGGAGCTTGGCGGCGAATTCGACGATCAAGGCTGCCTGCAGCGGGCCGTGGAAGATCAAGCCGGGATAGCCCTCGACCTTGGTGACGTAGTCGCGATCGTAATGAATGCGGTGGCCGTTGAAGGTCAGTGCCGAATAGCGGAACAGCAGCACGGGATCGCTGACATGGGTTTCGCGATGCCTTGCGACGGGCGGCGGCGGAGGGGCTTTCGGAGGTGAAGCGGGGGCAGCGCTCCCCATGTCGCGATAGACGATGTCCTGCCGTTCGCGGATGGCAACCCCGCGCCGCGTCGTGATCGTGTGTTCGACGGAGACGAAGCACAGCACGCCCGTCGACCCCGTCTTCATCGTCACGTCTGAAATGCGCGAGGTCCGCGTCGCTTCATCGCCGACGCGCAAGGGCTGGAGGAATTCGATTTCGCCGCCGGCCCACATCCGGCGCGGCAGCGGCACCGGCGGCAGGAACCCGCCGCGGGTCGGATGGCCGTCAGGGCCCAGTTGCGACATCGGGAATACCGGCTGCGCCAGGCACCAATGCGTGGTCCAGGGCGCGCCATCGCCGGGCTTCGGGTCGCCGATGTCCTGGAACAGCGTTGCGCGCAGGCCTTTTACCAGTTGCGCGGTGACGATGTCGGACGCTTCCGCGCTGCGGCCGATCCATTGGCGTAGATGGTCGAGGTTGAGCGCTTCTGTCATGACTGGCGGCTCCTGATGCGGGGAGCTTTGGGACGTTCAACGTGGTCGCCGATCCCTGGCACGGCGCCATAGTGCCGTTCCTCGCCGATGAAGATCGCGGCCGGCGCGGCATAGCTCACCTTCCCGTTCGGCGTGTCGACCTCGATGCGGCGCAGATGCGGATGCACGGAAAGATCGGCCATGGTGTTGACCTCGGCGAAGGCGATGTCGGCGTCCGCAAGGCGCTTGAGCAGATCGACCCGCATCATGGTCGCAAAACTGTCGGCGACCACCTTGTCGGTGAGCTGGCGGTTGCGCACGCGCTCGACCATGTTGACGAAGCGCGGGTCATTGGGCAGGTCGGGCAGATCCAGGACTTCCGCGCAGAGTTTCTTCCACTCGCGCTCGCTTTGGATCGAGATCAAAATGCCCTTGCCGTCTTTGGAATTGAACACGCCGTAGGGCGCGATCGAGGGATGGGCCAGCGCCATCCGCTTCGGCGGATTGCCGGCTTCCGAATTGATCAGCGGCACCGCCATCCAGTCGGCCATCACGTCGAACATCGAGATGCGGATATCGGCGCCCTTGCCGGTGCGTCCCCGCGCGATCAGGGCTTCGAGGATCGCCGCATGCGCGGTGGCGCCGGTCGCGATATCGACGACGGAGATGCCGACGCGCGATGGGCCCTCGGGGCCGCCGGTGATCGAGGCAAGCCCGCTCTCGGCCTGGATCAGGAGATCATAGGCCTTGCGGTCGGCGTAGGGGCCCTCATCGCCGTAGCCCGAGATGGTGCAGCAGATTAGCGCGGGATAATCCTTCTTGAGGCGCTCCAGCGAGAAGCCGAGCTTGTCCATCGAGCCGGGCTTGAGGTTTTGCAGGAGCACGTCGGCGCTCGCGATCAGCTCCTCCAACGCCGCGCGGCCTTCCCTGGTAGCGAGATCGATCACGACGGAACTCTTGCCGCGGTTGAGCCAGACGAAATAGCTGCTCTGGCCTTTCGCTGCGGCGTCATAGCCGCGGGCGAAATCGCCCTCGGGACGCTCGACCTTGACGACATGCGCGCCGGCATCCGCGAGCCGCGAGCTGCAGAACGGAGCTGCGACCGCCTGTTCGACGGAGACAACGATCAATCCTTCCAATGGCAGCATCTGATATCACTCAGTAGGAGCGGGGCATGCCGAGCACGTGCTCGGCGACGTAGGACAGGATCAGATTGGTCGAGATCGGCGCCACCTGATAGAGCCGCGTTTCGCGGAACTTGCGCTCGACGTCGTATTCTTCCGCGAACCCAAAACCGCCATGGGTCTGCACGCAGGCATTGGCCGCCTCCCACGACGCATCCGCCGCCAGCATCTTGGCCATGTTGGCTTCCGCACCGCAATCGAGCCCGGCCTCATATTTGCGGGTGGCCTCCTTCACCATCAGTTCGGCCGCGCGCATCGAGGCGTAGGCTTTTGCAATTGGAAACTGAATGCCTTGGTTCTGGCCGATCGGGCGGCCGAACACCACGCGCTCTCTCGCGTAATCCGTTGCTTTCGCGATGAACCATTTGGCGTCGCCGATGCATTCGGCCGCGATCAAAATGCGCTCGGCGTTCATGCCGGAGAGGATGTAGCGGAAACCCTTGCCTTCGTCGCCGATCAGGTTTTCGGCCGGCACCCGCATGTCCGTGAAGAACACTTCTGTCGTGGCGTGGTTCATCATGGTGCGGATCGGGCGGATTTCGAGACCCTTGCCCTTGACCTCGCGCATGTCGACGATGAACACGGACAGCCCGTCGGTGCGCTTCTTCGCTTGTTCCTTCGGCGTGGTGCGCGCGAGCAGGATCATCAGGTCGGAATGTTCGGCGCGGCTGGTCCAGATCTTCTGGCCGTTGACGATGTAGTGGTCGCCGTCGCGCCTGGCGACGGTCTTCAGCGAGGAGGTGTCGGTGCCGCTGGTCGGCTCGGTGACGCCGAACGCCTGCAGCCGCAACTTGCCGCTGGCGATTCCGGGCAGGTATTTCGCCTTCTGGGCATTGTTGCCGTGCCGCAGCACCGTGCCCATCGTGTACATCTGGGCATGGCAGCCGCCGCCGTTGCACCCGGCACGCTGGATCTCTTCCAGGATCGCGGCCGCCGCGGAAAGCTTCAGCCCCGAGCCGCCATATTCCTCGGGTATCAGCACCGAGAGGTAGCCGGCCTCGGTGAGCGCATCGACGAACTCCTTCGGATACGCCATCTGGCGATCCAGCTTGCGCCAGTATTCGCCCGGGAACTGGGCGCAGAGCTTTGCCACGGCGTCACGGATGTCGTGGAATTCGTCTTGTTGTTCTTGTGCGGTCATTGGATTTTTTGGGCGTGGATACGGGTTGATGTCAATTGCCTGATGGCGCGACTTTGTGAAACGGTGGCCATCCCCTATGCTGAATTGTTATAGCGTAGAAACCTGCCTTCGAAGAATGGCAAGCTATGGATATCAAGCAGCTCAGGACCTTCAATTGCGTGGCGGAGCTCGGCAGCCTCAGCAAGGCGTCCGATACGCTGCGGATCGCGCAGCCGGCGCTGAGCCGCCAGATCAAGCTGCTCGAATATGAATTGCGGGCCGAGCTGTTCACCCGCAACGGTCGCGGCATGGTGCTGACCGATGCCGGCCGCCTCTTGCTGGCGCGCATCGCCGGCATCGTCCGGCAGATCGACCAGGTGCGCGACGAGATCCAGTCCGCCGCCGGGCCACCGTCGGGCCGCGTGGTGCTCGGGCTGGTGCCGACCGTAAGTTGCGTGATTTCGGCGCGGCTGGCGCGACGCACCGTCGACAAATATCCGGGCATCTCGCTCTGCATCGTCGAGAGCTACAGCGGCCATTTGATGGAATGGCTGCACCGCGGCGAGATGGACCTGGCGCTGATCTACGGGCCGTCTAGCGACCTGCATCTTTCCGTGCAAAGCCTCGGCCGCGACCCCATCGTCGCCGTCGGACCGCGCGGCAGCGGATTGTCGCAGAAGAAGCAGGTCGATATCGGCTGGCTGCTGCGGCAGCGCCTCGTGCTGCCCAGTCATTCGCACGGGCTCCGGGCGTTGATCGAGCAGGCAGCGGCAAAGAAGAAACTGAAACTCGACGTCAAGCTGGAAGCCGATTCCTTTCGCGTGCTGACCAGCCTCGTCGAGGAAGGATTGGGGTACACGCTGTTGCCGCCGTCCTCGGTGCGCCACGAAGTCGCTAGCGGACGCTTGGAAACGGCCGCGATATCAAAACCGTCGCCCATGCGCGAACTGACCCTTGCGTCTCCCATCAATCATCCCGGCTCGACTGCGATTGCGCTCGTGAGCGAGCTGCTCCGCGACGAACTGACCGCCTGCCGGGAAGAGGGCCTCTGGGACATCAAGCTCGCCTGAGCCGATGCGAGGGCCTTAAGGACTGGCTTAGAGCAAAAGTGGTTGGCCCGGCATTCTCATCTGGCTACTTCTGTCATGCCGCAATTGTATAGGGCGGCGCAGGCTTGCCGGAACGATCGTGCCGTCGCTACCGGGCTGAACCGGACATCGGCTGCAAGGTTCAATTTGGTCGCGAATGACACCGTAGCGGAAATGACCTTTCGCTCGTTGCGCCGCTCGCGCCGTCAGTGGCAGTTCCTGTTCGATGCAAATTGCCGCAAAGCAACATGGCGGCTTCCCAACCGATCGAGGTCCATTTACCTCGCAGGCGGTAGCGTCCCGCGCCTACTGCGCATTCCCAATGCCTGATATAATTGACGCCTTCCGGGTTCATATAAGAAATGCCGGATAACATGAAGAATTGATCCCCGGAGGAGCAGTGCCGCCCGAATTGGCCCCGGGCGGGTGATTTCAAATGCTCAAAAATCCATAGGGGAAACGCCATGAAACGTCGTCAATTTCTAAGAAGTGCAGGCGTTGGCCTCGCCGCGTCTGCCGCCGCTGCTGCGCCAGCCATCGCGCAGTCGATGCCTGAACTGAAGTGGCGCTGCACCACAAGTTGGCCGAAGTCGCTCGATGTCCCCTTCAGTGCATCGGAGACCATCTCGAAATACGTCGCGGAAGCCACCGACAACAAGTTTCAGATTCAGCCCTTCGCGGGCGGCGAGATCGTTCCTGCACTGCAGGCGGTCGATGCAGTGAGCAATGCGACGGTCGAGATGTGTCACACCGCCGCCTATTACTTCATCGGCAAGGATCCAACCTTCGCGCTCTATTGCTCCGTTCCGTTCGGCCTGAACTCGCGCCAGCAGAATGCGTGGTTTCAGGATCACGGCGGTCAGGACATGCTCAACGAGTTCGGCAAGAAGTACAATGTATACGGCATTGCGGGCGGCAATACCGGCACTCAGATGGGCGGTTGGTTTCGCAAGGAGATCAACAGCGTCGAAGATCTCAATGGACTTAAAATGCGGATCGGCGGTTGGGCTGGCAAGACGCTCTCAAAGCTTGGCACGGTCCCGCAGCAGATCGCAGGCGGTGACATCTATCCGGCATTGGAAAAAGGCACGATCGACGCCACCGAATGGGTCGGTCCCTACGACGACGAGAAGCTCGGCTTCTACAAGGTCGCCAGGTACTACTATTATCCCGGCTGGTGGGAAGGCGGCACGGCGCTGCATTTCTTTATCAATTTGGACAAGTGGAACGCCCTGCCGAAGGCTTACAAGTCGCTCCTCGCTGTGGCCTGCGGCTATGCCAACATGGACGTTCAGGCGCGCTACGATGCGCGCAATCCGCTGGCCCTCAAGCGCCTCGTCGCCAACGGGACACTTCTGCGTCCGTTCAGCCAGGCGGTAATGGAAGCGTGTTTAAAGGCTTCCAACGAGGTCAATGCCGAAACCTCCGCTTCCAACCCTGACTTCAAGAAGATCTATGATTCGCAAATGGACTTCCGAAATGACGAGAATCTCTGGTGGCAGGTTGCGGAGTACTCATATGAAACCTTCATGATCCGGACGCGCCCCAAGGGCTGAACGACACCGCGACTTCGACCCGGTGCCGTACCGCAAATAAGCGCCGGAATGACCGTCACCATCAGCCGCTACGTCTGTGGTGGAAATTGACGATCAAGCCAACGCCGCCAATCGGCTTCGACGTGATTGGCGACGGCGCGCCCTGCGTCTCCGTAGAGGTAGAGACGGACCGTCAGCAGAATCGGCCCTCCCATCGGCATGGCAAAGAGATGTGCGATGGCGGGTGCTGGGTGTTCGAGCCGCAATTGCAGCCCAGGCCATTGCGGAGGGTTGACGGTTGCTACGATGCCGCGCAGTTCTGGCACCCCGGCTAGTGTCGCGAAGCGTGCACCGGCGCTTGCGTCAGCCAATCCGAGTGGACCGACCAGGCGGCCCCAGGCGTCGCTCTCGTTCGACATCGCGGAAAGCGCCACGGTCGTCGACGGCTGCCCACGGAATTGCTCCAGATAGAGCCGCAGGTTCTGGAAGAACATCATCCAGCCGTAGCTGTGCCCCTCGAACTGGCCATCCCAGTCGTCCGTATTCGCGAACCAGCTATGAACGACGCGGACCACACATGTGCCGCCGTCCTTGGCTTCGACGGTCCACTCGGTGGCCACCGTGCCAGGTCCTCCCTGGGATTCGGCGACGAAACGCTTGGCTGGCTCCCAAGCGGTGATCTTGGCCTCTGAATCCATTCCCGGGCCAAAGCTCGATTTGGTGCTGCCGCCGACTTTCTCGTCCAACGTCGTCGGCACAAACCACGACGAGATGCCGGGACCTGTCGCGATCGCCTGCCACACTTCTTCGGGTGCGCCGGGGACCTCAACCTTGGCCTCGACACTGCGACGGCCGGACGGTTCCTTCTTCACGGGCATGGTCTGTCCTTTCGGTGAGACGCTTTAAGGCAAAGGATGAGACACGATCACCAATCGATGGTCACGGCCGCCCGAAGAACTCGCATCGTGGTAGCGGCTGACCAGCTCTGTGATGGCCTCCGTCAGCTCACGCGTGAACGCGGCGCGGGCAGCGGGGGAGGCGAAACGCACCTCTGCATCGATCGACAGGGTCGCAAGCTGCTTGTCGGCTTTCCGTGCACGTTTCCAGAGATCGCCGACTTCGCGAACGATCCGGGCACCGAGTGCAATCAGATAACTGGCCGCGAGCTGATCTTTGCTGCGCTTCGGATCGGCTGCGACCGCGCCCAAGGCCTCCGGCGAAACAACGAACGACTTGGCCGATAACACCAGCAACCGCTCGGTCAACCCGCCCCACTGCCGTTCGTCTGCGACCTCCACCAACCTGCAGGCTTCGAGCGCGCGCAAATGATAGTTCACCTTCTGACGAGGGAGTCCCAGGCGCGGTGCCAGGATCGCCGCAGACGCGGGCTGTGCGAGTTCGGCCAGCAACGCGCTTCGGATAGGGTCAAGGGCCGCAATTGCAACCGCCGGATCGCTGATCACTTCGATATCGATCATGGCGGTAGGGTATATTGACAAATTTTTTTGTCAATCGGGGAACGCGGCAATTGCGTTCGGCCGCAGTCCTACCCGAAGCGACTATGCACTCTCATCCGAATGGAGTTTTCGAACCTGCGCAAGCGAGATGGCGATGCTCTTGCTGGCACAAAGGGAGTCGAACGCTGTCGGCGGCGATGTCCGCATTGAGGGTCGCGCGGACTCAGGATAGGGCAGTGCCAAGGTCCGCTTGTGACCCCTCAAGAGACATCTTCGGCCGTGTGGCGCTTCCTCGAGCAGGCACAAGCTAAAGCACCTCCGCGCGAACCTGGGCTACGCCACGGTCCGCCATCCCCAAACTGCGCGCAGCGCCGAGCGAAAGGTCGAGGACGCGACCGCGAGCCCAGGGTCCCCGGTCCGTGATACGAACTACTACAGACTTGTAGCTCGCAAGATCAGTTACACGAACTCTTGTGCCGAACGGCAGGCTGCGGTGGGCCGCGGTCAGTGAATACCGATTGAACGATGAACCACTCGCTGTTTTTCCTGTCGGATAAGAATAGTAAGAGGCTTGTCCGGAGAACACCCTGTTGGAAGATCGAGAGGCTGAGCGATCTTCCGGACGACGTGTCGGCTCTCCTTTAGTCGGAGGCTGCTCTAGCGGAATTTCCTTGGTCTCGTCGAGCGCCTCGGGAGCCGGTTCTGCGTGCGCCTTTGGGATGATAGACCATCTATCGTCGAAAGTTTGTGCTGCAGCAGAATTTACCTGTACGCCCAACCAAGCCGGGATTGTCGCAATTGCGACTATTCCAAAAATAAGACGCATGATCGGCCTCACAAACAAATGGAAAACAAATCAACAATGCAAATTCATGAGGTCGCGTTCCTGCACACGCGGAAATTCTCGTGGCGATAAGAGGTGAATTGATACCGATGCCTCTCAACGATCACATAGCTCGATGCATAGGCGCACCGCAGCAAAAAATGCCTATTTCGTCAGTATTGCTTGGTTGAGGGTTTGTTATTTCTGATCCGACAAGGGACAGCCGTCTTGCAGCGCATCGCACTCACAAAGGGAAGCGCAGCTATAGACCAACCACGACAAGGCGCAGCGTGATACCAAATGGAACCCAATCTAGCTCAGTTGGTGTCAGGCGTGTTTCGCTGAGATAGGTTTATTCGGGGTGCGGTACGTGAGCAGCGCACGCCGGATTGATAATGAGCAATCCATGTTTTCTTACATCGCGATGTCACCTAGTGACCACTAAGCCGAGGTTGCGGGTGAGCCAGACGATGACAGCTTTCGATTCAGGGGCGGACATGCGGGCCAGCCCTGCGGATCGGCGAGAGGCCGCGGCAAAACACATGTAGCTACGCCGCGGAAGGCGGACCGAACCAGGTCGTTAGCACGTCAGCGAGTCCCAGCCGGGTTTGGTCTCCAACCCAGGCCACATGTCCGTCGGGCCGGATCAGCACGGCGCCTGGGACAGTGACCCTGCCAACCACCGGGAGCTCCCACGTACCAATATATCGGGCGTCGATCTGCCGTACCCGATCCACCCACGGCGTGATGTCGAAGTCGCCGGGCTCACCGAAGTTGAGCAACACTGGCCGGGCGTCGTGCAGCAGCGTGAATACCCGCAGCGGACCGTCGGCGGTCACCAAGTCGAGGTCAGGCATGCGGCGTCCGAGCAGCGGATGTCCCTCGCCGAGGTCGTAGTAGACGTCCAGACCGGACATCATCGCGGCAAACTGTTTGCGCGGCTCGTCCATGCCGAGAAGTTCGGACATAGTGTTCTTCAAGGCCTTGACGCGGTCATCCGGGCGACGCATCAGCGCGACCTGCGCCATCGTATTGCGCAGCACGCGGGCAGCAACCGGATGGCGCTCGGCATGATAAGTATCCAGCAGGCTTTCCGGCGACGTCTGCTTGACCACCTGGGCCAGCTTCCATCCCAGATTCACGGCGTCCTGCATGCCGATATTGAGGCCCTGTCCTCCCGCGGGGTAATGCACGTGTGCGGCGTCGCCGGCCAGCAACACCCGTCCCTTGCGGTACGACGCCGCCTGCCGGGTCATGTCTGTGAATCTGGAGATCGAGGTCGGACTGTGGATCCCATAGTCGGTCCCGAAGACGGCGATGAGGGCCTCGCTGAGATCGCGCAAAGTGGGTTCGCTGGTGGATCCCACGTGCTGCTCGGTCACCATGACCCGCACCGGCCCGCCAACCTCCAGCCTGCTCAGGCCATGAATGCCGTGGATGTCGTGGCGGATACCCCATTCAGGCTCCTCGGCAATCTCGACCTCGGCGATCAGGTGGCTGGTCGTCGGATCCCAGCCGGGGAAATCAATGCCGGCTGCTTTCCGGATCAGACTGCGTCCGCCGTCGCACCCGACGAGATATTTTCCCCGCAGCGATTGCCCGTCGGACAACTCGACGTCAACGCCGGTGTCGTCCTGCGCAAAACCTGTCACCTCACGCCCGCGATAGATCGGCACCGCCAGCTCGTCGACCCAGCCGGCGAGGACGCGCTCGATATGGTTCTGCCATAGCGCGAGCCCGTAATTGTGCCGGGTGGGAAAGTCGCTGATGTCCAGACGGATCATGGCGAACCCGGCGACCTGGGCCACCTGTCCCTGCGAGAGGAACCGGTCGGCTAATCCGCGCTGATCGAGCACCTCGATGGTGCGTGCGTGCAGACCGCCCGCGCGCGACCCGGCGAGTTCCTGGTCAGGGCGCCGCTCGACGATCGCAACATCGATGCCTGCCAATGCCAATTCGCCGGCCAGCATCAGCCCTGTCGGACCGCCTCCAACGATCACCACCGCATGCTCGGTCATCGCCGCACTCCGGCGGCTGCGATCAACTCGGCCTCGCGCGACCGGCACGTCGATGGCAAATGCACTCATTTGGTCACCCCGTAGTTTGTGGCTTCGGTCGGCGGTTCTACGGGATGACCGGGGTCTTGAAGCAAGCCCCTTGCGCGCTACATATTGAAGTGGGGAGATTGGTATTCCTCTTCCGGATATTTCCGGAAGGCACCCCAGCAGTGATCGCTGCCCGATCCACGATCATCAGGTTTTGGAAGCCGTCTTTGGGCGGCTTTTTCTTTTGCGCCCTGTAGTGATCAGGCAGGGTTGAGCTCGCCGCTCATCCGGGAATGCGAACCGGGAGCTGCTCGATGCCGCGCACGAAGCTCGAATAGACCCGCTTCGGCTCGCCGACCACTTCGATGCGATCGAAACGCCTCAGCATTTCCTCCCAGACGATCCGGAGCTGCAGCTCGGCGAGGCGCATGCCGACGCAGCGGTGGATGCCGAAGCCGAACGACAGATGGGTGCGCGGGCGCGCGCGGTCGATGATGAATTCATCGGGCCTCTCGATGCCTTCCTCGTCGCGATTGCCGGAGACGTACCACATCACGACGCGGTCCCCTTTCCTGATCCTCTTGCCGCCGATTTCGGTATCGACCAACGCCGTGCGGCGCATATGGGCGAGCGGCGTCTGCCAGCGGATCACTTCCGGCACCATCGAATCGATCAGGGCAGGGTTCTCGCGCAGCTTCTGATACTGGTCGGGGTGCTCGTTCAGCGCCAGCACCGAGCCGCTCATGGTGTTGCGGGTAGTATCGTTGCCGCCGACGATCAGGAGGATGATGTTGCCCATCAAATTGTCGGGGTCCATGTGCCGCGTCGCATCGCTGTGCGCCATCATCGACAGCAAATCGTTTTTAGGCGGCGCATTGACGCGCTCGTTCCAGAGTTTTGAGAAATAGGCGTAGCATTCGTCCATCTCCCGGCGTCGCTGCTCGGGCGATTCGACGACCCCGCTCTTGGGCAGCGCGGTCGAGACGTCGGACCAGCGCGTCAGCTTGCGCCGTTCCTCCCAGGGGAAATCGAACAACGTCGCCAACATTTGCGTGGTCAGTTCGATCGAGACGCGCTCGACGAAGTTGAAGGTCTCGTTGCGCGGCAAATTGTCCAGCACCTTTTGCGAACGCTCGCGGATCAGTTTTGCCAACTCGTCCAGATGCGTCGGCGTGAACATTGGCGACACCGTCTTGCGCTGCGCCGAGTGCCGTGGCTGGTCCATCGCGATGAAGCTCGGGTAGTCGTAGCCCGGAGGCACATCGCGGATCGAGATGCCGCCGAGCGTGGAGTCGGAGGAGAAGATGCCGTGATTGGTATCGACATGCATGATGTCGTTGTACTTGGTCACCGACCAATAGGGCTCGATCGGCGAATTCTCGCAATAGTGCACCGGCTCTTCCTTGCGCAGCCGCTCGAACCACGGCCACAGGGTGTCGTTCTGGAACCGCTTTGGCGCACCGGGATGAAAATCCTTCAGCGGCGTCGAATATGCCTCCTCGCGCGCGGCGCGCAGCAGCTCTTTCTTGTCGGCTCTGACGGCAGTCTGGACGTTCATTGTTCGATTATCCGGGTGACAGTGAGCGCGGCTAGGCGGCGATGCGGACCGGCAGCGTCTCGTAGCCTTTGACGAAACTCGAATATACCCGCTTCGGTTCGCCGATCACCTCAATATTGTCGTACCGCTTGAGGATTTCTTCCCAGATAATCTTCAGTTGCAATTCCGCCAGCCTGATTCCGACGCAGCGGTGGATACCGAATCCGAAGGAAAGGTGGGTGCGGGGGCGGGCGCGGTCGATGATGAACTCATAGGGGCGGTCGATCACGTCCTCGTCGCGGTTGCCCGAGACGTACCACATCACGACTTTGTCGCCCTTCTTGATTTGATGCCCGCGGAATTCGATGTCTTCGAGCGCGGTGCGGCGCATATGCGCCAGCGGCGTCTGCCAGCGGATCACTTCGGGGACGAAACTGTCGATCAGCTCGGGGGTATCGCGCAGCTTGCGATACTGATCCGGATTCCTGTTCAGCGCATAGACGCTGCCAGAGAGCGTGTTGCGCGTCGTATCGTTGCCGCCGACGATCAACAGGATCAGATTGCCGAGGAAATTCTTCGGGTCCATGTCGCGGGTGGCGTCGCTATGCGCCATCATCGACAACAGATCGCTCTTCGGCGGCTGGTTGATGCGCTCCTTCCAGAGTCTTGCGAAATAGGCCGCGCATTCCAACAGCTCCGCCTGCCGCTGGTCCTCGGTCTCGACCAGGCCGCCCGGATGCGGGATCGTGGTCGCGATGTCGGACCAGCGTGTCAGCTTGCGACGGTCTTCCCAGGGGAAGTCGAACAATACGGCGAGCATCTGCGTGGTGAGCTCGATCGAGACCTGATCGACCCAGTCGAACACCTCGTTCTTCGGAAGATTGTCGAGGCATTCGGCGGAGCGCTTGCGGATGTTGATCGCGAGCTGGTCCAGATGCGTCGGCGTGAACATCGGCGCCACGGTCTTGCGCTGCGCGCTATGGCGGGGCTGGTCCATTGCGATGAAGCTTTCGCGGCGCAGGTCCGGCGCGACATCGCGAATGGTAATGCCGCCGAGCGAAGCCGCCGACGAGAACACCGCGTGGTTGGTCTCGATGTCCATGATGTCGTTGTATTTGGTTACCGACCAGTACGGGCCGAACATGCTGTCCTTGCAATAATGCACCGGGTCTTCGCGGCGCAGCCGGTCGAAGTACGGCCAGAATGAATCGTTCTGAAACAGTTCGGGATTGCCGACATCGAAATCCGCCAGCGGCATGGATTGAGCCGCATCGCGCGCGGCGCGCAGATGAGAATCTCCGGCGAGATCGATAGTTCCGTGCATGAGCCGCTCTCCCTGATTCCCCGCACGAAGCATGCCGAACGGGTGATGTTTTACCCTATTACATCCCGAGCCGTGCCCCGGCGCAAGGGCGAGTTCGGCGCATTTGGCCGCATCGCAGTGCCGGCCGATCTCGGGCGGCCCCGGCGTATTTCGCCTCGTGACAAGCTTAGTCTCGAAGATTAAGTCTGTTTGAAACAACGTTTAATTCGCCGGGAGGCGATCATGATTCCCAACGCCCATCGAATGTTGAACTTCGATCTTGGCGAAACCGCGGACGCAATTCGCGAGACGGTGCACTCATTCTCGCAAAACGAGATCGCGCCGCGCGCGGCCGAAATCGACCGCAGCAATCAGTTTCCGCGCGACCTCTGGCCGAAGATCGGCGCGCTCGGCCTGCACGGCATCACGGTGGAAGAGGAATATGGCGGCGCCGGGCTCGGCTATCTCGAGCACTGTATCGCACTGGAAGAAATCTCGCGGGCGTCAGCCTCCGTCGGCCTGTCCTATGGCGCGCATTCCAACCTCTGCGTCAACCAGATCCGCCGTAACGGCAATGAGGCGCAGAAACGGAAGTATTTGCCCAAGCTGATCTCGGGCGAGCATGTCGGCTCGCTGGCGATGTCGGAGCCGGGTGCCGGCAGCGATGTGGTCTCAATGAAAACCCGCGCTGACAAAAAGGGCGACCGCTTTGTGCTGAACGGCAACAAGATGTGGATCACCAACGGCCCCGTGGCGGACACGCTGGTGGTCTACGCCAGGACCGACGCCAATGCTGGCCCGCGCGGCATCACCGCCTTCCTCGTCGAAAAGGGCATGAAGGGATTTTCCACCGCGCAGAAACTCGACAAGCTCGGCATGCGCGGCTCCGATACCTGCGAACTGCTGTTCGAGGATTGCGAAGTTCCCGAAGAGAATGTGCTGAGCGAGGTCGGCCGCGGCGTCAACGTGCTCATGAGCGGCCTCGACTATGAGCGCGCGGTGCTGGCGGCCGGCCCGATCGGCATCATGCAGGCCTGCATGGACGTGGTGCTGCCTTACGTGCACGAGCGCAAGCAGTTCGGCGAGCCGATCGGCACGTTCCAGCTCGTGCAGGGCAAGATCGCCGACATGTACACCACGATGAACGCGTCACGGGCCTATGTCTACGCGGTTGCAAAAGCCTGCGATCGCGGCGAGACCACGCGGGAGGATGCGGCCGGTGCGATTCTCTATGCCGCCGAGAAGGCGACGCAGTGCGCGCTCGACGCGATCCAGTTGCTCGGCGGCAACGGCTACATCAACGACTACCCGACCGGGCGTCTCTTGCGCGACGCCAAACTCTATGAAATCGGCGCCGGCACCAGCGAAATCCGCCGGATGCTGATCGGGCGGGAGCTGTTTGAGAAGACGGTTTAGCCTCTGCTCCTTCTCCCCGCTCTTGCGGGGAGAAGGTTGGGATGAGGGGCTCTCGCAACGCAGGTCGTACCAATGTGGCGCGACGGCTACGCCTGGTTCCAAACCCGCAGACTTCAACACACCTGTGGGACCTGGATCACACAACGACCGGCAAATCTGTGGTTTGATCCGCTACCGTTCGCGCTGGAGTTGAACCATGAACCAGATGAGCTGGCCCCCGCAGGTGCCGCCGCCTTCGCCCATGCCGCCGCCGATGCCGGTGGCGTTTTCCGGCAGCCGTGGCGAATTCTTTGATCTGGTCAAGCGCGGCGCCGGCCTCGAATTCGTCACCCTCGGCTTCTACCGATTCTGGCTGCTCACCGACATCCGCCGCCATCTCTGGGCCAACACCCATGTCGATGGCGATGCCGCCGAATACACCGGCCGCGGCAAAGAATTGCTGATCGGATTTTTGGTCGCGCTGGCGATCCTGGTGCCGGTCTATCTCGGCTATTTTTTAATCGGCCTCGAAGCCGAGCATATCCAGGCGTTTGCCAGCATCCCGCTCATCGCATTCTTCTATCTGTTCGGGCAGTTCGCGATTTATCGCGCGCGGCGCTATCGTCTGACCCGCACAGTATGGCACGGCGTGCGGTTCTGGATGAGCGGCTCGGGCTGGATCTATGCCTTGCAGGCATCCCTGTGGGGCCTGCTGTCGGCGGTGACGCTGGGGCTGGCGCTGCCGTGGCGCACGGCGGCGCTCGAACGCTACAAGATGCGCCACACCTTCTACGGCGACCTGCAGGGCAGTTTTGAGGGGCGCGGCTGGGAGTTCTTCAAGCGCGGCTGGTGGCTTTGGCTACTCACGCCGATCGCGTTTTACGTGTTCCCGCTCGCGCCCTTTATTTACGGAGCCTTCAAGGCAATCGAATGGCGCTGGTGGCTCTCGGGCATCCGGTTCGGCGGCGTGCGTCTGGAATCGTCATTGCCCAAGAGCGCATTGATCGGCCTGTATTGGAAAGTCATCGGCTGGATCGTCGTGCTCGGATTGGTCTTCTCGGCCTACCTGGCGCTGGCGGCGGTATTGGTCGCCGGCATGAGCGGCGATGCATTCAGCGAATTTTTCAAGTCGCAGGAATTCGCAAAAAGCATCCCGCTTCTGGTGCTCGCAGGCATCGGCTATCTCGCGTTCGCGCTGGCGATGAATATCGTTATCCGGGTCTATCTGTTGCGTGATCTCTGGGTCAGGGTGCTCGGATCGGTCAACATCAGTGGTATCGACGCGGCCGCCAACGTTTCGGCGCGCGGCGAGATGGCCAACGCGCTCGGCGAAGGATTTGCTGACGGCCTCGATGTCGGCGGCTTCTAGCCTTAAGGGCTCTTATGGCCATGGCTAGCGATATATCAGTGCCTCCAAATCCACCGCTGGGCGGCTCGGTGGCCTATTTCGACGGAACGTCGAGCCGGCGGCGCATGGTGACGCTCCGCTTTGCCGACCGGCTCGAGATCAACGACGGCGAACAAGCGCTGGCGGCATGGGCCTACGCCGATATCCGCCGCGCCGACAGCCCGGCCGGTATGCTGCGCCTGAACTGCCTGACCGCGCCTGCGCTGGCGCGGCTGGAGGTTCGCGACACCGGACTTGCCAACGAACTCGTCTCGCGCTGCACCAATATCGATGATCACATGATCGGCCGCCGCGGCGTTGCCGCCATCGTCGGCTGGTCGCTCGCGGCCGCGGCTTCAATCGTCGCCGTGGTGCTGTTCGGACTTCCGCTCGCGGCCGATCGCCTCACGCCGCTGGTGCCGGAAGCGTTCGAACGGCGGCTCGGCGATGTCGCAGACAGCCAGGTCAAGACGATGTTCGATGCCAAGGTTTGCGACAATGCGGCCGGGCAGAAGGCCTTTGTCAAACTCGTAACGGCGCTTCGCGAATCCGCGGGCCTCGACACGTCGGTGCAGTCGGGCGTGCTGTCGAGTTCGGTTCCGAATGCCTTCGCGCTGCCGGGCGGCAAGGTCTATCTGTTCAACGGATTATTGGCGAAGGCCGAGAACGCCGATGAGATCGCGGGCGTGCTGGCCCATGAACTCGGCCATCTCAAGCATCGCGACAGCATGCGTGGACTGATCCACAACGGCGGCACCTCGTTCCTGATCGGGTTGTTGTTCGGCGATATCACGGGTTCCAGCGCGCTGATCTTCGGCTCGCGCACGTTGGTGACTTCGTCCCATTCGCGTGAGGCCGAGACCGACGCCGACCATTTTGCGATCGACGTCATGCACCGGCTCGGCCGGCCGGCGAAGCCAACCGGTGAATTGCTGCTTCGGGTCACTGGAAAGGAAGGCAAGGGCCTCTCCATCATCTCCAGCCATCCCCTGAGCGAGGACCGGTTGGCCCGGATGAGCCGGCAGGACCCGCCAGCCAGCGGGCCGCCGCTGTTGACTTCAGAGGAATGGCGATCACTGAAAGCGATCTGCGGCGGCAAATCCTGAGCCGGCGCGGGGCTACGTTCTGGCGCTTTTGCGCGATCGTGGCGCTTCGATCGGCGCAGGCGCCGCGCCGGCCGGCTTTAAATCCCATACCGCCTGCATGGCCGCGAAGGCCTGCGAGATCATCGGCTCGTGGCGCCGCGCCGTCAGGCAGGCAAAACCGAGATCGCAGGTCAGCGCCACGTTGTCGGCAATCACGAAATTCCGTTTGCTCGTGATGCGGTCGAGCACGCTGTCGCGGGCGAGGCTGAGGCCATTGCCGCTTTCGACAAGATCGATCACGGCTTCTTCCTGATCGGCGAAGGCGATGCGCTTCGGCGATGAGCCCATCGGACGGAACACGTCGTCGACCAGCCTGCGATGCGCCGAGTCATGCGGCGTCCCGATCCAGGGCAGGTCGGCGAGGTCGGCCCAGTCCTTGCCCAGCACCTTGCTGCTCCATTCGCGAGGGGCGATCACGCGGTAGTCGAAGCGCGTCAGCGCCATGAGCTGGAACTTGCCATCGTCGATGGCCCGTTCAGACAGCATTCCTGACGCGAGGCATTCGGCGGGAACGGCATCGATATAATATCCGACATCGAGCTCGCCTCTGCCGATCTGCGCCAGGACGTCGTCCGGCATGCCGTAGCGGAGGAAGACTTCGGTCTTCTTCGAGGAGGTCGCGAGGCTGCGCACGAACGGGCCGAGGCGGATCGACTCTGGGTCCAGGATTGTGCCGACGCGCAGCGTGCCCCGCAGCGATTCGCGCAGGGAATCCGCTGCCGTCCTGAAATCCGCCGAGGCTGACACCGTCCGGTGCGCCAGCGGCAGTAGCGCAGCACCCGCCTCTGTCAGGGTAAAGCCGCCCGGCGTCCGGTTGAAAAGCTGCAGCCCGGTGCTCTCCTCCAGGCCCTTCAGTTGCAGGCTGACGGCAGGCTGGGTCAAATGCAGCAACGTGGCCGCGCGCGACACCGTGCCTTCCCGGGCCACGGTAATGAAGCAACGCAAGGCTTGGATCCGCGGCAGGTCGTTCATTTGAAAGACTTACAGGAAGCGCCCATGAATCCCATTAGACAGGATTTGCTCTTGGAAGTCACAAACTTTCGTTGATGAAACTTGGCGTTGTCGTTGGAAAATAGGTGAATAGCGAGCACCCGGCGGGTTGTTCAACCGCTGCATGGCCCGTGGACGCGTCACGGAGCGCCCGAGGCTGCGGGCTTGAGGCATTCTCCCGATGTGCGGCCGCCCGAGGCGGAACCGGAGCGCGGCCGGTCACTGCGGCAGGTTATTGATTTTGCGCACCCATGCGCGCACGTCGGCCAGCACATCCGGCAGCAACCCCTTGACCTCCTGAACGGTCATGCCGGGCTTGATCCGGGGATCGTAGAGAAGGTTCAACAGATACTGATCGTAAATGTCGAAATAGCCCATCGACACATTGTCGTTGAACATGGTCCAGGGCACGCTCGAGGTATCGTTGATCGGTCCGAGCGACTGCAGCAATTCCTCATAGGCGCAGTCGAAAAAGACGAAGTCGCCATTGTCGACGGTGAGGATCACGTCGGAATGCTCGATTTCGAATTTCTCGTTCTTGCGAAAGCCGGACAGGCATTGCGGGTCGAGCGAAGAGCGAATCTCGCGCGCCCGCTCGCTACCGTAGAAGGTCGTGATGGTGCGCTGGAGATCGCGGTCGCGCACCAGCTTGACCTGCACATTGGCGTCTTCGCTGGCTTCGGCCATGGCGATGTCGAGGTGCTGAATATGCGCGGCGATGTCGGTGACGATTTTCGCAAGCTGCGCCTTGCGGTCGGCGCGCGTGCCGTCGGCGAACACCCGCACCGGGGCGTCATATTTGCGGATGCGGTCGACGCGGCCGGCGAGATGATATTCGGCGCCGAAGGCGACCTTCAGAAAGCCTTCAACGATCTCGTTGTCGGTGAAGATCTTTTTCTCGGTGCGCTGACGCTGCGCGACGGCAGGAATATCGGCGAAAGCCGTGCACGGCACCATGGTTTCGCCGAGCGCTAGCGCGCTAAGGGCAGCCGCTAGCGTCCGTACATACAGGAATCGGCGGGGCGTGCGCATTCAAACAACGCTGCAGCAATTGGCGCGTGCGTGCAAGGGTTGTTCAAACGATCGCTGACGGCGCGGTGCAAGTTCCCGCCGCACTGCCCGTCAGGATCTGTACTCCGGAAGCGGATTTATCAGCTGGCAATCCTTGCCTTGATTGAGGCCACGTCTATTCCAGCGCCAATCATCTTGGCCTCGGCTTGCGCCTTTACTGCATTGCAAAGCGCGACCAGGAAGGCATCGTGCGAGCATCGCGCGTCCATCTTTGTGTAGACCAGATCATATTCAATCGGCTCCCACGTTCCGAAGTCCGCAAGATTGTGTTGAATTTGCACTTCAAGGTTATCCAGCGCCGTAGCAAATTTGGCCTCAGCCGTCGTATGCGCTTCAAATTCGTGCCACAGCTCGAATATTTCCTGTCCAGTGTCGCCGGCAACCCGGGTTCGGATCTCTTCGATGGCCGCACGTTCGCGTTCTGCCTTGAGCTCTTTTCGCTCGCCAACTTCGAAATAGGGGATATCCCCGGCCAAGGCCTCCACCAGATCGTGCACCAGGATAATCTTGAGCACGCGTCCAATATCGACAGGATGCTCAAGATGACGGTATGCAAGCAGCGCGATCAGCGCCATCTGCCACGTATGCTCGGCGACACTCTCGCGTCGCCCATCCGATAGCCAGCTATGCCGCAGCTCGCGCTTGAGCCGCTCCGAGAGCCCCAGGAATTCCAGGATTCGGCTAGCTTCGTTTTCCATCCACTCACCTATTCAAGACGAGCCGGTACGGCAGCCGAGAAGTGGACGCTGCCTAATTCCTCACGATAACCGGAGTGCCGATGGAAACGCGGCTATAGAGATCGGTCACGTCCTCATTGGTCATGCGGAAGCAGCCGGAGGAGACCGCCTGTCCGATGGTCTCGGGCTCGTTGGAGCCGTGGATGCGGTACAGCGTCGATCCCAGATACATTGCCCGCGCGCCGAGCGGATTGTCGATGCCGCCGGCCATGTGGCGCGGCAGATCCGGCCGCCGCCTCAGCATCTGCGACGGCGGCGTCCAGCTCGGCCACTCCTTTTTCGCGGTGATGCGGTGGGTTCCGCTCCAGCGGAAGCCGTCGCGGCCGACGCCGATGCCGTAGCGGATTGCCCGGCCGTTGGGGAGCACGAGGTAGAGCCTGCGCTCGGCGGTATCGATGAAAATCGTGCCGGGGGCAAAGTTGCCGGCAAAGTTCACGGTCGTGCGCGGGATCGGGCTCGATCCGCTGGGCATGCCGGGTCGGAAGAAACCGGGGCCGCCGCCCATGATGTCGCGCGAGTCTTCAAAGAAACCTTGAAAGAGACCTTGGGCCTGCGCTTGGCCGGCCCCCACCAGCATCGTGATCGCCGCAAACAGCAAAGCAAAAGCCCGGGCCATCGTTCTCCCTCACGAAAAATCAGAACAGAAGGTCGAGACAGGCCACACCTGCTGCGATTTCGCAAGCAACGAGCCTGTGACCACCGCATTTTCAAACAGAGCGGTTAAAAAAGACAACATGCCGGAAACGATGGCTGCATTGTTCCGCTAAACCTTTGACGAAACGTGCGAACAATGTTTGATCGTCAACGGCTCTTAAGAACGAAACGCGAAGAGGAACGAGACCATGAACGGTGCGGAAAGTCTGGTGCGGACATTGGTCGCGGGCGGGGTGGACGTCTGCTTCACCAATCCCGGCACCTCGGAGATGCACTTCGTCGCCGCACTGGACCGGGTCGAGGGGATGCGCTGCGTGCTCGGCCTGTTCGAGGGCGTGGTGACGGGGGCCGCCGACGGCTATTACCGCATGAAGGGCACGCCGGCCTCGACGCTTTTGCACCTCGGGCCCGGCCTCGCCAATGGCTTGGCCAATCTGCACAACGCCAAGAAGGCCAATTCCGGCATCGTCAACATCGTCGGCCAGCACGCGACCTATCATATCGGCTACAACGCTCCGTTGACATCAGACATCGAAGGGCTGGCACGGCCGATGTCGTCCTGGGTGCGGACCTCGCCGGATGCCAAATCCGTCGCCGCCGACGGCGCCGCGGCAATCGCCGCCGCCAAGAGTTCGCCGCCGCAGATTGCCACGCTGATCCTGCCTGCTGATACCGCCTGGAACGAGGCCGACGGCATCGCGCTAGTGCCGGCAGAAACCCAGCGCGCCAATTATTCCGCGCAGGCGGTCGACCATGCCGCGAAGGTTTTGCGCAATGGCGGCGCGTCGACGCTGTTGCTGATGACCGGCAGCGCGCTCACCGAGCACGGGCTGGCGCTGGCTGCCCAGATCGCGGGCAAGACCGGCTGCAAGGTGATGGGCCAGACCTATAACCCGCGCATGGCGCGCGGCAAGGGCCGGTTCGCGATCGACCGCATCCCCTATGTGATCGAGCAGGCGCTGCCGATCCTGAAGGATTTCAAGAACATCGTATTGGTCGAAGCCAACGACCCCGTGGCGTTCTTCGCCTATCCGAACAAGCCGAGCATGCTCAAACCCCAGGGCTGCGAGGTGCATCGCATGACCTCGGGCGCGGAAAATTCCGTCGCCGCGCTGGAGGCGCTGGCTGGCGCGCTTCACGCGGGACCGACTGACCGACAGCCGCAAAGGCTGGTCGAGATTGCAAAACCGACCGGCGCGCTGACGCATGCCTCGATCGCGCAGGCGATCGCGATGGCGATCCCGGAAAATGCTATCGTGGTCGATGAATCCATTACCACCGGCCGCGGCTTCTTTCCGCCGACGGCCGCCGCCGCCCCGCACGACTGGCTGCAGAACATGGGCGGCTCGATCGGCTTCTCGACGCCGGTCGCGACGGGTGCTGCGGTCGCATGCCCGGACCGCAAGGTGATCTGCATGGTCGGTGATGGCAGCGCGATGTACACCCTGCAATCGCTGTGGACACAGGCGCGCGAAGGCCTCAACGTCGTCACGATCGTATTTGCCAATAAGATCTACCAGATTCTTCGCGGCGAATTCGACGGCGTCGGCGCCGGCGAGCCGGGGCAGCGCGCGCAGGACATGCTCAAGATCGACCGTCCGGACCTCGACTTCGTAGCCCTCGCCAAGGGCATGGGCGTGCCGGGCCGCGCGGTCGCCAATGCCGACGACTTCAACAAGGCGCTGGCGGAAGCCGTCGCCGAACCGGGACCGCGATTGATCGAAGTGCAGATGTAAAAAGGGACGATCGTTTGAGATAGCAGGAATGCCGCTAACAATGAGATCGTCATTGCGAGGAGCGTAGCGACGAAGCAATCCAGTCTTGCTTTCTGGCTTTATGGATTGCTTCGCTGCGCTCGCAATGACGGCGCGACTTGTGGGAGGCCAGATGCAGACCGAACTGAACAAGGTCGTCACCGCACTTCACGAGTTTTACGCACGCGAAACTTTCCTGCTCGAACGGGACGTCGGCGAGCGCGCGCTGACGCACCGGCTGGCGGTTCAGTTCGAAAAGCAGTTCCCGGGCTGGGAGATCGACTGCGAATACGACCGGCTCGGCGACCGCACGCTGCGGCTGCCGCACGGATCCATCGTCTCGACCGACGATCACCTGGCAAAATCCATCTATCCCGACATCGTGGTGCACCAGCGCGCCATTCCCAACAATCTGCTCGCGGTCGAGGTGCGCAAATCGGCCAATCATCAGCCGCTCGAACATGACCAGCACAAGCTGCGCGCGCTGACCGATCCGCATTTGTGGTTCGCCTACTGGATCGGCGTGCTGCTGACGTTGGGCAAGACGCACGTGACGGCGTCGGAGGTCTATACCAGCGGCGTTCTCGATCACGCCCTGTCCGGCTGGTTCGCGGGACGGCTGAAGGATGCAGGCCTAAGCGCAGGATGAAGCCTGCGAACGGAGATTTCTGATGACACTCACCCGATCAATCCTGGCCATCGCATTTGCCGCCGTCGCACAGCACGCGCTGGGGCAGCAGGCCGCGGCACAAGCTTCCGCGGCCGATCTGGAAGCCATTCTCGCCCATTCCAAGATCGTCAAGACGCTCGACGACATCAAGGCCGACGACGAGCGGGCCTTTGCCGAACAGAAGCGCATCACCGAAATCCCGGCGCCGCCGTTCAAGGAAAAAGTCCGCGCCGAATATTTTCAGAAGCGGATGCAGGAACTCGGCCTCAAGGATGCCTCGATCGATGCCGAAGGCAACGTGCTCGCGTTGCGCAAGGGCAGTGGCGGCGGCCGGCCCAAGCTCGTGGTATCAGCGCATCTCGACACCGTGTTTCCCGAAGGCACCGATGTCACGGTGAAGGAAAAGGATGGCGCGATCGTAGCGCCAGGCATCGGCGACGATTCGCGCGGCCTTGCAGCGCTGCTGTCGCTGATCAAGGTGATGAACGAAAACGGGATCGCGACCGTCGGCGACATCCTGTTCGTCGGAACGGTCGGCGAGGAAGAGCTCGGCAATCTCCGCGGCGTGAAGGCGCTGTTCCGCGATCACACCGATATCGACGGCTTCATCTCGATCGACGGGCTCGGCATCACCCGCGTCGTCAACCAGGCGACCGGCAGCCATCGCTACGAGTTCATCTTCAAGGGACCCGGCGGGCACTCGTTCCAGGAGTTCGGGCTGCCGAGCGCGATCCACGCCATGGGCCGCGCGATCGCGAAAATTTCCGAGCTGCAGCCGCCGTCCGATCCGAAGACCACGTTTACCGTCGGCACCGTGACCGGCGGCACCTCGGTCAACGCCATCGCCGCGGAAGCGCGGATGGCCGTCGATATGCGCTCGAATTCGACCGAGGAACTACTCAAGCTCGAGGCGCGACTGCTCGAGCTCGTCAAGGAGGCGGTGGCGGATGAGAACGCGCGCTGGAAATCCGACAAGATGACGGTCGAGGCAAAACTGATCGGCGACCGCCCAGCCGGCATTGTTGCGATGGATTCGCCGATCGTGCAGGCGACCCAGGGCGCCGTCTCCGCCGTCACAAAGGGAGCGCGGCCGACCTTTGCCGGCTCCTCCACCGATTCCAACATCGCGATGTCGCTCGGCGTCCCGGCCGTGACCATCGGCGGCGGCGGCGAGGGCGGCAACTGGCACTCGCGCAACGAATGGTACAAACCAACCAAAGCCTGGTACGGCCCGCAAAACGCGCTGCTGACGGTATTGATGCTGACCGGCCTCGACGGCGTGACCAAACCGACGCTTGCGGTGCGAAACACCGTGAAATAGGCACCCAAATTGTCCCCAGCGCCGTTAACCATGCCCCCGATTGGACAAATTGTCGGCCAATTGCCGCCAAAGCGGTAACCGAACGTCGTTCCCCAGTAGTTCTACGTGCGTAGGGGATGTGGCATGGCGTACAGGATCGTGGCGGAACGTAAGGACGAGACCGTCAGGATGGACCGAAGCAGCATGCTGGTGGCTGTCGCCAAAGCGCGGGTCTGGGCCAGCGAGGGGTGGAAAGTCACCATCATCGTCGGCGACGAAAGCGAAACCGCACCGGTCGACGCGCGCCGGCTTTCCTTCGTCTGATCGAAGACTCGTGCGCCGTCTCTCGGACGGCCTCCAAATAAAGTGGAACCGGGAAACCGGACCGACGTTACACTTGCGGGCAGGCTTTTTGGAGCAATGCCATGCAGTGGCGGTCTGCAAGTACAGGCGCCGACGAAATGCGCGGCACCGGCGACGACGAGATTTCCTACGCAACCGGATGGACCATCAGCGGGCTAGCGACGCTGGGCACCATCGTTGCGATCTGGGTGCTGGGGATTTGACTTAAGCCTTATCTCTGCGCGACCCGCTTGCCGCCGGTCACGAGCCGGCCTGCCTTGCGCCCCATCAAGAGACCGGGCAACACCAGCGGGCACCACACCGGAAATAAGAACAGCGTCAGAATTCCGGCCTCTTCGGGTCGGTGCGCAGCAGCCATTTGACGAACCGATCGGCGAGCAATTGCGTCATAGCTGCTCAAACCCCTCATTCTTGAGGAGCCCGCAGAGCGAGCGTCTCGAAGGATGGAGGCCATAGACAGGGGTTCTTGGTTCGAGACGCGCGGACCCGTTGGCGCTCCTCACCATTAGGGACTTATGACGCAGTACGGTGAAGACGAGCTTCTACGCGGTAATTCTACTCTCCGGCGATCGGTTCGCGTCATCGGGCATCGGTGATCGAACTGAGAACTGAATTTGCGAAAAGCCGCCCATTCGATGTGCAGCGGTTTTGACCCTACCGACACATGAGCATAATGCCGATAGCGAGCATACCGGATGCCGCGCCGCTGCGGCTCGGTGGTTGCTTCAGCAAGGAACCAATGCAGTAACGTCTACTTACTATTGCCTCGACAACTATTTCCGGGGATCGAACATGAGAACATCTGCATTGGCTTTTTTCCTGCTGATGGCGATCTCTCTATTGCCCCGTCCAGCTACGTCCCAGGGCTTGGAAATTGGTCCTGGCGGAGTTCGTGTCTACGGGCAATGCGATCAGCTGAGACGTTCCTGTGAGCGCGGCGAAGGCGGTTGCCGCCGATATCGGGAGACCTGTGAAAGGCGGGTCCGAGGCGACGACCTGTGTCAAGAATTAAGAGCGGCTTGCCTGAACAAGGACAGGTTGGGCGAACAAGGCGAGGGGAATTGCCGACGGTATCGCGAGACCTGTCGTTGAAGTGGTTTGATCGTCAGGGCTGATCCGCTACTGTCCCGCTTGAGGGTAATGCATGGTTGAGCGCGTCACGCTGATTACCGGTGCATCGGCGGGAATGGCACCGAATTGGCGCGCGTCTTTGCATCAAATGGCCATCGATTAGCCTTGGTCGACCGACGCGGGGATCGCCTGACGACGTTGGCGAGCGAAATTGTCGCCGGTGGCGGCACGGCGCCGATTTTAATTTGTTGCGACCTCGAACACCCCGAGGCCTGCGACAACATCGTCTCGGCTCTGGCCGCGGATGGCGTGGAGGTCGAGTTCGTCGTCAACAATGCGGGGTTCGGTCTTTTCGGCTATGCGATCGAACTGGATCGGGCTGAGCAGCTCGGCATCATCGCCGTCAACATCGTCGCGTTGACCGATTTGTCGTTGCGGTTTTCCGAGAGCCTGATCCGGCATCGTGGCGGCATCCTCAATCTCGGTTCGCTTGCCGGATTTCTGCCGGGCCCAGGAATGGCGGTGTACTATGCGTCCAAGGCTTATGTCCTGTCGTTCAGCGAGGCTCTGCGCCAGGAACTCGCTCCGCAGGGCGTTCGCGTGACGACGATCTGTCCAGGCTCCGTGTCATCGGAATTTCAGACGCGAGCCCGGATTCAACCCGGATTGGAGCACGAAATCCTGAACGTCTCGGCATATGACGTCGCGCAGGCAGGTTATCGCGGGTTGATGCAGAACAAACGCGTCGTGCTGCCCGGCCTCGGCATGAAGATTGTTCCGTTTCTGCTGCGGCTGTTTCCGCGCGGGTTTATCCTGGCGGCAGTCGGTCGCATTCAGCTGCGAAAACGCAGATAAGTTTCTCCGTCCTCGTACCCGCTTCAGGCAGGAGCTTTGCTGCTCCCGCCCCACTCGTTACGGCAGGGTTCCGCATGTGGAACCACCGGCCGCTCTTAAACGCATTTTCGCCAAACTGTTATTGGCCTCTATTGCGGGGCAGGACTGTCTAATCTGGAGTCCTGCATGCTTAAACCAGTCCTTGTTGCGGCCGTCCTTGTTGTAACCGGGTCTATCGCTTCGGAGGCCCGCCCTTCCCATACCGGTCAAATATCCGAATGCAACGTGACCATGCCCTGCGACTTCTCGTTTTTGCAGCCGCGTCGTGAGCGGATTAGTTCTGACACCCACGAAGTGACCGCACAGAGTTCCCGTCGCGAATTGGCGGACGTGAGTGTTGATCGCGGTCAAACTGTCGGCGGTCGTCCGGCCGGTTGCCCCCGCTCATTTTGTGGCTGTGGTGCGTCTATACGTGTCTTCGGTCGGATCATGCCCGGCCTAAATCTCGCATCCAACTGGCTGCGCTTTCCACGGACATCGCCAGCACCCGGAATGGTCGCTGCGCGACGTGGGCACGTTTTCGTTCTAGAGCGACACGTCGAAGGCGATATGTGGATGGCATACGATGCGAACTCGGGCGGCCACGCAACGAGAATTCATGCGCGCTCATTACGCGGGTACACGGTTGTTAACCCGCATGCCGCTTGAAGTAACTTCCCCCATTTGAATCCGACAGTGCGGTTGACCGGACTTGGCCTAGCCGCGCTGGCCTAAAAGGAAAGACGCTCGGTTGAGCGACCTCTTTCTTGCCCGCGCAAGGGCGCTCAAGAAGATTGGCTCGCGACCGGGTGGAGAAGCGGATCGCGCGATAGGAACGAAAATCTGCGACCCGCATTGGATCGCATGTCGCATATCCCCGATGCGACATTCACTGAAAGGGCCTCAGCGCCGCCGCTGGGGCCCTTTCTGCTGATGGCCTGCAATAAAGGCTCCGCTGCAAATGCGGGGCGCGTCTAAAACGCCCGGCGCCGCGGCGGCGGACCGGCTTGGGGGTGGCGCGCACGGGTGAGGAGTTCGGAAACAGCGATCACCGCGGCGCCGGCGATGATGGTGATGGCCGTCATCACAAGAAGGGTTTTAAGCATGTTTCGCTCCCGGAAAGTGCCGGTACCACGACGCTCCGCGAATCGTGTTCCGGCAAGACGGGCAAACTACGGGCCGCGACTTATTGGCTGAAAGAAAGCAGCCAGCCTGATGAGTCTGGTCCCGGACAGACGGCGATCCGGCACCGGATTTCAATGGCCCTCGGGAACGAGGATCACGGGCATGCCAACACGACGGCGCATCAAACACGAGAAGACCTTCGAGGAGCGGCTGGCGGAAGAGGCCAAGCGCTTCAGAGAGGCGGCAAGGGAGGCGCAGCCCGGCATGGCCCGGGAGCTGCTGTTGCGGCGGGCGCGGCAGATGGAAGCCGCATCTCGGCTAAACGAATGGCTCCGCTCGCCGGGCATGCGGGCGCCGGAGTAAGGCCGCCTTGGCTGACCTCTCTCATCCTGTGGCGGTCTCAACGGTCTTTTTCAAAGGGAACAGGACGTTCTTGACACGGTTGCCCCGTCAGAGGAGGTGCCCATGACCGAAAAACCCACGCATGAACAGCTTGAGGAATTGAAAAGGCTCAGCCGCGAGGCGCGCGTCCCCGATGAGTCCGAAATCGTAACCTCGAAGGAAGAGGCCGAAATTCGCATCCGCGACCTGAAGGAAAAAGCCCGCATCGAATAAGATCAGCCGATTTCGATGGGCCTGCGCGCGAACGCGTGCGATATCTGCCGAATAGGCACATCCCAAATACAAAAACCCCGATTTACGGGGCTTTGGATGGTGGACGCACAAGGGATCGAACCTTGGACCTCTCCCGTGTGAAGGGAACGCTCTCCCGCTGAGCTATGCGTCCGGGAAGTGTGGGCGAACAGTGAGCCCCGTCAGAGCCCGCGATTTACGAAGGACAAACCCCTAGTGTCAAGCGATCAGTCGGGCCGCAACGTCGCGTTTTGGCGGCAGGGCAGGGGGAATTACGCCCCCTGCTGGCGGGCCCGCGAAGCGTGCGACTGCAGCGCGCGGATGCGCTCGGCCAGCGTCCCGCCGCCTTCCGACATGGCTGCGGGGACGGCGCCGGCGACGTCGTTGGCGGGCTTGGCCGGCACTTTCGACACGGCCGGTTCCGCCGCCAGCATCGCCTCGATCGCCGAATTCGGTCCCTCGAGCTGCATCGCGAGTTTTGCAACTTCGGCCGCGATGTCGTTGATGCGCTCGCGTAGCAGCGCGTTCTCCATCCGCTCGGTCGCCCAGGAGCTTTCGGCCTGCTGCTGGATCGCGTTGATGTCACGCTGGAGTTTCGCGCGCTCGTCGCGGGCGATGCGGAGCTGCTCTTCCACCGCCGCCTTCTCAGCTCGCAATTTTTCCACGATCGGCGACTTGCCGCCGTTCATGCCTGCGATCTCCTCGCGCAGTTCGCGCGCGGCGCGTTCGGCGTTTTCGTTCGCCTGCCGGAGCTGATTGTTCTCGTACTCGCGTTCGGCCAGAATCTTGCCTTGCATCGCCAGCCGCGCTTCGAGGTCGTTGACGCGGTTGCCGAGCATCTCCGCTTCCTTGATCTGGACAATCAATTGCCGGTCGAGATCGGTGACGCGCTGGCTCAAGTTTTCGACGCGGCTGCGCGCTTCCGCCAGTTCACGCGTCGCGTGCTCGGACTCAGCGCGCTCCTGCGCGAGGCGGGCCTGGGTTGCCGAGAATTCCTTCTCGGCGTCGCCGACGCGGCCCTTCAGTTCCTCGATCTGCGTGCGCACCGCGACCAGCTCGACCTGGCGGCTGTCCGCCATCATCGAACGGTTGTTCAGTTCGTGATTGATCCTGGCGAGTTCGGCCTGCTTGTCGGTCAGCGCCTGTTCGGCGTTGCGCAATAGTTCGGTTTTGGCCGCGAATTCTTCCTCGGTGGCGCGCAACTGCTCCTTCATCGCCTTCTCGCGCGCTTCGAGCGAAAAGATCGTGGCGTTCTTTTCGCCGAGCTCGATCTTCATGCGGTTGATCGCATCGCTCTTCTTGCCGAGTTCGGCGAGCTGGCTCGTGGTCTTGTTCTTGAGCTGCTCCACGCTCATTTCGAGCCGCCGCGCCGACATCGCGAATTCCGCGCGCAACTGGTCCTTGTCGGCCTGGATTTCGGCCATCGACAGTGGCGTCGCCGCCTCCAGCCGCCGGGTCGTCAGCCGCACCGCACGGTTATGCACCAGCGGCACGATCATCAGGCCGAACAACATCGAGACCAGAAAACCGATCGCCAGATACATGATCGGCTCGATCATGGATGGGTTACTCCACACGAGATTAGGAATTGTTAATCACATTGCCACGCCAGGCCGGCCCTGCGCCAGCCCAATGCCGCGTTAACCTGAATCCGTCCGGGGAGACCTGGCGTCTATGCTTGAAGATAGCCTTAGAACGGGTTCCAGGTCGCGCGCGGGGTATATTTGAGATAGCCGACATTGGCGCCGAGCCGCAGTCCGATGCCGGAACGGATCGGCACCAGCACGATGTTGTTGGCGGTCAGGGCGGTCATGCCGAAGCCGCCGACGATATAGGCGGAGCCGTCGATGCCGACGAAGCGCTGATAGATCGCGTTGGTGGCGGGCAGGTTGTAGACCAGCGTCATGGTGCGCGCGCCGTCGCCGCCCCAGTCGAAGCCGACCGACGGCCCCTGCCAGTAGACCCGCAAGTCGCCGGCGTTCTTGGTGTAGAGCGTGCCCTCACCGTACCGCAGGCCCGCCACAAAGGCGCCTGAGCCCTCTTCGCCCAGCACGTAACCATTGGGCAGGCCCCATTGGCTGACCGCGCGCTCGATGATCGACGCCAGGCCCCGCGAGACGTTGCCGAAGAATTTGTGCCCGGCTGAGACCAGTTCATCGGGTCCAAAGGTCTCGGGCCCCGGCTGGCGCTGCGGCGGCGGGTATTGCCCCGGCGGCTGCTGCGCAGAAGCTGGCACGGTCCAGCACATCAGCGCGGCGAACGTCACCGCGGCAAGGCGTGAAGCAAACGTCATGAAAGAACCCCTGGCATCGAATTCTGGCCGCCGCCTTAACCTGACGCCAACAAGCATGGCTCTAGGTTGCGCCCAGTGTCCCCTCGACTCGCATGTTATCGGCACCAACTATGACGGCACAACGGCAGGAAAGATACGGTTCGCGCCGCCAAATAGCCCTTTTTGCCTTATTGGCAGGGTTTTTTTGCACGCACAGCCTTGATTTTGCCGCGCGCGCCGCGACCACCGAGCGGGTGGTGGTGAACCGCTATTCCGGACTCGCGATCGAAGGCTTCGATCCCGTCGCCTATTTTACGGAATCCATGGCCGTCGAAGGTTTACCCGATATCGAGGCTCGCGAAGCCGGCGCCGTTTGGCGCTTCCGCAACGAGGGCAATCGCGCCTCTTTCGTTGCGCATCCGGAGATCTACGGGCCCCAGTTCGGCGGCTATGACCCGGTCGATCTGGGGCGAGGGGTAACGTATGCGGGTAACCCGCGCTTTTGGGTGGTTGCGGGCCAGCGGCTCTATTTGTTCGGCCGCGAGGACAACCGCGATGCTTTTGCGGCCAATCCCTTGCCTTTCCTGAAAGAGGCTACCGTACGCTGGCCCGTGCTGGAGCAAGGGCTGGCGCAGTAGCTTGCGCCGTAGCGCGGGCGAGCGAAGCGACCCCCGGGGACAGTGCCGGCCAGATGGAATACACGTTGTTTTCGTGATCACCGTTCCCGGGGGTCGCTCGCCCGGGCTACGGATATTGCCGGCTACGGGCCGCGCTCAGGGCACCACCTTCGGGTCGCCCCAGGCGATGAATTCCGGAACGATGAAGCCCATCCGTCCCGTGCCAAATTGCAGGGCGGCGCCGTTTGAATCCGTGATCCTGCCGCCGGCAGCCGCGACGACTGCATGGCCCGCCGCTACGTCCCATTCCGAAGTGGGCGACAGCCGGGGATAGATATCGACTGAGCCTTCGGCCACCCGGCCCAATTTGACCGCCGAGCCAAGCTCGCACCGTACTGCCCCCGGTCTTTCGGCAATAAAGGCTTCGGTCCTGGCGTCGCCATGCGAGCGGCTGACCGCCACCGTCCATGGCTGGCCGCGCGGCGGGCAAGGGCGGGTACGAATCGGCTCGACGAGCGGCTTGCCCTTGCCGAGCGTCAGCCGTTGCGCGCCGCGTCCGACAATGCCGCGCCAGATCAGCCCGAGCGCAGGTGCGCTGATAATGCCAAGCAGCGGCGTCCCGTGCGTCACCAGCGCCACGTTGACGGTGAATTCGTTGCGGCCGGCGACGAATTCCTTGGTGCCGTCGAGCGGGTCGATCAGGAAGAAGCTTTCCTTATCGGGCAGCGCGGACGTTTGGGCGCGCTCTTCCGACAGCGCAGGTATTTCGGGTGCCACTTGGGCCAAGCCCTCGGCGATGATTTGATCGGCCGCCAGATCGGCCTCCGTTACCGGCGAGCCGTCGATCTTGCCGTCAACCTTCATGGCGGAACGGTTGACGGCGAGGATGGCGGCGCCGGCCCGGATCACGATCTCGGTCAGCGGTTCGATCAGCGCTGCTGCGGCCTCATGACCGAGCGCCGGTGGACGTGCCTCAGTCATGAGCTCGGCCCATTTGCTGTTCGTCCTGCCTTACCATTGCCGCCCCCTGCTGGCAGCACAGGGCTGCGCAGTGTATCAAACCGATAAGCACGCGTGATTCGTAACGGCCCGCCAGCAATTTGCGACGCGGCGGCTTTCCAGGAACCCATGATGTCTGGCACTTCGTCTCCCGGTCCGGCTCCCGATACCCTCGAACTCGCGGCGCTGTTGTGTTCGCGAGTTTGTCACGATCTCATCAGCCCGGTTGGCGCGATCGTCAATGGGCTTGAGGTGCTTGACGACAACCCGAAGCCCGAAGACCGCGATTTCGCGCTCGATCTAATCCGCAAGAGCGCCAAGACCGCCTCCGCACGGCTGCAGTTCTGCCGTCTCGCGTTTGGCGCTGCGGGATCGTCCGGTGCGCAGATCGATCTCGGCGACGCCCAGACCATGGCGCGCGGCCACATCGAGGACGGCAAGATCACCATCACCTGGAATCTGCCGCGGCTGTTGTTGCCGAAGAACCGCGTCAAGCTGCTGTTGAACATGCTGATCATCGCGCAGCAAACCATCCCGCGCGGCGGCACGCTGACGATCGATCCGATCGGCGATGGCGAGACGATGGGTTTTCGCGTCACGTCTTCCGGCCTCAACGCCCGCGTGCCGCAGAATATCGCCGATCTCGTGAGCGCGAGTTCGACGGCGACCGTCGATGCGCATGCGGTGCAGCCTTACTATACGCGACTGTTGGCACAGGCCTGCGGGCTGAGCGTGACGCTGGCGCTCGACGGGGAAAAGGTGCTTGTTACTGCTTCCTGAGCGCGCCGTTGCGCCGACATGGTTAACCAACGGTTGAAAACAGACGGCAGAATTCGTTTCTGTCGTCTTATCTCTTTGTTGATCCCGTTCTTTTCCATTTGCTCAACCAATATTAAACGCTTTGCATAGAAGCTGGCCCTGTTCCGTAGGCGCGTCGATGTCGCGTGCCGGTGCGTACGAAGGCCAGTTTCATGGATGATTTGTTGCGGGAGTTTTTGACCGAAACCAGCGAGAGCCTGGATACGGTCGACAATCAGTTGGTGCGGTTCGAGCAGGACCCAAGCGACGCGAAGATCCTCGATAACATTTTCCGCCTGGTCCACACCATCAAGGGCACCTGCGGCTTCCTGGGACTGCCGCGGCTCGAGGCGCTCGCCCATGCCGGCGAGACCCTGATGGGCAAGTTCCGCGACGGCATGCCGGTCAAGGCCGAAGCCGTGACGCTGATCTTGAGCAGCATCGATCGCATCAAGGAAATCCTTGCTGGCCTTGAAGCCACCGAGACCGAGCCCGAAGGCACCGACGAAGACTTAATCGAGAAGCTGCATGCGATGGCCGAAGGTGGCAGCCATGCGGCGGAAGCGCACCCTGAACCCGCGCCTGCGCCGGTCGTAGCCGCACCGCCGGTAAAGCCCCAGGTCACTTCGGGCACGCTGGTCGAGCAGGTGCTGGAACGCCCGTTGCGCCCGGGCGAAGTCTCGCTCGACGACCTCGAGCGCGCGTTCCGCGAGACCGCGACCGAAATAGCCCCGGCGCCGAAGCCCGCTGCTAAACAGGCTGCCGCTGAACCCGAGGCTGCGCCGGCGGCAAAGGAAGTAAAGGCCAAACCCGCCCGGAAGCCGGTTGCCATGGATGCTGACGGCGAGGTCGCCGACAAGATCGCCAACCAGTCGATCCGCGTCAACGTCGACACCCTCGAGCACCTGATGACCATGGTCTCCGAGCTGGTGTTGACCCGCAACCAGCTTTTGGAAATCTCCCGCCGCAACGAGGACACCGAGTTCAAGGTGCCGCTGCAGCGGCTCTCCAACGTCACCGCCGAGCTGCAGGAAGGCGTGATGAAGACGCGGATGCAGCCGATCGGCAATGCCTGGCAGAAGCTGCCGCGCATCGTGCGCGACCTAAGCGGCGAACTCGGCAAGCAGATCGAACTGGAGATGCACGGCGCCGATACCGAGCTCGACCGCCAGGTGCTCGATTTGATCAAGGATCCCTTGACCCACATGGTGCGCAACTCCGCCGACCACGGCCTGGAGACCCCGGCCGAGCGGCTCGCCGCCGGCAAGGGCGAGCAGGGCACCATCAGATTGTCGGCCTATCATGAGGGCGGCCACATCATCATCTGCATTGCGGATAATGGCCGCGGCCTCAACACCGAGCGGATCAAGGCCAAAGCGCTGCAGAACGGTCTCGTCACCGAGGCCGAACTGGAGAAGATGACCGAAGCCCAAATCCACAAGTTCATCTTCGCGCCGGGCTTCTCCACCGCTGCCACCGTCACCTCGGTCTCCGGCCGCGGCGTCGGCATGGACGTGGTGCGCACCAATATCGACCAGATCGGCGGCACCATCGACATCAAGAGCGTGGCCGGCGAGGGTTCAAGCGTCACCATCAAGATCCCGCTGACCTTGGCGATCGTCTCGGCCCTGATCGTGGAGGCCGCCGGCGACCGCTTTGCGATCCCGCAATTGTCGGTGGTCGAGCTGGTGCGCGCCCGCGCCAACTCCGAACACCGCATCGAGCGCATCAAGGACACCGCGGTGCTGCGGCTGCGCAACAAGCTGCTGCCGCTGATGCATTTAAAGAAGCTGTTGAAGATCGACGACGGCTCCTCCAGCGACCCCGAGAACGGCTTTATCGTGGTCACGCAGGTCGGCAGCCAGACCTTCGGCATCGTGGTCGACGGCGTGTTCCACACCGAAGAAATCGTGGTCAAGCCGATGTCGACCAAACTGCGGCACATCGACATGTTCTCCGGCAACACCATTTTGGGCGATGGCGCCGTCATCATGATCATCGACCCCAACGGCATTGCGAAAGCGCTCGGCGCCTCCGGCGCCTCGGCCCATGAGATGGCCGACGAGGCCTCCGCCGCGCATGCCATGTCCGGCGAACAGCTCACCTCGCTGTTGGTGTTCCGCGCCGGCTCCTCGCAGCCCAAGGCGGTGCCGCTCGGCCTCGTCACCCGCCTGGAAGAAATTGCCACCGACAAGATCGAGCTCTCGAACGGCCGCTACATGGTGCAGTACCGCGACCAGCTAATGCCCTTGGTGCAGATGGCCGGGGTCAACGTCCAGACCACTGGCGCGCAGCCGATCCTGGTGTTTGCCGACGACGGCCGCTCGATGGGGCTCGTGGTCGACGAGATCATCGACATCGTCGAGGAGCGGCTGCACATCGAGGTCGCCGGCCAGCAGGACGGCATTTTGGGGTCGGCCGTAATCAAGGGCCAGGCCACCGAGGTGATCGACGTCGGTCATTTCCTGCCGATGGCGTTTGCCGACTGGTTCTCGCGCAAGGAGATGCGGGCCTCCTCGACGGCGCAATCGGTGCTGTTGGTCGACGACAGTGCCTTCTTCCGCAACATGCTGGCCCCGGTGCTGAAAGCCGCCGGCTACAAGGTGCGGGTCGCCGTCAACGCGCAGGAGGGGCTGTCGGCGCTACGCTCGGGCCACAGCTTCGACGTGGTGCTGACCGACATCGAGATGCCCGACATGAACGGCTTCGAGTTCGCCGAGACGATCCGGGCCGACAACAATCTGAGCACGATGCCGATCATCGCTTTGTCCTCGCTGGTGTCACCGGCGGCGATCGAGCGCGGGCGGCAGGCCGGCTTCCACGACTACGTCGCCAAGTTCGACCGTCCCGGCCTGATCGCGGCGCTGAAGGAACAGACCGCCGAGACCCGACGCGCGGCATAAGGGAAATTAGCTCATGACAACCAAGACCGAGACCATCGAGGGCACTGTGGCCGAATACGTCACCGCCGTGATCGGCGGCCAATTGTTCGGCCTGCCGATCTCGCGGGTGCAGGACGTGTTCATGCCGGAACGGCTGACGCGGGTGCCGCTGTCCTCCGCTGAGATCGCCGGCGTGCTCAATCTGCGCGGCCGCATCGTCACCGTGGTCAACATGCGCGCCCGGCTGGGCTTGCCGAAGAACGACGACGGCAAGCCGCCGATGGCGGTCGGTGTCGACCTGCGCGGCGAGTCCTACGGCCTTCTGATCGATCAGATCGGCGAGGTGCTCCGGCTGCCCGACAATGGCCGCGAGGAAAACCCCGTTAACCTCGATGCCCGCTTCGCCAAGCTCGCCGGCGGCGTGCACCGCCTTGACGGCCAGCTCATGGTCGTCCTCGACGTCGATCGCGTTCTCGAAATCATGCCCGACCTGATGGCGGCATGACAATCCAACCTGGAATGGAACATCCCTCTTGGGAATTAAGTGGAGCCTAAAATGAAAACATGTCTGGTCGTCGATGACTCGAGCGTCATCCGAAAGGTCGCACGACGCATCCTTGAAGGTCTCGACTTTCAGATCGTCGAGGCCGAGGACGGCGAGAAGGCGCTTGAGGTCTGCAAGCGCGCGATGCCTGAGGCAGTTCTGCTCGACTGGAACATGCCGGTCATGGACGGCTACGAATTCCTCGGCAATCTGCGCCGCATGCCCGGCGGCGACGCGCCCAAGGTGGTGTTCTGCACCACCGAAAACGACGTCGCGCACATAGCGCGGGCGCTGCATGCCGGTGCCAACGAATACATCATGAAGCCGTTCGACAAGGACATCGTCACCGCGAAATTCCAGGAAGTCGGCCTGATCTGATCTCTTGGTGATCCCGGCGGCTCAACGGCCTTCGGCGTTGTTTTTGTAAGTGTGCCGTTTGAGTTGGGTCGGGTGAAGTAATGAGTGTTGCGTTAACGAAGTCTCCGCCGCCAATCTCGACAAGGCAAGACAAGCTGCGCGTGATGGTGGTCGACGACTCCGTCGTGATCCGCGGGATGATTTCGCGCTGGATCGGCGCCGAGCCGGACATGGAGGTCTCCGCCTCCCTGCGTACCGGCCTCGACGCGGTCAACCAGATCGAGCGCGTCAAGCCCGATGTTGCCGTGCTCGATATCGAAATGCCGGAGCTCGATGGCATTTCGGCGCTGCCGCAGTTGCTTGCGAAAAAGCGCGACCTCGTCATCATCATGGCGTCGACGCTGACCCGCCGCAATGCCGAGATCAGCTTCAAGGCGCTCTCGCTCGGCGCCGCGGACTATATTCCAAAGCCTGAGAGCACGCGCGAAGCGACCGCTGCCGAGACCTTCCACCACGATCTGATCCAGAAGATTCGCCATCTCGGCGCCAGGGCCCGCCGCCGTGCGTCGCATCTCGCGAGCCCGGCTCTGGCACCAACCTCCGAGCGGGTGCGTGAAGTATCCGTTCATCCGGTTGCGGCACCGGTTGCGCAACTGCCACCGGCGCGCCGGCCCTTCAGCATGCTGGCGCCGCGAGTGCTTCTGATCGGCTCGTCGACCGGCGGCCCGCAGGCGCTGATGGCGCTGGTCGCCGACATCGGCCCGGTGATCGATCGCTTTCCTGTGCTGATCACCCAGCACATGCCGCCAACCTTCACCACGATTCTCGCCGAGCATCTGGCACGTGCGAGCCGCCGGCCGGCGCATGAGGCCGTTGACGGCGAAGTCGTCAAGCCTGGCCGGATCTATCTCGCGCCGGGCGGCCGCCACATGCGCGTCGTGCGTCATGGCGCCGAGTCCGTGATCGCGCTCGATGACGGGCCGCCGGTGAATTTCTGCAAACCTGCGGTAGACCCGCTGTTCAACTCCGCCATCGACGTCTGGCAGGGCGGCATCATGTCGGTGATTCTGACCGGCATGGGCTCCGACGGCATGCGCGGCGGCAAAGATATCGTCGCCGCCGGCGGCAGCGTGATTGCCCAGGACGAAGCGACCAGCGTGGTGTGGGGCATGCCAGGCGCGGCCGCCAACGCAGGTATTTGCGCGGCGGTTCTGCCGCTCAATCAGATCGCGCCAAAACTGGTTCGGTTGTTTTCGGGAGATCGTTCGTGACGCCTTCAGATTATGAGTATCTGCGTAAGCTTCTGAAAGAGCGCTCCGGGCTCGATCTTTCGGCCGACAAGCAATATCTGGTCGAAAGCCGGCTGTTGCCGCTGGCGCGCAAGTCCAGCCTGCCGGGCATCTCCGAGCTCGTCGCAAAGATGAAGAGCGGAGCCGAGACGCTGACGGCGGAGGTGGTCGAGGCGATGACCACCAACGAAACGTTTTTCTTCCGCGACAAGATTCCCTTTGATCATCTGCGGGAAACGGTCATTCCGGCGCTGGTACAGGCGCGCGCGGCACGCCGCGCTTTACGCATCTGGTGCGCGGCTTCCTCCACCGGACAGGAACCGTATTCGATCGCGATGTGCCTGAAGGAGGCGGGATCCCTGCTGTCCGGCTGGCGCACCGAGATCGTCGCGACCGACCTGTCGCAGGCGGTGCTCGAAAAGTCGAAGGCCGGGATCTTCAGCCAGTTCGAGGTGCAGCGCGGATTGCCGATCCAGTTGCTGGTGAAGTATTTCACCCAGAACGCTGAGCTCTGGCAGATCAACGCCGAGATCCGCAGCATGGTGCAGCATCGTCAGCTCAACCTGCTGCAGGACTTCTCCCACCTCGGCGTGTTCGACGTCATCTTCTGCCGCAACGTGCTGATCTATTTCGATCAGAACACCAAGGCCAGCATCTTCGAGCGGCTCTCCCGAATGCTGGAGCCCGATGGCGTGCTGGCGCTGGGCGCTGCCGAATCCGTGGTCGGCATCACCAGCACCTTCAAGCCCTATCCGGAGCGGCGCGGACTTTATCGTCCGAACATCGCGCCGGTGATACGGGTGGGGGCGTCGACCCTGGTGCCGCAAACCCTGCGGGCGGTTGCCGCGGCGCGGTAATCTTGTTCGTCGGCCCCTGCCTCGGCATGCTGCCGCACTATAAAATCGCGTGCGGCAGGAAACGCGACGTGTTGCCGGTTATCGGGTTCTCGTCCTCGCGGATCGACAGGCCGCACGGCGTGTGATCGATCAGCCAGCTTCCGAGCACCGGGTATTGGTCGGCGAAGCTCGGCAGGGACGCGAAGGCCTGCCGAATGAATCCTTCCGCGCCATAGGGGCCTTGCTGCTCCATCAGCGTGGTGCCAGCGCTGACGAGCGCGACGTTGGCGCCTTCGCGCGAATAGAGCGGCTTGCGCACGAACGACGTACCGAGCATGGCCGCGTTCGGATCGTCGTCGAAATACGCCGGCAGTAGATTCGGATGGTAGGGATGCATCTCCCACAGCAAGGGTAGAATGCCCTTATTGGACAGGATCGCCTTCCAGGGCGGCTCGATCCAGCGCGTCGGTGCGCTCAACAGCTTCGCGCCGAACGTATCGCGAAACATCCATTCCCAGGGATAGAGCTTGAAGGCGAGTTCGATCGGATTGTCGTCCAGGTCGATGAAGTTGCCATCGTCACGCAACCCGATGCCTTCGACATCGAGCAGGGTAGTCTTCAAGCCGGCCTGGGTCGCGGTGTCCTGCAGGTAGGCGAGCGTGCCGGCGTCCTCGGCATTCGCTGTCATGCCGGCGAAGTGCAGATGCTTCGCGCTGCCGTGTTTCTTCCAGGCGTTTATCAGGCGTTCATGGATTGAGTTGAACTGATCGGCACGCTTCGGGATGATATTCCGCTCCACCGCCTCTTCGAGCCAGGTCCACTGGAACACGGCCGCCTCAAAAATCGAGGTCGGCGTATCCGCGTTGTACTCGAGCAATTTCGCAGGACCGCGGCCGTCGAAGCTGAGGTCGAACCGGCCATAGAGGCTTGGATCACCGCGGCGCCAGCTCTCGGCGAGCAACGGCCAGAAGGCCTCCGGTATCTTCAGCCGGCGCAGATATTTTTCATCCTTGACCGTGCGGCCGACCAGTTCGAGGCACATCGCGTGGAGTTCAGCGGTGGGACCCTCGATCCGGCGCTCGATCTCGTCCAGCGTAAATCCATAATACGCCCGTTCGTCCCAATAGCGTTCGCCATTGACGGTGTGAAAGACGAAGCCTGTACGCTCGGCCGTTAAGCGCCAATCATCGCGTTCGGAACAGGCGATCCGCTGCATGAAGCTCAACCGCCGGAAAAACCAACGGCATGCCCAAACGAGCCGAAGCCGCCGCGCTGCACGTTGTGTGAGCTGGAATTCGAGGAGTAATCGCTGCCGTAATAGCTGCTGCGCGAGGACGATCCGCCACTGGAACCGCCATGGCTGGATGATGACGAGCGCGACGAGCAATTGGTGTTGCTCTGCTGGATAGACGAGGCGGAAACATTCGGCGATTGCTCGCAATTCTGGCTAGGCATCAGCGTGTAGGCGGCGCTGCCGACCGCAAACGTGCCCATCAGCAGCAGCGCAACGTGACTGGAGCGCTTCGCCGGCGGACCGGGACGCGGCGGTGCCGGCACCGAGACCGGTTTGCGCTTGCCGAATTCGTTGTCCGGTTTGTTGGCCATGGTCAGTAAATCATCGAGGCAGCGTTGAGCGCCCCGGCGGCGAGCGAGGACAGTCCGAGCCAGATCGCGGCGGCGAGTTCGCCGGCCGCAATCCGCGTCGACAGCTTCGGCACCGGAACCCTGACCAGGAAATAGACGATGATCTGTACGATCAGCGCGATCGCGGCCCAGATTAGGCAGTCCCAGACATTGGCAGAATGGGCGATGGCGCTGACCAGCGGCAGCACGAAGCCGAGTAGGCTCAATCCCAGCGCGATCGCGGCTGCCGGCTCATTGGCGCGGATCAGATCGAACTCGTTGTGCGCCGTGACGCGGGTGTAGACAAAGAGGTACGCGACCACGGCAACGATCGCCGTGCAGAAGTAGACCAGGAACGCCGGCAGCCCGGCGAGGGATTGCAGGATCATTTTGAATTCGCCCCCGACTCGTACGTTCCGGAAGGTTCGCACGATCTGTCAGTCGGCGCATCCGAATGGCGGGTTCAATCCCAACAAAATCTCTGCCTAGAACCCGCTTCTGATTGAATCAGAACCGGGCTCTAGATTTTTGTTTTGACGCGTTTTCTTGACGCGAACCGGCGTCCACCCATGGATCACGTCCGACGGCATGCTTCGCTCGAAAACGCTACAAACAAAAACCCCGCCATTTCGGGCGGGGTCCAGTCGGGAGGAGTGAGCCTTTTGGCTCCCTGTAAACCCTGATCAGGCGGGGATGCGCTCGTCCGCCTCGTGCGGCTCGCGCAGCACATAGCCGCGGCCCCACACGGTTTCGATAAAGTTGCGGCCTTCGGAGGCGTTCGCCAGCTTCTTGCGCAGCTTGCAGATGAAGACATCGATGATCTTCAGCTCGGGCTCGTCCATGCCGCCATAGAGGTGGTTGAGGAACATTTCCTTGGTCAGCGTGGTTCCCTTGCGGAGCGAGAGCAGCTCCAGCATCTGGTATTCCTTGCCGGTCAGGTGGACGCGTTGACCGCCGACCTCGACTGTCTTGGTATCGAGATTGACCACGAGATCGCCGGTCTGGATGACCGACTGGGCATGACCCTTGGAACGGCGCACGATCGCGTGGATGCGGGCAACCAGTTCGTCCTTGTGGAAGGGCTTGGTCATATAGTCGTCGGCGCCGACGCCGAGACCCTTGACCTTGTCCTCGATGCCGGCGAGGCCGGAAAGGATCAGAATGGGGGTCTTGATCTTCGACACCCGGAGCTGCTTCAGCACGTCGTAGCCGGACATGTCGGGCAGATTAAGGTCGAGAAGGATAATGTCGTAATCGTAAAGCTTACCGAGATCGACGCCTTCTTCTCCGAGGTCCGTCGTGTAGACGTTGAAACTCTCGGATTTAAGCATCAACTCGATCGACTGCGCGACAGCGCTGTCATCTTCAATCAGCAAAACGCGCATGCCAGTCCCCTTTAGTCCGCCGCTCCGGGCGTCAGGTCGGCCGCACTTGCGGCACTCAAAACGCCTTTGAACAACTGATTCGGATCCTGACAGACATATGGTTAACAAAAACTGATTCCGGTTCGCAAGGTCTTTAAGTGCAATTTTTATCGAATCGCCCTAAGATGTTGCGTGAAAGCAGCTTTTCCTTACCGTGCCTACTCATGCTCCAGATTAAGAGACGGGCCTAACCGACTCCCGCGATTCGCCCTCTTCTGACGGGCGAGCGCTCTCAGTCACCAAAGACAGTGACGTAATGATTAACGATGCGGGTAAACACGAGGTTAAGCGTCGCCAGCTAAAGCGCGGAAACTTAAGGTTTTCGCAATGAAGGCGCTCGCAGAACAGATCGGCGATATCGACGGCGTCAATATATATGGCCGTGTCGTGGGCGTGCGCGGCCTGATGGTCGAGATCGCCGGCCCCATTCACGCCATGTCGGTTGGCGCCCGCATCGTGATCGAGACCGGCGGGAATCGCTTCATCCCTGCCGAAGTCATCGGCTTCTCCGGCAGCAACGCCGTCGTGATGCCGTTCGGCGGCCTGGACGGTGTGAGGCGCGGTTGCCGCGCGGTCATCGCCACCGCGGCCAGCCAGGTGCGGCCGTCAGCGGCCTGGCTCGGCCGCGTCATCAACGCCATGGGGGAACCGATCGACGGCAAGGGGCCGCTGGTGCAGGGGCCGTCGCCGATGCCCTACCGCAATTCGCCGCCGCCGGCACATTCGCGCAAGCGCGTAGGCCTCCCGCTCGATCTAGGCGTCCGTGCGCTCAACACGTTCCTGACCTGCTGCCGCGGGCAGCGGCTCGGCATCTTCGCCGGTTCCGGTGTCGGCAAATCGGTGCTGCTGTCGATGCTGGCGCGCAATGTCGATGCCGATATTACTGTTATCGGCCTGATCGGCGAACGTGGCCGCGAGGTGCAGGAATTTCTGCAGGAGGATCTCGGCGACGAGGGTCTTGCGCGCTCGGTCGTGGTGGTGGCGACATCGGATGAACCCGCTTTGATGCGGCGGCAGGCGGCCTATCTGACGCTGGCGATTGCGGAGTATTTCCGCGACGAGGACAAGGACGTTCTGTGTCTGATGGACTCGGTCACGCGCTTTGCGATGGCGCAACGCGAGATCGGGTTGTCGGCCGGCGAGCCGCCGACGGCCAAGGGCTATACGCCGACCGTGTTCACCGAATTGCCGAAACTCCTGGAGCGGGCAGGGCCGGGCACCGGCGCTGGCACCATCACCGGCATTTTCACGGTGCTGGTCGACGGTGACGACCACAACGAGCCGATCGCGGATGCGGTGCGCGGCATTCTGGACGGCCACGTCGTGATGCAACGCTCGATTGCGGAGCGTGGACGATTTCCCGCGATCAATATTCTTAAGTCGGTCTCGCGCACCATGCCGAGATCGGCCAATCCCGACTATCTTTCCGTAATCATGCGAGGCCGGCAGGTGATGGCGACCTATGCCGACATGGAAGAACTGATCCGGCTCGGCGCCTACCGGGCGGGTTCCAGCCCCGAGGTCGACGAGGCGATCCGGTTGCACGAGCCACTTGAAGCCTTCCTGCGCCAAGCCAAGGACGAAAAATCGAGCCTCGATGACGGCTACCGCCAATTGGCGCATATCCTCGGCAATTTGGAAACGGAACGCTAACTTTGTCAGGCCATCATCCCCGGCACATGATTAACGACGCCGGTGGGGCCCTCCGAGGGAGCCGGCTCCGTCCCGCGTTCAGATTGGGACTTCTGGGGAGTATGAGTCGATGAAGTCACGAGAAACGCTGATCCGCCTGAAGAAATTTCAGGTCGACGAGAAGCGCCGAAGGGTTACCCAGATCGAAGGCATGATCGCCGACTTCCAGCGCATGTCGGTCGATCTCGAGCGCGAAATCCAGACTGAACAGGAGCGGGCCGGGATCAACGACCCCTCCCATTTTGCCTATCCGACCTACGCCAAGGCCGCGATCCAGCGCCGGGAAAACCTGACCCGCTCCGCCGATGAACTGCGCATCCAACTCGAGGATGCCAAGAGCCTGTTGAGCGAAGCCTTCGAAGAATTGAAAAAGGTCGAACTGCTCGACGAGCGCGACCAGGCGCGCGAGCGCGCCGAGGAGAGCGCTCGCGAACAGGCCGACATGGATAGTATCGGCTTGATGCGTGCCAGGCTTGGCGTTGCCTGACGCTTCTCACACCCATCGGTTAAAGATCAAAACCCGGGCCGCACCGCCCGGGTTTTTTCTTGGCCAATCTTCCGGAATCGGCGACTTGGTGACCCCTGTGGCGCGAGGTATGCTACGAAACTTGCTTGTCGGCTCCGGCGTAGGACGCGGGGGAGGAGCGGGATTTGGGGGACGCTGAATGCTGACGCCAGCGGAGCTGGTCTGGCTGATTGCCGCGGTGGCGAAGGCGGATGAGGCCGCTTTTGAGCGCCTTTACGCCGCCACGCGGGCGAAACTCTTCGGCGTCGTGCTCCGTATCTTGCGGCGTCAGGACCTTGCAGAGGAGGTCATTCAGGAGACTTACGTCAAGATCTGGAACAGCGCCGGACAGTTCAATCCGGCCTTGTCTTCGCCGATCACATGGATGGCCTCGATCGCGCGCAACCGGGCGATCGACGTGGTGCGCAAGCGGAGCGAAAGCTCGATCGAGGAGGAGCCCGCCGCGATGGAAGTGGCGGCCGATTCACCCGATCCGCTGGCGCGGCGCGAGATGACCGAAGAGTTGAAGCGGTTGCTGGAATGCGTCGGCCGTCTGGAGCCCGATCGGCAGAAGCTCGTGCTGCTCGCCTATTACAACGGCTGGAGCCGCGAACAGCTCGCCGCCAAGTTCGAGACGCCGGTGAATACGGTGAAGACGTGGCTGCGCCGCAGCATGATGGAAATAAGGGAGTGTCTCGGACTAGGGTCCGGATCTTGAACGATGGCCTATAGCGAAGACCATATCGCGCTCGCCGCGGAATATGCGCTCGGCACCCTCGATGCCGACGAGCGCGCGCAGGTCGAGACCATGATGGCCGTCGATACCGAATACAGCGCACTTGTTCATGCCTGGGAATATCGGCTTGGCGTGCTGAACCAGATGGTCGGCTCAGTCGAGCCGCGCCCGGTGGTGTGGGAGAACATCAAGGCCGCGATCGGGCATTCCACGGAAACGCAGGCGCCGCTGGCGCTGCCCACGCAACCTGCACCGTCCCCTGAGCCTCCGGCCGCCGAGGCGGTGGTTGCTCCCGCGGTGGCCGAGGCACCGCCGGTCACCGCGGACAATTCGAACGTCATCCAGTTGTCCAGCCGTGCGAAGCGCTGGCGCAATGTGGCTTCCTTCGCCACCGCGATTGCCGCAGCGCTGGTCGCGATGCTGGCGGTGCAGGTCTATCGGCCGGAGCTATTACCCGAGGCGCTGCGGCCGAAGCCGCGCATCCAGACGGTTGAGGTGAAGACGCCGGCGTCACAGCCTGCATCATCGGCGCAATATGTCGCGCTGCTGCAGCGCGACGGCGGCGCGCCGGCCTTCATCCTGACGGTCGATGCCGCGACGAAAAACTTCACCGTCCGCAAGGTTGGGGCCGACGCCGAGCCAGGCAAGAGTTTTGAGCTCTGGCTGATCTCCGACCGCCTGCCGCAGCCGCGCTCGCTCGGCGTGATCGGCGGCAGCGATTTCACCGCGCGCCCGGTGCTCGCCGATTACGATGCCAGCACAATCAACACTGCGCTCTATGCGGTCACCGTCGAACAAGCCGGCGGCTCGCCGAGCGGCAAGCCGACCTCGGCGCCGATCTTTACCGGCAAGCTGATCGAGACAGTGCCGGCGGCTCGCTAGCGCTCTTGCACTGAAGCTTCCCCTCATGGTGAGGAGGCGCCAACGGGTCCGCGCGCAGCGCGGCCCGATGACAGGCTCCGCGCCGTCTCGAACCATGTGGGCCCCGCCGGTCCCAGCTCAATATCGCTCGTGGCCTCCTTCGAGACGCAGGCTTCGCCTGCTCCTCAGGGATGAGGTGTGTGGGTGTGTCATAAAAAGAAAACGCCCGTGGGGAGCGGGCGTTTTCGCAGTCAACTTGGGGGTAGTTGGGGTCTTAATTATCCACGTGGCGACTTTGGGGGGCTGTAAAGAGCCGCGTGAATTCCGTGAATTCTCCTTTAGCGTACGACTGAGTTGCCTGAGCTGGTGATCACGACCGGCTTGCCGGCCTTCATCACGCGCGTGCTCGCGGTCTGGGTGAGACCTTCATCCGAAGTGTCGCGCGCGGAGATGCTGAACCCGGCGACCACGATACCTGCCACGAGTGCCACAACCACGATCTTGAGATGGGTCGTGCGATCTGCGCTGTAGATCGAGTGGTTCATGGAAGTCTCCTGCCGCCTTCCCGCTTGCGGATTTGTCGGATGCGTCCGCAGGCTGGTTCAACGTCTCGCGTGAGGAAACGTAGGAATCCGGGATCTGGTTCCAAAGAGGCAATCACAAGGCAGTGAAAAGACTTGAACGGCCGCGATCGGAACGTCCGCGGCGATCGCCAGAAATGAACAAATTTTCAGGTTTTACAATTGCTTGCTGGGATGCCAGCGCCGCTGATGTCAAAATGGTGCCGATTCAGCCGCTTTCGACAAACCATTTGCCTGTGGCGAAAATGCTTCGGCATTAAACTGCTGATTTGCCCCTGTTTTCGGCCCGCCTAGACGCTGCCCACCGTCTTCAACCGTGCGCGCGGATGGATTTCGGCCTGCGAGAGCACGGTCGTCTGCGAGCGGAAGCGCTCGACCAGCGAGCGCACGAACGGCCGGATCGCCGCCGACGTGACCAGTACCGGCGCTTCACCCTCGCGCGCGGCCTGCTCGAAGGCATTGCGAACGCTGGTCATGAACTCCGATAGCTTTGAGGGCTGCATGGCGAGGCTGCGCTCTTCGCCCTGACCAACGATCGATTCCGCAAACGCCTGCTCCCACCGCGCAGACAGCGCGATCAGCGGCAAATAGCCGTTGAAGGAAGTGTTCTGGGCGCAGATCTGGCGCGCCAGGCGAGCGCGGACGTGCTCGACCATGGTGGCGGGGTTGCGCGAGAAGGCGAGCGCGTCGGCGATGCCTTCGAGGATGGTGGAGAGGTCGCGGATCGAGATGCGCTCGGCAAGAAGGAGCTGCAGCACGCGCTGGATGCCCGACACCGTGACCTGGCTCGGCACGATGTCCTTGACCAGCTCGCCCTGCTCCTTCGGCAGGTCTTTTAAAAGCTTCTGCACCTCGCCATAGGACAGCAGGTCACTCATGTTGTTCTTGAGCAGCTCGGTAAGGTGCGTCGACAGCACGGTCGCGGCATCGACCACGGTGTAGCCCTTCAGCGAGGCCTCTTCCTTCAGCGCGGCGTCGACCCAGGTCGCCGGCAGACCAAACGTCGGCTCGACGGTGTGGATGCCGGGCACCCCGACCTGGTTGCCGGCGGGATCCATGACCATGAACTGGTTCGGCCAGATCTTGCCGCTGCCGGCGTCGACTTCCTTGATCTTAATGACGTAGGTGTTGGCCTCGAGTTGGACGTTATCGAGGATGCGCACGGCGGGCATCACAAAGCCCATTTCGATGGCGAGCGAACGGCGCAACGCCTTGATCTGCTCGGTCAGGCGGTCGGTGCCGTCAGGGCCGTTGACCAGCGGCAACAGCGCGTAGCCGAGCTCGATCTTGAGGTCGTCGATCTTGAGCGCGTTGGCGATCGGCTCTTCGGCCGCGGCGTTGGCGGCAGCGGCTGCGAGTTCGGGCGCGGCGGCTGCGGCTGCTTCCGCCGCCTTGGTGACGCGGTTGTGGTTTCGCGCTTTCCAGGCCAGCGCCGCGGCACCGCCGCCGAGCGCCAGGAACGGCAGCATCGGGATGCCCGGCAACAGCGCCAGCACCAGCATCACGCCGGCCGACATGCCGAGCGCCTGCGGATATCCTGAAAGCTGCTTCATCAGCGCCTTGTCGGCGGCGCCCGTGATGCCGGCCTTCGAGACGAGCAAGCCCGCCGCGGTGGAGACGATCAGCGCCGGCACCTGTGTGACCAGACCGTCGCCGACGGTGAGCACGGTATAGGTGCGGGCGGCGTCGCCAAAGCTCATGCCTTGCTGCGCCACGCCGATGATGATGCCGCCGACGATGTTGATGAAGACGATCAGCAAGCCCGCAATCGCATCGCCGCGGACGAATTTCGAGGCGCCGTCCATCGCACCGAAGAAGCCGCTTTCGTCTTCCAGCGCCTTGCGCCGCTCCTTGGCGGCCTTCTCGTCGATCAGGCCGGCGGAGAGATCGGCATCGATCGCCATCTGCTTGCCGGGCATCGAATCCAGCTGGAAGCGGGCGGCGACTTCGGCGATGCGGCCCGAACCCTTGGTGATGACGACGAAGTTCACGATCACCAGGATCGCGAACACGATAATTCCGATGACAAAATTACCGCTCATCACGAAATTGCCGAAGGCCTCGATGACGTGGCCGGCCGCCGCCGTGCCCTCATGCCCCCGCGACAGGATCAGGCGCGTGGAGGCCATGTTCAGCGACAGCCTCAGCATGGTCGATATCAGGAGCACGGTCGGAAACGCCGAAAATTCCAGCGGCGCCTGGATGAACAGCGAGGTCATCAGGATCAGGATCGACACCGTGATCGAGATCGCCAGAAACAGGTCGAGCACCAGCGCGGGCAGCGGCAGGATCAGCACCACCAGGATGGTGAGAACGCCGAACGCCAGCGCGAGATCGCCGCGTTTTAGGATATCGCCGATTTCGCTAAGGCGCGGAAACTTGCTGCTTGGGCCTGCGCCGCCCTGACCCGCCGTGACATCGACCATGGTAGCCGCTCCCCCCCGCGATTGACGCCCGCGGGCGCCAAACGTCTTGGCGGCGGCCGAAGGGCCGCCGCTCCGAAAGTGAGGCACCGCACTGGCGTCCACGGGGTTCCTCCCGTTTTACGCGGCCGACGACACTCGACTTCACCCGGCAATTTTTGCCCGGTGTATGGTTAGCAAAGGGTTAACGGCCCGGTCATTCCGGGGCGATGCGCCAGCATCGAACCCGGAATCCCGATCCGCGTGCGCGGTCGTACCCCGCGCAGGCGTACGCCGCGGCCTATCGGTTCAAGCACTGCGGCCTCTGGAATACTGGATCGTCCGCTTCGCGGACGATGACAGCCCAAACTAATTTAGTCAGACCTTCACCTTCCCGCGGCGCATTCCACCCGGGTTTTGCCAAAAACTTTCGCCCCATCAAGAAGAGGGCGCAGGGAATGCCGGGTGCCGGCTAGCACCCGCGGTCTCGTGTGCAAGAGATTGCGAAGATGCGCACACGAGCATACAGGTACAGCCAGAGCATTCCGGCATTCCCTGCGCAGTGGTTTTACGGCTTATGCCGCGCTCTCCCCGGAGACGAATTCCTTTTGCCTCCGTCGCCGGCGAATTGACGACTTTGCGCGCCCGGTTGGGCTCGCAAAACCTCCGCCGACTTGACGCCAGCCACGGGCGCCAGGACCACACGGTTTTGCCGTACGCTTCAGCACCGCTCGTCTGCCGCGCTGCCGACCGCTCACGAGCTTTGGGCTCGCCCTGCCATCGACCTTGCGCAGCGGGTACTGGCGCGTCCACCGCATTCCGAGCCCAACGTCCGTGACGATCGCGATACGCCCCTCTAGCGGGCCGGAACGGGCGAGGTTGTAGAACTGATTTGCGGCAATCGAAAATAGATTTATTTTTGCTGGGAGGACTAGACAGCAAATCACGTTGATTGCGTTGAAGAAATCGTGTGAAAGGATTTGGGTTGTGGGCCGGCGAAATGCGTTTCCGAGTATGCGGTAATTTGGGCAATTGAATTTATCACCTCACAGGATGCGAAGGTCGCAGGGCACGACATTCCATGTCGTCGTGCCTGTCAGGTACCGCCATGCGCAACTTCATCAGGATCGCGCTGCTCGTTTGCTCGGCGGTGGCGGCCGTACCGATCGTGCTGGCCGGAGCGCTCTGGCTGTGGAGTTGGCACGCGGCTGCCGAGGCTGAGCGGTTTTATCGAGATCATCCTCTGCTGGGGCAAATGAGCAGTCTTCAAAAGAGCAGCACAAACGCTTCGCAGGATGCCCGCAAAGCCTGGTTGGATCTGGTGCCGCTCGGGACCGCCAGAGAGGTGGCGATCGCCGCGATCCCCAACGAAGGATTCGAATGTAAGACGATCGTCGAGCCGATCGCAGATAGGCAGCTTCGCCAGCGCTTTCTGAAAGCACGCGGGTTGAAGGACATCGCCAATGATACTCAGGGCGGAAAGAACAGAGTGGATTGTCAGATGACGTCCCCAGCTCTCGTTGGACACGAGCATTGGATCGTGGATTTGCAATTCAACACCGGCGGCCTGAGCGAGGCACGCGTTGCCAAATGGAACATCTTCCTCTAGCGCAATAGCTGCGCAGGATGGGTAGAGCGGAAAGCGAAACCCATCAATCGCGTGCGCGGCGGGATGGTATCGCTTCCGCCTTCGCTCTAGCGAGCTAGAGCGGACAGGGCCGCTCCACCCATCCTACCTGCAAAAAAATCCTGCGTGGGGAAAACTCCACTTATGTCAGCCGAACTGCATTTTCCGAATCGGCAGTCCGTGCTCGCTTTCTCGAAATTTGAGTCTGGTTTGCGGGGCAACGGAGTGAGCCAGTTTTCCTTTATGCTTCTGCTCGTGGTGTCCCTGACGCTCACCGTCTGCGTCGGAGTGGCAGCTTGGCGCATGTCCGACGATCGACTGGACGTTACAGGAAGCACTTCGCCGGCATCTATCCACATGCGTTGAAAATCCACCCTTCAAAAGCGCCGGCGTTTGTAGTCGGCGACGCGCATCCAGAAATGGCCTCCGGTGCAAGGCGCTACCATGATCACTCTTGTCAGCCGAGGCCGAAAAAGTTCCAACAATAAACGCCGCTTTACGCGCGGAACCGTGGTAAGGAACCAAGTGTTTTTTCCGCGACGCACTTAGGTGATTTAGGTAATTGCAACCGCACTTTTCTGACCGCGCTTCGATTTGGAGCATCGGACATGAGCACATTTCTCAAGGTCGGTGCCTGGATTGCGGGCGCAGTTCTCGGTGTTTTTGTTTGGAATGTGTTTCCCGACTTCCGACCGATCGTGACCTGGGTTTTGGCCGCCGCATTCGTCTGCCACGTGTTGTCCATCATCGTTGAAGCGACAGTTAAGCGGCTAATAGGGGACGAACTCCTGGAAGTTCGACGTCAGTGCACCGCCGCCTCTGCCCGTCTTGACGTCCTGGACCGTAAAGTTACTGCGATTCTGAGAGATGCGCTTGAACAGCGCCGGCTCCGCTGACGGAGGCGAAGGCCACGCGACCGCGCGCCGGCCGGCTAGTCTCCCCACGGCCTTACCGGCACCGCTTAGGATCGCAGTGCGATGAACCCGTTTGCCGCGACGGAGGCAAAAGGACTTCGTCATGTCCGCAACGGTCAACGCTTTAGCGGCAAGCTCCTGAATGGGATCGATGCCTCCATTTGCTGACCTGGATCGACGGTCCCGAGCTGGGCCTCACATTCGCGGAAGAGGTCGAGGCGGAAAAACGCGCGGCCGCGCAGCGCGTCGCTAATGCCTACGCGCGCGCATGCGCCCAATGCGTTGTGTTCATCTGCCACGCGCGGGCCACTCCTTCTACGGGCTGATCGATGGCCGCGAGCGAACGCAACGCTGCGCCACCGACTCGCAATGCCGCTCTCAAATAGAACTGCGACACGGCCATCCCCTTAAAGCCGAAGGGCCCCAACTCCTGACGGAGCTGAGGCCCTTGCTGCAGCAGATACAGCCCGACACCCACACCGAGCTGATGCGGGGATGCTGCGCGTAGCCTTCGGGCGCGGCTATTACAAATGTTAGCCGTGCGTTAGCGCAGTAGGCATGTAGGATAGGTGGAGCGACTTGTCCGCCGTAGCTCCCTAGAGCGAAGGCGGAAGCGATACCCATCGGCCTTCTTGGATGGAGATCGCTCCACCCATCCTACGCACTGTCATCGCAATACGAACCCGCACGAGCTGCGCGGCTCAATCGCAGTAGCTCCACCTGCCATAGCCGTCGTCGCATCGCACCCGCGCGCGGTAGGGCACGGGCAGAGGCGGCCTCGGCGCATACTCCGCCGCATAGTCGCGTTCCTGCGCGTAATAGCGTTCCCGAGCGTAGTAACGCTCGGGATAGGCGGGCGCGCGTTCGACATAGACCGGCTGCGCGGCGTAGGGCGGTTCGTACTCGCCGTAGACCGATGCGGGTGCACGGTATGGATAGCCCGGCGTTCCATAAGAGGGCTGCCGATATCCGTAACCGGGTTCCGCGTACGGCCGATGAGCCGGGCCCGGACGTACATAGACATCAGCGGAAGGCGCGTAGATTCCACCCGGTGCCACATAGACGTCGCTGGCCGCGGCGGTCGCAGCGGACAGGACAACAAAGGCCAGCGTGAGCGATGATCGGTACATGTGTGAACCCTCCTACAACGCAAAGCCGCGCCAGCCAGCATGATTAATTTTCGCTAAACAATTCGCCGGGCGCAATGACATTCTGCGCGAAGAAGTGTGCCATTTCTGGACTGTGCAACGTGCGCATCGCATCGCAAGTCGAGGAACTGCGCTGCGCCCCATCGTAGGATGGGTAGAGCGAAGCGAACCATCACACTTATTGAATCGAACGTAGATGATGGGTATCGCTGCGCTCCACCCATCCTGCGAAATGATTGATTTCGTCGCGCGGTCCTCACGGATTCCATCCGCCGCTGCCGTACGGGCGGGTGATGATTTCGAGCAGGTGACCATTGATATCCTCGAAGTAGACGCCGCGTCCGCCGTCGTGGTGATTGATCTCGCCCGGCTGCTTGCGCCCGGGATCGGCCCAGTAGGCGAGCTTGCGATCCCGAATCCGACCGAGAATCTCGTCGAATTCGTCCTCGCCAACCAGGAAGGCGTAATGCTGCGGCGAGATCTCGCCGTCAGTGTCCATGTAATCGAGATTGGCCCCGTTATCGGTGATGACGACCTCAAATGGTCCCCAATGCCTTGGCGCAGGAAGGTTCAGCATCTCAGCCAGAAACCTTGCCGAGGCCTTGCTGTCGCGCGCCGACAGGATCGTATGGTTGAAATGGATCGGCATGTCACTTCTCCCTTGAGATTGTCCCGCTCCGTCGATCGTTTGCTCGCCACTTGCCTGCAGGTTCCACTTTCTTGCCCAATGGCTGCAACGCTGAAACAGTGCAACTTCGGTTGAGTTCCATTTTCAGAAATGCATTCAAATGACTTTGGCTGGTGGGCAGCACGTGGACTTACGCTTTCGCCCCGAGTCGTCGCTTCCTGGCGCAAACGCTTCGCGTTTTGCCGCAGGCAACGACGGCTGAAAACCCATCCGAAGGATCGCCGCCATGAACGACCTGAACATCCGAACGATGCGGCCGGACGAAATCTCGCTGGCGGTGAATTGGGCCGCGGCCGAGGGGTGGAATCCGGGCCTTGCCGACGACGCCTGCTTTGCGTCTGTCGATTCGGAAGGCTTTTTCATCGGCGAGATCGATGGCGCGCCGGTCGCGACCGTCTCCTGCGTCAATTACGACGCGCGCTTTGCCTTTCTCGGCTTCTACATCGTGCGCGCGGATTTGCGCGGCAGAAGTTTTGGACTGCGGATCTGGAATGCGGCCATCGCGCATGCCGGCTCGCGCGTGATCGGGCTCGATGGCGTGGTGGCGCAGCAGGACAATTACAGGAAGTCTGGCTTTCAGCTTGCTTACGCTAATGTCCGCTATGGCGGCATGGTCGCGGCATCGAGTGCGCCGCAGGCCGGGGTGATTGATCTGCGCGAGGTCCCGTTGGCCGATGTGCAGGCGGATGACGCGACGGTATTTCCGGCACCGCGGCCGGCCTTCTTGCGCGCCTGGATCGCCGCGCCCGGACATGCCGGGTGCGCGGTCGTACGCGACGGCCGGCTTGCGGGGTGGGGTGTGATCCGGCCGTGCCGGAAGGGTTTTAAGATCGGACCGCTGGTGGCCGACGATCGCGCCACTGCCGAAGCGGTGTTGTCGGCCTTGCTTGCGAAAGCGGGCGGCGGCGAGATTTTTCTGGACGTGCCTGGGATCAACCGCGAGGCGGTCGCGCTTGCAGAAGATTTGGGGCTCGCGCCGGTGTTCGAGACGGCGCGCATGTATACCGGCGCGATTCCGCCGCTGCGGCTGGAGCGGGTGTTCGGCGTCACGACATTTGAGTTAGGGTAGTATGGGATTGGGCGTTCGCACTGACCCCGTCATTGCGAGGAGCAAAGCGACGAAGCAATCCATATCTCCGCAAGGGGCGGCATGGTTGCTTCGCTTCGCTCGCAATGAAGGTGGAAACATCACGCGGACGCTACGCCTCGCTCGCCCGCTCGTCCCGCGCTATCCGCCTGGACGCAACAAAGATCTCCCAGCTCACCAAGAAGATTGCCGCGATCAGCGGGCCGATGACAAAACCGTTGAGGCCGAAGACTTCGATGCCGCCGAGCGTCGAGATCAGCACGACGTAGTCCGGCAGCTTGGTGTCCTTGCCGACCAGGAACGGCCGCAGCACATTGTCGACGAGGCCAATGACGAGCACGCCATAAGCGATCAGGGCGAGGCCCTGCCAGATGGCGCCGGTAGCGAGAAAGTAGATCGCGACGGGGAGCCAGACGAGCCCGGCGCCGATCGCCGGCACCAGCGACAGGAACGCCATCAGCACGGCCCACAGCAGGGCTGCGTGAACGCCGAGGAACCAGAAGGCGATGCCGCCGAGGGCGCCTTGCGCCAGCGCCACCAAGATCCCGCCCTTGACGGTGGCGCGAACGACATCGGCGAACCGGCTGAACAGCGCCGACTTCTGATCGGCGCGCAGCGGCACCGCCTGCTTGATCGCATCCGCCAGCGCCCGGCCGTCGCGCATCAGGAAAAACAGGAGGTACAGCATGATGCCGAGGCTGATGACGAATTCGAACGTGTTCATGCCGATGCTGAGCGCCTGCGGCGCCAGGATCTGGCCGCCCTTCATCAGGCCGGACGACAAGGTGTCGCGGAGCCCCGAAAGATTTGTCAGGTTCAACCGCTCCAGCCAGCCGACGGCCCACGCCGGCAGCGCATCGAAGATGCGCTGGATGTAGGCCGCAAGATCATATTCGCCCGACTGGATTTTACTGAACAGGCTGGTGGCTTCCCGGACCAGCGAGGCCGCGACGATCGCGAGCGGCAGGATCACCATGGCGATGATGAGCAGAACGGTCAGCAGCGCCGCGAGGTTTTTCCGGCCGGGCATCGATGCCAGCAGCGCGCGGTTGACCGGCGCGAAGATGACGGCGACGATGATCGCCCACAGTACGGCGCCGTAGAACGGCTGCAGAACCCAGCCGAAAGCGAGCGTAACGGCAAGCAGCAGGAGCAGGAACGTCTGTTCGTCAATCCTTCGCACGGACGTCTCGTTCGGTTGCTTTTGTGTAGGATGGGTAGAGCGAAAGCGAAACCCATCGCCATTGTGAACGGAGTTGATGGGTTTCGCTACCGCTCTACCCATCCTACGCCCACGCCCGGCCGGTGTTTACCGGCTCTTCTGTATCTTCGTCACCGTATATCCGGAAGAGCCGTTCTCTGCTTCGAACTCGACCTTGTCGCCGACCTTGACCTGTTTGAGAACCGCGGGGTCGTTGACGCGGAACACCATGGTCATGCCCTGGTCCATGCCGAGGTTCTTGATCGGGCCGTGCTTGAGGGTGATCTTGCCGGCGGTCTCGTCGATCTTCTTGACTTCGCCCTGAACGGCGTCGCCCTGCGCGTGGGCGGGAAGCGACAGAATTGCCGCGAACATCGCGGCTGCAACCGCATGCGTGAATTTCGTCATGGTGTTCTCCTCAACGCTCGATCCCGGTTCTGCGGAGCAGCGTTGCCGGACGATGCTTCGCATCGCCTAGGCTGCACCGCGTCCGGGACACGCCTGTGACCTTGTCTCACTTCACCGTCACCTTGCCGATCATCCCGTAGTCGCGATGGTCGGGGATCAGGCACGAATATTCGAAGCTTCCCGGTTTGCTGAACTTCCAGATGATCTCGGCTGATTTCTTCGGCTTAAGCCGCACGCCATTGGGATCGTCGTGCTCCATATGCGGGTTCTTCTTCATGGATTCCGCGTGCTTGAGGTTTTCCTCCGTGGTGGCGAGCAGGAACTCGTGGTCCTCCTTGCCGACATTGCGGATCACGAAACGGATCTGCTCGCCGCGCTTCACCTCGATGCGCGAGGGCGTGTACGCCATCTCGCTCATTTCAACTTCGATCGTGCGCGAAGGTTTCTTGGGATTGCCGGGCTCGCCGGCCGAATAGCTTTCGTGGGCGTGCTTGTCGTGGCTATTCGCAGGCCATGGCAGCGTGACGAGGGCGGCCAGCCCGACGCCTGCGATCATCATCCTCTTCATCTTGTCTTTCTCTTGTTGCTGGTTTGAACGCTTCGCGAGGGCATGCTGCCTGCCTACCCCGTCGTCCCGGCGAACGCCGGGACCATATCGCGTGATCTCTCTTGTGGCATGATGTCGGACGCTGTCCTTCATCGCAGATGCCGGTGATTATGGGTCCCTGCTTTCGCAGGGACGACGCGGGGAGAAATGCTGCTGCCCTTCGCCGGCGGGGAGGTTGCCGGCGTCTCCTGCCGCGTTGGCGCGGCGGCGGGCGTATCGACTTCCCAAGCCACCGTGCCGGCCGGGAATTTGTAGGGGCCGGGATCGGAGTAATCGTCGCGCGCTATCCCCTCGCGGATCTTCATCACCGTGAACATGCCGCCCATCTCGATCGGGCCGAACTGACCGGTGCCGGTCATCATCGGCAGGGTGTTGTCGGGCGCGGGCATTTCCATGTTGCCCATCGCCATGCCGGTCGATCCCATCACCATCGCATCGGGCGCGAGCTTGCCGACGGCCTTGGCGAGATCCTTGTGCGACACGCCGATCATGTTGCGCATGTCGTGGCCCATTGCATTCATGGTGTGGTGCGACTTGTGGCAGTGGAACGCCCAGTCGCCGGGATTGTCCGCCAGCAGATCGATCGCCCGAATAGCGCCGACCGGCACGTCGGTCGTCGTCTCCGGAATTTGCGCGCTCTCCGGAATCCAGCCGCCATCGGTGCACGACACCACGAATTTGTGGCCGTGCAGGTGGATCGGATGATTGGTCATGGTGAGATTGCCCATGCGCACGCGAACCCGGTCGCCAAGCCGCACCGGCAGCGGATCGATGCCGGGAAACACGCGGGAATTCCATGCCCACATGTTGAAGTCGGTCATCTCGTTGACCTTCGGCAGATAGGTGCCGGGGTCGATCAAATAGCTCGACATCACGAAGACGAAGTCGCGATCGACCGGGCGGAACGATTGGTCGCGCGGGTGCACAACGAAGATGCCCATCATGCCCATCGCCATCTGCACCATCTCGTCGGAATGCGGGTGGTACATGAATGTTCCGGAGTGCCTGAGCTGGAACTCGTAGACGAAGGTTTTTCCGGGCGGGATGTGCGGCTGCGTGACGCCGCCGACGCCGTCCATGCCGCACGGCAGGATCATGCCGTGCCAGTGCACGGTGGTGTGCTCGGGCAATTTGTTGGTGACGAAGATGCGCACTCTGTCGCCCTCGACCGCCTCGATGGTCGGTCCCGGCGCCTGGCCGTTGTAGCCCCACAGATTGGCCTTCATGCCTTCGGCGAATTCGCGCACCACGGGCTCTGCGACCAGGTGAAATTCCTTCCAGTCGCCGTTCATGCGCCACGGCAGCGTCCAGCCGTTGAGCGTGACGACAGGGCGATAGTCCGGGCCTGAGGTCGGATGCAGCGGCGGCTGCATCACGGCCTTGTCCGTCGTCGGCGCTTCCGGGATGGCGGCGGCCTGCACGCGGCCGGAGACGGTGCTGGCACCAAGGAGCGCTGCAGTGCCGAGGAATCCTCTGCGTGAAAACATCGTGTCTCTCCTTTTAGATCGGTCCGGCCGCGAACTCACTCACCTCTCCCGCTTGCGGGGGTCGAGACGAGCGAAGCTCGCTCTGAGGTCGCATCGCCTCGGATGATGCAATGCGGGTGGGGGAAGCTCTCTCCGCACGAACAGTGCGACTCACGGAGGCACCCCCACCCCAGCCCTCCCTGCACGCGGGAGAGGGAGCGCAGCTCGCATCCTGGATGCATCTCGATCTATTCCCATCATGTTCAGTGCCCTCCGCCGGCTGCAGGCGTTGCCGCGGCCGTGGTCGTCGGCGTCTCTCGTGCGCCGCCCGATCCGCCGCCGTTGATGGCGGTCTGCAGCTCGCTTTGCGCCAACCAGAATTGCCGCTTCGCGTCGATCGCCGCGCGCAGGGATGCCAGGCGCTGGCGTGCCTCGGTCAGCAGCGCGAACACGTCGATCTGCATGCTCGAGAAACGAAGCTGCATCTCCTCGGTGATGATCTGGCGCAAGGGGAGAATCTCGCGCTGGTAGTGGCTGGCGATGTCGTAGGTCGAGCGATAGACCCGGTAGGCGTCGCGCGCTTCCGAGCGCACATTGACGGCTTTCTCGGTCAAGAGGTTGAAGGCCTGGTTGTAGCTCTCCACCGCCTGGCGCACGCGCACCTCGCCACCGTCGAACATCGGGATCTGGAACGCCACGTCAAAACCGCGTTCGCGGAACGGCGGTCCTTCCGGATCGCGGGTGCGCTTGGCGATGCCGGCGACGTCGAGCAACGTGACGAAGCGCGTTGCCTGCGTAAGACCAAGCGATTTTTCCAGCGCCGCCAATTCCATCCGCGCGATCTGCAGGTCGATGCGGTGGCCGACCGCGTCGGCCTCGATGGTTGGAAGCGATCGCGGCTGTCGCGGCAACGCCGGCAGGCGGCTGGGTAGGCGGAAATCGAGATCCTCGCCCCACAGGCCCATCAGGCGCGTGAGCTGTTCGCGGGCGCTGGTTGCCTCCTGCCGCGCGCTGGCGAGGTCGGCGGTGGTTTCGGCATAAAACACCTGCTCGCGGGCCTGGTCGAGCTTGTTGAGCGAGCCGGTCTCGCCGAGTTTTTTCGCCAGCTGCGCCGTGCTCTCGGCGGTCGACTTCGCATCCGTGAGCAGGCCGACCATCTCGTTGGCCGCGACTGATCGGAAATAGCTGCGCCTGACCTCGGCGGCGAGCCGCAGTGTTTCCAGCGCGGCACGGAGCTGCGCCTGACGAAAGCGCTCGCGCGCGATCTCGGACCGGAACGGCAAGGTCGCTAGCGCCAGAATGTCGCCGACCACCTGCCGCTCGACTTCGCTGGCGCCGTTGCCGGAGATGCGCGAAATCGAGAAGGTCGGATTCGGCGGCAGGCTTTGGGCAACGAGATCGGTCTCCGCCAGTGCGAGCTCGTTATAAGCTGCCTGCAGCCCCTTGTTGCTCAATAGCGCGACCTGCACGGCGGCATCGACGGTGAGCGGACGGCCAAGCAGGCGGCGCACGGCGCCGCCGGCCCGCTCGGCACCGTCGGCCGAACGCACGAAGGCGACATCCTTGCCGATGGTCTGGCTGGCGACGTCGGAGACGACACCCATGCCGGCGTCCGGCGAGAACGATGCGCATCCGGAGAGGCCGATGCTCGCTGACAGCAGTAGGGCTGTGGCCGGCGTGCGCCACATGAAACTAATGCTCATGGCTGTTCCCCCGAGGTTTGGGGGCGACACTGTCGTTGCGCTCGCGCCAGGGCGCGGGCGTCGAGGGGCGCCATGCGGTGTAGGGCGCGACCGTCGAGCGGTAGCCGACGCGTGCTATTCGCGCCGCGGGGTCCGCGGGATCGATGCCGGCGACGCGCGTGGTCGCAGGTGTGCAGCCCGCGGCCATAATCGCGGTGGCGGCTACGACGCCGCGGACCGCCGACTTGAAGATGGCACGGCGTCCGTCCGCCGAACCGATGGCGGCGACCCACGCATGAGACTGCGCAGACATGAATGAATCCCTGATTTCGCGGTTGACCACGGGCGTGCGCGCGCTGTCGTCGCGCGGCGGCCCACCTCGCTACGTCGGATCAGGCGATAGGGGGACGGTAGTGGAGAGGGGGCGCCTCACCCGGCAGGCGCCAGGAATTCTCGGAGACGCAGACCGAGATCGGCTGCGAGGGTTTTACAACCGTCGGCAGATCGGCCGCTATTCCGGAGACGCATAGCATGGCACAGCATGGTCCCGGCGAAGACTCGTCGTGCCCATGCTTGGCGGGCTCATGCTGAGTGTCGCCGGCATCGGCGTGGTGACTTTCGTGCGCCTGATGGTGCTGATGCGCAGCGGCTGCCGCATGCTCCGCGTGATCATGGGGATGTGAGGCGGCGACCGGCTGGATTCCGATCACCAGGCACGAGGCGGCATCGCCGAGTGCCAGCGCAACGCCGGGTGCCAGCACGCAAAACAAATAGAGCAGGGCGGCAAACCACCCTGCCTTGACGCGCGCAGGTCTCGTCAGGCGAACGAACATGGCCGGCAAGCTATCCCCAATCGCCGATTCAGCCAAGGTGGAGTGGCGAAGGCTCTCTCCTTTCGTCATTCCGGGGCGCGCGAAGCGTGAGCCCGGAATCCATGCTCCCGATGGTTATGGATTCCCGGCCTGCGCCCAACAGGGCGCATCCCGGAATGACAACGGTGCGTGGAAGCCGCGCCGTCCCGCCCCCTCACATCTGCATGCCCAATATCGCGGCATTGTGGCTTGACCTTGGGCGATTTGACCGCGAAGTTCCGCCTGCCGTGGCAATTTCTTCTGAACTCACCCGAGAATCCGACCTGTTCATTCCCGACTCGCGCCGGGCATGGATCCGGCTTGCCGTGGCCGTGCTGATCGGCTCGCTCGGCAGCGTTGGCATGTGGTCGGTGGTGGTTGCGCTGCCCGTGGTGCAGACGGAATTTGCCGCGAGCCGCGGCACCGCCTCGTTGGCCTTTACGATGATCATGCTCGGCTTCGGTTCCGGCGCGGTGCTGACCGGCAAGATCACCGACCGCTACGGCATCGTCACCGCGATCGGCCTCGGCATCGGCATTTTGGGCCTCGGCTATGTCGTCGCGGGAATGTCGACCTCGATCTGGCACTTCATCCTGGTGCATTTCGCGATCGGATTGTCGTCGTCGGCCACCTTCGGCCCGCTGATGGCGGAATCCTCGCACTGGTTCGACCGCTACCGCGGGCTTGCGGTCGCCGTCGCCGCCAGCGGCAATTACATCGGCGGCGCGATCTGGCCGCCGGTGGTCAACTACGCTATCGAGACGACGGGCTGGCGCACCACCCACATCGCGCTCGGGATATTCACGGCAGTGGCGATGACGCTGGCGCTGATCGCCTTGCGGCTGCTGATGGGGGCGGGATCTCAGCGCGACCATGAGAACGCGCCGCCGCCGCGTGTCGATTTGAGGATATCCACCAATGCGCTGACCGCGATCCTGTCGCTCGCGGCGATTGCCTGCTGCGTCGCGATGTCAATGCCGCAGGTTCATATCGTCGCCTATTGCGGCGATCTCGGCTATGGCGTGGCGCGCGGCGCCGAAATGCTCTCGCTGATGCTGGGTTTCGGCATCATCAGCCGGATCGGTTCAGGCTTTCTCGCCGACAAGATCGGCGGCATCCGCACGCTCCTGATCGGCTCGGTGGCGCAGGGCACCGCGCTGCTATTTTACCTGTTCTTCGACAGCCTGACCTCGCTCTACGTCATCTCGGCGATGTTCGGCCTGTTCCAGGGCGGCATCGTGCCGAGCTATGCCATCATCGTGCGCGAGGCAATGCCGGCCTCCGAAGCCGCGACACGTGTGGGCATCGTGATCTTCGCTTCCGTGTTTGGCATGTCGTTTGGCGGCTGGATCTCGGGCGCGATCTTCGACGCCACCGGCTCCTATATGGCCGCATTCGAGAACGGGCTGGGGTGGAACGCGCTCAACATCACCATCATGGTGCTGCTGTTGATGCGTGCACGGCAGCGGCTGGCGATGGCATAAGGATAGGTAATTCGATCCGGGTCTCTAGCTGGCATTGCTGGACGCGTGCTGCCGGGACAATCGCGTGAGATCTGGACTGCACCGTCCCTCATGATGCTCTGGCACCGGAGCAAGAGTTGGGCGTTGCGGCTTCGCCGGAGCGCACGGCCTGTATCGGCGGACACGGCACCGAACCATAGGAACAGAATACGCAGCAATCGCCCCGCTTGGGCCGCAGCCGAGCGCCGCAACCCCCGCATTCATAAAAGAAACGGCAGGCATCGGTTGGCATGGCTTCCGATTTAGCGGTGGCGCAGTGCGGGCAGGTAATGACGGATTCGAGGATCACGGCGTTTCCAAGCATGCCTAACCTTTGGCAGCGGACGGATAACCCGCATTGGTGGTGGCGGCGGTCAGCTCATTTACGCTGGTCTTCGCATCGTCGAACGTCACGACCGCCGTCTTGTCCTTGTAGGACACCGTGACCTTTGCCGCGCCCGGCACCGCTTCAAGGCTTGCTTTCACGGTATAAGGACACGCTGCGCAATACATATTCTTGACCGCAAGCGTGACCGTCCTCTCGGCAGCGAACACGGTGGAAGGTCCAAGCAGGCAGAGGACGAATGCAGCGGATATGAGGCGTTTGTTCATCGGGAATCTTCCTTTCATGTGTTGAGAAGCAGTGGCGCAAGGAGGTCGAACCCGAGTGCAGCAACGACCAGGATCGTTGCCAATATGAGCGCGGTCTTGACCAACTGGTTTGGCAAGGGACGGGCGCAGGCTTCGCCCTCCGCGCAGGCACGGTTCGAGCTACGGTGGACGAGCCAGTAGCCAGTTCCGAGAAAGAGCAGTGTCGCCGCGAGGAAGTAGGGTTGATAGCGTGCAAGCTGCGTGAAATTGCCGATCCACGCACCGCTGATGCCGAGACTGAACAGAAGCACCGGCAGGACACAACAGGACGACGCGGCGAGCGCGCCCAGCAGACCGCCTGTGGCCATCAGCGCCTGTCCGTGCCCTGGGTCGGCGGAGATATGCTCTTCCTTGACCTTCATGCCAACAAGCCTACATCCTGTAGTGACTACAGGATCAAGGGGTTTTCCATGAGTGCGATCACGGCTGCGCGAGCCGAAAAGCTAACAATCGGCAAGCTGTCGCAGCTTACCGGCGTAAACATCGAAACCATCCGCTACTATGAAAAAATCAAGGTGCTTCCGGTCCCCTCGCGCGCGGAAAACGGGCGTCGCGTGTACGGCCCGATGGAAGGGCGCATTCTTGCTTTCGTGCGGCGCTCTCGCGAGTTGGGATTTTCGCTCGACGAGGTCCGCGCCTTGCTCCGCCTCGGCGGTCCTGAAAAAGCCTCGTGTCGTGAGGTCCGGGAGATCGCTGCCCATCACCTCGACGACATCCGCACAAAGATCGCCGACCTCCGCAAGCTGGAACGCTTGCTGACCAAAACCGTCGCCCAATGCACCGGCACCGCAGCGCCGAAGTGTCCGGTATTGGAGATCCTCGATATCCAACGTTCCAGATAAGTGCTCGGCGGTGGCTTGAGTCTTATGCCGCCTGGCCGGTTTTCAACAGCGAGCAGCCGGTAATCTTCAGGCTGCCGTCAGGCTGCTGCTCCAGCGTGTACATCGCTTCCCAAGCCTCGCCATTGTCGTCCACGATGTGGACGCGCTGCGCGACGTGGCCATTGGCCGCGCGCGCCTCGCCGAATTCAAAACTCTTGTGGCGATAGACCGGCGCGTAGCCCTGCCGGACCATCTGCATGAAGATGTCGGCTTGCGGAAAAATCTGCCTGATCTCGGGCGCGGCATGGGAATAGGCGGCCGCGGCATCGTCGCGGATGAACGCCTGCTCCTGCGCGCGGATCACGCTCTGGGCGGTGGCGACGTCGTCGGCGAGGGCAGCGGCGCCCAAGCCGACCAGGAATGCGAGAACCAGAACAAGAGCGCGCATGCCAATGCCTCCCGGACTGGCGGTGCTTGCCACGGTGCAGACACGCGGAAATTTATACCCGCAGGCAAGCGGGCGGAAGTGCTATTCGCGCACGCATCAGGAGAGATGAGGAACAAGCCGAGGCAATTACCGTTTCTAATTATCGTTTCTGTCGGGAGGAACACCCGATGACACTCGCACGCGGAAACATTCGCGGTTATGAGTTCGATCGCATGGTGCTGCTGTTCTCTATGATGGACGGGCCCAGGGAGATTCCCTGCGCCGTCAGCGCCTCGGCGATGGACGAGCTGGAACATGCGTCGCGCACGGCGACCAGCCAGCGCGAAGAGCAATTCCTTCGATTGCGCGACCGGATCGAACAATGCGCGTCGCGCAAGTTCGAGGCCGGGGAGCTGGAGGGGACGCCGCCCGGCATCATCCTGCGCAGCATCGACTTTCGCGGCTAATTCTTGTGCTGGCTCTGCTCCAAGCGATGGCTGTCGCCACGATGACAAGACCGCCTAGTTCTACTGCGTCATAACTGCTCAAACCCTCATCCCTGAGGAGCCCGCAGAGCGGGCGTCTCAGAGGCGCTTTGCGCTCCTCACCATGCGGGGCTTATGACGCAGTAAGGCTAGTGCGAATGCAAGTCCAGGAACGGCGTGTCGTTGGCGCTGACATAGAAGATGACCACCTTGGTCGCTTCGGTCGCGCTGCGATTATAGCCGGTCATGGCGATCTTCGGCGGTTCGACCATCGCCTCGCCGGCCTTCACGTTAAGCGGTGGACGACCGTCGAGTTCGAGCGTGAAGGTACCTTCGAGGACATAGACCGTCACCGGAAAACGGTGGGTGTGATAGACGGTCTTGTCGCCCGGCTTGAACGTCGCCGTCATGACCCGCACGGTCTGCTTATCATCCTTCGGTAACCCCTCGACGACCTGATGCAGCACCATGTTGGGCTTGGTGATATCAGGTGCGGCGGCACTGTGCTGCTGCGCCGAGGCCGGACTGTTGAGGCCTGCGCCCAGGCCGGCGAGAAAGAGGATGCCCGGAAGAAGGTGGCTGCGCATGTTGTCACTCCCTGTGTCAGTCGAGTACCGCCTGGGTAGCTCGGCGCGAAAAAGCCTAAACGCGCCAGCCCTGCCGCGGGAGCCGCAAGATTGCGAAACCCCGCTGCAGAAGTGCATAATGGGCGCATGTTCGACTGGAATGATCTGAAATATTTTCTCGCGGTGGCGCGCCATGGCAGCACGATCGCGGCCGGCAGGGCGCTCGGCACCAGCCAGTCGACGGTGCACCGCCGCCTCGACGAACTCGAACGCAGGCTCGGGCGGGCCTTGGTGAGGCGGCAGAACACCGGCTATCGGCTGACCGAATATGGCAGCACGCTCTTGAAATATGCCGAGCGCATCGAGGCGGCGGTCGATGATTTCCAAAGGCGGGCTACCGACGTCGAGCAGGAATTAAAGGGCGTGATCCGTGTCACCTGTCCCGAGCCGATCGTTTTCCGGATTACGCAGTCGACGCTGATCGACCGCTTCCATGCCCGCTACCCGCAGCTTCGCGTCGAGTTCATCACCAGCGACCGCTATCTTGATTTGTCGAAGGGCGAGGTGGATGTTGCGTTTCGCTCAGGTGATACCGACGACGAGCTGGTGGGCCGCAAGGTCGCGGACTCGATCTGGGCGGTGTATGCCAGCCGCGGCTATATCGAGCGTCATGGCAGGCCCGAGCGCATCGAGGATTTGTCACACCACCTTCTCGTCGGTTTCGATGAGACGCTCGCCAACCATCGCGCGGTCAAGTGGCTGAAGGAAGTGGCGCCAAACGCGCAGATGTCTGCGCGAAATAATAGCGTGCTGGGGCTGGTCTATGCCGTGAAATCCGGTGTCGGCCTTGGCCCGCTGCCAACGGCGCTCGGCGATGCGGAGCCAGATCTGGTCCGCGTTCTCGGGCCCATCCCCGAATTGACCCGAAGCTGGCGACTCTTGACCCACCCCGATATCAGGCGCGTCCCGCGTATCGCGGCGTTCTTCGACTTCATCGTGGAAGAACGCGACTCGTTGAAATCAATCCTGACAGGGTGAAGACGGAGCAGCCCCGCCGGAGCGCGCCGTTGAGCATTCAACCCGATCCTTGATCAGGATCGTTCCTAGCAGCGCGCCGGAGATGAATTATCCGCCCTAGCTCTTTGCCGGGAGCCCTGTCGCTGGAGCTTGCACCGCAACAGGCGGACATTATTGATCACCGATTTCGGCGGCGGACTGCACGAGTAAAAAAGTCGCGGGCTATCGTATCCAAGACCGCGGAAATTTGTTCGCTGGACTCTCGCGTTGTGACACGTCCAATTTCGAGCCTCTCAGCCTCGCGAATGTAATCCATGGATAATTCGCGCAAACGCTGGGCTTCAGAGTCATCGGGTAAGGGAGCGATTTGTGCTAAAAGGTATCGTGCACGCGCGCGTGCACGTTCGCTTCGAGAGCCATCCATGAAAGCCTCCGACGGATCTACGGTTTTGATTTTTGATCAGTCCCTCTGCCTGCGTTCGGCACGGAAGGGAGGCCTTTGAGATCGGCTCACTAGATCAAGAAAAGTAAACGCGGCCCGTTGTGTCGCGTTCCCGACATTGCGTCCATTTTAACGTCGTGCCGCCTGATTTTTGGTAACGGTGGGAAAAGCCAAATGGGTCAAGCGCTTTGCCAAGACCCGCCGCCGCTCGAGCTGCGCCGCCCCGGAGTTCCGCTGTTCCACACCAATCGTATTGATCGGAACGGCTCGCGAAATCGTCCAGCCGCGCTTTGCTTGGGATCGCCGGAAGAGCGGGTGCACGCGCGCAGGCGACGCCATCGGCGATGATCGCCTCGACCGTGTCGGGAATAGCGGGCTGCAGCGTGCGGCCCCAGCCGCCGTTCAACGCCGCCTCGATCCAGACCGTGCGCATGCTATGACTCTCCCGAAAATTCGGTTCTTCCATCTATGGCGCGTGTACTCATAGACGAGAGATATCCGATTTTGGGGCCAAAGCAGACACACCTTTGGGCTCCGGCGGATGCCCGCAACTCCAAACAAGACTCTCGGCGCCGCCTTCTCGCATCCTTCACAGGAGCCTGTATGCTAAGCGAAATGTCGAGCGCCGATGATTGCTGCGCGGCTGGCCCCTCGTCGTGCGCCATCCGCACCTGCAATTGATCTCTTGCAACGAGTCTTAAGCTTTCAGGTCCGTGATCCGCATAATTGCGACCACGTTCCCATCATTGAACGCCTGCTCTTTTGTGTCCTTGTTGCAGGTCCAGACAAAGTTCTTCTTGGCTGTAAAGGTCTTTCCCTCTTGCTCGAGCCGAAGCTCTCCCTCGGGGATATGGCAGATCATGGCGTTCATCATCGGGGGGCCGGCTGTTTTCGATCCCGGCTGCATAATGACGTCGCGCATTGAGACGCTCTTAAAACCGGGGATGATCGATGGTGTCTCGCCATCATATTGACGCACCACGACACCTGGCCACGGCGTCGTATCCTTGTACCCCGTGGTTTGAGCGGCGGCTGGCTTTATCATGGCCGCCGAAGCCGCTGCCAGCCCGATTCCCAATGCTGACCTTCGATCGATCTTATTCATCGCTTTTCTCCTGAAGTTACAGCAACGAGCCGCCGCAGAAGCGGCGCGCGCATTTTGTGGAATGTGAATGGTCGTATGAACCGAAAAAAGCGTCGGTCTGTTAGGAGAGCGTGCCTGCCGATGGCATCAGTACTGCTCGTTCGCCCCGGACGGCGATTTCGGCTGTCCCGTTTCAAGGGCAACTACATTTATACGTGACCTGACGCCCCAGAGAAACAGCATCAAAAATGCACAATGTCATAAATTGGTGAGAGCCTGAAGAAGGCCGAATCCGGCATCGGCAGCTCCACTCTGGCTAACTGACATAGCAAGTCAGCATGACTGACCGGCCTTTCGGCTCGATCATCGGTAAGTGCGCCACCACGGCCCGATTGGCGTCAACGTTCGGAGCGACGACTGCGGCTCCCAGAATGTCCGGAGTTGGCCGATGGTGTTGAAAAACCCGAAAATTGAGAGGCGCCGAAAATCTTCGAATATCGAATGTGGGCGATCTCAGCCGCTAAAAGGCTCTGTAGAACTGGTAGAACAGTCAGCGATCGCTTTTGTGTTAGTCGATGTGGTCCCTCACGTCGCCGCGCAAGAGACGCGCGAGTGGCCCTGAGAATTTTCACTCATCAGCCAAAGAGGAATTTTTCAAAACTATCGGGCCAACTCGGACATGCCGGTAGGCGGTTCCGATGTCTGCTGCCGAGCCAAAAGCGGAGATTGCCATTGCAGCGTTGCCGCGGATTTATCAGCACGCCCTTGCTGCTCAAAACGTCGGCGGCGTGCAGGCGCTTATCACCTCGCAAGGTTTGCCACCGACGCAGCGGAAGCGGTGCGGGCGGCGGCTTTCGAAATAATAGGCGTCGCCGGGGTCGAGGATGCGGCGCTCGTCGTCGACGGTCACCTCGAGGCGGCCGCTCACCACGATGCCGCCTTCCTCGCCGTCATGGGTCAGCGGCACGCGCCCGGTGTCGCTGCCGGGCTCATACCGTTCCTTCAGGATCTGCAACGCGCGGCCGAACAGATTGTCGCCGACCTGACGGTAGGAGATCGGCTGCTTGCCGATCTCGGTCAGTTCGTCAGAGCGGTAGAACGCCTTGCGGGGCCGCTCCGGCTCGATCGCGAAGAATTCGGCAAGCCCCATCGGAAGTCCGTCGAGGATGCGCTTGAGCGCGCCGACCGACGGGTTCATCTGGTTCGATTCGATCAGCGAGATCGTCGAATTGGTCACGCCGGAGCGTTTTGCCAGCTCACGCTGCGACAGCTTGTGCCGGGCCCGGACGAAGCGGAGTCGCCCACCGATATCGACGCTCATCGAAAATCCCTGTTGCAGGTGTTTCGGATCGAACAAATATGCCCTGACGGGGTCAGCAAAATCAATGGGTTGCAGGGGCGCAGAAAAGGACTTGTTGTGGCTTCCCGAGCGTGGCCCGGTGGCACCTTGAGCTGCCAGCAAAGGAGCTAGACCGTGACCGTTCATCAGAAGCCGAATACCCTGCAGACCGACTCGTTCTGGATGCCCTTCACGGCCAACCGGCAGTTCAAGAAAGCGCCCCGCCTGTTCGCCTCCGCCGAGGGCATGCACTACACCACCGTCGACGGCCGCAAGGTGATCGACGGCTCCGCCGGTCTCTGGTGCGTCAATGCCGGCCATGGCCGCCGCCAGATCGCCGCCGCCGTCGAACGGCAGTTGATGAATCTCGACTTCGCGCCCTCGTTCAACATGGGCCATCCGCTGGCGTTCGACTTTGCCGAGCGGCTCACTGAGATCGCGCCGAAAGGACTCGATCGCGTGTTCTTCACCAATTCGGGCTCGGAGTCGGTTGATACCGCGCTGAAGATCGCGCTCGCCTATCAGCGCGCCATCGGGCAGGGGACGCGGACGCGCCTGATCGGCCGCGAACGCGGCTATCACGGCGTCGGCTTCGGCGGCATGTCGGTCGGCGGCATGGTAGCCAACCGCCGCGCGTTCGCGACCCATCTGCCTGGAGTCGACCACATCCGTCACACCCATGATCTCGCCCGCAACGCCTTTGCGAAGGACCAGCCGGAACATGGTGCCGAGCTCGCCGACGATCTCGAGCGGATGGTGGCGCTGCATGGCGCCGACACCATCGCCGCCGTCATCGTCGAGCCGGTGCCGGGCTCGACCGCCGTGCTGCCGCCGCCGAAGGGCTATTTGAAGCGCCTGCGCGAAATTGCTGACAAGCACGGCATCTTGCTCATCTTCGACGAGGTTATCACCGGATTCGGCCGTCTCGGCACGCCGTTCGCCGCTGACTATTTCGGCGTCACGCCTGACATGATGACGACCGCCAAGGGCATCACCAACGGCACGGTTCCCTGCGGCGCGGTGTTTGCGAGCCGCAAGATCCACGATGGGTTGATGACCGGGCCTGAGGGCACGATCGAGCTGTTCCACGGCTACACCTATTCGGCGCATCCGACCGCCTGCGCCGCAGGCCTGGCGACGCTCGACATCTACAAGGACGAGGGTCTATTGACGCGCGGGGCAACGCTCGCCGACTACTGGCGCGATGCGCTGCATTCGCTCAAGGGTTTGCCGAACGTGATCGACATTCGCAATGTCGGCCTGATGGGCGCGGTCGAGCTCGCGCCGCGCAGCGACGGCGTCGGCGCACGCGGCTACGACGTGATGGTGGATTGTTTCAATCGCGGGCTTTATTTTCGCATGAGCGGCGACAGTTTTGCGATGTCGCCGCCCCTGATCGTCGAGAAGAGCCATATCGACGACATGGTTTCGATCCTGGGCGACGCCATCAAGCGCGTGGCCTGATCCTTGCTCTGAAGGAAGCCATAGCGTTTTCGAGCGAAGTGGAATCCGGTTCGCGCGAAGAAAACGCGTCAAGACGAAAATCCGGAGCGCGGTTCCGATTCAATCGGAGCCGGGCTCCAGAGCGGCCGCGGCGTGCGACGCCGCGGCAGATGCATGAGGAATCGTGAAAGTCATCGTTCTCGGCAGTGGCGTTATCGGCGTCACGACAGCCTATTATCTGGCGCGTTCCGGCCACGAAGTCGTCGTCGTCGACCGTCAGGCTGAGCCTGCACAGGAAACCAGTTTTGCCAATGCCGGCGAGGTCTCGCCCGGCTATTCCTCGCCCTGGGCCGGCCCCGGGGTGCCGGTCAAAGCGATCAAGTGGCTACTGATGCGGCACGGACCGCTGGTGATCTGGCCGAAGCTCGATCCCGTGATGTGGCTGTGGATGCTCAAGATGCTGCGCAACTGCACGGCTGAGCGTTACGCGGTCAATAAGAGCCGGATGATCCCGATCGCCGAATACAGCCGCGACAGCTTGCGCGCGCTGCGCGCAGAAATCGGCATCACATATGACGAGCGCAGCCGCGGCACGCTGCAGCTCTTCCGCAAGCAGAAGCAGCTTGACTCCACCGGCGGCGACATCGCGGTGCTCAAGCAATACGGCGTTCCGTACGAGCTTTTGGATCGCACCGGCTGCATTGGTGCGGAGCCTGCGCTTGCGGCCGTGAAGGAGAAATTCGTCGGCGGGTTACGATTGCCGCAGGACGAGACCGGCGACTGCCACATGTTCACGCAGGCGCTCGCCAAGCAAGCAGCAAAGCTCGGGGTACAGTTCAAGTTTAATACCGGCATCGAGCGGCTGGTCGCGAATGGCGACAAGATCACGGGCATCGTCACCAGCGCCGGGCTGTTGCAGGCCGATGCCTATGTCGCAGCGCTCGGAAGCTGGTCGCCGCGGTTACTCAAACCCATAGGCATTTCCATTCCGGTCTATCCGGTGAAGGGCTATTCGATCACGGTGCCGGTCACCGATCCCGACGGCGCGCCGGTGTCGACCGTGATGGACGAGAGCTACAAGGTCGCGATCACGCGGCTGGGGGACCGCATCCGCGTCGGCGGCACCGCGGAAATTTCCGGCTATTCGAACACGCTCGATGCGGCGCGGCGGGCGACGCTCGACCATTCGCTGACCGACATGTTTCCGCGTGGTGGCGATCTCGACAAGGCAAGCTTCTGGTGCGGCCTGCGCCCGATGACGCCGGACGGCCCGCCGATCATCGGCGCCACGCGCTACGGCAATTTGCACCTCAATACCGGCCACGGCACGCTCGGCTGGACCATGGCGTGCGGCTCGGGGAGGGTGCTGACAGATCTGATGTCGGGACGGAAGCCGGATATCGACGTGAGCGAACTCACGGTGAGTAGGTACGATCAGCGGTTTGGCTAGCGCTGTCATTCCGGGATGGTGCGTGAGCACCAGGCCCGGAATCTCGATATTCCGGGCTCGCCTCTTCGAGGCGCCCCGGAATGACGACCCAACTCACCCCGTCTGCGTCAACACACACACGGCACCACCGCCTTCATCATGGGCGGAATAGAAGAAGCGACGGATGTCGCCGCTACATCACCCTTGCTCGGGAGGATCAAAGGCCCGAATCGGAGGCAGCGTGCCCGAATACTTCTCGCACTCAACTACCGTCACCTGACCGCAGCAACCTTGCGCGAGCCGCGATGTGCCGATGTCGCGGGTGAGCACGTTCGCGTTGCCGTGGACGCAGAGCGGATGCTCTGCCGCACCCACTTGCGGGTCGTACCAGGCGCCGGTGGACAATTGCACCACACCGGGCATGACGTCGTCTGAAACGGCGGCGGCGGCCAGACACGCACCCCGATCATTGAACAGGCGGACGATGTCGCCATCGACGATGCCGCGACTCGCCGCATCAACGGGGTTGAGACGGACGGCTTCCCGGCCGGCAATTTTTTTGGACTGGCTGTAGGCACCGAAGTCGAGCTGGCTGTGCAGCCGGGTCGCCGGCTGGTTGGCGATCAGCGTCAACGGGTGGCGTGAATCTGGCAGTTCGGTCGATGGCAGCCATGCCGGGTGGGGCGGGCAATCGTCGTAGCCGAAGCCTGCGATGGTTTTCGAATAAATCTCGATCTTGCCGCTGGGTGTGGGCAGCTTGTCCTTGACAGGATCGTTGCGGAAGGCGCGCAGAAAGCCGCCGTCGTCGGGCGCCGATGGCAGCGCGAGTTCGCCGCGTTGCCAGAATTCATCGAAATCCGGCGCATCCCAACCGGCATCAGCAAGCGCCCGCCGCGTCGGCTCGTAAAGATGAACCAGCCATTGCCTGGTATCGCGTCCTTCCGTGAAAGCCTGTTCGACGTCCAATCGCCGCGATAACGCGGCAAAAATATCAAAATCGTCGCGCGCTTCGCCGATCGGGTCCACGGCCCTTCGCATCGCGATCAGCCTTGGATCGGTGCCGGCGGCGCCGATATCGTCGCGTTCCAGCGTCATGGTCGCCGGCAGCACGATGTCGGCAAACTTCGCCATCGGCGTCCAGGCGCTCTCGTGCACGACAATGGTTTGCGGAACATTGAAGGCCCGCCGTAGCCGATTGATATCCTGGTGATGATGGAAAGGGTTGCCGCCCGCCCAATAGACCAGCTTGATGTCGGGATACCGCATTGTGTGGCCGTTGTATTCGAACGCTTCTCCCGGATTGAGGAGCATGTCGGCGACTCGCGCGACCGGGATGAAGTCGCTGGTAGCATTCTTGCCTTGCGATAGCGTCGGGATCGGAACTGCGTTGAGACGGCGACCGGTGTGGCCGAGCGCACCGAGCGCGTAATTATATCCGCCGCCGGGCAGGCCGATCTGGCCGAGCATGGCCGCGAGCACCGCGCCCATCCACACCGGTTGCTCGCCATATTGCGCCCGCTGCAGGGAATGCGAGACCGTGATCAAGGTGCGTCCGCGCGGCAGCCGCCGGGCGATATCGACGATTGTGCTAGCCGGAATGCCGGTAATATCAGCCGCCCATGCCGCGTCCCTCGGCGTATGGTCGTCGCGGCCGAGCAGATAGCGCTCGAAGACGTCGAAGCCGGTGCAATAGTGCGCGACAAAGCCGCTATCCCACAGATTCTCGACCAGGAGCGTATGCGCGAGCGCCAGCATCAGCGCGACGTCGGTACCGACCTTGATCGGCATCCACCGGGCGCCGGCCGCTTCCGGCACGTCGTCGCGCAAGGGAGCGATGCCGTAGAAGACGGCGCCGCGGCGCGCGGCTCTATGCATCGCATCGCGCTCGATGTGCCGGCTGATGCCGCCACTTGCGACGTCCGAGTTTTTCAACGCCATGCCGCCGAAGGCCAACACCGTATCGGTGTGCTCGGCGATCTGATCCCACGTTACATTGTGGCGCGAAACCGCTTCGTAGCCGCCCATCACATGCGGCAGGATCACGGCCGAGGCGCCGGCGCTGTAGCTGTTCACCGAACGCACATAGCCGCCGAAGGCTGTGTTCAGGAAACGATGAACCTGGCTCTGCGCGTGGTGGAAACGTCCGGCGCTGGCCCAGCCATAGGAGCCGCCATAGACTGCGGTGGCGCCATATTCGGTTCGGACCTTAGACAATTCGCCTGCGAGCAGGTCGAGCACTTCGTCCCAGGGGCATGCGACGAATTTCTGGTCGAAGGTGCGCGCGGCGGGTGCGCTCCGGTCCAGCCACGCCTTGCGCACCATCGGGCGCAGGATACGGGCCTTGTGGCGCACCGCCGTGGTAAAATTCTGCAATATCGGGGAGGGCGCCGGGTCGCGCTCGTCCGGCTTGATATCCAGCGTCGCGCCAGTCCACCGTGCCGAGAAGGCGCCCCAATGCGCGCTGTGCGGGCTCCAATCTTCTCTGGCTCGGTCCACTCCTTGTTCCAGCCTGTCGTTCATGACGCCTGCGTCACGCAATTCACCCACAGCACGACCGCTTTCGCATCTTTCGCGGGATTTGAGAAGCGGTGCGGGCGGCGGCTGGCAAAACGAAAACTGTCCCCTCGCTTGAGCGACCAGGTCTCAGCGTCGACGGTCAGCGTCATCTCGCCTTCCAGCACCAGCCCCGCCTCCTCGCCGTCATGGGTGTAAAGCTCGTCGCCGGTATTGCCGCCGGGCTCCATGTGCACGAGAAACAGGTTGAGGCGGTTTTCCGCACCCGCCGGGCTCAGCAACTGCTTGGAAATGCCGGTGCGCCACAGCTTCAGTTCGGCGCGCTGCATTTCGCGCGTTACCACGCCGCCGGAAGCGGCGTCGTCGCTCGGCTGCGAGCCGAACAGCGCGGCGATGCCGACGCCGAGCATGTCGGCCAGCGTCGCCAGCACGCGAAGCGAGGGTGACGACAGGCCGCGCTCGATCTGGCTGAGGAAGCCGATCGATAGATCGGTGCGCGCGGCAATCGTCTCCAGCGACAATTTGTGTTCGCGGCGGAGGTCGCGGATGCGGCGGCCGACTGCAAGATCCATCGCCGGCTCGGCCGGCCTGGTGGCGATCTTCGCCTTCGACCTGGCCGCAGCCTTTCCTGCGGCCCTTGCTTTGGCCCTGGATGCCGGTTTGGGCGCCGGTTTCCTTATTCGCTTGCCGCCGCTCACGTCAGACCGCTTCCTTCATGTGCATGAAAACCACTTGCAAACGCTTGGCAAGTGTGACCACAATTTCATATTGGTGAAAATAGGCCTGACCGGCGTTGCCCGCAACTCTTTAGTCTGAGGCGAGCGGGCCGGCCGGGGCGGTGTGCAGTTTCAGGAGGTGGTGCGATGGCTCTGAAGCGTCTCGTTCAGGCCGCGGTGGCGGCCTTTGTTCTCACAGCCGCGATGCCGGCATCCGCGCAGCAGGTGCTGAAAGTGGGCTCGACGCCGACCGGCGTGCCCTTCACCTTCCTCGACACCAAGACCAACAGCATTCAAGGCATCATGGTCGACCTCATCACCGAGATCGGCAAGGACGCCGGCTTCCAGGTGCAGATCGAGCCGATGCAATTCTCGACCCTGATCGCCTCGCTAACGTCGAACAAGATCGACATCATCTCGGCGGCGATGTTCGTAACCCCCGCGCGCAAGGAGGTAATCGATTTCTCCGAACCGTTCTACAGCTATGGTGAAGGCCTCTTGGTGCCGAAGAGCGATACGAAGGCCTACACCAAGCAGGATGATCTAAAGGGCGAGGTGGTCGGCGCGCAGGTTGGGACGGCGTTCGTCGATGCGCTGAAGAAGTCGGGGCTGTTCAGGGAGGTCAAGGCCTACGACACTATTCCCGATATTCTGCGCGACGTGAACGCCGGCCGTCTCAAGGCCGGCTTCGCTGACTACCCGATCCTCGCCTACAACCTGAAGCAAGGCGGCTTCCCGGAGGCGCGCATTGTCGAGAGCTACAAGCCGGCGACGGTCGGCTCTGTCGGCATCGGCGTGCGCAAGGGTGATAGCGAGTTGCTGGCCAAGATCAACGCGTCGCTCGCGAAATTGAAGGCGAACGGCACGGTCGAAAAGATCCTCGATAAATGGGGCCTGAAGGCGCAGGGGGCTTGATGCAGGCCTTCTGGCGCGATACGACCGAGTTCCTGCCGATCTTGATGAGCGGCGTGGCACTGACGATCATCGTCACGATCGGCTCGTTGTTGCTGTCGACCGCGCTTGGATTGATCTGGGCCTTGATGCGGGTATCCGGCATCGGCGTCTTCACAGGCTTCAGCGCCGGGCTGATCAACGTGATCCGCGGCATCCCAATCATCGTGCTGCTGTTCTATCTCTACTTCGTGATGCCCGAACTCGGCGTCACGCTGACGGCGCTGCAGGCGGCAATTCTCGGTCTCGGTATCGCCTATTCAGCCTACCAGGCGGAGAATTTCCGCGCCGGCATCGAGGCGATCGACAAGGGGCAGATCGAGGCGGCGCAGGCGATCGGCATGGGCTGGTGGGCGACCATGCGCCGCGTGGTGCTGCCGCAGGCGGTCAAGATCGTGCTGCCGCCCTACGGCAACATCATGATCATGATGCTGAAGGATTCTTCGCAAGCTTCGACCATCACGGTCGCCGAGCTCGCGCTGCAGGGCAAGCTGATCGCGTCCTCGACCTTCAAGAACACCAGCGTGTTCACGCTTGTGGCGCTGATGTATCTCACCATGAGCATCCCGCTCATTCTGCTGGTCCGTCACTTCGAAAAGCGCGCGGGCCATAAATGATCGAGCTTTCCAACGTTCACAAAAGTTTTGGCAAGGTCGAGGTGCTCAAGGGCATCACGGCTTCCGTCGAGAAGGGCGAGGTGGTCTGCATCATCGGCCCCTCGGGCTCGGGCAAGTCCACCATCTTGCGCTGCATCAACGGACTGGAAAGCTATGACAGCGGCAAGATCCTCATCGAAGGCGCGAAGGTCGATCGCAGCGCGCCCTCGATCGTCGCGATCCGGACACAAGTCTCGATGGTGTTCCAACGCTTCAATCTGTTTCCGCACCGTACCGCGCTCGAAAACGTCATCGAGGGGCCGGTCTATGTGAAGAAGGAGCCGCGCGCCGAGGCGCTGGAGCGCGGCCGCGTGCTGCTGGCGCAGGTAGGGCTTGCCGAAAAGGCCGACAGCTATCCGCCGCAACTCTCCGGCGGTCAGCAGCAGCGCGTTGCGATTGCCCGCGCACTGGCGATGCAGCCGAAGGCGATTCTGTTCGACGAGCCGACTTCGGCGCTCGATCCCGAACTGGTCGGCGACGTGCTGTCGGTGATGCGCAAGCTTGCCGACGACGGCATGACCATGGTCGTCGTCACCCACGAGATGGGATTTGCTGGGGATGTCGCCGACCGCGTACTGTTCATCGACGGCGGCGTGATCGTCGAGCAGGGGCCGGCGAAATCGGTTCTCAACCAGCCGCAGCATGCGCGCACGCAGGATTTTTTGCGGCGCGTGCTGCATCCGCTCTAAGCATCCGGTTTACGATTCATGAACGCGCCCGCACCTCTGCCGCTGCCGCCAAGCCTCTACGCCGATACGGCGGTCGCGCCAATACCGACGCCGCCGCTCGATAGAGACAAGGACGTCGCGGTCGCGATCGTCGGCGGCGGTTTCACCGGGCTGTCCACCGCATTGCATCTGGCCGAGCAGGGCGTAAACGCGACCGTGCTGGAGGCGCAACAGCCGGGCTGGGGCGCTTCGGGCAACAATGGTGGGCAGGTCAATCCGGGCCTTAAGCATGACCCCGACCAGATCGAGGCCGATTTCGGCGCCGAGCTCGGCGGCCGCATGATCGCGTTTTCCTACGGCACCACGAACTACACGTTCGACCTGATCCGCCGTTATCAGATTCCCTGCGAGGCGCGGCAGAACGGCACGCTGCGCGCGGCCTATAACGAGGCGAGCGCGGCGGCGATCGGAAACACGGCAAAGCAATGCATCCGGCGCGGCATGCCGGTGACACTGCTGAATCGCGAGCAGATGCGGGAGATGACCGGCACCGATCGCTATCTCTGCGGCATGCTGGACAATCGCGGCGGCGACCTGCATCCGCTGAGCTATGCGCGCGGCTTGGCGCGCGCCGCGATCACGGCCGGCGTCGCGGTGCATGGCGAGACGCCGGCACTCTCCTTGTCGCGTGAAGGCGCGCATTGGTGCGTTGAGACGCCGCGCGGGATCGTGCGCGCCGACAAGGTGCTGCTGGCAACCAACGGATTCACCGATGACCTTTGGCCGGCGCTCCGCCGCACCATCGTTCCAGTGTTTTCGTCGATCGCGGCCACCGCGCCGCTCTCCGACGCAGTCGCGCGCGAGATCATGCCGACGCGCTCGGTGTTGTACGAGAGCGGCCACATCACGGTGTATTACCGGATCGACGCGCATAATCGCTTGTTGATGGGCGGACGCGGGCCGATGCGCTGGATCAGCAAGCCTGCCGACGTTGCCTATCTCATCCGTTACGCCGAACGGCTGTGGCCGCGGCTGAAAGGCGTGAGCTGGACGCACGGCTGGAACAGCCGGCTGGCGATCACGCGCGATCACTATCCCCATGTGCATGAACCCGCGGAGAGCCTTCTGATCTCGCTTGGCTGCAACGGCCGTGGCGTCGCGCTTTCGACCGCGATGGGCGCGCAGCTCGCCCGCCGCCTCGTCGACGGCAAGAACGCCGAGATCGACATGCCTATCACCGCCATCAAGCCGATGGCGATGCACGCGTTCTGGCCGCTCGGCGTTACCGCAGCCGTACTGGCCGGGCGGGTGAGGGACCGACTGGGCCTATAACCGCCTCTGCATCGCGGCGTAACTCTGCGGAACCTCCGGCAGCGGCGAACGTTCGCTTGCATAATGCCGATTGTGGAGGAGGTTTAAATGCGCAAGCAGTTGCTGTTATCGACTGGAATTATCTGCCTGATGCTGGCACCGGCGGTTTCCTACGGCCAGGCGCCTGGCGCAAGAGGGGAAGAGCAGAAACAGATGCGGCCAAGCGATTCTGACAAGGGTGCTGCATCGCAGGAACGCGGCGCCGAACGGTCGCAGGAGCGCGCGAAGGGTGCGGAGCAAAAAACGCAGGGCGCGGCAGGCCGTGAGGAAAGAGGACCCGCTCCCCGGCAGGCCGAGGAAAAGGGCAAGGCCGCGCCAGGCACTGAGCGCCCAGCGACTGCGCGCGATGACAAGCGTGGACGCGGCGATGACGCGAAAGCCGCCGAGCAAACCAAGGACTCCCGCAAGGGCGATCGGGAAGCTCAAGGCGGTCGCGGCGGCAAGGACGCTGCCAAAGGTAGCGCCGAAATGAAGCGCGATAGCGCCCGGGAAAAATCAAGCGCGGAATCCGACAAATCCAGGGACGGAACCGCTGCCTCCCAGAAGGAACGCGAGGGCACGGCTACCACGCAGAAAGAGACCGGCCGCGATCAGCGGGACAGAGCCTCGAAGGATGCGGCTGAGCAGGGCAAGGAGACGAGCCGGCCGGCGACCGCGACTGAAACCACGCGCACGCAGACCCAGACCAGCCAGACGCAAGACCGCCAGCAGATCTCGACCGAGAAGCAGCTGCGCATCTCCGAGACGCTGACCCGCGAGCGCCTCGCGCCGCCGCAGCGCAATCTCAATATCTCGATCCGGGTAGGCGAGCGGCTCCCGCGTCATGTCCGGGTGCAACGGCTGCCAGCCACCATCGTCTCGATCGAGCCGCAGTACCGCGGCTACGATTACTTCACGACCGAGGAGGAAATCGTGATCGTCGAACCCGGCACGCAGCGGATCGTGAGCCATATTCCGCGTGACGCGTCGCGCATTCGCGCCGCTGGCGGCGAGACCGGCAGTGGACGTGCAACCGACGCGATGGCCCAGGCCGGCGGTGCGCCTTGCCGTATCATGCGCCGGGATACCGCGGGCAATATCACCGAAGTCTCGCCCACAACAGTGGGTTCGACCGCATCGCCGGACTCGATCAGCGTCACAGTTCGTGCGCCGGGCGGCGGAGGGTCGACGAACCCGATTGCATTGGGTGCGTCCGATGGACAGATCGTTGTCGCCATGCAAGGCGGCGATTGCACGGTCACGATCGAGCCGCAGACGCGGTAGCAGGACCAGCGCGCCTCATCGGTGAAACATGATCGTCGCCGCGAGGCGCTATTAAAAAAGTCCGGCACCAAGGTGCCGGACTTCCTTTTGGCTTTCATGAGCGTCGAACTCGTGCTATCCGAAATGATCAGCAGCGCCCCTGCTTCCAGAGGCCGGGAGGGCAGCCGCGACCACGCCAACCGACCTTTCTTCCGCGGTGCCAGCCTGGAGGCGTGCCATAGCTATGTCCCATCGTGAACGCGCCATGGCCGCGCCCACCACCATGCCAGCCGCCATGTCCGCCGCCACCCTTGGCTAAAACCGCGTTCGGCATCATCCGGCATGCTCAGGCATGGGGCACCCGATGCACCGGCACCAATTTCTTGGGGTGATGCCGGGGTGGCACGTGGCTCAGCACATTGACGGCGATGTTTGGCACGTAGTTTAGTAGGGGTCGCTCACGCAAACCCTTCCAACTGGCCGTTTTTCCCTTGGTCAGCCGATCATCGTTGCGCAACGTTACGCACAGCGGGTCGGCGCAGATGATGTGCACCTCGACCGATTGATCCGGGGCAACACCCGCCGGCCCAAAGCCGATGTTGGTAGAGCCGTTCTGCAGACCGGCCAGCACCTCCTGGATCGGCACGTCATCGAAGCGGACGTCCACGCCGGGATGGCTGGTGTTGTATGCGGCGATCAGTTCGGGCAGCAGCGTGCATGATAACGTCTCGGGCGCGGCCACGCGCACCAACCCGCGGCGAAGCTCCTTGAGGTTGGTCAGATTATCGAGCGCCTCGTCAAGGTTCGAGAGCACGCGCCGCGCCATCGGTGCAAAGGTCTCGCCGACGGCGGAAGCGGAAACTCTTCGCGTCGTGCGGTCCAAGAGGCGGAGGCCGACGCGGCTCTTGAGCTCCTTGATCAGGCCGGAGAGCGCTGCCTGCGACAAATGCATGGCCTTGGCGGCTTCCGAGAAGCTCGCGGCCTCCAGTACGGCCACGTAAGCGCGCAACTGCCGCAGTGTCACATCGCCATGTCGCATCCTTCATCGTCGTCTTTTCGATATTCATAGGATCAGCTTATCAATCTGTCAAAAAATACACATTGTTCGATAGAAGTTGCACATCTATCGTTGCAGGCTCGACAAGACGAAGAGTCAGGCGGTCCAGCAATGCGATCGCGCCAATGCGGCTCGAGTAAAAAGGGATGGACGCGACGGGCTGCACCGCACTTTCAGGCGGCCCCAAAAGAGGCGCTCATGAACGTCACACGCCGAACGCTGCTGGGGACCATCGCCGCCTGCCTTTCCGCAGGCTCTACCTTCGAGGCATGCGCCGAGGGCGACTGGCCGTCGCGGCTGGTGCGGCTCGTGTCGCCCTACGGCGCCGGCGGGGCAAACGACATTTCGCTGCGCATTTTGGCCGAGCAACTCGCACGCAGCTTCAACCAGCGGTTCATCGTCGAGAACAAGCCGGGGGCGGGCACGCGTATTGCCAATGAGCTGGTCGCGCGCGCCGCGCCGGACGGATACACCTTCCTTTATGCAGCGGCGCCCTATGCCACTGCCGAAGCGCTGTTCGGAAAACTGAAATACGATCGCAAGGATCTGCAGCCGGTGACGATGACCGTCATCGCGCCGCTGTTTCTGATCGTCAATGCCAAGGCTGCCTTCAAGAATTTGCAGGAGATGATCGCCTACGGCAAGTCGCAGCCCGACGGCCTGACCTTCGCCTCGCCGGGCGCGGGCTCTCAACCGCATCTGGCGGCCGAGTTGCTGCTGAGAGACGCCGGCGCCAAGGGCCTCAACGTTCAGTACCGCGGCGACGCAATGGCGTACACGGAGTTGCTCGCCGGCCGCGTCGACGCCACGCTGACCGCGATCAGCACGGCGTTACCGCATATCCAGAGCGGCGATTTTCGCGTGCTGGGCGTCGCTTCCGCCGAGCGCAGCGTCATCTATCCAGAGGCTTCGACCCTGCGCGAGCAGGGCTTTCCCAACGTGGTTGCGTCCGGATGGTTCGGCTTGATGGCGCCGGCAGGGACGCCGCGGCTGATGGTCGACGGATGCAGCAGGAGATCAATCGCGCGCTGGCCGATCCCGAGGTGAAGCAGAAGCTGCTCGCCCAGGGGCTCGAAGCTCACAGCCGCACGGCCGTCGAGTTCGGCAAGTTCATCGACGATGAGACGCGCAAATGGAGCGAGGTGATCCGCGCGGGCGGCCTCTAGGGAGAATAGGCAAGTTATCCATCAGGGACGATCTCCCAGTATAGCGAATGTTACGAGAATAACTTGCGGTCACGAATCTTTCGTTCGTCCGTATAATACTCGCTCCACCACGTCTTCTCGCCGCGCTTTCGCGGCGGCTTGGCCAATTGCAGCTTCTTTCTGGCGTTCTTGGCTTCGGCTTGCACAACACGGAAATGATAGTGATCGAAGATTCTGAGCGCTTCGATCATATAGGACACGGCAATCCGCCGGTCTCTTATCAAAAGAAGATTCTCGCCATTCGATGTGTCGGCCGGAGGTGAAAAATTGTAGGAGCCGAAGTAAACTCTCGCGGTCGGCTTGTCGAAATCAATCACCACGAACTTGTGGTGCATTCGATTTCCCCCGCCTCCTTTTGGTTCGGACTTGAAGGGCTCCGGCACGTTTTTCGAAAGCGCCGATGGAAAGACCGGCTTGACCTTCCCATCCGGCTTTTGAAAATCCAGACCTCCGACCTTCTTGTCAGAGATGCCATAGAGGAAGATGCCTTCAGCCTTGGCCAGTTTCTTGACCGCCTCGCGAATAGATCCTTCGGTCTGATACAGAAATGCCAAGGAAAACAGCACGCTAGATTCCGCCGACTTCATGTCTTCCGCAATACTGTCGAGCAGCGCGTTGCCGCTGACGTGTGGCGAGAAGGAAACCTCTGCGTTGATATTGCGCAGTCCGAGACTGGTCCACTCGGCTGATCCTGTGGCGCCGAAGTCCGCGGCCTCGTCGTTCTCCCAGTAACTCTCGAATGCATCAAGAAAGGGCTTGATGGCGGACTCGCCGGTCAGGACGACGGCGTTGTTGGACTGAACATACAGCCCTCGCCAGGAGAAATTCGTCGAGCCGCAGACGGCTTTCTTCAGATTCGGTCCATCGACGACGATGGTCTTGTTGTGCTGAAGCGCGCCCATCTTCTGGCGCTTCACGTTGTCTTCTCCGGCCGTTTTCATCAATCGCCTGGCGGCTTGCGTCTCTCCGGAATCTGCATGTCCATGTTCCCCCGCATCGTCGATTATGATCTTCAAGCGAGAGCCCATCTTCTCCAATCGGGAGACCACCTCAATCTGGCTTAGATCGTAAGCAACGACCCGCACCTTTGCATCTTCATCCTTGATCGCTTGATCGAGAACCTCAAGAATTGCGCTGCGGGCTTCAAAACCCATCCAGGCGAGCGCTTCATTCTTCTTCGGATGGGTGGGGGTGAACTTGAGGCCGTCCTTGGCTTTTGCAGGCAACAGCTTTGAAATCGTCTTGTACCTGTCGACGAATGCCTGCGACAATACGAACCCGCGTGTGTAAGTGACATTGAGTTGATCCGGATAGGTTTCCCGGCGCAGTTCAATGGCAGCTACTTGCTGCTCGCCAAAACTCAGCTCGTCCTGCTTATTCATGAAAACCGGGGTGACCCGGTAGACGAATTCTCCTGCCAACTCGGCGTTTCGAGGAAAATGCACCCAGCGAAATTTTTGTATGGGCGACTGCATCGAGCTCAGCCGATTTGGATTGGTCTTTCCGTCAGCGCCGGGAAATGCGATCCGGTTCTTCAAGGCAAAGAACCTGTTGCCGTTCGGCTCCTTGTATTCGATGGCGAAACCGACAAAATCGAGCGGCGGCTCGTCGTCCTTCCAATCCATAGCGACCAGAGCCATGCCATCGCCGCGATGAATCTTGAGGGTAAAGAGCGCGTCGGCGTTGCTTCCCGTAACCTGAAATTCGGACATTGGCGGAGCCCCAACTTGAAGTCTCATGCAACTCTAGGGCGATGTTGGTCCTGCCCGCAATGGCGAAGTGACGGCCGGAACAGGACGTCTTTGAATTGTCACAGAAGCTGCGCTAGCCAGGCCCGTCCCCGATCGAGTTTGCCCGCGCCCGCGCACTCGCCGTCTACAGGTCGCCCAAGCTCGCCGACATGTGTGAAGCGGCGGCCGGCCGCAAGGCACAACAGGAGGCTCAGTTCGCGTACAGGCCTTCGACGATCGGCAATCGCGCGGCCCGGAGCGCCGGAAACAATCCGCCGATCAGACCCACGATCAGCGCGAGCGCGACGCCTTCGCCAATCAGCAAGGGGCTGAGCTTGAAGTCGAACACCACCTGGGTGAAGTTGCCGCCAAGCGTCGAGGCGGTGACGCCGTCGAAGATCAGGTAGGTGGCGGCGGCACCTAACAGGCCGCCGATGACGGCGAGCAACAGCGATTCGGCCAGTGTCCCGACGAAAGCAGGGAAGCCGCCGAAGCCGATGGCGCGTAGCGTTGCGATTTCCGTCGCGCGCGCGGCGACCGACGAATACATAGTGTTGAGCGCTCCGGCGACAGCTCCGAGCGCCATCGCAATCGCCAGCGGCCAGCCGAGCTTCTGAATCAGGTCGGAAGTTTGCGATGCCTGTTCGGCGAAGTAGCTTGCTTCCGATTTGACGTCGAGCTTCAGCCGCGGATCGTTGTCGCTGTAACTTTTGAGCTCGTTCAGCGCGGCCGGCCCGGTGAGGCGCGCGCGCACCGTTTGCACGATGTTGTTGCGGTTGAACAGGCTCTGCACCACATTGAGATCGGCCCAGATCTCGGATTCGAATACGCTGCCGCCGGCCTCGAACACGCCGACCACAGTCCAGCGCGTGGCGCCGAACGACACGGTGGAGCCGAGGTCCAACCCTTCGAACTCCCGCAGCAGCGCCTTGCCGACCACCACTTCGTTGCTGCCGCGATTAAACATGCGGCCTTCGGTGATGCGAACGTCCTTGCGCAACTCGGAGCCCTGTTCGCCGATCCCACGCAGCGGCAGATTGGCCTTGGTTTTGGTCGAGCGTTTGATGCCGTCAACCACGAGATAGAGCTCCGGCGAGATCAGCGGCTTGCCGTCGCTGCCGCGCGCGATGCCGGGCCCGTCCTCGATCAGCCGCACCTGATCGCGGTTCACCGTGCTGTTGATTTCGGCCTGCGAGCCGGCCCGCAGCACGATGGCGATGTCGTCGGCGCCGGATCCCGCAATGGTGCGCTGGAAGCCGTTGGCCATCGCCAGGAAGGCGAGCAGCACAATCACCACCAGCGCAATCGCGATCACCGTCGAGAGCGAGAGCCAGCGCCGCTGCGCGATGCTCTTGAGGTTGATGGCGGTGACCGCCGCCACTTGAAGCCAAAGCGAACGCATGCCTATCCCCGTCCGAGCGCGGTTGCAATTTTGAGCCGCATGGCGTTGAGCGCGGGGATGATCCCGGTGATCAGCCCGAGCGCGATCATCAGCGCCACCCCTTGCAGCGCGATCGCGGGCGATACGGCAAAAGCCGGCGCGACGTTGGCAAGGCTGTTGCGCAGCGCCACAGCAATCAGTGCCGCGATCGCGAGGCCAGGAATTCCGCCGAGCAGCGCCAGCAACACGGATTCGCCGAGCACCATCGTTAGGATTCGAGGCCCTGAAAAGCCGAGCGTCTTCAACACGCCGATCTCGCGAGTGCGCTCCCGGATCGAGAGCGCCATGGTATTGCCGACGATCATCAGGATGGTGACGAAGGCGGCGCCGACCACGAGCAACACGATCAGGGCGATGTTGCCGAACTGCGCCGCAAATGCCTTGCCGAACGCCTTCTCGGTGTCGGTCGAAGTCTCGGCGGTGGAATTCGCAAACATCGCGTCGATCGTCTTCGCCACGCGATCGTTGTTTTCGGGCGAGGCGGTCTGCAGGATCATCCAGCCGATAGTGTCTTTGCCGAACGAGCGGGTCTCGTCGAAATAGGCATACTGGAACAACAGGAAGTTAGTGTCGACGTGCTCGGCCTTGCCCTTCACGATGCCGGCGATGGTGAGATCCCAGCTGTGGCCGCCGCTCTTCTGGCTGAAGATGTTGCTATTAAGAGGAATGCGGTCGCCGACCTTCCAGCCCCATTTCGCCGCCAGCTTTTCACCGACCACTGCGCTGCCGCGGTCGCGCAGGAAGGCCTGAAGCTGTTCGGGCGCAACCTCGAATTCGCTGCGATAAACGTCAAAATAGGTGTTCGGCTCGATTGCGAGCGCCATGATGAAGTTCTTCGGGTCCTGATAATAGCCGCCGAACCAATTGGCGAACGTCACCTGCCGCACCCCTTCCACCGCGCGCACACGATTGAAATAGGCGATCGGCATCGGCTGGGTGAAGTTGATCTTGTTGACGGTGATCATCCGATCCGCGGCGGCGCGATCCTCGCCGGCCGTAAAGGCGCGATAAAATCCGGCGAGCACGCCGAAGATCATGAAGGCGATCAGGATCGACACGATCATCAGGCTCGCGCGCAATTTGCGGCGGAACAGGTTTTTTCGCACCAGATCGAAGTCGTTCACGCGGCAAGCTCCCGTTCGACGAAGCGGCCCTTGTCGAGATGCAAGATGCGCTTGGCATAGTTTGCCGCCGCGGGGTCATGGGTGACCATGACGATGGTCTTGCCGAGCTCGCCGTTGAGCAGTTGCAGGATCGAAAGAATCTCGTCGGCGGATTGACGGTCGAGATCGCCGGTCGGTTCGTCGCACAGCAACAGGTTCGGGTCCGAGACGATGGCGCGCGCAATCGCCACGCGCTGCTGCTGGCCGCCCGACATTTCGCGCGGACGGTGCTTGACGCGATCGGCGAGCCCAACCACCGAAAGCGCGGTGTGGACGCGCTCCGCGCGCTCCTTGCTGCGCAATCTGGTGAGCAACAGCGGCAATTCCACGTTCTGCGCCGCCGTCAGCATCGGCATCAGATTATAGAACTGGAAGATGAAACCGATATTGGCGGCCCGCCAGGCTGCCAATTCGCCCTCGGAGAGGCCGTCGATGCGATGGTCCGCCACCGCAATCTCGCCCGCATCGGCGCGATCGATGCCGCCCAGTAGGTTGAGCAGCGTCGTCTTGCCCGAACCGGACGGTCCCATGACGGCAATGAAATCGCCGCGGGGAATCGCAAGATCGAGGTGATCGAATATCGAGATCGTTTCCTTGCCCTTGGTGAAGCGCTTGCTTACGCCGGCGAGGCGAACCATCGGGTGTTCGGCTGTCACGTTTTTCTCCTCTTTGAATCGGCTGGGAGCTAGTTCGCCGCGGTGGCGCCGGCGGCGCCATCTGCCTTGGCCAGAAAGTTCACCTTCACCGCCATGTCAGGCAGAATGCGCGGGTCCTTCTTGTCGAAGCGGATGCGGACCTTCACCGTAGCTTTCTCGCGATTTGCCGTCGGCACAATCGCGATCACGGAGGCGGGAATAGTCCAGTCCGGGTAGGCATCCAGCGTCGCGTTCACGGCCCCCCCGGGGACGACCCGGCCGATGAAGGCTTCGTTGACGTCGACCTCGATTTCGATCGAATCCATGTCGACAATGGTGCAGATGCCGGTGCGGGTGTAGCCGCCGACCGACATCGGCGAAATCATCTCGCCGGGTTGCGCGCTGCGGTCGACGACGACGCCGGCGAATGGCGCGCGGATTTGATGCTTGTCGAGCATCGAGGCGCTGCGCTTGGCGTCGATCTTGGCAGTCTCAAACTGTGACTGCGCCTGGCGCAATTGCGCGCTGAGCACGCCGACCCGCGCCTGCGCCTTGGTCAGATCTGCCTCGGTGGCAAAGTTCTTCTGTGACAGTGTCTGTACCCGCGACATGATCCGGGTCGCATCCTCCAGATCGGCGGTGATCGCGGCGACGGCGGCGTCGGCGGTGTCGACGCGCGAACGCGCCAGCTCATAGTCCTTTTCAGCCAGCACGCTGTCGAGCCGCGCGACGACTTGACCTTCGGTCACCGTCCTGCCTTCGTCGGTGAAGACCTCGACCACCTTGCCGGTGATCTCGGCCGCAACGGTTGCCTTGCGGCGCGCAACCACATAGCCGGAGGCCGCCAGGCTGCCGGCCGACTTGCCATTCGTTGCAGGCGGCTGGGGCTGCTGCGGCGCCTGCGGCTGTGAGGCGGTCTGCGATGCGGTTTGCGATGCAGTTTCTTTGGGCAGGTCCTGCCTGCGCAATTCGAAAGCGGCAAAGGCGGCAAATGCGACGACGCAGGCGGCGACAATGGCGGCCGAGATCGCCAGCCAGCGGCTCTTCGGTCGTTCCACCTTGCTGGTGCCGCGATCGATGGTCAGCGATCTGAGCAATTTGCTCTTGTCTTCGCGCATCGTTCATTTCCATCCGGCTGCTCGCTGCAGCTTCCGCGCGGGACATCGTTCTCGCGCGAGCGGTCTCTCTTACAGCCGATCTACGTGTCTCGCCATAGCAGCGGTCGAGCCCTCAGCTTTTTCCGTGAGGCGGCGACCCCAGCTCGGTTGTAAATCACGTTCAGCTCTCGCATGCGCCAGGCGGCGCCGTTTCGACGAGGCGAATTGCGGAAATCTAAGGCCTAATGGCGATAGAAGCAATTCTTGGAACCAGCAAGAGTTGTATGCGCCGCACCGCCAATTTCAGGCCGTCAGCATCGCGGATCCTTTGCCTAGACGCCTATGATCCTGAAATGACCTCAAAACCCGGCAAAATGTTGCAGTCGGAACCTGTCACCGGACCCGCGCCTATACTTTCCGCGCCGAAGATACATAATGCTAAGGTTGAAGCCTCACCAGCGGGATAGCCTTCTTGAAACGATATTTTCCGGCGCTCGCTGTAGTCCTGGTTTGGTGCGCGGGCGCGATGGCGGCGGCGGGGGCTGATCTGTATCGGGCGCAGACGGTCGTCACGGGTCAAGGCGAGGCCAACCGCATCACCGGCTTTGCCGCCTGTCTGGAGGACGTCCTGATCAAGGTATCCGGCGCACACAAGCTCGCCGGTGACAAGCGATTGGCGGCGTACAAATCGAACGCAAAAAGTTTCGTCAAGGCATTCAGCTATCGCGACCAGTTTTCGGGCAAGCCTATTCGTGACGAGCAGGGGACCCGCGATCGGCCCTACGATCTGACGATCGACTTCGAGGAAAAGAAAATCGACGACATTCTCAGGGCGCTTGGCCTCAAGCCTTGGCTGTCACATCGGCCGCGCCTGGCCGTCTTTGTCGAGATGGAGAACGGCCCGAGGAAATTTGTCGTCACGGCCGATGGAATCCAGTCTGACCTGCAGCGAGACGCCTTGCTCGCAGCCGCCGATAAACGCGGGATAGGCGTCGTGCTGCCCAGCGCGGCAGCGTTGGCGAAATCGGGCCTTGAAGGAGCGAAGCTCGAGGCCGTGCCATCCTCGACCCTGGTGCCGCTTGCGACCGAGCAGGGCGGCGAACTCGCGTTGGTCGGATATCTGGCCTGGAGTGACCGCGAGCTTGGATGGGTCACGAATTGGCGGATGGACTGGCAAGGCCGGACGCACGTCTGGGAAATCCGTGGCGTTACGTTCGACGAAGCCTTCCGGCGTGGCATCGGCGGCGCGGCTCAGATTTTGTCAGACAACGGCGATCCGGGCGGCCGCGCGCGACGCTGACGGAATTGGCCGCGGGTTAGCGGGATGGCGCTTCATCCGATCTCGATCGCCACCTTCCCGAAATGCGCACCGCTCTCCATGTGCGCAAATGCGTCCTTGGCCTGATCGAAACGGAACGTTCTGTCGATCACAGGCTTCATGCCGTTGGTGGTGATCGCATCCACCATTGCCTGGAGATCCTCGACCGATCCGACGGTGACGCCTTGCAGCCGCTGCTGCTGCATGACCATCAACGGGAGCCGTAGGTCCGACGGTGGCGGGCCGGCGAGCACGCCGATGAACGCGATCGTGCCGCCGATCCTGGTCGCCCGGATCGATTCGTTGAGCGTGCCGACCCCGCCGACCTCCACGACCAGGTCGACGCCGTGAAGGCTCCATTCGCGGGCCTTCTTGCCCCAGTCCGGCGCCGTCTTGTAGTTCAGCGTAAAGTCGGCGCCGAGCTGTTTGAGGCGTTCGATCTTGGCATCGCTGGAAGAGGTCGCGACGACGCGCGCACCGCACATTTTGGCAAACTGAATTGCGAACAGGGATACCCCGCCGGTGCCCTGCGTCAGAACGGTCTGGCCGGGCCTCACGCCGCCGAGTTTTATCACCGCGCTCCAGGCCGTGAGCCCGGCGCAGGGAAGTGCGGCGGCTTCGATGTCGCTGAGGTGCTCCGGCGTCCGGACCAGCGCGTGCTTCGGAAAGACCCGATACTCGGCAAGGACGCCGTCCGCCGCGCCGCCGAGGGCTGAGCGCATTTTTGCTTCGCTCGGTCCGCCGCCGATCCAGTCCTCGAAGAAGCTGCCGATGACGCGGTCGCCGGCTGCGAATTCACGCACGCCTGCGCCGACGCGCTCGACCACGCCCGCGCCATCCGAAACCGGCACGAGGGGGAATTTCTGTCGCGAGCCGTAGCCGCCCTTGACGGTGATGAGATCGCGGTAGTTCAGCGTTGCCGCTTTGAGCCGGACCAGCACCTGGCCGTCGCCGGGCGTCGGCACAGGCTTGTCCACGAGGGCAAGTCCATCGATTCCGCTCGGTCCCTGTAGCTCGTAACATTTCACGGAGATCTCCTTCGACGTAGTCCGGTAAGCGTAATATTGCCGCAAATATTCTGGTTCCGCCAAGGCTTTAGGGTCAGAATCGCGCAGCCATCTCGGCCAGCCGCTGATGTGCGCCTTCGCGTGCGGTGCGGATCGGTTCGAGCGGCCCGGTCGTCGGCCCGATCGGCACGAAACGAACGTCGCTGACGCCGATGAAACGGAGCGCCTCGCGCAAATAGGGCGTCGCCATGTCGATGCGGCCGCGATTCATGCCGGTGACGAAGTCACTGCCGCTTGCCAGGATCACCACCGTCGGTCTGTCTGCGACCAAGGGCAGATATCCTTGCGAGGGATCGAAGCGGAACGTAAGCCCGGGCTGTGTGATCACGTCGATCCATTGTTTCAGCTTGTAGGGAATGCCAAAATTCCACATCGGCGTCGAAATCAGGACGCGATCGGCGAGCGCGAACCGGAGCGCGATGCGCTCGGCGACCGCAAAGGCATCGCGCTGTGAATCGGTGAAGGCCCGTCCATTGATGCGGGCGTATTTGGCCTCGAGTACGTAACCCTCGAATTCCGGCAGGTGATCCCGCCACAGGTTCATCACGTCGACGTCCCAGTCGGGCCGAGCTTGACGGAAGCGGTCGATAAAGACCCGCGCGCCGGCCGAAGATTCCGAGTCCGCGCGCGGCGAGCAGCTCAGGTGAAAGAGCTTGGGCATGGCCGGGCCTCGCTCATCCCAATCCCCTGATCACCGCGTCTGCGTTGGTAACGACGGCGACGTTCTGCATGGCAAAATTGATGGAGGCGTTGTGCCAGTCGGCGTTCATGGTCGAGCAGCAGTCTTCGGGCACGATCATGAAGTAGCCTTTGTCGGCGCCGGTGCGGGCGGTATGTTCGACCGACATGTTGGTCCAGGCGCCGGTGTTGATGATCATGTCGCGGCCGGTCGCCTTCAGAATGGTCTCCAGCCGCGTGCCTTCCCAGGCGCTCATGCGCATTTTCTCGACGACGAAATCGCCCGTGCGCGGCTCGAGCCCCGGCACCGGGGCGGCGCCCCAGCTTCCGCGCACCATCGCGCCGCTATCGACTAGCCCCTCGAACAAGGGAGCGTTGAGCGTGACGCCGGGCGCGCCCGGTTCGACGATGAACCAGACATGGATGATAGCGACGCCGCGCGCCCGCGCGGCGTCAGCAAGGCGGCGGACGTTGTCGATCACCCGCTGCTGGCGCGCATGGACGGGCGAGCCGGAATCGGCAAACGCGCCGCCCTCCATGATCACGTCGTTCTGCAGATCCTGAATGATCATCGCGCAGCGGCGCGGATCGAGCTGAATGTCGCCGCCGGCTTGTTGAGGTGACGCAGGCGTAGCGGAAGCGGTGTCGGGACCAGTCGAAGCCCGGCCGCTCATATAGGGCTCGTGGCGCGGTCCGGCCTTGACCGGGATGGCATAGACCGAATGCGTCGCGGTCAGATAGAGCGTGCGAAAGTCAGGCCCGCCCCAGGCGAGATTGGCGACGAGTTCGGGCACGCGCACCTTGCCGAGCAATTCGCCCGCCGGCGAATAGACCCAGACGCCGCCGGGCGCGGTGACCCAGACGTTGCCGCGCTGATCGCACTTCATGCCGTCGGGCAGACCGGGCTCGAGCTCGGAACGGATGCCGCTGGCGAAGACGCGCGCATTGGAGAGCAAGCCATCGGCTTCGACGTCGAAGGCGCGGATCAGCGCCTGCGTGGTGTCATTGACGTAGAGCAGGCGCTCGTCGGGCGAGAAGCAGAGGCCGTTCGGCTGGTCGAACAGATGGCGGTCGACCACGAGTTTTGGCGGGCCGCCGCCGGGCGGGATACGGTAGACGCCCTGGAAGCCGAGCTGGCGCGGCCGCTCGACGCCGTAGACCGGCATGCGGCCATACCAGGGATCGCTGAAATAGATCGCGCCGCTGGAATGCACGCAAACATCGTTCGGGCTGTTGAGCTCCTGATTGTCGAAATGCGAAGCAATTACCTCGCGCCGACCGTCCGGGCTTTCGCGAATCAATGACGAGGTGGCATGCTCGCAGACGATCAGGTTGAGTTCGGCGTCATAGGTCATGCCGTTGCATTTGTTCGACGGACGCTTGACTTCGACGACGCCGCGCTTGGCATCCCATCGCCGGCGCACGTCAGCCGGCATGTCGGAGAACAGCAGATAGTGATGGACCGGATGCCAGATCGGCCCTTCCGTGAATTCAAAGCCCGTGCCGACCTGGCCGACCGGCGCATAGGGATCGATCAACGTTTCGAATTCCGGGCGCAGCGTGACGTGCGTCATCGGTCGGTCCTTTCAGCGCTCAGGCCGGAAACCAGTTGCGTTGCGGCAGGCTCTGAACCACGGGCCCAGGCACCTGGTCGTGCAAGCGCCCGACCACCATGCCGCCTTCGATCCTGGCCGGCCGGTCGTGGACCGGGAGAAGGTAGCGCGAATTGCTCAGGAGTTTTTTGATGGCCGCCTTTTCGGCGCGCTTGCTGGTGCCGTGATTGCCGGTCGTGCGCGGCTCCCAGTCGTGGATTTCGTTGAAGGGGTTCACGATCTGGTCGTTGAAATCGTAGATCACGTCGCCGCAGATGGTGGCGATTCCGTCGGCGGTATGGACGTGGATGTTCATCGAGCCTTCGGTGTGGGCGTTGGCGGCGTCGCAATAGACGCCCGGCATCAGTTCGATCGGGCCGGTCACCTCGAGATCGAGGAAGCGCAGTGCGCTCTTGGTGTGCAGTCGGTCGATCAGATGCTTGATGTCGGGCGCCGGATATTGCGGATGCATCAGCCCCGAGACGGAATATTCCAGCTCCTTGCGGTTGAGTACAACCGTCGTGTTCATGGGAAACAGATCGTCCTTGCCGGCATGGTCGATGTGCAGATGGGTGTGGCAGACGAAGCGGACGTCGCCCATGCGGACGCCGTGGCGCGCGAGCTGGTTTTCGATCATGTTCTCGTGGAACTGCAGTCCGCGCATGCCCAGCGTTTCCATGATCTGGTTGGAGCGGTAGCCGGTGTCGACCACGACCGGATAGGGGCCGCCGACGATCAGGAAGCCCAGCGTCAGGACACGGCGGGTGCGGCCGCAATCGCGGCCGAGCACGAGAAAGCTCGATTCCAGTTCGATATCTCCGTAATCGAGAATCTTGATTTCAAGCGGCATGTGTTCCCTCCCGTGTCCCCTCAAAAACTGAATTCCGTATGCGCGGGCATTGCTCAAGCTCCCAGCCGATAGACTCGCGCGGCCGTTGTTCGCAGAACTGCATCGCGTTGATCGGCGCGAAGCGAGGCTGTCGCGGCGAGATAGGTGTCGATCAGTTCGCGATAGGTCGTCCAGAGTTTTTCAATTGGAAAATTGGAGCCGAACAGGCAGCGATCAGCGCCGAAGATCGCCACGGTCTCGGTGAGAATGGAGGCGATGTGAGCGGGGTCGTTGCGATGGACGAAGGTGCCAAGGCCGGAAAGTTTTGAGACGATGTTGGGGCGGGCCGCCAACCGTGTCATTCCGGCGCGCCAGGCGGCGCGGCCTTGCGGCGAAAGGTCTTCCAGCATTCCGGCGTGCTGGAGGACGAACGTTACATCTGGGCAGGCTTCGGCGAGGCCCGCCGCATCGGCCATCTGCGGCGCGAACACCTGCAGATCGAAGCTGAAGCCATAGTCGGCAAGATGCGCGATAGTGCGCCGGATTTTTGGATCGGCGCAAAGGTCCGGCCGGGCCGCAAAACGATAGAGCGGGTTTTCGTGCCAGTGCAATTGCATGCGCACCCCGCGCACCAGGGGATAGCGCGCCAGATGGTCGAGCTGCGGGCGGACGTCATCGACGTTGAAATCGGCAAAGGAGACGATCGCGTGCGGCCAGCCATGGTCCTTCGCGGTCTGCTGCACCCACGCCGTTTCGTCCTCGAAACGATCCTTGGCCCAATTGGTCTGCACATAGACCGACCGCGTCACGCCGGAGCCGGCGAGGTCGGCGAGATATTCCTGGATCGGATAGTCGCGCCGGATCGGCTCGTAAGGGCCAAAGATGCGCGGCTGCATCGGGCCGCTCAGCCACGGCAGGTCGGCCTGACGCCAGATGTGATGATGGGCATCGACGATGTCGGTCACGCGGCCTTCCTTTGTCCGAGCGAGAGCACATGCGAAACGATCGCGGCGGTCGAGCCGCCATCGACCAGATCATCCACGAAACGGCGGATTGCGATCAGCGCCTCGGTCTGCGGCTGAAAGCCGGGGCCTGACGCCAGCGGTGTCAGCCAACTCAGCCGCCAGGCGCGCCGCGACAATTTGGCGACGGCATCGCGCAGCGCCGAGGGGTCTCCGCGCTCAAGGCCGTCCGAGAGAATGACGACCGCGGCGCCGCGGGCATAACTGCCGAATCTCGGTACCGCCAGAAACGCTTGCAGCGCATCGCCGATCCGGGTGCCGCCGTCCCAATCGCTGACGAGATGCGCGGCGGCGGACAGCGCCTGCTCGCGGCGCTTGAGGCGAAGCGCGCGCGTGACGCGGGTGAGCCTCGTGCCGAAGGTGAACACCTCGACGTGTGGGATGGCGTGAACCAGAACGTGCGCGAGCTTCATATTGTCATCGGTGCGTCCCTTCATCGAACCGGATACGTCGATCAGCAACAAAACCTTGCGCGGCCGGGCGCGCCGCTTCAGGCGGCCGAGCTGCAGTACTTCGCCATCGTTGCGCACGCTCTCGCGCAAGATGCGGCGGAGATCGGCCCACGGGCCGCGGCGGGCGCGCATGCGCCGGTGGCCGCGGCGTCGCGGCAGCCGGGCAGGCGCCTCGCGCGAGAGCCGGCGCAGCGCATCGCCGGTTGCGCCCGGCGCGAAGCGGCGTTCGACCAGCGCCTCCGCGCGCGCGGCGGCAAGTCCTGACTCATTGGCCTCGTCGGCGAGCAATGTTTCGTCTTCGCCGCGTCCCTCCTCCTGCAGGCGAACGACTTCCTCATCTTCGGCGCCCGCATGATCCACGGCTTCGCTGCCGAGAAAATGAATATCGAACAGCCGGTCGTAAGTCGCGCGCCGCTCGGGCGGCGGGGCGAGCGTCGCGAGCCCCGCCCGGCGGATCGCTTCCATGCTGCGTGGACCCAGCAGATCGATGGCCGCCAGGAACGCCGTTGTCTGCTCCGGCGCCACCGCAAAACCGTTGGCGCGCAATAGAGCGACAAAGGACACAAAGACGCCGGCAGCGCGTGGCAATTGAGGTTCGTCGCTCACGGGGCAGCCTCCGCGATGAGGGCGTCGAGTCGGCCGGAGATGAAGGTGAGATCCTCCTCGTCCTTCAGCGCAACGCCGATTGAGCGCTTGAAGGCGTCCGGCCAACGCGCGCCGCGTGCGTGCAGCAGTGTGGCGGCTTCCGCCCAGTCCACAGCTTCGGCGATACCCGGCGCCTTGCTGAGCGGCTCGCGCCGGAGTTTGCCGACGGCGGCGACAACGGCGCGCGCCGTCGCTTCGGCGACGCTCGATGCCCGCATCATGACAATGCGCGCCTCACGCTCGGCGGTGGGATAATCGATCCAGTGGTAGACGCAGCGGCGGCGCAACGCTTCATGCAGATCGCGGGTGCGGTTCGAGGTCAGCACCACGACGGGGCGCTCCGTGGCCCGAACCGTGCCACGCTCTGGAATCGAAATCTGGAAATCGGAGAGGAATTCGAGCAGGAACGCCTCGAACTCCTGGTCAGCGCGGTCGATTTCGTCGATCAGCAGGACAGTCGAATCTGGCGCGCGCAACGAGGCCAGCATCGGCCGTTCGATCAGAAAAGTCTCGCCATAGATGTCGATGCTTTCCTCGCCCGCCTGGCGGATCGCGAGCATCTGGCGCGGATAGTTCCACTCATAGAGTGCGGCTGATGCGTCGATGCCTTCGTAACATTGCAGCCGGATCAGGCGGCGGCCGAGCACGGCGGCGATGGCTTTGGCAGCTTCGGTCTTGCCGACACCCGGCGCGCCTTCCAGCAGCAGCGGCTTGCCGAGCGCAAGCGCCAGATAGGCTGCCGTCGCAAGGCCCTCGTCGGCAAGGTAGTACGCCGTCCGCAACGCGCGCTCGAGCGCTTCGGGGCTGTCGATGCCAACGATGTTTCCTCGGAACGTCATGTTCGACCTCAGCGCCGCGCCTGCGGCCGTGCGCCGCCCTGGGCCTTGATCGCTCGCAGGACCTTTTCGGGCGTGATCGGCAGTTCATCCATCCGCACACCCACGGCGTTGAAAATGGCGTTGGCGACTGCGGGCAGCACCGGATTGGCGCACATCTCGCCGGGGCCCTTGGCGCCGAACGGCCCGTCGGCCGCGGGACGTTCCAGCACCGCGATGTCGTGCGGGCAGATATCTCCGGGGCCGGGCATCAGGTATTCGACGAAGTCGCGCGGGCCGTGTGCCGGATCGGGATAATAGGGCTCGGGCGTTTCGAACAGCGCGTGGCTGATCCCCATCCAGGCCCCGCCGACGAGCTGCTGCTCCACCAGCCGCGGATTGAGCGCGCGTCCCAGTTCGTATGCACTGTCCATGCGCACCATCGCGACCTCGCCGGTCTCGTCGTCGACCTCCACCTCGGCGACCAGGCAGGCGTGCGCGTAACAGGTCGCGGGCGACATCTCTCCGGTCTCGGGATTCACTTCGGACAGCGGCACCAGAAAGATGCCGCGTCCCGATATCGTCTTGCCCTGCTTGAATTGTGCGGCGATCGCGACATCCTTGGTGGAGATCGAGCGGTGCGGCGCGCCCTTGACGTGAATGTTGCCGCGCCCATCGGTGTCGAGATCGGCGGCGTTGACCTCCAATTCCTCCGCGGCGGCCTCCATCATGACGCCGCGCGCCTCCTTGGCCGCCGCCATCACCGCGTTGCCGACACGATGGGTCCCGCGCGAGGCGAACGAGCCCATGCAGTGCGGGCCGGTGTCGGAATCAGCCGTATCGACATAGACGTCTTCGACGGGCACCCCGAGCGTCTCGGCGCAGATCTGCCGCGTCACCGACTTCATTCCCTGGCCGAGATCGATCGACGACAGCGATACCGTGAACTTGCCGCTGGGGTTGGAATGGACGAGCGCCTGGCTGGGGTCGCCACCGAGGTTCATGCCGATCGGATAATTGATCGAAGCGATGCCGCGTCCGCGATGTTTTGCCATATCAGCGTCTCCTGGTGCCGAAGACGGATGAAAAACGGGTGGCGCCGTGTGACGGCGAGGGCGCCTGCGGCCTCGGAGGAGGTGGTGGCGCAGTCGGTGGCGGTTCGTGGATCGGTGCAGGTGGCGCGCGATCGTAAGTAGTTCGCTGCTGCGAAGCCACGGCACGTTGCGGCTCCGGCTCGCGCGGTGTCGGCGATATCGCTGCCCGGCTGCCGCCGCCGTCCTTGCGCGATGACATGCGCTTGACCTCCTCGCGCAGCGGCCACTTGGCCTTTTCGGCCGCGACCTGCACGCATTCAATCAGCGCGGTGTTCTTGGCCTCGCGCCGGTGCGCCTTCATGTCGCCGTCGCGATAGGCGTTGAGGATACGAAACTCCATTGGGTCAATGCCGATGAGATGCGCCAGCTTATCCATCTGGCATTCGAGCGCAAAATCCATCGCCGTGACGCCGAAACCGCGCATGGCGGTCGCAGGCGTCCGGTTGGTGAACACGCAGTAGACGTCGCCATGGACGTTCGGAATCGTATAGGGGCCGGGCAGGTGCGCCACGCATTTGACGACGGCATAGCTCGAAAGTCTTGTATAGGCGCCGCTGTCGAAATAGGCGCGGATCTTGCGCGCGACGATGCGGCCATCGCGCATCACACCGTCCTTGATGTAAATGCGTTCGGCGCCGCGTGGCGAGCCGAATTGCATCTCCTCTTCGCGGCCGAGCTGGTAGCGCACCGGGCGCCCCGTCAGCATCGCGCCGAGAATGGCGAGCGGTTCGGTGAGGGTGTCCACCTTGCCACCAAAACCGCCGCCAACGGTTCCGCCAATGAAGTGGAAGGTGTTGGAGGGCACGTCGAGGATTTTTGCGCAGGTATCGAGCGAGAAGAATAGCGCCTGCGTCGAGGTGTAGACGACATAGCGTCCGTTGGTGTCGGGCGCCGCGATCGAACCGTTGGTTTCGGTCGGCGCGTGCTCGATCGGCGACATCTGGTAGCGCTGCTCGAGCACGTGATCGGCTTCCGCGAAGCCGCGTTCCACATCGCCGAAGCGCAGCTTTTGGTGATCGTAGACGTCGTGATAGATAAAGGTGTTCTTTGGATATACCTCATTGACGACGGGAGCGCCGGGTTTCAGCGCCTCCTCGACGTCGAACACCGCAGCCAGCGGCTCGTAATCGACGCGCACTTTTGACATCGCCTCATAGGCTTCCCGCGGGCTGTCGGCGACAATGGCGACGATCGGCTCGCCCTTGTAGCGGACCTTGTCGACCGCCAAAGATGGCTCGTCGTCCTTGCCGAAATTGATGAGGCTGAGCAGGGTGTTGAGATTGCGCGGCACATCGGCCCCGCGGATGATGCGCCGCACGCCGGACGAACGTTCCGCTTCCATCGTATCGATGCGGCGCAGGCGGGCATGGGCGTGCGGGCTGCGCAGCACTTTGAGATGCAGCATGCCCTGCAGCTTGTGGTCGTCGAAATAGGTCGAGGTGCCCGTGACATGGCCAAGCATGTCCTGACGCTGTGTGCCCTTTCCAATTTCCTTCAGGTTATCGTCGCGTTCGTCGGCGAAGATGTCCTTGCGCAGTTCCAGCATGGTGGTGTCCTTCAGGCGCGGGCACGCCCGCTCGAGGCGGCGGCGAGCACGGCGTTGACGATCGGCTCGTATCCGGTGCAGCGGCAGATATTGCCGGAGATCGCCTCGATGACCTCGGCGCGGGTCGGCGATGGATTGCGATCGAGCAGCGCCTTCGCCGCCATCAGCATGCCCGGGGTGCAGTAGCCGCACTGCGCCGCGAACTGCTCCATGAAAGCGCGCTGCAGCGGATGCAGATTGGGCCCGTCCTTCAGCCCGTCGAGCGTCTCGACGGAGCGTCCGTTCACGGTTTCCGCCAGCGTCAGGCAGGAAAGATGCAGTTCGCCGTCGATCAGCACACTGCAGGCGCCGCATCCGCCTTGGCCGCAGCCGAACTTCGGCGTCATGTCGCCGATCGATTCGCGAAGCGCGACCAGGAGATTGACGCCGCCGTCGACGAACAGGGCGACGTCGCGGCCGTTGTGACGAAACTGGAGGGCGGTCTTGGTCATATTCTTACTCCAGGCCGGACAACAGGCGGCGAAGATGAACGCCGACGATCTCGCGGCGATACCAGGCGCTGCCAAGGGCATCGTCGGCGGGTGAAACGTCTTCGGCGGCTACCGCCACAGCGGCGCTGATTGCGGAATCGTCGAGCGCGCGCCCCTCGAGCGCGCGTTCGGCGGCCCGGGCGCGAATTTGCGTGGCGGCCATCGAGCCGAGCGCGATTCGCGCCCCCGAAACGCGGCCGCCGCTCGAAGGCAGATGCGCGGCCAGCGTGATCACCGAACCTCCCTTCGGCTTGATGCGGGCGATCTTGCGGTAGCGGAAGGCGTCGGAGCTCGCGGGTCGCTGGCAGGAGACGGCCAGCACCAGCGCGCCGCTCTGCCGTTCGCGCGACCGCAGGAACTCTTCGATCGGCATGTCGCGGGCGCCAAGACCGCCCTGGACGGAAACGGTGGCGTCGAGTGCGAGCAGCGCGACGGTGAAGTCGCCATAAGGGTTGGGTGCGAACAGATTGCCGCCCACCGTGCCCATGTTGCGGACTGCCGGGCCGCCGATCGAACGCGCCGGCGCATGCAGGAAGGCAAGATCGCGTTCGGCCAGAATTCTCGCAAAGGTGACGCCGGCGCCGATAGTGACACGCGAGCTTGCGACATCGATGCGGGTCAGCGCGTGATCGGTCGCGCGCACGACGGTCGAGATCGAGACGTCGCCTTCGTTGAGGGCGCGCATGACCAGCGTGCCGCCGCCGAGATAGCGCGCGCTGCGGTCAGACGACAGCGCCGATGCCGCCTCGCCAAAACTCGCGAACGTCTTCACTGTAACGGGCATAGTCTCGCCTCCGCCTTTATGCGGACTCCTTCAGGTGCCGGCGAATGGCCTCGAAGCCGGCTTGATAGATTTGCTCGGCGACCATTTGCGTAAGCCTCTCGGCATCCGCGGGCCGCGTGGTGAACCTGGATTCCCAATGCCAGAAGGTTCGGTCGCCGTCGGTGACCGGCAGCAGGCGGACATGGGCCACATAGTTGAACATCGGGATCGGCGTATCGAGCAGGCAATAGCTGAAGGTCTGTTCGAGGTCTGAGAGCGCCAACAATTGCTCGCGCAATTCCGAGCCGTCCTGCAGCTTGAAGCGCCTGATACAGCCGATCTTGTCGGAGGCCTGGGCGCGCTCGATGGTGCTGGTGGCCACCGCGGGGTGCCAGCGGTCGTGACCGTTAAAGTCGCGCAGCACATTCCAGACCGCGCCGGTCGGCGCGTCGAGGATCGTGCTTCTGACGATATGCGGCACGCTAACCTCCGAAGGCGCGCTTGAGCGCGTCGAATCCGCCCTGAAACACGCCGCTGCCGATATTGCCGATCAGTTCGTTCTCCCGTTCCGGCGCGCAGTCGAACTCGGCGGTCCATTCGAGAAAGGTCTGGTCGCCGTCGGTCACGGGCGTCAGCCGCAGCGTTGCAACGTAGTTCTCCACGCCCATCGGCGACTCCAGGATGGAGTAGGTGCAGAACATGTCGTAGTCGGAGAGCCCGAGCAGTTTCTCCCGGATGCGATCGCCGTTGCGCAGGCGAAAATCCCGCACGCATCCGATCTTGTCCGCGGGCTCGCCGCCTTCGATGCGGCTCTCCGCGATCGCCGGATGCCAGTTCGGCAGCCCGTTGAAGTCACGCACGCGCGCCCAGACGCGGTCGTTGCGGGCGTTAACGACAGTGGAGACGTAGACGCGGGCCATGGTGTGCTCTCAGCCTTTCTTGCGCGGTCCGCGTTCGGCGGGGGGCTCGCCGGCGGCAGGCGCGGCGGGGGACGCGTCGGACTTGCCAGGACCGGCCTTGCGCGTCGATTCCTTGATGCCCTGCATGTCGCGGGCCTCGCGAATGAGGCCGGGCATCTTGGCCAGGCTCCCGCCCTCGACGCCGATGTCGGAAAGGATCGAGTCGATCAGCGGCGCCTGTACCCGGTATCGCAGCGCCGAATCGATCACCTCGTCGGTGGCGCTGCGGCCGCCATTCCCGCCGCCACCGTTGCCGTTGAGGCCGTCGACCTGAAGGATGCGAATGCCTTCGATCTTCTCCATCGGCTTGACGCTCTCGCGGACGATGCCCTCGATCCGGTCGAGCAGCTTGCGGCGGAACAGCGAGTAGCGCGCCTGGTCGGTGAGCACATTCTCCGCTTCGTTGAGCAGCCGTTGTGCTTCGGCTTCGACTGCGGCGCGCACACGCTCAGCGTCGGCAGCGATTCGGGTCTCCTCGGCCCGCTTCTCCGCCAGCAGCACCTCGACGGTCTTTTGTCGTTTGGCGATCTCGCTTTCGCGAGCGGTGACGACGCGCTCGGCCGCCTCGGTCGCGCGCACGCGGGCGTCCTCGGCCGCCACTTTGGCGGCGGATTCCTCCAGCGATTTCTGATAAAGCGCGATCGCTTTTTCCATCAGCGCCGTCTCGACGTCCTTCTCGCGGTTGACCTCGAGCCTGCGCAGATCGCGCTCGCGGCCGATGCGCGCTTCGTCAAGGCCGCGATCGGAGGCGATGCGGGCACGTTCGACTTCCTCGCGGGAGGCGATCTCGGCTTCCTGCAGCGCCTGGACACGGGCGACTTCGAGTTGCTCGATCGCACGCCGCCGCGCCAGCCGGGCGGCTTCGAGCGCCTGCTCGCGCGAGACATCGGTCGTCTCGACTTCCTTGCGCGCGTTGATCTCGGCCTGCTTGACCTGGCGATCGGCATCGATGCGCTCGGAACGCTTGGCGGCGAGCGCGATCACGCGCTCCTCGTCGGCGATCTCGACCGCCTTCTTCTGGTCGATATTGAGCACCTCGCGAGTCCTGGACGAGGCAATGCGCTCGGCTTCGAGCGCGAGCTCGACCTCGACGCGGCGCCGCTCGATCGCGTCGCGCCGCCTGAGTTCGGCGGCCTCGATAGCTTCGGTGCGCTCGATCTCCAGCCCTCTGGTTTCTTTTTCGGCCCGGATGCGCTGGGCGGCAACGACCTTCTCCTGGGCAATGCGCGCGGCCTCGATGGCTTCGCGCGAGGCGA
>NZ_JAAVLX010000015.1 GCF_013114825.1 Bradyrhizobium australiense | reverse complement strand
TGTCCAAACGCCTGCAGTTCGCGGGACCAATAATGGGATGACGCGCAAGCCTCGATCCCCACCAGGCACGGCGGCAACTTCTCAAAGAAGGACAGCACCAAACGGCGCTTGAGCTGGCGGCGGATCACCACCTGACCGGCTGCATCGACGCCATGCACTTGAAAGACCGACTTCGCGATATCCAGACCAATCGTCGAAATTGACTGCATAGGCTACTCCTCCGAATCGTGGGAGCCTCAAACGGCGCCCACTCCTTGGCACTCTCGTGCCCGTGGAGGAGCCGTCCACAGCATCAAAAGCAGAAGAATTTTGTTGGACAAAGGTCCGCCTTCTTTGGCCGGCCTCGTCGCGCAAGAGGCAGCCCTGCTCGAGTGCTATTCAAGCCCGCCAGAAGGGTTTTTTGATTTCCAGAGCGATGTCGGTCCAGGACAGCCCGACATCATGCAAGTCGCGGTCAGTCCATTGCGCCAATTCGCGGCGCTGCCGAACCCGCTCGCGCCAAATTTGCAGTGTGACAAACGCGCGCTTCACTGCATAAGAAAGCTGCGAACCGTCCGGCCCCACGGTCTTCGACATCCGGGCACCATACGAGGTCGATCTGCCCCTCCCCTTCATCGTCAGTCCTTTGCTCGGCCAAGCCAGATCGCGACCGCACCGGCGAGCAACACAGCGGCCGAAATGAGCAGCGAGGCATGTGCGCCCGCAATGAACACGTTGTTGCCTCCGACCAGCGAGCCGAATAGAGCAACGCCAAGCACGCTGCCGGTCTGCCGCGTTGCGTTCAATACGCCCGCGGCGATGCCGGATCGCGACTTCTCGACACTGCCGAGCAGCGTCGAGGTCAAGGACGGCACGAGCAGGCCGAGCCCGCCGCCGAGGACCATGAGCTGAGCGCCGATTGCCCCGTAGCTGGTGCCTGAGGCCATAGGCAGCAGCGCAACGCAGCCCGCGGCAGTGATCACACAAGCCAGTGCAATGGTTTGCGGCGCGCCGAGGCGCTCGCTGACCGATGCGGTGACGAGGTTGGCGGGCAGCACCATGCCCATCATGGGCACGAAGGCGAGGCCTGTTGCGAACGGCGACCAGCCGTTGACCTTCTGGAAGTAGAGACTGAGCACGAAGATCAGGCCGTAGAAGGCGATGTTGAAGAGGAGCCCGACCAGAGCGGTCAGCGCAAACATGCGGTGGCGGAACAGCGAGAGCGGCAGCATCGGTTGTGGCGCGCGCGCCTCGCGCCATACGAACAGGAGTCCGATCACGGCCGCTGCCACGAAGCCCATGATGACGAGCGGATGGCTCCAGCCGAGCACGCCGCCTTCGATCAGGGCGCCGGCCAGCGTGCCGAGGGTTGCAATCGCCGCGATCTGTCCCGGCAGATCGATCTCGCGCTGCGCGAGCCGCGGCGTCTCCTCGGCATAACGCCAGGCAAGCCAGAGGCCGGCGGCGCCAATCGGCAGGTTGACGAGAAAGATCGCGCGCCAGCCGACCAGCGCGATCAGCGCGCCGCCGACGAACGGCCCCGAAGTCAGTGCGACGCTCGCACCTGCGGCCCAGAAGCCGACCGCGCGGCCGCGCGCCTTCGGATCGGTATAGGCATGATTGAGCAGCGTCAGCGAGTTCGGCACCAGGATCGCTGCTGCCAGGCCCTGCACGGAGCGTGCGGCGATCAGGAATATCGCCGACGGCGCCAGCGCGCAGGCGAGCGAAGCCAACGTGAAGATCGCAAAGCCCGCGATGAATATCCGTTTAGCGCCAACGCGGTCACCGAGCGCGCCGGCGGTCAAAATGAAGGCCGCGAATGCGATGGTATAGGCGGTCACCACCCATTGCAGCTCGGCCACGCTACCGCCGAGCGAGGTGCCGATGCTGCTCAGCGCAGTATTGACGATGGTGATATCGAGCTGCACCACGCCAAGGCCGAGGCTCGTGGCGGCAAGTGCCAGCGCCGTCGCGAGAGGCGAACGGGATGACGTGTTGTCGGAGTGGGCTAGTTCCGGCTGCCTTGTGTTGAACGAAGTTTTTTGCATTGATCACACTCAGTTGCCTGTGAGAATTTGACGGCCCAGATCAGCCCGCTTTGCGATGGTCATTCGATACCAATCGAATATTCGGAGCCGCGGGATGATCTTTCGCGTCATCGCGGCAGTTCCCTCGCCGGGCTTATTGGCGTCCAGGCAACCTAAGTCCCCTGATCGAACCGGTCTCGCAGAAACACTACGGTCTTGACCGAAGTATTTGTGCTTGGCACTGCGTCCTCGTCGGCGTACGAGAAAGACATGGACACGGGACCCAAAATCGCCCAGGTCGCGGCACTCATCGGCGATCCAGCGCGCGCGAACATGCTTAGCGCGCTGATGGATGGCCGAACGTTGACCGCCTCGGAGCTCGCCTATGTGTCTGGCGTGGCGCCGCAGACAGCGAGTGGCCATCTTGCGAAACTCAGCGACGCCGGATTGCTCGCGCTCGCAAAACAGGGCCGACGACGATATTTCCGCCTGGCCTCTCCGCACGTCGCGCGCGTGCTGGAAGGCCTCATGGTCGTGGCGCAGGAAGGCCCCGCCCGGCAGCGCAATCTCTGGCGCGGCGGAGAAACGCTCCGACACGCGCGCACGTGTTATGACCACATGGCCGGCCGCATCGCCGTCGTAATCGCCGACCGGCTGGTGCAACAGTCGTTCATTCTGCTCGACGAGGATGGCGGACAACTCACCGATGCCGGTCGGTCATTCTTCGATGAGTTGGGCGTCGATCTTCGCCTCGCCTCCAAGCGCCGGGTGTTCTGTCGCCCCTGTCTCGACTGGAGCGAGCGCCGGCCGCATCTGGCCGGGGCGGTCGGCGCCGCCATTCTTGATCACGCTCTCGAGCACGATTGGGTCGAGCACGTCAGGGATAGCCGAGCGCTCGTCGTAACCCCAGTTGGCGTTAGAGAACTCGCCACAACGTTCGGCATCGAGGGCGCACCCCCGATGGACGGTCACGATGGGCGTGTTGGATCACTCTCCGGAGGCCGGGTATCAGCTATAGCGGTCGAATCAGCGTCCCCCGGACGGAGGTAGTAGCGCGATTAGCCACTTTCGGCTGTGGGGACCGGAGCTGAGCCCGAAGTGTTGCGATTGGCCAGACCCCTGTGATTCAAACTCTCAAACTGGGGGCTCGAATCGTGCGCTACGAACTCGCTGATCATGAATGGGTTGCCATCAAGCCCATGCTGCCGAATAAGCCTCGTGGCGTTCCTCGGGTAAACGACCGACGTGTGCTCAACGGCATCTTCTGGGTCTTGCGATCCGGTGCACCTTGGCGCGATTTGCCGGATCATTTTGGCCCGTACACGACCTGCTACAACCGTTTCGTCCGCTGGCGACGGGCTGGTGTCTGGGGCCGCATCATCGACGCACTTGCCGTAGCCCACGATGCCGCTGTCCAGATGATCGACACCTCCATTGTCCGCGTGCATCAGCATGGAGCCTGCATCACACGAAACAAGCGCCAATCGATGGGGAGGTCGCGCGGCGGCTTGACGAGCAAAATTCATGCTGTGGTCAATAGCAATGGTCTGCCGGTACGGCTGGCATTGAGCCCCGGCGAGGCACACGACGTTCGACTTGCGGGAAAGCTGCTGTCTCGCCTCAAATCTGGGTCAATGCTGCTGGCCGACCGCGGCCATGACGCGGACTGGATCAGAGAGTTCGCCATGAAGAAGGGCGCATGGGCCAACATCCCGCCGAGAAGGAATCGGAGCGATCCGATCTGCTTCAGCCCCTATCTCTATCGCGCTCGCAACCAAGTCGAGCGGTTCTTCAACAGGATCAAACAATGTCGTCGGGTGGCGACGCGCTACGACAGGCTCGCTGCCAACTACCTTGCCTTCGTTCAACTCGCGTCAATCAGGCTATGGCTGCGTCTTTATGAGTCCGCGTCCTAGCCATCGCCACGTCGAGCCCTGTCCTAAAATCGGTCAGTGCACAGGTAGACGGTGAGCGCGCTGCACTCGCACGACGCTTTTTTGGCTGACCGTTCGGATCGGCCGGTTCTCGTCTACAAACGGGGACAAGCAAAAGGCGGGCTTCGTCCTCCGTTCGTGGATGCCCGGAACAGGCCTAGGTATAATAACATCGATTAGTTCCTGCTTTGCCCTAGCCGTGTTGCCTCGCCCTCGCGATCGTTTCCGCTCCTCCAAGGACAATGGCCATGACCAGGTCCAGTGGTTTCAAAGTTGAAATGGGAATGATGATCGCAGCGCTCACGGCAATCCCGACGGCTGCCGCCCAGGTGCCGACGCTTTTCGTTGACCCTTCACGCTTGCCCCATCTCGGCAGCATCGACACGCGCTTTCAATCGTACAATGTGGAAATGGTCGAGGTCACCGGCGGACGGTTCTGGAAGCCTTACAAAGCGAGTGCCTCGGCTCGCGGCGGTGACAACGCCGGAAATATCCCCGCGGGCGCGAACCCCGATCTTTACGCGTATCGGGAGCCGATCGACTTGTCCAACCACCGACTGCGTATGTTGGCTGCCGCGCTGGCCCCGGCCTACCTGCGCGTCAGCGGCACCTGGGCCAATAGCACCTACTTCGCTGAAAGCGATGAGACGCCCTCGACGCCACCCAACGGCTTCAGCGCAGTGCTCAGTCGCGAGCGATGGAAAGGCGTCGTCGACTTTGCCCGCGCGGCCGGCGCAGAGATCGTGACCTCGATGGCCATAAGCTCCGGTGTCCGCGACGCAGCAGGCCAATGGCAGAGCGATCAGGCGCGTCGCTTGTTCGCCTATACCAAGTCCATCGGTGGCAGAATTGCCGCCGCCGAATTCATGAATGAGCCGACGCTGGCCGCCATGGGCGGCGCACCTGATAGCTACGACGCGGCAGCCTACGGGCGGGACTTCAAGGCCTTCGTTGCGTTCATCAGGGACAGCGAACCGGATGTGATCGTCCTGGGCCCCGGTTCGATCGGCGAGACGACAGCGTCGCAATCATCCCCGCAATCCAGCTCCGATTTCATCCGCACGCGAGACCTGCTTGCCGCATCCGGCCCCGGCATCGACGCTTTCTCCTATCATCACTACGGTGCGCTCTCGCAGCGATGCTCCGGCATTCCGGGTCAGACCACGGAAGAGGCCGCCCTTTCGGAAGCGTGGCTTAAGAGCACGGACCAAACGCTCGCGTTTTACCGATCGCTCCGGGACGCGTTTGCGCCTGATAAGCCGATCTGGCTGACCGAGACCGCCGAGGCCGCCTGCGGCGGTAATCCCTGGGCTTCCACTTTCCTCGACACCTTCCGATATCTCGATCAGCTCGGCCGGCTTGCCAAAGCCGGCGTTCAAGTGGTGGCGCACAACACGCTGGCGGCAAGCGATTACGGCCTGCTTGACGAGACGACGTTACGGCCGCGGCCAAACTACTGGGCGGCGCTGCTTTGGCGCAGACTGATGGGAACGACCGTTCTCGACGCCGGCGTGCACAACGGGATGCACCTCTACGCGCATTGCCGGCGAGGCATGCGTGGGGCCGTCACGCTGCTCGCGATCAATACGGACAGGACGACCGCGGCCATGCTGCGATTGCCCGCGGCCAGCGAGCGTTACACGCTGTCGGCGGATCATCTGGAAAGCGCTAGCGTGAAGCTGAACGGGACGGTTTTGGATCTCGGCCCGAATGACGATCTTCCACAGGTCTCCGCGGTGACCTCGCCGGGGTCGATCGAGATCGGACCGGCCACGATTGTCTTCCTCACGGTTGCGGACGCCAAGAACGCGGCATGCGATTGAATTTTTTTCCGATCCCATTCGGCCCTTTGCGGGCCGTCACGGGCCCTCTATTTTTCTTTGACAGCGGTGTCCTGATCGACGAAAAGCCGCCCATGGCGAAAAAACCCGGAACCAATCCCAAAGGCGAATTCGCCTTTTTCAATGTCGTCTATGAAGACGACTCGCAACGCTCCAACCGGCGCGTGCCTGCCGAGTTGCTCGGCGGGCTCGATGGCGACGAGCCGGCGCGCGGCTACATCATGGAGCAGGACCGCGAGATCGCCGAGAAGTCCGGCCGCCCGCAGCTCAAGATCAAGAGCATCAGCCGGGTCGGCGCGAAGAAGAAGTAGGTTGGCAGGCAAGGCCCGCTTGCATCAACCCATCGTCGCGATCGCCGGAGAGCGTCTTCGCTCAACTACCAGCGGAGCAAGCGGCACCCCTCTCCCTAACCCTCTCCCGCAAGGGGAGAGGGAACCTACCGCCGATGCGTCCCTGACTCGTGCCAATCACATCAGGGATAGCCAAGCCGTAATGTGAGGTGAGCACACTGGTACGGCTCCCTCCCCCCTTGCGGGGGAGGGCGGGGAGAGGGGTGGCCCCCGGCGCTGGCGTGAGAATTTGGCGCGACCTGAGGCAAACAAAAACGGCGGGCTTTCGCCCGCCGCTTTGTCTCGATGGATTGCCGGGTCGAGCCCGGCAATGACAATCAGTGCTAGTTGTCCAGAAAGCTCCGCAGTTTCCGGCTCCTTGACGGATGCTTCAGCTTGCGCAACGCCTTCGCCTCGATCTGGCGGATGCGTTCGCGCGTCACGCTGAACTGCTGGCCGACTTCTTCCAGCGTGTGGTCCGTGTTCATGCCGATGCCGAAGCGCATGCGGAGCACGCGTTCTTCGCGCGGGGTGAGCGAGGCCAGAACCCGCGTGGTGGTTTCGCGCAGGTTGGACTGGATCGCCGCGTCAATGGGGAGGATCGCGTTCTTGTCCTCGATGAAATCGCCGAGGTGTGAGTCTTCCTCGTCACCGACGGGCGTCTCCAGCGAGAGCGGCTCCTTCGCGATCTTGAGGACTTTTCGCACCTTCTCCAGGGGCATGCCGAGCTTTTCGGCGAGCTCTTCCGGGGTGGGCTCGCGGCCGATCTCGTTGAGCATCTGCCGGCTCGTGCGCACGATCTTGTTGATGGTCTCGATCATGTGCACGGGGATGCGGATGGTGCGCGCCTGGTCGGCGATCGAGCGGGTGATCGCCTGCCGGATCCACCACGTGGCGTAAGTCGAGAACTTATAGCCGCGGCGATACTCGAATTTGTCGACCGCCTTCATCAGGCCGATGTTGCCTTCCTGAATCAGGTCGAGGAACTGCAGGCCGCGGTTGGTGTACTTCTTGGCGATCGAGATCACGAGACGCAGATTGGCCTCGACCATTTCCTTCTTGGCCTGGCGCGCCTCGCGCTCGCCCTTCTGCACGCCGTGCACGATCTTGCGGAATTCGCCGATCTCGAGCCCGGTGAGCGCCGCCAGCGACTGGATCTCGCCGCGCAGCTCCTTGATGCGGTCCTTCTCGTGATGGACGAAATTCTTCCAGCCCTTGGCCGAGAGTTTCGAGACACGATTGAGCCAGCGCGGATCTAGCTCCGAGCCTTGGTAGTTGCGCAAGAAGTCTTCGCGCGCGACGCCGTGGCTGTCGCCGAGGCGCAAGAGGCGGCCTTCGAACGAGACCAGCTTCTTGTTGATATCGTAGAGCTGCTCGACGAGGGAATCGATGCGGGCTTGGTTGAGCCGCAGCGACTTCACCTCGACGATGATTTCGTCCTTCAGCTTCTTGTACTTGCGCTCCTGCGAGGGCGAGAGCGACTCGCTCTGCAGCTGGTTGGCGATGTCCTGTTCCTGAAGGCGGCGCAGCTTCTTGTATTCGGAAGCGATCTTGTCGAAGGTTTCGACCACCTTCGGCTTCAGCTCGGCCTCGATCGCAGCCAGCGACATCTGGTTTTCGAACTCGTCGTCATCCATGTCGCCTTCGGCGGCGGCTTCCGCCGGGTCCTTCTCCTCGGTCTCCGCATCGCCCGCAGGGGCTGCACGGAACGGGGTCGGCGCGGGCGGAGCGGCCGGCGGCGCTACATGCGCGGGCGCGGGCTCGCCGTTGGCGGCAGCGCCTTCGGCTGGGGCGGCGATCATCGCCGGGTTCATGTTGTTCTTGGCGTCGGGGCCGGCGTAGGTGGCTTCGAGATCGATGATGTCCCGAAGGAAGATCTTTCCTTCGTTGAGCTCGTCGCGCCAGATGATGATGGCCTGGAAGGTCAGCGGGCTTTCGCACAGACCTGCGATCATCGCCTCGCGGCCGGCCTCGATGCGTTTCGCAATCGCGATTTCGCCCTCGCGCGACAAGAGCTCGACCGTGCCCATCTCGCGCAGATACATGCGGACGGGATCGTCGGTGCGCTCGCCGGGCTCGGATTTCTTGACCTCGGTGACAGCCTTCGCCGTGACCTCGACAAGCTCGTTGTCGGTGTCGTCGTCGGCCTCTTCCTTCTCGGCCTCCTCGTCGGCCTCCTCGGCCTCGGAGACGTTGATGCCCATGTCCGAGAGCATCGACATGATGTCCTCGATCTGCTCGGGCGAGGTGGTATCGGAGGGCAAGACTTCGTTGAGTTGATCGAAGGTCACGAAGCCGCGCTTCTTGGCCTGCTTGATCATCTTCTTGACCGCGGCATCCGTCAGGTCGAGCAACGGCGACGGCGCGTCGGGGCTATCCTTCTCAGGGGCGTCCGCTGCCTTGTCGTCTTTTTCCTTGTCCTTAACCTGCAGCGTCTTTGCCTTGGTGGCCATTCATCAAGCTCCCGAAACGCGCTTCATGCGGACGTGCATCACACCCGCAGTTGTTCACTCAATTCGTTCGAGATGACGTCGTTCGATCGTCACCTTGCTCTGCTCATTCGCCTTCGCATGATCGGCCGAAAGCGGCACCCGCTTTTCCGCACCATGGTTACGACGCGCAAAGGGCGGCGCAGACCGTCGCCACCCCTGCCTTCCGCATCACCGGTTCTGTCTTTCGTAGCCCGAAGGCCCTTAAGCTTTGCTTAACCCTGTTTTTGCCGCCAAATCATGGATTTGGCGAGTCTTTTCGCGGGTCCGGCCAAGGCCGTCCGCATCATTTTTTGCGCGTCAGACACTTTTGCGGAACCGGCCCGAAAGCTCGCCAAAACCCTCGATCAGGGCCTCGGTGCCGTCGAGAGAGTCCAGCCGGGCGCCAACATCCTTCAGCCATGCCAGATTGGCCTCGCTGGTCTCTTCGGCCAATGCCAGCTCGGCATCTTTCTTCTCCCTAAGTAGGGCGTGCGTTTTCTGATGCAAGACAACGAGTTGCTGCCAAGTGGCCAAAACGTCCTCTCTGGCCGCGCCGGGGCGGGCGGCCCAGACCGCCATCGTCGTGATCGCCCGCTCAACCCGTTGAAGAACCTCGCCTAATCCGCGCGCTTCGAGATCGGCGCGCATTTTTTCGGCCTGCTCTTCGACGTCTGGGGAATGGTGATGGTCGTTGGCGAAGGCGGCGATAATGCCGGCGCGGAGCTTGTTGGCTTCGGGATGCGCCAGTTCCAGTGCGGCCACCTCCTCCAGATGATCGTGCAGCAGCCAGGGGTGATTGATCAGGGATTGCAGGATCAGGGCCTCGCGGCGGGACATCGCGCTGCGCTGGCCGCGCATGATCGGGCTGGTCGCAAGCTGGGGGCTCGCCGCCTGGTAGGGGCCGGGGGCGATTCCTGAGGCCGCCCCTGGCGGGCGGCCGCCGCGGGGGGCGAATCGGCCGGCCGGGCCGCCTCCGCGCGGGGCAAACGCGCGGGGTGATTCGGCCCGGCCGGTCCGGAAATTACCCCGGCCGTAGCCGCCGCGGCCGGCATCGGGCGCAAAGGTGCGCTGCAGGCGCTCGGCCAGATCCTGGCGGTAGTAGCGGCGCACGACCTCGTCGCGGATGCCGTTAGAGAGGTCGTTGATGCGCGCTTCCAGTGCCGCGCGCCGTTCAGGGGTTGCAAACGTGCCGCCCTCGATCTCGCGCGACCAGATCATGTCGGCGAGCCCGCGCGCGGCACCGATCACCTCTTCGATCGCGATGCGGCCGCCGGTGCGGGCGAGGTCGTCAGGGTCCTGCCCCTCCGGCAGCAGCGCAAAGCGCAGGCTTTTGCCGGGCGCGAGATTGGGCAGCGCGAGGTCGGCGGCGCGGTACGCTGCTTTCTGTCCGGCGCGGTCGCCGTCGAAGCAGAGAATCGGCTCATCCGCCATCTTCCAGAGCAACGCGAGCTGGTTTTCGGTCAAGGCCGTACCGAGCGGCGCCACCGCGCCGGCAAAGCCCGCGGTGACCATTGCGATAACGTCGACATAGCCTTCGACCACGATCAGCGGCGAGCCGTTATGCGTCGCCTGCCGCGCGGGGCCAAGGTTGTAGAGATTGTCACCCTTATGAAACAGCGGCGTTTCCGGCGAGTTCAGGTATTTTGCGGGGACGTCCTTTTCCAGCGCGCGGCCGCCAAAGGCGATGACGCGGCCTCTCGCGTCCGCGATCGGAAACATCACGCGGTCGCGGAAGCGATCGTAAGGAACGGGAATATCGTCGCCACCGACCAACAGCCCCGCTTCCACCATGTCCTCGGTGGAGATGCCATGTGAGCCAAGATGCTCCTTCAACGCAAAGCGCTCGCCCGGGGCATACCCTAAGCGAAACTGCAATTGCGTCGCCGGCGAAATGCCGCGGTCGCCGAGATAGCCGCGCGCCTTGGCGCCGTTGCGCGAGGCGAGCGTGTCGGCAAAGAATTTTGCCGCGAGTTCCATCACGTCGTGCAGCGTCTTGCGACGCTGCTCGTGGCGCGCGGCGTCAGGGGTCGCTACCGGCAACGGCAGGCCGGCCATCGCGGCCAGGCGCTCGACGGCCTCCGGAAACGAGACGCCTTCCGTCTCCATGACGAAGTCGAAAATGTTGCCGTGCTTTCCAGTAGAGAAATCGTGGTAAAATTGCTTCTGGTCGTTGACCGTGAAAGAGGGCGTCTTCTCCTGCTGGAACGGCGACAGTCCCTTGAATTCCCGCCCCGCCTTCTTCAACTTGACGCGCCGGCCCACGACTTCCGAAACCGGAAGCCGGGCGCGCAGTTCATCGAGAAATTGGGGCGTGAAGCGCATGGGTGAGTTTTTGCCGAGTCGCGGGGGGTATGCCAACCGATTAGGGATATAGGGATGGCGCGGTAAAATACGACGGTTAGTGGGTTTCTCGCCGCTATTCACAGCCCCTGACATTCCGGGGCACGCATTAGCGTGAACTATGGTGCGCAATTGCGCACCTGAGAATCTCGAGATTCCGGGTTCGCGTCTTCGACGCGCCCCGGAATGACAGCGTGAGCGCTTGAACCCCGCCCCGTTCCGCGCTTCCATGTCCGCATGTTCACGGTATTCCGGGGTGGCAGGAGCGGGGCGTGGCGGGTGACGCGGTTTGCGCCGGTCAAGGGCGCGGCGCTGTCGCCGACGCCGTCGCTGTCGGTCGTGCATTCACTGTCGATCGCGCTGCCGATCCTGCCCTCGCCGACCTCGTGGCGGCTGGCCGGCGTCGCCAGCTATCTGCGCTATACCGAGCGCGCCGAGAAGACGCAGCTTGATGCCGTGCGGGCGGAGATCGGCCGACCTGAGGCGATTTATGCCGCGCTGATCCCGATCAAGAAATCGGCGGCGTGGTGGGAGCTGACGCAGGAGGAGCGGCGGCAGATCTTTGAGGACAGATCGCACCACATTGCGGCGAGCCTGAAATACCTGCCGGCGATCGCCCGCCAGCTCTATCACAGTCGCGATCTCGGTGAGCCGTTCGATTTCCTGACCTGGTTCGAATACGCGCCCGCCCATGCGGAGGAATTCGAGGAGCTGGTCCGCACGCTGCGCGCGACCGAGGAATGGAAATATGTCGAGCGCGAGGTCGATATCAGATTGGAGCGCGAGCGGCTGGATGCGGGTTGATCGTTTCTCGTGCCGGATGCTGCGCAGCACGACTGCGATGCGCTGCTAGGCCGGGGCCCACTCGTGCGGCATAACAGAGCATGCGTCCCGGCTCTGCAGAGCAGCGCACTGGACGATGATTCGCATCGCCAGGAGCGCTGCACCGCGTCCGGGACACGGATGTCATTTCTCCAGAAATTTCCCCGAGGGGATCTGCGGCAGGCCGGTGACGGGCCAGTTGTAGACATAGGTCCACGCCTCGCCCGCGGTGCCGTCTTCCAGCGACAGCGGCAGCATGCGGCGGATGTACTCGGTCGGTTCCGGAAAGCCGGCGCCGCAGGCTTCATACATGTCGAGCTCACCGAGCAACGCGTCGCGATCGCGCAGACGATAGAGTTCGCCGAATACGACGTCGTTGGCGTCGTCCGACAGCACCAGCCCCGGATAATGCTTGATGAGATAGAGCCGGCCGCGGCAGGTGGCGGTGCCCAAAAAATCCGCACTGCGCGACAATAGCTGCGCCATCGGATGGTCGAAGCCGCGCATCAGCGTGCCGTAGACGAACAGTCGATCTGAAATCATGGCGTTCTATGTCATTGCGAGCGAAGCGAAGCAATCCATCGGGCCGCACGCGCAAGAATGGATTGCCCCGTCGCTTGCGCTCCTCGCAATGACGGAGCGGGACGTCAAGCCGGCACGACCTCCTCGCTGATGACGAAAAAATTCACAAGATCCATCCGGCCAAAACTCGTGGTCAGCGCGACGTCGGCAGCGTCACGGCCGGTGGCCATCAGGATGCGGCCAATGCGCGGCACGGTGTGGCGGGCATCGAAGGTGTACCACTGGCCGGAGAGATAGACCTGGAACCAGCCGGAGAAATCCATCGGCGCGGGTTCACGGGGCACGCCGATGTCGCCGAGATAGCCGGTGCAGTAGCGCGCCGGGATATTCATGCAGCGGCAGAAGGTCAGCGCCAGGTGCGCAAAGTCGCGGCAGACGCCGGCGCCCTCCGCGTAGACGTCGTGCGCCGACTTCATGTGATGGGCGTGCTGATAGCCGAAGCTGACGTGGTTGTGCACGAAGTCGACGATCGCCTGCACCCGCGCCCAGCCCGACGCTGTGTTGCCGAATAAAGACCAGGCAATATCGGTGAGCTTGTCGGTCTCGCAATAGCGGCTCGGCATCAAATATTGCAGCACTTCATCCGGCAATTGATCGATCGGCAGTTGCTGCGCAGTCGGCACCACAGCATCCGGCAGGCCGGAATCGCGCACCAGCGCGTCGCCGCGCAGCGTGACGCCGCCAGGGGGTGCGACCAGCCGGCCGCACACGTTGCCAAAGCTATCGCGGTAGAAGCCGATCGGCACATCGGGCTCTGCCATAATGCACTCGGTGCCGACGATGTCGGCAAAGCGCGACGGATGAATCGAGAGCATGATCACCATCGGCGTCGGCTGCATGGCCGCATAGGCGATTTCGAAGCCGACCCTGATCTCCATGGCTCAGACCCTTTCCGCCTGCCGTACCTCGTGCTGCGCTTCTGTCTCTTGGCCGGCCGAGACGACGTTGATGCTGACCTCCATCCCCGCGAAGGCGTCAGGCGAGCCGAGATAAGTGCCATGCAACGGGATTGCCTGGCGCGGATCGCGCGCCACCGCGACGCGAATGAGATCGCGGGTGCCGATAATGCCGTTGGTCGGATCGAACTCGATCCACCCCGCGCTCGGCAGATAGACCTGCACCCAGGCGTGCGTCGAGCCGCCGCCGACATGACCATGCGCGCCGTCGCCGGGAATGAAGATGTAGCCGGAGACGAAGCGCGCGGCGATGCCGAGCCGGCGCAGCGCCTCGATCATGAACAGCGCATAGTCCCGGCAGGTGCCGGAGCCGGTCTGCAGCGTGTCGAGCGGATGCTGCGTGCCCTGCTCATGGCGTTTGCGATAGGTAAAGGCCTCGCGGATGCCATGCGTCATGCCGCTCAGGATATCGAAAGTCGGCGTCGGTCCCTCGGCATCGAGGAATTGTCGCGCCCATGCCGACAGTTCACCGTTGGGATCGCCATATTGCGGCGAGACGAACTGCAGCAGGTCGGGGAATTCCTCGTCGTCGTAGAGAAACGGATAGAAATAGGCGGGATCATCCGGCGTCAGCGCGAACTCTTCCGCCGGATTGTGCTCGACGGTGGCGGTTGCCGTGAACGACAAGGTGTCGGCGCGCTCATCAAAGATCGCGATCGCCACGGTATTGCCGAACACGTCGTGGATCCAGCGCAACGACATCGGCTTCGGTTCGATCTCGAGCTCGCTTGCGCGAATCCGCAGGTCATGGCCCGGCAGCGGGCGCAGCATGATGCGGTGCTCACCGAACGCGACCGGGCGGGTGTAGCGATAAACGGTCTTGTGGTTGATGGTCAGGAGCGGTATCGTCAAACAATCATCGATTCTGGTAGGTCTGATCTAGGCCGAATCCTGCTCAATTGTAGGTCGGGGTGCCGCTTCGATAGGCAGTACTTTAAGGAAAACGCTTTGGACGCCGCCGCCGACACACCCCTCCTTCTCAGCTCCGAAGATGTTCGTCCGGTCTGCGAATTCAACGCCGGGGGACGTTCGCCGTTCCTGTTGACCTGCGACCATTATGGACGCCTGATTCCGCGCGTGCTCGGCGACCTCGGCCTGCCCGAGAGCGAGCTAACCCGCCACATCGCCTGGGACATCGGCATTGCCGGCGTCGCGGAGGCACTCTCAAAACATCTCGACGCGCATCTGATCGTGCAGCGCTACTCGCGGCTCGTCCTCGACTGCAACCGCCCGCCCCATGTCGCAAGCTCGATCCCGCGCATCAGCGAGGCGACGACGATCCCGGCCAATGAGGGCATTTCGCGGGAGGCCGCGGAAATGCGGCGCGCGCAGATCTTCGATCCCTATCACCGGCGCATCGACGAGATCATCGACCAGCGCGGCAGCGCAGGCATGCCGACGGTGCTGGTGTCGCTGCACAGCTTTACGTCCATCTATGCCGGGATCGCGCGGCCCTGGCATATCGGTACGCTCTATCACCGCGACACGCATCTGCCGCCGCTCTTGCTGCAACTGCTGCGCGCCGAGGGCGATCTCGTGGTCGGCAACAACGAGCCTTATGCGGTCAGCGACGAGACCGACTACACGATTCCCGTCCATGGCGAGGCGCGCGGGCTGATGAATACGGGGATCGAGATCCGTCAGGATTTGATCAGCGATGTGGCCGGCGAGAAGGCGTGGGCGGAACGGCTGGCGCGGATTCTTGGTGAGACTGAAACCATGCTGCGCGCGCGGCAATTGCTGTCCGCCTAGCCGTGCACCGCAGCATAATACGCGATGCCCCAGATAAACGTGACGGACGCCCAGAGTATCCAGATCTGGCTAGCGCGAGGCTCCAGCACGGCTTCCGACGGATTAAGCGGATTGACGAAGACTTTGACTTTGGCGCCGGTGGGATATTTTCGGGCGAAGCGCTCCACCAGGCCCCTCGACGTCGAGGAGACCTTGCCGCCGAGGCTGGCGTGCTCGCTGATATAATCGATGCCGTTGAAGCGATACGCGAAGGAAACCTTGGACTGGAACGTGAGCTGGCTGCGTTCGGCGGGCTCCGACGGCGCGGACATGAATTGTTCGAGGCCCGATGATTTGATGGTGCCGGGCACGACCGGCCATTTCCTCGCCAGCGAAGCCTGGCGCTGCAGTGCCAGCCCGAACAGTGCAATCAGAAATCCGAACGCGCTCATGGCGACGACAAACGGCGACACTTTGGGGTTCGTGAGATGTTTCGATGCGAATTCGGTCAGCTGATGCAGGCCGAAGGCCGAGCCGAACACGATCGCCAACACGATCGCCGTTCCGTTCCGAGGCAGCCCCATAGGCCCTTCGGCAGGTCGCGCTCCAGAACCGCCTCGTGCGGGTGCAGGGGATTGTAGTAGACCATCACGATGCCGCCGACGGGATATTTCGCGATGGTCTCGGCGACCTGAAAATTCCCGCGATCTTCACCGATACTCACGCGGTTGTTGCGCAGTTTTTTGCCGGCGACGGAATACTCGTAGACGATGTTGGCGAAGTTGCGCTGTTCGATCCGATGCCTGTCCTGGCGGTCGCTGTCGATCACTTCGACGTCGCGCACTTCCGCCTTTGAGATCACGACCTTGCCCGGAGCCGACGGCCAATCGCGGGCCGCGCTTACCTGCAGGCTCTTGTACGCGGCTGCGACCAGAATCAGCCCAAGCGGCGCCAGCAGCATGGCATAGACGAACCACGGCAGATCAGGCACGAAATTCTCCCCCAGAACGGGCGGGAAATCCGCCCCGTTCCTCAGACGGGCCGAGGCCACGAATGGTTCAATTGGCGGGAAAGACTACCGCGCCCGCGTCAGCGCCAGCCAGATACCGCCGCCGATCATGAAGCCGCCGGAGACGCGCGATAGCAGCCGCGTCCGCTGCTTGGAGAAGAACATTCGCGCGCGGCCGGCCAGCAGCGCGTAGATCGCGTCGGTCGACGCCGCGATCACCATGAAGGTGACGCCGAGCAGCGCCACCTGCGGGAAGTGGTCCTTCTCCATGTCCATAAACTGCGGAATGAACGCGCCGAAGAACACCAGCACCTTCGGATTAGAAAGCAGCACCAAAAGACCCTGCAGGAAAAATCCGCCGCGCGGCGGCGGTGGCGGCTCGTCGCCGCTGACGCCTTCCACCGGCGACCAGATTAGCTTGATGCCGAGCCAGATCAGATAGGCCGCGCCGGCAAAGCGCACCCAATCGAACCAGTAACCCATCGTCGCCATCAGCGAAGTGAGCCCGACTGCGACAATGCCGATCACGATGGCAAGACCGGTTTGAGCACCGGCGCAATTGATCAGCGCCGCGCGCGTGCCGTGCCGCAGGCCGTTCGCGATCAGCAGCGTGACCACGGGGCCCGGCAACAGCGCCAGCGCAATGCAGGCAGCGACGAAGGCGAGATAGACCTGAAGGGACATGGGGAGAACTCGGTGGGAGAGCGGTTACGTCATTATGCATGCGGGAGACAGAGATGGAAGTCACGCTCTTTAGAACGGCCGGACGACGGCCTATGCCTCTCCCCGCACGCGGGGCGAGGTTGAGAACGAGCACCGCCTCACCGCCCGTCCATCGCAGCCGTTATCCAGCCCGTCATCTCGTTCGTCGCCAAAAACTCCAGCGCCGCGCCCCGCATGTTGGGCACATCGCCCTTGCCGTGCGCGACTGCGACCAGCAGATCGCAGCGGCGCGAGACCGCTATTCCGATGGCGGCGCGCCGCGAACCGTCGGACATCTTGAGATCATAGGCCCTGATCCGGCCGGGCATGTCGGCGACCCGAACGACCTCGCCCGGCGCGAGCGGCGCAAAATGCTCGCTCATCAAATCGAGATCGGCGACGCCGTCCACCTCGTCATCGTCGGCGACGCCACGGTCGCAATTGCAGAAACCCATCTTCGGCCGCACATAGATCGCGACATCGCCGCCGCATGCATCGCAGCGGAACGCCTTGCCGGCAGGCCAGCCGTCGCGCGGGAACAGCCAGGCGATTTCCCGCCATCCGCCTTCCCGTTCGTCCTGGCGCGGCGCGACGTGCTGGTAGGCCGCGGCGCCCGACAAGGCACCGAGCACCACGGCCGCAACGACAATGACCGGCCAGCGCCGCATCGCCGGCACCCTCACGGTAGGCCGGCGACCGAGCGCGCCGGGCCGGTCAATTCCAGAATGTGCAGGCCGGTGTTGGCGCGGTCGACGATATAGATGTAGCCGCGCTCGTCAGTTTCGACATTGTTGGTCTGGATCGCGACCTTGCAGCGATCCTTGCCGTCGATCCTGACGCAGCGCTTGTCGGTCGCCGCCGTGATCGCCGGAATGAAGTAGCCGACTTCCCTGGGATGATAGGGATCGCGAATGTCGAGCGCGCGGACGCCGGCATTGAAGAAGGCGATGAAGGCCATCTTCTTGTAGAAGACCGGCGCCATGCTCTCGTTAGAAGAATGCGCGCCGAACCGCCCGCCCCGCTCGCAGAATGTCCCGCTCGCCTCCGGCACCGTGTAGCTCGAAATCATCATCGGCCGGTTCTCGATCGTGACGTCTGCGAACCACACCATCTGCCGCGGCTCGTTGCATTCGTTCAAAATCGCCTCATCGACGATCATCACGATGTCGCGGGTCTTGCCGTCCTTGTCGCGCGCGAATTCCGCGATCGGCATGCCCGGCATCGGAAATGTCGTATGCGCGCCGTTGAATGCCGACATCGGCAGCCGTGCAATTTCGGGGAGCCGCAGATTGTCCGCGGTCGGCTCCTTCGGTCCGTTGAGCAGTTTGTCGCGGTCGACGATCTGCAATATCCCGCCCTTGTTGGTGCCGTAGCCGAAATAGACCCGGTTGCCCGAAGGTCCCGTCGAAATCGGCCCGTGCAGTTCGGTCGGCACCGCGCCGGTCGAGCCCGGCTCCTGGCCGGGAAGACCGAAATCGCGGATCTTTTGCGGATGCGCGGGATCAGCGAGATCATAGACTTGCGTCATGCGGCGCGTGCGCCAGTCCGGCGCGCCCGACACCAGGAAGGCGATGCCGGTGTCGCACTCCCACCAGCTCTTGTGTGTGTCCTTCAATCCCGCAATCCGCGTGATCAGCACGGGATTGGCGGGATCGGCGACGTTCCAGATCTCATGCGCCTCGCCGCCGAAGGTCCGCAGCATATAGACCGCATTGCGATCGCCCTTCGGCAGCGCCTTGCCGTCGCAAATTCGCACCATCTGCGCGCCGCCGCGTTCATACTTGCCCTCCTGACCCGGAAGGTGGCGCAGATATTTCGGCTGTGAGGGATCGGTCACGTCGACCATCGACGTGCCGTTCGGCTCGGCCTTGCCGGTCTGCGGGTTGACCGGCGCCGGAATCTCGTCGCTGCCGCCGTGATGGCCGATATAGGCGATCCAGCGCTCGCCCTGATGATGGATGGTGGGCTGATAGGCGCTGCGCGCCTGCAGGTCACTGGTTCCAACCAGCTTCATGTTGAGCGCTTCGGGCGGCGCGCCGATCACCTGTTGCTGCGCGTAAGAGATCCCTGTGCCTGCGAGAAAATAGATCGCGAAACAGGCTGCGAATTTAAGGCGACCGCTCATGTTCCACCCCCGACTGTTCAAAACCAATCTGCGTTGGCTGAGGACACGGTAACACAGCCTTGGGCTGCACTCCAAAGCACACCCTTGACATGCAACCAATTGGTTGCCTATTATCGTTGGCATGGATGAAGTGTTCAAAGCGCTTGCCGATGCGTCGCGGCGCTCGCTGCTGGACAGGCTTCACGCCAAAAACGGACAGACGCTCAACGAACTATGTGACGGGCTTGCGATGACGCGACAGGCCGTCACCAAGCACCTTGGGATTCTCGAGGCGGCCAACCTCGTCACGACGCTCAAACATGGCCGCGAGAAGCTGCACTACCTTAATCCGGTTCCGATCCATCAGATCGGCGAGCGGTGGATCAGGAAATTCGAGCGCGGGAAACTCGCCGCGCTCTCTGAGTTGAAACGGCAGTTGGAGAAGCGTGATGAGTAAGCCTGAATTCGTCTACGTCACCTACATCGAGACCACGCCGGAGACATTGTGGGAGGCGCTGACGTCCAGCGAACTCTCCAAGCGCTACTGGTTCGGCACCGAAGTGAACTCGGACTGGAAGGTCGGTTCGCCCTTTGCGCTGGTCACCGACGGCAAGACCACCGATACCGGCAAGATTCTCGAAGCCGATCGCCCGCGGCGCCTGTCCTACACGTTCAAGCATGAGCTCTACGAGATCATGCGCGAGGAGCCCGCGACGAAGGTCACCTTCACGATCGAGCCATACGGCAATCTCGTGAAGCTGACGGTGACGCATGAAGGCTTCGTCGAGGGCAGTAAGCTGGTGGGCGCCATCTCAAGCGGATGGCCGGCGATCCTGTCCGGCCTGAAGACTGTACTTGAGACCGGAAAGCCGCTTGCGATCCCGCGAGCGGCGCTCGGCAAGGAATAATCCACCCGGTCATGAAGATCTATCGAAGGACCAGACCCGACATGAAGATCGAGCAATTCAAGCCGGCGATCGTCTACACGATCTATATCGCCTCCACGCCTGAGAAGGTCTGGGAAGCGCTGACCAGGGCCGAGTTCAGCCGGCAATATTTCTCCGGCCAGGCGGTCGAGGTCGATCTCAGGGTCGGCGGCGCCTTCATCATGCGCACGCCGGACGACGCCCTGCACATCTCGGGCGAGGTGATCGAGTGCGAACCGCTGCGGAAGCTCACCGTCACCTTCAACGTCAACTGGCCGGCGCTAGTGGAAAAGCTCGGGCCGACGCTGGTGACCTACGAAATCGAGCAGGCCGGCGATGTGGTCAAGCTGACGATGCTGCAATCGCATGACCGGGAGATCAGCGACGACATCCTGTCCGGCGGACGTACAGGCTGGCCCGCGATCCTCTCTAGCCTGAAAAGCCTGCTGGAGACCGGCAACGCGCTGGCGATCAAGATGCAACCGCCGGAACGGATGCTGGCCGCTCTGAAGGAAATGGGGATCGGGACGCCGTAACAATGTCGTCCCTGCGAACGCAAATGACGCTGGAGGTGTGAGGAGCTAGCCCCTCACACCACCGGCGCAATGATCCGGCGATAGAGGTGCCACGTGGCATGCCCGAGCACCGGCAGTGTCGCCGCACCACCGGATCGACCTTTCCAGAGATTCCCTCATGATTTGGGCATTGGAGCCGGTCTATGCGGTCAGCATGTTGACCTTGGTCAGGTTCGTCCGGGCAGATGCTCTCTCCCCGCCCTTTAGCAGATAGATTCGCTTGTCAGGAACGGGACACGAGCAGAAGGGCCACGACAAGATTCGTCACGAACAACATCGCATCAATGACAAAAATTCTGAGCATCGGGCCTTTCAACACGGGCCAATATGCCACCCCGATGCGTCCGCCGCGCAACAGGACCGGAAGGTTGTAGGCGAATTGGCTGAAGTGACACGCGGCGAAGAACAGGAACAATGCCAGCTGCGCGTCATGCGCCTGAAAGAAGGGCGGCCGTAACAGCAGCAGATACAACGACAGAAGGCCGATCGGCAGATTGATCCCGCCCAAAAACGCCACGCTGGCCGATAGGGTTGGCGCAATCGGATTTCCGCGCTCCTCCCGCGGTACCAGTATCTTCAGCGTATTGCTCTGAGCAATGCTGAACTGGATGAATGCGGCGCCGAACCAGAGCGTGTTGAGGAGCAGGGCGAAATCCGAAAATCGCATGGCTACTTTCCGTAGAAGGCCTCGCTACGCACCACACGACCGGCACTGTCGAAGTCCATGAACTCGCTGGCGCGCGTGTCGCCGAGTTGCCACCAGACCGTCAGGCGCGCGATCGTATCGTCCCAGCTCCAGCTCAAAACTTTCAGATCCGCGCTCTTGATGCCGCCGTAAGCCTTCTGCCAGTAGGCGCGAATGTTCTCGGCGCCCACGACCACCGGCGACTCCGTCAGTTTCAGTGCCAAGGGGCTGCGCATCTCTGCGTCCTCGGCAAGATGCGAGACGACAGCGTCGATATCGACTTTGCACCAGTTCGCGCACCACGCCTCGACGAAGCGTGCCACGGCCGCCCGGTCCATTACCTGTCCGCTCATGCTCGCGCCCTCCCTCGGTGCACTGCCGGGAAGATGACACAGGGCAACTTTAACGTCAACCATGTTGACATGAGGGCCGGTCAGTTGTTGTCGGCGATGACCCTCATGACGGCCATCCACGCGGCAGCACCGGCTGGGCCGACGCGATCAAACGCTTCGCGCAGGACCTTGCGCTCGTAGCCCGACGCCCGTTGCTCAATTTGTTTTCCTGCTTCTGTCAGCCGCAGCAATTTGGAGCGATGCTGTTCGGACGACCGCTTCGATGTCAGCAGTTTACGCTGCAGCAACAGGTTAAGCGGCCGGTTCACGGCTTGCTTGGATATTCCGAGGATCTCGATCAGCGAGCCGATCGAAATGTCGGGCTGTCGCGCCACAACGTAGAGAATGCGATGATGCGGGCGTGACAGGCCGAGAGTCGCAAGATACTGGTCGGCCGAGAGCGTCATCCCGCGCCAGCCATAATACATGAGCTCCAGCGCCGCATCCAAATCGTGGAGCTTCTTGAGCGAGGCGCGGTGCAGGCCCGCGGCGTGAGAAGCAGTTTTTTGCATTGGCCCATCGCATCCAATCTACCGACGAAAATTACCCCAGCGCCCGCAGCTCGCGCCGCAGCACCTTGCCCGTGGCCGTCATCGGCAGCGTTTCCGCGAACTGCACGAAGCGCGGGTATTCGTGGGCGGCGAGTTGCACCTTGACGAACTCCTGGATTTCGCGCGCCAGCGCGTCGCTTGGTGCAAAGCCCGGACGCAGCACGATCCAGGCCTTGATGGATTCAGTGCGGATCGGATCGGGTATGCCGACCACCGCCGACATCGCCACCGCCGGATGCTTCATCAGCGTGTGCTCGATTTCCGACGGGCCGACGCGATAGCCGGCGGTGGTAATCACGTCGTCCTCGCGGCTGACGTACCAGAAATAACCGTCCTCATCCTGCACGCCGAGATCGCCGGTCAGCAAGAATTCGCCGGCGTATTTTTTTGCAGTCGCTTCCGGGTTCTTCCAGTATTCGATCATGGTGCAGGGACAGGGCTGGCGCACGCCGATGATGCCGCGTTGCCCACGCGGCAATTCCTCGCCCTTGTCGTTGACGATGCGGACGTCGAAGCCCGGCGTCGCCTTGCCCATCGAGCCGGGGCGGATCGGAAACAAGTTTGAATTGCTGCCGATCACGAGATTGCACTCGGTCTGGCCGAACACTTCGTGTGCGTCGATGCCGAAGGTCTCGCGCACCCAGTCCAGCAGCTCGCCGCCAAGCGATTCACCGCCGGTGAAAATGCTGCGCAGTTTTACACCGGGGTTCTTCACGTCCGCCTGACGCATCAGTTTCAGCGCGGTCGGCGGAAGAAACGTGTTGCGAATGCCGAGCTCGGCCATCATCGTCATCGCCGCCTGCGGCTCGAATTTGCGCGCGCGGTGACCGACCAGGGGAATGCCGTGATACCAGAACGCCAGCAGCGCGTTGATCAGCCCGCCGATCCAGGCCCAGTCGGCCGGTGTCCACATCATGTCGCCGGGCCGTGGCAAGAAGTTGTGGCACATCTCGACATTCGGGAGATGGCCGAGCACGACGCGATGCGCATGCAGCGCACCTTTCGGATTCCCTGTGGTGCCCGAGGTGTAGATGATCAAGGCCGGATCATCGGCCGAGGTATCGACGGTCGGGAACGCTTCGTCCGCCGCCTCGATCGCTGGCCAGAACGGCTTTGCACCAGCATGCGCGATGCTGGTGGTGACATAGATGTCCTGAAGATAAGGCAGCCGGTCGCGAATTTTCGTGAGCTTCTCCCAGCCAGCCTCGTCGGTAATGATGGCCCTGGCGCCGGAATTCGACAGTCGAAATTCCAGCGCATCCTCGCCGAACAGCGCGAACAGCGGGATCGAGATCAAGCCCGAACGAAACGCCGCGAGGTGCGCGATCGGCAGTTCCAGCGACTGCGACAGAAACACCGCGACGCGGTCTCCGCGCACCAGCCCGTCGGCCTTCAGCACATTGGCAAAACGGCGCGACATCTCGGCGAGCTCATCGAACGAGGTACGCGTCGTAGCGCCGTTCTCGTCGACGTAAATCAGCGCTAGACGGTTGGTGCCATCCGCATGGCGGTCGCAGCACGCGGTCGCCATGTTGAAGCGATCGGGAATGTCCCAGCGGAAGTTGCGGTAGAGCTCGTCGTAGGTCGAGGCTTCGGTAAGCATGGCCCTGGTTATTTCCTCTCGTCATGGCCGGGCAAAAGCGCCAACGGGTACGGGGCGACGCCCGGCCCGATGACAGATTAAGCGGGTCTTCGCATCAAAAGTCCCGGCCATCCACGTTCTTGGTGCTTACCGCGAGTTTAAAGACGTTGATGCCCGGGACAAGCCCGAGGATGACGTGGAGCGACGTTTTGTAGCCTGACTTAAGGCGCTCGCGCCTTCTCCATCGCAAGCTCTGCCTCAAGACTCGCGATGTCCCGATAGATCGAGACGACCGCCAGCACGCGGCCGTTACGCTTGTACTGCAGCAGGCAATCCTTGCCGGCGATGTCGCCGTCGACGGTAATTTCGTCCCATTTCTCGGCATGACCGACATAGTTGATCGGCACATCGTAGTGCTGGCTCCAGAAAAACGGCACCGCATGGAACGGCTCGCGCTGCCCAAGCATGTTCCGCGCGGCGGTCTGGCCCTGACGCTCGGCCACCACCCAATGTTCTACGCGAATGGTTTCAAGAGAATGCGGATCGGGCCAGCGCGCAATATCGCCCGCGGCGTAGATGCCGGGGACGCTGGTTTCCAGATAGGCATTGACAGTGACTCCCCGATCGATCGCCAGCCCCGCGTTCTCAGCCAATTCAAGGCGCGGACGCACGCCGACGCCGACCACCACGACATCGGCGTCAATCGCGCCGCCGCTTTTCAGCGTCGCGCGGTTACCGTCGATTGCGGTTACGGTGTCGCCGAGATGGAATATAACGCCGTGCTCTTCATGCAGGGCGCGGACGAAGTCGCCCAGCTCGGGCCCCAGCACGCGCTCCATCGGCCGCTGCTCCAGCCCGACGACATGGACCTCGATACTTCTGGCGCGCAACGAGGCCGCGACTTCGAGCCCGATGAAGCTCGCGCCGATCACGACCGCGCGTCGCGCGCCGCCGGCCAATGCAATGATTGCGCGGGAATCGGCCAACGAGCGCAGCACGTGCACATGCGGCTGGTCGGCACCGGGTATAGGTAAACGTACCGGCTCCGCACCAGTCGCAAGCAGCAAGCGGTCGTAGGGGATCGTCTCGCCGCCTGATGTGACGACATGGCGCGCGTCGACATCGATTGACGTGACCTCAGTGCTGAGCCGCAGGTCGACCTTCGCTTCGGCATAGAAATCATCCGGCCGTAACGGCACCCAGTCCTCCGGCGCGCTGCCGGCGAGATAGTCTTTTGACAGGTTCGGCCGGTCTACCGGCGCCGCCGCCTCGTTGCTCAGCATCACGATGCTGCCGCGATAGTCCTGCCGCCGCAGCATCTCGGCTGCGGCAAAGCCCGCCGCACCACCGCCGACGATCACGATCCGGCCAGGCGCCTCGATCGCGCCCTTCACCCGCGGCTTGGGCTGCTCGCGCTTTTCCCGAACGAAGATGCGGTCGCCTTGCTGCTCGACCTTCCAGACTGCGACCGGATTGAGCGCCGGAGCGCGGATCGCTTCGCCCGTGCGCAAGTCGAAGCAGGCATGATGCCAGGGACAACGGATGCCCTCGCCGGTCACGAGGCCCTCCGCGAGCGGCCCATGATAATGGGTGCAATGGGCGCCGACCGCGAACATCTCCGATCCCGAGCGCACCAGAAGCACTTCATCGTCGCCGACATGGCCGAGCAACATCTGGCCCGCGAATTCGGACGGGGCTACGCCCTTTGACAGATCGGGACCGGCGGGCGGCGCTTGCGGATCGGCCATGTCTTCCTCCGCTGTTCTTGCTCCGCTCTCGGTGCGCTATGTCGCCATTCCCAAGAATTCCTGGCGGGTCAGCGCGTTGTCGCGAAAGCAGCCCAGCATGCGGCTGGTCACGAGATCGGTGTCCGGCTTGTGCACGCCGCGCGTCGTCATGCAGTGATGCGTCGCCTTGATAATGACGCCGACCCCTTGCGGTTCCAGCACATCATTGATGGTGTTGGCGATCTGCGCGGTCATCTTTTCCTGAATCTGCAGGCGCCTGGCGTAGACGTCGACAACGCGCGCCAGCTTGCTGATGCCGACCACGCGGCCATTTGGAATGTAGGCCACCCAGGCCTGGCCGATGATCGGCGCCATGTGATGCTCGCAGTGGCTCTCGAAACGGATGCCACGCAGCACGATCATCTCGTCATAGCCTTCGATCTCTTCGAAGGTCTTCTTCAAGATCTCGACGGGGTCCTGACCGTAGCCTGAAAAGAATTCCTCGAACGAGCGCGTCACGCGCGCCGGCGTGTCGCGCAGGCCATCCCGATCGGGATCTTCGCCGGTCCATCGAATGATGGTGCGCACGGCCTGTTCGACCTCGGCTCTATCGGGACTTTGGACCTGGGACCGTGACACTCTTGCGCGATCCAGTGCATGTACGCTCGGACTCATTGAGATGCCTTTCCACGATGTTTGCCAACGGAGCTTGAACCCATTGGATGTTGCGTCGTACGAAAGGTTCCGAGGAAAAATTATCCGGTCAGCGCCGTCTTCACCAGGCCGCTGGCCTTGCCAAAATCCATTTGCCCCGCGAATTTTGCGCGCAGCACGCCGATCACCTTGCCCATGTCCTTCATGCCGGCGGCGCCGGTCTCGGCGATCGCGGCCGAGATCGCGGCCTTCACCTCGTCGTCCGACATCTGCTTCGGCAGATAGGCGGAGATCACGGCGATCTCCTCGCGCTCCTGCGCGGCCAGCTCGGCGCGGCCGCCCTTGTCGTAGAGTTCGACCGACTCCTGGCGCTGCTTGATCATCTTCTGCAGCACGCCGAGCACATCTGCGTCCGACAGCGGCGGCTTGCCCTGGCCGCGCGCATCGATATCGGCATTCTTGATGGTCGAATTGACCATGCGCAGCGTGGAGAGCTTGCGCTCGTCCTTCGCCCTCATGGCGTCCTTGACCGCGTTGTTGATGTCGTCGCGCAGCATGGTTGCCTCACTGAGAATGGTGCCGCCGGAAGGCCCTTGGTCTATCGGAAGATTCCGCGTCTATATAGGGGCTGCGCGGCCCACGCTATTGGCCTTCCGGTGCGATCCGCCAGGGGCCGACGAGGCAGAACGGGGAGTCTCGGCACCGAACTGTCCTCCCGTTTCGGCCGGATTTGGCCGAAAACCGCAGAACCAGCGGATATGGCTGTCAAATATGCGTAAATGATGTGAATCTCCGGCTTTCTTGGCCTTCCGGCTTTGACGCGCGGGGGCGCTTGCGACTATGAAGTGCGCTCATGACAACATCTGATAACGCCTCAGCCTGGCCGGACCATAAACCGACCGCGCTCCTCGTGCTTGCCGATGGTACCGTGCTGGAGGGCTTTGGCCTCGGCGCGGAAGGCCATGCCGTCGGCGAGGTCTGCTTCAACACCGCAATGACCGGATATGAGGAGATCCTCACCGATCCCTCCTATGCCGGGCAGCTCATCACCTTCACCTTCCCGCATATCGGCAATGTCGGCACCAACGAGGAAGACATCGAGACGGTGAACATGGCGGCAACGCCCGGCGCGCGCGGCGTGATCCTGCGCTCGGCGATTACCGATCCCTCGAACTACCGCGCCACCAAGCATCTCGACCGTTGGCTGCGCGCCCGCGGCATCATCGGGCTGTCCGGCATCGATACCCGCGCACTGACGGCGCTGATCCGCTCAAAGGGCATGCCGAACGCGGTAATTGCGCATGCCAAGAACGGCGAGTTCGACCTGCATGGCCTGAAGGAAGAGGCGCGTGAATGGCCCGGCCTCGAAGGCATGGATTTGGTGCCGATGGTGACCTCGGGCCAGCGCTTCACCTGGGACGAGACGCCGTGGACCTGGCAGCAGGGTTTTGGCCGGCAGAACGGGCCTGAATTCAACGTGGTCGCGATCGACTACGGCATCAAGCGCAACATCCTGCGCCTGCTCGCCGGCGAAGGCTGCAAGGTCACCGTGGTGCCGGCGACGACCTCGGCCGAAGACATTCTGGCGATGAAGCCGGACGGCGTGTTTCTTTCCAACGGCCCAGGCGATCCGGCCGCGACCGGCAAATACGCCGTGCCCGTGATCCAGCAGGTGATTGAATCGGGCACGCCGACCTTCGGCATCTGCTTGGGTCACCAGATGCTGGGGCTCGCCGTCGGCGCCAAGACCAAGAAGATGCATCAGGGCCATCACGGCGCCAACCATCCGGTCAAGGACGAGACCACCGGCAAGGTGGAGATCACCTCCATGAACCACGGCTTTGCGGTGGACCAGGACACGCTGCCCGAGGGCGCGACGCAGACCCACATCTCGCTGTTCGACGGCTCCAATTGCGGCATCGAACTCAAGGGCAAGCCGGTATTCTCCGTGCAGTATCACCCCGAAGCCTCCCCGGGCCCGCGCGACTCGCACTATCTGTTCAAGCGGTTTGCGGATCTGATGCGGGCGAACAAGCGGGCGTAGTAGAATTCTCGTGCCCCCGATGCTGCGCAGCGCCGTAAGCGCGTTTACGCGCGTCTTCGACGCGCTATGGCGGTGCGCTGCTAATCCAGGGCCCAAGTTCTCCATCCCGGAAAATAGGTCCCGGCTCTGCGGAGCAGCGTTGCCGGACGATGCTTCGCATCGCCTGGGCTGCACCGCGTCCGGGACACGACGCGGGCGTCGGCGCCACGGGCCGGCTGCTCGCGCATGCGACGGCGACGTGTCCGGTTTTCGAGATTTCAAAGGGAACGTGACGCGCTGAACGCGGTTTGAAGGTGTAAATTGTCAGACCTCATCCCTGAGAAGCCGCGTAGCGGCGTCTCGAAGGATGAAGCCACCAGCCGGGCCTCATGGTTCGAGGCGCGCTACGCGCTCCTCACCATGAGGGTCTGGCGGTTGCTGCCCTTTGCGGAGAGCAAGCCATGCCCGTCGTCAGCGCTGATATCGAGCCGCTCACTTTCGTCTTCGAGGACGATGGCCTCGTTCCCAACAATCCCCTGCCGTTCCTGGTCTACAAAGGGGCGGTCGACGTCGCCAACGATCACCCGGAAAAGACCATCGAGGGGCTGTTCGGCGCCAATGGCTGGGGCGCGATGTGGCGCAACGGCGTCTACGACTACGTGCACTACCACGCTACGGTGCATGAGGCGCTCGGCGTCGCCCGCGGCCGCGCGCGGGTTCGCTTCGGCGGCAACCGCGGCAAGGAACTCGAGATCACGCCCGGCGATGTGGCCATCCTGCCCGCGGGCACCGGGCATCAATGCGTGTTCGCGAGCCCCGATTTCTGCGTGATCGGCGCCTATCCGCCGGGACCGCCGATGCAGATCACGCGGCCGACGCCGGAGAACCATGCCAAGGCCTTGAAGACGATCCCGGAAGTGAAGCTGCCGAAGAGCGATCCGGTGCGGGGCGAAGATGGACCGCTGGTGAGATTGTGGCAGCGCCGTTGATACGGTGCATTGACGAAACGCCAGTGCGTTCGCGCATTACCAACATTTAATCGGATCGAGCCAGAACCCGCCGTAACCAATCACGCGCGTTCGAGTTTCCTCACAAATAATATTTGATTGTTTCGGCGCCTAAAAGCGCCGCGGCCGGAGGTTGGCCATGACCGATACCACGATCCCCGCAAACCAGCTCTCTCCTTCCGAGCATCTCGTCCAGCTTCGTCGCGCCGTTCTCGCGTCCACGATCGGCACGGCAATCGAGTGGTACGACTTCTTTCTCTACAGCACCGTCACGGGGCTGGTTTTCGCGAAACTCTTCTTTCCGCAATCGGATGCATGGGTCGGCACGCTTGAAGCCTTCGCAATCTATGCCGTTGGCTTCGTGGCGCGGCCGGTTGGCGCGGCGATCTTCGGGCATTACGGCGACCGCATCGGCCGCAAGTCGACGCTGATTGCGACCCTGCTGCTGATGGGGCTGGCCACCTTCGCCGTGGCGCTGGTTCCGACTTACGAGAAGATCGGAATTTGGGGCGCCGTGCTGCTGACGATCCTCCGTTTCATCCAGGGCGTCGGCGTCGGCGGGGAATGGGGCGGCTCGGTATTGATGTCCATGGAATGGGCGCGCAGCGACAGGTCGCGCGGCTTCATCGCCTCCTGGCCGCAATTCGGCGTGCCGTGTGGACTGTTTCTCGCCAACCTGGCGGTCCTGGCCTTCAGTCAAATGTCCGGCGACCAGTTCCTCAGTTGGGGCTGGCGGGTGCCATTCCTGCTGAGTCTGATTCTAGTGGGCGTAGGACTGTATATCCGGCTCGGCATTCTGGAGACGCCGATATTCGCCAAGCTCGTGGCCGAGCAACGGGTTGAGAAGACGCCCATTTTGGAAGTCATCAGGCGCCAGCCGAAGGAGATATTATTGTCTGCCTTCGCGCGGATGGCCGAACAAGCCCCCTTCTACATCTTCACCGCCTTCATCTTCTCGTACGGGACCGGCACGCTGCACGTGTCCCGCGACTTCCTCTTGACCGCGGTGCTGTCGGCCTCGGTGGTCTCGTTCTTCTCGATCCCGTATTTCGGGCATCTCTCCGACCGGATCGGCCGCAAGAACATGTATATGATCGGCGCCGTCGTGACCGGCATATTCGGCTTCATCTATTTCGGCATGGTCAACACCGGCGTCACGGCCATCATCTTTCTGGCCATCGTGCTGTCGCTCATTCCCCACGACATGATGTATGGGCCGCAGGCTGCGTTGATCGCCGAAAGTTTTACGGGCCGCCTGCGCTACAGCGGCGCCTCGCTCGGATACCAGCTTGCGTCCGTGATCGCCGGCGGCCCCGCTCCCCTGATCGCTGCCTGGCTGTTCGGGACCTACCACACGTCCTACGCCATCGCGGGCTACATCGCGGCCTGCGCGGTGATCTCCCTGATTGCGACCGCCCTCATGACTGATCGCACCGGCGCGAGCATTACACGCGAATATGACGAGACTGGTGCAACAGACGGGCAGCGGCTCGCCCACTGAGCCGCTGCCCATTCGCCAATCCAATCCGACGACGGCCACTCACGCTACGTTGGCGCTTTCCTGGCGGCTGGCCTCGAACAGGAACCAGGTGCGACGCTCGGTCTCGTCGATGAAGGTCTCGAGCAGGCCCGCCGTGCCGGAATCCTCGTGCTCGTCGGCGAGCTTGTGTGCCTTGCGCATCGCCGCCGCCACATGCTTGTTGTCTTCCATCAGTTCGCGCAGCATTTCGCGGGGCGGCACGTAGGCCTCGTTATTGTCCTTGATGGTCTGCAGCTTGGCGACCTGCCCGATCGAGCGCAGCGTGGTACCGCCAAGCTTGCGCACCCGTTCAGCGAGTTGGTCAGTGGTGGCGAAGATCGCTTCCGACTGCTCATCCAGCATAAGGTGATAGTCGTGGAAATGCCGGCCGCTGACGTGCCAGTGGAAGTTCTTGGTCTTCAGATAGAGCGCAAACGCGTCCGCCAGCAGCGTATTGAGCGAGGCCGAGATCTTGTCCACGGCGGCCGGCGGCAGGTCGGTCGGCGTATCGAGGTCGGGAGATACCTTATCGGATTTTTGGCTGGTTTTGCTCACGTTGAACCTTCCTGTTAGGAATTGGGCAGACGGCATTGGCAGGGAGCGCCGAGCCGTCTAACGCCCCACCTACGTACCGGTTCCGTTGCCGGAACCCCCAGTTTTGCCGGACCTGACTGCGATGGACGAATGGATCGACTATTACGATTCCACGCATACGATTTATGCGAGCAAGCTGCATCGCGACCTGCATTTTCAGATCATCGCGCGCGATATCATCGGCTATATCGCTTCGACCGACTCGGTCGTGCTGGACTATGCCTGCGGCGAGGCGCTCTCGGCCGCCAAGGTGGCAGATGCCTGCGCAAAACTCTATCTGGCCGAACCGGCGCCCGGCGTTCGCGGCCGGCTGATCGCGCGCTTTGCGCCGAACACCAAGATCCGGGTCCGCTCGCTCGAGGATCTCACGCGAATGCCGGAGAATTCGGTCGATCTCGTCGTCATGAATTCGGTCGCGCAATACATGACGCCGAATGAACTGGATTCGGCGCTTGCCGTCATTCGCCGGCTGTTGAAAAACAATGGCCACCTCGTGCTGGGCGACATCCTGCGGCCGGAAGTCGGCATGGCCAGAGACGTGTTGGCGCTCTTGAAATTCGCAAGCGCTCACGGTTTCCTCAAAGACGCGCTGTACGGCCTCGCGAGCACGGCGCTGTCGGACTACAGGCAACTGCGCACCCGCGTCGGGCTGCAGCGCTACAGCGAAGACGAGATGATCGAAAAACTCGCCGCCGCGGGCTTCACTGCCTCGCGCGCGCATCAGAATATCGGGCATAACCAGTGGCGGATGACGTTTGTGGCGCGGCACGCATTCCAATTGCCCTTGAGTGCGACGCGCGTTGAGGTTGTTAACCCTAAAACGCGGTAAGGATGGTTCACCACGCCGTGATGGGCGATGATTGCCGCGGCCCGGTGGCGGAAGCGACGCGGGAGCAGTGCAATGCTCTTTATCCTGGTTCAAATCCAGGCCGGGCCTCCAGCCGTCGCTGCTAACGCAGCTTCGGCTCGGCAAGCCCTGTCGTAGCGAAGGCTGCCGCGGCGTAGCCCGAAGGGCGAAGCCGGGCCTCGGCAAACAACTCTGATTTCCTCCAACTTCACCGTTGATGGCCTGTTTTTGGGGGTTTCGCGGGTGCGGAATCTGGTCTAAAGACCACCCGCGCGCGAGGGTGACCCGCGCTCTTGGCTTAGGGGACGCGCGGCTGCGCGCCCTTTTTTTGTGCCCAAAATCCAGTCTGAGAGCTGATGCCCAAAAGAACAGATATCTCTACCATCCTGATCATCGGCGCCGGTCCAATCGTGATCGGCCAGGCCTGCGAATTCGATTATTCCGGCACCCAGGCGGTGAAGACGTTGAAGGAAGAGGGCTACCGGATCGTCCTCGTCAATTCCAATCCGGCCACCATCATGACCGATCCGGAACTGGCTGATGCCACCTATATCGAGCCGATCACCCCCGAAATCGTCGCCAAGATCATCGAGAAGGAACGCTATGTCATCCCCGGCGGCTTTGCGCTATTGCCGACCATGGGCGGCCAGACCGCGTTGAACTGTGCACTGTCGCTGCGCCGCCAGGGTACGCTCGACAAATTCGACGTCGAGATGATCGGCGCCACCGCCGACGCCATCGACAAGGCCGAAGACCGCCAGCTCTTCCGCAACGCCATGGAGAAGATCGGCCTGCAGACGCCGAAATCGCGGCTCGCCAATGCCTCGGCGCTGAAGAAGTCCTATCGCGACAAATACCTCGCCGAACGCGAGAAACTATCCGGCGACGCGCTGGATGAGCTCGAGCGGCAATGGACGCTCGGCGAGAACGAGCGCCGCAAGCGCTACCAGGAGCATGCGCTCGGCGAGGCGCTGATGGCGCTATCCGAAATCGGTCTGCCCGCGATCATCCGCCCCTCCTTCACCATGGGCGGTACCGGCGGCGGCATCGCCTACAACAAGGAAGAGTTCCTCGACATCATCGAACGCGGCCTCGACGCCTCCCCGACCAATGAAGTGCTGATCGAGGAATCCGTGCTCGGCTGGAAAGAGTTCGAGATGGAGGTGGTGCGCGACAAGAAGGACAATTGCATCATCGTCTGCTCGATCGAGAACCTCGATCCGATGGGCGTGCACACCGGCGATTCCATCACCGTGGCGCCGGCGCTGACGCTGACCGATAAGGAATACCAGATCATGCGCGACGCCTCGATCGCGGTGCTGCGCGAGATCGGGGTGGAGACCGGCGGCTCCAACGTGCAGTTCGGCGTCAACCCCGACGACGGCCGCATGGTGGTGATTGAGATGAACCCACGCGTGTCGCGTTCCTCGGCGCTGGCATCGAAAGCCACGGGCTTTCCGATCGCAAAAGTCGCCGCCAAGCTCGCGGTCGGCTACACGCTCGATGAAATCGCCAACGACATCACCGGCGGCGCGACGCCGGCCTCGTTCGAGCCGACCATCGACTATGTCGTGACGAAGGTTCCGCGCTTTGCGTTCGAGAAATTTCCGGGCGCCTCGACCACGCTGACGACCTCGATGAAATCGGTCGGCGAAGTCATGGCGATCGGTCGCACTTTCCAGGAAAGCCTGCAGAAAGCGTTGCGCGGGCTTGAGACCGGACTGACCGGGCTCGACGAGATCGAGATCGAGGGGTTGGGCCGCGGCGACGACAAGAACGCGATCCGTGCCGCGTTGGGCACGCCGACGCCCAACCGCATCCTGCAGGTGGCGCAGGCGATGCGGCTCGGCTGGTCGAACGAGGACATCTTCAATTCCTGCAAGATCGATCCCTGGTTCCTCGCCGAGATGCGCGGTATCATCGACATGGAAACGAAGATCAGGACGCACGGCCTGCCGCCGAACGGCTATGGCATGCGCATGCTGAAGGCGATGGGATTTTCCGACGCACGGCTTGCCGTGCTGTCCGAGTCCACCGAAGCCGAGATCACCGCGAAGCGTCACGCGCTTGGCGTACGCCCCGTTTTCAAGCGCATCGACACCTGCGCCGCCGAATTCGCCTCCCCCACCGCCTATATGTATTCGAGCTATGAAGCGCCGTTTGCGGGCTCGCTCGCCGACGAAAGCGCGCCATCCGACCGCAAGAAGGTGATCATTCTCGGCGGCGGCCCGAACCGGATCGGCCAGGGCATCGAATTCGACTATTGCTGTTGCCACGCCTGCTTCGCGCTCGACGATGCCGGGTATGAGACCATCATGATCAACTGCAATCCGGAGACGGTGTCGACCGACTACGACACCGCCGACCGGCTGTATTTCGAACCGCTCACGGCCGAGGACGTGCTGGAAATCGTCGACACCGAGCGGCAAAACGGCACCCTGCATGGCGTGATCGTGCAGTTCGGCGGCCAGACCCCGCTAAAACTCGCACGCGCGCTGGAAGCGGCCGAGGTGCCGATCCTCGGCACTTCGCCCGACGCCATCGACCTCGCCGAGGACCGCGACCGCTTCAAGCGCGTCCTCGACAAATTGCGCCTGAAGCAGCCGAAGAACGGCATCGCCTATTCGGTCGAGCAGGCGCGGCTGGTATCGGCCGATCTCGGACTGCCGCTGGTGGTGCGCCCGTCCTACGTACTGGGCGGCCGCGCGATGCAGATCATCCGCGAGGAAACCCAGCTCGACGATTACCTGCTCGGGACACTACCCGAGCTGGTGCCGGCCGACGTCAAGGCGCGCTACCCGAACGACAAGACCGGGCAGATCAACACCGTGCTCGGCAAGAACCCGCTGCTCTTTGACCGTTATCTGTCCGACGCCACCGAGATCGACGTTGATTGCCTCTGTGACGGCAGGGACACCTTCATCGTCGGCATCATGGAGCATATCGAGGAAGCCGGCATTCACTCCGGCGATTCCGCCTGTTCGCTGCCGCCGCATTCGCTGGATGCGAAGATGATCGAGGAGCTCGAGCGGCAAACCCGCGAGCTCGCGCTCGGCCTCGACGTGGTCGGGCTGATGAACGTGCAATATGCGATCAAGGACGGCGAGATCTATGTGCTCGAGGTCAATCCGCGGGCGTCGCGCACCGTGCCGTTCGTCGCCAAGGTGGTCGGCACGCCAGTGGCGAAGATCGCGGCGCGGATCATGGCCGGCGAGAAGCTCGCCGACTTCAAGCTGAAGAAGAAACAGCTCGGCCATGTCGGCGTGAAAGAGTCCGTCTTCCCCTTCGCGCGCTTCCCCGGCGTCGATACCGTGCTCGGCCCGGAGATGCGCTCGACCGGCGAGGTAATGGGCATCGACCGCTCGTTCGAGGTGGCGTTCGCAAAAAGCCAACTCGGCGGCGGCACCCGCGTGCCGCGCAAGGGCACGGTGTTCGTCTCGGTCCGCGAGATCGACAAGAACCGCATCGCCGAAGCGGTCCGGCTCTTGCACTCGCTCGGCTTCAAGGTGATGGGCACCTCGGGTACCCAGCGCTTCCTCACCGACAAGGGCATTCCGACCGAGAAGGTCAACAAGGTGCTGGAAGGACGGCCGCACATCGTCGACGCCATCACCAATGGCGACATTCAGCTCGTTTTCAACACTACCGAAGGGCCGCAGGCGCTGGCCGACAGCCGTTCGCTGCGGCGGGCTGCCCTCTTGCATAAAGTGCCGTATTACACCACTCTTTCGGGTGCTGTAGCGGCCGCCCAGGGCATCCGCGCCTATCTGGGCGGGGATCTTGAGGTCCGCACGCTACAGAGCTATTTTTCCGAAAACTGATCGTTCGGCGGGCGAAAATGCCCGCGAAACGATCGGCAACAAAGCCGGCATGGCTGGAACCCACCGCCCGTTTGGATGTTGTAAGGCCCCTGACGGGGCCTAAAATCAATAGGCGGGCGGGTTCGCATGTCGAGTTCAAGGGCCTGATCGAAATCGAAAGCGTGGCTCGTGCGCGCAATTTTCTGGCGGCTCGCGCGAGGGAAGGACGGAAAGAGATGATGGAAAAGGTTCCGATGACTGCTAGCGGGTATGCCGCCCTGGAGGTCGAATTGAAGCAGCGCCAGTCGGTGGAGCGTCCGCGCATCATCGAGCATATCGCCGAGGCGCGCTCGCATGGCGACCTCTCCGAGAACGCGGAATATCACGCGGCCAAGGAAGAGCAGTCCCACAACGAAGGCCGCATTGCCGAGCTCGAGGACAAGCTCGCGCGCGCCGACATCATCGACATCTCGAAGCTGTCGGGCGACACTGTCAAGTTCGGCGCGACCGTCACGCTGGTCGACGAGGATACTGAGAAGAAGGCGGTGTGGCAGATCGTGGGCGAGCCGGAAGCCGACGCCAAGAAGGGCCGCATCTCGATCACCTCGCCGCTGGCCCGCGCGCTGATCGGCAAAAAGAAGGGCTCGACCGTGGAAGTCGTGGCTCCCGGCGGCGCCAAGGCCTACGAGATCACCAAGGTCGAGTGGCGCTAGAGCCCGATGACTTTTCTTCGCATCGTCATCCCGCTCTATCCCTTATTGAGCATGATCTCTTCGGAAAACCGGTATCCACTTTTCCGGATCATGCGCTAGTCACCTGCAAGTTACTGTTGCGACAAAGCCGCGTGTCCCACGCGGCTTTTTTGTTGGCGCGGTACTGACAGGATTGTGAGTGGTGGTGCGGCGGATTTCAGAATATCCGAATCCGGGACTATGCTTATAGATTATAACTAACTGAATCGGCGCCGGCGCGGCGAAATCTCGTTGTTCGCGACGATAGACTGCAGGCTGCCGTCTGCCGGAGCGGCATCTTGTTGCGCTGCAATCGCGACAATGTCGCGAAGCGGCGACTTGAAGGGGAATGATTCAATTTCAGAGGTGTTGTGTCGGCATCACACGTGATCCGACAACACCGTGTAATCTCATGACGCTAAGTTCTAGCGTGCCAAAAAAGGGGGACTATGACATGGACCAATTCGACAAGATGCTCGCGAAATGGCAGCCGATGGCGCTGAGCCTGTTTCGCTTCATCACCGGGCTATTGCTGTTTCAGTACGGCGTCGCCAAGATTCTCGGTTTTCCGGCTGTACCTATGTTCGCCAAGATACCGCCGTTGATCGTGGTCGCGGGCTCGATCGAGCTTGTGCTTGGCGCGCTCTTGATGATCGGCCTGTTCACGCGCATCAGCGCTTTCATCCTGTCCGGTGAAATGGCCGCGGCCTATTTCCTCGGCCACATGTTCAAGGATCCCGCCAAGCCGGTGTTCCTGCCGCTGCTCAATGGCGGCACGGCCGCGATCCTGTTCTGCTTCGCCTGTCTGTATCTGGCGACCGCGGGCGGCGGGCCGATCAGCGTCGACGAGATGCGGAAGAAGTAAGCTGCCCACGAACACTGTCATTCCGGGATGGTGGTTAAGCACCAGACCCGGAATCTCGAGATTCCGGGTTTGCGTCTTCGACGCGTCCCGGAATGACTCTCAACCTCCCACAACCTTCACATCGAGCGGCACCGCCGCTTCATATTTCGAATTGTGCAGCACCAGCGACGTCCTGACGTTGCGCACATGCGGCGCGGCGGTCAGGTGCGTGACGAAATCCTGGAACGTCGCCATATCGGGCGCGACGCATTTGAGGATGAAGTCGACCTCGCCCGACAGCATCCAGCATTCCCGCACCAGCGGCTCGGCGCGGACGAAATCCTCGAACGCGCGCAAATCCGCATCCGCTTGGCTGGACAGATGGACGGAAGCGAACACGGTGACGTCGAAGCCTAACCGACGCGGATCCAATAGCCCGCGATAGCCCTGGATGTAGCCTTCTTCCTCCAACGTGCGGACCCGGCGCAGGCAAGGCGGCGGCGAAATACCGACGCGTTTGGCCAGTTCCACGTTGGTGATTCGGCCATCGGCCTGGATTTCGGCAAGAATTCGGAGGTCGATTTCGTCAAGATTCTTCGACACGCGCGTCGGGTTCCCTGATTCTGGCCGCGCTGGGCCGGCCTTACTGGCAACTCTCTTAGCGCAGGCTGTGCGGCTTGCGCAATTTTATTGCGCGTGCAACGCCATATTTCGCGATTGTTACTTCAGTTCCGGGGAAAATTCGCTGGGATGAATTGCAATTCTTGCATAGCTACCCAGATATCATAGACTTGGATTTGACACTTTTGGCGCCGCCGCGCTGCCGGCCCGGGCGCTTTCCGCACAAGTCCTCATCAAAATCCTCCAAAGAGAGGGAATCGCCGATGCCCGCGCCTATCCATGCCAAGGTCGTCATTATCGGGTCCGGCCCCGCCGGTTACACCGCGGCGATCTACGCGGCGCGCGCGATGCTGGAGCCGGTGCTGATCCAGGGCATCCAACCCGGCGGACAACTCACCATCACCACCGACGTGGAAAATTATCCGGGCTTTGCCGACGTCATCCAGGGCCCCTGGCTGATGGAGCAGATGGAGAAGCAGGCGGCCCATGTCGGCACCAAGATCGTCACCGACCTCGTCAACAAGCTCGAACTGGCGCAGCGGCCGTTCCGCCTGACCTGCGATAGCGGCGACGTCTATCTGGCCGAAACCGTGGTCCTCGCCACCGGCGCGCAGGCGCGCTGGCTCGGCATTCCCTCGGAAGAAAGGTTCAAGGGTTTTGGCGTCTCGGCCTGCGCGACCTGCGACGGCTTCTTCTACCGCGGCAAGGAAGTGATCGTGGTCGGCGGCGGCAACACCGCGGTTGAGGAAGCGCTGTTCCTGACCAATTTTGCATCGACCGTGACGATCGTGCATCGCCGCGATCATTTCCGCGCCGAGCGCATCCTGCAGGACCGCCTGTTCAAGAATCCGAAGATCAAGGTGGTGTGGGACTCGGCGATCGACGAGATCTGCGGCGCCGAGAACCCAAGCAAGGTCACCCATGTGCGCCTCAAGAACGTCAAGACCGGCGCCCTCAGGGACATTGCGGCCGACGGCGTCTTCATCGCCATCGGGCATGCGCCGGCAACCGACCTCGTCAAAGGCCAGATCAAGCTGAGATCATCAGGCTATGTCGAGGTGGCGCCGAACTCGACCGCGACCTCGATCCCCGGCCTGTTCGCCGCCGGCGACGTCGCCGACGAAACCTATCGCCAGGCGGTCACGGCTGCCGGCCTCGGCTGCATGGCGGCGCTTGAGGCCGAACGCTTCCTGGCTTTGCGCGCGAGCGATCGCGCGGCGGCTGAATAGTCATGCCTAGAACACGAGACGGATTTGACATGGACTGGGACAAGCTGAAGGTGTTTCACGCGGCGGCGGAAGCGGGAAGCTTTACCCACGCCGGCGAGCAATTAGGGCTCTCGCAGTCCGCGGTATCGCGGCAGGTCAGCGCGCTGGAGCAGGAGCTCGCGGTCTCGCTGTTCCACCGCCACGCGCGCGGACTCATCCTCACCGAGCAGGGCGATCTGCTGTTTCGAACCGCGCATGACGTGTTCATGCAGTTGCAGGCGGCGCGCGCCAAGCTCACGGACAGCCGCGAGCGGCCGAGCGGCGACCTCAAGATCACGACGCCGCCAGCGCTCGGCATCAACTGGCTGATCCCGCGGCTCGACGAATTCACCGCGCTCTATCCGGACATCCGCATTTCGCTGATCGTCACCGACGAGGATCTCGACCTCTCGATGCGCGAGGCCGACGTCGCGATCCGGACTCGCAAGCCGACCCAGCCCGACCTGATCCAGCGCAAGCTGTTCTCGATCGGCTTCCACGCCTATTGCTCGCCCGAATATATCAAGCGCTTCGGTACGCCGCGGACGCTGGACGACCTCGACTCGCACCGCATCATCATGCTCGGCGACGCGCAGGTGCCGCCGCATCTGCAGAACCGGAGCTGGCTGATCGACGCCGGCCGCAACGGCTCAGGTCCGCGTGAAGCCTACTTCAAGGTCAACAACATCTTAGGGCTGGTCCGCGCCTGCCAGCAGGGGCTCGGCATCGCCGCCCTGCCCGACTATCTGGTCGAGGAGAACAATCGCCTGGTGCAGTTGTTCGGCGAAACCGATTCGATCGCGGTGGACACGTACTTCGTTTACCCAGAGGAACTGAAGACGGTCGCACGCGTGCAGGTGTTCCGCGACTTCGTAGTGAGCAAGGCGCAGCGCTGGCCCTCCTAGCGGTGGCGCTCCGTCTCCCGCGTCTGGATTAGCCTATTTTATAGAGGGCCCGCTCTCCGCATGACTGACATGCGGCTCGGACGGTTGCTGCAAGGCGCTGATGAGGATCATAGTGCTCAAACGCTGAGCGGTCGCGTCGCGCATATGTCCCCCTCCTCCAGTGACGCGGCGGTTCAGTAATCCCTCTTGGAAGGTGATTGTGTCGGCCTCACGTGGCCAATACCTCAAGCCGGGCTCTTTTGGGCCCGGCTTTTTTTCATCGGCACGTCATGTTCCCGCGCAGATTGACATTGAGGTTCTCGCCCTCCATCATCGGCACATGATCACGAGTTCGTGCGCAGCCCTGTCGTCGAAAAAAGGTCTCCATCCGGGGACCCGAGATCGACGCGCGCGCTAGACTGCCGCAACTTAGCGATCCCGAAAGCCCCGCCGTCAGGACGGGGTTTTTTATTTGGTCCCGTCTCCGGCTCACCCCAAGAGGAGATGGAACGATGACTGCCCCTTCGACTAACGACCTGACAAGCCGGCTGCACGGCCTGTGGCTGCCGCTGATCACGCCGTTTCGCGACGGCGAACTCGACGAGGCGTCGTTACGACGGCTCGTCCGGCACTATTCGGCCGGCCCAATCGACGGCTTCATTCTGGCGGCGACGTCGGGCGAAGGCATGTCGCTCCGCGCGGGCGAACTCGAGCGGCTGGTGACACTGACGCACAGCGAGCTCTCCGCCAGCCGGCGCCACCTGCCGATCCTGTTGGGCCTGTCCGGCGCCTCCACCGCGAAGATGCTCGATGCGCTGGATGAGACCGCGACCTGGCCGATCGACGGCTATCTGATCGCGAGCCCCTATTACATCCGGCCGTCGCAGCGCGGGCTCGTGCAGCACTTCACCGCGCTCGCCAATCACGCCTCGTGGCCGATCGTGCTCTACAACATTCCCTACCGGACGGGAGTCAGCCTCACCAATGAGACGCTGCTGCAGCTCGCCTTGCATCCAAACATCGTCGGCATGAAGGATTGCGGCGCCGACCGCGCGCAGTCGATCGACTTTCTGGCGAGACGGCCATCGGGCTTTCGCGTGCTGACCGGCGAAGACGCGGAGTATCATGACGCGCTCGCTGACGGCGCCGATGGCGCAATCCTGTTGTCGGCGCATCTGGAGACCGAGACCTTCGCATCGCTGCGGACGCTGCTCGCGCAGGGCGACCGCGACGGCGCGCGGGCGTGCTGGAAGGAGCTCTCCCGGCTGGCCCGGTTGTTGTTTGCCGAGCCGAGCCCGGCGCCCGCAAAATACTGCCTGGCGCGCAACGGACTGATCGACAGCGCCGAGGTTCGCCTGCCGATGGTCGAGATAAGCGCGGAGTTGGCGGCGTTGCTCGACGAGGAGGTCGAGCAGCGCAGGCCACAGCTTTTGCGGCAGGCTTAAGGATGGCATCGGCTCCCTCTCGCGCCGATGGCGGGAGGGAGAAATCGAATCAGCTCACCAGCAGGCGATAGGTCATCACGGGCGCGAAGCCGAGCAGCATCGCCCAGACGGCGAATGACGACACCAGAAGAACGTCGTGCATGCTCTGGGCGTACTCGCCGATCGGCAATTTCTTGTCGTGAACGCTCATCGCTATCCCCGTCGTTTTTCTTGGAAGGATATCCATACGCGTAAAATTCTAATGTTGCGGGCGAGGCTTCGCTCGACTTTGACGCCGTGCGGTCACGGAATGTTAACCAGGCGCGACGGTGGTTAATCGGCGGTAGCAGGTGCGGTCAAATGCAAGCGAAATCGCAACCGGGTTTTTAAAACCGTTCGCGTATCAAGATCCCCGTACAACAGAAAAACGTTGGGGCGCGTCGTGCATTTCGAGAACAACAACATTCCTGAACAGGGCTTTTCGACCGAGGACATTCTGTGGGCTGTCGGCATCTGGTCGGTGATCCTGACGCTGTCGCCGGTCGTCGTGTTCTACGTGCTGATGGTGGCGTAAGGCGGCTATCGCCGCTCTGTCCGTCATTGCGAGCGAAGCGAAGCAATCCATCTCTCCGCTCGGGGATAGATGGATTGCTTCGTCGCTGCGCTCCTCGCAATGACGGGGAACCAATTCTGCACGCCCATAAAAAGAAAAACGCGCGGAGCCCGCGCGCTCTTTATCAGTCCGGCAGATCGAAAGCGGCGTTGTTACGCCGCCTGCTTGTGCATGGCGCCCGATGCCGACGCCGTTCCGCGGATCGCCTTGATCGAACGTTCGATCGCGCCCCACAGCCTGGTGATCTCCGCAGCCGCCCGGCCTTCGGCGTAATATTCGCGGGCGCCTTCGCCCTGGCTCAGCGCCATGATCAGATCGGCGCGGTTGGTGATCTGGCCGCTCCACACCGGCGCACGGAATTTCGCCAGCGCTTCACGCGCGATGCTGACGATGCGGCTCTCGGCGCCGTCGCGTTCGGCAGGCGCGCCGTTGATCACGACCGCGTAGGGCTTGCGCGCCGAGCGGCAGGTCTGAATGGTTTCCTGCACCGCATTGACGTCGAACACGCCGGGCCGCGCCGGAATGATCACCATGGTAGCGTTACGAATCGCGTCGTCGACGACGGCCGACAAGTTCGGCGGCGTGTCGATGAACACCCATTCGATGCCGTCGCGCTTGGCGGCAGCGACGATGCCGCTGACGGAATTCACTGCGGCCTTGATCGGCGGCTCGTTGGTGCCGCGCAATTTGTGCCAGAGCGTAAGCGAGCCCTGCGGATCGGCATCGACGAGCAGGATGGGCTTCGTTGCCTTGTGAACATGGGCAGCGAGGTGAGCAGCCAGGGTACTCTTTCCCGAGCCCCCCTTACGTGATGCGAAAACAATTACGTTCATACCTTGGCCTCCAGTTGACCCCAGAAGCCGAAAATGAATCAGCACGCTGATTCGTGAAAGAAAAATTTATCGGCCGCCGCGATGAAGCCACTTAATTGCCGATAAGGCTGGTTTTTGAGTCACACCGTGCAACCGGTGACCCCAAAAGGAATCGGAAAAGTCCGCCTGGCCTGGCTCATTGCGCGCTTTTTGCGCGCTCGCGTTCGAGTTTTGCGCGCTGACGTTCGAGCCATTTGCGCTCAATCCATCCAAGCCCCAGCGCCAACGGCTTCTGCAGCGGCGGCACGTCCTGCGCGAACAAAAGGAGTCCGAGCGGCAGCATCCAGAGTCCGAGCACCGGCAGGAAGCTGAGAAAGCCGCCGGCGATCAGCAGTATGGCAAGCGGTACTCGGACGTAGATCGACGACGGTTTGCGCACCCAGCCGACGAACCTCGCCGGCCCCGGCGGCAGCTTCTTCTCGAACCAGGCAAAATGCCGGTCGAGCTCTTTCTGGTGCTTACTCAACGAACCCTCTCCTCTTCCGAGGAGATGTTCATTGGAGGGACTGCTGACAAGCCTCAGTCTATCGCGAGAAGAGCTCTTGAAATGATGCGCGGCCGTCAGGTCGCGGGCTTTTTCGCCTTTTTGGCCTTGCGCGGCTTGGCGGCAGCCGATTTGCGCGGGGCTGCCGGTCGGATGTCCGTCGGCCGGCCCACCGGCCTCGCCACAACCTCTTCGGGTTCGGGACGGAAGTGCGCCCGGCAGGCCGGCGAGAGCTGCGACTTGTTGCGGACCATGCAGGCGGTGACGCGGCCGATGTCGGGAATTTCCGAACTGCAGAGCCGGAAGGCGTCGCCAGTGCAGGCCTGCTCCTGTTCGGGGCTGTAGGTCTGACTGGCGGCTGGCGCGATCGAAACCGCAAGTGCGGTGGCCAGCATCAAACCAAGCTGAAAGCTTCTTGCTCGAAAAATCGTCATAAATCCCCCAGCCCAATGATTTGCCGAAATAGTGGGTGAACAGGTGGGGATTCGCAAGCAGCGGTGGACAACGCGCCACAGCGCAAGTGTCGCGGCAGTTCGCGAGATAATTCTGCGGAGTGAAGGCTGGTACAGTTGGGTGGGCTCGAACCACCGACCTCCTGTTCCACAGACAGGCGCTCTAACCAACTGAGCTACAACTGCATCCTGCGCGAGCCCTCAATACGGGGTCGCGAATGGGCCGGAAACTAGGTGCAACGCCTGCCTTTGGCAAGGCCGGGAAGCGTCAGATTATGGTCGTTTTCGACCCGTGTTGCGTTCAAGCGCGGGTCGCGCCGGAGCCCGGCAAAATGGTCTCCGTGACAGCAAAAAGCCCGGGCCGCTTCGCCCGGGCTTTTCTTTGGCGATAGGGCCCGATCAGGCGGCGGGCTTGTAGAATTTCGAGGCGGAGGCCTTGATCGGCTCGACGGTCTCGGTCGCAACCTTCTGGCCGAGCTCGGCGAGCTCCTTGGCCTGGGCGGTGAAGGTCTCGTACTGCTTCTTGGCCTGCGAAGTCCACAGCTCCAGCGCCGCCGCCGGGGTCTTCACGCCGAGCAGCTCCTGCGCGAAATCGAGCGAGGACGAGGTGTTGGCCTTAAAGAACTCGATCAGCTTGGCGTTGTACTCGCTGGCGCCCTTGCTGGCCGAGGTGAACACGGCCTCGATGGTGCCGTTGTGGGTTTCGGCGGCATCCTTGAACTTGGCGTAGCTGTCGCGGGCCTGCGAGACGCCCTTTTCAGCGAGCGCGCGCATCTGTTCGGGAACTTCGAAGGGAATGATGGCGGCGGAGAACGGATCGGTGGAGCTGGTCACGGCTTGCATCCTTCACAATGGGTTTAAACGATGTTCCCCCTTGCGGACGCCTGGCGGGAAAAGCGGCCGGAACGCCGAAGGGATCACGTACACACACATTCACGGAAGTGCCCATCCACGGGCTCGCCTAATCAGCACCCTTATCATGTCAAATTTGTGCAACGCACTGCAATTTCTGGTGCGACGCCGCATGGGCAACCCGCACCGGATGAACCGGCCGGCCTCCCCAGGTCGCCCTCTACTAACGGACGGCAGGTCAGGCTTTCGGCTTCGCAACGTCCCGGGCGGCCTTGGTAACGATCTGGCCCATCTCGCTCGCCTGCTCCGCCAGCGACCGCATCAAGCCTTGCACATATTCGCTGTGCAGGCGCGTCACTTCGGCCACGTCCTTGGCTTTCAGCAGCGATTGCGCGTGGTCGAGGGAGGTCTGCACGTTCTTTTCGGCATGGGCGATCGCCTTGCTACTGATGTCCTTGGCGCCGGCGCGAACAGTCGCATTGCGCTCCTCGATCGAGCCTGCGGCGGATCTCGCCGAGGCGACGAACTTCTCGAACGTCTTGCGAGCCTGCTCGACACTTGCCTCGGCCATCGCGCGCATTTCCTTGGGTATCTCGAAACGGTCTCGCACTTCATCGCTCATGGTGCGCTCCTTTGTATGGGCAGGGATTGCGTCCGGATCCCGCCAGGGGTCGCAGGGCTCGCGGCCGGACAGATGCGGCGCCCCGGGAGGTTCCTCATGGTGAACCCCTGGCGGCCGCTTGCAACCACCCAACGCGGCTGGCGGCCCAAGAGTTCAGCCGGGTTAAGGTTATCCGCCGCTTAAACCAGCCCCGGCCCGCCGGGCCGTGGACCTGCCGCCGCCGGCTTGCGATAGTAACGATCCCTTAACGCGTTCGGCATCCTGGCTGCCGATCTCGACGCCGGACGGTCATGTAGTTGCGATGAAGGACGCTGAATTTCAGTGGCGGGCGCAGAGCGATCCGCGATTGGCGGCCTACGCGGCGAGCCGCCTGCCCGCATGGCTGTGGACGGCCGACGGCAGGCGGATCCTGTGGGCCAATCCGGCCGGCGCCCGCATGTTCGGCGCCGCCAGCGCCGAAGCCCTTACTGAGAAGACCTTCGGACCGGCCGACCGGCACCGGCGGCAGATCGCGCGGCTCGCAGGACGGCTGCTCGCCAACGGCGCCATCCGCCTGGAGCGGTTACAGGGATTTGGCGCGGCGCCCGGTATGCTTGCGACCTGCGGCTGTTCGCGGTTCGACTTTGCCGACGGCAGCCACGGTGTCCTGATCGCCGCCGGCGATATCGCGTTGATCGCGCCGCGGCCGGCGCAGGCGTATGAGCCTCCTGAAAACGAGATGCAGCAAGACACCACAGCGGCGTCAACGCCAGCCCCGCGGCCGAGCGCGCCCGCCATGGAGCAAGCGGTCGCGCGGCAGCCGGCTCCCGATTATGAACAGCCGGCGCAATCGGGCGAAGCGCTCGCCGAGCTTGCATTGTTCGATGCGTTTGCCGAGCCGGCCGCCGCGGAGGAGCCGGCCGCGACGGACGCCGCTCCACGCACGCCATCGCCTGCGCTCGAAGCATTTGCCGGCCAGCCGACGCGCCGCCTGCCGCTGCGCTTCACCTGGCAGATGGATCGGGAAGGCCGCTTCACGCTCGGCACGGACGAATTCACCGGCCTGATCGGCCCGCGCACCACGGCCGGCTTCGGCCGGCCATGGCGCGAGATCGCCGAGAAATTTGCGCTCGATCCCAACGGCCGCGTGATGAAGGCGTTCGCCACATGCGCGACCTGGAACGGCATCGTGCTGAACTGGCCGGTCGATGGCGGCGGCACTCTCCCGGTTGAACTGTCCGGCTTGCCGATCTTCGACGGGCAGCGGAATTTCGTCGGCTATCGCGGCTTTGGCGTCTGTCGCGATTTCGACGCCCTCGCCCGGCTCGCCGCCCTGCGCCTGGCAGAATTGTCCGGCGAAATGGCAATGCCGCAAGAACCGCCCGCCCCGGAATTTCCCGACCCGACAGGCGTTGCACCGCCTTTGGTCGACGAATTGCCCGAACCGATTGCTGCCGCAACTTCACATCCAAACGATTTGGAAACGACCGTGGAACCTCCCAAGGAAACCGCCAACGACAGCGCCAATGGAGCCTTGAAGGACACCGTGACGGAATTGCCTGCGGACGCTCCCAACGTCGTGCCTTTCCGCACCCCCGGCGAGGCAAAACCGCTGTCGCTGACGCCTGTCGAAAACAGCGCCTTCGACGAACTCGCGCGGCAATTGTCGGCGCGGCTCGACACCGAGAATGGCAACGAGGCGGTGCCGAACGTCACCGGCGAAACGATCTTCGAACCAACCATCGCATCGTTCGCGCGCGAGCCGGCCGGTGAGCCGCCGGAATGGCTGGCGCCGCCCGAACCACCCGCGCGTGGCGAAATCGCGCGTGACAAGGCGCTGCTCGATCTCTTACCCGTCGGCATCCTGATCTACCGGCTCGACCGCCTGCTATATGCCAACCCCGCCTTCCTGACGCAGATGGGCTATGCCAGCCTGCATGCGCTGGAAGATGCCGGCGGCCTCGACGCGCTCTATGTCGAACCCGGCACGTCGAATGCGTCCTCGACGTCGGATACCGGCAGGCCAGTGACGATTTCCGCAAGCGGACCTGCGGACGCCGACGCGCCACCATCGGCCGCTGAGGCCCGGCTCTACACGATTTCGTGGGACGGCGATTCGGCGCTGGCCCTGATCTTCTCGACCACGCGCCACGAAGGCACGGCGATCGCGGCCGCGATCTCGCGAGCCGAGCCGGTAGCGGAGCTGGACATCTCCGAACCGTCCGATGTCGGCCATGCCAATGCCGAAGAACTCGCCGCCATCCTCGACACCACGGCCGAAGGCGTCCTGATGTTCGATGCCGAGGGCAACATCAACGCGGCGAACCGCAGCGCCGAAGCGTTGTTCGGCCATGACGGCGACGAACTCGTCCAACGTAATCTTGCCGACCTCTTTGCGCCGGAAAGCCAGCACGGCGTGTTCGAATATCTCGCCGCCATCAAGGCTTCCGGCGTCGAGAGCCTGCTCGATCACGGCCGCGAGGTGCTGGGCCGCGAAAGCAAGGGCGGCATCATCCCGCTGTCGATGACCATCGGCCGCACCCGCCCCGACGGCCCGAATTTCTTCGCGGTGTTCCGCGATCTGTCGCAAGCCGAGAAGACCGAGAGCGAATTGCGCGAGGCGCGGCGGCTGGCGGAACGCGCCGCCAACGCCAAGGCCGACGTGCTGGCCCGGATCAGCCACGAGGTGCGCACGCCGCTGAATGCCATCATAGGCTTTGCCGAAGTGATGATAGGCGAGCGTTTCGGCGCACTCGGCAACGAGCGTTACCGCGAATACATGAAGGACATCCGCGCCGCCGGCGAACACGTGATCGCGATCGTCGACGACCTGCTCGACCTCTCGCGGATCGAAACCGGCAAACTCGATCTCGCGTTCACCAATCAGAATCTCAACGAGCTGGTCGAGAGCTGCGTAGCGGTGATGCAGCCGCAGGCCAATCGCGAGCGCATCATCATCCGCACGTCGCTCGCGCACACGCTGCCGCCCGTGATCGCGGACGCGCGGGCGTTGCGCCAGATCACGCTAAACCTGATCGGCAATTCGATCCATCTCGCCAACGCCGGCGGCCAGGTCATCGTCTCGACTGCGCTGTCCGATTTCGGGGAGGTGATGCTGCGGGTCCGCGACACCGGCCACGGCCTCAATGACAACGAGGTTGCCGCAGCTCTCGAGCCGTTCCGCACGCGGGCGCCGTCGGATCAGGCCGAGAGTGCGGCCGTCAGCCTGTCGCTGACAAAGGCGCTGGTCGAAGCCAACCGCGCCAAATTCCAGATCAAGACCGGCGGCCGCTCCGGCACGCTGATCGAGATCGTGTTTCCGCACGTGGTAGCACGGGCTTAATCTTACTGCGTCATTGCTGCTCGAAGTATGTAGGCCACAGACGGGGGCCTCATGGTTTGAGACGCGCTTCGCGCTCCTCACCATGAGGGCTACAGGCATGCGCACCGGCAGCGTTGATCACGTCGCTTTTGGGGAAAGAAACGCTGGTACGCTGAGGCCTTGGCTGCGCAAGTAATCCGCCATAGGCCCGGCGACCTTGATGACGGCCGGTCTTGCCGTCATACGCTGCCGCCATTGCAAGAGTCTCGGCGTTTCGCCGGTCATGTCGGCACCCATGCGGGCGCCGAAGAGCTGGGCCATATAGAACGCGATATCGGCAAAGGAATAGGCGCCGCCGAGATGCTCGCGGTCGCCTAACACGCTCTCCATTGTTCGATAGTAGGCGGCAGCGCTCTCGCGCGCGAGCTCCGCGGCGGGATCGCGCGGCGTCTTCCAGAGCTGCATCAATTTAATGATATCAGGGAAATAGACCTCGTCCGATTCATGCTCGAGCCGGCGACACCAGGCTCGCGCTGCAGGAGCAGCGGGCCACAGCGCAGGATCCGGTTTGATGTCCTCCAAATACTCGAAGATTTGTGTGGAATCGAAAATCTCGAGATCACCGTCGATCAGCACCGGGACCTGGCGCTTCGGATTGATGCGCAGGACCGGATGCTTTGGCGCGTAACCCTCCTTCATGGTGAAGGAGACCATGACTAGTTCGAAATCGATGTTCTTCTCGTGCAGAGCGATCTGAACCTTTGCGCCGAACATGCTCAGGGGACCGGAGAACAGCCACATTTTGCGGTCGCTGCTTCGAGCCGGTTCTCGATCGGATTGAGCGTCTTCGTGCATCGCTTCTTGCCCTCGATTGTCACAACAAAACAAACAGGTTGTCCTGTTTTTGTCAATCCGATAGAACCTCGCGGTGCCGGCCCACCGCGGGAGTCGTTTCATGATCAAAAAGCCAGCCAACGGCCGAACGCGAACGAACGATCCCGCCGGCGTCAGAAAACGCATCCTCGATGCAGCGGCGGCCGCCTTCCAGAAGCGTGGCTATCATTCGACCAGCACGCACGACATTATTCGAGCGGCCGGCGTGACGGCGGGCGCCCTCCACCATCATTTCTCGACCAAGAAAGTCCTTGCGCTCAGCGTCATCCAGGAGCGCGTTGCGCAAGCGGTCGAGAAGCAGTGGCTCGAGCCGGTCAGGTCAGCACGCGGCGCGGAGGAAGGAATAGGCACGGCATTCGAGCAGATCGCGTCGACCCTGGACCGCTCCAAGATCATTCTGGGATGCCCGCTCAACAATCTCGCGCTCGAGCTTTGCGCTGCAGATTCCGAATTTCGAGAGGCGATCGAAAAGATCTATGATCGTTGGCGCAAGGTCATCGCGGACAAATTGCGAGCGGATTTGGCCGGCGCTTTCGACCCTGAGGCCTTGGCTACCTTCGTCATCGCATCTTATTCAGGCGCGGTAGCCCAGGCCAAGGCGACGCAAAGCACGGCTCCGCTTCGGTTGTGTGCCGAGCAATTGGCACTTCACTTTCGATCAAGACAAATGCCGAAGGCCAAGGGCGCGCGCGCTGCAAAGCCGTAGCGCAATCTCAAAGATCCGGTCCGGGCACGCAAAGGTCCTTCTGGACAGCGGCGGGTTTTCCGGCTGATATGCGACCAATTGACACACAGCGGCTCCGCGTGAGCCTGGAGGAAATCCCATGATGCCGTTTCATACGCGCCTGTTCGGCGCGGTCGTCGCGTTGACGCTTGCAGCCACAGCACCTGCCCTCTCGCAGCAGCTCGAGCTCAAGATCATGGCGCCCGCGGCCCCCGGCGGCGGATGGGATCAGACCGCCCGCGCGATGCAGCAGGCGCTCGTCGCCGCCAAGATCGCCCGCAGCATCCAGGTCACCAACGTGGCTGGCGCCGGCGGCAGCGTCGGCATCGCGCAGTTCGTCAACGGCGCCAAGGGCGATGGCAACCAGATGATGGTGAACGGCTTCGTCATGGTCGGCGCGCTGGCCATGAACAAGTCGCCCGTGACGCTCGAACAGGTGACGCCGATCGCGCGCCTCACCGAGGAAATCCAGGTGATCGTGGTGCCGGCAAATTCACCGCTGAAGACGGCGCAGGATCTGGCCGCTGCCGTGAAAGCCGACATCGCCAAGGTGACCTTTGCCGGCGGCTCGGCCGGCGGCGTCGACCACGTGATGGCGGCGTTGTTTGCCGGAACGATCGGCGCCGATGCCAAGAAGATCAACTACATTCCGTTCTCCGGCGGCGGTGAGTCGCTGGCGGCCATCCTTGGCGGCAAAGTCACCGCAGGCATTTCGGGCATGAGCGAATACGAAGGACAGATCAAATCCGGCAAATTGCGCGCGCTTGGCGTGACCTCGGAGAAGCGCATTCCGGGCGTCGATATTCCGACCTTCAAGGAACAAGGGATTGATCTCGTGCTCGCCAACTGGCGCTCGGTGGTCGCGCCTCCCGGCATCACGCCGGAACAGCGCAAGACGTTGAGCGACGCGGTCGAGAAGATGGTCAAGTCCGACGCCTGGAAGGATATCCTCAAGCAGAAGGGCTGGGATGACGCCTATCTTTCCGGCGATGCGTTCGCCGATTTCCTGAAGAAGGAAACGATACGCGTCACCGACGTGCTGAAGTCCGTCGGCCTCGTCAAATCATGACGGACCTTCCGCAGGGTGAAGCGTCGCGGCGCATCGATCGCGCTGGCCTGGTCATTGCCGCGGCGCTTGCGGTGCTGGCTGGCGTGCTGGTGTGGGACGCAAGGCAACTCGCAACCACCACGATGTACGGCATGGGGCCGGAGGCGATGCCGGTCGTCGTCGCGGTCGGGCTCGGCATTCTCGCGATCGCCAACCTGATCGATGCCTTGCGCGGCAACCTGCCGCCGCGCGAGAGCGCCGATCCCAGGGCGGTGCTTTTAATCCTCGGCGGACTTGTGCTGCTGATCGCCATCATCGGCCTCGGCGGCGGCTTCATCCTTGCGACGTCGGCGCTGTTCGTCACCACCTCCGCAGCGTTTGGACGCCGCGCCATTCTCGCCGACTCCGCCATCGCACTCGTGATGAGCACCCTGATCTATCTCGCTTTCGATCGGCTGCTGACGTTGAGCCTCCCGACCGGGCCTCTGGAAAGACTGCTGTAATGGAAACCTTCGCTGCGCTTGCGCATGGCATGGCCGTCGCCGTCCAGCCGATGAACCTGCTGTATGCGCTGATCGGCGTATTTCTCGGCACCGCCGTGGGCGTGCTGCCCGGCATCGGGCCTGCACTCACGGTCGCATTGCTGCTGCCCGTGACCTACAAGCTCGATCCCGGCGGCTCGCTGATCATGTTCGCCGGAATCTATTACGGCGGCATGTATGGCGGATCGACCACCGCCATTCTTATCAACACACCCGGCGAGAGCGCGTCCATGGCGACCGCGCTCGAGGGCAACAAGATGGCCAAGGCCGGTCGCGGCGGTCCGGCGCTGGCGACCTCGGCGATCGGCTCATTCGTTGCGGGCACGATTGCCACGATCGGCCTGGCTTTTCTCGCACCGTGGCTGGTGGATTTTGCGGTGCGCTTTGGGCCTGAGGATTACTTCGCGCTGATGTGCGTGGCTTTCGTCACGGTGTCCGCGACCTTCGGCGATTCGCCGATCCGCGGGCTGACCAGCCTGTTTGTCGGGCTGACGCTCGGGCTAATCGGCATCGACAAGCTCACCGGTCAGGCCCGTCTCGCGTTCGGCATTCCCGAACTGCTCGACGGCGTCGAAGTGACGACGCTGGCGGTCGGTCTGTTCGCCCTGGGCGAAGCGCTCTACGTCGCCTCGCGCCGCCATCACGCCGAGGAGAAGATCGAGCCGGTGCGCGGCTCGCTGTGGATGACGAAAGAGGACTGGAAGCGGTCATGGAAACCGTGGCTGCGCGGGACGATGTTCGGCTTTCCAATCGGCGCGCTGCCGGCCGGCGGCGCGGAAATTCCGACATTCCTGTCCTATTCCACCGAGAAGCGGCTGACCAAACATCCCGAGGAATTCGGCAAGGGCGCGATCGAAGGCGTTGCCGGGCCGGAAGCCGCCAACAACGCTTCCGCCGCCGGCACGCTCGTGCCTCTGCTGACGCTGGGCCTGCCTACCTCGGCAACGGCTGCGATGATGCTGGCGGGCTTTCAGCAATACGGGCTGAACCCGGGACCGCTGCTGTTTGCCGAGCGGCCCGATCTCGTATGGGGCCTGATCGCCAGCCTGTTCATCGCCAACGTCATGCTGCTGGTGCTAAACCTGCCACTGGTCGGGCTGTGGGTAAAACTGCTCGCGATCCCGCAGCCATGGCTGTACGCCGGGATTCTCGTCTTCGCGACGATGGGCACCATCGCGGCAAAGCCCTCGGTGGTCGAGCTGTCGATGCTGGCGGGTTTTGGCGTGCTGGGCTTTCTGATGCGCCGGTTCGATTTTCCGATCGCGCCTGTCGTCGTCGGTCTCATCCTCGGGCCGATCGCCGAAAGCCAGTTGCGCCGCGCGCTCGCCATCAGCCTCGGCGATCCTCTGGTGCTGCTGCAAAGTTCGATGTCGGCTACGCTGCTCGGCATTGCCCTGATCGCGCTATTGGCGCCGTTCGTGCTGAAGGGACTCGGCCGGTTCAAGGCGAGCGAGGACTAACCCTTCTGCGTCATAAGCCCCTCATGGTGAGGCGCGCCAACGGGTCCGCGCGTAGCAGGCTCTGCGCGTCTCGAACCATGCGGCCCGTCTGTGGCCTACATCCTTCGAGACGCCGCTACGCGGCTCCTCAGGATAAGCTGTGCGAGCGGCTATGACGCAGTAGAACTACCCCGGAATACCGCTTTAACGATCACGACCGGCACAATTCTTGCTCGAATTCTGTCTGCCTGAACACATCCCCCGGCGCGCGCCTGTTCCTTCGCATTTTGGACTTTGATTTTTTATGCGCTGTCTTGTCGTTGCCGATTTGCATTATTCGTTGCCGCAGTTCGACTGGCTGCTCGCGGCAGCTCCTGAGTTCGACGTCGTCATTTTCGCCGGCGATGCGCTCGACATCGGATCATCAGTCGATTTCCGCGCGCAGATCCTGGTGGTGAAAAAATACCTGTCGCGGCTGTCAGGCATGACGCGCGTCATTCTCTGCTCCGGCAATCACGATCTCGACGAGCGCAGCACGGAAGGCGAGAAGATCGCGCGCTGGATCGGCGAGGTTCGCGAGCTCGGCATCGCCTGCGACGGCGATAGCCTGACCGTCGGCGATGTCGGCTTCACGGTATGTCCGTGGTGGGACGGGCCGCTGGTCAAGAGCCGCATCGAATCCCAGCTTCGCGACGCCGCGGCAGCGCGGGCGTCACGCTGGATCTGGGTGCACCACGCGCCGCCGGCGAATTCGCCGACGAGCTGGGGCGGCAAGCGGTTCTTCGGCGACGTCGAACTGGTGCAATGGATCGCGCAGTATCAGCCGTCGATAGTGATCTCGGGCCACGTGCATCAGTCGCCATTCATTTCGGATGGTTCGTGGTTCGACCGCCTGGGCCCAACCTGGGTGTTCAATGCCGGGTTACAGCCTGGTCGCCCGCCGGTTTATATCGTGCTCGATCTTGATGAGGGTACGGCGTTCTGGCTGCCGGCAGGCGAGGCTCATTGCATCGATCTCAAGGCGCCCTTGCAGCGGCCCGCCGCGCCGGTCACGATCGTTCCAGCGTGGCTCAAATCCTTGGGTCGGATTGCCGATCCGAGCCTGGCGAGACCTGCGTCGGTGGCAGGTTGATCATGCTCTGCAGGAGTTCGCCGACCATCGAGAGATGATTACCCTGACCGGCATATTGGTGCATCAGGTCGGCCAGATAGGTGTTGGCGACGTTGAGGCGTTGCGCCAGCAAGCGCGCGATCAACAGCGCCACCGCCGGCTCGTCGCGCAGGAACGCGGCGGCGTCGTCGAACTCGTAGACGACGGAATCGACGGCGGCACGCACGGTCGCGGTATGCGGCTGCTCGAGCAGCACCGACATCTCGCCCAGCATCGCCCCGGGCTCGGTTAGGACGGCGACGACGCTGTCGCCCTTGATGACCTCCAGCCGTCCTTCCAGCAGCACGAACAGATGTCCGGTCTTGCTGCCTTCATGGAGCACGAGCGTGCCGGCCGGCATTGTTCGTTTCGTCCCTCCGGTACAGTAGTCCAGCACCGCGCGCATCGGCATTCATCTCCTTGTTGGCCAAGACTAGGCACGGATGATGCCAAGGTCGAACGGATAAGGTGCGCCGCGCTGCTCAAAATATCGGCAATGCCGGCGTTCGCAGACGGCGGCGCCCGAGCAAGACCGAACCTCAGATCTTCGCGAGCATGGCCGCCTTCAGCTTCGTGATGTGCGCTTCGTCGCGCTTGTAGAACGTCCACTGCTTGACGCGCTTGGCGCTCACCAATCCTGCCTGCGATAGAATTTTCATATGCTCGCTCACGGTGGGCTGGCTGACGCCGAGCTTCTCGGCGATCAACACCCCGCAGACCCCGTCCTTGACGAGATCGCCATCGACCTGCTCGGGAAAATGTGCCCGGGGGCGTTTCAGCCACTCCAGGATCAAGAGCCGCCGATCGCTGGCGAGCGCGCGAAAAGCTGACTCGACGTCGTCTTCCAGAAAGGGCATATTGCTAATTAGCTAAATGGCTAATCTATGTCAATGCGTCGCGGGAGTGCCTTGCAATGGATGCGCCGGTAGATGCCGTAACCCCGGAAACGATCGCGCAATGCGAGCGGCTCATTCGGCCCTTTATCCGGCGGACGCCGGTCGTCGAGGTCGATGGCGCCGAATTTGGGCTTCCCGATCATACTCTGACGCTCAAGCTGGAGCTGCTTCAGCACTCCGGCTCGTTCAAGGCGCGCGGCGCTTTTGCCAATCTATTGACCCGCGATGTACCGCAGGCCGGTGTCGTCGCGGCGTCGGGCGGCAACCATGGCGCGGCAGTCGCCTATGCCGCGATGAGGCTAGGAAAATGGGCCAAGATTTTCGTTCCGAGCGTCTCTTCGCCGGCGAAGGTGCAACGTATCCGCGACTATGGCGCCGATCTCGCGATCGAGGGCGATCGCTATGCCGACGCGCTTGCGGCCAGCGAGATATGGGCGCAACAAACCGGCGCACTGCCAGTGCCGGCCTTCGACCAGAAGGAAACCATCACGGGACAGGGAACGGTCGGCCTTGAGCTCTCGGAGCAGGCAGCGGATATCGACACTCTGCTCGTGTCGGTGGGCGGCGGCGGGCTGATCGCCGGGATTGCGGCCTGGTATGCCGGCCGCGTCAAGGTGGTTGGCGTCGAGCCACTCGCATCGCCCACGTTGACCAGGGCCTTTGAAGCCGGCCATCCGATCGATGCGGAGGCCGGCGGGCTGGCTGCAGATTCGCTGGCGCCGCGGCGCGTCGGCGAAAAGGTATTCCCGATCGTACAGAAATACGCGCGACAGACCGTACTGGTTTCCGACGCCGCCATCGCCGACGCACAGGCGACGCTTTGGCGCGCCTTGCGCATTGTTGCAGAACCGGGCGGCGCAGCAGCATTTTCCGCGATCCTGTCGGGGGCCTACAAGCCCGCCGCCGGCGAACGCATTGCCGTCATCATCAGCGGCGGCAACACAGCCGCCGTCAATTTCGATCGCCCCATTGAGCGCCGATAGATCGGGCCGCGGCCAAGCGCGAGCCGGTATCGCAGTTTGCGCATTCTGGAATCACTCTAAGTCAGGATGCTGGAATCGCTCTAAATCGAGGCATTCGCGACATAGCGTCGCTGACGGCACGGCAGCCACTGCGCTACTGAAACCGGCATCTTCACCAGCTTTGTCGGGCAGCTTCCATGATGAATATTCGCGCTACCTCCGCAACCGTAGCTTTGCTTTGTTTTACCGCGTTCGGAGCCTCGACGGCGTCCGCCGACGGCGAGGTCAATGTCTACACCTACCGCGAAACCAAGCTGATCCAGCCGCTGTTCGATGCGTTCAGCAAGGACACCGGCATCAAGGTCAATGTCGTCTCGGCGAGCTCTGGTCTCGAGCAGCGCATGAAGGCGGAAGGCGCCAACAGCCCCGCCGACGTGCTCTTGACGGTCGACATCGGCCGCATTGACGAGGCCGTGCAGGCCGGCGTCACCCAGCCGATCAAATCGGTGGTGATAGACGAGATCGTGCCGCCGCAATATCGCGATCCCGATGGACACTGGGCCGGCATTTCGATGCGCGCGCGCGTGATCTACGCCTCGAAGGACCGCGTCAAGCAGGACAAGATCACCTATGAAGAGCTCGCCGATCCCAAGTGGAAGGGCAAGATCTGCATCCGCTCCGGCCAGCACATCTACAATAACGGGCTGTTCGCGGCGTATACCGCCAAGTACGGCGAGGCCAAGGCCGAGGAATGGCTGCGCGGCGTAAAGGCCAATCTGGCGCAGAAGCCGTCCGGCGGCGACCGCGAGGCGGCGCGCGACGTAGCCGCCGGCAAGTGCGACATCGGCATCGGCAACACCTATTACTGGGCGCTGATGATGAACAACGATCCCGAGAAGAAGCCGTGGGCGGAAGCCACCAAGGTGATCCTGCCGACGTTCGAGGGCGGCGGCACCCATGTCAATCTCTCGGGTGTGCTGCTGGCAAAGCATGCGCCGAACAAGGCCAATGGCGTTAAGCTGATCGAATGGCTCGCCGGTGAGAAGGCGCAGCAGATCTACGCCGATTCCAACTACGAATATCCGGTTCGCGCCGGCGTCGCCGTCAACCCGACGATTGCGGGCTACGGCAAGCTCGTCGCCGACCCGCTGCCGATCGCCAAGATCGCCGGCAACCGCAAGGCGGCCTCGACCCTGGTGGACAAGGTCGGGTTCGATAATTGAACGGCGCCGTATTCTTCGACGAAATAGAGCTGTGATCGCGCGGCGCATACAACTGCATTCCCTCCCCCCTTGCGCGGGAGGGTTAGAGAGAGGGGTAAGCCACAAGCACTGCCGGTGCCGCCACCCCTCTCCCCAGCCCTCCCCCGCAAGGGGGGAGGGAGCCTACCTCGACAAGCGGATAGGTCTCGGCTCATTTCGCCGACGTGTGCGGACGTGAATCGCGCCACGCGCTCCGGCCGCATCGCGGCAGCGATTGCGGTTGCGACTGCCATTCTTGTCGCAGCCCCCGTCATCTCCATCATTGCGCTCGCGTTGCAGCCGGCGCCTGACGTCTGGCGGCATCTGATCGACTACGTGCTGCCGGCTACCATTCTCGACACGGCGCTTCTGCTCGGCGGCGTCGCCGTCTTGTCGCTTGCGATCGGCACTGGTGCGGCGTGGACGGTTTCGCTGCATGAATTCCGCGGCCGGAAAATGCTGCTATGGCTGCTGCCGCTGCCGCTTTCGATTCCGACCTACCTCGCAGCTTACGTCTATGTCGACCTGTTCGAGCCGCTGGGCCTGGTCCACAAGACGCTCGCGCTCTGGCTTCCGCTGCAGGACGCGGTGCACGTGCTTCCGAATTTGCGCTCGATGCCCGGCGCGATCGTCGTCATCGCGCTGGTGCTCTACCCTTACGTCTATCTGTCGGCGCGCACGATGTTTCAGTTCCAGAGCGCGGAGTTCGCCGAAGCCGCCAAGACGCTCGGCGCCGGCCGCTGGACCGTCTTCTGGCGCATCTCGCTGCCGATGGCACGTCCCGCGCTGGCGGTTGGCGTCGCGCTGGTGTCGCTGGAAACGCTGAACGACATCGGCGCCAGCGAATACCTGGGTGTCCGTACCCTCACGGTATCGGTGTTCACGACCTGGCTCAACCGGGGCAGCCTTGCCGGTGCCGCGCAGTTGTCCTGCTTCATGCTGGCGATCGTGGCCGGCCTGATCGCAATCGAGCGTTACGGACGGCGCAACGTCACGACGGAGTTTTCCGCCGAAAGCCCGCGGCTCACGCCGCGGACCACCCTCACCGGCATCAAGGGCGGATGTGCATTCGCGGCCTGTTTGCTGCCCGTCGTGCTGGGATTTCTCGTGCCGCTCTTGTGTCTCGCACAGCAGAGCTTCAAGCGCGGGCTTTTCGCCAATTTCGACGTAGCGCTGTGGCGCGACGCCTTCAACTCGGTAGCCTTCGCAAGCCTGGCCACGCTGACCGCGCTGCTGCTCGGCTTTGCGACCATTTTGGCCTGGCGCTGGCGGCCGAGTACGCTGCGCTTCGTCGCAATGAACATGGCGCAGACCGGCTACGCCCTGCCGGGGCTGGTGCTGGCGCTCGGCCTGCTCGCGCCGGTGCTCGCGATCGACAATGCGCTGAACGCGCTCGCCGGATGGCTCGGACGATCGCTGCCGGGACTGATCGTAATCGGCTCGGGTGCTGCCGTGGTGATCGCCTATGTGATCCGGTTTCTGGCGGTGCCGACCGGATTCATCAAGGCGGGGTTTGAGCGGATCCCGCGCGATTACGACGACAGTGCGCGCGCCGTCGGCGCCGGCCAGACCACAACGATGCGGCTGGTCCATCTGCCGCTCTTGCGTCCCGCCATGCTCGGCGCGGTCATCGTCGTGTTTGTAGACTGCCTGAAAGAATTGCCGGCAACGCTGCTATTGCGGCCGCTCAATGTCGAAACGCTGGCGACCTCGATCTACCAGTACGCCAGCCGTGGCAGTTTCGAGGAAGGCGCGCTCGCAGCGCTTCTGATCGTCGCCGCCAGCATTGGCCCGGTGGCGTGGCTGACACGGTTTTCGGATATGCCAAGCAGGCCGGCGTAGGTCGGGCACACCTCGTCCCTGCGAACGCAGGAACCCATAGCCACCGGCCGTTATCGTTACGAAGGCAACTGGCCCCGGCGCCAAAACGAGAGGCCGCGGAGTATGGGTCCCTGCGTTCGCGGGGACGACAACAACGGCGGTAAGTCTCACGCGTTCTAGATCGCCCGCGCGAAACAGCGAAAGCCCGGCGAACCGGTCAGCCTTTCGAATTCGGGATCGCGTTTTTCTTCAGCGAACGCAAAACCCGCCTTCGCGTAACATCGTTCAGCCGCGTCATTGCCGATGACAAAGGTGATAGAGGCGCGCGCAAAGCCGGCAGCCCTGCCCGCCGACAGAGCCCGCGCGATCAGCGCCTGGACCAGCCCGCGGCCACGCGCAGATGGCTGCGATGCCACGTGCTCGATCAGCCAATCCTGTGCGCCGCCCTGTACCCAACAGGGACGCGCATAGGCGCCGCGCGCGAAGATATCGGCGCCGCTCACGCCGGCAGCGAGCGCTACCTCCTCGATCGCAGATCGCATGGTGTCGCGTGTCTCGCGCGAAGGCATGGCGCAGAGCGCGGCCGCCGGCTTGCCGTCAACCTCGGCGATCAGGAATTGCGAGACGTGATACCAGGACCGCGGCTTCGCTACTGCCAGCTTGCCGATGAAATCAAGCACCTGCGGCTCGGCTTGCGCGAGCGCGAAGTCGAACCAGCCGAACGGTCTCGGACCGCGCTGCGCCAGCAGGATGATGCGGGCGATGAAATCGGCGTCGTCAGCGCGTCCTTGGCGAATCACCGGTGCCACGGCCGCGACCGCCATCGTTATGCGTTCTTCAGCGCGACGCGGAACTCGGCTTCGGTCTTGGCCTTCACCTCGTCCAGCGTGACGCCGTCGGCGAGTTCAATCAGCGCCATGCCGTCCTTGCCGTGCTTGTCGATGGTGAAGACCGCGAGATCGGTCACCACCATGTCGACGACCTTTTCGCCGGTCAGCGGCAGCGTGCACTTCTTCAACAGCTTCGGGCCGTCCTTGGCGGAATGCTCCATCACGACGACGACGCGCTTGACGCCGGCGACGAGGTCCATCGCGCCGCCCATGCCCTTCACCATCTTGCCCGGGATCATCCAGTTGGCGAGATCGCCGTTCTGCGCCACCTGCATCGCGCCGAGGATCGACAGATCAATGTGCCCGCCGCGTACCATGCCGAATGAGTCCGCCGAGGAGAAATAGCTGGTCGACGGCAATTCGCTGACCGTCTGCTTGCCGGCATTGATGAGGTCGGCATCGACCTCGTCCTCGTAGGGAAACGGGCCCATGCCGAGCATGCCGTTCTCGCTCTGCAGGCTGACGTCGATACCCTCGGGGATGTAGTTCGAGACCAGCGTCGGGATGCCGATGCCGAGATTGACGTAATAGCCGTCGCGCAGTTCCTTTGCGGCGCGCGCAGCCATCTGTTCGCGGGTCCAGGCCATCAGATTTCTACTCCCGTTGCCGCCGCCGACGCGCTCGACGGGCGCGGGCGGGTGTTGCGGAACTCGATGCGCTTCTTATCCGTCCCGACTTCGATGATGCGTTTGACGAAAATGCCGGGCGTATGGATGTGGTCGGGATTGAGTTCGCCGGCCGGAACCAGATGCTCGACCTCGGCCACCGTGATCTTGGCGGCGGTCGCCATCATCGGATTAAAATTGCGCGCGGTCTTGCGGTAGATCAGGTTACCGGCGGTGTCGCCTTTCCAGGCGTGAACGATGGCGAGATCGGCGAACAGGCCGCGCTCCATGATGTATTTCTCGCCGTCGAATTCCTTCACTTCCTTGCCTTCGGCAATCAGCGTGCCGACGCCGGTCTTGGTGTAGAAGGCCGGAATGCCGGCGCCGCCGGCGCGGATGCGCTCGGCCAGCGTGCCCTGCGGATTGAATTCGAGCTCCAATTCGCCCGCGAGGTATTGCTGCGCGAACAGCTTGTTCTCGCCGACATAGGACGAGATCATCTTTTTGATCTGCCGGGTTTCCAGGAGCCGGCTCAGCCCGATGCCGTCGACGCCGGCATTGTTGGAGACCACGGTCAGATTCTTGACGCCGGAATCGCGGATCGCGTCCGACAAGGTCTCGGCAATACCGCATAGACCAAAACCGCCGGACATGATCATCATGCCGTCCTTGAGAACGCCGTCGAGTGCCGATTTGGCGTCGGGGTAAACCTTGTTCATGGATAGTTGACCTGATGGAGGGAACGGCCGAAGGCTGGCATTGTCGGGATTATTAGGCGAATTTTTCGCGGTGCGTCAATGCGCTCAGCCGCCAATAACGCCCTTCAAACCGGTCCCCACGTTACCCACCATGGGACCGGCCGCCGTCATCAGATCCTGGATGATGCGCGCGCGGCGGCGCAGGTGCTCCGCGCCGACATGCCGACCGACGAGCAGGCCCGCGGCCTTGTAGGCGAGCGGGTTGGGCTTGCCACCGCCCTGTGTCACCGTTTTCGGCAGCACATCGACAATCAGGAAGCCGAGGATGCAATGGCACCGCGCCACCCGACTTTCAAATGCGCATGGATCAGGAAGCCGAACGGCAGCGGAATGACTACCGAGGCAAGCCGGAGGTAGAGCGGGGTAATGTTCAAGATGACGGTGATGAGGATGTGGGCGGCCACCAGTTTCCCCAAGCGCGTCATGAAATTCTCGGCCAGCATCCGGGATCTCTGGTACCGGGACGGCGGAAGGCCGGCAACCGACCCGCATTGACTGTAATCTCACACCGGAACCAGCTACGTCGGCCTTGAAAGCGTCAAGAAAACCCTTCAAGTTGCGCGGGTTGGCACGGGCTTACCAGCGCACCGCCCGGCCCGATCAGCATAGATTTTAAAGCATCAACCCGAGTTCGGTTTAGCCAGATCCGGATATGTCATTGACGATGGCCCAGGGAATTAAGTGCCTCGGGATGCCCATTGCGGCGCTGTTCGGCGTGGCCGTGCTCGCCCTGATCGGAACCTCCTGGTTCATCAACCGCGACGCGCTGCGGCAGGCTGTCGAGGCGCAGATCCGTGCGGTCACCGGGCTCGATCTGGTCGTCGCCGGCGCGATCGACGTTTCGGTGTTTCCGGGCAGCTACGTCTCCTTTCATAATGTCGGGCTGAAGGGCGGCGGAACCACCGACCCCGCGCTGCAGGTCGATGTGCTGACGGCGAACCTGCGTCTGTTGCCGTTGCTGCTGCGCCGCTTCGAAATCGCGGACGTCATGATGTTGCGGCCGCATATCCGCGTCGTCAGGGAGGCCGGCGGCGAGAGCAACTGGACGCCGTTCGTCGAACGGATCGCGCGCACGATGAAGCCCGGCGCCGAAAACCAGGTGTCGTTCTCGGAAATCAGGATTCAGGACGGCGTGCTGAAATACGAGGACGCTGCCAACGGCGTCAAGGAACAGCTCGGCGACATCGATCTGTCGCTGGCCTGGCCGTCGATCTCGCGCTCGTTCGCAGCGACCGGACAATTCGACTGGCGCGGCGAACGCGTCGACGGCTCGATCTCGGCCAGCGACTTCGTCGCGATGCTCTCAGGCGATCGCTCGGGGTTGAAGGCGCGGCTCGTCAGTGCGCCGCTGAAGCTCGCCTTCGACGGTTCGGTCGCCAACCGCACCAGCCTGATGATGGAAGGCACGGTGACCGTCGACAGCGTATCGTTACGCAACGCATTGCGCTGGATGGGACAGCCGGTGCCTGGCAGCGGCGGGTTCGGCCGCTTCGCGCTAAGGGCCCGCGCCAATGTCGTCGGCGCCTCAATTGCGCTGACGAATGTGAATGTCGAACTCGATGGCAATGTCGCCGAAGGCGTGATGACGGTCGCCAATAACGGCCGCCAGACGCTGCAGGCGACGCTGGCCGCAGGCAACCTGGATTTCACCCCCTATATCTCGACCGTCCGCCTGCTCGCCAGCGGCGCGCGCGACTGGAACCGGCAGTTGTTCGACCTGAGCTCGCTCTCCGCGACCGACCTCGACATGCGCCTGTCGGCGGCGCGGGTGACGGTCGGCCCCACGCGACTCGGCCGCACCGCGTTCGGCGCCAATTTGCGCGGCGGCGCGCTGGCGCTTTCGGTCGGGGAAGCCCAGATGTATGGCGGTATCGCCAAAGGCTCGTTTGGCATTGCGCGTTCGGATGCGATCGCCGACGTCAAGGCGCAATTCCAGTTCACCGACGTCGACCTGCAGGCCTGCGCCAGCGAATTGTTCGGCATCACCAAGCTCTCCGGCCGCGGCAATCTCGGCGTCTCGCTGATGGCATCCGGTTCGAGCCCGTTCGGCCTCGCCTCCTCGCTCGACGGCACCGCCACGCTCACCGGCCATGACGGCGCGATCGCTGGCTTCAATGTCGAGCAGCTCCTGAAGCGGTTGGAGCGCCGGCCATTGTCCGGCGGCGGCAATTTCCGCTCGGGCACGACGCCCTACGACAATCTCAACGTTTCGGTGCGCTTCAACGATGGCATCGCCACCGTCGAGGACATCCGCGTCGACGGCCCGACGACGCGCCTGACGCTGACCGGCACCGCCTCGGTGCCTTCACGCGAATACGACCTCAAGGGTGTCGCCAGCCTGACCTCAGGGGCGGCTGGCGGCGACAAGGGCTTTGAGCTACCCTTCGTCGTGCAGGGCCCGTGGGATGATCCGCTGGTATTTCCCGATCCGGAAAGCCTGATCCGCCGGTCGCCTGGCGCAGCGCCCTTGCTCGATGCGGTGAAGGATCGCAAGACGCGCGATGCGGTGCGCTCGGTGATCGAGCGGTTCACCGGTGGTGGACGGCAACCGGCGGCACCGGAAACTGCGGACGGGGCGAAGGCGAACTAAGCAAGGTCGGAATCGTCGGCGTAATCCGACACGAATTGGCGCATCACGCCTCGGCTCATCCGCCCTACCGGCCTTGCCAGCTGGAAAACAAAGTGACGACATCGATCAATGCGGCAGTTCCCGCCGCAACGACGACCACCAACGTGAATGCGTGAAGGAGATACTTCTTATACGCAGGTCGCTTTTCGCGCTCGGCCGCAAATTCTCTTGCGAATGGTTTTGAGAAAATGAGGATCCATGCGGCAGCCAGACTCAGAACTCCTATTGTCGCGCCCCAGATGACGCCGGCATGCACCGGGCCAGCAAAGCCCCAAAATGCAAAGGCGGTAGATCCCGCAGCAAGAAAATAAAATGCCGCACCTGCATATCGCGCAATTTTGCTGAACAGCCAGAGGCCCAGCAAGATGACCAGCGCCGCCACCGCGTGAATCGCAAGGCCATCACTAAGGCGCGGCAGATACCACTGCGAATAGATGAAAAGGCTGCAATTCACGGCGGCGATCAAAGCTAAAAGGTAAAGCGCCGCTCTGTAGCCGCATCGCTCAAGCATGCAAGATCCTCTAAATTATTACGTTCAATTCCATTGAGTAGAATCGCAAGCAAGCGTCTGCTGCTTGGCCGCCGCCTTCATGGAATGTTGTCATTGCGGCGATCACCTATGCTGTGCGGCCTGTTCAGAAAGTAATCCCGATTGCCAAGCGCCGCCTCGGCATACTGATCGATCGCGACAACGATCGCCTGGACGTGGGCGTGGCACCATCCTTCCCGCGTCGCCCTGATCCGAACCTCCGCCAGGGCTTTTAGCCACGGCGGGTTATCTGCGCTGGGATCATACCATCTGAGCGGTCCTGACATTGCCGGCCTCTGTTGATGAAGTCTTCCAGCTCCGCCCGCTTGCGCGCGAGCAGGAGCTGCGCCCGCGCGTTATCCAGGCCGGATTGATTGAGCTGACGAGCAAGCTGGTCCAGTTCGGCAATCCGCCGGCGCAGCGCCTCAATTGGATCATCGCTCACGGCGGCCGGGCGCCCCGATCGCAGGCTTCCTGCCGACCGCACGGACATCCAGCTTCAGCCGCTCATCGACATTGAGCAGCCGCTCTTCGCCGCCGAGCGTGTTCCGCTCGCCGATGAGGCCGACCATGGTGGCCCGCATGGCCATCAGACGCATTGCGGCTTCCGAACAGTCCTCGTCCCGGTTGACCTGTTTGCGGATGTTATCCTCCGCGCTCAGCATCTCCGACCGTAAGAACTTGATTTTTCTACGAATTTCATTCAATTTGTTGTCCATGGGCCACCTCGCTGCAGTAGAACCCTATAAGAACAAATAAAGAACAAATTTCAAGTTAAGAGTTCGGATCGAATCAAAGATTCTTTTGGGGTTTCAGATGTCCCGTCTCCCGGACCAGGTGGACGCGCCGATGACGCCGCGCCAATTGGCGACGCTCCGCACGCTCAGCGCCGAGGCCTATCAGCCAAAACTGTTCGAGAAGAACCTGACGGCACGGGAAGCCGAGCGGCGAATCGCGGCGCTGAAGGCGGAGATCGAGCTGGCGAATTCGTTTTGAGGAGGCTGCCCGGTCCCTGGCCGGGACAATGGGAAACCGGAGCGCTGCCACAGCCCAAATCAACGCGTCACCTTCAGTCCAAAACCGACCTTAGCCTGGTTTGATCCAGGAACATTGCTCTTCGCTGCGTGCTTATCCCTGAATGAAGGAAAGCCGTCACGCGGTGCTGGCTGCAGGCGCGATGTCCCGCCTCTACGCGCGAGGAGGAGGAGGAATCGCAGCCTCGCGACAGCCGCAAGCTCCGACGCGACATTCAGCCGCCGAGAGCGGCGATGACACGGCTACCGTACAGAGATTGACGGAGGAGACCTGAAATGACCGAGCCGACCGAACAGGAAATCAAGAACCGTGCCTATGAGATCTGGGAGCGCAATGGCAGACCGGAAGGCAAAGAGGAGGAATTCTGGCGGCTTGCGGAGCAAGAGTTGCGAAATGAGGACAAGTCATCGCCCGTCCGCACGCCCGATACCCTGTAGACGGAAGCGAACGTCGCGGGCTCTTGTCGGCCACGTTGTTTGAAGCGCTTCCCACTTCTGGCGGAATTCGTTCTGAGCGTACGTTCTCGGAAGCAGGCGTGACTTCTCAACGAGGAGCCAGTCATGAAAATTGCCGTTGTAGGAGGGACCGGACTGATCGGATCGGCAATCGTGGCTCACCTGTTCGCGCGTGGTCATGTCGTCGTTTCGATGAGCAGAAGCGGCCATTCCGGCCCAGGAGCTCACAGGGTCGATATCTCCAAAGCGACATCGCCCTCCTACTGGGTGCCGCATCTCGATGGCGTCGAGGCGGTCGTGAATTGCGCAGGGGTGCTGCAGGACAGCCCAGGCGAGTCCACCTCGATGGTGCATCATCACGGCATTGCAAATCTCTTTGCCGCTTGCGAGCAGCTCCAGATCCGTCGCGTCATCCATTTTTCCGCCATCGGGGTTGACCGCGAAACCCCGAGCGATTTTTCCCGATCGAAATTGGCCGGCGACAAAGCCTTGATGGAGCGCGATCTCGATTGGGTCATCTTGCGGCCGTCCGTGGTAATCGGCCGCGCCGCCTACGGCGCCAGCGCATTGATGCGAGGCCTGGCCGCGCTGCCCGCCATTCCGGTGATGCCGAACACCGGGCAGCTCCAGATCGTGCTGCTTGAGGACGTGGTGCGGGCCGTGGAGCATTTTCTTGATCCCGCCGCGCCCGCACGGCAGGTCGTCGAACTGGTCGGCCCGCAGCGCTACTCGTTCGGCGAGGTCGTTGCGCTGATCCGCCGCTGGTGCCGTTGGCCGCCGGCGCGGGAGATTCACCTGCCGCAGTTCACTTCAAGCCTCATGTACAAGCTCGGCGACCTGGTTTCGTATCTCGGCTGGCGGCCTCCTGTACGCAGCACCGCCGAACGGGAGATCGGGCGCGGCGCCGTCGGCAATCTCGAAGATATGCAGCGGCTCGGGCTCCATCCCAAAAGCCTTCCGGAATTCTTCGCCGCTGAGCAGGCTTCCGTGCAGGAACGCTGGTTTGCCGGCATGTACCTCGTCAAGCCCGCGATTTTTGTCGTCCTATCCCTGTTCTGGATCTCGACCGGTTTTATCTCGCTGGGGCCGGGCTGGGGTTATGGCATGGGCCTGATGGGCGAAGGCGGCGTGGAAGGCACGGCTGCCGCGCTTACGGTCATCGCTGGCGCCTTGGCCGATCTGGTGATTGGAATTGCGATCGCCTACAGGCCGACCAGCCGCTACGGCCTCTATGCGGCCATCGTGATCTCCTTCACTTATGCGATCATCGGCACCATCCTGGTGCCGCGGCTCTGGGCCGATCCTTTGGGGCCGATGCTGAAGATCTGGCCGATCATCGTGCTGCATTTCGCAGCGCTAGCCGTGCTCGAGGACCGGTAGTGCTGTATTTCGTCCTCAAATATCTCCATGTTGTCGGCGCCGCCGTGCTGCTCGGCACGGGCGCGGGCATCGCTTTCTTCATGCTGGCGGCCCACCTCGGCGGCAAGCCGGCCGTGATCGCAGGTGTAGCCCGCATCGTCGTGATTGCCGACTTCATCTTCACCGCGACCGCCGTCGTCGTGCAGCCCATCACCGGCACGTTGCTTGTGCTAAACGTCGGCTATTCGTTCTGGGACGGATGGGTCGTCTGGTCGATCGTGCTGTACGTCATCACCGGCGCGCTGTGGCTGCCGGTCGTCTTTATGCAAATGCGCCTGCGCGATTTCGCTGCCGTCGCAGCGGCTGAAGGCAAGCCGCTGCCCAAAGAATATCACCGGATATTCTGGCTGTGGTTTGCGTTTGGCATTCCGGCGTTCACTGCGGTCGCCGTGATATTGTGGTTGATGATCGCGAAACCGCAGATCGGGTTTTTCTAGACGCATCGGCAATCGTTAAGGATAAAGCAGGCATACTCCGGATGAGCGAAGCGATCTGCAGGGCTTTAACTGCCCCCGTCGCTGCGCTCATGCGGGCTACTCGCCGCTGCACCCACCCAGCGTCTCGATGCCGAGTGGCGCTGAGCCAAACCGTCGGTCAGCCATGCTCTTCCGGTATCTGAGGACGCAAAAATGATCGAACCAAAATGGTAGAACCAAAACGCCCGGGCATACGCGAACGCTTTGCCGTATTTGCGCCCCACATATCCCCCTACAGAAGTTTGCCCCGACCCATCTGGATCACGCCGCGCGCATGGGCTAGTGTTTTATCCAACCGGTTAACAAGCCGGCGTTTTCAGGGAGAACAACGTGATATCCAGGAGATCAGTTTCACTCGCGGTCGCAGCCGTCGGGCTGTTTTACGCCACGGCGCCCGCGCTCGCCCAGCAGAAGACCATCACGGTCTGGTTCGGCAAGGGTTTTTACAAATCCGAGGACGATGCGCTCTTAGAGGCGATCAAGAAATTCGAGGCCAAGACCGGCATCAAGGTCGAACTGTCGCAATACGCCATTCAGGACATGATCCCGAAGACGGTGGCGGCGCTGGATTCGGGCACAGTGCCCGACGTCGCCTATTCCGACAGCTATGACGTGCAGGCGCAGGGCAAATGGGCGTTCGAGGGCAAGCTCGAGGACCTCGGCGACATCCTGATGCCGATGAAATCGGCGTTCGCGCCGAACACGCTGGAAACCGCGCTGCTCTATAACGACGTCGCCAAGAAGAAGGCCTATTACGGCTTCCCGCTGAAGCAGCAGAGCATGCACGTGCAGATCTGGCAGGACATGCTGGAGCAGGCCGGCTTCAAGCAGAGCGACATCCCGACCAAGTGGGAAGATTACTGGTCGTTCTGGTGCAACAAGGTGCAGCCGGCGATCCGCAAGGCCACCGGCCAGCGCGTCTATGCCGTCGGCCAGCCGATGGGCGTGGAATCCACCGACTCGTTCCAGTCGTTCTACACCTTCATGGACGCCTACAACGTCAAGCTGGTCGATGACGACGGCAAGCTCCTGGTCGACGATCCCAAGGTGCGGGAAAACCTGATGAAGGCGATGAAGGATTACACCGACACCTATATCAAGGGCTGCACGCCGCCGTCCTCCACCACCTGGAAGGATCCGGACAACAACGTCGCCTTTCACAACAAGACGATCGTGATGACACATAATTTCACGATCTCGATCGCCGCGAAATGGCTTGACGACGCCAACAACCCGGCGCTGACGCCGGAACAGCGGGCGCTCGGCAAGAAAAACTACGACGAGACCATCATCACCGCCTCCTTCCCCAATAAGCCGGACGGCACGCCGATCAAGTACCGCTCTGACGTCAAGACCGGGCTGATGTTCACGGTCGCCAAGAACAAGGCGGAGGGCAAGGAGTTCATCAAGTTCCTGCTGCAGGAAGAGAACGTCCGGCCCTATATCGAAGGCGCGCTCGGCCGCTGGTTCCCGGTGACGACGGCCAGCCAGCAGAGCCCGTTCTGGCAGGCTGACCGCCATCGCAAGGCGGTGTACAATCAGTTCACCGGCGGCACCACGCCGTTCGACTTCACCAAGAACTGGAAGTTCACGATTTTGAACAACGAGAACGTCTGGGCCAAGGCGATGAACCGCGTGGTGAGCGAAAAGGTGCCGGTCGACAAGGCCGTCGACGAACTGATCGCCCGCATCAAGCAGGTCGCGGGCTAGACGTAAAAGATGCCGGCCGCCGCGAAAGTATGTGCGTCGTCCCTGCCTGGTGCGCGGTTGCGCACAGAGCAGGGAGCCATACCCCGCGGCGGCCGTTTTGAAAAATGCCGGTCGACGACCTTGCGCAACAGCAACCGCCTGTGATTATGGGTCCCTGCGTTCGCAGGGACGACGGCGTAGTCGCGGCCAGCATATCGTTCTGAGAGTAAATCTATGGCAATCACGCTTTCGGGCGATCACGCAATACCAAGCCCGCCGCTGTCGGCCCGGCTGACGACGCCGCAGGTCTGGGGCATCGTGCTGCTCGCACCCTATCTGCTGGTGTTCCTGGCCTTCGTGGTCTACCCCGTGGGCTACGGCCTATGGCTGGCACGGCATCCGGCGAGCTATGTCGCGCTCTGGCACGATCCGATCTTCGCGCGCGCCGCCGTCAATACGCTGATCTTCCTTTTGATCGGCATCAACGTCAAAATGCTGATCGCGCTGTTTTTGTCTGGCTTCTTCGCGCAGCAGCGCACCTGGATCAAATGGCTGTCGGTGCTGTTCATCCTGCCCTGGGCGGTGCCGTCGATCCCGACCATTCTCTCCGTGCGCTTCATGCTCAATCCGGAATGGGGCGTGATCAACCAGTTGATCTTCAAGTTCACCGCCGAGGACGGCCCGAACTGGCTGAACGATCCGAGCGTCGCGCTTGGCATGGCGATCGGCGTGCACATCTGGAAATCGCTGCCGTTCTGGACGCTGATCCTGATGACCGGGCGGCTGGCGATCTCGCACGATCTCTATGAAGCCGCCGAGGTCGACGGCGCGAGCTGGTCACAGAAATTCCGCTATATCACCTGGCCGTCGATGCAGACGCTCTACATCACCTGCACGCTTCTCTCGATGATCTGGACGCTCGGCGATTTCAACAGCGTCTATCTGTTGACCGGCGGCGGCCCCGCCGACCTCACCCATGTGCTGGCCACGCTTGGTATACGCTATCTCCGGCTCGACCAGCTCTCGCTCGCGATGGCTTCCATTGTCTGCGCGCTGCCGTTCGTGCTGCCGCTGGTCTATTTCATGATGAAACGGTTGTCGCGATGAAGCTGCCCACACTCCGCGAAGTCGGCACCGAAGCAAAACTGCTGTTGATCGGCATTCCCGTGTTCATCTGGACCATGGTGCCGATCTATCACATGTTCCTGTTCGCGATCTCGCCGAAGGAGGATGCATTTTCCGGAAAGCTGTGGCCTGATCATCCGACGCTGAACAATTTCAGCATCGTGTTCCATCAGCAGCACTACTTCCTGCGCGACTTCTGGATCCAGTTCTGGAATTCGGTGGTGATCGCGCTTTCCGCCGGCGCGCTGACGCTGTTGATCGCGACCGCCGCGGCCTTCTCGATCTCGCGGCTGCGCGTCCCCGGCGGGCGCTGGGTGATGAATCTGGCGCTGTTCACCTACTTTATCCCGGCGGCGTTCCTCGCCGTGCCGATGTACCGCACCATGGGCAATTACGGCCTCCTGAACAATCACTGGTCGTTGATTCTCGCGATGGTGACGATTGCCTCCCCTTACGCGATCTGGGTCTTGAAGCAGGCGTCCGACAAGCTGCCGGTCGAACTGGATGAAGCCGCCACCATGGACGGCGCCACCACGCTGCAATTGTTCCGCCTGGTCTATGTGCCACTGATGATGCCCTCGCTGGTAGCGATCGGCACCTACGCGATCCTGCTCGCCTGGAACGAATATCTCTACGCATTCCTGCTGCTGTCGAAGGATACTGAGATCACGCTCCCCGTGGCACTCGGCAACTTCCTTGCCGCCGACGATTCGCCCTGGGAACTCTTGATGACCACCGGCTTCATCTACGCGCTGCCGCCGGCCGCGATTTACTACGCGTTCAAGCGCTACATGGTGGGCGGGCTCACGGCGGGCGCCGTGAAGTCGTGAGGCTTACGGCGTTGCGAGAAGCGCCAGCGCCTATGGCGGCGCCGCGCTCTCGCCTTGCGAGCTCGACAGCTTCGAGGCGAGCGAAGCGATCACGATCAGCACCGCGATCAGCGCAATCACCATGGTGCAGATCGCGTTGATCTCCGGCTTCACCCCAAGCCGCACTTCGGAATAGATCCGGATCGGCAGCGTTGCCGAGCCGGGGCCGGTGGTGAAGCTCGCGATCACGACGTCGTCGAGCGAGAGCGTGAAGGCCAGCATCCAGCCTGCGGCAATTGCAGGCAGAATCAGCGGTAGCGTCACGCGAAGAAACGCCTGCACCGGGTTGCAGCCGAGATCCATCGCGGCTTCCTCGAGGCTGCGGTCGAGCGAGGCGAGACGCGACTGCACCACCACGGTGACGAAGCACATCGTCAGCGTGGTGTGGGCGATCGTTACCGTCCAGAAGCCGCGCTCGGCGTTCAGCGCCACGAACAGCAGCAGCAGCGACAGCCCAGAGATCACCTCGGGCATCACCAGCGGCGCATACAGCATGCCGGAAAACAGCGCCCGCCCCTTGAAGCGTTCGCCGCGAACCAGCCCCACCGCCGCCAGCGTGCCGAGCAGCGTTGCAATCGTGGCCGATACCGCGGCAACCCGCAGGCTCATCCAGGCGGCATCCAGCATGGCGCGATCGTTGAAGAACTCATGGTACCAGCGCAGCGACCAGCCACCCCACACCGTGACCAGCCGCGAGGCGTTGAACGAATAGATGATGAGAATCACGATCGGCAGGTACAGAAACGCCATCCCCAGCGCGAGCGCCGTGATGTTGAATGGCGATATCCTGCCGACCCGTTGCGCCATCAGCGGCCGCCCTCTAACGTGCGGCGCTGCAGCCGGTCGTAGAGCAGTAGCGGCGGTACCAGCAGCACCAGTAACGCAACCGCGGCAGCGGCCGCGACCGGCCAGTCCTTGTTTGTGAAGAATTCCAGCCACAGCGTCTGGCCAATCATCATCGAGCCGGAGCCGGCCAAAAGATCCGGGATCACGAACTCGCCGACGATCGGGATGAAACAAAGCAGCGCGCCGGCGCCGACCCCTGGTAACGACAGCGGAAATGTAACCAGCCAGAACGCCTGCCGCGGCGACGAACCGAGATCGGCTGCCGCTTCCAGGAGCGAGGGATCCATCTTCGAAAGCGTCGCATAGAGCGGCAGGATCATGAACGGCAGGTAGGAATAGACGATCCCGAGATACATCGCGGTGTCGGTCGACAGCCACACCACCGGCGACGAGACCAGATGCAGCGCGAGCAGGATTTTATTGAGCAGGCCGTCATGCTGCAAAATATTGATCCAGGCATAGATGCGGATCAGGAACGAGGTCCAGAACGGCACGATCACCAGCATCATCGCAATCGCCTGCCAGCGCTGCGGCAGCCGCGCCATGCCATAGGCAATGGGATAGCCGATCAACAGCAAGATCAATGTCGAGGTTATGGCAACGGCGAGGCTGCGCAGATAGGAGCTGATGTAGAGGCTGTCCGAGATCAGCAGCCTGAAATTGTCGGCGGACAACTGCGCGAAGGCCGCCTTGATCGCGGTCCAGCCTTCGGAGAAATCGAACACCGGCAGATAGGGCGGCTGCGCGATCGCGGTCTGCGACAGGCTGATCTTCAGCACGAAGCCGAACGGCACCAGGAAGAACAGCACCATCCACAGATATGGGGCGATGGCGCCATACCGCGCCGGCTGCGCGAAGATGCGGCGCGCGCTCATCGTTCCAGCACCACGCAATCGTCAGGCGCGAACCACGCCACCACGCGCTGGCCGGCGCTCAAGACGTCGATATCGAGCCGTGCGGCATTGGCCATCGAAGAGCGCACCACCGCGCCGGAATCCAGCTTGAGCTTGTAGACCGTCGAGCCGCCGAGATAGCTGACATCGGTGACGACGCCTTCGAACCGGTTGATCGCTTGCGAACTGCCCGCGTCCGACGCCGGGCCGTGGCGCGACAGCTTGACCTTCTCGGGTCGGATTGCGACCGAGACCGCCGTCTCGGTGACGGGCTGACTTGGCTCGGCGACCACAATGGCTCCGCCGTCGCCGGTCGCAATCGTCAGGTGACGTTGTTCGCGCGAGGTGACCTCACCGTCAAACAGATTGACGTCGCCGACGAACTGGGCAACCCAGCGCGAGGCGGGCGCTTCGTAGAGATCGCGCGGGGTGGCGACCTGTTCGAGCCGGCCGGCATCCATCACGCCGATCCGGTTCGCCATCGTCATCGCCTCTTCCTGGTCGTGCGTGACGACGATGAAGGTCATGCCGAGACGGCGCTGCAGTTCCATCAGTTCGAGCTGCGTGCTTTCACGCAGCTTCTTGTCGAGCGCGGCCAGGGGTTCATCAAGCAGCAGAACCTTGGGCCGCCGCGCCAGCGAGCGCGCCAGCGCCACGCGCTGCTTCTGGCCGCCGGAGAGTTGATCCGGCCTGCGCTTCTCCATGCCCTCGAGTTTGACCAGCGCGACCATCTCGCCCACGCGGGTATCGATGGCAGCGCGCGCCATCCCGGCCCGCTTCAGGCCGAACGCGATGTTGTCCCGGACCGAGAGATGCGGGAATAACGCGTAGTTCTGGAACATCATGTTGACGGGACGCTCATGCGGCAGCACCGGCGCGATATCGCGGCCACCGAGCAGGATCCGGCCCTCGTCCGGGGTCTCGAAGCCGGCAAGCATCCTGAGCAGCGTGGTCTTGCCGCAGCCGCTCGGGCCCAATAGCGCAAAGAACTCGCCCGCCTTGATGTCGAGCGAGAGCCGGTCCACCGCACGGAAACTGCCGAATTTCTTGGACACCCCTTCGATGCGGAGTAGCGGCATGGCGGCCGCCGCGGCCGGCGCCACGGGCGTTGCCGTATCGATTTTCGCTATGTCGATCTCAGGCGATTGCCTGCTCATGCCATTTGCCTGCGCGTCATGGCCGCACGCTAGCGGCGGATTGCCATCCGCTCAACCGGGCCGCGACAAGCAGCCACAATATTCTGGATGCAGCTCCGGTCTCTGGTAAGGTTTGAAGCTTGCAAAAAGCCGGCCACCGCGCGTGCTAGGAATGATCGGGAGGGATGTGATGAACGTTCGGAATCTGCTGGCCGCGATGGTGATGTCTTCCCTGCTCGCCAGCTCGGCCACCGCCCAGGAAGCCCTCGTCACCTACAAGTCGTTAAGCCCCGAGCTGGCGCTCGATCTGGCGCGCGCCACAATGGCGGATTGCCGAAATCACGGCTTTCAGGTGACGGTCGCCGTCGTCGACCGTTTTGGCGTCACGCAAGTGCTGCTCCGTGACCGCTTTGCAGGCGCACATACTGTTTCAACCGCTTCGGGCAAGGCATGGACGGCGGTCAGCTTTCGCACCAGCACGACCGAACTCAATACCATGAGCCAGCCCGGAACGATGCAGGCCGGAATCCGCAACCTGCCCGGCGCCGTCATCATCGGCGGCGGGCTGACGATCGAAGCGGCAGGTTCGCTGGTGGGCGCTGTCGGCGTCTCCGGAGCTCCCGGCGGCGATGCGGACGAAGCCTGCGCCAAAGCGGGTATCGATGCAATACGCGACAAGCTCGATTTCTAGACGTGACGATGCCATCGCGCGCCCAAGGACAAGAACAATGAACCGGGACAGGTACGATCTTCCACTGACAACCGCCTCGGACCGCGCCGCGGCGCATTATCGCGAGGGCGTCGACCGCATGCTGTCGGCCTGGCATGGCGCGGAGGATGCGTTCGACAAAGCGATTGCGGAAGATCCCGGCTTTGCGCTGGCGCATATCGGCCGTGCCCGGCTGCATCAGCTCAACATGGAAGGCGGCAAGGCGCGCGCTCTTGCCGCCCAGGCCCGTGAACTGGCCGGCGGCGCCAGCCCGCGCGAAAAAAGTCATATCGAGATCATCGCCGCCGTGATCGAGAGCAAGCCGAAGGTCGCGGTGACCGCCGCCGAAGCGCATCTCGAAGAATATCCGCGCGACGCGCAGGTGCTGTCGATCCTGCTCGGCGCGTTCGGTCTCTACGCGTTCTCGGGCCGTCCCGATCACGACGCGGCCAAGCTCGCGATCTGCGAACGCCACGCACGGCATTATGGCGAGGACTGGTGGTTTGTCAGCTACCTCGGCTGGTCGCACACCGAGGCGGGAAATCTCTCCACCGGCCGGGCCTTATCCGAACGCGCGATGGAGCTCCGATCGGCCAATGCCAATGCCGCGCATGGCCTCTCGCATGCGATGTTCGAGCAGGGTGACATGGAGGCCGGCCGCAGCTTCCTTTCGCAATGGATGCCCGCGCATGACCGCCAGAGCTTTCTGCATGGGCACCTGGCCTGGCATGTCGCGCTGACATTGCTCGACGCCGGCGATCTCGACGGTGCGCTCGCGATTTACGAGCAGCATATCAAGCCGGCGGGCCGGCCGTATCCGCCGCTGAACATTTTTACCGACGGCGCCTCGCTGCTGTGGCGGCTGGCGCTGGCCGGCCAGACCGGGCTGGAGGCGCATTGGCGGGATATCGCCGCCTACGGAGAAAAGTACTTTCCGCAAGCCGGCGCGCATTTTGCCGACGTGCATTTTGCGCTGGCGGCGGCGGTGACCGGCAGCGACGCGCTGGATGCGCGCTTGGCGCAACTCGAAGCGCGCGCAGCCGACGGCAAGCTGTTGCCGGGCCAGGCTGCCATCGACCTCTGCCGCGGAATCCGCGCGTTTGCGCAAGGCGACAATGCGGACGCGATCCGCCTGCTCGAACCGGCCCTTGCGGAATTGACGCGGATCGGCGGCAGCCACGCCCAGCGCGAATTGTGGGAGGACACGCTGATCGTGGCGTACCTGCGCGCTGGCCAGGGCGAAAAGGCGGCCGGTCGCATCACGGCCCGGCTCGACCGCCGGCCTTCGGCGCGCGACGAGGCCTGGTCGCGGCAAGCGCAGTAAAACTAGGCGAGATCAAGCGTCGCGACGATCAGGTACGTCGCTCGACGGAAAACACCTCGATTGCCGCAGCCCTTCCCCGCAAGCGAACCTTTCCAAGCGCTTCGGCGGTGAAGACGGGCTTGAGTTTCATGTGGCGCAGGAGATCGGCAGATACCAATAAATTCCGTCCGACCTCCTTGCAGTGCTCCTGCAGTCGCGCCGTCACGTTCACGGTATCGCCGAAATAGGCAAGTTGGCGGCGTGAATCGCCGCACTCGCTGATGACCACGTGACCGGCGTGCAGCCCGGCGCGGAAACTCGGCACCATGCCGAACTCCTGCCTGTAGGCATCAGCTCTTTCCGCTATGCTGTCGGCAATCGCGAAGAAGCAGTCGATGCAGCGTGCCCCCGACATCCTGTCATCGAGCGGCCAGGTCACGATGACCTCATCGCCGACATAGGCGTGAACCTCGCCGCCATGCGCGACGATCGCACCATCGATGTCGAAGAAGAACCGGGTGAGCAGGCCTTGCACGCGCAACTCTCCCATCGTCTCGGCGAGCGAGGTCGAACCTGCGAGATCGAGAAACATCAGCACGCGCGCTTCCCGCACCGGGTTTCGGTATCGCCCGAGCGCTACGTTGAACAGCACGCGGCTGCCGACCAGTCGCGTCAATTCAAAAATCGTTCCAACGAGCAGGGCCCCGAAAAACGCAGTCGCAGCAATCGTGGGAAATTTTTCAACCAGCCAGTAGGCCTCGATTCGATGCCAATAAAGCAGCGGCTCCAGACTCAGAACGGCTAAAGCAATGACAACGGCCGTGGCTGCGGAACGTACTGCCAGATCCATCAGCAGCGGCCATCTGCTGATCCAGTCACTTCGCCGCGACGCAAAATAGAGGTGGGTCGCCCAGCCGGCAAGTGCTACGCCCATACCGTGGAGGCCGCTTCGCAGATAGTTCGCCACGGTCGCTTCCAGCGGACTGTCCAGGAGGTAGCGAAGGGTCATCCCAAACAGCATGCCGAACGCGGCGACGACTGCAGTCGGGATAATGGAGCGATGCATATGCGATTCATTGCTCACGTGGCCGCCGCCATGAATGCTGCCAAGGCCTCGCGGTCCGCGGACGACATGGTGAGGCCGAGCTTCGAGCGCCGCCACAGGATATCATCAGGAAAGCGCGCCCATTCCTTTTGCATGAGATAGCGCACTTCAGCACCCGTCAATTCTGGCCCGAAGGCCGGGCCGAGATCGCTGCGCTCCTTGGCGTCGCCAAGGATTGCCTTGGCGTTTGTTCCGTAGGCGCCGACCAGACGCCTCGCCTGATCGTCGCCGAGAAACCGCCAGCGTTCGCGCAACTCCTCGACTTCGTTGTCGAAACGGTCCCAGGCAAAATCACCGCCGGGCAGCGGCGCCTTCGCGGTCCAGCGCGGCGACATCGGATAGAACGGCGTCAGTTTCGAGACCGCCCGCTCGGCACGCAGCCGCGAGGTGGTGACGTCGCCACCGAACATCGTGAGCAGCGGCGCCTCGGCGCGCTCGTGGTCGAGCGTCATCGCCCCGTCGCGGCCGCTGGCCGCGTTCCGCACCATGTTGGCTCCGGACAGCGTACGCACCACGTCGACCGTCTCGATCCGCTCGCGGAAATAACGGTTCGCCGCATCGCAGAGATAGGCGACGTCGTTCGCCGCCATCGCAACGATGGCAGGATCGCCCTTGAAGGCATGGCTGGCGGTGCCGATCAGGGTAAAATCGCGTTCATAGGGACTGGCGAAAATCAGCCGTCCATCGCTGTTCTGAAAGACATAGATGTTGTCGCTGTCGAACAGGCGGCGGACGACGATCTGGTCCATCTGCACGGCTGCAACCTTCGGCGGCGGCACGCGCAACACGGTCTCGGCGACGGACGACGTCCAGGCGCCGCTGGCGTTGGCGATCGCCCTTGCCGTGATCACCTGGCGAAAGCCGCGATCGATCGTCACCAGCCGCCATTCCTTGCCCCGTTCGGCCCGGGTGCAGCGCGCGCCGGTACGAATCACCGCGCCGCGCACCGCGGCATCGACCGCGGTGAGCACCACCAGCCGGGAATCGTCCACGACACAGTCGGAATATTCAAAGGCGGTGCCGAACGGCCGCTTCAGCGCATTGCCGATGGGGTGATGCGTGACGTCGACAGTCGCCGAGGCCGGCAGGCCGCTGCGCGAGGCCAGCCGGTCGTATAGCAGAAGCCATGAGCGCAACTGCCAGTCCGGGCGCTCATCCGAATGAGCGGGGATAGCAAAGCGCATCGGGCGCACCAGATGCGGCGCGATCCGGAGCCAGATGTCGCGCTCGGCGAGCGCCCTGCGAACCCGCAAGAAATGCCGGCGCTCGAGGCTCGCCAGATCGCCGTGGATCAGCCGCGGCGAGGCCGACGAGGCGCCCGCGCCGAGATCGCCCTGCTCCAGCAGGATCACGCGCAAGCCGCGCCCGGCGGCGTCGCGCGCGATGCTGACGCCGTTCAACCCGCCGCCAATGATCGCGAGATCGTAGTCCGCCATACGCCATGGGTGACTGGAGAGAAGTTGACTTCACTACACTAGGGCATGATGGCTAAAAGTGGATGCCGCCGCTGGAATCAGGCGCTGGCGAGCTTGCGCGTAGTCTCGATCTCATTGGCGGCACTGCGGCCGACCAGCACGGCGTAGTGCCCGATCGGCTGCGGCTTGCCGAGCAGATATCCCTGCACCGCGTCGCAGCCTTCGTCGGCGAGGAAGCCGAGTTGTTCCTGGGTCTCCACGCCTTCGGCAACGATCGACATTTCGAGGCCGTGGCCGAGATCGATGACGGCGCGAACGATCGCCGCCGATTGCGGATTGCGCCCGAGATTCATGACGAAGGCGCGGTCGATCTTGATCTTGTCGAACGGGAATGCCTGCAGATAGCTCAGCGAGGAATAGCCGGAACCGAAATCGTCCATCGAGATCCGCACGCCGAGCGCCTTCAGCCGCCGCAGCAACGCAAGACCGCGGTCAAAATCCTCGATCAGCACGCCTTCGGTGATTTCGAGCTCGAGCCGGTCGGGCGCGAGGCCAGTCTCGAGCAGGATCGAATGCACCAGGCTGACCACGTCGCCATGCATGAACTGCGCTGGCGACAGGTTGACGGCGATCTGCATCGGCACCGGCCAGGAGGCGGCCTCCCGGCAGGCTTCGCGCAGGATCCAGACGCCCATTTCGACGATCAGGCCGCTCTCTTCGGCAAGCGGAATGAAATCTCCGGGCGAAACGAAGCCGCGCACCGGATGTATCCAGCGCGCCAGCGCCTCGAACCCGATGACCTTGCTGGTAGCAATCGTCGGGCCCGCCGCGGCCTGCGGCTGATAGTACAGCGACAATTCGCCGTTCCTGATCGCCATCGAGAGGTCCTGGTGCAGCACGCGGCGATCGCGGATCTGCTGGTCCATCTCCGGCTCGAAAATGCTGATCGAGCCGCGCGACTTCGCCTTGGCGCGGAACAGCGCCGCGCCGGAATTGGCCAGCAACGAAGCCGCATCCGAACCATTATGCGGAAAGACCGAGATGCCGGTCGTTACCCCGGTCCGCACCGACTTGCCATCGATCACGAATTCGTCCGACAGCGTCTGCGCCAGTTTTTCGGCGAGCGCCTTGCCCGCCTCCGGCTGCTTGCCGTCGATGATCAGGCCGAACTCGTCGCCGGAGAGCCGGGCCACCACACCGCCCCGGGCGCAGGCCTGGACGCGGCCCGCAACCTCGATCAGAAGCTTGTCGCCCGTTGCATGGCCGAACACGTCGTTGATTTCCTTCAGGCCGTCGAGGTCGACGCACAGCACCGCGAATTCCTCGTCCGTGCCGGCGCAGGCCTCGATCATCTGGGCCAGCGCCTGCAGGAAGGCGGCGCGATTCGGCAGATCCGTCAGGCCGTCATGATAGGCCATGTGCGCCATCCGTGACTCCGTCTGGCGGCGATCGGTGACGTCCTCATGGGTCTTGATCAGATATTGCGGCTCGCCGGCCTCATCGAGCACCGTCATGCGGCGGGTCAGGAACAGCCGCAGCCCGTCCTTGGTGGAGATCGGGTGCTCTTCGGTGAGCAGGCCGCGCTTCTTGATCGCCGCTTCGTCGCGCGCAATGATCAATTTGGCTTCCCGCGGATTGAAGATGTCCGCGGCGGTCAGGCCCGTGGCATCCTCGCGGCGGCGATTGAGAATGGTCTCGGCGCTGCGGTTGGCGAGCAGGTACCGTCCATCGCTGACGCGCTCCACGATCAGCGACACCGGAATGTTGTCGACCACCAGTTCGAGGAATTTCTTGGTGTTTTCGAGTTCGCGCGACAGCGACCGTCGCTCGGTGACGTCGTCGAACAGCGTGATCAGGAATTCCGGCTTGTTGTTCTCGTTGCGCGCGACCACGCGGTTGGAGGAGAGAACGCGGTTGTCGTCGCCTCGTTCGACGATGTATTCGCTGCGGTGATAGCCTTCCGGCGCCATCAATGCCGCCTGGTCCGCCGCCTCGATGCTCTTCGCGGTTTCGGGCCGGAAGATTTCGTCGGCGCGTTTGCCGATGATATGGTCACGGGAGAAGCGCGAGAAGCGTTCGAAGGCGCGGTTGGCGAAGATATAACGGCCGTCCTCGATGTTCTTGGCGGCGACGCAGACCGGAACGTTGTCGAGCACCGACTCCAGAAACTTGGTGGTCGATGCCAATTTGCGTGACAGCTGGCGCTGCTCGGTGCAATCCTCATGCGTTCCGATCGTCCCGCCATTGGGCAGCCGGAAGATCTTCGACAACACCGATCGCCCACTCGGCAGTTCGGTGACGACGCCTTCCGGGCGGCGGGCAAACTTGCTGAACTCCTCGACAGTGAGATTGAGTAACCCTCTTGCGCGGCGCATTTCGAGCAGTTCGCGGCCGGTCATGCGGCTCGAAATCTCGGCGCGGCTGAGCCCGTAAATTTCGAGGAAACGGTCGTTGCAGAAGACCACGCGGTTCTGCGCGTTGGTCATCATCACGCCCTGGTTGAGATTGTTGAGCGCCGAACTGATGAATGCGCTGCGCTGCAATTGGGCGCTCTTCGCCCCGCGCAACGCCGACAAAATCCAGATGCCGGTTGCGGCCAGGAAGGAGGCGACGACGATCCCGCCGATCAGGAACTCCCATACCATAGTGGAATCGAATTGCCCGATATAGCTCGCCGGGGCAAAGCCGCTGGAGGGTGTGGCCCCCCACGCCAGTCCGCACGGCACAGCCGTGGCGAGCAGACAGACGAGGGCCCGTGCCGGAATCGAATTCTTCCGTCCTGCCTGCCGGTTGCTGTCAGCCATTACCCACCCAAGGTTTGCGGGCGGAGTGTCTGGCTTGACGGGTTTGGATCGGGTAAATGACTACCCGTGCAATTCTAAAATATGACCCAAATTACGGCAATTGGCCCGACATGATTAATGCTTCACTAACGGGACTGCGTTTACTGCGTATTTCGAGGCAAACCAACGGGTTGTTCGACGGCTTCACCGAACGGAACGATGATCGCCGAGCCGGGCAAACGCCGATACCCACGCCAGATTTTTGGGTCCGAAGCTGACATGGACAAGGTCGATTGCGTCGTCATCGGAGCGGGTGTGATCGGGCTCGCGGTCGCACGGCGCCTTGCCCAGGCGGGCCGCGAAGTGATCGTGCTCGAGGCCGCCGAGGGCATCGGTACCGTCACCTCCTCGCGCAACAGCGAGGTGATTCATGCCGGCATCTACTACCGCGCCGGCAGCCTGATGGCGCAGATGTGCGTCAGCGGCAAGCGCGCGCTGTACCAATATTGCAGCGACCACGGCATTCCGCATCGCAATTGCGGCAAGCTGATCGTGGCGACAATGCCGAAGGAAACCGAGAAGCTGCAATCGATCCGTGCGCATGCCGAGGCCAATGGCGTCGACGACATGCAGTTGCTGACGGGCGAAGCGGCGCGCGAACTGGAGCCGGCGCTGAATTGCGATGCGGCGCTATTGTCGCCGTCCACCGGCATCATCGACAGCCACGCTTACATGCTGGCGCTGCGGGGTGATGCGGAGGCGGCCGGCGCGGCTTTCGCGTTCCACACGCCGCTGCTGCACGCCCGAGCCAATGCCGGTCGTATCGAAATCGAGGCCGGCGGCGATGCGCCTATGACCCTTGCGTGCAACCTGCTCGTCAATTCGGCGGGCTTAAGCGCGCCTGCGGTGGCGCGCAGCATCGAGGGGATGCCGATCGAAATGATTCCCTGCGCCTATCTTGCCAAGGGCAATTACTTCAGCTGCAGCGCGCGGGCTCCGTTTTCACGCCTGATCTATCCGGTGCCGGAGCCGGGTGGGCTTGGCGTGCACCTCACCCTCGACATGGCCGGACAGGCGCGGTTCGGCCCCGACGTCGAATGGGTCGAGAGCATCGACTATGCGGTGGATCCCGCCCGCGCCGAGCGATTCTATCCCGCGATACGGCGCTATTGGCCGACGCTGCCGGACGGCGCGCTGATGCCGAGCTATTCCGGAATTCGGCCGAAAATCGTGCCGCCGGCCGTCGCCACACAGGATTTTCTGATCCAGGGTCCTTCCGATCACGGCGTCGCCGGACTGATCAACCTGTTCGGCATCGAATCGCCGGGACTGACGTCATCACTCGCAATCGCCGATCGTGTCGGCGCGCTGGCGGAGCTGTGACGGAGGCCGCAGCATAACGACGGGCGGACGAGCGCATCGGCGCCCATCCGGCCGCGTGGGGATTCGATACTCTGCTGGACTACCTAGTGGAGGGTTTCTTCGGCGGTTTGCTTCAACCGCTCGATCTGATCCTTGACCATCAACTTGCGGCGCTTCAACTCGACAATTTGCAGGTCGTCTGTGGAAAGGTGCACGAGCGCTTCGTGCAATTCATTCTCGAGAATCTTGTGTTTACGTTCAAGTTCAACAAGATGCGCCTGTAGTGCCATACGAAATCTCCTCGGTGGGTGAAACCTCAGATTCGATCCGGACAAATGAGTGTACACCAGCCGCCGAATCTGTCGATGGGTATCCCAGAATCGGGGCCTCTCATATTTTCGGATTTATCTGTAACCAATCGTGACTATGGAACCCGGTCAGCTTGCGGACCGGCCTCACAGGGACGATATTCACGGCCAGCTTTCGAAGAATCCGTTCGCAACCTGATCGCGCTTTCAGCTAACGTAGACCATGACCGACGATGATGAGCGCGAGCTTGAGAACGAGCTCGCCAGGCTGCAGCAGGAGCATCGCGATCTCGATGCGGCGATCGACGCGCTGCATCAGTCGCCGGCGCCGGACTTGTTGCGGCTGCAGCGGTTGAAGAAGCGCAAGCTGCAGTTGCGCGACCGCATCGCCTTCATCGAAGACCAGATCACGCCTGACATCATCGCCTGATCGTTGCGCTTGCCGCGCTCCGCTAATTCAAGCGCGCAAATCGTTCGCCTTTCGGCAGACCCTTTTCCCCGAAATCCACACACCACGGGGACACGATGGCCTTCCCGGCGGCCCGCGGAAAAACAGGCCTCCGGCAGCGGATGCGGCTTGACTTTTCGAGAACAAAAAGGGAACATATCTTTCTGCCAGCCTCGGGAGTCCAGCCATGTCCGCCACACCGCCCCTGTCCGACAACAGTCGTTACGAGCAGGCCTGCGATCAGGCCATCGCGATGTGCGACGGCAATCTGCGTTCGACCATCAAGGCGCTGATCATGGCGAACGAGTATCTGGAAATCGAACTGGAGGAGCTGCAGGCCGCGATATCAGCCGGCTGTGTGCCGGCGAAACGCGCAGGTAGTAACGCGGCCTGATCTGGAGCGATCACACTGGAGCGATACAATGGCCGATGTCACCTATTACGTCGCAATGCCATTCCTGCAGGACGATAGCGGCTCGCCGGTGGCGGGCGCCGCGGAAGAATGCCAGAGCCCGACCACCGCGTTGCGGCGAGCCGAGACGATGTCGCGGATGGCCGGCAGCATCGGCGCCGTCGCCTTCAGCCGCAGCGGCGACCCCATGATCGGCGAGTTCGGCGACGCGAAACTGCTGCGCAAGTTCGGCAACGTGCCAGACGATCTCAGCGGGTTGTAGATCGTTGAATTCGTGGGCGGGCAAAGCGCAAGCGTGCCCACATCTTCTAGGATGCTCGTCCGATGGCGGGCACAGCGCGAGGCGCGCCTTGCCCAGCTGCGGCGGCCGCTTCGGTCGCAATGAATTCACGATACCTCATGCCGCCGCAGCGCCTTGCGCACATACATGGCGCTGTCGGCCGCTTCCAGCGCGCGACCGGCTTCGGAGTGGATATCGAGAACGGAGACGCCTGCGGAAGCGCCCGCGCTGATGGTGCGGCCGTCGAACACGAAGCTGAGGCGATCGATCGCCTCCTCCAGCGCGGCCGCCTTGGCCCTGGCGTCGGTCTCGCTTAGATTCCACAGCAGCAGCGCGAACTCGTCGCCGCCGAGCCGGCCCACCACATCGGAAGAGCGCACCTGGGCCAGCAGCGCCGCGACAATGGCCTTGAGCACCTGGTCGCCCGCGGCATGTCCGAAGGCGTCGTTGATCGGCTTCAGCCGATCGACGTCGAGCACGACCAGGGCACCGGAGGCGCGATACCGCTTCATGTAGGCTATCGCGCGATTGAGCTCGCGCTCGAAACCGCGCCGGTTCGGGATGCCCAACAGGAAGTCGGTATCGGCCGAGGCCTGAAGTTCCTCGATCTGTGCTTGCGTCCGGGCCAGTTCCGCCTTCAGCCGGCGAACCGTCGCTTTGGTGCCGTTGGACGCTGCCGGCGGGCGGGATGCCGGTAATGTTGATCGCCGCGGTGCGGATTTTCGCCCGAAAGCCGCGCTTTTGGGGCGTTTTCCGGCCCTGGAGGCGGTCGCCCTGGTTTTCTTCTTCATGGCCTTCCCTGTGCAGGCTCGCTTATGAAGGCTTGCCGGGATTCACCAAGACAGGATAGTCCATTCCTGATCCCTTGCCACGCCTTGGATGAGTCCCGGGTCGACCCTATAATCGGCCTATGTTTCTGGATTCCCGAACAGAATTGACGAGATGACCGCACCGATCGCCATCATTATGGGCAGCCAGTCCGACTGGGAGACCATGCGCCACGCCGCCGAGACGCTGGCCGCGCTCGGGATCGATTGCGAAAAGCGCATCGTCTCGGCCCACCGGACCCCGGACCGGCTGTTCGCCTTCGCCAAGGGAGCCAAGGCTCAAGGTTTCAAGGTCATCATTGCCGGTGCCGGTGGCGCGGCGCACCTGCCCGGCATGGCGGCGGCGCTGACGGAACTACCCGTGTTCGGCGTTCCCATCGAATCCAAGGCCCTGTCGGGGGTCGATTCGCTGTATTCGATCGTGCAGATGCCGGCCGGCGTTCCCGTCGGCACGCTGGCGATCGGTAAGGCGGGCGCCATCAACGCCGCGCTGATCGCGGCCAGCGTGCTTGCGCTGAATGACGCACCGCTGGCAAACCGGCTCGCCGCCTGGCGCAAGCAGCAGACGGACGCGGTCAAGGAGCGCCCGGAGGGTTCGGCGTGACGGCTTTAGGTAATGTGAAGCTGAAGCCGGGCGACACCATCGGAATTCTCGGCGGCGGACAATTGGGCCGGATGCTGGCCATGGCGGCGGCGCGCCTCGGCCTCAAATGCCAGGTGTTTTCACCGGACCCGGACTCGCCCGCTTTCGACGTGGTGCTGAACGCAACCTGTGCAGAATATGCCGACGTCGAGGCGCTGGAGTTGTTCGCCAACGATGTCGACGTCATCACCTACGAATTCGAGAACGTGCCGGCCGCCACTGCCATGGTGCTGGCCGCGCGGCGCCCGGTATTGCCGGCGCAGAAGATCCTCGAAACCACGCAGGACCGCTTGATCGAGAAAAATTTCGTCAAGCGGCTCGGCATCGACACCGCCGACTTTGCCGACGTGTCGTCGGTAGAAACCCTGCAGAGCGCCATTGCCCGCATCGCCCTTCCCGCCGTGATCAAGACCCGCCGCTTCGGTTACGACGGCAAGGGCCAGGCGATCGTTCGCGAGGGCGACGACCCTAGCCGCATCTGGGAAGAACTCGGCACCAAATCCGCGATCCTCGAAGCCTTCGTTCCATTCGAGCGCGAGATCTCCGTGATCGCCGCGCGATCGGCGGATGGCCATGTCGAATGCTACGACGTCACCGAAAACGAGCATCGCGATCACATCCTGAAATTCTCGCGCGTGCCGGCCGCGATATCGGATGAGCTGGCGGGACAGGCGCGAGCCGTTGCCGAGAGGATCGCCCATGCGCTCGACTATGTCGGCGTGCTCGCGGTCGAGTTGTTCGTCGTTGCCGGAAACGGCGGACCGCGCGTGCTGGTCAACGAAATCGCGCCGCGCGTGCATAATTCCGGGCACTGGACGCTGGACGGCGCCTCGATCTCGCAGTTCGAGCAGCATATCAGGGCGATCGCCGGCTGGCCGCTCGGCAAGCCGGTTCGTCACGGCCAGGTCACCATGACCAATCTGATCGGCGACGATATCCTCGACTATGAGCAATGGCTCACGGTTCCCGGCGCCACGGTTCATCTCTACGGCAAAGGCGCACCGCGGCCGGGTCGCAAGATGGGCCATGTCACTGAGGTGACCCCGGCGAACAGCAAATAGTGCTCGTCGTGCTCGGGCCCGGACCGTAACGCAAGGTGAGGTGAGCACGCTCGTCAGGCTCCCTCCCCCCTGACTAATGGCGAGGAACAGCCGTACCGCCATTGAGCGAGACCGCAGATCAGGCCGTCTTCAAGCCTTCCACGACGCCGGCCGGCTCCTCGCTGAGCCAGCGATAGATCGCGCCGCCGAGCGCACCGCCGATCAAGGGCGCAACCCAGAACAGCCAAAGCTGCGCCAGTGCCCAGCCCCCTACGAACAGCGCAGGCCCGGTGCTGCGCGCCGGATTCACCGACGTGTTGGTGACGGGAATGCTCACGAGATGGATCATCACCAGCGCCAATCCGATCGCGAGCGGCGCAAACCCCGCAGGCGCCTTGCCGTGGGTGGCGCCCATGATGATGAACAGGAACATCATGGTCATCACCACCTCGGTGATGAAGCAGGCCACCATGCTGTACTGCCCGGGTGAATGGGACTCGTAGCCATTGGAGGCGAAGCCCTTGGCCAGATCGAAGCCGGGCGCGCCGCTTGCGATCACATAGAGCAGCGCCGCGGCAGCAACCGCGCCGATCACCTGCGCGATTACGTAAGGAACGATTTGCTGCGCCGGAAACCGTCCGCCGGCCGCGAGGCCGATCGTGACGGCGGGATTGAGATGGCAGCCGGAAATGTGGCCGATCGCATAGGCCATGGTCACGACGCTCAGGCCGAATGCCAGGGAGACACCGACCAGACCTATACCGACCTGCGGAAAGCCGGCGGCGATGACCGCGCTGCCGCATCCCGCAAAAGTGAGCCAAAACGTGCCGATCGCTTCAGCGGTATATTTTTTGGTGTTCATGCTCGCCTCCCGCATGTTTTTGCGCTGCTGGATGTTAGGGAGGGCCCGTGAAGGGCTCGTTATTTGAGAAAACGGGCGCGGGGCAGCCGAATCCAGCCGATTTTCGCAGCTTTCCGGGGCCGGAAACCGCCTTCTCAGGTGGACATCTGCGGTTTTGTCTGCTACATGCCCGCGCTCAGGGTTGAGGGCCAGGCCTTCGCCGGCCCTTCGCTTTACCAGAATTTCTATCCGATCAATTGAAAGAGGATGCCGCGTGCAGGTTCTCGTCCGCGATAACAATGTCGATCAAGCCCTCAAGGCGCTGAAGAAGAAGATGCAGCGCGAGGGTATCTTCCGCGAGATGAAGCTCCGCGGCCATTACGAAAAGCCGTCCGAGAAGAAGGCCCGTGAAAAGGCCGAAGCCGTGCGCCGCGCGCGCAAGTTGGCCCGCAAGAAGCTGCAGCGCGAAGGCTTGCTGCCGATGAAGCCCAAGCCGGTGTTCGGCGCCGGTCCCGGTGGCGATCGTGGTGGCGCTGGCGGCCGTGGCCCGGGTGCAGGTCCGCGCGGACCGCGCTGAGCGTCTACAGAGATTTGAATTGAAAACGCGGGCCTCGGGGTCCGCGTTTTTGTTTTTGAGTGCAGGCGAATTCGGCCGGAATATTGTCGTGCGTGGCCCGTCCGATCTTTCCGCATCACTTGCACAGGCCTTGGCGACCCGGCCGCGATCCGGAAAACATTGGACGACGATCGCCTGGGCGGCGTTGCGGCTATTTTGATCGATGCATTTTGCGGCCCGGCACGCTACCAATTATCGCATCGAACGTGAAAGTCGTCCGCCGCATGGCCGTTACGGATTGCAATGCTTTTCCCCGCGCTTCGCGCTTCGCGGCCGCCGCATCCATCGCGCTGCTGGCAACCGTTGTCACCTTTCCCCTCGGCGGCTGTTCGTTCGACCTGGGATCGTGGGGATCGGATAAAGAGAAGCCACAGGCCGTCGAGCAGAAACCGACCGGCACGATCAGCGGACAAAGCGTCAGCGATGCTCAGGGTTACGCCACGCGCGGCCAGGTCCTCGCCAAATCCGGCAAGACCGAGGAAGCGCTCGCGGAATTCGACCGCGCGCTCACACTCGATCCCTACAATGTGCAGGCCCTATACGGCCGCGGCCTCATCTATCAGGCCGACAAGCAGCATGAGCAGGCGATTGCGGATTTCACCGCGGCCAATGGCCTGACGCCGCAACGGGTCGAGCCGCTGCTGGCGCGGGCAACCAGCTATCTCGCCATCGACAAGGCAAAGGAAGCTGCTTCCGATCTCGACGAGGCGGTGCAAGCCGAGCCCAACAGCGCCCAAGCCTGGTCGGCGCGCGGCGTCACCTATGAGCGCCTAGGCGACAAGGCCAAGGCGTTCACATCCTACGGCCGTGCGCTCGCGCTCCGGCCCAAGGACGAAGCCGCGCGAAGCGGCCTTGCGCGTACCGGCGGCTAGAGGTTTTCCGGTTTTGATTGAATCCGGACCCGGCTGCAGCTTGACGCGCTTTCCTTACGCCAAGCGGAAGACCGCCGCGGACTTAGGTCCGACGGCATGCCTCTCTCGAAGGCCCGCAGACTATTTCGGCAGCACCGCGTGGAAGATCGACTTCGCGGTCGACAGCGCGTCCTCGGCGGCCGCCGTGGCGCGTTCGCGGACGGAAGGCTCCGCAGCTTCGGCACGCAGATCGAGCGGGCGCGAGACCGGAATTTCGGCGGGCGGGACTGGGCGGTTCGGGTCGCTGGCCTCTGCATAAGGCGGCCGCGCCTGCGGTGAAGCCTGACCAGACGAAGCTTGGCCAAAGGGTTCGCCCGCAGGTGAGCCCGAGACCATGATCGGCGGGGGCAGCGGACGAAGCGCAGGCGCACTTGCGGCGGCAGGCGCATTTGCAACCCTGGGTGCTTCGGGAGCGCGGGGTGCTTCAGGAGCGCGTGCTGACTCAGGGGCGCGCGGAGACGTTTCGCCGTTGGCGCGCAGGCGTTCGATTGCCGCGCGCGCCAGGTCGTTGGCATCGCGCCGTTCATCCGGCGCCACCGCCGTTTCGACCGGGGCGGCCGGAGCAGCCGCCACAACCGGAGCCGCCGAGGGCGCTGCGGGCTGTATGGGCGAGGGCAATACGACCCTGATCTTTTCCTTTTCGCGCGGCGCCGCTGCATGGCGGCGCTGGTCGGCGGGCGTGCTTGCAGCCTCGGCCGGGCTTTCAGCCGATTTCACGTCGGACTTGGTATCGGAAGCCTTGGCATCGGAAGCCTTGGTATCGGAAGCCTTGGTATCGGAAGCCTTGGTATCGGAAGCCTTGGTATCGGAGGCCTTGGCATCGGGTTTGAAATCCGCCTTCGCTTCGGCCTTCTCCTGAGCCTTTTCCACCGCCGCCGGCCGTTCGGCAGCAGTCTTCTCCATGATGGCTTTTTCGGAGACACCCCTCGCCTTGACACCTGCGGCCGGGAGATTGCTGACACTGGCCGTGGTCTCGGCCGCCTTGGCATCGGATTTGGCTTCAGCCTTGCCGGGATTGGCGGCCGACGCCGCCGCCGCGGCAGGAGCGTCCGCACTGGGCTTGGTCACGATGTAGTGGTTGACGATGTACGCCCCGATGACCGTCGCGGCCACCGAGGGAAAGATGTCCACCGCAAATTTCTTCACGTAATTCAGCATTCCGGCCACTCCCCGCGGTCCTCCAATTGCCGGAACTTTGAGGCACATTGAGGGATCAACTGCGACAGATCGGTGGCAATTCAGCAGTTCCCGTGCAGGCCGGGCGAAACCGGCTTGGGTCGATCAAAACTGCCCGCTTGTCCAGGCCGCAGCGCAGCACGTGTCGCTCCCGCCCCGGGGACGCAAACCTGGAAGCCGAGGTGGGGTGGTCAGGGCTTCAGCTCGACCTCCAGAAACACTATCTCGCTTGCGGTCTCGTTCAGCACGTCGTGCTGGACGCCGGCCTTCCGGAAATAGGATTTGCCGGCCCCGAGCTGCGCCTTGGTGCGCTCGCCGCTCGGCGCGACGATGGTCATCTCGCCCGAGGTCACCGGCACGATCACGTAATCCATTTCATGGGTGTGGTGGCCGGTGGCGCTGCCCGGCGCCAGCCGCCACTCGGTGACGCGGACTTCGGGGGTGTCGACCTGAACATCGGATTTGGCGGCAAGCATGTCATTCTTCTCCGATTACGGCACGAACACCATAAACACGAACACAGCAAACACCACCATATGCACCAGTCCGAACAGGATGTTGGTGCGGCCGGTACCGAAAGTGAGAATGCTCAGGAAGAACGTGAGCAGCAGCAACACCATGCCTTGACCGCTGAGCCCGAGCACGAGTTCCTTGTCGAGCGCGTAGGTGGCCAGGCCGACGGCCGGAATAGTCAGCCCGATGGTCGCCAGCGAGGATCCGAGCGCGAGATTGATGCTCTTCTGCAGATCGTTGTTGCGCGCAGCCGCAATAGCGGTGACTCCCTCCGGCAGCAGGATGAGGACCGCGACCAGCACGCCGGCGAATGCCGGTGGGGCGCCGATCATCGCCGTCACGACATCGACCACCAGCGAGAATTTCTTCGCCAGAAGCACCACGGCGAGTAGGGAGATAAGCAGCAGCGCGATGCTGAGCGCTAGCATCCGGTTCGACAGGGATGATGTTTCGGTGGCACCGGCGCCGCCCTTGATGAAATAATCACTGTGCCGGATCGTCTGCGTATAGAGGAACACGCCGTAGAGCATGAGCGTGACCAGGTCCACAAAGCCAAGCTGTGCCGCCGAATAGATCGGCCCCGGAGCCGTCAGCGTATAGTTGGGCATGACCAGCGTAATGGTCGACAGCACGAACAGCACGCTGAGATAAAGGTTGGCGCCGGAGACTTGGAAATCCTGCTCGCGGTAGCGCAAGCCCCCGATGAAGATACACAGGCCCACCAGGCCGTTGCACACGATCATCACCACGGCAAACACGGTGTCGCGCGCCAACGCGGGCTGCGGCTTGTCGCCGAGCATGATGGTCGCGATCAGCGCGACCTCGATGATGGTGACCGCGAGCGTCAACAGCAGCGTGCCGTAGGGCTCGCCGATTCGCTCGGCAATCACCTCGGCATGATGCACGGCTGCGAACACGGTGCCGAACAGGATCGCCAGCAGCGTGGCCGCGAACAAGAACCCGCCAACTGACGGAGTAAAGCTGAGCCCAAGCCCGGTGGCCGCGGCAAACAGCAGCATTGCCAGCGCCGGGAATATCCAGGCCGATTTCGGCATTGGTCCGTGTGCGCTCATGCGGTCACGTTCCTAACCGGTTCGTGGACGGAAGATATGCCCGTCCATGCTGCGACCAGCCCTGCGCAAGGTTGATAAAATTCCGCGCGATTTCAATCGCGCCGAAATTGTCGAGGTCGTTATGACCGCCGCGGGCCAGGCGGACGAACCGTTTCGGCTCGTTCGCCAGCGCAAACAGCCGTTCGCCAAAGGCAACGGGTACCGTGGGATCGAGCGCGCCATGCATCACGAGCAGCGGAACCCTGATTCGGGCAATGTGCAGGTCGGAGTGAAACCGATCGCGCATCAACAGCCGCACCGGCGCGAACCAGAACGCCGACGCGGCGACATCCACAATGGAAGTATAGGGCGATTCCAGGATCAGCTTGCCGACCGGCTGTTCGCCCGCCAACGCAACAGCGACGCCGGTGCCGAGCGAGAATCCCCACGCAACGATCTTGTCCGGGCTGTATCGCGCTGCCGTGAAGGCATAGGCCGCCGCAGCATCCTGCAGCAATCCCTGCTCGCTGGGTCGGCCGCTCGAGCCGGCATAGCCACGATAAGACAGCGCGACGATCCCTATCCCGTCGGCGATCAGGCCGCGAAAGCGGCCGAAGAAGCCGGCGAGATAATCGCCATTGCCGTGGAAATAGAGGACGACCGGACGCCCCGGCCTGGCCGGAACATGCCAGACGATGACCTTCTCGCCGTCCGCCGTAACGAGAACGTGTTCTTCAGCTTCCGGGAAACCCGCTGCTTGCGGCGGCGTGCGCGCGCTCGTCGGGGCAGGAAACAGCACGGCGCGCTGCGCGAAGAACAGCGCGAGCAGACCAAAGACATAACCGACTGAGACGATGATCAGCAGCCATTTCAGCGCGGTCATGAAGTTCCTGCGATCGCGTTACATCCCCTTGACGATGTTCTCGGTGACTTTCTTGGCGTCACCAAGGAGCATCATGGTGTTATCGCGATAGAACAGCGGATTGTCGATGCCGGCATAGCCCGATGCCAGCGAGCGCTTGATGAACATCACGGTGCCGGCCTTCCAGACCTGCAGCACCGGCATGCCGTAGATCGGCGAGGTTTTATCTTCCTCGGCGGCCGGATTGGTGACGTCGTTGGCGCCGATCACGAAGGCAATGTCGGCCTGGGCAAATTCGGAGTTGATGTCCTCGAGCTCGAACACCTCGTCATAGGGAACGTTGGCTTCGGCGAGCAGCACGTTCATGTGGCCGGGCATGCGGCCCGCAACGGGGTGAATCGCGTACTTCACCTCGACGCCTTCCTTCTTCAGCAAGTCGGCCATTTCGCGCAGCGCGTGCTGGGCCTGCGCCACCGCCATGCCGTAGCCCGGCACGATGATGACCTTGGAGGCGTTCTTCATGATGAAGGCGGCGTCGTCGGCCGAGCCGAGTTTTGCAGGCTTCTGCTCGCCGGAGCCGCCGGCAGCCGCCGCCGTCTCGCCGCCGAAGCCGCCGAGGATAACCGAGATGAACGAGCGGTTCATCGCGTGGCACATGATGTAGGACAGGATCGCGCCGGAGGAGCCGACCAGCGCGCCGGTGATGATCAGCGCAGAATTGCCGAGCGTGAAGCCGATGCCGGCCGCGGCCCAGCCGGAATAGGAGTTCAGCATCGAAATCACGACCGGCATGTCGGCGCCGCCGATCGGGATGATCATGAGAACGCCGAGCACCAGCGCGATGATGGTGATCAGCCAGAAGTAGATCGCGTTCCCGGTTAGAACGAGGCCGACGATGCAAGCCACCAGCGCAATAGCGAGCGCGATGTTGACGAGGTGACGCGCCGGCAGGATGATCGGCGCGCCACTCATGCGGGCCGAGAGTTTCAGGAAGGCGATCACCGAGCCGGTGAAGGTCAGCGCGCCGATGGCCACGCCAAGCGACATTTCAACGAGGCTTTGCGTATGAATGTCGCCGGGCTTGCCGATATCAAAAGCTTCCGGCGCATAGAACGCACCGGCTGCCACCAGCACCGCGGCCATACCAACGAGAGAGTGGAAGGCCGCGACAAGCTCGGGCATCGACGTCATCGGAACGCGGCGCGCGATCACCGCGCCAACCGAGCCGCCGATGGCCACGCCAAGCACGACCAGGAGCCAGGCGATCCCGTCCGCGGGCGGATGGCTGGCGAGCGTGGTCACGATCGCGATCGCCATGCCGATCATGCCGAGGAAATTGCCCTGGCGGGACGAAGCGGGACTGGATAGCCCGCGCAGAGACAGGATGAACAGCACACCCGCGACAAGATAAAGAACTGCTGCCAGATTGGCGTTCATCTCAGGTCCCCATTTGACTTTGTCACCACGAGGTGCACGCCGCTCACTTCACCTTCTTCTTGTACATCGCCAGCATGCGCTGGGTGACAAGAAAGCCGCCGAAAATGTTCACGCAGGCGAAGATCAGGGCGATGAAGCCGAAGCCGCGCGCCCAGCCCGAGCCGCTCGAGATCATGCCGACGCCGACCGCGAGCAGCGCGCCGACCACGATCACCGAGGAGATCGCGTTGGTCACCGACATCAGCGGCGTATGCAGCGCTGGGGTCACCGACCAGACCACGAAATAGCCGACGAAAACGGCGAGGACGAAAATCGACAGCCGGAACACGAAGGGATCGACGGCTTGAGCGATGTGCTCCATGGCTTCTCTCCTTAGGCTTTCGGCTGGAAATTCGGATGGATGACGGCGCCGTCCTTGGTCAGCGCGGTGGATTTCACCAGTTCGTCATCCCAATTGACCACGAGCGCCTTGTTGGCCTTGTCGATCATGGTCTCGATGAACGAAAACAGGTTGCGGGCATAAAGGCTCGAGGCCGATTGCGCGACACGGCCGGCAACATTGGTGTAGCCGACAATCTTGATGCCATCGACATCGACGATCTCGCCCGCCTTCGCGCCTTCGACATTACCGCCCCGCTCGACAGCGAGATCGACCAGAACCGAGCCCGGCTTCATCGATTTCACCATCTCGGCGCTGACGAGTTTCGGCGCCGGACGGCCGGGAATCAGCGCGGTCGTGATCACGATGTCCTGCTTCTTGACGTGCTCGGCAGTCAGCGCGGCCTGCTTGGCCTGATACTCTTTCGACATTTCCTTGGCGTAGCCGCCGGCGGTCTGGGCATTCTTGAACTCTTCGTCTTCGACCGCGAGGAATTTGGCGCCGAGCGATTCGACCTGCTCTTTCGTCGCCGGGCGCACGTCCGTTGCGGTGACGACGGCGCCCAAGCGCCGCGCAGTCGCAATCGCCTGCAGCCCGGCAACGCCGACGCCCATCACGAACACCTTGGCCGCCGGCACGGTGCCGGCCGCGGTCATCATCATCGGGAAGGCGCGGCCGAAGGCCTCGGCCGCTTCGATCACCGCGCGATAGCCGGCGAGGTTCGCCTGCGAGGACAGCACGTCCATGACTTGTGCGCGCGTAATGCGCGGCATCAATTCCATTGCAAACGCCGAGACACCGGCGTCCGCGATCGTCTTCAGCGCCGCTTCATTGCCGTAAGGATCCATGATCGCGATGACCAGCGCGCCGCGCTTGTATTTGGCGAGTTCTGAGGCCTCCGGCCGTTTCACCTTGATGATGATGTCGGCGTCCTTCAACGCCTCCGCGCTGACGGTGGCGCCCACCGCGGTGAATTCGGAATCGGGCAGGCCCGACTTGATGCCAGCACCCGGTTCGATCGCGATTTCGGCGCCCAGCGCCTTGAATTTCTTGACAGTATCAGGGGAAGCGGCAACCCGCGGTTCGGACGGATCGATTTCCTTGGCAACGGCAATCTTCATGAGGCCTCCCCGGCGCGGCGGGCGCGCGCAAGCAAACTAGCGTCTTTTCCGCTTAGTTGGATACCGGTTTCGGAACCGGCATGCGTGCGAATTTTCTGGCTACCGCCGGGGCCGGCGGTGCAGGCAGCGATGCGTCAGGTCAGGAAATAGCCCATCAGGGCGACAATGATCACGACGGCGGCCGTGCCGTATTTGACCAGCATGATGAACCCTTCATAGGTCTGCTCATGGGCCACATAGTCGTTGCCGTCAGCGGTCGTGTAGGCCACTTCGTTATGGTCTGCCATCGGTATCCCCAGTCAAAATCCGCGTTTCTCGCGTGCAATTACCGCAAAGCGTTTGGGAGGGCAACGGCCCCCTTCCTATCGGGTCATTCGGAAGGCCAATTGTCCCGGATCCAGCGGGCCAGGCTTTCCTCGCTGACCTCGCCTGCGGCAAGGGAGAGGATGATGGCAGTGGCGTGCGCCGGATCGGGCGCAAAGGGTATGCCGTTGGCGCGCAAAAAGACCATCATGGCGTGGAACGCGATACGCTTGTTGCCGTCCACGAAAGCGTGGTTGCGGGCGAGACCGAACGCATAGGCGGCAGCGAGTGCAGCCATATCCGTCTGCCCGTAACTCCATTGGTTGACCCGCCGCAATACCGTCGACTCGAGCAGGCCACGATCCCGAATGCCTTCCGGTCCACCGAATATCGCCAGTTGCTCCGCATGCATGTCGATGACTTCATCGAGGTCGAGCCAGATGGGCTCGCTCATTTTGCAAGCGCAGCGAACGTATCGCGATATTCGTGCATGATCTTGCGCGCGATTTCCATGTTCCGCGCGTGCTTGGGGTTGAATGGCGAAAGCCGCAGAATGCCATCCGGTTGCTCGACGGGATAGAACTTGTCCCCTTCCTTGAGATTGAGCCGGGCAAGAAGCTCTTTCGGCAGGATCACACCAACCGAATTGCCAATCTTCCGAATTTGAAGGGCGGTATCCTCCAGATTGTAGTCGCGAGAGGCCTCTTCCATTCCGCGCGGGGTTTTGCTCATGACGCCAGCTCCGTTATACATATGTATAACACGCCTTGGACGGCCCGTTCAACACATGTTTTACCCCCGAGCCCATGCGCCTGCCTGATCCCTGCAGCAGCATCGGCGCGACATGCACGCCTATAATTACGGCGACCCGCCGATCTGGGCCATCCTGTTCGGCACTTTCCGCAATCCGGCGAGTTTCGAAGGCGCTGTGGGATTTGACCAGCCCGCCAATCGCCTCGGGGCGATGCTCAACGAGCCCGCCGCCAGGCCCTGACGGCCTGGGGCGGAATGTCGGGCAGCGTGACTGACGCGTACGCGCTGCGTCGATTTCTGCCGCGCGCTAGCCCATCTCTTCCAGTTCGTCGATCATGCCTGCGATGACCGACAGCCCGCCGTCCCAGAATTTGGGATCTTTGGCATCGAGGCCAAAAGGCTTGAGCAGTTCGGAATAATGCTTGGTGCCGCCGGCCGCGAGCATGGCGAGATAGCGCTCGGCAAAGCCTTCCGAGGCGTTTTCGTAGACCGCATAAAGCGAATTCACCAGGCAGTCGCCGAACGCATAGGCGTAGACGTAGAACGGCGAATGGATGAAATGAGGAATGTACATCCAGAAATTCTCGTAGCCTGGACGGATATCGATGGCAGGTCCGAGGCTCTCGCGCTGCACGCTGAGCCAGATCTGGCCAATGCGCTCGGCGGTCAGTTCGCCGTTCTTGCGCTCGGTGTGCACGGCGCGCTCGAACGAATAGAACGCGATCTGCCGCACCACCGTGTTGATCATGTCCTCGACCTTGCCGGCGAGCAGCGCCTGGCGCTGTTTCGCGTTTTTGGTCTGCGACAGGAGCCGCTTGAAAGTCAGCATTTCGCCGAACACGCTTGCCGTCTCCGCAAGCGTCAGCGGCGTCGGCGCCATCAGCGCGCCGTTTTTGGCTGCCAGCACTTGGTGCACGCCATGGCCGAGCTCATGCGCCAGCGTCATCACATCGCGCGGCTTGCCCTGGTAGTTCATCAGCACATAGGGATGCGCCGAGGGCGTGGTCGGATGCGAGAACGCGCCCGGTGCCTTGCCGGGCCGCACCGGCGCATCGATCCAGCGGTCGGCGAAAAAGCGTTCCGCGATCATGGCCATCTCGGCGGAAAAGCCGCGATAGGCCGTCAGCACCATCTTCTGCGCCTCGGGCCAGGCGATGGTGCCGGTCGCCGCAAATGGCAGCGGCGCGTTGCGGTCCCAATGCGCGAGCTTCTTCTTTTTGAACCAGCCGGCTTTCAGATTGTAGTAGCGGTGCGACAGCCGCGGATAGGCCGCGCGAACCGAGCCGACCAAGGCATCGACGACCTCGCGCTCGACGCGATTGTTGAGGTGCCGGGAATCCGCAACGTCCTGGAAACCGCGCCAGCGATCGGAAATCTCCTTGTCCTTGGCAAGCGTGTTGGTGATCAGCGCAAAACTTCGCTCATTGTCCTTGAAGGTTTTGGCCAGCGCCTGCGCGGCGGCCTTGCGCTTTTGCGGCGCGCGATCCTGCAGCAGATTGAGCGTCGGCTCGATCGCGAGTTCCTTGGCGCCGACCCTGAAGCGCAAGCCCGAGATGGTCTGATCGAACAGCCGGTTCCACGCGGCATAGCCGCTCTGGGATTTTTCGTGAAACAACTGCTCGACGCGATCTTCGAGTTGATACGGCTTGTCCTTGCGCAGATCCTCGATCCACGGCCGGTAGTGCCCAAGCTCCGGCGTCTGCATCGCGCGCTCGATCACGGCATCTTCGATGCGGTTGAGTTCAAGCGCGAAGAACAGCAAATGCAGGGAGGCCGCTGTCAGCCGCTCGGAGACGTCGCCATAGAATTTGGAGATCACGGGATCGACGCTGTCACCGGCATGGACGAGGCCGGCATAGGATCCGAGCCGGCCGGCTAGATCATCAATCACCTCGTAGCGCCTGACCGCCTCCGCGAGCCAAAGACCGCCATCATCGCGGGCAACGCCTTCCGCCAGCTTGCCCTTGTAATCTGTTTCAAACGCGACGCAGTCGGTATCCATCTTCTGCAGATCACGCGCGATTTCAGGAGCGTCGATGCCGGAATAAAGATCGGCGAGGTTCCATTCCGGCAGTTTGCCGGTTTTGGGCTTGGCCGCGCTCGCCTTGCTGGCCTTGGCGGGCTTGCGGGACGTCTTGACGGCTCGGGATGTCGCAGATTTTGCGCTCATGACACTTTCAAAATTGGGAGGTGATCAGGAAATTTGGACGGGAGATCAGGCGAAAGCCGAAAGCTGCGGTACGAACTGGACAAGCAGCTCTTCGCCCTCGACCAGCAGCGGCTCGACCTTTTCATGAATCGTATTGCGGACAGCACACCACAACGTGATCGCACGCACCATCAGCCACGACGTCGACGGAATCGCGGCCTTTGCGTGCAATCCCACAAGATCGAGGTTGCGATGCTCGAATAGCAACCGGCCCGATCCGTCTTCCAGGATATAACGTCCGGCGATTCGGGATACGCACAACTCGCTGGCCTGATCAGGCAGTGGACCCAGCAGATAGAACTGGGGGTCGCCCTTCTCCGTCATGCCGGTTTCCCATGTGCGTCCGGTCCCCGGCGCAATCGCGGCGCCAAGCGCTGCAAGGAGAGTGCTGAGCTCCTTTTCGCTCCATTCGCCGTTGTTTTGTTTGCGCTCGAACGCAACCACGCTCATTTGCTTTCCGCTCCGAACAGCAGCCGATGCAGTTCCGGCTCATAGTACATTAACAGATGCCTAGCGAAGGCGGCTGGTTCAAGGCCCAGCTCGCGCGCCCACGCTCCCATGATTTCGGTTGGAACGCGGCTGAACCCGTTCTCGACCTGTGAAATGAACGTGTAATATTTCAAGCCGAGACGTGCCGCGAGATCGGCCTGCGACAATTCGGCATCCGCCCTGCGCTGCTTCAGCCAGTCTCCAGCCAATTTCCGCAATTGCTTGGCATCCGGCACGGCCTTGGCGGCCGCCCGTTCAGCGGAAACATCTTGATGTTTTCCTCGTTTCATGATTACTAAACTAGCCAAAATGAATTATTGGATAGGTCATGTTCCCTACCACAATTCCAGCTCGCGAATAAGAATCCAATGGCCTTCTTAGACCGCAGCCACATTGTCCGACCGACCGGCCGGGCGCCCTCGGCCCCAGGCAAGGAGTTGATGGCCGGCATCCTTCTGGTGACGCTGCTCGGGGCTCTCGGCGTCCGGAATCTGGTGTCGGCCGAAGCGCTCGCGCCGGCGATCGTCACGCTGCTTTTTGCGGTTGCCGCGGCGACGGCCGTAATCGCGTTGCTTTCTCAGGCTGAGCGAATGCGCATCACTTGGCTCGACCTTGCCGGGAGCCTGACGTTCATCGGCGTCGTCATTTCCGTTTTGATCGAGCCCGATCAACTGGTCAGGCTGTGCGGCATCTCGGATCAACCTGAATAAGGAACCATCTTTCCGCAGTTTGACTGCGTCTTCGACTGTGTGCGTCCAAGCCCGGGCCCCTCTGGCAGTTCAAGCGGACTGCGATGTCGGATTGGACCTTGAACGGAGTGGCCCACATGCTGGAATTTTTCTCCTCGCAATCCCTTACAGCACTGTTCCAGGTCGTAATGATCGATCTGGTGCTCGCCGGCGATAACGCGATCGTCATCGGACTTGCCGCCGCGGGTCTTCCTGAAGATCAACGCAAGAAGGCAATTCTGGTAGGCATCCTGGCCGCCACCGCCCTGCGCATCGGGTTTGCCAGCATCACGGTCCAGTTGCTGCAGATCATCGGACTGTTGCTCGCCGGCGGCATTCTCCTGCTTTGGGTGTGCTGGAAGATGTGGCGCGAGCTGCAGTCAGATAAGCACCATGGGCCGGCGTTTCAGAATCTGTCGGCCGCAAGGACGATGGATGCTACCGCCGCGCCCATTCCTCAGAAAACGTTAGGCCAGGCCGTGTGGCAGATCACGCTCGCCGACGTATCGATGTCACTCGACAACGTGCTGGCCGTCGCAGGTGCGGCGCGCGAGCACCCGATAATTCTGATATTCGGCCTTGGACTTTCCATTGCGCTGATGGGTTTCGCCGCAAGCTTCATCGCGCGCGTCCTCGAGAAGCACCGCTGGGTCGCCTATGTCGGCCTCCTGATCATCCTCTATGTGGCATTCGACATGTGCTATCGCGGCGCGATGGAGGTGTGGCAGGACGTCAAGGTTTAGCCGAGATGTGAACGTTTAAGAGGGCGTTAATCGGCATCGGCGAAAGTGCCCCGATTCGAGACAATGCAGTAGCGTGCGGGGAAAACCATGGCTGCCACCATTTTGATTGCCGACGACGATGCCGTTCAGCGCCGTTTGGTTGAAAACATGGTGCAGAAGTGCGGCTATGAGCCCCTCGTCGTCGATAGCGGCGATGCAGCCGTGGCCTTGCTGACCGCTCCGGATGCGCAGACGATCGACGCAGTCGTGCTCGACCTCGTGATGCCCGGCCTCGACGGGCTTGGCGTGCTTGCAAAAATGCGTGAAGCAGGCCTGAGCATCCCCGTCGTCGTGCAGACCGCCCACGGCGGCATCGACAATGTGGTTTCGGCCATGCGCGCCGGCGCGCAGGATTTCGTGGTCAAGCCGGTCGGTTTCGAACGGCTGCAGGTGTCGCTGCGCAACGCGCTCAACACCTCAGCACTCAAGGGCGAGTTGCAGCGCATCCGCCACAGCCGCGAGGGACGGCTGACCTTTGCCGACATCATCACCCGCAGCGAAACCATGGCGGCCGTGCTGCGCACCGCGCAGAAAGCGGCAGCTTCCAGCATTCCGGTGCTGATCGAGGGCGAGTCCGGCGTCGGCAAGGAATTGTTCGCGCGCGCCATCCACGGCTCCAGCGAGCGCAAGGCGAAGCCGTTTGTCGCGGTCAATTGCGGCGCCATTCCCGACAATCTCGTGGAGTCGATCCTGTTCGGCCATGAGAAGGGCGCCTTCACGGGCGCTACCGAACGGCACATGGGCAAGTTCGTCGAAGCTTCCGGCGGCACGCTGTTTCTCGACGAGGTCGGCGAGCTCCCGCTCGCGGCGCAAGTAAAGCTTTTGCGCGCGCTGCAGGAAGGCACAGTCGAGGCGGTCGGCGGCCGCAAGCCGGTGAAAGTCGATGTCCGCATCATTTCCGCGACCAACCGCAAGCTGCTCGACCTCGTGAAGAGCGGCGCGTTCCGCGAGGACCTATTCTACCGGCTGCACGTGCTGCCGCTGACGATCCCGCCGCTGCGGATGCGGCGCGAAGACATCCCGCATCTGTTGCGGCATTTCCTGGCGCGCTTTGCCGCCGAGGAGAACCGCACCATCACTGGCATCAGCGGCGAGGCCGTGGCCCATCTCGCGCAACTCGATTGGCCGGGCAACATCCGCCAGCTCGAAAACACGGTGTACCGCGCCGTGGTCATGAGCGAGAGCGATCAGCTCGGCCTGTCTGATTTTCCGCAGACCGTCGGCCAGGCCATACCGGACGGCCAGTTGGCACATAGCGAACCGTTGGTCGTCGCGCCGTCGACGGCGCCCGCCATGGTGTCGGGTAGTGATATACCGATTGCCCCGCTCGCCACCGCCGGCAGCCTTTCGATGCTGACCGCCACCGGCGAGGTGCGACCGCTCGAAGACATGGAGAACGAGATCATCCGTTTTGCGATCTCGCATTATCGCGGCCAGATGTCGGAAGTCGCGCGCCGGCTCAAGATCGGCCGCTCCACGCTCTATCGCAAGCTCGACGAGGCTGCCGCCAACGACCCGGCCGGAGGCGGCGCGCAGGACGCTAACTGAGACGCGAGGGGAGCGGATGGCGGCCTGCGCATTATGGCGCCCGCGTGGCAAAGATCGTGGCGAACCAACGACATCGGTCGTTCGGAAGCTTTTGAACCGTGGCTTGGCGGTGACAGACAAATGGTGGGGCGCGTGGCAAAAACGCGCGACCCGAGTGCAAACGGGTAGTTTGAGGTCAGTTTGTCGTGAGTTGTCCCGCATGGCGCTGGCTGCATGAAAGGGGCACATGTATCGTCTGCGTTTGAATCGTGGCGTGCAGGCGTACGACTGAGAAACCGATCGAGCCGGCGCTTCCCGCGCAAGCCGTGACGAATGATACCTAACGACTGTTCCATGCCGGGGCAGTTTCGTCCAAAGGGGTGTGACGATGCGTGACTGTCCGACGAATCGTGCAGGATTTGACCGCGTGCTGATGGCCGTCGCGGCAACTTTCCTCACGGTATCTGCGACCTCAGCGCTGGCGGCGCAGTCGACGACGCCGCGCACCAGCGCTGCCGAGCTCGCGATCGACGCAGCAGTCCCCCGTCCCGAACCGGCCAACGTCCCGCCTCCGACCATCGGCGACTTCAAGATGGACTCCACCGCCTCGGTGCCTGACGCAGCCAAGGCCATCGAAAAGCCGGCCGAGTCCAGCCCGGCCGCAACGGCAACCGAGCCCAAACCTGCCGAGACCGTCACTGCGCCTGCGGCCAGCGACGCCACAACCCCCACGCCTCCGGCTGCGACAGCCACGGCGCCCGCCGCCGAACCCGCCAAGGAGCCGGTGAAGGTAAGCACCGTCGCGCCGGCCGACCAGCCGGTCGCCGACCGGCTGCGCGACATGCTTGGCGCCAAGTCGCTGCGCTATTTCGACCGCAAGAGCGAGCGTGCTGCCGTCGAGAAGTTCTACTCGGCGCGGGACTATGCGCCGCAATGGACGCAGGCCGGCAAATTGACCGACAGCGGTAAGGGCGTGATCGCCCGCCTGAGGGACGCCGCCGCCGAGGGCCTCAATCCGACCGACTATCCGGTGCCGGATTTTGCCGCCGCCACTTCGCCGGACCAGCTCGCCGAGGCCGAACTGAAACTGACCGCGAGCATGCTCGACTACGCGCGACAGGCGCAGAGCGGCCGGATGCACTGGTCGCAGGTCTCTGCCGACATCTCCTATCCCGAGCATCCTACCGATCCGGCCGAAGTGCTTGCCAACATCTCGACCGCCAAGGACGCTTCCGCCGCGCTCGACGGCTACAATCCGCCGCACAAGCTCTACAAAGAACTGAAGGCCAAGCTCGCCGAGCTGCGCGGCCAGGGCGACGGACCTATGATCCACATCGCCGAAGGTCCGGCGCTGGCGTACAAGGCCGCGACCAAGAAGCAGGGTGAGGTCGCACCGGAAGATCCGCGCGTACCGCAACTGCGCGCCAAGCTCGGCGTCACTGAAAATCCCGACGGCACGCATTACGACGCCAAGGTTGCTGCCGCCGTGCGCAAATTCCAGGAGAGCGCCGATCTCAAGCCGACCGGCGTGCTCGACGACCGCACGGTGAAGGCGATCAACAGCCCGAAGCGCGACCGGCAGATCGACACCGTCATTGTCAACATGGAGCGCTGGCGCTGGCTGCCGCGCCAGCTTGGCGCGAGTTCGCTCGGCAACGCCTATGTCATCCTCAATGTGCCCGACTTTACCCTGAAGGTGATGCAGAACGGTCACCAGGTCTGGAACACCCGCGTGGTGACCGGAAAGCCGGGCAAGCACGCCACGCCGATGCTGACGGAAACGATGAAGTTCATCACCGTCAACCCGACTTGGAACGTGCCGCCGTCGATCATCTACAACGAATATCTGCCCGCCCTACAGCAGGATCCGACCGTGCTGCAGCGCATGGGCCTGAGGCTCGAGCGTAACCGTGACGGCAGCATCCACATTTCGCAGCCGCCCGGCGAAGCCAATGCGCTCGGCCGTATCCGCTTCAACTTCCCGAACAAGTTCCTGGTCTATCAGCACGATACCCCGGACAAGCACCTGTTCGCGAAGGAAGAACGCGCCTTCAGCCATGGCTGCATGCGGGTGCAGAATCCGGATCAATACGCCTCGACCCTGCTCAACATCGTGATGCCGAACGAGCGCTACACGCCGGAAAAGATCCGCAGCATGTACGGCCGCAGTGAGATCGACCTGAAATTCCCGACGCCGATTCCGGTCAACATCACCTACCAGACCGCTTTTGTGGACGACGCCGGCAAGCTGCAGATCCGCAAGGACATCTATGGCCGCGACGCCGCGATGATCGCCCTGCTCAAGAACGGCCGCAGCAGGGATTTGGAGGCCATGGTCGCCCATGCGCAGCCGAACTATTCGCGCCCGCCCGGCTCAAGCCTGCCGGCCGGCGTCAATTTCGCCAGCGACAACACCTATTCCTCCGGCCCGTCGTTCTTCGAGCGCCTGTTCGGCGGTCCGTCGCCCATGACGCCACCGGCACCGGTTGGCCGGCGGCCGCAACCCCGGTTCACCCGGTAATCTGGAGGACTACTGCCCGAGGGCAGAGTTTCCGAATGAAATCAACAATCTCTCCGCCCCGGAGAGGTTGTTTACGTTAACCCTTATCCACCCGGATTCGGCACTGGGCACTTTTTCGCCACAGTCCACGCGTTAGGTTAAAGCCAACTTGGGGGCGGGCGGTAAGCCTCGGTTAACCGTTCCGCTTTAAGAAAGCGTTCACCCTCTTTTGCCGGGGTCTGCAAAAGAACACCGTGAACGCTCGTCGATTGGGTGGGCTCATACGTGCTGGCTGGTTTCGCGCGCCAATTCAATCCGCTTGCTCTGCCAAAGGCCGGATCTCGGATCGGCTTGACCTCGCTTTTGCTGCTGGCCGGCGCCGGTACGGTGCATGATGCGACGGCGCTGAACGAAACCCGCACCCTCTCCTTCCACCACACCCATTCCGATGAAGACCTCACGGTCACCTTCAAGCGCGACGGCCGCTACGACGAAGAAGCGCTGAAGAAGCTCAATCATTTCCTCCGCGACTGGCGCAGCCAGGACTCCACCACGATGGATCGGCACCTGTTCGACATCATCTGGGAAGTCTACCGCGACGTCGACGGCAAGAAGCCGATCCAGATCATCTCCGCCTACCGCGCCCCCGCCACCAATGCCATGCTCCGCCGCCGCTCTTCCGGCGTGGCGCGCTTCAGCCAGCACATGCTCGGCCACGCGATGGACTTCTATATCCCGGACGTGCCGCTTGAGCAGATCCGCGCCGCCGGCCTTCGTTTGCAGCGTGGCGGCGTCGGCTTCTATCCTACCTCCGGATCGCCTTTCGTCCACCTCGATACCGGCAGCGTCCGTCACTGGCCGCGCATGACCCACGATCAGCTGGCCAGGATATTCCCGGACGGACGCACGGTGCACCTGCCGTCCAATGGCGGTCCAATGAAGGGCTATGAACTGGCCCGCGCCGACATCGAACGCCGGGGCAATGGCGACGGTACCGCAACCGTCAGCAAGATGCCGAATCTGTTCGCGGCGCTGTTCCGGGGCGGCAAGTCGACTGAAGAAGATGACGAGGGCGGCAGCGCTCCCGTCAAGAATGAGAAGCCCGCAGCGGCCAGTGTGGCCGCTGTGAAATCCGCCGAGCCGGTCCCAACTCCGCGCGCAAAGCCGGTCGGTGCGACCATCCAGCTCGCCGCAGCCGACGCCCAGATCGTGGCGGCCCCCAAAGCTAGGCCTGAGTCCAAGCCTGAGACGAAACAGGTTGCGCAGGCTTCCGCCGACAAGGCCGAGCCGAAGCCGCAAACGCCGGCCGATATCATTAATTCCCGCGGCTTCTGGGACGACGTGCCGGGCAAGGCAAATCAGGCCACTCCCGCCCAAGTCGCAGCCCTCCGCGCCCGCCAGGCGCTCGCCGCCGCCACCGATCCGCAGCCGACCGCCAGCGTCAGCGACGCGTTCAACAAGGCGATGGCCTATGCGCCGGCCGCTTCTTCGCCGGCCGACCGCTCCAATATCGTCGCGGCCTCCGCGGCGATCCCTCGCCCCGCCCGCCCGGTGCGCAATGCCGGCGCCGCCGCGACCGAAATCAACACCGTGGTCGCCAAGGGCACGCAGGGTCAGGACAGCGTGGTCGCCACCTCGACCCGCCTCGCCGCCGCGCAGGGCAACAATGTCTGGATGCGCGTGGTGATGTTGGCGCCGAGCGCAAGCAGCGCGATGTCGACGACGGTGCTCGGCGACACCGAGATGACCCAGATGCGCGCCCACTTCGTCAAGCCGCGGGCCGCGATCTCAATGACCTTCTCGGAAGATCCGATGATGGGCATGACCTGCGACCGCTTCACGGGATCGGCAACCGCGCAACTGCCGACGCAGTCGTTCGTGCTGCGCACCGCCGCGCTGCGCTAAGGCTCACCGTCTCTCTACGGACTAGCCGTCGTCCTCGCGAACACGAGGATCTGTAACCGCCGTAGCCCGGATGGCGCGCAGCGCGATCCGGGAAAACTTCACCCGCTACACGAAGGCCCCTGATCTCGCTTCGCTCCATCCGGGCTACGCGAAAACTCACAGCATCCCGAGTGCCTGCATGTAGGTTTCCAAAATGGTTTCCTGCTCGGCGCGCTCGTTGGCGTCCTGCTTGCGCATCCGCACGATGGTGCGCAGCGCCTTGGTGTCGAAGCCGTTGCCCTTCGCTTCGGCGTAGACGTCTCGGATGTCGTCAGAGATCGTTTTTTTCTCTTCTTCCAGACGCTCGATGCGCTCGATGATGGCCTTGAGCTGGTCTTTTGCGAATCTTGTCGCGGGCTCGTCCTGGACGGCGGCGGCGGAGGTGGCCATCGGGTACTCCTGAGTGGAACTGACGGTGATGCTGAAAGATCAAGCGCCGCACGCGTTACCGCACGGCGCTTATGTCAGAATTGACCCTTAAGATCGGGGGGCCTCGCGTCAAGGCAGCATCGCGCTCATCCACAGCGCGCCCACAGGAGATCGAAGCTGTCATTCCGGGGCGATGCGAAGCATCGAACTATGGGATGCAATTTCGCACCCGAGAATCTCGAGATTCCCCGATGCGCAATTGCGCATCTGAGGTCTGGTTCTAACGCACCATCCCGGAATGACTAGCTCAGTCGACCAGTCGCCATGTCAGTAGAGTGCCGCTCAATGCCCGCTGTGGGCTTTTTTCATCGCCGCGAGCTGTTCCGGCGTGGCAGCGCCCTGATATTTCGCCTTCCACTCCTCATAGGGCATGCCGTAGACCGCCTCACGGCTCTCGTCCTTGCTGACGGCGATGCCCTTGGCGTCGGCTTCTTCCTTCATCCAGTTGGAAAGACAGTTGCGGCAGAAGCCCGCCAGATTCATCAGATCGATGTTCTGGACGTCGGTACGGGCACGCAGGTGGCCGACCATGCGCCGGAAAACGGCGGCTTCCAGTTCTGTTCTGGTTTTGTCGTCGATCGTCATGGTCTTGGATCCCGCGTCACATGTGCCGAGCATATTGATATCAGGTGGGAATTGTCACAGATTTTGCCATGTCTGCGCGCAAAATTGGCAACCTCACGAGGCGTCCCGGTTTCCCATAGCGCGGGAAAGGCGTTCCCCGGCCGTTGACAGGCCCCGCCGGGTCACGCGAAATCGTCAGTGATTTGATATAGCTTCGCTGCATGACTGGAAAAGATTCGCGCTGCTTGTCTCCCTTCCCCGCTCGCGTGACCGCCGCCGGCCTTGCGCCGGCGCTTGCACTGGCGGCGGCGTGTCTGTGGAGCAGTCCAGCGGCGGCCGATTTCCGGCTCTGCAACAACACTTCCAGCCGGGTCGGCATCGCGCTGGGTTACAAGGATGCCGAGGGCTGGACCACCGAAGGCTGGTGGAACGTGTCGTCGCGCAGTTGCGAGACACTGCTGCGCGGAACTCTTGTTGCGCGCTACTATTACATCTACGCGCTCGACTATGACCGCGGCGGCGAGTGGTCGGGGCAGGCCTTCATGTGTTCGCGTGACAAGGAATTCACCATCAAGGGTACCGAGAACTGCCTGGCTCGCGGCTACGACCGTACCGGGTTCTTCGAGGTCGACACAGGCGAACAGCGGGCGTGGACAGTGCAACTGACAGAAGCCAACGAGCAGCCCGCGCAGCGCGTGCCGGGCATTCCAGGCACGATGGGACCGGGCGGTCCGGGCGGGGTTCCGGGGCTATCCAATCCGCCGGGCGGACCGGGTCTGCCGCCAGCCCCGGCGCCCAAGCAATGAGACGGCTCCGTCGCATCAAGATTCTCGCAACGCTCGGCCCGGCATCATCAGACAGCGCGATGATCCGGAAACTGTTCGAGGCCGGTGCGGACGTGTTCCGCATCAATATGAGCCATACGCCGCACGACAAGATGCGCGAGCTGGTCAATACCATCCGCAATGTCGAGAGCAGCTACGGCCGTCCGATCGGCATCCTCGTCGACCTGCAAGGACCGAAGCTGCGGCTCGGCGCGTTCGCCGAAGGTTCGACCCAACTCAAGAACGGCCAGAGTTTTGTGCTCGATTCCGACAAGGCGCCGGGCGACAACAGCCGCGTGCAGTTGCCGCATCCGGAAATCCTCGCCGCACTTCGGCCGGGCCACGCGCTGCTGCTCGACGACGGCAAGGTGCGCCTGATCGCCGAGGAAACCTCGTCCGATCGCGCGGTAACGCGGGTCGTGATCGGCGGCAAGATGTCAGACCGCAAGGGCGTCAGTCTGCCCGATACCGACCTGCCGGTATCGGCGATGACTCCGAAGGATCGCGCCGATCTCGAGGCTGCGCTGGTGACCGGGGTCGACTGGATCGCGCTCTCCTTCGTGCAGCGCGCCGAGGACGTCCACGAAGCCAAGCGGATGATCCGCGGCCGCGCCGCCGTGATGGCCAAAATCGAGAAGCCGCAGGCGATCGACCGGCTCGCCGAAATCATCGACGCTTCCGACGCGCTGATGGTGGCGCGCGGCGACCTCGGCGTCGAACTGCCGCTGGAGCGGGTACCCAGCCTGCAGAAACAGATGACGCGGATGGCGCGCCGCGCCGGCAAGCCGGTGGTGATCGCAACCCAGATGCTGGAATCGATGATCCAGGCGCCGGTGCCGACGCGCGCCGAAGTCTCCGACGTCGCAACCGCCGTCTATGAAGGCGCCGACGCCATCATGCTGTCGGCGGAGTCGGCCGCCGGCAAATTCCCGGTCGAAGCGGTCTCGACGATGAACCGCATCGGCGAGGAAGTGGAGCGCGACCCGACCTATCGCTCGGTGTTGTCAGCGCAGCGGCCCGACCCGGAAAATACGGTCGGCGACGCCATTGCCGACGCCGCGCGGCAGATCGCCGAGACGCTGGAACTGTCGGCGATCATCTGCTGGACCTCATCCGGCTCAACCGGTATCCGCGTCGCACGCGAGCGGCCGAAACTGCCGGTGGTGGCGATCACGCCAAACCTTGCAACGGGCCGCAAATTGTCCGTCGTCTGGGGCGTGCATTGCGTGGTGGCCGAAGACGCCCACGACCAGGACGACATGGTCGACCGCGCCGGCTCCATTGCCTTCCGCGACGGCTTCGCCAAGGCCGGCCAGCGCGTGATCATCGTCGCCGGCGTGCCGCTCGGCATCCCCGGCACGACCAACATGGTGCGCATCGCCAAGGTCGAAGCGGAGGGTGCCGCGGAGAAGTGACGATACGGGTGATTCCGGGGCGATGCGCGGCATCGAACCCGGAATCTCAAGATTCTCAGGTGCGCAATTGCGCACCATAGTTCGTCGCTTCGCGCCGCCCCGGAATGACTGGAGAGCTACTGCAGCGTCGCGTCCAGCGTGATCTTCGTGTTCAGAAGTTTCGACACCGGGCAGCCGGCCTTGGCCTTGTCCGCCAACTCCTGGAATTTCGCATTGTCGGCACCGGGGACCTTCGCATTCAGCGCGAGATGAACCGAGGTGATCGCAAAACCATCGCCTTGTTTTTCCAGCGTGACGTCGGCCTTGGTTTCCATCTGTTCGGCGATGAGCTTGGCTTCGCCTAATATCAGCGACAGCGCCATGGTGAAGCACGCAGCGTGGGCCGCGCCGATCAACTCTTCCGGATTCGAGCCAGGCTTACCCTCGAAGCGGCTCGAAAAGCCGTAAGGATAATCATTCAGCGCGCCGCTTTTGGTGGAGATCGCGCCCTTGCCGTCCTTGATACCGCCCTGCCATTTGGCAGATCCTGATGTCGTCGTCATGGCATGCTCCTGATCGCGGGTTGGACCGTCGATAAGCCGCAGCGTGGCAAATGGTTGCGACAAAGTCGTGTCGAGCAGCGGTGAGTTCAGGCGCCCACCAGCGCCTTCGCCGGCAGCACTGCCTGCACCACGAGGCCACGGGCGCGGGCATCCATCACGCCGACGGCGCGCAGCGCCAACAATGTGACCGTTTGCACGGCGTCGCGCAGCTTTGCGGGATCGTCCAGATTCTCGGGCGCCAACGGGCCGACCAGCGATTCATGCAGCGCGCCGAGCAGCGCCGTGGCGGCGAGAGCCGTATCCTGCGCCGGCAGATGGCCGGCGCGCACCGCGGCATCGATTCTGGCGGCGATCTCGCCTGAGATTTCCCGGCGGCTGGCGAGCCGCGACACCGAGACGTCGACATCGACGGGTTCGGCCAGAATGCCCCAGGCGAGCTTGCGCTGCGACAGCACATGCACGGCAACGGTGGTGACAGCGGCGGCGAGCGCCGAGGACGGCCCCGGCGCGGCATCTGCCGCACGGCGGATCGCGGCCAGTTCGTCGCGCGAGACCTCTGCAATCAGTTCGGAAATCAGCTCGGCCTTGGAGGGGAAGTAACGGTAGACGGTGCCGGCGGCGACATTGGCGCGGACCGCGACCGGGGCGATCTGCACCGCCGCCATGCCGCCTTCGGCCGCAGCGTCCCGCGCCGCTGCCAGGATGGCGCTACGCCGCGCCGCCAGCCGCTTTACGACCTGATGGGTTCGCCGATAGACCATGGCGCGGTCTTCCGTCCCCGGCGCGTCCGCGGAGCCTGCCAGAACGCGCGCACCTTCAATATCTTGAGCGACAAGCACGCTCATCGCTTTGAAGAAGTGAACAACTATTCACGGCTGATGACAAGACGGTTTTGCAACGCGGATCTGGAGAGGTTTTGCCGGCGGGGCTCGCGAACCGTTAATGGGCTCTCAACGCTGGCCGGTTAGCATGGGCCGAGTTGGCAGCCTCAGATCGGTCGCACTCGGCCCGGATCGGTAAACGCCGTCTGATGCACGTCCTCTTGCGGTAATCGGGCGAGAACTGCGCGCTCCCGCCATGAAGCGGAATTAGCTTGGAGAGCGTTTCCATTGTTGCGCCTTGTCGCGTTCCTGATTGTTGGCCTTCTGATCGGTACGGTTGCTGGCAAGCTACTGACGTCGAACGCCCACCAGATCGATTTGGCCGCGGTTGCGCCGCCGGCGCGGGTCGAACGGTCCTGTGCTCACGCATCCGGCAACACGGCAATCATCGTCGTGCACGGCCAGAGCAATGCGGGCAATTGGGGAAGCGCCCGACATACCGCGCGCGAAGCCGTCGACAATTTCGACCCGCTCACGGGCAAATGCTTCGCTGCCGCCGATCCCCTGCTGGGCGCCGACGGCATCGGCGGGAGCTTTGCAACACGGCTCGGCGACATCCTGATCCAGGCCGGGCGCTACGATCGCGTGATCGTCGTACCCCTTGCCATTGGCAGCGCCTCGCTTTCGGTTCTGAACAATGAGCGGGCCGATTGGATCACAAACGCCATCTTGAAGCTGAAGACAGCGGGCCTAACGCCGACGCATTTTCTGTTTCAGCAAGGTGAAACAGACGCGACGTCAACGATATCAGCGGAGCAATATGCCTCGCTGTTGCATCAGCTCGTGAAGCGATTTCGAGCGGCCGGCTTCGATGCGCCCTTTTATCTGTCACGCAGCACAAAATGCGACAGGGCCGAGCCGAAGAACACGGCTGCGGTACGTGCCGGCCAACTATCTGCTGTCGATGACGCGCTCAATATCCGCCAAGGACCCGACACCGACACGATCGGAAATGACGGCCGCAACCCTTCTGATGGTTGCCACATGAACGAAGTCGGAACGCTTGCCAACGCCGCCCTGTGGGCAGCGTTCATCAAATAGCAGCTGGCGTCCAACGTCCTGGCGCACGGCACGGGCGCCATTGCGTCGCGCCAGTCATGCGCCCACTGCAACGAACGTTTGCGCCGGCTCCCGCCGCCACCACAGGCCGGCGCGGCGCAGGATCAGCGCGGCCACGACCAGCGTGGCGGCAAGGCCCATTGGCGCGCCGGTGAACATGTAGCAGCCGATCAGGACGACGACGGTGCCCAGCGCCGGAAGCTCATAGGCGCGAAAACCGCTCTTCAGTCCGATGCGGACCAGGAAGCCTATCGGGATCGCCAGCACCATCATGTCGTACATGAAAAGATAGGGCGTGGTCAGCAGCGTACCGGCGGCAAGCGCTGCGGCCTTCAAGGTGTAGGGCACGCGACTTCGCCACATCAGCGTCAGCACCACGGCAACTGAGGCGGTAAGAACCCATTGGCATGCCCAGCCGAGCGGTTCGCTGCCACCGAAGTAGCGCACCATCGAGAAGATGCTCTGCAACTTCCACCATGGGGCTTTGCCTTCGGTCAGGAACGCCTGCGAGAATCTCGGCATCCAGTGGAAGAACGCCAGCCAGCTTTCGATTCCGAAGGCGAGCCAGGAGGCAACGGCCACCACCACCGCCGTGACGGCGGCGCTGATGAATACCCGCCAATGGCCGGCTGCGATCAGCACGACCGGGAAAAGCAGTCCGTATTGCGGCTTGTAAGTCAACAGCCCGAGGCAAATGCCTGCGAGAACCGGCCGTATCGGGATCAGGTAGACCGTGCCGCCGATCAGCGCCGCGGTGAGGAAGCCGTTCTGCCCAACCAGCGCATTGATGAACGCCATCGGAATCGCAAGCGCAAGCAGATAGCCGAAGGGGTGGCCGGCGATCGCACGTATTGCGACTAGGAAGGGCACAAAGCTGACCACGACCCAGCCGATAAAGGCGAGCTGATAAGGAAGCTGCGCCAGCAGCGATGCGACGAACAGAAACGGCGGCGGATAGTGCCAGGCAAAATAACCGACGAAATCCTGACCGAGCTTTGCGACCTCGACCTGCTTCTGGACATCCCAGTCATAGGCCTGCGCCGGAAGACCATCGAGCACCAGGCGGCCGGCCGCCCAGACGTTGATAAAGTCGGTCGGGATGCCGAGGCCGTTCCGATCGTAAACCCACCAATGCGAGAAATACGCCGCTCCGCAAAGGCTCACATTTGCAACCGCCAGCACTAAGCAGACCCTGACAAGCCATTCAGGAATTGGAGCCGACAGGCTTGCGGTCGTGGGGGCGGAAAGAGAGGCGGTCATGCGCGGTCCTTGCCTGGGCGCGCCCTGTCCGGACACGCACATCCTCAAGCAATAGGCTGGACTGAATTGAGGAAATCTTAAGTTTTAGGCAACAACGGCGATTTTCCCGTCGTCCCTGCGAAAGCAGGGACCCATAACCATCGGAGCCAATTTTTACAAAGAGCACCCACCTGTGTGCCTCATTGAGAAATCACGCGGTATGGGTCCCCGCGTTCGCGGGCACGACGTGTTGGGAGAGTACGACTTCCCCTATTCCCAGCTCAGCGCCCTGCCGTTCTGATATTCGATTACCCGGGTCTCGAAGAAATTTTTCTCCTTCTTCAGGTCCATCGCTTCCGACATCCAGGGAAACGGATTCTCGGTCTCCTCGAATACGCGGGCGAGCCCGAGCTGCGCGCAGCGGCGGTTGGCAATGAAATGCATGTAGCTCTCGCACAGCGCCGCGTTCAGGCCGAGAAAGCCGCGCGGCATGGTGTCCCGCCCGTAGGCCGCTTCCAGTTCGGCGGCCTCGTGCACCATGGCGCGGACTTCGTCCTGAAACGCCTTGGTCCACAGATGCGGATTTTCGATCTTGATCTGGTTGATGACGTCGATGCCGAAATTCAGGTGAATCGATTCATCGCGCAGGATGTACTGGTACTGCTCGGCGATGCCGACCATCTTGTTGCGCCGGCCGAGCGAGAGGATCTGCGCGAACCCCGTATAGAACCACATGCCTTCGAAGATCACATAGAAGGCGACGAGATCGCGCAGGAAGGTCTGGTCGGCTTCCGGCGTCCCGGTCTTAAAATCGGGATCGTCGAGGTGCTGGGTATGCTTCAGCGCCCATGCCGCCTTGTCCGTGATCGACGGCACCTCGCGATACATGTTGAACAGCTCGCCCTCATCCAGCCCCAAGCTCTCGACGATGTACTGGAAGGTATGGGTATGGACAGCTTCCTCGAAGGCTTGCCGCAGCAGATATTGCCGGCACTCCGGATTGGTCAGATGCCGGTAGATCGCCAGCACGATATTGTTGGCGACGAGGCTTTCGGAGGCCGCGAAGAAGCCGAGGTTGCGCTTGATGGCGCGGCGTTCGTCTTCCGTCAGCCCGTCGCGCGATTTCCACAGCGCGATGTCGGCCTGCATGGAAACTTCGGTCGGCATCCAGTGATTGTTGCAGCCGGCGAGATATTTCTCCCACGCCCATTTGTATTTCAATGGTAGCAATTGATTGACGTCGGCACGGCAGTTGATCATCCGCTTGTCGTCGACAGATACCCTTCCGCCGCTTCGGTCGATAGTGCGGAGGCCGGCGTGATCGGCCTGGGTAACGGATTGCGCCACGAAGGGCGGCGGCGCTTGACGCGGGGATGCGGATGGTTCGGACCAGTCGAGCATTGTCGTTCCTTTTCTTCTTGCCGCTTACTGGCAGGCTTCGCATTCGGGATTATCGATCGAGCACGCCACCGCACCGGTTAAATCCGGCGCGGTGGTGGCCGGCGCGACGATGATCGGGGCTGCAGACATCATCGTCACGGACGCGACGCTGTTGAGCTTGCCGTCGGTGCCCCGGAGCGTCGATTTTTCGACATGCGTCGCACTGCGCGAGCGCAAGTAGTACGTCGTCTTCAGCCCGCGCGCCCAGGCCAGCCGATAGAGCGCGTCGAGCCTCTTGCCGCTAGGGTTGGCGATATAGAGATTGAGCGACTGCGCTTGGTCGATCCATTTCTGCCGCCGCGACGCCGCCTCGATCAGCCAGGCACTGTCGATCTCGAACGCGGTGGCATAGAGCGCCTTGAGGTCATCGGGAATGCGGTCGATGCCTCCTAGGCTGCCATCGAAATATTTGAGATCGTTAACCATCACCGCGTCCCACAGCCCGCGCGCCTTGAGGTCGCGCACCAAAAACTCGTTCATCACGGTGAAGTCGCCGGACATGTTGGATTTGACGTAGAGGTTCTGGTAGGCGGGCTCGATCGACTGCGCCACGCCGCAGATGTTGGAAATCGTCGCGGTCGGCGCGATCGCCATCACGTTCGAATTGCGCATGCCGGTCGATCTGACGCGCTCGCGCAAGGTATCCCAGTCGAGCGTCGTGCCGCGGTCCATCGCGAGACCGCCGCGGGCTTCCGCCAGCAGTTCGATCGAATCGATCGGCAAAATGCCGCGGCTCCACAGCGAGCCGTCAAATGACGGATAGCGCCCGCGCTCAGCCGCCAGATCGACGGAGGCTGATATGGCGTAATATGAAATCATCTCCATGCTGGTATCGGCGAACGTCACCGCCGCGTCGGAAGCCATCGCGATCCGTAACGCCTGCAGCGCATCCTGGAATCCCATCAGCCCCAGCCCGACCGGGCGGTGCCGCAGGTTCGAACGCCGCGCTTCGGGAATGGTGTAGAAGTTGATGTCGATGACATTGTCGAGCATCCGCATCGCAATGGTCACGCTGCGCTTCAGCCGCGGCTCGTCCAGCCGGCCTTCCCGCACGTGATTGAGGAGATTGATCGAGCCGAGATTGCACACAGCCGTCTCCTCGTCGGAGGTATTGAGCGTGATTTCGGTGCAGAGGTTGGAAGAATGGACGACGCCGGCATGGCGCTGCGGCGAGCGCAGATTGCAGGGATCCTTGAACGTGATCCAGGGATGCCCGGTCTCGAACAGCATGGTCAGCATCCTGCGCCAGAGATCCGTGGCGCGGATCTGCTTGAACACGCGGATCTCGCCCCGCTCCGCCTTGGCTTCGTAAGCCGCGTAGCGCTCGGCGAACGCCTTGCCGTAGAGGTCGTGCAGATCGGGCGCCTCGTCCGGCGAGAACAGCGTCCATTCGCCATCGGCCTCGACGCGCTGCATGAACAGATCGGGTACCCAGTTCGCGGTGTTCATGTCATGGGTGCGGCGGCGATCGTCGCCGGTGTTCTTGCGCAGATCCAAAAACTCCTCGATATCGATATGCCAGGTCTCGAGATAGGCGCAGACCGCGCCCTTGCGCTTGCCGCCCTGGTTGACCGCGATCGCGGTGTCGTTGGCGACTTTCAGGAACGGCACCACGCCCTGGCTCTCGCCATTGGTGCCTTTGATATGCGCGCCGAGCCCGCGCACGCGGGTCCAGTCGTTGCCGAGCCCGCCGGAATATTTTGCGAGCAGCGCGTTGTCCTTGACCGACTTGAAGATGCCGTCGAGATCGTCGGCGATGGTGGTGAGAAAGCAGGACGACAGTTGCGGCCGCAGCGTGCCGGAATTGAACAGGGTCGGCGTCGAGGCCATGAAATCGAACGACGATAAGAGATCATAGAACTCGATCGCACGCGCCTCGCGGTCGATCTCGCGGATCGCCAGCCCCATGGCGACGCGCATGAAGAACGCCTGCGGCAGTTCGATGCGGTTGCCGCGCACATGCAGGAAATAGCGATCGTACAGCGTCTGCAGCCCCAGGAACTGGAACGCCAGATCGCGCTCCGGCTTCAGTGCCACGGCAAGCTTGTTCAGGTCGAAGCGCCCCAGATCGGGATCGAGCAGCTCCGCCTTGATGCCGGTCTTGATATAGGCGGGAAAGTATTCGCCATAGCGCACGGCCATCTCCGTCTGCGACGCGCTGGTCGGCGTATCGTGCACGAAAGACAGCACCTCGGTGCGCAGCTTGTCGAGCAACAGCCGCGCGCTGACATAGGCGTAGTTCGGCTCCTGCTCGATCAGCGTGCGCGCCGCCATCACCGACGCCAGCGCCAGTTCTTCCTCGCTGATGCCGTCATAGAGATTGCGCTGCGTTTCGGCGAGCACGGCAGCGGCGCCGACACCCTCGAGACCGGCGCAGGCCTCCGCGATGATCAGCATCAGGCGCGCGATATCGAGCGGGACCTGCACGCCGCTGGTCAGAGTGACACGCAGCGAAGGCCCGCCCGACGGTTGGGTGGCGATGGCCGCATCCTGCCCGGCGCGCTGGCGCGTGCGCTCCTCGCGATAGAGCACATAGGCGCGTGCGACTTTGTGGTGCTCGCTGCGCATCAAAGCCAGCTCGACCTGGTCCTGCACATCCTCGATATGAAAGGTGCGGCCCTCGCTCATCCGGCGCGATAGTGCGCCGACGACTTCCGAGGTCAGTTGCTCGACGATTTCATGCACACGGCGGGATGCGGCCGCGCCATGCCCCTCGACTGCGAGAAACGCCTTGGTCATCGCCACCGAAATCTTGCTGACGTCGAATTTCGAAACCGTGCCGTTGCGGCGAATCACCTGCATCGGCGGCTGCGCTGCCGACAAGACGAGCGATTCGGGGCGTAGCTGGATGAATGGAACGGCGTTGGCTTCGCGATCGAGAGAGAGTGACATCAAGAGACCCCGTGATGGTGTTGGGGCCGGATGTCGGAGAAGACGCTACAGCTTAGCCCGCGGGAAACGCAGGCATGCATCTGCAAGCGCCGCCGGGACACCCCGCCCGTGGACGTTTTTTCGGTGTCGCGGCAGGTCTCCTGGCTCGCAGGTCGCGGTTGTCCCCGTGTCTTCCCAATGCGATGCCGCATCAGTGACGCAAGATTCGGGAGCAACTCACTGCTTACAGTTGCGGGGGCAGCGCCGGATTTTCGCGGCTCTCGCGCGATACACCGGCTTCCCTCTTAGCCACCATTTGTTGGGCCATGGTGGACCGTGACAGCTATATCTCGTGTTATTCGCATGCGGCTGTCAATGGGGCTAGCGGACATTTTCAAAGATTTCGTAGCCCGGATGGAGCGCAGCGCAATCCGGGAGATCTATATCGCGTCACGCCTGTTCCCCGGATTTCTCTGAGCCTGTCATCGGGCGCGCGTTCGCGCGACCCGTTGTCTCCATCCGGGCTACGAAATGACACCACCCGAGTTGACGCACCTGCCGCGTTGCCGGTAAGTGGACCCGTCGTGGTTCTTCGGGAGACGTTCTTTCGAAGCTAAGAGGGAAGCCGGTGCGGCCGAAAAAGCCAAAGCCGGAGCTGCCCCCGCAACTGTAAGCGGCGAGCCGCTGTCCAACAAAGCCACTGAGACCTCTGGAGGTTTCGGGAAGGCCGGACAGCAGCATGGACCCGCGAGCCAGGAGACCTGCCTCGACAACATACACGTCCTCGGGCGGGGTGTCCCGGTGGTGCGGTTGCGATTTTTCGCGCGCGCTCTGCCGCTTCGCGAAAATCCAGACGTGTCACTTCGGCCTTTGCCCCCAACTTTGGGGTTAAGCCAATGTCTACTTCAACCATCTCCACTTCCTCACTTCCCGTTGCCTCCCTCGGCATGCCGCGCATCGGGCCGCGCCGCGAGCTGAAATTCGCGCTGGAGAGTTTCTGGTCCCGGCGCAACCGACGAGAAGGCACTGATCGAAACCGGCGTCGGACTTCGCGCCGCCAACTGGGCACGTCAGAAAAAGCTCGGCGTGACCGTGATCCCGTCAAACGATTTCTCGTTCTACGACCAGGTGCTCGACACATCCATCATGGTCGGCGCGATTCCGCAAATCTATCGCTGGAACAGCGGGCCGGTCCCCCTCGCGACTTACTTCGCGATGGCCCGCGGCGCGCAAGGCAAGGCGCATGAGGTGAGCTGTGGCCATGCCCTTCACGGGCACGACGCTGCGCACGGCGTGCCGGCGCTCGAAATGACAAAATGGTTCGATACCAATTACCACTATATGGTGCCCGAACTGACGAAGGATCAGCAGTTCACCCTCGGCTCGCGCAAGCCGATCGAGGAATACGAGGAGGCGAAAGCGCTGGGCTATCAGACCCGGCCCGTGCTGGTCGGGCCGGTCACGTTTCTCAAACTGGCCAAGAGCAAGGATGCCGGTTTCAATCCACTGTCCCTGCTTGATCGCTTGCTGCCGGTTTACATCGAGGTGCTGCGCGAACTCGCCTACCGGGGCGTGGAATGGGTGCAGATCGACGAGCCCTGCCTGGTGCTTGACCTCGATATCGTCGCGCAGCAGGCGCTGCATCATGCCTATACGGAGATCGCGCGCGCAGTGCCGCAACTCAAGATCATGCTGGCGACCTATTTTGGCGGGCTCGGCGCCAACCGCCATACCGCGCTGGCGCTGCCCGTCGCCGGCCTGCATCTCGACCTCGTGCGCGCGCCGGAGCAGATCGACGAGCTTAGCGGCTTTCCTGGTGACCGCGCGCTGTCGCTCGGAATCATCGATGGCCGTAACATCTGGCGCGCGGATTTGAGCCGGCTTCTCGACCAGCTCGAACCCGTGATCGCCAAACTCGGCGAGCACCGTGTGCAGATCGCCCCCTCCTGTTCGCTACTGCATGTCCCGATCGATCTGGCGCTGGAGACCGGGCTCGAGCCTGAAATCAAGAGCTGGCTGGCGTTTTCAGTGCAGAAGCTCGAGGAACTGACTACGCTCGGAGCGGCGCTTGCCCGTGGCCGCGGAGCGGTCGAAGTCAGCCTGAAAGCGTCAGACCAGGCGGCAGCCTCCCGCAGGGCGTCGCCGCGCATTCACGATGCGAAGGTAGCGGCACGCGTTGCCGGCATTGACGAAGCGATGCGCTTCCGCTCCAGCATCTTCGCAGAACGCGCCACCGTTCAGCGCGAGCGCTTCAACCTGCCGGCGTTCCCGACCACGACCATCGGCTCGTTTCCGCAAACCGCCGACGTCAGGAACGCCCGCTCCGCTCACGCCAGGGGCGCCCTGACGGACGAAGCCTATAAGCTCTATCTGCAGAACCAGACGGCCCGCGCTGTGCGCTGGCAGGAAAATATCGGGCTGGATGTGCTCGTGCATGGCGAATTCGAGCGCAACGACATGGTGCAGTATTTCGGCGAACAGCTCGCGGGCTTCGCCTTCACCTCGCACGGGTGGGTGCAATCCTACGGATCGCGCTACGTCCGTCCTCCGGTCCTGTTCGGCGACGTGTCGCGCCCGAAACCAATGACGGTCGAGTGGTGGCAATACGCCCAGTCGCTGACGAAAAAGCCGATGAAGGCGATGCTCACCGGCCCCGTCACCATCCTGAACTGGTCGTTTGTCCGCGACGATATCGCGCGTAGCGAAGCCTGCCGGCAGATCGCCCTCGCAATCCGCGACGAGGTCGCCGACCTCGAAGCGGCCGGCGCCGGCATGATCCAGATCGACGAGGCGGCGCTGCGGGAAGGCCTGCCGCTGCGCAAATCTGAATGGCAGGCGTATCTGGACTGGGCCGTCGAGGCCTTCCGCCTCTGTTCGTCCGGCGTGCGCGACGAGACGCAGATCCACACCCATATGTGCTACTCGGAGTTCAACGACATCATCGGCGCGATCGGCGCGATGGACGCCGACGTGATTTCGATCGAGACCTCACGCTCGAAGATGGAGCTGCTCGACGCGTTCAGGGATTATCGCTATCCGAACGAAATCGGCCCCGGCGTCTACGACATCCATTCGCCGCGCGTGCCTGATATCGAGGAGATGACTGCCCTGTTGAAGCTCGCTCGGATGCGGCTATCGGATACCCAGATCTGGATTAATCCGGATTGCGGACTGAAGACCCGCAAATGGGAGGAAGTCCGACCCGCGCTCGCCAACATGGTGGCCGCCGCCCGCGAATTGCGGGCGCTGGCGTAATCTACCCGTCCCGTCTCTCATCAAGGCAAATCAAGGAGAACGTCATGCGCTTCTGGATCGAATGCACGCGATTTGAGACGGGGCAACCTACCCACATCAACATTGCCCTCATCGGCAGCATGTGGCGCGAAGGCGAGCGCACCGTGCTCGCCTTCGTCGGCGGCGATGGGCAAAGGGTCGAAGTGGTCGAGACGCCGGAACACATTCTGGCTGTGCACCTCGGGGCGCCGGCCGCGGCGCCATGACGATTCGTTCTGCAATCACCAAAGCGCTCCCAGCTGTTGTCGTTGAAACATGAACCGGCAAGGCAGCGGCGTGAAAACGCGACGTTCCCTTCCCACCGCGCCCCAGATGCTATTTGTTCTAGGTCAGTGTCTATTCGCGACACGAGGACCGATCACAAGCATAAAAAACGCGGCGTCACCGCCGCGTTTGGTTTGTTCAGAACTGACCGTGCCTTACGCCTGCGGCTGCGGCTCCAAGCCCGGGTCGGGACGCGGGCGCGGTTTGCCTGCCGGCGGCACGGCGGAGGCGCGCGGCGTGCTCGGCTCCAGCACCGATTCGCGGTTGGGCTTCTTGCCCTTCAACAGATCGATGATCTCGTCGCCGCTCAGCGTCTCGAATTCGAGCAGACCCTTGGCCAGCGTCTCCAGATCCTCGCGTCTCTCGGTGAGGATTCGGGTGGCCTCGTTGTAACCTTCCTCGACCAGCCGCTTGATCTCCTTGTCGATCTTCTGGACGGTCGCTTCCGACGCGTTCTGTGTGCGCGACACCGACATGCCCAGAAATACCTCGTCCTGGTTTTCACCGTAGGACACGGTGCCGAGTTCTTCCGACAAGCCCCAGCGCGTCACCATCATGCGGGCCAGACGCGTCGCCTGCTCGATGTCGGAAGCTGCACCCGAGGTGACCTTCTCGCGGCCGAAGATCAACTCTTCCGCGACGCGGCCGCCCATCATGATGGCGAGACGCGAGGTCATCTGCTCGAGCGACATCGACAGCTTGTCGCGCTCGGGGAGCTGCATCACCATGCCGAGCGCACGGCCGCGCGGAATGATCGTGGCCTTGTGGATCGGATCGGTCGCGACGACGTTGAGGCCGACGATGGCGTGGCCGCCCTCGTGATAGGCCGTCAAGAGCTTCTCTTCCTCGGTCATGACGAGCGATTTGCGCTCGGCGCCCATCATCACCTTGTCTTTGGCTTCCTCGAACTCGGCCTGCGTCACCATGCGCTTGTTGCGCCGGGCAGCCGTCAGTGCGGCCTCGTTGACGAGGTTCATCAGGTCGGCGCCGGAGAAGCCCGGCGTGCCGCGCGCGATGGTCTTGAGGTTGATGTCTGGCGCCAGCGGCACCTTGCGCACGTGAACTTTCAGGATCTGCTCGCGGCCGACGACGTCAGGGTTCGGCACCACCACCTGGCGGTCGAAGCGGCCGGGACGCAGCAGCGCGGGATCCAGCACGTCGGGACGGTTAGTCGCGGCAATCAGGATAACGCCTTCATTGGCTTCAAAGCCGTCCATCTCGACCAGCAACTGGTTGAGCGTCTGTTCGCGCTCATCGTTGCCGCCGCCCAAGCCCGCGCCGCGATGACGGCCGACCGCATCGATTTCGTCGATGAAGATGATGCAGGGCGCATTCTTCTTTGCCTGCTCGAACATGTCACGAACGCGGGAAGCGCCGACGCCGACGAACATTTCGACGAAGTCCGAACCCGAGATGGTGAAGAACGGCACGTTGGCTTCGCCCGCGACCGCCCGCGCAATCAAGGTCTTGCCTGTGCCGGGAGGACCGACCAGCAGCACGCCGCGCGGAATTCGTCCGCCGAGGCGCTGGAATTTTCCGGGGTCGCGCAGGAATTCGACGATCTCCTGCAGGTCCTGTTTGGCTTCGTCGACACCCGCGACGTCCTCGAAGGTGACCCGGCCATGGGCCTCCGTCAGCATCTTGGCGCGCGACTTGCCAAAACCCATCGCCTTGCCGGCGCCGCCCTGCATCTGGCGGGACAGGAAGATCCACACGCCGATCAGCGCGATGAAGGGCAGCCAGGAAACCAGCAGCGAAACGAACCATGGCACGTTGTCGCCGGGTGGCTTCGCGGTGATCGAGACCTTGCCGTCATAGAGGCGCTTGACCAGCGTCGGGTCGTTCGGTGCATAGGTCTGGAACGAGGAGCCGTTGGTGAAGGTGCCGTGGATTTCCGGCCCCTGGATCACGACGTCGCGCACGCGGTTCTGATCGACCTCGCTCAGGAGCTGCGAAAACGTGATGTCCTGCGAGGACGTGCGCTGACCCGGATTCTGGAAAAGCGTGAACAATGCCAACAGCAGCAAGACAATGATGACCCAGAGGGCGAAGTTGCGCAGATTGGCGTTCATTGATCTTCCTTCGTGGTCGCGCGGATCGCGGGCCTATGTCCTTGGCAGTAACCCTAGAATATTCCTTGGGTAGTGAGGCGAGAATCCCCGGTCCACTGCACCCAATCTAGGTGGCGCCTGGGTCAATGCCAAGGGAACGACACGGGACTATTTAACGCATCTTAACGCGATTCCCGTTCAAAAAATGGCGCAAAAGCCGGGTTTTTCCGGGGTGGTTAAGGCTCTCCGTCCCGATATTGCGCATATCCCGACATGGGAACGTTTCTCAGGCCCGGTTGCCCCGGCGCGGCGGCGCCGGATCGACGTGAATTCGGCCTCCGGTCAGGCTGATCGCGGCCCCGGCCAGCGTCTGTTTCAGTCTTGTCTGCTTTTGGCCGTTCGCAATGGCGTTGTCCAGTACCGCCAGCAGCGCCTCGACCTTGCCGAGTTCCGCGGGTCCTTCGTGACCGGCCCGGTCGATCGCGCGCTTGAGCAGCCGAAGCCGGATTTCCTCGGGCAAGCCGGCAAACGCCTGGGCATCGAATCCGAAGCGCCAGGCATCATCGCGATTTCTCACGGCGAGATAGCGCTCGGCGCCGTCGGCCAGCACTTCAATCGCGGCATTCGCCCGCGCCAGCCTCGATGCCAGCCGCGCCAGGTTTCGGCTGTCGCCGCCCTCCTCGGCCAAAACCGGCATCAATGCACGCAGCCGCGGCCGCGTGAAGCTCATGTCGCGATTGGTGGGGTCGTCGGCAAAGGCGATCTTCGCCTTGCCCAGCGTCGCGACGAGCCGGGACTTCGGGATATCCAGCAGCGGCCGCGCCAGCCACACGCCGTCGCGCTCGGTCTCGCGCGCCATTGCCGCGAGACCGGCGATGCCGCTGCCGCGCAGCATGCGCATCAACAGCGTCTCGGCCTGGTCGTCGCGGGTATGCGCGGTGAAGATGTGCGTTGCGCCGCTCGCCCGTGCGGCCTGCACCAGCAGGCGGTAACGCGCTTCCCGCGCTGCAGCCGGCAAGCCGGTTTTCGGCTTGGCCCCGGTCCAGCGCAGCGTGCGATGAGGCAGATCAAGCGAGCCGGCGAGGCGCTTGACGTCGTGGGCCTCGCGCGCGGCCTCCGGCCGCAAGCCATGATCGACCGTCATGGCGATCAGTCGCGGCCCCCGCGTGAGCGAACGTCGCCATCGCGCGGCAAGCCACATCAGCGCCATCGAGTCGGGACCGCCGGACACTGCCAGCACGAGCGCGGGCGCAGCTCTCCACTCCGCGAACAGGCTTTTAGCCTCGCTCGCTGAAATGGGAGATCGGTCGAAATCAGACATAGCCCTGCCAACGCCGTGAAAACTCTATGTTTGGAGCGATCTGCCGATTACCGCAAGGCACTTGGCACTCCCATCAAACTGCTGCCAGGAAACTGCTGCCAAGCGAGGTTCCGATTGAGCCGGGGCGTCGCTGCGACCACACGCATTAGTTTAGGAACAAAGCGTAGAGACGTGCCGTTCGGGATTCTTCATCCTAACCGTCGAGGCTCTCCCATGTATCACCACGTCAAGAAACTGATGTTCACCGTTCGGGTGGACGAACCGGATCCCCGCTTTGGCAATATGCTCCTTGAGCAGTTCGGCGGCGCAAACGGCGAACTCGCGGCCGCGATGCAGTATTCGATACAGGGCCTCAATTGCGAAGATCCGGATCGCAAAGATCTGCTGATGGATATCGGCACCGAGGAACTCAGCCATCTTGAGGTGGTCGGCACCTTGGCGCGCATGCACCTGAAACCGACAAAATTCGACCGTCAGGCGGCTGAAGCCGACCCGCTGATCGCAATCGCGGGCGGCGGCGGGATCAACCTGTTCAATTCGCAAGGCAACGCGTGGACCGCCGACTACCTGAAGATAACAGGCGAGCTCGACGTCGACTTGCGTAACAATATCGCCGCCGAGGCGCGGGCCAAGATCGTCTACGAGCGGCTGATCAATTTCTGCGATGATGCCGGCACCAAGGACGCCCTGCAGTTCCTGATGACCCGCGAAATCACCCACATGAAAGCATTCTCGCTGGCGCTTGAAAGCATGCAGAAGCCGGCGTTCAGCGTCGGCCGCATTGCGCCAACGCCAGGATTGGTCGACCAGTACTTCAACGATTCCACCGGCACCGGCGAGCATGGCGAAATCGACACGCGCGGCCCCTGGAACGAGGGCAACGGCTGGGTATTCACGGAATCTCCGGCCATTCAGGCCGAACCGGGCACCGTCGTCGTCACGGAAAGCTCGCCGCCGGTCGATGAGGCCGGACTCGACGATCTCTTGATCGATGAGCTCCGCGACATCCTGCATGCTGAGAAACAGCTCACCAAGGCGCTTCCGAAGATGGCCGAAGTGGCGCGTTTCGATCAATTGCGTGAACTGTTCGAACAGCATCTCGCCGAGACCGAGAACCAGGTCGAACGTATCAACGAGTGCTTCGAACTGCTCGGCAAAACAGCCCGCGCCAAACCCTGCAAGGGGATGATGGGGCTGATCGAGGAAGGCCAGGAGGTCATGGCAGAGGGCGAGGAAAAGGAAGACGCCGCGGCCGATCTGGCGCTGATCGGTGCCGCCCAGCGCGTCGAGCACTACGAGATCTCAGCTTACACGACGGCGAAGAATCTCGCTCAGCAATTGCGCCACAGCGCGGTCGTCGCCCTGCTGTCCAAGTCGCTGGCCGAGGAAGAAAACTCAGATCAGCTTCTCAACCAGGTGGCGCGGTCGCTGATGTCAGTGGCGAAGATGCCGGCGGCAATCGAGCAAGCCGAACAATAAACAGCAAGCTGCAACTGGTCTCTGCTGCGGACCGCCGAGGCTGCAGCAGAGATCGCGATTAGCACTTAACCCGCTTTTGCTCACGATCGACGGCAGCCTTCACGCTGGCAGAGGCGCGCGGATATTTCCGCGTCACTTCGCCGAGCGCCGCACAGGCGGCTTCCTTTTCCTTCAGCGCCGCCAGCGACTGGCCGAGCCGCAGCAGCGCATCGGGCGCCTTGCCTGATTTGTCGAACTTGGTGGTCACGCCGAGAAACGCTTCGGCGGCATCGCGATATTGCTGGCGCTGGAAATAGCTTTCGCCAAGCCAGTATTGCGCATCCCCAATCAGCGGATCGCTCGGATATTTCTGCGCAAAGTTCTTCATGGTTTCTTCAGCCAGCGCATAATCCTTGCGCTGCATGTAGCCGATGCCGAGATCGAATTCGTCCTTGGACGTGGCCGAAGGCGGCAACGTGGTCAGCGCGGCGCTGGCGCCGGGCCCGGGGCCGCGCGGTGGCGGTGCTGCCGCCACGGGCGGCGGCAAGGCGCCGCCGGGATCGCGCGGACCGCCGAGATTGAGCGGCTCACCGGGTCCGCGGCCGCCGGGCGCGCCGACTGAAGCTTCGCTCGCTACCGGCAACTGGCCACCGCCGAGCGCGCGCGGCGCGCCGGGGGCATTGGGATTCTGGCTGGGGTCAAAGGCATCGCCGCGGCGGCGGCCGCCTGTCTGCGGGGCTGCCGGGTCCTGTGCGATCGGGGCGGGCGAAGCGATCTGCGGTTGCTGATCATAGCCGCGTTGGGCCTGCGGATAGCCCTGCGGCTGACGAGCCCCCTGCTGCGGATAGGCTTGTTGGGGATAGCCCTGCCCCTGCGGCGGGCCGGGCTGAACTGGAGGCGCTGCGGCCACGTTGGGCTGCGCAACCTGGGGCTGGCCACCCTGTGCGGGCGGCGCGGCACCGAGCTGCCGCAGCCGATCCTCAAGCTGCCGGTTACGGTACTGCAGTTCCTCGTTCTGGCCGGTCAGTTGCCGGAGCTGGTTTTCGAGCCGTTGGATCCGCATTTCCAGGTCGGCGTCATCGGACTGCGCCTGGACTTGCGGGGCGCCTTGCGGTGAACGCTCCCACGGGAACGATATCTGCGCGGATGAGGGCTGCGCAGACAAAGCCAGTATCGCGGCAATCGCCGCGGCGCCGGCAGCATTGAGGAATCTGGATGACATTTTGCCCTGACGACGAAAATCGCGTGTCAAACGAAAGCAGAACACATTGAGAGCGGGAGTACGCCAGAATTGTGACTGGCATTTCCGATTCGCCTCGCCGAATTCCGGTATGGTTTAGTATCCGCTTCAAGACAAGCCGCGCGGTCCGACGGACCATTCACAAACCGAGGGGGAGCCCGCTGATGCACGTATCCGTGAACGGAGTGCGGCTGTTCTTCGACGTCGAGGGCGCGAAATTCGTCCCCGACGGCCCCATGATGCGGGAAAAGCCGATGCTGCTGATGCTTCACGGCGGTCCCGGCTTCGACCACTCGATCTATCGGCCCGCCTACTCTGCTTTGGCCGACATTGCCCAAATCATCTACCTCGACCATCGCGGCAACGGCCGCAGCGAGGACGGTCCGCGAGAGCGCTGGACGCTGGCGCAATGGGGCGACGACGTGCACGCGTTCTGCGAGGCCCTTGGCATCGTCGATCCGATCGTCTTGGGCGCGTCGTTCGGCGGCATGGTCGCGTTAAGTTATACCACGCGCCATCCGGATCACCCTTCCAGACTGATCCTCATCAGCACCGAGGCTGCCGGTGGTTCCTATCGGGAACGGCGCGTAGCGCTGTTCGAGCGCTTCGGCGGTCCGGAAGTCGGCGTGCTGGCGCGCCGCCGGTTTTTGGAGCCTAAAGGCCCCCTGGATCAGACAGAGCGCGACGCCTGGCTGCGGCTTGCCATGCCTGTCTATACGCGCATGCCGCGTGATCCGGACATGGCGCGGCGCGCGGTCAATCGTCGAGAGGTGGCGCTGCACTGGTTCGCAAGACCCGACGGCGAGAGCGACAGGTTCAACATGTTTCCGGATCTCGGTCGCATCCGCTGCCCGACCCTGGTGCTCGGCGGCGAGGACGACCCGATGCATCCGATCGAGAGCCAGGCGGATATCGCCGCCGCGCTGCCGCCGCACCTCGTGCAGTTCGAGCGCTTTGCCGGTTGCGGACACGGCGTGATCAACGATGCACCCGAACGCGCGCTGGCCGTGATCCGCCATTTCATCACCGGCCCAAAATGAAACCGGCGCCCGAAGGCGCCGGCAAACTCTGCGAGATCGAATTCGTCAGGCGCCGGCGTTCAGCACCGTGACGGCGCGGCGGTTCTGCGACCAGCAAGAGATGTCGTTACAAACCGCCACCGGACGCTCTTTGCCGTAGGAGATCGTGCGCATGCGGTTCGGGTCGATGCCGCGGGAGGCGAGATAGCTGCGCACCGACTGGGCGCGGCGCGCGCCGAGTGCAATGTTGTACTCGCGGGTGCCGCGCTCGTCGGCATGGCCTTCGATAGTGAAGGAATAGCGGTTGTAGGTCTGCAACCACTGCGCCTGCTTCTCCAGCGTGGCGATCGCCTGCGGGCTCAGATCGGTCTGGTCGCTCTCGAAGAACACGCGGTCGCCGACGTTAACCACGAAATCCTGCTGGCTGCCCGGGGTGGCCGCACTGGCCATCGCGCCGTCGGCACCGACGTTGTTCTTGGCGCAGGCGCCCATCGACAGCGCCACAGCGACCACAGCCGCCAGCTTCCATCCCTGGAGGATACGCATCTGGTATTTCATTCCGGAGCCTCCAACGCTCACGTTTTTCGACTGTTATCCGGTCTACAGGTCGATGGTTAAGCGAACGTTCCGTCAACCTTGATGGAACCTTGCCAGACCCGATCAAATGCCGACAAACCGTGAAAAGCGACTGCGATAGTTAATGGTTTGTAAATGTGGCGCGAGGGTGAAGGCAAGTACGCACGGGCCGAAATCACCGGATTTGCGGCGTTTCGGCAACGGTGGTCCAGGAATGACGAGTCGCGGAATTCGGCTAGGAGCTTATGGGCCGGACGGTCTGGTCCGGCGTTGTCCAGCCGTTTCAGGAAGTCGGAAGGCGCGCTCGAAAGATGTGACGACCCCGCGCGGCGAGGAAGGGCGCTCGCCGGCGCGCTGGAACAGCATCCGCCGCTCGACAGACGTCGAACGCATGATGGGAAAACGGGTCATGACCTTTTCCCGTACGGTCCGGTAATCGGACGCCAGCAATGACACCTTTGGCAAAAAGCCCGGAAACGAACGCGGTTCAGCGATGACCTCGGACATGAAGACCCGACGATAGAACGCCTGGTGCTCGGCACGAACGAGCGCGAGCCCGGTATCGGCGTTGAAATGCTCGCATGCCAGATAGGCCAGCCGCACCGTCAGATAGGGAAGGTCAGGGAACCGCCTCGTTTTTTCGGGGTCCGCAGCCAAACGAAGCGGATCGATGAAAACTTCGCCTTGATCGAGGCGCGGGTGAAGAACATCGCCGAACAAGTCGGTCGAACCGGAAATCCGACATTCTGACGTCACGACGTTGAGGCGGATAGAACTACAGAGTTCTCCGTCAACATAGATTCCGAAAATCCAGGCGTTGGGCGCATCGTCGTAACGATCGCTGACGCGCTGAGACTCTGACGGCGAGGTTACTCCGCCATGCAGATAGGCTTTGTAACGCATCAAATAGATGCAATCTTTTTCCTCGGGAGTTTCCATGAGTCGGTAATCGACCCGATCAGACAACCCTGACTCCGGCCCAAAGAGCGAAGTGCGCGGTTCGGCTCCGGCCTTCATTGATACTCCTAACCTTCCACAACAACTTCCACGAGTGCGAAAGATTAACGGCTCCTTAACAAAATTGCAAAGGCTTAGACACGTTAGGGTTAACCTTGCAGCCCGCAAAAACCCGGGGTAGCTGTGTCGACAGCACGAACACAGTGGGACTGATTACGTTGAAGTCAGGCGATCGATCGCGAAGAAACAGCGATGAGCTGATCGTCAGGCATGCGGCGACCGTGCGACGCGTTAAGCAACTGCCGGACGCGTATGGCGGGGACCGGTGGGCTGAACAGATAGCCCTGCGCCTCGGTTACCGCACCATCGGCGCTGATCAATTCGAGTTGCTCGTTGGTCTCGATGCCCTCGACCACGACCGACATCCCAAGATCGGCTGACAGCCGCGCCACGCCGCGCAGCAGCGTCAGCGGACGGTCGCTGTCGATCCCTTCCAGGAAGGAGCGGTCGATCTTCACCTTCTGCAATGGGAAGTTGTGCAGATAGCTGAGGCTCGAATAGCCGGTGCCGAAATCGTCGAGCGATATCCGCACGCCGAGCGAATGCAATTGCGACAGCACGTCGTGGGTCAACTGCGTGTTACGCAGCAGCGAGGATTCGGTGATCTCGATTTCGAGCCGATTCGCCGGCAGGCCGGAGACCTCGAGTGCATAGCGGACTTCGCTCAGTACGTCCCGCTGATGAAACTGCTGCGGCGAGAAGTTAACGGCAACGCTGACGGCCTCTGGCCATTTCATGCATTCCATGCAGGACTTACGCAAAATCCAGCGGCCGAGATCGACAATCAGCCCCATGTCTTCGGCGATTGGAATGATGTCGGTCGGCGACACCGTGCCGCGAACCGGATGATTCCAGCGTATCAGCGCTTCGCAGGTCGATATCCGGCCCGACTTGAGATTGACGAGCGGCTGGAAGAACAGCTCGAACTCCTCGTTGGCCAACGCCTTGCGGAGGTCCAGTTCGAGGATGCGGCGGGATTCGACGATTTGCGCCATTTCCTCCCGGAAGAAGCAGAAGGTGCCGCGGCCGTCAGCCTTGGCGCGATACAGCGCCATGTCGGCATTTTTCAACAGCGTGTCGGCGCTGACGCCGCGCGAGGTCATGGCGATGCCGACGCTGGCGCCGATCTCGACCAGATGGTTGTCGATCTTGTAGCGCTCGCTCAGGCGATCGACGATGCGCCGCGCGAGACCGGCGGCGTCGTCGGGGGATTGGATGTTCTGCTGGAACACCACGAACTCGTCGCCGCCGAAGCGAGCGACGAAATCCTCGGGCCGCAGCATCTCACGCAGGCGACCGGCCACCGCGCACAACAACTGGTCGCCGCAGGGATGGCCGAGCGTGTCGTTGACCTGCTTGAACTGGTCGAGGTCCACGAACAGCAATGCCGATAGGTGCTCGGCGCCCTGCTCGACCGCCAGAAGATGTCCGATCTCGTCGCGGAAATTGACCCGGTTGGGGAGCTCGGTGAGCTCGTCATAGCGTGCCAGATGGCTGATCCTGGCTTCCGCATCCTTGCGCTCGGTGATGTCCTCCACCAGCATGACGGTGCCGCCGTGGGCCATCGGCTGGAACGTCCAGGACAACGACCGGTTCTTGCTGAAGTCCGGATCGGCCGTGATGATATCAGTGGCCCGGGAGTCCTCGACTTCCTGCAGAATGAGGCTGGCGCTCGCCGCCGAGATCGCGCCGGAGGCAACGCAGGCGGAGACGATGTCGAGCGCGCTGGCACCGCCTTGCAAGAATTCATCGGACAAGTTCATGATCTCGGCGAAACGATGATTCATCACCGCAAGCCGGCCATCGGCGCGAAACATGCACAGCCCGTGTGGCATGTTGTTGAGCGCGGCATCGAACTGGCCGGCCAGCGCCGCCTCGCGCTCGCGTGCCACAAGCGCCTGCATAAATATTCTGTGCAAATTGATCGAAATTTGCAGAACAGCCACGAGAAATGCGGCGCACACGACCGACATGGCCATGTAATAGGGCGTGCCACGCAACGCCAGCGCGATCACAGTTGGACCGAAGATGAGTGCAGCCTGCAGCTGGAATATCCACTGCCGTCCATAGGCCCTGCCCGCACCTAACGCCAGGATCCCGGTGGTGACGGATAAGCAAATCATATGGGCCAGGGAATCGTCACTGACCAACAGCGTGGCGGAGCACCATATGCCGAGCGCAGCGGCCTGGATCATCGCTCCAATCTGATGGCGCTTCTTCCACAGCGCAGCTTCCTCAACGGTCGGGGTCGATTTGCGCGCGTGGTAAAGCTGCAGGACGAACGCGCGGACAACGCCAGCAACGACGAGAAGCGCGACACACGCCCAGATGAGAGTTTCTCCCGTCTTCAGCGCGGTCATCGCTGCCGCACCGGCTCCGAAGACGAGGCCCGCAAGCATCGGAGCGGAAGTTTCAAAGAGCGAATCGATCAATGCCGCGCGAAGATACGGCGACGTTTGTTGATCCGGCTCTCCGCTCTGATTTGCGAGCTGCATATCGGGGGCACGCGTCCTGTTAGGGTAGGTAGTTCTACCCCTCTCAGGTGAAGTCTTTCTGAGGGAACGTCGTTACCGAGACGTTGCTGTTGCTTGGTGAACGAAAAAATTTGCCTGAAAAATCAGCAGGGTAGGCAATGTTTGCCGATTAACGGCGGGCCCACCGTGCGGGCGGGTTCCATTATGATAACAGCGGCGACCACGCCGGATCGGAAGCGAAACCGGGCGTTGGTACCCGCAATTCGTTACGACCGGAGATATCGACCGTGTACAGCGACGGCCCGCCGCTGCCGCCGGGATCGCGGAAGAACATGACGACCCGACCGTTCGGCGCAAAGGTCGGCCCTTCATTATGGAAGCCGGAGGTGAGGATGCGTTCGCCCGAACCGTCGGTTTTCATGATGCCGATGGCGAACGCGCCGCCGCCCTGCTTGGTGAAGGCAATGTAGTCGCCGCGCGGCGACCACACCGGCGTCGAATAGCTGCCCTCGCCGAACGAAATGCGCTGCGCGCCGCCGCCGGTGGCCGGCATCACGTAGATCTGCGGCTTGCCGCCACGGTCGGACTCGAAACAGATCCGGCTGCCGTCGGGCGAATAGGACGGCGAGGTGTCGATCGCCGGCGTGTCGGTCAGCCGCGTCGTCGATTTCGAACGCAAATCCATTACGAACAGGTTCGAGTTGCCGCCCTGCTGCAGGCTCATGATGATGCGCTGGCCGTCCGGCGAGAACCGCGGCGAGAACGACATGCCAGGGAAATTGCCGACGATCTCGCGCTGCCCGGTCTCGACGTTGAACAGATAGACGCGCGGATCGCCCTGCCCGAATTCCATGTAGGTGATCTCTTGCGTCGAGGGGGAGAACCGCGGCGTCAGCACCAGGTCGGAGCCCTTGGTCAGATACCGGACGTTGGCGCCGTCCTGGTCCATCAGCGCCAATCGCTTGACGCGGCGCTCCTTGGAGCCCGTCTCGTCGACGAACACGACGCGGCTATCGAAATAGCCCTTCTCTCCGGTCAGCCGCTCGTAGATCTGGTCGGAGATGATATGGGCGATCCGCCGCCAGTATTCCGGCGAGGTGAAATATTGCTGCCCGGTGAGTTGCTGCTGCTGATTGACGTCCCAGAGACGGAATTCCGCTTTCAGGCGGCCGTCGCCCTGCCGGGTCATCCGTCCCGTCACCAGCGCCTGCGCGTTGATCTGCTTCCAGCTCTGGAATTGCGGCGCGGTGTCGATATTGGTGATGCGCTCGATATGAGCAGCCTGGTCAATCGGCGCGAACAGCCCGCTACGCTTGAGGTTGTTGGTGATGACCTGCGACACGCCGACGCCGACCTCGGCATCCCCAGGCGTGCCCGCGACGAAATTCGGGACCGCGATCGGGAGCGGGGTGAATTCGCCCTCGGGAATGACGACGCGCTTCTGGCCGAAGGCGCTGCCGATATGACTGCCCATCAGAAGGCCTGTCGAAGCCATTCCGGTAATGATCTGCCGGCGGTTCAGGCGGAACGACATGTTGGGCAATCCATCTTTGTCAGTCATCGCTTCAATCTTGCTCATGTGTGATCGCCAAAGGGCGAGCGCAATCAGGCTTTTTCCTTGAACACCGGCGCGAAATATTTCCATTCCTCGTAAAAGGCCGCGGGCAGCTTGTACGGCTGGCATTCGATGATCGCGCGTAACGCGCTCTCCTGATAGACCCGAAGGAACGGCGTCGCCGGAGTTCCTTCCGGAACCGGCGTGCCTTCGAGCGTGCCGTCGCGCTTCAGACGAATAGCAAACGCCACTTCAGGCTTCTGTGATTCTATCCCGCCATAAGGTTTCTTCCAGCATCGCTCGACCTGCCGCTGGAACATCGAACCCCATGTCGCGGAATTATCCGCGGCCGCGCCCTTGGCCGTGCCGAGAGCGGCATTGGAATTCAGCGTGTCGCCGGTCGTGGCCTGGCGCGACGGATCGCGCTTGTCGAGAAGCGCGGCGATCTGGTTTTGATCGAAGTGCCGCTCGACAATCTTCGGCTTTGCCGGCTCTGGCGGCTTGGCGGCCTGCACCGGCGGCTTCGGCGGCGGCTTCTTCTCTTCCTTCTTGAGGGTCTCGCCGATCGGATCAACCTTCGGAGGGTCGGGCTTTTTCTCGACCTGCTTCAGCTCTTCCTTCGGCTTCTCGACGACCTTTGGCGGATCGGGTTTCTTCTCGACCGGCTTCTCCTCGACCTTCGGCTGGGGTGCCGGCGCGGTCTCGGTCACGACAGGCGCTTTCTCGGTGATCTTGCCGACGGCATCATCGACCGGCTTGGCTTCGGCAACTTTCTCGACCAGCGGCTTTGGATTTTCCTTCTTGCCGGTCTTCATGCCGGCCATCACTTTGGCAAGCTGGTCCGACGAAACGACATCGACCGCCACCGACTCTTCCGGCGGCATTTCGAGCGCCTTGGTCGAGAACGACAGCATCACCCACCCCAGCACGAGAACGTGCAGGGCAACCGACGCCATCACCGTCTTGTCGACCTTGATCTTCACCTGAGCTTTTCCGCTCCGCCGTCAGTCATCGCGCGCCGCTGCATGGCTCAGGAGCCCTGCTCCGGCACGATGACGATATTCGCCTTGAACCCCGCCGTCCGAATATACCCCAAAAGTTTCATCATATCCGTGTAGCAAACGTCTTTGTCGCCCCGCAGGTATACCACGCTCTCCGCCTCCGACCGGGTCTCCCGGATCGCTTTGATCTTGGGCAGCAAATCATTGGCCGAAATCAGCGTGTCCCCGAGATAGAGCTCGATGTTGGAGTTGCAGGCCCCGCCGGTGCGCTTCACCGACAGCGTCAGCGGCGGCGCGTTGGCTTGCAGTTGCTTGCCGCCGCCGGCGACCGGAAGATCGATATCGATCGTCGAGGTCATCAAAGGCGCCGCCACCATGAAGATGATGAGCAGCACCAGCATCACGTCGACCATCGGCGTGACATTGATCTCCGCCATCACGGCGGCGCGACGCCGGCCGCGGCGTCCGCCGCCACCGCCCGCCGAACCTGCCATGTTCATCGCCATGATCTTGATCTCACGATGCGCTCGTCATTTGCCAGGGCTCACGCCCGCTCGTCGATCTGGCGGGACAGGATGGCGGAAAATTCGTCGGCAAAACCTTCCAGCCGCTGTGCCTGCCGGTTCACCTCGGACGTGAATTTATTGTAGAAAATGGTCGCGGGGATGGCGGCGATAAGACCGATAGCGGTCGCAAACAGCGCTTCCGCAATGCCGGGCGCCACGACCGCAAGCGAGGTGTTTTTCGAGGCCGCGATCGACTGGAAGCTCGACATGATGCCCCAGACAGTTCCGAACAGGCCGACAAACGGCCCGGCAGAACCTACGGTCGCCAGCACCAGGAGTCGCCGTTCCAGCCGCTCGACCTCGCGGGCGATGGAGACGTTCATCACCTTCTCGATCCGCATCTGCAATCCTGCAAAGGACCGCGTCTGGCTCTCGAACGAGCGCTTCCACTCGCGCATGGCCGCAACGAAGCACGCCGCCATCGATTGCGTCGGCTTGGCCGAAAGCGCGCGGTAGAGTTCCTCGATCGACTGGCCGGACCAGAACGCCTGCTCGAAGCGGTCCATGGCCCGCTTGGTGCGCGAATAGAGGAAAATCTTGTCGATCGCGATCGCCCAGACCCAGACCGAGCAGGCGAGCAGGCCCAGCATGACCGTCTTCACCACCCAATGGGCCTGCAGGAACAGCGCTATCAGCGACACATCGGCGGAGACCATCGGCAAGGCTGCCGGAGTCACGTCGGCCGGATTCATGAGCGGTATCCTCTCAACGCAAGTGTCCCTATTTCCTCCGGGAGCAAATGGCTGCCGGTTTCACAGCCGCGCGTCGGGCGCGGCGATTTGCGCCAGCGCGAGAGCCTCTTTCCTGTCACATGGGGGGCCCGCCGAAAGCCAGGCCTTGCTTCCCCTGCCAACATGTCAAAACGAGGGCTGCCAGCGCGTCATTCCGTCCCTAACCAGACGCTAAGCTTGGTTAACTTTAGGTTACCAATAGGGAATTTCACTGCCGGAAGTCCAGTCAGGCCGGGCGGTTACGGGGGCAGGAGCCGGGTTCCATGGGCTCCGGGAAGTTGCGGCATGGCCGGCGGCGTCGGCCTTCGGGATCCCGAGGGCATGGGTGAGCAGCGGAGCGACCGCCGGCTCTCTCCACCGTCATTGCAATGACGGCTAGATGCAGTTTCGCGTTCTCGCGGCCTGGTTCGCCCGAGCTTTGCTCTCAACTTCCCGCCCTCTTGTTCAGAGGGCGCAGGGAAGACCGGGTGCGCGCCGCACCCGCGGTCTCGTGTGCCGTTGCGCATAAAAAGAACGCACACGAGCATACAGGTACAGCGGGAGCATCCCGGCCTTCCCTGCGCAATGGCTTTACGGCTTACTTCGTGCTCTTCCCGGTGAACGGCTTTCTTGCCACCGTCGCCTCCGAGAAGCTTCGCTTCTCTCGGACTTAACGCCAGCACCGCGGCGCCAGAACCACACGATTTCACCGTACGCTTTCGGCGCGTACATCTTT
>NZ_JAAVLX010000014.1 GCF_013114825.1 Bradyrhizobium australiense | reverse complement strand
GTGGCGGAGCAGGCGCGGCGACCTGGGGCGCGGCATGTGTGGGAGCGGGAGGAGCGGGGGCAGGCGCGGGAGTAGCTGGCGCTGCGGCCACCGAAGCTGGCGGCGGGCTTGCTGGCCGCGGACCGGCGCCGCTGGGAATAAAGGAGAAGTCTTCCGCCAGCGACGACGAGATCCACGGCACCTGCTCCTGGCGCGAGGCGCGGGTAACGCCGACGCGGGTGCGGTTTAGCGTTTCCTCCGCCATCAAATCGGGGGTGCGGATTTCCTTCAGCAGCTCTTTGACGAACAGGCTGCGGTCGCTGCCATTGTCGGAAACCACCGAAGAGAGCGCGGCCGAATACATCACCAGTGTGCCGTTCGGGGCGATCACCGGCGCAAGGCCGGCGGAAAAGCTGCGGAACCGGCGCTCGAACGGGTTGCGCCTGGAGGCGTCGATCAGCGCGATCTTGACGCCGGCGCCGCGGCTGTTGATCTCCCCAAGCACGGTTTCGAGGCTGAAACCGTCGCGGCGAACGTCGGCCTCGGTCCAGATCTGCGCGTCGACGGGAATCATGTAGCTCTGGCGGCTCGACTGCACGCCAAAGCCCGAGAAGAATATCAGCGCGACCGAGCCGGGTTTGATCTTGCCGTACAGCCGCTCGAAGGCGCGGCGCATCTGCTCGCCGGTCAGGTTCTCGCCGATATCGACATTGAAGCCGTCGCGCTTGAGCTCTTCGGCGATATCGCGCGCGTCATTGATGGGCTCCTTCAGCGGCGCCTCGGCATCCGGATATTTCGCGTTGCCGATCACCAGCGCGTAACGTTCGCCGGCTGCGAACGACGGGCCTACCGACGCGACCGCAAAAATCAAGGAAAGAAGCAATACAAGGCGGGTTTTCATATTGACGGCAATCCAGCCAAAATAGCGCCGATACCAGCTTGCGCCGCGGCGACCATACTCTACGCGATCTGCATTATCAAACCGCGCGCACAGCCCGTCAACCGCTTGCGATCTCGTCACTAATTGCGACAATTAACCGCGACCGCGCCGAGTGGTTGAAGGGAATAAAGGCGTTCGTCCTGGCGGCACGAGCGGCGTGCGATCCGGCGGGTGCAAACGGTTCCCGATCAGGTCGGCAATCCTTTCGCACATATCTCCGGTTGCGCGTCCCGACGTGACCGTCATACCCCGCGAAAGCGAGGTATCTGGACGCTGCGGCTTATCGGCTCTTTACTGCTGCGCTGGAATACTGGGTGATCCGCGGAGCCTGACACCTGGCGCGCAATCGCGCGACCCGTTGGCGGGTGACGACCATCGTCAAGAATGTGACCCCTCTCACATCGTGCTCTGCAATGTCACACGGTCGTCATTCCCGCACCGCGTTTGACCTTTGCAGATGACAATGGCTTGCTGCCGCCATCGGCCAAGTTCAGCACAAAAGAAAAGCGACACCGATGGAAAACGCCTACGAAATCTACGCGCTGCGCTACGCGACGATGTCGCCGCGCACGCCCCATTTGAATTTTCTGATCCCCGACCCGCACGAAACCACCGCGCAGGATCTGGATTACTTCGTCTGGTTGATCCGAGGGGGCGGCCGGGACATCCTGGTCGATACCGGCTTCAATGCCGAGGAGGCCAAAGCGCGTTCGCGCAAGCTCACGCTCAATCCGGTCGACGCGTTGGCGGATTTCGGCGTTGCCGCCGACACGATCCGCGACGTGATCGTCACCCATCTGCATTACGACCATGCCGGCAATCTTGATCGTTTCCCGAACGCGCGGTTTCATCTGCAGGACCGCGAAATGAGCTACGCGACCGGGCGTTGCATGTGCAATGGCATGCTGCGGCATCCGTTTTCGGTCGAGCACGTCACGACCATGGTGCGCCACGTCTATGGCGAGCGCGTCACCTTTCATTCCGGCGACGGTGAGGTCGCGCCCGGCGTAACCGTGCATCGCGTCGGCGGCCATTCCGATGGCCTGCAGGTGGTGCGCGTGGAAACCGCACGCGGGCCGGTGGTGCTGGCGTCGGATGCTTCGCACTATTACGCCAACCTGCACAAGCGCAGCCCGTTTCCGATCGTCTACAATGTGGGTGACATGGCGCAGGGCTGGGAGATCGTCGAGCGGCTGGCCGGCCATCCCGATCGCTTCATTCCTGGCCACGATCCGATCGTGAGCGAGATCTACCCACGCGCCAGCGACAAGGTCGATGCGTTCGCCCTTCATCTGGTGCCGTCGCGTTCTTTCGCGAAATAACGTAGCATTTTCAAGCGAAGTGGATGCCGGTTCGCGTAAAGAAAACGCGTCAAAAGATAGGCTCAATAAAACAATGTCGGAATACAACACGATCGGCTTCATCGGCCTCGGCGTGATGGGCGAGCCGATCTGCCGCAATCTCGTGAAGAAGAGCGGCAAGCGCGTGATCGCGTTTGATCTGTCGCCGGAGCCGCTGTCGCGGCTGCGAACCGAGGGCGCTGAGGTCGCAGACTCCGTCGCCGGTGTCGTCAAGCAAAGCGATTTGCTGTTCCTCTGCCTGCCAAGCGCCAAGCATGTGCGCGCGGTGTTCGAGGGCGACGGCATCCTCAAGAATATCCGGGGTGGTCAGGTCGTCGTCGATCTCGGCACATCGTCGGTCAGCCAGACCCGTGATTTCGCGAAGCAGTTGCAGGCGAAGGGCGCGGCTTGGGCCGATGCGCCGATCGCGCGCACTCGTCAGGCGGCGCAGGATGGCACGCTCAGCGTCATGGTTGGCGCAACGTCCGCGCTTTACGCCGAGATCGAGCCGCTGATCCGCTGCTTTGCCACGGACGTCACCCATTGCGGCGAGGTCGGCGCGGGGCAGGTGACGAAAATTCTCAACAACATGGTGCTGTTCGAAACGGTGAATGCACTGGCCGAAGCGGTCGCTGTCGCGAAACACAATGGCGTCGATCCAAAGCTCCTGCTCGAGACGCTTTCCAAGGGCTCGGCGGACAGTTTTGCGCTCCGCAATCACGGCATGAAGGCGATCGTGCCGGGCAATTTTCCGGAGCGCGCGTTCTCGACCGAATATGCGCTGAAGGATCTTTCCTATGCGCTGGAGCTCGCCGCCGATGCGGGATTGAAAATCCGCGGTGCGGAGTTGGTCGGAACGATTCTGCAGGAAGCAATCGATGCCGGTTCTGGGGATAATTATTTTCCTGTTATCGCGAAACATCTTGGCGGCCGCTAACCGGAGACTATCATGATCCAACGCTTTGCCGGAGTCACACCTACCCGCAGCCGCGCCGTCGCTCACGACGATCTGGTTTTCACGGTGGCGGTCGCGCCTGATCCCGTCAGTCCCTCGATGTATGAGCAAAGCGTAAAGGCGCTCTCGCGAATCGACGAAAGCCTCGCGCTGTGCGGTACGGACAAGAGCAAGATTCTTTCGGTCATCGTCTACATCACCGACGTCAAGCGCAAGGGCGAGATGAACCGTGCCTGGGACGAATGGGTCGATCCCAAAAATCCGCCAATGCGCGCATGCCTCGGCGTCGAACTCGAGCCGCCGCATATCGTGGAGATCGTGGTGACGGCCGTGAAGTAATCGTAGCTGTCCCAGTCGTCATTGCGAGCCAACGGGTCGCGCGAATGCGCGCCCGATGACAGGCTTCCGCGAAGCAATCCATCTCTCCGCTTGCGGAGGCATGGATTGCTTCGTCGCTTCGCTGCTCGCAATGACGTGGAGAGCGCGCACTTCAATACGCTTCTTTCGCATCCGCCTCTTCGCTGGTCTGCACCAGGTCGAGACTCTCTTCGACTTTGCCGAGCAGCCGCCCGAAATCCTTGCGCTCCTGCGCGGAAAGGCAGGAAAGAATCTCCTGTTCCCTGCGCAGCAGCCGCGGGATCAGTTCCTCGTAGAGCTGCGCGCCCTTGCGTGTCAGACGCAGGCGGAATTCGCGACGGTCGTCCTCGTTCTCGACGCGTTCGATGATCTGCCGCTTCATCAGCGAGGTGACCGCGCGGCTGATGGTGGATTTGTGGGTGCGGGTGCAGTGGGCGATGTATTGCGCGCTACAGGCATCGTGACGAAAGCCGAGCGTCGCCAGCACGCGCCATTCCGGAATATCGAGCCCATAGCGCGCCGCATACTCGGCCGAGAGCGCGGAACTGACTTCCGCCGCCAGCCGGTTGAGCCGGAACGGCACGAACTTGAAGAGGTCCAGTCGCGCGGCTCTTTTCGGCGCGATCTCTTCCCGCGGACCGGCAGCCATTTCGCCTGACATCGCTTTTGGCAAGAATTGCCTCGATTTGAGTTGACGCCGGACCCGGCCGGGGGTTTAAGATAGTTGCAGGTGAGACTATTAGCAGGGTCGCAGGCCCTTGGCTAGTCACGGGGTTGAGCCCGCATGGCGCTGACTAAGACCCAGTTCGGATATCGTCGCCACCCGGATCAGGATCGGGCGGGCGCGAACGTTGCCGAACATGCGGTCGTCGTGGTCGGCGCAGGTCCGGTGGGGCTGTCGCTGGCGATCGATATGGCGCAGCGCGGGCAATCCGTCGTGCTGCTCGACGACGCCGACCGGATCGGCGAGGGCTCGCGGGCGATCTGCTTCTCCAAACGCTCGCTCGAATTCTGGGACCGGCTTGGTATCGGCCAGCGCATGGTCAACAAGGGCGTGGTGTGGAGCGTCGGCAAGATTTTTCACGGCGATTCCCAGCTCTACCAGTTCAATCTGCTGCCGGAGCAGGGCCATAAGCGGCCGGCCTTCATCAACCTGCAGCAATTCTATGCCGAGGCCTATCTGGTCGATCGCGTCGAGGAGTTGCCTACCATCGACCTGCGCTGGCGGAACAAGGTGGCGGGTCTCGAACCGCACAACGACCACGTGGTTTTGTCGATCCAGACGCCGGACGGTCCGTATCGGCTCGCTGCGCAATACGTGATTGCCTGCGATGGCGCCCGATCCTCGCTGCGGCAAATGGTGGGGGCGGAGTTTGCGGGCCAGGTGTTCGAAGATCAGTTTCTGATCGCCGACGTCAAGATGACGGCGGCGTTCCCGACCGAGCGCTGGTTCTGGTTCGATCCGCCATTCCATGCTGGACGCTCCGCACTCCTGCACAAGCAGCCCGACGACATCTGGCGGATCGACCTGCAGCTCAGCCGCGATGCCGATCCGGCCGTGGAAAAGCTGCCGGAGAACGTGCGACCACGCATCGCCCGCATGCTCGGTCACGACAAGTTCGATTTCGAGTGGATCTCGCTCTACAAATTCCAGTGCCGGCGGATGAACAAGTTCATCCATGGCCGGGTGATCTTTGCCGGCGATGCCGCCCATCAGGTCTCGCCGTTCGGCGCGCGTGGCGCCAATTCCGGGCTCGAGGATGCCGAGAATCTGGCGTGGAAGCTCGATCGCGTGCTGCGGGGAACCTCGCCCGAGGCGCTGCTCGAGAGCTATCACATCGAGCGAAGCGCCGCGGCCGACGAGAACATCCGTGAATCCACCCGCTCGACCGACTTCATGGCGCCGAACTCTCATCAGGAGGCGCGGCTGCGCAAGGCGGTGCTGTCGCTCGCCAGGGAAACCGAGTTCGGCAAGCGCATGGTGAATGCGGGTCGGCTCTCGACGCCGTCGGTCTATGAAACGCCGCTCTCGACCGCCGATCGCGATTCCTGGCGTGGTGGCCCGCGTCCCGGCGCGTCGATGCCGGATGCCCCGGTTGCAGGCCAGGGTGGCGAACGGCTGTATCTCACCGATGCGTTCATCGGGGCGGGAACGGGGTTCGCGCTGCTGGAGTTTAGCAATGGTGCTGCGCCGGAATTGCCGGAAGGGTCGGGCATGATCCGGGTTGGCGGAAAGGGTGGCCTTGCCGATTCTGCGGGACTTGCCGCCAAGCGTTACGATGCCGAACCCGGCACCGCCTATCTGCTGCGTCCCGACGGCTACGTTGCGGCGCGCTTCCGGCACCCGACCCGCGAGGCGCTCGACGCCGCGCTCGCGCGTGCCGCAGGGCACAATTGAGGTTTCGTCATGGCGCTATCGACCAGTTCGAACTTTGCCAAGCCTGACGACGCGTTTCGTGCCCTCGTTGAGGCGCATCGTGGGCTGAACGACGAACAGAGCGCCGATCTGGATGCGGCGCTGGTTCTGATTCTCGCCAATCACATCGGCGACCTCGATGTGCTGAAGGAGGCCATCGCGCTCGCTGCCCGGCGCATGCTTGACGCCGGCCAGCAGCAACAACAACAGCAGCAATAACTCACGTCTCGAACGAAGTCAGGAATCGAATTGATGGCTAAAGGTTTCGCGTCCACCACGGATCTCACGGAGAAGAAGATCACCTTCTCCGAAATCGGCACCGATCTCTACGCCTTCACCGCCGAGGGCGATCCGAACTCCGCGATCATCGTCGGTGACGATGGCTGCCTGGTGTTCGACGCGCAGTCAACGCCGGCAATGGCCAATAAAGTGATCGAGCGTGTTCGCACCGTCACCGACAAGCCGATCAAATATGTCGTGCTGTCGCATTACCACGCCGTGCGCGTGCTCGGCGCTTCCGCCTACAAGGCGCAGGGCATCGTGGCATCAGCGGAAACCTACCGGCTGATTGAGGAGCGCGGCCAGCAGGATTGGGATTCCGAATACGGCCGTTTCCCGCGCCTGTTCCAGGACGCGCAGAGCATTCCCGGCCTGACCTGGCCGACGCTGACGTTCGAAGGCGAGATGTCGATCTACCTGGGAAAGCGCGAGGTGCGGCTGATGCAGCTCGGCGCCGGGCACACGTCGGGCGACATCGTGGCCTGGGTGCCGGATGCCGAAGTGATGTTCTCCGGCGATCTCATTGAATATCACTCGGCCTGTTATTGCGGCGATGCGCATCTGCGCGAATGGCCTGCTACGCTGAACGAAATCCGGGCCTTCAATCCGAAGGCGATCGCGCCGGGCCGTGGCGATGCGCTGAAGGGGCTTTCGACCGGGCGCGATGCGATCGCGATGACGCGCGACTTCGTCACGACGCTCTATGGCGCGGCGGAAAGCTCGGTCGCAAAAGGCCGCACGCTGAAAGAGACTTTTGCCGCGACGCGCGAGGTGATGGACCCGAAGTTTTCCAGCTTTGCGATCTACGAGCACTGCCTGCCGTTCAACGTCTCGCGCGCCTTTGACGAGGCCTCGGGAATTGATGACCCAGTGATCTGGACCGACAAGCGCGATCAGGAAATGTGGGCCGCCCTGCAAGGAGGAGGATGACCATGAATATCAACACCTCGCCCGATCAGATCGTTCGCAGCAGCGCGCAACTGACGCCGGGTTATATGTCCGGTTTCGGCAACAGTTTTGAGACCGAGGCCTTGCCCGGCGCGCTGCCGATGGGGCGCAACTCGCCGCAGCGCTGCGCTTATGGTCTCTACGCCGAGCAATTGTCCGGTTCGCCCTTCACCGCGCCGCGCGGCAGCAACGAGCGCTCCTGGCTCTACCGCATCCGCCCGTCGGTGAAGCATTCGGGCCGCTTTGAAAAGGTCGATGCCGGGCTGTGGCGCACCGCGCCGTGCCACGAATATGATTTGCCGATCGCGCAACTGCGCTGGGAGCCGGCGCCGATCCCGAAGGAAGACAAGACCTTCCTGCAGGGCGTGCAGACCATGACGACCGCCGGCGACGCCAACACCCAGGCCGGCATGGCCGCGCACGTCTATCTCATCACCAAATCGATGGTCGATCAGCATTTCTACAATGCCGACGGCGAGATGATGTTCGTCGCCCAGCAGGGCAATCTGCGCCTCGTCACCGAGTTCGGCTGCATCGATATCGAGCCGGGCGAGATTGCGGTGATCCCGCGTGGCGTTAAGTTTCGAGTCGAGATTCCGGGTGGTCCCGCGCGCGGCTACATCTGCGAAAATTACGGCGGCGCATTCACGCTGCCGGAGCGCGGGCCGATCGGCGCCAACTGCCTCGCCAATTCGCGCGACTTTCTGACGCCGGTGGCGGCTTATGAAGACAAGGACACGCCGACCGAACTCTACGTGAAATGGGGCGGCTCGCTGTTCAAGACCACGCTGCCGCATTCGCCTATCGATGTGGTGGCCTGGCACGGCAATTACGCGCCGTACAAATACGACCTGCGCACCTTCTCGCCGGTCGGCGCTATCAGCTTCGACCATCCTGATCCCTCGATCTTCACGGTGCTGACCTCGCCGTCGGAGACCGCCGGTACCGCGAATATCGACTTTGTGATTTTCCCGGAGCGCTGGGCAGTCGCCGAAAATACCTTCCGCCCGCCCTGGTATCACATGAACATCATGTCGGAGTTCATGGGGCTGATCTACGGCGTCTATGACGCCAAGCTGCAAGGCTTTACGCCCGGCGGCATTTCGCTGCACAACATGATGCTGCCGCACGGCCCCGACCGCGAGGCCTTCGATCATGCCAGCAACAGCGAATTGAAGCCGGTGAAGCTGACCGGCACCATGGCCTTCATGTTCGAAACGCGCTTTCCGCAGCGCGTCACGCGGCATGCAGCGACGTCAGCGACCTTGCAGGATGATTACGCCGATTGCTGGAAGGGACTTGAGAAGCGGTTCGATCCGAACAAGCCGTGATCTCTCAGTTACCCTCCCCCTCCAGGGAGCGTGACAAAAGCACCGCTGCGTCTCGCGAGAAAGCCCATGCCCCATCCCAACGATCCCAAGCTCCGCTCCTTCATCGACGTAGCGCCCGATTCCCATTTCCCGATTCAGAATCTCCCTTATGGCGTGTTCTCCGCCAAGGACGGGCTCGCCCCGCGTGTCGGCGTCGCGATCGGCGATTACGTGCTCGATCTCTGGCAGCTCGCGCAGGACTGCCGGTTCGATGTCGTCGAGCCGGCGGTATTCGCAGCACCTCAACTCAATCCCTTCATGGCGCTGGGGCCAAAAGTCTGGTCGAGCACGCGCGCGCGGATCAGCGAGCTTTTGCGGCACGACCACCCGGAGCTGCGCGACAATGAAAATCTGCGCAAGCGCGCGCTGGTGCCGATGACGGACGTGAAGCTGCACATGCCGTTCGCCGTTTCCGGCTACACCGATTTCTATTCGTCGAAGGAACACGCCACCAATGTCGGCGTGATGTTTCGCGGCAAGGACAATGCCTTGCAGCCGAACTGGCTGCACATGCCGATCGGATATAATGGTCGTGCCTCGACCGTCGTGGTCAGCGGCACGCCGGTTCGCCGTCCGCGCGGGCAGCTGAAGCCGCCGACCGCCGAGGTGCCGAGTTTTGGGCCCTGCAAGCGGCTCGACTTCGAGCTCGAGATGGGCGTGGTGGTCGGTCAGCCCTCCGTGATGGGCGAAATGCTGACCGAGAAGCAGGCCGAGGAGATGATCTTCGGCTTTGTGATCCTGAACGACTGGAGCGCGCGAGACATTCAGCAGTGGGAATATGTGCCGCTCGGACCGTTCCAGGCCAAGGTGTTCGCGACCTCGATCAGCCCATGGGTGGTGACGCGCGACGCGCTGGAGCCGTTCCGATTGCATGGGCCTAGGCAGGACCCGAAGCCGCTGCCCTATCTGCAGCAGGCGCAGCCGAACAATTACGACCTGTCGCTCGAAGTCGGCCTGCGCGCCGCGCCAATGAACGAAGCCGTTAATATCAGCCGCACCAATTTCAAATACATGTACTGGTCGTCGGTGCAGCAACTCGTGCACCACGCTGCCTGTGGCTGCGCGATGAATGTCGGCGATCTCTTAGGCAGCGGCACCATCTCGGGCCCGAAAAAGGACCAGCGCGGCAGCCTGCTCGAAATAAGCTGGAACGGCACCGAGCCGGTCGAACTGGCTGAAGGCGTCAAGCGCTCGTTCCTCGAGGACGGCGATTCGCTGGTGATGCGCGGCTGGTGCCAGGGCAACGGCTATCGCGTCGGATTCGGCGAGGTCGAGGGGACGATCTTGGCGGTGGAGTGACGCTCTCTCCCCGTCATTGCGAGGAGCGCAGTGACGAAGCAATCCATCTGTCCTCACATGCTGAGGAATGGATTGCTTCGCTTCGCTCGCAATGACCTTGATAGTTCACCGCTCCTGCGGCGGAATATCCCGCAGCCTCGCCGAATGCGCCGCGACATCCTCGACGCTGTACTTCAAATGCACCCGCTTGTCCGACGGCAACTGCTTGATGACGCACACGCCCGGCCGCCGCTCCGTGGCGGGCCGGATTGGCCGCGGCGCAAAACCGCCGCCGCAGTTCGGGCAGACATTATGCAGCTTGTTCTCCACGCAGTCCGCGCAGAACGTGCATTCGTAGGAGCAGATCCGCGCGTCGGTCGCGTTCGGCGGCAGGTCCTTGTCGCAATATTCGCAGTTCGGGCGGAGTTGCAGTGCCATGGGCATCTCATGAGATGATTCCCGGGGATCATCGCAAATCGCACGAAAAACGCGAATGACAAATTTCCCTCGAATTAAGCCACGTCACTGGCGGCGTGTAGGCTTCATTCTTCGAGACGCGCGCAAGATCGCGCTCCTCAGGGATGAGGTCTTAGACCTTCATGGTGAGGAGCGCGGCGAAGCCGTGCGTCTTTGGACGATGCTACGCATCGCCAAGCGAACCATGCGGCCCCGATGCTAACCTCGCAACGGCAATCTCGCACTCTCCTTCAGCCGGTCCAGCACGACCGACGAGCGGACATGCGCCACGCTCTGGTGCGGCATCAGCACGTTGTTGACGAGGTCGGAAAGGTCCTTCAGGTCCCGCAGCACCACCTTCAGCACATAATCGGCGTCGCCGGTGAGCGAATAGGCTTCCTGGATATCGTCGACGCGATTGACGAGGGCGCGGAACTTCTTGGCGTTGTCGGGCGAATGCGTCGCCAGCGTGATGTGGATGAAGGCGATCAAATTGAACCCGAGCGCCTCGCCTGACAGGTCGGCGTGATAGCCCGCAATCACCTTTTCTTCCTCCAGCCGCATCCGTCGCCGCGAGCATTGCGAGGCCGACAGGCCGACGAGATCGGCCAGTTGCTGGTTGGTCAGCCGGCCATCGTCCTGCAGCGCGGCCAGGATTTTGAGGTCGAAGGCGTCTACGAAGATCATGCGTAAATTGCCAGCTTCATGCACGAATTGTGCAGTATTATAGCCAGGTGCGCCCCGCTTTGCATGCACTTTGCGTCTGTTTCGCCCAATATTGATCCAGATCAATTTACGGGAGTTTAGCCATTGGGTCCGTTTCCGCACGACGCACCGGCCGCCACCATCAGCGCCGACAATCCGATGGGCACCGACGGTTTCCAATTCGTCGAATACGCCCATCCGAAACCCGAAGAGTTGCACGCGCTGTTCCGCCTGATGGGCTACGTTCCGGTGGCCCGCCACAAGACCAAGAAGATCACGGTCTACCGCCAAGGCGACATCAATTATATCGTCAACGAGCAGCCCGGTACGCACGGCCATGGCTTCGTCGCCGCGCACGGGCCCTGCGCGCCATCGATGGCGTTTCGCGTGGTCGACGCGAAGCAAGCCTACGGGCGCGCGCTGTCGCTCGGGGCGGCGCCGGCTGATGTTTCGTCCGCGCAGAAGACGCTGGACGTGCCCGCCATCAAGGGCATCGGCGGCAGCCTGCTCTATTTCGTCGACCGTTACGGCGCCAAGGGATCGGCCTATGACATCGAGTTCGAATGGCTGGGCGCGCGCGATCCGCGTCCCGCCGGCGCCGGCCTCTATTACATCGATCACCTCACCCACAACGTTCATCGCGGCCGCATGGATGTCTGGACCGGCTTTTACGAGAAGCTTTTCAATTTCCGCCAGATCCGCTTCTTCGACATCGAAGGCCGCGCGTCGGGCCTGTTCTCGCGCGCGTTGACCAGTCCGGACGGCAAGATCCGGATCCCGATCAACGAGGACTCCGGCGATTCCGGGCAGATCGAGGAATATCTCAACATCTATCGCGGCGAGGGCATCCAGCACATTGCCTGCGGCGCCCGCGATATCTATCGCACCGTCGAGACGCTGCGCCAGGCAGGACTGCCGTTCATGCCGGCGCCGCCGGATACCTATTTCGAAAAGGTCGATACGCGCCTGCCACAGCACGGCGAGGACGTCGCGCGGCTGCAGCGCAACGGCATTCTCATCGACGGCGAAGGCGTTGTCGACGGCGGTCACACCAAGGTGCTGCTGCAAATATTCTCGGCGAACGCGATCGGGCCGATCTTCTTCGAGTTCATCCAGCGCAAGGGCGATGATGGTTTCGGCGAGGGCAACTTCAAGGCGCTGTTCGAATCGATCGAAGAGGATCAGATTCGCAGAGGTGTGTTGAAAGTGGATAACGCGGCGTAGCCTCCCGTCGTATCGGCCAAGTGGGGCGCGAGCCGGGACCCATACGCCGTGTCGCTTGTATTGAGAGCCGCTGTTCGACGGCTTTCGTCGAACAGCCAATGTGGTGATGGGTCCCCGCGTGCGCGGGGACGACGACGGAGGGTTTATCTTCCCGCCTTCCACGTATCAGTCAGTTCGCCAATATCCGCCGTCTCCGTATCCCGGATCGCCGAGGGCGTCCGCGAGAACCGCGGCGCCGGCGCCGGCTGCGTCACGCCGTGGCGCTCGACAAAGATGTTGCGGGCGGCGTTGTGCGGGTGCTTCGGCGCTTCGGCCATGGTCAGGATCGGCGCGAAGCAGATGTCGGTGCCTTCCATGATCTTGCACCAGTCCTCGCGCGTCTTGCTCTTGAAGACCTTGGTCAGCTTTTCCTTCAGCGCCGGCCACGCCTTGCGGTCCATCTGCGCGTCGAAATCGGCGTCGTTAAGGCCGGCATGCTGGCGCAACAACGCATAGAACTGCGGTTCGATCGAGCCGATCGAGATGAAGTTGCCGCAGGCGCATTCATAGATGCCGTAGAAATGCGCACCACCGTCGAGAAAGTTCTGCTCGCGCCCTTCAACCCAGCGCCCGATCGCGGTCATGTCGAAGAACATCGACATCAGCGAGGCCGCGCCATCGCACATCGCCGCATCCACCACCTGGCCCTTGCCGGATTTCGACGCTTCCAAAAGCGCCGCCAGCACCCCAACCACGAGATAGAGCGCGCCGCCGCCGAAATCGCCGACCAGGTTGAGCGGCGGCACCGGCTTTTCCTTCGGTCCGATCGCCGCAAGCGCGCCGGTGACCGAGATGTAGTTGATGTCATGGCCGGCCGCTTGCGCCAGCGGGCCCTCCTGGCCCCAGCCGGTCATGCGGCCGAATACGAGCCGCGGGTTGCGCGCCAGCACCACGTCGGGTCCCAGTCCCAGCCGCTCCATCACGCCGGGGCGAAAGCCTTCGATCAGCGCGTCGGCGTTGGCGAGAAGATCGAGCACTTGCGCGACCGCGGCCTTGTCCTTCAAATCGAGCTCGACCACCTTCCGGCCGCGCCCCGCCACCGATTTCAAATTCTTCTTCGCACCGACGCGGTCGAGCGTCACGACTTCCGCCCCCATGTCGGCCAGCATCATGCAGGCGAACGGGCCCGGGCCGATGCCGGCGAATTCGACGATGCGGAAGCCGGCGAGCGGGCCGGAGGTGTGGGTAGCGGATTGGGTGGCTGGTTTGTCGAGCACTTGTTTTCTCTCCCAAGGGAACGTCTTAATTAGTTGATTAGCTAAATTGTCCCGCCGAAGTGAGATCCTGGCAAGCTTCTTTTGCCGAGAATCGAGCCAAAACGGCGCGCATCGCTGCGCGCCGCTCCCATGAAAGTTGTGTTCAGGCGCTATCAGCCGGCCGCGATGACCGCACGCTGTGCCATCACCTTGATCAGGTTGGCGCGATAGTCCGATGTTCCATGGATATCGCTCATCAGGCCATCGGCGGAAATCCTGACGCCGTCGATCGCGCCTGCCGACCAGTTCGCTTTCAATGCCGCCTCGATCGCCGGCACCCGCATCACGCCGTTTTGCGATGCGCCCGTGGCGGCGACGCGGACGTCACCCGCCGGGGTTTTTGCGACGAACACGCCGGTCAGCGCGAAGCGCGACGCCGGATGGTTGAACTTGGCGTAGCCCGCTTTGTCCTGAACCGGGAATGACACCGCGGTGATGATTTCGCCGTCATCGAGCGCCGTTGAGAACAGGCCCTTGAAGAAATCATCCGCCGCTATCGAGCGCTTGTTGGTTTTCACGGTGGCGCCGAGCGCCAGCACCGCCGCCGGATAGTCGGCCGCGGGATCGTTGTTGGCGAGCGAGCCGCCGATGGTGCCGCGATGCCGCACCGCCGGATCGCCGATCAGCGAGGCGAGATAAGCCAGCACGGGAATCGCTTTTTGCACCGTTTCGCTCGACGCCACGTCGGAATGGGTCGTCGCCGCCTTGATGATTATTCCGTCACCGGTTGGCTCGATGCCGATCAGCTCCGCGATCTTGCCGAGATCGATCACGTCGGACGGCGAGGCCAGCCGCTGCTTCATCACGGGGATCAGCGTGTGGCCGCCGGCCAGATATTTCGCGTCCGAACCCTTTGTGAACAGGCTTGCTGCTTCGTCGACCGAAGAGGGGCGGTGATAGGTTGTCTGGTACATGACGGTGCTCCCTCTTAGGCGTTGCCGTGAATCGCATGCCAGACGCGGTCGGGCGTCGCGGGCATTTCGAGCTTGTTGTTGCCGATCGCATCGGTGATGGCGTTGATGACGGCGGCCGATGCGCCGATCGCCCCCGCCTCGCCGCAGCCCTTGACGCCGAGCGGATTGCCCGGACATAGCGTGGTCGTGTGCGACAGCTTGAAGGACGGCAGATCGTCCGCGCGCGGCATGGTGTAATCCATGAACGATGCGGTCACGAGCTGGCCGGAAGCGTCATACACCACGCCCTCCAGCAGTGCCTGGCCGATGCCCTGGGCGAGGCCGCCATGGACCTGGCCTTCGACGATCATCGGATTGATCAGGCGGCCGAAATCGTCCGCCGCCACGAAGTTGACGAAGGTGCTTTTTCCCGTGCCGGCATCGACTTCCATTTCGCAGATATAGGCGCCGGCCGGGAAGGTGAAGTTGGTCGGGTCGTAGAACGCGCCTTCCTTCAGGCCTGGCTCCATGCCGTCAGGCAAATTATGCGCGGTGTAGGCCGCGAGCGCGACCATCGGCAGTGCCAACGACTTGTCGGTGCCGGCGACTTTGAACTCGCCGTTCTCGATCACGATGTCGTTCTCGGATGCCTCGAGCTGATGGGCCGCGATCTTCTTCGCCTTGGCCTCTACCTTTTCCATCGCCTTCAGAATTGCGGTGAGGCCGACCGCCGCCGAGCGCGAGCCATAGGTGCCCATGCCGAACTGCACTTTGTCGGTGTCGCCATGCACGATCGAGACCTGGCTGATGGGAACACCGAGCCGATCGGCAATGAGCTGGCAGAACGTCGTCTCGTGGCCCTGGCCGTGGCTGTGCGATCCCGTCAGGATTTCGATGGTGCCGACCGGGTTGACGCGCACTTCGGCCGATTCCCACAGGCCTACGCCGGCACCCAGGCTGCCGACCGCCTTTGAAGGCGCAATGCCGCAGGCCTCGATGTAGCAGGAGATGCCAATGCCGCGCAGCTTGCCCTCGGACTTGGCCTTCGCCTTGCGCGCCGGGAAGCCGGCATAGTCGATCGCCTTCATCGCGGCATCCAGCGAAGCGTGGAAGTCGCCGATGTCATAGGCCATGATCACGGGCGTCTGATGTGGAAATTGCGTGATGAAGTTCTTGCGGCGCAACTCCGCCGGATCGACCTTCAACTGCCGCGCCGCCGTCTCCATCAGCCGTTCCACCACAAAACTTGCCTCGGGACGGCCCGCGCCGCGATAGGCATCGACCGGCACGGTGTTGGTGTAGACGCTGATCACTTCGGCGAAGATGTTGGGAATGTTGTACTGGCCCGACAGCAGCGTCGCATAGAGATAGGTCGGCACCGAGGAGGAGAACAGTGACATGTAGGCGCCGAGATTGGCGTAGGTCTTCACCCGCAGGCCGGTGACCTTGTTATCCTTGTCGAACGCCATCTCCGCCTTGGTGAGGTGATCGCGGCCGTGGGCGTCGGTCAGGAAGGCTTCGGTGCGGTCGCCGGTCCACTTCACCGGACGTCCGACTTTCTTGGAGGCCCACAGCGCCACCATCTCCTCTGGGTAAATGAAGATTTTTGAGCCGAAACCGCCGCCGACGTCGGGCGCCACCACCCGCAGTTTATGCTCCTGCGCGATGTTGTAGAACGCCGAAAGCACGAGGCGGGCGACATGCGGATTCTGCGACGTCGTGTAGAGCGTAAAATGCTCTTCCGGCTCGTTATATTCGGCGATCGCCGCGCGCGGCTCCATCGCGTTCGGCACCAGGCGGTTGTTGGTGATGTCGAGCGAGACGACGTTGGCCGCCGATTTGAACGCCGCGTCCGTGGCGCCTTCGTCGCCGATGGTCCAGTCATAGATCACGTTGCCCGGGGCTTCCGGGTGCAATTGCGGCGCGCCCGGCGCAATCGCAGCGCGGATATCAGGTACGGCAGGCAGTTCCTCGTAATTGACGACCACGGCTTCGGCGGCGTCGCGGGCCTGGTTCTTGGTCTCGGCGATCACGACCGCGACGGCCTGGCCGACGAAACGTACGGTCTCCGGCGCCATGGCTGGCCACGCACCCATCTTCATGCCCGTGCCGTCCTTGGAGGTAATCGCCCAGCCACAGATCAAATTGCCGATCTTGTCGTCGACGATCTGCTGGCCGGTCAGCACGCCGACCACGCCCGGCATCTCCATCGCTGCCGAGGTGTCGATGCTCTTGATCTTCGCGTGTGCATGCGGGCTGCGGATGAAGTGTGCGTGGGTCATGCCCAACAATTTGATGTCGTCGACGTACCGGCCCTTGCCTGTGATGAAACGGCGGTCTTCCTTGCGCACGACGCTTGCGCCAATGCCTTCAACGCCCATTGTGTCCTCCCGACCGGAATTGTTGTTTCCGCTGTTTCTGGTCGAAACGCGGTCCTGAATTCGAAGTTTGCCGTTCGCCGCGCTATTCCGCGGCCTGCGCGACCTTCATGCGCCCGGCGGCATCGAGTACTGCCTTGACGATGTTGTGGTAGCCGGTGCAGCGGCAGATGTTGCCTTCCAGCTCGTGCCGGACGGTCGCCTCGTCGAGATTGCCGCTATGGCGGTGCACAATATCGATCGCCGACATGATCATGCCCGGGGTGCAATAACCGCACTGCAGGCCGTGATTGTCGCGGAACGCCGCCTGCATCGGGTGCAGCTCGTCGCCCTTGGCAATGCCCTCGATGGTGGTGACGGTCGAGCCGGAGGCCTGGCCGGCCAGCACGGTGCAGGATTTTACCGCCCGGCCGTCGATATGGACCACGCAGGCGCCGCACTGGCTGGTGTCGCAGCCGATATGAGTGCCGGTCAGGTTCAAATGGTCACGCAGGAGATGAACGAGAAGCGTCCGGTCCTCGACCTCGGCCGAGACGGCCTTTCCGTTTACCGTCAGTTTGACTGTAGACACGCGTGGTACCTCCCGATGTTTTATAATTATTCCAATTAGAAACAGCGGCGAAGGAACTTGCAACTAGGATTTTGGTGGGGCGTGTCATTGTGATGACATTTGCGTAGGTGCGCGTGCAGAACATTCTCGATGCGAATTTTTTTCTTGCCCTGCCCTGGAGGGGGAGAGTCGCCACGCATCGTAAGATGCGTGGCGGGGTGGGGTGATCTCTCCACTCCGGCACTGCTCGCAAGGAGAGACCGTCACCGCACCCCGCCGCTTCGCGTCGACCCCCGAGCGAGCTTCGCTTGTCCGGACCCCTCCAGGGGAGGGTAAGACCGGCACCTTGCAAGTTTTGCCTAGATTTACTCGCCCTTATCCATTCTGCCTTAACTTTGCGCACCGGATCGGGGGCTGGGCCTCCGATACCTGTTTTTCAGAACGAAAACGGGGTGTGACGTGCGATTTCTGAAGCGTAGCGGCTCGTCTTTTAGGCTCCCGACCCTGCGGTTCCGCGCCAAGATCATGCTCGGCTTTGCCGTCGTGCTGGCGATTTCGGCCGCCAGCATGGGCTTTGCCTATCTCGGATTCGAGCGGGTTTCCGCCGGCGTGGACTCCTACCGGCGCAGCGTGCAGGAGGCGGATCTGGCGCGCGACATCGATCGCGAACTGATCTCCTATCGCTCGCTCGCCCGTTATTTCGTGGCGACCGGAAAGGAAGGAGACGGCAAGGCGGCACTGGCGGCCGAGGCCAACCTGAAGGACGCAATCATTGCCTCGATGAAGGGGACCACCAATCCGACACGTCTCGAGCAGGTCGCGAAACTGGAACGGGAGTTCCGCGCCTTCACCAAGATTTTCGCCGACATCGTCAAGGTCAAGGACGAGAGCGCGCGCATCGCGCAAAATCAGCTCACGCGCACCGGCAACTCGCTGCGCTATAAGCTCGACGATCTCCCGAGCAATGCCGACGACGACGAAATGCCCGTGATCACGCTCGGCGCGAAAAAGGTGACCGAGCAGTTTCAGGCGGTCACAGCGCTTGCCAATACGTTCGTTGTCAATTCGGACAACACCGTCGCTGCCAGCGCGCTGGCGCGTCTGAAATTCGTCGAGAACGCGCTCAAGGCGATTTCGTCGACCAACGAAAAGATCCGCGAGGGGATCAAGGAAATCTCCGGCATGCTGGAAGAATACCAGAAGGCGCTCGCCAAGCTGGTCGACAATTCCAAGGAGATCGACGAGCTGACGCTGGAAATGACGGAATCGGCCGCCGCCATCAACAAAGGCTCGGGCGCAATGAAGTCGGATCTGCTCGCCGATCAGAAGCGACTCGAAGCCGAGTCTGACGCCGCCATCGGCGAAACCGAGCGGCTCATTCTGATGCTGGCTGCGGGCGGTTTCCTGCTCGGCTGTGTCTGGGCCTTCTTCCTTGGCAAAGGTATTTCCCGACCGATGACGGCGATGTGCAACGCGATGCGCGAACTCGCCACCGGCAATTTCGAGGTCGTGCTGCCCGGCCTCGGCCGCAGGGACGAACTGGGCGAGATGGCAAGCGCGGTCGAGGAGTTCAAGGTGCAGGCCATTGCCCGCGCCGAGCGCGACGCTGCCACCCAGGAGGCGCAGAACAAGGCGGCGAGCGCCGCGCGCCGCGCCGAACTCATCCGCTTCGCCGACGAATTCGAAGCCGCGGTCGGCGCCATCGTCTACAACGTGTCGTCCTCGGCCGTGCAACTCGAATCGGCTGCCGGCAAGCTGACGCGGACGGCGGAAACCACCCAGAGTCTCTCGAGTCAGGTCGCCGGCGCCTCGGAAGAAGCTTCCAGCAACATGCAGTCGGTGGCGTCCGCGACCGAGGAATTGTCGGCTTCCGTCGACGAGATCGGGCGGCGTGTCAAGGAATCCAGCCAGATTGCGGAGGCCGCGGTCCGTCAGGCCGAACAGACCGACGGGCGGATCGGCAAGCTGTCGCGTGCCGCGCAGGAGATCGGCGACGTCGTCAAGCTGATCACGGCGATTGCCGAGCAGACCAACCTTTTGGCACTGAACGCCACCATCGAGGCCGCCCGCGCGGGCGATGCCGGCCGCGGCTTTGCCGTAGTTGCATCCGAAGTCAAATCGCTCGCCAGCCAGACCGCGAAAGCGACCGACGAGATCTCCAGTCACATCTCGGGCATGCAGGGCGCGACGCAGGAATCGGTCGCCGCGATCAAGGAGATCGGCGGCACCATCGGCAGGATTTCCGACATCGCCGCGACGATCGCGAGCGCCGTCGAGCAGCAGAGCTCGGCGACGCAGGAAATTGCGCGCAGCGTTCAAAACGTCGCGCAAGGCACGCAGGAGGCCGCCGCCAATGTCATGCACGTCAATCGCGGCGCGACCGAAACCGGCTCTGCCTCCGAGGAAGTGCTGAGTTCGGCGCGCACGCTATCCAGCGAAAGCACGCGCTTGCGCGAAGAGCTCGACCGTTTCATGGCGAATATCAGGGCGGCGTAGTCGTCGCCCCTGCGAACGCAGGGGTCCATAACCACCGCTGTTCGTTGTTTGTCGAACGATTAGCTGCGTGCCCTTTTGCCGGGGCCGCGGCGTATGGGTGCCTGCGTTCGCAGGGCCGACGAAGAGTTACTCTCTTCCGAACTGATGCTTCAGCTCCACCTTCGCACGCTCCAGCCGCGCGCGCTGCGTCTTGGGCAACGTCTTGCCGGCGCGGTTGATGTAGAAGGTCAGCATCGACAGCGCCGAGCGATAAGCGCCGCTCTTGCGGCGCGAACTGTGCTCGGCGGAGCGCTTGAGCGACGCCGCGATCTTCTTCGGGCTGGTCTGCTTGAAGACACCGCGCTTCAGATCGAGCGCGTCGCTTTCCTGCGTCACGCGTTGCGACCACCGTCTCGGCGATGATTTCTTCGCGGTCGTCCTGCGGCTGGTTTTTCGAGCTGTGGCTTTTCGTGCTGTGGTCTTCCGTCGTTCGGCCATGATCGGCTCCATTGCTGTTTTGCCGAAAACGGTCGCCCGATGGTTCGGTTCCCTTCAATTGCAATGATCATGTCCGTGATAGACGTTTCGCGCACCCGGACCGATCTCGTCGGTGGCACTGATTTGCCCGACGTGGCAAGGAACTTATTTCGTAATCGGTGAAGATTTTTCGCTTAACCTGTAGAGCAAATCAGCCGCATAACTCCGCCTGTCTCACCCAATTGAGGGGCGGGTCGCGATCGTCACGAACGTGCGGTGAGATGCGATGGACGCGAGAGGCGCGCTAGACGTACGCGCCTTAAGCGTACGGCGAAGTCGTGTGGTCCTGGCGCTAAATTCTCGAGGAGCAAGCTTCTTGGGGGCGACGGTGGCAAAAGAGCCGTTCACCGGGGAGAGCTCGAAGTAAGCCGTAAAGCCATTGCGCAGGGAAGGCCGGGATGCTCCCGCTGTACCTATATGCTCGTGTGCGTTCTCTTTTGCGCACTTTGCACACGAGACCGCGGGTGCAGCCAGCACCCGGTCTTCCCTGCGCCCTCTGAACAAGAGGGCGGGAAGTTGATAGCAAACCTCGGGCGCCATGCGTCGCGAGATCGCGAACTCACATTCAGTTGTCATCGTCCGCGAAGGAAGACGATCCAGTATTCCAGAGAAGGTAGTGATTGAACCGATAAGCCGCGGCGTACTGGATCCCCCGCTTCGTGGGGGGACAACAGCATGTGGTGCTTCGGCACTCGCTGTCATTGCGAGTGAAGCGAAGCAATCCATCTATCCCCGCGTTGAGGCATGGATTGCTTCGCTGCGCTCGCAATTACGGAATGGGCCGCTGCGTATCAATGCCCCTGCAATGCGAAGAGCACGGCAACAGCTATGCAATTTCGCCGCCTAAAAGCCCCCGGAACCTCACGCCTTGAGGGGCGTTATCTTGGTGGCGGGCATCATGTTTGCCGCAATTGAGCGTGAAAACCCTGGGGCTGGGGCGTTCCGGGGTGTTTTTTCATTGGCTAAATCCGATGGATGTGAAAGCGATACGGCAGGGGGCGGCAGTGGCTGAAAGCGCGTCCATTGCGTCGCTGCAGCCGGACAATGCTCGTATCGTCGAGACCAGCATACCGGCGCGGCTCGATTGCCTGCGCTGGGGAGGCTTTCACACCCGCGTCGTGGCAGCGCTCGGCATCACCTGGATTCTGGACGGGTTGGAGGTCACGCTTGCAGGTGCATTATCGGGCGCCCTGAAGGAGAGCCCGACACTGCAATTTTCGAATTTCGATGTCGGCCTCGCCAACAGCGCCTATCTCGCCGGCGCCGTGCTCGGCGCCCTCGGCTTCGGCTGGCTGACGGACCGGATCGGGCGCAAGAAACTGTTCTTCATCACGCTCGCGCTTTACCTCACGGCGACCGCGGCGACGGCGCTGTCATGGAACGTGGCGAGTTACGCGCTGTTTCGGTTCCTGACCGGGGCCGGCATAGGCGGCGAATATACCGCGATCAATTCGACGATCCAGGAACTTGTGCCGGCGCGCTACCGCGGCTGGACCGACCTCGTGATCAACGGCAGCTTTTGGATTGGGGCAGCGATCGGCGCGATCGCTGCCATCGTGCTGCTCGATCCCAACGTGCTCGCGCCTGACCTCGGCTGGCGGCTGGCCTACTTCATCGGCGCCGCGCTCGGCCTGATTGTCTTCGTGATGCGGATGTGGATTCCGGAAAGCCCACGCTGGCTAATGATCCATGGCCGTCCCGAGGAGGCGCACGCGATTGTCGACGACATCGAGAGATTGTCGACGAGACATCCGGATCATCAGGCCGATGAAATATTCCCGAAGATCAGGCTGAGGATGCGCAGCCACACGCCGCTTGGTGAGGTGGCGCGAACGTTGTTCACGACCTATCGGCAGCGTTCGGTGGTTGGACTGGTGCTGATGGCCTCGCAGGCGTTCTTCTACAACGCCATCTTCTTCACCTTCGCGCTGGTGCTCACCGACTTCTTCGGCATCCCGTCGAACGATGTCGGCTGGTACATCCTGCCCTTTGCGGCAGGCAATTTCCTCGGGCCGCTGTTGCTCGGCCGGCTGTTCGATACGCTCGGCCGCCGCGCGATGATCGCGGCGACCTATGGCATCTCCGGCCTGTTGCTCGCGGTGTCGGGCTATCTGTTCTCGATCGGCGCCCTCAGCGCACAGACCCAGACGATCGCCTGGATGGTGATCTTCTTCTTTGCCTCGCCGGCGGCGAGCGCAGCGTATCTGACCGTCAGCGAGACGTTTCCGCTGGAGGTACGGGCGCTCGCGATTGCGCTGTTCTATGCGATCGGAACGGGAATTGGCGGCGTGGTAGGGCCTGCCCTGTTCGGCGCGCTGATCGACACGGGATCGCGCAACAGCGTCTTCGCCGGCTACCTGCTCGGGTCGGCATTGATGATCGTGGCTGCCGTCGTCGCGTGGCGGTACGCCATTGCCGCCGAGCGCAAATCGCTCGAATCTGTCGCACGGCCGCTCGCATGTGTGGAGTAGGATGAGATGAACGAGGATCTGTTGGAAATGCCATTGGAAGAAGATATCATCCGCGAAGACGACGCCGCGCCGGAAACCGTTCCGGTGCCGCGTTCGCTGGTACCGCACCTAAGCGAGTCCGCCATTCTGCTCGATATTGACGGCACGCTGCTCGACCTGATGCCGACGCCGCGCGAAGTCTGGGTGCCGCCGGGACTGGCGAAAACCATGAATCGCCTGCTGGTTCGCACCAATGGCGCGCTGGCGCTGGTCAGCGGCCGCTCTCTCAACGATATCGATCTGATTTTCGCGCCCGATCTATTCCCGGCAGTCGGTGGCCACGGGGCCGAGATGCGGATCGAAACCGACAGCGAGGCAGTAGCCGCGCACGCGCCGCCGATGGACAAGGAATTGAAGCGCCGGCTGGCGGCGATCGCGAAACTGAGCCCGGGAATATTGCTGGAGGACAAGGGCTATTCGCTGGCGCTGCACTATCGCCTCGCGCCGCACGCCGAGAAGGCGATCTATGCCGCGGTATCGCTGATCAGGGCCGATCTTCCCAACGCGCCGATCGAAGTGTTGCCCGGCAAATGCGTCTGCGAGATCAAGCATTCCGGCTTCACCAAGGCGAGCGGCGTGCGCGAGTTGATGACGCGCGAACCTTTCAAGGGACGCCGTCCGTTCTTCATCGGCGACGACGTCACCGACGAGAGCGTCTTTGCGATCATGCCCGACCTCGATGGCCTGGCCTTCTCCGTCGGCCGCCGCGCGAAGGGCGTGGCCGGGCACTTCGATGCGCCGAGCGACGTGCGTGAATTCCTCGCTCACCTGCTTGACGACGAAAGGGACGCATCGCTGCCATAATATTTTTCGTCTCGTCGAGTTTCGAACATAGATTCTCGCGCTTGACGCCCAAGTTCGCGGCAAATTTTATTTTTCGTGAGTTCCGGTGAGTTCCGGCACGCCACAGCCCGAATTTGGTTTCAATTCGTTGAAAGGGTGATCAGGAACCATATTGATGAATGGTTGTTAATGCGGGCGTGCCAACAGGAGGGGACCTGTGAACCTCGTCGTCGTCTCAAACCGCGTTTCGCGCGGACAGCCCAATGAACCCATGACGGGGGGACTCGCGGCGGCGTTGTTGCCGATCGTCGAGAAATCGGGCGCTATCTGGGTCGGTTCCAGCGGACGAGTCCGCGACGGGAACCAGAAGGAACCATTTGCCGAGATCGAGGCGCTCGGCGCTGGTGCACTTGCGATGCTGGATTTGCCGGCCGCGCATTATGGCGGTTATTACGAAGGTTTTGCGAATTCCGCGTTGTGGCCGGCGCTGCATTCGCGCGCCGACCTGATCCGCGCCTCGCAGGAGGACTATCTCAGTTATCGCGAAGTGAACGCCTTCATGGCGCGCGCGCTGTTGCGATTCCGAAAAGCCGATTCCGCGTTCTGGATTCAGGACTACCATTTCCTCGCGCTCGGCGCCGAACTGCGTGATCTCGGCCTGACCGAGCCGATCGGCTTCTTTCTGCATACGCCGTGGCCGGCCCGTTCGGTGATCGGCGGCGTGCCGCACCATCGCGAGCTGGTCGAGGCGATGCTGGCCTACGACCTCATCGGTTTCCAGACCGAGGAAGACTGCGAGAACTTCCTGTCTTACGCGCAGTCCGATCTTGGCCTCGTCGTGCATGACAGCGTCATCATTTCGCGCTACGGCCGCACGCGCGCCGCGGTATTTCCGATCGGCATCGATCCCCAGCAATTCGCGCAACTGGCGATGAAGGCGTCGACTCATCCGGATGTCTCGCGGCTGCGGCGCAGCCTTAATGGCGAGAAGCTTGCGATCGGGGTTGACCGGCTGGATTATTCCAAGGGCCTGATCAACCGCATCAAGGCGTTCGACCGGATGTGGACCTTGCATCCGTCGCTGGCGCGCACGGTGTCGTTGCTGCAAATCGCAACGCCGTCGCGCGGCGCGATCGAGGCCTACGGCAACCTGCAGGGCGAGGTCGCAAGGTTGGTCAGCGACGTCAACGGCGTTCATGGTGAAGTCGATTGGACGCCGATCCGCTATCTCAACAAGGGCTACGGCCAGGCCGTGCTCGCCGGCCTCTATCGCACCGCGCAGGTCGGCGTGGTGACGCCGCTGCAGGACGGAATGAATCTCGTCGCCAAGGAATATGTCGCCGCGCAGAACCCGGTCGACCCCGGCGTGCTCGTGCTGTCGAAATTCGCCGGCGCCGCCAACGAGCTCGACACCGCGCTGTTGGTCAATCCGCACGACATCGACGGCATGGCGCGCACCATCGCGATCGCGCTGTCGATGCCGCTCACCGAACGGCGGATGCGCTGGGAAGCGATGATGGCGAAGCTGCGCGGCCATACCATCCAGCAATGGTTCGCCGACTTCACCGATGCGCTGCGCGAAAGCCAGCTCGACCGCAGCGAAATGGCGCCTGTGATGGCGGAACCCGCGCTATGGCCGCTTCGTTCCGCTGGCAATAACAACGCGCGATATCATTAGAGGCTCGGAGCAATTCGCCCAGGCCATCCCTCATCCTGAGGAGCCGCAAGTACTTGCCTCAATAGCAATACGACACGCCATCCAGCACCGGGCAGCGCGCCTTGTTCGGCGCGCTCGGATTTTCCATCGGCACCATGCCGTTGCCCTTGCCTGAGCCGGCGAACACGCCGGGGCCGATGACGACGGACGATTTGTTGCCGATGATGACGCTCGGATGTGGCGAGGCCAGCCTCGATCGCGAGCCGTCGGCCCACACGATGGCGTCGCCCGCGAAGATGCCGCGTCGGCCGTCATCGCAGCTCACGTCCACGCCCTGACGCGTGCAGGCCTGCGCCATCGCCGGGCCCGCCGCGGCGCCCGCAAATGCCGATGTCAGGATAGCGAACAGAAGCGCCCGCGGGATGATCATGCCGTCCTCGACCGATTGAATTGCCACCATGGTCGTCGATCGTGGTCGGATTCCGGTTCAAGCGCCCGGAAAGCCCCGATCATCCGAGCCAAATTGCCAAATAAATTCAAGGGATTGTGGAAATTTTAGCGGCCCTGCCCGGCTTCCCTTGCAAAATCAGTGCTGCCCCTTCAAGAGAGGGCCTCCGGAGAGATGGCCGAGTGGCTTAAGGCGCACGCTTGGAAAGCGTGTGTGCGGGAAACCGTACCGTGGGTTCGAATCCCACTCTCTCCGCCAGCCGCTCATCGCTTGCGCTTCGGCGCGGCGTGCCCGCGACCGGAGCGCACGCGAAGGCCACGCCATAGCTGCGCAGCAACGGCGGGCGGGTCGGACTCTCGCTGCTCTACCCCGCCTGTTGAATGGCCGCGTCATACGCCTCGATCGTTGCCTTGGCGCGAACAGCCACTTCCGCCGCCATCATGCCGGGCTTGTAGAGGCTGCTGCCGAGGCCGAACGCCAGAATGCCGGCCCGCGTGTAATCCACGAAGTTTTTGTCGGAGACGCCACCCACGGCGGCGATCATCAGGTCTGCGGGAAGCACGGCGCGAATGGCGGTGATCCCCGCCGCGCCGAGTACGTTCGCGGGGAAGAATTTGAGGCTCGAGGCGCCCGCCTTGGCGGCAAGCAGCGCTTCCGTCGGGCTAAAGACGCCGGGCATCGTGACCATGCCGCGTGCCCGGGCGCCGGCGATGATTTCGGGATCGACATTGGGGGTCACGAGAAGCCGGCCGCCAACATCATGGAGCCGCTCGACAGCTTCCAGCGTCAAGACCGTGCCTGCCCCAACCAGGATTCCGGCAGGGGCTTTTTTGACGGCGATCTCGATGGAGCGAAATGGCTCCGGCGAGTTGAGCGGGATTTCGATCGCCGTCATGCCGCTGTCGATCAGCACGCTGACGATATCCTCCGCCTCCTCGGGCCTCACGCCGCGCAGGATCGCGACCAGCGGACGCTTCATCGGGGGAAATGGGACAACACTCATTCAGCTGATCCTTCATACGTTCCAAATCGAGTGAGCGGCGATCGCGAGGCCGCGGCGGACCGCATCCTCGGCACCGATTGATCGGACAGGAACGGAAACCGTGTCAAATGCCAATTGGTAGAGCATCTGGAGCCGTCCTGAGGCCGCCAGCGTGATGCCCGCCTTAGGAGCTTCGTCGGCGAGCCCCGCCGCCAATTCGAGACCGATCAGCGTGCCCGATATTTTTTCGCGGGCCGAGGACGGCGTGCCGCCGTAGAGGAGCTGGCCCGATCGCACCTGAAACAGCAGATTGGCGGCAAACGCAGGCGTCTCGAACGCGGCCATGACCGCCGACTTGAATGCATCGATGTCTTCGGCCTCGTCGGCGCCCGCCACAGCGTGGGACAGAATCGTTTCGCGCGACACGACATCGAACAGCTCGCCCGTCATGAACGTGGCGAAGCGCTCGATGGTCCCGCCACTCGCCCTGACCCATTTCGAATGCGTGCCGGGCATGCAGACGAGCGCGCCGTCAATCGCATCCACGCCCAAGGCGCCGAGCAATTGTGTTTCCTCGCCCCGCATGACATCCGGCGCTTCAGGGTCTCGTTGTGCTATTCCCGGGAGGATGCGGATGTCACGATCCTGTCCGGGCACCGCGACGGCCTGCTTCAGGATCGATGCGAGCCGCGCCGGCGTGTCGACATACCCGGCTTCAACCCAGCCCTGCCGGGCGCCGGCCATGCCGCAAATGACAACGGGCAGTCCATCCGCGGCGCCGATGGCTTCCAGATGCGAGTGCAGCACGGTTGCGAAGCCAAGCTTGCCTGCCGCCATCATGCCTTCACGGCTGCGCCGTTCCTCCAGGACGTTGCCGGCCCGGTCGACGAGCCAAAGCCGAAAACTGCTCGTCCCCCAATCGACCGCGACATATGCAGCCTGGCTCATGTCAAGTTCGTCCCGATGCTATCTGCGCCTTGAGGACATGGTACCACGCCGATCTGCCGGCGAGCTACGTTCGCTTTCCATTTGATTTGCGGAAGCGCAATCAGCATGATCCGAGGTCATGCGCTGCCCGTCGTTTGCCGCGGCTCGGCTCGCCAACGGGTGCACGTCCGCGACAACGCGGCAGGCGACAAAAAGAAAGACTTGGGAGGACGCCCTCGTGATCAATTTTCCGCTCAGAAGCGCGATTGCGGGCCTTGGCGTCCTGATTGCGGCGCTCTCGCCGCAGGCGCACGCGCAATCAACCGCCAAGACGGTGACGCTGGTGGTGCCCTTTGCGGCCGGCGGCGGCACCGACACCGTCGCTCGTCTGATCGGCGAGCGGATGTCGCGCACGCTCGGCCAGACCGTCATCATCGAGAACGTGGTGGGCGGCGGCAGCACCCTGGCCAATGATCGCGTGGCCCGATCGGCGCCTGACGGCTCGACAATTCTGATCAATCACGTCGCGCTGCTCGCGGCGCCCAGCCTGTTCGTCAACTTGCGGTACGATACCAAGAGCGCATTTGAGCCGGTCGGGCTCGTCAACAACGCGCCGATGGTCCTGATCGGCCGCAAGTCGATGCCCGGCGCGGGACCGAAGGATTATGTGGAGTGGATCAAGTCGCAGGGCAACAAGGCGAACTTCGCGCATGGTGGTCTCGGGACCAACAGTCATTTGTGCGCTGTGATGATGGGCAATGTGCTCGGCTTCAAACCGACGGTTGTGGCCTATCGCGGATCAGCGCCGGCGATCTCCGATCTCCTGGCGGGGCAGATCGATCTTTTGTGGGATCAGGTGACCAACGCGCTGCCGCAGATTCAGGCCGGAACGCTGCACGGCATCGCCATTACCTCGCCGCAACGGCTCCAACAGTTGAAGGACGTGCCGACCACCGCCGAGCTTGGCATGCCCGAAGTCAGCTACTCGATGTGGCATGGACTCTACGTCGCGAAGGGCACGCCCAAGGAAACCGTGAATGCGCTGAATTCGGCGCTTCGCGCGGCTCTGTCGGAGCCTGAGCTTGTGGAGAAGCTCAAGCAACTCGGAACACTGCCGTTTCCGAAAAACGAGCTGTCGCCCGAGGCGCACGCGCGCCTGTTCGCCAGCGACCTGACGCGGGTGGCAAAGCTCGTTGAAAGCTCGGGAATCAAGGCGAGCGAAGCGAAGTAGGGGTCTCGTGCGGCGGGCCCGCTGCGCTGAACCGGCCGCAGCTCCGTCACACGATCAGATCGTGCGGCGCTTGGATAATGACAGCGTTACCCGGCTGATCCCAAACAAAACTGTCGGACGAGTGATGCCATTGTGCAGACATATCGATCGTTTGGGCTGCCCCTGAAATCGCTAACGGTCCACTGGTTCCTGCAGTGTTTTCAGGGGAACTGATCGAGGCCGGGATGTCCTCTGTGAGATCGATGGCATCCGAAGTTCGGGCGTCTGACATATTGTCCTTGAAGTGGAACGCGTCGTTGGCGCCGTTGATGGTGATCGTCACCACCTGTGCGGTGCCGTCGATGGTGGTCACCGTGAAGGTGTCGGTCAGCCCGTCGCAGTCGTTGAGCGCCTGCACTTCGCAATTGGCGTTGTCGAGCTTGTAGGTCCAGACGCCATCCGTCGTCATCGTGAAGGTGCCATACCCCGCATCGCTCGCCATCGGCGAGCACACTGCGGTGAAGGTATTTGGCGTGTTGTCAACGTCGGTATCGGTGAGCGTGCCGGTAGCGATCGGCTTACCGTATGTGCAAGCGCCAGCTTCAGTTACCGAGCCGGTCGTGGCGCCACAAACGACGGCGGCGTCGTTGGCGCCGTTGATGGTGATCGTCACCACCTGCGGGGTGCCGTCGATGGAGGTCACCGTAAAGCAGTCGGTCAGCTTGTCGCAGACATTGAGTGCCTGCACCGTGCAGTTGGTGTTATCGAGGGTGTAGGTCCAGACGCCATCCGTCGTCATGGTGAAGGTGCCATAGCCGCCCGTGCTCGCCTTTGGCGAATCGACCGCCGTAAAGGTGTTGGGAGTGTTGTCGACGTCAGTGTCGGTGAGCGTGCCGGTCGCGGTTGGTTTACAAGATACAGAATTGGCGACCCCGCCAGCCTCGATGACCGAGCCTTGCTTGGTTCCGCAAATGATGGCGGCGTCGTTGGTGCCATTGATGGTTACCGTCACCAGCTGCGCGGTGCCGTCCAGGGAGGTCACCTTGAAAGAGTCGGTCAGCGTGTCTCCGACATTAAGCGCCTGTACCGCGCAGTTGCTGTCGTCGAGCTTGTAGGTCCACGCGCCGTCCGGCGTCATCGTGAAGGTGCCATAGCCGGCGTCGCTGGTCGTCGGGCAATTGACCGCCGTAAAACCGGGCGCGTTGTCGACGTCGGTAGCGGTGAGCGTGCCGGTCGCGGTCGCCGGGTCGCACTTGGTGCCACCGTCCTCGGTCACGGAGCCGGTCGTGGTGCCGGCGATGACTGCCGCGTCGTTGGTGCCGTTGATGATGAGCGTCACTACCTGTGGGGTGCCATCGATGGTGGTCACCGTGAAGGAGTCGGTCAACTCGTCGCCGACATTGAGCGCCTGCACCGCGCTGTTGGAATCATTGATCGTGTAGGTCCATACGCCGGCCGCCGTCATCGTGAAGGTGCCAAAGCCGCGCGCGCTCTCGGTCGGTGTGCTAACCGCCGCAAAGGTATTGGGCGCGTCATCGACGTCGGTGCTGGTGAGCGTGCCGCTGGCGCTCGGCGTGCCGAGCGTGGTATTGGCGACGCCGCTCGCCTCGATCACCGTGGCATTGGTGGCGCCGGAGATGATGGCCGCGTCGTTGGTGCCGTTGATGGCGATCGTGAAGGTTTGGTCGGCCGAGAGCGTGCCGTCGGATACGGTGATGGTGAAGTCAGCGGTCGTGGGCGCCGTCAGCGCGTTGATGGCGCCACTATCCGGAACGAACGTATAGGCGCCGGTCGTGCTATCGACGTAAAGCGTGCCGTAGGCACCAGCCTTTGATACATCGTAGGTTACGCCATCGATGACGGTGTTGACCGCGGTTCCCCCGTTGATGCCGAAGGTCAGTGTCGCGCCGCTGTTGGGGCTGCTGGCAAGGAAAGTCCCGCTTGTCGCGGTGAAGACATCAAAGATGGTGGTGTCGATTTCGGTCGGCCCAATCACCGCATTCAGCGTCGGTGGTATCGGCTGCGGAGGCGGCAGTTGTCCGATAATCATCTCCGGGGCTGATGCGAGGATCACCGCGGACGAAGCAGGCAAATCTTGCTCTGGGGTAGAATCATCAATCTGAATGAAATTGATCGGTTGCACCGGCAGTCGCTCAAGGGGAGGAGGCGTGCCCGAACCCGTCGACCCCAGTCCCTTCTCGTACGTGGCGAGCGCGTCCTGCTGGGCCGCCTGCAATTCGGCCATCCGCGCAGCAGAGTTCGTGCTCTGATTCACGCTGATCGTGGACCCTTGCGAACGGAGGATGATGGTCTGTCCCGGATCCTCAACGAGGATGTGTCGAGGGGTCACCTCCTTGGTGACCAGCTCGAATGCCCCATGTTCGAGGTCCTTGTATGTGATGTTGCCGTCGTCCAGGATCGTGACATCAGGATCGGCGGCCTTAGCCTCCTTCACAAGCGAGAAGGTGAGTGCTGTGAGCCACAGCAGGCCGAACCTGCCGGCACGAGCCCGGCTTCGAGAATCGGTAGCCGCGTCTTGAGCGGAAGCGCAGGACGCAAGCCCAAGTAGGCCGGAGCCGGCCCGCGGTCTGAACGTTGCCGATGAAAGGAAGCGGGGCCGCAGCGGCCTTAACTTCGTCCCGGTTTCGGCATGGGACCGGACGAGCATGGCTCCACCCCGTCTACCACTGACTTCGTGCAATTTCCTGGTCTGGCTATGGCCAGCCCGTGAGACAAAAATATCTTGTAGCTGCCAGCCAGGGGGCGAGCCGCTGAAATCTCCTGATTCAACTTAGCTCAATCCATGGGCGTTGGGCTTTAGGCTCAAAAGGAGTAATCCTTTTGAGCGGACGGCGGATGATGCCTTCCCCCCGACATCAGGTTTAATGTCGTCTTGACCGACGGTTCAAACAGCCCGCTAGCGGTCTCTCGGGCAAGATCTTCTCAGGAAGGGGGGATCATGTGCACGAATGCTATTGCCGCATTGGTGACAGGCTTTGTTCTGGCGACAGCCGGGCTTTTCGCCGGGCCGGCTCACGCACAACGCGATATCGCCAAACCCGCCGTTCAGGATCTCGCGTTAAAACCGATTGGAAAAGTTGTTGTTGCCACGGGTTCGGTCACAATCGAACGTGCGAGTGCGGTGGTCATCCAGGCGAGTACTACAGATCAAGCTGGTCAGGCGAAGGTCGGTGATCTCGTCTATCAGGGCGATGTCGTTGCGACCGGCGCCGACGGCCGGGTCGGTATCAACTTCACTGACGGCACGTCCTTCAACCTATCGAACAACGCGCGCATGGCATTGAACGAGTTCGTGTACGATCCAAATGGTCTATCCAACTCGACCTTGTTCAGCCTAACCAAGGGAACCTTCACCTTTGTCGCGGGCAAAGTCGCGAAGAGCGGCGATATGAAAGTCGACACGCCGGTCGCGACCATGGGCGTTCGAGGCACGACGCCACGCGTCGAAATCTCGGATGACGGGACAGTCAAATTTTCCACTCTCATTGAAGAAGGCAAAAGCAGGGTCACGCGAAAGCTGGCCGCACCAGCGGCACAGCAACCGGACCCAAAGCCTTATCCAAAATCAAATCTGAACATCTGTCGGGGATGCTAGGCCCATTCGCGTTGTGAGGAACCTGTCAGCCCACGAGGTCCGGGAGTTCAAATCGCTCCCTATTCGCCAGCGCCAGGATCGGAGAGCCTGATATGAAATGCAGTGCGAGCGGGCGCGTCATTCAGGGCCTTGCGCCTGCTTTCGCCTTGCTGCTGCTGCTGGGTTCGCTGGCTGCCGCGGAGAATCCCCAGAAGAGCGACTATCTCGAGAACATAGCGTTGTGCAACGGCTCGGATGGCACGTCGTTCGCAGTCAGGATCAATGGTTGCACGGCGTTCATCGATTCCGGTCAGGGTACGGCGACGGCGCTTGCGATTGCCTACAACAATCGTGGCAACGCCCATACGGCAATGGGAGACATTGATCGCGCCCTCCTGGATTTCGATCAATCGATCAAGCTCGATCCAACTTACGCAAAGCCCTTCAACAACCGCGGCGCGGCTTACTTGAGGAAAGGCGAATACGACCTCGCTCTCAAAGCTCTGGACGACGCGATCAAGCTCAACCCGAACTACGCCAGGGCATTTGTCAACCGGGCCGGAGTCTACCTGAAAAAGAACGAGTACGATCGCGCCGCGCGAGACTACGACGAGGCAATTCGCCTTGAGCCCAATCTGGAAGCCGCGTGGAGCGGACGCTGCTGGACCCGGGCCATCCTCGGCTCGTTGCAAGCGGCGCTTGAGGACTGCAATAAAGTGCTTCAGTCGTGGCCGAACGACGCCGCCACGTACGACTCGCGTGGACTGATTCATCTAAAGATGGAGCAAGCTGGCGCGGCGATCGAGGATTTCAGCACCGCGCTGCGCTTCGATCCGAAGCTGGCGAGTGCGTTCTATGGGCGCGGGCTTGCCAGGCTTGCGAGCGGGGACAAGGCCGGCGGCGATGCCGATATCTCCGCGGCAAAGACAATTCAGGCTGGCATCGATAACGACTTCGTGCGTTATGGCGTGCGCGGCAGCAACTGATCAGCGAGCTTGGGCTGCCAGTAGCCTTCACTTTCGCCGGCGCGGCAAGCCCGCCATGAGATGAAAAATGCGGGTGCCGCGCCCAGCGCTGCCAACTCAGTCCAGCTTCACGTTCGCCTCGGTCACGACCTTTCGCCAGCGCTCGACTTCCGCGGACACCATTTTCGTGAACGCAGGACCCGCGACGTCAGGGACATCGGAGCCGTTGCGCTCCCAGGCCTCCTTGATGGCTGATGTCTGCATGGCCTTCTGCAACTCCTTGGCCATCTGTTCGACAATCGCAGGCGGCGTGTTCTTCGGCGCAAACAGGCCGTACCAGGTCGACACTTCATATCCCGCCAGGCCCGCTTCCGCGGCGGTCGGAAGATCGGGAAACGCCGGCACGCGTTTCGGCGCGGCGACGGCCAGCGCCCGCAACTGTCCGGCCCTCACAGGCGCTGCCGACGAGCCGAGCCCGTCGAAGACAACGGGCACATGGCCGGCGATGAGATCCTGCATCGCGGGGCCGGCCCCACGGTAGGGGACGTGCTGAATGTTGGTCTTGGTCAGAATCTTGAACAGTTCGCCAGCGAGATGATGCGTGGTGCCGGCGCCGGCGGAGCCATAGTTCAATTTGCCTGGATTGGCCTTGGCGTAGGCGATGAACTCGGCCAGCGTCTTGGCGGCGACCTTGTCCGGATTGACGACCACGACCTGCGGCGGCCGCGCGATCAGCGCCACCGCGATGAAATCCTTCTCGATATTGTAGTCGAGGTTGGGATAGAGCGAGGGGGCGATGGTGTGATGCGCCGCGCCCATGAAGAAGGTGTAGCCGTCGGGCGCGGCCTTCGACGCAGCGGAAGCGCCAACGGTGCCGCCGGCGCCGGCACGGTTTTCGATCAGCACGCGCTTGCCCAATTGCGCATCGAGCTGGGCCGCCAATGGGCGGGCAAAGGCATCGGTGCCGCCGCCGGCCGCGAACGGCACGATGAAGGTGATTGGCTTCTCCGGCCACGACTGGGCTTGGGCCCGACCGGCCGCGGCGGATACGACCGCCAGAAATGTAAGCAGGGCGCACCGAACAATTCTCGGCTTCACGACATTTTCCTCCGGCAAATTTGCAATTGGCGCCCGCCATCGGCGGCGCGATTGTTTTTTGCTGCCCTGTTCCGGGGATAACCCGGAATGGGCAGGGCGAGGGGCCTACCGTATGCAATATGCCATGCATGATCCATTAAAATGAGCCGCCGGAGGTGGGCCGGCACCGGGGCGTTTAGTCGCTCCCAAAGGGCGGCAGGCCGTCGGTTTGGTACGGCTGCGCCGAGGGATATTCCCGAGGTTACGCTCCTATCGCTCGCCTGGCAGGGCCGAAACCCCGGGACGAAGCAGAAGCGCCATCAGCAGCACGGGTAAGAGCGGGGCGATCCTGCCGACTGGAAACAACAAAGGCGGACTCAGCATCGGCACCAGCCAGATCATGAACGCGAGCGTCCAGCACCACAGCGGCAGCGGAGCCTCTCGTGCCATCAACCAGAACGCTGTCGCTATCACCAGTAGCGTCGCGTCATAGGGTCCGGAATGCGGAGCGGCGAGGACGGTAGCCGCCAGAAAAACCGCCGTCTTTTCCCGCGTCCCCAAACGCGACCGGAAAGCGATGACGACAGATACCGCCGCGCCGAGCGTGGCGAGCAATTGAATTAGCGACGCCAGTCGCTCCGGCGCGCCCAGCAGAACCGCGCAGGTGTAGACACTGTGGCCCCACATGCGGCCGTACTCGGTCCACTTCGGGTTCGGGCTAACGAGGTTTTCAAGGATGACCGGAAACCAGCGCAGCCACAGGTCCCATCCGAAAATCAATCCGCTCGCGATCATCATGGCCAGCGCGGACAGGCCTGCAGTTAGGAGCGCGCGCCACTGCCCGGCCGCGACGAGCGCGATCGGGACCAGGATGCAGAATTGGGGCTTGAACGTCAGCAGCCCTAGCACCAATCCGGCGAGATAGGGACGCTGTTCGAGAAGCCCAAAGCCGCCGACGATCAGGGCTGCGACCAGAAAGACGGCCTGCCCATCGATCGCATTGATAGCCGACGCGGGACAAGCCAGCGCGACCATGAGCAAAGCCCTTGATGACAGGGAGGTTCCTGCACTCGCTCTCAGCGCGACCACCATCAGGGCGCCGGTCACGATCTGAAACGCCACATAGGAGCCGAAGAATCCCAGTGGCGCGAACGGCAGCAGGATCAGCAGAAAGCCCGGCGGATAAGCCCACGGCCGGAACTCCAGCGGCGAGGAGAGCCAGCCTGCAAACGTCGTGTTGAGGAAGTCGGTGAAGCGATCGCCGTCAAAGATCAGCGGAGCATTGCCGTCGAGCACCGAGCGGATCGCGCCGTAGAAAACCATCCAGTCGGTGCCAAGCGTGTTGTAGTCGAGCCCGATCTTGCCCGGATACGGGATGGTTGTGAAGAGATTGAGCCAGACGTAGAACGACATTGCCAGGCCGGGGATCAGCACCACGGGTGGCGGACGCAACGCGGCCCTCTGCTCGAAGTTGCCTCCGCCGTGCGCCAAGTCCATGCGTTGTCCCGCTAAGCGATGAGCCGCCTTGCTACGGGCGGATGCGAATGAGCCTCGATCTTACGAGGATCGAGACGATGCGCCGAATGATGACGCAAAGATCTTAACGAAAGTGAGCTTCAGGCCGTTGCTGCCGCATCGGATGTGAACCCGATGGCGAGAGCTTCCGCGAAAGAATTTTCGGCTTACCGCGCCTGTCCAAATGGACTCTGGTTGCAAAGAGCAATATTCTCGCCCTGGGAATGTGGGGATGCTTATGACATGCCGGGTTGCTGCGGTCGTAGCTTTGCTATGGTCGATTTTTGCCAATTCGAATGCGGATGCGCGCGGACCCTATGGTTCGATCAGCATCGGCAATTGGCAGGGCGGGGCCTACACCAACGACCAAAGCGGATCCTTCTCGCACTGTGCGGCGGGCGCCCGCTACGCCAGTGGCATCTATTTTCTCGTGATGATCGATCATGGCGGCGGGTGGAGCCTCGGCTTCATGCACGAACAATGGAGCCTGACGACTGGGCAGGCCTTTCCACTAACCCTGACATTCGACGGTCAGCAACCGTTCAACGTTCATGGCGTTCCGATCGCCGACAAGCTGGTTCGCGTGCCGATGCCGAGCAATTCCTCGCTGATCAGCCAGTTCCGGCGGGCCAAGGCCATGACCGCCTACACGCAGGGTCAGCTCTTCCAGTTCAACCTCGACCAGACCGGGCAGCTATTGCCGGTATTGGCGAATTGCGTCGCCAAGATCAGGCAATCGGGATTGGCCAGTGCGGGCGATTTTTCGGTCCTGCCCACCGCCAAGGCGGTCGCCGCAGCGGCGACACCGGACTCGGCGCCGGCCAAGCCCGACAAGCTGTTCGACCAGACCGGCACCGGCTTTCTGGTGAGCACGAACGGACACCTCGTGACCAATGCGCATGTCGTGCAGGGATGCGTCGGCGATATTTTGGGCAATCTGTCCGGCGAGGCGCCCGCCAAATTGCGCCTGGTGTCGAGCGACGAGACCAATGATCTCGCGCTGCTGCAGGCGACGGGTTCGTTCAAGGACATCGCCACAATCAGGGACAAGGCGATCCCGTCCGGCGACAGCGTGGTCGCGATCGGCTATCCCTTTCATGGACTGCTGACATCAGATTTCACGGTAACGACTGGGATCGTGAGCTCGCTCAGCGGCATCCTGAACGACACGCGCTTTCTGCAGATCAGTGCTGCCGTTCAACCCGGCAATAGCGGCGGGCCGCTATTGGCCGCGAGCGGCGACGTGGTCGGCGTAGTCGCGGCAAAACTGAATGCCATCAAATTCGTAAGGGCTACGGGCAACATTCCCGAGAACATCAATTTCGCCATCAAAACCGGTGCGCTGCGCGATTTTCTCGATAACAGTGTGGTGCCGTATCAGATCTCCGACGCCAAGGCCGAATTGAAGACGGCCGAAATCGCCCGCAATGCGAGGGCGTTTACATTTTTGATTTCGTGCAAGGCCAAGGCGAAGGAGAAAGAGACCGCAAAGAATTAGATGCCTCGCCGCCGTTTTGGCCCGCCAGTCGTCGGGATCCTGCGATCGGGCGCCTGACGGCGCTCGGCCGCGAACCGAGTGCTACGCCGATATGACGATCCGGCAGATCGAGAACCGGTGCTGGACCTACCGGAAAGCCCAGCCGCTTTCGCCCACTCAAGGCTTACCGCGAATTGCCGCTGCGGCCATGCGCCGTCTGGGCGTTCCAGGCGCTCCAGCTCACGCTGGCAAGGCTTCGCTGGTCGGTCGCCAGCGGCCGCCGGGTCTGCCGCTCATAGGCGGCGATGATGTGCTGCGACTGCCGGATTTTCTGCTCGAGCTCGGCAATCGTCTTCTGGGTCTTGCCGGTCCTGCTCGACTGAGCGGACTCGCCCACCATGAACCTGGAGGTCTCGATATTCTTCAAGGTCTCGCGAAGCTTTTTGAGCTGGGCGCGGTGCCACGCAATGGCGCTGTCACTGTCTACCGGCATGCAAACCCTCCTGATTCGTGGCCGAATCTAGCACGCATGGAGCAAGTTGGGCCAAGGGGAGCGCCAGCGGGGCATTTGGGCCCACCGATTTCGCACGGCGGAAGGCGGCCGCTTCCCGATTTCGACCCCTTTTTGCCATCGAAGCGACCGCGGGCGAGCCTTCTAACAACAAACTTGCATGGCGATCTGTGGTCAGCGCGGTCCCTCTTATCCTTATCGTCCTGGCGGCTGAATGCCGGCCTAGAGCAATGGAGCGTGCGATGAGCGAAGTTGAGTTCGATCGAATTGTCGATGCCGTGCGGAAGGAAATTGCGCTGGCACCGGCGGGGAATTCATTGACGGGGTTGCAGAATCCGGAGGGGCGAGCGAAGGCGGCCGGCGACAAGCCAGCGTCCCGGCGCCAGGCCTCCTTCGCCAGGATTCGCCGCGTCGGCGAGGGCCGGAAGCGATACAGGTGAAGCGATACGGGGTGACCTAATGGAGCGATCAGTGTTCGAAGTCGTGAAGGCGCCACTGGGCTGGTCGGTGTTTGCCGACAACATCAAGATCGGCGGCGTCTATGATTCGCGGGGCGCCGCGCTCGAGGCCGCCGTACTGGCCGCTTCCTATACCGTCAGCGACGGTGGCGGCGTTCAGATCAACGTGCCCGGCGCTGCGGAAGAAAAGCCGAGATGGGCTGTCGCGTTTGAAATCGCGTCAGCCATCCTGCCGACGAAGAGCGGGCGCGAGCGAGGCGGGTCGTCACGGTAAAGCCCGTATGAAGGCAATCGCTCGACTTTGACGAACGGCCTGCACGCCTTAAGAGGAATTTCAAGCCAGCCTGAACTTGTCTGCGCAGTCGCGAGCCATGCGTGGATCGACGCTGGCCGCCGTCGGTTTTCCGCCGGCGGCCTTTCATTTCACATCGTCGAACGGCGACACCGCAGGGCTGCCGACACGCATCCGCTTGATGCGGCGCACCGCCATCGGCGCGCCGTCGGACTCGTATTGCAATTCGTATTTCTTGCCGTTCCGGTCCACGGCGGTGCAGGAGATGGAGGAAAGCTCAAGCGTCACGAAGTTTCCGACCTGCTTGCAGAGGCCGGCGGTCGATTCGATTGCCGGCACCGGCAGACCGTCGGCCTTCGGCCTGTCCTTGGTTTTCAGCAGCATCCGGTCGATCGGCAATTCGTACAGATTGGCCTCCGGCCTGCGCCCATTGTCGCCGGAGAAGGTGATGATGTGGCTGTCGTCACCGGGGTCGTCGAGGGCGATGGTAAAATTGGCGCGGCCCTCCTCGGTTTGGAAGAAGGCAACCGCCCTACAGGCGAAGTCCCGGCCCGCCACCTTCAACGTGCTGCACTTGCCCGACATCATTGCAAAGATGACGGTGTCCGGCTCCTGCCGGACAAGCTCTTCCGAGGCAAAGGACGGCGTTGCAGTGAAAATAATGGCAAGGGCGAAAACCTGCCGGCAAAGCTTCATGATCATGTTCGGTTGATAGGACATGGCGCGCTGTGTGACCATAGTCTCGCAAGGTTCCCCAAAAGAACATCGGCGGAAGATAGCCTTGTTTTGCAGTGCCGCATGCCATCAGAAATCGAGCGGCGCGTTGTCGACTACCTCCTTCATGACGAAGAAGGTCCGGGTCTGGCGGACACCCGGCAGCGCGATTAATTGTTCGCCGTGGATGCGGTTGAAATCCTCCATGTCGCCGACGCGGATCTTGAGGAAATAGTCGAAATCACCCGCCACCAGATGGCAATCCAGCACGAATTTGAGTTGCGCGATCGCCCGCTCGAAGGCCGCAAAGCTTTCCGGCGTGGAGCGGTCGAGCACGACACCGACCATGACAAGCGCACCCTTGCCGACTTTTCGTGGCGCCACCATGGCCCTGACCCCTGCTATGAACCCCTCGTCGAACAGGCGCTGGGTGCGGCGGTGACAGGTTGCGGCACTGACACCGGCCATTTCGGCCAGCTCGGCATTGGTCAGCCGGCCGCCATTCTGCAGCAAGCGCAATATCTTAAGGTCGATACGATCGAGTCTGCCGGGCATGAGAGATTCTTCCGGATTTGGGCCAGATGGCGGTTGATCATGCAAGATAACTTCGGAATATCGCAACAAGAACACTACTAACGTGGCCGATTTTGAGAACACCTTTCCAGAGCTCGGTGATAGGCATTCCCCGAATCAGACCATCAACGGGGATGACCATGCTGGAGAAATTCGAACGCTATCCGCTCACCTTCGGACCCACCCACATCGAGAAGCTGGAGCGGCTGTCGCAGCATCTCGGCGGCAAGGTCGAGCTTTACGCTAAGCGGGAAGACTGCAATTCCGGCCTTGCATTCGGCGGTAACAAGCTGCGCAAGCTCGAATACATCGTGCCCGACGCGATCGCGTCCAATGCGGACACGCTGGTCTCGATCGGCGGCGTGCAGTCCAACCACACCCGCATGGTTGCGGCGGTTGCGGCCAAGATCGGCATGAAGTGCCGCCTGGTGCAGGAAAGCTGGGTGCCGCATGAGGACGCGGTCTACGATCGCGTCGGCAACATCCTGCTCAGCCGCGTCATGGGCGCGGACGTGCAGCTGGTGGATGAAGGTTTCGACATCGGCATCCGCCAGAGCTGGGAGGAGGCGATCGCGGATGTGAAGGCCAAGGGCGGCAAGCCCTATGCGATTCCGGCTGGCGCTTCCGTGCACAAATATGGTGGCCTCGGCTATGTCGGCTTTGCCGAAGAGGTGCGGGCGCAGGAGAAGGAGCTCGGCTTTGCTTTCGACTACATCGTGGTCTGCACGGTCACCGGCTCGACCCATGCCGGCATGCTGGTCGGATTTGCCAAGGACGGCCGCGCGCGCAAGGTGATCGGCATCGACGCGTCATTCACCCCGGCCCAGACCAAGGCCCAGGTGCTCGAGATCGCCCGCAACACCGCAAATCTCGTCGAGCTGGGCAAGGGGATCGTCGAGGACGATGTGGTCCTGATCGAGGACTACGCCTATCCGGCTTACGGCGTTCCGTCGGAAGAGACCAAGGAGGCGATCCGGCTTTGCGCGCGTCTCGAAGGCATGATTACCGATCCCGTCTACGAGGGAAAATCCATGCAGGGCATGATCGATCTCGTGAGCAAGGGTTACTTCCCGAAGGAATCGAAGGTGCTCTACGCCCATCTCGGCGGCGCGCCCGCCATTAATGGCTACGCTTATACCTTCCGCAACGGATGAGGTGGGCGATCAGACTTACGCGTCGGCTGCCCGCAGTACTGCGAGCAACTCATCGCCGTAATGTTCGAGCTTCTTGTCGCCGATGCCGGGGATATTGCGGAGCTCGTCGAGCGTCATCGGCCGTGCGGCGGCGATGCCGTCGATGGTGGAATCGTGCAGCACGACATAGGCTGGCACACCTCGCTGGCGCGCGATCTCCGAGCGCCATGCGCGAAGCGCGGCCTGCAGGCCGGCATCGGCGGCCTTGGTCTCGGCGCGCGGCGCCAGATCGCCGCGCCGTGATTTAACGCGGCTGGCGCGGATGCGCGTGCCGGCCGCCGCCTCGCGCAGCATCACCTCGGTCTCGCCTTTCAGAACGCCGCGCGCGCTCTCCGTCAGCTTGAGCGCACCGAATGCTTCGCTGTCGGCCTGAAGATGGCCCATCGCGACCAATTGCCGGATCACCGCGCGCCACTGCTTTTCGTTCAGTTCACCGCCGATGCCGAACACGGACAGCTTGTCGTGGCCGAACTGCGTGACCTTCTCGGTCATGCGGCCGACCAACACGTCGATCAGGTGCATCGCGCCAAAACGCTGTCCGGTGCGGTAGGCGGCGGACAAAAGTTTTTGCGCGGCGACCTTGCCGTCGCGAAGCTGCGGCGGCGACAGGCAGTTGTCGCAATTGCCGCAATTGGTGCCGGTGACTTCCTCGCCGAAATAGCCGAGCAGGCGGCTGCGCCGGCAGCCCGCGGTTTCCGCTAGCGCCACCAGCGCGTCGAGCTTGCCGATCGAGACGCGCTTGAACGTATCGGATCCGGTGGATTCGTCGATCATGCGGCGCTGTTGCACGATGTCGGTCAGGCCGTAGGCCATCCAGGCGCTGGACGGCTTGCCGTCGCGCCCGGCGCGGCCCGTCTCCTGGTAATAGGCCTCGATGCTCTTCGGCAGGTCGAGATGCGCCACGAAGCGCACGTCGGGCTTGTCGATCCCCATGCCGAAGGCGACGGTGGCGACGATGACGACACCATCCTCGTTGATGAAGCGATCCTGGCTGCGGGCGCGGACGCTGGGATCGAGCCCGGCGTGATAGGGCAGCGCCGGGATGCCGGCCTTGCTCAGTGCTTCAGCGGTATCCTCGACCTTGGCGCGCGACAGGCAGTAGACGATGCCAGCGTCGCCCGCGTGCCGTTCGCTGATGAAGGCCTTGAGCTGGGCGGGCGCGTTCTGCTTCTCGACGATCTCGTAGCGGATGTTCGGGCGGTCGAAACTCGAGATGAAGCTCGGCGCGCCGGTAAGCCCCAGCCGCGTCACGATCTCCCTCCGCGTCATCTCGTCGGCGGTTGCCGTCAGCGCAATGCGCGGCACGTCGGCAAAGCGTTCCACGATCGCGGACAGGCCGATATATTCGGGACGGAAATCGTGTCCCCATTGCGAGACGCAATGCGCCTCGTCGATCGCAAACAGCGCGATATTGGCTTGTCCGAGCAGGGCAAGGCAGCGCGGCGTCAACAATCGCTCCGGCGCGACATAGAGCAGGTCGAGATCGCCGGCGAGCAGCCGCCGTTCGACTTCCGAAGCCTCGTCGAATGACAGCGTGGAGTTCAACACGGCCGCGTTGATGCCGGCCTCCAGAAGTCCCGCGACCTGGTCGCGCATCAACGCGATCAACGGCGACACCACGATGCCGCAGCCCTCGCGCAGCAGCGACGGCAACTGATAGCACAGCGACTTGCCGCCGCCGGTCGGCATCAGCACCAGGCAGTTGCCGCCGTCGGTCACGTGCCGGATGATTTCCTCCTGCGCGCCGCGGAAGCCGGGCAGGCCGAACACGGAATTCAGGACGGACAGCGCGTCGGGAGCATTGCCGGGTTCAGGGCGCCGGGCTGCAGGTGCAGGCATGGGGGTGAGGTCGTCCGGTTAAAGGCGTGTGGCGCCAGCCTTTTGGGGGCAGGCACCGCGGAATGAGCGGATCCAATAGGCCAAAAACATGGTGGCAAGTCTATGCCTGATTTCGATGTTCCCGCGGCGTGTTCGGGAAAGGCAGCAAGGAGGTCAACTGCCGGTGATCGGCGCGTCCGGGGCGAACGGCGGAGTGAGATTTGTGTTAGAAGGCAAACCAATCAACAAAAACCCGAGGCAAGAGCATGCGGGCATCGGCGCGAATCATCGCGGGCATCGTTGCCATCGTGCTGATTTCCGCTGCGGTGGCGGCCTTTGCAATTGCGTGGCGCCCGGCAATCGCGGCAATCGATCCTCCCGGTCCGCAATCCTTCGATGACGCTCTCGTCAAGCGAGGCCGCGACCTGGCGGCGATCGGCAATTGCAGCGATTGTCATACGCGGCGCGGGGCCAAGAACTTTGCCGGCGGCCTCCCGGTGCCGACCCCGTTCGGCACAATTTTTTCGACCAACATCACGCCGGAGCCGGAGACAGGAATCGGTCGATGGTCGGAAGCGGCATTCCGCCGCGCGATGCGGTCCGGCGTCAACCGTGAAGGCCAGCACCTTTATCCGACATTCCCATACGACCACTTCACCAACGTCAGCGATGAGGACGACCGGGCGCTCTATGCCTTCCTGATGACACGGCAGCCGGTTCGCGCAGCGGCCCGCGACAACCAGCTTTCATTTCCGTTCAATCAGCGGCTTGCCATCGCGGGATGGAAATTGCTTTTCCTTCGCCACGACACCTATCAACCTGATCCCAAGCAGAGCGCCGAGTGGAATCGCGGTGCCTATCTGGTGGAAGGGCTCGCCCATTGCGGTGCCTGCCACACGCCACGAAATGCGCTGGGCGCGGAGCGCGTCAGCGCGCAGTTTGCCGGCGGCGATGTCGACGACTGGCACGCCTATGCGATCAACGACCAGTCCCGCTCACCCGTGCCCTGGACCGCCGATGCATTGTTCGCCTATTTGCGCGAGGGCTGGCATCCCGATCACGGCACTGCGCGCGGGCCGATGGCGAAGGTGGTCAGCAATCTGTCCTCAGTGCCAGCAAGCGACGTCCGGGCTATCGCAGCCTATATGGCCGGCGTATCCGGTGCTTCAACGTCTGACCGCACGGGACCAAGCGAGGCTGCCTTGACGCGCGCCAGGACGGCGTCGCAGGCAAACGCCGTTGGCGCATCGATCTACACTGCCGCCTGCGCATCATGCCACGAGGGCGGCAGGCCGCTACCTTATGGCGGGGTCGATCTCCGCCTCAGCACCGCGATCTCGAGCCCCGATCCGCGCAATCTCATCAATATCGTCCTTTCAGGCATTGAGGCGGTGGAAGGCGAGCGCAGCCCGATCATGCCGGGCTTTGCCGCCAGCATGAACGACGAACAGGCTTCGGCCTTGCTGAATTATTTGCGGGCGCGGTTCAGCGACCAGCCGGCGTGGACCGGCGTTGAAAAGTCAATTCAAGATGCGCGCCGCACGCAGACCGTATTTCTCCAGACGTCGCCCGCGCCACGGAACGCACCTGCCGACCCTCAGCAGCGAGAAAAGCCATGATGACATTGAAGGTCAACGGCCGGGAGCACCAGGTCGATGCCGAGACGGATACGCCGCTGCTCTACGTGCTGCGCGACGACCTCAAGCTGAACGCCGCAAAATTCGGCTGCGGATTGGGGCAATGCGGCTCATGCACGGTGATCGTGGACGGCAAGGCCGTGCTGTCCTGCGTGACGCCGATGGTTTTGCTGGAGGGCAAACAGGTAACGACGCTGGAGGGTCTCGGCACGATCGCGGAGCCCGCGCCGATCCAGCGCGCGTTCATGGAAGAGCAGGCAGCGCAATGCGGCTATTGCATCCCGGGAATGATGATGCGGGCGCAGGCCTTGCTGCAGAGGAATTCCAAACCGACTGACGAGCAAATTCGCGCCGAGCTCGAACCACATTTGTGCCGCTGCGGCACTCACATGCGGATCCTGCGTGCGGTGCATCGGGCGGCGCGGCTGATGGACACGGCAGAAGCGTCGCCGGCAGCGAACAGGAGTGCCCGATGAACGCCCCCGTCATTATCGACCGCCGTCGCGTACTGGCAGGCGGCGGCGCGCTGATCGTCAGCTTCTCGCTCGGCAGTGCCCTGGCACAGCAACCAGACGCGCCCGCGGCTGCTGCACCGAGCCCGCCCGGCAGCTTGAAAACATCGCCGTATCTCGACGCGTGGATCCGCATCGATGCCAATGGCGTCGAAGTGTTCACAGGCAAGGCCGAACTCGGTCAGGGTTTTAAGACGGCGTTTCAGCAGATCGCGGCCGAGGAGCTCGACGTTGCCTTTGAATCTCTCAAGCTGACGACGGCGGACACGCGCCTGACCGCGAATGAAGGCTATACGGCCGGCAGCAACTCCATGAAAGACAGCGGCACCGCGATCCAGAACGCGGCGGCACAGGTCCGCGCGCTGCTGATTGCGGAAGCGGCGCGGCGGCTTGATCTGCCGGCCGAGAGCCTGCAGACGGCGGACGGTGCGGTAATCGCACCGGATGGCAAGCGCCTGTCGTATAGTGAGCTTGTCGCGGGCAATATGTTGCATGTCCAGGCGCAGCCGACATCCAAACTGAAGGACCCCGCGACATTCAAGGTGATCGGCCGGCCTGTGCCGCGTGTCGATATCCCTGCCAAGGTCACCGGCGCTGCGGCCTACGTTCAAGACATGCGGCTGCCCGGGATGGGGCATGCCCGCGTCGTGCGGCCGCCGAGCTACGGCGCGCAATTGAGCGAATGCGATACTTCTGCCGTCGAGAAGCTGCCGGGCGTCGTCAAGGTCATCCGCGACGGCAATTTCCTGGCCGTGGTCGCGGAAAAGGAATTCCAGTCGATCAAGGCGATGAACGCGCTTGCCGCGGCCGCCAAGTGGAACGAAACCGCACGCCTGCCGAAACAGGACGATCTGCCTAACGTGTTGACCAGCCTGCCCTCGCAGGACACGACGATTTTCGAGCGCGGCAATCCAGCCGTCGGCATCCAGAAGACCATCGAGGCGACCTATACGCGGCCCTATCAGGCACACGGATCGATCGGGCCGTCCTGCGCGGTCGCACACTTCGTCGACGGCTCGATGACGGTGTGGACGCATACGCAGGGCGTCTATCCCGATCGTCAGGGCATCGCCGAAATGCTCCGCATCCCGCCGGCCAGCGTTCACCTGATCCATGTCGAAGGCTCTGGCTGCTATGGCCATAACGGCGCCGACGATGCCGCGGCCGACGCCGCGCTGATCGCCCGTGCATTGCCCGGCCGTCCCGTTCGCGTGCAATGGATGCGCGAGCAGGAACATGCCTGGGAGCCGTTCGGCCCGGCGATGGTGACGAAGCTCAAGGCCTCGCTCGACGGCAGTGGCAAGATCGCCGACTGGAATTTCGATGTCTGGAGCAACACGCATTCGATGCGGCCGGGCGGCGCCGGATCGATGCTGGCGGCGCAGCACATGGCGCAACCGTTTGCCGTACCGGCCCCCAAGCCGCTGCCGTTGCCGGAAGGCGGCGGTGATCGCAACGCAATCCCGTTCTACAATTTCCCCAATGCGCGCGTGGTGCATCACTTCATTTCCGAGATGCCGCTGCGGATTTCGGCGATGCGGGCGCTCGGCGCCTACCACAATGTGTTCTCGATCGAGAGTTTTATGGATGAACTCGCCATTATCGCCGGCGCAGATCCGGTCGAATTCAGACTGAAGCATCTCGACGATCGGCGCGGCCGCGACGTCATCGAAAAGGCCGCGCAAGCCTTCGGGTGGAAGCCGGATCAAAAGCCGCCGCCTGATCGCGGCTATGGCTTTGCCTTTGCGCGTTACAAGAATCTGGCGGCCTATTGCGCCATCGCTTCTGAAATAGAGGTGAATCGCGAGACCGGCCGCCCGCGCCTGGTGCGCGCGGCCGCGGCGGTCGACAGCGGGCAGGTGGTCAATCCGGACGGGTTGATCAATCAGATCGAGGGCGCAATCGTGCAGTCGATGAGCTGGACGCTATATGAGAGCGTAACGTTTGACGACACCAGGATCACCAGCATCGACTGGCAGACCTATCCGATCTTGCGTTTCAATTCAGTGCCCGAAAGCATCGAGGTTCACATCATCGACCGGCCGGGGCAGCCGTTCCTCGGCAGCGGCGAAACCGGGCAGGGCCCGGCGGCGGCATCGATTGCCAACGCCGTCGCCAACGCCACGGGAAAGCGACTGCGGAATTTGCCGCTGACGCGCAAGCGCATCAAGGAGGCGATCGATGCGTGAAGGCGGGGCTATTGATAGCTCGCCACGATGTCCGACACCGCGCGTTCGAGCTGCTTTGCGGTCGCGCATTGGCGGACCACGGTGCAGAAGGTCGAATAGCGCGGCATTTCGGAATCGCCCCAGCCCCAGGCCATCCGGCCCTCCGGATTGAGCCATACCAGACGCTTCGATCGCTCGGCAATTCGACGGAGGATATCTGCGCGCGGATCGAGGTTGTTGCTGCGGGCATCGCCGAGCACGATCACGGTGGTCTGCGGCGTGATCGCGCTCATCCATTCATCTTCAAAGTCGGCGAGGGAGCTGCCGTAGTCGGATGAGCCGAAGCCCACCTTGGACATGATCTCGGCCATCGCCTCTTCCGGCGTTTTCGACTCCAGGATGTCGCTGACTTCGATCAGGTGGCCGGAGAACGCAAACGAGCGGACGTCATCCACGACCTCATGCAGGCTATGGATCAGAAGCAGGAAGAAATCCGAAACCCGTGCCACCGAGCCCGAGACGTCGCACAGTGCCACGATCTTCGGCTTGTCGCGATGCCGGCGCTTCCACGCGGTGAGAAACGGCACGCCGCCCCAGGCAGCGTTGCGCCGGATGGTGCGTCGCACGTCGAGATGGCCGCGGCGCTGTCGCTTGCGTGGCTTGGAGTAGCGCTCGCGCAGGCGGCGCGCGATCTGGCGGATCAGATGCCGCATCTGTTCGACCTGCCGCGGCTCGATCCGCGACAGCGGGGCGTTGCGCAGGATCTCGTTGCGCAAATTTTCCGCCTCCTCGCGCCCGTACAGCATCAGCGCCTGCGAAACAGTTTCGCGGACCGTGCCGCGCATGTCGTCCAGCGCATTGGTCAGCCGCTCCGCCAGCGCCGGGTTGCTGGCGGCGAGGTTATCAAGATCGTCGCGCAGGCGCTGGATGCCCATCTGGTCGAGGATGCGGCCGGAGAAGATGCCGCGCTGGGTGAAATAGCGGATGTCGGAGAGTGAAGCCGCGCTCGCCGCGTTGGCGATCGCCGCCGAAATCTGGTTGCGGTCCTGCGCCAGCAGCATTTGCGCGAGCTGACCAAGCCCTTCGGCTTGCTCGTCGCCGCTGCTTGTCTCGCCCGGTGAATCCGACCCTGCGTTGGAGCCCTGCGCATCCTGCTCGTCCGCCCTGCCGTCTTCGGCCGACGATTGCGGCTCGGGTCGATCGAAGAACAGGTCGAAACAATCGCCGAGCGCCTTCTTCTCGTCCTGCGTCTTGGCGAGCGTCAGCAGAAACGTATCGCGCAGGATTGTGCGGTCGGTAAAGCCGATCTTGGAGACGGCCCGCATTGCGTCGATGCTTTCGGCCGGCGAGAGCCTGACGCCTGCGCCCCGCGCCGCACGAAAGAAGCGATGCAGGTTCTCGCGCATTAGTCCGTCACCCGAAGACGCCTTGACGCGAGGCCTTGGCGATGAAGGTGGAGACCTGCGGCATGGTGGCCTCGATATCCGCCTCGTATTTCAGGAGGACGTTCAGCGTATCCTTGACCATCTCGTGGCCGAGCTCGGGCGCCTGCAGCAGCACCAGTACGCGCGCCCAGTCGATGGTTTCGCTCACCGATGGCAGCTTCTTCAGGTCGAGCGTGCGCACCTCGTGGATAAAGCTCACCATTTGCTTGCGCAGCGTCTGCGAAATGCCGGGCACCCGGCTTTCGACAATCCGCTCTTCCAGCTTCTGCTCGGGAAAGCCGATGTGCAGATGCAGACAGCGCCGCTTCAGCGCGTCGCCGAGATCGCGCTCGCTGTTTGAGGTCAGGATCACGGTCGGCGGTGCGACCGCGACCACTGTCCCGAGTTCCGGAATCGTCACCTGGAAGTCGCTGAGGATTTCCAGCAGCAGCGATTCGAATTCGGCGTCCGATTTATCGATTTCGTCGATCAAGAGCACGCAGCCGGCCGGCTGCTCGAGCGCCTGCAGCAACGGCCGCGGTTCGACGAATTCCTTGGAGAAGAACACGTCGCCAAAGTCGTGAAGCTGGTTCAGCGCTGCCTCGAGCGTCGGGGCGCCGCCCAGCACCTCGCCGAGCTTGTCTTTCAAGATCTGCGTATACAGAAGCTGCTTGGCGTATTTCCACTCGTAGAGCGCCTTGGCCTCGTCGAGCCCCTCATAGCATTGCAGGCGGATCATCTTCATGCCGCGCCAGGCGGCTATCGCTTTTGCGAGCTCGGTCTTGCCGACGCCGGCGGGGCCTTCGACCAGGATAGGTTTTTCGATCTGCTGCGCCAGATAGACCGCGGTCGCGATCTGGCGGCTCGCAATATAGCCTTGCGCCGCAAGACCGCTTTCCACTGCCTCGATCGAGGCCGAAGGCCTGATATCAGCCACGGGGTTTCAACTCCGAATTCGATAGGTTTCGGAACGTTCTGCCTGCGTTCCCGGCAAAGGACAAGCGCCGTTTGCTCATGGGCGGCCGCAGTTTTCCGGTATTTTCCGCCTAGCGCAATGCCAGCCCGGTTGCCGACTCAAGCTCCGTGATCGCCTGCGCCGCACTGACCACCTTGATCGTGGTCATGCCCATCTCGCGCGCCGGCTTCAGATTGACGCCGAGATCGTCGAGATAGACGCAGTTCTTGGGATCGACCTTCAGCGCCTCGATCATCATCCGGTAGATGCGCGGGTCGGGCTTTCGGAGACCGATTTTCGCGGACTCGATGACATGATCGAACAGTGCCATCACTTCGGCGACATAAAGTGTGCGGCCGCTGTGGCTGCCGATGGCGTTGGCAGGCAAATTGTTGGTGATGCAGCCGGTCTTGAGCTTTGACTTCACGCGCTTGAGCGCCTCGACCATTTCGGGCCGCAGATCGCCGGACAATAACGGCAGCACGTCCTTGCCGCGAACCGCGGCACCCAGCGCCAGCGATTCGGCCGCAAACAATTCGTCGAAAGCTTCGATATCGACCTCGGCGCGCTCGAATTTTGCCCAAGCATTTTCCAGGTGGTTGGCGGCGTTGGTGCGTCGGATGATGTCGGCCGGCAGCCCGCGCTCAGTTTCGAACCGCATGAACGCCTCGAATGGCGAGGTGGTCAGCACCCCGCCGAAATCCCAGATCACTGCCTCGATCATGTTCCTGCCTGAATGTTATGTTGGGCAGCGGCTAACACGGAATGCCTGTCCGGACCAGCCCGATCCTCGGCTTGGCGATGCACGCGGAGCGGGCTATTGCTGCGCCGATGAATATCCTGCCTCGAATGATTGCCGGCCTGACGCTGCTGCTCTCAGTTCCCGCCTATGCCATCGTCGGCGGTGGCGCGCCATTGACTGAAGGCGTCGCTCGCTCGATCGTCACCATTGTCGGCTCGCGTGGTAATTTCTGCACCGGCGCCCTGATCGCGCCAAAGATGGTAGTGACGGCGGCGCATTGCGTGCAGCCCGGCGCGGAATACAAGATCGTCGAGTATGGCGCAGACAAGCAGCCCTCGCTGCAGGACGTGAAGAGCGTCGCCATTCATCCTGGCTTCAACATGCAGGCGATGCAGGCGCATCGTGCGACGGCGGATGTGGCGTTGCTGCAATTGGTTGCATCTGCCAAAGGCAAGATGCCGGCCGCGCTAGGGATGCCCACCGTTCCCATCGCGGTTGGCAGCCGCTTTACCGTCGCCGGAATCGGCGTGACCGTACGCGGCGACGGCAGGAGCGGTGGTGCCGTCCGCGTCGCCGGGCTGGTGGCGACGGGCAAGCCCGGCACGCTGCAGATCCGTCTAGTCGATCCCGTCGGCCAGGGCGCGCGCGACGGGCTCGGCGCCTGCACCGGAGATTCCGGCGCGCCGGTGTTCGAGGACAAGGAGAGTGGTCCCGTCATGGTCGGTCTCGTGAGCTGGTCGACCGGGCCGAACGGCAGCGCCGGCTGCGGCGGCATGACCGGCGTCACGCCGCTGACGCTGTATCGTGACTGGATTGTGCAGACTGCGCAGAAGTGGGGCGCAGGGTTGTAACGACATCCGTCGCCCGCGAAAGAAATGGGGGGTTCATCCGTCGTCCCTGCGAACGCAGGGACCCATACGCCGCGGCCTAGCGGCAAGACAATGGGGCTAGTTGTCTTAGCAACAATTGGCATCGGTGGTTATGGGTCCCTGCGTTCGCAGGGACGACGATGACCACTGAATGAGGTCCTACTGCTCCGCCGCCTTGTTCGCGGCGGCGTTGTTCAGCACGATCAGGGCATCGACGGCGACGCCGAGCTTGTTGTTGATCAAAAACGGGTTGACGTCGATCGAGGCGATGCGGTTGCCGGCGTCCGCCATCAGATTGGAGAGGCCGACCAGCGCCTTCACGGCGGAAGGCTCGTGCAGCGCCGGCTTGCCGCGGTAGCCTTTCATCTTCACGCCGGCCTTGGTCTTGGCGATCAACTGTTTTGCCTCGGCCTCGTCCAGCGGCGCGCCGGCAAGCGCGACGTCCTTCATCAGTTCGATGTCGACGCCGCCGGTGCCGAACAGCACGACCGGGCCCATCTCGGCGTCGAGCGAGGCGCCGACCACGAGCTCAAGGTCGGCCTTGACCTGCTGCGCGATCAGAATGCCCTCCAGCTTCGGCTTGCTCTTGATCTTCTTTACCCGCGCGGTGATGTCGTTGAACGCCTTCTTCACCTCGGCCGCGTTGTTGAGGTTCAGCACCACGCCGCCGATATCGGACTTGTGCAGAATGTCGGCGCTGACGACCTTTGCCACGACGGGAAAGCCGATCTTCTTGGCGATCTTCACCGCCTCCGCCGCGGTCTGCGCGATTTCCTCCTTTGAAATCGGTATGCCGTAGGCCTTGAGAAGCTTTTTCGAGGCGACCTCGTCGAGTGCCGCGGCGCCGTTGGCGGCCTTGAGCGTCCTCTCCAGCACCGCTCGCGCGGAAGCCTTCGAGCTCGATACGATGTCGGGCATTTCCTTGCGCAGAGATGCATATTCGATCAGCGATTTGATCGCGCCGACCGCGCGGTCGAGGCCTTGCATCACGGCGATATTCGGCAGCGACTTGCGCAGGGCCTTGGTGAATTCGGTGAACCCGATCGAGATCGCGCTGATATAGACCACGGGCTTATTGGCGGCGCCCGCCATCTCGTTGACAATCCGTAAGTTGCGTTCGCGCAGCTCGTGCGGCGCCTTCGGCAGTTCGGCGTCGATGATGACGATGTCGGTATCGGGATCGTCGATCATGATCTTGATCGACTTCATATAGACGGAGGGGTCGACCACGGCCGCAAATCCGGCGTCGAGTGGATTGCCGATGATGCTGCCGGGGCCGAGCATTTGCGCCAGTTGCGCCGTTGCATTCGGGCTGAGCGGAGCGAAGTTCAGGCCGGCCGAATAGAACGCGTCAATCAGGAGCCCGCGTTTGCCGCCGGAGAGCGATACCGCGGCGAGACGATTGCCCTTCGGCGGATCGGCATGGACGAAACATTCGGTGGTCTCGATCAATTCGTCCAATCCGCGGACGCGGATCACGCCTTCGCGGGTCGAGATCGCGTCGAACGTTTCGATCGAGCCGGCGAGCGCGCCGGTATGCGCCATCGCCGCGGCGCGGCCGCCTTCGGAGGCGCCTAACTTGAGCGCGATGACCGGCTTGCCGGCGGCGCGCGCGGCCTTGCAGGCTTCGCGGAACACTTTTGTATTCCGCACGCCTTCGAGATAGACCACGATGACGCGGATCGAGGGATCGGCGGCAAAATAGGTCATCAGGTCCGGCGTCTCGAGCCCGGTCTCGTTGCCGGTGGTGACCATATAGCCGACGCCGACGCCGCGATCCTCCAGTGTCTGCCGGATCGCCATTACGATCGCGCCGGATTGCCCGACAATCGCCACCGGGCCGGCTTCCATGGTGACGATACGGTCGTCGATATTGGTGAACAGCTTTTCGCCCGCGCTCAAATTGCCGAGGCAGTTTGGTCCCGTCACTGCAAGGCCGGTTTCGCGCACGGCCTCCTTCAATTCAACCGCCAGCCGCTGGCTCGCTTCGTCCTGCAACTCGCTGAAGCCTGATGTGACGATGGTGGCGGAGCGCGCGCCGGCCGCGGCGGCATCGCGGATCACCTGCACCGCAAAACGCGCCGGCACCAGCACCAGCACGTGATCGGGTTTTTCGGGCAGGCTCGCAAAATCCTTGTAGCAGGGCACGCCCCAGATCGTCTCGCGCTTGGCATTGACCGGAAACAGCCCGCCTTCGTAACCGTACTTGATCAGATTGTTCCAGATGCGCTCGGCATAGTTACCGGGCTTATCGGTAGCACCGACCAGCACGATGTTGCGCGGATGCAGCATCGCATGGATGCCCTTGACGATGTCGCTGGCGTCAGGCGAGGGCGACCATTTTTCGGCATGATGCGATGCGGTGCTTGCCTGAGCGTCCATGGATATCCCTTAACTCGGTTGTTCCTTTGGCCGTGGCGATCGAGGACGAACGCCGCGCCACACTTTTCTTTTGATTGCGCCCTTTTTATTGAGACTTGGCGAGGGTGGCAACACGCGTTGCGCGCGCAGCGCCATTCGCGCCGCGCACGATATCCCGGCTCGCGGAGAATTCAGCGCGAGCCCGGCGCGTCCGCGATCATTGTGGCGTGCACAAGATAACGCTCGGGCCCCTGTGTCAGCGCGTCGAACGGCCAGCAGGTCGACAGCAGCAGGTGGTACCCGTCTGCGAGCGGGTCGATGCCGGAGGCATCGAAGCGCACCACCGAGGTCGTATCCACCCGATAGCGGAACGTTCGGCCGTCGTGTCTTGTGATGTCGATCTCGTCACCGATGACGACGTTCTTCAGGAAAGCGAAATGCGTGTCGCGATGTGCCGAATAGACGGCGACGCCGCGTTCGCCGGCGTCGCGTGTCTGTTCGACGTGACCCGGGCCGAACGCGAGCGCCTGGCCGCTGCTGCCTGCGAGCACGATAGCGCGGGCACCGAGCCGCTTCACTTCGATGCGGGCGACTGGCCATGTATCGGCCCACGACCACGGCTTTGTCTCGCGCCCGGTGGCGATCGTTTTCTCAAAGGCCCGCTCCAGCAGGACCTGTGCGAGCAGCGCCTTGGCGTGAATGTACGCCCCTTGGCCGAACAGGATCAGGCCGATGAGCGCGAGAAGGAGAGGGAGGATGAAGCGGGGCATCGGGATACTCTCCCCGTCATTGTCAGCGAAGCGAAGCAATCCAGCTCTCCACGCCGGGATAGATGGATTGCTTCCGCCTTCGCTCGTTGAGCTTCGACGGACAAGTCGTCGCTTCGCTCCTCGCAATGACGGTGGTGGTTGAGAAAAAAGCGGCGCGCGCGGCTCTGGGGGACGGTGGAAGCCGCGCGCGCTCTGGAAAGAGGAGGTTGGGGAGGTCCTCCTCCTTTCAGCCGACGTCAACGCAGTGACATCTGACGTCGATTGAACACGAAAAGGATCAGGCTGAGCGTGAGCAGGATCACACCCGAAATCATCTTCAGTTCGGCGTCAGTCGCAGTCCTCGGCAGCGTGACGGTGCTCGGCGCCTGCGTGACGACCGGCTGCGCCCGCTTCAGTGCCGCGATCTGCACCCGCGCCTCCTCCGTATCCGCGCGTCGTTCCGTTTGCGTTGCCGGAACTCGCTGGCGCTCGCCGAACACCCTTTCAAAATCCCAGCCGGCGGGCAGGTTGATCGGCAGTTCCGAGATCTTGAGCGGCTCGCCCGATGGCCTGCTCGGAGTTTTGTCGACGGCAACCAGGCTGGTCAGCCGCGTGACGAGTTGATGTTCGAGCGCTAGCGCGAGGATGGCCTTGTCGGTCTCGTCCGGGCTCGCCTGCCGCGTGGTGCGCGCAACCTCCGCGTCCGCGATCTTGCGTCGCGCCCAGAGTTTGGAGAGGCCCTTGCCTTCAGCCGCATTTGCCAGCGGGAGGGTGACTGTCCAGGGGCGGTCGCCGATGCGGCCCTTGATCTCGACCGAGCCCGTGAGCTTGTCGAGCTTGGCCGCCAGTACCAGCGGCTCGTCGCGGTAAATGTCGGGGATCGCGACCGGCGTGATATCGGCGCTGGCGTCAGTGAACTTTGCGACCAGATTGGTCACCGCGGGATTCTCCAGCTTGGCGAACAGCCCGCGCATGCGCTCTTCGACCTGCTCGACCGAGCCGATATGGGTGAAGGTGCCGCGGCCGAGCTCGGCGGCGCGCGTCATCAGATAGGTGTTCGGCGCCGATCCGATACCCACCATAAAAATGCGCGAGCGGCCGCGCAGCGCGCTGATGGTTTCGAACAATTGCTGCTCGTTGCCGATCGCGCCGTCGGTGAGGAATACGACCTGACGGACGTAGTTGGCATCGCCACTATTGTCTGACAGCGCCGCGCGCATCGCCGGCACCATTTCGGTGCCGCCATTGGCCTGCAGCGCGCCCACGAACGACGTGGCCCGGCCGATATGCTCGCTGTCTGCCGGCACGGCCGACGGGAACAACACATCCATGGTGTGGTCGAAGCGGATCACGTTGAAACGATCGTTCGGCTGCAGACGGCCGAGCGCATAGATTAGGCTCGCCTTGGCCTGGACGATCGAGACGCCGCCCATCGAACCGGAATTGTCGATCACGAAAATCACCTCGCGGGGCATCGGTTTCTGCTGCGCCTGCTCGATCGACGGCGGCGTGACGAAAGCGAGCAGATAATCGCTGTCGCCGACATGCTCGCGGAACAGCCCGACCGACGGCGCCTTCTCGGCCGCCGGTTTCCAGCTCAGCTCGAAATCGCGATCTGCCGGCACCGGGCCTTCGACAAGTCGGATGTTGCTTGTGCTGGCATCCAGCTTTTCGGTCTCGATCGCGTGATAGTGGCTTTTGATATCGCCGAGCGGGAAGCCCGCCTGCAGCCGCACGGTGATGCGGGTCGGGTTGACCGGTGCGTTGGTTGCGGGGTCGAGTACTTCGGGCGAGATACGGTCGCGATCCGGAACCGGATCGGACTTGACCAAACCCCAGCCGCCGCCCTCCGGCTTGAAATCGACGCTCTGCACGACGGGCGCGGGATTGTAGCGCGGAGCGACCACCATCGGCACCCGCAGCGAGAACGCGTCACCGGATTGCTGCAACGGCTCCTGATATTCGATCTGCACCAGTACGGTTTCGCCCGGGCCGATATTGGCGAGCGAGTTGGTGAAAATATTCGGCCGCTCCTGTTCGGTCAGCGCCGCCTTTTGCCCGTTCTGCTTGGCCTGTTCGTAGACGATCTTTGCCTGCTGCCGCTCCTTGATGTCGCCGACCACGACGCGATCGCCGATCACCATCTTCAGCGAATCGACTGCGCCGCCGGCCGGCAGCGGGTAGACATAGATCGCCTCTACCCAGTCTTTCGAAGGGTTGCGAAAAATCTGGGTAACGCGGGCGCGGACGGTGGGACCCGACACTGTGAGATCGACGTCGATGCCGAGCCGCGCTGCGTCGGCATAGCCCTCATCGATCTTGAGGAGCAGCGAGCCGGCGCGTGCGTCGCCGGGCTTGAGAAAGGCCGATTGCAGGCGTTCCGCCGACCAGACCGGCTCAAAGCTCAAAAATAATGCCGCAAACCCGACCAGGATTACGGCAACGCCTTGCATCACAAAGAACAGCACCAGCCTGACCAGCCTGGGCTGTTCGCTGCGTTTGTCGGCCTCGATTTCGTCGCATGTCGTCATGTCGCTCACTCCCGAACGGCGGTTTCGCCGCATGAGAAGGTGTGGAATTCACCGATTTGGCGCGAGCGGAACGATCGGCAATGTTCAGCCGCCGGCCGGCGCGGCACGCCGCGGCCGGGGCGGCTTTGTGCGGGTTTGTGATGGATTGTGCGTCTGGTACACTAGCGCAGATGAAGCAGGGGTGACGATGCCAGCGCCGGACAAGCAGCTTTCCGCCGAACAAAGCCGGCAGATTGCCGACACGATTCGTGAGGAGATCGCCCGCCGCCGCATCTCCCGGCAGTCTCTGGCAGAGCTTGCAAAACTCAGCCTTTCGACGCTCGAAAAAGTGCTGGGTGGCCGCCGCCCGTTTACCCTGGCGACCACCGTCCGTCTCGAACAGGCGCTCGGCGTTTCCTTGCGCAAGATGCCGGAGGCGCCGGCGCCTGTGGCTGCCGTCAACGGCGAGGTCGCGCCCGACGGACTGGGTGCCTATTCGCGCCGTGCGGTGGCCTGGATCGAGGGGACCTATGTCACGGTGCGGCCGTCATTCGGTGACAAGGCCGCGATCTTCGCCTACCGCACCGAAATCTCATGGGACGATGCGGCGTCATCCCTGGTGTTTCACGAGAGCGAACGGCAGGACGCGGCCTTCACCCAGTTCGGCGAGGTGGCGGTGCCGAATCAGTCCGGCCATATCTACCTCGTCACCAACCGGCACGGCCAGCATCGGCTGATCACGGTGGCGCGGCTGGCGATTTCGGGCGAGATGTACGGTATCATCACGACGCTGCTCGCCGGCCGCGGCTCGCTGTTGACGCCGATCGCCGCGCCAATCGCCTATCTGCCGATCGAGATGGTCGCGAGCCCGACCTTTGGCCGCGTCTCAGTCGATGACCCAAATTACGCGCAGTACCGCCAGCATTTGCGGCGGACGACGGAGGAACCGTTCGCGATGTTTCTGCCGGGGTAGTTCTTTTCAGTTCTTCCATCCCCTCTGCTGTCATCGTCCGCGAAGGCGGGCGATCCAGTACGCCGCGGCATCTCAGTTTGATGACGGAAGCCAGTATTTACTGGATGCCCCGACGGAGCCTGTCATCCGGCCGGCCGGAGGCCGGACCGGGTGGCGGGGCATGACATCGGAGGCGTTGCGGCCGCGGGGGGCCGCTACGACGCAAGCTTGTCGGTCGCTTTGGGCGCACTGAATTGCTGTCGCAGCGTCGGCTTGTGAATTTTTCCCGTCGCGTTGCGCGGCAGCGCATCGACGAACTCGATCAGCCTGGGACATTTGAACCGCGCCAGATTGGCCGCGCAATGGGCGTGAACTTCCGCAGGCGTCAGCGTCTGGCCGGGCTTCACGGCGATGATTGCCATGCCGACCTCGCCCCATTGCTCGTTCGGAATGCCGATCACCGCAGCTTCGGCTATTGCCGTAAGCTGATGCAGCACGCTCTCGACCTCGGCCGGATAGACGTTCTCGCCGCCGGAAATGTACATGTCCTTCCAGCGGTCGACGATGTAATAAAAACCTTCTTCGTCGACGCGGGTGGCGTCGCCGGTGTGCAGCCAGCCGTCGGTGAAGGATGACTGGTTGGCATCCGGCCTGTTCCAGTAGCCGGGCGTGACGTTCGGCCCCCTGACCCAGAGCTCGCCGAGTTCGCCGACAGCGGCGTCGGTCCCGTCGGGACGGACGATCCGCACTTCCGTATGCAGCACCGGCTTGCCGGACGAGCCGGCCTTGCGCGCGGCGTCCTCGCGGTCGAGTGCCAGCACGGCTGGGGACGTCTCTGTCATGCCATAGCCCTGCTGGAGGGCGACGCCGCGCTCTTCCCATACTTTCAGGAGCGGAACCGGCATCGGTGCGCCGCCGACGCCGCCGATCACGAGGCGGCTGAAATCGGCCGTCGCGAACGAAGGATGCTGCGCCATGAACTGGTAGATCGCGGGCACGCCGAAGAATTGCGTGATGCCGTAGGATGGATCACTGATCAGTTGCAGCGCCAGGCCGGGATCGAACGCGCGCATGATCAGCACGGTGCCGCCGGCATGCAGCACCGGGTTGGTGTAGCAATTGAGCCCGCCGGTATGAAACAGCGGCAGCACGGTCAGCAACACCGTCGACGGCGAGACATAGGCGGGGCCGCCGAGGTTGACGCAGTTCCAGAACGTCATGCCGTGCGTGATGATGGCGCCCTTCGGCTGGCCGGTCGTGCCTGACGTGTACATGATGGTCGAGATGTCATCGAGTGTCACCATCTCCACGTGATCGAGCGGCGTCGAATCCGCTATCGCCGCTTCGTAGGAACCACCGGGGCCGAGCAGCAGCACGGACGAAACGTTGCAGAGCCTTGCGACCGTGAGTGCGACCTCGGCGAGATCAGTGTCGTTGATCATCACTTTCGGCGAGGCATCACCGACAATGAATTGCAGTTCGGGAACGGTGAGGCGCGTGTTCAGCGGCAGGAACACCGCGCCGATCCGGAAACAGGCGAACTGCACTTCCAGTGTATCCGTCGTGTTCAGCGCCAGCACCGCAACGCGGTCGCCGCGCTTGATGCCGAGTTTGTCGCGCAGATGCGTAGCAAGGCGTGAGATCCGTGCATCGAACTGCACGTAGGAAAGCCTGCGGTCGCTGGCGAGGTCAATGGCTGCGATCTTATCCGGCGTGCGGCGGCCGAAATGCGCGATCCAGTCGTAATAGCGAACCGACGACATGCTCCCTCCACTGTAAAGCGGTCTTGCGCCGCTTTGTTTGTTTGATGGCATTCTGTTTAGCAGATGAGGGGTCAAATGGGGATGCTGTCTTGCGTGGAGTGGCTGGGTGTGTGGCTTCGTCGCGGCGTTTCATCTGCTAGCCGCGCTGGCGCTCGCCGTGCCGCTCGCCATGCTCGATCCCGACCACGCGCCGCTGTACGGGTGGACGGGATACCTCGTCCGTTGGGTGCCGATCGTCACCGTCATCGGCGCCCTGCTGTTCGTCGCGCAGATGGCGTGGCACGTCCGTACCGTTCGCCGCAGGACGGATTTCCGCTTCGTCGACGATCAGGACGAGCCGCGGCTCTGTCGCATCGTCGAGCCGCTGATAATCACAGCAGGGCTTCCGACCCCTATGTCGCTGTCATCGACAGCCCGGCGCTCAACGCGTTCGCCTGCGGTATCAGACAGAAGGACGCCGTTCTCGTCTTCACGCGCGGGCTGATCGACGGACTGGACGACGACGAACTGGCGGCCGTCGCGGCGCACGAAATCGTCCACATCGTCAACGGTGACATCCGCCTGATCGCGGCCACCAATGTCTGTCTCGACACGCTGCAACTGCTCCAGCCGCGGCCCAGCACCCGGGGCGTGAAACGTATTCAGGCGGCCTGTGCGCTTCCGATCCTGGCCCTGCTGCTGCCTCTCTTGGTGGTGCTCATCCTGGTCACGATGTTTCTGCGCCGGCTCGCCGTCGACGGCAGCCATCTCACGCGGAAGCTGATCGCCTCTGCGCGCGAGTTCATTGCCGACGCAGAAGCCGTGCGGTTGACGCAGAATCCCGCCGCGCTCGTCTCGGCGCTTCGCCGCATCGAGGGGCGCAGCGTCATCCCGGGCCTAGCGGCCGGGCAGGACGCGATGGTGATCGACGGCGCGCACGAAGGCGCGTTCGCGACGCACCCGACAATTGCCGAGCGGGTCGCGGCGATCATTTCCGTCACTGGCTCGATGGCCCCTGATCGCGCCGGCCCGCCGCGACACACGCGCGCTCCAGCGAAGCGCTGGCGAAGGTTTCGGCCGTCGACCGGCGCCGTCCCGCGAGGCGGATTATTTGCGCGCCGCGCGGCAGGGTGCGAGTGCCGCGCACGCGCGCGTCTCCCCGGGCGAATTCAACAGGCTCGGACTGACGCCGGAGCTGACGGCGGGCGCGGTCGCCGCCATTGGGGTGTTCCTGTGGACTCACAGCGCGGATCTCGCCAGACCCTCTGCGCTCGCCGCCGCCTTCGATCCGGCGCCAATGCGGACCCTTTTCGCCGCGGGCGGGCGAGGCATCCGTTGCCAGACGCAGGGACCAGGCTGGAAGATTGGGCTGGCGGCGAAGCCGACCGGCTGCGACCAGCCCTCGTACGAGGAGACGCTCGCCGCCCATCGCGGCAAGGATAATATTTTCGGCAAGCTGGCCGATAGCATGCCGGAGGTGGGGCAGAACAGCAGCGGCATCACCACGCGGGCGGACGGAACCTTCAGCAACAAACCGTCGCCGGATATCCAACTAGCCGAGGTCCAGCGTGCGCGCTGCTTCCAGACTGACCGGCCCTACGCCGTGGGCGACCGCGGCCTCCACGCGGTGACGGAGCAGCCGCGGCATCGTGACGACATCTCCCTCCCCCGCTACTTGGCTTCCAGCGACGCTGCCGCTCGGAGCGTGACGGAGGCCACTCCTGCCGAGCGCGACGCCCGACTTCTTGACTATTTCAAAGTCCGTAAGTTGATGGACGAAGTCATTCATCGCTTCTTCGGCGATCCCGGCCTACAGGTTGCAGCGGCGCGGTACGTTGCTCCCGAGCACCAGACCGCTATTGCTGCGCTCCGCGAGCGCCTCGCCGATCCCGGCTTCGCATCGGCGCTGAGCCCTCTGAAGCGAGCGGAAATCGAGGTTCTCGCCGCAGCTCCACTGGACTTCGTCACCTGCATCGCCCGCCGGGCGCAGGGGCAAAAGAAGGCTTGAGGCCGCTTCACCGCACCAGAAAGGCCAGCTTGCCGCGAAAGTGGCGGGATCCGCTGACCTTGTGCGCGACCATGGCTTCGCCGAGTAGCGCGCTCGACAATCGAGACAGGTCGCCGGTTCAGGAACCGCGCAGCAATTCGCTGATCACGTTGAACTGGCTGTCGCGAAACTCGACCATATAGCCGTCCTTGATCGGACGATAGTCTGTCGGCGAGGTGTTGAGCTTCACGCCCGGCATCAGCATCGGCAGCGATACGCCCTTGAGGTTGGCTGCTTGCGCCATGATGTTTTCGCGGCTGAGGTCGTTCTTGCACTGCGTCAGCACCACGACCAGCGCTTGCGCGACCATGTAGCCATAGCCCGCCGCCAGGTTGGCCGGATCTATATTGGGCAACCGCGCCTTCATGAAATCGCGGTAGGCGACCAGGTCCGCGTCGGTGGAATCGGCCGAATAGGTTTTTAGCGCGCCGACCGACATGATGCCGCTTGCCGCCTCAAGCCCTGCCGGCACCATCACCGTTTCCTTGTTGGCGCAGCCGGAGGAGATGAATCGCATTGGACGCCAGCCGGTCTCGTAGGCTTTTCGGATCGCCTGCGCACAGGCACGCGGCGTCACGCTGTAGATCAGGAAGATATCGGCCTTGGTATTGGCGAGCGTGAGGATCTGCGAATCCACGGTGGGGTCGGCGACCTCGAAGCTCGTCGCCATCGCGATCACCTTGTCGGCGTCAGCGCCGAGCGCCTCCTTGACGCCGCGCAGATAGTCCTTTCCGGCGTCATCGTTCTGATAAAGGATCGCAAAGCGCGCATTGGGATTCTTGGCGCGGGCGAACCGCACCTCGATGCCGGCTTCCTCGACATAATTGGGCGCCCAGGGCAGCGCCATCAGCCAGGGCTGGTTGACCGGGTCGTTCCATTTCGATGCGGAGCTGATCAGGAACAGATGCGGCACCTTGGCGCCGTTGAGAAATTTTGCGGTTGCCGAACTCGGCGCGGTGCCCATGGTTCCGAACATGAAGGCGACGCCGTCATTCTCGACCAGGCGGCGTGTCGCCTCGACCGTCTTCGGCGGCGAAAAACCGTCGTCGAGCGAGATCATATTGAGCTTGCGGCCGTTGACGCCGCCCTTCTCGTTGACCAGGTCGAAATAGGCCGCAAACGCCTTGCCGGTGACGCTGAGCGCCGATGCCGGGCCGCTATACGGCATGATGTTGCCGAATTTGATCTCGGTGTCTGATATGCCGGGTTGCTGGGCCGAGACTGTCGTCGCAGCCGTGAGGGAGAGCAACGCTGAAAAGAAGGCCGGGACGAACTTGCTCGATCGGTTCATGCTTCATCCTCCCAGGCCAAACAGCCGGCAATGTTGTTATTGGTTTTGAACCAAGGCTAGGGCATGCTCGGGCAACCGGTCTTGCGTTCAGTTGCTGGAGACAGCACGCGCCGGATTCGCTGTGCGGCAGACCGCGTCTGCACGATAATGCCAGCCGCTCAACGCAAGTTTGAGCGAGCCAAATCGGGGCATGGTCATCGTAGCGGAGGGGAGCATGCTGGAGCGCACAAAGGTGCAAAGCCCGTTCTATACGGCGGATCACGAGGCGTTCCGCGATGTGATGCGCCGCTTTGTGGCGCGCGAGATCGAGCCCTATGCCCATGAATGGGACGAGGCCGGCGAGTTTCCGCGCGAGCTTTATCGGAAAGCTTCCGAAATCGGGCTGCTCGGGCTCGGCTTTCCCGAGGAATATGGCGGGGTGGCGGCCGACCAGTTCATGAAAATCGTGGCCTCGCAGGAGCTGGCGCGCGCCGGCGCCGGCGGGGTCAGCTCGAGCCTGATGAGCCACACCATCGGCTCGCCGCCGATCGCGCGCGCCGCGCGGCCCGAGGTCAAGGCGCGGGTACTGCCGCAGGTGCTGTCGGGCGAGAAGATTTCGGCGCTCGCGATCACCGAGCCGAGCGGCGGCTCCGACGTTGCCAACCTCCGCACCAGGGCGCGGCGCGATGGCGATCGTTACGTCGTGAGCGGGGAGAAGACTTTCATTACATCGGGCATGCGGGCCGACTACCTGACGGTCGCAGTGCGCACCGGCGGCGAGGGGCCGGGCGGCGTCAGCCTGCTCCTGATTGAAGGCGATACGCCGGGCCTGTCGCGCACGAAATTGAAGAAGATGGGGTGGTGGGCATCCGATACCGCGACCCTGCATTTCGATGAATGCCGGGTGCCTGCCGAAAACCTGATCGGCGAGGAGGGCCAAGGTTTCAAGATCATCATGCATAATTTCAACAGCGAACGCATGGGCATGGCTGCGAGCTGCACCGCTTACGCCCGTGTCTGCGTCGAGGAAGCAATTGCGTACGCCAAGGAGCGCAAGACCTTCGGCAAACCGATCGCGCAGCACCAGGTGATCCGTCACAAGATTGTGGACATGGCGCAGAAGGTCGCGGCGTCGCAGGCGATGCTGGAAATGCTGGCGTGGCGGCTCGGGCAGGGCGAGAGCCCGGTCGCCGAAATCTGCATGATGAAGAACCAGGCGACCCAGACCATGGCGTTCTGCGCCTCCGAGGCGGTGCAAATCTTCGGCGGCGCCGGCTTCATGCGCGGCGTCAAGGTCGAACGCATCTACCGCGAGGTCAAGGTCAATGCCATCGGCGGCGGCACTGAGGAGATCATGAAGGATCTCGCCTCGCGCCAGATGGGGTTGTGACACCGTCGTTCCGGGGCGCGCGCCAGCGCGAACCCGGAACCTCGATATGATGGATGAAGATTCTCCGATACGCGATTGCGCATCGTAGTTCACGCGCTTCGCGAGTGCCCCGGAATGACGAGAAAAAAGATGCTGTTCAGTGCCGATCACGACGAACCGCGCCGTATCCTGCAAAAATTCATCGCCGCCGAGATCAATCCCTTCGTCGACGAATGGGAGAAGAACGACATCTTCCCCGCGCATGAATTGTTCAAGAAGCTTGGCGATCTTGGTTTTCTCGGCCTCAACAAGCCGGTCGAATTCGGCGGTCAGGGACTCGACTACTCCTACGCGCTAATGATGGCCGAAGAACTCGGCGCCATCAAATGCGGCGGCGTGCCGATGGCGATCGGCGTGCAGACCGATATGGCGACGCCGGCGCTGGCACGGTTTGGCTCTGATGAGGTGCGACACGAGTTTCTCGCGCCCGCCATTGCCGGCGACGCGGTGGCCTGTATCGGCGTGTCCGAGCCGGGCGCCGGCTCCGACGTTGCCTCGATCAACACCCAGGCGCGCTCAGACGGCGGCGACTACGTCATCGATGGCGGCAAGATGTGGATCACCAACGGCGTGCAGGCCGACTGGATCTGCCTGCTCGCCAATACCAGCGACGACCAGGTCCATCGCAACAAGTCGCTGATCTGCGTGCCGATGAAAAGCAAGGGCGTGCAGGTCGCGCGCAAGCTCGACAAGATGGGCATGCGCTCGTCCGACACCGCGCAGATCTTCTTCGACAATGTCAGGGTGCCCAAGCGCAACCGGATCGGCGAGGAAGGCAAGGGTTTTACCTACCAGATGGTGCAGTTCCAGGAGGAGCGGCTGTGGGGCGCGGCGGCTTGCCTCAAGGCGCATGAATTCATCATATCAGAGACGATCGAATATACCCGGAATCGGAAAGCGTTCGGAAAGTCGATCCTCGACAACCAGACCGTCCACTTCAAGCTGGCGGAGATGCAGACCGAAGTCGAATTGCTGCGCGCGCTGATCTATCGCGCGGCCGAGGCGCTGGTTGCGGGTGAAGACGTGACGCGGCTCGCCACCATGGCCAAGCTCAAGGCCGGGCGTCTGGGCCGTGAACTCAGCGACGCCTGCCTCCAATTCTGGGGCGGCATGGGTTTTATGAACGAGACGCCGGTCAGCCGGGCCTATCGCGACAGCCGCCTGACCTCGATCGGCGGCGGCGCCGACGAGGTGATGCTGATGGTGTTGTGCAAGACGATGGGCACGTTGCCGAAAAACTAATAGAAGCCCGATCAGAACTTACGAAGGGAACGCCTGATGATCACGCTCTATCACTGCGACGGCGCGCGCTCGTTCCGCCCGCTCTGGATGCTGGAAGAGATGGGCTTGCCCTACGAGCTGAAGATGCTGCCGTTCCCGCCGCGGGTGCTGGCCAAGGAATATCTTGCCATCAATCCGCTCGGCACCATTCCGTTCATGATCGACGGCGAGACGAAAATGACGGAGTCGTCCGGCATCTGTTATTATCTCGGCACCAAATACGGCCCGACGCCGCTGGTAGTCGGGTTGGAAGAAGCAGCCTATGGCGCCTTCCTGAACTGGATGTATTTCAGCGACGCCACGCTGACCTTTCCGCAGACGCTGGTGCTGAGATACAGCCAACTCGAGCCGGAAGAGCGGCGGAACCCGCAAGTTGCCGGCGACTACGCGAAGTGGTTCCTGGGTCGGCTGCGCGCGGTCGAGGCAGCGACTGCCAACGCCGAAAACCTCTGCGCCAGCCGGTTCACCGCGGCCGACATTGTCAACGGCTATGCGCTGCGGCTGGCCGGCAATATAGGCTTGTCCAGGGATTTCGGGCCGAATGTCAGGGTATATTGGGCCCGGTTGCAGGAACGCGAGGGCTATCAGCGCGCGCTTGCGGCGGAACGCAAGGCGGGCATCGAGCAGAACGTGGCGCCTCGGATCCGGGCTTGAGGGTGTGTGCGTCATTCCGGGGCGATGCCAATCATCGAACTATGGTGCGCAATTGCGCACCTGAGAATCTGGAGATTCCAGGTCTGGTCCTTCGGATCATCCCGAAATGACAGATTCCGCCGTAGTCAGTCCTCAAATTTCCGCTATGGTTGACCCCATCGCAGCGGCCAGAGAGCCGCGCGAGGAGGACGAGCCATGGACGATACCGGCCACAAATCCGGCCATCTGATGCTGATCACCCCGGAGCGCGTGTTCTACGCCGGCCTGCTCGGTCGGCCACGGCAACGCTGCTCGGGCGGGTTCAACATCTATGTCGCGATCGAGGGCGGTCTCTGGCTCACCACCGCCGATGGTCGAGAGAGCTATGGCGAGATGTTCACCGTGCTGCCGAACGTCAGGCACACCATCGCCAGCGATCATCGCTCGGTGCTCAGCGTTGTGATCGAACCGGAGAGTGTTCGCCCCGGAACGCTCGAAGACCTCGCCAATCGCCTCGCGGGGCCTGAGGGTGAGGCTTTCACCAGCCGCATCCGCGCCGCCTATCGCGAATTGCGCGAGCATCACGCCGGCGACGAATTCTCCAGCGCCGAATTCGATTTTCTTTGTCTCGGTGAAGCGCTGCCTCATCGCGTGTTCGATCCCCGCGTGGCGCGTGCGATCGTGCAGATCGGAAAATTCTCCGGCGAGCCGGTCACGGCAGCAAGCTGCGCCGCAGAGGCGGGATTATCCCCGTCACGCTTCCTGCACCTATTCAAGGAGGAAACCGGCATCTCCTTCCGCTCGTTCCGCGCCTGGAAGCGGGCGCGGCATTTGCTGCATTTCGCCAACCAGGACATCAACCTTGCGCATCTCGCGCAGGATATCGGCTATCCCGACTCAACGCATTTCAGCCACTCGATCCGCCGCTTCTATGGCTTGAAGCCGCGCGCGATCTTTTCCGGCTCACGTGATCTGGCGATCTACCGCCATCGCCATGCGAGCGCCGGATAGCGGGTGGACGCAAGAAGCCGGCCGATGCGGGACGCATGATCGCTGAGGATATTTCGCGATCCCTCGCGCTCCGTTTTCGAAGGTTGATCCATGGGCGACAAGGCCGTCATTACCTGCGCGCTGAACGGCGTGCTGACCGATCCGAAGCAACACAACGTGCCGGTCACGCCGGAGCAGATGGCGCGTGAAGCCAAGGCCGCGTTCAATGCCGGCGCCAGCATCATGCACATCCATCTGCGCCAGCAGGAGCCGAACAAGGGGCATCTGGCGTCCTGGGACGTCAACGTGTCCAGGGAAATCCAGCAGGCGATCCGCGAGGCCTGCCCCGGCGTCATCATCAACCACACCACGGGCACGTCAGGTCCGAAATATCAGGGCGCGCTGGATTGCGTGCGCGAGACGAGGCCCGAGATCGCGGCCTGCAATGCAGGGTCGCTGAACTATCTCAAAGTGAAGTCCGACAACACCTGGGCGTGGCCGCCGATGATGTTCGATAACGCGGTCGAGAAGGTGCAGGACTATCTCGATGTGATGAAGGAAGCCGGCACGATTCCGGAGTTCGAATGTTTCGATGTCGGCATCGTGCGTTGTGTCGGCATGTATGTGCAAACCGGCATGTATTCCGGCCCGCTCGAATATAATTTCGTGATGGGCGTCGCCTCCGGCATGCCGGCCGATCCGGAATTGCTGCCGATCTTGTTGAAGCTGAAGCGACCGAAATCCCACTGGCAGGTCACCGCGATCGGCCGTGCCGAAATCTGGCCGTTGCACCAGCGCTGCGCCGATCTCGGCGGGCACCTGCGCACCGGATTGGAGGATACTTTTTATCTCGCCGACGGCACCAAGGTGACCTCGAACGGGCAGCTGATTGAGGCCATTGCCGCCTGCGCACGGCGTGCGGGCCGCGAGATCGCGAGCCCGGCCGAGGCTAGGCGGATTTTCGGGACCAGGCATTAGTCGTCGTTCCGGGGCGCGCGCAGCGCGAACTATGGTGCGCAATTGCGCACCTGAGAATCTCGAGATTCCCGGTTCGACACTTCGTGTCGCCCCGGAATGACGGAGCAAACTTCATCCATGGCAACAATCGAAAATACCATTTCCCCCTCGAGCGCCGCCTACAAAGCTAACCGCGACGGCATGTTGGCGCTGATCATGCGGATGCGTTCGCTGGAAGATCGCACGCGGGCGGCATCCGCTGCCGCCAAGGACCGTTTCCACAAACGTGGGCAGCTGCTGCCGCGCGAGCGCGTGGCGTTGGTGCTCGATCCCGGATCGCCCTTCATCGAGCTCTCGACGCTTGCCGGCTACATGTTCGACGTGCCGGATGCGGAGAAGAGCGTGCCCGGCGGTGGCGTGATCGCGGGCATCGGCTTTGTCTCCGGCATCCGCTGCATGGTCAGCGCTAATGATTCCGGGATCGATGCCGGCGCGTTGCAGCCGTTCGGCCTCGACAAGACGCTCCGGGTGCAGGAGCTGGCGCTGGAGAACAAGCTGCCTTACGTGCAATTGGTCGAAAGCGCCGGCGCCAATCTGCTGCGCTACCGCGTCGAGGACTTTATTCGTGGCGGCAACATCTTTCGCAATCTCGCGCGGCTGTCGGCCGCCGGTTTGCCTGTGGTCACCGTGACTCATGGATCGTCAACGGCGGGCGGCGCGTATCAGACGGGGCTCTCCGATTACATCGTGATGGTCCGCGGCCGCACCCGCGCATTCCTGGCTGGTCCGCCGCTGCTGAAGGCCGCAACGGGAGAGATTGCGACCGAGGAGGAACTCGGCGGCGCCGAGATGCACACCTCCATTTCTGGCCTTGGCGATTACCTCGCCGAGGACGACCGCGACGCGCTGCGCATCGCGCGCGACATCATGGCTAATCTGGAATGGGACCGGCCGAAGGCTGCGGCAGCGCCCTTCAAACCGCCGCGGTATGATTCCGAGGAATTACTTGGCATTATGCCGATGGACCACAAGCGTCCTGTCGATATGCGCCAGGCCATCGCGCGCGTCGTCGATGATTCCGATTTTACCGAGTTCGGCGCGAATTACGGGCCGGCGACGGTCTGTGGCCACGCCCGTATCGAAGGGCAGGCGATCGGAATCATCACCAACAACGGCCCGCTCGACGTTCCCGGCGCCAACAAGGCGACGCATTTCATCCAGGCCTGCTGCCAGTCGCGCACGCCGCTGCTCTACATGAACAACACCACCGGCTATATGGTCGGCAAAGCCTACGAAGAGGCCGGCATCATCAAGCACGGTTCCAAGATGATCCAGGCGGTGACCTCGGCGACCGTGCCGCAGATCACGATGTATTGTGGAGCTTCGTTCGGGGCCGGCAATTACGGCATGTGCGGGCGCGGTTTCCATCCGCGCTTCTGCTTCTCCTGGCCCAATGCCAAGACCGCCGTTATGGGCGGCGAGCAGGCCGCCGAAACCATGGCGATCGTGACCGAGGCGGCCGCGGCGCGGCGCGGCAAGCCGATCGAGAAGGAAAAGCTGGAGGCGATGAAGGCGCAGATCACGGGCGTGTTCGACGGCCAGATGGATGTGTTCTCGACCAGCGCGCGCGTGCTCGATGATGGCGTGATCGATCCCCGCGATACCCGTAGCGTGCTTGCGGAAGTGCTGGCGATCTGCCGCGAGGCCGAAGCCCGCACGCCGCAGCGCATGCAATTCTCGGTCGCCCGGCCATGAGCGGGCTAGGCATGAAGCGAACGCCGTTCTTCAAGATTCTCGTCGCTAACCGCGGCGAGATCGCGCTGCGGATCATGCGCACCGCGCGCCGCCTCGGCTATGGCGTGGTCGCCGTCTATTCCGATGCCGATCGCGAGGCCTTGCATGTCCGCGAGGCCGATTCCGCGGTGCGGATCGGCGAAGCTCTGCCGGCCCAATCCTACCTGCGGATCGACGCGATCATCGCTGCGGCCAAAGCCATTGGCGCCAGGGCGGTGCATCCGGGCTATGGCTTCCTCGCGGAAAACGAGGATTTCGCGCAAGCCTGCCGCGATGCCGGGCTGGTCTTCATCGGCCCGTCGCCCGAGGCGATCCGGGCGATGGGCAACAAGGCTGGCGCCAAGGACATCATGCGAGAGGCTGGCGTGCCCGTCGTGCCCGGCTATCAGGGCGCGGACCAGAGCGACGCGGTGATGCTGGCGGAGGCCAGGAAGATCGGTTTCCCCGTGATGATCAAGGCGGTTGCTGGCGGTGGCGGCCGCGGCATGCGGCTGGTCGAGGACTCCGCGGCCTTTCCCGATGCGCTGCGCAGCGCAAGGTCGGAGGCGCTGGGCGCGTTCGGCGATCCGACGGTGATCCTGGAGCGTGCCATCGTCGATCCCCGCCATATCGAGATCCAGGTGTTCGGCGATCGCTACGGCAATGCCATTCATCTTGGCGAGCGCGACTGCTCGGTGCAGCGCCGGCACCAGAAGGTGATCGAGGAGGCGCCGTCGCCGAAGGTAACGCCGGAATTGCGGACGCGGATGGGTGCCGTGGCGGTCACTGCCGTCAAATCGATCGGCTATGAGGGCGCCGGGACACTGGAATTCCTGCTCGATGAGAGCGGCGAATTCTATTTCATGGAAATGAACACGCGGCTGCAGGTCGAGCATCCCGTCACAGAGGCGATCACCGGGCTCGATCTGGTCGAACTGCAGTTGCGCATCGCCGCGGGCGAACCGCTTGGACTCAGGCAGGAGGACGTCAGATTCTCCGGCCACGCCATCGAGGTGCGGCTGTGCTCGGAGGACGCGGGCCGTGACTTCATGCCGCAATCGGGACGAATGGCGTTGTGGCAGATGCCCGACGGCATTCGCGTCGAGCACGCGTTGCAATCGGGCTCTGAGATTCCGCCGTTCTATGATTCAATGATCGCCAAGATCATCGGCCACGGCGCCGATCGCAACGAGGCGCGGGGCCGGTTGATCTGCGGCCTGGAGCAGACGGCCGCATTCGGTGTCACCACCAATCAGGGATTTCTGATCTCCTGTTTGCGCCATCCGGCCTTTGCGAAGGGCGAAGCGACCACGGCCTTCATCGGTAATCACCGCGACGAATTGTTGGTGTCATGTGCGAACGACAAGACGAAGGGTGCGCTGGCGGCATTGCTGCTATACGTTACCAATCCGCATGCTCCGCCCTGGCGCGGAGGGCGCAGTCTGGCTGCGACATTTCCGCTGACGATGCGGATCGATCTCGGCAGTGGCGTGCTCGAGGTTGATGTCGTTCGGAGCCGCGAAGGGAGCTATGTCGCGAGCCTCGATGGCAACGAACATTGTTTCGAGGTCAACGACCTCGGCCGCGATGTGATCCGCTTCCGCGCCGATGGCATAATGGAATCTGCGCGTTTCCTGCGCGATGGCGACCAGCTCTATATCCTGCATCGTGGCACCACGGTTGCTGCCCGCGATCTGACGCTCGCACCGCCGGCTTCTGCAGCTGCCAGCGGTGGCGACGGCAAGGTCCGCGCGGCGATGAACGGCCGCGTGGTGGCGGTGCTGGTCAAGCCGGGCGAGCAGGTCGCCACCGGCCAGCCCGTGATGACGCTGGAGGCGATGAAGATGGAGCACGTGCATACAGCGGGCGTTGCGGGCACGGTTTCGTCGATCGACGTGGCCGAAGGCGAGCAGGTGACGACCGGCAGGATCGTCGTGGAGATTGCGGCGGCGTGACTGCGCAGGGTAGGGCAAAGGAGCATAGCGACGCGCCCACCATTCTTGCTGCGGGTGAAATGGTGGGCATGCTGCGCTTTGCCCAGCCTATGAATTCTATTCCGGCCGCCCCGTCCCATCATTCAACCAACACGCCACTTGATGCCCTTCACCCGCTTCCACCAGCGCCGGCCGCTCCACCTTGCAGCGGTCCATGACATAGCGGCAGCGGGTGTGAAAGGCGCACCCGGAGGGCGGGTTGATCGGGCTCGGGACGTCGCCGTCGACCATCGGCGCGAGCCGCTTTGCCTTGGGATCGGCGACCGGGACTGAGGCCAGCAGTGCCTGTGTATAGGGATGACGCGGGTTCGCAAACAATTCCGTCTTGTCTGCGATCTCGACAATGCGGCCGAGATACATCACGGCGACGCGGTGGCTGATATGGGCGACGACGGCGAGATCGTGCGCGATGAACAGGTAGGAAAAATCGTTCTTGCGCTGCAGGTCGATCAACAAATTGATGACCTGCGCCTGGATCGAGACGTCGAGCGCCGAGACCGGCTCGTCGCACACGATCAGGCTCGGCCCGAGCGACAGCGCGCGGGCAATGCAGATGCGCTGCCGCTGTCCGCCGGAAAATTGATGCGGATAGTTCTTCATCTGGTCGGGCCTGAGGCCTACCTGCGCGAACAGTTCGGCGACGCGTTCCTGCTGCGCACGCCCGGTCGCCAGCCCATGCACGCTGAGTGGCTCGCCGACGATATCGCCCGCGGTCATGCGCGGATTGAGCGAAGCGAACGGGTCCTGGAACACGATCTGCATCGAGCGACGATGCGGGCGCATCTCGGCCTTGCTCAGCCCGGTGATATCGGTGCCGTTCAGCTTGATGGCGCCGCTGGACGGCTCCACCAGCCGCAGCACGCTGCGCGCGACCGTCGATTTCCCGCAGCCGGATTCGCCGACCAGCCCGAGCGTCTCGCCTCTGGCGACCGAGAAGCTGACGCCGTCGACCGCATGCACCGTGCCAACGCGCCGGCGCAGGACGCCGCCGCGCACGGCGTAATGTTTGACGAGGTCAGTGACCTCCAGAAGAGGGCGTTGATCGGTCATGGCGCGCCTACCAATTCGGTTGCGCGCCAGCACGCCGCGAGATGATTGACGTCGACCTCCTGCAGCGGCGGATATTCGGCGCGGCAGCGGTCGATGGCGAGGCGGCAGCGCGGCGCAAAGGCACAGCCCGGCGGCAGGTTCGTCAGCGATGGCACCATGCCCGGAATTTCGTTCAGCCGCGCATCGGTTTTCGCGCCGAAGGAAATCACCGCGGGCATCGAGGCCATCAGTCCGCGCGTATAGGGGTGTTTTGGATTCTCGAACAGGTCTTCGACGGTCGCTTCCTCGACCTTCTTGCCGGCATACATCACGATGACGCGCTGCGCCGTCTGCGCCACCACGCCGAGATCGTGGGTGATCAGAATCAGGCCGGTGCCGAGCCTCTTCTGCAGATCGACGATCAGCGCCAGAATCTGCGCCTGGATCGTCACGTCGAGCGCGGTGGTGGGTTCGTCTGCGATCAACAGCGCCGGCCGGCAGGCCAGCGCCATCGCGATCATCGCGCGCTGCCGCATGCCGCCGGAGAGCTGGTGCGGATATTCCTGCGCGCGGCGGTCCGGCTCGGGAATGCGGACGAGGCGGAGCATTTCGACCGCCTTGGTCCAGGCCTCCTTGGAGGTCATCTCCTGGTGCAGGCGGAGAACCTCCGTGATCTGGTCGCCGATCCGCATCACCGGATTGAGCGAGGTCATCGGCTCCTGAAAAATCATCGAGATGCGATTGCCGCGGATCTGGCGCATCTCGGCCTCCTCGAGGCTGAGCAGGTCGGTTCCTTCCAGCGTCACCGTGCCGCCGACCACGCGGCCCGGCGGATCCGGCACCAGCCGCATCACCGACAGCGCGGTCACGCTCTTGCCGCAGCCGGATTCGCCGACGATCGCCAGCGTCTCGCCGCGGCGGACGGAAAATGACACATTGTCGACCGCGCGGAACAGCCCCGAGTTGGTGAAAAACACCGTCTGCAGGTTCTTCACTTCGAGGATAGTGTCGTCCTTACGCGCCTCGCTCATCAGCCGCTCTGCCTCGGGTCGAGTATGTCACGGAGCGCGTCGCCGAACAGATTGGTGCCGAACACCGCAAGACTGATCGCTACGCCCGGGAAGATCACGAGCCACGGCGCAACGCGGACATATTCGGCGGCCGATTCCGATAGCATGCGCCCCCAGGAGGGATAGGGCTCGGGAATACCGAGCCCGAGAAAAGACAGGGAAGCCTCGGTGAGGATGGTGGAACCGAGCTGCGCGGTCGCCAGCACGATCAAGGGCGCGAGCGTGTTCGGCAGAACGTGGCGCAGCGCGATGCGGGTCTCGCTCATGCCGATCGATTTGGCGGCTTCAACGAACGGCAATTCGCGCAGCGCCAGCGTGTTGGCGCGGATCACACGGGCGACGGTCGGGATTAGCGGAATTGCAATCGCAATGATCACGTTCGGCAGCGATGGCCCCAGCGCCGCCGTCATCACCAGCGCGAGCACCAACAAGGGAAGCGCCTGCAGGATGTCGGTGATGCGCTGGAACAACAGATCGACCCAGCCCGACAGATAGCCCGATACGAGGCCGACGATCACGCCGATCGTCGATCCCAATGCGGTAGCGCCGATGCCGACGGCGAGCGAGATGCGCGCGCCGTGAATGATCCGGCTCCAGACGTCGCGGCCGAATGAATCGGTGCCCATCCAGTGCGCCGCGCTCGGTGCCGCCAGCCGCTGCGCGGAATCCACACTGAGCGGGTCGTAGCGGGCGATCAGGTCGGCCGAGATCGCCATCCAGACGAACAGCACCATGATGACGAGGCCGACAGTGCCGAGCAGATAGCGTTGTGCCAGGAACACCAGCCGGCGCCAGCCATGCGTCGAATGGGCGCCGGCCCGTCTCAACTCGCTTTCGAAGTTAATCGTGGTCACACGGCTAGTCCCCATACCGGATGCGCGGATCGATCGCGGCGTAAAGCATGTCGACGGTGAAGTTTGCGACCACCACGACCACGGCGATCAGCATCACGAGATTCTGCACAATCGGATAGTCGCGCCAGCGCAGCGCCTCGACCAGGAAGCGGGCGACGCCGGGAATATTGAACACGGTTTCGGTGACGATCAGCCCGCCAATCAGGAAGGCCGCCTCGATGCCGATCACGGTAATGACCGGCAGAATGGCGTTCTTCAGTGCGTGGCGATAATTGACCGAAGCCTCGGAGGCGCCCTTGGCGCGCGCGGTGCGGATGTAATCCTGCCGCAGGATTTCCAGCATCGAGGAGCGCGTGATGCGCATCGTCAGCGCGGCGCTGCGAAAGCCGACGGCCATTGCCGGGACGGCATAGATCGCTAACGCCTCCGTCCAGGTCTTCGGGTTCGGGTTGTAGATGGGCATGCTGCCGAACAGCGAGACCGACGCCATCAGGATCAGCAGCCCGAGCCAGAACGAGGGCAGCGACAGGCCGCTCAGGCTGACGACGCGCAGCGCATAATCCAGCCGCGAGCCTTGGTGGACTGCGCTGAGGACGCCCAAGGGAATCCCGATCGAGGCGGAGAACAACAGCGCCAGTGCCGCCAGCCGGGCGGTGATCGGAATCCGCGGCAGGATCTCCTGCAGCGCCGGCTTTTCCGAGACGTAGGAATAGCCGAGATCGCCGTGCAGCAGTCCGCCGATCCAGTTCAGATATTGCTGATAGATCGGCAGGTTGAGACCCAGTTCCTTTTCGAGGTTGGCCTTGTCGGTGGGATCGACGAAGCCGGCGGCGTCGAACAGGATGTCGACGATGTTGCCGGGCACGACGCGCAGCAACACGAAGATAATGATCGAGATCCCGATCAGGGTCACGAGCATCAAGGCGAGGCGTCGCACGATGTAAGCAAACACCCGGCTACTCTCCCTGACCCATCGGCTTCTCTCGGTTGGATGTTACTTATCCATCCAGACGTCTTCGTAACGATAGCCGTTATAGGAGCTGTTCACCATTATGGTGATGCCCTTGACGTAAGGATGCCAGCAGGAGCCCTGGCGGGCGTGGAAGATGATCGGCCGCGCCACGTCCTCCTGCAGCTTCTTGTCGATCTCCCAGACCAGTTTCTTCCGCTTCTCCTTGTCGGTCTCGGCTGATTGCTGGTCAAACAGTTTTTCGATTTCCTTGTTGCAGTAGTTAGTGTAGTTGCGCTCCGACCCGCAGGAATAATTCTCGTAAAACGACTGGTCGGGGTCGTCGACGGCGTTGCCGGTGAGGTTGAGGCCAAGCGTGTAGTCTTTGCGCGCGACCTTCGGGAACCACTGCGCGGTATCGACGACGTCGAGTTCGCCGTCGATATAGATGTTCTTCATCTGGTCGATCAGGATCACCGCTGGATCGCGGTAAACCGGAATGTTGCGCGTCGAGACCTTGACGGAGAGATGTTTGTCCGGCCCGTAGCCCGCTTTCTGCATTAGCTTGCGCGCCTCCTCCCGGTTGGCGTTGATATCAGGGCCGTAGCCCGGGATCGATTCCAGCATCTCCTTCGGCATCGCCCACAGCCCACCCGGCGCAGGAAGCATGGTGCCGCCAATATCCGCCTGCCCTTCAAACAGGATCGAGATGAACGCCTTGCGATCGAGTGCCAGCGCGAGCGCGCGGCGAATGTCGATATTGTCAAACGGCGGCGAAGACGAGTTGACGATGATGTTGGTCGAGACGTTGACCGGCTCGACTACGCAGACCGCGTTCGGCGCCTGCGCCTTGACATCCTTCAAGAGCGGGATCGACACTTCCGTCGGGAAGGTCATGTCGAACTTCCCGGAGACAAATCCGAGGATCGCCGTCGAACGGTTGGGAATGATGGTGAACTCGATGCCGTCGAGATGCGGCAGCCCCTTCTTGAAGTAATCGGGATTTTTGGTGAGCTTGATCGATTCGTTGGCTTTGAACTCGACGAACTTGAACGGGCCGGTGCCGACCGGCTTGGTGCGCATCTCGGCCGGAGAGACGTGGCAGGGATAGACCGGCGTGTAGCCGGAGGCGAGCAGCGACAGCAAGGCCGGCTGCGGCCGCTTCAATTCGAACGACGCTTCGAAATCGCCGTTGACGGTCACTTCGTTGACCTGGTCATACCAGGACTTTCGCGGATTCTGCCGGAACTTCTGCTGCGACTTGCCCATCAGCATGTCGAAGGTGCATTTGACGTCGGCCGAGGTGAACGGCTTGCCGTCATGCCATTTTACGCCCTGTCGCAGCTTGAAGGTCAGCTTCTTGTTGTCGCTGCTCCAGGCCCAGCTTTCGGCGAGGTCGGGGACGATCGACTCGACGCTGTTCTGCGCCACGTCCTGCTTGAACATGACGAGGTTGTTGAAAACAGGCATGAAGGGAACGTTGATCGAATAGGTCGCGCCTTCATGGATCGATGCGCTGCCGGGGCTGTCGCGATGATAGACGCGGAGGATGCCGCCCTGTTTCGGCTCGCCCGCCGACGCAACATCGTAAGCCGGCAGCAATAACAACGCCGCGGCGGCAAGCGCACGAACGCTCCGCATGGTCCCCTCCACTTTTTTCGGTCTCAACTGGCCGATTGGTATCGAGGATACCATGATGGAGCATTCGGGCAACCGGCCAAGCCAAGGCGAGGATTGGCAATTCGGACTAATCGAAATCCGCACGGCGGGAACATGTGCGCCAATTCGGCTGTTCGCTGCGAACGCGCCAGGTTCGTTGCGGAGCAGCCGCTATATTGCGGCTCGCGCTAACATGTCCACCCGATGATGCACCGCACCACCAGGGCATCGCGACGTTCGGGTTTGATACCATCTCACATCGTGGCATGCTCACACGATCCGCGAGGCCTTGTTGCCCCAATAGCGATCGCGCAGCAGCCGCTTGTAGAGCTTGCCGGTCGGCAGCCGCGGCAGTTCGGCCTCGAAGTCGATCGAGCGCGGCACTTTCTGGCGCGACAGCGACTGGCTGCAGAAGGCGATCAGTTCGTCGGCCAGTTCCTGTCCCGGCGAAACGCCCGGCATCGGTTGCACCACGGCCTTCACCTCCTCCCCGAGATCGGGATTCGGCACGCCGAACACCGCCGCATCCGCGATCTTGGGGTGGGTGATCAGGAGGTTTTCGCATTCCTGCGGGTAGATGTTCACGCCACCGGAGATAATCATGAACGTGGCGCGATCTGTCAGGTAGAGAAACCCGTCATCGTCGACATAGCCGACGTCGCCGACCGTGCTCATGCTGCCGTCAGGCGAACGCGCCTCCTGGGTCTTGGTCGGGTCGTTGAAATATTCGAACGGGGTCGCCGTCTTGAACCACACCGTGCCCGGCGTGCCGACCGGGCACACCTTCATGTTCTCGTCGAGAACATGAAGGTCCCCAAGCAGCACCCGGCCCACGGTGCCGCGATGGGCCAGCCATTCCTCGCTATTGCAGGCGGTGAAGCCGAGCCCCTCGGTCGCGCCGTAATATTCGTGGATGATCGGTCCCCACCATTTGATCATGTCGTCCTTCACGGCAGCCGGGCAGGGCGCGGCGGCGTGGATCGCGATCTCCAGGGACGAGAGGTCGTAGCGCTTGCGCACATCCTCCGGCAGCTTCAGCATGCGCGAGAACATCGTCGGCACAAGCTGGGTATGGGTGACTCCCCATCTTTGAACCAGCTCCAGATATTTTTCCGGATCAAAACCTTCCATGATGATGACGGTGCCGCCGGCGCGGATCGTCAAATTGACCGCCGCTTGCGGCGCCGAATGGTAGAGCGGGGCCGGCGATAAGTAGATCATGCCTTCGCGGTATTGCCAGAGCTTGTGCAGGAAATCGAAGATCGGCAGGTTCTGCACCGGCGGTTGCTCGGGCAGCGGCCGCAAAATACCTTTAGGCCGGCCGGTGGTGCCCGACGAGTAGAGCATGGCGGTGCCGATGCATTCGTCTGATATAGGGGTTTTCGGCAGGCCTGCCGTCGCCTGTTGCAGCCCGACGATACGATCGCTTTCGCCTTCGCCGTCGGCGATGATGCATAGTTCGATGTTCGCGCATTCCTTGATCGCATCGCGGGCGACGTCGAGTTTCGCCTTTGAGGTGATGAGAACGCGCGATTGGCTGTTGGTGAGGATGTAGGCGAGCTCGCCCGCGGTCAGGTAGGAGTTGACGCACGTATAATAAAGCCCGCTCCGTTCGCCGGCGCCGCAGGCCTCGAGGTAGCGGCCGTTGTTCTCCATGAAGATCGAATAGTGATCGAGCCGCTTCAAGCCGTACCTGCGGAACAGATGCGCAAGCCGGTTGCTCCGGGCCTCCAGCTCGCGATAGGTCACCGCCTCGCCTGACGACGCCATGATGAAGGCGGGCTGAAGCGGACGAAGACGAGCGTGCGTGCCGGTGTACATGTTGGGCTCGCTCTCCTTACGCAGCCATATCCAGAATCTCGCGCACCTGCGCGGGCCCTTCGATCTTGCGCGGATTGCGCGGCACCCACGGCGTTTTCATCGCAGCCTGGGCGATGCGGTCGAAATGTTCAGGGCCCACTTTGACGTCCCGGAGGCTGCGCGGCATGCCGAGGCTGCGAATGAAGCGATCGAGCACGTCGCCGGCATCCTCGTTCGGGTGCCCCATCGCGGCTGCGACCAGCGCCTGACGCTCGGCATTGGTTGCCTTGTTCCAGCGCATTACCGACGGCAGCATGACGCAGGACGTGTAGCCGTGCGGCACGCCGAATTCGGCGCCGAGCACATAGCCGATGCCGTGGCTGGCTCCCATCGGCACGCCTGACGCGAGAGGCCCGGTCGAAAGCCAGGTTCCGATCTGGCAATCCATCCGGGCATCGAGGTCGCCGGCCGCGGCCTTCACCCGCGGCAAAGCCTGCGCCAGCATCGTCAGGCCCTTCAGCGCCTGTGCATCGCCATATGGATGCGCCTCGCGCGCGCAGATGCCTTCGACGCAATGATCGACGGCGCGGATGCCGGTTGACAGCCACAGCCATTCCGGCGTGTGTGCGCTGAGCCAAGGGTCGAGAATCACGGCGCGCGGCATCAACAGTGGATGGCGCAGCGCTTCCTTGACCTTCGTCTTCTCGTTGGTGACGCCGGACGTGGAAGAGAATTCGCCACCGGCAATTGTCGTCGGCACGCTGATCTGGCGCACGGTTGGTGCTTTGAGCTGCGGCGAAGCGCCGCGGCCGGCCTTGATCCTCTCGATCTCATCGGGCTTACGGATGTCGTTGGCGAGGCAGAGCTGCACCGCCTTGGCACCGTCGGTGATCGAACCGCCGCCGATCGTGACGATGAGATCGGCATCCGCGGCGCGGGCCTGTTCGGTGGCGGCAACGACCGCGGCGCGTGGCGTGTGCGGCGGCATAGCATCGAACGTGCCGACGCATCGCGGACCCAGCGCGCGGCGGATATTCTCGATTTCATCGGTTTCGCGGTTAAGCGTGCCGCTGACCATCAGGAAGACGCGCCTCGCGCCGAGCCGGTTCAACTGCTCGACAACAGCCTCGGCTGCCGGCCTCCCGAACACGACCTCGTCCATAGCGCCGAATACGACACGCCCTCTGTGCACGCTTGTCCTCCCCGGCCATTTTCTGGCCCTTGTGGCGGGCCTTGCCGCAACGTTAGCGGAGGAAATCAGCGACGTCATGCCCGAAGGCGGCTATGTGCACGGACGGTGCCGCCCCGCGGGCGGTCGCTCCCTCCCCCAAGGGGCCCCCAAGGGGAGGGAACGACCGTTCGTGCGGTGACAGGGTACGCAAGACGTTGCGAGCGAAGCGAAGCAATCCAGCTCGCCGCACAAAGAATGGATTGCTTCCGCCTTCGCGCGTTGAGCTTCCGCGGATGCGGTTGTCGCTTGCGCAATGACGGCTGAGCGCAATTGCCGTCATTCCGGGCGCTCGCAAAGCGAGAGCCCGGAATAAGCAGGCCGCATGCTCGGAGCTGAAATGGATTCCGGGCTCGCGCCCCGAGGCAGGTCCCGGCCTGACGGAGAGGGCAACGGATGTCACGTTTTCGTCATCCGGCGGCGATAGCTGAGTGGTCGTGGCGGCAGGTTCCCAGCTTCATCGCAATGCAGAAAAGGTAGAATCCAAGGGCGCAGAGCGTTGGCGACGCGGATGCATAACGATTGTGCTTGATCCCGCCGCCTTCTTGACGAGACTGGGAACCGATCACATCTGAGGCCTCCACAAAGTTCCACGGCAGCCGCTTCCATCGATCAGGATGTTGAGAGTGCAGGGGAGATGGGATTGAGCACGACTGAACAATTGGAACGTCCGGCTGCACCCGCCAGCGTCGGCATTCACTCATTTCGCCACTTCAAATGGCTTCCGCCGCTGCTCGCGCTCGCGCTGTCTGCCTGCGGCGACAAGCCGCCGCAACAGCCGGCCGCAGCGCCGCCATCTGTCACAGTTGCGCAGCCGGCGAAACGCACCGTCACGGATTGGGACGAATTCACCGGCCGCTTCGAGGCCATCCAGGAAGTCCAGGTTCGCGCCCGTGTCGGCGGTTTCGTGACCAGCGTCGAATTCCGTGACGGAGCCATCGTGCGCGCAGGCGACCTGCTGTATGTGATCGATTCCCGTCCGTTCGAGGCGGTCGCGGAGCAGGCCGACGGCCAGTTGTCGGACGCACGCGCCAAAGCGGAACTCGCCAGGCGCGAGCTCGACCGCGCCTTGACCCTGAACCAGACCCAGGCCGTGTCCGATTCCGTGGTAGATCAGCGTCGCCAGACCTTGCAGGCGGCCCGCGCCGCGGAGATGCAGGCCGAAGGCGCGCTCAAGGCCGCCAAGCTCAACATCGAATTCACGCACGTGATGGCGCCGATCACGGGTCGTGTGAGCCGCCACCTCGTCACCCCCGGCAATCTTGTACAAGGCAGCGAAGGCGGCGCCACGCTGCTCACCTCGATCGTATCGCTCGATCCGATCTACATCTATTTCGACGTGGATGAGGCGACCTATCAGCGGAATAGTAGGCTCTGGTTCGAAGGCAAGCGCCCAAGCTCGCGCGACACGCCAAATCCGGTTCAGGTGATGCTGACGGGCGAAACCAAGCCCTCGCATGAAGGCAAGATGGATTTTCTCGATAACCGCCTGGATGTCTCGACCGGGACGCTGCGCAGTCGCGCGGTGATCCCCAACAAGGATCTCTCGATTCTTCCCGGGCAGTTCGGCCGCGTCCGCATCATCGGCAGCGCGCCGTACGAGGCCTTGCTGCTGCCGGATACGGCTGTTGCGACTGATCAGTCGCGCAAGATCGTGTTCATCGTCAAGGAGGACAATACGGTTGAGGCGAAGCCAGTAACCCTCGGCCCGCTCGATGAAGGCCTGCGCGTGATCCGCGAGGGGCTAAAGCCCGATGACCGCGTGATCATCGACGGCCTGCAGCGGGCGCGCGTCGGCGCGAAAGTCAGCCCGCAGACGGGCGAGATCAAGCCTGCCGGTGCCAAGACATGAATCTCGGCCGTCTTTCCATCAACCAGCCCATCCTGGCGATGGTGCTGTCGATCGTGCTCCTGATCGTCGGCGCGATCGCCTACACCACGCTGCCGGTCTCGGAATATCCGCAAGTGGTGCCCCCGACGGTGACGGTCACCACACAATATCCGGGCGCTTCCGCGCAAACCGTCTCCGATACGGTGGCTGCTCCGATAGAGCAGGAGATCAACGGCGTCGAGGACATGCTGTACCTCTACAGCCAGGCCACCTCGAACGGGCAACTGACCATCACGGTCACTTTCAAGCTCGGCACCGATCTCGACAAGGCCCAGGTGCTGGTCCAGAACCGCGTCGCGATTGCACAGCCGCGGCTGCCCGAAGAGGTGCAGCGCAACGGCGTCGTCACCCGCAAGAACAGCCCCGACATCCTGATGGTCGTGTTCATGCTGTCGCCGGACGACACGTTCGACCAGCTCTACATCTCCAACTACGCACTGCTGCAGGTCCGCGACCAGTTGCTGCGGCTCGACGGCGTCGGCGACATTCAGATCTTCGGCGCGCGCGACTATTCGATGCGGCTGTGGCTCGATCCCGACAAGATCTCGACGCTCGGCCTGACCGCGGGCGAGGTGGTGGCGGCGATCCGCTCGCAAAACGTGCAGATCGCGGGCGGCCAGATCGCGGAGCCGCCGATCGCCGACCGCGCCTTCTCACCCAATCTCACCTTCACTGGCCGCCTCAAAGACCCGAAACAGTTCGAGGAGATCGTGGTCAAGGCCGGCGCAGATGGGCGCACCGTCAAGTTGCGCGACGTCGCGCGGATCGAACTTGGTGCGCTGGCCTATTCGACCAACAGTTTTCTGCTGCGCAAATCCGCCGTCGCCATGCTGGTGACGCAGCGGCCGGGTTCCAACGCGCTGGCGACCGCCAAGAGCATTTCCAACACTATGGAAAGGCTGAAGGCGAGCTTCCCGAAAGGGCTCGACTACAACATCGGCTACAACCCGACCGAATTCATCGCGCAATCCGTCAGCGAACTGATCAAGACGATCTACGAGGCGATGGCGCTGGTCGTGATCGTAGTGCTGGTGTTTTTGCAGGGCTGGCGTCCGGCCATCATTCCGATCATCGCGATCCCGGTCTCGCTGGTCGGCACCTTTGCGGTGATGGCGGCGCTCGGATTCTCGATCAACAATCTGACGCTGTTTGGTCTCGTGCTCGCGGTCGGCATCGTGGTCGACGACGCCATCGTGGTGGTCGAGAACGTCGAGCGCCATCTCGAGCACGGTATGAGCCGGCGCGACGCCGCGCTCCGCACGATGGAGGAAGTCGGCAGCGCGCTGGTGTCGATCGCGCTGGTGCTGTGCGCGGTGTTCGTGCCCACCGCGTTTCTGGGCGGCATCTCGGGGCAATTCTTCCAGCAGTTTGCCGTCACCATCGCGGTCGCGACCGCGATTTCCTGCTTCTGCTCGCTGACGCTGTCGCCGGCTCTGGCCTCGCTCATCCTGCAGCCGCATGAAGACAAAAGGCCGCCGGCGAGATGGAATTTCATCGCCCGCGGCTGGGACACCTTTACCGGCGTGTTCAATCGCGGCTTCGAGCGGCTGGCGCATGGCTATGCCCGCGCTGCCGATTTCGTGATCCGGCACGCGGTGGTGATGCTGGTGCTCTATGCGGCGCTGATCGGCAGCGCCGGTTGGCTGTTGATGACGACGCCGCAAGGCTTCATCCCGGCGCAGGACCGCGGTTACGTCATTGTCTCCGTGCAATTGCCGGGCGCCGCCTCGCTGGCGCGGACCACCGAAGTGGTCCGCGAGATCGAGCGGATTGCGCTTGATACGCCCGGCATCATCCGCGTCGCGGCATTTGCCGGTTTCTCGGGTGCAACGCGAACGCAGGCGAGCAACGCAGCCGCGTTATTCCCTGTGTTCGAAGATCCGGAAGAGCGTCACAAGAAGGGGCTTTCCGCAGGCGCGATTGCCAACAATCTGCGCATGCGGCTGGCGAGCATCCAGGGCGCATTCATCATTGTCATCCCGCCGCCTGCGGTGCCCGGCATCGGCACCGGCGGCGGCTTCACGATGCGCATCCAGGACCGCCAGGGCCGCGGCTCGGAAATGCTGGCGGCCGCGACCGACGAACTGGTCGGCGCCGCGCGCAAGGCGCCCGGCCTGACGCAAGTGTTCTCGCCGTTTGCCGCCAACACGCCGCAATTGTTCGTCGACATCGACCGCGTCAAGGCGCAGAAGCTCGGCGTGCCGATTGCCAACATCACCGATACGATCCAGACCTATTTCGGCTCGTCCTATGTCAACGATTTCAACCTGTTCGGTCGCACCTACCACGTCACCGCGCAGGCTGATCTGCCGTTCCGAAAAGAAACGTCCGATCTCGCACGCCTGCGCACGCGCAACGCTGCCGGCGACATGGTGATGCTCGGCAGCGTCGTGAGTTTCAGCGATATCTCCGGCCCCGACCGTGTCGCGCGCTACAATCTCTATCCCGCGTCCGAACTGCAGGGCGATACGCTCCCGGGCACCAGCTCGGCAACCGCGATCAACACCATGAAGAAGGTGGCCGAGGACACGCTGCCGAGCGGCTTCTCGTTCGAATGGACCGATCTGTCCTATCAGCAGGTCACCGGCGGCAACACCGGCCTCTACGTGTTTCCGATCTGCGTGCTGTTCGTGTTCCTGGTGCTGGCCGCGCAATATGGCTCATGGAGCCTGCCATTCGCTGTCATCCTGATCGTGCCGATGTGCCTGCTCGCGGCCACCATCGGCGTACGCATCATGGGGCAGGACGTCAACATTCTCACCCAGATCGGTTTCGTGGTGCTGGTGGGGCTGGCGGCCAAGAACGCCATTCTGATCGTCGAGTTCGCGCGCGACATCGAGCTGGAAGGCCGGTCGCGCCTGGAGGCGGTGATCGAAGCCTGCCGGCTGCGGTTGCGGCCGATCCTGATGACGTCGTTCGCCTTCATCCTCGGCGTGCTGCCGCTGGTGATCTCCTCGGGCTCGGGCTCTGAGATGCGGCAGGCGGTGGGCGTCGCCGTGTTCTTCGGCATGCTGGGGGTGACGCTGTTCGGCCTGGTCTTCACGCCGATCTTCTATGTCATCGTGCGGAATCTCGCCGATGGGAAAGGCAAGAAGCCGGTCGCGGCGTGAGCGGGATCGGACAATTGGCCCTGCCGTCATTCCGGGGCGCGACGAAGTCGCGAACCGATCCATTGGGCCGCATCACGTGTCGAGAAGTGGTTTCTCTGATGTGCAATTGCACATCAAAGCTCGCGCTTCGCGCGCCCACAGGTGCGCAACTGCGCACTGGGGAATGACGGGTGAAGCGTTGGCGCGCGCCTCGCCTTCAAGGGTTCCCCATACTTTTGGCTGATTCGAAATGGATGGGCAGGTGCGGGGTTATTGAATAGTGTTGCCAGGTTCCTCTGACAAAAAATTCCGGGAGAAAAAAATGAAGTCGGGATTGTTAGCCGCCGTTGCGGTGGGTGGTCTCTTGCTCGCCGCGCCGGCATTGGCGCAGGGCGTCAAGATCGGTATTCTGAACGATCAGTCCGGGGTCTACGCCGATTACGGCGGCAAATGGTCGTTCGAGGCGGCCAAGATGGCGATCGAGGATTTCGGCGGCGAAGTGCTGGGCCACAAGATCGAAATCGTCTCCGCCGACCATCAGAACAAGCCGGATCTCGGTGCAGCCATCGCGCGGCGCTGGTATGACGTTGAAGGCGTCGACATGATCACCGAACTGACGACGTCCTCGGTCGCGCTCGCGATTCACGAGCTTTCGAAGGAAAAGAAGAAGATCGATATCGTTGTGGGCGCGGCGACCTCGCGCCTGACTGGCGACGCTTGCCAGCCTTACGGCTTCCATTGGGCCTACGATACGCACGCGCTGGCGTTCGGCACCGGCGGCTCGCTGGTGGAAGCGGGCGGAGACACTTGGTTCTTCATGACCGCCGACTACGCCTTCGGTTACGCGCTGGAAAAGGACACCGGCGATTTCGTCAAGGCGAAAGGCGGCAAGGTGCTGGGCGCGGTCCGCATTCCCCTCAATTCGTCGGACTTCTCGTCGTTCCTGCTGCAGGCGCAGAGCTCGAAGGCCAAGATCATCGGGCTCGCGAATGCCGGTCTTGACACTACCAATTCGATCAAGCAGGCCGCTGAATTCGGCATCGTCAAAAGCGGCCAGAAGCTGGCCGGCCTGCTGCTGACGCTCGCCGAAGTGCACGGCCTCGGGCTTGAAGCCGCGCAAGGCCTGGTGCTGACCGAAGGCTACTATTGGGACCGCGACGCCAAGAGCCGCAACCTCGCCGAACGCTTTTTCAAGCGCACCGGCCGGATGCCAAATATGATCCAGGCCGGCACCTATTCGGCAACGCTGCAATACCTCAAGGCGGTCAAGGCCGCCGGCACAAAGGACACCGAGGCGGTGGCGAAAAAGCTGAAGGAGCTTCCGGTGGACGATGACTTCGCGCAGGGTGGCAAGGTGCTGGAAAATGGCCGCATGGTGCACGACCTCTATCTGTTCGAGGTAAAGAAGCCCTCGGAGTCCAAGAAGCCGTGGGATTACTACAAGCAGCTCGCCGTGGTGCCCGGCGACAAGGCGTTCCCGGCGGCGAAGGATTCCGGCTGCCCGCTGGTGAAGTAGGTGTCTCCGTCGTCCCTGCGAAAGCAGGGACCCATAACCACAGGCGGTTGTTGGTTACACCGGGCGGTGGCCTCAGCGTCGCGCGACAATTACCATCGGTGGTTATGGGTCCCGGGTCGCGCTTCGCTTGCCCGGGACGACGTGGGGATGGAACTGCGTGGATATTACCCCTGCGCCAACCGCCACACGATCGCGCCGAATGCGCCGATCCACAGCGCGATCGTCGCCAGCGCCTGAGTCGCAAATCCGGGGCTGCGTTGTGGGACCGACTTCGCGTAGCCAAATATATAAAGAATGCGGCCGACGGCCCAGACCAGCCCGAGCGCAGCGGCGATGCCGTCGCTGATATAGATCGCGAACAGCCATAGCGACGGCAGGAATATCGGCAGCCATTCCAGTGTGTTCATCTGCGCGCGATACACGCGCTCGAAATCGGGATTGCCCGAAATCGCCGGCAGCTTGACGCCGAATTTGCCGCGCGCCCGCGACACCAGAATGGACGAGTAGAAGTAGACCAGGACCGCCAGCAAGGTGGCGAGCGCGGTGAGATGATACATCGCTGAAACTCCCCTGTTTCCTGCGCGGGCTTAATAGCCGGTCATTTCCAGATAGCCCATCCCCGTGTGGCTGCCCGCAAAGCGGATCGGGCCTTCCCAATACGGAAAGCTCGTGCCCATCCAGCTCCTGGGATTGAGCGGCCGGCATTCGATCGCGAGCGCCATTTTCGCAACCGCGATGCGCCATGCCGTCGGGACCTTCCGTCCCTCGATCACCGTAACGGTGAGCGGGGTCATGGCGATGTCATCGGAGCCGAGCGTCTCGGCGGTGCCGTCGGACGCGATCCATTTGCCCGAGCTGTAATGCTGGCCGTCGGTCTGGCGCATCCGGTACAGCATCAATTTGTCGCCGGCGTTGAAATGCAGCGAGAGCCAGTCCCATCCGCTTTGATCCGGAGCCAGCGGCTGGCTGCTCCATTCACGATCGAACCAGGCCATGCCGGTGACGTCGATGGGCCTGTCGTCAACGGTGAGGATGCCCGTCGCCGCGTAATGTGGCTGGCTGTAGTAATAGGAGGCCTGTTCGCGCAGCGATTTGCGGCTATAGCCGCCATCGCCCTGCAGCACCAGCGGCCGATCCGCATCCAGGCGTAGCGTGTAGCTGAAGTCGGTGCCCGATGCTTTCAGCTCGCACGATGCGATATTGTCGTCATTCACCTGATCGAGGGCGCGCATCTCCCAGGCATCGATCCAGGCGTGAAACGGTTGGGCTTCAACGCCAGCCTGGCCGACGCCGCCGCGCGCGAACGTCTGGCTGAAGCGGTGGGTATCTTCGCGCGTGACGGCAGCATGGCCCATCCAGATCTGCTGGTTGGCCCAACCTTCCTGCGGCCCGCCCCCTGCGATCGCCTGGCGAAACAGCGTCCATTGCGCGCCGTAGGCCACGCCGCGCGCATCGGCGAGGTTGGCCGTCACATACCACCACTCGATTCGAAACTCCGGATGCGGACCGTGGTCGGCGGGAAATGCGAACGTTCTGCCCGGCACGACCGGTGCAAATCCATCCGCGCCTTCGCTCAAACCCGCAAAACCCTGCGCGAGCGCCTTGCCACCAAGACCTGCGAGGAGTGCGCCTCTGATGAAGCCGCGGCGGGTAATGAGGCCGCTACCGTTCATTGGCGAAGATCCTGATCAGGCTGGCTGGTTGCATGCGCGCCAGCCTGATGACGGGGAGCGCGGAAGCCGCAACCGCAGCCGCCATCGCGACGCCGGTAAGCCATAGCAGTTGCAACGGAAAGATTTGAAACGGCAACCGCCAGCCGAACGCCTTGACGTTGACGATCGCGAGCAGGCACCACGCGACCAGCAGACCCAGCGGAAGCGCAAAAATGGTAGTGATCAGCGCCACCGACACCGTCTTCAAGAGTTCGATTGCCGCGAGCCGCCGCCGTGTGATGCCGATCGCCCATAACGGGGCCAGTTGCGGCAGGCGGGAGTTGGCAAGCGTCAAGAGGCTCGTTAACAGCGCAACGCCGGCGACCCCGAGCGTGAACGCGTTCAGCGCCGCCGTGACCGAGAAAGTGCGGTTGAAGATCCGCGTCGATTCCGCCTTCATCGTCGCCTGATCGGCGATGTTGCGGTCGTCGAGGCCAAATTTTTCCTGCAAGGCAGAAATCAGCGCCGGGATCTTTGGCGAGTCGACGCGCAATCCCATGCGCGTCAGCGGGATTTCCGGAAAGCGCCGCGTCAGCGCGGCGAAGTTCACCGCGATCTGGCCCTTGGGGTTGCCGTAATCGGCGTAGATGCCGACCACGTCGAGCGCCCAGTTTCCGCCCGACGCGGGCACTTCGATGCGAGTGCCGACAGAGAGGTGCAGCCGCCGCGCCAGTTGTTCGCTGACGAGCGCCGCATCGCCCGGACGCAGCCTCCGCCAGGCATCCTCAGTCGATTGCAGCAGCGGCCAGTTTTCGCGGTAGGTGGCGTGATCGGGCAGGCCCAGCACTTCGAGCGGTGCGCCTGCCAGTTGCGTATCGGCGCGGCCGCCGGGCAAGATCGCCTTGACCTCTGGCCGTTCGCGCAGCCACGCCTTGATCTCGTGTGCCTGTGCGTCGTTGGTGGCGTTGACATAAACGTCTGCCGCCAGCCGCCCATCGAGCCAGACCAGGAAGGTGCGGGAGAAACTTTCGACCATGGTGGACACGCCGACATTCACCGCCAACGCAAGTAACAGCGCCATCAGGGCGAGCGACAATCCCGACAATTGCTGGCGGCTATCGGCCCAGAACCAGATGCCGAGCGGCGCTCGCGCACGACGCTGACCAAACGACAGCACGAGTTCCAGAAACATCGGCAGGATCAGCGCTGCGCCGAGCATCAACGCAGCGAGCACGGCAAAGCCCGAAATCAGAGAATCGCCAAACCACAAAAAGCCGCCAGCCGCGGCAAACGCCGCGAGCGCCAGTGCGCTCTGATAGGTCAGCCAGCGCCGCTGCGCCTGTTGCCAGGCAAACGGTTGGGCGGTGGCGAGCAGCGGCAGCCGCAGCGCCTTGGTCAGGCTCGTGGTGGCTGCAGCGAGCGCGCCAAGAATGCTGATGGCGATGCCCGCGATCCACCATTGCGGTTTGAGCGTCAGGTGTCCCGGAATCTGCGCGCCATAGAGCCCGCGGAGCGAGGCCGCGACGTCAGGCAGCAGCGCTCCGGCGATGAAGTAACCGCACACGAGTCCGATCAGCCCCGCGATCAGGGCGAGCGATACCAATTCGAGCACCAGTACGGCGTTCAGCATCCGCGCTGAGACGCCGCAGGCGCGCAAGGTGCGCAAGGTCGGCAGCCGCTGTTCGAAGGCGAGCCCGATCGCGGAATTGACGATGAACAGGCCGACAAAGAACGACAGCAGCCCGAATGCGGTCAGGTTCAGGTGAAAACTGTCGGTCAGGCGTTCGAGATCGGTTTCCGCATCCGATTCGACCAGGCGAAGCTTGTCGCCGACAACACTTTCGAGCGTCGGATGCTTGCCTGTCGCCTTGCCGATCAGGAGGCGCGAGAGCTGATCGGGCATTTTCAATAGGCTTTGCGCAATGCCGATGTCGACGACCAGGACGCCAGGCACCAGATTCGGCTGCACGCGAAGCGGCGGCAGCGGCGCGCCGCCATCGCCTTCTGGGCGCGCGCCCTCGGCCAGCTTGAGGTCGGAAAGCGTTTCCGGCGCCACCAGCATCTCGCCTGGCGGCGTCATGAAGGATTGCAGGCTGGCTTTGCCGATTGTCGGCGCATTGCCGACTTCGGCGGGCAGTGTGACCGGCTCGATACCCAATAGCCGGAACGATCGTCCCTCGATCTGGATGCGGCCTTCCAGCACCGGGGAGACCGGCCAGCCGGCGCGGCGTAACTCGACAAAGAGTTTTTGCGGAAAGGTCGCGCCGTTGCGGGCGACCAGCATGGCGGTGCGAGTGCCACCAAAGGTGGCGGCAGCGCGATCGTAAGAGGTGCGCGCCTGCTGATTGAGCGCCTGCACGCCGCTCCATAGCGCGGTCGCCGAGATCAACCCGATCAGCAAGGTCGCCAACTGCGTCGGATGCCGGCGCCAGTGGCTGAGCAGCACGGCCAGTGTCCACAGCGCGCGTTTCACGCGATCACCCCGGCATGGAGGTTGACCTGGCGGTCGAGCGTTGCGGCGAGCCGCGTGCTGTGCGTCACCATCAGAAAGCCGCAGCCGCTGCGCGTCACCAGATCGCGCGCGAGCGCCAGCACCTCGTCCGCGGTATCCTCGTCGAGATTGCCGGTCGGCTCGTCTGCGAGCAGCAATAACGGCTTGACCGCCAGTGCCCGGCCGATCGCGACGCGTTGTTGCTGGCCGCCGGACAATTGCTCGGGATAGCGTTTCAGGAAACGGCCGAGCCCGAGCCGCTCCACCAGTTCGTGGTGCCAGGCCGCATCGTGACGGCCGGCGATGCGTGACTGGAAACCGAGGTTGTCTTCCACGGTGAGGCTCGGGATCAGGTTGAATTGCTGAAACACCAGGCCGAGCCGGTCGCGGCGCATTTCCGCCCGGTCGGCATCGCTGAGTTCGGCGACGGATGCATCCGCCAACTTGATCTCGCCGCCATCGGCTGCCTCGAGACCGGCGATCAGGTGCAACAGCGTGCTCTTGCCGCTGCCGGATTCGCCGGTGAGCGCGACGCTCTCGCCGACAGCGACTGTCAGGTTCACCCCGCGCAGCACTGCGATCTCTTCGCCGGCGGTGCGGTAGCTCTTGGTCAGGCCGGCTACGTGAAGCACGGGGCCGGTTACGCTGGGATTGCCTTTGGTCATGCGCGACGATGGACCGATCTGACCATGAAAATCCCCCGACGTGATGGCATCCAACATATCAGGGCGCACGTCCCCGATCACGGCCTCAATCGCGCCGCGACGCGATCGTGATCCGGTTGTGGTGCGCGCCTGCCGCACCAGCCGGCAGTTGCGCGGCGGGCATTTGCGGAAAAATCCCGGTTGCCTTGCCTGCAAGCCCCCTTGTAGCATTGGAACCGGCCGATGCTACAGAGCCAGCCAAGACGGGGAAACCAGCCATGACCGCGCAACCGACGCCCAAGGCGACGCCCAAGGGCGCCTGGAAAATCACCTTCCTGCTGTTTCTGTTCATGCTGGTGAACTTTGCGGACAAGATCGTGGTCGGCCTAGCCGGTGCCCCGATCATGGATGAGCTGAAGCTCTCGCCGGAACAGTTCGGCTTTCTCGGCTCCTCGTTCTTTTTCCTGTTTTCCATCTCGGCCATCGTCGTCGGTTTCATCGTCAATCGCGTCGATACCCGCTGGGTGCTGCTCGCGATGGCGGTGATCTGGTCGGTGGCGCAGTTTCCGATGGTCGGCACCGTCGGCTTCACAACGCTGGTGATCTGCCGCATCATCCTCGGCGCCGGCGAGGGGCCGGCGTTTTCGGTGGCGGCGCATGCGGTCTACAAATGGTTTCCCGACGAGAAGCGGACGCTGCCGACCGCCATTCTCTCGCAGGGTTCGGCTTTCGGCGTAATCCTCGCGGTGCCGGCGCTGAACTGGATCATTGTCAATCATAGCTGGCACTACGCCTTCGGCGCGCTCGGCGTGGTCGGCCTGATGTGGACGGCAGCGTGGCTGGTGATGGGCAAAGAAGGGCCGCTGGTGCACACGGTCGAAATGGCGGCGGCCGACCCGCGCGTTCCCTATCTTCAGCTCCTGACCTCGCGGACATTCATCGGCTGCTGCGCGGCGACCTTTGGCGCCTATTGGGCGCTGTCGCTCGGCTTGACCTGGTTCACGCCGTTCATCGTCAAGGGGCTGGGCTTCTCGCAAAAGGATGCGGGCTGGATTTCGGTGCTGCCCTGGGTGTTCGGCGCGACGGTCGTGCTGCTGACGGGCTGGATTTCGCAGGTGATGCTGACGCGGGGCTATACGACACGCGGTGCGCGCGGCGTGCTCGGCTCGGTGCCGCTGATCGTCGGTGGGCTGATTCTTGCCGTGTTGCCGCATGTCAACGGCGCGGGGCTGCAGATCGCGTTCCTGGTGGTTGGCTCCGGGCTCTGCGGCTCGATCTATGTGGTCTGCCCGCCGATGCTCGGCGAATTCACGCCGGTGCAGCAGCGCGGCGCCGTGCTCGCCATCTATGGCGCAATCTATACGCTGGCGGGGATGATTGCGCCCTCGGTCATGGGCGTCGTGATCCAGAATGCGGCGGTGCCGCTCGACGGCTACATGACCGGTTTCACCATCAACGCCGTGATCATGGCGGCGTCGGGGTTGCTCGGACTGCTGCTGCTGTGGCCGAACACGGAACGCGCAAGGCTGATGGCGCAAGCAGCGGCACAGCCGAAGTTCGCGTGAGGCAACAACGAATCATCCGTCGTCCCTGCGAACGCAGGGACCCATAACCACGAATGCTGATTGCCTAAGCGAGGCGTCTGCCACTTCGCCATGAACGATCGGCCGCAGCGTATGGGTCCCTGCGTTCGCAGGGACGACACCACGTATATTGAAGCAGTTCCGTCCTAACTCGCGGCCGCGTCGAACTGCGGCTTACTTCCTTGCGCGCCGCGCACCAGCTTGCCCGGGCGGGCGCCGGTGGCTTTGCCGGCGCGCTGCGTGATGACGCCTGACACAATGGTGGCGTCGTAGCCGTCGACCTGCTGCATCAGGCGGCGGCCGCCGACCGGCAGGTCGTAATGCACCTTCGGCGGATGCAGATGCAGGCGGTCGTAGTCGATCACGTTGACGTCGGCCTTGAAGCCGGGCGCGATCACGCCGCGGTCGTAGAGGCCGACCGAGAGCGCGGTCTTGCGCGACTGCGCTGATACCACGAACGGGATCGACAGTTTCTCGCCGCGGGTGCGGTCGCGCGTCCAGTGCGTCAGGAGATAGGTCGGGAAGCTGGCGTCGCAGATGATGCCGCAATGCGCGCCGCCGTCGGAGAGCCCCGGCACTGCATTGGGATCGCGCAGCATCTCACGTGTCGCATCGAGATTGCCGTCGGCATAATTGAGGAACGGCACATAGAGCATGCCGCGGCCTTCGTCCGTCAGCATCGCATCATAGGCGAGTTCTTCCGGCTGCCGGCCTTGGCGCTTCGCTTGCGCGCCCAGCGTATTTTCCGGCGGCTGCTCGTAGTCAGGGGGATTACCGAGCAGGTACATCTTGTCGTAGTTCGGCCGGAAGAACAGCGGGTCGTCGGTCGCGGTCGCGTGCTCGCTCAGGATCGCTTTGCGCACGTCCGACTGACGCAGGCGGGCAAGGCGTTCAGTGAGCGGCAAATGCGCGATCGCCTGGTAGCTTGGATGTGTTTGGAACGGGTTGCGCGACAATTCCAGCCCGAGCATCAGTCCGACTGGGCGGGCGGCGATCTGCGCCGTAACCGACAGGCCGCGCACTGAGGCCTCTCTGATGGTGTCGAGCGTCTGGCGCCAACGCTGCGGCGCCTTGTCGTTCTGGGTGATCGAGAACGACACCGGGATTTTGGTGTTCTCGGCGACCCGCAGCATCATTGGCAGGTCTTCGTCGATGGTGGAGAGATCGAGCACGAATTGCAACACGCTGCGGCCCTGCGCATGCATCGCCGCCGCGATGGCGGTCAACTCGTCCTCGCCGGCTTTCAAGGTCGGCGTGAAATCGCCGGTCGAGGTGCGATGGTTCAGCGTGCGCGAGGTCGAGAAGCCGAGCGCGCCGGCGCGCACGGCATCAGCAGCCAAGGCCGCCATCGCCCTGTTGTCCTCCGGCGTCGACGGATCGCGGCGCGCGCCGCGCTCGCCCATCACATAGACGCGCAAGGCCGCGTGCGGCAGTTGCGCGCCGATATCCATGTCGAAGCTTCTCTTCGACAGCCACTCCATGTAGTCCGGAAAGCTCTCCCAGGCCCATGGAATGCCGGCGCTCAGCACCGGCTCGGGGATATCCTCGACGCCTTCCATCAGTTGGATCAACCGGACATGGTCGGCCGGACGGCATGGCGCGAAACCGACGCCGCAATTGCCCATGATCGCTGACGTGACGCCGTTCTGCGAGGAGGGCGTGATGTCCTGGCTCCAGGTGACCTGGCCGTCATAATGGGTGTGGATGTCGACAAAGCCCGGCGTGACCAGTTTGCCCCGGGCGTCGATTTCTTCCTTGCCCTTCGCGGCAACCTTGCCGACTTCGGTGATGCGGCCGCCCGTGATCGCAACATCGGCTTCGAACAATTCGCCACCCTTGCCATCGGCAATGGTGCCGCCGCGGATCACGAGGTCGGGGGTCGAGGTCATGGCTTCCATCCCGGTATCTGGTTTTTGTTGACGCATCATCCGGCGCCATCAGACGCTGTCAACCGCCGGGGATGAGGCTCAGGAATGCATCGCCGACTCCGTTACGTTGTGACGGGTTCCGCAGGCTTGCGGTCGGTCACCAGCGCCAGCAGGACCGTCAGCACCATAAAGGCCACGGACGCGCCGAACACCCAATGCGGCAGGCTCTGGTCCATGATCCAGCCGAACAACAGAGGAGAGAGAATGCCGCTGAAATTGAAGCCGGTGGAGACGATGCCAAAAGCGCGGCCCGCAGCGCCCGCCGGGGCTGCATTGCGGACCAGCATGTCGCGCGAGGGAGCGATGGCGCCGCCGAGGAACCCGGCCAGTCCCATTGCGGCGATCAGCAGCACCGACGGCAAATTGATCGTTGCAATGACCGTTATGATGACGGCGTTGATCGCAAAGCAGGCGGCTGCGACATTGCCGTGGCGCTTGGTGCGATCGGCGAGATAGCCGCCGGCCAGCACGCCGGCGGCGCTGGCGCCGAGATAGGCGGTCAGCGCGATGTTGGCCGCCGAAAACGTCACGCCATAACCGCTGATCAGCGCCACCACGCCGAAATTGCTGATGCCGGCATTGGACAGGCCGAGCAGCATGAAAAAGATCGTCAGTACGATGATGGCGGGAGTCACGATGCTCTGCTGCGGCGCTGTAGAGTCGTCGGCCTTGCGATCGGCCGAGCTCGCATCGGGAATTCTGACCGCGATCAACAGCAGCGCCACCGCCGGGCCGACCGCGCCGGCCGCGATCAACGCGCCCAGCCCGCCGACGGTCGCCACCAATGCCGCCATGATCGCCGGCGCCACTGCGCCGCCAAGGAAGCCTGCAAAGGTATGGACCGAAAACGCGCGGCCCATCCGCGCTTCATCCATATGCGTCGACAAGATCGCATAGTCGCAGGGGTGATAAACGCTGTTGGCAAGGCCAAGCAGAGCGGCGCTGACGATCAGCGAAACGTAGCTCAGATGCAGGCCGAGCATGATCAGCGCGAGCCCGCCGACGGTGAGGCCGATCAGCAGCACTTTTCGCGCGCCGATATGGTCGGCGAGATAGCCGATCGGGGCCTGTGTCAGGCCGGAGACGACGCCGAACACGGTGAGCGCGAAGCCGAGCTCGATATAGCCGACGCCCAACTGCTCCTTCAGGAACGGAAACAGCATCGGCAGCACGAAGAGATGGAAATGACTGACCCAATGGGCGACTGAAATCGCAGCAAGCGTGCGCAGCGAAGTGTCCGCTTTGGCTTGTTGCGGTGCGGCCAGAATGTCGACCATATCAGCTCAGATCCCTGTATAAATAACGGCCCGGCGAAAATATAGTCCAGCCGTTATTTGTCCATGAATGCCGCTGCATGGCTGCCCCGGCGGAGGGCAGGGGCGCACGAATGGCGCCATTAAATCGGGAGACAAAGGCGCGGGGCACGGCAACGATCCGGCATGCCTGATCCTTTAAAACCGCTCCGGGTGCTCGTCTCCGACCTCGGCCCGGGAGGCCATTACGATTCTCGGTCTTTCGGGTCATCACGTCGAGGTCTGCGATCCCTCGCCCTGGTGCCTGTCGCGGTTCTCGCGGTTCGTCCGCAAATTTCATCGCTGCCCTGGACTGCGGGACGACCCCGCCGGTTATCTGGCCTTCATCGAGCAGCGACTGGCCAGCAGGAAATTCGATGTGCTGCTGGCGCGCATGAGCAGGATTCTTGTTTGCGCGGGTTGGGCAACATATCGAAGGCCGCGCCGGGATCGCGCTGCCGAGCTTCGAGAGCTATCGGCAAGCGCACAGCAAGGCCGGTTTCAGCCGGCTGCTCGACCGCTTGGGATTGCCGCAGCCGCCGACGCGCTTCGTGAAATCCGCGGAAGGCGTGCGCGACGCGGTTCGCTTCCGGGCCGTTGTGAAAACCTCTGTCGGCACCGCAAGCCGCGGCATCTGATTCGTGCGCAGCGCGGACGGTCTGATGCGCGCGCTGCATGATCAAACCACAGCGATGCGCTTACCAGTGAGGTGCTGGTACAAGATTTCGTCGCAGGCACCACTGAGAAGGCGCAATCGGTGTTCTGCGCGGCCGGATGCGGCTTTCATTCCTGTCGATAGCTTGCAGCGGGCGTCGGCGGCGCCGAGGCGATCAAGCGGAGTGTGAGCCGGCCGGTCCTTCGCGCTTATGTCGAACGGATCGGCCAGGCGTTCGATTGGCAAGGCACGCTGTCGGTTGACTACATCATGCCTGACGTCGATTCCGCGCCATTGCTGATTGATTGCAATCCGTGGCTGGTCGAGCCGATGAATGCCTATCGCTCCGGTGTCGATCTGGTCGGGCCTTGCTTCGGATCTCGTTGGGCAAGACGCCGGCTCCGGTGCCCGATGGCCGCGAGGGCGTGCTCACGCATCTGGCAATGCAGGCGTTGCTCGGATGTGCGGCGCGCGGCACGCGGCGCGACATTGCGAGGCAATGCTTGCATCTCGCTGCAGCGCGCGGGCCTTATGCCGGCAGCAGCGAAGAACTCACGCCGGTGCAATCGGACTGGATGAGTGCCGTGCCGCTGGCGATGACGGCCGCATTGCTGCTGGCTTCGCCGCAATCAGCAAGCAAGCTCGCACGCGGCGGCTTTGGCGCGCATCTGCTGGATCCCGGCAGTATTCGGGTGATTGAGAACGAAGATTTCTACCGACACAGCTCGTCATCGCCTGCGAAGTGCTTAGCCCGGAGACATGGCAGACACCTGTTCGGACACATCACTGACAGGTTGGCCGGCGGTCAAGCCGGGCGATGACGACAGTGAGTGACGCGCCGGTCTGGTCACCTCACGGTTACCTCACAACGGCTCATCATCAGGGCCATGGCGGTCCCGCTTCGGCGTGGCGATGTCACCATCCTCGTAGTCTTCCTCCTCCTCAACCCGCCTGCGCGGCGGCTTCTTCGGTTTGTCATCGCCTTGTTTCGGAGGCCCGCTGTTCTTCCTACCTGTTCCGCCCATATGATTTCACCAATGTGATGCCTCTTCGCCGGATCAATCGGCGTTTGCGCTGCATGCCGACTCAGGGTAACGGCATGACCTCAATCTGACCGCGTCCGGATAGCATCCTAGCGCCGGTCCAACGATTCTTCCCGCCCTTTTTGCAGCTTCAGCTCGAAGGGCATCACATGGAGCCAGTATGAAGAAGCCCCGCATTGCGCTCGATGAACCGCAACAGCGCAAGATACTCCGCGCCGACAAGGCGCCGAGCACCGGTTACTCGCTGGTCGTGGATGGCCACTTCAAGTCGCATCACGATACGGTCGAGGCGGCTGAGGAAGCGGGCATGGCGTTGAAGAACCGCTTCCAGATGCTTCAGGTGCAGGTCTATGACGCTGAGAACAAGACGCGATCGATGATCGATTGGCCGGGGCCGGCGTAATGCCGGATCTTTGAGCTCAATCGGCCGATCTCAGGTTCGCCGTCCGCCGTTCTGCTGGCTCGCCAGCCACTCCGACAGCGCCACCGGCTTCTCGTCGGGCCGCTTCGTGCTGCTGCGCACCTTCTTTGCGGCCTTTGCGGCGGGCGCACGTTGCGGCTCGGTTGCTTCGCGCGCGAGCCGCAATGCCTTCAGCTTCGCCATATTGTCGAGCACGGCTTTAGCTGCTGCGTCGCGTTCGGCCTTGCCGGACTTTGCATCCTGAACTGCCTTGGCCGCCTTGTCGAAGCGCGCCTGGGCGCGATCGCGATCCTCTTTCGTCATTTCAGGTCAGCCTCTCTTCGCAATCCTGGCTTTGGTCTTGCCCTTGACCTTCGACTCCGGCGGATTTGCGCGGTCGGCCGCTTCCTTTGCCAGACGCATTGCGCGTAGCTTCTCGGTCCGCTGGCGGATCGCGATATCGGCAGCCGCGATCTCGGCCATCGCCTTGATGCCGTCGACTTCCTGGGCGCGTTTGCGGTTGAGCCTCATTTCCTTCAGCTCGGCCGCGCTCTTCGGCTCATCGTTCATGTCATACCTCTGAAATCACGACTGATATCGTCGAGCGGTCTGTGGCCCATTTACCACGGATCGGCTCGCAGAGGGCGTTATTTTCGGTCGAAAATGGCGCGGTTTCTGACAGAATCTGCCTGTGAAGGTTGGCGGGAACACGGCGCGTCGAGCCGGTCCGGCAGGAAAGCCGAACCGGCTATGTCGGTCAGAACGTCGCGCCGGCCTTCACCATGAAAGTGCGGCCGGGGAGCGGATAGGCCGCGAAGCGGCCCGGCGTGAACGTGCTGGCAACGGCGTAGTCATAGTACAGCGCATTGAGCACATTGTTCACGCTGAGCGACCAGAAGAAGTGCTCATAGGCGCCGCTTAGCTTGAAATCGACCGTCGCGTCGGCCGGAATGCGGCGCTGAGTGTTGGCCTGATCGTTGTCCATGACGCGTTCGCTCCAGGCCCGCACCGTGGCGTCGAACACCAGATAGTTCTCCCAGATGTTCCAGGTCACGCCGCCGCTGGCGGTGTAGCGCGACACCAGCGGCACGTCATTGCCCGCGAACGCACCCTCGCGAAACACGGCACGGGTGTAGGCCACACCGCCCCGCAGCAGCACGCTGTCGCTGACGCGCAGCGAAGCACTTGTTTCGCTGCCATAGCGGCGAGTCGGATCGAGGTTGACGTTGTAGAACAGGACGGGATTGAAATGGATCTCGTTTTCGAGGTCCATGTTGTAGATGCTCGATTGCATCTGGAAGCCGCCGCTCTTGATGCGGAATCCGCCCTCGATGTCGTGCGAGGTCTGGGTCTTTAGTTTGAATTCGCCCGGAATCGCGGCGAAGGAGACGGGATCGAACGAGGGGCCGGAGGAAACTCGCTCGTCGACGTCAGGAGTGCGGAATGCGCGAGCGGCACGACCAAACACCGCGAAAACATTGTTGAAGCGGTGCTCGAGACCGACATGCAGCGCGTACTGCGTCTCGTTGCTGTCGAGCGGAAGGGCCTCGGTGCCGAACGCGAATGGAGCCGTCCCATCAAAGCGGTCGCGCGCGGTCAGGTTAGTGTTTTGAACCCTGGCTCCATAGGAGAAGTCGGTCGTCGGCAACAGGCCGATTGATTGTTGCCAGTAGCCGGCCAGCGTCTGCTGCGCCAGATCGTACCTGTGAAACGGCGTGAGGCCTTTTAATGCGCCGCGATCTTGGTGGAAGGTGGCATCGTAATAATCGATTCCGGTCAGAATCGACGACGGAATACCGAATATCGTATTCTTGACGCTCAGCCGCGGCGTTATCGACCAAGTCAGCAAATTCGCATCGACGTAAGTGGATGCGAAACTGGAGCCCGGGTTCGTGCCAAAGAATCCTAACTGCTGCTTTTTGTCCCGTACGCCGCCATCGACGATGAACTCAGCGCCGTTCCAAAGCGATTTGGTGAAGCCCGCCGTGGCGTTAGCGCCCTGCTTGTTGGCATAATCGAAGGGCGTGCCGGTGCCTCTGCGGTCAGTAGCCAGTTCGTCGAGTCCGATGGAAGGCTGAACGAAACGGCCGCCGGGGAGGCCCAGCTTTTGGTCGTCGCCCGATAAGGTCAGGAACGCGGTGAGGCCAGGGGTGGTGTAATTGATGTTTCCGATGCCGTTGCGCTGATCGAGCGCGTTGTTCACCCGATATCCATCGGACTTGACGCCGTTGCCATAGAACGAGGCTGACCATGGACCCGAGTTCAACGCGGTCGAAACAGAGGCCATGCGCTGGTTGAAGGACCCAACTCCGGCTTCGCCGCGGATCGAGACCGGCGGACCGCCGACGCCGGTCTTGGTGACGATGTTGACGACGCCGCCGACTGCGTTGTCGCCGTAAAGCACTGCGCCGCTGTTGCCCCTGGTGATCTCGATGCGTTCAATTGAATTGAGCGGGATGGTTGAAAGATCGACGCCGGCCTTGTCGATGTCGTTGAGCCGGCGGCCGTTGATAAGAACGAGCGTGTTATTGGTGGCGAACGCGCCGAACCCGCGCACGTCGACCGTGGTCCCGGCGCCGTTCACGCCGCCGTACAGGTTGGTGAGTTGCACGCCCGGGGTTTGCGCGATGATCTCCTGCACGGTTTGCGCCGGCGAGTGCGCGATATCCTCAGCCGTGATCACGGTCGCCGATGCGCCAACGATGCCGGAGAATTGCCGGCCGCCAGTTCCGCCCGCACCTTGCGAAACGGTTTGCGATGCGACGTTCGAGCCGGTGCCCGCCGCAGGTTGCGCGCCGGTCGACGGCGCAGCCGCCGGCACGACGCGGCGCGAGGTCGATGCTTCATCGTAGGTCAGTTTGGCGCGCGTCCTGTTCTGGTCTCCGGGCGAGGTGACCTCGATCGGCGGCAACTGTTCGGACGCCGGCGTCTGCGCCTCCGCGCCGGAGATGCCGAGCGATACAATCGGTATGAGAAAGCTGGAAGCAAGCCAGACGCGGCGCCGCGTGGCTGTGATGGTGGAAGGCATGGTTCAGACCTCGGTATGACGTCAGTGGCACGTCACAGCGAACCAAGTCTCACCATGTGCTTTCAGCAGCTCAGGTGAAGCTAATGTCTGTACTCCCCGACCGACATCTTCGCGTGTGACCACGGCTGACGGCAGGTCTCCTGGCTCGCGGGTCGTTACCCCATCGTCGCCTTCCCAGGACCGAGATGCCCAGTGGCTTATGACGAAGGATTCGCCGCTTACAGTTGCGGGGGCAGCCGCGGAATTGGGGGATTTCCCCGCACCGCATTCCCTTTTGATCCCCAAACGGGAACCGTCGGGAACTATGGTAGAATTTTGTCAAAGTCCGAGTCAATCCGCCCCTGGGCGTCCGGCGGTCCTCACTGGACGAGTGCGCTATTTTTGCCGCAGGAGCATGCCTGCCCCGCCGCCTGTACCGGGGCGGGCAAAACTGCTTTAGCTCTACTGCATCATAGCCTCTCAATCCCTCGTCCTGAAGAGCCGCGTAGCGGCGTCTCGAAGGATGTAGGCCACAGACGGGCCGCATGGTTCGAGACGCGCTTCGCGCTCCTCACCATGAGGGGCTTATGGCGCAGTGAGGTTGGGACGATCGATGAGTGTTGAGGCCGCAACCCTGAGCAACGAGGAAGCCGCGCGCCGCCGGATCGGCGCGAGCGCGGCGCTTGCCGCCCTCGTTGTGCTCTTGATGCTGATCTCGCTCGGCATCGGGCCGGTGCGGCTGTCTCCGCTTGCGGTGGCGGAAGCGCTGCTCGGCGGCGGCAGCGAGGTATCACAGGTGATCGTGCGCGAAATCCGCCTGCCGCGGACGCTGCTGGCGCTGGCGATCGGCGCCATTCTCGGGCTGTCGGGCGCGTCGCTGCAGGGTTTGCTCCGCAATCCGCTGGCCTCGCCCTCGCTGTTCGGCGCGCCGCAATCGGCGGCGTTCGGCGCGGTGCTGGTGATCGCGCTCGGCCTGGCCGACGTGCGCTCCTATGCGCTGCCGGTCGCGGCGATCGTTGCGGCGTTCGCTTCGGTGTTCGCGCTGCTCTCGATCGCCGGCCGCAATGCGGGTTTGTTGATCCTCATTCTGTCGGGACTGGCGATTTCGAGCTTTGCGGGCGCTGCCACCGCGCTGGTGATGAACCTCTCCAGCAATCCCTTCGTGGTGCTGGAGATCGCATTCTGGCTGCTCGGCTCGCTGGAGGACCGCAGCTTTCAGCATGTGGTGCTGGCGTTTCCCTTCATCATTGCGGGCGCGCTCATGCTGCTCAGCCAGCGCCATGCGTTTCGGGCGCTGAGTCTCGGCGAGGAAACCGCGCAGAGCCTCGGCGTCGATGTCGGGCGGTTGCGGCTGTTCGTGATTTCAGGCGTCGCGCTCGGCGTCGGCGGCGCGGTCGCGGTTACCGGCACCATCGGCTTCATCGGCCTCGTTGCGCCGCATCTGATGCGGCCGCTGATCGGGCATGATCCGGGCCGGCTATTGGTGCCGAGCGCGCTCGCTGGCTCGGCGCTATTGCTGGCCGCCGATATCGCGGTGCGCATCATTCCCTCGACATCGGACATCAAGGTCGGCGTGCTGACCTCGATCATCGGCGTGCCGTTCTTCCTCTATCTGATCATGCGCGAGCGCCGCGCGCTCGGCGGAGGCGTCGCATGAGCGAGGCAGCGCTGCTGACCGCAACGGGGCTCGGCGTGCGGCTCGCCGGCCGTGTCGTGCTGAGGGACGTTTCGCTGGCGCTGTCGGCTGGACATCTGGTAGCGCTGGTTGGACCGAACGGCGCGGGCAAGACGACTTTGTTGCGAGCGCTGGCTGGATTGATCCCGTCCGAAGGCGAGATCGAGATCGGTGGCGATTCGCTGGCTTCGCTGCCGCTGCACGAACGCGCAAAACGTTTTGGCTACCTGCCGCAGGGGCATGTCGTACATTGGCCGCTGCCGGCGCGCGATATCGTGGCGCTCGGCCGCTATCCGCATGGCGCAACTGATCCGGCGCGGCTGTCGCCCAGGGACGCCGAGGCTGTACTACGCGCGATGCAAGCGGTCGATGTGATGGAATTCAGCCACCGCCGCGTCACCGAATTGTCCGGCGGCGAGCGCAGCCGCGTCGCTCTGGCGCGCGCGCTGGCGGTGGAGGCACCCGTCATCCTGGCCGACGAGCCGACCGCCTCGCTCGACCCGCGGCACCAGATCGACGTGATGCAGAGTTTGCGCGCGACCGCCGACACGGGTGTGCTGGTGATCGTGGTGACGCATGATCTCGGTCTCGCGGCGCGGTTTGCCGATCACATGCTGGTGCTGCGCGAAGGGCGCCTGGTGTCGCAGGGCGCGCCGGCGGTGGCGTTGTCCGAACAGGTGATGGCTGACGTGTTTCGGATCTCGGCCTACCGCGCGGAATATCAGTGCGAGGCTGTCATCGTGCCCTGGGCGGATATCTGATGCGGTTCGGCGTTCTTGTCGCGATCGCCGCGTTGGCGGTGTCAGGCGGCGCGGCATTCGCGGCCAGCCCTCCGCGTATGGTGTCGATGAATGTCTGCAGCGATCAGTTGCTGCTGACGCTGGCCGACCCCGAGCAGATTTTGGGCCTCAGCCGCTTCGCGCGCGACGGCTGGCAATCGCAGGCAGGCGACATCAGCCGCTATCCGGTGTTATCAGGCGCGGCCGAGGACGTGCTCTTGCTCAAGCCGGACCTGGTCCTGGCCAGTGCGTTCGACAAGCGCTCGACGCGGGAGCTGTTGAAGGCGAAGGGCCTTCATCTCGCCGAGCTCGCCGTGCCGCGAAATCTCGACGAAGCTCGCGCGCAGATCCGCGAGGTCGGCGATATGACCGGACATCCTGATCGTGCGGACGCCGAAATCGCGCGGCTCGACGCCGCGCTGGCGCGCGCCCGCCGCGCCGCCGCCGAGCGCCACTATCGCGTGCTGCCGCTGTCCCGGCGCGGCTGGGTCGCTGGCAGCGACAGTTTTGTCGGCTCGCTGCTGAGCGAAGTCGGACTGCGCAGCGCGGCCGGCGATCTCGGCTTTAGCTTCGGCGGCTTTGCGTCGCTCGAGGCGATCGTGAATTTGAGGCCCGACTTCATCGTGGTTTCGCAGGCCGGCAATTATGCGCGCGACGACGGCCAAGCGTTTCTGGTCCATCCTGCGCTGCAGCGCTTCTATCCGCCGGAAAAACGCATCGTAATTCCGGAGCGGCTGACCGAGTGCGGCGGCGTGATGCTGGCGGCTGCGCTGGACGCGCTGACGGAGGAGTTGAAGCGGGTGGGAAAGTAAGTTCGTAGTCCGGATGGAGCCAACGGGTCGCGCGAATGCGCGCCCGATGACAGGCTCCGCGAAATCCGGGATGCCGCAGTATGATTCCCGGATTGCGGTTCGCTCCATCCGGGCTACGAGCTACTACTCGTGCACCACTGGGCCGCCGAGCTTCTTCCACGCGTCGATACCGCCCTCGATATGCGCGGTGTTGGCCAGCCCCGCGTTCTTGGCCGCGGCCACCGCCATTGCCGAGCGTTCGCCGAAGGCGCAGAAGAACACGACGCGGCGACCGGTGGCGGCGGCGACTTCGCGCAGCATGCCGCCGGGCTTGAGGCTCTCGGCGATACCGGGATAGGGCGCATGCAGGGCGCCCGAGATCGTGCCGTGCTTGGCGCGCTCGCTGGTCTCGCGCAAATCGACCAGCAGAATGTCGGGCCGGCCGAGACTGCTGATCGCGTCGCGGGCCGAGAGCGCGAGCCCCTGCTTGGCAAGCTCCTCCTGATGCAGGCCGACATGCATGTTGGCGGGTACGGCGACATCCATCATCTTCGGATTGGGCAGCTTCAGGTTGGCCATCAACTCGATATATTCGTCGACCGAGCGCACCTGCAGCCGCGGATTGTAGCGCTTCTCCTCGCCGATGGTGGAAACCGTATCGCCCTTGTAGTCGTGCGCGGGGAAAACGAGCGTTTCTTCCGGCAATTTCAGCAGCCGGTTGAAGATCGATTCATACTGGGCACGGGAAGAGCCGTTCTGGAAATCGGTGCGGCCGGTGCCGCGGATCAACAGCGTGTCGCCGGTGAAGACGCGGTCGCCCATCAAATAACTATAGGAATCGTCGGTGTGGCCGGGCGTATACATGACATCCAAGCTCAGCCCCTCGATCGTCACCTTGTCGCCGTCGGACACCCGCATCGACACCACGTCGGCCTTGCTCTGCTCGCCCATGATGGTGATGCACTGGGTGCGGTCGCGCAGCTCACCGAGGCCCGTGACGTGGTCGGCGTGCAGATGGGTGTCGACCGCCTTTACCAGCCGCAGGTCGAGTTCGCGCAGCAGCTGGCAGTAGCGGTCGGCCTTTTCCAGCACGGGATCAAGGATCAGCGCCTCGCCGCCGGCGCGGCTCGCCAGCAGATAGCTGTAGGTGCCGGAGACGCTGTCGAACAGTTGACGAAAGATCATGGTCGATGCCGTATGTTGCTTCTCGACTTTATCATATCATGGCCGGGTGTCGCGCCAGCCTTGGTTTTCACGTCATTGCGAGGAGCGTTTGCGACGAAGCAATCCGTGGCCGCACGCAAAGATAGATGGATTGCTTCGCTTCGCTCGCAATGACGGTGAGGGGCATTGCGGTCTGCTCCCTCGCAATGACGTCACGGCCGCACCAAGGTATACCCATTCTCCGTCAGAAACAGTATCTGCGCGACGCCGACCTGCACGGGCGTCGCCGCGGCGATGAATTCCGGTCGCTTGCCGTGCTCGCGTTCGAGCGTGTCGACGGTGTTGAGGCAGATGTCGAAGCGCGCGCCCTGCGCGACCAGGCTCTCGACCATCTTGCGGTTGGCATTTTCCGGCCGCAGCAGGTCGATGCCGGGACCGAACGCCACGACCTCGATCGCGACCTTATCAGGGTCGTAATGCTTCATCAGATTGCTGGCGACGCTGAGCACGAGGCCCTGCTTTCGCGAGTCGTTATCGGAGAGCTGCAGCACGATTTTGTGCTCGGCGAACGGCTTGTCCTGCAGCGGCGCCTGCTGGGCGTGGGCATCGGGCGCGGCGGCGGCGATCAGGAGCGCCGCGGCGACTGTGCGAATGATGATCGAAAGACCTGTCATCCCTGCCCCGCAATGCCCGGATTGCCTTCAACGCCTTTCAGCGTGACGCCCGGCGGCGCGCGGTTGGGCGGCTTGCCCGACCTCAGATGCCTGGCGACGACATCCCAGATCGGCGCGCCGGTCTGCTCGTTGACGGAGGCCCAGCCCGCCACCCTGTAGCTCTTGCGGGCCCCGAGCGCGCGGCCGTTGTCGAGCTTGAGTTCGGAAATCCGCTTTCCCATGGCTTCAGTCGGCATGCAGGCGTAGGCGAGCCCGCCGACACGGACCATGTCGCCGCCCTGCTGATAATAGGGGTCGGTGTTGAAGAGATTGTCGCAGATGTCTTCCAGCACGTCCTTGATCTGGCCGCCGGTCATGGTCTGGACATAGGTCTCCGGATAGGTGACGGCGGTCTGCGCCAGCACGTCTTCCATCGTCAGCGGCTGGCCCGCCAGTGCGGTGGTGCCCCAACGAAAACCGGGCGACAGCGCGATCTCGGCGTTCAATTCGCCGAGCAGCGCGTCGCAGATCAGTTGATCCATGGTGCCGCTGAAATTGCCGCGGCGGTAGAGCAGGCGGTCGGCGGACGCGATCTTCTCGTTCAGCGCAGCCGCATGCGGCTCGCGAATCTTGTCGATCAGCGCCTGCATCGTCGGATCGGGCTTCAGCAATTCCGAAAATATCGGCAGCAGCCGGTAGCGCACATTGCTGACCTTGCCCTTGCCGATGTCGAGGTCGAGCACGGCGAGAAACTTGCCGTTCGAGCCGGCATTGGTAACGAGTGTGGTGCCGCCCGCGTTGGTCACGGCAATCGGCTGCGGCACGGCGTCATGGGTGTGGCCGCCGAGAATGACGTCGATCCCGGTGACGCGGCTGGCGAGCTTGAGGTCGACATCCATGCCATTGTGCGAGAGAAGAATGACCGCGTCGACCTTGTCGGCGTTGCGATGGGTATCGACGAGCTTCTGCAGCTCTTCGTCGCGGATGCCGAATTTCCAGTCCGGCGTAAAACGCTTGGGATGCGCGATCGGCACGTAGGGGAACGCCTGCCCGATCACGGCAACGCGATGCCCGCCGATTTCTTTGATGATGGACGGCTTGAAGACGCGTCCCGATGCCGGATCGAACGCCTTGGCATCGTTGAAGGCGGCTTCTTCGGTGAGATAGACATTCTGCGCCAGGAATTCGCCCTTGAAGCGTTCGAGATTGGCGCGCAGCGCCTTCTCGCCATAGGTGAATTCCCAGTGCCCGGTCATCGCCTCGATGCCGAGCAGGTTGGCGGCCTCCACCATGTCGGCGCCCTGCAGCGTATTGGAAAGGCCCGTGCCCTGCCAGAGATCGCCGCCGTCGAGCAGGAGCGAGCGTCCGGAGGCGACCTCGCTGCGCATGCGGTCGATTAGCGTTTTCAGATGCGCGAAGCCGCCGAGCTTGCCGAACCGTCCGGCGGCCTTCTCGAATTCGATACAGGTGAAAGCATAGGCGTCGGCACTGTCGGGCCGGATGCCGAAGCGATCGAGGAAGGCGCGTCCGACTAGGTGCGGTGGGTTGCCCTGCATCGGGCCGACGCCGAGATTGACGCTCGGCTCGCGGAAGAACACCGGCCGGAGCTGCGCGTGCGTATCGGTGATATGCAGGATCCGGGCATTGCCGAAGCGCTCGAGATCGTAAACGCCGGCATTGTCGGCGCCGCGCGCCAGCCGCGGCAGGCTGCCCGACAGGGTGGCGGCGCCTGCTAACTTCAGGAAATCGCGGCGGCGGATCGTCATGCGGGTCTCCGCGCGTCGAAACTAGATCGCGATGCGATTTGGCAATCGCATCACGATCTCATCCATTGTTTGAGCATGATGTTGTCGGAAAACCGGTTTCCACTTTTCCGGATCATGCTCTAGCGTATTTCCAAATCCTTCCAGCGGGTCTTCTCGCTGGTGGCCTGGAAGATCGAAGCTTTGGCGAGCGCCTCGGCTTCCTTGGCCGATGCGGTGGCTTTGTCGAAATCACCCGCGTCCGCCGCCTTCTTCGCTGCCGCCAGCGTGTTCGCCGTGGTGGTCCATTGGTTGCGCAACTTCCCGGCTTCCCTGTTGGCGGCTTCAGCCGCTGCGTATGCCGCCTTGAAATCCTCCTCGGAGCCCGCGGCGAGCGCGGACACAGCGCCCGCGGCAATCAGCGCAAATACCAATGCGGATTTCTGCATCATGTTCCTCATGGCCGCGCTCCGGGGCCCGATATCGGTAACCCGTTGCTGACATAGGACAGATAATATTCGACGTTGCGATATTCATCGTCCTGCGGGCTGAGCGGCACTGCGCGGATCTGGCTGTTGCAGGTGGTGAAACGCCGGCTGGTGGTGCCCATGCCGCTCCATTCCGAGCGGTAGATCGGCATCGCATTGACGATGCCGAGCGCGGGCGCGAGGATTTCGGCGCGGATGCGCTCGCCCGGGCTCTGCACGTGGCAGGTGGCGCAGGAGAAATTGAGCTGGCCGCGCCGCGTGTAGAAATATTCCTTCCCCTTCTCGTAAGCCTCGAGCGCCCGGGGATCGTTCGGGATCTTGATGTCCATCGGCTTGCCGCGCGAGGTGAAGGCCATATAGGCGGTCAAAGCCGCCATTTCGTCCTTTACATACGAGTACGGCGGTTCGCCATTGGCCTCGCGGCAGCGATTCAGCGCCAATTCAAGCGTGATGACCTTGCCTTCCTTCTCGTCGAAGTAGGGGTAGTTCTGGCGGATGCCAATGCCGCCGTTCGGGAAGCAATCCGCATAGGTCTTGCCGTTCTTGAACGGCTTGGAGAACATCTCCTTGCCCATTTCGAGCGAGAACTCGTAGGGCGGAAATTGTTCCTTCTCCTGCCACTGCCGGTACAGGTCCTCGTTCATCGAATAGGGGCCGTTGACGAAATCCTCGAGTTTCACCTTCGGGAATTTGTCGGTGAAGAATTTCCTGAACGCCTTGGCGTCGGCGGCGGGATCGACCTTGTCGGCGGCGCCCGAGGGCAGGGTGCTCGCAAGCGTCAACGCCGCAAGCGCAAGGGCCGCGGACGCCAGATAGATCGCGGATCGCAGCTTCATTGGATCTTCGCCGTGGTGGTGTCGGTCGCGCCCTTGTTGTCGATCCAACTGATCTTCAGCTCGTCGCCCTTCTTGGCGCCCTTGAACGCGAACTTGACATAGGGGTCCTTGGAAACGCCGCCGCCCCAGTCGGCTGTGAACACGTTCTTGCCGTCATGCTCGAAGATGAGCTGCTGGATGAAATGCGGTGGAATGATCTCGCCCTTGGAATCCTTGACGAAGCCGGAATCCATCGGATGCTGGATCAGCGCCTGCACCTCGGTGGTCTCGCCGCTCGAAGTGGCGCGCACGCGAATGGTCGATGCCATTTGAATACTCCTAGCCTATTCTTTGGCGCATGATCCTGTCGGAAAACCGGTACCCAGTTTTCCGGATCATGCGCGCCGCCTGTTAGCCGCCGCACCCGCCGACGGTGACTTTGACTTCCTTGCTGACGCCGTAGAGCTTGCCGCCGGCTTCCACGACCACGACCACGTTGCTGGTTCGCGCCATCTTGATGCGATTGGCGACGTTTGGAAGGGTGCCTGCCGGGATTTTGTAGGACGCCACCAGCGCGACCGGGTTTTCGCTGACCAGGAACGAGATCGAGGTCACGTCCGCAAGCGTCGTCGTCACCGAAATTGGAACCACGGCGCCATTCTCCGCGATCTCGGGCGCGTCCATCTTGACCTTGTCCGAAGGCTCCGGAGTCTTGCCATAGAGCGCCTTGATCGCATCGGCCTCGCTCTTTGCCTTGAAGGCCTCTTCCGGATATTTGTCGTTGGCCGCAGCGAGCACCTTCGTGACATCAAGGGGCACGATGCCAAGGCCGATCAGCGTCAATACGCCGGCGCCTTTCAGGATCAGTCGGCGGGTCGCTGAAAAATCATTTGCCATAGTGCTCATCCAAACTCTCCTAAAGCATTGCGCCGCGTTCAAAGCGTCTGCAGGAAATCAACCACCGCGTCGATTTCCTTCTCGGTCAGGATCCGGTTGCGTCCGAACGGCGGCATCACTGTCAGCGGATTGCGCAGGGTTTCGTCGTTGAGGATGGCAACGAGATCCTCGCGCTTGGGATATTTGCTCTTGATGTCGACCAGTTCGGGCCCGATCGTGCCGGGAAGGTTGCCGCCCTTGATGACGTGACAGGTCAGGCAATTGCCCTTGCCGCGGTCGAAGGCAAGCTTGCGGCCTTCATCCACCGCGGACTGCGCTTGCGCGAAGCTTGCGGACGCAAAGGCGCCGATCACCAGCGCCAGCGCGAACGCAGCAAGCCTTAACGTCGGAAACCTTGCGGATTTTGTCGGGAAATGATCGGTCACAGGCGTTTCCGTAATTTCTACTTCTGTTGCATCGTGTCGAGCGGTCCGGTCGTGCGCGGCGTCAGATTTCTGCCCTCGGCCGTCGATGATATCCTGACATCGGCGGCGTTGACGCAATCGTTCATACAGGGTTTTGCCATCGTATCGGGCCGCGGGTCGGTCCAGATGAAGTTGTCGCGATTGCGCATTTTGACTTTCGGCAAGCTGTTGCGATCGGCAACGAATTCATAGGGTACGAGATCGTTCAGGCTCAGAATATAGGCGGTCAAAGCATAAACGTCATCCGCTGACAATGTGTGCGGCGCGGGCATCGGCATGGCGCGGTTAATATAGTCCCACAGGGTCGGGGCGAATGGCCAGTAGCTGCCAACCGTCGGCTCCGGGCGCTCGTCGCGCAGCGACCCGACGCCTCCCACCAGCTTGGGGAAGCGGCCTTCGCCTTCGCCGAAGGTTCCATGGCACGCAGCGCATTGCTCGGCATAAACCTCCGCGCCCCTGTCGACTGTGCCCTTGCCGGGCGGCAGGCCCGTTCCGTCCTCGCCGCGCACGTCGATGTCCCACCCGGCGATCTGCGCCGGCGTCGCCACACTGCCGTAACCGAATGAGCCGGGCTCGGCCGCGCCGGCGAGGCTTCCGGCGGCGGCAAGCAGGATGGCCGCGACCGGCAGGCAAATCTTACGCGAGCTGTACATTGAAGACGCTTCCGTCGGGCTTGACCTGCCAGGTCTGGATCGAATTGTTGTGATAAACCGAGTTCGAGCCGCGCTGTGCGCGCAGTTGCGCAATGGTCGGCTGCACGTAACCGGTCTCGTCGATAACGCGGGATGCGACCAGCGCGGGCCGGCCATCCCACCGCCAGGGCAGCGAGAATCTGGTCAGCGCTTTCGACAGCACCGGCTCGTGCAGCCGCGCGGTGTGCCAGTTGACGCCGCCGTCCATGGAGACGTCGACGCGCTTGACCTTGCCGTTGCCGGTCCAGGCCAGTCCCCTGATCTCATAAATTCCGGGCCCATCGAGCGGCTTTTCCGGGCAAGGAAACGTGACGACCGACTTGGCGTCGATCAGCCAGGTGAAGCCGCGCGAGGTGCCGTCCGGCATCAGGTCGGTGTATTTCGAAGTTTCCTCGCGGGTGTGCCACGGTTTTTCGCCGAGCTTGATCCGTCGCAGCCACTTGATGTTGACGTTGCCCTCCCAGCCCGGCACCACCAGCCGCAGCGGATAGCCCTGTTCGGGCCGCAGCGCCTCGCCGTTTTGCGCATAGACCACAAGGCAATCGTCGAGGCATTTGTCGAGCGGCAGGCTGCGGTTCATATGCGCGCCGTCGGCGCCTTCGACCATCGCCCATTTCGCCTCTTTCTTGAGGCCGACTTCTTCCAGCAGCGTCGACAGTTTGACGCCGGTCCATTCGGCGCAACTGACCATGCCGTGACTGAATTGCAGCGAGTTCATCTGCGCGGCGCGCCAGTTCATGCCGCCATTGGCCGGACATTCGATGAAATGGATGCGCGACACGGACGGGAAGCGCAGGATGTCCTTCATGGAGAGCAGCAGCGGGCGCTCGACGAGGCCGTGGATCATGAATTTGTGTTGCGCCGGATCGATATCCGGCCGTCCCGCATGGTGGCGCTCGAAGAACAGTCCGTTCGGCGTGATGATGCCGTGCAGGTCCTGCAGCGGGGAAAAGCTCACCGACGATTCCGCGCTCGCGGTCAACCAGGGCACGTTGCGGCGGATCACGGAGGCTTCGGTATCGGCCGGCCGGCCGTAGGGCCGCTCGACCACGCCAGCGCCGATCGACTGCGACCAGGGCGCGTCTGCGGGGGGTGACTCCGGCGCGGGGTCCGCGATGGCCGTTTTGCCGCCGACGGCGAGGCTGCCGGTCAGGGCTGCGCCGAGGCCAAGGAAGCTGCGGCGGCCCATGGGGGTGCCCGGGGCGGCGGGATCAGAGAGAACAGCATTGCTGCGTAACGGGTCAGGCCGCACGTTTTCTTCCCCTCGCGGCCACATCGCCGCGTCATTTCTTGCTTTTTGGAACCGATATCGTCATTTGCTAATTTAGTCAATGCTAAAGAAGGTCTGGCGCGCTAATGTGGTATGTGTGCTTCGCAGGCGCGGAAAATGATACCGGATTTGCAGTGATGAGAGCAGCCGCCACGGCAGCCCAAGGGACTCAGCAAGGGACTCAGCAAGAGACTCAGCAAGAGGCCGCCTTCGTCCCCGGCGGCGACGACGCGACGGCGCTGAAGAAGCTGGCGAAGCAGGCCGGTGACGCCGCGCAGCTTCTGAAAATGCTCGCCAACGAAAAACGCCTGCTGATCCTTTGTTTTCTCGCCGTGCGCGGCGAGATGACGGTCGGCGAACTTGTCGGCGTGGTGAAACTGAGCCAGTCGGCGCTGTCGCAGCATCTGGCGAAATTGCGCGCCGATGGCCTGGTGGAATTTCGCCGGACCTCGCAGACGCTGCATTATCGTGTGGCCGACCAGCGCACATTGCGTCTCCTTAGGGTATTGAAGGAGATTTTCTGCGGCGATCTGAAGTGACGCTGCGCCACTATTTTTCAGGACTGAACTGCGATGGCTGAATTTGTGGTGGAATTCGGTAAGGATGGCCAGCCGGTCGAACCCGACGGACGGCTCGATGCGGCGGCGTTTCACCGCAACCACGAACCGATCTGGGCGGTGCTGCAGAAATTCCTTGCCGGCAAATCCGGCGATGTGCTGGAAGCCGGCAGCGGCACCGGCCAGCATGTCGTTCACTTTGCAAAACACACGCCCGACATGGTTTGGTGGCCGAGCGATCTCAATGAGCGACATCTCAAAAGCATTGAAGCTTGGCGCGCGCATGTCGCCTTGCCGAACATTCGCCCGCCGCTGCGGGTCGATCTCGCCGATCCGGCCTGGTGCCCGGCGATGCACGACGGCAGCGGGCCGGGCAAACTGCTGGCGGTGTTCTGCGCCAATGTGATCCACATCGCGCCCTGGCGCGTCGCCGAAGGCCTGTTCGCCGGCGCGGAGCGCTATCTCCGTGATGACGGGCGGCTGTTTCTCTATGGCCCATTCAAGCGCGACGGCAAGCATACCGCGATGAGCAACGCCGTGTTCGACACCAGCCTTCGCGAGCAGAATGCCGAATGGGGCGTGCGCGACATCGGAGAACTCAGTACATTGGCTGAGAGCGTCGGCCTTTCCTTGATCCAAACCGTGCCGATGCCGGCCAACAACATGATATTGGCCTTCGCGCGCTCAACGAAGCGTGACGTCGGCGCATAGCGCGCGCCCGTTTGCGTCGGTTGATCGCAGTGCCCCGCATCTTCATAGTGCCGCGCAATCAATCAACGAGGCTCCCGGCCCGGGGCCTGCCGGGCGGGAATGCCGATGCTGGATACGACAGCCACCGAAGAGATATCAAACGACGCACGCGCGCGCGCCAACGTGCTGCGGCTCGCCGCCGCGCAGGCGCTGACCGGCGCCAATTCGGCGGTGATTTTCGCGACCGGCTCGATCGTTGGCGCGACGCTGGCGCCTGACATCTCGCTCGCCACCGTGCCGCTGTCGATGTACGTGCTGGGGCTCGCCGCGGGCACGCTGCCGACGGGTGCGATCTCGCGCGCCTATGGCCGCCGCGTCGCGTTCATCATCGGCACCCTCTGCGGCATCCTGACCGGTGCACTCGCCGCCGTCGCCGTTCTCTACGCCTCATTCTGGCTGTTCTGCTTCGCGACCTTCCTCGGCGGCCTTTACGGCGCGGTGGCGCAGTCCTATCGCTTTGCCGCCGCCGACGGCGCCAGTGCCGCGTTCCGACCTAAGGCGTTGTCCTGGGTAATGGCCGGCGGCGTGTTCGCCGGTGTGCTCGGGCCGCAGCTCGTGCAGTGGACCATGGATATCTGGCCGCCCTATCTGTTTGCCTTCAGCTTCGTGGTGCAGGCCTTCGTCGCGCTGGTGGCGATGGCGGTGCTGTGGGGCGTCCATGCGCCGAAGCCCGCACCGTCGGACATGCATGGCGGCAGGCCGCTGCTCGAGATCGCGCGGCAACCGCGCTTCATTGCGGCGGCGCTGTGCGGCGTGATCGCATACCCCATGATGAATTTGGTCATGACTTCGGCGCCGCTCGCCATGAAGATGTGCGGGCTCACCGTCAGCGATTCCAATTTCGGCATCCAATGGCACATCGTGGCGATGTACGGCCCGAGCTTCTTCACGGGCACGCTGATCGCCCGCTTCGGCGCGCCAACGATCGTGGCGCTTGGCTTGACCCTGGAAGCCGCCGCTGCCGCGATCGGCCTTTCCGGCGTCACCGCGCTGCATTTCTGGGCGACACTGATCGTGCTCGGCGTCGGCTGGAATTTCGCGTTTATCGGCGCCTCGGCACTGGTGCTGGAAACACATCGGCCGCAGGAGCGCAACAAGGTGCAGGCGTTCAACGATTTCCTGGTGTTCGGGATGATGGCGCTGGGTTCGTTCTCGTCCGGCCAGTTGCTGGCGCATTACGGCTGGTCGATGGTAAACGTGGTGGTGTTCCCGCCGGTGCTGCTCGGCCTTGCGGTCCTGTGGTTTGCGTCATTCGCCAGGCGCCGCGCGAAGCTGCGCGCGGTCGACGAAATTCCTGATCCGAGTATCTAATTCTCAATTTGACAGCCTGGAGGCCTCATGCCGACGCGCGCCCGTCTTGGCGAATTCATTGCAGCCGTCGTCTCCGGCGACCATGCCGGCGCCATTGAGCGGTTCTACACCGAGGATGCCAGCATGCAGGAGAACACGGCAGCGCCGCGGGTCGGCCGCGACGTGCTGGTGGCGCATGAGCGCGCAGTGCTGGAACGGGTCAAAAGCGTGACCTCGACCTGCGTGACCTCGATCGTCGAGGGCGATCATGTCGCGATCCATTGGGTCTTCGAGTTCCTCTATCAGTCCGGCAAGACGGGGCGGTTCGACGAGGTCGCATTGCAGGAATGGCGCGGCGACCGGGTGTTTCGCGAGCGCTTCTTCTACGATCCGTCGAAGCCGGCGGCCTAGTTGCCACTTGCTGACAGTTCGGTCGGCGCCGAAGCAATTGGCTTGTGGGTCTGCTAACCCTCGTCGTCATGCCCGCGCTTGTCCCGGGCATCCACGTCTTTCTCGCTGTCGGACGCAAAGACGTGGATGGCCGGGTCAAGCCCGGCCATGACGAACGAGAACAACATAAGAAGAAAGACGTTGGACGCCTACAGCCACACCTCCATCGACGAATCCTCCATCCGCTACGACGGCTGGCGTATCGTTGCCGTCTGCTTCCTGCTGGCAACCTTCGGCTGGGGGCTCGGCTTCTACGGCCAGAGCGTCTATGTCGCCGAGCTGCAGCGGCTGCACGGCTGGCCGACGTCGCTGATCTCGTCCGGCACCACGTTCTTCTATCTGTTCGGCGCAGCCCTGGTCGCGTTCGTCAGCGAGGCCATCAAGGCTTTCGGCCCGCGCAATTGCCTGATCGCGGGGACGTTTGCGATGGCCGCGGCGGCGATCTCGATCGGTCAGGTACGCGAGCCCTGGCAGCTTTACCTTGCCAACGCCGTGCTGGCGTTCGGCTGGGCGGGGACCAGCCTCGGCATCATCACCAATACGCTGGGGCTGTGGTTCGACAATAAGCGCGGCATGGCGATCAGCCTGGCGCTGAACGGCGCGAGTTTTGGCGGCATCGCCGGCGTGCCGCTGTTGATCGCGGGGATCGGCTATTTTGGGTTCTCTGGCGCCATGATGGCATCGGCCGCCGTGATGGTGGCGTTGATGGTGCCGGTGATCCTGCTGCTGGTCGGAAGGCCGCCGCTCCACCTGAGCATGAGTGGGCTCGACGCTGCGGACGCGCCGTCGCCGACGCGAATTCGCGCACGCGCGTTTCGCGATATCGGCTTTCTATCGGTGTCATCGGCGTTCGCGCTGGTGCTGTTCGCTCAGGTCGGCTTCATCGTGCATCTGATCGCGTTTCTGGATTCGGTGATCGGGCGGCAGCAGGCGGCGATTGCGGTGGCGCTATTGACGGCGATGGCGGTGGTCGGCCGCGTGATGTTTTCATTCGTGATCGACCGGATGAACCAGCGGCTGGCTTCGTCGCTCTCCTTTGTCAGTCAGGCGGTGGCGCTCCTGATCGTCATCAATGTGCATCATGACTACGCGCTGATCGCAGCCTGCGCGCTGTTCGGCTTTTCGGTCGGCAATCTGATCACGCTGCCGGCCCTGATCGTGCAGCGTGAGTTCGATCCGCGTTCATTCGGCGTGCTGGTCAGTTTGATCACGGCGATCAATCAGATCACTTACGCGTTCGGTCCCGGCGTGGTCGGCCTGCTGCGGGATTTGTCGGGCAGCTACACGCTGCCGTTCTACGGCTGCATCGGGGTGGAATTGACCGCGGCCGTGCTGATCATGGTTCGCGGGCGCGGCCCTTCTCGCGTCCAGTAGCGGCGAGCGATTTGCGCGGCGGTCGTCGCGCCTTCCTTTCGCCGATAGCGCCTGACGCCGCGGCCCGCAGCAGGCGGCGGAAGGTGGGACACTCCATGTGGCTCGGAGCGGGGCAGGCGGCGGCGTGGCGCAGGCCGTCGCGCATGGCGTTGAGCTTTCGGATCGTCCGGTCCAACTCCTCGGCCTTGGCCGCCAGCATCCGCCGGTCGATGCGCGGCCGGCCGTCGGGTGCGAACATCGTGGCGATCTCGTCGAGCGAGAAGCCGGCGGCGCGCCCGAGCGCGATCAGCGCCAGCCGGTCCAACACGGCCGGATCGAACAGCCGGCGAAGGCCCCGTCTTCCGTGAGAGGCGATCAACCCCTTCTCTTCATAGAAGCGCAGGGTCGAGGCGCGAACGCCCGACAATCGAGCCGCCTCCGCGATATCGACGTCTCTCATGCCTTGACCTCAAGTTGACTTGAACTGGCAGAGTGCAGCCATCGGCGCCCTCAAGGCAAGCCAGGAAATAGCGCAAGCTAAAGGAAGTGATCATGAATAACGCGCATCAGACAGATGACGAGCAGGCAAGACTATGGAACGGCCCCGCCGGACGTGGCTGGGTCGAGGCACGGCACGTGCTCGAGGAGATGTTCAAGCCCTTCGAGGATCTGCTGGTCCAGGAGGTGTCCGAGGCTGCGGCGAGCCGCGTGCTCGACGTCGGCTGCGGCACGGGTGCCACGACGCTCGCCGTCGCGCGGGCACTCGGTCCCAAGGGATACTGCACCGGCATCGACCTCTCGGAACCGATGATCGCCGCGGCACGCGCCCGAGCCAGGCTGGACGGCCAACCTGCAGGTTTCATCTGCGCCGACGCCCAAACACACGCCTTCGCGCCCGCAACTTTCGACATGATCGTCTCGCGCCTCGGCGTCATGTTCTTTGCCGATCCGGTGCAGGCCTTCGCCAACCTGCGCCAGTCGGCACGGCCTGACGCGAGGCTGCGCTTTATTGCCTGGCGGGCTCCTGCGGAAAATCCATTCATGACAACGGCCGAGCGGGCGGCAAGGCCGCTTCTGCCCGGCCTTCCCGAGCGTCGATCCGAAGGGCCGGGGCAGTTCGCCTTCGCCGACCGGCGCCGGATCGCGTCCATTTTGGCGGCGAGTGACTGGACCGCGATCGACATCCGACCGATCGATATCGCCTGCAGTTTTCAAAGGACGGAGCTCGTCCGCTATCTCAGTTGGCTCGGACCGGTCGGCCTGTTCCTTCAGGGGGCGGACGAATCGACACGTGCACGGGTGATCAAGACGGTCAGTGCCGCCTTCGAGCCCTATGTGCGCGGGCCGGTAGTTTCCTTCACCGCGGCGTGCTGGATGGTCGCAGCGCAGGCTCCGACGGAGGTCATGCGTGGCTGAAGCGGCAGATTATGTGACATCGGCGGTGCTGATCGGGGCAGGTGCAACGGCCGTGATGGACATCTGGACGATGATCCGGCAGCGGCTGCTAGGCAGTCCGTCGCTGGACTATGGTCTGGTGGGCCGGTGGCTCGGCCATCTCGCACGCGGGCGCCTGCGCCACGACCAGATTGCCGCGTCGCCGCCGCTGCGGGACGAACGGCTGATCGGGTGGTCCGCGCATTACCTGATCGGGATTGTCTTTGCCGGCGTGCTGCTTGCGATCTTCGGCCTCGATTGGGCGCGCAATCCGACGATCGGTCCGGCACTGATGGTCGGGATCGGGAGCGTGGCTGCGCCGTTCCTGGTGATGCAACCCGCCATGGGTGCCGGCATTGCCGCGAGCCGCACGCCACATCCTGCAGCCGCCCGGCTCCACAGTCTCGTGACGCATGCGGTGTTTGGCGGCGGCCTCTATCTCGGCGGCTGGCTTACGCACCTGGTGCTACGGTGAATCGCGTCGGCCTATGCGTTGCGCTGCTTCAGCAGATCCTCCAGATCCAGCCGCTTGGTGAACATCGCAAGCGATCCATCCGGCGCGCGGGGCCATTCTTCTTTCGGCCGGTCGCGATAGAGTTCAACCCCGTTCTGGTCGGGATCGCGCAAATAGAGCGCCTCGCTGACACCGTGATCGCTGGCGCCGTCAAGCTCGATGCCGGCTTCGATCACGCGATAGAGCGCATCGGCCAGCGCTGCGCGCGTGGGATAGAGAATGGCGGTGTGGAACAGCCCGGTGGTGCCCGGCGGCGGCGGATGGCCGCCTTTGCTTTCCCAGGTGTTGAGGCCGATGTGGTGGTGATAGCCGCCGGCGGAAATGAACGCCGCGCTCGATCCCATCCGCTGCATCACCTCGAAGCCGAGCACGCCGCAATAGAAGGCGAGCGCGCGTTCGAGGTCGGCGACCTTGAGATGGACATGCCCGATCCGCGTACCGGCAACGATGGGTGGAGATTGGGACATGTTGTCTCCGCTTGCTGCTCTTACCTCGCCCCGGTTGCGGGGAGAGGTCGGATTTTACGCGAAGCGGAAAATCCGGGTGAGGGGGTACAGGTCTATCGGGAGGTCACAATTCGCGGAGGGAGCCCCTCACCCCAACCCTCTCCCCATCGAGAACGGGGAGAGGGGGAGGAGAGATCAAACAAGATCCGACACCTCTCCCTCCGGCAGTCCGAATTCAAACGTGTTCAGCGTCATCGACACCATCGTGTAATAGCCGCATAGCCCGATCACCTCGACGATCCCGCGTTCGGTGAGCACTTTTACGGCTTCGTCATACAGCGCCTGCGACACGCCATGGCCCTCATGCAGCGATTTGGCGAGATCGTAGATCATCTGGCCCTTCGGATCGTCGAACGTTGGCGTGCGGCGATCGCGGATGTCCTCTATGATCTTGGGATCCATGCCGCCCTTCAGCGCCAGGCGCTTGTGCGCATACCATTCGTAGTGCGAGGTCCAGTGCCGCGCAGTAACAAGGATCGCGATCTCGGAAAGTTTTGCCGGAAACATCGTGTTGAACCGGAGTTGCTCGCCGAGCCGCGTGGCGTGCCGCGCCATCTCCGGGCTGTTGAGCCAGGCCATCATCGGCGCCGGTGGGGCGCCGCGCTTGCCTGATATCGCTTCATCGTAGGTTCCTTTTTGCTCGGCGCTCATTTCGCCAGGCGAAAGCAACTTCAGCCGCATGCCCGTTTCCTCTTGTTTTTCAATCGCTACGCTTTGCGCATACACCCGATCGAACATCGTGACCACCGCCAGAGCGACATAGGCTGATGTCAGACATATATTGAATTCCGCAACGCGAGGGCTAAGGTCGCTTCCAAACATTCCCACATGGAAACGCCGTCATGTCCGATCTGGAAACATTCCGCCGTGAAACCCGCGCCTGGCTGGAGGCCAATTGCCCGCCGGAGATGCGGCGTCCGATGACCTCCGAAAGCGATACCTACTGGGGCGGCCGCAACGCCAAATTCTCCTCCGAGCCGCAGCGCGTCTGGTTTGAGCGGATGCGCGACAAGGGCTGGACCGTGCCGGATTGGCCGAAGGAATATGGCGGCGGTGGACTTTCGCCCGCGGAGCACAAGGTGCTGCGCGAGGAGATGGCGGCAATGGGCGCGCGCTCGCCGCTGTCGAGTTTTGGCATCTGGATGCTCGGGCCGGCGCTGCTGAAATACGGCACCGAGGCGCAGAAGAAAGAGCATCTGCCAAAAATCGCCGCGGGCCTGATCCGCTGGTGTCAGGGCTATTCCGAGCCGAACGCCGGATCGGACCTCGCTTCGCTGCAGACCCGCGCCGAGAGCGACGGCGACGATTACATCATCAACGGCCAGAAGATCTGGACCTCATACGCGAACTATGCCGACTGGATTTTTTGCCTGGTGCGGACGGACCCTGCGGCGAAAAAGCACGACGGCATCAGCTTTATCCTGTTCGACATGTCCTCAAAGGGCGTTTCGACCAAGCCCATTCTCCTGATCTCGGGCTATTCGCCGTTCTGCGAAACCTTCTTCGACCATGTGCGGGTGCCGAAATCGCATGTGGTTGGCCAAGTCAACCGCGGCTGGGATGTTGCGAAATATCTGTTGCAGCATGAGCGCGCGATGATCTCGGGGATGGGCGAGCGCGGCGTCGGCCGGCCGCTCGGCCAGGTCGCCGCCGATTCGGTCGGCACCGACGAGCAGGGCCGGCTGGACGATGCGATGCTGCGCAGCCAGATCTCGACCTTCGAGGTCGACGAGGCGGCGCTGGCGGCTGCGGCCGAACGCGCGGTCGATCTGGCAAAGGCCGGGCAGTCGCATCCGGCGTTTTCGTCGGCGATGAAATATTACGGCACTGAGCTCAACAAGCGCCGCCACGAAATCCTGATGTCGGCCGGTGGCATCGATGCGCTGGAATGGGAAAGCGATCGCTCCAGAGGCGGCGCTCGCCCGCGCGCCTGGCTGCGCACCAAGGCCAACTCGATCGAGGGCGGCACATCAGAGGTGATGCTCGGCATCGTCTCCAAGCGCATCCTCGATCTGCCGGGGGCGTAGGTGCGAACCCCCCACGTCGTCCCTGCTTTCGCAGGGACGATGAAGCAACCTAATTTACCTTTTGAAGCGGAATTTCCCCATGCCCCTCGTCCTCACCGAAGAACAATCCATGCTGCGCGACAGCGCGCGCGGCCTTATCAGCGACAAGGCGCCGGTGGCGCACCTGCGTCACCTGCGCGACAGCAAGGATGAAACAGGCTTTTCCCGCGACCTCTGGAAAGCGTTTGCCGAAATGGGATTTTCCGGCCTGCTGGTGCCCGAAAATTTCGGCGGCAGCGGGCTCGGCTTCGTCGACGCCGGCGTCGTGATGGAGGAAATCGGCCGCACCCTGATGCCGTCGCCGTTTCTGTCGACCGCGGTGCTGGCGGTGTCTGCGCTCTCGCGCGGTGGCAATGAAGCGCAGAAATCGGCGCATCTGCCGAGGATTGCCGATGGATCGCTGCTGGCGGCGCTCGCGATTGATGAAGGCGCGAAACATCGTCCCCTGCAGATCAGTTTGCAGGCGGTGCGCTCCGGCAACGGCTTCAGGCTCAACGGTACCAAGGCGCTGGTGGTCGACGGCCATACGGCCGATCTCCTGATCGTCGCTGGCCGCACCGGCGGCGCCGCCGGCGAGCGCGACGGGCTGACGCTGTTCCTGGTCGATGCCAAAGCCAAGGGCGTTGCCATCGAACGCACCGTGATGGTTGACGCACATAACGCAGCGCGGATCGAGTTCAGCGATGTCGAGGTCAATGCGGACCAGGTGCTCGGCGAGGTCGATCAGGGCGGCGCGCTGCTGGAAGGCGTGCTCAACATCGGCCGCGGCGCGGTCGCCTCCGAAATGGTGGGCCTGAGCGAGGAGGTGTTCGGCCGCACCGTCACCTACCTGAAAGAGCGCAAGCAGTTCGGCAAATTGATCGGCGAATTCCAGGCGCTGCAGCACCGCGCCGCTCAGCTCTATATCGATATCGAGATCACCCGCGCGGCCGTGCTGAAGGCGTTGCAGACGCTCGACGGCGATTTCGACCACGCCGGAGCGGCAGTGTCAGTCGCAAAAGCGAAGGCCGGCACCACCGCCACGCTCGCGGTGCAGGAAGGCGTGCAGATGCACGGCGGCATGGGCATGACCGACCAGTTCGACATCGGCTTCTTCATGAAGCGCGCGCGCGTCTGCCAGGAATTGTTCGGCGACAGCAATTACCACGCCGATCAGTTGGCGTTGATGAAGGGTTATTGAGGGCGCGAACGGCGCCCACACTCAGGTGTCATCGCCCGGCTTGACCGGGCGACCCAGTATTCCAGAGGCGTTAGCGTTTAAGCAGTGAGGCCGCGGCGTACTGGATCGTCCGCCTTCGCGGGCGATGACGGCTTATGGCCGTTGATAGCGTCTACCGTATCGGCGGGGCGTACTGGATGCCGCCGTTGCTCCACAGCGAATTCAGCCCGCGCGGGATCTTCAGCTTCGATCCTTCGCCGACATTGCGTTCGTAGACCTCGCCGTAATTGCCGACATGGCGGATGATGCGGGCCGCCCAGTCCTTGGGCAGACCGAGATCTTCGCCGTAGGCGCCTTCGGTGCCGACCAGCCGCATCACATCGGGCTTTTTCGACTTCAGCGCCTCGTCGATATTCTTCGAGGTGATGCCGAGTTCCTCGGCGTTGATCATCGCATACAGCGTCCACTTCACGAGCATCATCCAGTCGTCGTCGCGCTGACGCACCACGGGCGCGAGCGGCTCCTTGGAAATGACGTCGGGCAGGATGACGTGATCGCTCGGCTGGATTAGGTTCAAGCGCAGCGCGTAGAGCTGAGAGACGTCGGCGGTGAAGGTGTCGCACTTGCCGGACTCGTAGGCCTTGAGCACGTCTTCCAGCTTGGGAAACTTGACCTCGGTATATTTCATGTTGTTGGCGCGGAAATGGTCGGCGACGTTGAGCACCGTCGTCGTCCCCTCCTGCACGCAAACCTTGCTGTTGTTGAGGTCCAGCGCGGAATCGATGTTGCGCGAGCGCGGCAGCATGAAACCCTGGCCGTCGTAATAGGCCACCGCCGGGAAATACAGGTCGTAATTGGTCTCGCGCGACATGCTCCAGGTCGAGTTGCGGGAGAGGATATCGACCTTGCGGCTCTGCAGTTCTTTGAAGCGCTCGCTGGCGTCGAGCGGCACGAACTTGGCTTTCTTGGGATCGTCAAAGATCGCCGCTGCGACCGCGCGGCAGAAATCGACGTCGAAGCCGGTCCAGTCGCCCTTGTCGTCGGGGATCGAGAAGCCGGGCAGGCCTTTGTTGACGCCGCACAGCACTTCGCCGCGGCGGATCGTCCGCTTCAGCGTCTTGGTGTCGTAACGTTCGTAAGTGATTGCAGCGGCCGCGACCGCGATTGCGACCGCCAACCCGATCAGGAGGCCGCCTCGAAATGTCCGTAGCATTTTTAATTCACCAATTTCAGGGGGAATGGAGGCCGGAGCGGCCGAGTCGCAATTACAGTTCCGGCTTCTGCCGGATAATCACCTTGGTGCCCACAGGCACGCGTTCATAGAGATCAGTGACGTCGGCATTGACCAGCCGGAAGCAGCCGGAGGAGACGGCGGTGCCAATGGTGTCGGGCCGATTGGTGCCGTGGATGCGGTAGACAGTGGTGCCGAGATACATCGCGCGCGCACCGAGCGGGTTGCCAGGGCCGCCAGCCATGAAACGCGGCAGATAGGGCTGGCGCGCGATCATCTCCGGCGGCGGCGTCCAGTCAGGCCATTCCGCCTTGCGGGTAATGTTCACAAGCCCCTGCCATTGAAATCCTTCGCGGCCGACGCCGATGCCGTAACGCAACGCGCGGCCATTGCCCTGGATCAGGTAAAGATGGCGCTCGGCCGTAACCACGATGATGGTGCCGGGCGCTTCGTTGGTACGATAGAGCACCGCGGTCTTCCTGAACTGCGGATCGAGTTCGACGGATTCGTCGGGGAGCAGGCCGGGCTGGTCGCCGACGTCGGGCTGCCGCATCTGCGCCTGGCTCTGCGAGGCCGAAAGGATCAGACCGCCGGCGGCGATCACCATCCAGATCAGATGCCGAAATTTTGTCATCGCAGAATTCTCCTTGCTGCACATTGGCCAAATCAGCGGAACCATCAAATCTCAGGGCTAGCTTGATGGCAAGTTTAGGGCGAGGGAATCGGTTACCCCACTGAAGTATCTTCTATTTCCGTCAAGCCGCCATATTCATGGGACCAGGGCGCCTTATTTCGGCGCGATCCACAGCCGCAGGCAAAACGAAATCAGCGCGACGGTGCCGACGCCGCCGAGCCAGAGCGCGACGAACCACAGCAGGCGCTGAATGAGCGGGCGGGGGGCGGGTTCGTTTGGGCTCAATGGTATCCGCTCTCGGGTTTGACCTTGCCGCGGAACACCCAATAGGCCCAGGCGGTATAACCGAGGATCAGCGGGATCAGCCCGGCGACGCCGACCAGCATGAAGAGCTGGCTGTTCGCCGGCGCCGCCGCCTGCCAGATCGTGATGCTCTGCGGCACGACATAGGGATACATGCTGATGCCGAGGCCGGCATAGGACAGCGCAAACAACGCCAGCGCCAGGAAGAACGGCTGGTAGTCGTATTTGTTGGCGAGACTGCGGAGCAACAACACGGTGACCGCGGCCACCGCGACCGGCACTGGCGCGGTCAGCAGAATATTCGGCCAGGCGAACCAGCGGTGCGTGTACTGCACATGGAGGAACGGTGTTGCGATGCTGACCGCGCCGATCGCCCCTAACATCGCCAGCAAAAATATCCAGCTCAGATGATAGGCGCGGTCGCGCAACGCGCCCTCCGTCTTCATGACCAGCCAAGTCGCCCCTAGCAATGAATAGCCGATCACCAGCGACACGCCGGTCAGGATGCTGAACGGCGTCAGCCAATCCCACCAGCCCCCACCATAGTGCCGCCCCTCGACATGCACGCCTTGCAGGATGGCGCCAAGCGCGATGCCCTGCGCCAGCGTCGCCAGAATTGATCCGCCAAAAAAGGCGATATCCCAGCGGTTGCGCTCCTTTGTCGTTCGCCAGCGGAATTCGAAGGCGACGCCGCGGAATACGAGGCCGAGCAGCATCGCAATCATCGGCGTGTACAACGCCGGCATCAGCACGGCATAGGCGAGCGGGAAGGCCGCCATCAGGCCGCCGCCGCCGAGCACGAGCCAGGTTTCGTTGCCATCCCACACCGGCGCGACGCTGTTCATGATGACGTCGCGGTCGCGCTTCTCCGGAAACAGCGGAAACAGAATGCCGAGCCCGAGATCGAAGCCGTCCATCACGACATAGACGAACACGGCAAAGGCGATGATGAAGGCCCAGATGATGGCGAGGTCGATTGCAATCATCGGGCGGCTCCCTCGGCGACCGCGCCCGCGGCCGGCGTGATGCCGGCGGTGCGGATCGGGACCTCGTGCGACGGTCCTTCCTCGCCCGGATGCGGCGGGGCCGCCATCAGGCGCAGCAGATATATTATGCCGGCGGTGAACACCGCGAAATAGACGATGATGAACGCGATCAGCGAGGAGGCGACCGCCGGCGCCGCCAGCGGCGAGGCCGATTCAACCGTCCGCAACAATCCGTACACCGTGTAAGGCTGCCGCCCGGTCTCGGTGGTGATCCAGCCGGCGAGCACCGCCATGAAGCCCGCCGGACCCATCAGAAGCGCAAACATATGGAGCAGGCGCGAATCATAAAGCTTGCCGCTGAGGCGCATCAGCAGGCTAAAGAGTCCTAGCCCCGCGATGAGAAATCCCAGGCCGACCATGATTCGGAACGACCAGAAGGTGATTGGCACCGGAGGCCAGTTCTCGCGCGGCACCGTATCGAGGCCGGCCATCGGCGCGTCGAGCGAATGTTTGAGAATCAGCGAACCGAGCTTCGGCACTTCGATCGCGTAGTCGACCCTGCCGGCGCTCTGGTTAGGCAGGCCGAACAGGATCAGGGGCGCGCCGTCCTTGTGGCTTTCGAAGTGGCCTTCCATCGCCATGATCTTCACCGGCTGATGCTCCAGCGTGTTAAGCCCGTGCTGATCGCCGGCGAGGATCTGGATCGGCGCCACCAGCGTCGCCATCCACATCGCCATCGAAAACATCACGCGCGGGCCGGCGAGGTGCCGGTCGCGCAACAGGTGCCAGGCGCCGACAGCGCCGACCACCAGCGCCGTGGTCAGGTATGCCGCCAGCACCATGTGCACGAGACGGTATGGGAATGAGGGGTTGAAGATCACCTTGAGCCAGTCGGCGGCAATGAACTGACCGGCCTCATTGACGGTGTGGCCCGCCGGTGTCTGCATCCAGGAATTGGCCGACAAAATCCAGAACGCCGAAATCAGCGTCCCGATCGCGACCATTAGCGTCGCCAGAAAATGCAGTCGTGGGCCGACGCGGTTCAGGCCGAACAGCATCACGCCGAGGAAACCCGCTTCGAGGAAGAATGCGGTGAGCACCTCATAGGCCATCAGAGGGCCGATTACCGGGCCGGTCTTGTCGGAGAAGGCCGACCAGTTGGTGCCGAACTGGTAGGACATCACGATGCCGGATACCACGCCCATGCCGAATGCGACGGCAAAGATTTTTAGCCAGTAGTTGAACAGGTTGATATAGACCTCGCGCCCGGTCGCAAGCCACAGCGCTTCGAGCACCGCGAGATAGCTGGCGAGCCCGATCGAGAAGGCGGGAAATATGATGTGGAACGACATCGTGAAAGCAAATTGCGCCCGGGCCAATACGACCGCATCCCAGCCTTCAAACATCCGCACCACCCGTCGCTAATCCCGCCAGCCGCGATCTTTTTTAAACTGGATGACAGTTTACGAAGATCGTGTCCGGACCCGGCGCGGAGCCTACCACGCCGGATGCGACGATAGTACCCGCGCGCGCTGCGCGGATCGGCATTTCAGCTATTCGCGTTCAGGAGCCCGGTGACCGTGCGCTCGATCTGCTCGTATTGGCCCTCGCCGTCGTGCTGGAACACGATCTTTCCGTTCTGGTCGACGATATATTGCGCCGGCCAATAGCGGTTGCGGTAAGCATCCCAGGTCCGCGACTCATTGTCTTGCGCCACCGGATAGGTGATGCCGTGCCGCTTCAGCGCGGCCTGAACGTTGGACGCCGACCGCTCGAACGGAAATTCCGGCGTATGGATGCCGATGACGACAAACCCCCGATCCCTGTATTTGGCATAGAGCGCGGTGACATGCGGCAGCGTGTTGACGCAGTTGACGCAGCCATAGGTCCAGAAATTCACTAGCACGACTTTGCCGCGGAGATCGGCGAGTTTGAGCGGCGCGGAGTTGAACCAGTTGCCGAGACCGACGAAGTCAGGCGCGGGGGCCTGCGCAGCGGCGAGCGTAAACGGCGTTTCCAGCACGCGTGGCGCGTCGCCGCAGAAGGCAGGTAACGCTGAACCCGCGAGAGAAGCGGCAACGATGGCAGCGGATGCGGCAAGTAGACGTACGTTCATGGCAATCTCCATTGCAATCAGAGGCCGATCTGGCCATTGGGGTAAAATCCGGTCAGCCACGACACGACCAGCGTGTCGTACTGGAGGTAAGACAGCAGCGCGAAGGTGATGACGACGACGCCGAATCCCTGCTGCAGCCGCGGCGCGATCCGCGCGACGCTGCGAACACGGGTGGTGACAGCCTGGCCGCCATAGGCGATCGCGAGCATCGGCAAGGCCGCGCCGATCGCGTAGACGACCAGCAGCAGGCTGGCCCAGGCGGTGTCTTTCGACGTGGCGACGACGGTCAGGATCGAGCCGAGCACAGGCCCGGCGCAGGGCGTCCAAACCAGGCCAAGCGTCATGCCGAGCACGAAGCCGCCGATCGCGCCCTGACGCGACGTGACCGAACTGCCGCTGTATCCACCGATCCGGGTCGACAGCCACTCGAAAGACGCCGGCCAGATCATCAAGACTCCAAAGCCGACCAGCAGGATCGCGGCAGCGTTGCGCAGATGATTGGGATCAAAATCGAACACGCGCGTGATCGCACTCAGCAGCAATGCCGCCATCGAGAATGACATCACAAAGCCGAGCGCGATCATCGCTGGCCGCACCTTGCCGGTCTGACCGACCGATGTCCCGAGGAGGATAGGCAGCATCGGCAGCGTACAAGGGGCGGCCACAGTGACGACACCTGCGAGCAGCGCGAGGACGAGATTGAGCATCGAAAGCATCCATCACCGGTCCCGGCGGGATATGCCGGGTGACTTGATGAACTTCGCGGTGATGGGGCAGGCGTTACGCCAGCCTCACTTCAGGCGGCGTCACGTCCGTGTGAGACTCTTTCACGCCGCGGACACGGAATCCGGCGCAAAACAGAGCGACCCGGCTGGGGGGCATCCCGGCCGGGTCGTTGGAGGTCGCTTGGGAGGTGAGAAGAAATCAGCGGGGGGTCTCGCTGGCGTAGGAGATCACACAGACCTCCTTGGGACTCTTGGTGCCGCAATCGACCACCTGTTCGCGCACGAAGGTCGAACCGGCGTCGCGCTGGGCGCGGGGGTGGACGTTCTGGGCCGACAGGGTGGCTAGCGTAGCGACGGCGCCGAGCGGGACGATGAAAAAGCGGAAGGACGGCTTCAGCATGTTCGCTCTCCTGTTCGGCGTTGGCGCTTAAGTTGGTAATGAGCGGTATAGCGGGTGAGTTTTTCCGGGTGATGTCGTGAAATGTTTCATTTGTTTCGTCGGAAGTAATCTTTGTCCTTCGAAACCGACCCGTTTTCTGCCCTCAATACCGATATAAGTAATTGATGTTATTTGATATTACGCAGCGATGCTGTCCACGCCGGCGCCCTTAAGCAACTCGGCCAATTGTTTGCGGGCATAGAACATCCGGGTTTTCACCGTGCTCTGGGGAATACCGATGATCGCCCCGGCCTCTTCCACCGACTTCTCGTGGTAGTAGACCAGGTTGATGATCTCGCGATGCGCCGGTGACAGCTTGGCGACGCAGGCGCGCAGGATGGCGCTGGTGTTGCTGCGGTCGAGCGAGGCTTCCGGCGTGTCGGCCTCGTCGGCGATCTCCAGCACGTCTTCCTGCTCGATGTCCTCATGCTTGCGCTGTCGCAGCGCAGTCAGCGCCTTGAAGCGGGCGATCGACAGCAACCAGGTCGAAACCTGCGAGCGGCCCTCGAACTGGGCGGCGGTCCGCCACACGTCGAGAAACACCTGGCTGACGAGGTCTTCCGCCATCGTGGTGTCGCGCATCATGCGCAGCACGAAGCGGTAAACCCGGACGTTATGACGGGAGTAAAGCACGTGCATCGCCGTGCGGTCGCCCTTGGCAATACTCTGCAGCAGCATCTCGTCCGATGTCGCGCGGGCGGCGGCAATCGACTTCTTGGCTGCGGCGTTGATGGCGATGACGTTCGACATGACAGGCTCCCAATTCCACGCCGGGCGGCGTTTCGTTGGGAGGATTGTTAATTAGGCTCGGTTTCGGGATGTCTGCACGAAAAGCGAAAAATGGTTTCGTGCGGCAGAGAATTGTTTCGTCGCAAGGCCTGCGACGAAACATTCGGTACAAAAAGGCCAGTAATTTCAATATGCGGAAAATTGGAAGATTTCAGATGCGGAATAGTTCCGAAGGTAGACCCTCATCCAGGAGCGGCGCCTTCGCCGCGTCTCGAAGGATGCAGGCCACATAGGGGCCGCATGGTTCGAGACGCCGCTTCGCGGCTCCTCAGCATGAGGGTCGGACAGCAGCAGCGTGGCCCTAACCCTTCTCGCCGGTCGGCGAGAACAAATAGCCGCCGCCTCGGATGGTGCGGATCACGGCGGGCTTGGTGGGATCAATCTCGATCTTGCGGCGGATACGCATGATCCTGAGATCGACGGCACGGTCGAAGGCTTCCGCGTCGCGCGCGTTGGCCAGCTCCAACAGCCGCTCGCGCGACAACACCCGCTTCGGATTCGCTGCGAACACTTTCAGCAGGCCGAATTCGGACGCCGTCAGCGGATGCTCGTTGCCTTCGTCGTCGCGCAGCGCCTGGGCTTCGAGGTCGAGCCATTTGGTGCCGAAGCGTACCAGTTGGTCCTTCTCCGCCTTGGCCGCCGCGGGCTCGGGCGTCGCCGCCTTGGCCGGCGTGCTGCGGCGAAGCACGGAGCGGATGCGCGCCATCAGCTCGCGCAATTCGCAGGGTTTTGCAATGTAGTCGTCGGCGCCGAGCTCAAGCCCGACGACACGGTCGATCGGGCTCGCGGTCGCCGTCAGCATGATGACGGGAACGTTGATGCGGCTCTTGAGGTCGCGAATGATCGAAAGCCCGTCTTCCTCAGGCATGTTGAGGTCGAGCACGACGAGATCAGGCACGGCGTTCTCGATCTCCTTGCGCAGGCTTTTTCCCCCGTCGCACAAGGTGACGCCAAAACCGTGCATTTTGAGGTAATCGCCGACCATTTCGCGGGCCGGCGCCTCGTCGTCGACGATGAAGATGTGCGGGCTCTGGGTCATGTCGTCTCTGTCGCCGGCAGTGTAACCGTAAACGTCGATCCCTGTCCGGGACCGGCGCTTTCCGCGGTCACATGGCCGCCATGCATGTCGATGATACGTTTGACGATCGACAGGCCGAGGCCGGTCGAGCTTTCGCCGGCGGTCGGCTTGGCCGAGAGCCGCTGGAAACGGCCGAACAGCCGGCCAAGATCCTCCGGCGAAAGGCCGGCGCCCTGATCGGTGATGCGGATCACCGTCTCGCTGCCTTCATGGGCCACAGCGACCGTGATCTTGCCGCCGATCGGCGAGTATTTGATGGCGTTGCTGACGAGGTTGTCGATCGCCTCGCGGATTCGGTCGATGTCGCACATGGTGACGATATTCGGCGGCGCTGACACCGTGATGGCCTGCTGCTTGTTGACGGCCGAGGGCAGGTTGGAATCGGTGACCTCGGTCACGAGCGCTGCGATATCGACCGGCTCTCGGCGGATCGTGATGTCGAAGGCATCCGCCATCGCATCCGAAATCAGGTGGTCGACCATCGAAGTCAGGCGCTTGGTGGCGTCCCTGATGTGTTCGACCTGTGCGGTGACGTTCTCCTTCGGCGAGCCGGCGCCGATCAATTCGGTCAGCATCTCGGTGCGGCCGAGGATCACGCCGAGCGGATTCTTCAAATCGTGCGCGACGGTGCCGAGGATTTCGTTCTTGAAGCCGTTGGCGCGCTGCAGCCGCAGCCACTGCGCCGAGAGCCTGCGGTTGGCCTGCATCAGCGCGCGGGTGCGCTGGGCGACGCGGTCTTCGAGCTGGGTGTTGGCCTCGTGCAGTTGCCGGTAGAGGATGACATTGTCGAACGCGATCGACAGCCGGCTGGAAAAAATCTCGACCAGCGCACGGTCGGTATCGGAAAGCTGGCGTTCAGCCTGCAGCAGCACCACGACTTCGCGGCCGCTGCCGGTGCGCAAATAAAGCACGCTGCGGTGGTCGGCGAATTCGTTCTTGCGGCGCTGGAAGGCGGCTTCCACCATCGCCCGCAGATCGGGATCGAGCGCCTTGGAGCTGGTAGTGCCGATGAAGCGGCTGTAGCAGCCTGAACCGGCCAGTACCGAAAATTCGCTCCCCGAGGCGCCGTCGTCGCGCAGCACCAGGATGCCGGCGCAATCGACATTGAGCAGCGAGGCGAGCTGCGTCAGCACGCCCTCCGCCAGCCGCTGCATCGATTTGAAATCGTAGAGCGTCGAGGCGGCATCGATGATGATTTCAAGTCCGCGCCTTGTCTGCACCATGCGCTCGAGCTGCTGATAACTGCGCAGCGCTGCGGTCAGCGAGGTGAACAGTTTGTCGGCCGTGAGCTCCGTCTTGGCCTTGTAGTCGTTGATGTCGTACTGGACGATGACACGGCGCTCGGGCGCCTGTCCCGGCTGGCCGGTGCGCAGGATGATGCGGACGGTTTCGTTCTTGATCTCGTTGCGGATGTATTCGACCAGTTCCAGCCCCGCGACGTCGGTCTCCATGATGACGTCGAGCAGCACGGCCGCCACATCCGGATTGTCGCGCATCAGGATGCGGCCTTCGGCCGCGGAATAGGCCGACAGGATTTCCAGCGTCGCGCCGTGGAGATTGTAGTCGCTGAGCGCAAAGCGGGTGCCCTCGTGCACCGCGGCATCGTCGTCAATGACGGCGATCTTCCATTTGCGTGCGGATGAGTCCTCCGGAGCTATTCCGGTATCGTCGATCAGGTGGAGGACATCGTCCTGTTCGGCCATTGCGAAGTTCCGTCGGCTGCTATCTGGTCTGTACTCGTCGATCCGCCCTTGGCGACTTTCGGCATGATAATGCGGAAGGTGGTGCCTTGTCCCAGCCTCGACTCCAGCATCATCCGGCCGCCGAGTTGTTGAGTGACAAGATTATAGACGATATGCAAGCCCAGTCCGGTACCGCCTTCGTTGCGGCGCGTCGTAAAGAAGGGGTCGAACGCCTGCCGCTGCACGTCCGGCGTCATTCCGGCCCCGTTGTCGGCAAAAATGATCTCGACATCATCGCCGCCGCGCGCCCGGGCCGAGATCGAGATCGACCCGGAACGGCCGTCGGCAAAGGCATGGTTGGCGGCGTTGAGGAAAAGATTGGTTAATATCTGGCCGTAGGAGCCGGGATAGCCGTCGATGACGAGCCCTTCCGGCACGTCGACCGACAGCGTGATCGCCGCCTTCTTCAAGACCGGCCTTAAGCTCGCGACGATCTGATCGGTCGCCTCGCTCAAGTTGAATTGCCGGCGCTCGGCGTGCGAGCGGTCGACCGCCACCTGCTTGAAAGACTGGATCAGCTCGCCGGCGCGGTGCAGGTTTGCCACCAGTTGCTGGGCGGCATCGCGCGAGCTCTTGACGAATTCGTCGAGCTTGGAGCGGCGGAGCGGCTCGGTGCGCAATTCGGACTCGAACGTTTCGGCCCGGCGCGCAAAGCTCGACGCCACCGTCAGGCTGATGCCGATCGGGTTGTTCACCTCGTGCGCGACGCCGGCGACCAGCCCGCCCAGCGCCGCCAGCCGTTCGGCGTCGATCAGGTTCTGCTGCGCGGTGTTGAGCTCGATCAGCGCACTTTCGGCTCTTTCCTTTGAGGCGCGCAGTTCGTCTTCGGTCTTGCGCTTGGCGATGGCGTTTTCACGGAAGACGTCCACCGCGCGGGCCATGGCGCCGACCTCGTCTCGCGCGGTGGTGCCCTGCACGCTGCGATCGTAATTGCCTGACGTGATCGCATGCATCGCTGCCAGGATCTGCTGCAGCGGCAGGCGGATCGACAGCGCGATCAGGACGCCGGCGGACAGGATGATGCCGAGGAACATCACGGCGATCGACAGCACCCGGCGCGAGATGCCCGACAGCGTCTTGTCAAAAGTCTCCTGCGCCTTCTGTTCGCGCTGGCGCATCTTGACCGACAGCTCGTCGATGACCGCGATGGCCTCGGCCTGGCTGGCATCGATGGTGTTGCGCAACAGTTCGGTCCGGATCGCCAGTTGCTCGGTCAGTTTGGCCATGCCCTCGCGCAGCGCCACCGTCCGCGCCTTCAGCCGCGTCAGCGCCATGCGCTGCAAATCGTTATCGGCCAGATCGGTCATTACGGGGATGGTCTTCTCGATCGCCTCGGTATTCCTGCTGGCGTCTTCGGCCGAGGCCGAGGCGGGCGACAGGTAATAGGCGTTGGCGGCGACCAGCAGAGCCGTAAACGCCTCGCGCGATCTTCCGAGCGCGGGCCAGATCTGCGCGTCGCGATGCCCCGTGGCGCCCTCGATGATCGAATACAGCCCGGCCATTTCCCGGGCCGGCCCCAGCACCTGCTGCTCATAAGTCTTGGTGATAGTGGCCTGGACGGCGCGCAATTCGCCGAAGCCGTTGAGGAAACGGTCGGTGACCTGTTCGAGCCGTTCGACCGACCCCGATAGCATCGGGTCGTTCGAGGCGCGCGTTGTGAGCGTGCCCAATACGGCCTCTCGCAGCAGCAGGATCTCGGCGAACAGCTCAGGGCTCGGCTGGTTGATGTAGCGGTGGATCAGGTTTTGCAGCCGGCTGGTTTCGCTTTCGAGGTGCGCCAGGATTTTGTCGGATTCCCGCACCTGCCGGACGTCGTCCCAGGCCGAACCCAAAACCTTGGAGCCGTTCCAGATCAACACGACGAGCACGACCACGACGGCGGAATTCAATGCAGCGATCGACAGAATGCGCCAACGGATCGGGACCGCGCGCAGCCACTGGACGACGTGAAAGCGCCCGCGCGCGGCGAAGGTCGCCGGCCGTTCCGCTGCTCGCTGCTGTTGCGGCGTGCCGGTCAAATCCACTCCACTCTGCAAAGGCGTCCGACCAATAGCGATGCCATCTTTCCGATCAATGCAACGTTGGTACGGTGGAGATCAATCGCGCCGGTCCCGGTCTGTCCGGGTCGGTCCTGTTCCGCGCCGAACTGGCGGGAATGGAACTCGTCGATCCGATGCCTGTCATTTCGGAGATCGGCAGCAGGAAATGCGCGCGCAAAACCGCCCGTTGAGATCGCCGTAAGCAACAGCGCGACAACAAGCACAAACGTCCGCGAAAGGTTGGCGCGGCGGTACACAGGCGACAAATCCCCTTAGAGATGGAGTCTGCGGCGGGGAAAAAAGGTTCAACGCAATTTTAGCAGAATTTGCCGAGGCTTGGGTATTGGGGCATGGCGGGCAGAGACTAGCCTGGGTTTAATCCTGACACGCCGACTGCAATCTTTAATTGTGCACTGCGGTGAGGGCGGCGGATTGAAACCGCGGTCGCAGGGATTTATGAGGGCGCGGCGAACGGGTACATCGCTCGCGTGGCAGAGCAGGGTGATCACCGGTGAAATTGGCCTTGAGGTTCTTGCAATTCGCAGCGCTTGCCGCCGTGGCGCTTGCGTCTCCCGCCCAGGCCGCCACCGAGATCATGTGGTGGCACGCGATGTCGGGGGAACTCGGCAAGCAACTCGAAAGGCTGACGGCCGATTTCAATGCGTCGCAGTCCGACTACCGGATCGTGCCGACCTACAAGGGCAACTACACCGAGACGGTGACGGCGGCGATCTTCGCATTCCGTTCGAGAAGCCAGCCCGCCATCGTTCAGGTCAACGAGATTGCCACCGCAACCATGATGGCAGCCAAAGGCGCGATCTATCCGGTGTTTGAATTGATGCGCGACCAGTCGGAGCCGTTCTCGCCGGAGGCGTATCTGTCGGCCGTGACCGGCTACTATTCCGATGTCGCCGGCAACATGCTCTCGTTCCCGTTCAACGTTTCGGCGCCGATCCTCTACTACAACAAGGATCTGTTCCGCGCCGCGGGTCTCGACCCCGAGGTGGCGCCGAAGACCTGGGCCGAGGTCGGCGCCGCGGCGAAGCGCCTGCGTGCGGCGGGTTCGCCCTGTGGGCTCACCACATCGTGGCCATCCTGGGTCCATGTCGAAAACTTTTCCGCATTCCACAATCTGCCGCTGGCGACCCGGGCCAATGGCTTCAGTGGTCTCGATGCCGAGCTGACCTTCAACAATCCGGACGTGGTTCGGCACATCGCGCAACTCGCGGAATGGCAGGCGACGAAAGTTTTTGACTATAGCGGCCGCGGGCAATCGGCCGAGCCGCGCTTTCAAAAGGGCGAATGCGCCATCTTCATCGGCTCATCCGGGACGCGCGCCGACATCAAGGCCAATTCGAAATTTGAGGTCGGCTACGGCATGATCCCGTACCGGCCCGAAATCGCCGGCGCCCCGCAAAACTCGATCATCGGCGGCGCCACACTGTGGGTGCTGCGCGACCGGCCGCGCGCCGAATACACCGGCGTTGCGCGGTTCTTCGCCTATCTCTCAAAGCCCGAGGTTCAGGCGGCCTGGCACCAGAAAACCGGTTACTTGCCGATCACCCGCGCCGCCTTCGACCTCACCCGCGCGCAGGGCTTCTACGACCGCAACCCGGGTGCTGCGATCGGAATCGAGCAGATGACGCTGAAGCCGCCGACCGAGAACTCGAAGGGAATCCGGCTTGGGTCCTTTGTGCTGATCCGCGACGCCATCGAGGACGAGCTGGAGCACGTCTTCAGCGGCAAGCGCACCGCGCAGGCGGCACTCGACTCAGCCGTCGAGCGCGGCAACCGCCTGCTGCGCCAGTTCGAACGCGCGAACCCGGATAGATAATTTTGCGTAGCCCGGGTGAAGCCAACGGGTCGCGCGAACGCGCGCCCGATGACAGGCTCCGCGTAGCCCGGGGATTCAACTGCGGCCTCGGCCCCGGATTTCGCTTGCGCTCCATCCGGGCTACACACTGAACCAATGGTGCCATCACTACCGCCACTCACAGACTACGAGGCCTTCCGCGCCTGGCGCGCCGATCCGGTGCAGTGGCTGCCGATCGCGCGCGATATCGCCCGCAGACACGGCCTGTCGTGCGCGGCGCCGCACGTCTTCTCCACCGGCACCAATCTCGTCCTTGCGCTCGACGAAAAGCTCATCCTAAAAATCTTCCCGCCGTTTCTTTGCGCCCAATTCGTCTCGGAACGTGGCGCACTCGCGCAGCTTCACGGATGGCTTCGTGTCGCGATTCCCGAAATCGTCGTCCAAGGCGAACGCGACGGATGGTCGTATCTCGTCATCACGCGGCTATCGGGCGTGTTGGGCGCCGACGCCTGGCCATCGCTGCCGGAAGCGGACAAGGAGCGCGTGCTTGCCGAGATTGGCGAGACCATCGCCGAGGTACAGCGCGCGCCCGTCGGACCGCTCGCCTCGGTCGAGCCTGGCTGGGACGTCTTCATGCGCCGGCAAATCGAGGGATGCCGCGCCCGGCATGAGCGTCTCGGCCTGCCGCGCAAATTTCTCGATGGCCTGGATGAATTGCTGCGCGATCCGGCCTCGCTGGTCGCGCTGGACGGGCCAGCGGTGATCCTCACCGGCGAATACATCCCGGAAAACTTCCTGCTGAGCCGCGGCGATTCGGGTTGGCATCTCGCGGGGCTGATCGATTTCGGCGACGTGATGACGGGTAGGGGCGAATATGACCTGCTTGGTCCCAGCGCCTTCATGACCTCAGGCATGCCGCGGCGGGTGCGAAGCCTGTTCGAGGGCTTTGGGTACTCTGCGGCGGATATTACCCCCGACCTGAAGCGGCGCTTGATGGCGCTGATGCTGCTGCATCGCGCCAGCGATCCGGTCAGGCATGTCTGCATCGAGGGGTGGCAGGAGAAGGCCGCGGACCTGCATCAATTGCAGGATTTGCTCTGGCCGATTTGAGTGCCGCATAGCATATCTGCACATCTATTGGGCAAATATGCCGCTTTGTATGCAATATGTGAGGAGGTCACACCCTCTCACGACGCCAAGGCCGGATACATTTTCCAGCTAAATCAATCGGTTCTCGTGAGAGAAAGCTTTCCTTAAGGGTTGGCACGAACCTTGCGATTCCCGTTCCAAAGCCTTTCCCTCAGGCGTTGGAGCATCACCCATGAAGCGTCGCGATTTCCTCAAGTCCGTGTCGGGGCTGGCGGCTGCCGGCGCGTTGACGCCGGCGCCGGCGATCTGGTCCGGCGCCAAGGCTGATGCGCGTTCGGAGACGCTGCTGATCGTCTCAGAAAGCGGCCCCAACAATCTCGACATTCACGGCGTCGGCACCAACGTGCCCGGCTACGAGGTATCGTGGAATTGCTACGACCGCCTGATCAGCCACGAGATGAAGAGCGGTCACGGCGGGGTGCCGTATTACGACCGCGACAAGTTCAAGCCCGAACTCGCCGAGGACATGAAGGTCGGCGACATGTCGGTGACCTTCAAGCTGAAGAAGAAGGCGAAATTCCATGACGGTGCGCCGGTCACGGCCAGGGATGTCAAGTGGTCGCTCGATCGCGCCGTCAGTGTCGGCGGCTTTCCGACCTTCCAGATGGGCGCGGGTTCGCTGACCAAGACCGAGCAGTTCGTCGTCGTCGACGACAACACGGTGCGGATCGATTTCGCCAAGAAGGACCGTCTCACCATCCCCGATCTCGCGGTCATCGTGCCCTGCGTCGTCAATTCGGAGCTGGTGAAAAAGAACGCCACCGAAAAGGACCCCTGGGGCCTCGAATACACCAAGCAGCAGACCGCGGGCTCCGGTGCCTACAAGGTGGTGAAGTGGACCGCCGGCACCGAAGTCATCATGGAGCGCAACGACGACTGGGTCGGCGGACCTATGCCGAAGGTCAAGCGCGTGATCTGGCGCATGGTGCCGCAGGCCGGCAACCGCCGTGCGCTATTGGAACGCGGCGATGCCGACATTTCCTATGATCTGCCGAACAAGGATTTTGTCGAGCTGAAGGACAGCGGCAAACTCAACATCGTCTCGGTGCCGTATTCCAATGGCGTCCAGTACATCGGCATGAACGTCAAGATCGCGCCGTTCGACAACGTCAAGGTTCGCGAGGCGGTGGCGTGCGCGATTCCCTACCAGAAGATCATGGATGCGGTGCTGTTCGGCCTCGCCAAGCCGATGTTCGGCGCGCCCGCGGACAGGGCGACCGAGGTGGCCTGGCCGCAACCCACAAAATACGTCACGGATATTGCGAAGGCCAAGGCCTTGCTGGCCGAGGCCGGTTACCCCAACGGTTTCGAGACCACGCTGTCGTTCGACTTAGGCTTCGCCGGCGTCAACGAGCCGCTCTGCGTGCTGGTGCAGGAGAGCCTGGCGCAAATCGGCATCAAGACCACCATCAACAAGATCCCCGGCGCCAACTGGCGCACCGAGCTCAACAAGAAGGTGCTGCCGCTCTACACCAACGTGTTCTCCGGCTGGCTCGACTATCCCGAATATTTCTTCATCTGGTGCTACGACGGCAAGAATTCGATCTTCAACACCATGAGCTACCAGTCAAAGGCTATGGACGAGTTCATCAGCGGCGCCGTCGATGCCGCGGCGATCGGCAACACGGCGAAATATGATGCCGATGTAAAGGGTTTCGTCGACCTCGCTTTCAAGGACATTCCGCGCATCCCGCTGTATCAGCCCTACGTCAACGTCGCGATGCAGAAGAACGTGTCCGGCTATCAGTACTGGTTCCACCGCCGCTTGGATTACCGCGCGCTGGTGAAGGCGTAAGCCACCGTGCTGAGTCCGGGCGACATGTCGTTTTGCTCCGCTTCCTCCATGTTCGGTGAGGCGGGTACCGCTCTCTCACCCCCTCCCCCCTCGCGGGGGAGGGGGTGAGAGAGCGGTACCCGCCTCACCGAACATGGAGGAAGCGGAGCAAAAC
>NZ_JAAVLX010000013.1 GCF_013114825.1 Bradyrhizobium australiense | reverse complement strand
CCAGGTCGCCGCGCCTGCTCCGCCACCCCCGCCTCCTCCGGCGCCAGCAAAGCCGGTTGAAGCCGCGATTCCGCCGCCCCCGCCGCCGGCCAAGCCTGTCGAGAGCCCCAGCCCGACTGCGGTTGCGCTGGCCGACGACCCGACCATCAAGAACCTGACCGCCAAGCTCAACGACAATCCGGACGATGCCGCCGCGCTGTACCGGCGCGGACAGGTCTACGCGAGCAAAGGGGCCTACGAGCTCGCCATCAAGGATTTCAACAATTCGCTGCGGCTGAACCCGAAGGATGTGGAAGCCTACAACAACCGCTGCTGGGCCCGCACGGTGATCGGCGACCTGCAGGCAGCGCTGAAGGATTGCAACGAGGCGCTGCGGCTGCGACCGAATTTCGTCGACGCGCTCGACAGCCGCGGCCTCGTCAACCTGAAAAGCGGCCAGAACAAGAATGCAATTGCTGATTTCGACGCCGCCCTCAAGATCAACCCAAGATTGACGTCGTCGCTGTACGGTCGCGGGCTTGCCAAGAAGCGCAACGGCTCGATCTCGGAAGGCGATCTCGATATTAATAATGCGAAGGCAATGGACCCCAATATCGTCAAGGAATTCGCCGATTACGGGGTGCAGTGACGATTTTTCAGGTAGAAGGCGGGCGGCGCCTCGAACCCTGCGGCGGGCGCCCACACTAAAGACAAGCAGCCGGCCGCCACCCAAGGTCCGGCAGCTCATTTGGATGACGTTGGAACCGCGTGGGAAGCCCGCAGGAGGGACTGGCAATGGCATATTTCTCAACGAAGAATATAACCGCGATCGCCTCGGTTGCGACGCTCGGCGCCGCAATGTGCTTAAGTGCGGGAACCGCCTTCGCGCAGGACAGGAACGTTACCGAAGATCAGATCATCCGCGCGCTGGCGCCGGAGAAGAAGCCACTCACCCGCGGCCTTTCGGTCGGCCCGCAACAGACCGTCGACCCGACCGCGGTCGCTGCCGAGAGTAAATTCGTCCAGAAGATCCGCGGCCGCTCCACGCGTTCGCTATCGACCGCCGAGCGCGAAGAGATTGCCGCCGTCGTCAAGGACAAGCCGAAGATCGATCTCGAGATCAATTTCGACTACAACTCGGCCGACATCAGCGCGAAGTCGCTGCCGTCGGTTCAGGCGCTCGGCCGCGCGCTCACCAACAATGACCTCAAAGGTTCGACCTTCGTGGTCGCGGGCCACACCGACGCGGCCGGCGGCGAAGCCTACAACCAGGATCTGTCGGAGCGCCGCGCCGACGCGATCAAGCGCTACCTCGTCGACAAATACGGCATCAACGGCACCGATCTCGTGACTGTCGGATACGGCAAGAGCAAGCTGAAGGATCCGAGCCAGCCGATGGCGGAAGTGAACCGCCGCGTTCAGGTCGTCAACATGGAAAACAAGGCCACGGCGTCGAACGCATCCAAGTAAGGATCTGCAAGTAAAGGCGTGGCGCCGAGCAATATTTTCCGGTTACAATACGTCCCGCAGCACAAGTGCGGGACGTATTCGTTTTGGGCTCCATGGCTGGTCTTCGGCCGGCCACATGCGCCCTGTTTGATTTGACTTCCAGTCTGGATTGATCCGGCGATGAAATTCTCCGAATACCTCAAACCTGCGCTCGGGGGGGCCTTCGTTGCTGCTCTCGCGGTCGGCTATTATTGGTTCGAGCACCGTCCCCGCGCGGAAGAAAAGGAAACGCCGGGCCAAGCGCTGGTGATCGTGGCCAAATCCACCAATGCCTGTTTTTCCGACATGGTGCGCGTCACCGGCTTCATAGTGCCGCGTCGCGAGGCCCAGATCGGAGTCGATCAAGAGGGCTCCAGAGTCACCGACCTGTTGGTTAAGGAAGGCGACACGGTCACCGAGAATCAGGAGCTGGCGCGCCTCACGGCGCCGCCGCAAGTACCGGGCGCCCCGGCCGGCAGGCCCGGGCCGGTCTCACTTCGCGCGCCCGCTGCCGGCCTCGTCACCGAAGTCAGAACCGCGGTCGGCGCGCCGGCTTCGCCGCAGGCGGGTCCGATGTTCCGGATTTCCGTGAACAATGAAATCGAACTCGAAGCCGAAGTGCCGAGTGTTCATCTGCTCAAACTCAATCCAGGTGCCACGGTGCGCATCAGCCGTGACGATGCGCCCGATGTCGTCGGCAAGGTCCGGCAGATCTCGCCGCAGATCGACCGCACCACCCAGCTCGGCAAGGTGCGGATTTCGCTTAACAACAATCCCTCACTCAAGGTCGGCATGTTTGCGCGCGCCAATATCGACGCCAAGCGTTCCTGCGGCGTCGCCGTCCCGCGCACCGCCATCGACCGCCTGACCCTGCAGGTCGTCAAGGGCAACACCATCGAGACGCGAAAGGTACGCGTCGGCCTGACCTCCGAAACCTCAACTGAAATTCTTGAAGGCCTCGATGTCGGCGAAATCGTCGTGGCCGATGCTGGCACCTCGCTGCATGACGGCGACCAGATCAAGACCATGTTCGCCGACGAACTCGAGCGCACGCGGGCACGCTAATGGCTTTGAACATCTCGGCTTGGTCGATCCGGAACCCGCTTCCTTCGATCGTCTTTTCAATCATTCTCCTGGTCTTGGGCTGGGTCAGCTTCACCAAGCTCGCGGTGACCCGGCTGCCGAGCGCCGACATCCCCGTGATTTCAGTCGCGGTCGCGCAATTCGGCGCCGCGCCTTCGGAACTTGAGTCGCAGGTCACCAAGACGATCGAGGACGGCGTGTCCGGCGTCGAGGGCGTGCGGCATATTTCGTCCTCGATCACCGACGGCCTGTCGGTGACGACGATCCAGTTCGCGCTCGAGACCAACACCGATCGCGCGCTGAACGACGTCAAGGACGCCGTCACCCGCGTTCGCGCCAACCTGCCGCAGAACGTCAACGAGCCGCTGATTCAGCGCGTCGACGTGATCGGGCTGCCGATCGTCACCTATGCCGCCATCTCGCCCGGCAAAACGCCGGAGCAGCTTTCCTATTTCGTCGACGACGTCGTCAAGCGCGCGCTGCAGGGCGTACGCGGCGTGGCGCAAGTCGAGCGCATCGGCGGTGTCGAGCGCGAAATTCTCGTTTCGCTCGATCCAGACCGGCTGCAGGCCGCCGGCCTCACCGCCGTCAATGTTAGCCAAATATTGCGCGGCACCAATGTCGACGTCGCCGGCGGCCGGGCCGGAATCGGCAACAGCGACCAGGCGATCCGCACGCTCGCCGGCGCCAAGACGCTGAACGAGCTCGCCGGCACCATGATCCCGTTGTTCGGCGGTGGCGAGGTCCGGCTCGACGATCTCGGCACCGTCACCGACACCATTGCCGATCGCCGGACCTTTGCCCGCTTCAACGGCGAGCCGGTGGTGGCGCTTGGCATCAAACGCTCGAAGGGTGCCAGCGACGTCGTGGTCGCCGCCGCCGTGCAGAAGCGCATTGATGCGCTGAAGGTCGCCTATCCCGATGTCGACCTGAAGCTGATTGATACCTCGGTCAACTTCACCAAGGGCAACTACGATGCGGCGATCTCGACCTTGTTCGAGGGCGCGATCCTTGCGGTGGTCGTCGTGCTGTTGTTTCTGCGCGATATCAGGGCGACCATCATCGCCGCGATCTCGCTGCCGCTGTCGATTTTTCCGGCGTTCTGGGCGATGGACCTGCTCGGCTTCTCGCTGAACCTCGTCTCCTTCCTCGCCATCACGTTATCGACGGGCATTCTGGTCGATGACGCCATCGTTGAGATCGAGAACATCGTGCGCCACATGCGCATGGGCAAGTCGCCCTATCGCGCAGCGCTCGAAGCCGCGGACGAAATCGGCCTCGCCGTGATCGCGATTTCGCTGACCATCATTGCGATTTTTGCTCCCGCCAGCTTCATGTCAGGGATCGCCGGGCAGTTCTTCAAGCAATTCGGCATCACCGTCTCGGTGCAGGTATTCTTCTCGCTGCTCGCGGCGCGCTTCGTGACGCCGGTGCTCGCCGCCTACTTCCTCAAGGATCACCCGCATGAGGATCCGCCGCCTGGGCGTATCCTGCAGACCTACACCAAGCTCGTGACCTGGTCGGTGCGACACTACTTCATCACCGTGCTGATCGGCTTCGGCGTCTTCGCCGCCTCGATCTGGAGCATTACGCTGCTACCGCAAGGTTTCCTGCCGGCGCAGGACACCGCGCGCTCGCTGCTGGCGATGGAATTGCCCCCGGGCTCGCAGCTCGCCTACACCGAAAAGGTTACGGAGGAAATCGTCGCCCGCCTGCGTAAGCGCCCCGAGGTGAAGAGCATCTTCGTCGACGGCGGCCGGGTGCCGCCGGGGACGCAGGAAGTCCGCCGCGCCGCGCTGATCATCAACTACACCCCGAAGGCCGATCGCAAGATTACCCAGCGGCAGCTCGAACTCGAAATCGGCCAGGAACTGGAAAACGTTCCCGATATCCGTTTCTGGTTCCTCGACGAAAACGGCCTGCGCGCGATTTCGCTTGTTGTGACCGGCGTCGACAGCAACATCGTCAACAATGTCGCCAGCGAGCTGGCAACGCAGATGAAGCGGATTCCGATCATCGCCAACGTGATTTCGGAAACCTCGCTCGACCGGCCCGAGCTTCGCATCCGTCCGCGCGCCGAACTGGCGGCCCGGCTTGGCGTCTCCACCGAAAGCCTGTCGCAAACGATCCGTGTCGCCACCATCGGCGATGTCGGCCCGGCCCTGGCCAAATTCGACGCCGGCGACCGTCAGGTGCCGATCCGCGTTCAGCTCGAGGATAACGCGCGCAGCGACCTGCAGATGCTGCAGCAATTGCGCGTGCCGCTCGGCCAGCGTGGCGAACGCGGCGGCGTGCCGCTCTCGGTCGTTGCCGACATCCAGCTCGATCAGGGCCCGACCAGCATCAACCGTTACGACCGCGAACGGCAGGCAACCGTCGCCGCCGATCTCGTCGGCACCGCAGCGCTTGGCGACGCTACCAAGATGATCTACGACCTTCCGGTCATGAAGAGCCTGCCGAAGGGCGTGAAGGTCAGCCCCTCCGGCGACGCTGAGAGCCTCAACGAGCTATCGGAAGGTTTTGCGACTGCGATCACTGCCGGTCTGATGATGGTCTATGCGGTGCTGGTGCTGTTGTTCGGCACCTTCCTGCAGCCGATCACCATCCTGTTCTCGCTGCCGCTCTCGATCGGCGGTGCCATCGCCGCCTTGCTGCTGACCGGCAAACAGCTCACGACGCCGGTGTGGATCGGCATCCTGATGCTGATGGGCATCGTCACCAAGAACGCAATCATGCTGGTGGAGTTCGCGGTCGAGGCGATCCGTGAGGGCAAGAAGCGCGACGAAGCGATCATCGACGCTGGCATGAAGCGCGCGCGCCCGATCGTGATGACCACGATCGCGATGGCCGCGGGTATGATGCCGTCAGCGCTGGCGTTCGGCGCCGGCGGCGAATTCCGCTCGCCGATGGCGCTTGCGGTGATCGGCGGCCTGATCTTCTCCACCATCCTGTCGCTGGTGTTCGTGCCCGCGATGTTCATGGTGATGGACGATCTCGGCGCCCTGTTCTGGCGGTTCGGCCGCAAGCTGATCGTCTCCAGCGCGGAGACGGAGCCCGGCGCCCATGGATCGGGTCATCACAACAAGCCGCCTGCCAAGGGGCCGCCCGCGACGCCGCCGGCAATGTCGCCCGCGGCAGAGTAACTGTGAGCAAGCGCGCCTCAAGCGGTTCCGGCTATCGATCGCTTCTCCACGCTCTTCGAGATGTGTGCCTGATGTGCAAGATCTCTACGCGTCGCGCACACGATAGAATATCCCGTAGGGTAATGGACGACAAATACCCGCACACCAGGATCATCCGTCCGATAACCGCTGTGTGGATGGTCTTGAGCTGCGCTACTGCCTCGCGAATGCCAGCCGCTTGTTTCTTCGCAATGCCAGCAGATCGTTCTCTCAAATACTCGAGGATTCGCTCTCGATCGGAGAACGCCGCGGGCGTAGAGCGTGCTCTCATCCTTCGTGCTGCTTGTCGGCCTTCGCAATCAGCTCATCCGACACGAATTCGCCGCGATCGGCCTCAGCAAGTCCTTTGGTTACCGCCGCCCGCTCGTCGTCTGACATCGTATAGACACCGTCCGGCGAGCCTCCATCTCGCGGGCGTATTCGGCAAGCTATTCCTGGTCCTCCAAAGGCCAGGTCTCGGCATGCTCGATCACTTCTTTGAGTATCCTGCTCATGCAAACCACAGCAGGTCACGCCTGACGATGAAGGGGAACCTACTCGTTCCTCGCCACCGCCGTCAGTTTGGTCATGTTCTGCAGCAGGATTCTGCCGCGCTGCAGGTCCAGAATGCCGTCCTTGCGCCAGAGCTGCAGTTGGCGGTTGACGCTTTCGCGGGCGGCGCCGACAAAGACACCGAGCTGCTCCTGCGAGATGTGCACTTCGGAACCGAAATCGGTAGCAAGCGCACAGAGCCGGCGCGCCAGGCGAACCGGCAGCGGCTGCAGCACGGATTCCTCCATTCGCTCGCTCTGCCAGCGGATGCGCTGGCAGAGTAGCATCATGATCTTGATCGCGACCTTGGGCTCGCGTTCCAGAAAGGCGAGGAAATCCTCGCGCCGCAGAACGAACAGTTCCGACGGTTCGCCGGCGGTGGCGTCCGCGGTGCGGCTCTGGCCGTCGAGGACGGCGACCTCGCCAAAGAGATCGCCGGGACCCATGAAATTCAGCGTCAGGCGGCTGCCGTCGGAGGCGCCGGTTTCGATCCGGATCTGGCCGCGGCGGACGCCGTACAGGGCGTCGCCGGGATCGCCCTTCTGGAACAACATTTCGCCGACGCCGAGCTGCTGGGTGTGACAAAGGCCGGAGATGCGCTGCAATTCGTCCGCGCCCAAATCCGCAAACATCGGATTCATTTTCAAAATGACCGCAAATTCGGCCTGTTTACTCATTGTATTGCCTTCCAGATCGGCTCTACCGCCCCGAATGCCGGTTAGCAGGATTCCCGCGCCGGCAAGTGTGTCATAAGTCACATAACTTTGCAGTACCCGCGGAATATTTTTGGCTGCTTTGGGCACTATCCCTTTCCGGGATAAGCTCGCCTGACCGGTTGCGACGGCGTGTCGAGCCACCGAAATAAGAGCCGTTTGCGCGGTCTGGAATGTCGATATGAGAGCACTGAAAATTACCGGCGCCGCCATTGCCGCCGTGATCGCCATCATCGCGCTGCTGCTGTTGATCGGCATCCCCTCGAGCTTCCTGAAGGCCGAGATCCAGGAGCGGGTCGAGCGCGAGACCGGCTACAAGCTCGCCATCAATGGGGGTGCCAAGATCGGTCTGTGGCCATCGCTCAACATCCGGCTGAACGATGTCACGCTGCAGGATCCGAAGGACCGCGACATCAACCGCCGCTTCGCGGCCGCAAGCATCGAGGCCGACGTGACGCTGGCAAGCCTGTGGGCCGGCCGGCCGCAGATCACCGAGCTCGTCATCGTCCGCCCGGTGGTGAATTTGCCGCTGCAGCGCGAACGCGTGAGGGAGGCCAATCCTTCCTCGAGGCCCGCCGCCGCCAAGCCGGCTGACGCCTTTTCGATCGAGCATGTCAGCGTTACCGGCGGCACCATTGTGTTCTCCAACCTGCGCGATCGGGTCGAGAACAGGATCGAGACCGTCAACGCCGACATCACCATTGATGCCGACCGCAAGGTCAGGCTGACCGGCAGCGCGCGCAGCAGCGGCGGCTATCCGTTGAAAGTCGAAGCCAAGGCGGCGCTGCCCGCAGCCCCGATCGAGCGGCAGAATATTCCGGCCGAGATCAAGATCGACGCGCCCGGCCTGTTGCACGCCCAGCTCACGGCCAAGGCCGAAGCCCGCCTCAATGGTTCGGTCGTGATGATCAATGGCGTCACCGGCGCGCTCGGCGACGGCGCGTTCAACGGCTGGGCCTCGGTCGATCTGTCGAGCAAGCCGCTGGTGAAGCTCGACCTCGATTTCCAGCGGCTCACGGTCGCGATGTCGCGCAGCACCGGCGACTCTTCGGCGCAGCCCTGGAGCAATGCGACGATCGACGTCAACGGGCTCAATTATGTGGACCTGCAGGCGCGCATTTCCGCGGCCGAACTCAAAATTGGCGACGCGCGCTTCACCCCTGCCGCGATCGACGCCGCGCTCGCGAGCGGCGTCTTGAAGGCGCAGGTTTCCAACCTTGGCGCCTATGACGGCAACGCCAATGGCGATCTGACCCTCGACGTCTCCGCCGCCAATCCCACCTATACGATGCGGGCCGACCTCACCGGCGTGCGCGCGCTGCCGCTGCTGGATGGCCTTGCCGATTTCGACAGGCTCGACGGCAAGATGCAGGCGAAGATCAGCGTGCGCTCCTCCGGCACCAGCCAGCGCGCGATCATGTCGAACATGGCGGGCACCGCCTTCGTCGTGTTCCAGGACGGCGCCATCAAGGGGCTCAATGTCGCGCAGATGATCCGCTCGCTGACGGCGAGTACCTTGTCCGGGTGGCAGGCGAGCGATGAAAAGGCGACGGATCTGTCGCAATTGTCAGCGTCCTTCAGGATCGACAAGGGGCAGGCGCAGACCACCGATCTCAACCTGGTCGGCCCGCTGGTGAAGATGACTGGCGTCGGCACCATTGATCTCGGCACCAAGCAGATCGGCTTCCGCGTCGAGCCGAAACTCGTGATGACCACCGAAGGCCAGGGCCGCGCCGGCGATCCGGTCGGGTTCGGCATTCCCGTGATGATCGAGGGTCCGTGGGGCAGCCCACGGATCTATCCGGAGATGCAGGGCATTCTCGACAATCCGGACGCGGCCTATGCCAGGCTGAGGGAAATGGGCAAGGGGCTGTTCGGCCAGAACGGCGCCGGGCTCGGGGCTGCGATCGGCAGCCTGCTCGGCGGGCAGCCGGGCGCTGCCGGTGGACAGGGCGCCGCGTCCGGCACCGGCCAGGCCGGCGGCAAACCGAACGATCCGCTCGGCGGCCAGCTTGGTGAGACCATCGGCAATCTCATTCAAGGCTTGGGTGGATTGGGTCAGAGCCAGGGCCAGGGCGGCACGCGCCCGGGTGGCCAACGGAGCCTGACGCCGACCTCGCCCGCCGAGGCGCCGGCCCAAGCCGCGCCAGCCGAGCCGGCAGCTCCCGCACCACCGAGCGATACGACCGCGCAGCAGGACAGCCAGCCGATGAACGAGGTGTTGCGGCAGTTGTTCAATCGCTGAGGCGGCGACTCCCTCGCCCCGCTCTTCGCGGGGCGAGGTTAAGCGGGGCTTGCGCATGACAATGAATCCCCCCGCTTCCTGCCTAAATTCGGGGCTAACCATGCCGGCCGAGACCCGCTGGCCCCGTCAATTCGTGCTAAACAGGCCCTCATCCGGGGCCCCATTGCGGCCGGCCCCGCAGCAAGCGACGAACGGATGCGCACGCTCACGGCGTGGCGCACGAGGGTCCGGATGAGCGAGGGCAAGGACAGGCACGGGTTTCTGCGCGAGGGGCTGTTCGCCAAATACGTCGTCGCGCTGGTCGGGCTTGTCGTGTTCGTGCTGGCCGTCAACGGCGCGATGGAAATCTGGATCACCTATCGCGGCATCAAGAGCTCGCTCCACGACGGCATGTCTGACAAGGCGGAGGCAACCGCCAAGCGGATCGCGCAATCGATGTCCGAGCTGGAGCGGCAGATCTCCTGGGTGACGCGTGCCTCCTCCAACACACTGGACCTGCGCCGCGCCGACTACACCCAATTGCTGCGGCAGGTGCCGCAGGTCAGCCAGCTCTCGCTGCTGAGCGCCGAGGGCCGCGAACAGCTCCGCCTGACGCGCCAGACCGTCACGCTCGGCAGCAACGCCGATTTCTCCCGCGATGTCAGATTCACCGAAACCGTCTCGCGCGGCACCAGCTTTGCGCCGGCCTATTTGCGCGACCAGCAGCCGTTCATGTCGATCGCGCTGTCGCATGCCGACGGCAGCATCACGGTCGCCGAAATCGACCTCGATTTCCTCTCCGAGTTCCTGATCGACGCCCAGGTCGGTAGGGTGGCGTATGCCTATGTCACGGATTCCAAGGGCGAGGTGCTGGCGACGTCCTCGAAGGGGCCCGAGGTCGGTAAGAATCTGTCGGCGCTGCCGCAGGTCGCGGCCATCAGCAAGCCCGGCGGCGTCGCGCCAAGGTCGGGCCTGGATGCCAATGGCGATGCCGTGCTGACAACCTCGAGCCTGGTGCCGAAACTCGGCTGGCGCGTGTTCTTCGAACAGCCGACGGCGCAGGCGCTGACGCCGATCCGCGATCAACTGGTGCGGATCGCGCTTCTGATCGCGCTCGGCCTCGTGGTTGCGATCATCGCCGGCACCATCATGGCGCGGCGCCTGCTGGTGCCGATCACGGCGCTGCAGGCCGGCGCGCGGCGTCTCGGCGCCGGCGATTTCGGCCACCGCATCGAGGTGAAGACGTCCGACGAACTGGAGGAGCTCGCCAACCAGTTCAACGGCATGGCGGGCCAGCTCGCCGAGACCTATTCGAACCTCGAAGCCAAGGTGAAGGAGCGGACGCGGGACCTGGCGCAATCGATCAACGAGCTCAAGGTGCTCGAGGAGGTCGGCCGCGCGGTCGCCTCCTCGCTCGATCTCAATGCCGTGCTGCCGACGGTCGCCGCGCGCGCGCTCGAGATCACGCATGCCGACGCCGTGCTGATCTACGGCTATGACGCCGGCAATCATCAGTTCAGCCTCACTGAGGCCATCGGCATCGACAAGGCGGCCGAAGGCCGCCATCGCGCCATCGACGCCGACCATTCGCCGCTCGGCGAGGCCGCGATGAGCGGCGAGCCAATCGCGATCCCCCAGCTTAGCGCGATGTCCGAACATGCCCTGCGCGATGTCGCTGTTGAGGCCGGCTTCCATTCGGTGCTGGTGGTGCCGCTGGTCGACCAGACCGGCATTTTGGGATCGCTGGTGGTGCTGCGGCGGAACGAGGGCGAATTCTCCGCCAATCTGATCGGCCTGATGAAGACCTTTGCGCACCAGGCGGTGCTGGCGATGCGCAATGCGCGGCTGTTTTCCGAAGTGGACCACAAGAGCCGCGAGCTGCTCGCCGCCAACGACATCGTGCGCGAACAGGCCAGCAAGCTGCAGGAGCAGACCGACCAGCTTCGCGACTGGAACAGATCGCTGGAGGAGCGCGTGGAGACGCAGCTCGGCGAGATCGAGCGCATCCGGCGGCTGGAGCGTTTCCTGGCGCCGCAGGTGGCGCAACTGATCGCCTCCTCCGACGGCCATGAGGGCCTGCTCGACAGCCACCGCCGCGAGGTGACGGTGGTGTTCTGCGATCTGCGCGGCTTTACTGCGTTCACCGAGACCACCGAGCCGGAAGAGGCGATGAACGTGCTGCGCGAATATCACGCAGCTCTCGGCGAGCTAATCTTCAAGTATGAGGGCACGCTCGACCGCTATGCCGGCGACGGCGTGATGATCCTGTTCAACGCGCCGATCCAGTTCGAGGACCACACCGCGCGCGCGGTGCGGATGGCGGTGGAGATGCGCGACACCATTGGCGGGTTGACCGAGAAGTGGCGCAACCGCGGCCACAATCTCGGCTTCGGTATCGGTATCGCGCTCGGCTACGCCACGCTGGGCCAGATCGGCTTTGAGCAGCGCCTGGAATACGCCGCGATCGGCAGCGTCACCAATCTCGCCTCGCGCCTCTGCGACGAAGCCAAGGCCAACCAGATCGTGGTGAGCCGGCGCGTTTACGGCATGGTCGAACCATGGGTCGAGGGCCGGCCGATCGATGATCTCAATCTGAAGGGATTCAATCATCCGATCCTGGCCGCGGAGATCACGGCCTGGCGCGAGTCGGTCGACAATGTGGTCGATGCGGCGGCGGCCGCGGCACGACGGAAGAAGATGCAGTAGCCGTCGTCCCCTCCCCGTCGTCCATGCGAACGCAGGGACCCATAACCACCGCGCGGATTTGTTGAAGCAAAGCCGTCTCCCCGCGTGCCCCTTACGCCGGCCGCGGCGTATGGGTCCCTGCGTTCGCAGGGACGACAGCGAATGTGCCGCACGCTCGCTTCACATTTCAAACAGCAGAAATCCTCCCGCAGCACCGTTGCGCCCGAGGATTTGCCCTATTCTCCGCCCCATGAAAATCAGAGGGCGCAGGGAAGACCGGGTGCTCGCTGCACCCGCGGTCTCGCGTGCGATTGCGCATAGCCTCACGGCCAGGCTGTCGCCCCATTTCAAAACATGCATGGCATTTTCCAGGCTTTCCTTCGGCGAGCGCCATGTGGGTTTGATTGCCGACGGATCATTCGAAGAACACGCGCGGGTCCGGCTCCGCCGGCGGCTCATCGGGAATGCGGTCCGGCAGGAAATCGCGCGCCAAGGGCGTCGAGCCGGGCCCAGAACGCGTCAAGGTCGACCGGCGGCTTCTTGATCGGCTCGGGCTTCACTTTGTCGCATACCTTGCTACCAACTCTGTCCTGCGGATGAAAGGCAGTTTTCGTTCATGATCAACTTGTGGCGAATCCGGGCTTTTCGGAAGCCCGTGACCGGTTGGCGAGTTGACCGCCGTTCTGATATCCATGGCGTCCTAAAACCGGGAACGAATATTGATGACCGCGCGCCTCCTATTGCCGAAGCTGGCCCCCGCCATCATGGCAGGCTTTTTCTCCCTCTCCTCCCCCCTCCTCGCCGCTGACGACACCGACCCCGCCGCGCCCAAAGGCGCCGCCGTCACCGTGCTCAAGGCCGCGAAATCCTGCTTTGCCAACATCGTCGAGGTGTCCGGCACCATCATTGCGCGCGAGGAGACTCAGGTGCGGCCCGAGCGGATGGGGCTGAAGGTGGCCGAGGTGATGGTGGATGCTGGCGATAGCGTCACCGCGGGGCAGGTGCTGGCGAAGCTGAGTTTGCCGGAAGGCGGGCAGATCACGGTGCAGGCGCCGGTGGGCGGGGTGATCTCGGCCACCACGGCGTCGGTCGGCGCGATGGCATCAGCCAAGGGCGAAGCGCTGTTCTCGATCATCGCGCGCGGCGAGTTCGATCTGGTCGGCATGGTGCCGACGCGCGATATCGCCAAACTGCAGGTGAACCAGACCGCACGGATCAAGGTGATCGGCGCCGGCGAGGTCGACGGCAAGGTGCGGCGTCTGTCGACCACGGTGGAGCCGAACAGCCAGCTCGCGCAGGTGTTCATCGGCGTCACCACCAACCGGCGGCTGCTCGTCAATTCTTCAGGCCGCGCGCAGATCAAGACCGGGCAGAGCTGCGGAGTCGCGGTGCCGCTGACCGCGATTCTCTACGGCTCCGCCGGCACCGTGGTGCAGGTGGTGCGGCGCGCCCGCGTCGAAACGCGGCGGGTGGAGACCGGGCTGATGTCGGCCGGCCAGGTCGAGATCACCTCGGGCGTGCAGGAAGGCGACATCGTGGTGGCGCGCGCCGGCGCGCTCTTGCGCGAGGGCGATCCGGTGCGGGCGGTGACGGCGAGCGCGGACGGGAAGTAGGGGTCCGTCGCCCCTGCGAAAGCAGGGGCCCATAACCACCGGCTTTCGTTGCGTGCTAAGGTGTCTGCCACCGCGGCCTATCGATAGATCACGCGGTATGGGTCCCTGCGTTCGCAGGGACGAGGGGCTTCGCGCATGTATTACGTTTACATCCTCGCGAGCCGGCGTCATGGGACGCTCTATATCGGGGTGACCAACTCGCTGGCGAAACGGATGGAGCAGCATCGCAATGGCGAGGGGTCATCGTTCGTCAAAACCTACGGCGTTTACCGCTTGGTTTATGTGGAGGCATTCGAGCGGGCCGACAGCTCAAGCGCTGGAAGCGGGATTGGAAGATCGAATTGATCGAGCGGGAAAATCTGGAGTGGCGGGATCTTAGTGATCTGATTGTTTTGAGCCGGTCTGCCGCCACACTATCCGTCGCCCCTGCGAACGCAGGGGCCCATAACCACCGCGCTGAATCGTAGAAGCAAAGCCGTCTCCCCGTGTGCCATTTGCGCGGGCCGCGGCGTATGGGTCGCTGCGTTCGCAGGGACGACGGGGGAGAGAGCTCGGCGCGCCTTACCCGCCGAGGTGGACGTCTTCCAGCAGCGACGACGACACCTGCGGCACCTGCTCGCCGTCGGAGGCGCGGGAGATGGAGATGCGGGTCTTGTTGAAGGCGCTGGCGGCGCCCACTTGCGAGTCCAGATTGTTGAGCAGCTCGGTGACCAGCACGCTGTACTGGCCCTTGCCGTCGTCGGCGACCTTGCCCGGCGTCGCCGAGGTCAGGATCAGCGCGTTCTCCGGCGCGGAGATCGGGGCCAGCCCGTGCGAATAGGAGCGGAAGCGGCGCTCATAGGGGTTGCGACGAGAGGCGTCGACGACGACGAGCTTGGCCTTGGCGCCCTTCTCGGTCATCGTATCAAGCACCTGCTCAATGCTGACGCCGTCGCGGCGCACATCGGCTTCCTTCCAGATCGCGGCGTCGACCGGAATCATAAAGCTCTCGCGGCCGACCTGGACGCCGTAGCCGCCGAAGAACAGCATCGCCACCGTGTCCTGCTTGACCTTGTCTTTCAGGCGGGAGACTGCGCGGGCCATGTCGTCCTTGGTGGCGTCCTCGACCACGTCGACATCAAAACCCTTGGCCCGCAGCGCGGCGGTGAGGCCGCGGGCGTCGTTGATCGGCTGGGACAACGGCGCGGCGGCGTCCGGATAATGGCCGTTACCGATCACCAGCGCGACGCGATTGGCGGAGGTGCCGATCGAGCCGGTCTGCTCGGTGCCGATCGCCTTGGCGGCGTCGAGCGAACGCTTGTTCAGCGCGGCATGGGCGCCGATCGCCAGCGACACCAGGCCGACCAACGCCACCGCAATGGTGACGGTGCGGCGGGAAATGCAGAGCTGACCAAGGTTCATCGCGTTTCCATTCCCAAGTTTGTCCAAAGCGCCAAACAAGACCGCGCCAGTTAGTCGCGTCAGGACCGTTCGGGTTTGAAGGGGTTGCCGGGTGTGTGCCGTCCAATTGCGCTCAATTTGCGGCACCGCAACAACGGCCTTTTAGCCTGTCGGGCCCTCCCGAACAACCTCAATTGACGCATGGAGCCAATTGCCGCCGACTATGGCGGGGCGGTGATACCAGCTAAGTGATCTATATCACATTTGTATTCTTCGCTGGATTTGGTTAGTTTTCAAGGGCTTGCGGGCCCATCCGGCCGGCGGTGGCTGCATGGACTCCCCATCGAGCCCGTTCCAAAAACCCGGGACTACCGGAGTTTTACGGATCGTGCTCCAACGCGGCCCTCCCTTCACCGTTCCGGCGGAAAGACACTGAATGGGCTTTTCTACCATTGCCGGCGCCGCATTTCGGGCGCTGACCGCGCGGAAAGATGGCCCGTCGCTCTACGACGTCTGCGACCCCGTGCTGTTGAAATACCGCGGCGGCGACCCCCATCTCGGCAAGTTCTATCGGACCGCGCTGGGCAACCCGGCGCTGCGGCCGCTGCTCCGGCGGACCGGGCACCCGGCCTTGCGCGACCAGAAGCGGCTCGGCGCGTTGCAGGAGGCGCTGCGCAGGGCGCGCGATGAGGCTGAGCCGGACTGGGCCGCGGTGGGGCAGCCGATCGCCGAGCTGATGGCCGATATCGGGGTGAGCCACCCCGCCCCTAAGCCGGTGGCAGCGCCGGGCCGGGCGCCCGATGATGCCGAGATCGACCGGGTGATCCGCCGCTGCGGCGCGCATCTGCTGGGCTCATTCGCCAAAAACGGCTTCGTCCCAACCTATGCCGCCTTCAACCTGATCGGCGATGCCGACATGGGCGGGCGCGAGATGCTGATGGCGCTGACCGGGCTGAACTCACGCGGCTACAAGAACTCGACGCTGCTGTTCAGCCTGGCGCGGATTTTTATCGCGCATTCGCCGGCGCGCGCCCTGATCAATCCACCCTGGCGAGGGGTCGCTGAGCCGATGTGGCAGCCGATGCAGATCCGCCACCGCTCGGCCTATTACGACGCCTTCTTCACCGAGGCGCTGCTGAGTTACGTCGAGACCGGGCTGGCGTCTGCGGACGAGGCCGCGGCCTCAAAGCGCGCGGTCTCGGAGATGGTGGATTTTTGCCTGAAGACCTCGGCCGAGGAAGTGCCAGCGCATGACGGCGCCACCGTGAACGTGATCACCGCGCTGGCGCCGCTGCCGCATCCGCGGTTCTCAAAATTCTTCTCGCAGATCAAGCAGGATTTGGGTTTTGGCATCTACGTGCCGGACTGCGACACCACGGCGTGCTCGTTCTCGGCCGCGACCCAGGCCGGCTCGACCGATCCGATCCTCGACCAGCCGTTACTGGATTTCTATCGCGGCTATCAGGTCCGCGAGGGCGCCAACGAGCCGCGCGTCACGGTGCCCTTGAACGACAATATCGATTACGAGGGCGGCGTCGTCACCTGGATCGACAATCTCGCCGGCGAGCGACCCTTTGGCAACGACCTCGACCCAACGCTCAATCTCGATATTCTCGAAGTCTCTTTCCGTAATCTAAAGCGCTGGAAGGTCCTGGAGACGCCGCAGCGGCTGGAGACGGTGCATCGCATCCTGGGCTTCCAGCGGCGGCTGGCGGAAAGCGGCGCGTTCAAGAACCCGCGCTCGCATATCTATTACCTGCCGGAACTCTACTGCGCCTACTTCGGCCGCTGCCATGCCGCGTTCATGGCATTGCCCGAGGCCGCACGGCAGGCGATCGATCCGGACGGCACGTTCGCGTTAATCCGTGAGAGGGTGCTCGCCTATGTCGAGGGCGAATTGATCGCGCGCGAGATGAACCCGTTCGACGCCGCGCTGGCCTTAGTGGCACTAGCGCATCTCGGCGCCGACGTCTCGACGTTCGCGCCGGCGCTCGCCTGCATCGTCGAGCATCTCGGCGAAGGCGGCAGGCACGGGCCCTACCGGGCCTATGAGTGGAACAAGATGAAGACGCCGACGCGGATTCTGGTCGGCGGGCCGGAGGTGACGTCGGCGTTCGTGTTGATGGGGCTGGCATTGGCGCGGAGGGCGATGGCGAAGGGTGGACGCGACTAACGCTGCTCGTCACACCCCGCAAAAGCGGGGTATCCAATACGCCGCGGCCTTTGCGGATCGCGCCTGCTCTGGAATACTGGCTCACCCACCTTCGCGGGTGACGACAGCACGAGCCAGGACGCCTTCCCACTGCCTGCAATGACGGGAAGTTGAAAGCGATGCGACACCCCTCCTCTGGCAAGCCGGCGCCATTGTCCGCACAATCCGCATCATTTCGCCACCGGGATTGCCGATGAAACTACGGACGCTGATTTCCATCCTTTTGCTGTCGTTGCTGCCCGTCACCTCACATGCGGCCGACATCACCGGCATTCCAAAAATCCGCGAGGGCGATCAGCTTCAGATCGGCAATACCCGCATTCGCCTCGGCGGCATCGACGCGCCTTCCGTCGATCAGCTCTGCCTCAACACCAAGGGCGAGCGCTGGACCTGCGGCGCCGCCGCGCGCGACGAACTGATCAAACGCTTCGGGGCTAAGATCTGGACCTGTCACACCCGAGCCGTGGCGGATCGCCGCGGCCGCACGGTGGCGCGCTGCGAGGCCGATGGTGAGGACATCCAGAAATGGCTGGTGTCGAACGGCTGGGCGCTGGCGCTGACGCGCATTTCGCGCGATTACGAGACAGACGAGAAGGCCGCGCGCGAGGCCAAGGCCGGGATGTGGCAGGGTGCGTTCATCGCGCCGTGGGATTGGCGCATCCGCAACAAGAAAACCGCCGTTCTCGGCGCCGTCACGCCGCCGGAGAATGCCAGGGCGGTGCTGCTGGCCTCGGCATCCGGACCGGTCGCGCCCTCGCCCGACTGTACCATCAAGGGCAATGTCAATCGCGCCGGCGAGTGCATCTATCACCAGCCGACGAGCCGCTGGTATGCGAAGATCGAGATGAAGATATCAAAGGGCACACGCTGGTTCTGCTCGGTTGAGGAGGCCGAAGCCGCCGGTTGTCGCGAGACGCGGCGGTAGCGACATTCCGTGGCCTCATGGTTCGAGACGGCGCTGGCGCGCCTCCTCACCATGAGGGTCTCAAACCTCATCCTGAGGAAGCGCGAAGCGCCGTCATCGAAGGATGAAGGCCCCGCACTATCGAGTATCCTACCTCCACAACGGAAGCGGCGAGAGCTCAGAGACGTGGCCAAGGTTCGAGATCATTCGCGACTGAACCGCGTTTTGTTGCTCACGCTTCTCATCCTCGGCAGTTACGGACTGCTCGCCTATTTGGTGCTGCCTGGGTTCTGGACGCATTACGAGCATCAGCGCGGGCTGACCAGCATGCCGATGGTGACGCGCACCGCGCAGGGCATTCCCGGCGATCCCATGAATGTCGGGCTGATCGGAGACCAGCGCGACGTGGTCTGCGCGATGCATGCTGCGGGGTGGTATCCGGCCGACCGGATCACGCTGAAATCCTCGATCGAGATCATCGGCAGCGTGCTGCTCGACAGGCCGTACAAGGACGCGCCGGTGAGCAATCTGTATTATCTCGGCCGCCGCGAGGATCTCGCCTTTGAAAGGCCGATCGGGAGCAGCGCCGATCGCCGCAACCATGTGCGTTACTGGAAGGTGCTGGAAAGCGGCGCGGAGAAGCGCCCGGTCTGGCTGGGCGCGGCGACGGAAGATCGCGGCGTCGGGGTCAGCCGATACACCGTCGCGGTCACGCACCACATCTCGCCCGATCTCGACGCCGAGCGCGCGCTGCTTGCGACTGACCTGGAAAATGCCGGCATGGTGGATGCGAAATACCAGGTCACCGGCGTTGGGCCGACGATCGCGGGCCGCAATGGCGGCGGCGACCTCTATTACACCGACGGCGAAATCTGGGTGCTGCGGCTGGTCGAGGCCTGCCGGAAGCGCGAAGGGCCTGCGGTCACGATCCCGAGCCCGCCGGCGACCGAATTGAAGGATCAGATCTGGCGCGCGATCGCGAATGCGATGGGGAAGTGACCTAGTCGATCATGGAAGGGCGCGGAGCAATCAGAGCAATTTGATCTTTTTGCGACTCTGGATTGCTTCGCTGCGCTCGCAATGACAGCTGGGATCCAATATTGTGTCGCCAGATCTCCAACGCTTCGAATTCGCCTATCTGCCCATAAGGAAAACCAACAAATGACCGTTCGCGCGGGCCGGGAATTTCTGGCCATCCCGGGACCCACCACCATGCCCGACGAAGTGCTGCAGGCAATGCACCGCCCGGCACTCGACATCTATTCCGATCAGATGGTGCAACTGACCGAAAGCCTGCTCGCCGATCTCTCGAAATTGTTCGCCACCCGGGGCAAATCCTACATCTACATCGCCAACGGCCACGGCGCCTGGGAGGCGACGCTTTCCAACGTGCTGTCGCGCGGTGACAAGGTGCTGGTCCTGGAAAGCGGGCGCTTTGCAATCGGCTGGGGCCAGGCTGCGGCGGCAATGGGCGCCGAGGTCGAGGTGCTCAAGGGCGACTGGCGCCGCGCGATCCGCGCGAGTGAGGTCGAGGCGCGCCTGAAGCAGGACAACGATCACAGCATAAAGGCGATCGTCGCGGTGCAGGTCGATACGGCTTCCGGCGCCTATAACGACATCGAAGCGATCGGCAAGGCGATCAAATCGACGGGCCATCCGGCACTGTTCATGGTCGATACCGTGGCTTCGCTCGGCTGTATGCCGTTCGAGATGGACAAATGGGGTATCGACGTCGCGATGTGCGGCTCGCAGAAGGGCCTGATGACACCGCCGGGCTTAGGCTTCGTCGCCGCAAACGACCGCGCCCGCGAGGTGCATAAAAAGGCCAACCTGCGGACGCCTTATTGGGACTGGACCGAGCGCGAGGGCAGCGAGCATTACCGCAAATATGCCGGCACCGCGCCGGTGCATCTGTTGTTCGCGCTGCGCAAGGCAATTGACATGCTGCATGTCGAGGGGCTGGAAAACGCGTATCTGCGCCACCGCCTGCTCGCCGAAGCGGTGCGCCGCGCAGTGGCAGTCTGGAGCGAGGGCCAGGTGCTCGGCTTCAACATCGCGGAAGCCAATGAGCGGTCCAACACCGTGACGACGGTAACCATGAACGGCCACGATCCGCTGGCGCTGCAGCGCTACTGCAAGGAGAAATGCGGCGTGGTGCTCGGCACCGGGATCGGCGACCTCTCCGGCCAGGCTTTTCGCATCGCCCACATGGGCCATGTCAATGCGCCAATGATCCTGGGCACGCTCGGCGTCGTCGAGGTCGGCCTCAACGCGCTTGGCATCCCGCACGGCAAGGGCGGAACCGAAGCCGCGATCGAATATCTCGGGGAGAATGTCGGGGCGTAAGAACGAGGCTCTGGTGTCGTCCCTGCGCACGCGGGAGGCGTCACGATATTTCACATGGTGAGAGAGGCCGTGTCCGCGCAGCCTCTTTGGCTGCATCTAAATGATGGGTATCGGTTCGCTCCACCCCTCCTACTCTTTTCGAACCCGCATTAGTGCGTATACTGGCATACCAAGCCGGGCGCTGATCCGTGCAAGAACCATGAGTGGGAGTGAGACGATTGGCGTCGGTTGATTTGCGCGGCCTGACCAAGCGATTTGGCTCGCTTGCAGTGGTCGATAAGGTCTCCCTGAAAATCAATCATGGACAACTGGTCTGCCTGCTCGGCCCGTCCGGCTGCGGCAAGACCACGACGCTGCGGCTGATCGCCGGTTTTCTGGAACCGTCCGACGGCGAGATTCATGTCGGAGACCGGCTGGTGTCGTCACGCGCGCGCACGCTGCCGCCCGAGCAGCGCAACATGTCGATGATATTTCAGAGCTACGCGCTGTGGCCGCACATGACGGTGACGGAAAACATCGTCTACGGCCTGCGCCTGCGCAAGCTCGACCGCGACACCATTGCGAAGAAGCTGGCGGCGATCCTTGCCACGACAAAACTCGAGGCGCTGGCGCAGCGCTATCCCGGCGAGCTCTCCGGCGGCCAGCAACAGCGCGTGGCGCTGGCGCGCGCGCTGATCGTCGAACCCGAAACGCTATTGCTCGACGAACCGCTCTCCAATCTCGATGCGAATTTGCGCGAGGAGATGCGGTTCGAAATCCGCCGGCTGCATGACGAATATCGCTACACCACCGTCTATGTCACCCATGATCAGTCGGAGGCCATGACCACGGCCGACCTGATCGCTGTCATGAACGGCGGCAAGATCGACCAGCTCGGCACGCCCGAGGACATTTACGCACGGCCCGAGTCCGAATTCGTCGCGCGTTTTATCGGCGCCAGCAATGTCATCAAGGGCACCGCGCGCGACGGCAACCATGTTGCCTTTGCGGGCGCGACATTGAAGGTGGTCGGCGCACCGCTCACGGCAGGCCAGGACGCCGTGGTCGCCATCCGCCAGCACGATATCGGGCTTTCGACGCAGGCGCCGGCTTCACCAGAGAACGCGATCAAGGCGGTCGTCACGCGGCAGGTCTATCTCGGCGCCGCACGCGACTACATGGTCGAGGTCGCCGACGGCACCAGTTTGCGCGCCACCACACCGACCGAAACCAACGTGCAAAAGGGCAGCGAGATCTGGCTGACGCTGCCGCCCGAGCGCTGCCGGGCGCTGAGCCGGTAAACAAAAGCAAGAACAGGAGGACGCGATGAAGGGACGAAAGCTTTCAAGACGCGACATCCTGCAAGGCTCGGCGGCGCTGGCGGTCGGCACCGTATTCGCCTCCCCTGTTCGCGCCCAGGCGCCAGAACCTGTCGCGATCACATCAGCGCTGGTGGAGGCGGCGAAGAAGGAAGGCAAGCTGATCTTCTATTCCTCGATGGACCTGCCGGTCGGCGAAAAGCTCGGCAAGGCCTTCGAGGCGGCCTTTCCGGGCGTCAGCATCCAGATCGAGCGCTCCGGTTCGGAGCGGCTGTTTCAGCGCATCGACCAGGAGTTTGCGAGCAACATTCGCGCTGCCGATATCGTCAACTCATCCGACGCCTCGCATTTCATCAGTTGGAAGAAGAACGGCTGGCTGATGCCGTTCGTGCCCGAGGATGTCGCAAAGCATTTTCCGGATAGCTACCGCGATCCTGACGGCATGTTCGCGACGTCCCGCCTGTGGCTGTCGTCGATCGCCTACAACACCAATCTCGTCAAACCGGAAGACGCGCCGAAGAGCTTTGCCGACCTGCTCGACCAAAAATGGGCGGGCAAGATGGTCAAGGGCCACCCCGCCTATAGCGGCACCATCATGACCGCGACGTTTCAGCTCGTGCGCGAGCTCGGCTGGGAATACATGGAAAAGCTCGCCAAACAGCGCGTGATGCAGGTGCAATCGTCGACCGATCCGCCGAAGAAACTCTCGCTCGGCGAGCGCGCCGTGATGGCCGACGGCAACGAATACGGCATCGTGCTGTTGAAGGAAGCCGGCCAGCCGGTCGAGCCGGTCTACCCGACCGAGGGCACGCCGACGATTTCCGGGCCGACCGGCATCTTCAAGACCGCGCAGCATCCGAACGCCGCGAAGTTGTTTCAGGCCTGGCTGCATACGCGCGAGACCCAGCAATTCTTCAGCGACTTCACCGCGCAGTATTCCGTGCACGCGCAGGTGCAGTCGAAGCCCGGGCGGCGGAAGATCTCCGACATCAAGCTGATGAAGGAAGATGCCGAGGGCGTCGAGAAGATGACGGAGGAGATTAAGACGCGCTATGCGCGGCTGTTCAGGGTTTAGACCCTCATGGTGGGGAGGCGCTTTAGCGCCGTCTCGAACCATGAAACCCCGCTGGTGCCATTCATCCTTCGAGACGCCGCTGCGCGGCTCCTCAGGGATGAGGGAGAGAGCTGACTCGTGGATCAAATGACCATCACCACCACCGACGCCCCAAAATCCCGCATCGACCTCACGCGTCCTGTGCTGTGGCTGTTCGCCGCCTTCATGATCGTGCTGATCGTACTGCCGCTGTCCTGGCTGATGGTCTACGCGTTCACCGACAAGGCGCGACATCCGACGCTGCAGAATTTCGTCACGCTGTTCACCGACCCCTCTTTCCTCGATCCACTGCTGACGACGGCAATCATCGCTACCACCTCGGCGGTGATCTGCTGCATCGTCGCCGCTCCGATCGGCTGGCTGGTGTCGCGCACCGACATGCCGGGGCGGCAGATCATCCGCGCGCTGGTGACGGCTTCCTTCGTGACGCCGCCGTTTTTGGGCGCGGTCGCCTGGGAGTTGCTGGCGGCGCCGAACAGCGGCATGCTGAATCAGCTCTATCGTTACCTCACCGGAGCTGAAGATCCCTTGTTCGACATCTATTCGCTGACCGGGCTGATCTTCGTGATCTCCTGCTACACGTTTCCATTCGTCTTCGTGCTGGTCGCCAACGCGCTCGACAACATGCCGGGCGAACTGGAAGACGCCTCCGCCATTCTTGGCGGCAAGGCCTGGACCACGGCGCGGCGCGTCACGATTCCGCTCGCACTGCCCGCGTTAGTGGCCGGCGCGCTGATCGCGTTCCTGCAGGCGATGACGTTGTTCGGATCGCCCGCGATCCTGGCGCTACCGGCCGGTTTCCACACCATGACGACGAAGATCTGGAGCCTGTTCCAGTATCCGCCAAAGCTCGAACTCGCCGCAGCCGCCGCCGTGCCGTTACTGCTGCTGACGATCCTGCTGCTGCAGGGCCAGAAATTCCTGCTCGGCCGCCGCGGCTTTTCCGTGGTCGGCGGCAAATATGGCGCACCGCGTCCGGTCGAGATGAAGGGTTGGCGTTGGGCAGCGCTGGCGTTCTGCCTGTTCGTGCTGCTCAATCCGGTGTTCCTGCCCTATTTCGCGCTGCTGAACGCGGCGTTCTCGCCGAACGCGACCACGTTAGTGACGCCATCGACGGCGACGCTGCACAACATCGTGTTCGTGTTCACTGAATTGTCGTCGACCCAGCTCGCGCTGAAGAACACGGTGATCCTCGGCGCATCGACGGCGACCATCGGCACGATTTTGGCGCTCGTGGTCGCCTATGTCACGACGCGCCGTGTCATCGCAAGCCATCGCCTGCTCGGCTTTCTCGCCACCGCCCCGGTCGCGGTGCCCGGCATCGTGCTCGGCGTCGGATTATTCCTGAGCTACACTCGGCCGCCCTTCGTGCTCTACGGCACGCTGTGGATCCTGCTGCTGGCATTCCTCACCATCAATCTGCCCTCTGCCTACCAGCAACTGCAGGCGGCGTTTGCGACCATTCACCCCGAACTGGAGGACGCCAGCCGCATCCTCGGCGCGACCCGGCTGCAATCGCTGCGCCAGATCACGGCGCCCTTGTTGCGCACCGGCGTGATCGCGACATGGTGCTTCATCTTCATCGGCGTGATGCGGGAGTTATCCGCGGCGATCGTGCTGTTCACCTCGCAGACCAAGGTGCTGTCGGTCTTGATCTATGACCTCAACGAAAGCGGCGACCTCGCCGCGATTTCCGTGCTCGGGATCGCCATGCTGGTGATCACCTTTGCGGTAGTGCTCGCGGTGAACCGGATCCCGATGTTCGGCGGCGGCGCCGGGGCGAGATTGAGGAATAGCTGACGATTCTGGATCGTCGTCCCTGCGAACGCAGGGACCCATAACCACCATTGGCAGATGTGAGAGAAGCCGTCTCCCCTTGTGCCACTTCCGCGGGCCGCGGCGTATGGGTCCCGGCTCGCGCTGCGCTTGGCCGGGACGACGTCGGTGGGGTGCCCACCCTACGAATCGGCGCATCTGGTAATCCGGCCGTTCACCCCGATATAAGGCTCAATCATTGAGCCATACGAGGATTGAGTGACACAGCCTTTAGCCAAGAAACCTGCCCTCTCGCCGCCGGTCGCGCCGCGCCGGCCGCACACCTTCACCACGCACGGCATATCGGTGACCGACGAGTATGCCTGGCTCAAGGACCCCAAATGGCAGGAAGTCCTGCGCGATCCCTCGATCCTGGATCCGGATATCCGGAAATATCTGGAAGCGGAAAACGATTACACCGAGAGCCTGCTCGGCCATACCGCGCAGTTGCAGAAGAAGCTGGTCGCGGAAATGCGCGGGCGGATCAAGGAAGACGATTCCAGCGTGCCGGCGCCGGACGGCCCGTTCGCCTATTTGCGAAAATTTCGCGAGGGTGGGCAGCACGAGATGTTCGGCCGCACGCCGCGCGACGGCGGCGACGTGCAGATCGTGCTCGACGGCGACGCGCTGGCGGCGAGCCATAAGTATTTCAAGTTCGGCGGCGCGCGGCATTCGCCTGACCATAGGCTGCACGCGTGGAGCGCCGATACCAAGGGCTCGGAATACTTTTCCGTTCGCGTGCGCGACTGGGACACCGGGGCCGATCGCGACGATCTTGTCGAGGAGACCGATGGCGGGGTGGTCTGGAGCAAGGATTGCGAGAGCTTTTTCTACGTGAAGCTCGACGACAACCACCGGCCGATGCAGGTGTGGCGGCATCGGCTCGGCACGAAGCAGTCGGACGACACGCTGGTCTATGAGGAAACGGATTCCGGCTGGTTCACCCATCTGCATGAAAGCTCTTCCGGGCGGTTTTGCGTGATCGCCGGCGGCGACCATGAGACATCGGAACAGCGGCTGATCGATCTTGCCAATCCCGACGCGCCGACGCGCCTGGTCGCGGCGCGCGAGGAAGGCGTGCAGTATTCGATCGCGGACCGCGGCGATGAATTGTTCATTCTCACCAATGCGGATGATGCGATCGATTTCAAGGTCGTCACCGCGCCGCTCGCCTCGCCCGAGCGCGCCAACTGGCGCGATTTGATCCCGCATCGCGAAGGGATCTATGTGCTTGATGTCGAGCTCTATGCCGGCCATATGGTGCGGCTGGAGCGCGCCAATGCGCTGCCGGCGATCATCATTCGCGATCTCGGCAACGGCGAAGAGCACGCCATTGCCTTTGACGAAGCGGCCTACTCGCTCGACACCATGGGCAGCTACGAATTCGAGACCACCAATTTGCGGTTTTCCTATTCGTCGATGACGACGCCGTCTGAAGTCTATGACTACGACATGGCCGAGCGAACACGCGTCTTGCGCAAGCGGCAGGAGATTCCGTCCGGGCACGACCCGGCCGACTATGTCACCACGCGGATCATGGCGACATCGCATGACGGCGCGCTAGTGCCGGTCTCGATCTTGCACCGCAAGGATCTGGCGCGCGACGGCAGCGCGCCGCTCTTGCTCTACGGCTACGGCTCCTACGGCATGGCAATGCCAGCTTCGTTCTCAGCCAACCGGCTGTCGCTGGTCGACCGCGGTTTTGTCTACGCGATCGCGCACATCCGCGGCGGCGCGGACAAGGGCTGGGGCTGGTATCTCGACGGCAAGCGCGAGAAGAAGACGAACTCGTTCGACGATTTCGCCGCCGCGGGCCGCGCATTGATCGAGGCGAAATACACCAGCGCCAAGCGCATCGTCGGCCATGGTGGCAGCGCTGGCGGCATGCTGATGGGCGCGGTCGCTAACCGTGCCGGCGAGCTGTTCGCCGGCATCGTCGCCGAAGTGCCGTTCGTCGATGTGCTAAACACCATGCTCGACGACACGCTGCCGCTGACGCCGCCGGAATGGCCGGAATGGGGCAATCCGATCGAGAGCGAAAGGAATTTTCGCACCATTTTGTCGTACTCGCCCTACGACAATGTCGCGGCCAAGCACTATCCGGCGATCCTGGCGATGGGCGGATTGACAGATCCGCGCGTCACCTATTGGGAGCCGGCAAAATGGATCGCGCGGTTGCGGGCGACCATGACCGGCGGCGGCCCGGTGCTGTTGCGCACCAACATGGGCGCGGGACACGGCGGCGCGTCGGGTCGGTTCAATCGACTCGATGAGGTCGCGATTGCCTACGCGTTTGCGCTATGGGCGGTCGGACTGGCGGAGCAGGCGGAGATGTGACCAAAGACATCGCCGTCGTCCCTGCGAACGCAGGGACCCATACCGCGGAATCTATCCGTATTGCTCGATGATCGTCGATCTCCGCAACAATGCAGCCCTGTGGTTATGGGTCCCGGGTCGCGCTTCGCGTGCCCGGGACGACGGCGGTGAGTGGAGCAGGAATCATCGCCCGTGCTTCTTTCGCCATTCGGCGAAATCGGTCAGCGTCTGCGGATCGGTCGCCGGATAGAGGCCGAAGATGCCGCGGCCCTTGCCGACCTGCTCAGTGACGAAGTCCTCGAACGCGGTCATCTCGACCGCTTCGTCCGCGATCTCGTCGGCCAGATGCGCGGGGATCACGATGACGCCGTCGGTATCGCCAAGGATAACGTCGCCGGGAAACACCGGCGCGTCGCCGCAACCGATCGGGACATTGATCTCGATCGCCTGATGCAGCGTCAGGTTGGTCGGCGCGCTCGGGCGGTGGTGATAGGCGGGAAAGCCGAGTTTTGCAATTTCAGCCGAGTCGCGAAAGCCGCCGTCGGTGATGACGCCGGCGCAGCCGCGCTGCATCAGCCGTGTCACCAGGATGGCGCCGGCAGACGCGGCGCGGGCATCCTTGCGGCTGTCCATCACCAGCACGGCGCCAACAGGGCAATCCTCGATCGCCTTTCGCTGCGGGTGGCTGCGATCGCGGAACACGTCGATCTTGTTGAGGTCCTCGCGCGCCGGCATGTAGCGCAGCGTGAAGGCCTCGCCGACCAGCACCGGCTGATCGGGGCCTAAAGGGTGCACGTCCTGGATCATCTGGATGCGGAAGCCGCGCTTGAACAGCGCGGTTGCGACGGTGGCCGTGGAGACGGCTTTGAGTTTGTTGCGGGTGGCGTTGCTTAGTTTTGTCATGATATTCTCGCTTTCTTGGTCGTCATTCCGGAGCGCTCGCGTCAGCGAGCGAATCCGGAATCTCGAGATTCCGGGTCTGATTCTTCGGACCATCCCGGAATGACAGGATCAATCAAACCGCCCCATGCGACTCCACATACAGCGCGTACACCGAGTGGCAGCTCGTCATGTAGAGGCGGTTGTTCTTCGGGCCGCCGAAGGTGAGGTTAGCGCAGCGCTCCGGCAGGCGGATGTGGGCGAGCGGCTTGCCGGCCGGGCTGAATACCATCACGCCGTCGAGATCCTCTGGCTTGCCCTTGAGCTGGTAAACCCTGCGGCCACCGACATCCGTCGGTTCGGATTGCAGCGCGCCGTTGGAGCCCCAGCCGCACCACAGATTGCCGTCGCGGTCGACGCGGAAACCGTCGATCGCGCCTTGATCCGCAGCGTCGATCAGCTTGGTCTTGCCGCCGACCGTGCCGTCGTCGTTGACGTCAAAGCTCCAGATGCTGCGGTTTGGCGTGCCCTTCCATTCCACGACATAGAGTTTTTTCTCGTCCGGTGAGAAGGCGAGGCCATTGGGATTGAGGATGTCTGATATGACGGCGGTGAGCTTGCCGTCCTTGGTCAGGCGATAGACGTTGGTGGTGGCCTGCTCGGGCTTTTCCTTCTTGCCTTCCCACTCGCCGTTGATGCCGAACAAAGGATCGGTGAACCAGATGGTGTCATCGGACTTGACCACAATGTCGTTCGGCGCGTTCAGCCGCTTGCCCTCGAACCTGTCAGCCAGCACCGTGATCTTGCCGTCCTTCTCGGTCCGGGTGATGCGGCGGGTGACCGAGTGCTCGCAGGTGACGAGGCGGCCCTGACGGTCGCGCGCGTTGCCATTGGCGTAATTGGCGTTGGCACGGAAGACCGAGGTCTGGTTGGTCTTCTCGTCGAACTTCATGATGCGGTTGTTGGGGATATCGGAGAACAGCAGATAGCCGCCCTCCGGAAAATACGCCGGCCCTTCGGCCCAGCGCATTCCGGTCGCGACCTGTTCGACGGTCGAGGAATAGATCCGGTATTTTGCAAAGCTTGGATCGAGAATTTGCACGGCTGGATCGGGGTAGCGCTGGTTCGGCGTGAACGGGAACGATTGCGCGCCGGCGGTGCGCGCGAGCAGCGTCGTGGCGGCGGCAGCACCGGCGCCTGCTAACAAGTTGCGTCGAGTCATGGTCATTGGTCGTCCTCCCTGTGATGCTTTTGTTTGATGCTGGCAATCGTTGCCGGGCCTCTCGTTCTCCATTCCGGGGCGATGCGAAGCATCGAACCCGGAATCTCGAGGTTCTCAGGTGCGCAATTGCGCACCATAGTTCGCGCTACGCGCGGCCCGGAACAACAGTCAGTAAATCGGCGGCTCGCTGACCGGCGCCCCAAATCCGGTCTCCAGGAAATCGAAGTCGCAGCCTTCATTGGCCTGCTTGATATGGCGGGTGAACATCCAGCCATAGCCGCGCTCGTAATGCGGCTCCGGCGCTTTCCACTCGGCGCGGCGCTTTGCCAGCTCGGCCTCCGGCACATCGAGGTTAATGGTGCGGGCGTTGACATCGAGCGTGATCTTGTCGCCGGTCCGCACCAGCGCCAGCGGACCGCCGATATAGGATTCCGGCGAGACATGCAGGATGCAGGCGCCATAGCTGGTGCCGCTCATGCGCGCGTCCGACAGCCGCACCATGTCGCGCACGCCTTGCTTAACGAGCTTCGTCGGGATCGGCAGCATGCCCCATTCCGGCATGCCGGGGCCGCCCTGCGGTCCGGCGTTACGCAGGATCAGCACGTGATCGGCTGTGACATCCAGGTTCGGATCGTCGATCGCCTTCTTCATCGAGGGATAATCATCGAACACCAGCGCCGGGCCGGTATGCTTGAGAAAGCGCGGCTCGCAGGCGCTCGGCTTGATCACGCAGCCGTCGGGCGCGAGGTTGCCCTTGAGCACGGCGAGCGCGCCCTCCTTGTAGATCGGGTTTTCGACGGTGCGAATGACGTCGTCGTTATAGACCTCGGCGCGCGCGATGTTGTCGCCGAGGGTCTGGCCGGTGACGGTGACGACGTCGAGATGCAGATGCTCCTTGATGCGGCTCATCAGGCCGGGCAGGCCGCCGGCATAGAAGAAATCTTCCATCAGATACTTGTCGCCGCTCGGGCGCACATTGGCGATGACGGGCACCTTGCGGCTGGCCTTCTCGAAATCGTCGAGGCCAATGTCCTGCCCGGCGCGGCGGGCCTGCGCGATCAGATGGATGATCGCATTGGTCGAGCAGCCCATCGCCATCGCGACCGTGATCGCGTTCTCGAAAGCCTTTCGGGTCTGGATCTTGTCCGGCGTCAGATCCTGCCACACCATCTCGACGATGCGGCGGCCGCATTCCGAGGCCATGCGGATGTGGCCGGCGTCGGCCGCGGGAATCGAGGATGCCCCCGGCAGCGTCATGCCGATCGATTCCGCAATCGCCGTCATGGTCGAAGCGGTCCCCATGGTCATACAGGTGCCGTAGCTGCGGGCGATGCCGGCTTCGACATCGACCCAGTCCTTGTCGGAGATTTTTCCGGCGCGGCGCTCGTCCCAGTATTTCCAGGCATCCGAGCCAGAGCCCAGCGTCTTGCCCTTCCAGTTGCCGCGCAGCATCGGCCCGGCTGGCAGATAGATTGTCGGCAGGTTCATGCTGGTGGCGCCCAACAGCAGTCCCGGTGTGGTCTTGTCACAGCCGCCCATCAGAACGACGCCGTCGACGGGATGGCCGCGCAGCAATTCCTCGGCGTCCATCGCCAGCATGTTGCGATAGAGCATGGTGGTCGGCTTCAGGAACGATTCCGACAGCGACAACGCCGGCAGCTCCATCGGGAAGCCGCCCGCCATCAGGATGCCGCGCTTGACGTCATCGACGCGGCTCTTGAAGTGCATGTGGCAGGGCTGCGCATCCGACCAGGTGTTGAGGATCGCAATGACCGGCCTGCTCTTCCATTCCTCGGGCGCGTAACCCATCTGCATCGCGCGCGAGCGGTGGCCGAAGGCGCGGAGATCGTCGGGCGCGAACCAGCGCGCGCTGCGGAGATCGGCGGGGTTTTTCTTGTTGCTCATGATTGCGTACCCCATTTCTGGACGGTGTTGCGCTCGATCGTGCGGAAGATCAGATTCTCGACAATCAAGCCGATCACGATCACGGTCAACAGCCCAGCGAATACCGCGGGAATATCCAGCAAATTGCGGTTCTCGAAAATGAACCAGCCGAGCCCGCCCTGCCCCGACGACACGCCGAACACGAGTTCGGCGGCGATCAGCGTGCGCCAGGCAAACGCCCAGCCGATCTTCAACCCCGTCAGGATCGAGCCGAACGCGGCGGGGATCAGAATCCGGGCCACATAAGGCAGGCCGCGCAGGCCGTAGTTACGGCCGACCATGCGCAGCGTGTTCGACACGCTCTTGAACCCGGAATGCGTGTTGAGTGCGACCGGCCACAGCACCGAATGGATCAGCACGAACACGAGACTGCCATTGCCCAGACCGAACCAGATCAGTGCCAGCGGCAACAGCGCGATCGCCGGCAGCGGATTGAACATCGCCGTGATGGTCTCGAGGAAATCCGTGCCGATCCGGGTCGAGATCGCGAGGATCGTGAAGATGGCGGCCAGCGCGATGCCGGCGGCGTAGCCCATGAACAAGACCTTTAGCGACGCCCAGGCGCGCAACGGAATGGTGCCGTCGCGCACCTTGTCGAACATGGTGACGATGGTGTCGTGAAAGGTCGGGAACAGCAGAGGATTGTTCAGGACGGTGCCGTAGGTCTCCCAGGCCGCGGCGAGAAAGATGATAATCAGGGTCTTGCGCACAAAGCCGTCGTTCCACAACAGCTCCAGCACCGTCAGCTTGCGCTCGACTTCGGCCGGCACCGCCGCCGTCAGTTCGGCGGCATCGCGCAACAGAATTCTGGCCTCACCCATCGCGCGCTCCCTTTAATGTGCCGTAACGGCGTCGGCGAACAGCAGGTCATGGATCTGCTTTTCCAGCCGCGCAGCGCTGCCGTCCTCGCCGGAGACCTTGTCGACATCGACCACCTCGGCCTTCACCCGGCCGGGATGCGGCGACAGCAGCAGGATTCGGTTGCCGATCTTGATCGCTTCCGCGATCGAATGCGTCACGAACAAAACGGTGAATTTGGTTTCTGCCCAGAGCTGCAGCAATTCGTCCTGGCAGGTGCGCCGCGTCAGCGCGTCGAGCGCGGCGAACGGTTCGTCCATCAGCAAAATATCCGGCTCCATCGCCATGCCGCGCGCGATCGCGACGCGCTGCTTCATGCCGCCGGACAGCGTATGCGGATAGGCATCGACGACGCGGGTGAGGCTGACCTTCTCGATGTAGGCCCGGGCGCGAACTTCGGCTTCCTTGCGCGGCAGTTTCCGCGTCATCAACAGCGGGAACATCACGTTTTCCAGCACCGTCTTCCACGGCAGAAGCTGGTCGAACTCCTGGAAGATCATCATGCGGTCGGCGCCGGGCTCGGCGATCTCGCGTCCACCAATGCGCATCTTGCCTTCGCTCGGCTTCATGTAGCCGCCAACCGCCTTCAACAGCGTCGACTTGCCGCAACCGGAGGGACCGAGCAGCACGAAGCGATCGGAACGATCGACCGTAAAACTGACCCGCTCAGTCGCGGTCACGACCGCGCTCGAGGTCTTGTAGCGCAGTGTTACGTCACTGACGTCGAGAAGCGCGGTCATGTCGATCAATTGCCCTTCAGGTCGTGCGCAACCGGCAGGTAATAATCCGTCCACGCCTTGGGCATGGTCTTCAGCGTACCGACCTTGAACAGGTGGGCGGCGAACTTCATGGTGCCCTGCGGCTGCAGGTTCCATTCCATCATGCCGGGCTCCTTGAGCCACGCCAGCAGATCCTCGACGCTGGTCTTGTCGCCGGTGACTTCCTTGTAGATCTCAACCGCAGTCTTGGTATCGCTGCGGATCAGATCCTGCGCCTCCTTGGTGGCGTCGCGCACGGCCTGCACGACCTTTGGGTTGGCGTCGGCGAATTTGGTGGTGGTGAAGAACTGCGCCTGGCTGAGCGGGCCGCCCATCACGTCGGGCGACGACAGCACCACATGCGCGCCGGGCACGTTCTTCAGTTCGAGGAAGGTGAACGGCGGAATCGAAAAGTGATTGCGCACCTCATGCTGGGCATTGGTCAGCGCCACATAGGCGTCGGGATGGCCGAGCTGCACGGTGTTGGCATCGAGCTTCGACCACTGGTCGGCGCCGAAAGTTTCGGCAGCTGCGATCTGCAGCACGATCGCCTGCGTCGAGACCTTGACGGTCGGCACCGCGATCTTGTCGTTCGGACCAAAATCCTTGATCGATTTGATATTCGGATCGCGGCTGATCAGCGTCATCGGCTGTGCAGACGTGGCGACGATGCCCTTGACGCCGCCGCGGGTGCGATCCCACAGCAATAAGAGGTTGCCGGTGCCGGTGTTGAGGACGTCCACGCTGCCGGCGAGCAGCGCATCGGTCTGCGCACCGCCGCCACTCAGATTGATCCATTTGGTGGTGACACCAGGCAGGCCGAGAGAAGCGGCGTGCTTCTCGATCAGCTTGTACTTCTCCATGATATGCGAAGGCATGTAGAAGATGCCCGGCTGCCGCGACAGCGAAATCTCGGACTTCTGCTGCGCCGAGGCCGGCGAGCCCGGCAGCGCCATGGCAAGTGCCGCGACGGCGCCCGCGCAGGCGCTCCACATCCTGTTTCTCATTGTGCATCTCCTTCGGCGCTTCATTGACGCTTCGACGGAAATGCACTAATGTATTAGTGCATTTGAAGCAAGCGCCTTCTACAGGCCGGGTTCATTCGATGGCCGCATCCCAGATCGTTTCCCGCCGCGCCCTGCCGCGTTCAGTCGATCGGCTCGATCGCGATCGTCAGGCCGCGCCCCAGGTGTTCGAGCGCCTGCGCGGCATGATTATTTCGCTGGAACTGCCGCCGGGATCGCCGCTGTCGCGCGCCGCGCTGGCCGGACAGTTCGGCGTGAGTTCGACGCCAATCCGCGATGCGCTGATGCGGCTCGAGGAGGAAGGGCTGGTCGACGTGTTTCCGCAATATGCCACCGTGGTAAGCCGGGTCGACGTACGGTTGGCGCAGCAGGCGCATTTCCTGCGCCAGGCCGTCGAGCTCGAAATCGTCCGCATGCTGGCCATGCGCCGTGACGAAGCCTTCGCTGCCGAACTCCATGCGACCATCGTCCGCCAACAGCAATTCGCGAAAGCCGGCGACTTCGAAAAGTTCATGGCCGCCGACAACGAGTTCCATGCCCAGCTCTACGCCGCCACCGACAAGCAGGACATCTGGTTGCTGGTGCGCAGCCGTAGCGGACATATCGACCGGCTGCGCCGGCTGCATCTGCCCTCCCCCGGCAAGGCGCAAGATATCGTGCGGCACCACAAGCTGATTGCGAAAGCGATCGGCGCCGGCGAACCCGAGGCGGCGCAGAAGCACCTGCGCACCCATCTGTCGGGCACACTGAGCGAGCTCGACCAAATCCGCTCACGCCATCCAGAATATCTCAGCAACTGATCGCCGCAGAACTTTTTTACTTTGGCAAAAATATTGGTGGTGGATGACGACGTGGCGATCGAGATGACCATCCGTCTGCTGCTGGAGCGCGCCGGGCATAGCGTGGTTACTGCCGATGACGGGCGAAAGGGCCTGGCATTATGCCAGAGCGGAGATTTCGATCTGCTGTTCCTCGACATTTTCATGTCGGGTATGGACGGATTTGAAACCATGCGGATGGTTCGTCAGCAGCGGCCGCAGATGCCGATCATCGTCATCTCCGGCCGGCCGATCTCATCCGAAGCGGACTCGGCGCCCGACTTCCTGACCATGGCGACCAAGCTCGGCGCAGTTTCCAGTCTGCAGAAGCCGTTCCGGCCGGCCGAGCTTCTGGCGACGGCCACGGGCCGCCTGGAGGCCGCCGAACGTGGTTCCCTCCGCCCCGCCGGCGGTGTTGCTTCCTCCCCTTGAAGCGCCGTAGCATCCGATTGGTCCGGCGGCTTGCCGGGCGGATGCGGGAGGGCGGGCGAACACCGACATGACGCTCACGACCAGGCTGGCCATCGCGATGATTGCGCTCGTCGCGATCGCGGTTACCGCGGTCGGATGGCTGAGCTATCGCAACCTCGAACAAGCGCTCCTGCTGCGCGCCCGCGACCGCATCGAGACGCATTCGCGGCAGCTCGCGACCGACCTCGAATACTACGCGGCCAGCGCGATCGGAGATGTTGCGGCCTCTCGTTCCGCAGTGGCGCTGCACGGATTGGTCCGCGCCCACAGATCGGGAGGCATAGATCCGGTCGATGGCGTCTCCGAAAAGACCTGGCGGGACCGGCTGGCATCACGTTTCGCGGCCGAACTCGAAGCCAAGCCCGCCTATGCGATGCTTCGGATCATCGGCCTTGATGATGATGGCCGTGAGCTTGTCCGCGTCGACCGCGCGGGACCGAACGACACAGTTCGGATCGTGCCCGAAGAGGGATTGCGGTCGAGAAACAGTCGCAGCTACTTCCCGGAAACGATCCGCCTAGGCCCCGGACAAGTCTACGTCTCGTCGCTCGATTTGGGTCGCCGCAACGGACTAATCGAGGAGGTGCACAGGCCGACGCTTCGCATCGCGACGCCGATATTCGCAGACGACGGCAAACGGTTCGGCATTTTCATGATCAATCTCGACATGCGGCGCGCGTTCGAGCGTGTCCGGTCGTCGGTGTTGCCTGGCGAGACCATATATGTCGTCAACAAGCAGGGCGACTATCTCATTCACCCGGATCGCTCGCGCGAGTTCGGCTGGTTGTTCGGCAAGCCGAACAACTGGAAAGCCGACTTCCCGCATCTGGCGTCGCAGGCCGGGACCGCGCAAGGCAGCGCGGACATAGTTCCGGATCAAGCCGCACAGCCGGGCGGAATAGTCCTCGCGCCTGCCCTGCTGGCCGGCGTCGAATGGGTTGGCGTCATCGAAACCGCCCCTAACGCGGTCATCATGGCGCCGGCCGCAAGCATCAGAAATACTTCCCTTCTCGTTGGCGGGATCGCGGTGTTGTGCGCGGCAGTGCTGGCGCTAGCGATCGCGAGGTCGCTGACCCGCCCGATCGTACAGTTAACCGAAGCCGTGCAAGGGGTGGCCAGTAACAAGAAGATCGCCATCCCGGTCGATGCCGGCGGCGAGACAGGTGTGCTCGCGCGCGCGTTTGCGCATGCGATCGGGGAAGTGAATGCGAAGACGGCTGCGCTCGAGCAAGAGGTTCAGGAGCATCGCCGCACCGTCGCGGCGCGCGACCATCATGCCGAGCGGGAGCGGCTGTTCAGCGCGGCGGTCGAATCCTCCAACGACGCCATCATCACGATGTCGCTCGACGGCACCATCACCGGCTGGAACTCGGCGGCGGAGCGGCTGTTCGGATACAGCGCCGCGGAAGCCACGGGCGAGAACATCACGCTGCTTGCACCCGAAGACCGGCTGCCGGAACTGCAGGACGCGCTACGCCGGATCGGCTGGGGCGAAAGCATTGAACACAGTGAAACGGAGCGGCTGCGAAAAGGCGGCCAGCGGATCGAAGTTTCACTCAGCATCTCCCCGATCAAGTCCGCCTCAGGCGCGACCATCGGCATCTCGAAGGTGGCGCGCGACATCACCGAAACCAACAAGACCCGGCAGGTGCTGCGTCGGCAGACCGAAGAGCTTCGCCGCATCTTCGAGACCTCGCAGGATCTGATCATGGTGATGGATGCCGGAGGATTTCTGGTTCAGATCAGCCCGAGCTGCGAGCCCATATTGGGCTACCGGCCGGAGGAAATGATCGGCCGCAGCGGCGAGGACTTCATTCATCCCGACCATCTCGAGACCTCCCGCAAGGAAATGCACGCGGCACGCCGCGGGCAGCGCCCGAAGATATCCGACACGCGCTGCATCCACAAGAATGGGCGAGAGGTGTGGCTGTCATGGCTCGGCACTTGGTCCGAGCCGGCCAGGCGCTTCTTTTTCGTCGGCCGCGACATGACCGAGAGCCGGCTGGCGCAAGAGGCGCTGCGCGAAAGCGAACGACTGGCGCGCGGCATCGTCGACACGGCGCTCGATGCCTTCGTCCAGATCGACGAGAAGGGCTTCATCCGGGACTGGAATGCGCAGGCCGAAAATATCTTTGGATGGTCGCGCGATGAAGCGCTCGGGATGAACGTGTTCGAACTGATGGGCCAGCCGGACGGGCAAGGCCCTCTCAAGAAAGCCCTGCAATCCTTCCTGCTTTCCGGCAACGAGGTGGTCCGTCAGCCCCGACGCGAACTTCAGGTCAGGCGGAGGGATGGCAAGGAGATCACAGTGGAGTTGAGCATCGCCGCGCTCAGGACGCGTGGCGGCTTTGTATTCAACGCATTCGTCCGCGACCTCACCGACAGGATCGCGGCCGAGGACAGGATCCGGCAGGCCGAGAAGATGGAGGCGATGGGTCAGCTCACCGGCGGCATCGCGCACGACTTCAACAACATCCTGACGGTGATCACGGGAACAATCGAAATTCTGGCCGACGCCGTCAAGGGCGAACCGCAGCTTGCCGCCATCACGCGAATGATCGACGAAGCGGCGTCGCGCGGCGCCGACCTCACCCAGCACCTGCTCGCGTTCGCGCGCAAGCAGCCGCTCGAACCAAAGGTAACCGACGTCAACACGCTGATCATCGATACTGCGAAATTGCTGCAGCGAACGCTTGGCGAGCATGTCGAGATCGAATCCGTGTTCGAAGACGAGACCTGCTCTGCTATCGTCGACCCCAATCAACTCGCCACCGCGATCCTCAATCTGGCCCTCAACGCGCGCGATGCCATGCCCGATGGCGGCAAGCTGATCATCGAGACCGGCTTCGTCATGCTTGACGAGAATTATGCAAGGGTGCACAGCGACGTTCGGCCGGGTCGCTACGCCATGATCGCGGTGAGCGATACCGGAACCGGCATTCCGGCTGCGATGCTCGACAAGGTATTCAATCCGTTCTTCACCTCGAAGGGGCTTGGCAAAGGTACCGGCCTCGGGCTGAGCATGGTGTACGGCTTCATCAAGCAATCGGCCGGCCACATCATGATCTACAGCGAAGAGGGCCACGGCACGACGATCAAGATGTATCTGCCGCCAGCCACGGCTGCATTGCCGGCCGCCGAGGCTATTCTGCCGCCGACCGTGGAGGGCGGTCATGAAACAATTCTGGTAGTGGAGGACGACAAGCTGGTGCGCGACTATGTGCTGGCGCAACTGCATTCACTCGGTTACGTCACGCTGGATGCGGCGAACGCGACTGAAGCCCTCGCGCTCGCCCACACCGGCCGTCCGTTTGATCTGCTCTTCACCGATGTGATCATGCCCGGCATGAACGGCCGGCAGCTCGCCGACGAGATAGCGAAGGTCAGGCCCGGATTAAGGGTGCTGTTCACCTCGGGCTATACCGAGAATGCGATCATTCATCACGGGCGGCTCGATGAAGGCGTATTGCTGCTCGCCAAGCCCTATCGGAAATCGGATATGGCGATCATGATCCGGAAAGCGCTCACCGATTGATCACCGCGGCGGCGCCCGCGTGCAGCGCAAGGCTGCGCCGGATCCAGCGTGCCTGCAATCAGACTTCGGTCAGACCTTGCGATCAGATCTGGCCCTGACGCTGGGTAGTCATCACGATGCGAACCAGGTCGGCGGCATTCCGCGCGCCGAGTTTCTTCATGATATTGGCGCGGTGATCTTCGATCGTGCGCGGGCTGATCCCGAGATGCCGCCCGGCTTCCTTGTTGGAAGCGCCGGCGGTGAACTGCTCCAGCACCTCGCGTTCGCGCCGCGTGAGCGGTTCGCGTCCCGGAAAATGCAGGGCCGCGATGCGCGATGACGTATTTTGCGCCTGCCGACGAGCATAGGCCTCGATCGCCTCATCGAGTCTTGCGACGATTTCGCTGCCGCGAAACGGCTTTTCGATGAAGTCCAGCGCGCCGTTCTTGATGGCGCTGACCGCCATGGCGATATCGCCCTGCCCTGAGATCATGAAGATCGGCGCAGGGTAGTCCTCACCATGAAGCTCTTTCAGAATATCGAGGCCGGACTTACCGGGGATATGCACGTCGAGCAGGATGCAGGCTGGCGTCCGCGTTCGTGCAATCGCCAGCAGCGCGGCGCCATCGGCGAAACAGATGACCTGATAGCCAGCAGCCGACAGCACCATCGAAAGCGTGTCGCGAACGGCAGGATCGTCATCGACTACGAAAATCTCCCCGCGGGAGGGGACTTTTTCAGCCATGTTCCATCGTCCATGCGTGGTTGGATGTGACGCACACTCGGATAACGGTATTCAACTCCATACCGGACCGTATTTGTACGGGACCGTAGCTTAACGCACAAGTAGCAACGCACCCCTAAAAAGTAACTAAGGAGTGCACTTGTGCAGAGCGCAGGCGACGCCGTCGCACAGGCGCGCCACGACCCGAATGAAACCTATTACGCCGTAGTTTCGGACCTCGCCGGTTTGCTCGATCACATCGGGAAGAGCGTGCAGCTGATCGAACAGACGACCGCCATGGAAACTTGGCCCGGCAGCCCCGAGAGTTCCATCAACGTCATCGTGCTCGACGACATATCTCCGCGTTACACCAAGGGCGCCGCGGCGGCCTGCGACGTCAATCTCGGCATTGCCCTGCGCTCCCCAATCGATTCCGGCGATAACGATCCACGCGCCACCAGGTTGCCGGTGCATTCGGTCATTGCGGCGTAAGGCCGACACGGCGCCCGTCCCGCTGGAGCGTAGACGTCCCTCAGCCACAAATTTCCTCCCGGATTTTCTCGCGCCGCCAACCAACTGCTGCGATCACTGCCTGGCAATGTTTCGTACCGGGCGACGCAGAACGGCTGTCGGGTTTCAACCTACGAGGACATTACCGAGCGCACGCGGAACGAGGCAAGGATCGCGCATCTCGCGTTTCACGACCAGCTCACCGGCCTGCCCTTCCCGCGCGAGGAATGTCCATTGCTCCTCGGTCTCGACGCTCTCCGCGATCATCGGCAGCGCGAGCGTGCGTCCCAGTCCCATGATGGATTGGATGGCGGCGCCGGCCAGAAAAACTGTTGCCGATCCTGGAAACGAAGATCTGGTCGATCTTGATCTTGTCGAATGAAAAGTCCTGCAGGTAGACAGCGATGAATAGCCGGCGCCGAAATCGTCCATCGCGATGCGTATGCCGAAGCTCCTGATCCGCCGCAAGATGGAGAGGGCACGCTCGAAATCCCAAAACAGCACGCCCTCGGTGATTTCGATTTCAAGGCGTTGTGGATCGAGACCGGTTTCAAGCAGGGTCGCAAGGATCATCGCCGGCACGTCGCCGCGCCGGAAGTCGGGCCGTCGACAGGTTGATCGCGATCGTGAGCAGCTAGCGCCAGGACGCGGCTTCCCCGGCAGGCTTCGCGCAGCACCCATTCATCGATCGGGACGATCGCGCCGGTCTCTTCCGCCAGCGGAATGAACAGTCCTGGAGGCACCAGGCCGCGAAGGGGTGCCGCCAGCGCAGCAACGGTCCGTTGCAGATCGACATCAGCCTGTGGCCGATCTCCACCAGAAACTTGTCGCCGGTCGAATGGCCGTAGACGTCGTTGATCTCCCTGAACTGATCGACATCGACGCACAGCACTGCAAAAACGAGGCATTGCCGGCCGCACCGTGCAGAATACTTGCGATGTGCTCGTTGAACGCCGCTCGGTTCGCTGTCAGTCAGTGCATCGCCTCTTCGGCCCTTGATGAGGCGCCTGATTTTTTCTTGCCGTGCTTGGCTCTCAGGAAGCGGATGTCCAGTTCCGTGCCGTTGACGCGAACGAGCTCGCACCGGCGATAGGCGAGACCGGTCGAGGACAGCAGCAGGAAAAACTCCTTAAGATTGAGGCCCTGAATGGAACCTTCTACCGTCAGCAGGGCGTCGGTGTCCGAGATCGCGTTGAGCTGGCAGTCCCTGCGCCAGGTCCCGTCGATCGCCATGATGCAGACGTCATAGCCCCGACTGAACGTGACCCGATCTGCGCCCTTGCCGTCCTCCGCCATCGCTCACCGTCCTGCCATCGCCGCGATTTTTGGCATCAACGTTCCGCCCTGCGGAGATGCCGCCCGCGCGCCGCTAGGCCGATAGAGACCTCGCTTGTCCGGGAACGGCTTGAACACATCCGTTAGGCCGACGACCGTTTCCGCCGCGCCCAGCACCAGGAAGCCATCGCCTTCCATTGCCCTGGCGAGGCGGCCAAAGATGTTGATCTTGGTATCTTGATCGAAATAGATCAAGACGTTGCGGCAGAAGATGACGTCGAACGTGCCGAGCTGGGAGAAGTCGTGTAGCAGATTGAGCTGGCGATGCTGCACCATGCCGCGTAGCTCCGGGCTGATCTGCCATAGTTCGCCGTTCTGCTTGAAATATTTGACGAGCAGCTGAATCGGAAGGCCGCGCTGGACCTCGAACTGGCTGTAGATACCCGACTTCGATTTTTCGAGAACTTCCTGCGACAGGTCGGTCGCGATGATCTCGATCCGCCAGCCGGCAAGCGCCGTGCCCATTTCCTTCAGCGACATGGCAAGCGAATACGGCTCCTGGCCGGTGGAGCCGGCAGCGCACCATATCCTGATGCTCTTGCGGCTGGCGCGCGCCTTCAACAGCTCCGGCATGATCGTATCGCGGAAGTGTTCGAACGGCACCTTGTCGCGGAAGAAAAAGGTCTCGTTGGTGGTCATGGCCTCAACCACCTGGGCGACGATCGATAACGATCCGCCCTTCATTTTCTGCACGAGTTCGCCGATACCCGACACACCGCATTTGCGCGACAGCGGAAGCAGGCGGCTTTCGATCAGGTATTGCTTGTCTGCGGACAGGTCGAGACCGGAATGATCCTTCAGGAGCTTACGCAGATACTCATAGTCTGGCGGGGTCACGGGGGCCTCTCAAGGGCAAGCGATAAGGTTTAGATCGGGCACTGTTCCGTGAGCGCGACCAGACCGACTTCCTGGAATTTTGCCGTGACGATGTCCTTGTCGAACGGCTTCATGATGTATTCGTTGGCGCCGGCATGCAGCGCGCGCGAAATATGATCCATGCCATTCTCGGTGGTGCAGAACACTACTTTGGGCGCGTCGCCGCCGGGCAGTCGGCGCAAATGGCCGAGGAACTCGTAACCGTCCATGACCGGCATGTTCCAGTCGAGCAGAACTGCCGTGGGCATGGCGGCCTTGCAGACTTCGAGCGCCTGCTCGCCGTCCTCAGCTTCGGTAATCTGGAAATCCAGTTCTTCGAGGATGCGGCGCGCGATCTTTCGCACGACACTGGAGTCATCGACGACAAGACAGGTTTTCATTTTTGGCCTCCTTGCTTGACGAGCGGCCTACGCTGCTAGGGTTGTTTTCGGCATCATTTCGAGAAAACCGCAGGTGCCCTTGATGGTGTGGACCAGGCGGAAGATGTTATCCAGGGTCTTCGCGTCGCCCGGGTCATGCTCGAACCGCACCAACCGATTGTCGACCGTATCCAGGCTCTCGCTGGTTTCCGTCAGGAACTCCCGCAAGATCGTCCATAGAGCATGCCTTCCAAAAATCAGATCTCGGCCTTCTGCAGACTAGCTCTCCGGATTTCACGGCTACGTTAATTTCACCGTCCGTGCTAATACGGATATAGTGAACAAAATGTCGTTATCGGCCGTTTGCGACGGTACGGTCGACGATGGCCGATGCGGTCGTGAAGGTGATTGCGGTGGTGAGCATAACGCCGATCGCACCACCCGCCGCCCGAGCCGAGGGTCGACGAAGCGTAGTCGTTGGCGGTGGAGATCGTCAGCTTGCCGGCCGAGTCCAGCGTGGCGTTCACGTTGTTGGCCAGAAGCGCAGCGTTGAGCTGGTCGAGCGTCTTGACTGTCTGTGGGCGCCGTCGCCGAAGGTGACGTTGACCGCGGTGCCGTTGAAGGAGGTGAAGATCAAGGTTCGGAAGAGGCTGCCGCGGTGAAGCCGGTGCCCCCCGTTCCGGTGTCGCCGGTGAGGCCAAGAAAACCTTCGCCAATAGTGAACAGAATCTTACCGACGCAGGCCACGATTTCATTGCAGGGCTTCCGACTGCAGATACGGCATCGTCGATCAATCGCGAGAGGCACTGATGACTGCACGCCGTCAGCTGCCCGACCGGACGTTCGATCGAACGCATGATTGTTTCGAGGGGTTTGCTAAAAGCCACGCGCATGGCGCGGTATCGGCGAATAGCTAGTAGCTAGCCTGACTGGACGATGCCAGTGAAGCGGGACCGGGCTTCGGCAAGATATTCGTTGATGACCGCCAAGGGCGTGCCCGGCGTAAACGGCTTGCGCAGGCAACGCGCGGCGCCGAGTTCGAGCGCCCCTCTCTCTCGAAGTGTTCGGCGGCGCGCTGTCGACGGCCGCGAGCGTTGCGGCATGTTTCGATGCTGTCCCGTCTCCGACAGGCATTCGTCGATCGCGCTAAGCAGCGTCGCCGGCCGCAACCGCTTGCGCAGACACTGCGTCGCGCCGAGACTGACCAAGGCGCATGATCCCTCGCGGCGTCGGACGCGCTCCGTTCCCGGTCCTGTAGTCCACGCGGGAACTACCCCGCCTGATCGTGCGGCAGTTTTATCTTGCGAATCAGTGCACTACCGGATTTCCGCCGCACTAGGCCACTTTGTTTGCCCTCCACAGTGTATAAAGTCGGTTCCATAACCTGAGCTGATCGGGTTAGGAATTGTGCCTGCCCCGCCACACGGCAGGTCGCGCGGTCGCTGCTTCGATCGCTTGCAAGCAGCAACCGCGCTTCGCTGTTCGCGGGTGTTGCCGGCGAGTTGGCCTTGCTGTGCCGTCATTGCGAAGCGTCGGAGCGGGTCAAAGCCCATCTGGCCGAGCCGATGCGCCGGTACCATCAATCTACGTTTGCCCGACAACGGCGGATCGATGATGGCCCGCGTTTTCGGGAAGACAGACCACTGAGGTCGCGACGGTTGATCGGGACTTCCTCGTCGCTTCCACGGTGCTCGCGACGAAGGGCGCTGACCATTGCAATCGTCTTGGCACCGGGCTCGGCCGAGCGGATCAGCGCGCGCCGAAACGTGGCCCCTCATATACTGGCACGGCACTCGCGCAAATGATCAGCCTCCGGCGCAACGCGGCTCGTCCCGGAAAGCCCCTGCCGTGGCGCCGATTGTATGCGTCCATTTTGCCAGTTTTTCTTGCCAACAGAGTGTGCAAGGATCATCCTGCACTCGGATCGTAGGCAGCAGGCGCCAGAGACCGGCTTGGCCCGTAAGGCAGGAGACTGCTTTGGATTCAGCCCCTCGTTCTCCGAATGGATTTTTGTCTTCGCTGACCGCGGACGATTTTGAGTTGATCCGCCCGCATCTGCGCGCCGCCGATCTCAGCCAGGATATGGTCCTGGTCGAAGTCGACGAAGCGCTCAAGCGTGCGTATCTTCCGCACAAAGGCGTCATCTCGCTGGTCGTGAAGCTCGCGCGCGGCGAGCACGTCCAGATCGCGATGATCGGCCGCGACAGCATCTTCGGCTCATTCGCCGCGCTCGGCGACCCCGTTGCGTTGAACACCGCCGTGGTGCTGGTACCGGGCGCCGCCTCGACGATCGATCTCGACCAGCTTCGTATTGCCGCCGACCAGAGCGCAACGTTGCGTACCACACTGGCGCGGCATGGCCTCGCCGTCTATGCGCAAATCCAGCAGACTGCCGGCTGCAACGCCTCGCATACGGTGGAATCCCGGCTGGCGCGATGCCTGTTGCATACACGCGATCTCTCCGGCAGCGACAAGCTCGTCCTGACCCAGGAAGCGATGGCCCAGATGATCGGCGCTCGCCGCAACAGCGTTTCGCTGGTGGCCCATACGCTGCAACAGGCAAACTTCATCCACTACAGCCGCGGGCATATCGAAATCACCAACGTGGACGGCCTGATCAAGACGTCCTGCGAATGCTACGCGACGGTCAAGGCGCAGTACACGAGGCTGCTGCATCCGCGCATCCACAGCGCGGCCGCGTAATCACTTTCCGCGATCGACGACGGCTTTAGCCCGATCTGTGATATGCATCGCATCGCCATTGCGCGCGATGATTGCTACGGTCCCTACCTCACCGTATTACTTTGGCCAATCGCGGCTTTTGCGGCGTTCAGCCGAACCCAAATTAACGCGCTGTTCAACGAGCCCTGATAGTTGTCACGGTGCTGACGGGTGCGGGTTCGAGAAGAGGCAATCGAGACTCTTTCGCGTGCAACGCGCATTCACCTGTGTTCGGCGGCATGCTGTTTGCGCGGAGTACGAACATGGCTTTTGACCTATCGATGCCGATCCTGGTGGTCGATGACTACAGCACCATGATCCGCATCATCCGCAACCTTCTCAAGCAGCTCGGATTCGAGAATGTCGACGAGGCCAGCGATGGATCGGCTGCGCTCGCCAAGATGCAGAGCAAGCGATACGGCCTCGTGATCTCCGACTGGAACATGGAGCCGATGACCGGCTACGACCTGCTTAGGGAAGTCCGCGCCAGCCCGGAATTCTCCAAGACGCCCTTCATCATGATCACCGCTGAATCCAAGACTGAAAACGTCATCGCCGCGAAGAAAGCCGGCGTCAACAATTACATCGTCAAGCCATTCAACGCCGCAACCCTGAAGACCAAGATGGAAGCGGTGTTCCCCGACGCCGCCGGCTGACATCATTCGGGAAGCGCGCTGCCTCCTATCCGAGCCAGTTGCTCCGCACCGCAGACGCCCGGTTAGCCGTACTTCTACGGTTTGAGATTTTCACCTCCGGATAACATTGACTGAGGATAGTTGCGTGGATCAAGGGAGTGCCCTCATGTTCACGTTTGAAACGAGCGATCAGAAAGAAGTACGGCGTTTCCGTATCGCCCAGTTCAATGGCAGGACCGCAACCGTTCGTTCGGCCGGATCGGCGGTCACCGGCCACGTTCGATCAATCGTGGAAAACAAGTCGAGCGCTCCGGCGGCGTGGACCATCACGATCATCCCGGACGAGCCAAAGCCGACGCTTTCGTTGCGGCCCGCGCCGCGCGGTCGATCGCTCGTGGAAGACTTCTGCTGAACGGCAGCGCGACCCCATCGCGGAGGATCGCAAGCAGGCCCGCTTCGGCACGTCGATAACGCAAGGCCGCGCCGCTAGCCGCGCATCGCAGGTATCGCTTCGGGATAAATCAGGCGGGCTGCAGCAGCGTCTTGCGGACCAGATCCGCGGTGTTGCGCGCGCCAAGCTTCCGCATAGCCTCAGCGCGATGGCTCTCGAACGTCCTCGGGCTGATATTCATCCGTAAGGCGCCTTGCTTATTGGAGCAACCTTCGCTGATCAGGCTCAGCACCTCCCGCTCGCGCCTGGTCAGCGGCTTCTGGCCAGATTCCGGGGCGAACCTCAGACCCGGCCTGCGGGCGCCATCCGCGGAGCGGCCGGCCTGGCCCTCGCCTGCCTGCCTGCACGCGGCGTCGGACGCCCGCGCCGGATGATTGTCCGACATCTGCTTCACCAGAGCGCACACGCGTTCGGTCTGCTGAAGCGCGTTCTCCACCACCTGTTGCAGGTATAGCCGGTTGCCGGATCCTTGCGAAAACTGATGGCTGTGCTGCTTAATCTCATTCATGTAGAGCAGCAGCGCTGTCAGCGGTCCGTTCAACTGCCGGGCGATCGCCGCCCCCGCCTCTTCCGCAGCACGCGCGCGCGCGGCGGACAGTTGGACGATCTCAGGATTCTCTTCGAGAGGTGTGATGTTTTCCATCCACTTCGTGAAGCGCGAATCAGCGGTGCGATGGTCTTGTCCCGACATATAACTATTTTATCGGTTCCACCTTCTTTCATGGTTAATTTCTTAACCGGTAAGAATACGGAGACTCCGGCGGTGCGGCTCGCCGCCAGACTAAATCTGGCTGGAAATCACTCGAAACCAGGTATTTTGGATCGGAATTCGTGTTCCGAACCTGCATGCCGTAGCCAGATACGCCCGTATTTTAACGGTGAGAGCATTTGCTTTGTTAATAGATATCAACCGGCTCTCGGTATGGCTTCCCAGTCCCGTTGGCTCCCGAGCCGGCGTCTCCTTCCCCCTACGCCCGAGCCGCGCGCCAGCATGCTCGCGGCATCGCCCTGACGAATACGTTCGGCTGAGAGATCGTTCGGCCGAAAGCGGGGCCAGGACCGGCTATCGTCGCGGCGCTGGATCAGGAGCGACGCAGCTTGAGGAACTTCTCGAGAAATCGTCCCGAGACGACAAACCTGAACCACCAATAGGCCATCCGCCGCGTTTTCATCGGTTCGGTCCTCGCTGACTGAGGCGGCCGCGCTTCGCCGCGGATTAACGCAAGCTCCGTCACGCGCGTGTGATTTGCTTCACAACTGGCCCGCGAAAACGCTGGCCCTGCAGCGCCATTTCGCCGATTTACAGGCGCCGGCAGCCTCGCAATGATCGAAGTCCAAAATCATCCCGCAACGAATCCAAAAAAAGGAGACGGCAATGTCGCAGGCAAAGGGACCGTGTATGGCGATGGCCGCGCTGGCCGGCGTCCTGACGTTCAGCTCGGGCGTGGCGGCGCAAACCGCACCGTCAGCGGCGGAGAACGCCCCAACGATCTTCGACAACGGCGTGATGCTCACGGTATTCCTCAAACACGACCAGTCCCGGCCGCTGAGCGAACTCAACGCGCAGCTTCAGCGGCAGGGATATTACAAGGCTTTCCCGCCTGACGGCGTCGAAGTCGTGAGCTGGTATGTCATGATGGGGATCGGACAGGTGGTCACGCTGCGGCTGCCGGCGTCGCGATTGCGCGAGGTCAACCGCATCCTTGAGAATACAGCCTGGGGCAGCTACCGCACCGAGTTCTATCCGACCTATGATTACAAGGCAATCGGCACCGCAGCGCACGAAAAGGCGCAGTAGGCTTAAGGTCAGCCGAGCCTGGAGATCTGCTCCTCGGTTACGACCCGCTCGACATTCTCGGATTTGCACTTGATCCGATAGCGCGGGCGGCCGTCGGCTTCGATCGGCAGGCACGAAACGATGGTGTAGACGCTTCGTTCCTTCGCCGTGGCGCGGCCCTGCGGCCCCTGCTGCTGGTGATGGACGTCGTCGTTGATCGCGAAATTATGGGCCATCGTCGGTCTTTCCGCTGAAAAAGCGCTTGTAGTCTCAACGGCCTCGCAAGGCAACACATTGTCCGCCTGATGTGCTTCGGACTTTTTGGGGTCCACCGCGTCAGGCCGTCAGGAGCGCCTTTCGCTTGCCTATACGCGCGATCGATTTTTCGGTCGCCGAACCGGACAGGGTTCCCTCGCGCAGGCATTCTGCGATGTATTCGGCAATCCCGGCCATTTCCTGCTCCTGGTCGAACAAATTGTTGCCGATGCAGAGCATGTCCATGCCGGCTTTCAGCGATTGCAGACTGGCTTCCCGCGTGCCCAACGCCTTCTGCAATCCCTGCATCTGCATGTCGTCGGTGATCAGCAGCGTATCCGGAAGGCGCTTACGCAAACGACCAAGCCCCGCCGCCGATAGCGTCATTGGGCAATGTTCGTCCCATTGCCTGACGATGGCGTGGCTGACCAGCACCGCATCGCCGAACATTTTTGGCGCGAGCGAATAGAACAGCTCTTCCTGTTCACCGCGAAGGGCATCGGAAATATCCATGAATTCCTGATGCGAATCCACGACGGCGCCGCCGATGCCGGGGAAATGCTTCAGGCACAGGCCGATGCGCTGCGCCCGCGCCACCTCGCTTGCCAGCAACGCATTGGCTTCCACCTCGGCGATGTCGGCGGAGTAGGAACGCTTGATCTTCCCGATATTGGGGTTGTCGGGATTGTAGTCGACGTCGATGACCGGCGCGAAATTATAGTGGATGCCGAGCCGCCGCATCTCGGCAACGCTCGCGGTAAGCATCGCGCGCTTGTGATCGGGTGCGAGGAGGTTGAAAGCCCTCGCACTGGGGAGCGGCGCAAAACCGCGGTTTTCCTTCAGCCGCCGCACCGATCCACCTTCCTGGTCGATGAATACCATCGGGGCGGATGGCAGCGCGGCAATCTCGGCGCAGAGACGCTGCACCTGTTCAGGCGATTCAATGTTGTTGTCGTATTCGCGCGTCCGGCATGAATAGTCGAACAGGATCACCCCGCCGAGACCGTAGCGGGCGGCAAATTCCTTCAGCCAATTGGGAAGGACCTTGCCGAAGAATCCGAGGATGAAGAGTTCGCCGATGGGCATCGTGCAGCTCCAGGCAGCAATCCTGCCAATAACGTGTCCTGAAGTCGATCATATTGGCTTCCCCGCTGCGCCAATGCATTCGCGCGGGGCGCCACGTCCTTGAACGCATATGCCTTGGGTCTTCGAGTTTAATGGGTTCCAGCCGTGGCGAGCTGGATATGTGACGGGTCGCACATTTGTCATCGCGCCGGTGGGCTAAGCTTCTGTTCGCGAGAGGCGCTGTGGAGAGACTTCCCGCATCAGCCGCTCGACGCCTTTCCGGCACGGAATAACAAAGCTGAAAGCGTGTACAAACAATGTGGCGCATCCAAAATTTCCCGATCCCAAACCGACCATTGCGGCCGGGATTTCGTCACGCGATTTCGCAGGCCGTGAAGCGAGCAACCGTTATCGCTTGCTGCTTCGCTGCGCTGGTCGACCTCCGCCCTGCTCTTGCCGATGCCGCGTCCGATCGGGCAATGGCCACTCGCTACGAGCAGGCGGCGCAAGCGGGCGATGATGATGCCCAGTTCTATCTCGGCGCGCTCTATTCAGCCGGCGTCGGTCGTCCGCGTAGCGACCAGGAGGCATTTCGTTGGTTCTTGTGCGCGGCCGATCAGGGACATGCCCACGCCATGTTGATCGTTGCCGGCCTCTACGCGAGCGGGCGCGGCATACCGAAGGACAATGTGAAGGCCTATTCCTGGGCTCACATCGTCGCTTCCGCGAGCAAGCTCGACGAAGATCGCAACGGTGCGCGGCAACTGATGTCGCTGCTCATGAAGAAGATGACGAGCGACGAGATCGGCCATGCCGTGGTGGCCGCAAGAGCCTGGCGCGCCGTTCGGGTTACTGGCGTGGCCGGGGATACGGCCAAGGCTTCCGACAAGGCTTCGAAAATCGAACGAGCAGTAGACAGCTCGGACCAACCCGCGCCGACGGCGCCGCCACCTGCACCCGCGGTCGTGCAGCCGGCGCCCGCAGCTCCGCCGTCATCTGCGGTCTCGCAGTCGGCGCCATCCAATATCACGGTATTGCCGGCATCTCCCAAGGGGACGTCGGCAGCTCCAGTGAAGAATGCAAGGAAAGAAGATGTTCGTGATCTGCTCGACCAGGTTCCGCAGGGCCTGCGCAAGCGGTTTGGCTTCTGATTGAGGGGACGCGCCATGAAATTGCAGCATCTGATCGCAACCGGCATTCTGGCCGTCGCCACAGCAGGGGCAGGCTATTACGCCTATCCCCATTTGCTTCGTGCACCGTTGGTGACCACCAGCATTGCGAGCCTCGCGCCGGTTTCCGAAGCGGTTTACGGAACCGGCACCGTCGAGCCCGAGCGCTGGGCCAAAGTGGTGCCGCTGCAGCGCCGCCGGCTGGTCGAGCTTTGCCGATGCGAGGGCCAGGTGGTCAAGGCCGGCCAGGTCCTCGGCCGCCAGGACGACGCCGAGGAGCGCAGCGCGCTGGATCAGATGGAAATCAATCGCGGCCAGCTCGAACGCGATCTGGCGCGCGCAGAAAAGGATCGCGACAAGAACGACGCTGGGCGCACCGAGTACGAGCAGCGCTGGACCAAGCTCGAGGAAACAAAATCGCGGATCGCCGCGCAGAAGGTACGGCTCGACTCGCTGCTGCTGAGAGCTCCGCTCGACGGCATGGTGCTGCGGCGCGACGGCGAGGTCGGCGAGATAGCCGGCCCCACCGATGTCTTGTTCTGGGTCGGACCGCCTGCGCCGATGCAGGTCGTTGCCGAAATCAATGAGGAGGAGATCAACCGCATCGCGGCCGGCCAGAAGGCTTTTCTGCGAAGCGAGGCTTTCCCCGGACGGGCCCTGCGCGCCACGGTCTCCCAGATCACGCCGAAGGGTGACCCGACCCGCAAGACCTTCCGCGTCTATCTGCGGCTGCCACAGGATACGCCGCTCCGAATTGGCATGTCGGCCGAGGTCAATATCATCTCCCGCGAAAAACCGGCAGCCGTCGTCGTGCCGGCAGAGGCCGTCGCAGCCGATTCGGTTCAGACGGTCGATGATGGCCGGATCAGACGTGTGCCGGTGAAAGTCGGCATCCGCGGCAACCGCAACATCGAGATCATCGGCGACATATCCAAGGGCACGCCGGTGCTTTCGCCCGCTCGCACGGATCTCGCCGACGGCGCCAGGATTCGCATCGACGGCAGCTTAACCAGAGCTGTGGAGCCGGCGGCCGTGAGTGAACCGGCCGATCAGCCAGGCGCGACACCCGAGGCTACCGTGGTAGCCTCGGCCACCACAGCTCCTTCGGATCCCGATGATGCGGTGATTTCGGCAGCCATGACGGCCCACATCGATTCCGTCGTCAATGACGCCCGTCGCAACCTCATCAGCAACAGCCGGTAAGTGCCGTGAAGCTTCTGTTCAACATCGCATGGACCCATGTCAGCGCCCGGGTACGCCAAACTCTCGTGGGCATGGCTGGCGTGGCCATGGGCGTCGGCTTCACCATCATGATGGCCGGCCTGATGCAGGGTTCGCAGATCGATTTCCTGCGGCAACTCGTCGACACCATGCCGCATATCACGGTCGATGATGAGCGGCGCTCGGTGCCGACGCAACCCGCTGAGCGGGAATATGCGGCGGTGCAGATGGCTGAGATCGCCAATGTCGGCAAGCGTCCCGGCATCAAATATCCGGAATCGGTGATGAGCTCGCTGGGCTCCTGGATACCCGGCGAGGTGGCTCCCTCGGTGAAGACCACCGCGATCATCGATCACGGCGGCGCGCGCATCGGCATCACCTTGACCGGCATCGATCCCCGCCGTGAGGTCCATGTCTCGAAACTCGCCTCGCAGATGCGCGAGGGAAAGCTCGACGATCTTTCACGCGCGCCGAACGGCATCCTCGTCGGCGAGGCGCTCGCCGAAAAGCTAGGCGTGAAAACCGGCAACACCGTCCTCCTGGTCGGCGGCCAGGGCATCCAATTAAATTCGACGGTAGCCGGGCTGTTTCGCTCCGGCCTGAAGCGCGTCGATGAGAGCCAGATCTACTCGCTCGCCGGGACAGCGCAGGTCATGATGGGCCAAAGCGGGGTCGTCAACCAGCTGCGGCTGCGGCTGAACGATCCGATGTCGGCGCAGAAGGTCGCAGCGCAAGTCGAAGCCCAGACCGGCTACAAGTCGGTGTCCTGGCAGGAAGCCAACGCCGACTTGCTATCAACTTTTACCGTGCGCGATTTCATCGTGCTCACGGTGATGGGCGCGATGCTGCTGACATCGTCCTTTGCCACCTACAACATCATCTCGACGATCACGCACGAGAAGCGCCAGGACATCGCGATCATGAAATCGCTGGGCATGCGCGAGTATGCCGTGCGGCGGATCTTCATCATCGAATCCATCATCATCGGCGTGGTCGGCATCCTGTTCGGGTGGATTCTCGGTTACCTGCTCTGCTACGGCTGGTCGAAGATCACGATCTTCAATCCGCTGACCGGCACGACCGTTCCGCTGCAGATCTATTACTCTGCGATGCACTATGTGGTTGCCGGCGGGATATCCCTGCTCTGCTGCGCAGGTGCGGCCTATTTCCCGGCACGCAAGGCCACGCGGGTTCATCCAGTCGACATCATCCGGGGAGCATCATGACCGAGGTTGCTTTGCAAGCGGTGGAGTTGGTTCGCCGCATCGAAGGCGTTGTTTCGCACACCCTCGTCAACGGCATTGATCTTGCGGTGAACAAGGGTGAATTCGTTGCCATCACCGGGCCGTCGGGATCGGGCAAATCGTCGCTGCTCTATCTCCTGGGCCTGCTCGACGCCCCCAGCGAGGGCGAGATCATGATCTGCGGCCAGCCGACCTCGAAATTGTCGGAGACGGAGCGGGCCGACGTCCGCCTGACCAAATGCGGCTTTGTGTTCCAGTTTCATTTCCTGCTGCCGGAGTTCACCTCGCTCGACAATGTGTTGCTGCCGATGCGCGCAGCCGGCAGGATGACCGAAGGCGAGATGCGCGAGCGCGGCCTTGCTCTGCTCGGCTCGCTCGGACTTGGCGAGCACGCCAACAAGCGCCCCAACCAGCTCTCCGGCGGCCAGCGCCAGCGCGTTGCCATCGCCCGCGCGCTCGCCAATCGCCCCGAGATCATCGTCGCCGACGAGCCGACCGGCGCCCTCGATACGGCATCGACCGAGCAGGTGTTCTCGATCCTTCGCGACATCGCCGATCAGGGCCAGACCGTGGTCGTGGTGACCCACGATCCAGCGCTCGCCGCCCGCGCCGACCGCCGCATCCACATCGTCGACGGCAAGATCGCCGAGATCACGGGTCGCGATGGGGGTGAGTTGGTTTGTGAGATGGGAAGTTAGTTATAAGTTGGCGGGCTGCGAACGATGATGTGGGCTGCGCACTGCCGATTGTCGCAAATTTCCCGGACGCGACCCGCTCGAACGAATCACGTTTGGCGGAGGAAGGGTGTAAGGACCCGCTTCATCAACCAATCGTGCTCGGGTCCCCGGTTGAAGTGATTAGGCTCTTGCGTTGCGGTTTTTTACCTTGCTGTGGCGCAGGCTACTAGCAACCTTCAGATCGCAAGCTCGTTTGCCTGCGCCCGGCGATCTCGCATGTAGGTCCGAATGGCGGTGGGTTCAACGAGATTGTGGCTTTGCCGCTCAAGCGCAAGCCTATGTCTGTCACTCTCATTTCTGCTCGGCTGGCCGCGAGCCATCGTTGCGGATACTGAGATGGACGCGCACGTACGAGAGATCGTGACGGAGAACATTGCTCCGCTGACGACGGCCGACCATGCAGGCGGCATCGCAGCCGCCGATTACGTCGCCGGTCGGATACAGTTCCTCAATTTCGGGTTCGCTGATGAGGCCGAGAGGCGGCCCATCACGTCGGACACGCTGTTCAATGTCGCTTCGGTACGAAAGTTGTTTGAGGCAACGCTGGTCTCGCTCGGCGTGCTCCGCGGCGAATTGAGGCTGGACGACCCCGTCAACAAATACGTGACCGAATTGCACGGCGACTACATCCGTCGGGTAACCCTTGGCCAGCTTGTTACCCACACGTCCGGTCTCTTGCTGCCGACGGATCATCCGCCGTGGCCAAACGCCTCGTACTCCCTGGCTGAATTCATCGACATGCTGAACGCCTGGACGCCGCACGCCGGCGAAGAGCCCGGCAAGCAGCGCATCTATACTCACGCGGGCTACGTCCTGCTCCAGCTCGCACTTGAGCGTCGCTATGGAATTCCGATCGGACAACTTGTCGAAAGCCGGATTCTGACGCCCCTCGGCATGCATTCGACGCTAATCCCGGAACGCGGGCAGGATAACCGTGCGATCATGCCGCCGGAGCTATTGCAGAGAACCGTCCAGGGTTACTCCGACCAGGGCATGCCGATCGGTCCTCCCGGAAATCAGCAGAGCTATTTCGATTTTTCGGGCACGGGACAGATGTTCTCCACCGCGCGAGACCTCGTCACCTTTATGGCTGCCTGCATCGACGGCAACGTGGCCGATCCGCAGTTGCGCGAGGCCTTGCGAGTGACCCAGCGCGAGGCATTCCATTTCGACAAGGAATTCGGACAAGCGATGGCTTGGGAAAATGTAGATCTGGGCGAAGCTGTCATCGTCGACAAGCCAGGCGGCCTTAATAACGCGTCGGCCTATGTGGGACTGGTGCCGGCGAAAAGGATCGGGTTGCTTCTCCTGGCGAACCGCGGCGAATTATCTCCTCACGAGATCGCCCGCTATCACATCCTCCCGGCGTTAGCGCGACAGTAGGTTGGGATTCAGCGGAGGTCGATCGTGGGTGACTGGCGGAGAGCCGCCGAACTATCGTCTCTCTCTGTTCACTGTGGGCTGCGACTGATCTAAAGCATAGCGATTTATAAGGCGCTTCCTTCGTCACAGTCCGCCAGCGCCCGTTTCAATCCGCCCAAGCCGTGCTCCTTTGGGACTGAAGGGGGCGGTGCGACGGCGGCACCCTGGTCGGGCCTCCGAGCGGTGCAATATCGCACGCGGGACCGCTCAGCGTGCCTTCGTCGAATTGCAGGAGCGCGGCTTTATCGACTGCATGTCGAAGGGAGCGTTCAGCCGAAAGACTCCGCACGCCACCGAATAGCGTCTGACCTGGTGGAGCTGCGATGTAGCCGGAGAATTTCCGAGCAAGAAGTTCATGAGCTGGGGCCGCGAAAAACAAAACGCGGTATCAAAATATCCCGTCGCGGTATCAAATCAGAGCCAGCGTGCCGCGTGAAACAGCATGAAGACAGCATCACGATGCCCTCAAATGATACTGGCAATGCTCACAGACCCGTGTTCACGGTACCAATCCAGGGCACACATATAGTTTACCACAGGGGGTAGGATTGATCGGAATAGCGGTGAGCGAAGTGCGCCCCCAAGGAGCGCTGTAGCGAACGAACCGCCTTACATCACCGCGGCGGAATTTCGAGACCAGTACGCGCGCGCGGATAAATCCCACGGCCAAGCTAAGAATGTCGGCTCTTGGGAAAAGCGGCCCTCGCGACTTCGCGGGCCGATTTCCGAAAATGAACCCAAAGCCGACTCTCGTGTCCCGTTCTGCTCATGTCAGTGGGACATGCGGCTCAACGCGGTCAGGACATCTTGCGGACCTGGACGATGGTGATTTCCCTCACCAAAAGTAACTTGAGGCCCGCCACGGGTGGGAATACGCTTCCTGTATTGGCGAAGAGAAATGGCCCGATAACCCGACACAATAGGGGTGGTTTACATGCCCCATACGATTGAGACCGCACCGAGGAATGAAAACGTCTTCCTCATCGAGGATAGGACGTTTGGGACTGATGATGTCGATCACTGGTCGCCTGAGGCCGGTGCGCGCCGCCATCGCTTCTTTCCCTTTTTCTTGATCGCCACAACCCTGGTCGCGGCGGCGCTCATCGGCGTAGCTGCGCTCGTCAGGCAGGCCCTGCCGACGCCGGAGGCGCGACAACCTTCGGAGAACGGGGCACGTCAAGAGGTTTTGGCGAAGGAGCCTGCCGAGGCCCGCCGCGGCGTCGATGGGCTTAATCCGAAGCTGGAAGCGGAGGCCGCGCCCGCCGCACAACCGCTCGGCCAGGAGCGCGAAACGATGGCCGCCCTCGCGCGAGATGCCGCCGCTGCAGGAAAAGAGCTGGCGGCCAGCACGGTGCAGCACGCGCTCGGAGAAGAACGCGCTCGCAGTGCCGCGCTGGCAACCGAACTGGCGAAGGCGCGGCTGGCCGTCGAGACGCAGGTGGCGCTGTCGAGCAAGAGGGGCGACGAGACGGCGCAACTCAAGCAGGCGGCCGAGAGCGAGACGGCGGAACTGCGGCAGTCTCTGCAGCAGGAGCACGACAGGGCCGAGGCGCTGGCAACCGAACTCGCGAAGGCGCGGGAGGCCGTCGAGACGCAGGTGGCGCTGTCGAGCAAGAGGGGCGACGAGACGGCGCAGCTCAAGCAGCAGGCGGCCGAGAGCGAGACCGCGGAACTGCGGCAGTCTCTGCAGCAGGAGCACGACAGGGCCGAGGCGCTGGCAACCGAACTGGCGAAGGCGCGGGAGGCCGTCGAGACGCAGGTGGCGCTGTCGAGCAAGAGGGGCGACGAGACGGCGCAGCTCAAACAGGCGGCCGAGAGCGAGACGGCGGAACTGCGGCAGTCTCTGCAGCAGGAGCACGACAGGGCCGAGGCGCTGGCAACCGAACTGGCGAAGGCGCGGCAGGCCCTCGAGACGCAGGTGGCGCTGTCGAGCAAGAGGGGCGACGAGACCGCGCAGCTCAAGCAGGCGGCCGAGAGCGAGGCGGCGGAGCTGCGGCAGTCTCTGCAGCTGGAGCACGACAGGGCCGAGGCGCTGGCAATCGAACTCGCGAAGGCGCGGCGACAGAAACCCGCTGCTGTGGAAGAGAGGTCCGGTATCTCCTTGCCCGCCTGGGCAAACAATGACGCCTTCGTGAAGCCCGCCCGGACCGCAAACCAACCGGACGCGGCGCCAGACAGCAGCAAACCGGCAATTAAACTTGAAACAGTTCCATTACCAAAGCCGCGCAGGCGCGCCATGAATGCAGACCATGGCTACGTGAAGCCCGCCCGGACCGCAAAGCAATCGGACGTGGCGCCAGACAACAGCAAATCGGCAATTAAACTTGAAAAAACTCCAATACCAAAACCGCGCGGGCGCGCCACGAGTGCAGACCATGGCTACGGCTGCCGGCACAATCGGACCTACGATCCAGCATCCGGAACTTACAAGGGCTATGACGGGCAGCGCCATTCCTGCCCATAAGCTCAGTCAGCATTTTGGAGACACGTCTAGCTGACCATACGCATTCTGCCGTTAGGGGCACCAAGATGCACTCATTCCCTTCGAACGGCTTGCGCAAATAGGCGATGCACCGGCGTCCATCACCCCATTGCGGGTGGACTCGTCGTCGTTTGCGGTCATGAAGATGCGGGCCACTTCGATCCCGATGCCGCAAGCCGGCGCTGCAGCTCGATTCCCGAAATTCCCCCGAGGTGAGTCGGGAGTTTGGATGAACCTTAGACCGTTAGTTGGCATGGTTGCAGCCTTTGAACGCCTGTTCCACCAGCGCGGCCTGCCGCTAGCCATTCGCTCCGACAACGGCGCCGTTCGCAGTCCCAACGCCTTGTTCAACCTCTCCAAGCTCTCGGTGTGGTGGCTTCGCCTGGGGATTGCGATCGAACTCATCAAGTCGGGCCGCCCGCAACAGAACGGACGCCACGAGCGCATGCACCTCACCCTCAAAAAAGGAAACGACCCGGCCGCCGGGCGCCAATGGCTTGCAACAGCAGGAACGCTTCGACGCTTCGTCCGCGAGCTCAATGCCGAACGTCCGCATGAGGCCCTCGACATGAAGTGTCCTGCCGAGCTCTACACCGCCTCGGTGCGCTCCTATGCCGGCCTGCCGGGGCTGACCTATCCGTTCCACGATCGCGAGGTTCTTGTTACCGCCTGCGGACGCCTCTGCCGCCATCGCAAGAGGACCAACATCTCAACCGTCCTGGCCGGCCAAAAGCTCTGCATCAAGGAGGTCGACGAGGGCATTTGGCTCGTCAGCTTCATGCACTATGATCTGGGATACTTCGACCTGAAGCAGAAAACCTTGCAGCCCCTCGACAACCCGTTCGGCACGAGGTTGTCATCTATCTCTTAGGTACGTTCCGTCAGCCATGTCTTCGGGCCGCACTAACTGGCGGAGAGGGAGGGATTCGAACCCCCGATAGGCTTGCACCTATGCCGCATTTCGAGTGCGGTGCATTCAACCACTCTGCCACCTCTCCAGGCGCCAAGGCGGGCCGGATTCGGCCCTGCGGTCGGGCCGTGTTCTAGGCGAGGAAGCCGGGGCAGACAAGGCGCGCGTTGGAGAAATTCGCTAAAAGCGGGTCGGGCGGCGTTCGGAAGAAATGGTGGGACCGCCAGACGCGACAAAAACTGGCGGTCCCGTGCCGCTGCTTTGAAATCCTGGCCGGGAAGTGCGGCTTCGCCGGTCAGCCGGAGCGACGAAATGACGGTAACAACGGCTGCGGAAACGGCAACGCGATCCCGTTTTTAACCTAACCAGTCAACCTTACCTCCCGCGAAAACAATCAATCCCGGCTCTTTTTCGCCTTCTTCTCGTCCTTGCCGTTGTCCTTCCGCCTATTGGTGAAGCGCGCATTGCCGAGCCCGGTGCCGATGGTCAACACGCCCCAGCGCTCGACGTCCTGCATAAAGGGAACTTCGGAAAGGCCCTGCACCACGCCGTCATTGTGCATCAACACGGCGGTGTCGTGATCGCCGATCTGCGGGATCGCTTCCACCAGGCTTGCCGGCAGATTGAACTTGCTGCTCTCCCAATTGCCGGGCAGGTTCTGCGCGCCCTTTTCGATCGAGCCATCCTCGTCGATAACGCCAGGACACGCGATGCCGATAAAGGGCGCAAGTTTCAGGCCTTCGGTTTCCGCCTCGGCGATCAAATCCTTCAGCATCTTCACCAGCCGCTTGACCGCGGCTTCGCGCGTCGGCTCATCGTCGGCATGCCGCCACAGCTCGGACCTCCAGACGTCAGCCTTGGAGAGATCGGGCGCCTTCTTCCAGTGCGTCTCCACGACGCCGCAGCGGATGTTGGTGCCGCCAATATCGACCGCGAGAATGCTGTCGTGGCCCTCAAAGATCCAGGACGGCGCCAGATGCAGCGTGCCGATCAGGCCGGCGTCATCGGGATGGAAGCGGATCGGCAACAGATCGACTTCGAAGTCCTCAGCCTTGAGGATGATGTCGGTGCGGGCGATGGCGATCTCGCCGACCCGGCTCTGCCGGAAACCACCACCGACCACAATGCGCTCGGTATCGGCCCACGCCTTGGTCTTGAGAAACCGCCGCGTCACATAGGCCAACTCCTGGGCGAACTCCTCGATCGCACCATGCACCAGCGCGGCGGCCTCGATATCATCGCCGACCAGTGCCTCGTCGAGTTCGCTCTTGGGGATCTCGCCGGCAGATTTTTTCCCCAAGGGATCGTCGCCGTTTTTCTTCAGCGGCGCGCGGAGGTCGTCCAAGATCTTGCGGAAAGCGCCCTTGCTGGCGCGGTCGCCGAGAAAGCCCTCGTCGTCCTTCAGTTCGACATTAAAGCTGTCGACCTCGACCGACGGCAGGCGGGTGGCGCCGTGGCGGGCAATGCCGGTACTCGTAACGATGTCTTCTGCCATTGCCCTCGCCCTGCCGGATCTCGCTGGCGACAACGGGCGGGGAACCCATTGGTTTCAAAAAGAAAGCGAATGGCGAGTAGCGAAGGCGAATGGCGAATGGCGAATGGAAGTGGCAAACAGGGCTCCCCATTCGCTACTCGCCACTTGCCATTCGCCTTTTCGTGGCCAAATCATTCGCTTTTGACCCGTTTTTAGGCCCTTTCGCCTTGACTCCCGGCGTTCTCCGGCTATAAGTCCCCGCATCCGGCGCGGGATTCTCGCGCCGCTTGTTTTTGCGCGAAATCTTACGGGGTTTGCTCCCCGGCCGCGCGAAAATCGTACCCATAACGACTGACCAAAAAGCCGACCCGGACAGCCCTTTCGGGAATGCGTCCGAGGCCGGGATCGAACACGAAGGAAAAAAACGATGTTCGCAGTCATCAAAACCGGCGGCCGGCAGTACCGCGTCGTTCCGGATGATGTGCTCGAGATAGGCAAGATCGCCGGCGAAGTCGGCACGATCGTGCAGCTTGGTGAAGTTCTGGTCGTCGGCGCTGACACGCCGGTGCTGGGCACGCCAGCGGTGGCAGGCGCCTCCGTTGCGGCCGAAGTGCTGGATCACAAGCGCGGTCCGAAGGTGATCGCGTTCAAGAAGCGACGCCGCAAGAACTCGCGCCGCAAGCGCGGCTATCGCGACGAGATCACGGTGCTTCGCGTCACCGAGATCCTGACCGATAACGCCAAGCCTTCGATCGGCCCACGGCCGAAGAAGGAAAAGGTCGCCGCGCCGGCCGCCGAGGATGACGAAGCGCCGAAGGCCGCCAAGAAGAGGGCCCCGGCCAAGAACGCCGCCGCGAAGAGCTAGAGCGACCAGAAGTGATGCGCCTCGACGAAAGTTGAGGCGTGAGAAAAAGTGAAATGATTCCGTCAAGGAATTGATCTAGAAATATTCGAGAAGTCGGAGACGGGCCATGGCTCACAAAAAAGCAGGCGGTTCATCGCGAAACGGACGCGATTCGGCGGGCAAGCGCCTTGGCATCAAGGCGTATGGCGGCGAACACGTGATTCCCGGCAACATTATCGCGCGTCAACGCGGCACCACCTGGCATCCCGGCCTTAATGTCGGCATGGGCACCGACCATACTCTGTTCGCCAAGGTCGAAGGTCATGTCGAATTCCGTGCAAAAGCCAATGGTCGCACTTTCGTATCGGTAGTTCCGATGACGGAGGCGGCCGAATAGACGGTGGACGAAATTCGAGTCCGCCGGATCCTGTTGAACCGGCGGAGTCGAAAAGGGCTCCAGGGGAGGCGGGAAACCGGCCTCCCCTTTTTAATTTGCGCATATTCGCAATCAGGAGCCCGACATGTTGCAGGACATCCCGATCCAGACCCCGACTTTACGTCAGACGAGTAGCTGCGTCCTCGAGACCGAACGGCTGACGTTGCGCCGGCCGACTCTCGCGGACGTAAAAGCGATTGCGCGTCTCGCCAACGATCGCCGCATTGCGGAAAACACCCGCCGCCTGCCGCATCCCTACCTGCAGGATCATGCGGTCGAGTTCGTGCGTGCGAAGGCCGCCGATAGCAGCGAGACGGTGTTTCTGATCGAACACAATTATTCGCCGATCGGCATGGTCGGCATCGACCGCACTGACCCGGAGGCGCCGGAGCTCGGCTACTGGCTTGGCGTCGCGCATTGGGGCCAGGGTTTCGGCACCGAAGCCGCGCGCGCGGTGATCGATTTCTTCTTCGAGGAATTCGATGCCGAGCATCTTACTTCGGGCGCCCGCGTCGCCAACCCGGCATCGCGCAACATCCTGGAGAAATGCGGCTTCCAGTGGAGCGGCGTCGAATTGCACCGCTTCGAAGCGCTGGGATCGTCGACCCCGGTCGACCGCTTCCGCCTGACGCGCAGCGTGTGGGCTTCGCTGAAGAACTGGGGCAGTTCGACGCGCCGAGAGCGCTGAACTCTCCCCGTCATTGCCTGCGACAAACGCGAAGCGTTTGCGCAAGGGAGCAACGCGACGAAGCAATCCACCTATCCCCGTGCGGAGACGTGGATTGCTTCGCTTCGCTCGCAATGACGGCGAGAGCGCCACTCACGCCGGCGGATTGACCACGTTTTCCTCGCGGCCCAGCTTCTGTTCGCGCAGGAAGATGTAGAAGCCCGCCCCGATAATGATGGCGGCGCCGATCAGCGTCGAGATCGAGGGTACGTCGCCAAACACGACGAAGCCGAAGATCACCGCCCAGACGATCATGGAATATTGATAGGGCACCACGACGCTGGCCGGCGCCAGCTTCAGCGAACGGTTGATGCATAGCAGCGCGACGACGGAAACCACGCCCGCCGCGGCAAACAGGCCGAGACTGCCGACGCTCGGCGTCACCCAGCCGATCGGCGACATCAGCGCGCCGAGCAGGAAAGTGCCGCCGAATTGCGACGTCGTCAGCACGATATCCGGCGTTTCCCGCAGCGAGCGCGTGATCAGCATCAGGAACGCAAACGACAGGCTGCCGCCGAGCGCGATCATCGCTGGCCAGCTTACGGTCTGCGTGGACGGGCGCAGTGCGATCAGGACGCCGCAGAATCCGACCAGGATCGCGGTCCAGCGCCGCCAGCCGACCCGCTCGCCGAGCACGATACCCGACAGCGCGGTGACGAAAATCGGCGAGGCCAGGTAATAGGTGATGACGTCGGCAAGCGGCAGATACACGGTGGCGAGAAAGAACGCGGCGACTTCGAGCGTCGAGAGCGTCACGCGCAATAGCTGCAGCCACGGGCGTTCGAGGCGGGAAAATTCGGCGCGCTGCTTCCAGATCACCGGCAACAGCACGAGCAGCGCCGCGCAGGCGCGCAGCCACAGCAATTGTCCAACCGAATAGGTCGCGACCATGAATTTTCCAAGCGCATCGCCGAACGAGAACATGAAGATCGACAGCAGCATCAATCCGATGCCGGCCATTCGCGCGGAGCGCTCGTCATAGGTCGAGATTTTGCCGAACAGGGTCATGACGTATCCTGTTTAATTGCTCTTCGTCATGGCCAGCGCGTGCCGGCCATCCACGTCTTTTGTGCAGCACGTTGTAAAGATGTGGATGTCCGGGACAAGCCCGAGCACCACGAATTGAGGGGAATAGATTGCCGCAACAGCGGCGCTGCGATACCGGTACGGAGGCATCACGCATTGCAGGAGCCAACATGACCGAGTTCGACCCCGCCCAGCATCGCATGGTGAGCGAGCAGCGCTGGTTCGAGGATTTCGTGCTCGGCGAACGCTTCGTGATTCCAAGCCGGACCCAGACTTCGGCGGTGTTCGCCGCGTTCCAGACCGCGAGCGGCGATACCCATCCGATCCATTACGACGTCGAATATTGCCGCGCCCGCGGCATGCCGGACCTGCTCGCGCACGGCTTCCAGACCTTGATCCACACCGCGCCGGGTGCAGGCTTGTTTCCCTATCTCGTCGAGGGATCGCTGGTCGGCTTCCTCGAGCAATCGAGCAAATTCGTCAAACCGGTCTATGCCGGCGATACCCTCTACCCCGCACTCGAAGTGATCGAGCTCGCTCCCGGCCGCACCACCGGCGTGGTGACGCTACGCTCGACCGTGTTCAACCAGCGCAAGGAGCTCGTGCTGGAGGGGATGCAGAAGTTTCTGGTTCGGCACCGGCCGACCTCATAGGAGCCGTAGCTTTCAGCTCGAAACCGAAAAAAGGCCCGAAATTAAGGCTTTTCGCCAATGTTGCGGGCCTTGAGGGTTGCTGCACGGGGCCCCTTGTCCTAACTAGTACAAATCATGAAATTCCTTGACGAGGCAAAGGTCTATATCCGCTCCGGCGACGGCGGCAACGGCTGCGTAGCGTTCCGCCGCGAGAAGTTCATCGAGTTCGGCGGCCCCTCCGGCGGCAATGGCGGCCGCGGCGGCGACGTCATCGTCGAGGTGGTCGACGGCCTGAACACGCTGATCGATTATCGCTACCAGCAGCACTTCAAGGCGCAGAAGGGCACCAATGGCATGGGCAAGGACCGCCATGGCGCGAACGGCAAATCGATCGTGCTGAAGGTGCCGGTCGGCACGCAGATTTTCGACGAGGATCGCGAAACGCTGATTCACGACTTCACCGAGCTCGGCGAAAAGTTCGTGCTCGCCGAAGGCGGCAATGGCGGTTTTGGCAACGCGCATTTCAAATCCTCGACCAACCGCGCGCCGCGCAACGCCAATCCCGGCCAGGAAGGCGAGGAACGCTGGATCTGGCTGCGGCTGAAACTGATCGCGGACGCCGGCCTGGTCGGGCTGCCCAATGCGGGCAAGTCGACGTTCCTCTCGGTCGTCAGCGCGGCCAAACCGAAGATCGCCGACTATCCTTTCACCACCCTGCATCCGCAACTCGGCGTCGTGAACGCGCAGGGCCGCGAATTCGTGCTCGCCGACATTCCCGGCCTGATCGAAGGCGCGCATGAAGGCGCCGGCCTCGGCGACCGCTTTTTGGGCCATGTCGAGCGCTGCCGCGTACTGCTGCATTTGATCGACGCGACCTGCGAACACGCCGGCAAAGCCTACAAGACGGTGCGGACGGAGCTCGAGGCTTATGAAGGGCATCTCGCCGAGAAGATCGAGATCGTCGCGCTGAACAAGATCGATGCGGTCGCGCCCGATGAATTGAAGAAGCAGAAAGACCGGCTGAAACGCGCGGCGAAGAAGACGCCGCTGTTGCTCTCCGCCGCCACCGGCGAAGGCGTGCCGGAAGCGCTCAAGGCGCTGGTCGAAATAATCGGCGAGGCTCCGGTTTCGCTGAAGGCCAAGGGCGGCCAGGAGCCGTGGGCACCGGCACCGCCGCAAGGCTGACGCAAAGTTAGCATCGCAGCGGCCGCGCCACTTCCAAATCGGGAAACTGGCACGTATTGCTTCCCGACCACCCGTCTCATACGACCGCATCCATGAAACGCCCCGCGCTCAAAAACTTCCGCCGCATCGTCGTCAAGGTCGGCTCCTCGCTGCTGATCGACTCCAATGCGGGCGAAGTCCGTTCGGCGTGGCTGTCGGCGTTGGCCGCTGATATCGCCAAGCTGCACGGCGAAGGCCGTGACGTTCTGGTGGTCTCATCGGGCTCGATCGCGCTGGGGCGTAGCCGTTTGAAACTGCCGCGCGGCCCTTTAAAGCTCGAGGAAAGCCAGGGCGCCGCCGCCGTGGGGCAGATCGCGCTGGCGCGGATCTGGTCGGAAGTGCTCGGCGCGCACGGCATCGGCGCTGGGCAGATTCTGGTGACACTGCAGGACACCGAGGAGCGCCGCCGTTACCTGAACGCGCGCTCGACCATCGCAAAACTGCTGGAGTGGCGCGCGGTGCCTGTGATCAACGAGAACGACACGGTTGCCACCAACGAAATCCGCTATGGCGACAATGACCGCCTTGCCGCGCGCGTCGCCACCATGGCGAGCGCCGATCTGCTGATTCTGCTGTCCGACATCGACGGGCTCTATGACGCGCCGCCGGGCGTCAATCCCAACGCAAAGCTGATTCCGATCGTGGAGTCCGTCACCTCCGAGATCGAAGGCATGGCGGGCGCCGCCGAATCCGAACTGTCGCGCGGCGGCATGTTCACCAAGATCGAAGCGGCGAAGATCGCGACGACATCAGGCACGCATATGCTGATCGCCTCGGGCAAGATCGAACATCCGCTGCAGGCGATATCAGACGGCGGACGCTGCACCTGGTTCCTGACGCCGGCCAACCCCGTCACGGCGCGCAAACGCTGGATCGCAGGCTCTCTGGAGCCGAAGGGGACGCTCACCATCGATGCCGGCGCAGTCGCCGCTTTGCGTGCGGGAAAGAGTCTGTTGCCGGCTGGCGTGATCCGGATCGACGGCCACTTCGCACGTGGCGATGCCGTCGTGGTGCGCGGTCCCGATACCCACGAGATCGGCCGCGGCCTTGTCGCCTACGACGCGGAAGATGCGGAAAAGATCAAGGGCCGTTCTTCGCCAGACGTGATGGCGATCCTCGGTATCAGCGGCCGGGCGGAGATGATCCACCGCGATGATCTGGTGGTGGGCCCGAGCGGAGCCATTCCGGCCAAGTAGGCCAATGGCCGAGTGACCTTTGCTGCTACACCAGCCAGCCATGCTGGTTCCGGACCTCGCAACTGCGGGATTTCCATGCTAGGACATGACCTTAACCCAAGACCCGAGACCCCAATGACTACCCCCTTGAAGGCAATCGACGGCAACGCCGATCTGCCCGCTTTGATGACCGATCTCGCTTCCCATGCGCGCGCAGCCGCGCGGGTGCTGGCGCTGGCGCCGCCGGAGCAGAAAGACCGGGCGCTGCAGGCGATCGAGCGGGCGATCCGAGCCAACGCGGCAAAGATCCTTGCGGCCAATGCCGAGGACGTCGCCGAAGTCCGCGCCACGGGCGCGACCTCCGCCTTCATCGACCGGCTGACGCTGACGCCGGTGCGGATCGATTCCATGGCGGACGGCGTAGCTACGGTGCGCGGCATTCCCGATCCGGTCGGCGCCGTCACCGAGACGTGGCAGCGGCCGAACGGCATGACCATCGAGCGCGTGCGCGTGCCGCTCGGCGTCATCGGAGTGATCTTCGAGAGCCGGCCCAATGTCGCGGCCGACGCCGGCGTGTTGTGCCTGAAGTCCGGCAATGCCGTGATCCTGCGCGGCGGCTCCGACAGCTTTCGCTCCTGCCGCGCGATCCATGAATCGCTGGTGCAGGGGCTGCGCGAGGCCGGCCTGCCGGAAGCTGCGATCACCCTGGTCCCGACGCGCGACCGCGCGGCTGTCGGGCTGATGCTGTCAGGGCTAAACGGCGATATCGACGTCATCGTCCCTCGCGGCGGCAAGAGCCTTGTCGCGCGGGTCGAAGCGGAAGCGCGCGTGCCGGTGTTTGCGCATCTCGAAGGCGTCAACCACGTCTATGTCGATCGCACCGCCAAGCTCGACATGGCGAAGTCGATCGTGCTGAACGCCAAAATGCGCCGCACCGGCGTCTGCGGCGCCGCCGAGACGCTGCTGGTCGATCGCGCGGGCGCCGTGACCAGTCTGAAGCCGCTGATCGAGATGCTGATCGATGCCGGCTGCGAGGTACGCGGCGACGATGCCGTGCAGAAGATCGACGCGCGCGTGAAGCCGGCGACCGAGGAGGATTGGGATACCGAGTATCTCGACGCGATCATCGCCGCGCGTGTCGTCGACGGCGTCGATGCGGCAATCGGGCATATCCAGAACCACGGCTCACGCCACACCGATGCGATCGTGGCCGAAGACGCCAAAGCGGCCGAGAAATTCCTCAGCGAGGTCGATTCGGCGATCGTGCTGCATAACGCTTCCACGCAGTTCGCCGACGGCGGCGAGTTCGGCTTCGGCGCGGAGATCGGGATCGCCACAGGCAAATTCCACGCCCGCGGCCCTGTCGGCGCCGAGCAACTGACCAGCTTCAAATACCGCGTTCGCGGCACCGGGCAGACGCGGCCGTGAACGCCAGCCCGCGCCCGCGGTGACCCGGCCGATGAAATTGCAATCCGCCGCGCAAACCATTCCCTTCCATACCAGGGGCATGCGCATCGGCCTGCTCGGCGGCTCGTTCAATCCGCCGCACGCGGCGCATCGCGCCATCAGCCTGTTTGCGGTGAAGCGCCTGAAGCTCGATCGCGTGTGGTGGCTGCTGACGCCGGGTAATCCGCTGAAGGATACCGGCCGGTTGCACGGCCTTTCCGAACGCGCCCGCGCCGCGCGGGAAGTCGCCGACGATCCGCGCATCGACATCAGTTGTCTCGAAGCTGTCATCGGCACCAAGTACACTGTCGATACGATCATTCATCTGCGCCGCCGCGTTTCCGGCGTGCGCTTCGTCTGGATTATGGGCGCCGACAATCTCGCGCAGTTCCATCGCTGGAAGGATTGGCGGCGCATCGCTGCCGAGGTGCCGCTCGCCGTGATCGACCGTCCACCACAGAGTTTCCGGGCGCTCGCTGCGCCGGCCGCCCAGGCGCTGGCGCGGTATAGGTTGCCCGAGAAACAGGCAGCCCGACTAGCCGATCAGCAGGCGCCGGCCTGGGTTTTCCTCACCGGTATGAAACTGAACCTGTCGTCGACGGGACTCCGGAACTCCGACGGGAGCTGGAAGGCAAAGAAGTGACAGTTTGGTCTGAACCGGCGGGTGGGGACACTGGAATATTGAAACCATTAACCCCACATGCCTAATATGGTCCGCGGACGTCGGGATTCGGCGTTCGCGATACAGTGAAAGGAAATGGTCCCTGGCCACATCTGTATTGTCAAAGTCCAAGTCTGTTTTACCCAAGGTGACTAGCAAGACTCCTGGCAAGTCCGCCAAGAACGCGGGTAAAACATCGACACAAGCTGCGGCCTTGAAGGCGCAACCCGACGCCGACAAGACGCTGAATATGATCCTCTCCCGCCTCGACGATATGAAGGCGGAAGAAACGGTCACCATCGACCTTCGCGGCAAATCCGCCTTTTCCGACTATATGATCGTCACAACGGGCCGGGCCAACCGGCACGTCGGCGCGATCGCGGAAAACGTCACGAAAGCCCTGAAGGAAACCGGCATCAAGAGCATCCATATCGAGGGCTTGCCCAATTGCGACTGGGTGCTGATCGATTCCGGCGATGTGGTCGTGCACGTATTCAGACCCGAGGTGCGCGAATTCTACAATCTCGAAAGATTGTGGGCGCAAAATCCGGCGGCGGCAGCGATCTGAACCCTCGGCCGATGCGAATCGGCTAAGGCGCATGTAGTTTGCGAGCGCGCGCGGGAAAGCGCGCGTGCCGGAAAGTGCACGCCAGAAACAGCATTCATGCGCCTCGTCGTGGTTTCAATCGGCCGGCTGAAGCAGGGCCCGGAGCAGGAGCTGGCCGAGCGCTACCGCGAGCGCTTCGAGGACATCGGCCGCAAGCTCGGCTTTCGCGGGCTGTCGATCCATGAAATTCCCGAAAGCCGCGCGCGCGACACCGTGACCCGGATATCGGAAGAGGCCGGGGCGATTACGGCGGCGATACCGGACAAATCGGTGCTGGTGGCGCTGGACGAGCACGGCAAAAACATTGATAGCGCGGCCTTCGCCCGGCAGCTCGGCCAATGGCGAGATGAGGGGATCGCCAACACAATTTTCGCCATTGGCGGCGCGGACGGACTTTCGCCCGATTTGCAGCGCAAGGCTAAATTGCGCATTGCGTTCGGCTCGGCGACCTGGCCGCATCAAATGGTTCGCGTCATGCTTCTTGAACAGATTTACCGGGCCGCGACCATTCTGGCCGGCCACCCCTATCATCGCGCGTAAGGCACGGTGACGTGAATACAGAGAACGCTGAATAGACGGGATGCATTCAACGCGGGACATTCATTCATACCTCGGCACCGCCGATCGTGGCGCGTCGATGATGTCAGCCGTCTCGCTTTCCCTGATCCTACTGTCCGCAAGCTTTGCCGTGACGTCGCTTTCGCCCGCGGTCGCGCAATCCGCGGCGCCCGCACAGCAAGCCACTGCCGTTTCCCCCGATGCCATCAAGCAGCGCGAGCAGGAACTGGAGGCCGCGCGCGAGGAGCAGCGCAAGGCGGCCGAGCTGCAACAAAAGCTGAAGGCCGATATCGCGGCGATCGGACAGGACCGCTCGAAGCTCAACCAGCAACTGATCGACATCGCCACCCAGGTTCGCAACGTCGAGACACGCATCGGGGAGACCGAGGGGCGGCTACGCCCGCTCGATAGCCGCGAGCAGCAGATCCGCGCGTCGCTCGATTCACGCCGTGCGGAAATCGTCGAGGTGCTGGCCGCCTTGCAGCGTGCCGGAAGGCGCACGCCGCCGGCGCTGCTGGTCAGGCCCGAGGACGCGCTGCAATCGCTGCGCATCGCCATGCTGCTCGGATCGGTCGTCCCCGAACTACGCGGACGTGCGGAGAAACTCGCCACCGATCTCGGCGAGTTGGTCAACTTGCGCAAGACCATCGCCACCGAGCGCGACGTGCTGGCGCGGGACCGCGACAGGCTGAAGGACGATTCCGTCAGGCTGGCTGCGCTGGTGGAAGAACGACAGCGCAAGCAGAGCGCGATCGAAAAGGATATGGCGGCCGAAGGCGCGCGCGCCATCAACCTGTCCAGGCAGGTCGACAGTCTGCAAGGCCTGATCGCGAAAATGGAGCAGGATCTGAAGAGCGCCGCCAAGGCGGCCGCGACCGCCAGCCTACAGGGCGCCCCGGCTGCCCCGGGCGGCAAGCCCAATCTGGGAGCATTGAAAGATCCCGCTCGGCTGAGCCCGGCGATCGCCTTTGCCTCCGCCAAGGGGCTGTTCGCTTATCCGGTCAATGGCCGCAAGATTCGCGATTTTGGCGGTTCCGACGGCGCGGGGGGCGTGGAAAAAGGCATTTCTTTGGCGACACGGGCCGGGGCTCAGGTCACAACACCGTGTGACGGCTGGGTTGTTTACGCTGGACCCTTCCGCAGCTACGGACAACTCTTGATCCTCAATGCCGGGGGCGGGTATCATGTCCTGATCGCCGGGATGGAGCGCATTTCGGTAAACATCGGCCAGTTTGTACTTACGGGAGAGCCGGTCGCGACGATGGGATCGACATCCCAGGTCGCATCCATTCTCGCGACGACCGCGAGCCAGCCGGTGCTCTATGTAGAGTTCCGTAAGGACGGCACTCCAATCGACTCGGGCCCATGGTGGGCCGCAAGTGAAGGCGAAAAGGTTCGCGGATGATGCGCAAGACTTCTGTAATTCTTCTCAGCGCCGCCACCGGTGCGGCTTTGACGCTTTTCGTCACGCAGCCGCGTTCTGTGCTGATGGGATCGAGTGCGCGTGCGGCGACTTCGGACACCTACCGCCAGCTCAATCTGTTCGGCGATGTGTTCGAACGCGTGCGCAGTGACTACGTCGAGAAGCCTGACGACTCCAAGCTGGTCGAATCGGCGATCTCGGGCATGCTGGCCGGCCTCGATCCGCATTCCAGCTATATGGACGCCAAGAGTTTTCGCGACATGCAGGTGCAGACCCGCGGTGAGTTCGGCGGGCTCGGCATCGAGGTCACGATGGAAGATGGCCTGATCAAGGTCGTCTCGCCGATCGACGATACGCCGGCGTCCAAGGCCGGCATCATGGCTAACGACATCATCACCAATCTCGACGACGAAGCCGTGCAGGGTCTCACCCTCAACCAGGCGGTCGAGAAGATGCGCGGTCCGGTCAACACCAAGATCCGGCTGAAGATTATCCGCAAGGGCCAAGACAACCCGATCGAAGTCACGCTGGTGCGCGACAACATCCGCGTCCGCTCGGTGCGCGCCCGCGTCGAACAGGACGACATCGCCTATATCCGCGTCACCACCTTCAACGAGCAAACCACCGAAGGCCTGAAGCGCGAGATCGGCAATCTCTCGAGCCAGGTCGGCGACAAGCTGAAGGGCTACATCATCGACCTCCGCAACAACCCTGGCGGCTTGCTGGAGGAAGCGGTGACCGTTTCCGACACCTTCCTGGAGCGCGGTGAGATCGTCTCGACCCGCGGCCGCAATGCCGAGGAAACCCAGCGCCGCGCGGCCCATTCGGGCGACCTGACCAAGGGCAAGCCGATCATCGTGCTGATCAATGGCGGGTCGGCTTCGGCCTCTGAAATCGTCGCCGGCGCGCTGCAGGACCACAAGCGCGCGACGCTGGTCGGCACCCGCTCGTTCGGCAAAGGCTCGGTGCAGACCATCATCCCGCTCGGCAGCGGCAACGGCGCGCTGCGTCTCACCACCGCGCGCTACTTCACCCCGTCGGGCAAGTCGATCCAGGCCAAGGGCATCGTGCCCGATATCGAGGTGCTGCAGGACGTGCCGGACGAATTGAAGTCGCGCACCGACACCAAGGGCGAGGCCTCGCTTCGCGGCCATCTGAAGACCGATGGCGACGAGAAGACCGGCTCGCAATCCTACGTGCCACCGGACGCCAAGGACGACAAGGCGCTGAAGACCGCGGCCGACCTCCTGCACGGCATCAAGTCGACGGCGAGCGCACCAACGACCGGCGACAAGGCGGCGGTTGATAAGCCAGCCAACAAGGCGGCGAACTGATCATAGCTCCGTAAATTTCGGTGAAAAGGCGGCCTCCGGGCCGCCTTTTTGTTGCTGTTTCGGGCCGTCCGCTACGCGGGCCAGGCGGCTTTTGCGCGTGGCGCAGCGCTCGAATCCGACTCCTCGTGGTATCGTCGGGAAGGTTGATTCGGGGAGGTCTATGACGGAAACGGCCGACGAACTGAGCACGCCGCTTGGACAGAATACGGAGCGCCAGAAGCGCCGGTTTCGGCTGCCGTTCACCGCGATGCAGGCGCTGGCCGTGCTGCTTGGCCTGTTCCTGACAGCCTTCCTGACCGTCGCTCTCTTTATCGAAAACCCGCTGGGGGGCGAGCCCGTCGCCCGCGTCGCATTGCGCAAGCCGGCCGGGGACGACAAGCAACCCGCGGCTTCCGGCCCCACCGAACAGCCCGCAAAAAGCCCGTTACAGCAGGCTCCGGCGGGCGACAACAACAAGACCGTCACCATCATCGACGGCTCCAGTGGCAAGCGCCAGGACGTCATTATCGGCAGCGATGCCGCCGAAAAGGCCGACTCAGAATCCGCACCGGCAACGGCGGCGGCCGGCATCGATCAGCGGCTGCTCGAAAAATCGCGCCACGGCATGATCCCCGCGGTTGCCGACGGCCTAAAGCCCTTCACGGTCTACGCGGCCGACGCCGACCGCATCAAGGCCGCAAAGATGCCGGTGGTCGCCATCGTCATCGGCGGCCTCGGCGTCGGCGCCGCCAAGACGACCGATGCCATCATGAAGCTGCCGCCGGCCGTGACGCTGGCGTTTACGCCTTACGGAGCGGACCCCGCCAAATTGGCCGAGCGCGCCCGCGCGCAGCGCCACGAGATCCTGCTGCAGGTTCCGATGGAGCCGTTCGACTATCCCGACAACGACCCGGGCCCGCAGACCCTGCTGACGACGCTGACATCGGAGCAGAACATCGACCGGCTGTACTGGCACCTCAGCCGGTTCCAGGGCTATGCCGGGATCGCCAATTTCATGGGGGCTCGTTTCACGGCGGCCGACACTGTGATGCAGCCGATTATCCGCGAGGCGGCCAAGCGCGGCCTCGGCTATCTCGATGACGGCTCCTCGCCGCGCAGCGCCGCGCCGTCGCTGACGGCAGCCCAATCGATGCCCTTCGCCAAAGCCGATTTCACCATCGATGCCGTGCCGACCTCGGCCGAAATCGACCGCACGCTGGTGAAACTGGAGACGCTTGCCAAGGAACGCGGACTGGCCGTGGGCGTCGCCTCGGCGCTGCCGGTCTCGATCGAGCGGATTGCCGCCTGGATCAAGACGCTCGAGGCCCGCGGCATCATGCTTGTGCCATTGACAACGGCGATGCTGAAATCAAAATCAGGCTAGAGATCAACCTGATGGCAGTAATCCGGACTCCCTCCGACTGCGCCGCACCGGCCGGTTTGCGGGCGTACTTGCTGCAGGTATAGGAGTCCTGACGGAAATGGCGCGCTACGAAGAGCTGCCCTACCGGACCTGCGTCGGCATGATGCTGATCAACGCAGCCGGGTTGGTCTTCATTGGCCGGCGCGCCGGCGGCATCGAACATGTCGATGAAGCCCACGTGTGGCAAATGCCGCAGGGCGGGGTCGATCCCGGCGAGGACACCTGGGAGGCCGCCAAGCGCGAGCTTTACGAGGAAACCAGCGTTCGCTCGGTGGAGAAGCTCGGCGAAGTCCCGGATTGGCTGATCTACGATATTCCACGCACGGTAGCCGGCCGCGCCTGGAAGGGCCGTTATCGCGGGCAACGGCAGAAATGGTACGCAGTGCGCTTCACCGGCAAGGACAATGAGATTAACGTCGCCAGCCCCGGCGGCGGAGGACACAAGGCCGAATTCGTGACGTGGCGCTGGGAGCCGATGAAGAATCTCCCAAACTTGATCGTTCCGTTCAAGCGGCCGGTCTACGAACGCGTCGTCAAGGAATTCGCCAGTCTTGCGGGCGGTTAGTGTGGCTGATCTTCCACGCAACGCTTCGTCATTCCGGGGCATGCGAAGCATGAACTCCGATGTGCAATTGCACATCGGAGAATTTCGAGATTCTCAGGTGCGCAATTGCGCACCACAGTTCGCGCAAACGCGCGCCCCGGAATGACGGCGACCGAGATGTCCGATAAGCCCTATCGCCCCAACGTGGGAATCGCGCTGTTCAACACCTCGGGCAAGGTGCTGATCGGCCGCCGCTTCCGCGACGACGGACCGGAAATCATTCTCCCCGGGCTCGAATGGCAGATGCCGCAGGGCGGCATCGATCCCGGCGAGAATCCGCGCGATGCCGTCGTGCGCGAACTTTGGGAGGAGACTGGGGCGGTCGGCGCCGAATACCTCGGCGAGACCGATTGGAGGAATTACGAATTTCCGCCATATGATGGGCCGGCCGACCATCGCTTGGCTAAATTTCGCGGCCAGCGGCAGAAATGGTTCGCGTTGCGGTTTACCGGCCGCGACGAAGATATCGACCCGCTGACGCAGCGCAACGGCCAGCAGGCCGAATTCGATTCCTGGCGCTGGGAACGGCTCGACCGCGTCGCGGAACTTGTGGTGCCGTTCCGGCGCGACGTGTACCGGATGGTGGCGCAGCAGTTCGCGGAATTCGCCCGCTAGACTGCATCTGCCAGACGATGGTTGCGCGTCGAGGTGCTTGACAGTCGTTCGTTGCTGAATATTTTTGCGCAGGGCGGGTTCTCCGCTCTTATCCGCGCAGAGGAACGATAAAGCGACCGTCAAGGGATGACGAAGATGATCGACGAAAAACTGGCCCGTTTGCGTACGCATCGCAAAAATATCGACCGTTATCGCCGGCTTCTTAAAACCAGGCTGACAGAGCTTGAACACCAGTACATCGAAAAACGGCTCGCCGAAGAACAGTCGGCTCTGGAAAGACTTGCTGCCGCTACATTTCCGCTCACTTTCCAGGCCCCGGCACAGCATCCTCACAGATCGGAGCCGCCGATCTCGTCGGCGGCCTGACATGTCTGCCGCGGCATGTCGCTGGTCGGCCGGTCCTGCCAGGGCCGGGAATAACCGGCATGACCCAATGTTTGCCTGACATGAAGGATGTGATCGTAACCAAGCGCCGCCGGAGCTGGGAGTGGCGGGTAACGGACGAGAGCGGCAGGCCGATCATGAGCGGCCGAGAACGCAGCCGTCCAGCCGCCCGCTATCAGGGCTACCGGACCTTGTTCATGCTGCTCGCCATCGGCCAAAGACCGGACACAATGCAGGCCCTGCGTTCGGGCCGCAATATCGGGCAAACGGCTGCGCGCGGACGGCCTCACCCAGTGGCGCGAACGGCGCCTTCGGCATCGGCGGGACCGGGATCGGAGGGCTTCACGCCCGATTAAGCATCCGACCACGGGCGTGACGGCGCGCCGAAAAATTTTGCCGGCCCGTCTTGAAACTTTTCGACCCGTTTCTAATTCGATTTTTGCCGCGGACAGCGGTGCCGGATGCCAGCGCGGGTCCGGCGAGTTGAGTGGGCGCCGGACGGTGTCCGACGCTCCTTCGTATCCATCTTGCTCTTAGGAGGACTTGGTTATGAGGACCTTTGACTTCTCGCCCCTGTGGCGTTCCACGATCGGCTTCGATCATCTGGCCGACCTGCTCGACAGCAGCTTGCGGCACCCGGCCGACGACAATTACCCGCCCTACAATGTCGAACGCTGCGGCGAAGACGCCTACCGGATTTCGCTCGCGGTTGCCGGTTTCGGCATGGACGATATTGCCGTAACCGCAGAACGCGACACTCTGATCATCGAGGGCAAGAAGCCCGACGCCGAGCAACGCGAATACCTCTACCACGGCATCGCGGCCCGGCCGTTCCGCAGGGTGTTCAATCTCGCCGACTATGTGCAGGTCAAGCAGGCCTCGTTCAAGGACGGGCTCTTGATCGTCGATCTGGTTCGCGAAGTGCCTGACGCGATGAAGCCGCGCCGCATCCCGATAGGCAACGCCGGCACTTCCCACCAGATCGAGCAGAAGGCGGCTTAAAGCCTCCTTCGGCAATACGGGCTGGGCGCGCGGATGACCGGCCGCGCGCGGGCCTATGCAAGCAACATCAGCAATCTCTGTAAGGAGGATTCCATGGCTTTTCGTGATCTGATCCCCTGGTCGAGAAATCAGGAGCTTTCGCCCACGCGCGACAGTTTCGATCCCTTCTTCACCCTGCACCGGGAAATGAACCGGCTGTTCGACGATGTTTTCCGCGGCTTCGCTATGCCTGCCCGGTTCGGCAGCCCGTTGATGGAAGGTCGCTTCGGATGGCCGAGCATCGAGCTCAACGAAACCGACAAGGAGCTGAAGGTCTCGGCTGAGCTGCCCGGGCTGACGGAAAAAGACGTTCAGGTCGAGATCGCCAATGGCGTTCTGACGCTGCGCGGCGAGAAAAAATCCGAACGAACCGACAACGGCGGAAAATACTTCACCGAGCGCTATTACGGTGCGTTCGAGCGGCAAATCCCGCTCGATGGCGTTGTGGAAGATAAGGCCGAAGCCACATTCCACGACGGCGTTTTGACCATCACGCTGCCGAAATCCGAACAGGCTCATTCGGCCGTCAAGCGCATCCCGATCAACAACCAGTGACGACAATGGCGGCGGCGCGTGCGCCGTCGCCACCACCAATGTCTCGATGGAAGGGAGAGTAAGGAGACCCCGTCAATGAGCAAGGCCGATCTGAGCACCACTGAATTTTCATTATTTCATCCCGCCGCGCATTATGGCTCCCCAGATGAAGTGTTGAACGACCAACAGCTCTCCGACGCGGAGAAGCGGGTGATCCTGTCGTCCTGGGCGTCCGACATGTTCGCGGTCGAATCTTGCCCGAGCCTGCGTGAGATTCCGGGCATGGGCCATACCATCCGCCTCGCCGACATCCTCGCCGCTCTGCGCCAGCTTGATGGCGAGCAAGATCCCGGGCAGCGCGCTGAAATCAGCACGCGATGGCGGTCGCGTTGGAAAACCGCCTTTCGGGGGCTTTCATCATGCTGACACCCGCCATTCTCGCCGTTGCGTGGGTTAACCACGCAGCCGCTTTGTGGGCGGCGCCTTGGCTTGCCCTGCAGGGCGCGCCGCCGCAAGACGGCTCCTGATCCGCACCTTTCGTAATCCGAAGACGAGAACCCACGTGAACCGACTTTTCGCGATTGTGCTGGCAGGCCTGGTCGGCGCGACGATCCTCGCAAGTCCGGCATCCGGACAGATTCCGAATCTGCGAACCGGCGGCATGGTGCCGACCCTCGCGCCGCTGGTTCGCGAGGTCACGCCGGCGGTAGTCAACATCGCCGTCCACGGCAAGATTCGTCAGGACAATCCGCTCTATCGCGATCCGCTGTTCCGGGAGTTCTTCGACGTCCCGAAACAACTGGAAAAGGAAATCAACGCCACCGGCTCCGGCGTTATTGTCGATGCGCAGAAGGGCTATGTCCTGACCAACAACCATGTTGTCGACCAGGTCGCCACCGTTCAGATCAAGACCAAGGACGGCCGGCAATTCTTGGCTAAGGTCGTCGGGCGCGATCCCGGCACCGATATTGCGGTGTTGCGGATTCAATCGCCGGCCGCGCTGAAGGCGATCGCGTTCGGCGACAGCGACGCGCTCGAAGTCGGCGATTTCGTCCTCGCCATCGGCAATCCGTTTGGTCTCGGCCAGACCGTAACTTCGGGCCTCGTCAGCGCGCTCGGCCGGACCGGACTCGGCAAGCAGGGCTATGAGGACTTCATCCAGACCGATGCGGCGATCAACCCCGGCAATTCGGGCGGCGCGCTGGTCAATCTCAAGGGCGAACTGATCGGCATCAATTCGGCGATCATCTCGCCGGCCGGCGGCAATGTCGGCATCGGCTTTGCGATTCCCGTCAATATGGCGCGGCGCGTGATGGATCAGATCGTGGAAAAAGGCCGCGTCGAACGTGGCAGGATCGGCATCTCGCTTCGCGAGCTAAATCCTTCCACCGATGGCGGACGCAGCGAAGGGGCGCGGATTGCCGAGGTCAGCCCCGGCTCGCCTGCCGAAGCGGCAGGGCTGCGCAAAGGCGACATCGTGCTGAAGGCGGACGACCGCCCAATTCACTCTGCCGCGCAGTTGAGAAACCGGATCGGGCTCGCGCGGATCGGCGAACAGGTGCGATTGATCGTCGAGCGTTCCGGTGCGCCTCAGAACGTTACCGTCGCGGTGGGGCCGGCCTCCGAAGCGAATAATGATCAGGGCGATCGCTCGGTTCAGCGGCGTTAGCAGGGCTGCGGTAAAAATCGCCGCGATCTCGACCAAACCCCGGGAAGTACCGCTGGCATGCCGCCGGAAGTTTCCGGGTACAACCACATTATCCACAAGGACGACCGGACTCGATGGTTTACGAGGTGCGCCAAAGCGGAAAACGCCCGTCACCGGGTTACGAGCGCTTTCGCGACTTAAGTCTTTACGACGCCCCGGAGCGGGTGCCCCGGGGCTTAGTGCATAGCGGTGGCGTTGAGCTCGATCTGGATGCTCTTGAAGTGGTCCAGCCGCTCGATGGCGTGATCGAGTTCGGAGCCTTCCTTCTCGGCGAGCTTGGCTTCCATCTCGGCGATGGTCTCGGCGAACTGCGCGCGGTCGACCTCGGCCATCGAGGTGGCGACGTCGGCCAACACGGTCAGTCCGTTTTCCGACATCTCTGCGAGGCCGCCGAGCACGATGATCTTCTGATGCGCCCCGCCTGACACGACGGTCAGGATACCCGGGCGGATCGCTGCCACGACCGGCGCGTGGCCGGCGAGCACGCCGAAATCGCCTTCCACGCCGGGAACGTCAACCTGATCGACCTCGCCGGAGAAGGCGAGCTTTTCGGGGGAGACGAGATCGAAATGAAAGGTAGCCATGAAGAACCTGCGAATAGCGAGTAGCGAATAGCGAGTGGGAAGAATGGGAGCAGCGCTATTCGCTACTCCCTATTCACCATTCGCCTCTTAGGCTGCTTCAGCAGCCAGCTTCTTGCCCTTCTCGACGGCTTCTTCGATGGTGCCGACCATGTAGAAGGCCGCTTCCGGCAGGTGGTCGTACTTGCCTTCGCAGAGACCGCGGAAGCCCTTGATGGTGTCGGCGAGATCGACGAACTTGCCCGGCGAGCCGGTGAAGACTTCGGCGACGTGGAACGGCTGCGACAGGAAGCGCTCGACCTTGCGGGCACGCGCCACCGTGATCTTGTCCTCTTCGGACAGTTCGTCCATGCCGAGAATGGCGATGATGTCCTGCAGCGACTTGTAGCGCTGCAGCACCTGCTGGACCATGCGCGCGGTCTGATAGTGCTCGTCGCCGACGACGAGCGGGGAGAGCATGCGCGAGGTCGAGTCGAGCGGGTCCACCGCCGGATAGATGCCCTTCTCCGAGATCGCGCGGCTCAACACCGTGGTCGCGTCCAAGTGGGCGAATGAGGTGGCCGGCGCCGGGTCGGTCAAGTCGTCAGCCGGCACGTAGATCGCCTGCACCGAAGTGATCGAGCCCTTGTGGGTGGTGGTGATGCGCTCCTGCAGCGCGCCCATGTCGGTGGCGAGCGTCGGCTGATAACCCACGGCGCTCGGAATACGGCCGAGCAGCGCCGACACTTCGGAGCCGGCTTGCGTGAAGCGGAAGATGTTGTCGACGAAGAACAGCACGTCCTGGCCCTGGTCGCGGAAGTGCTCGGCGACGGTCAGGCCGGTGAGGCCGACGCGGGCGCGGGCGCCCGGGGGTTCGTTCATCTGGCCGAACACCAGCGCGCATTTCGACTTCACGCTCGGATCGGGATTGTGCGGATCGGCGTTGACCTTGGACTCAATGAACTCGTGATAGAGGTCGTTGCCTTCGCGGGTACGCTCGCCGACGCCGGCGAACACCGAGTAGCCACCGTGGGCCTTGGCGACGTTGTTGATCAGTTCCTGAATCAGCACGGTCTTGCCGACGCCGGCGCCGCCGAACAGGCCGATTTTTCCGCCCTTGGCGTAAGGCGCCAGCAGGTCGACGACCTTGATGCCGGTGACGAGAATTTCAGCTTCGGTGGACTGGTCGGTGTAGGTCGGCGCTTCCTGGTGGATCGCGCGCATATCTTCAGCCTGCACCGGACCGGCTTCGTCGATCGGCTCGCCGATGACGTTGATGATGCGGCCGAGCGTGCCGGCCCCGACGGGAACGCGGATCGGCGCGCCGGTGTCGGACACTTCCTGGCCGCGGACCAGACCTTCAGTAGTGTCCATCGCGATGGTGCGGACCGTGGATTCGCCGAGATGCTGGGCGACCTCGAGCACCAGGCGGTTACCGCCGTTCTTGGTTTCCAGCGAGTTCAGAATCGCCGGCAGATGCCCTTCGAATTGCACGTCGACGACGGCGCCGATGACCTGGGTGACGCGTCCGGTCTGGTTTGCTGCTGCGGCCATAAATTCTCTCCTTCGAATTCGCTCTCAACCCGTCAGTGTGATCGCGCCGTTAGATCGCTTCGGCGCCGGAGATGATTTCAATCAGCTCCTTGGTGATCATGGCCTGTCGGGTTCGGTTGTAGGTCAAGGTCTGCTTGCGGATCATTTCACCGGCGTTGCGGGTGGCGTTGTCCATCGCGCTCATCTGCGAGCCGTAGAACGAGGCGTTGTTTTCCAGGAGCGCGCGGAAGATCTGCACCGCGAGATTGCGCGGCAACAAGCGCGTCAGGATCTCATCTTCTTCCGGCTCATATTCGTAGGAAGTCGACGGACCGGCGTTGGCAGCAGGCGCCTCCACCACCAGCGGGATGACCTGCTGGGCGGTCGGAATCTGCGCGATGACGGATTTGAAGCGCGAATAAAACAGCGTGCAGACGTCGAATTCGCCGGCCTCGAAGCGCGCGAGAATCGTTTTGGCGATGTCTTCGGCATTGACGAAGCCGAGCTGGCGAACCGAGCGCAGTTCGGTGTGTCCGATGATATGCTTCTCGAAGGTACGGCGCAGTTGCTCGTAGCCCTTGCGGCCGACACAGAAGATCTTGATCTCCTTGCCCTGATTGAGCAGGGACAGCGCACGCTCACGGGCCAGACGCACGATCGCCGAATTGAACGCGCCGCACAGGCCTCGTTCGCCCGTGCAGACGAGCAGCAGGTGAACCTGATCCCTGCCAGTGCCGGCCAACAGCGCCGGCGCGCCGGGCGAACCCGCCGCAGCGGTGGCGATATTGGAAATCACGGCGTCCATCTTCTCGGCATAGGGCCGCGCCGCTTCAGCCGCGGTCTGCGCGCGCCGCAGCTTGGAAGCCGCGACCATCTGCATTGCCTTGGTGATCTTCTGCGTCGCCTTGGTCGAGGCGATGCGGACCCGCATGTCTTTAAGTGAAGCCATTCTCAGTTCACCCCGGCGATCCGGTGTCTGACACCCGACCGCAAGCCACTCTTTCGTCGGGCCCGGCTATCCGCCGGGCCGCAACGGCAAATCATCAAGAAAACGTCTTGGCGTAGCCTTCGACCGCGGTCTTCAGCTTGGCAGCGAGATCATCGGAGAGATCGCGGCTGTCACGAATGCCGTTGAGAATGTCGGCGTTCTTGCCGCGCAGAAGCGACAGCAGGCCGTCCTCGAAGGCGCGCACCTTGTTGAGCGGAAGCGGGTCGAGATAGCCGTTGGTGCCGGCCCAGATCACGCAGACCTGCTCTTCCATTTTCAGCGGCGAGAACTGCGGCTGCTTCAGGAGTTCGGTCAAACGCGAGCCGCGGTTCAAGAGGCGCTGCGTCGAGGCGTCGAGGTCGGAGCCGAACTGCGCGAACGCCGCCATTTCGCGGTACTGCGCCAGCTCGCCCTTGATCTTGCCGGCGACCTTCTTCATCGCCTTGGTCTGCGCCGACGATCCGACGCGCGACACCGACAGACCGACGTTCACCGCGGGACGGATGCCCTGGAAGAACAGGTCGGTTTCCAAAAAGATCTGGCCGTCGGTGATCGAAATCACGTTGGTCGGAATATAGGCCGACACGTCGTTGGCCTGGGTTTCGATGACCGGCAGCGCGGTCAGCGAGCCCGAGCCATGGTCCTTGCTGAGCTTGGCGGCGCGCTCGAGCAGGCGGGAGTGCAGGTAGAACACGTCGCCGGGATAGGCTTCGCGGCCCGGTGGGCGGCGCAGCAACAGCGACATCTGACGGTAGGCGACGGCCTGCTTGGACAAGTCGTCATAGATGATGACGGCGTGCATGCCGTTGTCGCGGAAATATTCGCCCATGGTGCAGGCGGTGAACGGCGCGATGTACTGCATCGGCGCCGGATCGGACGCGGTGGCGGCGACGACGATCGAATATTCCAGCGCGCCCTGCTCTTCCAGCACCTTGACGAACTGAGCGACGGTCGAACGCTTCTGGCCGATCGCGACATAGACGCAATACAGCTTAATGTTCTCGTCCGGCTGCGCGTTGAGCGGCTTCTGGTTCAGAATGGTGTCGAGCGCGATCGCAGTCTTGCCGGTCTGGCGGTCGCCAATGATCAGCTCGCGCTGGCCGCGGCCGACCGGGATCAGCGCATCGATCGCCTTGAGGCCGGTCGCCATCGGCTCGTTCACCGACTTGCGCGGAATGATGCCGGGCGCCTTGACGTCGACGCGCTTGCGTTCGGTCGCCTGGATCGGGCCTTTGCCGTCGATCGGATTGCCGAGCGCGTCAACCACGCGGCCGAGCAGGCCCTTGCCAACGGGCGTATCCACGATGGCGCGGGTACGCTTGACGGTCTGGCCTTCCTTGATCTCGCGGTCGGCGCCGAAGATCACGATACCGACGTTGTCGGTTTCGAGGTTGAGCGCCATGCCGCGGGTGCCGTTCTCGAACTCGACCATTTCACCGGCCTGGACGTTGTCCAGACCGTAGACGCGGGCGATACCGTCACCGACGGACAGCACCTGCCCGACTTCGGTAACCTCAGCCTCCTGGCCGAAATTCTTGATCTGGTCCTTGAGGATCGCGGAAATTTCCGCGGCGCGGATGTCCATCAGCCTGCCTCTTTCATCGCGTGCTTGATCGAATTGAGTTTGGTGCGAAGCGAACTATCCACCATGCGACTACCGAGCTTGACCACAAGGCCGCCAATGATGGAGGGATCGACTTTCACGTTGAGCGCGACGTCCTTGCCCGTCACCGATTTCAGTGCGGTCTTCAGCGCGTCGAGATTCTTGTCATTGAGCTGTTCGGCAACCGTGACGTCGGCGGTCGCCTCGCCCTTGAACTTCGCCACCAGCGCGCGGAAGGCGCGGATCACATCGGCGACGGCGAACAGCCGGCGGTTGGCGGTCAGGACTTTAAGGAATTTGGCGGAGGTGCCGGTAATTTCGGCCTTGTCGAGCACGGCATTAAGCGCCTTTGCCTGCGCATCTGCCGAGAAAACCGGGCTGCGGACGAGGCGCTTGAGATCGGCGCTTTCGTTCAGCATCGCCTCGAATTTATCGAGATCGGCCTTTACCGCGTCGACGGATTTCTCGTCGCGCGCCAACTCGAACAAGGCCGTAGCATAACGGCCGGACACTCCCGAAACGGACGGATCTTCAGCAGCCACAGAGTCGCTCTTTTTTGCTGTCAAACTCGCAAGGGAAAAACCGTCGCCACAAGTAGCGGCGCCTAGCGATCCAAGCCCTTGGAATTCAAGCGGGACTTCGATTTTCGACCGGCACGAGAGGTGCCGAGATCGTTAAAATCGCGGCTTTGCTAACATAGCGAGCGCGCAGGTGCAACATGACGGCGCGTTCGGGCGATGCCTTGTCGCACATCGATTTTCAGCCCCCGCCGAACACTGTTTGGACAGCGATCAGCGCGACCGAAATTGGGCTCCCGCCCTCCACTCGATTATCTGCGGCGCTCCAGCGCGCACATCCGTTCTGGCTGCATTTGCATGGCGGCTATGAGCCGCCATCGAGGAACAATTCGGTCGACCTTCTCCATTTGGCCATTACTTGCCTAAATCTCTTCCATTTGCGGAATGACTGTATTTGTAAGTAATGTGTAGTATTGCATTGGTTAAAAATCCATTAACGCACAAGATTACGGAATATCATTCGATTATCTGAGCTCGGTAACAAGATATGTCAGCCCGAGACATTCCCAATTTACTGCCAAATTCATGCCTCATTGCATTATCAAACGGCCCTCACTGAAGTTGGGACGGGGGTTCCATTTGTCACGTATGTGGCAATACTGTCTGAGGGACTAATTAATGTTGAATACCAAGAATGTGATGCCGGGAAATCTAACCCGGTCGCGCACGGCGCTCGCCTTGATCGCCGCAACTCTCCTGGTCGGTGGCACCGTCACCGAAGCTTCTGCAAAATCCAGGCACCATCGCCATCACCATCACGCCAGCAAGGCCCAGGCTACCGGAGGTAGCTGGCTGGACGCCAACGCCTCGATCGGCTCACAGAGCACCGGGCACGGCTTCTCGGGAAAGGCCTCCTATTACGGCAATGAATCCGGCAGCAGGACCGCATCCGGTCAGCGCTTCAACCAGAACGCCATGACCGCGGCCCACCGCTCGCTGCCGTTCGGCACCAAGCTCCGCGTCACCCATCGCGGCCAGAGCGTGATTGTCACGATTAACGATCGTGGCCCCTTCATCAGGGGACGCGTGCTCGACCTGTCCACGGGTGCGGCCCGTGCCATCGGCCTGACCGGCGCCGGCGTCGGCCACGTCACTGCCGAGGTCATCTCTTAAAGCGCGCGCTCGCGCGCCGTTTTCCGGTCCATCAGATCGCGTAAGCGTTGCGTTGCGTACCGTCGCGGAACTTTCCGCGGCAACAAAGGCCTGCCGTCGCAAATGACGGCGGGCTTTATTGTTGTTTCTTTGTTGTTTCCCACTTTCGTCATTCCGGGATGGTCCGAAGGACCAGACCCGGAATCTCGAGATTCTCAGGTGCGCAATTGCGCACCATAGTTCGATGCTCCGCATCGCCCCGGAATGACGAAAGGATGCTACAAAAAGCTCTGCGGATCGACGTCGACTTCGAGCTTGAGATTGCCCTTGGTCTTCGGACCGGCGGCGAGCCATTCGCGCAAATATTCCGAGAGGTCGACATTGCGCAGCGACTTCACCAGGATCCGGAACCGGTAGCGGCCCTTGATCACCGCCAGCGGCGCTTCGGCAGGGCCCAGCACCTGGATGCGCTCGTCGATTGGCGCCACTGCGGCAAGGCGGCGCGCAAAACCTTCCGCGCTCGGCCGGTCGCCTGCGGAAATGATTAGGCTGGCGAGCCGGCCGAACGGCGGATAGCCGGTGCGCTCGCGGGAGTCGATTTCGCTGGCGTAAAACGCCTCACGGTCGTTGGCAACCAATGCCTTCATCACGGGATGTTCGGGCTGATGGGTCTGCAAATAGCCGACGCCGCGTCCCTGTTCGCGCCCCGCACGCCCGATCACCTGGTTGAGCAGTTGAAACGTCCGCTCGGCGGCGCGCGGATCGCCATTGCCGAGGCCCAAATCCGCATCGACCACCCCGACCAGATTGAGCCGCGGGAAATTGTGGCCCTTCGCGACCAGTTGCGTACCGATGATGATGTCGACGCGGCCTTTGGCGATCTCGTTCAACTCACTGCGCATGGTTTCGATCGAGGTGATCAGATCGCTCGACAGCACCATGGTGCGCGCTTCTGGAAACAGTGCAGCCGCCTCCTCCTGCAGCCGTTCGACGCCGGGACCGACCGCGACCAGCGACTCCTCGGCCTGGCAATGCGGGCAGATATTCGGGCGCGGCATCGAGAATCCGCAATGATGGCAGACCAGCCGCTGGCGAAAGCGATGATCGACCAGCCAGGCGTCGCAGATGGTGCAGGCAAAGCGATGGCCGCAGGCGCGGCATAGCGTCAGCGGCGCGTAGCCGCGGCGATTGAGAAACAGCAGTGCCTGTTCGCGCTTCTCGATCGCGAATTGAATCTGTTCGGCAAGCGGCGGCGAGATGAAGCGGCCGCGCGGCGGCGGCGCGCGGCGTAGATCGATCGCCTCGATATGCGGCATGTGCTGGCCGCTGAATCGCGATGGCAGCGCGACACGCTGATAGCGCCCCTTCCGCGCATTAACCTCGCTCTCGACCGACGGCGTCGCGGACGCCAGCACGATCGGGATTTTGGCGATATGCGCGCGCACCACCGCCATGTCTCGGGCATGATAATGGGCGCCGTCATCCTGCTTGTAAGCCTGATCGTGCTCCTCATCGACGATGATGAGACCCAGATCCGCATAGGGCAGAAACAGCGCCGAGCGCGCGCCGACCACGACGGGCGCTTCACCGGCCGATATCGCCGCCCAGTTGCGCTGCCGAGTGCGCGGGGTCAGTTCGGAGTGCCATTCCAACGGGCGCACGCCAAAACGTTGCGCAAAGCGGTCGAGGAATTGTCCTGTGAGCGCGATCTCCGGCATCAGGATCAGCGTCTGCTTGCCGCGCCGGACGACTTCCGCAATCGCCTCGAAATAGACTTCCGTCTTGCCCGATCCGGTGACGCCGTCGAGCAGCGCGACGTGGAACGTGCCGTTGGCGGCGAGCGCGCGCATCATGTCCACCGCCGCGCGCTGCTGGTGGGAAAATTCCGGCTGCGCAAAGAACGGATCGGGCGCGGGCGGCGCCAGCGGCGGCGGCATTGCCTCGATCGCAAGCGTGCCCTCGTCGACAAGGCCGTCGACCACCCCGGCGCTCACGCCGGCTTCTCGCGCCGCATCCGACTTGCCGTGCAGCAGACCATCCGACAGCACCTCGATCAGCCGCCGCCGCGCCGGCGTCAAGCGCTGCGGCGCTTGGCCTACCAACCGCACGCCAAGGCGCATCCGCTCGGGCCCGAGATTTTCGCTCATCCGCAAGGCCATGCGCAGCACCATACCGCGCGCTGACAGCGTGTAGTTGGCGACCCAATCGACGAGACTGCGCAATTCCTCCTTGAGCGGCGGCACGTCGAGCTTTTCGCCGACGTCCTTCAGGCGGTTGTGCAGACGCGGGTCGGGATTGGCATTTTCCGCCCACACCACCGCCACCACCTCACGCGGCCCGAGCGGCACGCAGACGACATCGCCCGCCTTCAGCTCCATGCCGCGCGGCACGCGGTAGGAATAATTTTGATTGAGCGCGACCGGCACCAGCACGTCGACGACGCGGGTCGACGAGGCCGATGAGCTGCTTTGGCGGGTGGCATGGTCCATCAGGGGGAATCAGGCTCAGGGTATCCGGAGCGAGGCTAGCGCCACCCCGGCCGGTTAGCGAACGGTAAACGAAAAGGTGCGATATAATGCGCTGAATCAACGTCTCCAAGGCAAGGTTATGGCCAGGGAAGTTCCGGCACCGCAAGCGATCGAGCTCGATTGCGCCGACGACGGCCTGGCGCAGGAGATGACGCGCTGGCTGACGCATCTGCGCGCCGAGCGGCGGCTGTCGCCGAAAACGCTCGAAGCCTATGCCCGCGACCTCCGCCAATGCCTCACTTTCCTCGCCGAGCATTGGGGAAGTCAGGTCACGTTGAAGAAGTTTGCGGCGCTGGAAGCCGCCGACGTCAGGGCTTTTATGGCGATGCGTCGGGCCGACGATATCGGCGGACGCTCACTGATGCGCGCGCTGGCGGGCTTGCGATCGTTCGGGCGCTATCTCGAGCGGGAAGGCAAAGGCAAGGTCGGCGCCCTCTCGGCCATCCGCGCGCCCAAAATTGCAAAAAGCCTGCCGAAGCCGATCCAGATGGCCGCCGCCAAGCGCTTTGCCGATGCCGACGAGCGCGCCGGCGAGGAACGCGATCCCTGGATTCTCGCGCGCGACGCCGCGGTAATGGCGCTGCTCTATGGATCGGGCCTGCGCATCTCCGAAGCGCTGGGACTGAAACGCCAGGACGTACCCAAACCGGGCGAAGCCGACGTCATCATCGTCACCGGCAAAGGCAACAAGACCCGCATGGTGCCAGTGCTGCAGAACGTGCTGGCGCTGATCTCCGATTACGTTGCGATGTGCCCGCATTCATTGCCGCCGGCCGGCCCGATCTTCGTCGGCGCGCGCGGCGGACCGCTTTCGCCGCGGATCATCCAGCTCACCATGGAGCGGCTGCGCGGCGCGCTCGGCCTGCCCGACAGCGCCACCCCGCACGCGCTGCGGCATTCTTTCGCCACTCATTTGCTCAGCCGCGGTGGCGATCTGCGCGCGATCCAGGAACTGCTCGGTCACGCCTCACTGTCCACCACCCAGATCTATACCGGCATCGACGGCGAGCGGCTGCTGGAAGTCTACCGCAGCGCGCATCCGCGCGGCTGACGCCTGCGCTTCCTGCTGACATACTCCCGTCACACCGATGGCTTCCTTAGCTAGCCTCTTGCGCTCGCATTGCGGTTCGGCAATCGTGCGCCATTCATTACCAGGAGGGGAATCATGGGCGGCGCACATGAAAGCATGGAGCATGCGGAGCATGCTGAGCACGCTTCGGGCTCGAACAAGAAGATCGCATTGCTGATCGCCGTGATCGCCCTGTTTCTGGCGCTGTCGGAAACGCTGGGCAAGGGCGCGCAGACCGAAGCCATCAGCAAGAATGTCGAGGCTTCGAACCTCTGGGCATTCTTCCAAGCCAAGAGCATCCGCCGCACTGTGGTGCAGGCCACCGCCGAACACGCCAAGCTCAGCCTTGGGACCGTCAGCGATGACGTCGCCAAGGCGGCGCTGCAGAAGCAGATCGACGACTGGAACAAGACTGCGCAGCGTTATCGCTCGGAGCCGGAGACCGGCGAAGGTTCGGAAGAGCTGGCAAAACGCGCCAAGCACGCCGAGCACGAGCGCGACGAGGCCACTGCAAAATATCACCACTACGAAATCGCCTCGGCCGCCTTCCAGATCGGCATCGTGCTGGCGTCCGCCACCATCATCACCGGCATGATCGTTCTGGCCTGGGTATCCGGCATATTGGCAGTCGCGGGCATCGGCATCACCGCGCTCGGCCTCTACGCGCCGCATCTGCTGCATCTGCATTGAACGGCACGGCTCGTCCGACTGCTTTCGCTGTCGTGCCCCGCGAGGGCGGGGCATCCAGTACGCCGCGGCTTCTCGGCTCAAGCGCTGATATCTCTCGGATACTGGATCGCCCGCCGGAGCCTGTCATCGGGCGCGCGTTCGCGCGACCCATTGGCGAGCGATGACAGCGAGGAGCCCTACCGCGCTTCGTGCACGCTCTTGCGGAAGCGCGCGATCAGCCGCAGCGTGCGGGATGACCAGCTGTCGCCGTCTCCGCGCAGGATTTCCCGGATGCGCTGCTTGATTGGATAGACCAGGACGGCCGCCTTGGCGCGCATCGCCATGATGAACTCATAGGTCTTTTTGAACCACGCCATCTGCAGCAGCTTTGCGCGCGTCACATCGAAGATGAACGCGGTGACGCCGACGCCGACAAATTTGCCGAGCACGATGACGGTGGCAGCGCTCACCCAATGTTCGTTCGCCAGCAGCCACAGGCCGACCAGCTTGAGCGGAAACAGCGGGATGACAGGCACCGCAAACACGATCAGCGTCATCGCCGGCGACAGCGCATCGACACGATCGGACAGCCATTGCTTGAAGGCGCGGAGCGGGATCAGCGCAACGATGCGCTCGACGATCGGCTCGAGATGATCCCACAGCCAAGCTTCGATCAGAAAGATGACCGCAAGCAAGACCCAAAACGGCTGTAACAGGCGGCGCATCATCGATCGTGATCTCTAGAGCGGAATGACGTCCATTAATTGATCGCCCCGCTCCATCTCCTTGTTCAAAGCATGGCCCTTTCGAGAACGGATAGCCGCTTTCTTCAATCATGCTCTACCCGGTATGTACCGGGTGTCGATCACATATGGATGGCGCGCTTGCCGACCGCAAGCGCGGCTTCCTTGATGGCTTCCGAACGCGTCGGGTGGGCATGGCATGTGCGTGCCAAATCCTCGGCGGAGCCGCCGAATTCCATCAGGACGGCGGCTTCATGGATCATTTCGCCGGCTTCGCGGCCGACAATGTGTACGCCAAGCACGCGATCGGTTTTTGCATCTGCCAGAATCTTCACAAAACCGTCAGTGGTCTGGTTGACCTTGGAGCGACCGTTGGCGGTGAACGGGAATTTGCCTGAGGTGTAGGCGACGCCGGCCTGCTTCAGCTCTTCCTCGGTCTTGCCGACCGACGACACTTCCGGCGTGGTATACACGACGCCTGGGATAACATCGTAGTTCACGTGGCCCGCTTGCCCGGCGATGATTTCGGCGCAGGCGACGCCTTCGTCCTCGGCCTTGTGTGCGAGCATCGGTCCGGCTACCACGTCGCCGATCGCATAGACGCCCTTCACGCTAGTCGAAAAATGCGCATCGATCTGCACGCGGCCGCGGTTGTCGAGCGCGATGCCGGCTTCCTTGCACCCGAGCCCGTCGGTGTAAGGCACGCGGCCGATGCAGACCAGCACCACGTCAGTCTCGATCGTCGCCGCCGTGCCACCGGCCGCTGGCTCCACCGTCGCCTTCAACGTCTTGCCGGAAGCATCGACGGCGGTCACTTTAGCGCCGAGCTTGAATGCAAAGCCCTGCTTTTCGAGTATGCGCTGGAATTGCTTTGCGACTTCCCCGTCCATGCCGGGCAGGATGCGATCGAGGAATTCCACGACCATGACCTCGGCGCCAAGCCGTTTCCAGACCGAGCCGAGCTCGAGTCCGATCACGCCCGCGCCGATGACCAGAAGCTTCTCCGGCACCCTCTCGAGCGACAGCGCTCCAGTCGACGACACGATGCGCTTCTCGTCGATCTCGATGCCCTTCAGTCGCGCAATATCGGAGCCGGTGGCAATGACGATATTTTTGGTGTCCACCGTCTGTGACTTGCCGTTGCCGCTGATCTCAACCTTGCCGGCGCCGAGAATCTTGCCGGCGCCATAGAGAACGTCGATCTTGTTCTTCTTCATCAGGAACTCGACGCCCTTGACATTGCCGTCGATGCCCTGCTGCTTGAAATTCATCATCGAGGGCAGATCGAGTTTTGGCGCGGAAACGCTGACGCCCATCTTGGCAAAGGAATGCGCGGCCTCCTCGAACATTTCGGAAGCATGCAGCAGCGCCTTCGACGGCATGCAGCCGACGTTGAGGCAGGTGCCGCCGAGCGTTGCGTTCTTCTCGACCACGGCGACCTTCATGCCGAGTTGCGCCGCGCGCACCGCGCAGACATATCCGCCCGGACCGGTGCCGATGACGACGAGATCGTAGGTAGCCATGATGAAGTCCTGTAGCTGAGAAAAATGTCAGGTATTACCGCCCGCCCGACACATCAAGGATGGCACTGGTGACGTAGGACGCCTCGTCCGAGATCAGCCAAACGATGGCATTGGCGATTTCGTCCGCGGTGCCGACGCGCTTCATCGGCACCATATGCGCCAGCCGGTGCGCGCGATCGGGTTCGCCACCGGAAGCATGAATCTCCGTATCGATCAGGCCGGGCCGGATCGCAACGACGCGAATGCCCTCGCCGGCAACCTCGTGACCGAGGCCGACGGTGAAGGAATCCACCGCGCCCTTGGACGCCGCATAATCGACATACGTGCTGGGCGAACCGAGTTTCGCCGCGACCGAGGAAAGATTGACGATGGCGCCGCCCGCGCCGCCGTTGCGGGTCGACATCCGCTTCACCGCCTCGCGCGCGCATAAGATGCTGCCGGTGACGTTCACCGCCATCATGCGCTGGATGCGTTCGGCCGACATATCCTCGACCCGTATCGATGGGCCAACAATGCCGGCATTGTTGACGAGCGCCCCTAACGTTCCGAATTCGTCCGCCGCCTTGAACAGCGCGAGAATGTCCGCCTCGCTGCCGACATCGCATTTCACGGCAATGGCCTTGCCGTTCTTGCGCTCGATCTCCGAGACGACTTCCTTCGCCGCCGCTTCATTGCTGACGTAGCCGACCACGACGCGGAAGCCGCGCGCGGCGGAGGCGAGCGCGGCGGCGCGGCCAATGCCGCGGCTGCCGCCGGTGATCACAACAACCTTGTCCGTCACATCAGCCCCCACAAATCAACGCGCATCGATCCACGGCTCGCGGGCGCAGGCCTCGAACGCCAACGCCGGCAGGTCGAATATTTCAGAGATCCAGCACCAGACGCGCCGGATCCTCCAGGCTTTCCTTGACGCGGACCAGGAACGTCACCGCTTCCTTGCCGTCGATCACGCGGTGATCGTAGGACAGCGCCAGATACATCATCGGGCGCACCTCGATCTTGCCGCCGACCACCATCGGCCGCTCCTGGATCTTGTGCATGCCCAAAATTCCGGACTGCGGCGCGTTGAGGATCGGCGTCGACATCAGCGAGCCGTAGATGCCGCCGTTGGTGATGGTGAAGGTGCCGCCCTGCATCTCGTCGATCTTGAGCTGGCCATCGCGGGCGCGGCGGCCGAAATCGGCGATCGATTTTTCAATGTCGGAGATCGACTTGTGGTCGCAGTCACGGACCACGGGCACGACCAGGCCCTTATCGGTGCCGACGGCGACGCCGATGTGGTAGTAGTTCTTGTAGATCAGGTCAGAGCCATCGATCTCGGCGTTGACGGCCGGGATGTCCTTCAGCGCCTGCACCACGGCCTTGGTGAAGAAACCCATGAAGCCGAGCTTGCTGCCGTGCTTCTTCTCGAACACGTCCTTGTACTGCGCGCGCATCGCCATGATGTGGCTCATGTCGACCTCGTTGAAGGTCGTCAGCATCGCGGCCGTGTTCTGCACATCCTTCAGCCGCCGCGCGATGGTCTGGCGCAGCCGCGTCATCTTTACGCGCTCCTCGCGCGCGGCGTCATCGGCCGGCGACGGTGCGCGCACCTGCACGGAAGCGGCCGGCTGATTGACCGGGGTCGGCGCTGAAGCCGCCTTCTCGATCGCGGCCAGCATGTCGCCCTTGGTGACGCGGCCGTCCTTGCCGGAGCCTGGCACGGTCGCGGCATCGATACCGCTCTCGGCGGAGAGTTTGCGAACCGACGGCGCCAGCGGCGCGTCCGATACCAGCGCCTTCGGAGCCGCGGCAGGCGGTGGGGCGGGCGCTGCAGCCGGGGCGGCGGCCCTGGCGGGCGCAGGCGCGGCCGCGGCCGGCTTGGCGCCCGCCGCCCCGTCGTTGATCTGCCCGAGCAGCGCGCCGACGGCGACGGTCTCGCCGTCCTTGGCCGCGATCTCGCCGAGCACGCCGGCGGACGGCGCCGGCACTTCGATGGTGACCTTGTCGGTCTCGAGCTCGACCAACGGCTCGTCCACCGCCACCGCCTCGCCGGCCTTCTTGAACCAGCGGCCGATGGTGGCTTCTGTCACGGACTCGCCGAGCGTCGGAACACGAATTTCAGTCATGGTATGGTTTCCTCAGCAACCTTAAGCGTCATCAATTCCAATGTGGTCATCGCCCGCCTTGTGCACTGGAGCGGGCGATCCAGTACGCCGGGACGGTCACGATTAAGTTCTAACGGCGCGGCGTACTGGATGCCCCGCATTCGCGGGGCATGACGGGTTTCCTAGTTCAGCGCCTCGTCCAGCATCGCCTTGAGCTGCGCCAGGTGTTTCGACATCAAACCGGTGGCAGTTGCCGCCGACGCCGCGCGGCCCGCGTAACGCGGACGCCGGTTCGGCGCGTGGATCTGGTTCAGCACCCATTCGAGATACGGCTCGATGAAGTGCCACGCGCCCATGTTGCGCGGCTCTTCCTGGCACCAGACCACCTCGGCGTTCTTGAAGCGGCCGAGTTCCTGCACCAGCGCCTTCAGCGGCACCGGATAGAGCTGCTCGACGCGAAGCAGGTAGATGTCCTCGACGCCGCGCTTTTCGCGCTCCTCGTAGAGATCGTAGTAGACCTTGCCCGAGCACAGCACGACGCGTCGGATCTTGTCGTCCGGTACCAGCTTGATCTTCTCGTCGGGCAGCATCTGCGCGTCATCGTAGAGAATACGATGGAAGGTCGTATCGCGACCGAGCTCGTCGAGCCGCGAGACGGCACGCTTGTGGCGCAGCAGCGACTTCGGCGTCATCATGATCAGGGGCTTGCGAATTTCGCGATGCAACTGGCGCCGCAGCACGTGGAAGTAATTCGCCGGCGTGGTCGGATACACCACCTGCATGTTGTCTTCGGCGCACATCTGCAAATAGCGCTCGAGCCGCGCCGAGGAATGCTCCGGTCCCTGCCCTTCATAGCCATGCGGCAACAGGCACACGAGGCCAGACATGCGCAGCCATTTGCGCTCGCCCGAAGAGATGAACTGGTCGAACAGCACCTGCGCGCCGTTGGCGAAGTCGCCGAACTGCGCTTCCCACATCGCCAGCGCGTTCGGCTCGGCCAGCGAATAGCCGTATTCGAAACCGAGCACCGCCTCTTCGGACAATAGCGAGTTGATGACCTCGTAATGGCCCTGGTCGTGGCCGAGATGGTTGAACGGCGTGTAGCGGCTCTCGTCTTCCTGGTCGATCAGCACCGAATGGCGCTGCGAGAAGGTGCCGCGCTCGGAGTCCTGTCCCGACAGCCGGACGTGATGGCCTTCCTGCAGCAGCGTGCAGAACGCCAGCGCCTCGCCGGTCGCCCAGTCGATGCCGACGCCGTTGTCGATCGCCTTGGCACGGTTTTCCAGGAAGCGCTGGATGGTGCGGTGAACCCGGAAGCCGTCCGGCACCTTGGTGATCTTGCGGCCGATATCCTTGAGGACAGTGATATCGACGCCCGTGACGCCACGGCGGGCGTCCTCTTCCTGGTCGGCGGATTTGAAGCCCGCCCATTTGCCATCGAGCCAGTCGGCCTTGTTCGGCTTGTAGCCGGAACCTGCCTCAAGCTCGGCATCGAGCCGCGCGCGCCAGTCGGCCTTGGCCTTCTCGACTTCGCCCTCCGTCATCACGCCGTCGGCGATCAGACGCTTGGCATAGATCTCCAGCGTCGAGGGGTGCGAGGCGATGCGCTTGTACATCACCGGCTGGGTGAACGCCGGCTCGTCGCCCTCGTTATGGCCATGCCTGCGATAGCAGAACATATCGATCACGACCGGCTTGTGGAATTTCTGCCGGAATTCGATCGCGACCTTGGCGGCGAACACCACCGCTTCCGGATCGTCGCCGTTCACATGGAAGATCGGCGCGTCGATCATCTTCGCCACGTCGGACGGATAGGGCGAGGAGCGCGAGTAGCGCGGATAGGTGGTGAAGCCGATCTGGTTGTTGACGATGAAATGCAGCGAGCCGCCGGTGCGATAGCCCTTCAGGTCGGATAGGCTGAAGCATTCCGCGACTACCCCCTGCCCTGCAAACGCCGCGTCGCCATGCATCAGCATCGGCAGCACGGAAATGCGCATATCCGGCGGATCGCCATGCTGGTCCTGCTTGGCGCGCACCTTGCCGAGCACGACGGGATCGACGATTTCCAGGTGCGACGGGTTGGCGGTCAGCGACAGATGGATCTTGTTGCCATCAAATTCGCGGTCGGACGATGCGCCCAGATGGTACTTGACATCGCCGGAGCCTTCGACCGCGTCCGGGTTGACCGAGCCGCCCTTGAATTCATGAAATAACGCGCGATGCGGCTTGCCCATCACTTGCGTCAGCACGTTGAGCCGGCCGCGATGCGGCATGCCCAGGACGATTTCCTTCACGCCGAGATTGCCGCCGCGCTTGATGATCTGCTCCAGCGCGGGGATCAGCGATTCACCGCCGTCGAGGCCGAAGCGCTTGGTGCCGGTGAACTTGAGGTCGCAGAATTTTTCAAACCCTTCGGCTTCGACCAGCTTGTTCAGGATCGCGCGGCGTCCTTCGCGCGTAAAACTGATTTCCTTGTCCGGACCCTCGATGCGTTCTTGGATCCAGGCCTTCTGCGCGGCGTTGGAGATGTGCATGAATTCGACGCCGAGCGTCTGGCAATAAGTGCGCTCGCAGATGGCGACGATCTCGCGCAGTGTGCCGTATTCGAGGCCGAGCACATGGTCGAGGAATATCTTGCGGTCGAAATCCGCTTCGGTGAAGCCATAGGTGCGCGGATCGAGCTCTTCGCGATCACGCGGCGCCTCGATGCCGAGGGGATCGAGCTTGGCGTGGAAATGGCCGCGCATTCGGTAGGCGCGGATCAGCATCAGGGCTCGGACCGAATCGCGCGTCGCCTGGTTGACGTCGGCAGGGGACAGTTCGGCGCCCTTGGCTTGCGCCTTGGCGGCCAGCTTGGCGCCGACGGCCCTCTCGACAGTGACCCAGTTGCCGTCCAGCGCCGAGGTCAGTTCGTCCTGCGGCGTGAGCGGCCAGTTGTCGCGGCCCCAGGACGGGCCCTCGGCGTTTTTCTGGACGTCGGCCGGGGTGTCCTTCAGGCTCTTGAAGAATTCCTGCCATTCGCTGTCGACCGAGCCGGGGTCCTGCTCGTAGCGGGCGTAGAGGTCGTCGATATAGGTGGCGTTGGTGCCCTGCAAAAATGAGGAGAGGGCAAATGCTGCGTTCGCGTCCTGGCGAGACATGATGGCGTCCTGGTGAGTTTCGCTTTGCGCATGGAAAACGGCGCTGTAGCCGGTCCGGGAGGCCCGAACCAGCTCGGTAATGAAGCTTTACCCTATTTAGGGCGGATATTCGCGCCTAAAAGAACCAAGGACTGAATTAGAACTTCAACTTTTCGGCAAGGGTATGTCCTAGCCGTGCCGGCGACGGAGAGACCGTAATTCCGGCCTGTTCCATGGCCGCCGTCTTGGATCCGGCGTCGCCCTTGCCGCCGGAGATGATCGCGCCAGCATGCCCCATGCGGCGGCCGGGAGGTGCGGTGACGCCGGCGATGAAACCGACCATCGGCTTCTTGCGGCCGCGCTTGGCCTCGTCCTTGATGAACTGGGCGGCGTCTTCTTCGGCGGAGCCGCCGATTTCACCAATCATGATGATCGAGGTGGTCTTGGGATCGGCCAAGAACATCTCCAGCACGTCGATGAATTCGGTGCCCTTGACCGGGTCGCCGCCGATGCCGACCGCGGTGGTCTGACCGAGACCCTCCTGGGTGGTCTGGAACACGGCCTCATAGGTCAACGTGCCCGAACGGGAAACGATCCCGACGCTGCCCGGCTTGAAGATGTTGGCCGGCATGATGCCGATCTTGCACTCGCCCGCGGTCATCACGCCCGGGCAGTTCGGCCCGATCAGGCGCGATTTCGATCCCGACAATGAACGCTTCACACGCACCATATCGAGCACCGGAATGCCCTCGGTGATGCAGACGATCAGCGGGATTTCCGCATCGATCGCTTCGCAGATCGCGTCCGCCGCGCCCGGCGGCGGAACGTAGATCACGCTGGCGTCAGCGCCGGTCTTCTCGCGCGCCTCGCGAACGGTGTCGAACACCGGCAGGCCGAGATGGGTCGAGCCGCCTTTGCCCGGCGAAGTCCCGCCGACCATCTTGGTGCCATAGGCGATCGCGGCTTCCGAATGGAACGTGCCGTTCTTGCCCGTAAAACCCTGGCAGATGACTTTGGTGTTGCTGTCGATCAGAACGGACATGATTGCGAACGCTTTCTTCGGTGACCGTGAACGAGGGGTTAATGAATGCGACGGTACGTGCCGGTGAGCACGTCGGCCCATCCTTCGGCATCAGGCGAGAACTGGATCTTCATGGTGTAGTTGTCGTCATCGACGACTTCGTAGACGTGGCGCGCGTTGCCGCGCAGCGAACCGCGCACGAGCACCAGCGACTTGCCGCTCCAGCCGCCGGAGGCCGGTGCCGGCGAATAGTAGCCGAGCGAATCGTGCCAAAACAATTTGTAGGTCCGGTCGTCGCGGTCGTAGGTGAACACGCCGTGAGTGGCGAAGGTCTCCATGCCGTCCCGCATCTGGCGGGTGTCCTGAATCAGGTAGAAGCCGTTGAGATCAATGCGCGCGACCACATGCGAGGTCGCAGGACCGCCTGCCGTCCAACGTGACGGATAGACCACTTCCTCGCCCGCCCACTCGCCCGCAAAAACCGCGAGCCGGCGGTGTTCTTCCAGCGGTTGAGGTGCGGCGAGATGGTCAGCCATCGCTAGCCTCCCTTGACGGCTTTCACGATTTTCTGTGCGGCATCGTCGAGATTGTCGGCCGGCACTACGTTGAGACCCGACTCGCGGATGATCTGCTTGCCGGCGTCGACATTGGTGCCTTCGAGCCGCACGACCAGCGGCACTTTCAGGCCGACTTCCTTCACGGCAGCCACCACGCCCTCGGCGATGATGTCGCACTTCATGATGCCGCCGAAGATGTTGACCAGAATGCCCTTCACGTTCGGGTCGGCAGTAATGATCTTGAAGGCTGCCGCAACCTTCTCCTTGCTGGCGCCGCCGCCGACGTCGAGGAAGTTGGCGGGCTCCATGCCGTAGAGCTTGATGATGTCCATTGTCGCCATCGCAAGGCCGGCGCCGTTGACCATGCAGCCGATGGTGCCGTCGAGCGTGACGTAATTGAGATCGTACTTCGACGCCTCGACTTCCTTGGCATCTTCCTCGGTCAAATCGCGTAACGACACAGCCACCTCGGGATGACGGAACAGCGCGTTGTCATCGAACGATACCTTGGCGTCGAGTACGCGCAGTTGGCCCTGCTTGGTGACCACGAGCGGATTGATCTCCAGCATCGCCATGTCCTTGGCAACGAAGGCCGTGTAGAGCTGCGTCACCAGCTTTTCCGTCTGCTTGGCGAGATCGCCGGTGAGCTTCAGGGCCTTCGCGACCGTGCGGCCGTGATGGCCCATGATGCCGGTTGCCGGATCGACGGAGAAGGTCACGATCTTCTCAGGCGTGTTATGGGCTACCTCTTCGATATTGACGCCGCCTTCGGTCGAAACCACGAATGACACTTCAGAAGATTCACGATCGACCAGAATTGAAAGATAAAACTCCTTGTCGATGTCCGATCCTTCCTCGATGTAGAGGCGATTGACCTGCTTGCCCTGCGGGCCGGTCTGCACCGTGACCAGCGTCGCCCCCAGCATCTGCTTGGCGAATTCGTTGACCTCGGCGACGGATTTCGCGATGCGGACGCCGCCCTTGTCGCCGGCGGAAGCTTCCTTGAACTTGCCCTTGCCGCGGCCGCCGGCATGGATCTGACTCTTCACCACCCAGATCGGGCCGGGAAGCTGCTTGGCGGCAGCCTCAGAATCCGAGGCCTTCAACACAGGCACGCCGCGCGAAATCGGCACGCCGAATTCACGCAGCAGAGCCTTGGCCTGGTATTCATGGATATTCATCTGGACGCTCCCCAAAACCCTTAGCGGCGAGTTCTACAGTTCACCGGCATTGGTAGTTGGCATACCATATACCAAGAGAACTGCAACCCTGAAAACGGCGTTCGCCCCGGCGAGGGGCGAAAGCCGAGTAAAATCAACGTCCGAGCAGGTCGGGCGCGATCTTCTTGCAGGCATCGACCAAACCCTGAACGGCGCCGACCGACCTGTCGAAAGCTTCGCGGTCCTTGCCGGCCAGCTCAATCTCGACGATGCGCTCGACGCCCTTCGAGCCGATCACGACGGGGACGCCAACATACATGTCCTTCACGCTGTACTCGCCGTTGAGATAGGCGGCGCAGGGCAGCACGCGCTTTTTGTCCTTCAGATAGCTCTCCGCCATCGCGATCGCCGAAGCGGCCGGCGCGTAGAAGGCCGAACCGGTCTTCAGCAGATTGACGATTTCGGCGCCACCGTTGCGGGTGCGGTCGACGATCTCGTCGATGCGCGTCTGCGAGGTCCAGCCCATCTTGACCAAATCAGGCAGCGGAATGCCGGCGACGGTGGAGTAACGCGTCAGCGGCACCATGGTGTCGCCGTGGCCGCCGAGCACGAAGGCGGTGACGTCCTCGACCGAGACGTTGAATTCATCGGCCAGGAAATAGCGGAACCGCGCGGAGTCGAGCACCCCGGCCATGCCGACCACCTTCTTGTGCGGCAGGCCAGAGGCTTTCTGAAGCGCCCACACCATCGCATCCAGCGGGTTGGTGATGCAGATGACGAACGCATCGGGCGCATATTTCTTGATGCCGGCGCCGACCTGCTCCATGACCTTGAGGTTGATGCTCAGGAGGTCGTCACGGCTCATGCCGGGCTTGCGCGGCACACCGGCAGTGACGATGCAGACCTTGGCGCCATCGAGCGCCTCGTAGGAATTGGCGCCGGTGAGATGGGCGTCGAAGCCGTCGACCGGGGAAGATTGCGCGATGTCGAGCGCTTTACCCTGGGGAACGCCCTCGGCGATATCGAACATCACGACGTCGCCGAGCTCCTTCAGGCCGACGAGGTGAGCCAGCGTTCCGCCGATCTGACCGGAGCCAATCAAAGCAATCTTGTCGCGCGCCATGGGAAGTTTGTCCTTCTGAGACGAAGAGTGAGGGGTGGATAATCAGTTGGATGGCTGGTTATCCCTTTCGAATGGCCGGTTCAAGCCGGGGCATGCCCAATTCTAAGGCCGCGCCTTGAATTCGGTCAGGTATGCCAAGAAGCAACGTCATTCCGGGGCGATGCGCAGCATCGACCCGGAATCTCGCGCCACGACTTCTGGATCCCCCAGTGCGCAATCGCGCACCTGAGGTTCGCGCTTCGCGCGCCCCGGAACGACGGATCACGTCTCCACCAGCCCCGTGCTAGATCCGCTGGCCGCGGAATCCTTCCGGCCGTGCGGGAGGGCCAGGTAGGATTCGGAACTCATCTCGATCAGCCGCGACGCGGTTCGCTTGAACTCGTTGGCTTCAGCGCCCTCGGTAGCTAGATACAGCGACACCGGATCGGCTTCGGCCGAGGCCATCAGCTTCACCGCGTTGTCATACAGCGTGTCGATCAGCGAGATAAAGCGCTTGGCGGCGTTGCGCTCGGCGTAATCCATCACCGGAATGCGGTCGATCAGGATGGTGTGATAATCGTGCGCCAGCCGCAGGTAATCCGAGGCGGCCAGCGGCTTTTCGCAGATGTCGGAGAAACTAAAGCGCGCCACGCCGTGCGCCGAACAGGGCACGCGCAGGACGCGGCCCTTGATCGCAATGTCGCGCGGCTTGCACGGCGCGTTGCCGGTCATCTTGCTCCAGGCGCGGTCGAGTGCGGCGCCGGCTTCATCATCCGGGGGCACCAGCCACATCTTCACGCCGACAAGTTTTTCCAGCCGGAAATCGGTGCGCGCATCGAGCCGCAACACGTCCATACGATCTTCGATCTGCGAAATGAACGGCAGGAACAGCGCGCGGTTGAGGCCGCCCTTGTAGAGGTCTTCGGGCGCGACGTTCGAAGTCGCCACCACGACGGTACCGAGCTCGAACAATTTTGAGAACAGCCGCCCCAGGATCATGGCGTCGGCGATGTCGGTGACGTGGAATTCGTCGAAGCACAACAGCCACGCCTCGTCGAAGATTGCATTCGCCGTCAGTTCGATCACGTCGCCGTCTGCGATTTCACCCCGCGCTATGTTCTGGCGATAGGCGTAGATCTTCTCATGCGCCTCGGCCATGAATTCGTGGAAATGGGCACGGCGCTTGTGCTGGACCGGTGAGTGCTGAAAGAACAGGTCCATCAGCATGGTCTTGCCGCGGCCGACCTCGCCATGAACGTAAAGCCCGCGCGGCGGCGGTTCGCTCTTGTCGCCGAACAATCGGCCAAGCAGGCTTAGCTTGCGCGCCGGCTTGTAGGTCGACAGGCGCTCTTCGAGCGCAGCGAACGCCTCGGCAGCATCGGCCTGCGCGGCATCGGCCTCGATCGCTCCGGAGGAAACCAGAGCCTGATACTGTGCGCGGAACGAGGTGGGGTCAGTCGACAGCATGGCCCCTTTCGGCCTCAAGCGCGCGGAAATTGCAAGCCGTGAATTGGTGCTGGGGGTATGCAAGCGAAGCCATTCCTGGATCGTCATACCCCGCGGAGGCGGGGTATCCAGTACGCCGCGGCCTCTTGGATCTATCTCAGGCGTCTCTGGTATACTGGATCATCCGCTTTCGCGGATCATGACAGCAGGAGAATGCGGTGACCGCCTGCCCCTCACGCGCTCAGCGCGTAGGAATCCTCGACCACATAAGGTCCTCCGCCGGTGGACGCGCGGGACGAGAACAGCACGAAGCGCGAGGCCCAGAACGTGCGGCTCGGAAAGTAGCCGCGCACCGATAAATAATCGGCAACGTCCTGGCTGGAGGCGTCATGCAGCCGCGCCAGCGTCACATGGGGAATGAATTTGCGCCCTTCCGGATCGAGCCCGAGCCGCTGCATCAGCCGCTCGAGCTCGGCCTGCAGTTCGATCAGCGGCCGGCTCGGCTCGACGGAAGCGACCACCGCGCGCGGTTTCTTGCCGCCAAAGCTCTGCAGCCCCTGCACCTTGACCTCGAACGGCTTGCGGTTGACCCGAAACAACATCGAGGCGATTTCATTCGCCGACATGCCGTCGATATCGCCGATGAAGCGCAAGGTGACGTGGTAATTTTCGGGATCGATCCAGCGTGCGCCGGGAAGGCCGCCACGCAAATTGGAAAGGGTCTGGCCGACATCGGCCGGAATTTCCAGTCCAGCAAACAAACGGGGCATCGCGAATCCTCGATGCGAAGGCGCAAAACCCAAGGGCTCACGCCTGGAAGCAAACCCGGTGACGAATCACCGATGACCAATTCCTACCCGACTTATATGACCCTGCGAAGCATGCGGCGCGAGCACTCCGCAAAGCTACGGGAAAATCTTGGGGTAATCTCATTCGTTGCTGCTTTTTCAACTCCGCTGCCCGGAGATCGTGCCAATAAATGCCTCCACCATAGGCAGAATATTCTTCACGATGATATCGACACCCTCGGCTGTCGGATGAATTCCGTCGGCCTGGTTGAGCTTGGCCTCGCTCGCAACCCCCTCCAGGAAGAACGGGTAGAGCGGCACGCCGAACGCTTTCGATAGCTCCGGATAGATGGCGTTAAAGCGCGCCGCATATTCGCTGCCGTAATTGGGCGGGGCGAGCATCCCGCACAAGAGAACGGCGATGTTGCGCGCCTTCAGCCGGGTCAGGATGTCGGTCAAGGCGGCGCGGGTGATGGCGGGATCGATACCACGCAGGGCGTCGTTGGCACCGAGTTCGAGAATCACAGCCTCGGTTCCCTCCGGGATTGACCAGTCCAGCCGGTCGCGGCCGCCGGACGTGGTATCGCCGGACACCCCGGCATTGATCATGTCGACCTTTATCCCCTTGTCGCTCAAGGCCTTTTGCAGGCGGGCGGGGAACGCCGCCGGCGCCGAGAGGCCAAGGCCGGCGCTCAAGGAATCGCCGAGGACGACCATTTTGACAGGCTTGGCGGGCGCGGCGGCCGGGGTCTGGGCCAAGACCGGCCCGGCCGTCATCAAAGCCATAATCAACACGCGTATGTGCGCAAACATCCGCTTCAAGCCCTCGACCCGAGCGGCGGAAGTGCCATATGACCGAGCCATGGACAGTCGCATTGAACCCTCTTCACTGGTCGGCCTTGGGCCGGACACGATTTCCATTTCGAACGTCAACCTCTCGCTCGGCACCGGTGCCGCCCGCGTTCATATCCTGAAAAATATCAGCCTTCGTGTGGCATCGGGCGAGGCGATCGGCCTGATCGGGCCGTCAGGTTCGGGCAAATCGACCTTGCTGATGGTGATGGCGGGGTTGGAACGTCCTGACAGCGGTGAGGTGGTGGTGAACGGCACGCCGTTCAATGCCCTCGACGAGGACGCGCTCGCCCGCTTCCGCGGCCGTCAGGTCGGCATCGTATTCCAGTCGTTCCATCTGATCCCGACCATGACGGCGCTGGAAAACGTCGCGGTGCCGCTGGAGCTTGCCGGTAGTCCCGACGCGGCAGAGCGCGCGGCGAAAGAATTGACGTCGGTCGGCCTCGGCGAGCGCCTGCATCATTACCCGACGCAATTGTCGGGCGGCGAGCAGCAGCGCGTCGCGCTGGCTCGCGCGCTGGCACCCGATCCCGCCATTCTGGTCGCGGACGAGCCGACCGGCAATCTCGATGAGACCACCGGCAAGCAGATCGTCGACATGCTCTTCACCAAGCATGCCGAGCGCGGCATGACGCTGGTGCTGGTGACGCACGACAGTTCGCTGGCACAGCGCTGCGACCGCGTGGTGCGGCTGCGCTCCGGCCGGATCGACAGCCATTCATGACCGCCATTTCCGAACCCGTCTATCGCAGCCGTGCGTCATCGCTTGCCCTGCGCTACGCGCTGCGCGAATTGCGCGGCGGCCTGCGCGGCTTTTACGTCTTCATCGCCTGCATCGCGCTCGGCGTAATGGCGATTGCCGGCGTCGGCTCGGTGGCGGCGAGCCTGAGCGAAGGTCTGGAGCGCGAAGGCCGCACGCTGCTTGGCGGCGACGTGGCGTTCTCGTTGATCCAGCGCGAGGCCAAGCCGGACGAAATCGCCTTTCTGCGCGCGCGTGGCCAGGTTTCGATGGCGGCGGCGCTGCGCGTCATGGCCCGCAGCCATGACGGCAAGCTGGCGCTGGTCGAGCTCAAGGCGGTGGACGGCAACTACCCGATGCTGGGTGAGCTGACGCTCGATCCCAAAATGCCGATGGCGGATCTCTTGGCAGAACGCGACGGCGCGTTCGGCGCGGCGGTCGATTCTACATTGCTGGCGCGGCTCGATCTCAAGATCGGCGATCGCGTCACGATAGGCAACGCAACATTCCAAATCCGCAGCGTGGTCGGCGCCGAGCCGGACAAGCTCGCCGGCAATGTCGGTCTGGGCCCGCGCGTTCTCGTCAGCGAAGCGAGCCTGCGCGCTACCGGCTTGCTGCAGCCGGGCAGCCTGGTGCGCTGGATCTATCGTCTCAGGTTGCCGGACAACGCGGCCGACGAACGCGCCGCCACGCAACTGATCGACAGCGCGCGGAGCGTCCTGCCCGAAGCCGGCTGGGAGATCCGAAGCCGCGGCAACGCCTCGCCGCAACTCGAACGCACGATCAACCGCTTCACCCAGTTCCTGACGCTGGTCGGCCTCGCCGCACTTCTGGTCGGCGGGGTCGGCGTCGCCAACGCGGTCAAGAGCCATATCGATCGCCGCCGCGACGTCATCGCTTCGTTCAAGGCGCTGGGCGCCACCGGCCGCGACGTCTTCACGATCTACCTGACGCAGGTGGTGGTGCTCGCGGGAATAGGCTCGGTGATCGGGCTCGCCGCCGGCGCGGCCTTGCCGTTCGTCATCGTCGGCGTGTTCGGCAAGCTGCTGCCCTTGCCGGTGATTCCTGCCCTGCATCCGGACGAACTGGCGCTGTCGTTCGTCTATGGCCTGCTTACCGCGCTTGCATTCGGATTATGGCCGCTCGGCCGGGTGCACGACGTGCCGGTTGCGGCGCTGTTTCGCGAGGAAGTTGCCCGCGAATGGCATCGTCCGCGCTGGGGCTATCTCGCGCTGATGGCTTTGGTGATCGCACTTCTGGTCGCCGTCGCCATTGGGCTTGCCTATGACAAACGGGTTGCGGCCGTATTCGTGGTCGCTTCGATAGCAGTGTTCGCGCTGCTACGCGGCGTCGCCGCCGGCCTGATGGCGCTGGCGCGCCGGCTGCCACGCAGCCGCATCACCATGCTCCGACTGGCGATCGCCAATATTTACCGGCCCGGCGCGCTGACCCCCTCGGTCGTGATGTCGCTCGGGCTGGGATTAGCCGTGCTCGTCACCATCACCCAGATCGACGGCAATCTGCGCCGGCAATTTTTGGCCGCGCTGCCGGAGCGCGCACCATCATTCTACTTCATCGATATCCCGACCGCGGACGCCGACCGCTTCGGCTCCTTCCTCAAGCAAGTCGCGCCGCAATCGACCGTTGAAGACGTGCCGATGCTGCGCGGACGCATCGTCGGCGCCCGCGGCCTCAAGGCCGACCAGCTCAAGCCGTCGCAGGATAGCGAATGGGTGCTGCAGAGCGACCGCGGCCTGACTTATACCGGCGAAATCCCCAAGGGCTCGAAGATCGTCGCGGGCGAATGGTGGAGCGCCGACTATAGCGGCCCGCCGCTGGTCTCGATGGAAAAAAAGATCGCCGACGGCTTGAGACTCAAGATCGGCGACGAGATCGTGGTCAACGTGCTCGGCCGCGACATCCCGGCCAAAATCAGCAATCTGCGCAACATCGACTGGCAGGGGCTGGGCATCAACTTCGTGCTGGTGTTCTCGCCCAACGCCTTCAAGGGCGCGCCGCACAGCCATGTCGCGACGCTATCCGAAGCTCACCCGGACCCGGCGGGCGACGCCCGAATCATCAAGCAGGTGGCGGACGCCTTTCCAATGGTGACCAGCGTGCGGGTCCGCGAGGCGCTGGAGACCGTCGGCACTGTCGTCACCAATCTCGTGCTCGCCATCCGCGGCGCCAGCGCGGTCACCCTGATCTCGGCGATCTTGGTGCTTGGCGGCGCGCTCGCCGCCGGCCACCGCCACCGGGTCTACGACGCGGTCATCCTGAAGACGCTCGGCGCAACCCGGGCGCGTCTGCTGGGCGCGTATGCGCTCGAGTACCTCATGATCGGCCTCGCGACGGCGATATTCGGCGTGATCGCGGGCTCGATCGCGGCCTGGCTGATCGTGACCCGGCTGATGACGCTGAGCTTCATCTGGCAGGCCGGCAGCGCGGCCGGGGTGGTCGCAGCCGCCCTGATCGTCACGGTGGGGCTGGGGCTCGCCGGGACGTTGCTGGCCCTGAACCAGAAGCCGGCCAGCGTGTTACGGAATTTGTGACAATTTGTAGCGGCGGAAACGCGGGGTTAACGCTGCTTTTACGGGGAAATGGCCGCGAGAAGCGACATTCAGCCGCGCGTGGAAGCTTGCGGCGAATGTGTTAGTTTCCCACATACCAGCCAAGATCAGTGGCCGGGATGATGACGTAAAATTAACGTCGGCAGATCGGGACATCTGAGATAGAAATCTAACCGGCGCCGCAAACCCCTTGCGCTCCGCCGGGCAACCAACGGGAATTCGACCATGTCGGACCTAGACCGTAACTACGTATCTCCTTTCGGCCGGGCCGCCGGACGCGTTGACGCCGCGGCCGTCGATGCCGGTCTGCGCGCCTACATGCTGCGCATCTACAACTACATGAGCATCGGCCTGGCGATCACCGGCCTTGCGGCGCTCGGCGTCTATATGGCCGCGGTGACGACCGACCAGGCCGGCGCCGTCGCCAGGTTCGGCAACGCCTACCTGACGCAGTTCGGCTACGCGATGTTCGTCAGCCCGCTGAAGTGGCTGTTCATCCTCGCGCCGCTGGTGATGGTGTTCGCGATCTCGGCCGGCATCAACCGGCTGCGGCCGGCGACCGCCCAGATGCTGTTCTGGGTATTCTCGGCGCTGATGGGCATTTCGCTGTCGTCGATCTTCCTGGTGTATACGCACACCTCGATCGTTCGGGTGTTCTTCATCACCGCGGCCACCTTCGGTGCGCTCAGCCTTTATGGCTACACCACCAAGCGTGACATGAGCGGCATGGGATCGTTCCTGTTCATGGGTCTGATCGGCGTCATCATCGCGAGCCTGGTCAACCTGTTCCTGGCGAGCTCGATGCTGCAGTTCATCGTCTCGGTGGTCGGCGTGCTGGTGTTCGCGGGCCTCACCGCCTGGGATACCCAGCGGCTGAAGAACGAGTACATCTACGGCTACGCCTCGGGAGGTGCTGACGTTGAAGAGCGTGCGGCGATTACCGGCGCACTATCGCTCTACCTGAACTTTATCAACCTGTTCACGCTGCTCCTGCAGCTCCTCGGCCAGCGCGATTAGCACTGCCGATCAGGTTCAAGAGTTGAAGCCCCGGCCTCGCGCCGGGGCTTTTCTTTTGCTCAGTGATCGTCACGCCCGGGTTTGACCCGGGCATCCCGCCTTAACTATGCCGCGGCGACAAAGACGTGGGTGGCCGGGACCCGACTACGCCAAGGCTGCGCCGGGCACTTTAGTTATCAGGCCGGCGTAGCTTCACCGAAGCCGGCAAGCCCGGCCATGACGGAAAGAGCGTTGATCCAGATTTATCTGCTGATATCTTTTTGCCATGTCCGCTCCCGAAATCCGGCCCGCCACCGAGGCCGACCTCCCCGCCATCACCGAAATCTACGAGCACGCCGTGCGCTACGGTACCGCCACGTTCGAACTCGTCCCGCCCGACCTCGCTGAGATGACCCGGCGATTCAGGACGCTGTCGGATGGCGGCTTTCCCTATTTCGTCGCCGCAATCGAAGGCCGGGTGATCGGATACGCCTATGCCGGCCCCTACCGGCCACGGCCGGCCTATCGCTTCACGGTGGAGAATTCGGTCTATTTGAAGCCTTCGACCCACCGCCGCGGCATCGGCCTGCAGTTGATGCAGCGGCTGATCGCCGAGTGCGAGACGCGCGGCTACCGGCAAATGATCGCCGTGATCGGCGATTCCGCCAACGCCGGCTCGATCGGCGTTCACACCAAATGCGGTTTCCAGATGATCGGGACGCATCCCGGCGTCGGCTTCAAGTTCGGCCGCTGGCTCGACACGGTGATGATGCAGCGCGCGCTGGGTGAAGGCGCGACGACGTTGCCGAAGGATTGAAAAGTCTCGTAGCCGGATGGAGCGAAGCGCAATCCGGGACAGTTTCGCGGGCGATGTGGTGTTCCCCGGATTTCGCTTCGCTCCATCCCGGCTACAAGGGCTATACCACCGCCAGCTTGCGATCGATCACCAGCAGCACGCGCTCGAGCTCATGGCCGCGGCGTAGGATCAGTCCGGTCGCCGAGATCACGCTGTACATGCCCTGCTTGCGCGCGAGCCGCGGATCTTTCTCGATGCGATAGATCGGAACTTCGGAAGCGCGGCGAAAGACGGAGAACACCGCGCGGTCTTTCAGAAAGTCGATGGCATAGTCGCGCCACTCGCCGTCGGCGACCATGCGCCCATACAGATTGAGGATACGGTTGAGTTCGAGACGATTGAATGTGACGCGATTCGGCGGCGGGCTCGCAGTGGCGACGCGCGCCACTGCGCGGCTATCGCTTGGATCGGTGTCCTCCGATATCAGAGTCATGGAGCGCCTCCTGTCATCCAATTTACATGATCGCGCTAACCGCAGGACGCCGCAAGGGGGTTGTAAATACGAGGGAAACCGGGCGGATGGCCCGATATCCCGGAAACGTCGATTCACGGGATCGTTAGCGGAATCTTATTGCTGCCCTACTTCCGCCCATCGCCCGCCCCGCTAAATTGCGAAAAGAAAATCCTGCGTTGGCCCGGTCCTTTCGGTTCCGGATTCCTCAGCCCCCAGCCCCCCGGGGCCGTCGGGATCGGGCCTGTTCGCAGAGGGAGTTAATCCCGATACTGGGCCAACGAAAGTTGGTCCTTTTTCGTTTTGGGGACTGCTCTCGCAAATATCACGCGCGGCGCTGACTTCGCCGACTGTCCGACGCTTCAAGATGAGACAAAACTTAGACCTCGTAGCCCGGAGCTAATCAGCGCAGCGCGGTATAGGCGGCGCCGAGCATTGCGCCCGGCTTGTCGCGACTGCCGTCCTGGACATAGACGACTGCGGCGTCGACGCCGTCGCGGGAAATATTTTCAAGCGGAACGGTCCAGCTTCCCGAACCGCCGTTCCAGTCGCCGACCTTCACGAGATTGCGCACCACGTTGTAGTAGGTGATTTGTTGGCCGCGATTCTCGCCGCGCCCAATCGAGATCGGCACCGCCTTTGAGATCGAGCAGATCCAGACTTCGCCGCGGCCCGCCGTCGGCACCTTGCTCGCCTCTACCGAGACGTTGAGCAGCTTACCCGACAACGTCATCGTCACCGGCACCGACATCACACCTTCGGTCTTGCTGGTATTCTTGATGGCCCCTTCGATGGCGGCGCGATCACTGCCGATCACCTGCACCGAGCCATTGACGATCATCTGCGGCGTGTAGAGGTTACGATCGCCACGTACATGCGAGTAGGCCTTCTGACGCGCGCTGAACCGCGAGTCCGCCAGGGTGTCCTTCCAGCCAAGATAGTCCCAGTAGTCGATCGGCATGCTCAGCGCGATGACGGACGGATCCTTGGCGAGTTCGCCGACGATCTGGTCGGCCGGCGGACACGACGAACAGCCCTGCGAGGTGAACAGTTCGACTACGGCGCGGGGATCGGCATGAGCCGGGCGGATGATGGCGATGATCGCGCAGACGCCAAGCGCACCGGACCATCGCGATATGCAATTGTAGGCCATCATCGCTGTCATCGTGCGAACCGGGCGTAGCGTTTTCCATCCGTATTTGTACGGGGCATGATTTGATATCCCAAAGGCGTGCCCCAGACGCGCGAAAGCGGCCTTGTCATAGGCCGCCTTCCTCCTGCTCGCTACTCACTTCGAAGTGAGGCACCGATCACAAATCCGCGTTAAGCCGCGAGTTTGCGCAGCACATAATGCAGAATGCCGCCGTTTCGGTAGTACTCAAGCTCATCGAGGGTATCGATGCGGCAGAGCAGCGGCACGCGCTGCAGCGAACCATCACCGGATACGATCTCTGCCGTCAGGGTCTGGCGCGGCTTCAGATCGCCTTGGAGCCCCCGGATCGTCACCGTCTCGTCACCCTTGAGGCCGAGCGACGTCCAAGACGTGCCATCTTCGAAGGTGAGCGGCAACACGCCCATGCCGACCAGGTTAGAGCGATGAATGCGCTCAAAGCTCTGGCAGATCACGGCGCGAACGCCGAGCAGGCGGGTGCCCTTTGCTGCCCAGTCGCGCGAGGAGCCGTTGCCGTATTCGGCGCCGGCGAACACCACCAGCGGCACGCTCTCCGCCTGGTACTTCATTGCCGCGTCGTAGATCGACATCTGCTCGCCGTCGGGCCAGTGCTTGGTTAGTCCGCCTTCCGGAATATTGCCATCGGCGCCCTTCAGCATGAAGTTCTTGATGCGGATGTTGGCGAAGGTGCCGCGCATCATGATCTCGTGATTGCCGCGCCGCGTGCCGTACTGGTTGAAGTCGGCTGGGCGCACCTGGTGCTCGCTGAGGAATTTACCGGCCGGCGAAGTCAGCTTGATCGAACCGGCCGGCGAGATGTGGTCGGTGGTGATCTTGTCGCCGAACAGTGCCAGAATCCGCGCATCGACGACGTCCGAGATCGGGTCCGGCTGCTTCTTCATGCCTTCGAAATAGGGCGGGTTCTGCACATAGGTCGAGCTCATATTCCAGCGGTAGGTCTCGCTCTCGACCGTTTTGATCTTGCGCCAGTTGGTATCGCCCTTGAAGACGTCGGCGTAGCGCTTCTTGAAGATCGTCGCGGTGACGAACTTCTTCATGAAGGCGTTGATCTCCTTCGTGGTCGGCCAGATGTCCTTCAGGTACACCGGCTTGCCGTCCTTGCCGGCGCCGATCGGATCGACCGCGAGATCCTTGGTCACGGTGCCGGCCAGCGCGTACGCCACGACCAGCGGCGGCGAGGCCAGATAGTTCGCCTGCACGTCCGGCGAGACGCGGCCTTCAAAATTGCGGTTACCCGAGAGCACGGCGGCGGCGACGATGCCGTTGTCGTTGATCGACTTCGAAATGTCCTCCGGCAGCGGGCCGGAGTTGCCGATGCAGGTGGTGCAGCCGAAGCCGACCAGGTTGAAGCCGACTTTGTCGAGATCCTTCTGCAGGCCGGAATTGGCCAGATATTCCGCAACCACCTGACTTCCCGGCGCGAGCGAGGTCTTCACCCACGGCTTGGCCGTCAGGCCCTTGGCAGCGGCGTTGCGCGCCAAGAGGCCCGCGCCGATTAAAACGCTCGGGTTCGAAGTGTTGGTGCAGGAGGTGATCGCAGCGATCACCACGTCGCCATGGCCGAGATCAAAGTCGCGGCCCTCGACCGGATAGCGCGTCGAAGCGGCTTCCGGCTTCTTGTATTCGCTGGCGAGCGCGGCCGCAAAGCCGGTGGAAACGGCAGGCAGTGCGACTCGGCCCTCGGGACGTTTCGGGCCGGCCATCGACGGCACGACATCCTTGAGGTCGAGCGTCAGCGTTTCCGTGAACACCGGGTCAGTTGATTTCGCCGTGCGGAACAGGCCCTGCGCCTTGGCGTAGGCCGCGACGAGCGCGACGCGGTCGGCCTTGCGGCCTGAGGTCTTGAGATAATCGATGGTTGCGGCGTCGACCGGGAAGAAGCCGCACGTTGCGCCGTATTCCGGCGCCATATTGCCGATGGTCGCCTTGTCCGCCACCGAGAGGTAATCGAGACCGGGGCCGAAGAACTCGACGAACTTGCCGACCACGCCCTGCTTGCGCAGCATCTGCGTCACGGTCAGCACCAGGTCAGTCGCGGTGACGCCTTCCTTCAGCTGGCCTTTGAGCTTGAAGCCGACGACTTCCGGCAACAGCATCGACAGCGGTTGGCCGAGCATGCAGGCTTCCGCCTCGATGCCGCCGACGCCCCAGCCGAGCACGGCAAGGCCGTTGACCATGGTGGTGTGCGAGTCAGTACCGACCAGCGAATCCGGATAGGCGACCTCGAAGGTGCCGGTCTTCTTGCCGACCGTCATCTTCTCCTTCTTGGTCCACACCGTCTGCGCGAGGTATTCGAGATTGACCTGATGGCAGATGCCGGTGCCGGGCGGCACCACGGAAAAATTCGAGAACGCCTTCTGGCCCCACTTCAGGAATTCGTAGCGTTCCTGGTTCTGCTTGTATTCCTCGACGACGTTCTTGCCGAACGCCTTGTTGTCACCGAAAAAGTTGACGATGACCGAGTGGTCGATGACGAGATCGACCGGCACCAGCGGGTTGATCTTCTCGGCATCGCCGCCGAGCGCCTGCATCGCGTTGCGCATCGCAGCGAGATCGACCACCGCCGGCACGCCAGTGAAGTCCTGCATCAGGACGCGCGCCGGGCGGAACGCCACTTCATGCTCAAGCTTGCGCTTGCGGAGCCACTTTGACACCGCGACGATGTCCTCTTTCTTGACCGTGCGGCCGTCCTCGTTGCGCAGCAGGTTTTCCAACAGCACCTTCATCGAATAGGGCAGCTTGGCAATTCCCTTCAGACCGTTCTTCTCGGCGGCGGGCAGGCTGTAATACACATAGGTCTTGCTGCCGACCTTGAGGGTCTTGCGGCATTTGAAGCTGTCGAGCGAGGTCATGTCAGGAAATCCCAAATTCTAGTTATACCCGGCAAGGGTATTTTAACACCGTCAGCGGAAGGCTGGCTTCTTGGCTTGCAGCCGCCGATTGTGTGCTGCATCAAGTTCCGGGCTTATAGAATCTTTCTAGAAGCGCCGCCACAGCGACAAACGTGCTGCAGCAATGCGGTACCCACAAATTCTGACACGGTACCCACCAATTTCAGAGGGCTGTTACGAAGCAAAATGCGGCTCTCGGGGCGCCAAATCAGTTGTGTGAGAGGCGGCCGAGCGGTGTTCTCGGGCCTCGATTTCGAGACCGCTTCCGGCGAAGTGCTGGCCGTGGTCGGCCCGAACGGCTCGGGCAAGACCTCGCTGTTGCGCCTGGTCGCGGGTCTGCTGGTGCCGGCGGGCGGATCGATCGGCCTGGAAGGCGGCGAGACCGAGCTGACCTTGCCGGAGCAATCCCACTATCTCGGCCATCGCGATGCGCTGAAACCTGCGCTAAGCGTTGCGGAAAACCTGTCGTTCTGGCGGGATTTTCTGGGCGGTGAGACCGGCGACGTCGGCCCATGCCTCACCGCCGTGGGCCTCGGCCACGCTACCTATCTGCCGGCGGCCTACCTCTCGGCCGGCCAGCGGCGCCGGCTTTCAATCGCGCGGTTGCTGGTGGTGCGACGGCCGGTCTGGCTATTGGACGAGCCGACCTCGGCGCTCGACGCCGCCGGACAGGAGCTATGCGTGGGCGTAATGCGCGACCATCTCGCAAGCGGCGGGATCATTGTTGCTGCGACGCATGCCCCACTCGGGATCGAAGCGAGGGAACTGCGGATGGGAGGTGGGAAGTGAACTTGCTGAATTTCTTACCTCCGAGCGCAGCTCCTTCCGTTCCCTCCCCCCTTGCGGGGTCCGAGGCGAGCGAAGCTCGCTCTCGAGGTCAGGGAGAGGGGTGCCACACGACCTGCTCTCTCCGTTGGGCCACTCGCAACAAGCGCAGCCCTCAAATACCTTTTCCGGGGCTGCCCCTCTCCCCCGCCCTCACTCGCAAGGAGGGAGGGAGGGCACCGTCTGCGCGGCAATGGCCATGGGCTCCAACCGACTGTTCAGAGGGGCGCCTCGCATGACCGCCATCACCGCGCTGATTCGCCGGGACATCAAAATCGCGCTCCGCGTCGGCGGCGGGGCGCTGATCGGAGTGCTGTTTTTCCTTACGGTCACGGTGCTGATGCCGTTCGCGATCGGGCCGGACCTGGCGCTGTTGACCCGATTGGGGCCTGCGATCCTCTGGCTCGGCGCGCTCTTGGCGAGCCTGCTCACGCTCGACCGCCTGTTTACGGCTGACCACGAGGACGGCTCGCTCGACCTGATCGTGATGGGCCAGACGCCGCTGGAGCTTGCCTGTGCGGCGAAGGCGCTGGCCCACTGGCTCGCTGCCGGTGTGCCGCTGATCGTGGCGACGCCCATGCTCGGGCTGTTGCTCAACCTCGACGGCGAGGCGACATCGGCGGTGGCGCTGACGCTCCTGGTGGGAACGCCGGCGCTGACGTTCACGGGCATGATCGGTGCGGCCCTCGCCGTGACCTTGCACCGCGGCGGCCTCCTGCTCGCGGTGCTGGTGCTGCCGCTATCGATCCCCGTGCTGATCTTCGGCGTTTCGGCGTCGCAGGCGGCTATCACGGGTCCGCTGGCGTTTGGAACACCGTTTTCGATCCTCTGCGCGCTGTCGCTGGTCAGTCTGGTGGTTGGACCGTTCGCCGCCGCGGCGAGCCTGCGGCATGGGCTCGACTGACAATGACGTGACGCCGATCAACTCTCGCGGAGGCAATATGAAACAAACTAAGCCGCATTGCCTGCCCCGCCGCTGACGACTATCAGGATGCTATGACGCTGATCGACCTCGCCAATCCCACCAAATTCCTGTCACTGACGGGGCGCGTGCTGCCATGGTTGGCAGGTGCGACCGCAATCCTGCTGCTGGTGGGCCTCTATCAGGCGGCGATAGCGCCCGACGACTACCAGCAAGGCGCCACCGTCAAGATCATGTTCATCCACGTGCCGAATGCGTGGCTTTCGATGTTTGTATGGGGCGTCATGAGCATCGCCGCGCTGGGCACGCTGGTATGGCGGCATCCGCTCGCCGACGTCGCCGCCAAGGCCGCCGCGCCGATCGGCGCCGCCTTCACGTTTCTCGCGCTGGTCACCGGCTCGCTGTGGGGGCGGCCGATGTGGGGCACTTATTGGGAATGGGACGCACGGCTCACCTCGGTGCTGGTCCTGTTCCTGATGTATCTCGGCCTGATGGCGCTATGGCGCGCGGTGGACGATCCGTCGCGGGCGGCGCGGGCCGCCGCCGTCCTGACGCTGGTCGGCGCAATCAATCTGCCGATCATCAAATTCTCGGTCGACTGGTGGAACACACTGCATCAGCCGGCCTCGGTGATGCGGATGGGCGGTCCGTCGCTCGACAAGGCATTCCTGATTCCGCTGCTCGTGATGGCGATCGGATTTTCGCTTTTGTTCGTTACGCTGCACTTGGCGGCGATGCGCAACGAAATCCTGCGCCGGCGCGTGCGCAGCTTGCAGATGATGCAAGCCAGCCAGCAGGCAGCGTGACGCGATGTCGCTCGGACCCTACGCTTCCTATATCGTGACGTCCTACTCGCTGGTGGCGGCGATCGTGTTGATTCTCATTGTCTGGATCGCCATCGACTATCGGCTCCAGAAGGAGCGCCTGCGCGAGTTCGAGGCCGGCGGCGTGACCCGGCGGTCCGGCCGCCAGGCGACGGACGTTTGATGAGCGCGCCCATAACATCCGATCAACCTCGCAGCCGGCGCTGGCTGGTGGCGCTGCCGCTGATCGGCTTCATCGCTATCGCCGGCCTGTTGCTGCTGCGGCTCTACGGCGGCGATCCGTCGAGGATTCCATCCGCCCTGATTGGCCGGCCCGCGCCTCAAACCACGCTGCCGGCGCTGGACGGCCTCGTCCATAACGGAATCCCCGTGCCCGGGCTCGACCCCGCCGTGTTCAAGGGCAAGGTCTCGGTCGTCAATGTCTGGGCTTCATGGTGCGTGCCGTGCCACGACGAGGCGCCGCTGTTGACCGCGCTGGCCAGGGACACACGGCTGCAGATCATCGGCATCAACTACAAGGATTCACCCGACAACGCCCGCCGCTTTCTCGGCCGTTACGGCAATCCGTTTACCGTCGTTGGCGTCGACGGCAACGGCCGCGGCTCGATCGAATGGGGCGTCTACGGCGTACCCGAAACGTTCGTGGTCGGCCGCGACGGCACCATTCGCTACAAGTTGGTCGGGCCGGTGACGCCCGCCAATCTCGACAGCGTGCTGAAGGTCGAGATCGAGAAGGCGTTGCACGGATCGTAACACCGACCTCATCCCTGAGGAGCGGCCACTTGGCCGCGTCTCGAAGGATGTAGCACGGGCCTCATGGTTCGAGACGCGCGAAGACGCGCTCCTCACCACGAGGGTCAAATAATCTTCCGCTTTTATCTGCCGTTCATTTCGCAGCCATGGCGCCGCCACGAATTCGCAGCTAGTTTTGGGGTGTTACTTGAACCGTCCTTGGAGGGACACCCATATGCGTCATTTCACGCTCGCTTCTCTTCTCGCCACCGCGCTCACGCTCGGCATGCTGACGGCAACGCCGTCGATGGCCCAGGGCACGCAGCCCGCGGCCAAATCCGACAGCAAGATGGCGCCTGCGCCAAAGGGCTCAGAATCGAAGATGGCGCCCGCGCCGAAGGCCGAGTTGCTCGACATCAATTCCGCGACCGCCGAGCAGCTCGACGCGCTGCCGGGTGTCGGGAAAGCCTACTCGGCGAAGATCATTGCCGGCCGCCCCTACAAGGGCAAGGACGAGCTGGTGCAGAAGAGCATCGTCCCGCAGGCGACCTACGACAAGATCAAGGACAAGATCATCGCCAAGCAGAAGAGTTGAGGCCGTTTACTTAACCTCTCCCCGTTCTTTACGGGGAGAGGTCGAAATTCGCGCGAAGCGGGAATTTCGGGTGAGGGGCCGGGCAGGCTTTCACCATCACCGACAATCTTTGCGACGAGAGACCCCTCACCCCGACCCTCTCCCCACAAGAGCGGGGCGAGGGAGTAGAGCCACACAAGCGGCCCAATCACCCCTTGCTCACATCCCCCGCTTCCGCCTCGCTCGCCTCGAGCGTGGCCGGCTCCAGATGGTAGCGCTTGATCACCGGCATCTGGGCAATTGCAAAAATCATCGTCAGCGGGATCGCACCGAACGCCTTGAAGCCGACCCAGAAGTCGGTCGACTGCGTGCGCCAGATGATTTCGTTCAGAATCGCCATTCCCAGAAAAAACAGCGCCCAGCGCCTGGTCAGGATGCGCCAGCCTTTGGGGGTCAGGTTGAACATCTGGTCGAACAGGACCGCGATAAAGGAGCGGCCGAACAGAAGACCGCCGCCGAGGATCACCGCAAACAGGCCGTAGACAATGGTCGGCTTGACCTTGATGAAGGTCTCGTCGTGGAGCACCAGCGTCAGCGTACCGAACACCAGCACGATGACGGCGGTGACGATCGCCATCATGGGCACATGCCGCACCACCACATAGGACGCGATCATCGCAGCCACGATCGCCACCATGAAGGCGCCGGTCGCGACAAACAGATTGAACTTCGCATTGGCGACGAAGAACACGATCAGCGGACCGAGTTCGGTCGCAAGCTTGAACAGCGGATGCGGCTGGTTCTTGTCCATTTCATATCCTGTGTAGCCGTCATCACTTGCGAAGGCGGGTGATCCAGTACTCCGGGGCGTCTCGGTCCCGATCAGCGGCGCGGCGTACTGGATGCCCCGCCTTCGCGGGGCATGACAAAGAAAACCTAACTTTCAATTCCCGCAATCGCGTTAGCAAAATCCCGCGCGGTGAACGGCGCGAGATCCTCGATGCCTTCGCCGACACCGATGAAGTGCACCGGCAGTTTGAACTTCTCCGCCAGCGCCACCAGAATCCCGCCGCGCGCGGTGCCGTCGAGTTTCGTCATCACAAGCCCTGTGACGCCAGCGGTACGATGAAACGCCTCGACCTGCGACAACGCATTTTGTCCCACCGTCGCATCGAGCACGAGCAGCACCGCATGCGGGGCCGACGCATCGACCTTCTTGATGACGCGAACCACTTTTTCCAGCTCGTTCATCAACTCGGCCTTGTTTTGCAATCGCCCGGCGGTATCGACCAGCAGCACGTCGAGCTTTTGCTCTCTCGCCGCGCTCAGCGCGTTGAATGCAAGGCTCGCCGAATCCGAACCCTGCGCGCCCGCAACGACCGGCGATTTGGTGCGTTCGCCCCAGATCTTGAGCTGTTCGATTGCGGCGGCACGAAACGTATCGCCCGCCGCCAGCATCACCTTGCGGCCCTCGGCACTCAATTTCGCGGCAAGCTTGCCAATGGTCGTAGTCTTGCCGGAGCCGTTGACGCCGACCACAAGAATAACAAAAGGCTTCTGCCCCGCGTCGATCTCCAGCGGCATCGCCACCGGCGCCAGCACCTTTTCGACTTCGGTCGCGACGACCGTCTTCACCTCGTCGGCCGAGATCGCCTTGTCGTAGCGGCCGGCTCCGACGGCGTCCGCAATTCTGACCGCAACCGTGGTGCCGAGGTCGGCGCGCAGCAGCACATCCTCGATATCGTCGAGCATGGCGCGGTCGAGCTTGCGCTTGGTGACGAGGTCAGCGACGGCCGCGCCGAGCGAACTCGAAGTCCGCTTCAGGCCGCTCGACAGCCGCCGCCACCAGCTCAGTTTGGGGGTTCCAGGAGTGGTATCGCTCATGTCGGGGACGTGTTAGCGGTTTCGCGCCATGAGCGGAAGTCACAACAAATCCTTTGATGTTCCCGGGCCATCCCTTGATGTGCCCGGGACATCCTTTGATGTTCCAGGACTAACGGCAGACGAAATCCTGGCCCGCGTGCTCCATCGCGACGGGCTGATGCTGGTGATCGACAAGCCGGCCGGCCTGCCGGTGCATCGCGGCCCCAAGGGCGGCGCCAATCTGGAAGCTTCCTTCGATGCCTTGCGATTTGGCCTGCCGCGGCCGCCGGTGCTGGCCCACCGGCTCGACAAGGACACATCAGGCTGTCTCGTGCTGGGACGCCACCGCAAGGCCACTGCTTCGCTCGGCCTGTTGTTCAAGCACGGCAAGGTCGGAAAGACCTATTGGGCCGTGGTCGAGGCCGGACCTGCCGAGGATGAAGGCATCATCGATATGCCGCTGGGGCGGCTGAACGCCGAGCGCGGCTGGTGGCAAAAGCCGGACCCGGAGGGCCAGAAGGCCGTCACCACTTGGAAGGTCTGTGGTCGCGGCGACGGCCTAGCCTGGCTTGCGCTGGAACCGGTGACCGGCCGCACCCACCAATTGCGCGTGCACATGTCAGCGATGGGCTGGCCCATCGTCGGCGACAACATCTACGGCAACGGCCCGCGGTTCGGCGAGCCGATCCTGCATCTGCACTCCCGCGAGATCGTGGTTCCGATCTCGAAGAACAAGGAGCCGGTGCGCGTGGTGGCACCGGCGCCGACGCATATGCGCGAGCGGTTGCGGAAGTGTGGGTGGAATGGGAAGTAGTGGTTCGTGGCGCGACTGGCGCCCCAACCACTGCTGTCATCATCCGAAGGCGGATGATCCAGTATTCCAGAGAAGCCAGAGATCAACCGAGGAGCCGCGGCGTTCTGGGTCGCCCGGCCAAGCCGGACGACCACAGCGGAGCTTGCGGCTCACACTATTAGCCGCGCACCATCGTGGCCCTTTATTGTCAGCGTCATCACGGCACCCGGCGTCTCGCCACTGATATCAACCGGCAGGAAATGCTCGGTGCGCCCCTGCGTCGCGCTTTCGATCAAAACCTGACGCGTCGCGCCGACCTCCGACGCCAACCGCCGCTGCAATCCGGCTTCACCCACGGCGCGCAACCGCTTCGCTCGCGCTCTAATGGTTTCGCCCGGGACTTGCGGCATCCGCGCAGCCGGGGTCCGCGGTCGCTTCGAGTAAGGAAACACGTGCAGGAAAGTGAGGTCGCATTCCCCCACCAGATCCTCCGAACGCGCGAACATTTCCTCGGTCTCGGTCGGAAAGCCCGCGATGATATCGGCGCCGAGCGTGATGCCCGGGCGCAGCCGCCGCACCTGGGCGCAAAATTCGATCGCGTCTCGTCGCGAATGCCTGCGCTTCATCCGCTTCAGGATCATGTCGTCGCCGGATTGCAGCGACAGGTGTAGATGCGGCATAAGCCGTTCATCGTCCGCAATGACATCGATCAGATCGCGATCAGCCTCGATAGAATCGATTGACGAAATCCGCAACCGCTTCAGTTCCGGCACGTGGCGCAAAATCTGCTTTGTAAGTTGCCCCAGCTTCGGCGCACCCGGCAAATTGGCGCCGTAACTCGTCAGATCGACACCGGTCAGCACGATCTCGGCATGGCCGCGTTCGGTGAGCGCGCGGACCTGATCAACCACCGCGCCCATCGGCACCGAGCGCGAGTTGCCGCGGCCGTAGGGAATGATGCAGAAGGTGCAGCGGTGGTCGCAGCCGTTCTGCACCTGCACGAACACCCGCGGCAGGCCGGTTTTGAACCCGTCAAGCAGATGCGGCGCCATCTCGCGGACCGCCATGATGTCGGCGACCGCGATCTTTTCGCTTGTCCCGACGTCAAAGCCAAAATCGAACGCCGCGCGCGCATCGCGCCAGGCTTCGCCCCGCATCTTGTCTTCATTGCCAACGACGCGATCGACCTCGGCCATTTCGGCGAACATTTCTGCTTGCGTCTGTGCCGCGCAGCCGGTGACGACGATGCGCACATCCGGCCGCTCGCGCTTCAGCCGGCGGATCGATTGCCGCGCCTGCGCCACCGCCTCGTTGGTGACCGCGCAGCTATTGATGACGACGGTATCGCAAAGCCCGGCGCGTTCCGCCTCGCGGGCGATCACCTCGGATTCGAACGCGTTGAGACGGCAGCCGAAAGTAAGGACGTCGACGCTCATGGCTCTCAGGCAACGTTGGCGAACAGCGCGGGATCGAAGCGGTCTTCGTACTCGAAATCGGCCGTGCCGGTCATCAGCACATGGTCGTCGCGCTCGCGCCATTCGATTGCGAGCTTGCCGCCGGGCAGCGTGATCTCGACCGAGCGATTGGCGCGCTTCAGCCGGGCGGCGGCGACCGCGGTAGCGCAAGCGGCCGAGCCGCAGGCCTTGGTCAAGCCGGCGCCGCGCTCCCAGGTGCGGATCGTGATGTGATCGCGATCGACGATATGGGCGAGCGTGATGTTGGCGCGCTCGGGGAAGATCGGATGGTTTTCCAGAAGCGGACCGAAGCGTTCGAGGTCATGCGCATTCACATCGTCAACCCAGAAGATCGCGTGCGGATTGCCCATCGAGACCACCGACGGCGAATGCAGCACCGGCGCATCGATCGGCCCGACCTGCAGTTCGATATAGCGGGTGTCGCGAAATTCTTCGGCCAGCGGAATATCCTGCCAGTCGAACTTCGGCGCCCCCATGTCGACGGTGTAGAGGTCGGGCGCCGGGCCCTGCCAGCAATTCAACAGCCCGGCGCGGGTCTCGAACGTCACCGCGGTCTGGCCGGTCTGCTCGAACAGGCGGCGCACCACGCAGCGCATGCCGTTGCCACAGGCGCCGGCTTCCGAGCCGTCATTGTTGTAGATGCGAATGAAGGCTTCGGTGCCCTGTAGCCGCGGCGGCTGCAATACCATCAGCTGGTCATAGGGCACGCCAGCGGGGGAAGCCACGGCGCGGGCATCTTCCGGCGTCACGGCGGCCTTGGAATCGCGCAGGTCCACGACGACGATCTCGTTGCCGATGCCGTTCATTTTGGCAAATGCGTGGTTGGCCAGCGCGCTCATGGAATTTCCCAATTTATGCCTGCCTTATATGGCGGATGATGCCGCGTTGACCAGTGCGCAAGCACATATGACGCATCTGTCATGGGACGAAAGCGAGCCTTGCGTGTTAGGAATAACGCCATCGGGGCGGGCGCGAGGGGACACGCGGCGGCCACTCGGGGTGGATGGAGAATACCTGAAATGAACCGAATTAGCACTTTCCGCGCGGCAGTGTTCGCGCTGGCCCCGATGGTGGCAATCGCGTTGGGTGGGGCAGTGCTGGCGCAATCGCCGGCGCCCTCAGCCTCCCCGGCCGCGAGCCCGTCGGCAACGCCCAGCCCCGCACCATCGGCGGCGCCGGTCCCGCCGCCGGCCGAAACCAAGTCCCCGGCGGATGCCCCGACTGCGGAGAAAGCTCCGACGCCTGCGCCGCCGCCTCCCGCCGCTAGCGTCCAGAACGCCGACCCGTTCGGCGAGGAGTTCACGCTCGAGCCCAAGAAGGTCGTGGTGATGAAGGGCACCGCCAACTGGGATTCGGCGTTCGATACCCTGATCGATTCCTTCAAGGCGCTGACCGCGCTGCTTGACAAGCAGGGCATCAAGGCCACGGGCAATTCCATGATCGTCTACACCTCGACCGACGATACCGGCTTCACGTATCTCGCCCAGATTCCGGTCGATCAGGATGTGAAAAACCTGACCAAGGACATGAGCATGGGCAAATCGCCCGAGGGCAAGGCGCTAAAATTCGTCCATCGCGGCTCGTACGACAACATGGACAACACCTATGAGGCGATCACCAACCATCTCGACGACAAGAAACTGGAAGCCAAAGACACCTTCATCGAGGAATACATCACCGATCCCCTGAAGACGGCGGAGGACAAGCTGGTAATCAACGTTTATGTGCCGCTGAGGTGATCGGGATGAAACGTGCGCTTGCCCTTGCCGTCGTTACCGCTAAGTGGCTCGCCGCGCCGGCATTGGCAGAGACGATGCCGCCACCTGCGATCTCCGTGACCGGCGAGGCGAACGTATCGGTGGCGCCCGACCAGGCCCAGATCGACGGCGGCGTGACCTCGGACGCCAAGACCGCGCGCGAGGCGTCGGACGCCAACAATGCGGCGATGGGCAAGGTGCTGTTGGCGCTCAAGGGCGCTGGCATCGAAGAGAAGGATTACCAGACGTCGCGGCTATCGCTGCAGCCGCAATATGCGCCAAATCGCGCCGGTCCCTCGCCCGTCGCCGGCTATCGCGGCAGCAACCGCGTCACCGTCAAGGTCCGCGACGTGACCAAGGTGGCGAACGTGATCGATGTGCTGGTCGGCGCCGGCGCCACCGACATCGGCGGCATCCACTTCAGCGTGACGCAGGCGTCCAAGTACCTCGACGAGGCCCGCGAGAAGGCGATCGCAGATGCCCGCCGCAAGGCCGAGATTTACGCCAAGGCCGCCGGCGTGACGCTCGGCGAGGCCATCAGCATTACCGAGGAAGGTGCACCCACGCCGGTCTTCCGCGGCAAGATGGCAGCCCCGATGGCCACCGGCGCGCCGGTGGCGCAAGGCGAGGAAACGCTTTCGGTGACCGTCAGCGTATCGTGGGTGATCAAGGGCAAGGAATAAAGACGCTTGCGCTCGCCGCGTGTCCCGGACGCGGTGCGCGGCGTGCTCCCGGCGATGCGAAGCACCGTCCGGTACGCTGCTCCGCAGAGCGGGACCCATTCCTTTCGCGCCTTTTTGTGGCAAGAAAGGCCCAGGTTCTGCAGCGCATCGTCGACGCGCTGCGCTGGGTCGGGGCACGAAGGAGCGGCGCAGGCACGACGGGCGGTTAGATCTCGCAAACCTGCCCCGGCTTCAGCGCCGCGAACCGCTCCGGCGGAATGTTCGCTTCCTTGAGCGCTTCGGCCAATGCATTCACCGGCGCGTCGATCGCTTCATCGGTGAGCTGGAACGTGCCGTGGTGATGCGCCAGCGCCTCTTGCGCGCCGCAGTCGGTGAAAGCCCTCACCGCATCAGCCGGATTCATGTGCTGATCCTTCATGAACCAGCGCGGCTCATAGGCGCCGATCGGCAATATCGCCAGCCGCAGCGGGCCGTGCTGCTCGGCCACGCGTCGAAAATGCTTGCCCTCGCCGTAACCGGAATCGCAGACGATGTAGAGTTTGCCGGCCGGCGTCTCCAGCACAAAACTCGCCCACAGCGCCTTGTTGCGGTCGAACAGACCGCGCGCCGACCAGTGCCGAGTCGCCACCAGCGTCACCGCGATGCCGTTGCCGAGCTCGACGCGATCCTGCCAGTCGAACGCCTCGGCTTTGATCGCCGCATCCGCATCGCGCATGGTGACATCGTTGCCAAGCGGCGTGATCACGCGCGGCGAAAATTTTTCGGCGAGTTTTGACAGCGTTGCGGCGTCGAGGTGGTCGTAATGACCATGCGACACCAGCACGACATCGATCTTCGGCAGCGCGTCGAAGCCGATGCCGGGATCGTTGTGCCGCTTCGGCCCGGCGAAACTGACCGGCGATGCCCGCAGCGACCACACGGGATCGATGAGAATGTTGAGATCGCGCGTCTGGATCAGCCAGGAGACATGGCCGACAAAGGACAGCCGCACCTTGTCGCCGGAAACGCGCGGCGGCGGCGTGTCGCTGTGCGCGTTGGGTATCCAGTCCGGCCAGCTCGCGCGCTTGCGGTCGCTGCCGAACTGCCAGCGTAGCACCTCCGCCAATGATTTTGGCGGCACGCCGTCGGGATCGTAGAAGCGCATGCCATCGAAATGATCGGAGACGGGACCATCATAGGTTTTCATATTGCTGATCCAGACAGACGGCACGCCGATGGCCGTGGCGGCTCCGGCGAGCATTGCTAAGACGCGGCGGCGGGTGATGGGCACGGTGGATCACGAGGGCGGGAGAGAGCTGACGAACACGGGACGTTATATGGGTGTGCCGGCTCAACTTGGAACCTGCGGCACGATTGCAGTGTGGCGCTCTAAGCGGTCCCAAGAAATGGAACATTTCCAATGGCTTATGCGGATAACCGATTCATTTCGACCCAGTTTCTCCTTGACTTTCGTCCCTTCCAGGCGTTTAACCCCCGCACTTTCTCGGAAAGACGTTCTTTTCGACCCGCCGCCCGGCCCTTGAGACCGGAGGCCAACGCCCGACAGCGCGATGCGCCCTCGGGCGCGAAAGTGTTTGGAACATCGTCCTGGCGTTTGGTGCCGGGGCACTTAAGTGGTCGTCATCACCCGCCTTGTGCGCAACGCGCACTGGGGCGGGTGATCCAGTATCCCAGAGCAGCTCGTTTGAACCGAGAGGCTGCGGCGTGCTGGATCCCCCGCTTTCGCGGGCTATGACGGCGGTTAGATAGGGCAGCGGACCTGCAACCGCAGGACAGAGGACAAACGGCATTGTTCGACAATCTGTCGGAAAAGCTTGGTGGGATACTCGATCGGCTGACGGGCCGCGGTTCGCTGTCGGAAGCCGATGTCGACGCCGCGATGCGCGAGGTGCGCCGCGCGCTGCTCGAAGCCGACGTTGCGCTCGAGGTCGTCCGAAGCTTCACCGAGCGCGTCCGCGAGCAGGCGGTCGGCGCTACCGTCGTCAAGTCGGTCACCCCCGGCCAGATGGTGGTCAAGATCGTCCATGATGAACTGGTTGCGACCCTTGGCGCGGATGGCCAGACCATCGACCTCAACGCCGTGCCGCCGGTTCCGATCATGATGGTCGGCCTGCAGGGCTCCGGCAAAACCACCACCACCGCAAAGCTCGCCCGCCGGATGACCCAGCGCGACAAGCGCAAGGTGCTGATGGCCTCGCTCGACATCTATCGCCCGGCGGCAATGGAGCAACTGGCGGTGCTCGGTCGCGACCTCGACATCGCGACGCTGCCGATCGTCGCTGGCCAGAAGCCGGCGCAAATTGCAAAACGCGCCCTGGAAGCCGGCAAGCTCGGCGGCTACGACGTGGTGCTGCTCGACACTGCCGGCCGCACCACGCTCGACGAAGAGATGATGAACGAGGCGGCCGAGATCAAAACCGCGGCCAACCCGCATGAGGTATTGCTGGTCGCGGATTCGCTGACCGGCCAGGACGCGGTCAATCTCGCCCGCGCCTTCGACCAGCGCGTTGGCCTGACCGGCATCGTGCTGACGCGCGTCGACGGCGACGGCCGCGGCGGCGCGGCACTATCGATGCGCGCGGTGACGGGAAAGCCGATCAAGCTGATCGGCACCGGCGAAAAGACCGACGCGCTGGAAGATTTTCACCCGAGCCGTATCGCCGGCCGCATCCTCGGCATGGGCGACGTGGTGTCGCTGGTCGAACGGGCGGCGGCGAATATCGACGCCGAAAAGGCCGCGCGCACCGCGGAGCGGATGCGCAGGGGCCAGTTCGACCTGACCGACATGCGCGAGCAATTGCTGCAGATGGCGAACATGGGCGGCATCAGCGGCCTGATGGGCATGATGCCCGGCATCGCCAAGATGAAGAACCAGATCGCGGCAGCAGGGATCGACGACAAGATCATCAAGCGCCAGGTCGCGATCATCGATTCGATGACGCGGCAGGAGCGCAAGAACCCCGACATCCTCAAAGCCAGCCGCAAGAAGCGCATCGCCGCCGGCGCCGGCCAGAATGTCGAACAAGTCAACAAGCTCTTGAAGATGCACCGGAACATGGCCGACATGATGAAGGCCATGGGTTCGGGCAAGCGCGGCCCGCTGGCCGGCATCGCGCAGGCGATGGGCTTCGGCGGCGGCATGAAACCGCCCTCGCCGGACGAGATGAAGGCGCTGGCCGAAAAGATGCAGGGCGGCGCCGGCGGTCTGCCGAATTTGCCGAAGGATCTCCCCACCGGCCTGCGCCAGGGATTGCCCAATGTGCCGGGCCTTACGGGCCTCAGCGGCAAGCCGACGCTGCCGGGCCTCGGTGGCTTTCCGGGGAAGAAGAAGTGACGCCTCGCCAACACGCGCCGTCATCGTCCGCCTTGTGCGCAATTGTGCACTGGGGCGGACGATCCAGTACGCCGCGTTCTCTCGGTTCTATCGCTTATGCGAGCGATTACTGGATGCCCCGCCTTCGCGGGGCATGACAGGTGCAAGGGAAAAGCAGCTCGCAATGACTCGAATTCACATCGTTCCCATCACTGAGTTTCGTATTCAACAGGAGAACTAAATGTCAGTCGTTATCCGCCTCGCTCGCGCAGGCACCAAGAAGCGTCCCGTCTATCACGTCGTCGTCGCCGACTCGCGCTTTCCGCGCGATGGCCGCTTCATCGAGCGCCTCGGTTATTTCAATCCGCTGCTGCCGAAGGACAATGAGGCGCGGCTGAAGCTCGACATGGACAAGGTGAAGTCCTGGCTCGCCAAGGGCGCGCAGCCGTCCGATCGCGTCACCCGCTTCCTGGATGCCGCTGGTGTCGTCAAGCGTGCGCCGCGCAACAACCCGGAAAAGGCCGTGCCGCGCAAGGAGCGCAAGGCCGCCGAAGCCGCCGCGAAGGCGTAGACGATGATGCGGACCTCGTGCTTCGAGACGCATGGCTTTCGCCGTGCTCCTCAGCATGAGGAACTAGCTCCTCATCCTGAGGAGAGGCCACCGGGTCCGCGCGAAGCGCGGCCCGATGACAGGCTCCGCGCCGTCTCGAAGGATGAGGCCCGCTGATGGCCTCGACCATTTGCGTCGCCCGTATCGGCGCCGCGCATGGCGTGCGCGGCGCGGTGAAGCTGTGGACGTTCACCGAGGATCCGCTGGCCGTGAAGCACTATGGCCCGCTGACGACCAAAGACGGCGCGCGCCAGTTCGAGGTGACGCATGTCCGCGAGGCAAAGGACCATCTGGTGGCGACGCTGAAGGGCATTGCCACCCGCGAGGATGCCGAGCGGCTCAACGGGCTCGAGCTCTATGTCGCACGCGACAAATTACCTGGGACCGACGAGGACGAATATTACCACGCCGACCTGATCGGGCTTGCGGCTGTCAACGCTGCGAACGAGCCGCTCGGCCGCATCATCGCCATCCATAATTTCGGCGCCGGCGATATTATCGAGATCGCGCCGGCCAAAGGCGCCACTATGCTGCTGCCGTTCACCAATGCGGTCGTACCGACGGTCGACCTCGCCGGCGGTCGCGTGGTGATCGAACTGCCGCAGGAAATCGAAGGCGACGACGCCCCGACGCTCACGTGATGGGTTTTAGATGACCTGGCGCGCCACGGTTCTCACACTCTTCCCCGAGATGTTTCCCGGGCCGCTCGGCGTCAGCCTGGCAGGCAGGGCCCTGGCCTCCGGCCTGTGGGAGTTGGAGGCGCGCGATATCAGGAATTCCGCGACCGATCGCCACCGCAGCGTCGATGACACCCCCGCCGGTGGCGGTCCCGGCATGGTGCTGCGCGCCGATGTGCTGGCGGCTGCGATCGATGCCGCGGATGCAGACCAGGACCGACCGCGCCTTTTGATGAGCCCGCGGGGTCGGCCACTGACCCAGTCGCAGGTGGCGAACCTCGCCGCCGGACCGGGGCCCCTGATCGTTTGCGGCCGGTTCGAAGGGATCGATCAGCGGGTGATCGAGGCGCGGAACCTGGAAGAGGTCTCGGTCGGCGACTACGTGCTATCGGGGGGCGAAATCGCCGCGATGGCCCTGATGGATGCCTGCGTGCGTCTGTTGCCGGGGGTGATGGGCAAGCAGGCCTCCGGCGATGACGAAAGCTTTTCCGAGGGATTACTGGAATACCCCCAATACACCCGCCCGCAGGAGTTCGAGGGCCGCAGCATCCCGGAAGTCCTCATCTCCGGCGACCACGCCAGAGTGGCGGCCTGGCGAAAAGCCGAAGCCGAGGCCCTGACCCGGGCGCGGCGGCCGGATTTATGGGCCGCGAGGGGCGGCCAAAAAGGCACAAAAAGCACGACAGACGGGTGACAAGCGCGGTCCGATGCCTTATACGGGCGCCAAATCCGCACACGCGCAGGATAGATGGACGTTTGCGCAGCCCCCGAAAGGCTGGGCGCGCCGCCGATGGAGATTTCAATGAACCTCATTCAACAGCTCGAAAAAGAGCAATTCGAAAAACTGTCGGCGACCAAGTCGATCCCGGAATTCGGCCCCGGCGATACCGTGATCGTCAACGTCAAGGTGGTCGAAGGCGAGCGCACCCGCGTGCAGGCCTATGAAGGCGTCTGCATCGGCCGTTCCGGCGGCGGGCTCAACGAGAGCTTCACCGTCCGCAAGATTTCCTACGGCGAAGGCGTGGAGCGCGTGTTCCCGGTGATGTCGCCGATGATCGATTCGATTAAGGTGGTGCGCCGCGGCAAAGTGCGTCGCGCCAAGCTCTATTACCTGCGCAATCTGCGCGGCAAGTCGGCCCGCATCGTCGAGAAGCAGGACCGCGCCGCCGCCGTCGGCGAGTAACTTTTCCCAAAAGGGATCTGACGAAAAGCGCGGGGGTTTGTCCCGCGCTTTTTTGTTGCGCCTCCCCGTCATTGCGAGCGAAGCGAAGCAATCATCTATCCCCGGGCGGAGACGTGAATTGCTTCGCTTCGCTCGCAATGACGGTGGCAACAAACGCATATCGCGCTTAGATATCTCGTGTGCTATGAGGCTGGAATGGTTCTAGATCGGACGAATTCTGAGGGCTCGCGCGTCGCACCCATCGTCATCGACGATCGCTCGCGGCTGCCCGGCCGCTTCTTCGGACGGTTCGCGACCTCGGCAACGTCTGAGCTTACGCGCGCAGCTTGACGCTGCGCTGACGTCTCTTGCTTGCGCCTTCGCGCTCAACCGCTCACACAGAATTTCCTTTGGAGCTTACGCTCATGTCCAAACCGACCACGCTGTACGACAAGATCTGGAACGACCATCTGGTGCACGAAGCCGAGGACGGCACCTGCCTGCTCTATATCGACCGCCATCTGGTGCATGAAGTGACCTCGCCGCAGGCATTCGAAGGCCTGCGCGCGACGGGGCGCAAGGTGCGCGCGCCGGAGAAGACGCTCGCCGTCGTCGACCACAATGTTCCGACCACCGACCGTTCAAAACCCAATCCCGACCCTGAGAGCGCCGAGCAGATCAAGGCGCTGGCTGAAAACGCCAAGGAATTCGGCATCGAATATTACAACGAGTTCGACAAGCGCCAGGGCATCGTCCACGTGATCGGCCCCGAGCAGGGCTTTACCCTGCCGGGCACCACCATCGTCTGCGGCGACAGCCACACCTCTACCCATGGCGCGTTCGGTGCGCTGGCGCACGGCATCGGCACCTCCGAAGTCGAGCATGTGCTGGCGACGCAGACGCTGATCCAGAAGAAAGCGAAGAACATGCGCGCGGTGGTCGACGGCAAATTGCCCGACGGCGTCACCGGCAAGGACATCATCCTCGCGATCATCGGCGAGATCGGCACCGCCGGCGGCACCGGCTACGTGCTGGAATATGCCGGCGACGCGATCCGTGCGCTGACGATGGAAGGCCGCATGACCGTCTGCAACATGTCGATCGAAGGCGGCGCGCGCGCCGGTCTGGTCGCGCCCGACGAGAAGGCGTTCGAATTCCTCAAAGACCGCCCGAAATCGCCGAAGGGCGCCGACTGGGATGCCGCGATGCGCTACTGGGAAAAGCTGCGCTCCGACGAGGGCGCGCATTTCGATCACGAGATCCGGCTGGATGCAGCAAAGCTGCCGCCGATCGTGACCTGGGGCACCTCGCCCGAGGACGTGGTTTCGATCTCGGGCTTCGTGCCGGACCCCGACAAGATCGAGGACGAGGCCAAGCGGCTCTCAAAACATCGCGCGCTGAAATACATGGGCCTGACGGCGGGAACGAAGATCACCGAGATCAAGCTCGACCGCGTCTTCATCGGCTCCTGCACCAATGGCCGCATCGAGGATCTGCGTGCGGCGGCGAAGATCGCCGAGGGCAAGACGGTCAACGCCAACGTCAACGCGATGATTGTGCCGGGCTCGGGCATCGTGAAGGAGCAGGCGGAAGCCGAAGGCCTCGACAAGATCTTCATCAAGGCCGGATTCGAGTGGCGCGAGCCGGGCTGCTCGATGTGCCTTGCCATGAACCCCGACAAGCTGGCGCCGGAAGAGCGCTGCGCCTCGACCTCGAACCGCAATTTCGAGGGCCGGCAGGGCTTCAAGGGCCGCACCCACCTGGTGTCGCCGGCGATGGCCGCGGCCGCGGCAATCGCGGGGCATTTCGTCGATGTCCGGGAATGGCGTTAACGCTTCCTTTGTCTAGATAGCGAGACGTTCCGGAAACGGCCCGTTAACAGGCAAAGCGCACACTGGTCCCTTGCGAAGCGCTTTCGCGAGGGACTTTTGGCCGTGACCGACAAGTCTGAATTTGTCGATATGATCAGCGAGGCGACGCGGCAGGTGCGGCGCCGTACGACACCGCGCATCGTCGACCTCCAGCCCATCGCCACCAAGGAAGCCTCACGCCTCAGTCACTGGCCGCCGGAGCACTGGCAGCAGTGGCGGATGGAGACGCTGACACCTTGGAAGCTCAAGCCCTGGCGCGGCAAGGATTGGGATTGAGCAGCGAGGTTATCCGCCCCAGATGAAAACAGGCGCCCCTCCGGGCGCCTGTTTCGTTTCAACGCATCTCACCAGTAGCCGTACGGCAATCCGTAATAGTGGTGCCGCCACCACGGGCGATATCTGCAGATCTTGCGTGGCCCGTAATAGGTCCAGATCACGCGGCAGCGGCGCGGATAATAGTAGGCCGGGTACGTGTAGTAGGCCGGCGCGTAGTAGAATCTACGATGAAAGAAGCGCCGGTGGGCGAAGTGGGGCCGAAAGAAAAAGTGAGGCCGGTGGAACGCATGACGATGTACGAATCCGCCGCCATGGAAAACGGGCGCCGCACGAAAACCGCCGCCATGGAAGGCGGGGCCTGCGCGAAAGCCTCCACCGCGGTGAATTGCCATGCCGCCGCCTCTGAAACCGCCGCCGTGAAACGCCGCGCCGCCTCCACGGAAGCCGCCACCATGAAATGCCGCGCCGCCGCCGCGGAAGCCGCCGCCATGGAAACCGCCGCCTCCACCGCCGCGAAAGCCGCCGCCATGGAAACCGCCGCCTCCACCACCGCGAAAGCCGCCGCCGCCCATCCCACCGCGGTGTTGAACCTGGGTCGTTAGCCCGTCGGTTGCAAACTTCGCCGAGGGCGCGGTCGCGGGACTCCCAAGCGAGAGCGCCTCAGCTCGCTGGTGTGATGCGGCTGCGAGCGCAAATGCAGCCGCAGCCGTAACGCCCAGACAGCGGACAAGGCCGCGTCCAGGATTTGATATTGCCATGGATGAACCTCCCTAACCGGCGACGGCGCCTTGGGCCGCTTGCGGCTGGCCCGTCGCGTTCATTTGCGGTCGTCCCCAAACGTGACGTTAGAGACAACCACGTGAACGCCTCATGAATGCGCTGACCTCAAGGACAAACGCGCCGGCACAATCATCGCCCGGATTTGCGACCTAACGCCTCACCACCAGAACGGCCCAAACCCAACGCCGAATGTGAACGGCGCCGGCGCATCATAGGGATACGGCCGGTAGTAAGCGGGCCGTCCGTAATAATAATAATAAGACCCGTAGTAGGGACGATAATGCGGCCGATAGACATGGTGGCGATAATGGCGCCGCTGGTAACGGCGCGCGCTGAAATCGGTTGCTTCCGATGTGCCGACGGCTTGCGTCTTCGCCTGAGGCGCCGCGGCGGCCGGATGGATTGCTGCAGCGCCGGCGAACACAAGCGCAGTTCCGACAAAGGCTGGCCCGATCAAGGTCTTCATGACGGATTCCTTCTCCTGATCCAGTTGATCAGATACGCGCAGCAATCTCGCCGGTTCATGGCGCGGCTCAAACGAACCAGGCCCGCAATGAACGGGCCTGTCGGATATCTGCGCTAACCTGTCGCACTCACCAGCGGTGCCAGTGACGATGATGGTGATGGTGGCGGTGCCAGCGATGCCAACGATGGTGGTGGTAGCGGTGGTATCGCCAGTGCACTTCGGTCGTCGCCAGCCGGGCATCCTCCTGAACCGCCGCGGCAGCGCCGGGGTTGCTGAGCGACAGCGCATTGGCTGGCGCGGCGAGAGCGAGCAATGCGCCAACGGCTGCAAGCCCCAGAACCTTTGTCATCTGCATATCCAGTCTCCTTAGGTGGTCGGATGCGCGTCTGCGCCGAATGGCTTGCATCAACTGAACGGCATACCGCGACACGCGTACAGACTGAAGCAAGTGACTTGAATGAGGTGTGAATGAATGCGCCACGAACATGAACCGGTCACGGCCGTTGTCCGCCGCAATGTTCGCGCAGGCAAATCGGCGCCGACCGTCGTCGCAACTCTAGCGCGGCATCTGCCGCAGAGTCGGGCCCCGTTGCGTCGACGAAATTGGATGCGGCGAATCTAGCCCGGCCGCCACCAGCAGTTCATGCGCGGGGTAATCACCGTGCCGCTCGGCCGGTACTCCTGCACGTAATGCGCGGTGCAATCGCGCACGGCATTGGGGCCGGGGTTGTAGCGCGGGTAGACATCAGGCGCCCATTCCTGCCGATAGATCGGCACACGCCGCAACGGACGCCGGCGTTGGGCGGACAGATCCGTGACGACCGGCTTCGACGACGTCGCGACCCGCAGTTCCGGTGATGCCATCTGTGCGTGCGCCATCGTACTGGGGACCAAGAACCCGGCAAAAGCAGCCCAAATGGCGACCGTCACAATCTGCTTCATCTTAAGTCCACCCACGCCTGATAGCGCCCGTACGGTCTCCGATTGGAACGCCGAGGTCAACTCGCAAAACCAGTATGCGCCCAGGCACAACACACGCTAAATACGTCCTGATGTGGACCGAAGCAAAAGCCCCCTCGCTCGCCGAAATGGAAGCCATGGCGCATGAGGTGTTCGAGCGCCTGCCAAAGACGTTTCGAACCCTGTGCCAGGGAGTCATCATCCGCGTCGACGACTTTCCGACCGACGAAGTGCTCGACGAAATGCAGGCGCAAAGCGAATTCGACCTGCTCGGCCTGTTCCAGGGCGTCGGCCTGCCGCACCAGAGCCATGACGACATCGCCCGCCTGCCCAACATGATCTGGCTCTACCGCCGGCCGATCCTCGATTACTGGGCCGAGCATGACGAGACGCTCGGCCACATCGTCCGCCACGTCCTGATTCATGAGATCGGGCATCATTTCGGGCTGTCGGATGCCGATATGGAGGCGATCGAGGCTGCCGCAGACTAGGCCGGTTCGCGCCAAAACAGGCGGCCTATGCGCAAATTGGCCTTTTACCGCGACCATATTCGCGATAAATCAGCGGCCCGTCCTACCTTTCAACCGGGAAGTGCGATCGATGGAAAAGTTCACCACACTGGAAGGCGTAGCTGCCCCCCTGAAGATCATCAATGTCGACACCGACATGATCATCCCGAAGCAGTACCTGAAGACCATCAAACGCACCGGCCTTGGCAAGGGCCTTTTCTCGGAACAGCGCTACAAGGATGACGGCAGCGAGAATCCGGACTTCGTCCTCAACCAGCCGGCCTATCGCAACGCCAAGGTGCTGGTCGCCGGCGATAATTTCGGCTGCGGCTCGAGCCGCGAGCACGCGCCGTGGGCGCTGCTCGACTTCGGCATCCGCTGCGTGATCTCGACCTCGTTCGGCGACATCTTCTACAACAACTGCTTCAAGAACGGCATTCTGCCGATCCGCGTCTCTCAGGAAGACCTCGACAAATTGTTCGACGACGCCGAACGCGGCGCCAACGCCACGCTGACCATCGATCTTCCCAACCAGGAAATCCGCGGCCCCGACGGGGGCAAGGTGAAGTTCGAGATCGACCCGTTCCGCAAGCATTGCCTGATGAACGGCCTCGACGACATCGGGCTGACCATGGAAAAGAAATCCTCGATCGACGATTACGAGGCGAAGCTGAAGAAAGAGCGCGCCTGGGCCTGATTGTGCTACGAGAGCCCCGACGAAAATCGGGGCTCTTTTGTTAAGGAGGCGGCGCGGATGCGGCCTGACGTCGTCACCTTCTGGCACGGCCCGCTCGACGGGCTGCGGCTGACCTGCCTCAGGTCGCAGGTTGCCGCCGGCCACAAGGTCACCGTCTACAGTTTCGATCCATTGCCCGGCCTGCCCGACGGCGTCGGCAACGCCGAAGCCGAAGCGATCCTGCCGCATTCCTTTTCCGAACGGCTGCGCGCACCCGAGCCGGATGGCAGCTGGCGCGACTGGACCATTTTGCAGTTCAGCGATTTCTTCCGCATGCGACTGATGGCAGAAAACGCCGGATTGTGGCTCGACGCCGACGTTCTCCTGCTGAAGCCGGTCGAGATCGATCCGGCAAAGCCTTACTTCGCGTGGGAGCGTCGGCGCCAGCTCGGCAACTCGGTTTTGTATTTGTCTGCGAACGATCCGATCGTGCAGGCGTTCGAGGAACTGATGGAGCAGGAGGATCTGACGCCGGACTGGCTGGCGCTGCGCCATCGCCTCAGCTTCATGCTGCGCCAGCTGCGCCGCCGATCGAGCCGCCTCTCCGATATCCGCGTCGCCATCTACGGCCCCGCCGCGCTCACCGCACTCGCGCGCCGCGCGAACGAATTGCATCACGCGCTGCCGAAGCAGTCGTTCTACGCGGTCCATGCCGAACCAAAGCTGTTCTTTGAGCCGATGGATTTTTCGGCCCTGCTCGACGATCCCCAGACCATCGGCCTGCACATCTCGCCAAAGGGCCGCGGCGGTGAAAAGCCAATTCCAGGCAGCCTGTATGCCTGGGCGGCGGAGAAGTTTGGTGCTCGTTAACGAACAGCTCCGCCCGTAATCATCCGCGAAAGCGGATGATCCGGTACGCCGCACTGCTTGCATGAAGATCGGCTGTCACGGAATACTGGATGCCCCGCCTCGCGGGGCATGACGAAAATGGATCACGCTGAAGTGATTCAATGCCCCATGGCCGCGATTGCGTCCGCAATCGCAATCGTCCGCCGCGCCATGTCGGCGTGCAGCCGCTCCACCATTCGCCCATCGAGCTGGATTGCGCCGCGCGAGGCGTTTTCCGGCTTTTCGAACGCCGCGATGATCTTGCGGGCCTGTTCGACCTCCTCGGCCGGCGGCGTGAAGATGGCGTTGCAAGCCTCGATGTGGCTCGGATGGATTAGCGTCTTGCCGTCGAAGCCGAGGTCGCGGCCTTGCGCGCATTCAGTCGCAAAGCCGTCAATGTTGCTGATGTCGCTGTAGGGGCCGTCGAGAATTTCCAGCCCGTGCGCGCGCGTCGCCAGGATGCAATGCGTGATCATTGGGATCATCGCCGCGCGGCCCGGCTGCATGCGGATCCGCGTTTCCCGCGAAATGTCATTCGGGCCGAACACAAATCCCGCAAGCCTCGTTTCCGAATCCCTCGCCGCCGCGGCGAGCTTGTCGGCATCGAGCACCGCACGAGCGGTTTCGATCATCGCCCAGACCCGGATGGACATATCGGCGTTGATGTCGCTCAGGCGGTTGGCGATGGCGTTGAGATCGGCGACGGTGGAAACCTTGGGAACCAAGATGCCGTCGGGCCGGGCCTTGCCGGCCATGGTGACGTCCTCGACCCACCATGACGTATCGAGGCTGTTGACCCGGATCAGCACCTCCCGCTTACCGAACCCGCCGGCCGCAATTGCCTTGGCGATCTGGTCACGGGCCATCGCCTTGGCATCCGGCGCCACCGAATCCTCGAGGTCGAGAATGATGCCGTCGGCCGGCAGATTGCGCGCCTTTTCCAGCGCCCGCGCGTTCGATCCCGGCATGAACAACAGGCTGCGGCGCGGACGGATCATGGCAAATTTCCTCGGAGGTCCTCGTGAACCCACGCGATATCACCTCGCGCGGCCGCCTGAAAGCCTTGTTCCTGCCGCCGGCTTATGGTTAGGCATGGCCGAGGACCGGCACGGAAACATGGCATCGTCATTCCCACAACATCTGCTCGACGGCTACCGGGCGTTTGCCTCGCAGCGGCTGCCGACCGAACAGACGCGCTACCGGGAACTCTCCGAGCGCGGCCAGTCGCCCGCCGTGATGGTGATCGGCTGCTGCGATTCCCGCGTCTCGCCCGAGGTGATTTTCGACGCCGGCCCCGGCGAGCTGTTCGTGGTGCGCAACGTCGCCAACCTGGTGCCGGTCTATCAGCCCGACGGCGGCGCCCATGGCGTCTCCGCGGCACTGGAATATGCCGTCAGCGTGCTCCGCATCAAACATATCGTGGTGCTCGGCCATGCCCAGTGTGGCGGCATCCGCGCCTTCATCGACAAGATCGACCCGTTGTCGCCGGGCGATTTCATCGGCCGCTGGATGGCGATGTTCATCAAGCCGGGCGAAGTGGTCGAACAGCGCGAGCGCGAGACCATGCAGGAGTTCACGATCAGGATCGAGAAAGCTGCGATCTTCCGCTCCCTGGAAAACCTGATGACGTTCCCGTTCGTGCGCGCCCGCGTCGAGCGCGGCGAAATGGAATTGCACGGCGCCTATTTCGGCGTTGCCGAAGGCTCGCTGTTCGTGCTCGATCAAGCTGCGAAGGAATTTCGCAGCGTCAGGGAAACATTGCCCTCGTCCTGACGCGACCGGCTCAGCGCCCCGGGCCGCCATGATCGCCGCCGCTCCAGCGGTCCGACAGGGCGAGAAGCAAGGTCGAGAGCACGAATACCAGGTGAATGCCGACCAGCCAGCCCAGCTTCTGGGCATCGAACACAACGTCAATGTTCATAAAGGCCTTCAACACCTGGATCGCCGAAATCGCAACGATCGAAGAGAGCAGCTTTTGCTTCAGTCCGCCGAAGTCAACCTTGGTCATCCATTCCGGCCAGTCCGGATGGCCGGCAGGATCGATCCGCGAGACGAAGTTTTCGTAGCCTGAAAACACCACGATCAGGATCAGGTTGCCGGTGAGACAGACGTCGATCAGGCTGAGCACGCCCAGGATGATGTCCGCCTCTTTCGCATGTGGCACATGCAGGACGAATTCGGCGAGCAGCACAACGAACTTGTAGAGCAGCACGGCGAGGCTGACGACCAGGCCGAAATAGAACGGCGCCATCAGCCAACGGCTGTTGAAGATAAGGCCTTCGAAGCCTCTCTCAACCCGCTTCAGGTTCGGATCGGGACGACCGGGAGCCGGCTGTTCAGTCATGTGATCCAGCTCCTCCGATACTAGGGTCGTGTAGGGGCAAAGCGAAGCGTGCCCACCATCTCTCCAAGAGCTATGCAGGGATTTGGTGGGCACGGCGCAAGCGCGCCTGCCGACCCTACGAATTGTTCGCTACGCCGCCTTTTTCTTTGCGGTGATCAGCTTTCGGTTGATCAGGCATTCGGCGATCTGGACGGCGTTCAGGGCTGCGCCCTTGCGCAGATTATCCGACACGCACCACAGCACGAGACCGTTCTCTACCGTCGCGTCCTCGCGGATGCGGCTGATATAGGTGGCGTCCTCGCCGGCCGCCTCGTAGGGCGTGACATAGCCGCCGGGCTCCTGCTTGTCGATCACGAGGCAACCCGGCGCGTTGCGCAGGATGTTGCGCGCCTCGTCGGCCGAGATCGGGTTTTCGAACTCGATGTTGACGGCCTCCGAATGACCGACGAACACCGGCACGCGCACGCAGGTGGCGGTCAGCCTGATCTTGGGATCAAGAATCTTCTTGGTCTCCGCCATCATCTTCCACTCTTCCTTGGTGTAGCCGTCCTCCATGAACACGTCGATCTCGGGGATGACGTTAAAGGCGATACGCTTGGGGAATTTCTTGTTGATCAGCTCGTCATTGGTGTAGACGGCCTTGGTCTGCGAGAACAATTCGTCCATCGCATCCTTGCCGGCGCCCGAGACCGATTGATAGGTCGAGACCACCACGCGCTTGATGGTGGCCTTGTCATGCAGCGGCTTCAGCGCCACCACGAGTTGCGCGGTCGAGCAGTTCGGGTTGGCGATGATGTTCTTCTTGGCAAAACCGGCGGCCGCATCGGCGTTCACTTCCGGCACGATCAGCGGCACGTCCGGGTCCATCCGCCAGGCCGACGAATTGTCGATCACGACCGCACCGGCGGCGCCGATCTTGGGCGACCATTCCTTCGATACCGAGCCGCCTGCCGACATCAGGCAGATATCGACATCGGAGAAGTCATAGTGCTCGAGCGCTTTCACCTTCAGGATGCGGTCACCATAGGACACCTCGACGCCGACGCTGCGGCGCGAGGCCAGCACCACGACCTCGTCGGCGGGGAATTTGCGCTCGTCGAGAATGTTGAGCATTTCGCGCCCGACATTGCCGGTCGCACCGACGACAGCGACTTTGTAACCCATCGTTCACTCTCCGAGGAAAAATGCCGCCCCGCCGCCTCAAGCGGAAAGGGAGAAGGCAGCGCTTCTATGCGAGAAACGGCGATATGACAACGTTTGGCGGTTGCGTTTGGGCGTTTGATGCATTCGTTTCCGGCCAGTTCGGCCGATTCCCATAATAGGACGAGAATTCATCCGGTGCTGGCAAGCTTCGTGGACGAGGTCTGCGGCACACTGGCCCGGCTCTGCGCCTATCTGATGACGCTGGCGCTGATGGCCCTTGGCGGTATCGCGCTATGGCAGCACTTGCCCGATGTCACGACGATGGAGACGTCTCCCAAAGCCTGGAGCGAGGCAGCACGCACGGTGCCCGCGTTCGCCGTAAGCCAGCTCATTTTTCCAGGTAAGACAGAGACTTACGAGATTTTTCGGCATTCCGAGGGCGGCCGCAAGGACGTGTTCCACTGGAGCGGCACCGGAGGTGTGCCGGTCGCGCAGCTTGAAATCTATCGTCCAGGCGAAGAGGTCGATCAGGTCGGCTCGGCGGCCGGCTACCTCGCCGCACGGATGGATCCGGCTGGCGCACGCGAGCTGGAGGCTGCAGGGATCATCGACAGCAAATTCGGGACCGTGATCCTGTTTCGCCGGATCGGCATTACGGAGGCCGCCCACGCGTGCCTGCGATTTTTCAAGCACGTCGATGAGCCGAAATTCCGGCTCTCCGGCTGGTCATGCCTGGGCGAGGATATGCCAGCCCGCCGCGCCGCGATCGGGTGCATACTGAATCGGCCGGTCCTGCTTTCAGCCGGCAACGATACCAAATTTACGGAATTGTTCGCCCGTACCGAAGTCAGGCGCAGCAATTGCGCGATAGCCGGCACACCGGCCTTATCAGCGGATTGGGTGATGGGCGCAGATAATCCGCGGCTGCGCGGCACTTTTTGAGCCCGGCGGCGGCGCGGTCGTTTTCGCCGCCCCTCACAATTGTGGCAACAAGCGGCCAAGACACTGGTTTTCATGAAACTTTTTCGCTTCGCACCGCATTATTGCGGCACGGTGTGGCTCAATTGACCTAGCGACGGCGATCCCACCCTGGCTAGAATGCGCGCAACCAGCTTTGGCGATCCGCCAGCCCGTCACGGGCGGACAATGACGAGGATGCAATGACCCGAAAATTCCCTGCTGCGAGCAAGCTCGCGATGTTGCTTGCCGCGGCCGCCCTCGTCGCCGTTGGCACGACCTCCGCCGGCGCTCAGTCCCGGCAGCAACATGATCGCGACGGCCGCCCCTATTACGGCCCGAACGGTCCCAACCGGTCCTACCAGCAGGGCCCGCGCACTCGCGTCTACGTCACCACGCGCTCCTGGCTCGATGCCGGCACGGAAGTGCTGCCGGGCGACCGCAAGTTCCAGGATTACGCCTTCCCGCCGGATCTGGGATATCCGTCGTTCGGACGCGAAAACCTCAACCGCCCGATCGACCGCCAGCCGCTCAACCCACCTTCGGACATGGGTGGCTATCCGCAGCGCTTCCCGCTGTATTGATTGCGATTGCATAAACGCACGGCGTCGTCCTGCGAAAGCAGGGTTACGCGTGCGCGCGTAGCCCGGATGGAGCGCAAGCGCGATCCGGGCTCTCTCTCGCAAGTGGCTGGATCCCCGGATTTCGCTTTCGCTCCATCCGGGCTACGAGCCTATCGCTTACGCGTGCAGCTTCTGCAATTCCTTCAGAATCGCCTCGCCCATTTGCGTGGTTGAGGCAGCCGTCGTGTCCTCGGACTTGATGTCCGCCGTGCGCAAGCCGCTGGCCAGCACCGCCGCGATCGCCGCATCGACCTTGTCGGCCAGCGCGCCCATGTCGAAGGAATAGCGCAGCGCCATTCCGAACGAGGAGATCATCGCGATTGGATTGGCGAGGCCCTTGCCCGCGATGTCGGGCGCGGAGCCATGCACCGGCTCGAACAACGAGCGGCGCTTCTTGGTCTTGGAGTCGATCTCGCCGAGGGAAGCCGAAGGCAGCATGCCGAGCGATCCGGTCAGCATCGCCGCGATATCGGACAGCATGTCGCCGAACAGATTGTCGGTCACGATGACGTCGAACTGTTTCGGCGCCTTCACCAGCATCATGCCGCCGGAATCGGCGAGCTGGTGCTCCAGCGTCACGTCCTTGTATTCGCGCGCGTGCACCTGAGTCATGACCTCGTTCCAGAGCACGCCCGACTTCATGACGTTGCGCTTCTCCATCGACGTCACCTTGTTGCGACGCTTGCGCGCCAGATCGAAGGCGACGCGGCCGATGCGCTCGATCTCATAGGTGTCGTAGACTTGCGTATCGATGGCGCGCTTCTGGCCATTGCCGAGATCGGTAATGGTCTTCGGCTCGCCGAAATAGACGCCGCCGGTGAGTTCGCGCACGATCATGATGTCGAGGCCTTCGACCGCCTCGCGCTTCAGGCTGGAGGCATCGGCGAGCGCCGGGTAGCACACGGCGGGGCGCAGATTGGCGAACAGACCGAGATCCTTGCGCAGGCGCAGGAGACCTGCCTCGGGGCGCACCTCGTAGGGCACGCTGTCCCACTTCGGGCCGCCGACCGCACCGAAGATGATGGCGTCCGCAGCCGTTGCCTTGGCCATGTCGCCTTCGCTGATAGAGACCTTGTGCGCGTCATAGGCCGACCCGCCGACCAGGCCCTGCTCGGTCTCGAATGACGCGATTCCTTGCGCGTTCAGCCAATCGATCAGGCGCTGCACCTCGCCCATCACTTCGGGGCCGATACCGTCGCCGGGAAGAAGCAGCAATTTATGGGTCGCCATGGTTCGTTTACCTCGAGATTACGTTTTGTTCGTCATTGCCGGGCTTGACCCGGCAATCCATCCCGCTTCGCAATATCTTCTGAAGTTGGATGGATGCCCGGGCCCGGACATGACAAGCGAAGGAAATTCCGCGGGAGTGCTAGAGCGGCATTGCACGATTGGCAAGACACCATTGCGGTCTCACCGCCTGTGCAATCCTCCGCTGGCCTGCCACAATAGCGGCGCGCCGGAGAAATTCCTTGCACGCCCCCGACCGTCCCGCGAGTTACGCGCATCCCGCGCGGCTGATCCTGATCCTGTCGCTGGCACCGACCGTCGGTCTCGGCATCGGCCGCTTTGCCTATGCGCTGGTGCTGCCTGATATGCGCGACACGCTGGCCTGGAGCTATTCCGCGGCCGGTTTCATGAACACCATCAACGCGGCCGGCTATCTCGCGGGCGCCCTGTTCGCTTCGCGCATGATCCGCCGGTTCGGACTGGCGGCTTCGGTGCGATGGGGAACGCTGGCCTGCGTGCTATCGCTGGCGCTCTGCGCCATCACAGGCAATTTTTACGTTCTAAGTTTTGCGCGGCTTCTGGCGGGCGTCGGCGCCGCGGCCGGATTCATCGGCGGCGGCGCGCTGGCGGCAACGATCGCGCAGTCGCGCCCTGAACGGGCGAACTTTTTGCTGAGCCTGTTCTATGCCGGCCCCGGAATCGGCATCCTGGCGTCGGGACTGGTGGCGCCCTTCGTGCTGCAGGGTTTTGGGCCGGGATCATGGTGGATTGTCTGGTGGGCGATGACGGCGCTCGCGCTGGTCATGGCCATCCCGGTCCTGCTCGCACCGTTTCATGCCGGTGCAGCGCTGGCGGAAACGACGGCCGCCAAATTCTCCGTCGGACCGGTCGTAATCTACCTCGCCGGCTACTTCCTGTTCGGCGCCGGCTACATCTCCTACATGACCTTCATGATCGCCTATGTGCGCGACGCCGGCGGCGGGGCTGTGGCACAGAGCGCGTTCTGGAGCCTAATCGGCCTCAGCGCTTTTATCACGCCCTGGGTATGGCGACGCGTGCTGGCGCTCGACCGCGGCGGCCTCGCCACCATGATCATTCTCGGCGTCAACGCGATCGGCGCGGCGATGCCGATCTTCGGGCATTCGGTGTGGCTGCTCGCAACATCGGCGCTGGTGTTCGGCGTGGCGTTCTTCGCCGTAGTCGGCTCCACCACTGCCTTCGTGCGCTTCAACTACCCGCCACAGGCCTGGCCAACCGCGATTGCGGCGATGACGATTTCATTCGGCATCGGCCAAACGCTGGGCCCGATCGTGGTCGGCGCAATTACGGATGCGCTGGGCAGCCTGTCGTTTGCGCTGAACGTTTCCGCGGCGATGCTGGCGATAGGTGCGGTGCTGTCGGCGTTTCAGAAGAGGCTGGTGCAGAAATCTTTGCCGTGACGCATTATCTATCCGCATCGTCGTCCATGCGAACGCAGGGACCCATAACCACAGGCTTCAGTTGGAGAGCAGCAGCTAGCTCCAGCATGAAATAGCGAGATCACGCGGTATGGGTTCCTGCGTTCGCATGGACGACGAGGCGGATCAACTCCCACTGAACGAATTGTATCCCTGATCTTCCCAGAAGCCGCCCTTGTATTCGTTGGTGACTTCCATCGACATCACGTATTTCGGATTCTTGAAGCCGAGTTTTGTAGGCACCCTGATCTTCATCGGAAAACCATAGGCGCGCGGCAGGATCTCGTCGCCGAATTTGAACGTCATCTGGGTCTGTGCATGCAGCGCGGTCGCCATGTCGAGCGGCGAATTGTAGCCGTCCTTGTCGGCGCACTGGAACCAGACATATTTCGCGCGCGTATCCGCGCCGACCAGTTTGAGGAAATCGCGCAACGGCGTGCCGGTCCAACTTCCGATCGCGCTCCAGCCCTCGACGCAGATGTGGCGTGTAACCTGCTTGACCTGCGGCAATTGGTAGAGCTCGTCCAGCGTCCAGGACTTCTTGTTTTCAACGAGGCCACGCACCTCGAGTTTCCAGGTCTTGCCGTCGACTTCGGGCGCCTCATCGAGATCGTAATAGGCATTGAACGGGAACGGCTTTGTAATGGCGCTTTCCGGGAAGGTCGGCGCCATCGCGTTTGGATTAAATATCAATGCCTGCACGCCATCATTGAATTTCGAGACCTGCTTCAGCATCTCTTCGGCCGAAAAGCTGTCGGTCACATCACAGCCGGTCAGAAGGGTCAGCGCGCCAAGGCTGGCGCCGCCCGAGATGAAGCGCCGGCGGGTGAGATCCGGCATGGTCTTGACGGCGTCTCTGACCAGAAGCGCCTTGTCGACGCCGGGGATCAGAAGCTTGCGCATGCGGCCCATGGTGGAGCTCCCTTGAATTAGCGGCCGATGATCATGGCGCGCAGGCTCTTCGGCACCAGAAGCGCGAGCGCGACATGAACCACCATGAAGGCGACAATCGCCGCCATGCAGAAAAAATGGACGTAACGGGCGGCATCGTAGCCGCCAAATAACGCGGTCAGGTATTGTAGTTGCACCGGTTTCCAGATCGCCAGACCTGACAGCACGATCAGGATGCCGACGACGATGATGCCGGCGTAGAGCAGCTTCTGCACGTAATTGTACTTGGTGAGATCGTCATGCGACAGCTTGCCGGTCAGTGCCGCCTTGGTGTCTGAGATCACGCCCTCCGGCGTGATCGGCAGCAGCTTCTTGCGGAATCGGCCGGTGACAAAGCCCAGCACCAGGTAGATCAGGCCGTTGACCATCAACAGCCACATCGCGGCGAAATGCCAGAGCAACGCGCCGGCGAGCCAGCCGCCCAGCGTGATCGAGCGGGGGAACGCAAAGCCGAATAGCGGGGAGGCGTTGTAGATCTGCCATCCTGACATGATCATCAGGACCATCGCGACGGCATTGGTCCAATGCAGCGCCCGCACCCAGGCCGGCTGAAGGACCTTTGTCTTGTCTGACGCGGCGTGTTCGTCGCTGACTGTTACGGCCGACATGGCTCTCATCCTCGCTTGCAATTCGCTATCGAATATACGCCCGGAACTGGATTTTCGTTACTGCCATGACGCTATCAGATCGATGCCTGGCGCGTATCGAATTCACGAAAAAGCGAGCCGGGTTGCCCCGGCTCGCCCAATCCACGCGCCCTGTTGGGACCAGTCAGGGGCGCGCGGGAATTCAGGACGCCGGCATCAGCACGGTGTCGACCACATGGATCACGCCGTTCGACTGATTGACGTTCGAGATCGTGACCATCGAGGTTCCGCCCTTGGCGTCGACGATCCAGACCTTGCCATCCTGGTGCTTGACCGACAGCTGTTCGCCTTCGGCGGTCTTCAGCTTCATGCCGTCCTTCAGGTCGGACGCGGCGAGCTTGCCCGGCACGACGTGGTAGGTCAGGATCTTGGTCAGGGTCGCCTTGTTCTCAGGCTTCACCAGCGTCTCCACGGTGCCGGCCGGCAGCTTGCCGAAGGCGGTGTTGGTCGGCGCGAACACCGTGAACGGGCCCTTGCCTTCCAGCGTCTCGACCAGGCCGGCCGCCTTCACAGCGGCGACCAGCGTGGTGTGGTCCTTCGAATTGACGGCGTTCTGGATGATGTTCTTGGAGGGGAACATCGCCGCACCTCCGACCATCACGGTCTTTTCCTCCGCGCTCGCGGGCGCGGTGATGGTGGCGGTGAAAGCCAGCGCGCTGAACACGGCGGCGGACAGCAGTGCAGTACGTTTGGACATGGAATTTTCTCCCGAGGATTGCGATGGCCGGCGGGGCCTCCGCCGGTGATGAAAACAACGACGCTGGTCGAGGGACCGGTTGATTTCGTCGTCGTTGGGCCGAGCTACGGGAGGTTTTTGCGCCGGTTTCGGCGAATAATTTATCGTGATGGCTGAAACTTTTGGGGTGGCGAATCGTGTGGGCGGCCGACGCGTGGCCCGGATGGAGCGAAGTTCAATCCCTGCTGTGCAGCGTCTGGATGAGGCCGCGATTATGTGTCGGGCTGATCAGGATCTCGTTCGTACCCAGGTCGGCGAGGAAATCCAGTGCCTAAGACGTCTCGGTGATCTTTCTCTTGCGCCGGACGGGCCATTCTACGGGATTGCACATTCCGCCCAGTTGGCCCTGAAGATGCGATATCCAGCAGTGAATAATTGTATTGCATCGCGTGAGGAAGCTGACGGAGTTTCGCGACTGCTTCTTTCGTGGTCGAACACTGATCCAGGATCATCCGCACGATTAGATCGGCTGACAATCCGGGAGAGCGGGGGCTCTTCTTGACCTGATGCAGGCCAAGCGTCAGGCCGTGCTCATTCATTCCATCCAGCCGTCCTGTCAACTGATGACTGGAGCCGATGCTTGCATAGCATCCGCTGGCTTGCATGAGAACGAACTGGGCGCCGTAATATCGCGGCATGTAATCATAATTGCGACCGTAGATATCGGCAGTCATCACCGCGGAGCAGGCTCCGATCGGAGGTCGCATACCGTCATTACCGAACCAAAAAGCGGCTCGTTCCATTGAAATGCCGAGTTCATCGGCAAGTCCGGTAAGCTCTTCCCATAGCGCGGGTGCAAATTTGGCAAAGACCCTTTGCTCAGTGTGAAGATTGAACCACCATGGAAATCTGGTCGTCTTCTTGCGTAGAAAGGCTCGCCCTTTCAGGGTCGTAGCAAATAATCGCGCCTGCGCACGGCCGACCTGATATGGCGTACCCCTGCACTGAACAATACTAACGCGAAACAGCTTTACCGGCACCTTCATCAGCGCGCCCAATGCTAAGAGTGCGTTTGCTCAGCTTGACCCCTTCCGCCGTCGCTCAGCGAGCGAAGGCGTAACCCGCCACCACATGCAACGAAGAACGGCGGATTATGCTAACGCTAATCCGCCCTACACACTCAATCCCTGTTCGCCGGCGTCTGGATGAAGCCGCGATTATGCGTCGGGCTGATCAGGATCTCGTTGACGCAGACCCGCGGCGGCAGGCTGGCGACGAAGGCGATGGTGCGGCCGCAATCTTCCGGCTGCAGCATTTTCGCCTGCTCCTCCTCCGATGGCACCACCGGGCGCGATTTCAGGATCGGGGTTGCGACCTCGCCGGGCGAGAGGCAGCAGGCGCGAAGCCCGTTGACGCATTCGTCCATGTTGAAGGAATGGGTCAGCGCCAGCACCGCATGTTTTGTGGTGGTGTAGGCCGGGCCCGGCATTTTCGAGACGTGACGGCCGGCCCAGGACGCGACGTTGATGATGCAGCCGTCCTGCTGTTTGCGCATCGCCGGCAGCACAGCGCGCATGCAGTAGAGCACGCCATTGAGGTTGATATCGACGACCTTGTCCCAGCCTTCCAGTTCCATGTCGGCCCAGCTTCGCTTCGGCACGTTAATGCCGGCGCTGTTGACCAGAAGATCGATCCGGCCGTGCTTGGCGAGAATCTCGCCGGCCGCCTTATCCACGTCGGCCTTGCTGCTGACATCCAGTGCGATCGCCTCGGCCTTGCCGCCCTTTTTGCTGATGTTGGCGACGATCTTGTCCAGCGCGTCCTTCCGCCGTCCCGAAACCACCACGGTCCAGCCATCCGCCGCCAGGAATTCCGCCCCTGACGCCCCGATTCCGCTGCCGCCGCCCGTTACCCAGGCCACGCGTTTCCCGCTATTTGTCATGCAAACTGTCTCCGTTGCTTTTTGAAGGGCGTTCTTGCTATTCCAGCCGACGAAATTCCGCCCGGGCCAGCGCCCTTCAAGGAATGTTGCATGAACACGACCGCCAACGCCAACCTGTTTTCCCGCTTGTTCGATACGCTGGACGATCCAAACCGGCTCGCGATCGAGATGCTCGACGGCACGCGCATCAGCTATGGCGAGTTGATCGCCCGCACCGGCCAGATGGCGAACGTGCTGGTTGCGCGCGGCGTCAAGCCGGGCGACCGAGTCGCAGCCCAGACCGAAAAATCCGTGCCGGCGCTGGTGCTGTACCTTGCGACCGTGCGCGCAGGTGCGGTCTACCTGCCGCTCAATACCGCCTATACGCTCAACGAACTCGACTACTTCATCTCCGACGCCGAGCCGTCGCTGGTCGTCTGCGACCCCTCAAAGGCCGAAGGCATCGGCGCGATCGCGGCAAAGGTGAAGGCCAAGGTCGAAACGCTCGGCGCCGACGGCAAGGGATCGCTGACGGATGCCGCCGCCAAGGCGGATGCTGCGTTTGCGACGGTCGCCCGCGCCAATGACGACCTCGCCGCGATTCTCTACACCTCGGGCACCACCGGCCGCTCCAAGGGCGCGATGCTGACGCACGACAATCTGGCGTCAAACTCCTACAGTCTGGTCGATTACTGGCGCTTCACGGATAAGGACGTCCTGATCCACGCACTGCCGATCTATCACACCCACGGCCTGTTCGTGGCGAGCAACGTCACTTTGTTCGCCCGCGCCTCGATGATCTTCCTGCCAAAATTCGATCCCGAGCCGATCATCAAGCTGATGGCGCGCGCCACCGTGCTGATGGGCGTGCCGACCTTCTATACGCGGCTGCTGCAGAGCCCGGCGCTTTCGAAGGAAACGACCAGCCACATGCGGCTGTTCATTTCGGGCTCCGCGCCGCTGCTCGCTGACACCCATCGCGAATGGGCCGCGCGCACCGGCCATGCCGTGCTGGAGCGCTACGGCATGACCGAAACCAACATGAACACCTCCAACCCCTATGACGGCGAGCGCGTGCCCGGCGCGGTCGGCCATCCCCTGCCCGGCGTTTCCGTGCGCGTCACCGATCCCGAGACCGGCAAGGAGCTCGCGCGCGAGGAAATCGGGATGATCGAGGTCAAGGGCCCCAACGTGTTCAAGGGCTATTGGCGGATGCCGGAAAAAACAAAAGCCGAATTCCGCGACGACGGCTTCTTCATCACCGGCGACCTCGGCAAGATCGACGCCGAGGGCTATGTCCACATCCTCGGCCGCGGCAAGGATCTCGTGATCTCGGGTGGCTTCAACGTCTATCCCAAGGAAATCGAGAGCGAGATCGATGCCATGCCGGGCGTGATCGAGTCTGCCGTGATCGGCGTGCCGCATGCCGATTTCGGCGAAGGCGTCACCGCGGTCCTGGTCTGCAACAAAGGTGCAGACGTCACCGAAGTCGGCGTGCTGAAGGCGCTCGAAGGAAGGCTCGCCAAATTCAAGATGCCCAAGCGCGTCTTCGTCGTCGACGAACTGCCGCGCAACGCCATGGGCAAGGTGCAGAAGAACATTTTGCGGGATACGTACAAGGAAATCTATACGAAGAATTAGGAGCGCACGGCCGCTCGGGGGCAGAAGTCATGAACGGACACCAAGCGACCGAGATTCTTGATCACTTGCTCGAGGCAGCGCGCGAACTCGATGAAGCGAGGGCAACCGCGAATATTGTTGCAGACCATGACAAGTAGGCTGCATCGGTCAGGGACCTCGTCATCAAGCTTGATTCGGAGTTACTGGAGGCGATTTTTAAGCGATTTCCCGAGGCGCAGGTCGATCAGATCATCCTCTCGGTCGTTGCGCCTCGCTGGCATAAAATGGCGCGCATGATCTGCGATGCTGTACAACAAGGCCAAGAGCGCGGCTTCGGCGTTACCGACGAAATGTTCGCTGCCCGCATTCAGGCCTTGGTTGAAGCCGGACGCCTCGAACATCAGGCCGATGTCCGCAAATGGCGACATAGCGAGGTGCGATTAAAGGGCGGTGGGACGGCAACCCGACCCAACTGATCTGCAGCTGCTAGTGCCCATTCAGGAGGCTGATCACAAACCTCCCGCCGACGATGAATAGATACGCCCCGAACCCCATCTCCAGCGCACGCTTGGACATCGCATGCGCAACGCGAACACCGAGCGGCGCCGTAACAAGCGTGGTCGGCATCACCAGCAGCGCGCCGATCAACGACACGTAGCCGACCGCAAACGGTACCTGCAGCGCAGCGACATCGTGAAAGCGCGCCGCGGCGGGCCAGCCAGCATAGACATAGCCGAGCGCGCCGGGGATCGAGATCAACACCGCCAGCGCCGACGAGGTCGCGACCGCCTGGTGGATCGGCCGGCCGTAGAAGGTCATCAGCAAGTTCGCGAACAGGCCGCCGCCGATCCCCATCAAGGTCGACAATAGCCCAACGAAGAAGCCGTAGATGCGCATCAGAAAACCCTTCGGAACATCGTCGCCGAACTTCCAGGTTTCCCGCGCCAGCAACAGCCGTGTCGCCGCCGACCACGCCACTATCACGAACACGATCTTGAACAGACGCTCCGGTGCGAAACGCGCGGTGACGCTGCCGGCGATTACGCCGAGCACGATCGGCAGCCACCAGCGCTTGAGTATCTCCATGTCGACAGCACCCCTGTTGTAATGGGCGCGAAACGAGGAGAGCGAGGTCGGGATGATGATCGCAAGCGAGGTGCCGATACAGAGCGGCATCCGCACCTCAAGCGGCACGCCGGCCAGCCGGAAGCATTCGTAGAACACCGGCACCAGGATGGCGCCGCCGCCGATGCCGAACAGGCCGGCAAGAAAACCCGAGAGCGCCCCGACCGCGATCAGCAGCAGCGCGAGTTCGATGAGCTCTTTCGGATCGAGGCCGGCGAACATGTCTGGAGTATTCCCACGTTCAGAATCTGCGAGCCGCGCATCGGCACGGCCGCTGGCAGGCCGCGACGGCGGCCGCCAAAGAGACTTAGCTGCTTCTGAAATGCGGGAGTATCTATTATCTTTTGCAGGCACCCTTGCGAAATGCGGAAGAATCGATGGACCATTTGTCCGCCATGGCGACCTTCGTCCGGGCAGTCGATACCGGCAGCCTATCAGCGGCCGCGCGATCGCTGCCGAGTTCATTGACGTCGGTGAGCCGGCAGATCTCCGCGCTGGAGGAGCATTTCGGGACCCGCCTGCTTCTACGCACTACGCGCCAGCTCGCGCTCACCGACGATGGCCGGATTCTGTACGAGCGGGCGAAAGCGATCCTCAGCGAAGTGAAGGAGATCGAGGCGGCGCTGTCGCGCGACCGTCACCAGCCGTCGGGACGGATCCGGGTCAGCTCGCCGAGCCTGATGGGCCGGCTCGTGATCGCGCCGCTGCTCGCGGAATTCCTGCGCCGCTATCCCGCGCTGTCGGTCGATCTTCTCTTGGTCGACCGCGCCGTCGACATGGTGGAGGAAGACATCCATCTCGCCATTCGCGTCGGCCGGTTGCGCGATTCGCAGCTGGTCGCGCGCAAGCTTGCCGATTTGCGGATGATCATCTGCGCTTCGCCCGCCTATCTTGCCGAGCGCGGCGTGCCGCGGACGCCGGGTGATCTCGCGCACCATGACTGCCTGGCGTTCTCGGACGCGCCCGGCAGCGCCGAATGGCGCTTCGCCGACGGCAGCAAAGCAGGCCGCAAAATCCGCATATCCGGTCGGCTCTGGATGAATAGCCTTGATGCGCTGGCAGCCATCGCGAAGGAAGGCGCAGGCATTGTGCGCGTGCCGTCCTGGCAGGCCGAAGCCGATCTGGCCGCCGGCCATTTGGTGCGGCTGCTCGCCGAGTACGAACCGCCGCCGACGCCGCTGCATCTGGTGTTTCAGCCGTCGCGGCTCGCCTCTCCGAAGATCAGGGCTTTCGTCGACTATCTCGTCGAGCGATGGCGCGGCACCGATCCCTTCGGCACGCAGTGCTGAGCCGGTCGATGAACAGAATATATATTCAATTCTTCGTTCATACCAAATGCCCGTGGTATACCAAGCCACTGAACAAATCGCGTTTCGCAGCTCTCTAGCAATGAACAACGATTCTATCCCGAGCGATTTGATCGTTGCGCGGACTGTTTCGACTCCGTAAATAGAATTCGTCTACCGCGTTCCGCAACGGATCGGCCGCGGTCCCACACAACGTAAAGCCGCCGAATGACCGCCAGGATCGAACGACCGCTATCGCCCCATTTGCAGACCTATCGCGTCACCCTGACGATGGCGCTTTCCATCATCCACCGCGCCACCGGTATTGCGCTCTACTTCGGCACCTTGCTGCTGTCCTGGTGGCTGATCGCCGCCGCCTCCGGCCCCGGGGCCTATGCCAACGTCCAGGCCTTCACCGGCAGCATCATCGGCAAGCTGATCGTGTTCGGCTACACTTGGGCGCTGCTGCACCATCTGGTCAGCGGTATCCGCTACTTCTTTTGGGACCTCGGCTACGGCTTCAAGGCCAACGAGCGCGAAGCGCTCACTTGGGGCGCGCTGATCGCGGGCATTTCGCTGACCGTCCTGGTCTGGATCATCGCCTACACGGTCGGAGGCGGACGATGAGCCGTCCCTCCTCGATGCGCACGCCGCTCGGCCGCGTCCGCAATCTCGGTTCCTCGCATTCCGGCACCACCGATTTCTGGCGCCAGCGTCTGACAGCGGTGGCGATGACGCTGCTGATCGTGCCGGTCATAGTGATCGTCTTGATGCTGATCGGCCGCAACCAGGCGGGTGCGGCGCAGATCCTCGGCTCACTTCCGATCGCGATCATCCTGGCGCTCTTCATCATCGCCAGCGCCTGGCACATGAAGATCGGCATGCAGATCATCATCGAGGACTATATCCATAACGAGAAGCTCAAGCTCGCCAGCGTGATGGCGAACAACTTCTTCTGTATCGCGGTGGCGCTCGCCTCGATTTACGCGATCCTCAAATTGTCATCGGGAGTTTAACCCATGGCCGCTGAAGGTAACGGAAAGGCCACCAACGGTAGTGGCCCGGCCAGCAACGGCAAAGCCTATCCGATCGAGGACCACACCTACGACGTCGTGGTCGTCGGCGCCGGCGGCGCGGGCTTGCGCGCCGTAGTCGGCTGCAGCGAGGCTGGCCTGCGCACCGCCTGCATTACAAAAGTGTTCCCGACGCGCTCGCATACGGTCGCGGCCCAAGGCGGCATTTCGGCCTCGCTCGGCAACATGCATCCGGACGACTGGCGCTGGCACATGTACGACACCGTCAAGGGGTCGGACTGGCTCGGTGACCAGGACGCGATCGAATACATGGTGCGCAATGCGCCCGAAGCCGTCTACGAGCTGGAGCATTGGGGCGTGCCGTTCTCGCGCACCGAGGACGGCAAGATCTACCAGCGGCCTTTCGGCGGCATGACCATGGACTATGGCAAGGGCCAGGCGCAGCGCACCTGCGCCGCCGCCGACCGCACCGGGCATGCCATGCTGCACACGATGTATGGTCAGGCGCTGCGCCATTCGGCCGAATTCTACATCGAATTCTTTGCCATCGACCTGATCATGGACGATCAGGGCGTCTGCCGCGGCGTCATCGCGCTCAAGCTCGACGACGGCACGCTGCACCGCTTTCGCGCCCAGACCACGATTCTCGCCACCGGCGGTTATGGCCGCGCCTACGCCTCCTGCACCTCGGCGCATACCTGCACCGGCGACGGTGGCGGCATGGTGCTGCGCGCCGGCCTGCCGCTGCAGGACATGGAGTTCGTCCAGTTCCACCCGACCGGGATTTACGGCGCCGGCTGTCTCGTCACCGAGGGCGCGCGCGGCGAAGGCGGCTATCTCGTCAATTCCGAAGGCGAGCGCTTCATGGAGCGCTATGCGCCCTCCGCCAAGGACCTCGCCTCCCGTGACGTGGTCTCGCGCTCGATGACCATCGAGATCCGCGAAGGCCGCGGCGTCGGCAAGAAGAAAGACCACATCTACCTGCACCTCGATCATCTCGATCCGAAGGTGCTGCAGGAACGGCTGCCCGGCATTTCCGAATCGGCGAAGATCTTCGCCAATGTCGATGTCACCCGCGAGCCGATTCCGATCGTGCCGACCGTGCACTACAACATGGGCGGTATTCCCACCAATTATCATGCCGAAGTCCTGACCAAGAAGGACGGCGACGACAATGCCGTGGTGCCGGGCCTGATGGCGATCGGCGAAGCGGCCTGCGTGTCCGTGCACGGCGCCAACCGGCTCGGCTCCAACTCGCTGATCGACCTCGTGGTGTTCGGCCGCGCCGCCGCACTGCGGCTGGCGGAAAAGCTGACGCCGAACGGCAAGCAGCCCGAACTGCCAAAGGATTCCGCCGACATGGCGCTCGGACGGCTCGATCATTACCGCCATGCTTCCGGCGGCACGCCGACCGCGAAGCTGCGGGACAGCATGCAGCACGTGATGCAGAACAATTGCGCGGTGTTCCGCACCGGCGAAATCCTGCACGAAGGCCAGAACCTGATCCACAAGGTGCATGGCGGCATCGGCGACATCGCAACCACCGACCGCTCGCTGGTCTGGAATTCCGACCTGGTCGAGACGCTCGAGTTCGACAATCTGATCGTGCAGGCGGTGGTCACCATGGATTCGGCGGCAAACCGCACCGAAAGCCGCGGCGCCCATGCGCGCGAGGACTTTGCCGAACGCGACGACAAAAACTGGATGAAGCACACGCTGGCGTGGATCGATCCGAACGGCAAGACGACGATCGACTATCGCCCGGTGCACGACTACACGATGACGAACGACGTTCAGTACATCCCGCCGAAGGCGCGCGTGTATTGAGGAACAACACCGTCATTCCGGGGCGATGCGAAGCATCGAACTATGGTGCGCAATTGCGCACCTGAAAATCTCGAGATTCCGGGTCTTGTCCTTCGGACCATCCCGGAATGACGAAAGGTTAGAATAATGGCTGAATTCACGCTTCCGAAAAATTCGAAGATCACCGGTGGGAAGGCCTGGCCGAAGCCGGCCGGCGCGACGGAAACGCGCGAGTTCCGGGTGTATCGCTGGAATCCGGACGATGGCAAGAACCCGAGCGTCGACACCTATCATGTCGACATCAATGATTGTGGGCCGATGGTGCTGGATGGCCTGATCTGGATCAAGAACCACATTGACCCGACGCTGACCTTCCGCCGCTCCTGCCGCGAAGGCGTCTGCGGCTCCTGCGCCATGAACATCGACGGCCAGAACACGCTGGCTTGCACCAAGTCGATGCACGACGTGGCCTCGGGCGGCGCGGTGAAAGTCAATCCGCTGCCGCATCAGCCTGTCGTGAAGGACCTGGTGCCCGACCTCACGAACTTCTACGCACAATATGCCTCGATCGAACCCTGGCTGAAGACCACGACGCCGACGCCGCAGAAGGAATGGAAGCAGAGCCACGAAGACCGCGAAAAGCTCGACGGTCTTTATGAGTGCATCCTGTGCGCCTGCTGCTCGACTTCCTGCCCGAGCTACTGGTGGAACAGCGAACGCTTCCTCGGGCCCGCCGCGCTCTTGCAGGCGACGCGCTGGGTGAAGGATTCCCGCGATGAAGCCACCGGCGAACGCCTCGACGACCTCGAAGACCCGTTCCGGCTTTACCGCTGCCACACCATCATGAACTGCGCCAAGGCCTGCCCGAAGGGTCTGAACCCGTCGGAAGCCATCGCCGAGCTCAAGCTGAAGATGGTCGAGCGGCAGATATAGATGCTGGGCCGTAGCCCCGATGGAGCGAAGCGCAATCCGGGGTTTTTCCGGCTGTGAGAACCCCGGATTACGCTTCGCTCCATCCGGGCTACAAATCTACGGGGAACGCGAACGGCCGGATTTGAATCGATTATGATCGATCCGGCTTGACCGCCGGACGTGCAAGTTCCCTTCTCGCTCCGCTTTATTCCGTGCGCAACTTTGCGTTAAGCTCGGCGCGGAGCCGGAGCGAGCGTGCAGACCGCGCAACGTAATTCGCTGAGACTGCTGCAATGGATGATGGTCGCCTCATTGGCGCTTCCGTTGGCGCTCTTTGTATTTGCATCTGCCGTCTCCTGGGCCTCGATCCGCGAAACCGCCGACCGTGAAATCGAGCGCACGCTGGATGTCGCGCACGAGCATGCGCTGAAAGTATTCGAGACCATCGACCGCAGCCTGTCGGAGATCGCCGAGATCATCCGCAACGTTCCGGACGCCGACATCATTGCCCGCGAACAAACGCTGCATTTGCGGCTGAAGCAGCTCGTTGCTTCCCTGCCGCAGGTGAAGTCGGCCTGGATCTTCGACGCCAAGGGCCACGCGCTCGTCAACAGCCTGGTCGTCCCGGCGCCCGGGATTGATTTCTCCGACCGGGACTATTTCAAGGCTCACGTCGCCGGCGACATCGGAACCTACATTGGCGAGGAGCTCACGCCGCGGCCGCCCTACCAGGGCGCCGCGTTCTTCGGCGTCAGCCGACGGCGCCCGAGCGAGAACGGCGGCTTCGCCGGTGTGATCCAGGCCTCCGTGCTGCCGGAATATTTCGAAAACTACTACGCCCGCATCGGCCGCGAGCCGGGCAGCTTCTTCGCGGTCGGTCGCGCGGACGGCACCGTGCTGGCTCGTTTTCCCGCCGCAGGCCGTGACATTCGCCTCGACCGCAACAGCCCAATCGGAAAACTGATCGCGGCCGATCCCAAGACCGGGCTCATCACCGTGACCTCGCCGACCGACGGCATCGAACGGCGCCTCGGATACCAGCGGCTCACCGAATACCCGATCTATGTCAGCGCCGGCCTCGAGACGTCGGCGATCCGGGCGCGCTGGTTGTCCACCATGAGCCAGCACCTGATTTTCGGCGCGCCGGCCACCGCGCTGCTGTTTGCCCTGCTGGGGCTAGCCTTGCGCCGGACGCGCCATCTTTATTTCGAAGCCGAGAAGCGCGAAGTGGCCGAAGAAGCGCTGAAACACGGCCAGCGGCTGGAGGCGCTGGGCCAACTTACCGGGGGCGTTGCGCACGACTTCAACAATCTGCTGACGGTGATCCGCGCCTCCGTGGACCTGTTGCGGCGGCCCGACCTGCCGGAACCGCGGCGGCTGCGCTACATCGATGCGATCTCGGATACGGTGACGCGCGCCGCCAAGCTGACCGCCCAGTTGCTGGCTTTCGCGCGGCGGCAGACGTTGAAGCCGGAAGTATTCGACGTCGGGCGGACCGTGCAGATGCTGAGCGAAATGATCGGCACCCTGATCGGTTCGCGCATCGAGGTTGTCATTCTTGGGCCGGAAGAGCCGTGCTTCGTCAACGCCGACGCCGGCCAGTTCGAAACCGCCATCATCAACATGGCCGTGAACGCGCGGGACGCCATGGAGGCCCGCGGACGGCTGACGATTGCGGTCGGAATGGCTGCCAGCCTGCCCAACGCCGCCCCGCTGCCGCAGCATCCATATGGCTATGTGACCGTTTCCGTCGCCGATACCGGCAGCGGCATTCCGCCGGATCAGTTCGAACGTATTTTCGAACCCTTCTTCACGACCAAGCAGGCCGGCCATGGCACCGGGCTCGGCCTGTCGCAGGTATTCGGTTTCGCCAAGCAATCGGGCGGCGAGGTGACTGCGGCGAGCGAAGTGGGCAAGGGCAGCATTTTCACGCTGTATCTGCCGCGCACCGCCGGCAGCGGGAAATCGCGACAGACGCCATCAGCAGATGCCGCGGCGATCGACGGCAGCGGGATGTCGGTGCTCGTGGTCGAGGACAATGCCGAGGTCGGACACTTTGCCACCGATGCGCTGGCCGAACTCGGCTACGCCACCAGGCTCGTCGGCAACGCCGTGCATGCGCTCGAAGAACTCGCAAGCAGCGCCGAGCATTTCGATGCCGTGTTCACCGACGTCGTGATGCCCGGCATGACCGGCATTGAACTCGCCCAGGAAGTCCGCCGCCGGCATCCCGACCTGCCGGTCGTGCTGACCAGCGGCTACAGCCACATGCTGTCGGAACACGGCAGCTACGGTTTCGAGCTGCTGCAAAAGCCATACTCGATCGAGCAGCTTTCCCGTGTGCTGCACCGGGTTGGCCGGCGGCAGGTGGAGCGCGCCAACAAAGTAGGCTGACCGCTCGGTTCTTCCGTCGCGAAAGAAGCGATTTGCCCGCCGAAAATCGAAGAGCCAAGGCGGACAAATCGTCGCGAAGCCTGTCATCGGGCGCGCATTCGCGCGACCCGTTGGCCTCTCGGCAATGCCGAATGACGATGGAAGGATATGAAGCAGACGGAACGTTGCCCGGAACCATCTGATTTCCCTTGCGTTGTCGGCCATGGCCGGATCCGACACAAAGTCAAAGCCACCCCGCAAAAAATCCGGCGCGAAGAATCCCCCTGAATCCGAAGAAAAATCAGAGTTCATAGCCGTCACCTCAGAAGGCAGCGATCTCGTTGAACCGCCGCCGCCGGAAGTGGTCGAGCCCGATCCGCAGATGTCTCCGGAAGAGGCCGAGCAGGCTCGCAAGGATTATCTGCTGACGCGATTCTGGATCAGCGCCCGCGGCTATTGGGGCAGGAAAGGTGACCGGCTGGCGTGGCTGTTCTCGATCGGCCTGCTGCTCCTGATCGTCGGCCATGTCGCCTTTCAATACGGCATCAATGTCTGGAATCGCGCGATCTTCGACGCCATCGAGAAGCGCGACGCCGCCACCGTGTATTATCTCGCAGCAGTGTTCTTTCCGCTCGCCATCGGCAGCGTCTTGCTCGGCGTGGCGCAGGTGTTCGCCCGCATGGGCATTCAACGGCGCTGGCGCGCCTGGCTGACGAATGCGGTGATCTCGCGCTGGCTGGCCAATGGCCGCTACTACCAGCTCAACCTTGTCGGCGGCGATCATCAGAATCCGGAATATCGCATCGCCGAGGATTTGCGGATCGCGACCGACTCGCCGGTGGATTTCGTCGCTGGCGTCACATCGGCATTTCTGTCGGCCGCCACCTTCATCGTCGTGCTCTGGACCATCGGCGGCGCGCTGACGGTCACGCTGGCCGGATGGACGGTCACCATCCCCGGCTTCCTCGTGATCGCGGCGATCGTTTACGCTGCGGTTGCTTCGGGCTCGATCACGGCGATCGGACGAAGCTTCGTGCAGGTATCCGAAGACAAGAACCAGGCCGAGGCCGAATACCGCTACGTCCTGACCCGTGTGCGCGAGAACGGCGAGAGCATCGCCCTGCTCGGCGGCGAGCAGGAAGAGCGCGACGGCATCGACAAGACGTTTTCAAAAGTGCTGCGGCAATGGGCGCGGGTAGCGGGTCAGCATATGCGCACCACGCTGGTGTCGCAGGGATCGGGCCTGATCGCGCCGGTCGTTCCGCTATTGTTATGCGCACCAAAATTCCTCGACGGCAGCATGACGCTCGGACAGGTGATGCAGGCGGCGTCCGCCTTCACCATCGTGCAAACCGCGTTCGGCTGGCTGGTCGACAATTATCCGCGGCTGGCCGAATGGAACGCCGGAGCGCGCCGCATCGCTTCGCTGATGATGTCGCTCGACGGGCTCGAGCGCGCCGAGCAGGGCGACGGAATCGGCCGCATCAAGCGTGGCGAGACCGAAGGCGGCGCCATGCTGAGCCTGAACGATCTCTCGGTGACGCTGGACGACGGCACCGCCGTCGTCGGCGAGACCGAAGTCGTGATCGAACCCGGCGAGCGATTGCTGGTGGCCGGCGAGTCCGGCACCGGCAAGAGCACGCTGGTGCGCGCCCTCGCAGGCCTGTGGCCCTGGGGCGGCGGCAGCGTCAATTTCCATATTGACCGCCGGCTCTTCATGCTGCCGCAAAAGCCGTACATCCCCTCCGGCACGCTGCGGCGCGCGATCGCCTATCCCGGCGCGGCAGATGACTGGCTCGCCGAGCAGATCTGCGACGCGCTGCACAAGGTCGGCCTCGATCACCTCAGGGAGAAGATCGAGGAAGAGGGACCATGGGACCAGACGCTATCTGGCGGCGAGAAGCAGCGGCTCGCGTTTGCGCGGCTGCTGCTGCACAATCCCGACATCGTCGTGTTGGATGAAGCGACGTCGGCGCTCGACGAAAAGAGCCAAGATAAGATGATGGAGCTGGTCATCAGGGAATTGCCGAAGGCCACCATCGTCAGCGTTGCCCATCGCGCCGAGCTGGAGGCGTTCCACAGCCGCAAGATCGTGCTGGAACGACGCAAGGGCGGCGCCAAGCTCGTCAGCGACGTCGATCTGATTCCGCGCAAGAGTAGACAGCGCCTGCTCGGACGTTTCCTGCGCCATCGGAAGGGAACAAGGAAAGCGGCGTAGTCTCTCGGGCGCAGTGCGCCGCGAGAGCGCAAAGTCATGCTCCGTCGTCATCGTCCGCGAAGGCGGACGATCCAGTATTCCAGAGACGACAATGTTTCATATAGAGAGAGACCGCGGCGTACTGGATGCCCCGCCTTCGCAGGGCGTGACAGCCAAACGGGGCGACCGACCTATCCACGCCCAGAGCCTCGTTGGAGTCGGGTGCAAAACCGGTTATGCATGCGCCGCTTCTACCCGAGGACCACCGTTTGAGCCCCGACAACGATCCGTCACCCGCGCCGTTCGGCGCGTTCGCCCCGAATGCCGCACAGGCCGCCATTATCTCGCTGGCCCACCGCTCGCGGCTAAAGCGCGGCGCATTCCGGCCAATGCTGTCGCGGCTGGTGAACCTGTTGCGGACAGGGCCCGTCGACGTGCAATACCAGGGCGCCTCGTTCCGCTTCTATCATCAGGCCAGCGCCACCGAGCGCGGCGCGCTGTTCAATCCCGACTACAATCTCGAAGAGCTGAATTTTCTGCGGGCGCATGTGCCCGCCGGCGGCGTATTCGTCGATGTCGGCGCCAATGTCGGCACTTATGCGCTTGCGCTGGCGCGCCATGTCGGCGCCGGCGGCAAGGTGATCGCGATCGAGCCACATCCGGTCACCCATGCGCGGCTCGCCTTCAACAATGCCGCCTCCGGCTACAGGCAGGTGCGACTGGTCGCGGCCGCCGCCGGTCCCACTGACGGCGAATTGATGATCGAGACCGATGGCGACAATCTCGGCGCCAGTCACATCGTATCGGGCGAGGGCTCCGGCAAGGCGATCAAGGTGCCGTCGCTGCGGCTACAGCGGATCCTGGAGGAGGCCGGTGTCTCGCATATCGACGCGCTCAAGATCGACGTCGAAGGATTTGAGGATCGCGTGCTGACCGGCTTCTTCGCCGAGGCGCCGCGGACGCTGTGGCCGCGCGCGATCGTGATCGAGCACCTGTCTGCCAATGAATGGCTGGAAGATTGCATCGCCGACATGCGCGCGCGCGGTTATGCCGAGACCGGCAAGACTCGCAGCAATACGCTGTTGGTTCGCGGGTGACTTAAACGATGATTTCTCAAACCGCAGGAGAGCTTGATGATCGACCACATCGGATTTCCGGTTTCGGATTATGAACGCTCCAAGGCGTTCTATCTGAAGGCGCTGGCGCCGCTCGACTACGCGCTCGTGATGGAGGTGACGCAGGACCAAAACAGCCACGAACCCGCCGCAGGTTTCGGCGCCAATGGGAAGCCCGATTTCTGGATCGGCGGCGAAGGCGGATTGGACAAGCCGCTGCACGTCGCGATTCTGGCAAAGGACCGCGCCACCGTGGACGCCTTCTACAAGGCAGCGATGGCCGCCGGCGGGCGCGACAACGGCGCGCCGGGAATCCGCGCGCATTACCATCCGAACTATTACGGCGCGTTCGTGCTCGATCCCGATGGTCACAACATCGAGGCCGTCTCCCACGCGCCCGAGTAGCCCGGTTCCATTATTGCGTCGCGCGGGAACTTGCCGCCGACGTCGCCGTTGTTGTTCCCGGAACTTGGAGCCCGGGAGGTGTGATGCCGATTGAACCGCCGGAAGTACCACCGGCGACGCCGGGACAACCGACCGAGCCGCCGCGCGAGGAGCCGCCAGGCCGTCCTCGTCCGGAGGTGCCGCCACCGATGCGTGACCCGGGCCAGCCACCGCAGCCGCGGGAATTGCCGGGCAAGATGCCAGACGAGCTACCGGTGCGCGGGCCGAATGGCCCGCGAACGCCTAACCCAGCCACGGATCCGGGGACCGAATGAAACAAACTTTGAAAGCACCGTCTGAACGCGCAATGAACGAGGGTGCATGCAACCCTTTGCTTTTATGAAATAAAAAGCTACGGGGCGATTTGTAAGCCGCCACAATCCGGCCTAATGATTAGCGGCTGATCGACCAACTGATACCTCAATACGACACTTCCGTTACTGCCAGCCTTTTCCGGGGACCAAGGACATCATGACAAACCTTCGCATCGTGCTGCTTGCCACAACTGCTTTGACGGTGACGCAGCTCGCGATCTCCGCATCGCAGGCGCAGACCGCTCCGCTTGTCGTGGCGCAAGCCAAAGAAGAGGTTGGCCCAGACGGCAGACCGAAGGCGCCGCCGAAGGGCGCGCCGCCCCCGGCCGCTGCCCCCGGTCGACCGGCGCCTACTCCCCCGCCTCCCGCCGCGGCGCCGGTCGACCGGGGGC
>NZ_JAAVLX010000012.1 GCF_013114825.1 Bradyrhizobium australiense | reverse complement strand
ATGGGGCGACCCGCGAGGAGATCGAAGCGCGGCGCAAGGCCTTCATCCGCAAATGGCGGCTCAAGCATCGCGCCGTCGCCGACAGCCTGCAGAAGCCGGCGACCGTCTCTTCACGTTCACGCGGTTGCCGCCGAGCCAGTGGAAGAGCGCGCGCACCGCCAACGCCATCGAGCGGCTGCACAAGGAGTTTAAGCGGCGGATCAAGACGCAGGCTGTGCTGCCATCGGCCGACACGGCAACGATGCTTGTTCTGGGCTCTGCTCGCCTCCGGTCAGATCAACATGCGCAAAGTCGACGGCTGGCAGACGCTCGCCTCAAAGCCCATTGATCAGCCAATTGACCTCGCCGCGTAATCAGATAGCGTCAAGTTGCTGGAGATCGTGCAGCACGAATCTCAACCACATTCCGGACGGCACCGTGTACGTGAAGAGGAAACTGCTCGCTTTGAGTGATCTGCCTACAAAGCTCTCCACTTGCGTCGAAGATCAGCATGGCCTCACGGCCCATTTTCTGTTCGAAAGCTCCACAATCTCCTTAGTCAGCGCGGCCGACTTCGCGGCAATCCGCTGATGTTCGCCGCTTCTGCGCTGCCAAGCACAAATGGGCTCCTTGCGGGTACGTTGACCTGCCAAACGTTCATCACAGCCAGCACATGGCATATTTCTGTCTCATGGATCAATTACTACCGCTGGTAGTTGACCGCGGGGCAAATTGTTGCACCTCGGTATAGATCTGCAACAGTCGGGGCAACTGCTGAGAATTGCACGATGTTCGTTTGCCTGTTGTGCAAACTAAAAAGCGCATGCGGAAGCTCTCGTTCAATCTGCGGCACTGGATTAAAGTCTCGGAGCAGCGCAGACTGTGAGCGCTCACAAGCTCATCGGCCTAGCGATACCTGCTAGATCAGGACTACGAGAAAATCAGAGTGCGGCCAGTTCGATAGGCTCATATGTAGAAAACTGTGCCCAGCAATCGGAGATTGGTGGCCGCGCTCTGCTCACCAGCGGGGAGCCGGTTCCGGTTGCGCGGCGTCGGCACGGCAAAAATGAAATGCTTATCGCCCGATGCCGCAATGATTACTGTCATATCCGTCGGGGGAGTGTCGGGACCCGTAAATCGATTTTAGGTTCGGGGATAGCTGCTTCCGTCTGGAAGTAAACGCATCGCATGTCTGGAGCTGGCCGAGCTGTCTCTACCGCAACATTGAGTCTCCGAAGTACGTGAGCGTTTTTCGGAAGCGGACTGGCCCGAAATCTGCTTCGCCCTCGCGGCGAACGGAGGAGGATCCTATGCCACTCGAGTACCCGCTTCCCATTACGTTCAACCACGCAAGAGGTGTATTTTCGTTTTGCGACAACTTTCATTGTAGACACCGCTGTCTTCCCGAAGGGTATCGAGATCAATACAGGAGCTTGTTGGAGCCGTCACAATTGTCCTTCGAGGACCTACCGAATGTCATCGGCGTCGGAAGCCCACCGAAAAATCTGATTGCCTCTCGCAATCGATTCCGGATATCGAACGACGAAAATGGTGGCGTAGCTCGTTGGTCATACCCATTTAAGACCCACCGTGAAGTGCACGATCGGGAAGCATAGCATAAAATGACCGCAACCCCACGACTGGGTATCAGTCGCCGTAACCTGCTGTCGATCGGCGGCGGCGCGATACTTGCCCCCTATGGCGCTTCTTTGGCCCCCACGTCCGCTTCGACCGACGAACAAAACTACGCGACCGTTGTGGAGGGAACCAACATCGCTGCTGCCGTTTCGCCCGACGGGCGAACGGTGGCATTCGATCTCGCCGGCAGCCTGTGGCTTGTCGATATCGGCGGCGGAGCTGCGCGACGACTGACCGACGAGTTCGGCGACATTGCGCAACCGCACTGGTGTCCGGACGGGACGGAGATCGTTTTCCAATGTTATCGTGATGGAAATTTCCATCTTTGGACAATTTCCGCCGATGGCACCAAGTTGAAACAACTCACGCGCGGTCCTTACGATTGTCGCGAAGCAAGCTACTCTCCGGATGGGCGGCGCATCGCGTTCTCGTCCGACCGCGGCACAGGCTACGGCATCTACGCTCTTGACAGAAATACCGGCGCCGTGGAATCGCTGGTAGATACCGCGGCCGAGGAAACCGAGCCGGCCTGGTCGCCGGACGGACGAAAGATCGCGTTCGTCACGAACAGATCATCGCTCGATGTGGTGGACGAGCAGGGTAACCGGACCACCGTTGCATCCGTCTACAACTCCAGAAACATTTTCAATCCTAAGGAGATTCACAGCCCGTCCTGGTCTCCCGACGGCGATCTCACTTACATGATCGTCGATAACGGTACAGTGCAGTTGCATCGGCCTCGGAGTATTATCGTTCAAGGCGAAGACGTTTTTCCGTTTCGCGCATCATGGTTGCCGACCGGCGAGTTCGTATACACGTCGGGCGGCAAGATCCGGCGGCGCCGCCTGGAAACGGCGGAGTCTTCCGTTATTGAATTCTCCGCGCAGCTCGCAATCGTCAAACCGCGATACAAGAAAGTGCGCCGAGATTTCGATTCGGTCGCATTACGTCCGGTCCTCGGTATCGGCAGCCCGGCATTGTCGCCCGATGGCCGCAATATCGCTTTCCGCGCTCTCAACGATATCTGGACGATGACGATCGGAGACCGGCCGCGCCGGGTTTGCCGCGACGGATTTCATAAATCCGACCCGGCATGGTCGCCTGACGGTCGTTGGCTGTCTTACTCGAGTGACCGTGGCGGCAAGCTAGACATCTGGTTGCGCGACCTGCACACCGGCGAGGATCGCCAACTCACGCACTTGGCCGATGCTGCGGTGTCGGGTTCATGGTCGCGGGACGGCAGATTGATCGCTTTTCTGGACCAGGCCGGCAGTCTTTATACCATCCAGATCGAGAGCGGCGCCGTCCAGAAAGTCTATGGTCCTTTATGGGAACCGGGCAGGCCGAGTTGGGGGCCTGATGGGAGGACGATTGCCCTGGCAGCATTCAAGCCGTACTCGGCCAGCTACCGCGAGGGGCTGAGCGAAATCCTCACTGTCGATCGGATGACCGGCGAGGTCGAATATCAATCTCCGCTTCCACATCGATCGCTCAGCACGCGCGGCGACGACGGCCCTGTGTGGTCACCTGATGGGACTAAGATCGCTTTCGTGCTGGCCAGTGTGCTGTGGGTCGCTCCAGTCGATGCCCGCTGTAGGCTGACCGGCGCGCCACGTGTGATCAATGCGGAGGTCACTGACGCGCCGAGCTGGAGCGGTGACTCCAAGACGCTGCTTTATCTATGTAATGGACGTTTGCGTTTACTTGCGGCCGAGGGTGGACAGCCGCACAGCGTGCCGCTTTCGTTGGAGTGGGCGATGGCCAAACCAGCGGGGCGGACTGTGCTCCGCGTCGGGCGCTTATGGGATGGCCGCACTCCGGAACTTCGTGAGAATGTCGATATCGTCATCCATTCGAACAGAATCGTCGGCATTGTGTCCCAGGACGGCAATGCTTATGGCGACGCCAGAATCGTTGATGCTCGTCGGTCGACAGCCATGCCCGGCTTGATGGACATGCACACCCATCGGCAGATGCAGGGATATTCATACGGCGACCGGCAAGGGCGGCTGTGGCTTTCGCTTGGTATCACGACGACCCGCTCCGTCGGCGCGCCCGCGTATCACATGGTCGAGGACAGGGAATCCATCGAGTCCGGGGTACGCGTGGGGCCACGCCATTTTGCAACCGGGGAAGCCATCGACGGTTCCAGGATTTTCTATAATTTCATGCGTCCGGTCACCGGGCAGGGGCAATTGGCGCTCGAACTGCAACGCGCGGAAGCCTTGTCGTACGACCTTGTCAAGACCTATGTCCGGCTGGCGCCCGAGCTGCAACGCGATGTCATTGCCTGGGCGCATGCCCGCGGCCTTCACGTTACGTCGCACTACCAGTATCCGGCCGCAGCTTTCGGTGTGGACGCGGTGGAGCATCTCGGTGCCACCAGCCGGTTCGGTTATTCGCGGACCATGAGCCGATTGGGCGCCGCCTATCAGGATGTAATCGGTGTATTCGTCCATAGCGGCATCACGCGTACGCCGACCATCTTCACCGCCAACGCATTGCTGGGCGAGGATCGTTCGTGGATGGACGACATCCGGATAAAAACGTTCTATCCTGCCTGGGAGTATGCACGCCTTGAAGAACGCGCTAGCCTGATGGCCGGGCCGGATCGTCCTGTCGCGCTGGCTGCGCTCGAACGCAATGTTGCGCAAATCAAAGAGTTGTTGCGCAATGGGGGCCGCATCATTACCGGCACCGACGCACCGATCGATTTCCTGGCCATCAGCTTGCATCTCAATCTTCGGGCCATGGTCCGCTACGGTGTGACTCCATATGAAGCGCTGTTGACGGCAACCCGGTATCCCGGCGAATTTCTCGGCGAACCGTTGGGAACCATCGCCGAGGGGGCGCTTGCCGACGTCGCCGTCGTCGACGGAAATCCTCTGCTGCGTATCGAGGATGCCGCAAATGTCAAGCATGTGGTCAAGAACGGCGAGGTCTTGAGCGTCGAGGATCTGCTGGCTCCGTTCGTTGCAGTGCAGGTTCGCCAGCACGGAAGGAATGAGACGTTACCGCCGGTTCGGACCGCGCTGAACGACGCGCGTTTCTGGTGGCACGGCCAAGAATTCGTTGAAAACAGCAGGGTCTGCTGCTGCTGTACGGCGACGCCGCGGCTGCGCTGCACGGGTTAGGGGCTGAAATTTCGCCGGCGGAATTGATGACTAGATGCGGCAGTCGGGTTTGCGGCGACTGAAATCATAATCTAATCCTGCCGTAGCTCACGGCCTCGCGCTGCTTGCAGCGAGGATCCACGCGACTGCAACGATTGCTAGCGTATCCGCAGCATTCGTCACGATCACAGTTCCGGCAGCGACCGCACCGGAAGAGGTTGGTCTCTCAACGGCGCGGCTCGCGGCGGCCCACGTCGATCAGGTTGCGCTTCCGCCAGGGCTTATTACTACTGGAACGGTCCCCCCTGAGCATACTGGAGATCAGCAAAGGAGGGCGGGTTCATGGATCGGAGACAACCACGCGAATGCGCAGTTGGAAATTGATATGGAAAGAACCTTTTCCACGTTATCGAATCGTCGGCTTTATGGCTCTGGTGACATTGTTCAGCGTGTCAGGCTTCGGCGAGAGACGCTGCTGCAGTTCTTTGAAAAGAAGCGTCCCGAACAGTGGTGGGATGGAAGCCTGACAGCGCGGACCATACATTCGGCGGATCACGTTCTGCGGCGCCCATTGTCGAGCGACAGCCCCTCCACCAGCTTCTTTCGCTTGCTGTTCTCCTCCTCGAGCTACTTCAACCGTAGCATTTCCGTCGGCAGCAATCCGTCATACTTCTTCTTCCAGCTGATTAGGTCGCCTGACTGATCCGACCTTGCGGCAGATCTCCGCAACTGAAATCCCGCCTTCCGCCTGCTGTAAGGCGAAGGCGATCTGCTGATCCGTGAATTTCGACTTTTTCGTCCCCTACAGCCCCTCCCACGGCGATCATAACCGGAAAGCATTCACTCAGACTGGCTCAAGATTCCGGAGGAGACCAGGTCACCAGCCCCGGCGAAGTTGGCCCGCCGCTCGGGGTAAAGATGCTCGAAGTCCAAGTCCGCATACTGATGCCGAGGTCGCCGATGCTCCTGAACGGCTTGCCCGAAGTTTGATACTACGCGAAAGTGGCACCCTGGATTCTGTCGAAGTATCCGGAGAAGGCGTGTATGAGCCGAATGACAGTACGTAACAAGTGATGCCATCCACAATCCGCTCCCGGATAACTGGTCGACCACTTCCCCAAGTACGCCGGCTAGCCCGGCGGCCTGACCCATAAAGGGCCCACAAGTAGGGCGATGAGAACGTCGTTTCGGTATCGTGGTCTTGCGCCTTCACCTTCGCGCCGCTTGCACGTCGCTCGCCATGACTGCATCAGAGTAGCTGTTTCCGAAATGCGTGCGCAGGTAGTTCACGACAGCGGCGATCTGATCGTCGCTCATCATTTCGCCGAAGGAGGGCATGGCGCGGCGGCCGTTGAGGACGACATCGATCGCATAAAAGCTCGCTTCGAGATTGCGGTTGGCGACTAGCGACGGGTAGCTGGCTGCACCGCTCGCCCCCATCGCATCGACCATGTGGCAACCGCGGCACACATTGATATACAGCTGCTCGCCACTCGTCTCGACAAAGCGATAGCGGGAGGAAAAGTGGCGGCTCTTCAGCGCCGGCGGATCGTTCTGCCCGAGCACGGGAGAGGACGACTGCAACAACAGCGCGGCCATGGCCGCGAAGGTGACATGCTTGATGCCGCGGATGTACCCCCGCCTCATGGCTTGATCACCCGCTCATGCAGCCGCGCGATGGCATCAAGTGAGGAGAGGATTGCGCCCTCCTGCCAGGCCGGCAGCGCCGACGCATGCTCGCCGGCGAGCAAAATGCGCCCGTCGATCCCGCACAGATTGCGATAGTGCTGCTTGCGCGTCTCCTCCGACCAGTCGCCGCCGCAGCCGAGCGTGAATGGCACCCGGTGCCAGGCGACCGCGATGCCGTTCTCGAACTCCGACCTGTATTGCGGATGGATGTACGCGCCAAACTCGACCGCGCGCGCCACGCGCTCGTCCGGCGGCATGGCAGTGAACTCGAAGGAACTGGCGCTCTTGAACAGATAAGCGCCGAGCAGGATGCCGCGTCCGCTCTTGTTGTAGCCGGTGTTGGGATAGCCGATCTCGCGGATCGGCAAATCCGTGTAGCTGATGCCGCCATAGATCGCGTCGTCTTCCTCCCAGAAGCGGCGCTTAAACTGCAGCCCGACTTTCACCGATGCCGCATAAGGCACGGCATCTATCGCCTGCTTCATCGCGGCGCCGACATTGATCGGCAACTGGCTCAGGATCGACAACGGGATCGTGCACAGGCACCAATCGGCAGTGACCTTTTGGGGCTGCGTGGGATTTTTGGCGTCCACATAGGTCACAGTGACGCCGCTATCGTTCTGCCAGATTTCCGTGACCTTTGCATCATAGCGGATGAGATCGCCGACCTCTCGCGCGAAGGCCTTGCCGATCATGTCCATCCCGCCGACCGGCTGGAACATCGTGGTCTGCAATTCGTAGTTAGTGAAATGCCAAAAATGGCGCCACAGCTGCGACTTGAGGATATCCGAGAGCGCTAGCGGCTCGCTCGGCATGGGAGCAGCGGACAGCCCACCGCCGGGCGGCTTGGCATAGCCGCGATACTCGGAGGCAATCAGGCTCGCTTTATATTTGTAGTCGCGATCGAGGGCGCCCCAGGATTTCAGCGCAAGCAGCAGGATTTCCTTGTCCTCTTTGGAGACACCCTCATCCAATCTGCCTTGGGTTGCGACTTTCGCAAGCAGTTCCGAAATCTGGCCCTGGAAATCGGCCTTCACTGCGCGGATCCGCTGCGGCACCCCGCCGAAGGCGGGCGAGGCGTGTAGATACGCGTTGTGATTGAGCTGGATGAAGGGCTCGAGTGCAACCCTAAGCCGCTTGCAATAATCCAACAGCGCGCGGTGATGATAGGGAATCCGCCACGGCCCCGGATCGAGATGAAGGCCGTCCTCAAAGGCGCAGGTCTGCTTGAAGCCGCCGAGTTCGACGAAAGTATCGCCGCCGCGGAGCGTCCAGTTTCGCCCGCCGGGGCGGTCGTTGAACTCCAGCACCAGAACCTTGTAGCCGGCCTTGCGCAGCTCCAGCGCCGCCGTCATGCCGGCGAGGCCTGCACCAAGAATGAGCACGGAGGCGCCTTTGACATCACCGTCCAGCCGGATCGGGCCTGTGTAACGAGATTCAGAGGCAAAACCGAGCGCCGTCATCGCGTGATACATTGCGGCACTGCCGGCTACCGTGCCAATCAGCGAGAGCAGATCGCGTCGCCGGACCGTGAGACGCTCGTCCTGCATCTGATCTTCGATCGCCCCCATCTCACGCCGCATCTGCCAAGGAAACGTGAGGCTGCTCTGCACAACGCGTGATGTTGATCGGAAGCTCTTTACCAAGGCCGGGTGAGTTGCAGCTCTTACCTCGCTCCGCAAGCGGGCGGCGGTCTGGCAGGCGGCCATTGTAGGAAGATCGGGCTCGAGGCAAAGGTGGCAGCAACGATGGTAGCGCGGCAAAAGAGCATCCGAGTTGTCGAATGCGACGCCTGGAGGCGAACATCGGCTTTATCCTGAAGGCATCGATGCCAATTGATGAGAGCAGCAGATAAGCGTCCAGCGACTCACTGAGGTTGTGCCGATTGACAGTCATCCTAGCCCGCACCAACGCCCCGCCGTTGACTGCCCCAAACATCTGGCGGAGTACGGAGGCGTAAACGCCCGGCCTGCCGCGGAAGCGGTCGGTTTCCCTGTTTGCACCATCAATGCGGAATTGGAATGTGAGCCTCTCGCGATCGTCGAAGATCGAGATGACATCCGCAATTGGAACCTGACCGAGCCCTCCTGGGTTCAATTGGACCTGGAGGCCTTGTTTGCTCGCATGTACTATCGCGACTACGCCTAGAAGTACGATGTTGAAAGGCGTCTCACCACCCGGCACTGAGACTTTCCTCAGGCAATATCTGCAGATAAGAGTCATCATCTCTTCTAGAGAAAACTGCGATGGCTCCATGAGCCTCTTGTATTGATCTCGATATTCTTCGGGAACATAGCAGTGTGCACAATGAAGATTGCAGTAAAGAGACGCGCAAATTCTCACGTGGTCGAAGACAATGAGAAGCAGGTTGTCGCGTGGCATAGCGTCCTCCTGTTTGTTGTCTTGGACAGAGGACAAAGCAGGATTCGGGCCAGCGTCACGCGCGGCAGGCCGACGGCTTTTTATGAGCGCAATGTCGCGCTTCAAACAGTTTGGCGTGTTCCAGACATCAGCAGGGTCTGCCCATCAACGACACGAAGGGCGTGTGAAATAACGGTCCGCCCTGACTTGTCAGCGTGAGGAAATTGGAACGCCCGATCAAGTCACGGCCGATAGCGAGGAGCAGGTGCGCCGGCAGCCGGTCTTTCCGGCCCTGATGGGAGCGCGATTGCGGGAGTCACTGACAGATTAGCTTGGTCCCGGTACGGCAGTGGTGACGGAAGCAACATCGATCGCCATTTGTCCAAGTGCCTGAGGGAGTGAGTTATGCTGTCGTCACAGATGAGGTAGGGCAGAAAGAGGACCGGTTCCACCTATCTCGTCGACCGCTTCGAAGGCCCGAGTCTCGCCCCGATACAGTCGGATAGGTTGCCAGCTGGTTGCTGCTTATTTCCGGACATCTTCTATCCCTCCTCACGAGAACCGTACTTTTGACGATTAAGCGGTCCCCAAAATCAGGGCCGCGCCAGCCAGTGAATTCGAAAGCAAGGATGCGCGCCAACAGGCTGATGCCGACGTTGAGGGCGAGCATCGGCCTGATGCCATTCATCGGAGCACCGCCATCGCCCAAGCCGTATCGGTCTCGCTGCACAAGGTTATTCTCTACCAATTCTTGGAGGAGATTGCAGGGCTCAGGTCAATTAGAAGTTCGCTCGAGACTGATATCCATTGGGATGGGCCTCCTCTACGAGGCTAGCGGAAGGGGCCTATGTCAAGAGATAACCACTTTGCCAACGGAAGCACGTTGTCAGTTTTGCTGGATCGGACTTTGCTCGTTCTGTCCGCCGTAACCACAGCAATCCTTTTCATTTGGCTGCTATACTACAGCAGTCACGGTCTCAATCTCGCCGACGAAGGTTTCTACCTCAACGTCATCGCGAACCCGTTCTCCTACGCAATCAATATTCCACCGTCCCTTTTCGGCTTCGTCTTTGACTGGCCGTATCAGTGGGCGGGTGGCGACATCGCCGTGCTTCGCATGGCGAACGTCACGCTTACCATGGCGCTGGGCTGGATTCTCAGCTTCCTTGTGAACCGGCGCCTCTGGACAGTGTGCTGGCCGCGGGCGGCGGTGCTATCGGCAGGGATTGCCAGCCTAGCATTAGTCGCCTTTCACATCTGGTTGCTGCTCACCCCCAACTACTACACACTGAACATTCAATCGGTCTTGATGGTGATGATCGGCTTGCTACTAGCAGTCCAGTAGGGGGCGGGGATCAGCACTTCGTCGCCCGGATTCAGAATAACCATGGCCACATTGAAGAGCGCCTGTTTGGCGCCGCTCGTCACCACGATTTCTTCTGCCGACCAGGGTTGAGCGGTCTCGGCAGAAATTTTGCGATAAAGCGCATGTCGCAACTCTATCAGACCGAGCGTGTCAGTGTAGCGGTTGACGTTGCGATTAATTGCGGCGAATCAAAAAAGACGGATCATCGTCCGTTTCGGCCTTTCTCCGAGAGAGAAATAAGATAATAGCTCTTTTTTGGGGACTAGGTGGCCATGGAGATAAGAGGTCGGGCCGAGATACGGCAGCATGCACAGGTCTGGCCGAGTAAGAGCTGGGGCGCCATTTGATGGTACGTCCAATGCCAGGAGGGCAAACAAGTGCCTCGTTCGCGATTGCAGTGGAGCGTGACGATAGGGCAGGCGTTCGCATGGCAGCAGTCCTTCGAGAAACGAGTATCGTGTTGTGTGGATGACAAATTATTGCCTCAAGGGGGGTGGAGATATCGCGCTTCCGCACGGGTGAGTTCGTCGTACCTCAACAATCGAAAACCTCATCGAGTGTCGCGATGTCTGGCTCAATGCCGGCGATCCCTTCCTCGGCGATAATGCGAGCGCAGACGTGCCGCATTGCCGCTATTGCTGCTCGCATGGAGTGGTTGGGCCAGATCACTGTGGAGATGCTGGCATCCCGAAATTTAGAGACGGGTGTTCGATAGTATTTCGTTGGAACAATTATGACAGGTAGGCAGTTCTGCCAGGCACTCGCGAACGAGAGGATTCGTCCGCGGTGCTCTTACGCGAGTGAATGAGGATCGCGTCGGCTCCCGCGGCCGCGTAAGCGTTAGCGCGTAAAATTGCCTTGTCCATACCATGGCCGGCGATCAGCGCTTCGATTCGGGCCACGAGAACCGATTCGTCCGCAACTTTATCTTTCACCGCCCGCAGACGGCCGGAGAATTCGTCGATATCGGCTAGTGGATGTCGATCGCCAACAAACGAGTTCATCTTCGGAAAACAGCTGTCCTCCAGCGCAATCCCGGCAGCGCCACGCTGACGGAGTTTGCGCGCCAAGAGGCGCCCATTGTTGAAATTCCCGAAGCCGCCATCGCCATCAACGAGCACGGGCAGCTCCGTCGAGTCCACGATGCGCTCGACCACGTCGACGAGTTGGTTCCATGACGCTTCGTTGGCATCGCGGTAGCCGAGAGAGCACGCAATTGACAGGCCCGACGCCCACAGACCTTTAAAGCCTGCCCGCTTGGCGATTGCGCCCGAGAGCGCATCATGAGCTTCCATGAGGTAGGAGAGCTCGCGGTTGGAGCAAATCTCATAGCGCAGCATTTCTGCAAGTGAGGAGCCAGCGCATCGATCAGAGCCGTTGGCGAGAAAAGATTGTGATTGATCTTGCATGCCACATGCTTCTGTCATCTCGATCAATTACTAGCGTTGGTAGTTGACTGGGGTCGCAACGTGTTGCAAGTCGCAATAGGATGCCGCGGGGAGTCGGGGCTAAGCTAAGCCCTAACGATCACAGGATGTTCTATCGTTGGTGGCGGAAATTCAAAGCGCACTCGCTAAACCGTCGGCAAACTTCATCAGATCAGCACTTCTTGGCTGCTCGACGTCGAGTACGATCCGACATCTCCACCTGCTCCTGGCGATGCGAAGCGTTGTCCAGGGCGAGTGGGGAAAGGGCTTTGGTCCTCGTGAACGCTGCGGCCGCTCACCTTGTGTTACGCACCCCGCTCTCACGCAGATTAGGGAAGAACGTATCGCATCGTAGCCCGCGGTCTTCTTGATCTACATCAACTAATGTCGCGGCTGCTGCAAGCGGCGATGTCGCATTTGCGCCATGTCGTAATTGCGTCTGATCGCCTATCGTGCCCAATCGATCGCCAATTCTCCCAAGAAGTTGTCTTCACGCCTGATTCTCGCGAGCGCCGCAACTTGGTACGAGCCTTGCTGTTCTCATCCCAGGTTCTCGGAACTTGTGGAGTACCGCATGCACGGTATTGTCTGCATTAAGCAGGCCTCCAATTTCGCTCAGATACGCGTGCGCGCCGTGGCCAACGACTCCATGCGCCACCGGGAGGCCGATCATCAACATCTACGATCTGTTCGCGCTGCGAGCAGTGCCGGAGCTAAGCGCCGAGTGCGGCGGCGAGATAACCGTGCTCATCGATGGCCGCCGAGCCCTACGCAAGGTACTGACCTTCGGCGCCGACCACATCGTGTGGTCATGATCGCGTATTCGCCAGGACGGCACACTGGCGAGCAGCTATGCGTTAGCGACCGCATCCGCAACAGGGAGAGAGTATGGCCCCGCTGATGTCATCTTCACTGGCAAGCAGACGATCGATGGCGACACCGCTAAGGTCGAGCCCAGCATACCCAAGCGGCCCGGCCTGCTGCAGCTCACCTACGTCGCCAAGACGGGGGCCCCGGATCTCGGCGCACCCACCACCAAGGCGGAGCAGCACTTCATTCGTGCCGGACTGCGATTCCGCAAACGGCAATTTCGCGTATGCCGATGTCGTGGTCGCCGAGGGTCTTGGGCTCCGATCGGCCAAAAAGTTTCAAATGGTGCGCCAGTTCGCCGCTGTCCTTCGCGTCGAATATGGCTGCTCAGGTCCGCTGGCGCAGAAGGGCTGGGTCACCTCCGCCCGGCAGATCGGTCACACCGGCAAGATCATCCGGCCAAAGCTCTTTATCGCGGCCGGCTTTTCCGGCGCGATCCTGCATTGGGTCGGCGTTAAGGGCGCCGACCTGATCGTCGCCATTAGCATCGAGAAGAACGCGCCGATCTTCGAACTCGCCCATGTTGGTAGTGACGCGAACCGGCTGCTGGCAGCGCCGATGGCCGCCTTCGCGCGCGTCTGCGGCCGTATTCGTGCATTCAGATCGCGAGCAAGAGGAAGCTGTCACGATCGAGGTAAGGTTCGGCGCGATCGTGGTCGGCGCCGGTATAGCCGGCATGCCTCCGTGCTACCTAGGGCCAAGTTGGACATGAAGGCGTTTCGGCCCAAGCGCGGCGTATATTCGCCCGCGCCCATTGCCCGCTGCACGATCCGGAAAACTGGCCACCGGTTTTCGAATGAGATCATGCATAAGCTAGAGACTGAAGCCGTGCGCTCTAATCGTGGATACCAACTACGGAGACTGAAAAATGCATGTCGAGCCCTCAGTGAGCCTCGAAGAGAAGCTGTTCTACAACCGCAATCACATCGATCTCGGTCGTTCCCATGCGGGGTCCGCGCGCACAATGCCGTCACCGCAGCTGCTTACGCTCGTAAAAGCCGGCCCCGCACGTCGCTTCGAGCGGTAAGGCCAAGTGCGACTTGGAGATCACCCTCGACGGCTGCATCGAATGCGATACCCACCGCGTCGTTGGCGAGCCCTCTGGCGACATGAAGTGGAGCTACCAGTGCCACGGTTATGGTGTGCTGTTCTAACTTAAGTGAGAGTGGCGCTGCAGCTGACGGTTTCGATTGACCTGTCCCTTCTGGGAGTCTGCTGGGAGAGTTCAACGAATTCGGGAATAGCATTTGCCGCAGCGCGCGAGTGTTCAGGCTGGATGAAGAGCGGAGCAATGGCTTCGCTGAGCGGAATAAAACTAGACTCCGCCTAAAATACTCAATCGAACAGCGTAATAGCGGCCTCTTGGCTGCCCTCGTGAGTCGTCACATGGACTTATTCAGCTTCATCGAATGCGCGAAGCAAACGCGCTCCATTAAAGCGCTGTTCGATCTTCTTGTGAACTGTGCGAGCGAGGAGGGCTTCAGTGAAGTCGCTTACGGAGCACTCACGTTCGCGGAGCCGCCTCGTCTGCCGGAGTATCTACCGCCCGCGGTGACCGTGAACTTCCCGCCTGACTGGTGCCGCCGGTACTTTGAACGCAACTACCATGTCATCGACCCGGTGGTCCGGCGGACACCAATGCTTCCAGGGCCGTTTGTTTGGGACGAACTCGCCAAGCGATATCAATTGCAATCCGGCGAGAAGCGCGTATTAGACGAGGCCAAAGAGGCAGGTCTGAAGCATGGCATGAGCGTGCCATTGTTTGGGGCATTGGGCCGAATATCGGTGGTATCTTTTGCATCTCCATTCGACGAGGCCGATCCTCAAGATCGTATGAGTCACCTCAGCACACTGGCCCTGAACTTTCATCTTGCGTTTGCGGAGATCGCGCGGCCCTCGGATAGCAGCTGCAACGGGAAACTTACCCTGTCTGAGCGCGAAAAAGACTGCCTGCGCTGGGTGGCAGAGGGAAAATCGTCTTGGGAAATTGGGAAGATTCTGAAGGTTAGCGAGAATACAGTCAATTTTCATCTTAAGAACGTGATGCGCAAACTGGGTACGACGAATCGCACCCAGGCAATCGTAAAGGCGCTTCGCCTCAATCTCATTGAATTCTCGGCGGTGCCAGCGCTGGCAACTGGATGCTAACTGGCCTGAACGTGTGGCGTCCGCTCGCAGGATTCTCGATGGCATGACGATCCAATCTCGTTGAGAATAGCAGCGAGCTGGATGACGCATCGATATAATGACAAAAGGCCCTGCGCCATCGCCCACGAATGGGCCGCCGCTGGTTCGTGGGCTGTCGCATTTCTGGGACCGCACGGCTTCTGTCAGATTCAAGACACCTAACATTATCCGCTGGTCGCAATTGCTTTGAAAGTTAAATCAGCAGTTTAGCTTTGCCGAGCGCCACTGGCACGGCGGTTGCTAGTAGATGCAGCCATCACGGGCAAGTGTGAGTGCGTGACATAAGCAGGGACGATGCCGACCTGTTTGGTGTCGATGAGAGGTATTGTGAAAAAGTTAGCGTGGGAGCTTCACCTTGTACGCAAGCTATCCGTTGCGGCCGTTGCAATGTTGGCCTCATCACAGGCTAGCTCCGAAGATGATTGGATGAGAGCTGCTAGGCAGATTTTCAAACCGATTCCCTCGATCATGCCTGCTGTGAAGGACAATCCGGTCACCCACGAAAAGATCGAACTCGGCAAGATGCTGTTCTTCGATCCGCGGCTGTCGGCCAGCGGGATCATCAGCTGCAATAGCTGCCATAATCTTGGTACCGGCGGTGTCGATGCCGGTCCGACCTCGGTCGGGCACGGCTGGCAGCAGGGTCCACGTCGGGCGCCAACTGTTTATAACGCGGTATTCAATCTGGCGCAGTTCTGGGATGGACGTGCCGCAGACCTCAAGGCGCAAGCTAAGGGGCCCGTGCAGGCGCGTGTCGAAATGAACGCGACCCCAGATCATGTGCTCGATACGTTGAATTCGATGAATGACTATGTGGTTATGTTCAAGAAGGCGTTCCCGAACGAGGCGTCGCCGGTGACCTTTGACAACTTCGCGAAGGCGATCGAGGCTTTTGAAGCGACTCTGATTACACCCGCTGCTCCTTTCGATCAGTACCTTGAAGGCGATACGACTGCTCTCAATGATCAGCAGAAGGCAGGATTGAAGCTCTTCATGGAGACGGGGTGCTCCTCTTGTCACAACGGAATCAACGTCGGCGGACAGGGTTACTTCTCGTTCGGCGTGATCGAAAGGCCGAGCGCAAAACTGCTTCCGGCCTCCGACAAGGGCCGATACGCGGTCACTAAGGCGGCCAGCGATGAGTACGCTTTCCGCGCCGCGCCGTTGCGCAATGTCGCGTTGCGGGCTCCATACTTCCATTCAGGCCAGGTTTGGAGCCTTAAGGAAGCGGTTGGTGTGATGGGTGAAACTCAGCTCGGCATCGAGCTTAGCGATAAGGAAAAGAACGATATTGTTGCGTTTCTGAATTCGCTGACTGGTCAGCTGCCTAACATTGAGTATCCGAAATTGCCCACACGTACCGAGGCAACGCCGCGACCCTCTGTAGGCAGATAGCATGGTTCTTCCACGCAGTGGACATTGCGCGTTCTTTGAATGAAGGAACAAGGCGCAGGCATTCGGGTGTCTGCGACGCATAAAGTCGCAAAGGCGGAGCAGGATGGGAGCGGGGACACGAAAGCAAGTGCCCTACCAGCTGCTGATAAAAGCGCAGCTATGACAAAGCGTCTGCTAGCACCAAGTCCAAAAGGCTATGAAGACGGACGACAGGGCTGTTGACGTAGGCAAACAGTGGCTCGGTTTGGGCCTGAATCGTCCAGAGACACAAGCGGGTTCCTCTTGCCGTGTCTCCGCGCGTTGAACCCGAGGTCAAGGACCAATGACAGTTGAACGAGCGTTCTGCGCAATCGGCGGCCGCAGAATACGCACGCGTCGAGCACAAGCGGCACCATCCTCTTAGCAATGGATCGTGTGAGCGGCTGAAGCCGATCCGGCGCTCCCAAACGTGAGATTCGTAAGCTGAACCTTGCGGACCTCAGAATGGAAAGGCGTGGGTCGAATATCCGCGGAAGCACGGGAGGCGCTCTTAGACCGACTTTCCGGACGTCTGCGTGCTCATCCCCTGATCATGCATCACCATTGTGCCGGGCCGTGTCAGGTTCGCGATGCCATTTAGCCGTTCGAGGTTGGTGGTGATCACCTTGAAACATACTCAACCCATACGACTTGCAGGCAGAATCCTTGCGTATAACCGGAAAATACAGAATGCGGTTAGGTGACCGTAAAAAAGCCCCGGCCTGAGGGCCGGGGCTTTCGATCCGCTGTTGTTTGAATGCTAAGTGATCAGTATTTGAGAACCGGCGGGCTAAACTTGTAATTGAGCCGCAAGGTCAGGAGATCGAAATCCTGGCGGATGCGATCGGTCGCGACCACCGCCGGCTGACCGCCATTATCGGGACCGCGGGGGGGCCCACCAGCGGCCGTGGCGAAGCTCACGTTGGCATCCGGCATGAACAGGTGGTTGTATTCGATGCCGACCGACCAGTTCGGCGCAAATCCGACCTCCACACCAGCGCCGACCGCTGCGCCCAAACGCGTATTGTCGATGCTCGCCACCTGCGCGCCGGTCAGGGTTGAGGTGACCTGATAGGCGTTGCTCATGACCGCAGCACCGCCCTTGGCGTAAAGCAGAACGTTATTGGAGGTGTAGCCGATCAGGCCGGTGATCAGGCCGAACGCGTCGGTCGTGCTGCGATTGGTATTGAGCGGGAAGGTAGTGCTGACATTGGAGCCGCTGAAATCAGCCCAGTTGCCCTGACCTTCGATACCAAACACCGCCTGGCCCATCTGCTGGCGATAGCCGATCTGGCCACCCACAGTGCCACCTGTTGCGTCGCTAAAGCCCCAACCGCCGTTAATACCGATGTACAAACCGCTCCAGTCGTAGATCGCGGCCGCGACCTGCGGCGGTGGCGGCGGCGGAGCCTTATAGACAGGCTGCGCAGCGAGATCCGCGCCGAATGCGGGTGCAACCGCGCCAAGCGCTAGGATGCTGCAAGTCACAAGCAATAAGTTCTTCATTTCCAGTTTCTTCCTTTAGATGGCCCCCAGGCCGCGCGCGTCTTAGCAACGTCATCGGAGATTGCTGTAACGGCAGCGCAACACTAACTCAAAAGAGACAGCTTGAAGCTCACGCTGCGTTAGGTTGTAGGCTTGGAATCGTGATCAAATGTGCGCAGTGCAGAAATTGATCGCGCGTGGGAGAGATGCGCGTCAATGGCAACGTTGGAAGAAAGGGTGTAATCGAAGCTCGCTAATAAGGACGCGCGCGTGGGGCGAGAGCAGCGATGAACTGTATCGGATCGTCTGGCTGAGTGTTGCTCCCACTCTATGACCAGAACGGCGCATCCGCTCGGAGCATCGTTTGATCAACGGCAGAGGCAACGTTGGACATCGAGTTCATTCACGGACGCCTCTTCAGCTATGCGGAATGGCAGCGGAACGGCTCTTGCGCTCGGCGCTGAAATCCTTCGCGGAAGACGACGCCGTACCCGTGCTTAAGATTGCCTTGACCGAGATCGAAGGATTTTTGAGTGACGCCTATCGCAATGTTCATGGGAAGGGCGCACGGATCAAGAAGCTGCTGGAATTTGCGGTCGCCTCAGCTGAGGCAAAGGCGGGGCACCCGGGGCGCTCTTGTTCCCGGCCGCCTTCGCTCATTATTTGAGATCGCACACCATCGCTGACTTCGATGCCGCGGCTCGGACGGGCAATGCCAGTTCGCGCCCTGGGGGCGGACACGGCGCCGCCGTGCCTGCAACTTAAACGATGGTGCGAGCGCTTCAGGCCCTGCTTACGCTCGATCAAGAGCGCGCCCGTCGTGAGGCAGGAGGGCTCCCCAGTCGAGTGGGTTATAAATAGATCACCAAGGGTTGAAATGATCTATTTATGGATCGTTAATTTGACATCGGTTCCAGATAGCCTTATAAATGGATCATAAGCTTGCTTTATGACCTATGTATGGAGCAGACGTGCCCAAGACCAACCGTCCTGTCTCACCCTATGCTGCGGATGCCGCGATCCGGTTGGGGCAGCTCATCCGCCGGGGGCGCATTGACCGCCACATGACGGTTGCTGCCTTGGCGGAACGGGCAGGGGTCTCGCGTGGCCTCATACAACGCATCGAGGCAGGCGATACCGGCTGCGCCATTGGTGCCGTGTTCGAGGCCGCGGCAATTGTCGGCGTGCGCCTGTTCGATGCCGGCCCGGCGACGATGTCGCGCGAGGTCGAATCCAACCGCGAAGTAATGGCCTTACTTCCCAAGGCAATCCGCAGCCAGCGAACCGAGCCCAATGATGACTTCTGAGCAAAAACATACCCAAGCCTATGTCTGGGTTTGGTTGCCGGACAGCACGCAACCTGTCGTCGCGGGTCTCCTGTCCGCGAGCGGCAAGCAACTCGTCTACAATTACGGGCAGAGCTATCTGCGCCGGAACAATGCCATCTCGCTTTATGAGCCGGAATTGCCGCTCCGCAGGGGCGTCCTTCCGCTCCTGAACGGGCTCAACATGCCCAACTGCATTCGCGACGCGGCACCCGACGCGTGGGGCCGCCGCATCATCATCAATCGCAAATTCGGCTCAGGCGGAAAAGATGTTGATCCCGGGAGCCTTGACGAACTGACCTATCTCCTGGAGTCCGGATCGGACCGTATCGGCGCGCTCGACTTTCAAGCGTCTGCGTCGAACTATGTACCGCGCGAGGGCGCGGAAGTGTCGCTTGATGAACTCCTGAATGCGGCAACGCTGGTTGAAAAAGGTGTGCCGCTGACGGCCGAACTCGACCGTGCGCTTCTCCACGGGAGCTCCATCGGTGGCGCGCGGCCAAAAGCCATGATCACGTCCGGCAACAAGAAATTCGTGGCGAAGTTCTCGTCCCAGAACGACCTCTTCGGCATGGTGAAAGCCGAATTCGTCGCCATGCGCCTTGCGTCCATCATCGGTCTCTCCGCCGCACCCGTGGCCCTCAAACGCGCCGCTGGAAAGGATGTGCTGCTTATCGAGCGCTTCGACCATGAAAAAGCCCAGGAAGGGTGGCGCCGCAAGTCAATGGTCTCGGCGCTCACGCTGCTCGAGCTTGACGAAATGATGGCCCGCTACGCGAGCTACGAGCAGCTTGCGACCGTCATTCGTCACCGCTTCACGTCGCCCAAAGAGACCTTGAAGGAACTCTTTGGCAGGCTCGTGTTCAACATCCTGTCCGGCAACACTGACGACCACGCCCGAAACCACGCCGCGTTCTGGAATGGTGCGGAGCTTACGCTTACGCCCGCCTATGACATCTGTCCGCAGAATCGGACGGGCGGGGAGGCATCGCAGGCCATGTTGATCATGGGACAGGAGCGTGCGAGCCAAATCGCGCTCTGCCTGAAAGCCGCGCCCTTGTTCCTGCTTAATGAGGGGGAAGCGATCCTTATCGCGACCGCGCAAATTAAGACCATCAAGGAACGTTGGGCGCAGGTGTGCGACGAGGCCGCGCTCAACGAGGTCGACCGGAATTTCCTGTGGCGCCGCCAGTTCTTCAATCCCTATGCGTTCATCGACGCGCCCGAAGCTATCACGCGCCTCGTCGGTTAACTGGGCGCCCCGCGTATCTGATAAGGTGCGGCCCATGTCGTGGTAATCCCGCTGGCGCCTTTCTCTTCCCGCGAAGCCAAGAAGAACGAATTCCCCGACGCGCTCGCGCTGCTCTCCACACGAAGCCTGGACGGCACGCAATGCGAGGCTACTGCTGGTCGTCAGCCCCGATCGCGATTGGCAGGACTATGCCGGCCAATCTGAGCTGCTGATAGTGGTCTGCGATGTCGCGGCGGCCCCAGACTACTTCAATGGAGATGCGGCATTCGTCGTCGCGCGTTGCATGGCGCTGCTCGCGCCCGGGGAGGAATCCGAACTCAAGATTGATATCGAAGCTGCGATCAAATCCCTTGGAGACGTTCGATCCGGAAATCGACGGCTATTCCACGCTCGATTTCGAGATAGAAAACCTAGATTCTGCGCTCCAGTGGGGGAGTGGGGATGCTGTCGTTCGGCCGAAGATCGCCAAGGCTGACAAAGAGGTGTCGTATTCGTTTTGACGTTGACTACGATGGTCCATTTTTTCCGCAACGTTCCGATATTCGGTTCATGATGGCGGCGATATGGACGCAGTCGAACTGGGTACCGACACGAAGGAGAGCGAGCAGAAGATCGCATTGCAGGCGGTAATTTCGATGGACCGACGCACCGAAGAGGAGCCTCGCGTACCAATCTAATAATTGGCCAACGCGAGCTGCAGGCGCGGATCCAGGCCGGATGACACGTCGAACTTGAGCAATTTCAACTCGGAAAACTGATGTTCTGTCGTCCTCGAAAAGGTGAGTCTTTGCGCGGTCAGCCAACTGCTCAGGGTCGGCAGCAACGAGGGCAGGGCGTTAGCGGGACGATCGATGTTACCGGCGCAATTCGCTAGGTCTGCGGACCGGCGACTACGGCAGCGACGCTGCCGCGGTCGTCTCAACCAATCCCTTGTTTGGTCCTCTTACCGAATACGAAGCAGCTTTGCAGGGAGCTTCTGACGGTCCGCGCAAAGAAGATAACCGAAGCACCGAACGATCGGCTCGACGCCATGCTGGCGCGATTGCAGCTTCCCGCATCCGCGACCAGCTTGACAGCCTGCTCGACGAGAGGGCACGCCGGGCCTGCTTTCACGAGCCCTTTCATCAGCAAAGCTGACCACCTCGCTCCCAGGCTTGGGTTATGTAACGCACGGGGCCGCCAAGTTCTCCCCCGGAGAAGGACTGCAGGCTATGCCAGGCAAAACTGGTCAAATTGTCCTGCGGAGAAAAATCTCGTGCTCCAGGCCTGGCGGCCCAATAGTGGCCGTGTAGTTCACGCCCCGGAGAGTTAGAGTTTTCTCTGGCTCAAGCACACTTGGCAGCACGTTGTGTAAGCGCATGCCTTCTTTGAGGTCTTCCGGCGCCCACTGGTCCCCGTGTTGCCAGCCCGGGGGTGCATAAAACGACAAGGGTATCAGCGGACCCGCTTCATTAGGCACGGGTTCATCATTCAGCAATCGCCGATGCTCACTTGGAGGCAATTGAACTGGATCGAACGTGAAGTGCTCTGGATCGACATTGAAGAATGGCGCCATGGCGGGTTCATCATCTAGCAATGCCGAAACTCAGCTGGAGGGAATTGCACTGCATCGAAGGTGAGGTGCTCTGGATCGATCAGCGCCAACGGCCCGGGCTCGGCACCGCGCTGTTGCTGAAGCTCCTCACGAAGCTGCTCTTCCAATTCCCGAAGCTCCCCTGGATCGACCGAGACCGTCACCTGAGCGTGCTCATCATCCAGCAGTCGCCGAACTTGTGCTGAAGGGCCGTCGATGAGCTGCTCATTCCGAAAATCTATGATGTCGGGCGAACTCTGAGGCTGCCGTGAGCTCGGGCGCACTTGCTGTTCGAAACGCGTGGGTTCATCATCCAGCAATCGCTGAAGCTCACCTGGAGAGAATTGAACTGAATCGAGCGTGAAGTGCTCTGGATCGACATTAAAGAATGGCGCCCCGGCGGGTTCCTCATCTAGCACCTGCCGAAGTTCAGCTGGAGGGAATTGCACTGGATCGAAAATGAAGTGATCTGGATCGACCAGCGCCAACGGCCCGGGCTCAGCATGGCGCTGTGGCTGAAGCTCCTCATGCAGCCGCTCTTCCGGTCTGCGAAGCTCCCCTGGATCGACCGAGACCTTCAAATGAGGGGGCTCGTCATCCAGCAGTCGCCGACGTTTTGGTGGAGGGCCGCCCATAAGCTGCTCATTTCCGAAATTTTTGATTTTTGGCCGACCCCGAGGCTTCCGTGAGCTCGCTGCTTCTGCAGATGCATCGGGATCACGAAACTTACTAAGGTATCTCAACGCTGCAGGTAAATACGTGCCGCGATTGTGTCCGGCCTTTCTTTCAGCCTCCAGCTCTTTGGTATTGAGGCCAACCATCGATAGACCCTTAGCTCCGAGACTGTCCGCGAAGCTGGCAAGATTGTTGGCGTACCGGCCTCCGGATGCCAAGTCCACCTCCCCCTTCACAAAGGCGGCACGAATTGCATTCTCGATCAAACGCCGATCCTCATCAGACAGATGGCGATACTCCGCACGGAGATCATCGGAGAGGAACGGGCGCACTCCTTGTTCGAAAGACACCATCTGCTCGGGCTGTCCCGTCTGCTCATCCTGCACGATTGGCTGCGACACCTGCGACCAAGCTGTTATGTTGGATTTGTCCACACTCACCTCCTCAGATCACCCGAAAAATTCACAACTATCAGGGCCAGCTTTGAAGAGGCTGACGAGCCACACCACCTCCCAAGCCGTCCGACGAGCATGAAAAACACCATCATGGCCATTCGTGTCATTGGCTGACAGATCTTGACGGCACCAGTGGCCTGGGGACCCAGTCCAGCGACTGGAAGCAGCGCGGACGCGACTCAGCGGCGTTTGTTGCGTAATCGACGCTGTCCCTACGGCGCCCGCGCTGCAATTGAAGTTAGCAGCGACGTGACGCTGCGCTTTCTCCGTCCTGGTCAAGCGCTATTCTAGCACGCGCCGCTAACTTCAACGGTCTTGTATTCGGGCTGGCTGTCCGAAAGCTGACGAACCTGCCGCAATTTCAAACGAGAAGCGGCCCATGTGGCCGCTTGCCGTCTAGGCCGAGAACGAGGGCAACTCCTAGGCCGCCGCGCTCGGCTATCAGCTTTGCCAAGATCGCCTGCTTCGCTCACCATAGGCGGCAGCGGCACACTTGCGATGGGCCGGATGGTCGCTCAGCGATCGTCCAGCCCGAACCAGCCGACCTGGTTCTGTCCCTTCTTCCAGCCCGGGCCGGCGTGCAGGCATCCGGCTCGACCAGCTAATGGCTACACATCTGCAGCAAGCGGCGATTGTAGCAGCGATCTTTGCTGCCAAAGATCGCCTCCACCGCGGCCTTCATATTGCCGTAGATGCCGCGACTGCAGGTGCCCTTGAACGGGCGAACGCCTGGTCATGGGCGTCGAACACCGTCTCCCGCGTCTCCCGCGGAGAAGCCCGCACGAACAGCATGCGGCTATGACAGAGCCGGAGATGGGCGGCCTTCACCATCACCGTCGTGCCGTTCAGCAAGGCCACCTCGTGACACCAGTCGAGTTGGCACGCTTCGACGGCGCAAAGCTCAGCGGAGGCGCAGCGGTTGATCGCCCGCGCTCCTTGCTCCACCACCGGGCGTAACGCCGCACGGCATCGTAACCGCCGTCGTAGCCGCGCCCGCGCAGCTCCTCGAAGATCGGATCAAGGTCAGCTGTTCACGAGCCGGTTTGGCCGCATTCACCGCAAGCACCGTCAAGCTCTCCTGCCCATTATCCCAGCTTTGGCCGCGGCTGCACTTGCCGCTCGTACTAGAAGGAGCTCTCTCCCGACCTCAATACCTGGCGGACCGTGTTCCGCGACACCTTCAGGTCACGTGGCGATCTCCTTGATCGTCTTGCCCTTGATGAAGTGCTCGCGCCGTATCCGCGCAATCGTCTCCACGACCAGCATCCCGACCACGTGCTTTCATTCAAAAGCAGGCAGCAAGAGATCAGTCTAAAGGGAGGCAATTTTGGACACTGATCCCCTGGCTTAGGGGGCAATATTGCAGGCCGAATGACACCGACGAATCAAAGAATTGGCTGAACGGGGGCTTTGACGCAAGCCGGACTCGCGAAGATCGGGAAAAACCCAACCCTCCTTAGACAAGCCGCCGAAAGGATCGCGTATCGCGAGTTCGCGCGTTCAGAGGCGCAGCGGGAAATGCTGGAGCCCGGAGGTGACACGGTCACGGAGCCGTGGATCAAAGGGTGGGGCGGCTTCGAAATCTTCGCGCGATCCCGCGAGGCCCGTGGATGCTCTCCTCACGATAATTCATAAAATGCATAAGCCGAAGAGTACGCGAGGCCGGCGGCCTTTGGAGCCATAATAGAAACATGACAAGTCAAAATTCAGCGCGACCATCGCAAGCCGCAGAGCGGCAGCTAAGGCTGAAGCAGTGACTTTGTCACGTTCTAGTCCATGAGACTGGAACCGGGCAGATGGTTTCTGTATTCCAGCTCAATCTTTTGCCAGGTCTGCGTCCCAACACGAGCGCGAAACTGCGGTAGCCGAAATCGAGAAGGCAAAACGTATTGGCATTCGACCACCCATCCGAACGGAAGCTCCTTAACCTTCTTCAGTCGATGCATCTCGGGGCCATTCATGGCCGGATCGAAGTGACTGCCCAAGGCGCATGAAAAACATCAAACATCGTCATTCCATCGGCTCCGCTGATACCGAGCCGGATAGGGCCAAGTGATTGCCGCAAGCGCACCGCGTCGGCGCGTCCTCGTCGAGTGCTGTGCTCCCTATGATGAAGTCCTCAGATCATGGCGCCGCTCAACATCGAACCCGCACAGACATTATAACGGGCCCGCCGCGTAGGAGAGCCCGCTCGTCATAGACTCGGCCGTGATCTGTTCGAAATTCGCATGGAGCGGGTAGGCCTTGACTAGCGCTTTCGCGCGCCGCGTCTCACCAAGTGCGGTGACGAACGTCTCCCCGTAACGGTCGGTTAGGCGCTGCCCAAAGGACCGCGAATCTGCGTCACCGCATATTCGCCCCAACACGCCTTGATGATCTCCCACCGGTATTGCGCATGTGCATTCGGGTGCTTGCTCTGCAGGAGGCAGGCTCGGAAGGCCGCATTGAAGCGTTCTGTCACTTCGACATGGCGCATTCATTAGCCAGGGTGTGGAATGCTTGCTCGTAGAACTCGTTCTCGTCTTCGAGCAGAAGCAGGACGCCGCATTCAAGAGCATGTGGCTCTTAACTGTGCCGTCGCGCATGACGGCCGGGTCATGGCGACGCCCATACGATGCCTTCCGACGGGGTGAGCTTGTGTTTGGTCTCGTAGCCGCGGTTGAGCTGAAGGAGCGCTTGCGCGTAGTCGAGGCGATGGTGATGCCGTCAAGCGCGGCCGAAGTCGATATAGCGGCTGAAAGTGTGTACATACGTCGTGGCTTAGGTTGGCAAATGCGCGCGCATGTTCCTCGGGGTCGAACCCGCGAAGGCTCATCGAAATATTCGGGCGCGGTCGGCCGCGGCATTTCACCCGCCGCGCTAGGCTGGGTCTCCGTGGGCGTGGCATCTGTCATCGGCAGCCATCGTAGGCGAATGACCCCGATTTGTGCTTTAACTGACCGCACCAAGCTGTTGTTTTTACACAAAAAATTGGCCATTTGGTCATAGAATCAAGTTGTGATCTTATCTTTCTTGATGAAGAGTCATTGTATCCTGATTTCATAAATCAAAATCAGGTCATAGGCTGATGAAAGGTCGAAGAAATCGGTTTGGAAGATGAGAAATGACGTCAAGACGCTCGCCCGCAGCGGTTGGATGAACGACTAGACTGGCTCAAACCAGCCGAGCGGTTCCGCATGCCGCCAAAAGGTTGGATCCGGGCCATAGGCGAGGCCTTGGGCATGACCGCGTGCAATTCGCCGGCCGGCTCCAATCCGCCCACTAAGCGTCGAGGCGCTCGAGCGCTTGGAGGCAACCGGCGCAATTCAGCTCAAAACGCTGCGCCGCGCCGGCCAAGGCGCTCGACTACAGGCTCGTCTGTGCCCTCGTAGCGAACAGCTTTCTGCAGCATGCCGTGCGCGCGCGCAAAATCGCCATGCGGGACCTTGGCCGTGTCGCTCACATCATGAAGCTGGAAGCCCAGGCGACCAGCGATGCCAATTTTGAAGCGCGCATCGAGGCATATATCCCGACCAGATCAAGGAGCGCGACCTTATGGAACGAGCCGTGAGCGATCTCTAAGAGCCCGACGATGCCACGCCGCTCGCGCCGGGAGAACGCGATGCGCTGTTGCAGACCTGGATCACTGATCGCGACGATCTCAATGAGGCGGAGCAGGAAAACATCGTCGAGGGCGCGACCGGGGCCGGCAGGCGGCAGGGTAACCCGCCGATCTGCTGAATGAGGATTTCGCAAAGACGCTCGGCCATCCGTCGCGCATGGAGGTCTTCGAGGCCGTAGCGAACTTTTTCCGGCGCTGAGCCCTTGCGCCCGCATCCGCGGTATCATCTCGAACCAAATCAAACGGGACCATGGATTGCCGTCTTCAACATCATTGCCGAGATGCTCAAGCGGCGCATCGTCGACATCGCGCAGTGGACGCCGTTTTCCGAACTGCATGTCATCTTCGAGGTCTGCGGCCGCGCGGACGAACTGATTGAGCAAGTGTTCGGCGATTTCCGGATCGAGGAAGACGGACGGCCGATCCCCGTCGGTTGCAGCCTCGCTCCATGCTCCTGATGAAGGCGCGATCGACGCCCATACGTTCTGCAACGGCTTCCTGACTTAGCCTAGGGCCAAGCGAAGGGTCTGCTCCAACGTCCTTGCGAATGTCCATCCGCAGGATAGGAAGCAATCGCGTATATTGGCGCTACGTGGTATATTAAGCGGGAAAGTCGACAAGCGACGTACGCAGCTCGTCCGATAGCTACTCGTTCTAAGTAATGTTATGCTCGACCTGATAACAATGTGGCGGTTATGTGCATATACCTACGAACAAGCACTAAAATCGATCAATGGAGTTGATAGCACTCATGCAGACCCCGCTACTCGATCCTGATGTCGCCGACTCAGCTCCGGTTGATCCGGTGCTCACGAGCTACGATGAACGGCATCTGGTCACGTATTTGCGGCTTCTCGATGCCGAGGCCGACGGCGCCGACTGGAAGGAGGTTGCTCGGATCGTTTTGCATATCGATCCGGATCGCGAACCGTCGCGCGCTCGCAGTGCATTTGATAGTCACTTGGCGCGAGCAAAATGGATGGCAGACCACCGTTACCGCGATTTGCTACGTGGCGGTGTGACCAAATAGCAAAAATCTGTCGATTATAACTCGCAATTGGGAATGGATTTGCCCACTGAGACGTGATCGCCTTCACGCATCACGGAATGCAGAGTTACTGACTTCCCGCGCAACCCAAGGCTTCATAGACATTCGCCGGAAACGCCCTGCTGCAGGGGATCAACGCAATGTCCGAGTTCGACTGGCCGCTTCGCCGGGTGCTTATCAGCACGCCATCAAGTCAGGGGAGGAGGTGGCGGATTTCGCCCCGGGGCGGTCCGGCGAAGTCCCAACTATCGAAATGCTTACCCGGAGCTCTCCCACGATGCCGCGTCATGACGCGCCCGCTTGCGGGATGATCCGCATCCTGAACTCCAGCGTCAGGTCGCAAATATTAGGGATCAGCGTCAATTACCACGCGAGCGCACGCGAAGCGCTCCTCGGCGAGGGCAAGAGACTCAGTACCTGAAACGGCCGCAGGGATACTCATCGATGGTGCGCCTCATGCTTCGCGATATAGTCGAGAATTCGCGCCCTCGCCAAAAGAAGATCCTCATCGAGCATTGCGTGCATCGCGCCTCGAACGGATGGGAAATCGAGTTCTCAGTATATGTGCCAAAGCTCTGACATACACGATCGATTCTCTCGATCGAGGCGCCCGCCGTGATCATTCGCTGCTCAGACAAGTTGATCCTCCTTCTCGTCGTCAGTAGGGGTTGGGATTGGCATTCCTGCGTTCTTTGGCGAGCCGAACGGGATCGTGTGAACGTTTGTTCAGCACTCGAAAATCATCGCGGCGCGCTTCGACGTAACGCCGGATCCTGTTGCAATTATCGATGGGAGATGTCTACTTGAGAAGCCGCAGATCTCCTTGATGATTGCGCAGTATTGCTTAATCTGATGGCTTGCCGACCGACCGGTAAGCGCTCTTCGGCACCGGCGATGAGCAGATGCTATGAGGCGGGGCTCGTCTTCTTCGCGCTTTTGCGCCTTGACGCGCTTTACCAGGTCGGGAACAGATTTCGCCGAGCAGGTGGCGTCCATTCCGCTCTCGCTTGAAGTAGCGGTCGATGACGAGCTTGATTAAGCCCGGATTTGCTGTCTCTTGCGATGCCCGCAGAGTCTCCCGACGAAACGTCGCCATTTGTATCGTGCATTAGGTTCAAATCCGTGGTTGGGATGCAAATGCGGAAGAGTGCCGCGTCTAAAACATTCAAACGATGAGTTTCGCGAGGCGCGACGCGCGATTTGATCTTGTGCCAAAACGCTGCAATGTATGTAAGAGCTGCCGATGCTGAGCGCTGTGGCAAATAGAGGCGCCATCGTCAGTGGTACAGCCGCGTCCACATGAGCTTGCAAATTTCCCGCTCTGCTCGCGTGAAGTTGCCAACGTTGAAGTGAGTGCGCCGATACACAGCAGCGCGTTCCGCTCGCGACCCCATGATGTGGGGTCTCTCGCGCTTGTACATTTCGTCGCGTGCTTGGCTGAGTGCGCCGCGCACGGCATGTCGGAGTTCCCCTTTGTTTCGAGGGAATGTGGTTTCGGTGGGCCGAAAGCTAGTTAGCAGTTGCAGCGCGCGAGCCTTGATCTCGTCGAAATACGGACTAACGCGCACTTACGGTTCTCCTTTTGCGAATGATGCTGCTGCAAATGTTCCTGATAGCCCGGTTGATGGCATCGATATGGCAATCAGACTTCTGTGGATGAAAAGGGCAGCCGTGGTGGCAGCTTGCCCAGCACGCATGCTGCGCGGCGCAGCTTAGGGTTGATCATAGGTCACAAGCAGTTCGTAAAAGTGATTACGGGACCGATGTGTCGAGTTGACCCAAGCCCAGTGGGACAGCATTGATGGATGTCTGGCGGTCCCGCGCCAGCAGTCGCACGCTTGCAGTGTTCGATGCCGATCGTCTAGCCGGCTCGTAGAGTCAGGGACGCAGTTTTCTTCACTGATGTGGAGTCGGAACACCTGAGTGGGTCATGCTTGCGGGTAGCTGGCAAGCGGTGCCGCCCAGGCTCACTGCAAGGTAGTGGGGGCGAATTCCGCAACTTGTTGCGCGATATGCCGGATATCGTCAGCGGAGGCTCTAACGAGTCAACGCTGTTTCACCAGACTCCACTTCTTGATCACCGCCTCGCTCATCTGCTCGGCGTCGGCACAGGCGATTTCATCGACCTTCACCGAGATCCTCTTGCCGACTAGTGGCTTCAGCTGACTGGCGTGTGCTTCGCTAGTTGTGAGCAGCTGAAACATTACCGGTCCGGTCTCTAGCTTGCACAGCGCGTGCGGCTCGGGCAGCCGGCGCGGCGCGGTGATGATCTGGTAGGTGACCTTTTTGCCGTGCTTGGCATCGCGTATGCGCAAAGCGTAGAGCTCCCCTGACAACACGTCGCCGGTGTTGATCGGCGCGCCGCCGTTCAGCCCCGCGTACGCAGGTTCCTCCGCGCCGGCGGCTCCAGGAAAGCTCGCCATCAGAATGAATGCAAGGGCAAAGTCCATGGCGAATCGGTCTTTCGTCATTAGTCAGTCCTCGTAGGTATGGTTAGAAAAACGTGCGGCTGCTGGATCGCGGCAACAGCGCACCTCGTTGACCCATGGACGTGTGGTGAGCAAACAGGAGCCGCTGATCGTGAGCGCATGCTGCCCGCCGACGGTACGGGAGGGCGCGGAGCGCTGCCACAACGCTTGATCTCTAAAGCCGGACGGGCAAATCATTGTCAGCCAAGTCCAGCCATGACTTCGGATTGAATTGCGGTTGCGGTGCACAGGGAAGCATCTAATGGCAGATTGCCAAATGCGAGTTGACAAAGAAGGTAATTGGCACCCGCCTCTTCCAGGTGATTTAGAAGAATTTGTCGCACAGAAGCTGGCGTTCCGACGACGCACAATTCGCTCTCGATTGCCGCATCGAAGGTCAGCGGAAGGTGTGGTGGTGTAGGGACGGCATTGAGCTCGTAGAGGAACTTAAAGCTCTCGAGCCATTGTGTGTAAGCAGATGCCGCGAGCGAATAGGCGTCTGTCTCCGAACGCGCAATGACGACCATGCGAAGCAATCCAAGAAATGGCATTTGATCGTTAGCCCTGCCGTAGGGCTCTCGATTAGCGCGGAAGGCGTCGGTAACTTTGCGCACAGCAGAGGAGGGGCCTACGCACGCGAGATTTGCGCCATTGGCAGCGGCCCAAGCTGCGGACTCGGGTCGATTTGTGGCAACCCATGTCGGCGGCCTTGGACGCTGATAAGTGTTTACCGTCAAAGGAACGTTGTTTAGCTCAAAATGCTGACCTCGATAGGACAGCGTGCCGCCTTTCATAGCGCTGATGAGGATTTCGCTTGCTTCTTCATAACGGCTTGGCGCCGCGTCGGCGCTGATGCCGTAGTAGCCCAATTCAAGCGGAAGAGAGCCGCGTCCGATACCCACCTCAAGCCGCCCACCGCTCAAATGATCGAGCATACAAATCTCTTCAAACGCACGTAGGGGATGATAGAGGTTAAGCAGCATCACCAATGGCCCGATACGAAGTTGCCGTGTGCGCTGTGCGACGCTTGACAGGAACAAATTTGGCGATGGACCTCTCCCATGCGGCGTACAGTGGTGCTCTGCCACGTGATATGCAAAGAAGCCGAGACGGTCGTACGCCTCTGCCAAGACGAGGCGATCTGCGTATTGTCGGGCGATGTCGCGGCCGTCCTCGTCTAAGTGATCGAAGATGCCAAACGTTAGTTTTGAAGAAGAAAAGGCGTCTTTCACTGGATTGTCTCCAATTGTAGGTCAGGGCAGGAAGTTCGCTTGTTTTTGGCATCTGAGCGGGTCAAAGACGCCGACATCTCCTATTGTGGCCGCACATTTTGTTCTCCTCTGCTTTTGTATTCACCGCTGATCACGAGACGATTGTCCGTCCCTCTTCGAGGCCTAAGCATCCGTTGCCAAGGGGACTAGATCCGTTGTTACTGTTCGCCGCTCACTCACAACAGATCTTCGCCATTGGCGGCGTCGTGGTACGTTCGCCTGGGTAACGCAAAACCAGACTTTAGCGCGGCTCAACTGGCGATCTTCCTCGCTTTAAGCTGTCAGAAATGTCACTGACTGCTCCCAGAAACGCATCCATTTGCGCTTTTGTCCCAATGCTCACGCGGATGCAATTTTCAAGACCGTTATCGGGAAGGAAGGCAACAAGTACTCTTTGCCTTTCCAAAGCGGCCTGCCACCATCTTCCGTCGTGTCCCGCAGGCACACGCGCTAGCAAAAAGTTTGCGTGGGAGGGCGTTAGAGAAAATCCAAGTTGCGACAGTGCGGTCGCAACCCGCTGTCTTTCATGCCTGACGTGCATATGGTTCTCTTCATAGACGGCGCGATGCGCAAGAATGCTGATGCCGACCGCATGCCCGATTACATTCATGTTGAAGACGTTCTGGATGTTACGAAGCCGTCCAATAAGCTGCGGGTGGCCGAACCCGAAGCCGACGCGAATGCCAGCGGCGGCATAGCTTTTCGAAAGTGTTCTTAAGAGCAAAAGATTCGGATAGCGGCCGAGGAGCCGCAGGCCATTATCAGGCGCAAAATCGACATAGGCTTCGTCCAACACGACGAGGCGGTCCGATTGTGCCAGGAGGCGTTCGATATCGGCGATAGGGATGAACGTTCCGGTCGGATTGTTCGGATTGGCCAACAGAATGAACTTGGCATCTTTTGCTGGCCCAACGAGCAATTGCTCTATCGGCAACGACTGAGCTTCGTTACAGCCGATCTCAAGCAGTTGAGCTCCCTGCAACATAGCAAGTTTGCGATTGAATGAGAAACCCGGCGACAGCATTGCGACGCTGTCGCCCGGGGCAAGAAATGCTCTGTAGATGAGCCCGAGGAGCTCAGACGATCCATTGCCGGCAATCACATGATCGATCGCGACGCCGTAGGTGTTAGCCGCTGCTTCCCTCAGGCTAATGTTGTCATCTTCTGGGTACAGATACTGCCGCTCAAGCGCCGCAATTGCACTTTGCCATACGATTGTTGGCAACGGAAATGGGTTCTCATTCGTGTTTAGTTTGACGTAATTAGCGGCCGGCGCAGGCCGGCCGGACGGCAGAGCATCTAACTGTCTCGCTGCCTGCGAAAGAGAAGAGAGCACATTTTGTAGTTTGGCATCGGACATAGGTTTCTCCCGTTGAACCGCCGAGGGCGCTGGCGGTTGTCAGCATGCCGGTCGGTCAGTCCGGTAGATGGCCGGAGACAGAGTTCGAGTGTTTGTTGGGACAGCGAGGACGGCCCCCATCCAAAATTCCCTACGGGCAGCTCGAAATGCCCAATTGTTTGAAGCTGGGATGAACCTGTCACTCCACGCCACCCTGAATAAGCCGAGAGAATAATTGTCGAGCGGATCAGGTGTCGTGCAGCAATCAGGCGCCTCGATCACGGAGTGGCATTGCTGTCATTCCTGCGTTGGCCGCAATATCACTCTGCGTTGGTCCGGGTACCAAATACTAGTCCGCAACGAGTCGTCCTCAAATCGCACACTGGAAGTTCGGCAAAGAGCTAAACAGAGATTACTCAGCGACATCGGCCGAGCTGTTCCGTTGGGCATAAACTCATCCGTTGGTGCGTCGATGTCATTGGATAGCTCGACGACCAGTACCGCGAGCGCGAGAAACGACGCGAGTACCGCGAGCGCGAGAACCGACCCGAGTAGCACGTCATATCCGGAATTACGTTTCATCATTTCCATTGCTTCGCTAGAATATCTAGGGCTGAATATCTAGACTCGTGTGCGCTCGCAGCGATGAGTTTTACTCGATCGCTTCGACAATGTTGTTATTCCACCGGTAGACGACGAAGCCGGGAGCGGCATTGTCTCCTTTGGTATCGAACCGGACCGGCCCGATTACTGTTTGGATTGGCTGCGAACGAAGCGCAGCTGCTACTTGCGGACCATCGAAGGTCCCGGCCCGCTTGACCGCGTCCGCCCACGCCTGAACGGCGGCATAGGCGTAGAGCGTGTAGCCTCCCGCTGACATGTTGGAAGACTTGAGCCTCGCTACGGCGTCCGCCGCTTGAGCATTCTTGGTGGGGTCGGGCATAAAGGTGAACAGTGTGCCGTTTGCTGCTTCGCCAGCGATCGCCGAAAAGTCGCTGGTCATCAACGGATCGTTCGCCATCACAGTGAGACCTGCGCCTGCTTCTGCGGCCTGACGCACAATCAAGCCGATCTCGTTGTAATAGCCGCCGATATAGGCGATCTGGATTCCGTCTTTTTTCATTCTTGAGACCAGGGCCGTGTAGTCCTTCTCGCCGGCCACATAGCTTTGCCGAATGGCCTTTTCGCCTGCTTCCTGAAGGCGCGACGCAACGACATCGGCAATGCCCTTGCCGGCGGTGCTCTTGTCATCAAGAACGGCAATCTTTTTGTGCCGATAGTGTCGCAGGATATATTCGGCTGCCACGACTCCCTGTTGATCATCGCGGCCGCAGATCCGAAACACCGTCCTGAGACCACGCTCTGTTAGCTGAGGATTCGTTGAGCCAGGTGAAATCTGAATGAGTTTCGCTTCGGCGTAAACGTCGGAAGCGGGGATAGAGGAAGACGAACAAAAGTGGCCAACGACCAACTTGGGCTGATCCATCGTCAGCCGATTGGCAACTGCGACGGCCTGCTTGGGATCGCACGCGTCATCGGCGACGCTCAATATGACCTTGATACCGGGAAGTAGGCCCGAAGCATTTAACGCATCGACAGCCGCAGTAGCACCATCGCGCATTTGTACGCCAAGCGCAGCAGTACTTCCGGTCATCGGGCCGACCACGGCGATATTGACGTCGGCAGCGGGCGCGGTCGAAGCCAAAACAGAAGAGAGGATTGCTGCACTTGCAGCTGAAGTGATTCGAGAAATTGACACTTAGAGCTCCGGATGTTCGCTTGAGTTTGCCATCAGCCTCGCCGTTCCTGCGCATGTGAGGGCGCCGCTTGGTTATGAGATAACGCCAGCTTTGGATGCCTCAAGACAGCGCATATGCCGCGGCCGGCCGACCCTCCGGAGCTGCCGTGACAGAGCGAAATAACCATTGGTTCGCCGTCGAAGGACGCGGCGATCAGCGGAATTCCATCACGTCCGACGCGCTGCTGACGCTGCAATCGATCGAACACAGCAAACGTTTCGCATGTCCATCCCCGCGGCGGCGTCACGTATGTGGTGTCTGCGGGTTCGTCGCCTGCATTCCATACTTTGTAAGGACCGGCGCCTGAGACGTCACATGGCGAACTCGGACCGAGCTTCCGTTCCTGTCCGGCAACGGCGACGTGAATACATCCCGCCCTGATCTCTAGTCGGTTGTCGTGTTTTCGCTGCAAGTATGCCGACGGCAGCACCGCAACCGGCGCATAGACCGCCTTGACAATCCGCTCCTTGCAAAAATGCTCGAGCCTTCTGACCGTCTCGTGACGCGTTAGCCTAGCAGCTAGAGACATACGTAATCCTTAACTTAACTGTTGAGCAGCAACCGATGAGCCAACGACATGATGTCAAGTCGAAGCCCGACTAGTCGTAACGAACGCTGCGTCAGTATCCAGTACACCCCGCGATCACCCGGACCGGAACGGCTCGCGCCGATCAAGCACTTGCAAGGCCACGATGATCATCCAGTGCGTCGAGAATGCGGGAGCTATCGCCCAGAAACTCTGAACGTACTGCAGGTCCATGCGTCCTCCCGCCTAGGTGGAGTTGTCCCTACGTCGTATTGAGATCCTACAATTTGACGCCACGTAAGGTTCAAGCCCCTTCGGGGGCTCGTCTCGATGAATTTGTCAAAGTCACGTCTCGACAAAGGAGCGTCGCTGCAAAACTGAGAGAAGAGCGACAGGGGTCCTCAACCATTTGAGGCAAACCACAAGCGGCGCGCCCCTGACCCCAAAAAGCTCAATTCATTCTCATAGATGGAGAACATAGCAGGGGCGCACGCATTATGCGCGGCAGGTTCAGCGCAGTTCATCCGTTCAAGGCGGCAAGTGCGCGGTCGAGATATTGCATTAGGCAGGGATCCCAGCCAGCCATACTGCGTGGCGCGCTCAATCGCGCAAGAACTTTCAGTATGGTTGAAACGGTCGAATCAGCTCCTGCAATTTCTGTGATCAGCAAGCGCGCGCTAAGCGCCACAGCATTTGCCCGTTCGCTGCAGGGATGCTCGCCCCGATCCACACAATCGCGCAGCTCGTCGCGGATCTTCCGCCACCGCTCCTCTCGATCTGAGTCTATGACGCATGTGCATGGGAGCGGCTGAGGGCGTTCTTCCTCGACCCGCGACATTGCATCTAGAGTGGCAGGTAGCTCATCTACACTGACTTGTAGTTCACTGTCCGTCGTCATGTTGCGCAAACGATCTCGCAACAGGGTTGCACGCGCGACTTGAAGTTCAATTCTCTCCAAATGCTTGCGCAATAGATCAGTAAGCGACGTTCTGCCCTCAATCGCTCTACGGATCTCGTAAAGCGAGAAGCCAAGCTCACGTAGCGCTCGGATTTGATGTACCCGTTTGAGGCCTTCGCGGTCGTACATGCGGTGACCACCGTCGGTGCGTTCCGACGCACTTAGTAAGCCCGTGTGCTCATAGTGATGCAGCGTGCGTACCGTTACTCCGGTAGCCTCTGCAAGCTCGCCAATGCGCCATCGACGCCTTCGTGGTGTAGCTTTTGTCATGGTTCTTTCAAGCCTACAACCTGACGTCGCGTGAGATTCAAGCTGTTTTAATGGTCTACCTGAAACCTGCTTCGAGTCAGGCGCAAGCGAAGCGGCTCTTCTGTCGCCAGCAACGTTGCTGCGCTCAGAGAGTCGCCTGATCAAGCAGCAGAAGCAATGGCGCCCATCAAGTTCATCAGGGACGCTAAGTTGGCCTCACCGGCTGCTGCACGTTGCAGAACAAGCGTGGCGATTGCCGTTCGATTTTCAGGAGTTCGCATAGAGGCCGGTAAAGCCGCGACTGCTTCATCAAAAATCCTTCCCAAGACCGAGAGGTCTTCCGGATCGTAGACACCACTGTATTGCTGCAACATTCGGCTCCTTGATTAACGCTAAGGCGGCCGCACGTGGCTAAGACGTTTGGCCAAAAGAAGACAGGCCGCGGGCGTACAGCGACGAAGATGCGGTATACGTTGAAGTGATGCTGTTGCGCAACACAGTCGCGCTTTGCTCCGCCTCAAGGCCGCGCGGGCGACTCGACTAGCTTTTCTCGGAACGTTTGCGAGCACCGAGTGCCCTGTGCAGCCGGATTGGCACGGCGAAGAAGACAATTCCCACATTCGGTAGGCCGCTATTCGAAGTCATGGCTGCAAGAAAGCGCGCAGCCGATACGAGCATCGGTCGGCAGCCACTGCGGATCCAACAACGATAATCCCAATGTCTTGCTCAGCTTGGCACCCGCTGTCTTAATGTATACCAAATGCTGGACACGCAGACGGTCAATGCCTCCGAATAATCGGGCCCAGATGCGCTGCGCGCATCTGGGCCGATTAGCTAGTCTCACTGTTCTTCGCAACCCAGCAGGCGAATGTCGAGTTCTGCTGAGATCAGCGCGCTTGCGAGTTAGTTGCGCAATTGGGTTGCCAGGAGCGCGTACTTGGCCTCGCAGATCAGTCCTGCAACCGCTGCGATTTGCAGATGATGTGCTGCTGGAGGTGGGGAGGGAGTTCGGCCTGAGGACCAGGCGCCCCGCAAAGTCATCAGCTCCGAGGAGAACGAATGTCCAGCGAATGTAGATATCGGAGCTGACTTCGGGCCAGAACTGCCGCCGACCATGTGTAGGAAATGTCCTTGATCGCGTAGGTCGTTTGCATGTCGCGCTCCGTCTCTGCTGGACTGGGTCGCTATCCTCTCGAGCGAGCCCAACCGCTGGCTAGAGAACATTGCCGGTGTGGCAGGTTCAATAGGCATTTGCAATGGGTCACTAGTCTTCAACGCCGCAAATTGTCGCCATCGAGCTCGACAGAGAATGGCGTCAAGCCGAGAGGAGCTATGTTAAGCGCGCGCGAGACGGCTGAGATATGCGTCTAGATATTAGAGACAGAGCACGCTTTGCGAATTCGCGCTTAGGATGAATAAGGCTCAGTTGGGTAACCCGGATTGATGGAAGAGGAGGTGAGAAGACGCTTTAAGTGAATTTAGGGGCGCCTGCATCTTTCGTGGTCTCAGACGGAGGACTCATGCGGGACGCCTCTTCCAACAATATCTGCCGCATCCAGATGCTTGCCGGATCACCATTGTGAAAAGCGGGCCATTGGAGAGCCTCGGTAAACGCGGGAAGTGACCGCGTGAGTTCGACGATCTGCAGGGGCATCGTGTTTTCGAAATGCTTAACCAGCTTTGAGGGCATCGTACCTATGCGGTCAGTATCCAATAGTACCGGGGGGATCATGCTAAAGCTCTGCACGACAATCTCGATGCGTCTGTTGAGACCGTACTTGAGGAAGAACCATTCCTCAATGGAGGGCTTTCGCGTAAGCCCGAACTTGACCGCAACATGTCCCATGGACATGTATCTCTCGAATGTAAGCGGCGTTCGAAGCTGCTTGTTCGTGCGGCATCCGACGCACACGAGTCTCTCCTCGAACAATGTGGCTTTAGGGTGTGCGCTCGACATGAACAATTCCGGCAAGATAAGAAAATCGACTTCACCGCGCCGGAGAAGCTCGTCGGTCGCATCGGCGAGTGGCAGCAATTCGAAACTGACGGCGGGAGCTTCCCGTGCGACACGGTCCACGACCTTTCGAAAGAATACGATTGTCATGAAATCGGACAGGAGGATCCGGAAGCGGCGATCCGATTTGGCAGGGTTGAACACATCCTGGGAAATAATCGAGAGCTGGATGTGCAGCAGAGCCTCGCGAATAGGGGCGGCGAGCCCTTCGGCACGCCGTGTTGGAACCAGTTCCCGGCCTCTCATCGTAAATAGGTCATCGCGGAAATAGGCGCGTAGTCGGGCGACGGCGGCGCTCATGGCCGGCTGGCTCAGCTTGATGCTGCGTGCCGCCGCGGTGAGGTTACGCTCGGTCATCAAAGCATCGAGCGCAACAAGAAGATTTAGATCAAGGCCCTTAAAACGCATATCGTCTCCCGCTGAAAGCCTTTGCGTTGTAAACATTGAGCAACAATGGTTACTTCGATGAAGGTCCCAGTCGCCCCCCGAGCTAGGCTCTTTCTGGGCTTCCCGCGCGATCGCACAGAAGGCTCTCGTACTCGTCGCAAGCATGTTGGTTGCGCAACGGAAGATGCGAGCGGGCGAGGAAGTCGCCCGCGGCTTGAAGTAGGGCCTTTGGTGCGCTCAGCTCGCTCCCAGCGCTACATCGATCACTATGAACCGCTGAGAGTAGGGCGCGTTGCCCACCATTACGCCAATAGCGCCGCAGATGCGCTATCCACGCTCCGCGTGGCATAGCTTTGCTCGTCGTTTGTGAGCCTACAACCTGACGCAGTGTGCGATTCAAGCAATTTCGTTGGTGTAGCTGAACATAATTTCATTCGACAAATGTGTCTGTCGGAATATCTGAACCACCTCGCGGGCACAGGTGCCAAATGCAGCCCGCCACAATCGCGTAAAAGCCCTCCGCTGCGCTCTTTGCCTAGTTCCTAGAACATCTTGCGGCAGACCTGCCAGGCGGCTGGCGCGAAGCAAGATTGTATCGCTACTTGATCAGCGGCTGCTTAAGCGCGCCAATTCGGGCGCGCTGCGGCTGACATCGAACTGCAGGGGTTCTTCTGCATGCAGAAGTGGCGTACGTGCCTCTTGCAGTGCGGGCTTCCGAGACATGCGGCATACGACAGCGGCCGGAGCGAGCAGGTGATCTTGAAGCATCTGGATGGCCGAGACCAGGTGTTAAGAGGCCTCGAGCAAAACCTAGCAGCGCCTGCGATTTCGGGGGGGCTCACGCGGAGAAGCCATGCGGGCCGCCTCCTGCAACATTATCCGCCGCATCCAAATGCTTGCCGGATCAGTATTGTGGAGGGCAGGCCATTGGATGGCCTCGGTGAATGCGGGAAGTGGGAGAGGAGTTTCGACGATCCGCAGGGGCATCGTCTTTGCGAAATGCTGGGCCAACCTTGAGGGCATCGTCGCTATACGCTCAGTCCCCGATAGCATCGGCGGGATCATCGTAAAGCCCTGCACAGCGACCTCGATGCGTCTCTTAAGACCGTGCTCAAGCAAGAACCACTCCTCAATATTGGGCCTAAGCGCCTGCCCAAACTTGGCTGCAACGTGTCCCATTGATATGTATTTGTCGAATGTAAGCTGCCGTGACAGCTGCTTGTTAGTGCGGCAGCCTACGCACACGAGTGTCTCCTCGAACAGTGTCGCTTTAGGATGCGCGCTCGACATGAACAATTCCGGTAAGACAAGAAAATCGACTTCGCCGCTCCGCAGAAGCTCATCGGGCTCATCGATAAAGGGCAGAAATTCGAACCGGACGGCGGGAGCTTCCTGCGCGACACGGTCGAGGATCCTTCGAAAAAAAACAACTGTCATGAAATCGGAAAGCAGGATCCTGAAGCGGCGGTCCGAGTCGGCTGGGTTGAACGTGTCGCGGGAAATAATGGAGAGCTGAATGTGCACCAGAGTCTCGCGAATCGGAGCTGCGAGCCGCTTCGCTCGTGGTGTTGGGACAAGCTCCCGGCCCCTCATCGTAAATAGTTCATCGCGGAAATAAGCGCGTAGCCGGGCGACGGCCGCACTCATGGCCGGCTGGCTCAGATTGATGCTGCGTGCCGCCGCGGTGAGATTGCGCTCGGTCATCAGAGCATCGAGCGCGACGAGAAGATTTAGATCAAGTCCTTTGAAGCGCATAGCGTGGAGTTATCCATCCTTTGGATGAGTTCAATAAAAACAATCGATTTTACCAACTGTGCCGAATGGCGGATAGCAAAGCCGTCGGTCGGGACAAACAAAAAGTTCAGGCATATCAGGAATGCTTATCGGTCTTTGCCCCGGCTCCGCGAAAAAGTCTCAGCTGCACCCCGAGTGCCGATCGAAGCGCATGTCCATTGGAGCCAGAGTTTTCAACGGGTTGCGCAAACTGCATCGCAGTGGCTTGACGCGACAGGCGTGCCGCAGGTCGCATCGCCGCTCAGTACCGGTAAACGTTCGTATAGCTTCTCCAACTGTTTCTATATTGACCGTTTACCTCCATAGAATTGATCCAGCCCGCCAGTTCGCTCTAACGTCGCAACCAGTCAGGAGCTGCCGATTGCAGGCGCCAAATGCCTTTGCGACCCGGCCAAATCTATCGCGTGTCCATAGCAGCCAAATCGTGCGCAAAATGCAGGAGAAGTCCCCAGTGGATCTGGTGCGAATGGCACATGCGCTCGATGTAATCTCCATCGTGGATAGCGACGCATCGATGCGTAGAGCGCTGACAGGCGCACTCTGTTTGACAGGCGAAAGTTGCGAATCTGTCCAGTGCGCAGAGGAGTTCTTGCAATTCAGCCGTTCTCGCAGCACGTCCTGCTTGATAGCGAATGTTCAGTGGCCCGGAGTGGCTGGGCTCGAGCTATGCCAGCATCTGGCCGCAGCCAGCGTTTCCAATTCCCCGCTGAAGCCATTCATCGAAAGCGAACGGCTCGCGTGCATCAAGTCCATCGTCAAGCGCCAGACAGTGCATGCGAGGCAATTATGAATATTGCCGTATCCAGCTCTACGGCAGGTGTGTCCGTGCGCTCGCCGGTGCGGTGGAGGGTGGTCTGGGAAAATGAACTGCGCCTCGCCGACCATATCGAACTCTCCGACTTCTTCCGAAAGACCTATGGTCCCACCGGGGAATTCAATGCCAAACCATTCGGAGACTATCGAAGTTGGGCCGGCGCGAGACCTGAGCTCCGTGTAATCGGCTACGACACACGCGGCGTAGCCGCTCATATCGGCGCGCTACGCCGCTTCATCAAGATCGGAGACGTCGATCTACTAGTGGCCGAGCTAGGATTGTACGGGGTACGTCCGGATCTTGAGGGACTCGGAATCACGCACTCAATGCGCGTGATGTATCCAGTACTGCAGAAGCTTGCCGTTCCGTTCGGTTTCGGTACGGTTCGGCATGCGCTGAAGGAACATCTTACAAGGTTGCTGGCCCGCCGCGGTCTGGCAACTATTATCTCCGGGGTCCGCGTGCGGTCCACCCTTCCGGATGTGTATCTGAAGTTATCGCCCACGCGCGTCGAGGACGTGCTTGTCCTGGTTCTGCCGATTGGACGGCCGATCAGCGAGTGGCCGGCTGGTACGGTGATTGATCGGAACGGGCCTGAGCTGTGACATACCTCGACCGCTTATGCGAAGTGCGCAGCGAATACGCTGACCGCACTGAAAGTCGCGGCGTTTATCTGACGTTTGACGACGGTCCCGATCCACTCTGCACTCCGGATGTCCTGGATGTGCTCGCGGAACACCGAGTGCCCGCAACGTTCTTCGTCATCGGCGCGTACGCGGCGGATCAGCCGAAACTAATCCGACGAATGATCGCAGAAGGGCACGAGGTCGCAAACCACACGATGACGCATCCGGACCTGTCCAGATGCGAACTCACCGAAGTGCAATATGAAATACTAGCGGCGAGCAGGGTCATCAAAATGGCGTGTCCCCAGGCCGCGCTGCGGCACATGCGTGCGCCTTATGGGATGTGGAGCGAAGAGGTGCTCACCACGTCGGCGAGGGCTGGACTGGCCGCCCTGCACTGGTCGGTAGATCCGCGAGACTGGTCTCGTCCCGGCGTTAACGCGATTGTCGACGTTGTGCTGGCCTCTGTCCGGCCTGGTGCAATCGTGCTCTTGCACGATGGATGTCCTCCCGAGGAGTTGGGGCGGGCCACTCATGCTCGTGTGCGCGACCAGACCGTCTTGGCGCTTTCCCACCTGATTCCAGCCTTGCATGGCCGCGGGTTCTCAATCCGCTCGCTTCCTCAACCTCACTGAACAAATAGACACGCCAATGAATCTTCTTGCCACGACCAGCACATTCGCTATCTCGTTGTATGCGCTGCTCTCGACTTTCTATAAAAGCGCGCAGGTCCTTTATGCCCTGCCGACAAACGTATCATCGTCTTCGGACGACGTGGCCGTCTCCGGCGCTTTGCCGAGCGTGGACGTCATCGTCCCCTGCTTCAACGAGGACCCGCGCACGCTCTCAGCGTGTCTGAGATCCATTGCAAGCCAACACTACGCCGGGAAACTGCAAGTCTACGTGGTTGACGACGGTTCCGGAAATCTCGACGCTGTAGCACCCGTTCACGACGCCTACGCTGACGACCCGAGGTTCAGCTTTATTCTGCTGGGCAAGAATGTCGGAAAACGGAAGGCGCAGATCGCGGCGATACGTGGGTCGTCTGGAGATTTGGTGCTCAACGTCGATTCGGACACGGTACTCGCCGCCGATGTAGTCACGAAACTTGCACGAAAGATGCAGGATCCAGCGATCGGGGCGGCCATGGGTCAGTTGACGGCGAGCAACCGAAACGACACCTGGTTAACCCGGCTGATCGACATGGAGTACTGGTTGGCTTGCAACGAGGAGCGCGCGGCACAGGCTCGCTTCGGCGCCGTTATGTGCTGCTGCGGCCCATGTGCCATGTACCGCCGTTCCGCGCTCCTTTTGCTGCTGGATCAGTACGAGACGCAGTTCTTTCGGGGAAAGCCAAGCGACTTCGGCGAGGATCGCCACCTCACGATCCTCATGTTGAAAGCAGGGTTTCAAACCGAGTACGTTCCCGACGCCGTCGCGGCAACAGTGGTTCCGGATAGACTAGGGCCGTATCTGCGCCAACAACTCCGTTGGGCGCGGAGCACTTTCCGTGACACCTTCCTCGCGCTGCGCCTGTTGCCCGAACTTGATCGCTATCTCACGCTAGATGTAGTCGGACAGAATCTCGGCCCGCTGCTTCTCGCCGTGTCATCGCTAGCGGCGCTCGCGCAGCTCGCACTCACAGCCACAATACCGTGGTGGACAGGACTGATTATCGCATCAATGACCATGGTTCGCTGCAGCGTCGCAGCGTTTCGGGCTCGCGAACTTCGATTTCTCGGCTTTTCTCTGCACACACTCATCAACATCTTTCTCTTACTCCCCGTGAAAGCCTATGCATTGTGTACATTGAGCAATAGCGATTGGCTGTCACGCAAGGCTGCAAAGTTACCAAACGAGAGCGAAAGACAGGTCGTCATCCCAAAGCCGGTCGCAGGACCAAGCGCTAAAGGAGGTCCGGTCATTGCTGGGTCAGTTCCCAGGACGGATCTTTCGCACTGTTCTTCGAGGTTCGTGTCGTCGAACAGTATTTGCAGCGGCAAGTGACCTTGAACGTTACGCTGGGTGCAAAAGTCGTGAGCCAGAACAAGAAATATCAATCGTTAGACCTCGAATTGGCGAGCGACGATCCGTGGCGGCTCGACGGTAATCCGTTCGAGCGGGAGCGTCACACTCAAATGCTCCGGCTGTCGCTTTCCCAAGGAGTTATTACACATGCTCTCGAAGTCGGGTGCGCAGCCGGCGCATTCACAGAAAAGCTGGCACCCCACTGTGAACGGCTCACGGTGGTCGATGTTATGCCGCGAGCGATCGGTCGAGCGTGCCAACGGACGAAGAGGTGGTCGCACATCACGTGGATAGCTTCCGATATCCAAGAGTTCTCGACCCCAGAATTGTTTGATCTGATCGTCGTGGCGGAAGTTCTCTATTACCTCGAAGACATGACTGAGATCCGCGCGGCCATCCGCAATCTGGTGCAGATGCTTGCGCCAGGTGGGCATCTGCTCTTTGGATCGGCGCGTGATGCCGCCTGCAGGCGTTGGGGGCACGTTGCTGGTGCCGAGTCGGTCATCACCATGCTCAATGAAACGTTGATCGAGGTCGAGCGCGTTCAGTGCCAGGGTCAGTCGGTTAACGAAGACTGCTTGCTCGTCTACTTTCGGAATCCAGTTCGAGTGTCCATTAAATCCAATTGCTGAGGAGACACTATGCGTATCTGCGGCATCAAGCTGACGCATGACGGGGCGATTGCTCTTGTGGAAGACGGACGGCTGGTCTTTTGCGTCGAGCAGGAGAAACGGAGCAACAATCCGCGGTATCAAACCATCGACAATCTTGACGCAGTTGTTGTGGCTTTGGCGGAGCATGGTCTGGATCCGCAGGATGTTGATCAGTTCGTCATCGACGGCTGGGACGGGCAGGTCGAGTCGCAATTCCAAGTCCTCAGCGGCGTGACCCCTATCACTCTCAAAGGGGCGCCGTATGTTGAACGGAATCCCCACGGCCTTCTCACTTCGCGCGACGGCTTTAACCTGATGCTCGACGGCCAGGTCTTTCCTTATAAAAGCTATCCGCACGTGACAGGTCATGTGGCCTCCGCATACTGCACAAGCCCTTTTGCTAAAGCCGGACAACCCGCCTTCTGCCTGGTATGGGACGGCTGCATCTTTCCACGTCTCTACTACGTAGAACCCCGCGGCGCGCACTTCATCGAATGCCTGTTTCCGATCATAGGCCATGCTTATGCTGTCGCGGGCCATCACTTCGGACCTTATAGGCAGGCGAGCCGTACTAGCTGGGACCTTGGTCTTGCCGGCAAGCTAATGGCCTATATCGCACTCGGTTCTGTTGATGAAGGCATCGTGGCTGTATTTCAGGAGCTCTACGAGGAGCGCTTTGCGGGCGACACGGAGCATGCTCGTCATCATCGTGCGGAGGTCAATAGCGAGGAGGCCTCACTTGAGGCTATGCACGACTTCTTCGACGCGAGCGAGCTCCGATTGAAAGATAAGCTGCCCGAAGATGTACTTGCATCGTTTCATTGTTTCCTCGAGCGTCTCCTTATCCGCCAAATGGCGATTGCTTTGGAGCGGCATTCGTGTTTTCCGGGGCCGCGCAATTTGTGCATAGCCGGAGGCTGCGGTCTCAATATCAAATGGAACAGTGCACTACGTGCGACCGGCCTGTTCGATGATGTCTGGGTGCCGCCCTTTCCGAATGATAGCGGCTCGGCCATCGGTGCCGCTTGCTCCGCAATGGCGGCGGCCAAGGGCTTCGTGCCGCTGCAATGGTCGGTCTACAGTGGCCCGGCACTGAGACCCAGCGATGTGTCGTCCGAATGGAACGCTGCGCCATGCAGTATGCGTGAACTTGCGACCATCCTCGCGAGCAACAAGCCAGTGGTTTTCCTCGCCGGTCGGGCGGAGCTCGGACCACGAGCATTGGGTGGCAGAAGCATTCTCGCAGCCGCGACTTCGCCGGCAATGAAGGATCATCTCAACGACATCAAGCTCCGCGAACTCTTTCGGCCAGTCGCGCCGATATGCCTGGAGGATCGTGCGCCGGAGATTTTCAGCCCCGGAACGCCGGATCCTTACATGCTTTTCGATCACCAGACGCGGGCAGAATGGTGGAACAAAGTCCCCGCTATTATGCATCTCGACGGATCTGCGCGACTGCAGACCGTTCCCAGAACCTCTCCGCACAAAATCGCGGAGCTCCTCGTCGAATATGAAGAGCTCACGGGCATTCCGCTGCTTTGCAATACAAGTGCCAACCACCATGGACGTGGATTTTTTCCGGATGCCGCAGCAGCCTGCCAGTGGGGACGCGTTGAACACGTATGGTGCGACGGCCTGCTATGGACCAAAACGGTCGTAAGTGAACGATCGCCGGCCGAACGCCTTCTTTCAGTCTAAGATCAACATATGTCCACCGTAGCAATCGACCTTAGCTGCGTAAGGAAGTCATACGGCGACAAAATCGTCGTCGACGGGCTGTCCTTTGCTGTCGCGTCGGGAGAGTGCTTTGGCCTCCTCGGACCAAACGGGGCGGGCAAAAGCACGATTGCACGTATGGTTCTCGGCATGGTAGCGCCAGACACCGGCAAGATGACCGTGCTCGGCGAGCCCGTACCGGCGCGTGCTCGCCTGGCACGCGCGCGCATCGGCGTGGTGCCGCAGTTCGATAACCTCGAACTGGAATTCACCGTCCGCGAGAACCTGCTGGTATTTGGGCGCTACTTCAACATGAGCGCCCGCGAGGTCGAAGCAGTTTTGCCAGCACTGCTCGAGTTCGCTCGCCTGGAGAGCAAGGCGGATGCTCGCGTCGCCGAACTATCCGGCGGCATGAAGCGGCGGCTGACGCTGGCGCGTGCGCTGATCAACGACCCGCATTTGCTGGTGATGGACGAGCCTACCACCGGTCTAGATCCGCACGCGCGCCACCTAATCTGGGAACGCCTGCGATTGCTGCTGGCGCGAGGCAAGACCATTCTTTTGACCACCCACTTCATGGAAGAGGCCGAGCGGTTGTGCGATCGGCTGTGCGTGCTTGAGGCAGGACGCAAGATCGCAGAAGGCGAGCCTCGCGCGTTGATCGATGAGCAGATCGGCTGCCAAGTGATCGAGATCTATGGCGGCAATCCGCACGAGCTATCTTCTCTGATCCGGCCGTATGCGCGGCATATTGAAGTGAGCGGCGAGACGCTTTTTTGCTATGCGCCAGATCCCGAGCAGGTACTCGTGCAGCTGCGCGGGCGCGTAGGTCTACGCCTTCTGCAGCGTCCTGCGAATCTCGAGGATGTCTTTTTGCGGCTGACCGGGCGGGAAATGGAGAGATGAACGATGCGTGAAGGTTACGCTGCCGTCATGCCCGCGAACGCGTACAACTGGGTCGCTGTATGGCGTCGGAATTTTCTGGCGTGGAGGAAAGTCGCGCTTGCATCGGTTCTCGGGAATCTCGCCGATCCCATGACTAATCTGTTTGGCCTCGGCTTTGGCCTTGGAATAATTGTGGGGCTCATTGACGGCACCTCATACATCGCGTTTCTGGCTGGTGGGATGGTCGCGACTAGCGCCATGACCGCCGCCACCTTCGAAACAATGTATGCGGCGTTCGCCCGCATGCGTGCTCAGCGCACTTGGGAAGCAATCTTGTGCACACAGCTCACGCTCGGCGACATCGTTCTCGGTGAATTGGCCTGGGCAGCCACCAAAGCCGTTCTGGCAGGAACGGCAATAGCAGTGGTTGCCGTGACCCTGGGCTACGCAGCGTGGGCATCCATCATCTATTCGATACCAGCAATCGCAATCACTGGCTTCGTCTTCGCGAGCCTAGCGATGGTCGTCGTATCCCTTGCGTCCAGCTACGATTACTTCGTGTTTTACCAGACGCTGGTCGTCACACCCATGGTGTTCCTGTGCGGCGCAGTCTTTCCGGTGAGCCAGATGCCCAGCGCATTTCAGCGCGTGGCGGGCTTATTGCCGCTGGCACATTCGGTCGACCTCATCCGCCCAGTGATGCTTGGGCTCCCGACCGGCGGCATCGGCCTGCATATCGGTGCACTGTGCATGTACGCGGTGCTGCCATTCTTCCTCTCGATCGCGCTGCTTCGCCGGCGACTGATGCGTTAACGCTACATTCCGCAGAAGCGATCGCGATACACGATGCAGTACCGCGAATTCGGCAGGTCAATTGGGCTTCGTGTTACGATAAATGGAGAATGAGATGTTGTGTCTAGGAGTGAGCGGCGGGCTAGACAAAGTCTATGAAAATACACGTGAGCTTTCAAACACATTTCTGCACGATGGCGCTGCGGTGCTCGTCCGGGACGGACGTGTGATAGCGGCCGTCGAAGAGGAGCGCCTCAATCGGATCAAGCACTCCAACAAGTTTCCAAGCCGTTCGATTCAGTACTGCCTTGCAGCCGCAGGGGTTCAGCTCAGCGACATCGATCATATCGCGTTCTACGCGACTGAGGCCTATTGCAACGCTATGCTCGAAGGCCTGTTCGGGTCCCAGCCGGATCTCTCCATTCCTTTGGATGCGAAACTGTTGATGCGTGGCTTACTAGCGCAGGAGTTTGGTACCGAGGTCGATCCGTCGCGTGTCTCTTTCGTAAGTCACCATCAGGCGCACGCCGTAAGCGCCTTTGCGATGTCGGGCTTCGAGCAAAGTCTAATCCTCGCGATCGATGGCGGTGGTGATTTTCTCTCCGGCCTCTTGGCGGTAGGATCTGGCACCGAAGTTACGCAACTTGCGACCTTCCCAGAGAATAATTCTCTAGGGCTGTTCTATCTGGAGACGATCCGCTATCTCGGCTACGGGTTATTCGATGAGTACAAGGTCATGGGGCTTGCCCCCTACGGGGATCCGGCTCCCCATCGTGAGCTCTTCGAGCAGTTCTATGAACTTTTAGATAACGGTGGCTACCGCGTCTATCTCGACCGAATCGGTCCGACGCTGCGCCGGCGCATCCAGGTCCGGCGAAAGGGAATGCCATTCACGCAGCAGCATCGAGATGTGAGTGCTTCATTGCAGGAAGCCTTGGAGCGGATCGTGTTTCACATTCTCCGGCATCATCGCGAGGCTACCGGTAAGAAGCGGTTGTGCCTGGCTGGAGGGGTCGCCCACAACTGCACCATGAACGGTAAGCTCTTGTATTCAGGGCTTTTCGAAGATATCTTCGTGCAACCCGCGGCGCATGACGCTGGCTGCGCATTAGGCGCTGCACTAATGATGTCTAACGAGCTGGGCCGGCCCGCGCCACGTGAGCGGCTGCAGGAGGTCTACTGGGGTCCTGATCTCGGAAGCGAGCGCGCCGTGCAGCAGGAACTGGATGCATGGGGTGGACACCTTGACGTCGAACGCAGTGACGACGTGGCAAGTTGCGCAGCCGACTGGATGGCTAATGGCGCCGTGATCGGGTGGGTGCAGGGTCGTTCGGAGTTCGGGCCACGTGCGCTTGGCAATCGCAGCATTCTTGCCGATCCTCGGCCTGCCGCAAACAAGGACCGGATCAACGCGATGGTAAAGAAGCGCGAAGGCTATCGACCGTTCGCGCCATCAGTGCTGGAGGAAGATGCGAGCGAATTTTTCGACCTCGCCGACGGTACGCGCGAATTTCCCTTTATGAACTTTGTGGTTCGCGTGCGCGACTCCAAGCAAAGCGTGCTCGGTGCTATAACGCACGTCGACGGCACTGCGCGACTGCAAACAGTATCGCGCAAGACAAATCCCGCCTACTGGGAGGTTATTAATTCGTTCAAGAAGCGGACGGGCATCCCAGTTCTGCTCAATACGTCCTTTAACAACAATGCCGAGCCGATCGTGGATTCGGTTGCAGATGCGATTACCACATTTCTGACGACAGAGTTGGATGGACTTGTGGTCGGGCCGTTCCTCGTCAAAAAGCGCGCGGCGACGTTGGAGGATTGGACTGCGCTCGCGGTTTCATTGCCACCTTATGCACGCCTCTATCGAGTCCGCGCTTACACAGGGCCAGATCGCCAGGAGACTGTGTGCGAAATCCGCACCGGCCACTCCAGCGGTGACAGTGTGCGTATTTCACAGGATGCGTTCGATCTACTGATGCAGATCGAGGGCGAAGCCGTGCTTGGGGATCTCCTGGATACAATTACTTTCGATCGGGCTAGGCGTGAAGCTCTCGTGAAGGAACTGCGGGGATTATGGGAGCAGCGCCGCATTCGGCTGCATCCTTCACATGCTGCTCGCGCGCATCAAGACTGTGATCAAATGCTGGAGAAAGCATAACGGGACATGAATATGGCCGTGTGCATGTCTCCAAATGCGGGGGGCAGCTGGGCCCCTGAGTGCGGCATATCCGGTAGCTGGGCTCATGCTTGTAGTCTGGGCGCTGCGCCACAGCAGCAGCTCAGGACGGCAAGCGCCACCAGCAGCAGAAATTCTGTTCGACATGGTACATGCCGGAAAGTGCTTCGAAGAGCTGTTGCAATAAGGGGAATAGGGCTGAAATCAAGCATGTCGGCGGCAACATTTTCGCGCGGCTCCTCCATGGCAGTGGCATATGAAGTTCTACCAGCCAAATTGGCTAACATCACGATCGCTGACGACAGCATCGTGCGAGGCCATACGTAGAGTTTCCGTAGCGTCCTTATCTCGGGCGGTATTCCCTTAACGAGGAACACAAATGCTTGTTGGCTCGATGAACGACCGGTTCGTTGTTTCGCGACGACGTACTGGTTTCGGTGATTGCCTGTGGTCACTGGCGTCAGCCTGGCGCTATGCGCAGCGGACGGGGCGTACTCTAGCCATTGATTGGCGTGGTTCCTGTTATCTTGATCAACCCTTCACGAACGCCTTTCCGGTGTTCTTCGAGCCAATTCAAGACATCGCTGGCGTACGGGTTATCTGCGATGACAAGATCAACCAGCTCTCATTCCCGGGGCCTTTCTTCCCGTCATGGTGGAATCAGCCATCGATCGACTGCGTTTACCGCCCAGATGAACAGATTTTCCGAGAACGTGACGAGCTGAGTGAGCTTTTCCAAGCCGAATATGATAGTGAAGCCAACACCGTGGTGTGCGATGCTTGTTTGATGTGGCGTTGCGATCAGGATGCCGAACGACAGATATTTCGGAGCATCAAACCGAGGCCTGAAATTCAAGCTCGGATTGACGCCCTATATCAAGAGCACTTTGAAGGGCGCAGCATAATCGGGGTTCATGTTCGGCACGGCAACGGCGAAGATATAATGGGGCACACGCCCTACTGGGCGGATCCGGAGCTCGCCTTGCGGCAAGTATGCACTGCCATTGATACAGCCAAAGCGCTATCTCATCGAGGACCTGTGAGGGTATTACTGTGTACGGACAGCGCGCAGGTGCTTCACAAGTTGTCTGGTGTGTTTCCCGATCTTTTCACGATCCCAAAACGCTTCCAGGCGGATCAGGCTGGGCCATTACATAGTGCGGCACTGGGAGCCGACGGCGGGATCTCCGCTCTCATCGAGATGTATCTTCTCGGGCGATGCGATACCGTGATTCGCTTTCCACCGACTAGCGCCTTCACGCGCTATGCCCGCCTCTTCGCGCCACGCATTATTGAGTTCGATTTGAACGATCCTAGTCGGTTGATCTTGATTGATGAATCCTCCGAACATCTCCTGGCTTTATGAAACTTGCAACCCGCACCGTCGTCGATCATATCGGCGCGCCCTGATGTCGGATGTCGTCTTTCGTTAAGGTTCAGAACTGCGACAAAGAACGTCGTCGCACTATCGCCATCGAGCAGCCGATCACGGTTCGTGTGGAACATGGTGGCATCCCACAGGGGATCATCGATCGACAGTCCGACAAATTAGCGGAAAAAGATAGTGGTCGAGCTGCTCGATCAACTGCCGCTCAGATCGCACGTGTAGAACGCTTCCAGCAGCAGAGCCCGCAAAGAGCCGCTCGGGCGGGATCGACCAACGGCTTCCCGGCGTAAAGCCTCCGGAAGTCTCGCGACAGCTCCTTCAGCGCTGCCTCAATTAGCTCGCGGACAACGCGCTGCTCTAAACCGCTCGTAGTTGAATATCCCTTCCGCCCGCTGATCTTCCCTGCGGATAAACCCATACGATTGTCGCCCGCAACGTCTCGATGGCCGCATCGCGATCACGAATAGCATTCAATCCAGCAGCTCGATCGGTCTCCGACAGCGTGAGCGCCTGTTCCAACTGAGCCGCTATCGAATTTGCCAGGCGTAAGTTCTCCTCCATGTTGGGCTCGGCTAGACGTCGCCGTTCCGAACTATGGAGGGGTCGAAAGCCGAGGAGGAGTTCTCTTCAGCTTGCCTGTTTGGCGCACCGGTTTCCGCCAGATGCCGCACGGGCTCCTCGCTAGGCGCGGCGTAAATCCCACCAGGTTTGAAATATCTGACGATATTGTTCGGTTACGGCCCGACCTCAATCCACGATCCCGGCTTGCTGAACGTGCCGAAGTTCCTGCTCATAGCCGAGCTCTATCAAAAGCTCATCGCCGATTGCATCCGTTATTGCTTGCATCTCTTGAATGCTCAGTTCAGTTTGCCAAGTGTAGACTGAGCGGTCATCGACTGCCTTTCTCTCGAAGATTTTTCGATCCCCGAAGCGACTGGAGCGAAGATATTCCGGCTGCTGCATCGTCGCCGATGCAATGCCCGTTGGATCGTAACCGAGCCCAGCGATGACGCGCCGGATTTCCTCATCGGGGTACGCCACCAAATGTTCGTACCGCACCACGCGCGTCTGCCGCCGACGTCGGTGCGCGGCAAGCGCAGGTAGGCCCAGAACGAGATCGGCGAGAGAAGACGTGATGTCGGGAGGCAGGCTAAGCACAAGATCGGAGAGATCAGATAGGCTGGCGGGCGGCCAGCTTTCTGGCACCAGCGGGATACCCCACGTCGATTTCAGTGAAGCGGCAACAGCGTAGGGATTACGTAATAGAAGGATGTGTGGCGCTTCTGGATAGAGAGAATCCAAGAAATCGAGGACCATCCAATAACGCGGCGTCTTGTCTACGAAGGTACGCTTGCCCGCTGCTGCCAAATATTGGCCGTAAGCCGCATCAGCAAAAGCGCGACTGACGATAGTACGATCGATTCGGCCCAAAAACTCGGAGGTGGCGTCCTGAATCAGTGATGCCCCCGCTGGGTGACGGTGGTCCACCCGGCCAAATGCCTCAAGTGCCAGCATTAACCAGGGCTCAGGCGGCGCCACAATATCTGGGTGCTGCTGGAGCAAATGCGACAGCAGCGTCGTCCCCGACCGGGGAAGACCGAGGAGAAAGCAGACCGCAGGCAAATCGTTGGCATCTCGGCTCATGATTCCACCCCCTTATGCTTGGAGGACGCGAGCGGCCGCCCGAGCCTCCTTTGTCCCGTTGAAAGAAATAACGGCAGCCGTGCTGTTCCACATGTGACCGCGTGCGCAGCATCGTGACATGAGGAGGACTTCGCCTGCATCTTCCACATGATCTGGGAGCTATGGAATTCGATCCATTTGACCGGATCGCAGAAGCATTTGGCACCTGCAATCGGCAGCTCCTGATTGCTCGCAAAGCAAAGGCGACGTCGACAGTTAGTTCAATTGTACGTAGATAGGCTGGTGATACAAAAAAGGTTGGAAAAGCTATACGGAGATTTATCGGAGGCAAGTGCTTGCGACGCGGGGGGCGCTTGTCGCGTTGAGGCGGCGCGGTGCAGCTTGCGTAGCCGCCGGCGAAGGTGGCCGCAATGGGCATGCGCCTCGGTTGATGCTCGCCCCTGCACCTGAGAAATCTTCTCAGAGCCACGGTGAAGATCGATAGCCATTCTGGATGCCTGAATTCAATTTCTCCAACTGACTTTTTGCTATCCGTTTCTTCCAACTGTTAAAATCGATTGTTTTGATGGAATGCATCCACGTGCTGGATAAGTCCGGATCATGCGTTCAGGGCCTCGATCATCTAAATCTGCTCGTCGCGCTCGAGGTATCGCTTCGGTGGCGGCCGCTTTGTGAAGTTCGGTCGTCTTTGTGAGGATCTGACCTTAAGGCCTTAAGTCTAGCTTTGAGGTCATGTGCGAATGCTGGTGAAGGTATTGGGCGCCGCTCGCGTTTGCCCGTGCAAAAGCCTCGGAAGACGAAGCGCTGATCGCCCATCAGAAGTTTAGGGTCGCCAAGCTCGAGCGCCACATCTACGGCCATCTGGAGCGATCATCGCGGCTGATCGACCCATTTGGCGCTGACCTTCGAAGAGCTGGAAATTGGCGCCACTAAAGACGAGCTGTTTGCGGAGCAGGCTGTAGCCAAGACGACGAGTGTGCGCGGATTTACGTCCCGAACGCCAGACCGTCACCAGTTTTTCTTCAGTAGACCCCATTGACGCTGCAGCTTCGAGAGTCGATGGGCTTTCACCGGCGCATTATAAGTCTTCCGAAACTCGTCAGTTTTTGGACAGGTACGTCTTATAGCATTGAGATACTGTCTATCTGGACTGCGATGTCCGGCTTGATCTGCTGCAGAGGAGAGGGGAATGTATTGCCCTAACGAAACAACCCTGAACCCTTTCGTTAACCGTCGATTCCGTCCGGACGTACTGGTCTTGCTGCAACTGCCCTGTGGGCGAATGGCGCAGCGTGTTCGGCGGTTCTGTGGTTGCAACCGCGCTCCGTGATCGCCTGCTTCCTCGTTAGTCGGTGATCACCATCCCTGGTGAGAGCTACCGGCTTCGAGAAGCACGGCTCCGGCGCATTCCCTTCATTTGGCTACCGAGAAGACGGCATCGATGAATGCAGAACGGGCCCAGCTTGGCGCTGGCACTCCTTCCGAGACTTCCGAATCAGAAACCTCCGAACCAGGGTCCCCGGCCGCGGCGCAGTGGGTCGACGCCTTGACCGAGGCGGAGGCGTCCGCCGCCGACCCCGCCTCGTCGCAGGACCAGGTCCTGACGGGCCGGGCTGCCGAAGAGGGGCAGGGCGAAGACGAGAATCGAGAAGAGGCGCTAAGTCGAACGAGGGCTTGGCGGGAGGCGGGCGATGTCGATGAGCCGCTGGATCTGTCGTCCCTGTCCCTGACCGCCTTGTCCGCTCCCCTACCGCCCGAGCTCCGGCGCCTGAACGTCGACAACAATCAGCTGACCAGCCTGCCCGATCTTCCAGCCGATCTCCAGCGGCTGTACGCCAACAACAATCGGCTGACCAGCTTGCCCGACCTTCCGGCCGGGCTTCGGCGGCTCTACGCCATCGGCAACGGGCTGACCAGTCTGCCCGCCCTTCCAGCCGGGCTCCAGCGCCTGAACGTCGACTACAATCAGCTGACCAATCTGCCCGAGCCCCTCCCGGCTGAGCTCGAATGGCTCAGCGCTAGCCACAACCAGCTGACTAGCCTGCCCGAGACGATTCCCGCCGAGCTCCTATGGCTCGGCGCCAGCAACAACCAGCTGACCAGCGTGCCAGAGACCCTGCTGACGCAGCTGGGCCGTGAGTCCAGCGTTGATCTGGAGAATAATCCGCTCCCCGAGGGGGTACTGACCAACCTGGCGACAGCCATGCATGCCGGGGACTATGCCGGCCCGCAGATCTTTTTGTCTGTGGCCGAGGGAGCGGTGCAAGTCGAGCCGCAGGCCCTGCACGAGGTTGTCGCGCACTGGCTCGAGGGCGACACTGAGACAGTGGCCGCCTGGCAGCGCTTCGCCGAAGAGCCAGGTGCTCAGGACTACGCACGCGTCCTCGATAGGCTCCGTGGCACAGTGAACTATGGCAATGACGCGTTCCGGCAGGCGGTGGCCGAGGATCTGCGGCAGGCGGCGGTCAGGCCGCGATTGCGCGAGCAGTACTTCGCCGCGGCGTTGGGAGTGAGCGAGAGGTGCGAGGATCGCATCACTTTGGCCTGGAACGGCATGCAGACCGCACGCCTGAACGCTGATGTCGAGGACGGAGCCTATGACAGGCGGCTCGACGAACTGCTTCAGCGCGGCCGTGTGATGTTCCGTTTGAGGGCGCTTGACGGGATCGCGCGCGAGACGGTCAACTCGCTCCGCCGTGCCGACCCGGACGCCGACATCGACGAGATTGAGGTCTATCTTGCCTACCAGAGCCAGCTGTGCGACCCCCTGGAGCTGCGGCACGTCACCCCAGACATGCGCTTCTTGAACATCTCTCACGTGACAGAAGACGCCGTTGCCAGGGCCACGACGACGGTGCGGGACCAAGAGGCGACGGGATTCGCGGACTATCTGGCAAGGGGCTGGCAACCTTGGGATAGCGTGTTGAGACGCATCGCCCCCGAAGATCATGCAGCGATGCAGGAGCGGCTCATCGATGCGATGGGCGAGGAGTTTCAAACTCGCTTGAACCAGCGTCTTGCCGAGCATGGCCTGACAGGCGACCCCGATGCCGAGCGGGAGCTCGGAGCCCAGACCCGCAACGAAGTCGCCAGCGAGATCAAGGGTGCGCTAACGCGCCAGGTGCTCGCAAAGCACGGCCTCGAGCTGTGAAGCAGCCGTTGATGCGAGGACTGTCAATTGCTGTTTCGGCCGTCGCCGCGGTCGATTGCGCGACCGAGATGAGAGATTATGCCTGCCTGGCAGCTCCGCCGCCGCAGCAGCAAGCCGAGCTAGCCGACCGTGAGCCATCGCCACGCTCCAGAAGGACTGCGATGGCGGAAGGCCGTCGAGAAACGCCTGCAAGGGAGAGCTTGCTGCCGCCTATCGTCAGACCCAGTTCGATCACGAAATGATGAATTGGAATGACGTGGCCGGTAGAGGAGGAGCGGATTGCTCAACAGCAATACCTCATTCCAGCGCATCGAACGGTGTGAGAGCGAACTAAACGAATTCGCCGGCGGTTCTGATCTGCGCAGCAATTTAGCTGACGGACCTGGCCCGACCGCATTGACAATACTTGCGATAAACCAGCGCGCATTAGGGCAATGGAGCAAGACGGAGCCAAACTGGTCGTGCCGCGCACGTTACGCGAGACTCGAAAATCGGCTTGTGCACCTGCGTTTGCTATTGTCCGAAAGCAAACGCGCCCGATGTGGGGAACCCGCCAAGCTGTTGCGAGCGCGACATTGGGCCGCAAAACGCGTGAGCGTTCCTTTGCATCACACTGGCCCAAATCCTGCACCGCGTTCACGGGCGAGGGCAAGAGAATTGGGAGGCGGGTTTGAGTCTCGATCTGAGAAACGACGAAGCGGTCGCTAGTCCACCGTCGGCGACCGACGTGGGCTGTCCGTTTCACACCGATAGAGTGCGCATCCAGCAGGGAGAACAGAAGACGCTGGTGCTAACCGGCGCGTCGCGCGGCATTGGTCACGCCACCGGAAAGCTGTTTTCGGAAGCGGGCTGGCGCATCATTTCTTGCGCGCGCCAACCGTTCGATGGCGGGCGCTGCCCGTGGAAGTCAGGGGCCGACAACCATGTCCAGGTCGACCTCAGCAACCATCGGATGCTGCCGCGCGCCATCGCCGAGGTCAAGGAGCGCCTCGCGGGCGCGCCATTGCACGCATTGATCAACAATGCCGGCATGTCACCGAAGACGCCGAATGGCGCGCGACTGACGTCGTTGACGACGTCAGTCGAAACCTGGATGAGGGTGTTCCACCTCAATCTGGTGGCACCGATCCTGCTAGCGCAAGGCCTGTTTGACGAGCTGAAAGCAGCGTCAGGATCGATTGTCAACGTGACCTCAATCGCTGGCTCGCGGGTGCACCCGTTTGCCGGCTCCGCCTACGCGACATCGAAAGCTGCGCTCGCGTGTCTCACGCGCGAAATGGCGCACGACTATGCACCATATGGCATTCGCGTGAATGCGATCGCGCCCGGCGAGATCAAGACCGACATTTTGTCGCCGAACACGGAAGCGCGTCTTGTACCAAATATTCCGCTGCGCCGAGTGGGCACACCCGAAGAAGTCGCGAAGGTCATCTTCTTCCTATGCTCGGATGCGGCAAGCTATGTCACGGGCACCGAGGTGCCGATCAATGGCGGCCAACACCTGTGATCGACTATACCTGCAAGAAACAAGTCGCAGCTGATTTGATCTACATCAATAAAATTCGTGTTCCCGCGGAATGTGCGCGACGAGTTCGGAAGAGCAGAGAATAAGCAAGTCAAAGCACACTGTAAGTTTACCGTCGTGTCGCGATGCAGTTTTACCATCGTGCCATAATAAGAAGTTATCTCTTGCGTCATCCTAAAATGGGGCGAGATCGAGGATGGCATGCAACACAATATTCGCAAATCCGAACAGGATGACAGGGAGGATGGTCATAACAACGGAGACGTCGTCATGCTGGATATCCCTTCCGTACGCGAAAGGCCTAACTCAAACTCCGAGACGGACGATGCGCTCCCTAACGTGCCGTTGTACGAGAGCGCGATTATCGGGATCTTCGAAATATCGAAAGTACTCACCGCACCCTGCCGGCTGGAAGTCACGCTGGCCAACGTCGTCGATCTTCTGCAATCGTTTGTGCAGATGCGGCACGGCATCGTCTCGCTGTTCCACGATGATGACGTGCCGGACATTACCGTGGGCGCCGGCTGGAGCGAAGGCAGCGACGAGCGCTTCCGGATGCGCCTGCCGCAGAAGGTAATCGACGAGATCGTGGCGTCGGACAAGCCGCTCGTCGCCGAAAACGTAGCAGTGCATCCGGCCTTTAGTGCTGCGGACAAGGAGGTGCTCGGGGCCTCCGACGACACGCGAGTATCGTTCATCGGCGTTCCCATTCGCGTCGACGCGAATGTCGTGGGCACGCTGACGATCGACCGGATCCTGGACAATGCGTCGAGCGCCCGGCTCGATTACGACGTCCGGCTGCTCACAATGGTTGCCAACCTAGCGGGGCAGACAGTGAAGCTGCATCGCCTGTTCGCGTGTGACCGCGAGCGACTGATGGCGGAGAAGGACCGGCTGCAAAAGGAATTGACCGAGCTCAAACAGCCTGCGCGGGAGCGCAAGAAGGTTCATGTCGAGGGGATTATTGGCGACAGCCCGGCGCTGCGCAGGTTGCTCGAGAAGATCGCGGTCGTAGCCAAATCAAACAGTACGGTGCTGTTGCGCGGCGAGTCCGGTACCGGAAAGGAGCTGGTCGCTAAGGCCATTCACGAGCGGTCGGCGCGCGCCAAGCGGCCCTTCATAAAACTCAATTGCGCGGCGCTGCCTGAGACGGTACTGGAATCCGAATTGTTCGGTCATGAGAAGGGTGCCTTTACCAGCGCGTTCACTGCGCGCAAGGGCCGCTTTGAGCTCGCCGACAAGGGAACACTATTTTTGGACGAGATCGGCGAGATCTCGGCCTCATTCCAGGCAAAGCTGTTGCGCGTGCTGCAGGAGCAGGAATTCGAGCGCGTCGGCGGCAACCAGACCATTAAGGTCGACGTTCGCGTGATTGCCGCCACGAATAAGAACCTGGAAGAGGCGGTGGCGAGGAACGAGTTCCGCGCCGACCTCTATTATCGCATCAGCGTGGTTCCCTTGTTGCTGCCGCCGTTGCGCGAAAGGCGCGGTGATATTCCGCTCCTCGCCACCGAGTTTCTCAGGAGTTTCAACAGCGAGAACGGCCGTACGCTTACCTTCGATGCGAGTGCGATTGAAGTACTGATGAACTGCGGTTTTCCCGGAAATGTCCGCGAGCTTGAGAATTGCGTGCAACGGACCGCGACTATGGCACCGGGACCATCGATCGTGAGAGACGACTTTGCCTGCTGCCACGGCCAGTGCCTTTCCGCGATGCTATGGAAGAGCGGATCGGACGAGATGGCGCTGCAGCCGGGGCCAATCGTATCAGTGCCCGCCAAGCCGGCCACGTCGCCGGCCGAGGCTGCTACATCGGCCCCGCCTGTCGGCAGCGAGCTCGCTCCGTTAGCGCCAGTCGGCGCAGCCCTCGTAGGTGGTGCGAAGATGACAGATCGCGAGCGTGTCATCGCGGCAATGGAAAAATCCGGCTGGGTGCAGGCGAAGGCGGCGCGCCTGCTTGGACTTACGCCGCGCCAAATTGGCTACGCCCTGAGAAAATATGGCGTCGAGATCAAGCGCTTCTGACGGCAGTGTTGGACTTTGGTGTGTCGGGGCCGTGACTATCTGCGCTTAAGGCGAATAGCTGGAGGAACAAATAGAGGCTTGATGGTTTGGCGCGGACTTCGACCCGATCACGATCGGATGCGACCCCCGCGTCAGCGCTGTCTCTGTCATGATCGAGAGCAGCCGCCCGACTACCGGCGGTCCCATGCCCGCTACGCTCGTGCGAACGCCACGCTGTCATCGCGAATCCGTTGTCGATGTCACCATCGACCATCAGCTCACGGCCGGATAGCGTCAGCGAGACCATCGGGTGCTATTCGACCACGTTCAATTCGCTCGGCGTCATATGCAGCGACCGCTGCGCGGTGCGGGGCCAGCGTTCGAAAACGACCGCCGTGTGCCTCGCGGTCGCAGGCGCCGCAAGCTTATTGCGGCGCTGATGCGAAGCATAGTCCCGTGCAAGTCGGCTCAGGGCTTACGCTCTCTCGTGAGCGCAGCGGCCGCTGCGGAGACTCGGGATCGCGTATGGATCAACTCAAGCAAAGCGCATCTCGTCTTTGGGCAGCTCTCCTTGATCCAATTAACGGCAGATCACGCCGCGCGAACCTGGCTGTCGTAGTCACGACGAATGTCACAATTCCGTCGGCGAACGTCAGGCTACAGTGACATCAAGCATCACAAAAGCCATTGTATTGCGGCCTGATTTTGAAAGTCGCGCAATGGTACGACACTTGCTGTTCTCTTGGTCAGCCGTCGCAACGTCTGGAGAAGCACATGCACAACGTCGTCTGCATCAAGCAGGTTCCCGACTCCGCGCAGATCCGCGTGCACCCCGTGACCAACACGATCATGCGTCAGGGCGTGCCGACCATCATTAATCCATACGACCTCTTCGCGCTCGAGGCCGCGTTGGAGCTGCGCGATAAGTTCGGCGGCGAGATCACCGTCCTTACAATGGGGCCGCCATCAGCCGAGGACTCGTTACGCAAAGCGCTGACCTTTGGCGCCGATCGCGCCGTACTGCTCACCGACCGCTGCTTTGCGGGCGCCGATACGCTGGCAACGACTTACGCGCTGGCGACCGCCATCCGCAAAATCGGCAAGGAATATGGCCCGCCGGACCTCATCTTCACCGGTAAGCAGACCATCGACGGCGACACCGCGCAGGTTGGTCCTGGCGTCGCGAAGCGGCTCGGTGTTCTGCAGCTTACCTATGTCGCAAAGATCAGAGCCCTGGATCTCACCGCACGCACAATTGAAACGGAACGGCGCTCCGAAGGTGGCGTCCAGGTGCTCCGCACCAGGCTGCCGTGTCTCATTACCATGCTGGAAGCAACCAACCAGATTCGCCGCGGCGCCATGGCCGACGCATTGCGCGCCGCCCGGGCGCCGATCGTGAAATGGAGTGCGCAGGAGGCCGGCGTCGAGGACATCTCCAAATGCGGTCTTAAGGGCTCGCCGACCGTCGTCAAGCGTGTCTTCGCGCCATCCGCGCGCGCTGAGAAGGCGGTGCTGGTAGAGGCCGGCGAGCAGCCGGCGCAAGCATTGATCGATGCCATCTTCAAGCACCAGCCCAAGCTTGAAACCGACCTTGCGGCGCTAGCCCGCGATGCCTGATCTGAATGGCTTGGCGAATGAGCGATGTGATGGGAGCTCCCGCGTTGCCCGCGGAACGGCGCGCCGCCAAGAAGGCGCTGCCTGCGCGTTTCAACGCTGACAAGCATGTCTGGGTCTTCATCGAACAGGAGCCCGGGCAGGTGCATCCAATTTCCTGGAAGCTGATGGGCGCGGGCCGCAAGCTCGCCGAGAAGCGGAAGCTTGATCTCGCGGCGATCGTGATCGGTCCGGAGGGCGAGGCGACAAGCAGCGCCGCGGTCGAATTCGTCCTACGCCGAGACCTTGTCCATCTCGTCGCCGAACATGCTCGCAGATTACCGCAACCAGTCCTACAGCATGGCGTTGACCGATCTTGTCAACACCCACAAGCCGGAATTCCTGCTGTGCAAGCCAAGATCTTGGGCCGTGATGTCGCCTCGGGCGGTCACCGCATTCACGCGACCGCGTCGCAGGTGAGCGTACGTTTTGAGGACATCCGCCACTAAACAAAGGAGAGGCTCTTGATCGAAGAGAGGTTCGATGCCATCGTGGTTGGCGCCGGAATGGCCGGCAACGCGGCGGCGCTGACCATGGCCAAGCGTGGCATGAAGGTACTGCAGCTCGAGCGCGGCGAATATTCCGGATCAAAGAACGTGCAGGCTGCCATCCTCGATACGGACATCCTGGAACAGCTGACCCCCGATTTCCGCGAGGACGCGCCGCTCGAGCGCCGCCTTGTCGAGCAGCGCTTTTGGTTAATGGATAGCCGCTCCCATATCGGGCTGCGCTACCGCTTCAACGACCGCAACGACAAGCGACCGAACCGGCATATCGTTATCCGCGCCCTATTCGACAAATGGTTCTCGGGCAAGGTGAGGGAGGCCGGCGCCACCGTCTTGTACCAAACCACCGTTACAGAGCTGGCGCAGAACCGCCGCGGCCGCGTCATTGGTGTGCGTACCGACCGCCAGGATCGCATAATCCACGCCGATGTAGTGGTGCTCGCCGAGGGCGTCAATGGCTTGCTCGGGACGCGTGCGGGCTGGCGCGAGCGGTCGGCGCCCGACCAGGTTGCGCTGCAGGTCAAGGAAATGCTCCTTTTGCCGCGCGAGACCATCGAAGCCCGTTTCAATCTCAAGCGCGACGAAGGGGTCGTGATCGAGGCCGCCGGCTCCATCTCGCGCGGTATGACCGGCATCGGTTTCATCTATGCGAATAGGGAGTGCATCTCACTCGGCGTCGGCTGCCTCGTCTCCGATCTCCAGCGAACGGGCGAAACGCCTTACGGGCTACTCAATCGCTTCAAGCGTCATCCGTCGGTGGTGCCGCTAATCAACGGCTCAGAGCTCAAGGAATATTCCGCGCACCTCATCGCGAAACGAGGCTACAACACCATACCCCAGCTCTGCGGCAAGGGCTGGGTGGTGGTCGGGGATGCCGCCGAACTCAATAATACCGGCCATCGTGGGCCTCTGAACGTTGCGATGATCTCTGGACGAATTGCCGCGGAAGCGATCTTCCGTCTGAAGTCGCGTGGCGATCGCAGCACGTCAAATAGTGTTTCACTGTACAAGAAGATGCTGAATGAGTCGTATGAAGATCTAAAAAAAAAGGATATGCCGGCGCTGATGCACACCCAGCCGGACAACTTTCTCCTCACCCATCGGCAGCTCGTCTCGAAGGCGATCCTGAACTTCGCGCGCACCGGTGGCAGGCCAAAGGCGGGGGAGGAGAAGTCGGACTCAAAACCCTTTTGCGATGAGTGGTCATGGACCGGACTCTTCGGCGATGGGTTCCGTTTGCCGCGCGCCTGGCGCTGAATTAGTACTAGCTCAAGCGAAAACATGGACGCCAGAAACATGAACTTCGAGCATTCGGTGGTACGCTATCCGGCGTAGGCCGCAGGCTGATTGGATAAGTCGGGCGACCAGCGCTAGCCAAGTCGGATCTTCTTTGTGCATCCGGACGAGCTCGATCAGGTTTTCGATTCCGAAGTCGGTGAAGTCCATGGGCGCCGTGTTCGCCGGCGCCATAGACCCAGACGACGCCGTCCTCGGGATTTGGTCACTCCGGTCCCTGAAACCGGGAGGCCTATTTAGGAAATAGTCTCGGTTGCAAACGCTTTCTCCGCATATTGATCGACCCGAAACGATGATCGCTTGGACGTGCTGGTGGCAGGCGTCGAAGCGCGGCCGGGTACTCCTGGTACGGCGGCGCCGCAACAAGCGTTGGTTGTTTCCCGGCGGGCGCCGACGCGGCCGCGAAACAGCGGAGCAGTGCCTCTGGCGCGAGATCAAGGCTCTATGCGGTATGTCGCGTCACAGGATTTAGGCCAGCGCGAGGCGGCGAGTTGTCGTGGGTTTTCGTGTGCAACATCGTGTTCGCAACATGTTGGCGGATATTGAACAAGTGCGGCTTTGGCTTTCGGAGAGAAAGAACGCGCGGCGCTTCGTTTTGCATCCAGCTGCCCGTGCGCGGAAGCATCAGGCGATTGGCCCGGCTTTTGCTCCCTTGTTTGCCAACGGCGTGCGGCTCTCGCTTTGTCAGAATCGTGCGCTGCAGAATGTGGATCTCGATGCGACCAAAGGCGATGCCATGAAGAATTGGAGTTCGGTGACAACCAAGGTGCTAGGAGGCACGGCAACTATTGCAATGGCCTTGATGACGCCCACCGCGCTGGCGGTCGAACACAAAGTCGAATACAAAAAGGATAATAGCAGCAATCCCAGCCTCCGAGACGTTCCTGAAAGCAGGAGCGTCCTTGCCCAGATCTCAGTCGCTTCGGAGCGACCTGCAAGCTTCACGCTTGCGAACGGCCTGCAGGTGGTAGTGATCCCCGATCACCGCACGCCCGTCGTGACGCAGATGATCTGGTATAAGGTCGGTTCCGCCGACGAAACGCCGGGCAAGTCGGGGCTTGCGCATTTCCTCGAACACCTAATGTTCGAGGGCACGGCCAATCATCCGGCGGGTGCCTTCTCCCAGACCTTGCTGCGCGTTGGCGGCGACGAGAACGCCTTCACCTCGACCGACTACACTAGCTATTTCCAGCGCGTGCCGCGCGAGCAACTCTGTAAGATAATGGAATTCGAGGCCGACCGGATGACCGGTCTCGTTCTCCAAGATGAGAACGTGCTGTCCGAGCGCGATGTTGTGCTCGAAGAATTCAACATGCGCGTCGCCAACAATCCCGATGCGCGGCTCACCGAGCAGATGATGGCGGCGCTTTACCTCAACCACCCCTACGGCCGCCCCATTATCGGCTGGCGCCAGGAGCTCGAGAAGCTCGACCGCGAGGACGCGCTCGCCTTCTATAAGCGCTTCTACGCTCCGAATAACGCGATCCTGATCATCGCCGGCGACGTCGATCCCAATGAAATCCGCCCGATGGTGGAGAAGAATTTTGGCGACATTCCCGCACAGCCTTCGATCCCTGCAAAACGCCTGCGGCCACAGGAGCCGACGGCGGCGGCCCCGCGCACGGTGACATTGTCCGATCCGCGCGTCGAGCAGCCGACTCTGCACCGCTATTATCTCGTGCCGTCGGCTTCAACTGCGGCCGCCGGCAAGAGTCCTGCGCTGGACGTGCTCGCGCAATTGATGGGCGGCGGTGCCAACTCCTATCTCTATCGTTCGCTGGCGATCGACAAGCAGCTAGCCATCAGCACCGGCGCGAGCTACCAGGGCACCTCGCTCGATTCTTCGCAATTCATGATTTGGGCCACGCCGAAGCCCGGCGTCGAGTTCTCCCAGCTCGAGGACGCCATCGGCAAGGTGATCGCCGATCTCGCGCAAAACCCCGCGCGCGCCGAGGACCTTGAACGCGTCAAGACCCAGCTGATCGCAAGGGCGATCTACTCCCAGGACAATCAGGTAATGCTTGCGGTCCGGTATGGCGGCGCGCTCACCACAGGGCTCAGCATCGACGACGTCCGGAGCTGGCCGGATCGCATCCGCGCCGTCACCGCCGAGCAGGTGCGCGGGGCCGCGCAGAAATGGCTCGACAAGAAACGTTCGGTGACCGGTTACTTGATCAAGGATGTTGCGCCCAAAAGCGAGGAGAAGCGCTCGTGACCTATTTTCTGAAACGGCGTTCGGTTCTGATCGGCGGCAGTGCGCTCGCGCTGACGACGATGCTCGCTTCGCGGCCGTCGCAGGCCACAATCAAGATCCAGCGCCTAGTCTCGCCCGGCGGCATCGAAGCTTGGTTCGTGCAGGACGCCACGGTCCCGCTGATCGCGATGGAGTATGCCTTCGGCGGCGGCGCCACCCAGGACCCCGCCGACAAGCCCGGCGTCGGTCACCTGGTCGCCGGCCTGCTCGACGAGGGCTCTGGCGACCTCGATTCCAAGACCTTTCACGAGCGGCTTGACCGCCGCGCCATCGAGCTCAGCTTTCATTCGACCCGCGACCAGTTCGGCGGCTCCTTGCGCATACTCAAGGACAACAAGGACGATGCCTTCGACCTGCTGCGGATGGCGCTGACCTCGCCGCATTTCGACGGGCCGGACGTCGAGCGGATCCGCGCGCACGTGCTCTCGAGATTGCAGCGCGAGTCCACGGACCCGAGCTCGCTCGCCAATCGCAAGTTCCTCGAGGTCGCCTTCGACGGCCATCCTTACGGGCGGCAATCTCATGGTACGCTGGACAGCGTGCCGAAAATCGACATAGCCGATCTCAAGGACTATGTCCGCCGAGTGATCGCGAAGGACACGCTCAAGATCGCCGTCGTCGGCGATGTCGATCCGGAGGTCCTCGGCAAATTGCTCGACAAGACCTTTGGCAGCCTGCCGGCCAAGGCGGAGTTGACACAGGTAGCCGATGTGGTCGCGGCAAAGCCGCCGCAGCTCATTGTCGTTCCGCTGGACGTGCCGCAGACGGTCGTGACCTTCGGCGGTCCCGGCGTCCGCCGCAGCGAGCCGGATTTCATGGCCGCCTATGTCGTCAACCACATCCTCGGCGGCGGTCTGTCATCGCGGCTGTTCCGCGAAGTCCGCCAGAAGCGCGGGCTTGCCTATTCCGTCCATGAGACGCTGCTCTGGATGGATCATTCCGCCGTGTTTGTCGGCAATACCGGTACTCGCGCCGATCGCGCCGGCGAGACCGTGGAGGAGGTCGAGAAGCAAGTCCGCCGCATGTCCGAAGAAGGTCCGACCCAGCAGGAGCTCGATGATGCCAAGGCGTACCTGAAGGGCTCGCAGATGCTGGCGCTCGATACGTCGTCAAACCTGGCGCGGGCGCTGCTGCAATACCAGCTCGACAAGCTGCCGATCGACTATATTGAAAAGCGCAACGCCCTCGTCGATGCGGTGACGCTGGAGGACGCCAAGAAGGTCGCGCAGCGGCTGTGGGGCCAGGGCCTGCTCACCGTCATCGTCGGCCGCTCTCCAGAGGTCGTCGCCCAGCCGGCCACCGCGCCATCGGCCGCAACGCCGCCGCCACCGGCGGTACAGCCAGGCGCCGCGCCATCAGCCGCAACGCCGGCAACACCCAATTAAGCTTTGTGTTCGTGAGGTGACTTTCGGTACGCGCTAAGGACAAGCTGTCCTACAGCCGTTATTTGCCGACGCCCGACCTGGGCCTACATCAAGGGGCGGCCTCACGAAAGTCCGTCACTGCGGTCGCTCCTGCTGAATGCTGTTGCCACGCCGCCACGGGTCGAACACCAAGGTCGAGACTGCCGCTGACGGTCGCATCGAATGCGGCCCTCCCGGGTCACCGGCGAACCGCGCCCGCGACATCGAATGGAGCTAGCGACACGGCCGCTATGGCGAGCTATTCAAGTTTCGGTGACGATTGGGCAGCTGCCATGGCGCCCTAAGAGGGATCTTCGTTGGTTCGATCCATCTGGCCGCGCACTCCAATCCCGCTCCCCCCGTCGCGCCGTTGCGGCTAGTGAAGCTAAAAAGATGTTTAGCCCAACTTTTCGCAGAAACCGGTCAATGTCCTTATTCGGGAGCTGTTTGGCCGCTCTGCTAAACTGCTGGAGTGGTATGATCGGGCATTTTGTCATCGTCGCCTGAACGGGAAGCGAAGAGGAGCGCCCGCTACGAATATGTTTGCCAGTTCAGCTGCCATCGCAACCACTGTGCTCGGCATTATTGGCATGGCCATGTGGCTCTTCAATAAGCAGGCGAGGTTGAGAGAGTTGGCCGAGCTGAAAAAGAAGCTCCATGATCTTAAGCCCTCTCACCTGAACACGGCGCAGTTAGGGTACACTTCGATGTCATAGAGCATGAAGTGTTTCTCATTTCGGCTCTGGATCAAGCGACCATAGCGGGAGCGCCCATCACAACGGCGATGACTACGCTGTGATCATTCTGGTGGTGCCGGAAATCACAACTGATCATGTGTAAGAACTAGATCGAATACAGCTATTTTAATCTCGTCGTCGAGCGGCACCTTTCGTTAATGAAGTAGTCCGGCCGTACTCCCGCCCTGCCAGCAACGAATGCTGGCAGGGGCACCGAAGACAAGGAGCACGCGATGTCACAGAAGCTCGACGCTTCGCCCGCTCAGCGGTTCGGACCGCCGGCTAGTGCGGTGCGGCTTGCACGCCTAAAACGCTGTTGGGCCGCTCAGGCCGCGACGGCTTCGCAACTCTCGACGGCTTGGCGGTCCCGGGATAGACGGTGAGTGCCGCGATGATGCCGAGCACGGCTGCGAACATCAGCCAAAAGCCGGGTGAAGCCTTATCATCGGTCCGGTCGATCAGCCAAGTCGAGGCCAGTGGCGTAAAGGTGCCGAACAAGGCGGCCGCGAGTGCGAAGGCCAGGGAGAAGCAGGTTGTGCGCACATGCTTCGGCACGATCTCGACAAGAGCGCCCAGCATAGTGCCGCTATAGATGCCGAAGTAGAACGAGAACATCATAGCCACCACGAGCATCTTGCCGAAAGTAGGGGAGCTTACCAGCCAGTGCAATGCCGGATAGGCGGTCACTAACGCAAGGCCGGCAATTGCTAGCAGAACCGGCTTGCGGCCGATTCGGTCAGAGACGGCGCCGCCAATCGGATTCCATATAAAGTTCGTCACGGCGACCAAAAGCGTCACCAAAAGCGCGTCCTGGGAGGACAGCTTCAACACGTTCTTGCCGAATGTGGGCGTGTAAACGGTGACGAAATAGAAGGTCGTTGTGGTCAGGATCGCCATCATCATGCCGAGGATGACGATTCGCCAGTTGGCGAGTGCCGAGGCAAAGACCTCGCGGGCCGTGGGATGCTTCTTCATCGCTAGAAATTCCGGCGTTTCCTCCAGCGTGCGGCGGAGGAAAAAGATAAGCGGAATGATCAGGCAGCCGAGAAAGAACGGGATGCGCCAGCCCCAGGCGGCTACTGTTTCGACCGGCATCGATTCGTTCAGCACATAGCCCACGATCGCCGCGACAAAGATCGCGACCTGCTGGCTGGAGGACTGGAACGAGGTGTAAAAGCCGCGCTTGCCCGGGGTTGCGATCTCCGACAGATAGACCGAAACGCCGCCGACTTCGACGCCGGCGGAAAAGCCCTGCAGCAGCCGTCCGAGCAGCACGATAACGGGTGCGGCAATGCCAATTGTCTCGTAACTGGGACAGAAGGCGATGATTACGGTGCCGATTGCCATGATTGAGAGCGTGACGATCAGGCCTTGCCGACGGCCTATTTTGTCAATATAGGCTCCGAGCACGATCGCGCCGACCGGACGCATCAAGGCGCCCAGCCAGAACACGCCGAACGTGTTGAGCAGCGAAGCGGTTTCGCTCTCAGACGGGAAGAACGCCTTCCCAATGGCGCTGGCGTAAAAGCCGAACAGAAAAAAATCGAACTGCTCGAGGAAATTGCCGCTCGTCGCACTCAAAATCGCGCCGATGCGCGATTTGACCGTTGGTGCATGCGGGATGAATGTTTGTGACACTGTGAGTTTCCTCCCCGTCTGAAATGGCCGGTTGCGGAAAACCTCACGCCAGCCCAACTGCAATTCAGGCCGGGAATCTGCCATCATGGACACTACCGACCAGCCGGAAAGCGCCTCATCTTTTTGGCATATTTTCGGCGACTGGCGGACTGTTGCACAGGTTTTCAGGGTCTGTTTTGCATGTTCAGCGAGGAGCCAATCGCGGAGCAATCGGACCTTGACCGATCTTTCGGCGACAACATCCATCCGCCGGCAGCGCCATCTTCAGGGCTGCACGGGTAGGAACGAGAACGACCGTGAGTCGAATTGCAACATCCGCATCCATACAGCGGGATGCGACGCGAGCCTGCGAAAGGACGTCGTGCAGATAGGCCGCGCCGAGATTCTTGTAAGTCCAAAGACAAGCTCGTGATCCCGATCGGCAGCCTGGAGCGCTCGCATATCACCGCGATCTCCGCGCTCGCCTCCGGCGACGAGCTGACGACATCGACGCGCGTGCAGGCCGGGCGAAATTCATGGTTCACTACGTTCCAACCAGAAAGGATATGGTGTTGGATCGTAGAGTCGAATGCGATCGGACCGATCCCTCGCGCCGATATCGAGCACCCCGCCCAAGCCGAGCGGTATCATTGCCTGCGCAAGCGCTACACGAGCAGGATCGTGCCTTGAGGTTATCGCCAATACCGCATCCCACTGCGCTTCTCCATTCAAGGAATGGATTGTCGGTAAATCGTCGCGCATTGATGAGGATCGCAACCATCCCGAGCTGCTCGGCCGCATCGGTGGTAACCTGTTGGACTTCAGCGGCAGAAGGCGCCTCGCCGCATGTCCCTCCCGCCGAATGGCCCTGATGACTTACTGCGCAGCTTCGAAATGGTCCGACAGTCGACGGACACATGCGCTCCGAGCTCGCGAACGATCAGTTGGCCGTTCAGTGGCAGGCACCTCAGGCTGATGTTGAAGCCCTTGCCGTCGTCGTGACGCCAGGCTGCACCGATCTTGGTCCAGTAGGCCTTGTCACCTTCACCTTCGATCACGTAGACCGCGTAAGGTCTCTGGTTGTAGTCATCGGACTATCTCCCGTTTGTTACTGCAGCTGCGCCAGCGGCCGGACCGGAGTTCAAAAGGACCAGAGGTCATGAGGAGTGGCGCAAGGAGGCTCCGACTGAGGGCCCCTTCGGGATACGGTTGGATGCCTTGCGCCGGGGCGCCTCGGTCCTAACTTCCCGTCGTTACTGGCCGTGCATTGGGGATAGCTGCACAAACGGAATAGGCCTGAGACGAAGTAGGAGCCGATTAAACGCGGTTTTAGGTACATGAGGGAGGAAGACGCTTATTGACGGACGTGGCTAGGGGACCAGCAGGGCTGGAACAGTCTTTCTTGGCGCAGCCTAGAACCTGGACCTAATGGCACGTTCGATCAGGAATGATCAGCAGCAGGCGCTTGAGGCCGCGTGTGAACCGCTGAAACACGCCCAACTTCACCTCAGGCAATGTCTCGGTGATGGGATCTCTGGTCGACGGAGCAGGGCCCGTCACCTTAAATCCGTTGTGGTCTCCAAGCGCGACGATATCGTCGAACGAGCATTCCGGGTTACATTTCCCGTGTTGGATTGGCTCCATGAAGCTACCTACGAAATGATAGAGCTGCTGTCCGGGATTAGACCGGCCAAGCGGATCGAGAACCATCGCCAACATCTGAAGGGTCTGAAGGCTTGCACACGCCATGGAGAACGCGAAGACGTTTTCGCGGGCTTTCAGTGGGTGACCCTTCGGCAATCCATGAATATAGGTTGGGTCATCCATGTAGCCCTCCCGCTCCAGCTGAACAAGTCCGGGATCATATTGCCCGATGCATTGCATACATTGGTGCCCCGCAGTGACCGTATGCGCACGCCAGTCAGCCGCAGCTAATTCTTCATGGCGGTTCGTGCGAACGGAAATTCCGCCGTCAATGACAGGAATCAGGTGAGCATAGGCGATCAGGTTGAGAACATGCCGCCCCCAAGGGCGGTCGACGCAGGAAAACAGAACGTCGCAATCCAGCGCAGCGCGGAATCCGGCTTCCTCATAAACGGCAGCCACCACTGGTAGGGCGTCGAATCTTGCAGCCGTTGCGCATTCGCTTAAGTGCTCGGCCAGCGCTTTTGCCTTCAACTCCCCGACATTGCCGCGCTTCGCGTACAATAGCCGGTCGAGATTCTTGGTCTCGATCCTGTCGAAATCGATGACCGTAATATCTTCAACCCCAGTACGGGCCAGGCCCTCGGCGATGAAGGCGCCGACACTGCCTGCTCCGACGACGCCCACCCGAAGCCTCGCGAGGTCGGCTTGCTTCTCCTTCCCCCACGCCGATATCGTTCGAATCTGTGCTTCTGTCCCGCGTGGGACCGGCGCAAGAGATTCCATGAATGTTGATCGAAGCCTTTCCCCGACCACGCGAACCGTGGCGCAGTCACGCCTCGCGTGCTGGCGCGGTGCCGTGCGCTCCCAGAACCTAGCGCTCCAGGCGCCGTCGCTCGCGATCGTGAAGCCTACGAACGGTAGCTTTGTGGCGCCATAGACGGCGGCTGCATGACCTTGCTCGGTATTGATGTCATCAGGACTCATACCCTGCCATGCCAAGCCGCCCGGATGGCTGTGCATGAGAGCTACACCTGCGCCAGCCTGAGCAGCCTCTGAAAGGACGCGGGTGAAATAGTGGGATTCGAAGCTGGCGTTGCCGTGCACGTTCCGCTCGCCCTCTCTCGGCAAGATTAACCGTTCAACCACCGCGGTCATCCGGGTCTGGCCGGTGCTGGGATGCCAAAGAGCGAAGCAGAGATCTTCCTGTCGGTCAGCGCGCAAAAGGTGACGAAGCGCCAACGCATCGACCGTTTCAGGCATGGCCGCGCTTCTCACGGCTCTTGTCATTGTGTGTCCCACAATTTCCAGATATGGCTCATGTAGGTCGCCACCGCCTTCTTCGCGGTGCTCCAGCCCGTATAGGGGCGCGACCAATATTGCCATTCACCCCCGACAGCGCTCTGAAATTCAGAACTATCGTGAATGCCGCCAGTGGGATGGGTACCTCCACCTTGGTTCGGGTAGAACTTCGGCGAGACGTGGATGCCACCAGGTGCCGTCAACGGAAAATCCTGCGGGACAACTACGCCAAGTCGGACCAACCGTCCGGCGAACTTGCCGGTAGGCACCTCGTAGTCGAAGTAAACATGCTCCGGCTTGCCGGGAGCAACGGTTGCCTTGTAACCGAGGGACGCAAGCCCCGCCACAAAGCACGCCACGCCGCTTCTGGCGTTGCCATCGGACACCGGGGCCGGACCGACCGAGATCACCTGGAAACTCGCTTGATCGTGCAATCGGAACGGGACGTCCCCCTTGCCCTGGAAGTTGGCTTGGTGGTGGCGATCGGTCTCGATGAGGTAGTGCGTTGAGATATCCAGGCCAGAGAACTCCTTGATAATTTCGTTCGGAGTCCACTTGCGCCGTTCCGTCTCGTAATTCTCGCCATCCACCGAAAAGTGGATAATTTTCGGATGGTGGTGAGCCTTCTCAAGCTCCTCTTCGGCGGCCTCGAGGTTGTGCTCAGCCGCGTCTAGATCCTTCATCCCGTGCTGGATCTCGTCTTCGGCCTTGCCGATATCGGCCTTGGCCACTTCGATGTCGTGCAGGGCCTCTGCCTCATCGTGCCCACAAGCCTCGTGACCCTTGGGCCCCGCTTGAATGGGCTCCAGATGACCTTCCTGGTTCGGTTCGTTCATTTTGTCGCCTCCTTCATCAATCAGTCAGCGGATATGCTGATTAGCGTATTTTAGGTCACGGAGTCAACACAGGGGTAAGTTCTTGATTTAGGAGAAAAGATTTCCCGAGGCCAATTCTTGGCCGAGAATCCCAAGAATCTTCAGGCGCACCGTGGCTGCCTCCCGTGAAACAGCAAAGCCGTTCACAACGGCGTTGATCAGTGCCACGCCGTTTTCGCTGGTAGGCGACGAGGATCCATAGATATTTCGCTGCCGCTGTATGTCACCCACGATTTTCTTGAGGTAAGTCCGTGGCATAAGGGCCGCGCCAGATACATATCCGGCCTGCCACTCCATCCAGTCAGTCTTGCTAGCGAAAATCATGGTGTCCCGCTTGCAATAAATCGCATTGGGTTTCCGATTGCCATTCATTGGTAGCTGGCGCTGTTCCAGCGCGAACAGGTAAGCGTGCAGGATCACATGCCCGTATTCGTGGGTGAGGGTAGTGCGCAGCCGGTTCTCGAACCTGTGAACATCATTGGAAATCGAAACCTTGGGCTTCCCGGTGCGGACAAATTCCGTAACGCCTTCCACGCCAGAGCCGTACTTGGTCAGGTCTGCGTACTGGTCGAGGTCCGCGACGTCGCGCTCGATCAAGATTGTGATATCGTCGGTCGAAATGGGGAACTCAACCTTTCCGTGCCTGCTCCGCAAATGATCCGCTACGATCTTCTCAAACATGGAATCGAGTTCAGCAGGCTCATAGTGGGGCCTTTCCCGAAATCCATGCAGAGTGTCGCGAACGTACCTCAAAGATTATCCCTTTAATTGCTTCCGGAACGCTACAAACGCTTGGTTGACTTGGTCAGGAGTGGCTTTTCTCACGAGCCTCCTATCCTGCTCCGGGAGCATGCCGATGAGTCCGTAAAGCGCCAGCGCATCTATCTTAAGGACCTTGGCAAACTCACCGACCAAATGATCTGAAGAGGGGCTTCGGCGATCGTGTTCAATATCATTTAGGTATTGGGGAGTGATGGCTTCTCCATCTTCCTTAACGATCTTGGCAGCCAATTCCTTCTGACTAATGCCCCTCTGCTTTCGTGCGGAAGAGATTGCACGTCCAAAGGACGACATATCCAAACTCATTGTTCGTATAGCCCTCGTTGAGTTTTGTAACAGCATATCAGCTAATTAGCTGATTGTCATCTTGTATTTCAGCAACTGTAGCGCACCATAAACGCGAGAGTCACTATTTGGTGTATCATTGGGTTGAGCACTCGGGGATACTTTGGTGGGCCTATTTGTAAGGGGAACTGTTTCAAAAGAAAGGACCCTAAGAATGGAGACCTATACCAAGCGCGTAAGGGATAGCATTCTCCCTCTTTCTGTCGCGGATACCCTACCGAAGGCGTTTGAAGAATGGCGCTTTACTGGTCATACCCATGACCACGAAGAGCCCCATGAAACTTGTCAACTCTGCGGGCAGGAGGGACTCCGCTATCATTTCGAGATCCAAAACCGCTTTACCAACCACAGCCTTGATGTTGGTTCGCACTGTATTCTGCAGTTCAACGTTGCAGTCTATGAGAATGGCCGTCGACTAACCCCGGCTGACGCCAAACGGCAACTCGAGAAGCTTGTTCAAAAAATGCGTTTGGATTCCTGCATCCGAGCGCTGGAGAGACTGGCTCGGGCGGAGAACTCGCAAATTCTTAGTGGTGCGCTGAAGTATTATCGAACTAACAAGAAGTTGACTCCCATGCAGGCGTTTGTGGTGTTTTGGCGCTTACGAAGGAACCGTATCGATCACGACCCTTCGTTCTTCAACGTCACGCTGAAAAAGAAGCGATACATGGACGATCTGGCGGCCATGGAAACAAGCAAGGTTCACTATTTCTGGCGCGCTCTGACTCCAAGCCAGCGCAAACATGCCGTTACGTTGGGACATACCGTGCCGATAGATTAGGCCAACTTTCGGTTCTGTTAGAAAATTTCCCGGATCGCCTAATGGCGTATGGACGCTCTGAAGCCAAGGAACCCCGATGAGACCATGGTCAGGACACCTTTCGTTCGGCCTTGTCGTGGTTCTCTAAGAGGGGCAGGTCGAGGCTGGGAATCTCCGGCATGGCCTTGCCAGCAATAGCCTGCAAGTCACCCACCATGCCTACGGTAGATTCGATCACTGAAACGATCTGCGTCTCTCGCTTGGACCATTGCCGGGCCATGAACTTGCGCTCCTTGTCGAGGTCCTCCCTCATGTCATTGAACTTCTCGACCACAGCCTCCACCCGCTGCCGGAACTTCATACCGGTCAAGTACTGATACACCTGCTCCATCTTGGTTTGCTGGCCTTGCTGAACGAGGCGAGAGCTGTTCACTTCGATCAGCGTCTGCCGCAGGGCCACGGCAACGGGCAGGGCGCAGCGCGGGTGCGTAACCCAGATGCCATCGAGCAAATCAAACTGCTCAATGTGCTTGGGAAGAGCCTGAGAGATGATGAGGGCTACATCGGCGCCACAGCGTCGCTGGTCATCGCGAAGCTTGGCAAGCCAGCCCTCACTCCAGGCCTTGGTGCGCTTGGACTCCCAAAGAATGATACCGGCGGGCTGGCCGATGAAGCCGTTCACCTGCTGGACAACGTCCGCGCCCAGCTCCCCCTTGCCGACTGGCTCAATGAGATCGGTAGGAAAACGTCCACGCAGCAGCTCTTCGAGCTCCAGCTCAAGGACCTCGCCTTGGGACTGTTGTAAGCCTTGTTCGGCCTTACGCTTCAATTCCTCGATCGTGCGAGCCATGGATTCAATCGTCTGGTCCTTCTCCAGGACACGGAGTCTGGCTGCCTCATCGGCCTCCTGCTTGGCTTTGGAGCGGATATCGTCAACCGAAGCCTGGACCCGCTTTTCAACGGTTAGGTCGAGCTCGCGCTTTGCCTCATCGAGCGCGCGCTCCTTGCGCATCAGCTCAGCCTGGGCCTGTTGGGCCTCGGCAAGCTTGGCATTGTTCGCTTCTAGCTTTTTTCGAAGGTCGTTGGCTTCGGCGACTTTCAATTGGAGTTCAGTCGCAGCCGCCTCCCGGGCTTTCTTCGCCTCAACTGCAACAATTTGGCTGCGCTCGGCCGCGAGCCGTTGCTTGACCTGGTCCTCAACTTGCTCGCGCGCTTTCTCAAGCTGTTCGCGTTCCTGACGCAAGGCTTCTGTCTTGCGCGCGACCTCAGCATCCTTGCTGCTAGCTGCTCTTGAAAGCGACGGCCTGTTTCCTCGATCAGGGGCGCGGCAAGCGACTCCGTCAGCTTAATCTCATGGTTGCAGTTAGGGCAGTTGAGGGTGGGCTCATGCGCAGCATTGGTCTTTGTTGATATCAAATTTATACCCCCTTATTTCAACGCTATGCTGCCTGAATAATCGAGAGGCGACTAGCCTCAGCGCTCTCGCCATGGGCGAGAGCGTTATTTTCGCATCCTGATCGAATGGCGTAAGGCTCCGGACGATCTTTCCACCGAAACCGAGCACAGATTTGCCCCGTATGAGCTTGGCCAGGTCGGGCGGCGGTGTGTTGGCTCTCTTCAGCCAACTTTAGAATGAGGATAGCCGCGCTTTTTTGGTGCCTCCTTACCGACTTGATCGCGCATCGAGCTCTTTCAGCATAAAATGCTGGATCTTGCCCAACCGCGTTCGCGGCAATTCTTCCGTGAAAATGATTTCGCGCGGCACTTTGAAACGGGCGAGCTGCGACTGCATATGCGCGGTCAGTGCTTCCGCGTTAGTCGGCGCGCCCGACCGCCTGATCACATAGGCGACTGGTACTTCATGCCAGCGCGAATCGGGCCGACCGACGACAGCGCATTCTGCGACATCTGGATGCTCCATAAGCACACGCTCGACTTCCGCCGGATAAACGTTTTCCCCGCCGGAAATGATCAAATTCTTCTTGCGATCATGGACCCAAAAATACCCGTCAGCATCGCGGCGGCCGATATCGCCAGTGTGATACCAGCCGTTATGCAGCGCCTCGCGCGTTGCTTCTTGATTGCCCCAATATTCGCAAAAGACATTAGGCCCGTGCACTGCGATCTCGCCCAGGGCGCCTGGCGGCAGCTTGTTGCCCGCATCATCGATGATTGCCGCTTCGCAGAAAAGGCCGGGCAAGCCAGTCGTACCCTCACGCGAGAGATCACCGCCCAGTCTCGTATAGACAGCAATTGGGCAAGTCTCCGTGGAGCCATACACCTGCAGCACTGGTACGCTGCGTGCGACAAAGCGTTCGATCAGGTGCTGCGGCACCATGGTTGAGCCGGTGGAAATTGCTCTGAGTGAGCTTAGGTCGGTGGTCGACCACTGGGGATGCTCGGTCAGGGCCTGAATCGTGGCAGGCACCAACACGGCCAGAGTTGGCCGTTCACGCTCGAAAGCAGCGAGCGTCGCCTCTGGGGTAAACCGCGTGTGGATCGTAACCGTCGCGCCGTGATGCAACGCTGGCGTCGTCTGGATATTGAGGCCACCCACATGGAACAGCGGCAACACTGTCAAGACATGGTCAGCCGAGGTGAGGCCATGCATGTGCTGACTCATAACCCCATTCCACAGCAAGGCCTCTTGGCGCAGCACAGCCCCTTTCGGCCGCCCTGTGGTGCCCGAGGTATAGACGAGCAGAAGCGGGCAGGACAGGTCCGTGTACGGATTGCGACCATCACCGCGCCCTCGGTCTAGCAGGCCATCCCATTTGCTTCCGCCGAGGGGCGCAAAATCCAAGCCGACGACAAAGATATCCGGCAGTTGCTCCGCCAGCGGCGGCAGGAGTGCCTCGAAGGCGTGTTCGATCACCAGCACCTTGGCGGCGGCGTCGGACAGGATGAAGAGCTGCTCGGCGACCGCAAGCCTCCAGTTCAGTGGCACAAGCATTGCGCCGAGCCGCGCGCAGGCATAGAGCAACACCAGATGGTCAGGCCGGTTAAGGCTGAGGATCGCGACGCGATCGCCTCTCTCGACACCGAGCTGGCTTTTTAGGGCGCGCGCGACCTGCTCGATCCGCTGATTGAAGACCGCGTAGCTTAAGGTCTCGCCCTCGAAATGGATCGCGGGCTTGTCGGGAGAGAACGCCGCGTTGCGCTCAATCAGCGTGCAGAGATCAACCATCAGTCTTCCGTTTTCCCTGGTTTGCACAGTACTTGCCTCGCGAAGCGGCCAATGAGAGCTCCTCAACATCGCTCGGAAAGGTGTCGATTATGGCTTTATTGTCTTAGATGAGGGGCCTTCCGACGGGTATCTGCAAAAGAGTGCAGCTTGTGACGATCTCATGAGCTCAGGTAGGATGGATGTGATCCGGAGACTCAAAGTGTAGGCTCTTGCTCACGTGCTTCAGTTTTGCTCGACAGGGGCTGCGTGCGTCAGACAATGGTGATAAGCGCACCATGACGAGAGTCTCCTGCGCGATCTTCTCAATACAGGCTTGCCACACATATAGGCGGCTTCGGCATCTCCATCTTTGAGGCCACAATGGCCCGGCATTGGCCTTCAGTGTGATTGACTAGCAAGACCTTCCTGTAGCCGTCAGGTCTTTTCACATTGCCGCTCCGAGATACTCGGCAATCTCTTGCGTCGCGCCGATCGTGGCGAGCAGAAGTTGCCGCCACAGCTCCTTGGGAGCTTCTGCAGCCCAATCGACCTTTATGCGTTGCGCGATCTTGTCGCCATACCAGCTCCCAGGGATCTGTGCGGAGAACAAAACCACGCTTCTCGGATTGAGCACGGCGCGCCCGGAAGCTGGCACCTACTTCGAGATCTTACAACTTGACGCCACGTGCGATTCAACTTCTTTTGGGCGGCCGTCGTGTGAATATGTTCAAACTCCTAAGCCTCCGGCAGCAGCGATGATTCGAAAGCTGAAGAAGCACCGCCATTTCCTCCGGCCCGAGACTGGCCAGCGTTTCCAGCGCCAAGGCCTTGAGGCGTCGTCTTAGTGAGCGGCGCGGCTGATGCATGTCGGGTTCCCATTCAGGGCTGATCTTCTTGCCGCCATCATGGTGTCCGCTTCTGGGCAAGATGCCGAGCTGAAGGAGTCGCTATCGAGACAGATTAGGGACGAGTGTCACTCGCATGCAGGGCACTAACTTGCAGATGCGAGCTGCCTCGGATTTTTCTGATCAGAACCTTGTTTCGCTGTGTGCGCGAATCGCATTTGCTTTAGCGTCAATCCAGCCGCGGTCGCGCGCGTTTGCGACCATCTTGGCGTAGGCTGCTTCCCAGGTTTCGTTGTCCTTGGGGCATCCAGGCAGGATAGGCACTAAATCAATAGGCACCAGCGCGTTGCCGTGGTCAACGAGCGCAATCCCTTTCAAGTCTGAAGGCTTAGCGGCATGCGGGCCCTTCAAGACGAGCTTAAACCCGCAAAAATCGATGGGCTTCGCCAATTGCACTCCCCTCTCGGACGAGCATTCTATCATCATAACTCGGCTCCTTCATTGCGACTTTCAGTATAGGCCTGGCCGGAGAGTTTCGTTACGAATAACGACGTTGCGGTGAAAACCTGCACTCAGCCGTACAGTAGCGTTCGAAGCTCGCCACGGAAGTTGATGAGTGGATTGCCTTGAGCTGATCGCGTAGCGACAACCCGGCCGATAAAGATCCGATGGGTGGCGACGAGTTGGTGGTGATGCAAGACGCATTCGAGCACACAAATTGCGCTTTGCAGAACCGGTACGTCAAGGACGCCCTGATCCCATGGCGCTGTATCGAAACGGTGGACACCGTTTGCGCCATGCCGGCCGGCGAAACGCAGTGCGAGGTCCTGCTGATTGCCGCCGAGCATACTCACGCCAAAAGTGCCGTTGGCGAGTATCGCGTCGTGAGTTTCGGAACTGGCATTAATACCGACGAGCAAGCAGGGCGGCTCCATGCAGATCGAGGTAATAGAACTGACCGTTAACCCCCGCCGTCCGACGGCCGTTCCGGTTGCTACAATGCAGACGCCGCTCGCCAGATTTCGCATGGCCTGGCGAAACTCAGTCGCTTCGATGGACTGAATATCGCTCATCCGGGGAGCCGATTGGCAGCTCATAGCCCAGCTCCGGAGTGGCGTTTGACTTCGAACGTTTGAGCTATGCGGAGATCGCGTTGGTCGCGGCTCTCGAACTTGCCTCCGCGCAATTCGCGCTTGATCGCACCGATGATCTGACATCTCCACAGCATGATCTTGCGATCCAGCTGAACACAATCGGTGGTTCCGCCTGGATGATAACGTTCAGCGTGCCTTTGCGTCAGATCGACCACGTTCCGCGTCCTCGTCGCGCAGCAACAGCGACGGCGAAGGGGGCCCGTACGTCCGAAGGGCGCGCGGTCCGTGATCTGTCTGTGCGCGGCGTCATTCACTGCGAATTGTTCCTCGGTGGTGATATGGGCATGGCCGCCGCGCCGTCTTGCCTTCCGATACTGCCGAAAAGGCGCTCTTTCCCGAAGAGAAGACGCTCATCCAGCGTCGCATGCAACGAAAGCCGCAGCTCGGGCGAGATCGACTCGTCTGTATCGATCACCTCACGAAACTTACGAAACATGCGTTCGATCGTTGCGATTGATCCGAGTACCGTGACCGTCCGCCAAGAGATCATTATTTGTCTCCTTCCCGGTTGCGCGAAGCGCGAGTCCCCGAGCCGCCTGTCTTTTCGACGATCTCGGTGGGTCGCTTCGCACCGGCTCTGGCGATCTGAGCGGCGGTCGATCTGTCAGGCGCCGCCTTGGCCTCGATCAGCTCGGCAAGATTGATACAGTACGCATCCTGCAGCCTGATAAGCGCGCTGCTCCGAGCATAGACCGTCCTCATCTCACGAAGCTCCGCCTCGATTTCTGAAAGCTTTCCATGATTTTGCTCTACCGTCTCAAGCTAATGCACCGCTATTTCGTGCAAACGGTGCATTTCGCGCCACGATCACGGGCCGCACTTCTCGGCCGTCGTCAAATGCAGGGGGGACCAACCGGCTCGGTGCTGATTGAGTTCCGCGGACCTTCTAAATGCTGACTAGGCCTCGTCGAACAGCGGCGACACCTCAATGTCGTTTCCGGCGAGCAGTATTCGAAGCGAAGCGAGCTCGGCTTGGAGGCTTTGCGCGCCATTACTGCGCTCCGGTCGAAACCGTCGCCTGCCGCGAGAGCAGCGCGCGGGTCGCCGCCGTCACGTCAGCCTGCCGCATCAGACTTTCTCCGACCAGGAAGGTCGAAATGCCAAGCCGCGAAAGACGCAGAATATCGCCCGGGGCGCAGATACCGCTTGCGCCGACGATCAGGCGAGTCTTCGGTATGAGCGGCGCCAGAGCCTCGCTGATCGTAAGCGTGGTCTCGAAGGTGCGCAGGTTGCGGTTGTTGATGCTGATCATCGGCGATCGAAGTTTTAGCGCCCGATCGAGCTCGTCGCGGTCATGGATCTCGATCAGCACATCCATGCCATAGGCCAGGGCCGCAGCCTCGATCTCGCGAGCGGTTTCGTCGTCGAGCGCCGCCATGATGATCAGGATGCAATCGGCCCCCTGAGCGCGCGCTTCCGTCACCTGATAGGTGTCGAACATGAAGTCCTTGCGCAGCACCGGCAGATATGTTGCCGCGCGCGCCGCCATCATGAAATCAGGGTGCCCCTGAAAGAAGGGCGTATCCGTCAGCACCGACAGACAGGCCGCGCCGCCCGCTTCATAGGCCCTGGCAAGCGAGGGCGGATCGAAGTCGCCCCGGATAAGGCCTTTGGAGGGAGAGGCCTTCTTGATCTCGGCGATCAGCGCATACTTATCTGCTGCGTGCTTGTTGCAGATGGCGGCGAGAAAACCCCGCGGGGGCGGGGCCCGCCGCGCGAGCGCTTCGACCTCTGAAAGCGGCAAGGCGCGCTTGGCGGCTGCGATCTTTTCGCGCTTGTAGGCCTCGATCTTGGTCAAAATGTCGGACATCGGTCAGCTCGGCTGTCAGGCGTTAGAGATTGTGACTAGATGTTTCAATCGCGCCGCCGCGGCACCGCTATCAAGCGATTTCTGCCCAAGGGCGACGCCTTCCTTCAAGGTTTTGGCACGGCCGGCCACGATCAATGCCGCGGCCGCATTGAGAAGCGCGATATCGCGATACGGGCTTGGGGCGCCGTCGAGCACGCTTTGCAGCGCGACTGCATTGGCATCGGCATCGCCGCCCTTCAGCCCCACGCTGCCGCAGCGGGGGAGACCGGCATGTTCAGGGGTCACTTCGAAGGTGCGGATCTCGCTGGTCTCAATCGAGGCAACCAAGGTAGGGCCGGTCAGGGTGATCTCATCAAGTCCGTCCGAGCCGTGCACCACCCACACTGACTCAGCGCCAAGATTCTTCAACACCTGCGCCATGGGCAGCACCCACTGCCGCGAAAACACTCCGACTATCTGTCGCTTGACGCTGGCCGGATTGCACAGCGGTCCGAGCAGATTGAAGATGGTGCGGGTAGCGAGCTCAACCCGGGTCGGGTGAACGTGCTTCATGGCGGGATGGTGGACCGGCGCAAACATGAAGCCGATGCCGGCTTCGTGTACGCAGCGAGCGATGTCTTCAGGGGCCATATCGATCCTCACGCCGAGCGACGCCAAAACGTCGGCTGCGCCCGAGCGCGAGGACAGTGCGCGATTGCCATGTTTGGCAACCCTTACGTCAGCGCCAGCGACGATGAAAGCGGCGCAGGTCGACACGTTGACCGAGTCCGAGGCGTCGCCGCCAGTCCCTCCAATGTCAATGGGATCGTGCGGCGCACTGACTCGCAGCATCTTACTCCGCATCGCAAAAGCCGCGCCGGTAATCTCTTCCACCGTCTCGCCGCGCACCCGCAGCGCCATAAGAAGTCCGCCCATCTGCGCGGGTGTGGCTTCGCCCGACATCATGCTATCGAAAGCGGATGCCGCTTCCTCGCGGGTCAGCGTGGCGCCACTGGCGACTTTGCCAATAATCGATTTGAAGGCGTTCATCGTGCTTTCGAACGTGCTTAGTTGTTGCTACTGGCAGCGGTTGCCTGGGCGAAGGCGGCCTCGTTGATCGATGAGCCGATCCCGATGTTCCAGCTTGGTGACGAGGGCGCCGGGCCGCTCGATCGCACAACATGCTTGAAGACGCTCTTTTGGCTCTTTGCTTTCGTCCGATGCGAACTCGACAAACGGCACGATCTCGCCGCCTTCCGGCATCATCAGTGGGAAGTCAATTCGAACAGGCGCCAGTTCCAAACTTGCGATCATGCGCACGGCAACCCGGCTGCCGCGTTAGCCGATATCCATTGCTTGCGTGGTGTAGCTTTGGTCATAATTGGTTTCCAAGCCTACAACCTGACGCAGCGTAAGGTTCAACCCCTTTCAGTGGCTTGGCTGAACATTATTCCAGTATTCCATCATTCCATTGTGCCACCACCATATGCGTCTCCTCGCTTCCTGAGGTACGAGGACACAAGCGACCAAATGCAGGCCACTGCCATGGTGGAAAACCATTTCCCCGACGCAGGCTGGCTGATATGAGAACACTCACTGCGGGCGTTTCCAGACAGACGCGCTCAAGATCCCTATGCGGAGCAAAGAAGAGATTGAATCCAAAACGGCAGCCCGACGTGCTCCAGCCGACTTGTCTCGGCAATACCGACGTTTATTGCACCCAAGCGAAGCGCGCAGTGAGGTGACCGGAGCCGATATCGCTATATTGCAGATATCTCGGCGCAACTCCGAGCCGCGTCCACCTTGCACGAAGCGGCGGATCGAGCTTATCTTCCATTGTGGAATAGATGCGATTCAGAGCCCCGAGCGATTGTGCACCATTCTCGAGTGTGGCCTCCTAGAGTGCTCGCCGTAGTGCGGGCGCAAGAGGTTGCGGTACGGAAATAGTTAGCTAGACGCAATCGTGCCGACTCGATGCCACTCGATCGACCTGCCTCTTCAGATCGGTCATAGCGGCGTGAAGCCCCGCATGACGATCACGCACCGCCTCGCAGTCCCGCGTTTTCCGGCGCCGGGGATATAGGGTAGGCGGGGCAAGGAGTGGCATGGCCCATGAGCGGGTCTCCCATTCTTCTTCAGGTCCGGGTGATCGTTAGACCAGCATTCTCAAGGGCATCCAGGATCTTGCCGGCATAAGCCGGCGGGTCGTGTTGGTGTTCGCCAGTCAGGGCGCCGGCAATGACCGCGTACGCCTCCTCGCGCTCAGCGAGCTTGTGCTCAGTATATTCGCCGCAGACATTACAGGCGATCATCGGTCGACCGCTCCAGGGATCATGCGACGGGATTTCGCACCAGTTATCGGCGTTGCATTTCGGACACTGCATGGGCGGGGGGCTCCTGGCGGTTCTCAGCTCGCGGGCTCGATACTAGCCAACTCGAAAGGGCGCTTGGGCAGCTTACCTGTGCAGAAGCATCGGGAGTGTGGAGCTCGTCTCGGACATTCCAGAAGCGAATAGAGCTAGCGAGGCCAGCGCGGAAATAAACGAACAGATGTGGCAAACGCGCTCGGTCTTTGCAGCGCGCAAGCGGCGCGCCTCTTGGATCCTTGGTGGCTCAAAAGTACTGAGCCTCGAAACCACCTTTTCAGCTGCGGCGCAGGCGAACATTGCGAGCAAAGCGAGCGCGGCCCCCAACGCGAAGGACAGCGTTGCTGAGGCGAGGGCGCCGATAAGGCTCAGATCGATTGTGGCTCTGGTTGATATGCCGTCGAGGAACGCCAAGACTGCAAGCGCAGCTCCACAGTTGATCAATATCAGAGCGCAAAGTGCAATCGGGACCGAATCGAGGGCTGCCTTTTTGACAAAGCTGCGAAGTCCGCCGTTGTAACGGGCGCGCTGAGTATCTTCGCGGGTCAGGTCGTGATGCCATTTTCCACCTCTTACCACCTGCTCGAGAGCCGAGTGTTCTTCAAGCGCTATTTGTTTGTTGGCATTATCCACTAGGTGTACTCCTGGATCCGTTCGGGGCCGACGAAAACATCGCTTTTGGGCGCGCGCGAAGAGCTAATCCGCCTAGGCGATAACCCGGTGGCGTGTTTGCGACAGCACATCGCGTTCGTTCAACGACATTCGACATCAGAAATTCATAGACCACCATTTGCGTGATGACGTCGTATTGGCACAGACCATTTCTGAAGCCGTTCGCCAGCGCTGCGTGAGGCTGACAGACTTCAGCGGCTCAGTGGTTCCCACCGAAACTGGTTTGAAGCCAATCTCCTCTAGCTGCTTCGAGAGTGTCGACGATGGGGCACATTGAAACCGGATCCGCCTGTCCTCAGCTGAACCGACAACAACGCCGCCACTATTGTGAGTAAAACCGTGGCAAGCGCCATCGATACCTCGCCGGTATTCGCCAGCAGCAAGGCAACGATCTTTCACCAATGCTAGCGTTCGAGCTGCGTCATCCAAGGCGATGGTGGGCTTTGTCATCAATGAAATGGCGGCTTCTGAGGCAGCGGAGGGCATTCAATCTCTCGCTTCAACGGGACGGTTTTTGTTCTGCAGTACGGGTCGACTGACCGGAATCGTGGCAGTGCGGTCAGGAATCGATCTGGGGGCACGCGGACATTCCGATGACGCCCGACGATCTGTTACGGCGCAGATCATCGGGTAAGCGCGGATTACTCTGCTCTGTTTCTGACTGTGCTCTGTCTCTTGCTCTGGTCGTGTCGGTGAAACGCTTTCGCGCTCGCTCTCGTCTTCGTCGCCGCAATCCTGCTGGCGACGATCTCTCCGGTCTTGTGCGACCTGTCAATGGGGCGCACGCACCGCTCCGAGCGCACCGCCGTCGTCGTGATCGGCGTAGATGTGCGACGGCGCACCGAGGCGGGACATTTCTTTCGGCTTGCGGCGCCTGATCTGTGTGGGCGAACGCGATGCATGGTGACGTCGATCGAGCGGATGCCGGCAAGGAAGCCGGCGCTGGCTTCGAGCTCGGGGCCAGCGTGCGCCGCGCTCGTCAGAGCCAGCAGCGCCGCTGCGAAGGTGATGCATTTCACTTGTCTTCCTTTCTGTGGGTGTGGAGGTAGACCCCGCCGCCGATTTGAAAGCCAGCCAGATCGAAGGATGAGCATGATCAGCGCCTTGCGCTTTGCAATTATCGCGCCGATTTCCATTACACGTGTGCCTGGATTGCGCTGCGCTACCTCGATGATCCCGCCAAGGCGGCCCTGATCCGATCGCTACATTCTGAAGACGCCGTAATGTGGCGCCTCAATGGGTGTATTGAGCGAAGCGCTCAGGACGACTGCGAGCGCGTTTCTGGTGTCGATAGGATCAAGAATGCCGTCGTCCCAGATTTCGGAGGTCGCATAATAGGCGCTCGATCGTTCCCGATACTCTTCCAGAATCGGCTCTCGAATAGCTGCCAACTCCTGCTCAGATAGGCGTCCACCCTCGCGGGCTAATTGTCTTGCCTTGACATGGGTGAGCACGCCTGCTGCTTGGTCTGCACCCATCGCAGAAATCTGAGACTGCGGCCAGGTGAACATAAAGCGCGGATCGAAAGCCCGCCCGGCCATAGCGAACGTCCCCGCTCCGTAGGAGCCGTTGCAAACGACTGTGAACTTGGGCACCGACGCTCCAGAAACGGCCATAATCAGCTTGGCGCCATCCTTGGTGATGCCGCGCCGTTCGTATTCGCGGCCGACCATGAAACCCGTGATATTCTGCAGAAAGAGCAGGGGCGTCCGATTCTTATCGCAAAGTTGGATAAAGTGAGCGCCCTTCAGCGCACTTTCGCTGAACAGCACACCGTTATTTGCAATAACCCCGATCTGATATCCATAAAGCCGCGCGAAGCCGCACACCAGAGATTCGCCATAGCGTGGCTGGTATTCGTGGAACCGGCTGCCATCCACCAGACGGGCGATGATCTCCCGCATATCAAACTGCACTCGAGGATCCCTGGGAATGATGCCGTAGAGTTCGGACGCATCGTACGCCGGCGGCTCCGGAGAGACTCGATCCATCGAGGATTTGGTGGGACGATTGAAGCGAGCGACGATCTCCCGTGCGATGGCAATCGCGTGCATCTCGGAGCTTGCGAAATAGTCACTCGTCCCAGACACGCTGGTATGCATATGAGCGCCACCAAGCTCTTCGACGGATACCGTCTCGCCCGTGGCTGCTTTCACGACCGGGGGACCTCCTAGAAAAATCGCGCCCGTTCCCTCCACGATGATGTTGTAGTCGCTAAGCGCCGGGACGTACGCTCCTCCCGCGGTGCAATGACCCATTGCGATGGCGACTTGCGGCACTCCCATTTTCGAGAGAATGGACTGATTGCGGAAGATTCGACCCGCGTAGTATCGATCCGCGAAGAACTCCGCCTGCAAAGGCAGGAAACCACCAGCACAGTCGCACAGATGAACCATGGGCAGACGGTTCTCGATTGCTATGTCCAAGGCCCGCACGATCTTCTTGACAGACAACGGATACCATGCGCCGCCCTTCACGCTGGCGTCATCCGCGTGAACAATGACCTCGCGACCCGCTACGATGCCGATGCCGACGACCTGCGCTGCGCCAGGCACCTCGCCGTCGTAAGCCTTATTAGCAGCTAGCGTCGAAAGCTCGAGGAACGGAGTGTCTGGATCGAGCAAAGCCTCGATCCGATCACGTACAAACAGCTTGTTTTGCCGACGCAGGCGCTCAAGGTCCCGTTCAGGACGGTTGAAGCGGACGACACGTTGTCGTTCCTTCAGTTCGGCCGCAAGTCGTCTATTGTGGAGTTCGTTGAGGCGAAATTCGTGGGATTTGACGTCCGCTGCAGAGGAAATGCGCTGCATCTCAACGCCCTTTCTCGGAGAGCGTGACCAGCACTGCGCCTCGCTCGAAGCTCTCGCCTTCGTTGAAGTGAATTCGGTCGATCACGCCGTCCCGTGGAGAGCGTATGATGGTTTCCAACTTCATGCTCTCGATTGTCATCAGCGCCGTGCCTGCGGAAACCGGTTGACCAGGCGAAACGCTGATCGTAACGACGAGGCCCGGCATTGGCGCGCGGGCCAGGAGATGATCTGCCTCATTATTCGCGCAAGCGAGCGTTCTCAACGGGTCGCGGTAGTGCAAAATGCGCGTCCTACCGCGGATATGCACGTGAATAATCTCGCCGTCGATGGCGAATCGGACCGGTTCGCTTTCGCCAGCGATGGTAAGGACGCCGCGACCGTCGCCTTGCTGGGAGAACACGACTGGGGCAATCACTTTGTTACTCAAGCGAAGGCGATAGCCCTGTTGGCAACGTGAAAGCGAGAACTGATAATCTACGCCATCAACTTCAAAAGAGTGTTTCACGTCAGTTTCTCCAGCTGCCCATCGCTGCATGAAGCTCGGGCACGGCATCTGCCGATTCGCGGACAGGTCTCGTCAGGAGGGCGGCTGTGGCGAGGAAGGCCGATAAGTCGGACGCAGGTTCGCCCGATGCGATGTGCGGATTTTCCTCAAGATAGCCCGTATGGATGTGTCCGCTGAGAAATGCCTCCTCGCGGAGGATACGTGTGAGAAAGCTCGCGTTTGTCTCGCAGCCGAGAAGCACCAGCTCCCGCATCGCGCGATGGGACTTCAGCGCAGCCTCAATGCGCGTGGGCGAATGCACGATGATCTTTGCGAGCATGGGATCGAACGCTGTCGTGATCTGCTGGCCTTGTAAGATGCCGCTGTCGATCCGTACGCCGTCGCCATCCGGGTACTCGAGAACAAGTACCTTGCCAGTCGTCGGAACATATCCGCGTTCCGGGGCTTCCGCATACAGTCTAGCCTCGATCGCGTGTCCTCTCGAGACGATATCGGACTGCGAGAATCCAAGTTCGCGGCCCGCTGCGACATAGATCTGTTGAGCAACAAGATCGATGCCGGTGATCATCTCGGTCACGGTGTGTTCGACTTGCAGACGCGTATTCATCTCAAGAAAATAGAACTCTCCGCCGCCGTAGATGAATTCGACAGTGCCTGCGTTTCGATACTTGGCGGCGCGCGCGATGCTGGCGGCGGTTTCGCAGACCCGTTTCCGCAACTCTGGCGACAGCGCGGGCGAGGGCGACTCCTCGATGATCTTCTGGAACCGGCGCTGCACGGAGCACTCCCTCTCAAAGAGATGGACCACGTTTCCGAAGGAGTCGCCGAGCACCTGTACTTCGATGTGCCGCGGGTTTTCGACATATCGTTCGACGTAAAGCCGGCCATCGCCGAAGTACCTCTGCCCCTCACTGCGCGCCTGCGCGATCGCGTCCTCCAGGGTCGCGAGGTCGCGTACGACCCGCATGCCCTTGCCGCCACCGCCCGCCGATGGTTTCACCAGCAAAGGAACTCCAACAGCTCGCGCCCTGAATGTGAATGTCGCTGGATCATCTTCTTCGATCGCCGAAGGTGCGACCGGAAAACCGTTTCGCTGAACGAAGTTGCGGGCCCGGATTTTGTCGCCCATCAGTTCTATGCTTTCGGGAGCGGGCCCGATGAACGCAATGCCCGCCTTTATCACGGCCCTAGCGAACTCAGCGTTCTCGGAGAGAAATCCATAACCCGGATGAAGGGCGTCGGCGCTCGCCTTGTGGGCAGCAGCGATGATTTGCGCGATGTCGAGATAGGCCGCAATCGGCGTGCGACCGCTGATGGCAATCGCCGTGTCAGCCATGGAGACAGCCGGCGTCCCCGCATCGGCCTCGTGGTAGACAATTGCAGAGCGAAGCCCCAGCCTTCGCAAGGTCTTGATGATCCGTACGGCAATCTCGCCTCTATTGGCGATCAGAATGGTGTGGAAGGGTAATTCACGCATTCGCCTATTCGCCCAAACAAGTACCCGATTGCGGGAGTGCCGTCAGTCGCAAGCGGTTGGTGCTGCCTCAATTGCCCGCGCCCGTTCATCTGTCCCCATCCGGCGTTGCCGTCCTGGATTCAGCCGGGGACTAGTCTCGAACGCGGGCAATCGAAGGCGCCAGCCTATTGTCGCTGGCTCATTTCGAGCCTTCCTTGCCTTTGGCAGAGTCTCGAACTGATATCACGTAGCGACATTGGTCACTCAGGTTTGTGAACTTGGCTCTGAGACAGGCAGTGATGGCGCCTGCATCAGGTATGTGCCTGCCACAAAAGCGAAACACGTCCGGTGTGCAAGCCTCTCGCTCCTCCGGTGTCGCCGGCCGATCTCGCGCACCCGCCTGTTCATTGCATAGAGCTGTTGTCGTCACAAGAGCAACAGCAAGTGCTGTTGCACAGCGGTGTGCTTTGAAGGACCAAGACCCATGCGTTCGCTGCTTTTGATTCACGATATCCTCTTCAAGTCGATACATCCTGCGGTATTGTTCGTCCTGCGCGAAGCGCAGTATGACCTGTCTACCGGGAAACAGGCCGGAACCATTCAAAGCATTGACGACCGCGGAAGCGCACTTGCGTATCTGCACACCCATCGCAGCGGTGCTTCGGTCGCTTTGTCGTGAGATACCTAACTTCCGAGCGCATGGAGGCGGCTATCAACCCGCCAGCCGGCTGATGACCCAGAGCCGGCAACGCAGGGCGAAACAACGATTGCGGCCTGGCTAGACGAAAGAAGTTACGATAGCGGTAAGATATACCCCGGGAGCAATTCCGGCATTCAGCTACGTCCAACACGCCTCCGAAGCTGCACCTGGTTGGGGAGAGCGAACAGTTGGCGGTCTGTCGCAGCCGGGGCCATCACCCACGTGGTGCGCCGCTGCATTCTACCTCCTGAGAGGAGCGGCGCGCGCGAAATCGGAGATCGAGATTGTGCCAAATGCTCGTCCTGTTCTGGCTGCAACTTGGCCAGTTCGCCATGCGGTCCATAGATCACTTCGCCTTCGGGGGAGTGCTCTCGGATCGTGACGGACTCTTGCGGCGTGAGCTTAAAAGTGTGGGACATTCCCAATTCTCATCACCTGGCGGGACGCTTTCAGATGGCCGGAGGGAGCGCCACCTACTTTTAAGATCGTACAATCTAACGCTACGTACGATTCAAGCCCCTTCGAGGACTGCTCGTGTGGATATGTCCAAACCCGCACGCCCCAAGAGCCGTCTGGCGCGAATCAGAGTGAGAGGCCTTCACTGGCGCGGAAAATCTCAGTTTCATTCCCAACTAGGCCGAGCGCAGCCGTGCACGTGCTAGAAGCGAAGGCTCCAGCACGGCTGATCTCTGCAAGCCGGCAAGTGGGAGAGATCGAAATATTGGATTGGTTTGCGATCCTAGTCAGCGCAAATTGCGCGGCCCGGTAGCAGTTCGAAAAGGGAAGAGCTTCATGCCCGAGAGGGCGGGCGCTTTAGATGCTGCGCGTCTAAACCTTCGTCCTGGAAGAAACTTGACCTAGCGCGCTTTCGGAGGAGGTCGTGGTGGCTGGGGGTGGTATCGTGCTGGGTCCGGCTGCCACCGGCTGTGTACGAGGCATGAGCAAAGCAACTCTATCAACCGCTCAATGCGTGTGCGCCCGCTTCGGCTTTATCAAGCGAATCGCGTCCCGCGGCTTCGCTCCCTCTGAGATATCGGCAATTGGGTCGAATTTGCGAAGTTTTGCGGGGAGGGCGGCCTACATGATCTTGGAGGTCTGGTGTCGCATTCGCTTAATGTACGAACTGCATGCTCATCTACATGAAACCGAAAGATCAGTTCTACGATCCCAAATTCTGGCGACGCCGTGCGGAAGCGACGCTGACCAAAGCGGCGTCGTTCGCTGAAGGCAGGTCCAGAGATAGGCTCCTTAAGATCGCCGAGGAATATGAGAAGCTAGCCCGACGCGCAGAGGAGTGGCCGACGCTCAAAAAGGATGGCGGCGCAGACTCTAATCACAGTTCCTGATGCTTCGCCGCGGCCTCTCGATAAAAATCCGCAGGTAGCTCTCTGGGAGCGGCTAGATTGGTTTCTCGGCTCGATAGGGCTAATTTTGCTGCGTCAAAAGTCATAACGCATGGGGGGCGAATTGGATTGCTCAGCCGTTAGCGGTTCGCTCATCGGCGCGCGATCAACCTCAGGCTTGAACAAGCGACGCCCAAGGTTAGCGCCCTGGCTCCGTATCTCGCTGACCCGGTATCATCCAGAATCTTGGTCGCTACTTCTGGAGGAGGCTGAATCCAACGTGTCCTCCAGCATGGAGTTCATCCACGGCTGCTGATCTATTGCAGGAGCCTGGAGGTCACACGGCCTGATGCAAGCGGAAAGCCATCCGATGAGCCAGCCTAGCCTCTTCGTACCGCTTCTTTGTGGAACCCTTGCGATGGTCAGCTGGAGTATCGGCAACGTTCTGTCCAAGGCCGCGCTCTGCTGCATCGAGCCGCTCTCGCTACTAACAGGGCAGTTGGCGGTGAGTGCCGCAAGCCTGACAGTACTATCCATCTGGTCAGGCGCGCCGCCTCGCTTGAGCGATTGGCGTGCCGGCCTTCCCGGCCTGCTGCAGCCGGCGCTTGCGTCTGGTTTGTCGACCTTCGGCCTGACGATGTTGCCGGCGTCGGTGGAAGCGATCCTGTTCGCAGTTGAAACGCCAATGATCATACTCCTCGCGTGGTTGATCCTTGGCGAGATCCCCAACCGGGCCGTCGGCTTGCTCTGCTTGTTGGCCTTTGCCGGAGTTGGTTTGTTGAGCTGGACCTCCGAACCTGATCCTTACGCTACACGGGGACTGGGAGTCGCCCTCGTGCTCGTCGGTGTTCTATTTGCCTCGCTCTACAGTATCACAGTCCGTTTTATGTCGGTTCGGATCGATGCGCTGCGGCTTACGACATTAAGCCAAAGCGTCGCGTTCGCAGCAGTGGGATGTGTATGGATTGGTGTTCGTCCATTGCCGGCGCTCGTTCCAACTATCACTGATGTCATTTTGGTGGTCGCATCCGGATTGCTGCTCATGTCAATTCCATTTCTTCTCTACGGCGTTGCGCTGGAGCGCATGAGCGCGACCGCAGCCGCGCTGTTGCTGCCTCTAGTTCCGATGTTTACATCCATTTTCGCATCTCTTTTTCTTCAGGAAGCCCTGACCGCAACACAATGGTTAGGGGCGGCTACGGTTCTCGTCTCGGCGCTTGGAATGCCCTTGGCCGTTCGTTCCAAACCGCACGATTGACCTGAATCAACTTGGCGCAGGCCACATCGTCTCGCCCGCGGCCCCTGGAATCAAAAATGCCGCGGCTTCCTCGGTCGCGGCCAAGTTGCGGGCGGACAGCTCCTACAGATGTTTGGAGCACGAGATCGGAATTTCTATCGATTTAACTCTCTTTCGCGGGCGGCCCGCACGATCGTCGGCGACCAGATCCTTTTGGATCGTCGGCACTTAATCCCATCGGAAGATGGCTCCTCGCTTCTCATCCCGGCCCAGATGACGCGACAGAAGCTGGATCTGATCGTCCCGCCTTGTATCTTCGCCCCTCACACGCTAGCTGCGAGGAGTTCCGCCAGGGCCTTTGCTCGCAATCCAGCGATCGACGAGCTCGCTGAGGAGTCCGAAGGGAAGTGCACCGCTGCCGAGAACGACATCGTGGAACTCGCGCGTGTCGAACGCCCGGCCCAGCTGAGAGCTTGCCTTGCTCCTCAACGCGAGCAATTGCTGCATGCCCACCTTGTACGCAGTAGCTTGGCCCGGGATGACGACATAGCGTTCCACCTCACTTATGATTTCGGACAACGGATTGGGCGTTACCTTGCGTAGGTAGTTGATCGCTTGTTGGCGCGTCCAGCGACTGGTGTGGATGCCGGTATCCACCACAAGCCGCGCGGCGCGCCACAGCTCCGCCGCGAGCCGTCCGAAATCGGACATCGGATCGCGGTACGCACCCATGTCCTTGGCAAGCGACTCAGCATATAACGCCCACCCTTCCGCATAGGCGGTGTACGAGCCGAACTTCTGGAACGCGGGAACTCCGGTCAGTTCTCTCGCAATCGCAATCTGCATGTGATGACCCGGCACGCCCTCGTGGTAGGCGAGAGCTTCGAGCTGGAACGTCTTCAGGATCTCCATTCTGGACAGGTTAACATAGTAGACGCCGGGCTGGCTGCCGTCAGCCGTCGTTCGCTGATAGAAGGCGAGGGCTCCAGAGTTCTCACGGAAGGGCTCGACACGCCTGACAACCAAAGGAGCCTTGGGAAGCCTGCCAAAAGAATTGCCGAGCTTGCGGTACATCGCATCCAAAATGCGTGACGTTTCGCTGAGGTAGGTGCTCCGTCCCTCCTCGGTATCGGGATAGACAAACTTGGGGTTTGTCTTGATGTGCTTAAAAAAGGCCGCGAGGTCGCCGCCAAAGCCAAGCGAGTTCTTTATCTTTTCCATCTCTCCGTGGATCCGGCCGACCTCCTCTCGTCCGTACTCGTGGATTTGGGCGGCCGACAGCTCCGTCGTGGTTATGTGCCTGAGCGCCTGCGCGTAGAACTCAAGTCCGTTGGGGTGCTTCCAGGCGCCATCGTCCGTGCTGGACGTGGCCTCGAGCCGGGCCGCCGCTGCAATCAAATCGACGTAAGCCGGTTGGACGAACCTGATCATCGCTTGAATGGCTGCTTCAGTAAGCTTGGGCTTCTTCGCGTAAGATATGGGCAGCGCGTCGAGCTTGGCGCGGAAATCCGCAAGCCACGTCGAGTCCTTTCCTGAAGCATGAAAGGGCACGCCGCTCAGAAGATTGCGACATTCCCGGATGACCTTGTCGTAAACAAACCTGGGAGCGAAAATACCGTTGCGAGAACGCAATTCGACACCATCAATGATTTGTGCGACCAACCTGCGGATTCCCTCGAGGCGAGAGATGTAGGCCTCGGCATCTTCGACAGCGTCGATGGGATGATGGTTGAGCAGAAAGGCCGGAATGGACGATTGCCAGCCACCCATTTGGTTTAGCGGGTAGTTGTAATGCCGGAACTCGTCCGCTTCTAGGGATGTCACGCAGTTGCTCTCGAACAGCCGATAGCTCAGCTTGGCCGCGTCCGGCAACGTCTGCGGATCGAAGTTCGCGCGCAGTCGATCAAGATCCTGCCGAGTCTCGCGAACCGCTTGGTCCCGTGCTGGTTCGTCGATCTCGTCCCATAGATGCTGGCGATCTTTGCGCCGCAGCAAGGCGGCCTCTCTCATCGGGCTCCGTCGGATTTGCCGTTCGAACGCCTGTTCGAAAAAAACACCAAGCGCCTCGGTTTGCGGTGCGGCCGTAACCGACTGAGGCATGGTAGGTTTGTTCATGGTGTTCAAGGTCCTCAATTGAAAACTGCGGCGAGTCCGCTCTTGAAGATCACCGCACTGCTGTTGTGAGGATGCGGCGAATGAAGCAAGCGGCGTGCCGAATTGAATTGCAGGTTTTTGACGGCACTTCGTAAGTGTGTGTAGCGTCAAGTTGCTGACATGGTTCGAAGGCTGACAATCGTCGCTGCTGGTTGTCCGACACGACGTTGCGCAGCGCGAAGCCGCTTTTTCGAAGAAGTTTCCCATGACGTACTCAATGTGCGCCTTTGCAGGAGTCGGCGAAGCACCGACGCAAGGCATGAATGTCGTGCATCACTTTTTGAGGACGCGCGCAGAAGGTTGGTCTTCACGCCGACGCTGATTCGCGCGGTGTCGTCGTTGCGGCCTAGCGACGGGGAGGCGCCGGGAGAGTACGCAGGACACCCGATTTGCCGAGATTTGACGGCGGGTTATGCTTTGCTCCTAGAAAATTTCCCCACCCATAAACGAACTTACAGGGGCTACATGCACGCACCGGCGAGTAAGCCGGCTGTAGAAACATGGCCCTTTTAAGCGAGTACGGCCGCACGAAACGGAATTCGCGCCGGCATTCGGCCGAGCAAATCGCCGAGACCGCCGCATCTATCCGGCAATAGGCGGGATGATGCCGATCCTAGCCGCCGAACGATCAGGCTCGGCGCGGTCAAAGCCAGATGCAGGAGATTTCATTAGCGAACTGCGGTTGATGAAATGTCGCCGCATGTTGGAGAGAACACTAACGGCCGCAGTTCCGCAATCGATGGCGAACGAGAGCAGCGACTTCGTCCATCTTGTTCTAAGAGGCGCATGTCACTTCGAGGGTAGCGATGCTGAAATCGCCGCAGCCTTCGGTGCGCTTGGGAGCGCCTTCTCGACTTCCGCTACGGCTCGAGAGGGTTCGGTCTGCTCGGAATTCTCATGGTAAGGAGACGACGAGAATGACCACGCTCGCGGTCGCGGATCAGCTATGGCCGTCATTACGGACAGGCGGTCGGCCGGTTCTTCATACACAATATTGACCATTCAGTGTCCCTTGCGAACGCGGCCGAGTTCTTCAACAGTCTGAGGTCGGCACCACCTCAGCGGATGCTGCTTCATTAAACGGTAAGTAACTTTGGCGCTTGGCCACCGGCTACGAAAAGACGGCCAGAATTGACCTGGCCGTCGTCACGATTTCGGTTACGGTGTTATAAAAGCTGCACTCGAAAGGTCAGGGGAGCGAAGAAACGAACTTTGCGCCGTCCGGCAGTTCGCACACGAATTCGCCCTGATTCACTACTTGGGTCGCCCCGACGATCAGCTTGGAGGCCCGCACCGTAAGCTTGCCTTCGCGGCTGAGGCTGTGACGAATGTATTCCGTCACTGGCTGTCCCGAGCTATCCACGGTTTGATGGGCATTGGCAAAGCTGATGCCGTTCTGGGCGGTCACCCTGAAGGCGCTAATAAGCAGCCCGGCCTGCGTCGCTGGCCCGGGCTTGCCGCCATCGAGCGTGGTACAGCGGCTTAGGTCCAATATGAGCTTCACATTCTTGCCAGCCTGCAGAGCACTGAGCACCTCGGCGTATTTCGGCGAGGGCTCATCGGCCTTGGCGATCGTGCTCACGCTCACAGCCGAAAGCAAAGAAAACAGGATCGACAGGCATCTGCGACTAAACTTCATACGCTCTTCTCCTTCACAACAACACCGCATGCGACGCATGCGGCAATTACGATGTCGCGTCCGCAAACAGCTTGGCGGATTCCGGACAGCGTGCATGTGCGCTTCGCAACAACTACATGTGTCGCAACCGCTTGCAAGTCGTTGCGAAGGCTAATCCAACCTCACAAGCTCGTAGGTAAGGTTTGCGAAGTGGCGTCACGATTTGCGACATCCTGTGCACTGTTTGGTCCAAGGGTGGCAGCGTCCAAAGGAGGAACGGCAATAACGTAAAATGAAGGAGGCCGATATGAGCGAGAACGTGCAGGTTAGGACTCTCATATAAGCGTGAGCGGAACAGCTTCGAATGAGCAACGGGCGTTCTTGCCGCGCAATTTGTGTGGTCGCCTCGTCAGGGGACCGCTGCCGCCCGAAGGAATGGTCCGGAATGGACGGGCGGCGAAACTGATACAATAGGAGGACGAGCAAAATACTTGATAGTTCAAGGTGTGTGTGTGTGAGTTGAGCTCGGTCTACCGAAACAAACTTGGCGGAATGTCAATGGCGCGACGGCAGCGTTGACTTCTTGACCACGCGCTTCGCGCGGCTCATGCAATGACTAGCTGACCCGCGTCGCTCCCGCTCAAAACGGAGCGTGAGATGCAAACTCGTTCGCTAGCATGCGGCGGTGCGTCGCGAGCTCATCTGCTTAGACGTTACGTAGATCCCTGCTGCGCAATCAAATGGAAGCTCATGCGTCGTCATGGTTTGTGACGCAATAATTCTAATCCATTCGGATACCCGCGCCCCTCTGGCCACACTGCGCAACGAAGTCTCGCCGACATCGAAATCCGGCGATCGTCCGGCCACTAAGGAGGAAATGGCCTATAGCTAGGCGCGTCCTGCCGCAATTGAAAATCCGTGCGCCCGACGCCGGCGAATCGACGCCGATCATCGGCACTATTTCGTGTGGCATATCATTTGCACGGGTTTGTCTGGGTTGGACGGCCAAGTGCCGCGCCATCCCCAACCGGCCCCACGCACCTTATACCCGGCAGTGTGCGTTGGGCCGGTGCTGTTGCAGCATAGGAGATCGACGCTCGACCGCATTCAGCGGCATTAAGTCGGATGCAGCCGCTTGTGCGATGCCCGATACAACGGCCAAGAACGCTGCCCTCAAGCGCGCCGGCAGGAAGGAATGGCAACGCGCGGGCATGACATGATCTAGCGCCTGCTCGCTGACAAACTGCCGCGCAACGTGCGCCTCGGCGCCGACACCAACGCGTTCGAGGGGGATTTCGACTGTGTGAAGAAGGAGCGGTTAACGCGCCCAGTGTACGGCGATAGAGAAATGCCGCAGCTGGCCCCTCCAACGTACAGGCGCGTGAGTTTTGCGTCGCTCGTGGTCGTCATCGCGATGCTATTTCAAGGCCAAGCATGCATTTTTTCGCTTTGAGCTTAGGGGGCTACTACAACATTCGGTAGTTGGCTAAAGCCAAATTGAGGCCCTAGGGTCTGGCCGCCTTCCCCGCCGATCATCGTCGACGAACAGAAGTGAACGCAAGCGCAAGTGAAGCCGCTGCCCGCAGCACCTGCCGGTCACCTTCCGCCCTTGCGTCGCTTAGAGAGTGAAGTGCCACCATGTCCGAACAACCTTTGCCGACACTGCCGATGTGGCGCGTCGATCACATCGAGCCCTCGCCCGATATGTTGGCGCTAGGCGCCGACGGTCCGATCCACCGCGTGCGCTTCCCATCCGGGCACGAAGGCTGGTGGGTGACAGGCTACGATGAGGCCAAGGCGGTGCTGTCCGACGCGGCGTTCCGGCCCGCGGGAATGCCGCCGGCCGGATTCACCCCGGATTCGGTGATTCTCGGTTCGCCGGGGTGGCTGGTCTCGCACGAGGGGGGCGAGCATGCCCGGTTACGCACGATAGTGGCGCCGGCCTTCAGCAACCGCAGGGTGAAGCTACTCTTGCAGCAGGTCGAGGCGATCGCCGCGCAGTTATTCGAGACACTGGCGGCCCAGCCCCAGCCCGCCGACCTGCGGCGCCACGTCTCCTTTCCGCTTCCGGCCATGGTCATCAGCGAGCTGATGGGGGTGCTATACGAGGATCACGCCTTTTTCGCCGGGCTGTCCGACGAGGTGATGACGCATCAGCATGAAAGCGGCCCGCGCAGCGCGTCGCGCCTGGCCTGGAAAGAGCTGCGCGCCTACATTCGCGGCAAGATGCGGGACAAGCGCCAGGATCCGGGCGACAACCTGCTGACGGATCTGCTCGCGACGGTCGACCAGGGCAAGGCGACCGAGGAAGAGGCGATCGGCCTGGCGGCGGGCATGCTGGTGGCGGGGCACGAGAGCACCGTTGCGCAGATTGAATTCGGCCTGCTGGCTATGTTCCGCCATCCGCAACAGCGCGAACGCCTGGTCGGCGATCCATCTCTGGTGGACAAGGCGGTGGAGGAAATCCTGCGCATGTACCCGCCTGGCGCGGGCTGGGACGGCATCATGCGCTATCCGAGAACCGACGTGACCATCGCGGGCGTGCATATTCCCGCGGAGAGTAAGGTGCTGGTCGGCCTGCCGGCGACGTCGTTCGATCCGCGCCATTTCGACGACCCGGAAATCTTCGACATCGGACGCGAAGAAAAGGAGCACCTGGCGTTCTCCTACGGACCGCATCACTGCATCGGCGCGGCGCTGGCCAGGCTGGAACTCAAGGTGGTGTTCGGTTCTATCTTCCAGCGCTTTCCCGCGCTGCGCCTGGCCGTGGCGCCCGAAGAACTGAAGTTGCGCAAGGAGATCATTACCGGCGGGTTCGAAGAGTTGCCGGTGCTCTGGTGATGCGCGGACGCCGCCGGGGATCGCGATCTTCTCCGCAATTGCCGGCGCATGGCGCGCGACGGTCAGATCAGCCAGCCAACAGGTAACCAAGATGGACGTGCAAGAAACCACGGCAGCATGCCCCGACGCCTTCGCCGAACTGGCGTCGCCAGCGTGCATCCACGACCCGTATCCGTTCATGCGGTGGTTGCGCGAGCACGATCCGGTCCATCGCGCGCCGTCGGGCCTCTTTCTGTTGAGCCGCCACGCCGACATCTACTGGGCGCTCACGGCCACCGGCGATGCGTTTCGGGGACCGGCGCCGGGCGAACTGGCGCGCTATTTCCCGCGTGCGGCGAGAAGCCTGTCGCTCAAACTGCTGGCGTCCACGCTAGCGATGAAGGAACCACCGACGCATACGCGTCTGCGCCGGCTGATTTCGCGCGATTTCACCTTGCTCCAGATCGACAATCTGCGGCCGAGCATCGCGCGCATCGTCGCAGCGCGCCTGGACGGCATGGCGCCCGCGCTGGAGCGTGGGGAGGCGGTTGACCTGCATCGGGAGTTCGCGCTGGCCCTGCCCATGCTGGTCTTTGCCGAACTGTTCGGCCTGCCCCAGGACGACATGTTCGGGCTCGCCGCCGGCATCGGCGCCATTGCGGAAGGCCTGAGCCCGCACGCCAGCGATCCCCAGCTCGCCGCGGCGGACGTGGCCAGTGCCAGGGTGCAGGCCTACTTCGGCGACCTCATACAGCGCAAGCGCACCGATCCCCGCCACGATATCGTCTCGATGCTGGTCGGCGCACACGACGACGATGCCGACACGCTGTCGGATGCGGAATTGATCAGCATGCTGTGGGGCATGCTGCTGGGCGGCTTCGCCACAACTGCTGCGACCATCGACCATGCGGTCCTGGCGATGCTGGCGTATCCCGAACAGCGGCATTGGCTGCAGGCAGACGCCGTGGGGGTGAAGGCATTCGTCGAAGAAGTCCTGCGCTGCGACGCGCCCGCCATGTTCAGCTCCATTCCGCGTATCGCACAGCGCGACATCGAACTGGGCGGCGTGGTGATTCCGAAGAACGCGGACGTGCGCGTGCTGATCGCGGCCGGCAATCGCGACCCGGCCGCCTTCGCCGATCCCGACCGCTTCGATCCCGCGCGGTTCTACGGCACCAGTCCTGGCATGTCGACCGACGGGAAGATCATGCTGAGCTTCGGCCACGGCATCCACTTCTGCCTCGGTGCGCAACTGGCCCGGGTGCAGTTGGCCGAGAGCCTGCCGCGGATCCAGGCGCGCTTCCCCGCGCTAGCGTTGGCCGAGCAGCCGACCCGGGAGCCCTCCGCATTCCTTAGGACGTTCCGCGCGCTGCCGGTGCGGCTGCATGCGCAGGGGGGAGGCTGAGATGCGCGTCGTGGTCGACCAGGATCTGTGCAGCACCACGGGGCAGTGCGTGCTGACGCTGCCGAGCACCTTTCGCCAGCGCGAACCGGACGGCGTGGCCGAAGTGTGCGTGGCGACGGTCCCGCAGGCGCTGCACGCCGCCGTGCGGCTTGCGGCCAGCCAGTGCCCGGTCGCCGCCATTCGGGTCATCGAAAGCGACGCTGGGGATGACGAGCGCGCCAGCGCCAACCTTGCGCGTTCTCCACCGGAGGCCGAGCGGCATGCCGCGAAAGACCAACACAATCTAGGATGACACGATGGGACGGTTTGAAGGCAAAGTGGCTGTGGTGACCGGCGCCGGCGCCGGCATCGGCAAGGCATGCGCCCTCGCTATCGCGCGCGAGGGCGGCAGAGTGGTGGTGGCCGACATTGATGGCTCGGCGGCTATCGCCTGCACCGCGCAGATCGCGGCCGAAGCGGGCCACGCGCTCGCCCTGGCGATCGACATCGCCGATGCGCAGGCGGTGGCAGCGCTGTTTGAGACGGCGGAGCGGCACTTCGGTGGGGTCGACCTGCTGGTGAACAACGCGAGCGCCATGCATCTGACCCCGCGCGACCGCGCGATCCTCGAGCTGGACCTGGCGGTCTGGGATCAGACCATGGCGACCAATCTGCGAGGCACGCTGCTCTGCTGCCGGCAGGCCATCCCACGCATGATCGCCCGCGGCGGTGGCGCGATCGTCAACATGTCGTCGTGCCAAGGGCTCAGCGGTGACACCGCGCAGACGTCCTACGCCGCGTCGAAGGCGGCGTTGAACATGCTGTCGGCCTCGCTCGCCACCCAGTACGGTCATGCGCAGATCCGCTGCAACGCGGTTGCGCCGGGTCTCATCATGACCGAGCGTCTCCTGGCCAAGCTGGACGAGTGCATGCAAACCCATCTGCGCCGGCACCAGCTCCTGCCGCGCGTCGGCCGCCCCGAGGACGTGGCCGCACTGGTGGCGTTCCTGCTGTCCGACGATGCTGCGTTCATCACCGGCCAGGTCGTGTGCATCGACGGCGGCATGCTGGCGCATGTGCCGACCTACGCCGACGGTGGCAACAGCCGCGCCGCGCGGCCTGCCGGCGAGACCGCCGAAGCGGACGCGGCGCCGCGCTGCTGATGGACATGCTGCTCAACCCGCTGAACCGTCGGCATCGGCTGCGGCACGACATCCCGGTCGTGCCCGGCGCTTTTCCCTTGGTCGGGCATCTTCCCGCCGTCGTCTGCGACCTGCCGCGCCTGCTGTGGCGCGCGGAACGGACGCTGGGCAGCCACTTCTGGCTAGATTTCGGCCCTGCCGGACACCTGATGACCAGTCTGGATCCGGATGCTCTCGCACTGCTCCGGCACAAGGACGTGTCCTCGGCGCTGATCGAAGACATCGCGCCCGAATTGTTTGGCGGAACGTTGGTCGCCCAGGACGGCATCGCGCACCGGCAGGCGCGCGATGCGATCCAGGCGGCGCTTCTGCCCAAGGGGCTGACCCAGGCCGGCATCGGCGAACTGTTCGCGCCCGTCATCCGGGCGCGCGTGCAGGCGTGGCGGGACCGCGGCGACGTAACCATCCTGCGCGAAACTGGCGACCTGATGCTCAAGCTCATCTTCAGTCTCATGGGAATCCCCGCGCAGGACCTGCCGGGATGGCATCGCAAGTACCGGCAACTGCTGCAGTTGATCGTCGCGCCCCCGGTCGACCTGCCCGGACTGCCCTTGCGGCGCGGCCGCGCCGCCCGCGACTGGATCGATGCGCGCTTGCGCGAGTTCGTCCGCGCCGCGCGCGAACATGCCTCGCGCACCGGGTTGATCAACGACATGGTGAGCGCCTTCGATCGCAGCGACGATGCGCTTTCCGATGACGTCCTGGTCGCCAATATCCGCTTGCTGCTGCTTGGTGGTCACGACACCACCGCCTCGACGATGGCCTGGATGGTGATCGAGCTAGCGCGGCAGCCTGGGCTGTGGGACGTCCTGGTCGAGGAGGCGCAACGCGTAGGCGCGGTGCCGACCCGGCACGCGGACCTGGCGCAGTGTCCGGTCGCCGAGGCGCTGTTCCGCGAGACGCTGCGCGTGCATCCGGCGACGCCGCTCCTAGTGCGTCGCGCACTGCGTGAATTGCGACTCGGCCAACAGCGCATTCCTGCGGGCACCGATCTGTGCATCCCGCTGCTGCATTTCTCGACCTCGGCGCTGCTGCACGAGGCGCCTGATCAGTTTCGGCTGGCGCGGTGGCTGCAACGCACCGAGCCGATCCGGCCGGTCGACATGCTGCAGTTCGGTACCGGCCCACACGTCTGCATGGGCTACCACCTGGCATGGCTGGAACTGGTGCAGTTCTGTATCGCCTTGGCGCTGACCATGCACGAGGCCGGGGTGCGGCCGCGGTTGCTGAGCGGCGTCGAAAAAGGCCGGCGCTATTACCCGACCGCACATCCGTCCATGACTATCCGCATCGGATTCTCATGAGCTGGCATCGCATGCCCCGTGTGGTGAGGCAGCGGCGCCGGCGACGCGCGGCATTGCTGCACTTGGCGCGCGCGCTCGGTGCGAGGCCGGCAACACCGCGGCGGCTCGCCGCTCGCCTGGCCGTCTCCTGGCAGGTACAATGACATGAACAACATGCAGACCGGTTGCACACTACACGGCGAGCGAACTAACGTTTCCGCGCTCGGTGGATTGGGCGCGCAGGCGCGCGGCGCATCCGGCTGGCTGCTGCCGGAGATCTGGATGCAGGACGGCGCAAAGCGGGTCGAACAGGCGCTGGCGCGTCTTCTCTGCGGTCAAGACGACGGCGAGACCGAGCTGATGGCGGCGATGCGCTACGCCACCTTGCATGGCGGCAAGCGCACCCGCGCCTTGCTCTGTCTGGCTGCCGGAGCGCTGGCCGACACGCCGGCGCACATGCTCGACGACGTCAGCGCCGCCATCGAGATGATGCACGCCTGTACCCTGGTCCACGATGACCTGCCCGCGATGGACGACGACGTGCTTCGCCGCGGGCTTCCGACCGTGCACGTCAAGTTCGGCGAAGCGACCGCGATCGTGGTCGGCGATGCGCTGCAGGCGCACGCCTTCCTGACCCTGGCGAGCCTGGATGCGCCGGGCGACAACCGTATCGCGCTCGTGCGCGAACTGGCGCAGGCGGTGTCCGCCGAGGGTGCCGCAGGCGGGCAGGCCATGGATCTGTCGCTGGTTGGAAAGCACGTCGAGCTGGACAGGATCCTGGCGATGCACCGGATGAAGACCGGAGCGCTAGTGCGCGCGTCCGTTCGCATGGGCGCGCTATGCGCCATCGCGGAGGATGCCGCGCACGCTGCGCTATACTGTGCGCTCGATCGCTACAGCGCCTGTTTCGGCCTGGCGTTACAGGTGGTGGACGACATTCTCGACGCGACAGCGGATACCGCGACGCTGGGCAAGACCCCCGGCAAGGACGCGGCGGCGCAGAAGCCGACCTGTGTGTCGACCATGGGGCTGCAGGCAGCGCGCCAGTTCGCGCCGGATCTGTTGCGCGACGCCGGGGAGGCCATCGTCCCGCTGGGGCCGCGTGCGGAAAGGTTGGCGCAGATGCTGCAGCGGGCCAAGGCGTATCTGTTCAAGCACGTGCCATGCGCGTGAGCGCGCCCGTCCGCATCGAGTCGCCCCTGTGCCGCTGCGATCGGCAGGCGGCAGCGGTGCATGCTGCACTCTGTCCGAGTCCGCGGCGCCGATCGCAGCGGTTGCCCAGCGCGGCCGCGGTGCACGCGGCGCGCTGCGCGGAGACCCATGCCGCGGACCGGCGCAGCATCGGGGCGCGTCGCCGCGCCGGAGCAGGCAGCCATCCGGCGCTGCCCATGGGCCGGGCCGCAACGGCCTGCGGCGACGTGCGCGGCGTCTGCCCGATCCTGGTTCTCGTCGACCGTCTGCAGAAGGAACATCCCGCGTGAACGCGCTGTCCGAACAGATCCTTTCCGAATTGCGCCACTTGCTGAGCGAGATGAGCGATGGCGGCAGCGTCGGCCCGTCCGTCTACGACACGGCGCGAGCTCTGCAGTTTCACGGCAACGTCACCGGTCGGCAGGACGCATACGCGTGGCTCATCGCGCAGCAACAGGCCGATGGCGGATGGGGAAGCGCGGACTTCCCGCTGTTTCGCTATGCGCCCACGTGGGCGGCGTTGCTGGCATTGCAGCGTGCCGATCCTCTTCCCGGCGCTGCGGACGCAGTCCAGGCTGCAACCGGGTTCCTCCAGCGCCAGCCCGATCCCTACGCGCATGCGGTGCCCGAAGACGCGCCGATCGGCGCGGAGCTGATCCTGCCGCAGTTTTGCGGCGAGGCCGCATCTTTGCTGGGGGGCGTGGCGTTTCCGCGCCACCTGGCGCTGTTGCCGTTGCGACAAGCGTGCCTGGTCAAGCTGTCGGCGGTGGCGACGTTGCCGAGCGGCCATCCGTTGCTGCACTCCTGGGAAGCCTGGGGGACGTCGCCGACCACCGCATCTCCGGATGATGACGGCAGTATCGGCATCAGTCCGGCGGCCACTGCCGCGTGGCGTGCGCACGCCGTGACAAAAGGGAGCACGCCACAGATCGGGCGCGCCGACGCGTATCTGCAGGCGGCATCGCGGGCGACGCGTAGCGGCATCGAAGGTGTCGTTCCCAACGTCTGGCCGATCAATGTGTTCGAGCCATGCTGGTCGCTGTACACCCTGTATCTGGCCGGGCTGTTCGCGCATCCCGCGCTCGCCGAGGCGGTGCGCGTGATCGTCGCGCAGCTCGACGCCCGCCTGGGCGTGCGCGGCCTGGGCCCGGCCTTGCACTTCGCGGCCGATGCGGACGACACCGCCGTTGCGTTGTGCGTCCTGCGCCTTGCAGGCCGCGACGGGGCCTTCGATGCGTTGCGCCATTTCGAAGTCGGCGAGAAGTTCGTCACCTTCCCCGGCGAGCGCAATGCTTCGGTGTCGACCAACATTCATGCCCTGCATGCGTTGCGACTGTTGGGAAAGCCCGCTGCCGGCACCAGCGCCTACGTCGAGGCCAATCGCAACCCGAACCGTCTATGGGACAACGAAAAATGGCACGTTTCGTGGCTGTATCCCACCGCGCACGCCGTCGTTGCGCTGGCGCAAGGCAAGCCCCGGTGGCGCGACGAGCGCGCGCTGGCGGCGCTGCTGCAGGCGCAGCGCGACGACGGAGGCTGGGGCGCCGGTCGCGCGTCCACATTCGAGGAAACCGCCTATGCGCTGTTCGCGTTGCACGTGATGAACGGGAGGGAAGAGCCAACTGGGCGCCGTCGCATCGCGCAGGCGGTGGCGCGTGCGCTGGAGTGGATGCTCGCCCGCCATGCGGCGCATCGATTGCCACAGACGCCGCTGTGGATCGGCAAGGAACTGTATTGCCCCACCCGGGTCGTGCGCGTGGCCGAACTCGCCGGGTTGTGGCTGGCGCTTCGTTGGGGGCGGCGCGTCCCGGCCGAAGGAGCAGGAGCGGCGCCATGATCCAGACCGAACGCGCGCTGCAGCAGGTGCTGGAGTGGGGGCGTTCCCTGACCGGGTTCGCCGACGAGCATGCCGTGGAAGCGGTCAGGGGCGGCCAGTACATCCTGCAGCGCATCCACCCGAGCCTGCGCGACACCAGCGCCCGCACCGGCCGCGATCCGCAGGACGAAACGCTGATCGTGACGTTCTATTGCGAACTGGCGCTGCTGTTCTGGCTCGACGATTGCAACGACCTTGGCCTGATCGCGCCGGAGCAGCTCGCCGCGGTGGAGCAGGCGCTGGGGCAGGGCGTGCCGTGCGCGCTACCCGGATTCGAGGGCTGCGCTGTGCTGCGCGCTTCGCTGGCCGCGCTCGCCTACGATCGGCGCGACTATGCTCAGCTTCTCGACGATACCCGGTGCTACTGCGCGGCGCTGCGCGCCGGACACGCGCAGGCGGCAGGGGCGGAACGCTGGTCCTACGCCGAGTACCTGCACAACGGCATCGATTCGATCGCCTACGCCAACGTGTTCTGTTGCCTGTCGTTGCTGTGGGGGCTGGACATGGCGACCTTGCGCGCGCGTCCGACGTTTCGCCAGGTCCTGCGGCTCATTTCCGCGATAGGGCGCCTGCAGAACGATCTGCATGGACGCGACAAGGACAGGTCGGCCGGTGAGGCCGGCAACGCGGCGATCCTGCTGATGCAGCGCTATCCGGCTATGCCTGTGATGGACTTCCTCAACGATGAGCTGGCCGGCCATACGCGCATGCTGCACCGGGTGATGGCGGAAGAACGCTTTCCCGCGCCGTGGGGACCGTTGATCGAGGCCATGGCGGCCCTCCGCACGCAGTACTACCAGACCTCGACCGGCCGCTACCGCAGCGACGCTGCGGGGGGAGGGCAGCGTACGCCGGCCTGAACGCGCGGGAGGCGGCGGCGTGCGCGCACTGCCGTCGCCGATCCGACGCAACGCCGTCGCCCGATGCGACGGATGGAGCGAGCAGGAGCGACACCGCGCTGAGCCCGCGCAAGGACGACGATCTGGACCTCGTGCTGGATCGGCGAACGGCGCCGGCCACGGTCGCCGCCCGGCTGGGAGTATATCCGGTTCGAACACTGCGCATTGGCCAAGTTGGACCTGACGCAGATCGAATTGCGCGCCTCGGGTCCGTGGGGCGCAATGGCGAAGCGTATTGCGGCGTTTGGCGTTGGTGGCCGATAAGGTAGCTAATCCACCCGGCGCGCGTACGTACGTGCCTTTCTTGAGACCGCGAGCCGCTGAGAAAGGTCAGTCGATGACCACAGGTGTGTATGCAAGATTGCGCTTGCCAAGGTGTCCATCCTTGTGGCGCCAGCATTTGGCTGGTTGGCACACCGTCTCGCTCATAAGAACGCGTAAATGAGCCAGCAGATACCGGCCCACAGGAGCGCGTTGAGGAGGAGCGCCGCAAGCGGCCAGGGGTTCCACACCATCCGCGGCTGCAAAGTATCAGCATGTAATGCCCCATCGACCTTGCCGCCTTCAATCACTCGCGGTTTTGGTTTGCTCCAGTGCGTCAATTCGTATCCCATGCTTGCGCTGCGTTAGTCGACTAGGCACCGGCAAATCGAAGATCACCAAGTCAAGCGAACGTCGCGATCCCGATGCAAACAGGATCACGGTCGTGAACTGGTGAGGCTGATCGTCAGCCTTGTCGACTGCCAGATGCCAGCCGACCTGCGGTCCAGGTCTGGCCCTTTGAGCACCTAATCATAGTGTTCAATGATCACGTGAGCCTCAGGCCTTTTGGAGATCGATGAACCCAGCGTTGCTTCGCGGTCGGCGCTGCTCTTCAACGGCTGCGCACGTTGCGTGATCTGGTTGTAGCATTGCCGATTCGCGCCCAAGCTCACAGCTGCTTCGTGAGCAGCCGTCCGCTTCATGCTCAAGACTATTTCCTTGGTCGGTGGGGTTAAGTTGGCGGGCTACGGCCACATCAATGTCTGCCGGTCGTACAGTTACGACTAGCGTCAACGCCACATTGATCAAGATCAATCGAACGAGTCTCATTGTGAATTCCTAGGTCGGCGACCAGCGCGCCGCTCTTTAACTGCGGCAATCCTCATCTCAGCAATCGGCGTGCCACACGCCGAAGTGCTCTGCGCGTCGCTTGAAGAAGGAAAAACCGCGCGCGCGAAGCAGAATCTGTGGAATGATTTAGCGCCAGTAGTCGGATTCTCCACATCAACGTCCGCAACCGAACACGATCGGGACGACAAGATGGAGGGCAAATGACGCCGGCCGAGGCAGCAACAATGCTTTCGCATTTGGGTTCAATGAGCCCCCTAGCACCGGCCAACGTCAAGATCGTCCGTCACGGACGCGAAAGTATTTCCCTCACCAAGGCGAGCAGTTGGGTGCATCTGCAGCAGGGCTGATCGCTTCAAAGGGCAAGTGCGAACTCGAGATATGAAATTCGTTGGTATCGCAGCCAGTCCACGGGTAGAGCATGCTCTCGATAGTGGTTAATCACGTGTCGCTAATTCAATTCACGAAGAGCGCGCCCCCAAACTAAATCCCGCGGGTCGCCGAAACTATCTTGGCCTATGGCCCAAAACAGCTCACCAAGAGAGCGGAAATGTGCACGTGAAGCTATCCGCGCAAACTTCTTAGTCGCTCGTGAAGAATCCCTAAAGCCGTGATCAGAGATTCAATTTTCTGGCGAAGGCGGAATTGCAAACTTTCGCAACTCGCGGCCTCGGGAGCTCCTAAATTTTATTGAGCAGATTCTCGAATCGACGCGTGATTCCGTGATGCAGGGGAGGGGCGATGGAACCGAATAAGCCAAAGACGACTGGGGAGGGCGATCTGGTTCGCGCCGGGCTGGATCAGATCATCAACCTGAAGCGCGAGTTGGTGCAGCTCGAGGCAAGATCGATTGGGACTGGATTGATGGCGAGGTCGCGCCGCTCTACTTAACGAGGCCGGGCGGACATCGCAAGCCGCTCCCTGATCGGACTGCTGCTGCTCAAGCATCTGCGGGCTGTCTGACCAACGGGTTGTGCGATCGCTGGGCCTACGACCCCTGTTCCACAGGCGCCGCGAATGCCATTGAAGTACCGAGAAACTCACCGGCGGCACAGTCGAGCGCGCCTATGTGGTTAAGGGCTATCGCGGCCACACAACCGCCAACCCAGGACGCGTCTTCATCTCGGCCAGAGCACAGGGTCTTCGGAGTCATCGAACGCGAGCTTCGCCGCTGATCCGCTATCGAACCCGTGATCGGTAGAGAAGACCGACGGCCGCTAGTTGTCGCTTATCAGGCCCTCTTGCGCACTGCGGCGCCAACTAGCCTCGGCGCACCGGTTCGCCTGCGGTGGGCTCACCCTTTATCAGCGAGCCTGCGCCGGTCCCAATGAAACCTCAAGCGATCAGGGTGAACGCGCCAATCCAGGGATTGGCCACGTTCCTGTTGAGCCACTCTCATCCGATATCTTTCGCATGAGGAGTGTTGTCTCCGAAACCGAGGTCCGGAAATCGCGTGACGAGCGCGGTTTTCAAAAACTGGATATGCCTGATAGTGACTTCTAGCTGGTTCAACCGCCTTTCCCCTTCCGCTATTTCACTACCAAGCAAATTCTGATAATGGTTATCTTCTGGATCGCGCGTAAGATATTCATCGGAATCATTGCCCAACGTTACTGCCGACCGCGCTAACGCTTCATCGACACTCGATTTTAGGTCAGCTTGCTCGGCCATCGCGCCTTGCAGCGCGTCCTCTATCGAACGAAAAATGGACGTAGCACGGGCACGATCAGTTTCGGCATCACGACTAGTCGATCGGGCCTTGAAATAGACACCGCTGCGCGCCTTTAGCAATCGTTGAAACATCTTCTTCTCCATGCTTAGTCGAAGTGGCCGCCGAATCTTCACACCCAAATCAGCATGAATGCGAAAAGTGAGGCCCAACCGTCCGGCGCAATAGGCCAATGCTCACACAATATTTCACCGCGTCCTACCGATGATCACTGTGCTACATCTGCAAAGTCGGTGTCGTAACGAAGCCGGTTCCTCCTGGTCAGTAAAGTTCGGGATCAACGACACCGGCGTGAGTAAGTGGTGCTCGCCAGAAGCAGACCGAAAGCTTCAACAACTTTCTGTGACAGCAAAGCTTTGGGCGTAAGTCGGCCTCCCAAGCAATCCGCCGGCAAGATCGATTTGATGCCGTTACGGCGATTGGGCCAAGCTTAAGGGGTCCGGACGAGCTGAGGAGCGCCGAATTGCGCTAAGCGTCCAAGAACCAGCCGAGGCGGTTGATAGTCGCCAACGAAGGCTCTTGTGCCACGGGAGCCGTCCACACATGTGATCCAGGCTGAAGAGGATCGCTGCATAGTAAACAAGACACGGTCAGATCCGGTCTTCTCCGTCGCGACTCTAAAAGATCCCATTCGATCTACATAAAGTCATCCTCGTACGAGTACGTGGTGGGACTTGCTGCACTCCCGATATTACTGCTCTCACCGCGCGCAGCTTTGGAGAGATATAGTGGAGGTTTGTTTTTGCGCTGCCATTCACCGGCAGTGTTCTTTATCCAAATGTCGGGGTACTGGGTAGGATCAAGTACCATATTGTTCTCGTCAACCGCGACGAATCCCATCTTCGCTGCACGGGCTTTTGACTCTTGATTGGCAGCACGCCAATTGAGCAGCGGTCGTTCGCCGTCGAGTCGAAGTTGATACTCCAACAGAATATCACCTGCGTTCTCGACAAGCGGGTGAGTAAGCTGAAGATCTACAACGGATGTGATTTCGGTTCGCTCAGGAAATAGTTCGCGCCACTTTTCGCCTTCGAACTCAGTCATGCTGAATCCGCCTTCCGTTCTTAGAAGTCCGACACTTTGCTTTCCTAATTGATAGCTGAAATATCGCGCGCGCTCGCTATCGTTAGTTGTGCCGTATTTCTCGGCGACCTGAGCGATGCGCTTGGCTTTTTCGGATATGAAATCCGAGTACTCTTGTGGATTAGTGGCGATGTGCTTGATTTCATCGTCATAAAAGCGCTTCGCTTCTCTCCTAAATAAAGGCTTGTCGATCTTCACAATTGGAGGTCTGGGAACGAGGGAATATAACGGCGTTACTGCCGAAGATGAGCCAGCGTTAGAATCCGGTGCGGCAAAGCGCATCTTTGCGAACATGTCCGCGAGTCTTTGGCTGTCCGCATCAGTTTTCTCGGCTCTACTTGCTGACGGTCTCATTTCGTCACCCTCGCCAAGGGGAGCGTATTGAATATTGGACGAGCCGCTGATTCGGCTATACATGGCGTTCCGCGCTCTTATCGGATGAATGTTTCGCACTGAGTTCAGGCTGGCCAGAACCTGCGGGCTTGATAGTCAGCCAAGCTGACGACAGGCTGACGCAGGCGTCACTCGTCTGTCTCTTACGAAAGGGATCTGCCCGGCAGAAGAAGCGCTCGCGCATGATGGCGTACAAGAGAAAGCCAATATTACCACAGTGCATACGATGAATAGTTGATCAGCCCTGATCTCTGTTCGCAGGAGAGACGGCCGTGTCCCTCGAGTAACCCGAAATCGGTTGCGTCAACATACTGCCGATTTCCGGCGATGGCGGGGACATAGAGCTCCTGCCTTTCAGCTCAAAACGGACATTGTCATTTGCCGCACCCGTGTACGGTTCCGCTGTTTGGTCGCGGTTGTCGCAACATCCAATACCGGCGATATTGCGCGCCGGCCTGGCGAGGCTTGGATCAGCTCGACGCTATCGGCAAGACCGAGCGCCGCATTGGTCCAAGCGCCCAGCAACTTTGCCGCAAGAGCAGTCGCATAGTTGCCGATCTCGAAGGCATCTGGACGCCGCGCCCACAACTCCTGGAGCCATGCAGAAATCGTCCCGTAGGCGGCTAGAATCTCCGGCGAATCGCAATAAGCGTTGCTGGAAAAGCCAGCCGCCCCTCGCCGTGCAAAACGTGCACCGGGCTAGGATGATGCACCCCGTCTGTGCGTCAGCTTATCGTCAGCTCGCGCGTCTATCATGTCTACAGGCCTTCGAATGGGCCAGTACGGTGCAACTTTTGCGATAGGGAGAGCGAACCGCATGGATAGCAGAATCACTGGTTCTTCCAGTCAATTTCCAAGCGCGAGCCAGGCCGATGAATCGGAGCCATTAGCAGGCCGGAGGTTTACGGAAGCGCTTGCAGACACGGCGCCTGGTTCGTCCTCGGGGGCGACACGGCCGTACTCCCTCGTTTCCGTAGCTCCCATCGATGAGATCGACAGGAAGTCATTCAAGAAAGAGCTGAGAAATTTTTACGGTGACGACATCAAGCACATAGCCGATAATCCGCTAGAATACTCGGATTTCGTTTCCAACAAGGCTAGGCAAACAGCGATGGTCGCCAGAGCCGCATCTACCGTAAATGATTCGGACCAGGCGCGATATTTCAGCTATCAATTAGGAAAGCAGAGTGTCGGGCTTTTAAAAACCGAAGGTCGAAGTCGCATGGGAGGGGAGGCGTGGGAGCGGAACTTTCCTGGGCGAAAACACGTCTCGTCCGTTGTCGGTCTCCGGGTTACTCATCCGCTCGTTGAGAACGCAGGCGATGTTCTGCTGGAACATCAACTTGGGCTTGACGGCAAGCGGGCGTTGGTCATGTCACGTCCTGCCACTGATGAGGTTAAGCCCCGTCTAGAGCAAATGGGCTTTGTTTACGTGGGAGACAAGGAAGATGACAATGAATATGTGCTTGACCCTAGGCAGCATACGGACAAGTGGACGCTGAACGAGGAGGGGAAATGGCAGCGGGCGGATAAGCCTCGGCTATATCTCTCAAAAGCTGAGAGTAGTGATGAGGAAAGCGAAGGAAGTGTCGAGGAATATTCGGGTGAAGAATACATCGAAACGGAATCGTCGGGGGACGATGCTTCTTGGTACTTCGAACAGCTCAATTTAGGCACGGGGACTGGCTAGCAGAGGTCGCGAGGGTGTGGTTGCCTGAAACCGGACTACTCTTCATAGCGGCATGCACCGGGGCAACGGGGCGCTGCAACGGGAGCGCCCGCCATTAGCGGGTGTGCTCCCGATGCGGCGCGCGAGCGGAATAGGCTGAACCGGCGGCGGTTCGGCCTTTCCGGCAGAGCAGCCCTTTGGACTCCCTAGTCAGCTGCTCTGAGTTGCTTCTTGCGTCATCTGGCAACTCTCTGGGATTTGAACGCTCCACAAGCATGGACGTGTTGCGCGATTCTGGAAGGGCGCTTCGCTGGATGATCAATTGAGGTGTGCCTCCTCATGACCGAGCAAGGGGGCCAAGCCGAATGTCGCTGAGGGGACGCTGCTCGGAGCTCCGCTTGCCGCGCCTCATCCGCACCTCATCTTCATGGATAGCGAAATGTCTTGCCGTCGTTGCTGATCTTTGCGCTTGCCAGCATGACCATCCGACGCAAGCGCAAGGGGGCAATTGCCGACTTGTTACAGCCTACCGCCTGTGCATTGGCAGCGGCTGCTCGCTAATCCCTTCACCGGCTGTTTAGCGCTTGGATCACGAGCGATTTCCGACTTAGGCTTGGGGGAGCCTATGGCTCGTCCGCCCACTTGCCGAACCGTTCACGAGGCTCGCGGGGCCGCGCTGTGCAAAGAGAGAGAAGGCCGTATCGAGAAATTCGGCCTTCTGATCATCCGATCGTCGAATTCTGCTGCGCGAGGCTGCGTGCCCATGCCAAACGAGAAGGCCGGCATCGAAAGAGTTCCTGAATTAGGCGGCGGGATCAAGCTCCGAAACGGTCGCCTTGTGATCCAGGCGTTCAACGAGGCTCATTCCATATGCCGGCCGTGACTGTGCTGGAAGAGCAACTGCTTCCGACGGCGCGTTTGCCGTCGTCAAGGGTTCCTAGCCTCGTCGCGAGGCGAGCCGCAGCCCGCGTGTTTGCGGCAAGCTTCGAAAGGACCGGGGATGTGGTGAGCTAAAAAAGGAGGATCTGGTGCTGAAGCCAAACTCGCAAGCTGGAAAGTACCATCGTGACCTTATCCTTACGGAAACGTACGCGTTTTTCTCAATAAAGGTGACGGAGATGGCTGAAAGTTTATCCTGGCCTCACGGGGAGATCCTTTACCGGCTCGACAAAAGTCGAGCGTCCGCTTGCATGTGTTTGCCGGCATTGGGAGCGGAAGAAGAGAGATGATCTGCATCTGCGGTTTGTTCAGCAGTTTGTTCGAAACCAAATTCATCAGCGAGGCAAAGCAGGGGACGTGAGAGCACAAGTTCTAGAAAAACTCGAGGCCGGCCGCCTACGACATGGCCAATTCGCCAGCGCGCCGGGATCAGGTCCTTGCGGCCTTTTCTTTGTTCAGGGCCCTTGTGGGTGCAGACTGAGGATAGTCGGACTTGTTCGCCCAGGGTGGGAGCATGTCTCTGTCTCCACGCCGCGACGTTGTCCGAACTGGGAGGAGATGTGCTTCGTCAAAGACCTGTTTTGGGATGAAGAGGAGTGCGTGATGCAACTGCATCCGCCTCATTCGCAATACGTAAATAACAGCCGGTACTGCCTGCATCTCTGGAAGCCGACTCGTCAGGACATTCCAGTGCCACCGGTTAGCTTCGTAGGCGTCGTCGGGCTTGGACCCTCTGAAACGGCGATATTGCTTGCACAGCTTGGGGGGCTATCGTGAGAGCCGGGTTACTACAACGAATCGGCGCCTCCAACACGGGGACGCCGCCGCACGTTCCGGTACGAACGACGACTGCAATGCAGGGAAAACTCTCTTCAAGACATTTAAGAGGTTTGTTGGAGTTTGTTCGAGGAGTTTTCCAGATCTCTTCGGCTGATCAACAATGCCCGGAATTCACGCGAAACGATATCGTTGCCGTCGGGAAACTCGTCAGCTTGACGTCAGCTCGCATCCTTAGGGCGCCGATCCTTCAATCGGCGCTGAATGATAACCTTATCAGGCATCGAGAAGAGCAGCGAGTTATAGCGAGCATGTCTGGCTCTAGGGAGGACACGGCAAGTGTGGATTGGGTGCCGTTCTGGTTGCGATCGGTCTTGGATGTAGCCGCATTGTGCTGTGTGGCATGCCTTTTGATGACGACTGTTATAATGACGAGCCTTTTTGTTGGCGTACTGCTTTTGCTTCATCTGAGGCGGTGGGCTCGGACGGTGCAAATCGCAACCTCTATTGTGGAAGGTGGACCAGATCGCTTTCGAGCGAAAAGTGAGAAGCATGTCGCACCGAACCAAGAAATGCGTGACGCACACAAAGTCGACCCGGAGCCTCAGGAGAATAGGTCGAGTAGGACCCGAAGTAGTCGACTGTGCCTGAAAGCAGCAGATTGCGCCACATGCGATGCGCTCCTGTTTCGACTTGCAAGAACGGGGAAACGGGTTCGAGCCTCTGGACCGGCGAGTAGGTCAGCCGATGCCGTTGCACTGCATCAATAAGGCCTGCCGGAGGAGGGTAGCGGCTCTCAAAGAGAGAGTATACTCATCGCAGTGTGCCTCAAGACTGAGTACCGTCGAGATCAATCCAGCATACGGTCAACGAGCTGGGGCGTGGCTGCATCGCGGGTGCAGACTACACGATTGAGGATACGCATGTTCTTTACGCCAGTATCGGTAAAGAAGGGTGGCAGGAATCTCTGCTGGTTCCGCTCGATGTCGCCCGCCATTCCGGGATGATGTCGCCCGGGGTGACGAGGCCTCTTCTAGCTACGATACGGTCCCACCTTTCAGCTTTGCGAGCGGGACCTGGATGCCGACGGAGAGGTTTGCGATGCGCCACGTGCGCGATGTGATCAGATTGAAGTTGGTCGGGATGACGACCCGTGGGATTGCTCGGCGGGTGGGGACGGCGCCTTCGACGGTGCGGTTGACGATCCACCGGTTCGAGGCGGCGGGCTGACCTGGCCGTTGCCCGAAGACGTCACCGACGCGGTGCTCAAGGCCCGGCTGTTTGCACAGGCCGGCAGCGGCACCCGGCGGGGCGCCCGCGGCGCGGACGAAGCGATGCGGGGCGGCCCGCGGATGCTGGAATGCCCGCGCAACCATTGGGGACCGGCGGTGGCGATGCTCAAGGCCGTGTCCGGCTTGCCCTTCTTTTTTCCTTTCATCATGGCGACTCGGCAACACCTTCATCTGATCCGGCAAGACTGTCGTGCAGAACCTCGTGCTGTCGCAGGCCCAGCGGTTCGACGCGTCGTATGTTTTCTTCGACAAGGATTGGGGCAGCGAGAGCGCTTGGTCAACTGCGGCAGTCGGAGCGATCATTCAGGACGCTGCGGGCTTTTCTCGGTCAGAAAGATCGCGAAGGCATCGGTGAGCGGTTCGAGCGACGGTGCCACGGCACTCCATTCGGCTCGGTGCTCGACGGCGATCAGAACGCTATCAGTCTCGACGCCCGGTTCATCGGCTTCGACATGACCGATCTCTTAGATCATCCACCGTTCGCACGCCGCTCATGATGTATCTATTCCATCGCGTGGAGCGGCTAATCGATGGCCGGTACCTGATCATTGACTCGACGAGTTCTGGAAGGCGCTTGGAGACGAGGCGGTTCGGGATCCCGCAACAACAAGTTTGAGCAACTGACGGAATTGAAGAAGTAGGTTATACGTTGAGGTCGCAGCTCAAGGTCGCAGCATCAATTGGGCCAGACCAAGCATCTCTATGACAGCTTCAACAAGCACACCAACGCCAACGAAATCGGCGCGCTCTTGAACATGCCGCATTTCAAAAGGGTCTGCCCCAACAATTCTTATCGAGCGTCTTGTCGCTCGCAGGGCAGGGTGGCGGCAACTTCGTCGACGCCACCGACCATTATCTTTCGCGAACCGCGCGTATGCCAGCAACAGCGGCAATTCGTACTACCAGAGCGAACTCGACCGGTTCGCGCGACAGACCTGGCCAAGCACTCCATGGCTCAGGCGGTGTACGACACCGCCTCGCAACGAGCTCGCAGGAGCCACTGCGTGAAGAAACATGAAAGGCCGGCAAGAGGTCACGGAACTTTTCCATAACGGCTCATGACGGATATACAATTTCTGGCGGGCGCGTCGTAGCTTGGCTTTAGTCCAGCTAGATCTGCGCATCGCGCCATGCACTCCATCGTCGATGTTTTGAGTAATCGATCGAAGAGCGTGCCACCGGAAGACAGAGAAATCTGTCCCCCGCCAATAACCGTAGTCGACGCAGCACAGTATGCAAACGCATTGCTTCTGCCAGCTCTTCCGACGCCGGCGCACGGCCGCAATCCAGGGCAGGTGGAGTGATCGAATAGGAGCCGGAAGGCGAGGCGATCCGCCGGACCTAGCTACATGCGCCGAAGGTCGTCCGAGGATTTAATAGGTCGCGCCATTGAATTCAGCGCATCTCCAGCAATCGGCTCGTGTCCTCTAATAGTCGTTCGGCAACCGGCGGGCTGGTTGATCCGCGGGTGACGATGCGTGTTCATCATCAAGCAGTCGGCGAATCTCTCGTAGAGGCATCTGCTTGGCTTTGAAAATAAGCGCATCTGGATCAGCTGGGACTTGCAAATTGTCGACCAGCTGATCCACGCCAAACGGCGCGGGCTCATCATTCAGCGGTCCACGGAGTTCTCTTGGTGAGAACGGCTCGAGTGCCTCAGGATCACCTGAGACCGGCAATTGACCGGCGAATTGGTCCGCACCAAGCGGCGCGGGCGCATCATCCAACGCCGTGGCGTCGACGGCAATCTCCATTGGTCCCGTTAAGTTTGCCGTAGAATCGGAACTCTCGCAACGCGTGGGCCGCGACAGGACACCCGAAGCGGAAGCGCGCCGGACGCCAGCCGGCAGAAGTCGGCATAGCGATCGGCCATGCTCTTTCCGAGCAATTGCCGAATCGAGGCCGCTGTATTCTGCTGCTCCGGTGAAAGATCTGGTCTCTTTGCGGGCTCACCTATCTAACTCTGACGGTTAACGCCGCGAGTCCGTGCGCGGCGGGCAATGAATTCTTTCATCAACGGCAGAAAAAACGCCTTGCTGAAATGGCCGAGCGGCGGGTCCGGTTCAAGGTAGAATGACTGGCCGATGACGTCCTGATTGTATTCGTCAAGAATGATCCAAAGGCGTAGCGAAGCATCGAGACCGGCACGACGCTTTTCCATCTCGGGAATTTCGACGGCAAAACGATCGGAGGAGGGCGGTTGGCTGGTGATCGGAAACAGCACCAACGAGTCCTCACCCTTCGGCCTGGCGATCCGCACACCACAGCCATCGGGCGAGGCTTGCGGCCTTCCGTCTCCCCACGCTCAGCCTCGCGCACCCACAAAAAGGGAAATCGGATCACGCATCCGGTGCGAAGCTCGTCCCGGCTCACGTCTCGTCGCCCTCCCGCTCATAGGCGTCGATGGCCCGCTTGACGTCGTCAAACAAGTCGTCAGGCATCGTCTCGAGGCGGCCGGCGTTCCGGGTACCGGCTCTGGCCGTGAGCTTGCGGTAGTCTTCGATGCTGAGCAGCACAAGACGCGGCTTATTGCGCTGGGTAATGGTGACGGGCCGACGCAGGGCTTCAGCGATTATATCACCCGACTTCCTGGAAAGATCACTGGTTGAATATTGGGTCATCGATCGATCTCCCTCAATGCTGTAATATACAGCAATACTGTATTTCTTGCAAGGGCCTTTAGGTCGTGGCCGTTTGGGCCGGGGATCTTTTGAGCGGAAGACCTCGCCTGAAGCGAGCCGTCCGTATCATCCATCGCAGGATTGAATCGCTTGAGGTGACGTCCAATTCTACCAGGCCTTTGAAAGGGGGACGCCCGTTCCCCCGTTCGAAATGAAAACAATGCGCCGTGCCCTGTTTGATCATCGTATCCGCCAGATGCGCGCGGCCTTTGCCCCCTTTTTCCAGGAGCTGGAGGAGATCAAAAGGAGGCGGACGACTTCAGCGCAGGGTCGATGCGGGCACTGCCCAGTGGGAAGAGTATGATCAGGAAAACCGGCGCTGGACGTCACTATGGCGAAGAGTTCGCAGAGCGCCGCCTGGAGGCTGAAGCCGCGCTCCTCCTGGTTCGAAAGGCGTTCGTGATCGTAATCTACCACGTATGGGAGCGTGGTGCGCGGCGATGCGTGCCGCAGCCGAGAAAGAAGCCAAAGCATGCTGATCTGGTTGCCGCACTGACAGAGGCGTTGATTGTCATTGACAAAGCGGGCCTGGAGGAACTGAGGCTTCTGGCAACTGCCTAAAGCATAACAGCGAAGATGCGCGAAAACTTTACGTGCTTCGCCGAGATCTGTTCGAGGGTGATTTCGACCCCGACTCCATTCATCCAGCAATCGCTAAGCCCTTCGTGAATATCCGATTGGGCCGACAAGGTGATGCTGACCGGCGACAACGTGGAAACACTATTCAGTGGTTCAGAACTCTCGACCCAAATAGCCGCTCAAGGGGGAGCAATGGCCAATAAACAAAGCATTCCGAGGCGGCTTCCAAATACCGCGCGTTCAATAATCTCACACTCGATATGATCATTGCGGACAATCTGTTTTACGCCGATCCGAGCACATTCAATGATCCGTTCGACGCTCGGCCGTCGCTCAACACCAATCTTCCTGCCACAGATCTTGAGCGCGCGTTACGCCAGCTCGTCGAGCGGCGAGCCGAGATGAAAGCCGCGGCGAAGATAATCAGGTACAAAGGTCCGAAAACCCTGGATCATATCGAACGACTCAGCCGGCTCCAGGCCGATCGGGTCATTTCGGAAATCAGCTACAACGCCACCGATCCAAGATATGAAATAGATGATCCCCTTCAGTTTCTGCTCGGCAACTATCTGGAGAAGGAGCTGCTGCTGCAATACGACAGGGCATTGTATCCATGGCTCAGCGCGCGACATGCCCGTTGATGTGGAGCCACTATGGTGACCAGCGTCACGGTGTTTGCATCGGCTATTCGGTGCCGTCCGATGCGCTCGATCATCTCGATAAGGTAAAGTACGGCGCACGCGGCTTGTATCGATTCCAGCAAGATCCTGGCGATGCTCGACGGCGACAAGGACGCTCGTCGTCAGGTAGACGAGGCTGTCCAGTTGCAAAAAGCGTCAAGTTGGCGATACGAGCAGGAATGGCGTTTGATCGGGTTGCGCTGTTCCCCAGCGTCCGAGGTATCGGCCTTCGCGACCACGATTCGGACCTCCGCCTCCGCGCGCGAGCAGATCCTGGATCGCCGTCGACACGATGGCCGATGCGATAGAAGCTAGCGCCGCTATTCCCCCGTTCATCCATCAAGGAAAATACCCGCTGTACGAAATGGAAGTGCCGATTTTCGATTTAGACGATCATAGACGGCTGGCGGAGCAGAAAGATTTTAACCTAGTGAGTAAGGCCCTATCGGTACAACACTGCACGTGGGCAATAGCACGCCGGGTCTTGTTGTGTCGGTGAGTTTTGTCCTCCCACGCACCGGCCGAGACTTGTCCTACAATTTTTTCTCCGTGGCGCGGAATGGCGCTTTGAAGCCGACGGCGCCCGGGCTGACCTGGGCGCATCGCCGGGTGCAAGAGCTACGGATGCGCTGGGTTGAGCACGGTTGGGCAATTGCCAACAGGGTGACGGGCGTCAGGAAGGCAAAGAGCTTTATCGAAAGCTAGGGTCCAGACTCAATTGCCCCAATAGTCGACAATGGCGGCGAGGTGGACGGCAGCCAAGAAGTTTTTGGCAAGTTTGTCATAGCAAGTTGCGACACGCCTGAAGTCCTTGAGCCGGCAGAAACGCCGCTCGATAACATTGCGGCCTTTGTAGTGCGTTCGCTGAAGCTATGGAGGGGCACCCGTTGGATTTGTTTGGAATGACAGACTTCGCGCCGCAGCTGACGATTTCGGCGCAAAGCCGTTGCCATCGTCAAAAAGGACTAGCCCTGCCGCAATATCGGCATCTTGGCCTGGAGTGAGATGAAATGCGCAAGGTTTGCAATCAGGGTCGCTCAGCGCGTGGATTTTCGTGGTCCGGCCACCGCGCGAGTGGCCGTTCGCCTGTTCATGCTCCCGCTTTTCTGCCGCTGGCCGAGCGATGCGCTTTGATCGAGGTGGAAGATGGACAAAGTCACGCCGTTCTTGCCGCAGCCGGCGAGCGCTTCAAAGATCGCCTGCCAATATCCGCGCTTGGCGCAGCGATTGAAACGATCACAGATCGTCGCGTAAGGGCCATAGTCGGACGGGCAGTCGCGTCACCACGCGCCGCACTGAAGAATGTGAATGATGCCGCTGATAATGAGTCGATCGTCATCGCGCGCCGGGCCGGTCTGGTTCGTCGGCAGATGCGGCTGTAGCTGAGCCCACTGCTTGTCGTGGAGCCAGAACAGTCCTCGCATCGAAGTCCCCCGCACCAAACCAGCTCGGCGCGAGGGAATCAGAGTTCGTAATTAGGTGCAGACCCCAGGGCGCCGCGTGCATAAATCCTGCTTGGTGCGGCTTACTCGATATCCGCTCTTCCCGATACCGACCAAATACCGCAGCGGAGCAAATGGCGCGATCAGGTTGGCTGAGTACGAAAAGCCGCAACTGAGGCTTTGCGGCCCCTAAACGTGTTAAGGACTACGGAGAGCCAAGAACCTTCTGCTCGTGGCCATCTCGCGTGCCAATCGCAGGGTTGTCGGTCGCCCGCGGCCGCGCGAGAAACGGCCCGCTGCTGGAAGTGTCAGCTCAGCAGCTCGACGCTGCCGGTGTCGAGCCGATAAAGAGCGCCGACGACCTTCAGCTTATTCTGCTCAACTGCCGCGTTCAGAATCGGGGTTGCCGATTTCAGCTTGTTGACGTTGTCCACCACATTTTGCCGGATCGCGTTGGCGAGTGAATCCCCGCTTTGCTGCGATGACGCCTTGACCGCGGGTGCAAGTGCGGCGATGAGGGCCTGGGATGTGCCCCGGCGGCGGCTTGTCGTCTTTCAGCGACTGGATCGTAGCATCGACGGCGCCGCAGCGGTCGTGTCCGAGCACCAGGATCAGCGGCGTATTTAGTACCGCAGCGGCATATTCCATGCTCGCGACCGTGTCATCGTTGGCGAAATTGCCTGCAACGCGGCAGACGAACAGATCGCCAAGTCCACTGTCGAATGCAAATTCGGGCGCAATACGCGAATCGGCACAGCTCAGGATCGCGGCATGTGGATTTTGTCCACCGATCAAGACTTCGCGTTCGTGCTTAAAACCGTGGCACCGCGACGCGCCCTCGACATAGCGCGCATTGCCTTCCATGAGTCGCTTCAGTGAAGCATCCGGCGAGAGCACGTTGTCGGGCTTGGGTGGTGCTTTCGCCTCCTTCGCGTCAGCAATCCTGTCGCCAAGCAGCACGCCAACAGCCGAAGCAGCGAACAACATTAGGGAACGCCGAGACGGCGCGAGCAGGTGAGGTAGATTCGAAGAGCAGTTTTCACACATATTTTTCCTAGCCTGTGCGGTTTACAACGTCTTCGTCAAGAGCGCTTGAAATGTGGTTGTAAGATGTATGGATTACGTGAAAACGTCACGCGTGGCGAGCGGTTAGGTGGGCTTGATGCCCGCACTGGACAGATGAACGCTCAATGGCATCGGCCCCCCGTGTTTGCGCAAGAAACGCGCCGCCAGCAGATTGCTTCGAGGCGCCATTCAATTGCCTCCATGGCGCAATGGAAGTCATATCGAGCAGTTGAGGCGTCTGCCTTGGGTGTGCGCCGTGAAAAGGCGGCGCTTTTTCAGTGGGTGCAAGCCCCACCCGGCAACCGCTCCAGCCGGAAGCAACCGGAGCAGTCATGGAGGTAACGAAGTGGCTGAAGCCTCTGGTTAGCGTGTCACGATATACGGTGACAGCGCGAGTGTGCAGGCCGTAACGCGAGTAAACGCCGAGCAAGCCTCGAAAAGGACGATGCGCAGGCCGACCCGACAACCCTTTCGGGGAAGGCTGATACGGCTGGGTGAATGAGCGAAGCAGTACGCCCAGCCGCTGCGCCGGGGTAGTGGCGACAGCATGTACACAAGGAAAGCGTACGCAACACGGGAGACCCCAGGACGTGGCAGGGATGACCAACCGGATGCCCGTGAGGGACAGGCCGGGCGCCCTGGGGAGGCGGAGAGGTTCGCAGTACTGCTGAAGCCGGGTAATGCCGGTGGAGGGAAGGGACCTCAGTTCAAGACGAACGCAATACGTAGTGAGGGACCTGGAGATTGGGTAGCCTATCAACTCCGAAGAGTGTTCAGAAACTGCAGACGGCGTTGCACGCGAAAGCGAAGGCAGAAGCCGGCTATCGCTTCTATGCCTTGTACGACAAGATCAGCCGTGAGGACATCCTGGCCCATGCCTATGCCCAGTGCCGCTCCAACAAGGGCGCACCGGGTGTGGACGGTCAGGATTTTGCGGACATCGACGCGTATGGGGTGCAGCGGTGGCTTGGCGAACTGGCGCTTGCGCTCAGGCAGGAGACTTACCGACCGGACCCCATCAGAAGAGTGTTCATACCGAAGGCCAATGGCAAACTCAGGCCGTTGGGCATCTCGACCCTGCGTGATCGGGTCTGCATGACAGCAGCGATGCTGGTGCTGGAACCGATCTTTGAAGCCGACCTTCCACCAGAGCAGTACGCCTACCGTCCCGGGCGCAATGCCCAACAGGCGGTGGTTGAGGTGGAAGCGCGGCTGTTCCGTGGCCACCCGGAAGTCGTTGACGCTGACCTCGCGGACTACTTCGGGAGCATTCCGCATGCCGAACTTCTAAAGTCGGTAGCGCGCCGGATTGTTGATCGGCGCGTGCTGCATCTGCTCAAGATGTGGCTGGAATGTCCCGTGGAAGAAACCGACGATCGAGGAAGGAAGACGCGCACGACCGAGGCCCGGGACAACCGGCGCGGCATTCCGCAAGGTTCACCCGTCTCACCATTGCTGGCGAATCTCTACATGCGCCGGTTCGTGTTGGGATGGAAGATGCTCGGGCTGGAGCAAAGCCTCGGCTCTCGCATCGTGACCTACGCCGACGACCTTGTGATCTTGTGCCGGAGAGGCAAAGCCGAAGAAGCTTTGCAGCAACTGCGCGAGATCATGAGAAAGCTGAAGCTCACGGTCAACGAGGAGAAAACACGAATCTGCAAAGTACCGGAAGGAGAGTTCGACTTCTTGGGCTACACGTTCGGGCGAATGTATTCTGCGAGAACCGGCCAGGCGCGCCTGGGATATCGGCCATCGAAGAAGAGCATTGAGCGCATGGTCGAGAATGTCCATGAGCTGACCGTCCGATCGGGGACCTGGCAAGAGACCACAAAGCTGGTAGGCACGTTGAATCGCACGCCGCGCGGATGGGCGAACTACTTCCAAGTAGGCACCGTCAATAAGGCGTACCGGGCGATCGACAACTACACCGCTGTGCGGTTGCGCCGGTGGTTGCAGTTCAAGCACAAAACCAGGCGACGCAAGGGCGGGACTTATCCACTCTCGCATCTTTACGGGCACTTTGGGCTCGTACGCCTGAGCCGGCTTGGACACGACGTGCCGTGGGTGAAGGCGTGAAGTTTTGTCCGAGAGCCGGATGCGAGAGATTCGCCCGTCCGGTTCGATGAGCGGGATGTGGAAACGGAGCCACGGTTGAACCACTAAGGCACCGCCAGACGAAAGAGGCGGAAACAGATATGTTCAACCTACAGCCACCGCGCCACATTCCGACTCTACCATTCTCGACCGGGTCGAGGCAGCACAAAGGCCGGCCATATCCGTTATACCACAAAGCGGAAGTGAATTCGGAGTATTGGCGCCACCGCGACGGGCCGTTGTGGATTGATCGCACCGCCGTGACTCCCGAACCGGAGTCCCGAACCATGCGCGACGAACTCAGTGACTGACCATGGGACACTATAAAGAAATCCGCGTCGCGCGGATCGCGAAGAAGGATGCCGACGCGTCGCTGATCACGCGGTTGCATTACAGCAAGACGGTCGACAATTCATTCCTCGCGCTCGGCGTCTTTATGCGCGGGCCGGCTCGAAGGCGCGATGGCATTCGGCCCGTCGATCGATAAAAGCCACATCCAAGGGCTGGTGCGCGATACGCCATTGGAATGGATTTCTCGAGTTGAACCGGCTGGTGTTCTTGGAAGCATTGCCGCGCAATAGCGGAAGCCGCGCGCCGGTCCGGTCCCCTTCTCTTAGCCAAGGTGATAGCCAGCTCGGCACCAAGCGCCTCAATCAGCGTCTTGTTCAGCTATTTGAAAAGCCCGTCCGCACCTGTGAGGTCTTTAGGCTTTTCATTGTTAGCAAGCAGTGATCCAGTAGTTCAGGTGTAAACGTCGTGTCGGTCGTCATGTGAGTCTAGTCGCTGAGGTAAATTCACAGAAACCTGCTTACACAGACTTTCTGATACCCTCTTGAGCCGGCATCAATTCGGACGAAAGCAGGAGATCAAGCAGTCTTCGTTAGCCGACTGACCTTGGCAACTCACTCGCTCGACTTCGACCAACGATTCCTTCAGCATGAGAATGCAAGTCTCAGCCCCGGCGGCATGGCCCCAGCGCCTGCAGTTGGTATCTCGGGCTGACCCAAAAACCAGCTGTCCATCTGGCGTCAGCATCTGCACCAACTTGCGGATAGTCGCGCGCATTTCGGCCACCCCTCCAAGGTAGTAGAGGACTTCGGCCAGTACGATCAAATCAAACCGCTCGACGGTCGAAAACTGCTGAACGTCCGAAGCTATCCAGGTTATGTGCGACCACCGTTTCGTCCGCAGGCGAGCTCGGGCAATCGCTTGCGGCATAACGTCGATGACTGTGAGCCGTTTGCAATGAGGTGCTAGTATTTCCGTAAATGCGCCGGCCGCGCACCCGACCTCAAGGGCATGGGAAATCACCCCTTGCGAGCGCGATAGCCGGAGCATTTGCGAGTAACGCTCGCGTTCGAATGGGTTACCGTCGAGCCGCCACGGATCGTTGGCGGCTAGTTCCTGCTCTAGGGATTGATGTCTGCTGTCCGAACTCATGAGTCGCCTACCTACTGAGAATGCACGATCGGATGCCCGTGCCGATGCTGTCAAACGGGACCAGCCTCGAAGAACTGCGCGAAAGGTCCGTCTCCCTGGGTCTACGAGGATTGAAGAGCCTCCAGTCCAGCTTTTCGCAGACCTCAGAGCACACCTCTTCAGTCCCAATCCAGTACGGCGCATACAAGGACGCAGCTGGGCAATCATCCGTTCGTGCTTGCGCATCGTCCAGCAACTGTGTTGAAACCAACAAGTCGTTTCACACGCATTTTCCTGCTTGATGCGCGAGTTAATCGGCGTCTGACTATGGGGATTGCGACAAAATTGGCAAATCTATTGTTTTGATGGGACGTATCCATTCCGAGAATTGGTCCGCGAAGAACGCGTTCGCGTTAAGCGCATGATGGCCGGCCGCCTGACGTAGCAGCACATGCTGAAAAGCCTCACGAGGTTCGTCCTGTGAAGTTCCTCGCCGGGCATCGAATGCCTCGAAAGCTCACGTCAGACGCAGAGCTGGACGCGCTCGAACACTGCTCGCGGCGAACGGGATCGAGCCGATGCCACTGCTTGATGAAGGCAAGCGGCGGCTCCTCGATGATCGCGTCAGTTAACCGCTCGACACGATCCGATATTGGGTAGCCTGAAACGGAGGCGCCCATCAAACGTGACTAGAGCTAGGTTCAGAATGCTCAAGAGGAATCCGAGTCGTGCAGCGTTCCGGCTGGTACCCGTCCAGAATTAGGTGTGGCACAACTTATTGGAAGAGGCGAGGTGATTAAGTCAATTCGTCAGAATTCTGACGTTCGATTGACGACACGAGCCGGGTGCCCCATGACGACAACTGCAGGTGATCAGAAGACAAGCGCAAATCCGATGCGTCGTCACGTGCCGTGCCTCGATGGACCCGGAAAGCTATGCGAACTGTCGATGCAGCGCTTCGTTGGCAGTCTGGAGCGCTCCATGCCGCTTGTAAGTTGGGCGTCGAGCATCAGAGCGACCGCCGCAATACGACTTGATGTGCAAAGCGAATTATTTCATGCTAGACACTATGTCGATCGGGCGCTCGTCTTTCCGTCACAATAACTCCAGCTTGCTGAGCTATCGGCGTGGCTGGGTGGACGAGGCCGTGGCTGCGATCGAGGCCGAGCAGTGCCGCACTGCCGACACGCATCTAATTCGGCTGATCGTGCCGGCTCTCGCCGGCATCGACATCTATTTGAAGGACGAGTCAACCCATCCGACCGGCAGCCTGAAGCACCGATTGGCTCGCTCGCTGTTCCTCTACGCGCTCTGCAACGGACAGATTCACGAGGGCACGCCAGTCGTCGAGGCCTCGTCGGGGTCCACGGCCGTGTCAGAGGCCTATTTCGCTCAGATGATCGGCGTACCCTTCTATGCGGTTATGCCGCGGACGACGTCGGCCGAGAAGATCGCTGCGATCGAGCATTATGGCGGCAAGTGCCATCTGATCGACGACGGCCGCGCGCTCTATTCCGAGGCAGCGGCGCTCGCCACCCGTCTCAACGGGCATTACATGGACCAGTTCACTTTCGCGGAGCGGGCGACGGATTGGCGCGGCAACAACAACATCGTCGAGTCGATCTTCACCCAGTTGAAGGGCGAGCCGCGCCCTGTGCCGGACTGGATCGTGATGGGCGCCGGCACCGGCGGCACCTCGGCGACCATCGGCCGTTATTTGCGATATCGTCAGCTTCCAACGCAGCTCTGCATTGCCGATGTCGAGCATTCCGCCTTCTTCGACTGCTTCCGCTATCAGGACCGCTCGCGAACTTGCGAGCGTCCTTCGCTGATCGAAGGCGTCGGCAGGCCGCGCTGTGAGCCATCCTTCGTTCCGACCGTGGTCGACCGCATGATGAAGATCCCGGATGTTGCGACGATCGCCGCTATGAACGTGCTGTCGCGTCGCCTGCGCCGGCCGGTCGGCGGCTCTACCGGCACCAACTTCTTGGCACTGTGCCGGCTGGCTTCGGAGATGTGCAGCGCCGGCCAAGCGGGATCGCTGGTGACGCTGATCTGCGATTCCGGCGAGCGCTATCGGCAGACCTATTACAAGCCGGAGTGGCTAAAGGCGCGGGACATCGATCCTACGCCCTATGAGGCCGAGTTGATACTCTTCCTAGAAGCCGGGCATCTGCCCGGCTTCCCGATCGCAGACGTGACGAATCCGTTGAATGCCCGAGGTGCAGCAGGACCACGCTGATCGAAATTTACGCCTCGTCTGCACGGCGTCAGAGTTTTCAATTCGCATCGGTTTGCTAGGCGAGTGCCTGTTGTTTAGTGACCAATCAAGTGTGGCGAATCCGACAAAATTCTAACAAAGGCCTCCACTTTGGTGAGTGACGCTCTATAGCTGAGCTAAATGTGCATCTCGTAATTCTTGCGCGCATTTGTTGCAAATGTGAAGCGACGAATAACGCTCTCGCAAGTCGTTGAATTTACGAGCTCTCAAAATTCTTCCTTGCACCAACTGGTTTGACACGTGCATTCGCGGGGTGATCGTCTGGGCTATTATCGCGGAACTCGCTTTCCATGACCCGTTAGAAATTGGGCAGGGGGATTTCGTACAAGACCCGCGATGCATCTTGGGCTTCGCACCTGCGCTTGGACCCGCACTCAGGAGGCGATCGAGCGTTGATAACGGGGCTCTACGAAAATGTGCGTCAAGGCCATTTAGGAGCATGATGGACGAAAGTGTATCAGTGTTGATGCTTCAAGGATGCCCGTCCATTTAACGACAACTATCAGACGAGTTTCCTTTCGGCGCCGTCGACGCACATCTCAACTTCAGGCCGAGATCCATCACACCCACCTCAGCGGCCGACCGGAGACAATATTTGGGCCAAGCAAGCATTGGCCGCACCTAGAATGAAACAACTGTATCGATTCCTTGGGTTTGTTTCTTTCTCGACGCCGCAGTCCGAAAGTTCAGAGACGAAGAGGAAAGCCGGTGAGTTAATCGTCGACTTCATCCATTGGATGAATGAACCGAGTTACGACGGAGATCATGGGGTCGGCATCGCGGCGGCCCTGGGGAGCTTGCCGAGGTTGCTTGGCGCGAGAAGGTGGGGCGCGCCATCCGCTTCGAACAACGGCACCATCCGACTGAGGGCGATAGATATGCGGCTTTCGCTGTTGGCACGTGTTTTGAATGTCGGACCCTACCCAGAACAGCTCAATGGGAGACGAGGTGATACGTTACAAGATCGTGTGAAGGATCGTTAGTCATCTGCGATCTCAACGTGCGACATTTGCTAACCTGGACGCCCAATGCATCCGACGAAAGCCTATGTCGTGTATCCTTTGCTTTCGTTCAGAGCCATTTGTCTTGCACACTTGTAACTCTGACGCCTAGATTGAGACCTGGAAATCACATATGCGAGCGGAGTCGGACATCAAATGTGCGAACGCAAACAATCGCGCAAGCGCCGTCTGGACAATGGTGCTCGGCTTTGCCGCCGATCCGCTGATGCGGTGGAGTTGGCCTGACGCAAGGCAATATGTTCAGAGCATGCCTCAGTTCATCAACGCCTGTGGCGGACGAGCATTCGAGCATGGCACAGCGTACATCACGCGAGGGATTCGCGCCGCGGCCCTGTGGCTCCCTCCCGGCGTGCAACAAGATGAGGCGGCGCTGGACGAAATCATGGCGCAATCCCTGAGCCCGAGGATTACCGAGGATATGGCACACCTGCGGCGGGGAATGGCCGAACATCATCCGCCCGAGCCACATTGGTATCTGCCTCTCATTGCCACCGATCCGAACTGGGCAGGAGAGGGGCTTGGCACATTGCTAATGCAATACGCTCTTCAACAATGTGATGAGGAGGGCATTACTGCGTACCTCGAAAGTTCGAATGCTGAGCACATTCCCTTTTATCAACGCCACGGCTTCAAGGTCATTGGTGAGATACAACATGGGTCTTCGCCGCCGCTCACGCCAATGTTGCGAAAGGCTGCTAGCTCGAAGGGTTGGCCCAGCGCTTTGGGGCAGCCAGAAAGCCGTGCTGCGGCCGCAGCTGACGCTCGGTCCCACAACCCAGGCCTTCTATGACAGCAAGCGCGCTGATTTCCAGAAGATCTACGCCGAGCTTGACGCACAAAAAAAACCGTTGGAAGGCACGAACAGCCGCGGCAGATAGAGCATGCCGGCCATCCACGAGATGACGGCAATCACATGCAGCGCCTTGATCCACGCCCCAAGCATCATCACCTAGCGCTGAGTCAACTCAGTCCCAGGTTCACACTGCGTGGTGGCGCGGGTCTCTTAAATATGAATGTTACGACGGTTGTTGTAGTGGGAAAGGCGGCCTTTGGCATGACGGGATAAACCGGAATGGCCAAAGAAGAGTTACTCATCGATACGAGTGCGCTGATGCCGAATGATACGAGCGCTATAGACCGAAGCGGAAGCTTTCAGTCTACCGGGTGCTAAAGGCCCCTGACCTGATCACGGCCCGCTGGCTTCGGATTTCGGACGTCAATAGGCACTCTAGCGCGAGAGCCCCCAACTACATCCCGTGTCGAGCGGCCTGCGTCGACAGGTGCTCCGCCTCGGCAAGCGGATAGCGCGGGTGGCCGCTAAGCACTTTGCTCAACAAGGACTTACAGAACGCAGGCGTAAGCTTGCCGCGGTGGACCACGACGTTCTCGTGACCCGTTGCGGCCCGGGCGTTCTGCCACTGCCGATTGTAGCCGCGCTGTTTATTGGATTTGACGTGGCTAGCGGCGAACTCGGCGTCATCTAGCGTGGCCAATTGCCGCGCAAGTACCGGCCGGTTCGTGTGGATGTGTACCCACATCGGACTCGGCATTGCACCATTACTCAGCGCCTTGGGTTGGAGCTTGAACTCAAACAGCGTCCCTGGCTCGCCCTTCAACGGGCGCGGTACATCCGCAGGCGCCAACTCCTCGGCCGCCCGCAAGTATTCAAGGTGCTTCTGCGAGGGAAAGGCGTAGGTCTTCATGCAATCAATAATAGTCGTGGCCTTTCGCTCTTTCTCAGCTTTGGCCAGCCCCTTCGCCTGGGACAACATCATATTGAGCCGGACTATTTTGTCGTGCACTTCGGGCACTTGCGCAGGCGTGAGTAGGCCACTTCGACGAGGCTCCTCCAACGCGGCCACACAGGCCTGCATCTCGGCGGCCTGTATCTGCAGGCGCTCAACCACGGTGTCTACGACGTGGTCAGCGTCTTCGGGTTTCATCTGGCGCGCTTGCGAGACGGCCCTTTGCTGTCCAGCCAGATCGAATTGCAAAAGTTCGTCCAAGCGCTTGAGTAGTGGCGTCAGTGCCTCAATCGACGCGGGGGCCTGCCAGATAGCCAAGTGTGCCGCCGCCGACGATGACGGCCTTTGCGCCTCCTCCGCGCTCACCAGCTTCTTCGTACCTAAATCCGAGAGCACGAGAACTTTGGCAGCTGGCGCTGTGGCCTTGTCGGCCGTAGCGACCTGTGGCTGCATCCTCCTGGCCGCTGAACTCCCGGCGCCCTCGACCGGAGTGCGCTTGCCTCTGCGCTTCCTGCGCGTTGTTGTGCCTTCGGCCTCAACCCTGCCGGTAGTGTTGGCCGGTATCGCAGCCTCAGCGTCGGCCGGCGGTCTAATAATGGCTGGGGTCTTCGGCTGCAGTGACAAGAGGCGCTTGACCTCATGCGCCGTGACCCACGCACCTTCCACAATCTGGCCCAACAGTTCCAATGGGAGGTCGGCACCTGCTCCGAGAGCGCTTAGATTTCCGACGACGTCGTGCAACGCCAACGCAAATTCCGAAAGGCGCTCCATGACGCCTTCCAGAACGGCGCAGTGCTCTGCGTCCAGCGCGCGTCCTTCGCCGTTTAGAACGGCGCCGCGCGTCGAGAGGAATGCCGGAAAAAAATCCTCGATAAAGGTTCCCAGCAGACGCACCTGCCCGTTCTCACCTATGAGGATGTTCCTCACGGCTGGTTCGAACGTGCTCGCCAGCGGCTCAATCATGACCTGCGCGAGAGCGACCCGCGATTGCAGATGCATGCACTTCGTATACAGTGCCCAGCCGGTGTGCAGCCGCAGTGCGGCCTCTTCGGTCTGCCGCATCTCGGCCGTTGTACTTGGTAAGTTGGCGGTGGCGGCGCAGACCGACTGCATCCGTTCCGAGCGCAATGCCTTCTTTCCCCACCACTCCATGCACGCCTCATAGTGGTTCGCCACACTGGAAACCGCGCGGCGCAGCTGGTCGGGGGAAGGGTTGAATTTGAGTATCCGGTCGAGCGCGTCGGCCGCACTCTTCCTGCTCTCCTCCAAGGCGTAGATAGTCGGGGTGGCCAGTGTGTTGCATTGGTCCCCCGCATCGAGCGCCTCGTTCCGGAGTCGGCGAGCTTGATCGTCGGACAGAATGCTACGCGCTACATGCGGGGGCAGGCTCGCGCTGTAGTCCAGAACTTTTGAGCTTGCCTCGACGAGCTGATCGATCAGCTCTTGCGCCTCCGACGAGTTCTGCGCTTGCATGGCCGCCTTACGGCAAGCGTCAAGTTCCTCAAGCAGGCGGTCCATTTGTCGCTTTGTTGCTTGGATCTCGTCGCCTGTCGAGGGAATGGGGACTGCCATACCCGAAGTGCGCGGCTGGCTACCAGAGCGCATCCCCTCCACGACGGAATCGAACCGTTGGCTGCCTTCCTCAAGCGCAAGACCTGACTCCGAGCGCGAGCTGCTCAACGTGCTGTCGGCGCCATCAGCCCCAACGTGCGATTTGCCAGGTCGGTCAATACCCGTCATGTTCCAACCTCCGATACAGGCGAGAATGCGCAGCCCATCCAGGTAGATGGCCTGGCTGACAATAAGCTGACGAAGCGCATTCTCCCGGATGCACAAAGAAAATCCGAAATCACCCTGGCTTCCAATTCCATGGAAGATGCCGTGTTGGTAGTATCCCGAGTCACAAGTTCGCATCGTAGCTTCGCGTTGATGTGCCAAAGATGAGCGCTGGCAACAGCGACGGAGGTCTGATCGCGGTCCAGCCACTTGCACCCTTGATACAAAGCGACATGACGAGCGTGCCGAACTGAAGTCGCTAACGATGCTGCGAAAGAACGCGCTAGCGCTGGCTCTGAGAGCTCGGATCGTGCTGACCTGCGCGGAGGGCGGTCAGAACGAGGAAGTGGCGGCCACCGAACCTGTGGTGAGCTGCCCCGAGACGATTTCGCAAGCTGGACCATAGCCGCTCGATTTGCCAGCTCTCGATGAGAGTAGCCGGCGCGCTCTTTTGTCCAACCCGCAAAACCAACGCTTAGCGCGGGTGAGGGCCATGTAGGCGATGAGTCTTCTTGAGCAACCTGAAGTGCTGCGGGTGTTGTGACCCACTCGCAATCCGGTCTCGTTTCGCGTGATCTATCTTCTTCGGACCAGTCTACATGAAGTCATCGTCGTCCCAATCCGGCGTGGTATTTGGAGCACGCTGGGCCCCGCTGGTATCACTGCCATTAGTGTCAGTAGCTTTAAGATACAATGGAGGCTTGTTTTTCCGCTGCCATTCACCATCATCATTCTTCGTCCACTTGTTAGGATGCTTGGTAGGGTCAAGCACCATCATCGAGTCACTCACCTCAACAAAACCCAACGCCCGCGCGCGCGCCTTTGCTTCGTCATTGACAGAATGAGAGAGGAGCAAAGGCCGTTCGCCGTCGAGCCGAAGCTGATGCTCCAACAGAATATCGCCTGCGTTCTCGACGAGGGGATGAGTAACCCGAAAATCTACAGTGGATGTGAGTTCGGTCCGTCCCGGAAACTGTTCCCGCCAGCGCGCGCGTGCCTTTTCGTCTTTGAACACATCATTCATGCTAGCTCCGCCTTCCGTTCTCAGAAGTCCAACACTCTTGTTGCCTAACTGATAGCTGAAATAGCGTGCGTCTTTCGAGCCAGATTGCCTGCCGTGGTCATAGGCAACTTGTGCTGTGCGTTCGGCCTTCGAGGATATGGGACGCGAGTATATATGTGGCTTCGCGGCGATATCATCGATTTCATCGCCATAAAAGTCCCTCACCTTTTCGTCGAATTCAGACCTTTTGATCTCCACCACAGGAGGTCGGCGATCGAGGGAGTACGAGGGTGTTGCTGCCGAAGACGAAGGAGCGCTCGGCGCAGCCATGTGCATCCCAGCAAACATCTCCGCAAAGCGTTGGCTATCTGCATCAGATTGGGCCTGATTGGTGCCGGAATATCTCATTTCATCAGCGTCAGAAGCGCCGGGGTAGCTGTTGATTCGGCCATACATGGTGATTGGGTTTCCTATCGGTGAAGTGTTCTTGCACTCAGTTGAGGCTCGTGGGCATGGCGAAGTTGATAGTCAGCCTAGCTGACGACCAGCTGACGCGCAGGCGCTGATCGCTTAGGGTCCGGCTTTTTACGAGAAAGCTACGTTATGGCGAACCCGCCAGCGCATGCGGCTCGTGCGAAAGCGGTTGTAGGCTCGCATGTCCGGTATTGGCATTTCGAGCAAGTGCGAGCGATAGGCCGAGATTGTTGCGCAACATCTGATTGCCTGGCGCCGCTGCGAGAGCCTCGCGATATAGCGCTTGCGCCTCATCATGGCGCCCCTCGGCGTCGAGGACCACCCCTTTTGCGTTCATGGCACGCAAATCACCAGGAACTGTAAGCAAGATCTTGTCGGCTACCTCAAGTGCTTCGCCTGCGCGTCTCTGTGCGAGAAGTGCCTGCGTAAGCGAGATTGCCGCATCGACATTGTCCGGCTTTTGCTTCAGAGCCTCGCGCAAACTCTCTTCGTCGGAAACTCGGAGGAGGGCGTGTGCAATGCGCTCGCGCATAGCAGGATCGATGTCCTTGGCACCCAGCAACTCTGGCCGCGGCGTCTCTTGAACGGAGATAGCTTGATGATCCAAGCTGGCGCAACCACCAAGCGCAAGAGTGGCGAATAAAGCAAAGAGAGCTAAGCGCGAGGGCGGATGGAATGCATACAATCGTGCAGCGAATGTTGTTATTAGTGAATTCATGCCATCCATCTCATGACCGACTGCTGCACTGTTGTTAGCCGTTTGTAGCAAGCCGGTTGCGTTGTTCTACTGTCGGAGCTTGTTCCTTGGGACCTGTAAGCTTGAGCGACCCCACCGGCTGGACCGTGAAATCGGAAGCGAGATCCTGATAAGACAGAACAGGAAGATCGATCCCGTTGCGGGTGAGAAAGCCGCGGACGAAGCGCCGGATATCCAGCGAGCTCAGGATGACGGGCTGGCTCTGACCTGGTGGCATGCCTGAATGAATCTGGCGCAGTTGCGACAGCAACATCTCGCTATGCCGGTCCTCCAGCGCGAGGTACGGCCCGACGGTAGTCTCTCGAACCGCACTGCGAATTACATCCTCAGTTTCACGTTCTACGATAAAGGCGGGCAGAACACGGTGAGCGTTGGCATGGCGAAAGCAGATTTGCCGTCTTAGGCCGGAGCGGACATATTCGGTGAGCAGGACGGCGTTTTGCTCGCGTTCGCTCCATTCGGCGAACGCCTCCAAGACCAGCCGGGTGTTACGAATCGGGATACCCTCGTCGAGCAGGCGCCGCAGGACATCGGCGATCCGGGGAACTGGAGTCGTGCGTAGCACTTCCTTCACCAGGTCGGCATATTCCTGCTCCATCCGGGCAAGCAATTGTCGCGTCTCTTGAATGCCTACCAAGCGCTGCGCATATCGCGTCAGTACGGAACTGACGCGCAGGGCGATGATTTCGCTCGGACGGTGATGCCCGATCCCGGCCGCTTTGAGAGCCGGTGCATGGCTCTGTTCGATCCAGATCCGGTCGGTGTCTGGATCTTGCCGATACGGGATGCCACTCAATTCAATGTTCGCTCGGTCGTCGGTGAGCGCGAGCTGCGTCGGATCGACTCGATCCCGTTCAACCGGTACCCCTTCCACATCTAGCCTGAACTCGGATTGGGCCAAACGTTGATCGACCTGGACTGGAATGCGGGGAATCGTGATGCCAAGATCGGCTGAAACCAGTGCCGAAATGCGAGCAATGTGCTGCTCAACTTCCTCTCTATCAATCGCGTTTACCAGGTTAGGTGCAAAGAAGACCGCGACCGGAAGCGCCTCCGCAGGTATGGTTTGCCTTTGAGCCTGCGCTGGTGTTGAGGTCGGAGCACTAACGTTGGCGCCCGTTTTGGAGCCCGTGTTCGCGCCTTGCACCCCGCCTTTGACATAGCTTGCCCCGGCAAAAAGTGCGGCCAGCATGAGAAACGGGGGCAAGGGGAAACCAGGTATCAGCCCCATGAGAAGTAAGACGCCGGCCGCTAGCCGCAATGCCTGGGTACTGGCCGTGAGTTGGTTGATGATATCGGCACCAAGCTTGAGCTTGGAAGGACCATTTACACGCGTGACGATGGTTGCGGCCGTAACCGACAGGAGGAGCGCCGGAATCTGAGAAATCAACGCATCGCCGATGGTGAGCAGCGTATATTGATGCAACGCCTCATCGACGGACATGCCCTTGGAGAGCAGTCCGATGCTGATTCCTCCCAGCATGTTGATGCAGATGACTATGAGGCCGGCAATGGCATCCCCTTTTACGAACTTCATGGCGCCATCCATTGCACCGTGAAGTTGGCTTTCTCGCTCCAGTGAAGCTCGCCGGCTGCGTGCCTCGTGCTGATCGATATGACCGTTGCGTAGCTCCGCGTCGATAGCCATCTGCTTGCCTGGCAGAGCGTCGAGCGTGAATCGTGCTGAGACTTCAGCAACACGCTCGGCTCCCTTCGCGAGAACCATGAACTGCACCATGGTCACGATCAGAAATATAACAATTCCGACCGCGATGTTCCCTGATATCACGAACTCACCGAAGGTATGAATGATGCTGCCGGCGTCTCCTTCAGCGAGAATCAGCCGCGTCGTCGCGATGGTCAGCGCCAGACGAAAGACGGTAGAGATCAGGATAACGCCGGGCAGGGACGAGAAATCCAGTGGCGTACTGAGATACAGAGCAACCATCAGCAGCAATACGGCAAAGCCCAGATTGAAGCCGATCAGCATGTCGACCACGACGATCGGCATCGGCATGATCATCATTCCGATTGCCAGAAGCAGCATGAACGCGACCATGAAATCCGGGTGGAATGGCGCGCGCACGATAAGCTTACGAAGAAGGTGTGCCATGGAGGGTCTTCTTATTGTTGTTGCGTTGGGGCTGTCCTGCCACGCAAGGACACATAGTCTTGGAAGACTGCCCGCGCCTCGTCCATACGGCCGGCCCGTCGTAGCGCGTGACTGCGGAGAAGCGTCAAAGGCAGACGCGAGGAGGGCTCGTCGTCAAGCGTGTCTAGTCTATCGAGCACCGCAAGTGCTTCATCGCCAAAGCCCTCCGAAATGAGAGCATAGGTAAGAATGCGAAGCAGGTCGACGTCTTGCGAATCGTCATGGGCAATGAGCCGCAACAGAGCGAGAGCTCGTGCGCTCTGTCCACACGCAAGGTGGACGAAGGATATTGCGCAGACCAAATCGCGCTCATGCCCGGAGATTGGCAAGACATCGCCGATTTTGGAAGCATCGGCCGGCGGCGGTGGACTGGCGAATTGCGCTCCGCCCGAGTCGATCATGCTAGCTCCCAATCAAGCTGTTCTGGTTCTGCCGGAGCAGGATGAGCCGGCGGAGCTCCTGCTGCAGGGCGTCGGTCCCTTCACGCGCCGAATCCTCCGGTCCGGCCCGTAGCCTATCGGCCAAGCGCTCTAGAAGAACACTATGCTTCTCTGCTCGCAGCACGTCCGGATCACGCAGGCGTGGTGTCACGAAGGAGAGCAGGCCAGTTGCGAGATTGCGGCCATAAAGTGAAGCGAGTGCTGCACGGGGATCGAGCTCAGCTATCCGTACGCGCCTCTCGTTGAGACTGACACGCGAGACGGCATCGATATCGTTGACGTCAAGCGCGGCCTCGATTAGCAGATCCGGCGCCTCGGTATCCGGCCAAACCGACCCGTGGCTCTTCTCGCCATCGCCATCGGTGCCATGGATCTCTAAATTATGGACTTGAAGGACGGCCGGATTGTTCGCTGGCTCATGGTCGTGGGTATTGAGCCTTTGCGAAGAGGTGCCAAGTCCGACAGGATGCTGGGGCAACTTGGTCATGACGATCTCCTTTCCTCGGCGGTGGAGCTCTAATAGGGGAGAGCAGCAAGCCGTCCATTCCGGCTGAGCAGTACGCGTCCCGCTTCGATTCGATCAACCGTCCATCCATCGTTCAACAGCGCGCCCACGAAGTACTTTTGCCCACCAATAAGAAGATAGGGGTGGGCTCCGCGCCACACCGCCTGGACAGCAATTGAGGAGGGCGGCTTATCCTCCTTCACGGTCACTCCATTTAAGAGTGTCAGCGACCCGTTTGTATGCTGATCGAACCATTGCTGAACCTCCTGCCATTTACTGACTGTCGCAGGTGTCACTGTGCCTTCGGCGCTGACCACGCCTGGCCCACGACCGATTTTGATGTTGAGAAGTCCCGCTTTGTTAACCTCCTCTTGCAGCTGTTCGGCGGCCGCATGGAGGGGGCGATCATCAGGACCATTGAGCGTCAGCTTGGGTGGAAGTGCGGCAACAGGGGGCGCTTCGGGGCTCAGTGCACCGGCACTGCCGTCAAAGAGGAAGCTGATTGCAAGAGTGGCGATCCCGACGGAGCTCAGCAAGACCAAGGCGGCTGCTATTATCGAGACACGCGACAGGCCGATTGATCCTTGGCCCGAATCCTGTGTGCAGCGAATGGACAGCATGCCCGCATGAACGACGGCGGGAAGAGAAACAACAACCCGCTCGCCTACGGCAATCTCTCCGCTTCCTTCTATGCTGACTCCACCTGCTAGGGCCTCGATCTCCATCGAATCGTGCAGGGGCGTGAGACGGAAGTGATTGGGCTCGAGCCCCTGTTCGACGAAGACGATATCAGCACCGAGGCCACTTCCGATAAGGCTCGTTCCGACGGGCGCTTCACCGGTCACCCCAGAATAGAGCCCTGATAGCACTTCGAAATGAACGGATGCGGGTTCATTCACGGAGAGTCTCCTGAACAACGAGAAGCCGTACGGCGTTGCCGTACGGCTGGTTCCGAATTCGTTAGGCTGTAGAGAGCATCCAGCACACGAAAAGAGCGGCCGCGAGCCCCTCTTGCAGCGCTAACTCACGCGCTCGTCGGCAACCTTCTTTTCGGACGAGAGCTCGGTCGTAATTCTGCGCATCACGATGCTGTTGGCCTGAGCTTGCTTGCTGACACGCTCGAGCTCGGCGAGCTGCGCGGCGAAATCGCCAGCACCCGTAGCACCGGTTTGCTGATTCGTCGCGACTTCGGATGCAGCGGGGGAACCGCCAACGGGGGAAACCATATCGACTCACCTTTCTGTTTGGAAGTTAGTGGTACTGATGACCTGCTTCACGCCTAACCAGCTGGGGTAACGACGGCAGGAAATGAAATCATTACATGCGCGCCCGGCGCGCCATTCAAGAGCGTCAATTCGCCGTTGCCGTGGCTACACTGCGGGGTCTTTCCTGCGGCAGGGCCATTATCCTTGGCGACCTTGTCAGCATCAGCCTTCTCAGGCTCCAATTTGTGAATAACCTTCTCGAAGGCTTGGTCGAGTACCCCACCAACAGCGGAACCAATCGCCGCTCCCTGCGGCCCACCGAGGTATCCACCAGCCGCGCTTCCGATCATTTCTCCAATCATCGCATTCTCCTGTGTTCATCTCTACTACGCTCAATAGACGACTCATCGCCTAGAGGTCAGCACTGTGATCCTAGGAGGATTACCTTTCGAGAAGCTGACGAGTACCACAAAGGCCGGGGAATGAGTCGAGGGGGCCCGATTTTTCTCCCGCCGAACAATGTGTCGGTACTCTCGGCATTTTGGCCGACGTTGGCGCGCACGCGACTGCGCAGGTTTTGCATCTCAAAGGTCAAGTGCTCCTAGTAGTGCTGGAGCGCGCCGCGACAGTGGAGCTGTGCCAGGTGTCGGGCTGAAGGAGCATGCCTCCTGAGCAGATGAGTGCAGGCTGGATCGCCTGGTGCGTCGTAACGCCGTGGACAAGTCCTCGAGATATCGCCGCCCGCGGCGTACGCCGATATTTATTAGTCAAAAGTACGCAAGCGGACGGTGTAACGCCCAGCGAGCAATCGGGCGAACAAAAGGCGACGTGTGCAAGTGCGAGGCCTCGCAACAAGAAGCAAAACTAATTTCGAACAGGTGTCTGTTCCGATTATGGCCCTCCACGGCACCTGAAGACCGTCTTGAGCATTCACGCGAGAGGCTCGACCGGCGTCCTTCAGAGAGCGTGGTCGCTCGCCGGCCGCGCGTCCAAAGATGTCGTTGTTGCGACGCCCATCATAAGGAGCGGTTCGTCGTGATCACATGCTCTCAACATTCAGGTGACACGACGACTGATGTGCTGGTGGCAATTATCCTATCGTCAGCTTTTCGACAGGTACTCCAGATACATTTCCTGCGACTTGGATACGCTCGACGTGAGAGTCCCGATTCCCGAGGGGCAAGGGGGAGAAGTGGTCCGCCGATCAAGGCTGTTGTCACCTGCAACCAGAAACGCGAGAGCGCCTGCTGCTGGCCGTGACCTGGGATTGGTTTTGAAGGGCCTCGGCGCAACGTGCCAAGTTGATTGTGCGGGTGGTCCTCGCAGTCTGTCGCTTCCTTCAATGCAATAGGAGTGAATGAAAATGCCGTATCTTCCCGTGGTGGGCGGTTTCAATCCGGCGGTAGGGCTCGTGCCTGAAGGCGTGCCCGCTGTTCCAATGTTCAACGTCGCATTGGGGCAGTACGCCGGCGCTGCCGGCGTCCCGGTGGGGGCCTACCATTACCTGCCGGTAAATAGTCCGGTCGTTGTCGCTCCCCCCGTACTCAGTCCAGCCTACGTCGCTCCAACCCTTCTCGCCCCGCCGCCGCCTCCCCAGTTCGCGTCGGTCGCCCAGAACCAGCCGTCGTCCTCAATTGATCCGGTGTGGACGCATGAGGTCCATGACGGCAAAGCCACGATCCACCTTGGCGATAAGTATACAATTACGGCGGACGAGAAGGACGGCACCTGGACCGTTCGCAACAACGAAACCGGCCATGTCTCGAAGATTCATGGTGATCCTCATGTCGATGCTAATGGAGACGGCAAGGACGACTTCGATTTCAAGAAAGGCATGACCCTGAAACTCGACGATGGCACGAAGATCACCGTGGATACGGCCGACTACGGCAACGGCAAGAGCATTTCGTCGAAGCTCACCATCACGAATGGCAGCAACGCCATGGTTGTCGAGGGGCTCGGTGACGATAAGGATGGTGCCAACAATCTTAAGGTGACGCAGTCAAACGCTGGCCTCACTCTCGATGCGCTGACATCAGATGGTTCACAAACGATCCATGAGCAAGGTCAGGGGTGGGTCGACGGCGCCGGGCGCGAGGTGGACCAGGCGAGTATCGATGCTGGTGAAGAGGGGCGCGCCCCGGGCGCCGGCTCTCAGTCCCAGTACACTCCTCAGCCGCTGGCTACTCCATCGTACTACTACTATACCCCAGTTTTCGTTCCTCCTCCCCCGCCTGTGTCGATGACCCCAGTTGCGGTTAACCAGAGCCCGCCACCGAAAACTAATCCGGTGTGGTCGCATGAGGTCCACGACGGCAAGGCAACGATTCACCTTGGCGATAAGTATACAATCACCGCCGACGAGAAGGACGGCACCTGGACCGTTCGCAACAACGAAACCGGCCATGTCTCGAAGATTCATGGCGATCCTCATGTCGATGCTAATGGAGACGGCAAGGACGACTTTGATTTCAAGAAAGGCATGACCCTGCAACTCGACGATGGCACGAAGATCACCGTGGATACGGTCGACTACGGCAAGGGCAAGACCATTTCGTCCAAGCTCACCATCACGAATGGCGACAACGCCATGGTTGTCGAGGGGCTCGGGGACGACAAGGATGGTGCAAACAATCTGAAGGTGACGCAGTCCAATGCTGGCCAAACCCTCGATCAGGTGACGTCGGATGGTGCACAGACGATATATGAGCAAGGTCAAGGGTGGGTCGATAGATCCGGATGGCAGGTCAACCAGGCGAGCATTGACGCCAATGAGCAGGCCGCCGGGTGAGGCCGATCTGGCACACTTCAAGAAAATGGGAGCGGGCGCTGTCGCCCGCTTTCCCAATCCTCAGCGCGAGCGCGCAGGGAAGCGCCTCGCTTGGGGTGGCCATGCATTATCCGCGCTCTCACGCTTTCGATGATCTGAGTGGCATATCTCCGACGGTAGCAGTCTGCAACGAAGGCACGACTGGATGAGTGGGGCGTCTCGAGCAGCGAGAGCTGATCCAACTCGAGTCGACATTGCGCAGGCTTCTGCCAGTACGTCCATTGTAAGGTCGATTGACAAGAGGGGACACGCCTCGCCCCCCGGGGTGGGCGGCAAATACCACGCGGCCGCAATGCGCGATCTATCGTATTTGCAGCCAAGAGCGACGCGCCGAGTCGTTAGGCGCGTCACCAGCCGCTAGCAGTGCGCGGGGACAGGAAGACCTGTGTGGTCTCTCACTCCTATAAGACACATTGTGACGGCGATTGCCTGAAGCAAGGCGAGCCCGTTCGATATGTGAGCCCGACGTCCTCCGAGATACCGATGACCGGAGTGACCCGAAGCGAAAACAACCTCAGAACTGTCACGCCAAGCTTACCGCAACCTGTCTGAACGACCAGGCACCATTGGGGTGCGAATCCTCCGGCTGCCGAGAAGTGCCTCTCCTTCCTCTCTTATCATCGTTGTATGGATGTGCCATTTGCCGCTCGTTGCTTCCGACTCGACAGGGCCTAATCAAACATCCTCTTCTGTGTCGTCCATGGCAGAGTCTAGATCGGCTTGCGCATCGCTGACAATTCGCATTGCGAGCATGCCAAGAGCCATTTCGAAAGCCTTACGTTGTTGCATGGCCTGCGAGTTGGCCTCATCGGCCCCCTCGGCTCCATCAAAATTCGCGCCGTTATTGCCTCCCGCTGCTCCGATATTAGGTGCACCTGCGTTCATGTTCGTAACACCGCCTATAGATAACCCACCCTCTCATGCTAGCAAGGTTAGCTTTCGAGAAGCTGACGAGGCTCACGGCGTTCATGATGAGCCATTGGAGACCGCATTGACGTTTCCGTCAGCTGCGGCGTTGGTGGTCTGCCGAAGAAACGCTAGTGCTGGTCGAGGAAGAGTGTTGCGCCGGGCAAGATGGTCTCGGTGGACGCTAGCACGCCGGCAATCCGAAAGGCCTGTCCATTAAAAACGCTCCTGCAGGGCAGCAGCTCTCGGCAGGGAGGGGTGTCCGACTTGACTGAGGCGTTCAAGCACCTACGAAGTTGTAGGCCAAGAAGACGATGGAGGTCGACACGCTGCGTGAACCCGTGGAGCACGGTCGAGCAAAAAACGAATTGCGCGTTCGTCATCATTGCCGGAGACGGCCAATGAAACAGGTTTGTGATACCGGGGAGGCCGAACGCGACAATCTCGCGGGTCGCTGAAGCAGCGCTTGAAATGACGAATTGGCCCCGGGCTCGAGGGCGAGCTGCCTTGAAGTCAAGGCGTTGTGAGAAACAGGATAAGCGGTGGATCAATTCGCCGGGCCTGAAACCTTCCACATGATCTTCTTGTCGCGAACCCGCTTGGACCAAAGTTCGTCGCTTCGAAGCGCGGCCGGGTATTCCTGCTGCGGCGGCGCCGCGACAAGCTTTGGATGTTTCGTGGCCGGCGCCGGCGTGGCCGCGAAACGGTGGAGCAGTGCTTCTGGCGCGAGATCAGGCCTGCGGCATGTGGCGTCGCAGGATTTAGGCGAACGCGAGGCAGCGAGTTGTCGTGCGTTTTCGTGTGCAACGTCGCGTCCGCAACATGTTGGCAGATACCAAACAAATGCCGCTTTAGCTTTCGGAGAGAAAGCAGGCGACGCGCTTCGTTTTGCTTCCAGCTGCGCGCGCGGCGGCTCGTGCGCGGAAGCATTAGGCGATTGGCCCGGCTTTTGCTCCACTGCTTGCCAGCGGCGTGCGGCGCCCCTGCTTTGTCGGGATCGTCCGCTGCAGAATGTGGATCTCGATGCGACCAAAGGCATGGCATGAAGAATTGGAGTTCCGTGACAACCAAGGTGCTAGGCACGGCCACTGTTGCAATGGCCTTAATGACGCGCACCGCGCTGGCGGTCGAACACAAAGTTGAATACAAAAAGGATAATAGCAGCAATCCTAGCCACATTCCTGAAAACAGGAGCGTGCTTGCCCAGATCACAGTCACCTCGGAACGACCAGCAAGCTTTACGCTTGCCAACGGCCTGCAGGTGGTGGTGATCCCTGATCATCGCACGCCGATCGTGACGCAGATGATATGGTATAAGGTCGGCTCCGCCGACGACACGCCGGGCAAATCGGGGCTTGCGCATTTCTTCGAACACCTGATGTTCAAGGGCACAGCCAAGCATCCGCCCGGCGAATTCTCCCGGACCGTGCTGTGCGTCGGCGGCAACGAGAACGCCATCACCTCGATGGACTACACCAGCTATTTCCAGCGCGTGCCGCGCGATCAGCTGGCTAGAATGATGGAACTCGAGGCGGACCGGATGACCGGTCTCATTCTCAAAGACGAGAACGTGCTGTCCGAGCGCGACGTCGTGCTGGAGGAATTCAATAGGAGCGTCGCCAACAATCCCGATAGGCGGTTCACCGAGCAGATCAGGGCGGCGCTTTACCTCAACCACCCCTACGGCCGCCCCAATCTCGGCTGGCGCCAGGAGATCGAAAAGCTCGACCGCGAGGACGCGCTCGCGTTTTACAAGCGCTTCTACGCGCCGAACAACGCGATCCTGATCATCGCGGGCGACGTCGATCCAAAGGAAATCCGCCCGATGGTGGAAAAGAATTTTGGCGACATTCCTGCGCAGCCCGCGATCCCCACGAAGCGCGTGCGGCCACAGGAGCCGACGCCCGCGGCACCCCGCACCGTGACGCTCTCCGATCCCCGCGTCGAGCAGCCCACCTGGCGCCGCTATTATCTCGTGCCATCGGCTTCGACCGCGGCCGCAGGCGAGAGCCCTGCGCTCGACGTGCTCGCCCAAGTGATGGGCGGCGGCACCAACTCCTATCTCTACCGTGTGCTGGTCATCGACAAGCAGCTCGCCATCAGCACTGGCGCGAGCTACCACGGCACCTCGCTCGATCCCTCGCAATTCATGATTTCGGCCACGCCGAAACCCGGCGTCCACTTCGTCGAGATCGAGGACGCCATCGACAAGGTGATCGTCGACCTCGCGCAAAATCCCGCACGCGCCGAGGATCTCGAGCGCGTCAAGACCCAGCTGATTGCGGAAGCGATCTACGCTCAGGACGATCAGGTAATGCTTGCGGTCCTGTATGGCCGCGGGCTCACGACGGGGCGCAGCGTTGACGATATCCGAAGTTGGCCTGACCGCATCCGCGCCGTCACGGCCGAGCAGGTGCGCAAGGCCGCGCAGGGATGGCTCGACAAGAAACGTTCGGTAACGGGCTATCTGATCAAGGATTCTGCGGCCAAAGGCGAGGAGAAGCGCTCGTGACCTATTCCTTCACACGCCGTGCCGTCCTCAGTGGGGCCTCGCTCGCGATAGCGACGCTCGGCTCTGCACCATTGTTTGCCGCGACCAGGATTCAGCGCCTGGTCTCGCCCGGCGGCATCGAAGCCTGGTTCGTCCAGGACGCCACCGTCCCGCTGATCGCGATGAAATATGCCTTCGACGGCGGAGCGACCCAGGACCCTACCGACAAGCCCGGCGTCGGCCACATGGTTGCCAGCCTGCTCGATGAAGGGGCCGGCGATCTCGACTTCGAGACCTTTCACGAGCGGCTCGACCGCCGCGCCATTAAGCTGAGCTTTACCTCGAGGCGCGACCAGTTCCGCGGCTCTTTGCGCATGCTCAAGGACAACAAGGACGAGGCTTTCGATTTGCTGCGGATGGCGCTGACCTCGGCGCATTTCGATACGCCCGATGTCGAACGGATCCGCGCCGCGGTGCTCGCGAACCTTCGGCGTGACTCCACCAATCCATCAACGCTCGCCAATCGCAAATTCTTCGAAGTCGCCTTCGACGATCATCCTTATGCCCGCCAGGCCGGAGGCACCGTCGAGAGCGTGCCGAAGATCGACGTCGCCGACTTGAAGGACTATGTCCGCCGCGTGATCGCAAAGGACACGCTCAAGATCGCGGTGGTGGGTGACGTCGATCCAGAGACGCTTGCTAGACTGCTCGACAAGACGTTTGGTAGCCTGCCGGCCAAGGCGGAGTTGACACAGGTAGCCGATGTGGTCGCGGCAAAGGCGCCGCAGTGCGTCTTCATTCCGCTCGACGTGCCGCAAACGGTCGTGACCTTCGGCGGTGCTGGCGTCCGCCGCAGCGAGCCGGATTTCATGGCCGCCTATGTCGTCAACCAAATTCTCGGTGGCGGCGGGCTGGCGTCGCGGCTATTCCGCGAAGTCCGCGAGAAGCGCGGGCTAGCCTATTCCGTCCATGAGACGCTCTTGTGGATGGATCATTCCGCCGTGTTTGTCGGCAATACCGGCACCCGGGCCGATCACGCCAGCGAGACGGTCGAGGAGGTCGAGAAGCAGGTCCGCCGCATGGCCGAGGAGGGCCCGACCCGGCAGGAACTCGATAACGCCAAGTCGTACCTGAAGGGCTCGCAGATGCTGGCGCTCGATACCTCGTCAAACCTTGCGCGGGCGCTGCTGCAGTATCAGCTCGACAAGCTGCCGATCGATTATATCGAGAAGCATAGCGCGCTCGTCGATGCGGTGACGCTGGAGGATGCCGGCAAGGCGGCGCAGCGGCTGTGGGGCCAGGGTCTGCTCACCGTCATCGTCGGCCGCTCCCCACTGGCCGCAGCCCGGTCGACCACCGCGCCATCGCCCACGACGCCGCCGCCAGCGGCAGTACAGCCAGGCGACACGCCATCAGCCGCAACGCCGGCAACACCGAATTAACTTTGTGTAGGTGAGGTGACATGCGACTTGAGCTTCTTTTTTGGGCGCCGCGATAGCTGCGGTCGTGGCAAGCGGTGCCGTCAATGCGACGGATCTCGGGCCGGCAGTAAAGGTCCGAACGGCACTGTCGGAGCCGGACGAGAGGATATATCGGCGGGCACGTCGGAGCCGGCGACGGCCGGTGATCGTTTAGTGATCCTTATGTCGGTCGATTTACGGTGAGTCGTCGTCACCCCCTGCGTTCCTGGCTGGAGGTCAGATCGGCCAAAACTGGCAGAGAGAGCACTGCGTTTTTTGGCTCGCATTGGATACCGGGGGCGCTGCCTCGGACGGTACAACACCTGTCTTGCCGTTTCCGGCATTGTCGTGAGCGCAAAACTCAAAGCAGTTCCCGACGTTTTCGTCATCGGGCCCTGCGTTGGCCCGCACGGCCACACGCTGGCCTGTTTCAAGGCACGGTTGGGTTGGGTCGCGGCGATGTCGTCAATAGCAACGAATTCTTGCCGTGCGCCAGACGGGGTCACTCATTTCGACTATGGTCGTGTCGGTGCCACACTCGGCGCATCGAGCAAGTGCTCACGCCGGCATGGTCGGTTAAATTCGAGCCGCCATCTGAGGTTCGAGGGAAAAGCACAGCATCGAACGATGAGGCACGTTCCTGCCGGCCCATACAAGTTAGACCGAAGATGCTCGCTCGTCGCTCTAAGCTTCGCACGGCCGAGACGATACAGTGACGTGGGCACGGATCCTGCGGCTAGGTCGTGTGGACTCTTGGTATTCCGTTAAGCCGCCAATGCCTGAAAGGACGCATAACTAATCGATTGAGTACACTCATCTTGGCGGGAGGCCAAGATGGCCAAGATAGTCGACGCCGGCCGGAAAGGACGTCGCCAAGTGCTGATGCCGTCGGCGACGTCGCGAAGGTCTGCTGGCGGCGCGAGTATGTCCGCTCCGCGGGCTGGGCTATGGAATGCTTACCCGGTGGGCGCGTTGCCGTGCGATTGTCCAGGCCTAAGGCCTGCGTCCATCGACGGTTTGATACGAACGGACCCCTCTTGTCGAAATTCGGCTGTTTTGGGCATACCCAGCATGGTGAAAGTTGTGGTCCGGGAGGTATTGCTAGGCAAGAGGCCGGCCCTCCTTAGTATGTTGATCTGGGCATCCGAGGCCGTATGGGGAAAGAAGACCCAGTGGTCGGCTATGAGACGCTCGTTTTCGGGAATGAAATTTGTGAGTTCCAACAGCGCAGCCCCGGCGGACGAGGACGGCCCGGCTTGCGAAGGTCCGGCCTGAGACGGTCCAGCTTGCGATGGTCCAGCCTGCGATGGCCCGGCTTCCACATTCTGCCAAATCAAATCAGGATCAAACTCTGGGAGTTCCGCGATCGCGTGAGCAATCGGCTGCTGCGAGCCGGGCTGCGGAGAGCTTTCTCTGGCGGCCACCAAGGAGGGCGCAGCCGGCGCATATAGATCATCGTCCCAATCCAACAGTGATGAAAAGGGATGCCCCGACTCCAAATATTGCGAATAGGGATGCCCGGCATCCAGATATGGCGAATAGGCTTCGCCCTGCTGCACGGGAGACCCCGCAGCAGGTGGCGGAGCACTATCTTCGAACTCGCGCAGCTGGTGCTCAAAGCTCGCTGGGCCCGCGGGCGGCGATGGTGAATCGGGCTGCGGGCTTGTGTTCGTTGGGCTGATTGAGTTGAAATCCATCCTGTTCCTCCTTTGAAAGATTGGCTCGAGCCATAGTTCGACGAGGGCCATTTGCATTGCGACCTCCAGAGAACCGTTTCGAAGGCTCGTGTGGAGTGCAGCCTCCGAGCTGCCGGCAGAGCATCGGGTGCCCGACGTGCATCTCCATAACGATGGATAGGCGCATCGCCGTCTAGACATCCGCTCTCTCATGCTAAGAGCGTGAGCTTTCGAGAAGCTGACGAGCGTCAAAAGGATTCGCAATGAGCCAATGGAGACGGCATTGACCTCCGCCGAAAGCTGCCGCGCATTTTCAATTCATCTCTGGCTTGGCGCAGGATCGCGCACGATGCTGTCCTGACGCGGCGCGTCGGAAGAATAGGGAGCTTCCGGTCGTCCATCGCGAACGACCGTGGTTGAGGAGCCACGAAATAACTTCAGGACCGATTCCCGCGGCCGCTTTTCGACGGCAGCGTGCGGCCGCGTCTGCGCCTCCGCTACAAGGCCGTTGAGCGTTTGCTCCAAGAGCGCGATGAAACGTGGTGGACCAGAAACCAGGACGAGGCCATCTCCTGGTGCCGGTCTCACAAGATAGCGCTCGTCGGAAATGTTGAGTGCATCGAGGGCTGCTTTGAATGCATCGAAGCTGATCGGCTTCAACACAAGCAGACGACTTTGCGCTTCATTTGCAGCAGATACATACAGCACGAGCCCATCGTAGTACCATTGAAGATTATAGAGATTGGTCAAACGATCGAGGAACTCGCGCGGTGGCAGATCTGGCATGCGCCCGCGAATCCGACCCTTCACCTCGGCGCTTACGTTTACTCTGATATTGAGGTTGTTGCCGAATTCCAGCAGTGCGGCAGACAGGTCCTGATCCAGAACCGTGTAGCTATAAGGTGCCGAAGGCAGCGAGAGCGGAGCCGCAAACGCCGTGAGTGCGGTGCAAAGGAAAACTCCTGCGCCCGCAACTCGGTTCAAAACGTTCAGGATCGTGCGTCGGCTTAGCATTCCCAAGTCCCTTCGGCCTGAGAACAAGTATTAAGGGTTCACCTAAATTGGAAGCCAAACGTGATCTTTAAAATGGCCTTAATGGCTCGCGTGTTCGTCAGCTTGCGGTCAGCTCGCCTCGTTACGGTATTGACCATCAATTCTTAACAACGGCGACTCTCATCGCCGCCAAACCAATGACACCTTCGATCATGCTAGGCGCTACGCCGATCTCTCTGAACCCTGCCGACGGTCTATCCGGGCTCTGCCAGCCGGCAGCCATCGGCCAGCAGAGCCAGTTTCAGCAGACCCTTTTGCATGTCGCTTCGACATCAGACGCTGCCTCCTCAGTCACGGATAGGGCAGCGTCCGTTCCTGCTGTGTCAGAGGTTCAGCGTGCAACAGTGCAGGCTAGCCCGCCTGGCGAGCGCGTGCTCCAGGCTCTCTCTTCGATGTATCGGGGCAACCCCGTTCCTTCTGTAACGAGCGGCGGTGTGGCGGCCATTTCGAAGGCCGTTCAACCTGGGCCGGCCGCTCAGCCGCTTTCTCGGTCGCAGCTAGTCGGGATGAACCCCGCGGGCAAGCCGGAAGGGGTGCTCGACTTCGACGCGATGGTTAGGGGTCTGCGGGACGTTTACAAGGGTGTCGTCGAGGTTTCGCTTGTGTCCAAGAGTACCAGTGCCGTCAGCTCATCTTTGAACAAATTACTATCGGCGGGCTGAGTTCGTTGACGTCTGGTTTCATCTATGGACAAAACGGCAATGCCCGCCTGTCCGGTCGGCGGTTGCGTGTTTTTGCCGTGCTATCGCTTCTCCTCCCCTTGATTGGCTGTAAGGCCGATCTCTACACCAAAGTGCAGGAGCGCGAGGCCAATGAGATGCTTGCTCTCCTGCTTAGCAGGGGCGTCGATGCGGTCCGTGTTACTGCCAAGGACGGGACCAGCACGATCCAGGTCGAGCAGAAACAGCTAGCCTATTCGATTGAGCTACTAAATCTCGAAGGGTTGCCACGCCAGCCTTTCAAGAACCTCGGCGAGGTGTTCAAGGGATCGGGCCTGGTTGCCTCGCCGATCGAGGAGCGCGCCCGCTACGTTTATGCCCTGAGCGAAGAATTGTCGCGCACGATTAGCGATATCGACGGCGTCATATCCGCGCGTGTCCACGTTGTTTTGCCGAAAAATGATCTATTGCGCCAGGACACGATGCCGTCCTCAGCGTCGGTGTTCGTTCGACATAACTCCAATGCAAAGCTCTCGCTCCTGCTACCGCAGATTAAGATGCTGGTCGCCAACAGCATCGAGGGCCTATCCTATGACAAGGTGGCGGTGGTCTTTGTGCCGGTTGAGCGGGCTCCGCTTGAGCAGCCGGCCCCGCCAGCTGCGTCCGCTCGGTCGACAAAATCCATTTCAGACCCGCTGCTTGCGGCCGCTATCGGGGGAGGTGGCGCTGCCGTTGGCCTTCTGTGCTACATATTCCTGGGCTCTCTTATGCGTCAGCGCGCCCAGCCGTCGCGCGCGCGATCCAGATTTGGTATCCGTTCGAACACGCCGGCTATCCTGCCTCCCAGTAAAAAGATCGCTTCCGACAAGGCATAGGAGTGAGCAAATGCCCATGCCGCTGCCATCCGCCGGTTCTCATACGTGGTCCGAATCGCCCTCTGAAGGTCTGCGCGAGCTTGCTGCTTCTACCCATCTGACCCGATTTGCTGCACGCCTTGACGGCCGGCTGTCGGCTTCGACCTTGGTGCGGTTACAGAAGAACTCGAGGCTGCAGGTAAGACTTGCTGAAATGCTGCTTGGTAATAAAATGGACTCCAACGGCCGTAACTGGGGAGACGATCTTCTGCTCGGCCATGATCCGAATAGGGCTGCTTTGCTTGCCGGCAGTATCTGGCATGCTCGCTCGCTCCTAAAGCTCGTCTCAAAGCAGCATCTCGCGATTCTGCTCGACCGTATCGGGGCAGAAGCGCACGCTTTCGGTATCCGGAACTTGGCCAGCGCGGTCGCAATCACCGCTACCGCTGATCCGGAGCAGCTTTCGCAGCAGATTGAACACGATGGCTATGCCTGCTTAGGTGCTTGGCTCGACGAAGCCTCGGCACTTGATCGCACGCGCGTGTTGTTACGCTTGCCCATGGGCACTGCTGCCGAGAATCCAGCGGCCGAACACCGCAATGCCGCGGGCCCAGTGCTTTCCTTGGTGATAGCCCATTTGTTGAGGGAGACGCCACGGCATGACAGCTGATGACCCAGCGCTGCCGGTGGCCCCCGAGATACGGCCGCTCGGGCCTCTCATATCGGCTGCCGAGATGGGAATCTGGTGCGATGCCGTAGAAGCGCGCGCGGCTGCCGAGCGGCATCTGCAACGCGTTCGCGGCTGGGGATTAACAGCTTATAAGCGGGAGCGAGCGCGCGGCCGTGAGGACGGCTTCAAGAGCGGCGCCGAAGAAATGTCTCGGCTGATCGCACAGGCTACTTCCGCACTTGCGCAGCGAAAAGCCATTCTGGAGCAGGAGTTGCCGCAGCTCGTCATGGAGATCGTGAGCGATCTGCTGGGCGCGTTTGATCCAGGCGAGCTGCTGGTGAGGACCGTTCGTCACGCGATCGAGCAAAAATATGGTAGCGCGGAAATTTGCCTTCATGTCTCTCCTCTGAAAGCCGATGCGCTGGCGCGCGAGTTCGCTACGTGCGATGGACAGGAGGGCCGGCCGAAAGTGCGGGTTGATCCGGATCCGGCTCTAACGACAGAGCAGTGCGTGTTGTGGAGCGAATTTGGCAATGTGGACATTGGAGTTGCCGCGCAGCTCCGAGCTCTACGCCTTGGCCTGGGTTTGCCTTCAAAGGAAGACAGACCGTGACCACATCAGCAACCCATGCGGCGGGAGAGAGGAATCTGCACGCCGCGCTATCGTCTCTGAAATCTACAGCAAAGCATATCGACACGCGTGCTGTACGAGGGCGGATCACACGGGCGGTCGGCACCTTGCTCCACGCCGTCTTGCCAGAGGCGCGTATAGGGGAGCTTTGCCTGTTGCAGGATCCTCGCACCGGATGGTCGCTCGAGGCCGAGGTGATCGGCCTATCGCAAGATGGGGTATTGCTCACTCCAATTGGTGATATGGCGGGCTTGTCCAGCCGAGCAGAAGTGGTCGCGACCGGACGAATGCATGAAGTTCCGGTCGGCCCCGATTTGCTTGGCAGGGTGATCGACAGCTTCGGCCGGCCAATCGACGGAAAGGGTCCAATCAACGCCGCTCAAACTCGTCCACTGCGCGGTAAGGCTCCCAACCCAATGACAAGGCGCGGTATCGAGCGATCATTCCCACTCGGCGTCCGTGTCTTGGATGGGCTTCTGACATGCGGCGAGGGGCAGCGGATCGGCATCTACGGAGACCCAGGGTGCGGTAAGTCGACGCTCCTATCGCAGATCGTAAAAGGCGCGGCTGCCGACGCCACCATAGTCGCGTTGATCGGTGAGCGCGGTCGTGAAGTGCGGGAATTCATCGAGCAGCACCTTGGTGAGGCAGCGCTTCGCCGCACCGTGGTTGTTGTTGAGACCTCCGACCGCTCGGCAATGGAGCGAGCGCAATGCGCTTACATGGCGACGGCACTCGCCGAATATTTTCGTGATGAAGGACTTCGTGTCGTCCTGATGATGGACTCATTGACGCGCTTTAGCCGCGCCATGCGCGAAATTGGCCTTGCCGCAGGAGAGCCGCCGACGCGGCGCGGCTTTCCGCCATCGGTTTTTGCGATGCTTCCTGGCCTGTTGGAGCGTGCCGGCATGGGCGAGCGCGGCTCAATCACGGCCTTCTATACTGTGCTTGTCGAAGGCGACGGCTCGGGTGATCCAATCGCCGAAGAATCACGAGGCATCCTTGATGGCCACGTTGTTCTCTCACGCCTTTTGGCTGCACGCGAGCATTTTCCAGCTATTGACGTATTGTCAAGCCGCAGCCGCGTGATGAATGCGGTCGTCTCTGTATCGCATCGAAAGGCGGCTTCCTTCTTCCGTGATCTGCTCTCCCGCTACGCCGAGGCCGAGTTCTTGGTGAAGGTTGGCGAATATAAGCAAGGCAGTGATCCTCTGACAGACCGGGCAATCAACTCGATCGAGGAGTTGCGGAAATTCCTGCGTCAGGGCGGAGACGAGGCGTCAAGCTTTGAGGAGACGGTCACATGGATGTCACGTCTGACCGCGTGAATCGTGTCCATGCCTCGAAATTGCGGCTAGTGAAGGATATGAGACAGCGGAGCGCCCTTCGTGAGGTGTCCAACATGGAGGCCCAGCGCCGCAGTGCGCTTCAAGCGGTGGAACAAGCTGTCCGGGATCTTGCAACGGCCGAAAAAAGCCAAGCGGCGCTCGAAGCGGAGCTTTACCGAGAACTGGCATCTTCTGATTCGCTATCTGTCGAAGAGCTCGATCGTCGCTGTCACATCGTCATTGGACGGCTCAAAGCTGAGATCGCAGGAGCACGCCGAACGCTTGAGGAAGCGCGCGCCGCTCAAGAGCGGGCCGAGACAGCGGTCTTCGAGGCGAGGACTACTTTGACCAAGTGCTCAGCTGCGAGTCACAAATGGCAGCAAATTGAAGGCGACGTTCAGCGCGCGAGTGATGCCCATTCAGAGGCGGAAGCCGAGATAGAGGCCGATGATGAGGTTTTGCTTCGGTATGGCAGTGGTTCGCGTACTCAAGGCTAGCGACTGAACTCTGATGGCTTCTTCTCTTATGCTCGAGAAAGCGGCGCCTTGTCTTGTCGACGGGCCTGCGACTACGGCTCCGGGCGAACAATCGGGATTTAGACCGGCGCTAACCCTGTCCCCTGCCGTCGTCTCCTGGCTCAACGAGATCGCTGCCGCTCGCAAGCCTCTGCAAAGCCGTCTAATTGATAAGCCGCTATCCGTGCGGATGGAACGGCTTGTCTGGGAGCCGGAGCCGTGTGCGGTATCGATGCTCGACTGCGTTTGGGCCATTGGCCATGAAACAATCATCTTATCCTTGGCCCGTCCGGTTGTAGAAGGGCTGATCGCGACGGTGCAAAGTGGGCTTGGCCTACCTGCCGAGCCCACTCGTTCGCTCCTCGTCGAATTTGCACTCGATCCGTTGCTCAATCAACTAGAGGTTCTGACGCAACAGAAGTTGCAGCTGATCTGTTTGAGCGAAGCGACGGCTCGAGGCCCTTATCTGGAGCTCGAAATCACCTACGGCCCATTCAAGGGCAATGCGCGCCTGTTCCTGTTCTCTTCTCTCGATGGTTCAGTTCCACCCGCGTTTCGGGCGTTAGGCGGACTGCTCAGGCAGCTGCCGCGAGAGGATCGCCAGCTTCCCTCAGAATTGCCTGTCATCGTTAAGGGAGAGATCGGCTCGCTCCATGCGACAGTCGCGTTGCTACGGAAAGCAAATGCAGGAGACGCTCTATTGCCGGACGTAATACCCTTCGCCCGTGGCCAAGCCATCCTCAACACGGGAACCTTATGGGCTCCGGCACACGTTGCAGAGGATCGCTTGATCGTACGGGGGGCATTCCGCCTCCAACCACATCCCCTGGAGTGTGCACATATGATGACCCAATCCGAAAAACCCCGGCCGCCCTCTGAAGGTGATCTCGACAACATCGAGATTACTCTTGTTTTCGAATGCGGCCGCTGGACTGTCGCACTCGGAGCCTTGAGGGATATCAGCGAGGGACATGTGTTCGAACTTGGCCGGCCGCTCGACGGACCGGTTGATATCCTTGCTAACGGCCGCCGCATAGGCCGCGGGGACATCGTAAGCATCGGCGCGGAGCTCGGCGTCAGGTTGCGGGGCAGGTTGGCCGTCAATGACTGACATTCAACCGGGAATTCTTGGTCTTCTTGCGCTCACAGCCGGCCTTGGCCTGCTGGCGTTTCTAGTCGTAACAAGCACAGCGTTCATAAAAGTATCCGTCGTGCTCTTCCTCGTTCGCAACGCGCTCGGGACTCAATCTATCCCACCGAACCTCGTTCTATACGGGGCGGCGCTGATCCTGACAGTTTTCATTAGCGCGCCAGTGATTGAACAGACCTATAATCGCCTTTCTGCGCCACAACTCCGCTACCAAGCGGTCGACGATTGGCTGAGCGCCGCAAAGGAGGCGCAGGAGCCGCTGCGCGGGCATCTGAAGAAGTTCACCGCTGACGAGCAGCGCCGTTTCTTCTTGGCTTCAACCGAACAGGTCTGGCCCGAGGACATGCGCGGCAACGTGAGCGCCGATGACCTGGTCATTCTGGTGCCATCTTTCCTAATTTCGGAACTCAAGCGTGGATTCGAAATTGGTTTTCTTCTCTATCTGCCCTTTATCACCATCGATCTGATTGTAACGACCATCTTGATGGCCATGGGTATGTCGATGGTTTCGCCAACGGTGATATCCGTGCCTTTTAAGCTGTTCCTATTCGTCTCAATCGACGGCTGGTCGCGGCTCATGCACGGGCTGGTGCTCAGCTACACAACAGCGGGAGGCTGAGCATGGATGAGGCGAGCATTCTCACTCATATGAGCCGGTCACTTGTGCTCTTCATGATCTGGGTTCTGCCTACGCTTATCGCGGCGGTCGTTGTCGGCTTGGTCGTCGGCATCATCCAAGCGGCAACGCAGCTTCAGGATCAAACGTTGCCACTGACTGTGAAGCTTCTGGTCGTTGTCGCGGTGATCGTTTTGTTCTCTCCAGTGCTCAGCGCCGCGCTGATCAAGGAAGCAGAGCAGGTATTTACTGACTTTCCCGCACTCACAGCAAGTATTAGTCGACGTTAGATGAACGTCCCCTCACTCACCGAAACGCAAACTCTGATCCAGGAGGCGGTCCAACTCGTGCTTGCAGGTGGGCTCGCGGCAGCCCGCGCCCTTGGCATTATGTTGGTCCTTCCCGTATTTACGCTGCCGCGCATTAGCGGGCTGATCCGCGGCTGCGTGACCTTTGCGATGGGACTGCCATGCCTGTTGCAGATCAGGCACGGCTTGCAGTCGTTGGATCAGGGCTCACGACTGATCAGTGTCACGCTGCTCGGTTTGAAGGAGGTGTTCGTCGGTCTGCTCATCGGCTTTTTGCTCAGTATTCCGTTATGGAGCATCCAGGCCGTGGGTGAGATCATCGATACCCAACGGGGGATTACGAACCCTGTTGCTTCCGATGATCCAACCACGCGTGGCCAGGCTTCGGCGACGGCGGTTTTACTCGCTACCACTGCGATTGCGATTTTCGTTCTAGCCGGGGGATTGGAGAATATGATTAGGGGCCTTTATGGCAGCTATTTGATCTGGCCTGTGTATCGGCTGATGCCTAGCTTGACCGTGCAAGGCGCGATGGCATTTCTGGGGCTTCTCGGTCACATCATGTATACGGCGCTACTGGTCTCTGGCCCGGTGTTGGCATTCCTGCTGCTACTTGATGTGTCGGTCATGATACTCGGGCGGTTTGCGCCGCAACTCAAACTGAACGATGTCTCTCCCACCATGAAGAACCTGGCGTATGGGATAATCATGGTAAGTTACGCCACCTTCCTCGTCGAATATATGGGATCGGAAATCAGTCAGTCCAACACCGTGCTCGAGTTGTTCGAGAAGCTCCTTAAATGAGTGGCTCGAGCGAAGAGAAGAAGCTCCCTCCCACTCCCAAGAAACTAAAAGATGCGCGCAAGAAAGGGCAGAGTCCGCGCAGCGCCGATTTGGTCAGCGCAGTCAGCGTTTGCGCCGGTTTCGGCTGCCTCTGGTTAAGAGCGGGCCTCATTGAGGCCAAGTGGCACGAAACGGTACGGCTAATCGACAAACTGCAGGGGCAGCCTTTCACGAGCGCGGTCCAGCAGGCGCTTGGCGGGTTGATCGAACTGTTTCTTGCGGCCGTTGGTCCATTCCTCGGGGCCGGTGTTGCCGCTGGCATTCTAGCGGGAGTCCTAGCCAATGGTGGATTAAACGTCTCTTTCGAGTCCTTAAAGCCGAAATTCGAAAAATTGGATCCCATGAAGGGGCTCAAGCGGATTGCGTCTAAGAGGTCGCTCATTGAACTCTCGAAATCGCTTCTTAAGCTGTGCGTTCTCGGCGCAAGCTTGCTACTCCCCGTTATCGCGAGTTGGAGGGCGCTGGTATACTTGCCAACCTGCGGTATGGGGTGTCTCAGCTTCGTGTTCACTGAGATCAAATTGCTGACCGAAATTGCTGCCGGTGCTTTTCTGATCGCCGGATTGGCCGATCTTCTTATCCAGCGCTGGTTGTTTTTACAGGATATGCGCATGACGGAGACCGAGGCCAAGCGCGAGTCCAAAGAACAGCAGGGCAATCCGCAGGTCAAACGAGAACACCGTCGCCTTCGACAGGAGACGGCGAACGAGCCTCCGCTTGGCGTGCATCGCGCTACATTGATAGTGACAGGACAAGCGATCTTGATTGGGCTTCGCTACATTCGTGGCGAGACCGGCGTGCCGATCGTAGTTTGCCGTGGTGAGGGCGAACTTGCCTCACGACTGCTTGCTGAGGCGCAGTCGCTGCGCCTCAGCATTGTTCAGGACCGGGCCCTGGCGCGTCAGCTCATCCGGAATGCCATGCTGGGCAACGCCGTTCCTGGGAAGTGCTTTGAAGGGGTTGCGAGAGCACTCTATTCCGCCGGGCTGGTCTAGATATTGCTTATGGCAGCAATGATTGCGCCATCCGGCGCGCACTATCGAGGCGACTGTATATCCCTCGTTGCCGTTGACCCGGCTTCTGGCGAGGACCTGTTGGCAATTCCATCTTCCAAGTCACTCTTGTTGCGCCGTCCCATGGACCCATATGTGGCAACAGGAATGGCGGCACGATCGCCTTTTGTTGCCATGACAGCTCTATTGTCCAGCAGGTCGCCCGGATCGTTGACCATGATTCCCAGATTGTTGCGGATTGAGCAGCCTAGTGTCTGGTCGAACGAATTATCGTTAACCGAGGGACCAATGATCGAAAGGGACGGACAGACGGGAGGACGTGCTTCATAGACAATGGCCTCGATTCGCACCGCGAAGCCGACAGGCCGGTCGATGCGACGGCCGAACAGGCGGACGTTGTAAGGCGCGACGCCCATTGCGCGGGCCTCGCTGGCTGCCTGCGCGGCGAGCCGGGGCGAGCCGGTGATATCGAGATGGAGCGCATCAAACCGACCGCGGCTGGCGCCAGCAATGAAATCCCTCAGCCGATACCGCTCGAGGCCACGAAGGCTCTGCAGCACCAAGACACTGTTCTGCTGCTGCACCATGGTTGCTTGTTCAGCCGCCCCGGTGTTGACCGGAGCAGTGCTTGTGCAGCCGCCTAGGCTCGCCATCAGAACGACCAGATGGGGCAGGGCTCGTAAAGTCATTCGACGATCCTTATTCGATAATAAAGCCGGCGCCGCCTGTCGCGCCTGGTACACTGGTGCGCGGAGCGTCGCGGCCTCGCGGCGGGCTTGCCAACGTGTTCGTCAAGGTGCGCCCCATATCTGAGGGCGGTCCGATGCGGTCGGCGGGGGCGCTCATCCGGTTCGGATTCGATGCTGGCCGGACAATGTAAGGCGTGACAATAATAACGAGCTCCGTCTCCTGCTTTTGAAAGGACGAAGAGCGAAACAGTGCACCGAGAATCGGAAGGTCGCCTAACCAAGGAAAAGTCCTAATATCCGTGCTGAAGTTACGCCTGATTAGCCCGCCTATTGCAAAGCTTTGTCCGCTCCCAAGCTCGATAACGGTCTCCGCACGCCTCGTAGAGAGGGCAGGCACGGCCATACCGTTCACTTTGACCTCGCCTTCTTTCGAAATCTCGCTGACCTCAGGTTTCACGCGGACATTGATTTGGTTGTTGTTAAGAACGGTCGGGACGAAGTCGAGGCTCACTCCAAAGTGACGAAATTGGACCGAAACCTGTCGGTTGTCCTGCATGACCGGAATTGGAAATTCGCCGCCCGCAAGGAAGCTCGCGGACTCACCAGACATTGCGGTGAGATTCGGTTCAGCCAGCACGGAAGCGAGGTGCTCGCTGGCGAGCGCGTCGAGAACAGCGCCGACGTTGATACTACCGGCGCTGAAGCCGATACCTGCCTTGCCGCCGCCGCTAGCCGTGCCGGAACCAGCACCTTTGCCGCTGCTAAAGAAAAAAGTGCCATTCTGGCCCAAAGCGGAGAGGTTGATGCCGAGCTCCTTCATGGCGCTGCGTGAGACCTCCGCTACGCGAACGCTCAGATTGACCTGTAACGAGCCGGCGACCTGAATTTTATTGACGACCAGCGCACCCGGACCGAGAAACTGCTCTGTGACTCTCACGGCAGTGGCGACGATATCGGCATTGGGAGCCGTACCGTTAAGGATCGCGCCGCGGGGGGTATAGCTGACTTGGATCGGATAGTCGCCGACCTGGGCCTTCAGCATGGCGCGCAAATCCTCGATCGGCTGCGTGACGACAACACGCAACTCGGCGAGAGCTTCCCCATTGTCGTTCAAAGCGAACAGGCTGGTCCGTCCGGACTTCTTGCCAAAGACGAAGATGGTCGTATTCGATGGCGCTTGATAATCCGCGATCGTCGGGTCGGCGACAAAGATGCTCGCCGCCGGCCCGGGCAGATGAATTGTCTTGCCGAGCGAGGAGGAAAGGTCCAGCGTCCCGTTGATGCTGCTAGGAGCCGCGCGCGGCGGGCCTCCTCTAGCGTCCCGCGTCGTCTGAGCTGCGGCAGCTAGTGGTGATAGCAAAGCGACCGCGCACAGGAGGTGGGAAAGAGAAGGACAAACGGCAGACCACAGGCCGCTAGCGACGATCGAGCGTCGATCGCTGCCATCCTCATTATCAAGAGCGATCTTCAAGGTAGTCTTTGCTTTCAAGTTCGATCGACTACGCGGCCGATGCCGCGCTATTCAATTCAAGGATATAGCCGATGCCGCGTACGGTCGTGATCCGTAGCGTAGCACCGGACTGATTCAAATGACCGCGCAAGCGATAGATTGCGACTTCAAGCGCATTGGTAGAGACCTCGTTGTCAAACGCATAGAGGCTATCCTCCAGCGAGGCGCGTGGCACGGCGCGGCCTGCGCGGCTGAGCAGAAGCTCAAGAATGCACACTTCGCGGCGTGCAATCTTTTGCGGCCGACCACCAACTGAAACTTGCCGGGCGATCGGATCGAATTTTAGATTACCAAACACAACGACGGGGGCTGTCATTTGCGTTGATCGCCTCAGAATGGCTCGCATCCGAGCGATGAGTTCATCAGTAGACACGGGCTTCGGCAGAAAATCGTCTGCACCACCATTGAAAATGGCGATCCGCTTACCCAGATCATCGCGGCTGCTCATCACCATGGCAGGCATCAAATATCCGTCGCGTCTCAACCGCTTCAGCCAGTCCAGGCCGTTTCCATCCGGTAGAGCCAACTCGAGCAGGAGAATGTCGTACTTGGCGTAGTCCAGAGCGGTCGTCGCCTCATCCAGAGTGCTCGCCACATCAACGGCAAAACCGCAATCCGAGAGCGCTCCTTGCACAGCGCGCGCAAGGTGCGCATCATGATCAACCAGTAGCGTTCGCATTTCATTGCCTCTTCATGCCAAAACTACCAAGCAGATCACCGTCGACCATGAATGCATTCCACCTCTCGGGACGAACGGCGGCGGAATCTGGGGAATCGGGCCAGAATCAGTCAGAGCATTGAGCGCGGTGGCAGGACCCTCGTGCATCTTCGCGCCAATCTCGGCAGTGCTTCCGGTCATCATTCGCTTCCCATCCGACAACGGGAACGCGAAGACAGCGAGTACCGCTATCGAGCTTCTCGTGCTGTTGCAGCCTCAACTTGGCTGGCGCCGGTACCCGGTCCGGCGCGTAGGCTACGCTGCCAACAGGCCTTCGGGTGGACTGATCGAGGAGCGTGACGGGGTCGGGCGGCGTGGCCCTGCGGGTTAGAGACATTCGCAATTCTTGCTACCTGTCAGGAAGTGTTGCGCACGACGCATTGTCGCGACTGATGTCGGAAACCCTACAATCTGACGCTACGTGCGATTCAAGTCCCTTCGAGAGCTCGTTTCGTGAATATTCGAAAGATCGCAGGCTTGCTGAGCCAGCCCCCTGGGAAATTGGATAAAAAGCACCGCGACGCATCAAAACAGCAAAGCATCTTACGGGAACCCGAACATCTTATGAGAATCAGAGAGCCCCGCTGACGTCGAGACTCACGATTCGTTGTGATCTGGACGGAAGACCGACACCTATCATGATGCAAGACAGGTTCAGTACGGCTGATCACTCCAAGGCGGCAATTGCGAGATGAAGACTGAATTACTTTGGTTTCGTGACGTTGCGCTACGATCTCAGCAACAACCTCGCACGCGCGAATTCAGTTCAATTCGCTCAACGGGCAATAAGTTAAAAGCAAGCTTCCCGCTCCATCAATCCTATTCTCTTGGAGCGACTCGGAACCCCTGCGCATCGCCGTGATGCGAGTGCGCGTTGGGGCAGCCTCTGCGGGATCTCCAATGCCCAATCGACGCTACGTCGCTGTCAGGATGTCGGTCTGCTCTGGGAGTATTGTCGTGACCTGTGTCGGAAACAGTACAATCTGACGCTCCGTATGAATTCAAGGTAAGCGTCGTTCTCAGGCCACGGCTTTGAGGGCTTGAGCGCGGATGACTGCTCAACACCTCCTTGTCGGGCGAGTTCTTCTCTTGCCAGACCGAGAACTGTGCCGGGTCCTGACCGGCCAGTACCGCGCTCGTCTCGTCGCTCGCGGCACATACGTTCGCCAATCTCCGCAATCCAACCCCTGATCTGGTTAAGGCGCTTTTGGTAAGCGCGAGCGAGCTTGATGAGCACCACCCGCAGCTGGGGTGGGGCACTCCTTATCAAGGCACCATGCCCTGGTCCTGTGCGCCCGGGACCGTTGCGCTAACGTGGACTGCGCAGCTGCAGCCGGGCGTTTCTTACTATTGGTCCGGTATCCCGATTCCGCCCGAGATGGTTCACAATGGCAAATTATTGGGGCGCGCTACTCTCACGGCGGTGCTCAAGCCCGTCGTGTCGCCCTTTGCGGACGCGAATTACTTCGCTACGCGGGTTGAAACTTCACTCCAATACCCAGTGAAGCAGGACGAGTGGAAGTCGCTGTTAGGATCGATGATGGAGTCGACCCTCACGGAGAGCGATGCTCGTGAGAACTTGAAGAAGTGGCAGCCCGTGCGCAGACATTGCCGAGATTTTTCGAAAGGTGGGGGTCTGGCTTTCTCCGGCAATCAGCTCCGGCTTTACGCGCGGGTGTACGCACGTGACCTATATCAATTCGGGTGGCAGACAAACAGCGATGTCGGCGCGCAACAGGTGGCATTTGTCCTCACCTTGCGTGCGTCTGATGATGCGCCATCGATCTATAACTCGACGGCTCAGATGCTCGGCAATTTTGTGGAGAGCGCTGTGATCAACCAAGAGATCGAGATAGAGAACGAAGTCTAGCTTTTCTGGATGCATCCCCTACAAGAAGTCAAACTCTGCCAAGAGGCTAAACTCCAACTGATTGATGGCGCCCTTAGCCTAGAGCGAAAAGATCCGATATGTATTCGCGTTCCGCTTGGGCAGGTCATCGCCGACGAGCCCCTCGTTTAGCCAAATTGCGGCCGATGGAAGAGAAGAACGCGGCCTCGGGGTAGGCTTTCGGCCGTGTAGGGCTGGCCGTGGATCAAAAAACGGGTCATTGGGACATCCTGGCTCGGCAGAAGATCCAGGTTTTGCAGCATGTCGATCAGGACAGGCGAGGCCTCTCGGGGGCCGTGCCTCCAGTCGTCCCCGAACAACTCTCCGAGTTCAGGCGCTTGCGGGAATGGTTGATGGCCCGACGCCGGTGCGGCAGACGGCGGGGGAAGGTTTGGCGCCAGCGCCGAAGGAGCGTCCTCGCGCCATTCGAAAGGCGCCGCCGAATCAAACCCCAGCGCAAGACCGCCGTAGATATCTGAGGAAGCCCTAGGCACCGCAGGCGAAGCTTCACCCAGCAAAGCGGGCCGAGGGTGATGAATGAGTTGAACGTCGTTGGGTCCTCCCGGTCCCAACATGGCTGTGTAGCGCTCGCCGCCAATCTCGTAGTTCATGACTGGATGTTCCGCAACAGGCAAGAAGTCCCACTTGCCCAACGTGGACAGCATCATGTCGGGGGCCAGCTGGGTGCGATGGGAAAAATCCTTGGGAACGGCGAACGAAATATCAAACGTATCGCCGACAGCAGGAGACCGCAGATGGATGAGCTGAACATCATTGGGCCCTCCCGGGCCTAATACGGCCGTATAGCGTTCACCGCGAATGTCGTAGGTCTTTACGCGCTGTGCGGCATCCGGCAACAAGCCCCAGCGGCCCAGCTTGGAGCGCATCATATCCGGCGCGGGCTGGGTCCCGTGGGAGAAGTCCTCGGGAACAGCCAAAGAAGCATCGAAGCTCTCACTGGTTGCGGGGAACGTCTGCTCAAGCGATGCCGTAGCCGCACCGCGCCGATCGATCATCCGATCAAAGTAGCCTCCAGAGCCGGAATTCTGCGGCCGCAAGGAGGGCTGCCAGCTTGCGGGACCGAAATGCTCGTCCTGGCCGACGGTTTGCACGGGCGGCTGGGCGGCAGCACCCATTGCTGGCCAGAACTCTGGAGCCTCGAGACCATCAGCAGGCTGAGAGCCGTTCCAATCCACGGCATCGAAAAGGTCGTCCTGGGCCACACTTTGCACGGGCAATTGAGCAGCTGAATTTATTGTTGGCCAAAGCACCGGTGCATCGAAAGGTGCCGATGGCAGCAGGGCCTCGCGATCAGCTGCATCGAAAAGCGCTTCCTGGGCGAAACTCTGCAAGGGCGAGGGAACAGCTGAATGCATTCGCGGCCAGAGCACTGGTGCATCCAAATCGGGAGCTGGAGGCTCGCCGCTCGGCTCCGCTGCGTCGAAGAGCACGTCCTGGGCGACACTTTGTATCGGAGAATGAGCGGCTGAATTTGGCCCCTGCCAAAGCTGCGGAGTATTGAAACCGTCGGCCCGCAATGGGACGGTGCGATCTGCAGCGTTTCCCAAGCGCTGCCCATCGACAAGCCGCATGGGCGAAGGGGCGGCCGGCTCGATGACCTGGCGCGTGCTAGATCCTTCTGCGCCCCAATTTCCCTGCCCGGTTGTCGCGCGATAGTCGCGCAGACCGTTCAAGGCGAAGATGAGCAGCCTGTCATTCCGAAAGAAAGTGTCGGCGTAACCGAGCAGTGTATCATCACCGAGCTTGGCAATAGACAAGGGGCGGAGCGCTACCGCCAGCTTCCGCAGACTGCTCGCATAGTTCAGGGCGGTTTTCGGGCCGATCCGTCGAGCAAAACCTGCCTCGGCGGCCTGCCTGATGAGACGTTCATCTTCGTTGGAAGGACGGTAATGTGTTGAGGTGAGCCGAGCGGTGGCGCCAGGCTCGCGGTACCGGCTGACCATTGACAATGCTGGGGCGATGATCTTGTCGTTTGGCAGCAGCTTCTTCGCATAACCGAGCAACGTATCCTCATCGAGGCCAGCGATTGATTTGCCAGACTGCTTCAACGCCTCAGCGAATTTGCGAAGTAGACGATCATAAATACTGACGGTGACAGGACCCGGTGCTCCTCGCTCGAGAGCAGCGCCGGACGCTGCTTGGATCAGGCGATCGTCTTCCTCAGTGACATCATGAAGCTCTCTATGGGGATAGATGGGGCCGACCGGTCGCGCGTCTGCCAGCTGCTGCTCAAACTCGGCTTGCGGCTGTTGCGGTTGTTCCACGGTTGTATCAGACGCCGTGGGACGGTTGTTGGCTTTGTCGACATTGTTCAATTGGTCCATGATCGCGTCCGCTGACGTCACTCTCTCGTTCTCCACTACTCACGTTAGCTTACCAACACCTGACGTAGCCTGGCGAAAGGAAAACAAATGATGGCCGATAAGTGCCTTCTCCAAGGCGCTGTGGCCGCCGGTTTTGCGGCCTGCGACCGATCGGAACCCGCCGCATGGCGTATCGATCACCGCGGCACGAACGCCCTGATCACCGCGATCGAGATCTGAAGGTCAAGACGATCACGATCGTCCATCGGTCGTGCCGCCAAAGAAAGCGTCGGATGACAAAAGAGGGGTCTTCAGCTGAGCATTTGAGCTGCAATTAGCGATATGCCGCTCCACGCGCAGGCCGACGTACCGCTCCTGGCGTATTGTTCCTCACAGCGCAATAGTATTAACCGTTGGGCGGGCCTGCCTCTAGGCGTTTCACCTGCATCCATATTCCGTTCCGACGCTTGCGGTTTGGCAAATTGACACATGCTGCAAAGCAGAAAGCCACGACCGCCGGGGTGGCAAGCCCGGGCCAGCGACGCAGGCCGGTCTGGTTATTGATGCCTTCAGGGTGACTGCCCAGAACGGCAGCTTCGGCAATGCGCTTCAAACGGTGGATAGCTCAAGACATGTAGTGACCGAAAATATACGCCGCAGTCTCAGCCGCGAAGGCAAGCTTAGTCTAGGCTTGAGATATTTCGCGATGTCGTCAAAGACCTCGCTGATCTCTCAAGGTCTGAATCCGTGTAGATCATTTACGAAAACGTTGTGTTTACGGAAGGTTTTTGTGCTTTTTCATCTCCCGCTCATCCCGCTCAAAGTTCGTGAGCCTGGGCATTGACCTCCTTCTGCATTTTGCCAGCGATTCCCGTCAGCTTGCCATGTGTTGACCAAGGCGAAAGCTCAAATCCAATCTTATCGATAGTATCGCCGCCCACACGAAGGTGAGTGAGACCGGACAGACCAGGATCACAGGATGGTAGCTGATTTTGTCCCGGACAAGGTTGGAGCTCAGGACATAATCTGATCTGCGGGCACAACCACGGCCGAGCCCGCGCATCGCAGTCGCGCGCGTCCCAGCGCAGAGATCGGCGCGTCAGAGCGAAAGGCCGCGTTTCTTCCTAAGGCTCCAGTCGGCGCTGTCGGGACCGGCGATGCCGCTCACCTGGTTGCTCAATTCGCGCTCCAGCGCGGGAGGGGCAGGGCACGAGCTGAAACCGAGACTGATGCCATCACAGCAAAGCGCCCCGAGGCGATCGACAATCTTCGGCGATAGATCCCCGCAATCTACACACCTGCATCAGCGGGCAATACGCAAGGCTTTCGACTGTGTCGAGCTCACGGGCGGCGCGGGCGCTCAATCAGGTTGAGCCAAGCCGGACCTTCTCGCCGTGGCGGTGGGCAAGTCCAGGGTCTGCCAGCACATCGATCAGCCGCCCGAGTGCCGCGCGGACCTCGGCAAGCAAGTTGAACTTCGCGATCGCCATTTCCTTTATCCAAACGCTCATATTGCGCAGCGCATTTCCCGTAGGTGCCCCTGGTGCGAGCAAGCCAAGGCCGCTGGCTGGGCGGTAATAATTCCCCGGATGCGCCGCCCCGCTGACCCCCGAGCTTGCAGCCCAAGCGCGTTCTTCAACCAGCTTCAGGATAAATACGAACGCGTGAGCCGCCGTCCGTTTCCAGCAACTCGGCCCTGTAAGGTACGCCGCGGATGTTGATATACGTCGGGCGCCCGGCTTCCGGCATGAGGTGCTCCCCCTCTAGTGCACGGACAAGGTAAGGCGGAAGCCAGCGTTCGCGGTGCTGCCATCCCCCGCGGATAAGAAACCCAAGATCCGCTATGGGCTGACGCGATGGCCCAGCTTCATTCATCGGCCTCGCGCGAGGATGATGGATGAGGCGAACGTCCCTGCGCCCTCCCGGCCCAAACGTGGCCGAGTAATGCTCACCGTTGATCGCGAACTGGCTTGGGCCGAACTGGTTCGGCATGAGATTGATGTTACTCAGTACATCGATCAGGACGTCCGAGGCCGATTGAGAGCCGTGGCGCCAGCCCTCGCCAACGATAGATCCGATATCCCGTAGCTCCTGAGGGGCCCCTGATGGTCCAACGAACGACGGTGGTCTGGCGAGCTCAGGCGCCGGCACAGAGTGAGCGTCGTCACGCAATTCATAGGGTGTGGGCGGATTCAAATTAACTAGCGGCTCAAGACCGCCGTGGACGTCTGACGAGGGACGCCTCGTAGATGATGGTGACGCGGGTTCTTGCATCTGCTCTCTAAACCAATTCCAAGCGCCCGCGCTCGGGGTGGCTGGCGTTGCCGGAAGCTCCTGAAGCGAGCGCAGCTGCGGGCCGCGGTGCGGTGTGAACGAGGATGACGCGGGTTCTTGCATTTGCTCCCTAAACCAGTCCCAAGCTCCCGCGCTCGGAGTGGTTGGCGTTGCCGGAAGCTCCTGAAGCGAGGTCGGCTGCGGAGCAGGGTGCGGTGTGAATGAGGACGACGCGGGTTCTTGCATCTGATTCCTGAACCAATCCCAAGCTCCCTCGCTCGGGGTAGCTGGCGTTGCGGGAAGCTCCTGCGGCGACCCGGGCTGCCGAGCGCCTTCCGCAGCGAGCGGAGGCGCGCTCTCAGGAGGAGCCAGCCCCAGCGCTCTGTTCGCCTCGAGGACTTGCTGGTAGCGCCGAAGCCTGAGCAAATCGGCGTCAATTTTGGAGTCCGCGGTCTGGTTCCTATACTCCTCAACATCTTGGGCCAGCCCATTGTCGTTCAGTCGGCCAGCCATGGCCCCTTTTTCGCGCGTTTGCAGCCAATCACTCAGCCTGTAAAGACGGCGCGCCCGTCTATCCACCGTCTCCGGCTCAACCCTGGCTGTCGCCTTTTCTGCGTTGGCCAACATGTCGATGAGGGTTGCGTCTGCCGGATAAGGAGCCAGGCGCCGAATATCGGCTGACAAGGCCCTACCGGCGCCGATGTCCCGGAGCTTTTTCAAGGCCGCGATGGTGCGCCTGCTCGTAAGTTTAGGATCCTTCTTGGAATCCTTCGCGTAGGCCTCTACATCGCGATCCAACCCAGCACCTAACTCCGGGTTGCCGAGCCGATCGGCAATTGATGCCCTCCGGTTCTGGCTAAGCCACGCGCTGAAATTACGCAAATCTGCTATCGCATTCCGGATGGTGCCATCGCTCAGCCTGCCTTCGGCCTGGCTCTTGAACGCCTGCAAGAGCGCCTCGTCCTGCTCAAAAACATAGGGTATGCGGGCCGGCTGCTTGGCGTGATCAACGCGAAACTTCGTTAAAAAGACCTCTTGCTGAGCCGTGGAGCCGGACGGCTTTTCGCTGCGAGGAGTCCCAAACGCCTTTCCGACACCTGACTTGATACGCGACCACAGTCCGCGATTCTTGCTGTTCTTCGTCTGAATCGCGCCCTGCTGCTCAGATTGCAAAGTGTAGCGCGCACTGCTGAACAAATCATCCCGCAAATTGGACTGCGGCGGTACTTGGGCCGAATCTCGAAAATGAGCGCGGGGGATGTCTACGCTGTGGCGCGTGCTGCTGAACGATTTGTCCATCAGCGAGGAGTGTGGCGGCATCCTCATCGAACCGCCGAGGTCAGTGCGCCGGATTCCTCCACCGCCCGTTTTGGAACTTTCATCAGGAGAACTAGACGTTGCGGAGCTCTCACCAGGCGAATTGATTTGCAACTCGCCCATCTGCTGCTCAAAGCTAGCTTGCTCGCTCGTATTGCCCGATTGCTGCCCCGCGCGCTGCTGTTGATAGTACGCTCGTGCGAATCCTTCCACATCAAAATCAAACAGATTAAAACTGTTATTCGTTCGCTCCATGGCACCTCACATCCCACAGCAAAGCTCGTATCCGGCGCACGGTAGGGTGATTGAGTGGAAGCGGTGGAGCCTTCGGCCGAGAGTCCGACTGGCGAAGCCTGAAGCCAACCGACAATCAACAATCATTTGCCGCAACCGAGACCGCCGCCATGCCCCTCCGATTTCCGAGATCAAGCAATCTGGTGTTCATTTCCTTCACGACGGATGACGTCGCCGTCTACATCGACGTTCTCATGCTAGGAGAGTTACCTGTTGAGAAGCTGACGAGTCTCAGAATATAAAAATAAGCCAATGGCGACGGCGTTGATTTCTCCAGAAATCTGCCGCGTACCCGCCACGTGATCTTTTTTTGGCCCAGGCCACGCACGAGGGCCCTCCCGAAACGAAGCGGGCAAACGGCCTCGCCGACAGCTCGGATATTATGTCTGCGAGCGATACGACCAAATTGAAGAACACTTGTATCGCGGGAATTCTCTACATGTGGAGCCCGACTCAAGATGACGGCTGTGGCATTGCCATCAATTCGAGATCGCGGAACATGATGTAGTTCCGCCAGATCCACTGATGCAACTCGGTGGAGGAATCCTTCTCGTTGCGCAGATATCCCGTAAATGAAAAGCTCAGTCGGTCGACGTAGGTCTTTAGAAATACCGGTAGCGCCGAAAAGCGGAGTACACGCGCGCCATCCATGGCTTCAGGTAACTCGCCGCGCAGCATGAATTCATTGTGGACGGTGATTAGCGCTCCTGGCGGAATCCGCCACCTCAGCATCTCATAGCTGCGCGAGGAGATGCGGTCGGTGCCGGCCACGAACAGGACGACGGGGGCAACGTGACAGCGGAGCGCCTCCCTGATGAATCCGATCTCCTCGCACATCTTGAAGAATTCATCAAAGGCATGGAAGCCAAGATCGATTACCTTGGCCACCCGATCGTGCAGGATAAGCCGGTCCATCAGCTGCATCTTGCCGTATGTGTCGATCACATTCGCCGTCTCAGTGATGTCAGGCAGGTAATCGACCAGTGACGGCTCCTTCAGGTTGATGTCGAAGGAGAGCGCAGTGCCGTTCTTCAGCAGCAAGAACTCGCTCATGAGGCGAGAGACGAGGGTCTTACCGACCTGCGGGCTAGGCGAGCAGATGATGTAAACGGGCGTAGCTAACATTGGCAGTAATATTAAGCGAACTTCATACGTGGCTCAGCCCGTTCGATCGCGAACGATCGACTATTTTTCACTACCACGGGTCACTGACTTGGCGCCGGCCAAGTCCGTCAAGTTAATGCGATCATATTCGCGCCAGACATTCGCGAGCCAGTGCCGAACATAGCCGCGCAGCACGAAGGAGTGGTTCGCGGCATCCTCGTTCCGGCCCTTGTTGGCTACAAAGTTGACGAACGGGACGGAAGCAACTTCGACCTGCTCATAGGCCATCTCGTTGAGCTTGGGAATCGTCAGCTCGGTCGCGTTCTTGATTCGGTGGAAATAGGAGTTGTAGGTCGACTCGTCCCACTGGAAGAATTGAGTGTCGTTGATGAAGTTCTTGACCAGAAAATACTTTGCACCAGTCATGAAACTGGACGTCTCGGCGATCTCGTCCAGGGAAGCGATGGATGATCCCAAGATGTGGAATACGGCAAAGGTGATCTGGCCGGACCGCGCGGCATCCAGAAAACCGATGTCGCGCAAGGATGCCAGCGCCGGGGACAGCAAGCCTGCGCGGGCGTCGATCACCGTGACGGATAGCCCTGAGTTCAGTGTGTCGAAGATCTTCATCTGATCCGCAGTCGTGGTCATGTCGACGATCTCGGTGATCTCGGGGTGGAATCGCTTCAACGTTCCTCGCGGCCACTCAGTATCGAATGCGCGTGTCTGCACGTTATTGGTATTGAAATAGTCCAGAAGCGTTCGGGATACGGTCGTCTTGCCGACCCCACCCTTGTCCGCACCCACCACAATCACAACTGGCTTTGTCATGGAATCCCCTTAAAGCACTCGCTACCGCCGACCGCGACGTGTGCAATCAGCAAATCTCTGCTTTGGATGCGAACATGGCAGAAACAAGGGATAGTGGAATCTTTGCCGCGTCACCAGCGTGATTGGTGGGGATTTCTTAATGCCAGCCATCAGTGACATTGGAATACAGACGACTAGTTGCTGTGAGCGGTGTCCCACGTCAGGTTTGTAAACATGCGATCGACTCCGTCGAAAAAAGTCGACTGCGGCGATGATCACCGCGACCATCATCAGCAGTACATCGCCGTTATATCGATGAGCATCAAATGGCTTGAATCTCACGTAGCGTCAGGTTGTAGGCTTGGAAGAACGATGACCAAGGCTAACCATGCAGGCCTCTATGGCTCATTTGAGAAATCAATTCGAGCGGCATGGCTTGCGAAGTCGACCTTCTCGCTTGCGGATGATCATCGATTATTCAGGTGCAGCTTGTGCCAGGATGGGAAGCGCTTTCGCCGGTTATTGAAATGACACTGAAAGAGAGCAAGGTCGCAATATGGCCTGGGGTGTGTCGGATGATTACGGTGCTGAATGCTTGGTAATGTAAGCTGCAATTGCGCAGGTCGCATGCCGCCAGCGCCGCGATCAACTTATCAGAAGCTCGCGAACAGACGCGCTTCCACCTCAAAGGACAAAATTTGTTCGGCCGGGGTTCCGGCCCGGAGAAAGCGGCGCTGCGACGGTGTAGCCGCGCAGAGCACCCCTGGTGCGATCTCGTAATGACGTTGTGTACGTTCTGATGAAACTTAGTGAAGCGCTAAGCGAGATTGATCGCATTCGCCACATCGGTGAATTCTCGGCTGCAGTGCTGAAGCACGACAAGCAGCTGCAGATGGTGGACCACGCAACCTTTCTGCAAAGGGCCGCCGCGGATTTCCATTTTCGATTTGTGGCATGCTTCGAAGAAGACATCCGCGCCGGGAAATCGTTGGGGTGCGCTACGACATGCAACGCGGTGAGCCGGCAGGCCGGAGGTCAGGCAGGTATCCAAGCGTGCGAGCGCATAGCTGCATGTGTGTCGCGGCTTGATAAGCTCTGATTAAAAAGGCCGGCTCAGAGCCCTTGCGTTGTTCGCATAATCATTCGGTCGACACTCAAGAGTGGCCGAATGCCGTAGTGCAACGATCAGAATCGCCGAATGCTGTCACGATGAAAGCCGAGCGCTTCAGGAGTTGAACAGCCAAAATCTAGAACTGCTGGTGAATGGTTTCAGCAAGTGGCCAGAAGAGACGGCCTCTCGCCAAGCCGCGATCGCAGTCGCGGGTGAGGTGTTTCGCCGTGCAGACCGCCATGCTCGGCTCTCTGAGTGTACCCCGCGGGGACTGGCGAACCTGGTGAACGGATTCAGCAAGTGGCCAGGGGAGGCGGCCTCTCGCCAGGGCACAGTTGCGATCGCGGGCGAGGTCCTTCGCCGAGCCGCCCGGCTCTGTGATTTAACTCATCAGGGACTGGCGAATTTGGCGAACGGCTTCAGCAAGTGGCGGGAGGAGGCGGCTTGTCGCCAAGCCACATTCGCGATCGCGGTGGGAGGTCCTTCGCCGTGTACCTCAGCTCTCTCAGTTCACTCGCCCTCACTTGGCGAAGCTGGTAAACGGTTTCAGCAAATGGCCGGAGGAGCTGGCCGCTCGCCAGGCCGCAGTCGCTATCGCGAGCGAGGTCCTTCGCCGTGCCGCCCGGCTCTCTAATTATACCCAGCAGGACCTGGCGAATTTCGTGAACAGTTTCAGCAAATGGCCGAAACAGACGCCCTGTCGCCAAGCCACAGTCGCGATAGCGGGTGAGGTCGTTCGTCGCGCCGCCCGGCTCTCTGGGTTTACCCAGCAGGATTTGGCGAACCTGGCGAACGGTTTCAGCAAGTGGCCGGAAGAGGCGAGGTGTCGCCAAGCCATAGTCGCTATCGCGAGCGAGGTCCTTCGCGCCGCCCGGCTCTCTGATTATACCCAGCAGGACCTGGCGAATTTGGTGAACAGTTTCAGCAAGTGGCCGAAAGAGGCGCCTTCGCCAAACCACAGTCGCAATCGCGGGTGAGGTCCTTCGCGCCGCCCGGCTCTCTGAGTTTACCCAGCAGGGACTGGCGAACCTGGTGAACGGTTTCAGTACATGGCCGGAAGAGGTGGTGTGCCACCGTGCGATGGCGGATATCGCCAGAGAGCTACTAGGCCAAGATTTCCAATCACGAGTCCCACAAAGAGTCGCAGCAAGGGAAGCAGAGATACGCTGGATCATGCGAACGCCGAGGAGTGCGAGCAGCGCCTGCGAAACATCAGCAATGAGGTTGCACACCGCCAAGGACGTCCGCCACTGGGGACCCGAAAGGGTATTGCACGTAGCGCAAGCACACCCTGCCGGCTGCGAGCTGCCGAGCCCAGAGTGCCCGAGACCACCACGTCGCCGACTGCATGCTGAGATGACAAGCGCCCCGGTCGTGAAGTCGCTATAAGGAACATGATCCTCGAGCAGGCATTCGAGCTCGTCACGAGACCAACGGTCTTCGTTTGACGCACGTGTTGTCGTGTTCGGCCGTGTCCGGTTGAAGACGTCAATTTTCCAGAGCCCGACACTGAGCAGGTAGTAGTCCGTCGGCGAAGCACATCGTTTTCCTATTCGAGCAGTCTCGCACCGAAGGTCTTGTGGCACGCCGATTGCTCCGCGCCGGTAAAGAATCCGCCCGACAATGGCGATATCGCAGTACCGGCCCGGGAGTTTAGATGAGACTTGCTCAGTTGATCCAAATCAATGCCATAAATGCTGCATTTTTGAGTGCGGTCACGACAATTGAACCAACGTCCTTCGTGGTGCCGCTGTCATTCGGCCAGCAGCGGCATTGCCCCTCTATCGTGTCTGATCGTCGGCAGAGAGGCACATCCAGGTGGGGCTTCGGTTTCGCGGCGCTGGCGAGCCTGCCTTTCAGTCGGCCTTGTCCGGAATGGTCGCGTATGAGGCGCTGCGCACTACCTTCTTAGAGCGCGGCAAGCCGTTCCAGCAGATCGGGCGGGTCGAGGTGAGACGGAGAGCTCCGATCGGCGCGCAACATTTTTCAACGAAGAGTACGGAGTACATGGTGCCCAGCCAACTGTCACAGCTTGGTGCTGCGCCCGTGGCCAGAAAATTTGAAGCGGGTTCATGACCGTCGTGCACCGGGAGAAAGCGGATGAAGTTTGGACTGTTTTATGAACACCAGTTGCCGCAGCCTTGGGAGGACGGCAGCGAGCGAAAATTGTTCAGTGATGCGCTGGAGCAGATCGAACTGGCCGATCGGCTCGGATTCGATTACATGTGGGAGGTTGAGCATCATTTCCTCGAGGAATACTCCCACTCATCCGCACCCGAGGTATTTCTGGGGGCCGTCTCCCAGCGTACAAAGACTATTCGCATTGGTCACGGCATTTGCCTGTCCTCCCCGAATTACAATCATCCCGCGCGGGTGGCGGAGCGCCTGGCGACGCTCGATCTGATCTCTGGGGGGCGCGCTGAGTGGGGGACCGGAGAATCGGCGTCGCTGATCGAGATGCATGGCTTTGGGATCGAGCCCGAGCAGAAAAATGCCATGTGGCGGGAAGGGGTCGAGCAGACCGCCAATATGATGACGATGCGGCCATATCCCGGGTACGATGGGCAATTCTTCACAATGCCGACCCGTAACATCGTGCCAAAGCCGGTCCAGAAGCCGCACCCACCGATCTGGATGGCGTGTTCCCGGCGCGAAAGTATTTTGCGTGCCGCGCGTCACGGGGTAGGGGCGCTGGTTTTTGGATTTGTGGAGGCGTCGCAAGCGAAAGTTTGGCGTGACGAATATTATCAGATAATCAAGTCCGATGAGTGCGTGCCCATTGGGCATTCGGTAAACGCCAACATCGCCGCTCTCAACGGTATGATGGTTCATGAGAACGCCGAAGAAGCTATGCGCCGAGGACTCGATGGTTTCAAGTTCTTCGGCTATTCGATCGCGCATTATGCGGTATATGGCGAACACCGTCCGGGGCGCACGAATTTGTGGCGGCGCTTCCAATCGATCAAGGACGAGATGAAGGAGACGCCAGGCTCAGGCAGCATCGGACAGCCCAGGAGCGTTCGCGAGCATCTCATGGGGTATGCTGATGTCGGTATCGACCAGATGATATTTATCCAGCAGTGCGGCACGAATAAGCACGAGCATATTTGTGAGGCACTCGAGCTCTTCGCCAAAGAGGTCATGCCTGCTCTGAAAGAACGGGAAGACGAGCGCGTCCGACGTAAAGAAGAGGAGCTGGCTCCCTACGTAGAGGCGGCACTTGCCCGCAAGCCATCGATGCCCGAGCTGAGCGAGTCGGACATCCCGAATGTCGAGGCGATAGGCATCGTGCTCGCGCGTTGTACAGGTAAGGACTACGCCGCGGCGGGTGGCACGTTCGCGGACCCGACCCGCGGAGGCGCCATTCCGATGGCTTCACGCGAGTCCTTCGCCAAGTCGACCAATGTCGACTGATAGCACCACGATGGGATCTGCCCGAATGCGCGGGTGGGTTAGTGGTCGGCAGCCACTGAGGAAATCGGCCACGCCTCGCTCACAGTCCGAAGAAGCCTGTGTGCTGGCCCGCACCACGCCGCTTTGGTGAGGCATAATTGCCGCGGAACTGCGATCAAGATCAGCACGCGCGAAGCGCGATCACTCCCATGATCGTGGCGGTTCTCACGTTTAGCGCCGATAGAGGATCAGATTTCCCGATCGGTAAATTGGATCGTGTCGCAGCGATTCTGAGCAGATATTTTCCCGCTCGGGAAAATTTCACTACGAAACCATTTTGACCGTGGTTTTCCCGATCGGTAAATTCAGGCTTGCTGAAGGCCCTTTCGGCGGCAATATTCCCGCTCGGGAAAATGACATGACCATCACGACCACCTCAGAACTCGGCGAAACGATCCGGAACCGGCGGACCTCCTTAGGTCTCCGGCAGCAGGACCTCGCCTTGGCAGCGAACGTCGGCGTCCGGTTTATCGTCGACATCGAGAATGGCAAGGAGACAAGCCAGGTCGGTCTGGTCCTCCGCCTGCTGCAGGCGCTCGGCATCCGGCTGACGGCGGAAATGAGCCCTGTGCCCGCGGCTCGGTCGGCCAGCGAGGAATCCGAAACCTTCGACCCTGATAACTTCACGCCGTCATGACGAGCACGCCGAAAGCGGGCGGTGCCGGCGAGACCCTGGAAATCCGGTGCGGCGACAAGCTCGTCGGGCTGCTGCGCCGGCGCTCGGACCAAATCCAGGACATCGAGTTCGTCTACGATGAAGCGTGGGTGAAGGATCCTCGGGCGTTTGCCGTCTCGATCCGCATGCCGCTCGCTCAGCGCGTTCACGAGCCGGACGTCGTGTACCGATGTTTTTTTGAACCTACTGCCAGAAGGCCGGACGCTGAGGACGGTGGGCACCATCCTCAAGATTCCGGAGGCGAACGTGTTCGCGCTCCTTGGGGAGTTGGGAGAGGATCTTCCAGGCGCACTCGAAGTCTACCGGCCCGCCGACCAGCGACCGAAGCGGACGCCGCGCTACAAGCGGCTCACCGAAGCGGAGCTCGCCGCCGCCATTCGGCGCCTTCCGGAGAAGCCGCTTCTCGCCGGCGAGGAGGGCATCCACATGTCTTTGGCCGGCGCGCAGGACAAGCTTCCTATAGTCCAGTATCCGGACGGCGGCGTCGGCCTCGCGCTCGATGGCGCGCCGACGACGCATATCCTCAAGCCGGCCAACAAGCACTTCAGCAACGCCGTCGAGAACGAGGCCTTCTGTCTTCGCTTGGCGGCCAAGGTCAAGCTGCCCGTCGCCGAATGTACGATCGGAAAGGCGGAGGATCTCGACTACCTGCTAGTGAAGCGCTACGACCGCGAGCCTCACGGGCGAAGCCGCCGCAGAATCCATCAGGAGGATTTCTGCCAGGCCACGGGGCACATCCCGTCGACCAAATACGAATCCAATCCGGCGACCAAGCTGCGTGGACCGACCCTGAAAGACTGCTTTGACGTTCTGCGGAACACGCAGGCAGGCGCCTTCAACGCCGCCCGCTTCGTCGATTTCTTTGTCTTCAACGTTCTCTGCGGAAACGTCGATGCGCATTCGAAGAACTATTCGCTGCTGCTGCAGCCGAGCGTCGCCGTCTCCATGGCGCCGCTCTACGACGTCATGAACGGCGACATCTATCCGGACATCACGCGAAGCCTGGCGATGAAGATCGCCGGCAAGAACCGCGGTCACATCTACGCCCGACATTGGGATCGGATGGCGGAGGAAAACCAGCTTTCCGGCGCGCAGGTGAGGCGGCGCGTCGGCGAATTGTCTCAGGCTGTCCTCGATGCACTGCCGTCCGTCGTCGAAGAGTTGAACGCGCTTAAGAAGTCTCCGGTCTACCAGCAAATCTCGGACTACGTCGCCGGCTATTGCCGCGACATGCTACGGAATCTGAAAAGCGATGCCGAGGACGAGCCCGAAAAGGACCCGGATTCCGAGGCCGCCACGCGTCCCCCGGGATTTTCTTGAACATTTTTGCAGAAACTGCGTCGCGGGGGAGGAGGTTAAGCTTACCCTTCGACGTTGATGGCGCATAGGTCGCGCGCCGCAGGTCAGGAAGCGCTAATGTGCACGCTCATTTCATGCTGAGCGGCGCCTGAGTTTTCAATTATCCGTACTGAAGATATTAGCCGGCGGCACGAGGGGCACGCCACGATCCAGGTCATAAAGCAATATCTCGAGATCTTCTACACGAGCGGATCGGATTGGGTCGCACGCATGAAGCGTCTGAATGCTCTCGCGCCAGATCTCGACACCTTCAGTCAGCATTTGGACGTCCGCCAAGTTGAAGAGTAGCGCATCATGGACGACGGTCGAGCGATTCTGGAGGCGCTAGAACATCCGCAAGCGGAAGAGCTGGAGAAACCCGAGCTGGTCGAAGCCACTTCGAGCAAGGCCCCGGTGACCGCGTTGTCGGCGCAACGGCAGGCTCGCCGAACGAAGCGCGCGCCGCTACGTAACCGAGGACGTAGGAACGCGCCTAAATTTCGATCTTTGGCCCTTACGAGGGCGGTGCGCGTCGACGATCCACCTGGCGCTGCCGAATCGAGGGCACGTCATCGCTCCGGAGAGCCTATGGAGGGCGAGCTCCCCACCGGGCAGTCTCGCCGCCACTAGGGTCTGTACTCAATAAAGATTCCGGTCTGGGGTGATTTGTGATTCAAGCTTCCCAAGCGATGGGGGCGAAGCAACTGTACTGCACGAGTTGGAGTGGAAGCGGATCGAACCGCTGTTGCCACGCGGGCGGCACGGGGCGCAGCGCGTGAATGACCGGTGCGTGATCAGCGAGATTCTCCACATGCTGCGATCGGGCGCACGCTGGCGAGACTGTCCGCCAGACTACGGGCCGTACACAACGATTTACAACCGCTTCAACCGCTGGAGCCGCCAAAGCGTGTGGAGCAATATTCTGTACGCGTTGACCGGCTCGCTCGCGCGGCGGGCGCACCACGCGAGCGGTGAAACCTTGGCGCAGCAATACGGCCCGACAAGCCTTTCGGCGAGCTAGGCGTTCACCGAGTGCTCGCTCAGGAAGGCCTGATAGGCGAGCTTGATGCCATCTTCGAGCTTGGTGCTGGCCCGCCAGCCAAGCTTGGCCAGCCGGCTGACATCGAGCAGCTTGCGCGGCGTGCCATCGGGCCGCGAAGGATCGAAACCGATCTCGCCGGTGTAGCCGACGGTTGCGGCGACGACACGGGCGAATTCGGCGATCGTGATGTCCACGCCGGTGCCGATGTTGACCAGTTCGTCATCCGAATAGGTCTTCATCAGATGAACGCAGGCATCCGCGAGATCGTCGACATAGAGGAATTCGCGCCGGGGCGTGCCGGTGCCCCAGACCACGACCTCCCTGGCGCCCGACGCTTTCGCCTCGTGGAAGCGGCGGATCAGCGCGGCGACGACGTGGCTGTATTCGGGATGATAATTGTCGCCGCGGCCATAGAGATTGGTCGGCATCACATTGATGAAATCGGCGCAATACTGGCTGCGATAGGCCTCCACCATCTTGATCCCGGCGATCTTCGCGATGGCATAAGGCTCGTTGGTCGGCTCCAGCGGCCCTGTCAGCATCGAATCCTCGCGCAGCGGCTGCGGGGCCAGCTTGGGATAGATGCAGGACGAGCCGAGGAACATCAGTTTCTCGGCACTGTTGACATGCGCGGCGTGGATCACATTCGTGGCTATCGCCAGATTGTCGTAGAGGAATTCGGCGCGCAGCGTGTTGTTGGCGACGATGCCGCCGACTTTGGCGGCAGCGAGAAACACCACCTGCGGACGCTTGGCCGCGAACCATTGATTGACCGCCGCCTGATCGCGCAGATCGACCTCATTGCGGGTCGTTGTCAGCAGTTCGACATGTTCACGCCCCAGCCGGCGCACCAGCGCGGAGCCGACCATGCCACGATGGCCGGCGACGTAGACCGTCTTGCCTTTCAACTCAAACGGAATGTTTGCCATGAGCCGCCTCCCGCCGCGCATCAGCGAGGTCGCCTGCAACCATCTCCTTGACCAATTGGGCAAAAGACGTCTTGGGCTTCCAGCCCAGCTTCTCCCGCGCCTTGCTGGCGTCGCCGATCAGAAGGTCGACCTCCGTGGGCCGGAAATACTCCGGATCGATCCTGACGACCGTCTTGCCGGACTTGCTGTCGACGCCGGTCTCGTCAACGGCTTTGCCGCGCCATTCGATGCTGCGGCCGACTTCGGCAAAGGCGAGCTCGACCAGCTCGCGCACCGAGCGCGTCTCGCCGGTCGCCAGCACGAAATCGTCCGCCGCGTCGGCCTGCAGGATCATGTGCATGCCCTCGACATAATCCCGTGCATGGCCCCAGTCGCGCTTGGCCTCTAGGTTGCCGAGATAGAGCGCCTCGTCGAGGCCCACCTCGATGCGGGCGATGCCGCGCGTGATCTTGCGGGTGACAAACGTCTCGCCGCGGATCGGACTCTCATGGTTGAACAGGATGCCGTTCGAGGCAAACATCCCGTAAGCCTCGCGGTAATTGACTGTGATCCAGTAGCCGTACAGCTTGGCGACGCCATAGGGCGAGCGCGGATAGAACGGCGTGGTCTCCTTCTGCGGCACTTCCTGCACCAAGCCATAAAGCTCGGAGGTCGACGCCTGATAGAACCGCGTCTCCTTCTCCATGCCGAGGATCCGGATCGCTTCCAAAAGCCGCAGCACACCGATGGCGTCCGCGTTCGCGGTATATTCCGGGCTTTCGAAGCTGACGCCGACATGGCTCTGAGCGGCGAGGTTGTAGATCTCGGTCGGCCTGATCTGCTGCATCAGCCGGATCAGGTTGGTCGAGTCGGTCATGTCGCCGTAGTGCAGCAGGAACGGGACCTTCCGCGAGTGCGGATCCTGGTACAGATGGTCGATCCGCGCGGTGTTGAACGAGGACGACCGCCGTTTGATGCCGTGGACCTCATACCCAAGGCCGAGCAGATATTCGGCGAGATAAGCGCCGTCCTGGCCGGTGACGCCGGTGATCAGTGCAACCCGCCGCTGTGAATCCAAACCCGTCATTCTCTATCCGGTTACGCGCAAGGGAGGGCCGTCATTTGCGAAGTCTAACTGAAAGTTGATTCAAATCAGGCGGGTAGGCCGCAGAGTCAGCACCGACCGGGCAATGAATGCTGGAGCCAACCTTTTGCCTTGTGCTGTGATCCGATTGGGACGAGCTACTTTGATTTCGGCAGCAATGACATGGTACAACGCGCCCGTTGAAGAGCCCGCGATACGCCGGCGACCGCATTCTAAAAGGCACGAGTTGATCGAGAGGCGCACATAATCCATCCGCTTATCGTCACGCCGGCACATGCACTATATATACATTGATATACATTGCGCAGGAGGGGCGTGCGTGTAATCGAGAATTCAAGAACAACGTTCAAGGGCCCTGTACGTAGGCATCTGCCGAGCGCTCCAAAAGTTCTCGACAGGACTGCTGCTAGGCTTCGGCAGGCCTTCTCTAAGAGACCGCATATTCCCATGGAACCCACATCTTCCTTAACAGTACATCAGCAGATTGTTTCTCTTCTTCAAAAGCCGGATCCCGTTATCTTGGACATCGGCTGCAACGACGGAACAGATACGCGAAAGTTTCTCGAGCTCTGCCCGCAGGCTCAGCTCTATTGCTTTGAGCCAGATCCCCGAGCGGCTGCTCGCTTCAAGAAAAACATGGATCGGTATCTCGACAAGGTGAAGTTATTTGAGATCGCGGTCAGTGACCGAAATGGCAGGATCGATTTCCATCCAAGCAATGGAAATGGAGATGCCAAGGACTGGGATCTCTCTGGCTCAATACGCCGACCCAAGAATCACCTCCTGGAATATGACTGGGTTCAGTTTGATCATCCCATCTCAGTTGAAACTCGACGGTTGGATGACTGGTGCAATGAGGCGAACTTAAAACGCATCGATTTCATTTGGATGGACGTGCAGGGAGCCGAGTCCGATGTGATCGCTGGCGGCAGACATAGCTTGAGCAACACGCGCTTTATCTATACGGAATACAGCGACCAGGAGCTCTATGAAGGGCAGCAGTCCCTGCAAGCCATTCTTGACTTGTTACCATCGTTCGAAGTCGTGAAGCAGTATCCCCATGGAGTCGAGGGTGATGTCTTGCTTAGGAACACGAGCCTGTAGAAGGAGCTGTGAGTGCGTACAAGGCCGCCGAAGAGATAGTCGGCCTCGGCCAAAATGGGCGGACGCTGACCGTACTTACCTGCAGTTCGGTCGGCGAGCAGGGTCACGACGAAGAGGATGAACAGACCTGATAGTGAATCCCTCCATCGCACTTATTTTCCTGAGATGATTTCTTACAACCATGTTTGAAACGCTAGCGCAAACTAGGTTGACTGGCACGAGGCATGAACATCAATGCCAGGTAAGAGTGGCTAACCGAATTTCGTGTTGAGGTCTCCGTTCCTCTGGAAAATGGCTATCGTTGTGCGCAGATCGGCGGTTTGGCAGCGGTCACGGCTTCATTTTTTGTTCCTAGGTGATACGGCCATGCCGAGGAACACCATCTCCGCTGACTGAGCCCTACGATATCTCGTCGCCGGGACGACCAACACGCCTGCCGATCTTGACGTTGCGAACGGTTGTGATTTGTCTACCATCAGTCTGATGTCGCGAGCAGCCGTTGCACCCATTCGGCTCCATGATGAGCCGGAACACGGGCGCGGCTTGCCTGCATAATTCTTGCCGCAAGCGACGGTCGAGATCTCGCCGCGTCTTGTCCGTCCAGGTCGGAAACGTCGTCGATGAAAGCCTGCTCCTTGCGGGCTTGGCTGCTGGCTGCAACAGCAAGTGACTGACGATGGGCCTGCTTGCGGAAGAATGGAGACCGCACATCGGGTACCACAATCCGGAAAGGCCGCAAGCCCAACAAAAACAGCTTGAATCTCACGTTGCGTCAGGTTGTAGGCTTTTGTTGACCAAAGCCCATCATTAGCAACTCAAATGTGAGTGCCACGCAACGTTAGCATTGAGAGATTCGTGTGTTCGCGAGCATCCTCGTGACGCTTTCAGTCAGTGTGGGTTTTGAGAGGCTGAGTCACTTCGCGTGATAGCAGTTCGAAACTGATCGGAGTCAAGGATCGAAGATCTACAAATCCAAGAGGGCTCGTAAGAGGGCTCGTAGTGGTGCGAAGTGGAAGGTAAATCAGTCCGTGCAAGCGGTTGGGGCGGCCGGCCTCCCCGCAAGACAGAGTTCCCCATGTGGGTGAGGCGTGCGCCGCACTGGCTGAGCCGCGTGGCACGTTGCGGTCTTAGGCGCGCACGCGTAGCCGATCTCTGTAGCACGTGGCGAGAGCGCGCCGAATTCTTAGGAAGCGCGGTACCACTGCGAAGGAGCTGTCCTCTGTGATGTCTTGCGCTATCTTCTCGTTTCGTGGGGAACGTTGGGAAATCTCAGTCCGCTGCTCACGGCGGCCCGGCTGTTGCGCCGGCGCGGTCACCATGTTCGTGTAATTGCGGACCCGGGATGCGTGCAGAATTCGACGCCGCCGTTTTGTCGCGGCGAAGCGCCCAATCGGTGAGGCTGCGGATCTGGCAAATGTCTCGAACCTTCGACATCGTATGCGCAAGGTCGTCTTTGAGCCTTGTTCTGCTTACCACAGCCCCAGAAGTAGATCCTGGAAGTCGACGGAAGCTGTCTCGCGGCAAGTTTCGTGAACCCGCATGATGTGACCCTTGTGGCAACACACGCGCGGAGGCGGAGCGGCTTTGGCCGGTCTTTCAACTGCGACCACAACGTCGATCACAGGCGAGCTAACATTCAGAAGGAAGCATTTCTTGACTCAGGCCGAAAAAGACGTGGTCGAGCACATGCTCGCATCATTAGCGATGAGCTCGCTGCAAAGTGGCATTGCACCCACCAACGAACAGGTTGGGCACCATTTTGAGCTATCATGCGAGAGGGTTGGACTTGTCGTCACACTTGAATCTGCGACCCGGATCTTCAATTGCCTCGCACGTGAGATCCACAAGGCGCAGTCGGTGCTCGAGTTCATCGGCCGCGGCACGGATCAAATGCAGTGAGCGAACGGAATGGAGCTCGTTGCACGTGCGCGCAGCACAAAGTCGCCCTCGGGGGTTCGACATCATAATGGAGGGTCGGCCCCACACGTTAGATTACACATAGACTACATAATTCTGCTCGAGGTCCACAAGCAGAGTACCAACCCGCCCCCGATCTCTGCCTCACCGTTTGTTCAAAGCCGTACCCGTCCACTCTGAGCACTCTGCGACAGCCCCGACAATGGTGATGCAATTCGGCCAGCCAGGTGTGGCGCGAGGGCTTTCGATCTCGAAAGCGGGTCGCGTCAGCGCAGAGCTCGTCCGATGCACGCTCGATGCGTCCGATCCTGCCGTCGAAATATCGAGCGTCGCAGAGCATGATTTCGTCTCGGACGCTGCGGGCCTTGAGTGGCCTGCGGTCTCAGGTTAGCTATCGTAAAGCAAGTGCAGATTTGCAGCTTCACACTTTTCCAGAACAAAGGTTCGCCCAATCTATGAAAACGCTCACGACGTTAGGGGCTGCTATCGGCGCAGCTTTGGCACACGACATCAGCTTTTCTGGCGGATCAATTTATGACCCGTTTCCCCTCCCATTTCCGGCTGAGGACGACATGTTGGGGAACGTCTCGCTTCGTCGTCGGCGTGAGTTCGCCTGGGGACGGCATCACGCTCATGAGGCACTGCGTAAATTGGGTTTACCTCCTGTTCCGATTTTGTCGAGAGTGGATCGGGCTCCTCTTTGGCCTTCGGGAGTCGTCGGTAGCATTTCACACTCTTCGTCTGATTGCGGAGCTGTTGCCGGAATTTCCAAGAATGTGCTCGCTCTGGGATTGGACATTGAAGATCAAGAACCGCTCGAAGCGGACCTTTTGCCGTTCGTATGCACCTGCGAGGAAATCGAGCGCAAGGAGTGGTCCAGCAGTCGCTTCGGCCCGAAATTGTTGTTCGCAATAAAGGAAGCCGTATACAAATCATATGCGCCGGCAACTGGTGAATTCTTGGATTTTCAAGATGTCAGTGTCAGAACGAATGACCAGTGCGGGGTCTTCGAGGCCGAGATTGTCAACCCAGAAAAGCCTACTAGTTTTGGCAGTCGAACCATAAAAGGAATCTATCGCCCATTTGTCGGAGGAATTCTAGCACTAGCCGTGCGATTTCGAGGCGCGTGATGCATTTCGTCTCCTAAATGCTTGAAGGCCACAGGAGACCTCATCGAGTGTGCCTTGCAATTGAAGAATAGTCTTCTGTTCTAGTAGGCAAGTGAGGCCGGGCGTTGATTCCGATAAGAAGCTTGATATGTGTGACTCCGTAGCGCCCGGCCCCCCTGATCCGACTAGACCAGGTCCTCCAACGAGCCCTTTCTGATCGAATGCGACCTGAGATGCCGGTCAATCATGTGGGTTCTCAATCAGGAAACCAAGTATCGCCTGGCAGGTCACAACTAGCTGCCGTTATCCGGGTTTCGCGCGATGATGCCCACGGTCGCAATAGCGATGGCCATTAGGGCCAACATCGAACCCCTATGTAACTGCGGGATGCGCAACATCGGTCTCGTGAGAGCGACGCAGGCGAGCTTCAAGCAACAGCTAGGCCAGAGATGATCAGGTGACGGTTTGCCGAGTCGCGACTCGCGTTGGCCTGCGCACGCTTCCGTCCGGAAGCAAACGCGCCGATCGATTAGAGGAGGGGTGCTGCCATTCGGCGTGCCCGGCTCGAGGGCGGAGTTACTCTTGACGACGTTGTATCGGCACCATGTATTTCAGTTCCGATGCTCAGTCGGTTCGAAGCGGGCAATCGGCCGTCAGGATTGTGCTGCTTGAACGTATCGGCGAGAGATTAGGTATCGACCTTTCGCCGCTTTTGCGTGAGGTTGAGCAAACGACGGGCGAGGCTCAACTCATCCAAGGCCTCTGATCAATTGGAGCTCGTCCGCTCAGGTAGCAGGTACGGCACACCTATCGCTTGCTGTCGTACCGAAAGGGAGAACGGAAGCTTTTCAAAGCCTTCTTCATCAATATCGACAGGCCGAGCCAATTCATCGGCGGTTCTATGTCAGTTAAGTGACGAAAAGCGCGAAACGCGTCGATCCGCAGGGTGAACGCCTGCATCAGCGTGTAGTCAATTCTCTGATGGTGTCTCAACTGGAACAGCAAAGCCCGCCTTTACGCGATCCAATACGACCATTGTTTTGAAGCCCTTGATGTCTGGATTCACATAAAAGAATCGCCGAGTGAACTCCTCATAATCCTCCATAGTGGGCGCGGTAACGTACAGGACAAAGTCCGCGTCGCCGGTGACGTAGAAGCCGTTGACGATCTCAACTGACGATCTGATGGCCTTCTTGAATCTATCGATTATATCTGAACGCTCTCGCTCCAGGGTCACCAGCACCAGCATTTGAATAGGTCTGCCCACCGCTTTCGGCGAAACGATTGAAACATCGGCCTCGATAATGCCTTCCGAACGGAGCCTCTTCAGTCGGCGTTGACACGCGGTAGCAGAAAGCCCTGCCAGTTCGCCGATCACCTCGGAAGTTAGGCGGTTATTCTTTTGCACGATCTCGAGGATGCGGGCGTCTATCCGATCGTATCGCATAATCGGCTCCCCGGCCTTGAGGTGAATTTCATCCCGAAAATCGTCCAAAATATCCCAAATGCATGCGATGATTTCGACAAATGACAGTGTGGGCGATCGCACCGTCCTGGCCGCTGGGTGATGACTCTGCTCTGCCAGGAGCCGATCATCCTGCCGGAGTAAGATCGGCCATTGAACCTTAACGTCGAGGTGTGAATGGTATGAGGCGTTAGTGCGATCACCTGCTGCTCCAACCTTCGGCAAAGATCGTTCGCTTTAAAGAAGCGCCTATGCTGAAATTTCAAGCTGGCTCTGCTTTTTCTTTTGCTTCCGGAGATTGCGGCCTCTCCGCTCTGACTTGCTGACGGATTTGCTCAAGCTGGCGGCCGATCGCTGCCTTTCGCGGGCAACGCGATTGCGCCAAAGACCGCGTACAATGTTCACACCCTTCTGAAAACGTTGCTCACGATGCGGGCATTCTCCTCGCCTATCCATCGTCGCCGCCGGCGCCCCGGGGCCATCACCTTGATGTAATGATAGGAAGCAACATCCTGCCTAGTATCATGCATCGCATTTGCCACCATTTCACTTCCATTGATCAACTCAGTGGGCTGGATCGCAGGGGAGCCGAAGGAGAGGGAGGATAGGAGCTCATGCTGGTTAAGTTTGGTTAGGTGTTGAGCGGCACAGGCACTGAAGTTGACCTGAGCCTCAACGTGAAAGGAAACGTGGTCGCTAAGAGCCGGTTGAAAGCAGAACGCTGCTCAACCAGGCGTGGCTCGATGATTTTTCGCTGCTCATCAGGCAACTCGTTTTGAAGCAACTTACGACAACGCCAAATCTCGTTCCGCACTGATTTCATCTCACTTAAGCTATCATCAATCGAACTACTCATAGATGTGGCACAGTGTGGAACAACTAACCCTTGAAAACTTGTCAACAGCGTCATCCTTTGGCGAAGTCGCGCACCGTGACTTCATCACGAATTTTCAGGTGTGTTTGGGGGACCGGAAAATCAGGCCGACAGTGGCATCTATGTCACCGAGGTAGCATCGATTGATGCAAGCCTCGCGCGCTATCTCGGGGCCACCACAGATCATAGGCTCTCAATCGAGCCAAAATGGAAGCTTTGCGATGTTCGCCTCTAGCCGGGCACTGCGTAGATAGCCTCCCTACATTGTCTTCACCGTTTCACCATGCGTCTTCGCCGCCTCCACCATGCCCGCAGGTGAGGTGCAGCGATGCCAAGTCTGATGTGCACGTTCTTGGCGAAGCAGCTCGCTGAGCGCTTCGCGAGGAGTGCTGAATTTAGCGAGTATCTAGATCTTGATTAATGCAATGAGCTGCGCATCTACGGTTAATTTCTGCGTTTTGGCGCCTTTTTTAGTGAATTCAAGCGGCTGGGACGCGTTGGGTTGCGTGTAGCAGCACACGTGAAGTCGCCACTGCCAATGCAGCCAGGCCAACAAGCTTCAACGGACGAGCCATTTGTTACCGGCGGAGTTTGCGAGATGTCGATCTCGGCCGTCCTGTGTCATTACGGAGCCATAGACAAGCTCACTCTCCACATTTCTTCCGATCATCGTCGTGTGGATGGAAGGAGTGCACTATGAAATCGCGAGTTATTCGCTTTTTACGCGATCGGTCTGGAGCTGCCGCCATTGAATACGGTTGATAACGGCGGGTAAAGCTGTCGCTGTCCACCGACTGACTCAGCTCGTCACCTCAGGTAGCGTGTGTGGATAGGCCACTGATTCGATTATACATGACGATTCGCGGGTCCTTTCGGCGTACGTTTCGTCGCAGTGAGTTCGGGCTGCTTACGCCCTGCTGCGAATGATACTCAGGCAAGCTGACGACGAACTGACGGGAAGGTGTCACCCAGCTTGGAGGACGAAGGGCATCGGCCCAACGACGAGTTGATGGTGGCGTGCGCTTCACCAAAGGATGGTCGGACTCAATCTTCGGTTCAATTTGATCATGCTGCCCGACGCTGTTTCATCGGCACTCAGCCTTTGCTCTCAATTCTGCCGATCGGCGCGCGGCGCAACTTCTGCGAACTTGCCATTCCTGGTCCTTCGCCCATTGCGGGCGAGGCGCTCAAGCACATCGCCGAGTTCTATGCCATCGAGAAGGGCATCCGTTACTGTAGCCCCGAGGCGCCGTCTCGTTCGGCAACAGAAAAGCCAACCGCTCGTGGAATCTATCGAGTGGTGGCTCGTGCAACGCTCGCGTTGGCGGGCTGAGGCGCCCTGGCGGACACCGCACTTGAGAAGCAGTTCGACAGGGAAGGTATTGAATCCGTCGAGGAAGGGCGTTTGAACGCGGGATTTGAGCTTCAACGCCAGGCTCATTGCATTAATCAGGATGAAAGTGTCCTTACAGTCCGAATCAATTTTTTGTTACGTGTCAGCGAGGTGACCGCCGCATGTCGGGAGAGGGGGCCGCATTATGACCGACCATGTGTCCACCGTCCGCGAAGCGCTTGACGGCTCAAGGGATGCAGCACTCACGAAGGTCTCCGGCAAACAGCCGATGCTCGACCGGCCTGTTAAGATGCGTCCTCGTACGCGCTCCTTTGTGAAAAATGCGATCCTCGCCAGTCTTTCTCTGCAAGACCTCGCCGCAATAGGCGAGTTCCTTGAGCCGATCGTGCTGAAAGAACGCATGATCCTGCAGGAGCCGAAAAAGCATCTTGATTACGTCTATTTTATCGAGTCGGGCCTCGTCTCGCTGAGAATTGTCGCGGCGGAAAGCATCCTTGAATCGGCGGTGATAGGACATTGGGGTGCGGTCGGCGCTTCGCTCTTAGTGGTAGGGCATATTTCGACACACCAATCTGTTGTGCTCTTTCCCGGAAGTGCGCACAGGATCCGTGTCGAGGATTTGCGTCGGGTGACGAAGGAGCGTCCTGAAATCCGAGAACATCTTTTTCGGTACGTTCAAGCGCTGACCTTGCATTGCGCTCAGACGGGATTGTGCGGGATTCGGCACGATCGCGAACAGCGGCTCGCGAGCTGGCTCTGTTTGGCGAGCGATGCTCTGGGCACTCATGTGCTTCCAATTACCCATGACTACCTTTCGTTCGCGTTGGGGTTGCGCCGCGCTGGTGTAACCGAGACGCTAATCCGATTCGAAGAACAAAGGTTAATTCGCAAGATGCGTGGCGTCTTGCAGATCCATGAACGCAAGGGTCTCGAGCAAAAGGCATGTGGTTGTTACAAGCTTCTTTCAGGCGCTTATGCCCTTTCTGAGTCCCTCAGCAAAAGAGCAGGCGGTTAGCAAAATCGCCCAGGCGTTCAGTGCATCTTGCAGACGCGTCGTCGGCGGCAGTCTGCCCGGTCGCATTAACATGCGCAGATACACCGTCATGCCGTTTTCGGCTTCGAGGCATTGCCGTCCCATACCGGATTGGTCCACATGAACGTCCTGCGTCGCCTTTGGAAAGGGGACTTGCCGCTGCAGCGGCCTTTGTGGCGGCTACGCACTTACAGTGACCTACAATATCGTCGCAACGGTCGGCATCTGGCGATCGGCCGCACGAGGGCGTCGCCATTGGGCCGACCTCGCACGCATCGGTACAGTTGCCGGAATGATCTTGTTAAATGTCATCTGATCGATGACCATTCCCGAACGCCACTTTGTTAAATAAGCCCCACGGTAAACGGGCTCTGCATTAATCTGTCTCGGTGCTGCAACAACCGTTCTGTTCCTCATCAGGAACAGCAAAGTATGACTCCACAGTCCTTATTGCGGAGATCAGTATCCGAAATATCGGGCAGGCGGATCGAGCGTTTTTATAACGGATTGTTTAAGCCCAAGGCCGCAGCGCGAAAATGCCTGCGACCTCTTTTCGCTCGGACTCAGACCAAATATAAACTGAAGAATGGCCTATTTGATCTTTGCCCGCGATGGTGCAAGCTGCATTGTATTGAAGCGAGATAGTCGGGACGGAGCCGAAAAGAAAGCGCGCGAGCTAAGGGACCTAGGCTGGTTCGATGTGCAGATACAAGAAGCCGAGCCAGCCCGAGCGACAGCCCCAAAGGGCTCGGATGGCTCTTACTGCGTCATGATTTTTCTGCGCGTGCGTGATGCTGCGACGGCGCCGCAACACGGGCATCGTATGATCATTTTGCTGAGGGCCCGGCTCAGCCGCACACGCATGGTTGCGATCGAGTTCGGGACGTGGCGTTCAGGCCGCAAGGGCAGATCCTCTGGGTCGATAATTGTCGGGTAAGGGAGGGATCTGGACCGGCGCGGTGGAACGTGGTCCTGAGGGGGGAATCGTCGCCTGCTCGGCGATGAGGAATCCGTAAGCCGCGATGCACAGGGTTGCGTGGTGATGGAAGCCGCGCCAGCCGCGCCCTTCGTAGTGACCAAGCCCGACCTCCTGCTTGAGCTCCTGATAATCGCGCTCGATGCGCCAGCGCAGCTTGGCCAGATCGACGAGCTGCTCGAAGCCGATGGTCTCCGGCAGCGTCGAGAGCCAGTATTTGGTCGGCTCTGCTTCACCCTCCGGCCATTCGATCATCAGCCACTCCGGCGACAGCTTCTCGGGGATCAGTTTGTTGTAGCCTACCCGGACGCGCACCCGCGCAAAGCGCGAGGATAGCTGGTCGGCCGAGCCTTCGCGCCACGTCACCGTGCGCCAGGCCCGCTTCGGCAGACCGAGTGCCACTTTCTTGGCCGAGACCAAGTCGGGCTCGTCGCGGCGGCCAGTGTTGTTCATCGGCTTGTCCATGCGCCGCGGGCCGCTGCCAGGGGCCCACATCAAGATGGTCGGCACGATGCCGACCACGTAAGGCACGCCCAATTCCGTCATGCCTGCACGCAGCCGCGCGTCCCTGCCGTAGGCCGCATCCATCAACGCGACGCCGCGTGGCAGACCGCTCTCGCAGGCCCAGCGGATTTGCTCCAGCGCGATCTGCGGCTTGGTCTTGAACTTGATCTGCTTCGGCACGCCTGCCTTCTTCCGCCGGGCACGATCCTTGGTCCAGGCTTCCGGAAGGTACAGCCGATAGGCCACCGGAAGGCTGGCGGCATGATTGGCAACCGACAGCGACACCGCCACCTGGCAATTGGCCTGCTTGCCGAGCTGCCCGCAATATTGGTGGTGCACGCCGACCGAATGCTTGCCTTGCTTGGGGAACGACGTGTCATCGATGATCCACGCCTCGATCGGTCCGCTCTTCTCGATCGCCGGCAGCACCATCTCGCGCACCTTGGCCAGCACGTCCTCGTCCGACCAGGTCGCGACGCCGACAAAGTGCAGCAGCGACTGGTGTTGTGCCGCCGTGCGCGCTGGAGCCGTCCGCGCCGCCATCGGCTCAACGCTTTTGCGTTCCCCGGGCAGCATCAGACCCATGCAATAGTCGCGCAGCGGTCTCGTCCGCTCCACGTGACCGATCACGCTTCCAAGTCCGGCTACATACTCCGCAAACCGCGCTTCGCTATCTCCACCCTGATCGAGATTCATCTGGCCCTCCGCGCGCCAAATATTGAATCTCCACAATTACTTGATTCTCAGCCTCAATGACTGCGACCGTCTGACTCAGTACGA
>NZ_JAAVLX010000011.1 GCF_013114825.1 Bradyrhizobium australiense | reverse complement strand
CGCCAACCGGATTGAGCTGATACACATTGCCGGTCTGGACGAGACTTGTGGATCCCGATGTCTCAATCACGACGTTAGGAACGCCGATCACCCCGTCACCATTGAGGTCTTGAGCAAAGCTCGTCTCGATCGATTGCAGGGCGGCACTGCCGCCCGAAACGGAATCGAGCAATTTCACCGTGTCATTGCCGTTGGTGTCGGTGCTCCAGACCGTGTATTGATCAGCTCCCGCAAGCTTCCAGGCGACCTGATACCCGCTCGCCGTCGCCTCCGCACCGATCGGGATCCAGTTTCCGAATTGGCCAGCCAAGATGTTCGTACCGAGATATTTGAGCGACGGGCCGGTACTTGTGCCGTTCACATAGAGATAATAGCTGCTCCCCAACTGGGTCAGCGTGGTTGCACCGAGGGATTCGACGACAACGGGCATGGCGTAGGCACCGATCAAATCCGATAGGCTTATTATGACGTTGCCCGAAATGTCGATCGCAAAATCGGCGACCCCGTCGCCGTTGGTATCGCCCTGCAGGGTCGTGATGCCGGCGGAGCTGTTATAGAAATAGTTGAGTTCGCCGGCCACACCGTGGAAGGCGGTGGTGGCGATGAACTTGAACTGATCGTAGCTGCCGGTGCTGCTGATCGCATCGAAACCGCTGAGGTCGATGCGGTCCGCTCCTGAAACAAAATCGGTGATGCGGTCATGCTGGCCGCTCGCGACCGAGCTTTCACCCAGCAGAAATACGAACGTGTCGCCGCTACTGCCGCCGGTCAGAGTGTCGATGCCGGAGCCGCCGATCAGCTTGTCGTTTCCGGCACCACCGATCAGCGTATCGCTGCCGCCGCCGCCCGTCAGCGTACAGCCCGTGTCGCTTGCTGTCAGCTTGTCATTGCCGCTGCCGCCGATCGCCTTCTCGATGATTGCGTTGAGCGCGATCCCGATGTTGTTGACGAGGCCGCCGACCGAGGAGAAGGCGCCGGAGTGCAGGTCGATGGTCTGGGCCGACGAATAGCCGGAGCAATCGAGCGTGTCGTTGCCGCCGCTGTCATAGATCGTCAGCGCCGGCGCCGAACTGTAGTTGCCGAAATTGAAGACCACGCCCGCATTGCTGCTGAAGCCATAGACAGTATCGCCGATCCTGGTCGAGGTCGCCGCCCCGTAGATCGAAGCCATGGCGTAGATGTCCGCCATCTGCGGCGTGACCACGTAGCGGTACGAACTTCCGGAATAATTGTGTTCGCCGAAATACGACATGATCGAATATTGCCAGGTGTCGTTGGCGTAGATCGCATTGGTCGAATACGACGCGCTGCCGTTGTACGGTCCCTGGTGGCCGAGGCCGAGCGCATGGCCGATTTCGTGGATGTAGGTCTGGTAGGCGTAGCTATCGATGCCAGTCTTGCCGTCGTTGGCGCCGCCGTCGGTGGTGACCCAGTCGGTACTGATGTTGATGATCTGGTAAGAGATCGCGCCGCTCCCGGACCACTGGCCACTGGAGTAGGCCTGCATCGTGCCGTTGTGGGTGAACGTGATGTTCGCGGCGCCGGAAGTTTGGACGAAGCTGATATTGGCAACGTCAGACCATGCCTGCAGCGCCGATAGCGCGAGGAACTGCTCCGCCGAATTCAGGCCGTTAATATTGAAGGTGATGGTGCTGGAAGCCCAGTGATGGGCAATGTTGTTGTTGTCTTGCCAAAAACCGTTGACGAGGTAGTTGGCGAGCGTCGCGATCGACGCGACCGGCTTCGCGGCATATACCTCGCCGCTGGACACGGCTGCGGCGTCTAGGGCCAGCGGGTAAGGCTCGCCGTCGTCGCCAAACTCTTCGTCGTGCGCCCCGTCATGATGAAGCGCGCCCACGCCCGCCCCGGACGCAAACCGCTGGAAGGCCCAGATCTCATCGGAAAACAGATCATTCTTCTTCATCGATCAGGCCTGTCAGCAGGTCGTTCGGTTGCGCGAGAATCGCAAAAGCACACGGAAGGCTAGAATCGCCTTCATTAAGGCTTGTTTACTGGCGGGCGTTGTCGTGCGTCTGCTTTACGGTGCATTACGGCGAAAAGCAGAATCTCAGGCACCCATCCGTAGTCTTGCGGGGTCGGATTCCGGCTGTTCGCGCTAGCCGTCCCGCCGATCCAATAAAGGAACCTTGCTGCTCCCAACGATTGGCCTCGCCGGGCGCCGGAACAAGCAGTTGGAAATCGGCACCAGATTTGTTTAAGTCGGATCGGGCTGCTCCCTCCCAACGCGAAATCCAAAAAACAAGGTTTCTCAATGCCTTTCCCACGCGCTTCGCAGGCCCTTTCCCGCTTCACCGTGCTCGATCTGACCCGCGTCCGGTCCGGGCCGACTTGCGTTCGGCAGTTGGCGGACTGGGGCGCCAACGTCATCAAGATCGACGCGCTCTTGGAGGATGGCGGCGGCGAGCAGCCGGGCGGCCCGCGCCATGGCTCGGATTTTCAGAATCTGCACCGGAACAAGCGGGCCATGACGCTGAACCTGAAGGACCCGAAGGGCCTCGAAGTGTTCAAGCGCCTCGCCGCCAAGGCCGACGTGGTGGTCGAAAATTTCCGCCCCGACGTGAAGGCAAAGCTCGGCATCGATTATGAGAGCCTGCGCCAGGTCAACCCGCGCCTCGTCTATGGCAGCATCTCCGGCTTCGGCCAGGATGGCCCCTACCACAAGCGGCCGGGCTTCGATCAGATCGCGCAAGGCATGGGCGGGCTGATGTCGGTCACCGGCGCGCCGGGCCAGGGCCCGATGCGGGTCGGCATTCCCGTCGCCGACCTCACCGCCGGGCTGTTCTGCGCCCTCGGTATCCTCACGGCGCTGCTGGAGCGCGACGTTTCCGGCGAGGGTCAGTGGGTGCAAACCTCGCTGTTGCAGGCGCAGATCTTTATGCTGGATTTCCAGGCCTCGCGCTGGCTGATGGAGAAGGAAGTCGCCAAGCAAGCCGGCAACAACCATCCGACCTCGATCCCGACCGGCGTCTTCAAGACCTCCGACGGCTATATCAACATCGCGACCACGGGCGGGCGGATCTGGGAACGCTGCGCGCAAGCGATCGGTGCCCCCGAGCTGATCACCAACCCCGATTACGCCACCGCGCCCGCGCGCTCCAAGAACCGCGATGCGCTGAACGAAGCGATCGGCAAACTTACCGAAAAAAAGTCGACGGAAACCTGGGTCAAGGAATTGAACGAAGCCGGCGTGCCCTGCGGCCCGATCTACTCGATCGACCAGATGTTCGAGGATGCCCAGGTCAAGCACCTCGGCATCGCGCAACATGTGCCGAACGATGAGAACCGCCACATCCAGCTCGTCGGCCAGCCGGTGACGCTGTCGCGCACGCCAAGCAAGATGGCCGCGCGCCCGCCGGAATTCGGCGAGCAGACGGAAGAGGTGCTCACGGAGTTCGGCTTCGGCAAGGACGAGATCGCGGACCTCAGGCAGCGCAAGGTGGTGTAGGCCTCCGCCGTCGTTGCGGGCCACCCGGTCGGCGCGAAGCGCCGCCGGATGACAGGCTCCGCGAAGCAATCCATCTTTCGGCTTGCGGGCACGATGGATTGCTTCGCTTGCGCTAGCAATGACGCGGTGAGGCTCCTGCCTCGCTTCAGAGATCCGCCCTGCCTCCACCGCCGTGCCGGCGAAATGGTTCACCGACTGACATGCCGTCGCGATTCGCTACACTGTCTTGTCGCCAATCCCATGAAAGGCATTCCATGCGCATCATGATCCTCAATGGCCCAAATTTGAACATGCTCGGCATCCGCGAGCCGCACATCTACGGCTCGACCACGCTCGATGCCATCAAGGCCTCGTGCGAGGAGTTCGCCGCCTTCACCGGCACGCAATTGGCGTTTCACCAATCCAACCACGAGGGCGAGCTGGTCGACCTGATCCAGTCCGCGCGGACTTCGGCCGACGCCCTCATCATCAATCCCGCCGCCTACTCCTTCACCTCGATTGCGATGTTCGACGCCATGAAGATCTTCGAGGGGCCGATCTACGAGGTGCACATCTCCAACATTCATGCCCGCGACGAGCTGCATCGGCATTCCAAGCTTTCGGCAGCCGTGAAAGGCGTGATCGCGGGCCTCGGCCCCTATGGTTACATCGTAGCGATGCAGGCCGCACTGCAGGGGGCCGGCCAACTGCCCGCGGCCATTCCGGCCGCCATGCGCATCGGACCAAAGTAGGGAAGCCCGACATGCAGGGATCCGGTTATCTCGCGATCTGGAGCGATCTGACGCCGCAGGACGAAACCGACTGGGCGCACTGGATCACCCGCGAACACGCCGCCGAGCGCGTCGGCATCAACGGCTTCCTGGCCTGCCGCATCTTCCGCGCACTGTGCGCGTCGGTGAACCGTTACTTCATCCTCTACGAACTTGAAGACGAGCGCGTCGTCGGCGGGCCGGACTATCTGGCGCGGCTGAACGCGCCGACGCCATGGTCGCAACGCATCATGCCCCGGCTCCGCAACTTCGCGCGCGGCGGCGGCCGTGTCGCAGCCTCGGCGGGCACCGGCCAAGGCGGCATCGTCGCGCCGTTGCGTCTGGACACAGTCCCCTCCTGGGACGCTGCCGAACTCGTCGCTAGTCTTACTCGCCTCGACCGGATCATTGCCGCGCGGCTTCTGCTCACCGACATCGCGCACACCTCGATCATGACGAGCGAGAAAGGCATGCGAAGCAAGGATGACTCCTTCGCTGCCCTGCTGCTGATCGAGGGACTGGATGAAGCCGCCGTCCGCGATGCCCTTCATCATCTGCGCAAAACGCTTCCCACCGAAGATCACGGCATCATCGACAGCCTGCCCCTGTACCGTCTCGCGTTCAGGTTGCCGAAAAGGCTGCTGCCGGCTTGAGGCAACTGCTGTACATCGACGCGTGCTATTGGCCTACATTCTGGGGCGCGACCACCTCGCGAACCGGGAATCTATTTTCGTCACATACTCCGCATGCTGATTCTCATTGCTATTGTAAATTTCTAAATTTACTTCGTGTTCGGACGTGCTGCGGATAACTGTCTCCTTCATCCGCCTCGCGAAAACACGGATTTACTCATGGGTTTTCCGCGCCTTAATTGGGCCTTTTCTGAACAAGCTCGCGGATTAGCTCGCAATAACTGGCCATGGCCGCGTTGAAATCGAAACGCCTGGATATCTGGGTCGCGCGTTCGGCCCGCTGCGCGTTGTCCGAACCTGCCGCGCGACGTATCACGTCGGCCAATTCATCTGCCCTGCCCGGCGTCACGACCCAGCCGATATCGTGCTCGGTCACCGTCAACGCCGCCTCGGCATCCGCTTCGGAAACCAGGATCACCGGGCGGCCGATCGCCAGGAGATTATAGAACCGGCTCGGCACCGATACGCCGGCGACGTTCTTGCGATACGGAATGATCCAGGCGTTGGCAGCCGACAAAAACGTCTCGAGCTGCTCGTCCTCGACGCGGTCGACCAATGTGACGTTGGGAAGCCGTACTTCGTCCTGCATGGACTTCAACTGGTCGAACCCCACGCCCCAGCCCGACAGCAGGAAGTGGATATCGCTATTGTCGCGCAACAGGCGCGCGGCCTCGAACACGACGACGGAATCGTGGGTGAAGCCGAGATTGCCCGACAGGCCGACGACGTAACGGGCGGAAAGCGCGCGGCGAAAAGGATTATCAGGCGTGATTGGGCGAACGCCGGGCGCAAGCGTCGCCCAGTTCGGAATGAAGTGGATCTTGTCCCGGGTCATTCCGCCATAGCGTAGCAACAGCTTTTCGGTATCGCGGCCGATGATGACGACGGCGTCAAGCGCGCGAAACATCGGTGCGTTCATGGCATGCATCGCCTTGGCCAGCAACGATTTGGGCTTCAGCAGCCCTGCCATGACGAGGACGTCGGGATAGAGATCGTGCATGATCAGCACCGATCTTGCGCCCTTCAGCTTTGCGGCGACGGCGAAGGCGTAAGGTAGCATGAAGGGCGCCGGAACGGTGAGCGTGACATCGCCGCGCCGCAGCCTCGCCAGCATCGCCACGAACGTCCGCGCCGTGAACAAGAGCTCGGCCAGCGCGCGCTTGAGCAGCGCCGCCTTGCCGGGCATCCGGTTCTTGATCTCGATGACATGCACCCTGCCGGCGGATGCCGCGGTAGCGGAGCCCGCGGTGCCCGACAGCACCAGCACCTCGGCTTCCTGCGCCACGCGCTCCGAAATGGCCGCTACGATCGCGGCCGTCGTGCTCGGATCCGGCGGATAGTGCTGGCTGACGACGACGACTTTGCCGGAGTTCTGCATGATAGCTTTCGAAGCGGTCTGCACGGCCGGCGGGCACAGGAAAAAAATCAGGCGGCGTGCGATCCGAACTCGGGCACGGCATCCTTGAGCACCGCACGGATGGTGAAACGGTCATCTCGCGCAATCGCTTCCTCCAGCGCCGCGAGCCATTTGCGCAAGGTCTGCATCGGCGGCTCGTTCGGCTTGGCCGCCATGATGCCGGCAACCCCAATTTCCACCGGCGGCTCTTCGCTCGCGAACAGGATCTCATTCAGCCGCTCGCCCGGCCGCATGCCGGTGAATACTACCTCGATGTCGACGCCCGGTTCGAGGCCGGACAGGCGGATCATCCGCTCTGCAAGCTCCACGATCTTGACCGGCTGTCCCATGTTGAGAACATAGACGGAGACGTCGGGCCGCGCCGGCGTCAGCGCGTGCGTGGCTGCGGTCAGCACGAGGTCGCAGGCTTCGCGGATCGTCATGAAGTAGCGGACCATGTCCGGATGCGTCACCGTGACAGGACCGCCGGCCTCGATCTGCGCCTTGAATTTCGGCACCACCGATCCGTTCGAGGCCAGCACGTTGCCGAACCGCACCGAGATCAGCCTCATGTGCGGCTTGCCCTCCGACTGGATCATCAGGTCGTGGTCGAACGCCTGGCAATACATTTCGGCGAAGCGCTTGGTCAGTCCCAGCATCGAGACCGGCTCGATCGCCTTGTCGGTCGAGATCATCACCATGGCTTCGGCGCCCGCCGCCTGCGCGGCGTCGGCGACGTTGACCGAACCGAAGATGTTGGTCTTGACGCCCTCGCTCCAATCGCGCTCGAGGATCGGCACGTGCTTCAGCGCTGCGGCATGGAACACGATATCAGGCTTGAACTCCCGCATCAGGCCCATGATCCGGTCGCGATCGCGGATGTCGGCGATCCGGCCTTCGATGGCGGCATTGGCCGCGCGTGCCGTCAGCGCTTCCGTAACCGCGTAAAGCGCCGGTTCCGAGTGCTCGATCACCAATAGCCGCGCAGCACCAAAGGTCGCGACGCGGTCGCATATCTCCGAACCGATCGAGCCGCCGCCGCCGGTGACGATCACCGATTTGCCCTTCACCAGCGTTTCAAGCCGCACGTAGTCGATCTTCTCGCTTGGCCGCAGCAAAAGGTCTTCGACGGCGACATTGGTCAGCCTCGGCACGTCGCCGCTTTCGAGCGACGGCAGGCGGCTGACGAACAGGCCGAGCCGCTTGGCCCGCATCAGAACCGCCTCGGGGTGCGCCTCGGGTTCGAACGCCGACGGCGTCATGACGACCCGCGAAATCGGCTTTCCCCGTCCGGCATAATCGCGGACCACGTCCTCGACGTCGTCGATCCCGCCCAGCACCGGCACGTTGCGGATCGACTGCCCGCGGTCCGCGGCCGACGGCGACAGTACGCCAACCGGCCAAAGCTGCTTGACTGCGCCGCTCTCGATCGCGCGCAACAGCACCTCGGCGTCGGCGGCGCGGCCGATCACCAGGGTCACCGACGCGCCTTCGGTCTGGGCATGGCGGCGAACCCGCGTGTAACGGAAATAGCGATAGCCGAAGCGGAGCGCGCTCAGCGCGAACACCTGCAGAAACCAGTAGAGAACGATGGTGATACGGCCGAACAGCACCGGCGCCTTGCCAGTCGGTTCGTCGAAAATGAGGGCATAGTCCAGCACGACGAGCGCTACCGCCAGAACGGTCGCCACGCGCAGGATGTTCAGTGCATCGGGAAGCGAAATGAAACGCCATTTCGTCGTCGTCAGATTGAAGACGTAGCAGATAACGATGCTGAAGGCGACGAAGAGCGGCAAGATCTTCAGCAGCAGCGGTAGGCGGGCATAGAAAGCCTCGCCACCGTCGAAGCGCAGGTAGAAGCTTGCGAGCAGCGCAAGCGCAGTCGCCAACCCATCATGCGCGGCGATCAGGTAATTGCGACGGGTGAGTTGCGAAAGAGGCGTCATTCCAATGGCCGGCTGCGGATACGATTGGGATTCGCGGGGCGTCCCGCGCCCGCTGATATCTCATCTGTGGCGTGCATGCCAGCGATCATGACGGGATAATCGGGAAGGGTTCCACAGCCTCGCCGGATGCGAGGAGCGAATCGACGACTTGTCCGGCGCGGTTGAACGCGCCGACGCCGTGGTCGCAGCGCATCATGCCGCGGCTCGGCAATTTCGCGCGCGGCGGCGGCCGCGTTGCGGCGGCGGACGCCCCGATGGTCCGATGAAGGAAGTATTGGTTGTTTCCATGCATCCCGACAGACCAACCGCCACAATAACAAGCCACAGGTACCGCACGTCCGCCCCTCTTGCCTCTTGTCTCGTAACCAAAGGGCGAGATCAAGCAAAACCAGTGAGATAGTTGCTTGCACCGGAGCTGGTTCAGGGATTGGATGTTTTCCAACAGATTGACCGGGAGCAAGCCTCGTGGGCAACGCACTCGTCATCCGCCGCAACACGCAACTGGCAAAAGCTCAAAGGGCGCTTCACGCTGCGCAGTATGTCCGCATGTCTACCGACCGTCAGCGATACTCAATCGAGAATCAGGCTGTCGTGATCGCGGCGTACGCCCAGACGCACAATCTCACAATTGTCCGAACATACCGCGACGAAGGTGAAAGCGGACTTAAACTGAAAAATCGACTCGGCCTGATCCAACTGCTTGACGATGTCCAGTCCGAGCGCGCCGACTTTGATCATATCCTAATCTACGACATTAGCCGATGGGGCCGATTTCAGGACACCGACGAAAGCGCCTACTACGAGTTCATCTGCAAACAGGCTGGGATCAAAGTGTCGTATTGCGCAGAGCAATTCGAGAACGACGGCTGTATGGTGTCGAGCATCGTCAAGAACATCAAGAGAGTGATGGCGGCCGAATACAGTCGTGAGCTCTCGGTGAAAGTTCACGCCGGAGCTTGTCGCTTTGCAAGCATGGGCTTTAAGTCAGGTGGCCTCACTCCGTATGCTCTGCAGCGAGTGTTAGTGGATGAAGAGCACCAGCCGAAGGGAATTTTGAGAAAGGGAGATCGCAAGTACATCCAAACGGATCACGTCAAGTTACAACCGGGCGAGTTGAAGGAAGTCACGGTCGTGAAGTGGATCTTCCGTCGGTTCCTTGACGTGAAATCTGAGCAGGCTCTCGCCCGCGAGCTAAATCGACACAGTATTCCTCCGTGCTCTGGCGAACGCTGGACGGGTCCCAAGATAACGCGAATTCTCAGGAACGAAAACTACATCGGAAACATCATCTACAACCGCTTATCATCGAAGCTCGGAACAAAACGCGTTAGAAATTCTTCCGACAAGTGGGTCAGAAGCGAAGGCTGCATTGAGCCGATCGTTTCGGTGGATGATTTCCTTGCCGCAAGAAAGATCATAGCAGAGCGCCGCGTCGATGGCTTAACCGAAGGGGAGATGTTGGCGCGCTTGCGCCGAACACTGAAGAAAGAGGGGCGTCTTACCCCGAGGATCATAAGCAAGACGGTTGATCTTCCGAGCCACCATGTCTACAGGGCGCATTTTGGCACCATGCGTAATGCGTACAGATTGGTTGGTTATCTGCCCGAACGGAACTTCGAGTATATGGACAGCCGACACATGTGGCTTCATCGGTTGTCTGAGCTCCAATCGCAGGTTGCCACACAAATCGAGAAAGCGGGAGGACAAGTTGTCCTCAATGGATTAGCCGACGGCTTGCGAGTAAACGGGATGATCAACATCTATTTTCGCATAGCGCAGATAGAGCACCCGGCCCGAGATCACTATGCACCGCGTTGGTTTATCCAACGCCGCAACTTGCCCGATGGGTGGATAGTTGCGATGCGACTAGCGGACCGCAGCACGACCCTGCTCGATTATCTGTTAGTACCAACAATCCGCACCGACAGGAATACGATTAGGTTCTCCGAAAAGCTGCGCACCCGTTTCAGAATAGTTAGTTTCAAGACACCCGGGGCACTTGTTCGGTCCCTTAACCGACGCCTAGCCAGCTTGAACACTGCCGCGCCAACCAAGCTAAGGCCGCCGAAAACACCGCGAAAAACAGACCACCCCAAAAGATCGACCGGCCGCGCGCGGCGCTGACGGAGCGCAGATAGAGGATAGCGCCCAATATCTTGCCGTAGTTTTTTCTGAACTCGCCATTGAGCTTCGATATCTCGACGAGTTCCGAAGATTGATCGGACATCAAGCGGATCTCCTTGGGAAGCAACCAAGGTGCCCTATAGACCACTGATTTGCCCGACGGGTCAACTGATATTTCTGATTTTCCGAAGTACCGAAAGCGTGGCGGCCGCCCGTTGCTGTCCCGATGATGTGCGGGGATGCCGACAGACCGACGCTGGTATGAGGAGAACTGTCGCCTAATCAATATCTTAGGCTCTCCATGCGCCTCTCTGGTGAGACCGCGGGTGCAACAAGCACCCGGTCTTCCTGCGCCCTTGCGCATTCGCGCGACTCGTTGGCTCGCAATGACGATGGAAGGCCGATCCGTTTTGCTACGCCTTCGCCGGCCGCACCATGCGCGTGACGCTGCCGAACGCCTTGTCGATGACGGGCCAGAACAGCAACACGATCGCCAATGTCGTGATCGAGCCGACCAGGCCGTTCGACCAGAACACCTTCAAGTCGCCGCCGGCGCCGATCATCGACAGGCGGAACGCATCCTCGGCGCGGTTGCCGAGCACCAGCGCCAGCGTGAACGGCGCGAGCGGAATGCCGATCTTCTTGAAAACGTAGCCGACGACGCCGAAACCCAGCATCAACCAGATGTCGAACATCGCGTTCTGGATCGCATAGGCGCCGATCGCGCAGGACACCACGATCATCGGCGCCACGGCCGCAAACGGCACCCGCAGGACGGAAGCAAAGATCGGCACCGTCGTCAGCACCAGCACGAGGCCGACGACGTTGCCGAGATACATCGACGCAATCAGGCCCCAGACGAAATCCTTGTGCTCGACGAACAGCAGCGGCCCGGGATTGAGCCCCCACACCATCAAGCCGCCGAGCAGGATCGCCGCGGTGCCCGAGCCCGGAATGCCGAGCGCGAGCATCGGCAGCAGCGCCGCGGTGCCCGACGCATGCGCCGCGGTTTCCGGCGCGAACACGCCCTCGATGCGTCCCTTGCCAAAGCTGTCCTGGTCCTTGGAGAAGCGCTTGGCGAGGTTGTAGCCCATGAAGGACGCGGCAATCGCGCCGCCCGGCGTGATGCCGAGCCAGCAACCGATAAAGGAGGAGCGGAACAGCGTCACCCAATATTTCGGCAGGTCCTTCCAGACCGAGAGCACGACGCGCAAGGAGATGGCGGCGGCGTGGCCGCGCAGCGCCAGGCGCTCCTCCATCGTCAGCAGGATCTCGCTGATACCGAACAGGCCGATCACCGCAACCAGGAAGTTGACGCCTCGCAGCAGCTCCGCCGAGCCGAAGGTCATGCGCAACTGGCCGGACACAGTGTCCATGCCGATGCCCGCGAGCAAGAGACCGAGCGACATCGAAATGACAGTCTTGTGCTTGGCCTCACGGCCGAGCCCGACAAAAGAGCAGAAAGTGAGCAGATACACCGCGAAGAATTCGGGCGGGCCGAATCTCAGTGCGAACGACGAGATCATCGGCGCCAGGAAGGTGATCAGCATCACCGCGACCAGCGAGCCGATGAAGGACGAAGTGAAGGCCGCCGTCAGCGCTTCCGCCGCCCTGCCCTGCTGCGCCATCGGGTAACCGTCGAAGGTGGTCGCGACCGACCAGGCTTCGCCGGGGATGTTGAACAGGATCGAGGTGATGGCGCCGCCGAACAGCGCACCCCAGTAGATGCAGGACAGCATCACGATCGCCGAAGTCGGGTCCATCGTGAACGTCAGCGGCAACAGGATCGCCACGCCGTTGGGGCCGCCGAGGCCGGGCAGCACGCCGACGAAAATGCCGAGCACCAGCCCGGTCATCATCAACAGCAGCGTCTTCCAGGTCAACAGCACGGCGAAGCCGTGCATCAAGAGGCCGAGGGCTTCCATGGCGTGTGTCCCACCGACCGGTTAGCGGCCGAGCGCCGCTTCGAGCGGGCCCTTTGGCATGATGACGTCGAAGGCGATGTCGAAGGTCACGAACATCGCAGCGGTAAACACGAAGGCGGTGAGCAGCGACTTCCACCATGCGATCTTGCCGACCAGACACATGAAGCAGGAGATCAAAAGGAAGCTGGCGACATAGAGCCCGAGGAATTGCGTGGCGAGGCAGAACAGAACCGTCGGCACGAAGACCGCCAGCACGCGGCGAAGCTGTGCTTGCGTCACGAAGGATTCGGAGGCTTCGCGGCGCGACAGGAACGCCGCAACCAGGCCGTAGAGGCTGGCGCCACCGAGGATAATCGACAGATAGAACGGAAAATAGCCGGGCTGCGGACCGGTGGATTCCCAGCCGGCACCCGTCCGCCAGTTGTCAAAACCGAGCGTCAGCGCCAGCGCAAGCAGCAGGAGCGAGACGACCACGTCGACCACCCGAACGCTCGCCATCTCAGGCGAGTCCGCCTCCGGCGCGGTCGGATCCTCGACGACGATTTCGATGTCGGTATTGGACATGGAGACGGTGCCCCCCGGTACGACAGTCCTAAACGGGGATACGTGCCGACATCGCCGGCGTCAATGTCCAGCGCTGCGCTCCGGGAATGCGCTCGCAAGTGCAGCACGCTCGGGCCGCAGCAGGCCGCGTTCGGTGATCAAGCCCGTCACCAGCCGCGCCGGCGTGACGTCGAAGGCGTAGTTGGCCACCGGCGAGCCGTCGGGAACCACGCGCACGGTTTCGACGCGCCCGTCGGCGGTACGGCCGGTCATGCTAGCCACTTCGTCAGCACCGCGCTGCTCGATCGGAATCTGCCGGATGCCGTCGTCGATGCTGAAATCGATGGTGGGCGACGGCAGTGCAACATAGAACGGCACGCCGTTGTCGTGGGCGGCAAGCGCCTTCAGATAGGTGCCGATCTTGTTGCAGACGTCGCCATTGGCGGTCACCCGGTCGGTGCCGACGATCGCGAGGTCGACCATGTGGTGCTGCATCAGATGGCCGCCGGTGTTGTCGGGGATCACCGTGTGCGGCACGCCGTGGTGCCCGAGTTCCCAAGCTGTCAGCGAGGCGCCCTGGTTGCGCGGCCGGGTCTCGTCGACCCAGACATGGACCTTCAGGCCGCCATCATGGGCGAGGTAGATCGGCGCCGTGGCCGTGCCCCAGTCCACCGTCGCGAGCCAGCCGGCATTGCAATGGGTCAGGATATTGATCGGCTCGCCCGGCTGCTTTGTTGCCGCGATCTGTTCGATCAATGCCAGACCGTGCCGGCCGATCCCCTGGTTGATCGCGACATCCTCCTCAGCGATCTCGCCGGCGTGCCTGTAGGCTGCCGCGACGCGTTCCGATGCCGGCAGCGGTCGAAGCGAACGCGCCATCTCATCGAGCGCCCATTTCAGGTTGATTGCCGTCGGCCGTGCTGCGAGCAGCATGGCGTAAGCGCGGTCGAGCGACGTATCGGAAGCATCCGACCGCATAGCAAGCGCCATGCCGTAAGCCGCAGTGGCGCCGATCAGCGGCGCGCCGCGCACGAGCATGGAGCGGATAGCCTCGGTTGCATCTGCGGCGCTTGTTATGCGCGCCACCACGAATTCATGCGGCAGGCGGCGCTGATCGATCGCGCCGACCGTCCAGCCATCGTCGTCGAGCCAGATGCTGCGAAAATGCCGGCCGTCGACCTTCATGTCCTACACCCTTCGCGTCGTGCGCCCGCTGGAAGACATCCTCACGACCGTAGCACCCTTCCGGCCACGGCTTCGAGCTTGGCGAGCAATTTTGCATCGCGCGCTTCCGGCGCCGTGATCAAGGCGGTATCGAGCGCCTTGTCCGAGCCGATCGGGCACGGCTCATGCTCGCGCGGGAAATCCCGGGCGAGACGCGCAACGAGTGCCTTGGCCTTGCCGGCATTCGAGTTCAACACGCGAATGATATCCTGCACGGTGACCGCCTCATGATGAGGATGCCAGCAATCGTAATCGGTGACCATCGCCACGCTGGCGTAGCAGATCTCGGCCTCGCGGGCGAGTTTTGCCTCGGGCATGTTGGTCATGCCGATCACCGAATGACCCTGCGCCTTATACATCATACTCTCGGCGAGGCTGGAGAACTGCGGACCTTCCATGCAGACATAGGTGCCGCCCCGCACCGCCGCGATCCCCTCGGCCTCGGCAGCTGCCGCCAGATGCTCGTGCAGCCGCGGGGAGACCGGATGGGCCATCGAGACATGGGCGACGCAACCCTTGCCAAAGAACGAACTCTCGCGCCGGTAGGTGCGGTCGACGAACTGATCGACCAGCACAAACGTGCCGGGCGGCAGTTCCTCCTTGAACGAGCCGCAGGCCGACAGCGAAACCAGGTCGGTGACCCCTGCCCGCTTCAGCACGTCGATATTGGCGCGGTAGTTGATGTCGGATGGCGACAGCACATGCCCTTTGCCATGCCGTGGCAGGAACGCGACCGGCAGCCCGGCGATGACGCCGCGCGTCAGTGGCGCGGAAGGCACGCCCCAGGGGCTCTCGATGATCTCCTCGCGGACATCCTCCAGCCCCGGCAGGTCGTAGATGCCGGATCCGCCGATGATGCCAAGCACGGCGCGCGTCATGACTTCTCCCAGTCACCTGTTTCAAAGACATGTTCGACTATACTGCGGCGCAATAATCAAGCATTGTCCGCGGGGCTGCAGAGGGTTCGAAATGCCGACCACGAAGGACCGCGAGAGACGCCAGTCGATCATCGATGCCTGCCTGCGCATGAACGCGCTCGGCATCAACCAGGGAACGTCTGGCAATATTAGCCTGCGCCATCGCGATGGCATGCTGATCACCCCAACCAGCACGCCCTACGAGGCGATGAAGCCCGAGCAGATCGTCTATATGCACCTCGACGGCAACCACGATCCCTCCCAGCGCCCTTCGAGCGAATGGCGCTTTCACCGCGACATCCTCAAGGCCCGGCCGGAGGTGCAGGCGATCGTACACGCCCATCCGCCCTACTCGACCATGCTGGCGATCATGGGCATGGAGATTCCCCCGGTGCACTACATGGTCGCGGTCGCCGGCGGCGACAGCATCCGCTGCGCGGCGTATGCGACCTTCGGCACCCAGGAGTTGTCCGAACACGCTTTGCGCGCGCTGGAGGGACGGATGGCCTGCCTGCTCGAACATCACGGCATGATCGCGACCGGGCCTTCGCTGGCAAAGGCGATGTGGCTCGCAGTCGAAGTCGAGACGCTGGCGCGGCAATATCACGGCTGCCTGCAGATCGGCACGCCGTCACTTCTGTCAAGTGAGGAGATCGAGAAGGTCCGCCTCCGCATGGCCGGATACGGCCACGCGGAGGAGTGACAGAAGCGCTATTTGGCGACGAAGCCGGCTTCCTGCATGAGCTGCGAGTTGAGCTTGTCGTCTTCCTCGAGGAACTTCAGCATGTCCTTGCCGGTGAGGAAGATCGGCTTGAGCGCCTGCTTTTCCATGTAGTCCTTGTACTCCGCCGTCTGCGTCACCCTCTGGAACAAATCGACATAGAACGCCTGCTGTTCTGGCGTCACCTTGCCGGGCAGGAACATCGCGCGCAGCATCAGATACTGCACGTCGAGGCCCTCTTCCTTGCAGGTCGGAACGTCGTTCCAGGACTGCGTCTCCGTCACCTTGGACTTGTACGAGATGCGCTCCTTATCGAACACGCAGAGCGCGCGGACCTGACCGGCGCGCCAGACTTCCAGATTCTCGGAAGGGTTGTTGACGTTGGCTTCGGTGTGCTTACCGACGAGCTGTGTCGCCGCCTCGCCGCCGGACTTGTACGGCAGATAGGAGAATTTTGCGCCGGTCTTCTGCTCCATGAACACGGTGAGCACATGGTCCTCGCGTTTGGAGCCGGTGCCGCCCATCTTGAACGGAGAGCTCGCCGTCTTGGCGGCCGCGATAAAGTCCTTCACCGTCTTCGGACCCTCGGCATTGTCCCACAGCACGAACTGATCGAGGGCGACCACCGACACCGGCGTTAGGTCGCGCCAGTTGAACGGAATCTTCGCCGAGAGCGGCAGCATGTAGATAAGGGAATAGGCGATCAGCACCTTGTTGGGATCGCCCTCGCTGGACTTCATGTACATCAGCGCCTCGGCGCCGGACGCCCCGCCCTTGAGCGACACCACCATCGGCTGCTTCATCAGGTTGTTCTTCTGGATCGCCGCCTGCATCATCCGCGCCATCTGGTCGGAGGCACCGCCGGCGCCGGCTGCGACCACGATTTCCACCGGCTTCGTCGGCTCCCAGGCGGCAAACGCAGGCGCGCTGGCGAGAACGGCCGTCAAGGCGGCCGCGGCTTTCAGGATCTGTCCCACGAGTTTCATCCCTATCTAATTGTTGTATTTAGACAAATTACACTTCCCGCCACGTCATTGTGCGGGGTAATGCGGGCGAGTTCAAGCCGAACCGCAACCTCGCTGCGTATGACTTTCGCATGAGTATGCGACGTGCGCAAAGAAGCGCGGGCTCGTCGATAGCCCGCGCTTTGATAGACCACGCACACGACAGCGAAGGTTATTTGCCCTTCCAGTTCGGCGAGCGCTTGTTGAGGAACGCGTCCATGCCCTCGCGAAAATCTTCGCTCATATAGGCGCGCAGGATCAGCTCTTCGCCCTCATCACGGGTCAATGTCCGCCGGATGCGGCGCACCGCTTCCTTGGTGACTTCGAGCGTGATCGGCGCATGGCTGGCGACGAGTTTTGCGGTTTCGTCTGCGCGGCGCTGCAATGTCGCAACATCCGGCACCACTTCATTGAGCAACCCGAGCGCCAGCGCTTCCGGTGCCTCGACCAGCCGCGCCTTGAAGATCAGGTCCTTGGTCCGCGCCGGACCGACCAGCGCAACCAGCCTGGAAATGTTGGACATCGACAGGCAATTTCCGAGCGTGCGCGCGATCGGAAATCCCATTCGCGTCGTCTCGGTGCCAATGCGGATATCGCAGCATGCGGCGATGCCCGCGCCGCCGCCGGTACAGGCGCCGGCAATGGCCGCAATCGTCGGCACCCGGCATGCCTCCAGCGCGCCGAGCACGCGGTCGATCCGCGCCTCATAGTCGAGCGCATCCTGCGCGGTCTTGAAGGCGCGGAACTGCGAGATGTCGGTGCCCGACGCGAAGGCCTTATCGCCGGCGCCCGTCAAAATCATCGCCTTGATCGAGCGGTCGTTGTTGATTGTCTCGCAGATCGCCGCCATCTGCTCGTACATGGCAAAGGTCAACGCATTGCGCGCCTGCGGACGGTTGAACGTCAGCCGGGCGATGCCGTCCTCGACGGAATAAATCAGGTCTTCGGTCGAAGCTACCGGAGCGGTCATCGCAGCTCTCTCTATTGTTGTTTCGGTCGAACCGTTTCAGGCAACGGCGGCCTTCGGCATCGCCACGACATCGCGTCCCTTCAACACTTCCATCGCCGCCAGCACGCCACCGCCACGGTGCGGCACCTTGGCGAGATCGAGACCCATCTCGACGCCCGACAGCGTGCCCATCAGCATGAGATCGTTGAAGTGTCCGATATGGCCGATCCGGAACACCTTGCCCTTGATTTTGTTGAGGCCAGTGCCGAGCGACATGTCGAAATTTTCCAGCACGACCTTGCGGAAGTTGTCGGCGTCATGGCCTTCCGGCATGACGACGCCGGTCAGCGCGGGCGAATGCGCGCCCTGCTCCTGGCATTGCGTTTCCAGCCCCCACACCTTGATCGCCGCGCGGGTGGCGGCGCTGTGGCGCTTATGGCGGGCGAAGACGTTCTCCAACCCTTCCTCCTCGAGCATCTTGACCGCTTCGCGCAAGCCAAACAGCAGGTTCGTTGCCGGCGTGTAGGGCCAGGTGCCTGCTTTGTTGATGGCGATGACTTCCTGCCAGTCCCAATAGGAACGCATCGCCGGATTGGCCTTCGCGACCGCAAGCGCCTTTTCCGACACGGCATTGAAGCCGAGGCCCGGCGGCAACATCAGGCCCTTCTGCGACCCGGCGACCGACACGTCAATGCCCCAGGCGTCGTGCTCATATTCCAGCGAGCCGAGACCCGAGATGGTGTCGACCATCAGCAGCGCGGGATGGTTGACGCGGTCGAGAATCTTGCGGACGTCCTGCGGATGGGTGACGCAGCCGGTCGAGGTCTCGTTGTGAACCACGCACACGGCCTTGATCTTGTGCGCCTTGTCGGCCGACAGCCGCGCCTCGATCTGCTCGAGGTCGGCGCCGTGGCGCCAGTCACCGGGAATGAAGTCCACTTCGAGCTTGAACTTCTCGGCGATACCACGCCACAGCACGGCAAACTGCCCAGTCTCCGCCATCAAAACCTTGTCGCCGGGCTGCAGCGTATTGACGAGGGCCGCCTCCCAGGCGCCCGTGCCGGACGATGGATAGATGATTACCGGCTGCTTGGTGCGAAACACCCGCTGCATGGCGGCCAGCACGGCGTGGCCGACCTCCGCGAATTCGGGACCCCGGTGGTCCAAGGTCGGCATGTCCATGGCGCGCAGCACCCGGTCCGGCACGTTGGTCGGTCCCGGAATCTGCAGAAAATGCCTTCCAGTGTGCACGGTCATGGGTGTCCTTCCCGGTATTGCCTTGGTTTCGCGAGGGTCGAATATCACTATTTGGCGGGCTTGTCCCCCAACGGGCGGGGGCCGTCAATGCATAAGAAGCAGGGCTTTGCCTTGCCAAGCCGGACCCCGGCAGGCAAGACACTGCCGGATATCCTAGAGAGCAAGGTAATGGCGGCAACAGGGGCCGAAAAACCAAAAAATTCGGCGGAAAACAGCAGGCTTGCCGCGCGCCTTGCCCGCGAGATCACGGGCGACGTTTTCTTCGACGCCTTTAACCGCGGCCGCTATGCGACCGATGCCTCGTTCTACCAGATCCTGCCGCTCGGCGTGGTGGTTCCCCGGACCATGGACGAGGCGCTGCGGGCGCTCGCCATTGCGAGAGACGCGGGCCGAATCGTCACGCCCCGGGGCGGCGGCACCTCGCAATGCGGCCAGACGGTTAACGAGGGAATCGTCGTCGATTTTTCAAAGCACCTGAATCGCCTGCTCTCGCTCGATATCGAGGACCGCATTTGTGTGGTCGAGCCCGGCATCGTGCTGGACGATCTCAACCGCCAGCTCAAACAACACGGGCTCTGGTTTCCGGTCGACGTCTCGACCGCCTCGCGCGCCACCATCGGCGGCATGGCCGGCAACAATTCCTGCGGCGGCCGCTCGCTGCGTTACGGCACCATGCGTGACAACACGCGATCGATGGATGCGGCGCTGGCCAACGGCACGCTATTGCATTTCGGAGAGGTGCCGCGGGATCTGGCGCGCGTGAATTCGCCCCAGAGCGGGCTTGCCCTGTTCCGGGACATGCTTGATCTCGGCGAGCGCGAGGCAAACGAAATATCGGAGCGGTTTCCAAAGGTGCAGCGCCGCGTCGGCGGCTACAATCTCGATGCGCTGGTGCCGCGCAATGCGCCCAACAACATGGCGCATCTCCTGGTCGGGTCCGAAGGCACGCTGGCCTTTACCACCCAGGTCGAACTCAAGCTGTGGCCGGTGATCCGCAACAAGGTGCTCGGCGTGTGCCATTTCGGCAGCTTCTATGAGGCGATGGACGCAGCCCAGCATCTGGTGAAGCTGCGGCCGATCGCCGTGGAGCTGGTTGATCGCACGATGATCGCGCTCGGGCGCGATATTTCGATGTTCAGGCCCGTGATCGAGGCGACCGTGCGCGGCGATCCGGACGCGCTGCTGATCGTCGAATTTGCGGAAGAGGATCAGCCCGACAATCTGCAAAAGCTGAAGCAGCTTTCCGAATTGATGTCAGACCTCGGCTTCGGTTGGAACCATCCGCAACGCAAATGGGGCGGTGTGATCGACGTCATCGAACCCGCGATGCAGACGGCAATCGCGGATTTCCGCACCTCCGGCCTCAACGTGATGATGTCGATGAAGCAGGAAGGCAAGCCGGTCTCCTTCGTCGAGGACTGTGCGGTGCCGCTGCCGCATCTTGCAGACTATACCGAGCGGCTCAACGCCATCTTCGCCAAGCACGGCACGCGGGGCACCATGTATGCGCATGCCTCCGAAGGCTGTCTGCATGTGCGGCCCGTCCTCAATTTGAAGCTTGAGAAGGACGTCGAGGCGATGCGCGCCATCGCCGAAGAGACATTCGAGATCGTGCGCGAGTACAAGGGTTCGCACTCCGGCGAACACGGCGACGGACTGGTTCGTTCCGAATTCCATGAGGCGATGTTCGGCTCGCGGATCGTTGCCGATTTCAGGGAGGTCAAGCAGCGCTTCGATCCGGACAATCTGCTCAATCCCGGCAAGATCATCGATGCGCCAAAAATGGACGACCGTTCGCTGTTCCGTTATCGGCCGGATTATCGCGTCACCGAAGTGAAGACCGCGCTCGACTGGTCAGCTTATCCCGGCGCCGGCGGCGGCTTTCAGGGTGCCGTCGAGATGTGCAACAACAACGGCGCCTGCCGAAAGCTCGAGGGCGGCGTGATGTGCCCGTCCTATCGCGCGACCCGCAACGAGAAGGACGTCACGCGCGGCCGCGCCAACACGCTGCGGCTGGCAATTTCCGGTCAGTTGGGTCCGGGCGCGCTGGCTTCCGACGAAATGATGGAGACGCTCAAGCTGTGCGTCTCCTGCAAGGCCTGCCGTCATGAATGCCCGACCGGCGTCGACATGGCCAAGATGAAGATCGAGGTGCTGGCCGCACGCGCGGCGAGCCACGGGCTATCGCTACGCGACCGGCTGGTCGGCTATCTGCCGCGTTATGCCGGCTTGGCCGCCCGCTTTGCCCCGCTGGCCAACTGGCGCAACAACAGTCCGCTGTTGCGCAAGCTGTTCGAGAAGTTTGCCGGCATCAGCGCGAACCGCGCCCTGCCTGCATTCCGCCGCGATGTGTTCCGCCCCGGTGCCGAGGCCCTCGGTCCAGCAGATGGCTGCGAGGTCGTGCTGTTCGCCGACACGTTTAATCGCGCTTATGAGCGGGAGAATCTCGACGCCGCGCTACGCGTTCTGGTCGAAGCCGGATACCGCGTCCACTTGCCGAGTCCGACGGATCGTGCCCCGCCGCTGTGCTGCGGGCGAACCTTCCTTTCGGCGGGCCTGGTCGAACAGGCGCGCAGCGAATTGAACCGGCTGGTCGCCACCTATGCGCCATTCGCCGCACGCGGTGTGCCAATCATCGGGCTGGAGCCGAGCTGTCTCCTGACCCTGCGCGATGAACTGCTTTCGCTGCGGTCCGATAATGACGCCAAAAGCGTCAGCGCGCACGCATTGTTGTTCGAGGAATTTCTGGTGCGCGAGGCAGAAGCGGGCCGCCTGAAATTGCCGCTCGGCGCCATCCCGACGAAAGCGCTGGTTCACGGCCACTGCCATCAGAAATCATTCGGCGCGTTCAAGCCGGTCGAAAAGGTGCTTCGCCTCATTCCCGATCTTGGCGTCGAAACCGTCGAATCCAGTTGCTGTGGCATGGCCGGCGCATTCGGCTACGGTGCCGATACCTATCAAGCCTCGATGGAGATGGCTGAGCTGTCGCTGCTGCCGGTTGTACGCCGAGCCGATACCGCCACGCTGATTGTTGCCGACGGCACCTCCTGCCGCCATCAGATCAAGGATGGCACGAACCGTGCAGCCCTGCACGTCGCCCGGGTGCTCGCGATGAGCCTCGATAGCGCGCAATCCAACCGTTAATCCCGCCAATCGCAAAGGAATTCACTTATGGCTGAACTCACCCTCGACGTAGCCCGCAGGATTCTCGATGCCGCGCTTGCCAAAGGCGTCGAAAAGAAGCTGAAGCCCCTGGTCATTACCATTCTGGATGCCCGCGGCTGCGTCAAGGTCACGGCGGCGCAGGACGGCACCAGCCTGATGCGGGCCGAGATCGCGCACGGCAAGGCCTATGGCGCACTCGCGATGGGCATGGGATCGCGGGCTTTGTTTCAGCGCGCGCAGGAGCAGGCCTATTTCGTCGGGGCCGTGAATGCGCTGGCACAAGGCCGCCTCGTGCCGGTGCCAGGCGGCGTGCTGGTCCATGGAGATAGCGGTCTGCTCGGCGCCGTCGGCGTCAGCGGCGACACCTCCGACAATGACGAGATCTGCGCCATCGCGGGCATCGAAGCTGCCGGACTGAAGGCGAACGCGGGGTAATCAGCGCCCCGGCCAGGATGGTTTGCGTTTCTCGCCGAACGCCTTGAGGCCTTCCTTGGCGTCTTCCGTCATCGCCAATAGCGCAATCTGGCTTTCGGTATAGGCGATGCTCTCGTCGAACGACATCGAGGCGATGGCGCGCATCGCATATTTGCCGCGCCGGATCGCGGTCGGCGACTTGTCGACGATGCGGCTGACCAGCCAATCGACCTTGGCGTCGAGCTCAGCCGCCGGCACCACGTAGTTCAGGAGCCCCGCGGCCTGTGCCGCGCGGGCATCGAACGGCTCACCGGTCAGCGACCACTCGCTGACCAGCCGCTTCGGGGCGATCGACTGCAGCAGGCTCAGCACCTGCATCGGGAACACGCCGACCTTCACCTCGGGCAAACCGAAAATCACGTGATCGGCGGCGACCGCCATATCGGTCATGCACAACAGCCCCATACCGCCTGCCATGCAGACGCCCCCCACCCGCGCAATCGCGGGCTTGGTGGCGTTTTGCGACAGCCGCAGCAGATCGGCGTAGTCGACGTTCGGCCGGGAATAATCCATCGCGAAAGCAGCACCGCTGTTCTGCAGATCGGCGCCGGCGCAAAACGCCTTGTCGCCCGCCCCGGTCAGCACGATGACGCGCACGTCCTTGTCGTCATGTGCGTCGCGATAACCGCGGGCGATGCCGGCGACGACGTCGGCATTGATGGCATTGCGCTTGTCCGGCCGGTTGATGGTGATCCAGAACGCCTGCCCGCGCTTTTCGCAGATTATGCTGTTGTGGTCGGTCATTGTCCCGCTCGCCTTTTCGTCAAATGCTTGCAAGCATTTGCGGCAGGATGACGATGGACTGCAAGAGCGATCTAACTCTTGCGCCCACTGGCTGACATCGCCCTTTTTACCCAGACCTTGTTGTCGTGAAACGCGGCGCCGCCGACGGGCGCGACCGTTTCGGCTCCGGTCAGCATGTTGATGCCGCGGCCACCGATATGGGCCTTGTTGGGATGAATGGATTCCGCGACCAGCACGCCATGGCGCACGCCGTCGAATAGCCGCGCGGTCAACGTCGTTTCGCCGCGCGTGTTGCCAAGCGTGACAGCATCGCCGTCGGCAATCCCGAGTGAAGCGGCATCCTCGGGATGGATCATAACGGTCGGACTGCCCTCGCGCGCGATCGACGACGGCGTTTCGTTGAAGCTGGTATTGAGGAAGCTGCGCGACGGACTGGTGGCGAGCCGGAACGGATGCGCCTCATCCGCCTCCTCGATGACCGTCCAGTGGTCCGGCAGCGACGGCATCTGCTCCCACGGACCCAGGCCGGGCTTCCCGGACGGAGGATTCGCCCAATCGGCCTTGAAGTGGAACTTCTTGTCCGGGTGCGCAAAACCGTCAAGGTAATGGGAAGTACGAAAATCCGGCTGGATATCGCGCCACAGATCGGCTTCCAGCGTCTCGATGTCGCCGTGGCCGCTCTTCTTCAGCGTCGCGTCGATCAGCTCGCGCGGCGTCATCTCAAATCCGGGATGCACGGCCTTGAGGCGACGGCCGAGGCCTTGCAGCACTTCATGGTTAGAACGGCACTCGCCGGGCGGATCGATCAGCTTCGCGCCCACCGAAATATGCTGGTGGCCGCCGCCGTAATAGAGATCGTCATGTTCCATGAACATCGTCGCCGGAAGCACGATGTCGGCCATGGCTGCCGTCTCGGTCATGAACTGCTCGTGCACCGCGACGAACAGGTCTTCGCGCGCAAAGCCCCGACGCACCAGCCCCTGTTCGGGGGCGACCGTCACCGGATTGGTGTTCTGAATCAGCATTGCCTTGACCGGACCGCCGCCTTTCAAGGCACCGGCGTCGCCGGTCAGGATGCGCCCTATCTGGGACTGATCGAGCCAACGGGTCGTGGGATCGATCGCGTCGTGGCCCTCGATGATGGATTCGTTGAAATTCCAGATCCCGGCATTGTTGAAGAATGCGCCACCGCCCTCGTACTGCCAGGCGCCCGTCACTGCGGGGATGCAAAGCGCGGCATGCATCTGAGCCGCGCCGTTGCGGCTGCGGGTAAAGCCATAGCCGAGGCGGAAGAAGGTACGCTTGGTCTGGCCGACCAGCCGCGCGAACGCCTCGATCTCCTCGACCGGGACGCCCGAGATCTTCGAGGCCCATTCCGGCGTGCGCGTTGCCAGGTGCGCCTCGAGTTCGTCGGGGCAGTCGGTATAACGATCCATGTAGGCGCGATCCGCGTAACCTTCGCGGAACAGCACATGCATAACACCGCAGGCGAAGGCGCCGTCGGTGCCGGGGCGGAGCAGTACCTTGATATCCGCCTGCTTCATGGTGTCGTTGTTGTAGACGTCGATCGCCGCAATTTTGGCGCCGCGCTCCTTGCGGGCGCGCGAGGCATGCGTCATCACGTTGACCTGGGTATTCACCGGATTGGTGCCCCAGATCACGACGAGATCGGAGACGCCCATCTCGCGCGGATCAACGCCGGCGATCTTGCCGGTGCCGATCGCGAAGCCGACGCGCGCGATGTTGGCGCAGATCGTCGAGTAGAAGCGCGAATATTTTTTTACATGCGCCAGGCGGTTGATGCCGTCGCGCATGACGAGCCCCATGGTGCCGGCATAGTAGTAGGGCCAAACCGATTCAGCGCCGAATTCACGCTCGGCCTGATCGAAGCGCGCAGCGATTTCGTCCAGCGCCTTATCCCAGGAAATTCGCGCAAACTGGCCGGAGCCTTTCGGTCCGGTGCGGCGCATCGGGTACAGCAGTCGATCGGGGTGATGAATGCGCTCGGCGTAGCGCGCGACCTTGGCGCAGACCACGCCCGCCGTATAGGTCTGCAGCTTGGAGCCTCTGACCCGCCCGATCGAGCGACCGTCGATCACTTCGATGTCGAGCGCACAGGCCGACGGGCAATCGTGCGGACAGGTGGAATGGCGGATATCGACCTTGGCATGCTGGTTCATGAGCTTCTACGTAACATCAAACGCCGCGGCCGCCGAGAGGCTTTGTCCGGCAGTACGCCTGCAAAAACGGCCGCTGGCCATGCGTCAGGCGCCCAGATGGGCGCCGCCATTGGCGTGGATCGCCTGGCCGTTGATGTAGCGCGCGCCTGCCCCACATAGGAAACGCACGGTTGCGGCGACGTCTTCCGGCAGTCCCCGATTGCCGGCGATCGTCTGATGCGTCAAATGATGCGCCGGCTCCGGCTTATCCTTCGGCCGCGGCGTGCCGATCAGGCCGGGAACCACACAGTTCACGGTGATGCCGTCGTCAGCGAGGTCGTGCGCCAGCGCGCGGGTGAAGCCGACGATGCCAGCCTTCGCCGTCACCACATGCGCGCGATTTTTTGCCCCCGTGTGCGCGCTGAGGCCGCCAATGTTGACAATGGTTCCCGCGCCGGACTTCCGCAGCGCCGGCAGGCAGGCTTTCACACAGTGGAAGGCGCCATCGAGGGTCACGTCGAGGATTTCGCGCCATGCCGCATAGTCCATCTCGGCGAATGGCTTTTCGCGCCGCAGCGCGGCGTTGTTGACGAGAATATCGATACGGCCGAATTGCTTGACGGCGGCATCCGCCATCACCTGCACCGCGTTAGCATCGGCGACGTCGCCGATATGGACCAGCGCCTTGCCGCCGGCAGCCTCGATCTCGCGCAGGACCGCGTCGGCCTCGGCGCGGTTGCTGCGCGCGTTCACGACGATAGACGCACCGCCCTCCGCCAGCGTCAGCGCGATCGCACGGCCGATATTGCGGCCGGCGCCGGTAACGACCGCGACTTTGCCGGCGAGTTCCTTGGTCATGAGCCGCTACCCGCGCAATGAGGAGAGATCGATGCGGCCATTATACAGCCCCGCCATCAGTTTCAACGCCGCTTCGCTTTGTGCAGTGCTCCAGCCGCCATGCTTAGCGTTGAGCAGAAACTTGTCGGTCACGTCCTGCCGCATCAGCGGCTCCTGCGCACCGCCGCGCAAGTACGGCTGCCGCTCTTCAACCACGCTGCCATCCCGGAGCGTAGCGCGGATGTGGCCGATGTAATTGTTCGGATAGGGATTGTCCGGGTCGATCACAAATTTCACCTTGGCGGCGAGCGCCAGCACGCGTTGATCACTGATCGCGTTTTCGGTGAATGCGCCGAGTCCAACGCTGTCATGGACGAAGCCGGTGGCCAGCAGATAAGGCACGGCGAATTTTGCGGCATAGCCGTTGCGCGGACGTCGCTTGTCGGCCAGCGGCTCCCACAGCCGGTGCACCGTTCCCTCCGCGACCTCGCAGACGATCTCGGCGACATCCTCCGGCCTTACGCCACGTACGGCCAACCGGCGCGCGCAATCGATATAGGGCTGCGCCATCGTCCCGCATGGATAGGGCTTGAACGCCAGTGTATCCGTGACCCATCGCGTTCCGAAATCGGCGGTCAGCGCGGCGTAGTCACCTTCCGTGGTGTGTGCGAAGCCATGAAACAAGCCGTGCACACCCTCGAACACCGTGCGCGGACCGACGAAGCCTCCCCGCGCCAACAATGCGGCACGGATACCTGATTGCGCCGCCCATCCGGCGTGCAGCCGTTTGGTCCAGGCGCCTTCCGCGAGGTATTCGATGATGCCTCCGGCCATGCTGCCGGCAATGCCGAGCGCATCGACGATCTGCTTGGCATTGAGGCCAAGCGCTGCACCGACACCTGCGGCCGCGCCCATGGCGCCGAAGATCGCCGTCGGATGAAAGCCCGCCTTGTGGACCGCCTTCGGCACCACCAGACTCAACCGGCAGAGCACTTCTGTGCCCACCGCGATCCCAATCAGCGCCATCGGACCATCAGGATTATGCCGCTCGCAGGTGGCAAGCACCGCCGGCACGATCACCGCGCCGGCATGGACCGGGCCGCCCTCGAACGTGTCATCGAAATCCTCGCCATGCGCGGCAGTACCGTTGACAAAGGCAGCGCCGGCCGCGTTCAGCGCGCGCTGATGCCCGATCGCCGTGCAGAGACCGTCATCGTCGCAGCCTGCCAGCGCGCTTCTGACGTAGTCCTCGTTGCGCGCGGTGACGCATAGGCCGACCACGTCGATCAGCAGGTCCTCGCATTTGCGCGTGGTTGCGACCGGCAATGCGCCGGGTCTGACTGCAGCGATCTTTTCGGCAAGCGTTTCGGCGACCGAAATCCTGGGCAGTCCGGAGGCGGCCATACTGGTCAAACGCGGAAGATTTTTGTGTAGCGCGCCTTGATGGCCTCGCTTTCCTTCTCCACTGCCGCCGCGTCGTCTTTCATGGTCTTGATGTCCTTGAGCGGCTTGCGACCGGCCTTCTCGACGGTTTGAGAATGCACCGAGCGGAGGCCGCCGACATCGATGATGAGCTGCTGGGCCTCCCGGCTCAGGCTGAACGACTGGAACAGCCTTGCTGCGTTGGGATTGGGTGCATCCTTGAAGACGCCGTTCGGTCCGATAATCAACGGCGATCCTTCCGTGGCGTAAACCGGCTCGACCGGACGGCCTGCCTCCTTCATCTGGAAGATGTTGTATTCGTTGCCATCGGCCATTACCGCGCGCTCGCCAAGGTCGAGCTTCTTCGGCGGATCGGCCGACGACTGCACCTGCATGATGTTCTGCCGGGCGAGTTTTTCGAAGAAGCTCCAGCCGAGATCGCGCTGCATCTGATAGGTTGCGGTCATGATGGTGCCGCTGTAGCCCGGGTGCGCCTTGACGATCTTGCCCTTCCATTTGGGATCGAGCAGATCGGCAAAACTCTTCGGCGCGTCCTCCGCTTTCACCAGATTGGTGTTGTAGGCGATGATGCTGAGCCAGACGCGGAAGCTCGCAAACTGGCCGTCGGGGTCCTTGTGCTCGACCGGATAGAATTTGGCGACGTCTTCCGGCACGTAAGGCGCCAGAATGCCATCGCGCTTCCAGACGATGAAATGCGCGGCATCGGATGAGTTCACCACGTCGACAGCGTGAATGTTGCTGGAATATTCCTGGCCGATGCGCTGGAACACGCGCTCGGCGCCGGTGCGCTCGACCCGCACCGCAATGCCCGGATATTTCGCCTCGAACGCCTTCGCCAGCTTCTCCGCGACCGGCAAATCGGTCGAGGTGTAATAGATGACCTTGCCTTCCTTCTTCGCCGCGTCGATCAATGCCGGCGTCACCGCTTCCGGCGGCGGCGCAGCGGCCATCACACGCGTGGAAAATGCTGCGCCTGCGAGAACGGCGCCGGCGCCAGCGAGCAGTTTGCGCCGCGAAATCGAATTCCTCATTGGCGTTTCCGTTTGCGTTTCTTTCAGGCCCATTCTGCGGAGCTTTCTCCCGGTGGCTTCGTTCTTGCTGGGTCCGGTACCCCGGACATTACCCTTTATTCCGAAGGCGCGCAGCGACTCTTTCGTCGACAGCTCATTCGCGTTGCAGATAGATTTGCGGCAAGAATAAACACCAATTCAAGGGATGGAGAGATGACGAGCCCAAGGATCGCATTGGCGCTGGCTGCAGCTCTACTCGCGACATCGCTCCCAAATACGCCAGCACAATCGCAAGACTATCCCTCGCGTCCCGTGAAAGTGATTGTTCCCTTCGGCGCCGGGGGGCCTGCCGACGTGACCGCGCGGCAAATCGGCAGCATCCTGCAGGAGACCCTCGGCCAGCCCTTCGTGATCGAAAACCGCACCGGCGCCGGCGGCGTGATCGGCACGCAGGAAGCCGTCAAGTCGCCGCCGGACGGCTATACGCTGCTGATGATGTCGAACACCCAGACCGCGAATGAATCACTGGTGCCGCAGCGCAAATACGAACTGATGCGCGATCTCGCGCCGATCGCGCCGGTGAATTATTCCGACCTCGTCATCGTGGTTCACCCTTCCGTGCAGGCGAAGACGTTGCAGGAATTCATCGCGCTCGCCAAGTCGCAGCCCGGCAAGTTGAACTACGCTTCCTCCGGCCAGGGCACGCCGTATCACATGGCGGGCGAACTGTTCAAAGCCATGGCCGGCATTGACCTCGTCCATGTGCCCTACCGCAACAGCGGCGAGGCGCGCAGCGGCGTGATCGGCGGCCAGGTCCAGATGATGATCGACGCGGTTCCGGCGATGGCCCCCAACGTCGCCGAAAATCAGGTGCGCGCACTGGCTACGACAGGTAAAACGCGATCGACCGTGCTGCCGAATGCGCCGACGGTGATCGAGGCCGGCATTCAAGGTTATGAGGCGACGATCTGGCTCGGCCTGATGGCGCCCGCGGGCACGCCCAGGCCGATCATCGACAAACTTAATACGGCGGTGAACGCGGTGGTGAAACGGCCCAATATCGTCAAGCTCTGGATCCAGCAGGGCGCGGTTCCGATGTCGATGACGCCTGACGAGTTCGACAAATTTCTGCGCGGCGATATTGTGAAATGGGCGGAAGTGGTCAAGAAATTCGATAAGCCGCCGCAATAGGCCGCAAGAGAAGGTTCGCCCTGATGCCTAGCGTTCGATTTCGCCTCAACGGCGCCGAAATGGAAGTTGATGCCGATCCGGACCGGTCATTACTGGATATCCTGCGCGGGCAGCTCGGCATGACTGGACCGCATTTCGGCTGCGGCGCCGGCGAATGCGGCGCCTGCAACGTCATCGTCGGCGATCGCGCGGTGTCGGCCTGCGATACGCCGCTGTGGTCGGTGGCGGACAAGGATGTCACCACGATCGAGGGACTGGGAACGAGCGAGCGGCCGCATCCGCTGCAACGCGCCTTTATCGCCGAGCAGGCTCTGCAATGCGGCTATTGCGTTTCCGGCATCCTGATGAGCGCGGCGGCGCTCTTGAAGCGAAATCCCTCGCCGACAAGCCGGGAGGTGAAGCAAGCGCTCGACCACAATCTCTGCCGTTGCGGTTCGCACAATCGCATGGTGCGGGCGGTGCTGCGTGCGGCCGAAGAAATGGCGGCAGGATGAGCCAGCAGGCGCCCGCTCCTTCCCCGCCCGCATTGCCGGTAAGCCTTGCCGCGAATCCGAAACTGTCGACGTGGCTGAAGTTCTCGAGAAGCGGACAGGTGATGGTCTCGCCGGGCAAGGTGGAGATCGGACAGGGCATCGTGACGGCGCTGGCGCAGATCGCCGCCGACGAACTCGATATCGATCTCTCTCGCGTGCAGATGATCCGGGCGTCGACCGCCGTCAGCCCCAACGAGGGCGTCACATCGGGGAGCCTTTCGATCCAGCAATCGGGCCGTGCCCTGCGTCATGCCTGCGCCGAGGTTCGTCAGATATTCCTTCAGCAGGCAGCCGAACGATTGGGCGTCGGTATCGACGCTCTCGGTATCGAGGACGGTACGATTTCGGGCCCCGGCAATGTTAGGACCAGCTATTGGGAGCTTGCCGATGAGGTCTCGCTCGATCGCGACGCTACGCCCGGCATTAAGCCCAAGATCGCAACGAGCCGGACGCTGGCTGGCCATTCGGTCCAACGGATCGACATTCCGGATAAGCTTTTTGGTCGGCCGCGATTCATCCATGACCGCGCGCTGGCGGGAATGCTGCACGGGCGCGTGCTGCGTCCGGAGCATGCGCGCGCGAAACTCAGGGAGTTGAAGGAGGATAGCGCCCAAGCGGTGGCCGGTCTCGTTGCCATCGTGCGCGACGGCAGCTTTGCAGGCGTCGTCGCCGAAACCGAGCATGGTGCGGAGACAGCCCTCAATGCATTGCGCAAGGGCGCGACCTGGTCCGATGGCGAGCCGCTGCCAGACGAAGACGACCTGGCAAGCTTCCTCAAAGCGCAACCGTGCGAATCCACCGTTATCGGTAGGAAAACTGCCACAGCACCCGGCGCCGCGGTGGCGCGGACCATCCGGCGGCAATATACCCGCCCCTATATTGCGCATGCATCGATCGCGCCATCCTGTGCCATGGCGCAGTGGGCCGGCGAGCGCGTTCATGTCTGGACGCACAGCCAAGGCGTCTATCTCCTGCGCACCGATCTGGCGCTGGTTCTCAAGCTGCCGGTCGAGAACATCACCGTTGAGCATCTGGAAGGCGCCGGCTGCTACGGCCATAACGCCGCCGATGACGTTGCGCTCGATGCTGTGCTGCTCGCCAAATACGCCGGCGGCCGGCCGGTGCGGGTGCAATGGTCACGGCAGGGCGAAATGTCGGATGCGCCGTTTGGCGCAGCGATGGCGATCGGGATCGAGGCCGATCTTGATGCGCAGGGCGAAATCATCGGCTGGCGACATTCGATCTGGAGCAACGGGCATGCGGCGCGGCCGGGGCGCGCGGCTCAGCCCGCCTTGCTGGCAGCATTCGAACTGGAGAACCCGTTTCCGCGCATGGTCTCGACCAATCCGCCGCAGGCCAACGGCGGGGGTGGCGATCGCAATTCGATCCCGCTCTATGATTTTCCATCGTGGCGCATCGAAAGCCACCGCCTGACCACCATGCCGATCCGCACCTCCGCGCTGCGGACGCTTGGTGGACAGGGCAATGTGTTTGCGATTGAATCCATGCTCGATGAAATCGCAGCTGAGCGCGGCGAGGATCCGGTCGCGTTCCGGCTGCGCCACTTGCGGGACCAGCGGGCCCAGGACGTCATCCGTGCCGCGGCCACGCGCGCGAGGTGGAAACCTGAGAAGCAGCCCGGCATTGGGCACGGCATAGGCTTTGGCCGCTACAAGAACACCGGCGCCTATTGCGCTGCGATCGCCGAGATCGAGAGCGCCGAGGAGATCAGCGTCAGAAAGCTGACGCTGGCGGTCGATGTCGGTGAAGCGATCAATCCCGATGGCGTCATCAACCAGATCGAGGGCGGCGCCATTCAGGCTGCAAGCTGGGTGTTGAAGGAGCGCGTGCGCTTTGACCGAGAACGCATCACCAGCACGAGCTGGACGGAATATCCGATCCTGCGCTTCAGCGAAGTGCCCGACGTCGAGGTGGAAGTCATCCAGCGGCCGGACATGGATCCAGTCGGCGCCGGCGAAGCTGCCCACGGCCCGGTTACAGCGGCTATTGCCAATGCCGTGTTCGATGCGCTCGGCGTGCGGGTTCGCGATTTGCCGATCACGCGTGACCGGATCATCACCGCCATGGAATTGAGCTGATGAGCAGCCTGAATATCCTGAGCGGCGGTGCGGCACAGGGTCTGGTCGAAAGCCTGACACCGGCCTTCAAGACCCGTACCGGATTCGATATCGCAGCTGAGTTCGGCGCCGTTGGCGTCATGGCCGACAAATTGCGCAAAGGCACACTGGCTGACGTCGTCATCTTGACCGCGGCACTCCTCGCCAATCTGGCGCAGGAAAAGCTGGTTATTGCCGCTTCGATAGTCGATGTCGGCCTGGTCGAAACCGCCCTCGCCGTTCGCGCCGGCGATCCCCAGGCTGCAGCCAAGGATGCCGCCAGCTTGCGCGACGTTTTCCTCGTCTCGGATGCGATATTCGTGCCGGATACCACTGCCTCGACGGCCGGAATTCACGTTGCAAATATCCTTCAGCAGCTCGGCATCGCCGATAAGGTCGCTGCCCGACTCAGGATTTTCCCGAATGGCGCGACGGCGATGCGCGAACTGGCCGTATCTGACGCGCGGCGCCCGATCGGCTGCACGCAATCGACCGAGATCATCAGCACCAAAGGCGTAACGTTGTCCGGCTCGCTGCCAGCGGGCTGCAAGCTTGCAACCATGTACACCGCGGGCATCACGACTGCCGCCGCCCATCCGCAACAAGCCCGGGACTTGATCGATTTGGTGATCGGCACCGGACAACGCGAGCAGCGGAAACGCGCCGGCTTCGTCAGCGGCCCCAAATAGGTGCCCACTCACTGATCCAACCTTTAGATGAGCCTGTGCAGCCGTACGCGGCATCAAATCTGTGCGCGGCACCATTTTTGATTTGTCAAAACCGATTCATATACTAATATATCAATCGAGATAGCAGCCATGCCCACTCGCGCATCGAAAAAGACGGATCCAACGGTTCGCCGCACTGCCGCCGGCACGCGCCGCAGCGGCAGACCGCGCGCGGCGACGGCGGCGTCCAGGATCTATTCCGATCTTCGGGCCGAACTGGTCTCGCTGCAGCGCCGCCCCGGCGAAGCCATCTCGGAAGCGCAAATCGCGCTCTCCTATGGCGTCAGCCGAACCCCCGTTCGCGAGGCCATCCTCAGGCTAGCGGATGAAGGCCTGCTGGAGATCTACCCCCAGTCCGGCATCTTCGTCTCGCGCATTCCGATCGCAGCACTCCCAGAAGCCATCATCATCCGCAAGGCGCTGGAGGAAACCACCGCCCGGCTAGCGGCGGAACGTGCTACATCGAGTCAGATACTGGCGTTGTGGTCGATCCTGGAGCGACAGCGCGAGGCGAGCGCCGCAGGAGACAGCGAGACGTTCCACCAGGCCGATGAAATGTTTCATGCTGCAGTCGCCGATGTCGCCGGCTATCCTGGTATCTGGAAATATATCCAGCAGGTGAAGGTTCACGTCGATCGCTATCGCCGGCTAACCCTGCCCCAACGCGGTCGGATCGCAAAGGTCATCGTCGAACACGAGGCCGTCCTGACCGCCATCGAGGCGCATGATGCGGAGGGCGCAAGACGGGCGATGGAAATTCACCTCGAAAGCCTTCTCGAGAACATCTCGGCTACTCAACACATCAATCCGGAGTACTTCGACGAACGAGACTAGAGTCTGGAAAGTCCACAAACGATAACAAACATCAGGAGGAACAACATGAAACGCCGCGACTTCATCAAGTTTAGCGCAGGGCTCGGGGCCACAATGGCAACCGCGACACCGCTGTCATCGGCATTTGCGCAAACCAAAATGGTGCTGAAAGCATCGGACGTTCATCCGCTGGGGTATCCGACGGTCGAAGCCGTGGTCCGGATGGGCAAGAAGCTGGAGGCCGCGACCAATGGCCGGCTGACGATCCAGATGTTCCCGTCGATGCAGCTTGGCGGCGAAAAGGAAATGATCGAGCAGGCCCAGCTCGGCGCCCTGCAGATCGCCCGTATTTCGGTCGGCGCTGTCGGCCCTGTCGTGGACGACGTCAACGTCTTCAACATGCCGTTTGTCTTCCGCAACTCCAAACATATGGAAAAAGTCATCGATGGCGAGATCGGCGACGAATTGCTGGCGAAGATTTCCACGAACGAAAAGACCGGCCTGATCGCGCTGTGCTGGATGAACGCCGGCTCGCGCAACGTCTACAACAACAAGCGGCCGGTGCGGACCATTGCCGATCTCAAGGGCCTCAAGGTCCGCATGATGGGCAATCCGCTCTTCGTCGACACCATGAATGCGCTGGGCGGCAACGGTGTTGCGCTGGGCTTCGATCAGGTTTTCAGCTCGATGCAGACAGGCGTGGTAGACGGCGCGGAGAACAATCCGCCATCGTTCATAGCGCAGAATCATTATCAGGTGGCCAAGTATTTCACGATGACCGAGCACCTGATCATCCCAGAACTTTTGGTGTTCTCGCGCATCTCCTGGCAGAAGCTTTCGCCGGAAGATCAGGCGCTGATCAAGAAACTTGCGAAGGAAGCCCAGCAAGAGCAACGCGTGCTCTGGTATGAAGCGGAGAACGCCGCGATTGAAAAAATGAAAGCGGCCGGCACCGAGATCATCACCGATATCGACAAGAAACCGTTCCAGGATGCGGTCAAGCCGGTCTGGGACAAATACGGCGCGAAGTACGCCGCGATGGTCAAGCGTATCGAAGCCGTCCAATAGGTACGGCTCGCGAGCAGAGGTGGCCGGGCGACGTCCGTTCCGGCCACTTTTCCGAACTGCGACTTGAAGCGCCGTAATTCTCTGAGGTCAAAATGTCCAATTCTGCGGCCGGACTTTTCCGGCGTGTGAACGATACGGTTTACTGGACCGGCGCCGTGATCGGGTGTGTGGCGCTTGTGCTGGTCTCGGCGGTTATCCCATGGGCTGTCTATACCCGGTATATCCTCAACAGCGCCTCGTCATGGCCAGAGCCGATGGCTGTGCTGCTCACCGTCGGCATCACCTTCATCGGTTCGGCCAACTGCTATCGCCAGCGCATTCACATGAATATGACCGTGGGTACCGACTTGCTCCCGCCACTGCTGCGCCGCGCCTCACTGCTCCTCAGCGAAATATTGATGGGCGTGATTGCAATTTTCATGGTCGTTTGGGGACTCCGGCTCGTTCAGACCACCTGGGACAATTCGGTGGATGAGTTTCCATGGCTCTCGGTCGGGATCACCTATCTTCCGATCGTGGTCAGCGGCGCCATGATGCTCCTGTTCGTCATCGAACGCCTGACAATTGGCCCGCCGCCGCGCGACGGCGCTGACGCCCACGTACCGGTCGAGTAATTGCCATGGATATCGCGGTTCTGCTTCTCAGCATGTGCTTGTTCTTCGCGATCGGCATGCCGATCGCCTACGCGCTGGCACTGTCTTCGCTCGTCGGCGCGCTCTGGATCGATTTGCCGGTCGGCGCGGTCATGCAGCAATTTGCCAGCGGCGTCGGAAAAGTCTCGATGCTGACCATCCCCTTCTTCGTGCTGGCGGGCGCCATCATGGCCGAGGGCGGCATGGCCAAGCGGCTGGTCGATTTTGCAGCCGTGGTCGTTGGATTTACGCGCATCCGTGGCGGCCTCTCGCAGGTAAATATCCTTGCGACCACGATCATGAGCGGCATCTCCGGATCGTCGGTCGCCGATACGTCCGCGATCGGCTCGGTGATGATTCCGCAGATGGCCGACAAAGGCTATCCGCGGGTCTTCGCAACCAACGTGACCATCAGCGCCTCGCTGCAAGCCATTATCGTCCCGCCGAGCCATAATTCCGTGATTTATTCGCTGGCGACCGGCGGCGTGGTGTCGATCACCAGCCTATTCCTGGCCGGCGTGCTCCCTGGCCTACTGCTCGGCTTCTCGCTGATGGTGCTCTGCCTGTTCTTCGCCTATCGCGACAAACACCCGAAGGGTGAGCCGGTGCCGATCCGCCAGGCTGTCAGGATGCTCGGCGACGCGACGTGGGGGATCGTAACGTTGGCCATCGTGCTGGGCGGCATCCTGACTGGCGTCTTCACGCCGATCGAGGCAGGCGCAGTCGCTTGCGTCTGGGCGTTCTTCGTCACCATGTTCATCTATCGCGACTACAAATGGTCCGAGCTGCCGTTGCTGGTCTATAAGACGCTGCAAACCGTCGCCATGGTGCTGACGCTGGTGGCGACAGCGTCATGCTTCGGCTACGTCGCCGCCCTGATGCAGATGCCCGCGAAAATGACCGAATTCTTCGTCGCCATATCCAGCAACAAATACGTGCTGCTGATGTGGTTGAACATCATGCTGCTGGTGCTGGGAACGGCGCTCGATCTCGCGCCCCTGCTGCTGATCTGCACCCCGATCCTGCTGCCGGTGGTGAAAAGCTTCGGCATCGATCCCGTGCATTTCGGCATCGTCATGCTGCTCAACCTCGGCATCGGACTGCTTACGCCGCCGGTAGGAACGACGCTGTTCGTCGGCTGCGCCATCGGCAAGGTTTCGGTCGATGAAGTGATGCGCGGCATCTGGCCGTTCTACTACGTGATGTTTACGGTGCTGATGATCGTGACCTATGTGCCCTGGCTGTCGCTGGCGCTGCCGAGGATGTTCGGGTTCTAACAGACGCAGTTCGAGTCACGGAGATTCCGCGTGAAGATCGTCGACCTTAGCCGAGAGCTCTATCACCGCACGCCGAGCTATCCGGGCCATCCTCCCGTCATGCATGGTGTCTGGAAGACCCACGAAGAATCCTTTGCGGAGTCGGGCAATGTGCACGGGCTGGCGTCGATGTTCATCTCCATGGTGGACCACGCCGGCACCCACATCGACGCGCCGCGACATTTCGGCAAGAGCGGTATATCAATCGATGAATATCCGCTGGAAAAATGCATCGTACCGGGCATCTGCATCGACCTGCGCCACATCGCACCGCGCGCCGAGATTACGCCCGCCGACCTGGAGGCGGCGGTGGTGAAGGCCGGCGTGCCGGTGCCGAAGGGCGGCACCGTCCTGCTCTGTACCGGTCACCACGAACGGACATTTCCCCGCAAGGAATATTCGACCGACAATTCCGGCGTGAACGTCGCCGCTACCGAATGGCTGGCTGAGCAGAGCGTCGTGCATTTCGGCATCGATTCGATGCGGCCGGGACCGGAGGGCAAAGTGAATGCCCTCGTGCACAAGGCCTGCCTCGAGCTCGACATCACCCATATCGAGAGCCTGTGCAATCTCGAAGCGCTGCTTGGCCGCGGCCAGTTCACCTTCATCGGCCTGCCGATGAAGTGGCGCGGCGGGACGGCGTCGCCGATCCGCGCCGTTGCGGTGTTCGACCTGTGAAGGAAAATGAACGGCCTATTCGCCTTCGCTTCCGGATCCCGCTTCGGCCAGATCACGAAGCGCCTCTGCATTCAGCACGACGATGGCACCGTGCTCGAGGCGTACCCAATCGCGGGTCGCCCAGGCGCGCAACTGCTTGTTAATACTCTCCCGGGTCATGCCAACCATCTCGCTGATCTCCTGCTGGGTGATCGCGATGGTTCGACCCTGCTGTGCAGGTTTGTGTTTTTCGGACAAGCGAAGCAACGCGCTGGCCAGCCGCCCGGGCAAATTCTGCAGGATGATCTGCTCGACCTGATCGCTGGTCCACCGCAACCGCCCGCAGAGCAACTCGATGAACTTCATAGCCAGCCCTGGCTGCTCCTTCACGAAGGGGATGAATTCGCGCCTATCAATGACGAATAGCTCGCAATTGGAGTTTGCGATGGCGTCGGCCGAGCGAGCCCCGCCGTCGAGCAGTGCGATTTCGCCGAAGATTTCTCCAGGCTCGATGATGTTCAGGATCGCGCTGCGACCATCGGGCGAGGAAATACTCATCTTCACCGTACCCGAAATCACTGCGTAAAGGCTGTTGCCGGGGTCCCCCTTGGAGAACAGCGTGGCGCCCCGCTTCAACGTGGAATGTTTGGCATAGCGGCAGAGCTGCTCGAACGCCGCGGGCTCGAGGTCGGCAAAAAACGGGTGCTTGCGCAGCACCGACAGTTTGCCGTTCGAAAATTCGTGAGCTTCACCCGTCCTTCGTTGAGGCACGACAGTCAAACTCCAGGGAACACGGGATTGCAGCCCTTCCGTAATCAACGCGGGCCGGCTTTTCAACCGGAAAGCATCAAAACGCGTCGATTTGGCGGCCGGAAGGCGAAGATGATGCCGAGCGTCAACGCGGCCAATAACCGTGGAACCTGCAACAAGATAGTATAAAAAGTCGAGTCTAGCCGCTTGCTGCTGCAGCATCCGTCCGCCGGCCAAACGATCGCAACCCCAACGGCAAGCAGCGGAGGCATCGCCCATCCCCATCCGTGATAGGCCGAAAACAGAATCACAAACGCGGCCATGAAAAACAGGCCCGTCGCGTAGAAATAGCTGGATTCCGCAAAGACAACTTGTCCAACTTGTGTAAAAAGACCTGCGATCGATCTTCCGAAAGCGCAACTCCGAGTCCGATCGCAGCAAAGATAGCCGCTCCCAGCAAACAAGAAACAAGCGTGACACGATGTGCGCGCGCCTCGAGGCCAGCGCCAACACAGGTCCCCATCATTGTCGTCGTTCCTACGCCGATGGCGAGTGCCGTGGAAGAAATAAGAAGCTCGACGCCAGCAGCCAAGCCATAGCCAGCCAGCGCCTCAGTACCGAAGTGGGCGACATAGGCCTTTATTGCGATCGGCGCGACATTGGAAACCAGTATCTGCAGCGACGAGAGCAACGCTACTTTCAGAATACCCGAGAAGAGCTGCTACCGTGACCGGAAGGCGGAACAGGTGAGATGGATAGGACTCTTGATGGACTGCAAATGAACGAACAGCCCGACGACGCCAAGGGTGTAGTAGATCAGCATTGCGGCTGCGGCGCCGGCTATCCCAAATCCAGGGACCGGCCCCCATCCAAAAATCAGTATTCCAAATAGTGGCAGCGCGGCACCGGCTCGAAAAATGGCAATTCGTGCCGGCGTCTTCATGTCGCCGGTGCCGCGCACGATTGCAGTGATGCCTCCGAGAAGCCAGAGACTAATTGAACCGCCGAATATGATGTTGGAATAAGGATGGGCTTGATTGAGTGAATCGCCTCTTGTTCCCATGTCGGCCGCAACGGCCGCCGTTACGCCTGCTACTGATTACGAGATAGGCTGCCGACCCTGGCGCTGTGGTGCATCGGTCGGCAACTATTCCTTGGCGATTCCCGTTTCCCTGATCACGCGCTCATACTTCTCGAGCTGATCGTGCGTCATGGCGCGCAGCTCTTCCGCTGAACTGCCGCGCACGGCGAAACCCAGCTCTTCAAGCTTGCGGCGCACATCAGGATCGCCAACCGCCTTCAGCACCTCGGCGTTCAGGCGGACAACAATATCCTTCGGGGTACGGGCGGGAGCAAGAATTGCGAACCATGAATTGAAGAAGAAGCCGGGCAGACCGGATTCCGAGACGGTCGGCACGTCAGGGAATTGCGACAATCTCTTCTCGGTGGTTACCCCGATCAGCTTGAGTTGGCCGCCACGCACGAGCGTTGCGACCGTGCCCAAGCCCTGGAAACCTACAGGAATCTGGCCGGCGGCGATGTCGGTTGCAGCCTGGGTGGCCCCCTTATAAGGCACATGCGTCAACGATATGCCGGCGGCCGACGCAAACATTGCCATCGCCAGATGCTGTGGGCTTCCCGGCCCGCCCGAGCCATAATCGATCTTGCCGGGCGTCGCCTTCGCGGCCGCGATCAGATCTGCTGCGTTCTTGAAGCTCGCCTGATTGTTGGCAACCAGTCCCCACTCCACCGTCGCAACCAGCGACACGGGCTCGAAGTCCTTCAGGATGTCCCAGCGCATCTTGGACTGCAGGTTCGGCACCATTGTCATGATGCTGTCATTGAACCCACCAATCGTATAGCCATCAGGTTCGGCGCGGGCGACGGCCTCCGCCCCGATCAGCCCTGAAGCGCCCGGCTGGTTCAGGATTACGACTTGCTGGCCCATATTGTCGGCCATCTTCTGGGTGACGATCCGCGCAGCGACGTCGACCGCACTTGCCGCGGCCAGCGGCACAATCATCTTGATGGGGCGGTCCGGATAGCTCCCCTGCGCCATCGCATAATGGCTCAAAAGCAAGGCAAGCATTGGAATCACCAGATAAAGCGGCCGCATCATTTCCCCCATTTGTATGAGCGGCACAAATCTTAGAGTTGCGGCCGCCTTTTGGGAAAGATTGCGCCCGATCTTCAGCTTATGCAATCGGCGGTCCTGCCGAGGAATGCCGCACGGCTACAACAGCTTCCCATCTGGCCCAAAAAAACGGGTGTAGGCCGCCGAAGGTGCCTACCGGGACTTGATGGGTAACGATAGTGCTGAATCCCTCGCCCGGAAACCAGCTGTGGGGGTGGAAGGCCAGCGGCTCCACCTTGAAGGAAGCGCTTCACGCACTTCAGCCAGATCGAGATCGACGGCACGGTTCGGGGCGGGACAGATCGTGGTCGGCACGCCGGCAAACATGGTCAGTGCCGCGCGATGGACATGCCCCGTTGCGATCAATTGCACGCGGGGATGACGACGCACGATGGGCGCGTGTTCGCTTGCGTGAGGAGATTCTGGCGGTCCATGTGCCAAATGCCCGCCTTGAAAACATGATGCGAATGTCGCAGCCGAGCGCCGCATCTATGCCGTACCCTACGGCCCCGCCATTCACAGCGCAAATCCTCGGCTTGTCCATCGCTTGCCGGACGGTCGACGGCGTATTTCGCAGGTCAAGCAAGGTCGATGACGAAGCCGCACTGAGACCATCGCCGCTGCGCTCTTTCTGCAAATCCAAACCGGCACAAAATGCGCGCCCATTGCCTGTGAGGATTACACAACGATGGTCCCCATCCTCGTTGACCTGACGAGCAGCCGCATCAGAACATTCAGCATGGGACCTGAAATCGTATTCATGTGCTCGGATGCATTGAGCGTGATGACGGCGATATGGTCAGTCACATCGTAAAGGACTTCATTGGATTCGGTTTGCATGGTGCGCTGAGCTCGGTCGATAGGACGCCCTGCTCTTCCTGATCGATGTTATCGCGCTCGGATCAGATTCGTCCCAGGGCGGTCAGGATAACCTGAGGCGTGAGGGGAATCTCGGTAACGATTGCTCCAAACGGCTTGAGTGCGTCGTTGACCGCATTGGTAACGGCGGCCGCCGCACCTGCGGTACCGGCCTCCCCGGCGCCCTTTGCACCCAGCTCCGATTCCAATGTCGGTGAAACCACGTGCCCGACATCGATGTCCGGCATTTCACCGGACATCGGAACCAGATAGTCGGCCATATTGGCGTTGGTGAGCTGGCCACGTTCGTCGTACACGCATTTCTCGAACAGCGCGGCACCAAGCCCCTGCACCACGCCGCCCCTGATCTGCTCATCGACCAGTTGAGGGTTGATAATCGTGCCGCAATCCTCGACCACCCAATGCTTCAGCAGCTTCACAAAACCGGTATCGGTATCGAGCTCCAGCCACGATGCCTGAACGCCATTGGTGAAGGCGAAGGGGTATTCGCGCGGGACAAAGTGCCTGGTCGCCATCAGTTCCGGCTGAACGCCGGGCGGCAGCGTGTCAGGGCGGAAATAGACAATGCGCGCGAGTTCGCTCAAATCGATCCGCGGCGCGCCATCGGCGACCTTTACTACCGCGTTGTTGACGATGTCGAGCTCGCCCGGCGTGGACTGGAGGATGGCGGCTGCGATGTCGAGTATGTTCTTGCGCAGTACCTTGGTGGCCTGCAGTGCGGCCTCGCCGCCAATGCCGGCACCACGCGAGGCCCAGGTGCCCCCGCCATACGGCGTATTGTCCGTGTCGCCCAAAATCACACGGACGCGATCCATGGAGACGCCGAGCACGCTTCCAACGATCTGTGCAGTGAGCGATTCCGATCCCTGTCCCTGCTCGGTGATACTTGTTTGACAGATCACTGACCCCTGCGCGTCAAGCCGCACCGCGACACCATCCTGCGAGGATATCTTCGCACCGCCTACGCCATAAAACGCCGCGCTGGGATTGGTAACTTCGATAAAGCTGGCAATGCCGATGCCACGATGGACGTTCTTCACTCGCAGGGCGGCCTGCTCAGCGCGTAACGCATCATAATCCATCATCTGGACGAGCTTGGCGAGCGCCGCATGGTGCGACAATTGCTCGAAGCGCAGACCTGATGGCGAGGCGCATGGGTAGGCGTTGTCGGCAATCAGATTGCGGCGACGGATTTCAAGTGGATCCAAGCCAATCTTCATGGCTGCCAGGTCGACCAGGCCTTCCGTCACCGAGCAGGCGATCGGATGGCCAACGGCTCGATACTGGCACATCACGTTCTTGTTCTGGAATACGACGCGGGCACGAGCACGGTAATTTCCGGTCACATAGGGCCCGCCGACGAGATTGACGACCTGATTGGCCTCGATCGCGCTGGTGCGCGGATACATCGAATAAGGCCCGATGCCCGTAAGATCGTCGATCTCGAATGCCGTGATGGTGCCATCGCGCTTGACGCCGATTTTTCCCTTGCAGCGATGGTCGCGGGCATGAATGTCGGTGTTGAAGCTCTCGACCCGGTCTGCGACGAATTTAACCGGACGCCGCAGGAGTTTGGATAGTGCGTAAGTCGCCATCTCGTCGGCATAGATATGGACTTTGATACCGAAGGAGCCGCCGACGTCCTTGCAGACGACGCGGACCTGCGATTCTTTCAAGCCAAGATGGAGTGCTGCAATATTCTGCACCATATGCGGCGCCTGCGTGCCTTGATAGATGGTCAGTCTGGCTTCTGCGACGTTCCAGTCTGCTACCACCGCACGGGGTTCCAGCGTCACGCCGGTGTGCCGTCCGAAAACGAACTCTGCGTCGACCACTTCGTCGGATTCGGCAAAAGCCTGATCGACGGCGCCCGCATCGTGAATGCGTTCGAAGGCCAGATTGTCGCCGAGGGAGGCATGGATCACGGGTGTTGCCGGATCGAGCGCGGTGCGCATGTCCGTTACGGCGTGCAGTCCTTCATATTTAACCAAAACATGCTCTGCCGCGTCCTCGGCCTGTGCGCGGCTGGCCGCCACCACGGCCGCGACCGCTTCACCCTGCCAGCACACTCGGTCGACCGCGATAGCACTTTGCGGCGCGGATTTGAGGCCCTTCAAATGCGAGAGCACGCCGACCCACGGCGTGATGACAGTCGACAGCTCCCTGCCTGAAACAACGGCGATCACTCCCGGCATCTGCTTGGCCGCCGAAGCATCGATGCTGATGATCCTCGCATGCGCATGCGGCGAGCGTAGGAACACGACATGCGCCATACGCGGGAGCTCGACATCGCTGACGTAGAGCCCGCGCCCCTGCATCAGCCGATCGAGGTTCGGCCGCGGCACTGTCCTGCCAATGTAGGAGTTCGGGCGATCCAACGCAGAAAGCGCTTCCGGATTTGCCTTGTCTGATGTCATGGCAGGCGCCCTGCGCGTGCCCACGCGGCGCTCTCGATGGCGTCGACGATTGCCTGGTAGCCGGTACAGCGACAATAGTTGCCGGCAAGATGTTCGCGGATCTGTCCCCGATCCGGAGACGGCGATTGTTTCAGCAGATCCTGCGCCGCCATCAGCATTCCCGGCGTACAGAAGCCGCATTGCAGTGCGTTACGTTCTCGAAATGCAGACTGCAAATCAGCAATCTCACCGCTGTCGGACAACCCCTCGATCGTCTCTACCGTCGCATTGTGCGTCTGTACTGCAAGCAGCAGGCAGGAACGGACGATATCGCCATTGACCCGCACCGTGCATGCGCCGCACACGCCATGTTCGCAACCGACATGCGTGCCGGTCAGCTTGAGATGCTCGCGAAGAAAATCTGCCAGATTCAGGCGCGGCAGTACATTCGCCTCTACACGCTCCCCATTGACACTTAGCGAAATCGCAACCGCAGCCGTCACGCTGACACTCCCGCGCACAGATCAGGGCGGGCGAGCAGCGCGAATACACAACGTGTCAGCAGGACCTTCGCCAGAAGTCGCCGCATAGCGGGTGTCGCCTGTTGATCCTCCAGCGGATCGAGTTCGTCATCCAATGCGGAAGCTGCCTCAGTCAACACCGCAGACGTGATGACGACGTCGACCAGCTTGCTTGCAGAGTTAGCCAGCAACGGGCGATCGCCGACGGCAAAGAAGCCAAGGCGAAGATCGGCGAAGCCCCCATCCTTGACGGAGGCCTGCGCCGCTAAGCCGACGATGGCGTAATCGCCATGCCGACGGGCGAACTCATGAAAGAAATGCGTCGAGTTTATTGGCGTCACCGGCAACTCGACGGCAACCAGCAGTTCCTGCGGCGTAAGCGCAGTTTCGTAGATCCCAACGAAGAACTCGTTTGCCGCAATCCGCCGCTCGCCGCTCGGACCGCGGGCAATGATGGTGGCGCCAAGTGTGAGCATGCAGGCCGGGAGTTCGGAGGCTGGGTCTGCATGCGCGAGGCTTCCCCCGATGGTGCCGCGGTTGCGGATCGCGGGATGGGCGACATGGGCGACCGCATCCATCAGCAACGGCGCATGGGCTGCTATTTCGGGGGACTTCAAGAGATCGGCGTGACGTGTCAGTGCACCGATGGTGACGACTCCCTCCTTCACCACAATCCCGCGCAACTCGACCAACTGGCTGACATCGACTAGGAGTTCGGGTGCGATCAGGCGCAGATTCATCGCCGGCAACAGGCTCTGACCGCCCGACAATAGCTTGGCCGCTTCGCCATGCACGCTCAGCAAATCCAGCGCATTTTCGACGCTGGTTGCGCGAGCGTAAGCGAAAGCCGAGGCTTTCATTCTGGGCGTGACCTCCTCGGCCAACTGTCGGCATTTTCGCGGGATTAGACGGCTGAGCCCGCCAAAGGTCAAGTTGTTATCGGATGATAATTGCGACTTTGAGCTTGTTTTCGAGCGACGAACGACGCACGTTCTGTCCAAACCAAAAGCCTGCCTTGGGGAAGAGCAGACCATGAAGCTTGGGTTCTTCACGATGCCGATCCATCCTGTCGATAAGGATTGGCGGCTTTCGCTCAAGGAGGATCGCGAGGCTTTCCTGCTGGCCGATGAACTCGGCTTCACCGAAGCCTATGTCGGCGAGCACGTCACCGACAAGGCCGAGAATATCACTTCCTGCATGGCCTTCATCGCCTGGCTCGCCGCGGCGACCAGGCAGATCAAGCTCGGCACCGGCACCGTCAACATGCCGAACGCTCACCCGGCCGCGATTGCAGCCTCGATCGCGATGCTTGATCATATGCTCGACGGACGCCTTATCTTCGGCATCAGCCCCGGCGGCCTGCTATCAGACGCGGAAGTGTTCGGCAATCTCGAGGCGGATAGGAATGCCATGTTCCTGGAGGCGATCAATCAGGTGCTTCAGATCTGGGCGGGCGAGCCGCCCTATAATCTGCAAGGCCAATTCTGGAATATATCGGTTCAGAAAACTCTGATCGAAGACATCGGCCAGGGCTTCATTCCGCGCCCATTGCAGCGGCCGCACCCGCCGATCGTGGTCACTGCGGTGGCGCCGTTTTCAAAGGGTGTGACGGAAGCCGCCGCCCGCGGTTGGGAACCAATCTCGGCGAATTTCCTGATGCCGGCCTGGGTAAAAAGCCATTGGCCGAAATACGTAGAGGGATGCGAACGCGCCGGCCGGCCTGCGGATACAGCAAATTGGCGCGTTGCCAAGAGCGTGTTCGTCGCCAAGGACGCAGCAACAGCGAAGGCCTACGCCACCGATCCGAATGGGCCTTATGTTTATTATTATCGCTCGCTGTTCACCAAGCTGAAGCGCGGTGGCCGTATAGAACTGTTCAAGACGCGTCGCGATCAGCCCGACGATGAGGTGACGCTGGAGTCGATCTGCGACAAGCTGATCATTCATGGCACGCCGGAAAGCGTGGCGGATCAACTGCTGGCTTTTCAGGAAGAGACCGGCCCCTTCGGCACGCTGCTCTATGCCGGCAAGGACTGGAAAGACCGCGAACTGGGACGTCGGTCAATGATCCTGATGGCTGAAAAGGTAGTGCCGAGGATCAATGCCGGCGCATCCAGCGGTTCCAAAGCCGCCGAATAATCCGCGGGGGAGCTTGCCGTGGCACTGAGCGATCGCATTCCCTATCAAGCGCAAGTCGACCGACCGAAGCTGACGCTTCCCGGCGGCAAGAAACTCGCGGTATGGGTCATCCTCAATGTCGAGGAGTGGCGGATCGAGAACGCGATGCCTCGCACCGTGTTGAGCCCGCCGATGGGCCAGCCGCTGTTGCCAGACGTGCCGAACTGGTCCTGGCACGAATACGGGATGCGCGCCGGCTTCTGGCGACAGTTCAAGGCACTGACCGAGCGCAGAATACCCGTAACGTTGGCGCTCAATGCCAACGTCTGCAACGCCTACCCGCGTGTCGCTTCCGCCGCGCTCGACGCCGGCTTTGAATTCATGGGCCACGGTTTCGTGCAGGGGCCGATGCATAAGATCGAGAACCAGGCGGATGCCATCAAACGATCGGTCGAGACAATTTCGAAATTTGCAAGCAAGCCGCCGCGGTCATGGGAAAGCCCCGGTCTCACGGAGACAGAGGAAACCCTCGATCTGCTGCGCCTCAACGGCATCGAGTATGTCGCGGACTGGGTGATCGATGATCTGCCGCAGGACATCGCCACGCCTCACGGCACCATCACCACGATTCCCTATTCAGTCGAAACCAATGACATCGTCATCCACGCGCTGCAGCATCTGTCTTCCGAGCAGTTCCTGAAACGCTGCACCGATCAGTTCGACCGGCTATATCTCGAAGGCGCATCGAACGCGCGGATCATGGCGATCTCAGTTCACCCGTATATCACGGGCGTGCCGCATCGCATCAAATATCTGGAGGCGTTGCTCGACTATGTCCTGGGTCACGACGGCGTGGCGCTGATGACGGCCAGCGAGATTGGCCACTGGTATCGCGCGGAGATGGCAAAGATCTAGATTTGCGGTCTGCCGCAGATTCGTCGAAGGCCCAGCGAGATTCGGCAGTTGCTCACGATGATTTATTGCCATTTTCAGCAATAAACCGGCCGAAACTACCGCGCGCAAACAGCAGGGGTTCCTGCCGATTATAGGCATAGGCCTCAACGGCGCCCAGGAAGATAATGTGGTCGCCACCGTAATACCGATTGGCCGCGCGGCATTGGAAATTGGCGACGCAATCGGTCAACACCGGCGCGTTGCCGAGCCCCGGCGTCCAGCACACGCCGGCGAACTTGTCGTCCGATGACTTTGCAAACTGCGACGCCAGCGCCTGCTGAGAGGCTCCGAGAACGTTGACCGTAAAATGGCTGGCGTTCTGGAAGATTGTAAGCCCCTGCGAAAACATCCCGAGACTCCACAACACCAGCGGCGGATTGAGCGATACTGAAGCAAAGGAGTTGCAGGTCACGCCGTACGGCCTTCCATCCGCGGCCATTGCCGTGACGATGGTGACGCCGGTGGCGAATGCGCCAAGGGCATTGCGAAAATCGCGTGGGTCAATCGCCGAGTTGTCGCTGGCAAGTTCATTGGCCGGATCGGCCGGATGTTTGGGTGCATCAGACATCCGCCGGGCCTCAGAGCGTCAAATTTTCGGACGGCAGACCAAGCGCCACGCGTCCATAGTTGGTTCCTGCCGCATCAAAATTGAATGCGAGGTGCGAATTCACGGCGTGAGCATCTCGGAATTGCCGCTGCAGCGCGCCTGACGTGAACAGGCTGCGTGCGCCACTTGCCGCGAACAACAGCGAAACCGCTTCGGTGCAGAGGTTCACCGCGAAGGCACCGTCCCGCCGCAACCTCGTCTTGTCCGCAAGGTCGGGAACATAGCCGCGCCTCGCGTCGTCCATCGCATCGATGCAGTTGGTACGCATCACGAGCCTGGCCGCGTCGATCTTGGCGGAGGCCTCCGCGATCTTGATTTGAGTCGTCTGCAGATCGCTGAGCTTGGCGCGATTGTAGGTCGAGGCCCGATGCCGCGCGAACTCAACGTAGTCATTGAGACAGGCTTGCGCATTGCCCAAACCGACGCCCGACAATACGTAAGGAAAAAGCGTGAATACCGGTAGTGCATAGAGTGCGTTTGGATTGATGGCACTTCCGGGCGTCGGTCCGCCGGTCAGATCGCTGACTGCTACGGTCATGTTCTCCGCAACGAAGCGATCCTCGACCCATACATCGTTCGACCCGGTACCGCACAGGCCCGTCGCATTCCAGGTGTCGTTGATCCTGTATTCGCTGCGGTTGAGCAGGAATATCCGATATTCGACACCCTCGGCCTCATCTTCCGAGGACACCACGCCTGCAAGCATGTTCCAGTCGCAGGACTCGACACCCGAGGAGAACGGCCAATGACCGCGCAGGACGTATCCCCCCTCAGCTCTTCGCGCCCGCCCTGCCGGAAAGATGAAGGACGAGGCGATCAACGCATCGGCATTCCTGCCCCAGACGGCATCCTGCGCGTACTTGTCAAACATGCCCAGCATCCAGTGGTGGCTGGCGAGATTGGCGAAGTTCCACGCGACGGAAGCATCCGCCTGCGCCAGCGCGTCGGCGCAATCGACCAGAGCGACGTAGTCAAGCTCGGCACCTCCGACGCGCTTGGGCTGCACGATCCGGAACAATCCGGCGTCATGCAAGTCGCGTTCGGTCTCTGGCGGTAGGCGGCGGAGCTCCTCCGTCTTTGAAGCGCGACCGCGCAAGTCCGGAATCAGGGCCTTGGCACGCGCAACCATGGCGGCATAGCTGTCCGTACCCGGTCCCGCGGGCGAACCTGCATCCGGCTTGCCGCCGCCTCCCGTCATATGTTTCCTCGCCTGCTCCGTCGTTTTGCACCGCTCAAGCTTTGCCAGTCTACCGGCTGACCGCCAATGATCAAGGCGCACGGAAGGCATGGCTACTCCGCCGCAAGAGGTTGTCCCAAAAACGCAAAAGAGCCCGGCGGCCGACAGGCCACCGGGCGAGTAGAGGCATTTGAGGCTGGAGATGCCGAGCCGCTATTTCATGTCCTTGCGCCAATAAAGCGTGTTCGGCCAGGCCCAGGGATGCGTTGGCATGAACAGGCAGTAGCCCGCGCGAATGAAGTTGTTGGCCGAGTGGACATTATCAGTGGTGTCAGACACGATCGAGCACCAGCCACTCAGACGTGCACGCGCCTCCATGGCTCGCATCAGGCGCAACTGAAGCCGACGTCCGCAATGCTTGCCCAGCACTCCAACGCGGCAGAAATAGCCCGCTTTGAATACGTGCGTCGACGGAATGAGCCCGGCGAAAGCAACCGGCTTGGTTCCGTAAAACGCAAGCCACCAGTGCCCCTGATCGAATTGCGGAACGGGTGCAGTGTCAAGGAACGTCAACTGATGAAGTTCTGCAAGCGTGTCCGCAATATCGTCCTCGGTCCCGTCAACCTCGCGAATCCGATACATGTCGCACCTGAATTCGAGTTCATCTGTGCGCGGCAGGTCAACAGATCATTTGCCGAGCGTCGCCTTGATGCCGAGCCACACGGCACCGACGAATCCCGTTACAATCATCGTGACAACGGCCTTGAAGGTATAGCTCTGTGCCTGTTCGACACTTCTGCGCCAGCGCCGCAGGTGCTGAAAATCAGCGCGAAGCTCTCTACGATCATCCTCGTCTATCCCAAACGAAGTCAGTGTCGTTGCGACGGTTTTGAGAACCACTGCGTCGATATCGTCGTGACGAATCCTCTGCTGTTCGGCCAGCGTCTCGATGACGATGGCCCTGACATCCGCAGCCTGCATCCCGGTCATCGCTTGATAATCCGCGCAACGTTCTCGAAACCTCGCTTGGCGAAATAGAACGAAACCACGAGATTCGAGGTGATCGCCGCGAAGCCCGCGAGCGGATCGGTTGCGCCAAGGCCAAGAACCTTGTCCCAGATCAACAGCTTTCCGAAATAGATCGCCACGAAATATCCCATCAGCTTGTCGGGCTCGTACCAGTGCCCGATTTCGGCCGCGCGATATTGCATGATCGCGTTGGTTTCGGAGACCTGCGCGGCAATCTCGGCAGATGCCGTCTCACTCGCGATTCTTTCAGAGGTGTTGCCGGCAGCAAGCTTCGCTTTGTAGCCTTCGATCAGACCCTTGATGACCGGGCCGCCGATGAAACTGATGATGGTCATCCACATTTGCGCGCCTCCAGCATCATCCATACCGCGAACACGACCGCCAATCCTTCAGCTCCGAACACGCCGGGGCGGACCTGATAGAGCTGGCTCGCCATCCAGATCACCCATCCGCCGGCCAGCACGGCCGTCCAAGCCAGCAGGGCGAGCACGATTTTCATGTCAGAGCGTCCGGCGGCGGCAGGCTTCAGTGATAACGCCGGCCAGCGCGGCAAAGGCCAGCATCTTGAACGCCGACTTCGCGTCCAGGCTCGATAGCTGCGTGAAGTCGTATCCCGAGAAGGCCGCGATGAGGCCTGCGCCGACGATGCCGGCGATGTACTGGATACGCGCCCAGAGGATCGTCACGGAATCCTTGAACCATGCCTTGACCTCGTTCCATGTGCTGATCATGCTTTCCTCCTGAAAATAACGTTGAAAATGTTGGCGATGAACGCCCCGATCGAGCCTTTCGACGGATTGATAATCGAGGGCGCGGCAGGCTTTTCAGCCGGGATCGGCTTGACGGAAATCACCGGCGTGATCGTCGCCCCCGTGAACGTGATAGTGGGATCAAGCGCCATCATCGTCTTCAGCAGGCCGGCGCAACCAGGCTGGCCATCCACGACGTTCGGATCGTAGACGCCGTCGCGGACATACTTGCCGGATCGATACTGGTCGGTGCCGGCCCAGATGTAGGGCGACGGCCTCCCTCGCGCGGCGTAACCAAGCCCGTTATACTGCTCGAGCTTGGCTAGCGTCCGGCCAATACTCCAGTCCTTGTTGCGCGCGGCATAAGGGGCGCAGTTGACGAGCGCGTCGATTGCTGCCTCTTCCCAGGACCTGAACGGTCCTCGGCCCGCAGGTACATGGACAGAAACCCTGTTCCAGGGGTCGCCTTGCGCTAACGACCCGGTCCAATCCTGCGAGCACTCGCGCTCGTGGATGACGGCAATTGCCGCCCAAGGCACGCCGGTCCTGGCAGAAACGGCCTGGTATCTGGCCTTGGCAGCGGGCGCGACCAGGTGACGGGCAGTGGGCGTGAAATTGCGGGTCAGCCTAGCGGCGGCCCAGCGCTTGGCGTTCGATTCGGTAAGAAGGATCAGATTTGTCATGTGCTCAGGTTGACCATGCGCCGGTTGTGAATTTGTTTGGCGGGCGGGGCTTGGGTTTGTTTCCCTTTGATCGTGGCTTCCCGGTGCAATTCCGTCCGCCAATCATTAGCCGCATAGATCGCGCCCATGAAAAAGCCGCCCGACAATGAGAGGCGGCGGTTAGTGATTTTCCCGCGTGCGGGGCTGTTCGATCATGGATTGCGATGGTAAATTTGCCCGGCTTGGGGGCGCAATGGAACAAGATAAACTGCCGGGGCTTCAAATCGCGCGCGCGGTCGCGGCGCTTTCTGTCGTATACTATCACTCATGGGTGGGCATCGTTCGGTTTCCGCCGAATACCGCGTACCCGATAAGCATTTTGCGCGATTATGGATTTCTGGGGGTTGACCTGTTTTTTGCCATCAGCGGCTTTGTCATATGCCTTGTGGTGACGCGCCCTGCGTTCAATGTGACTAGGTTTCTAACAAATCGGATTTTTCGCTTATATCCGCTCTGGCTGGCGACCCTGACAGCGTTTGCGCTTTCGGCGATGCTATGGCGCGGCTTGGTGCGAGAACACGAGACCCTAGGATATTTTCTTTGGTCCGCGGCGCTTCTGCCAACGAAAGAATTCCCGTTCTATGACGTAGGCTGGACGCTACAACATGAAATTGCGTTCTATGTCATCGCCGCGGTTATCGTTCCACGCCTCGGCGCGGCCGGGCTTGTCGCGTTTCTAGCCGCGTCGGCCTTAGCAGGCCATGCGTTCAATCTGCCTTGGTATCTCGGGAATTTCGCAAGGTATCACCCGGAATTTCTGGCTGGCGCGCTGGCGTTCCTCGCACGCCCATATCTTGCGCGGATCGGTGCCGCTGTCCCGCTCGCGATCGGCGCCGGCCTCGCGTGGTTTTTGATGGCCGATCCGGGCGAACGTCCCTTCGCGCCGATTGCGCTGTTCTTTCTGATTGTCGGGTTCGCGAACATCAGAGACACCAAATCCCGGCTGATGGCCGCTGGCTGCAGCGTCGGGGACGCCTCCTATTCGATCTACCTCATTCACCCGCTGGTTTTTTTGATCGCATCCGCGATCGTAAGCAAGTTGACGCTGCCGATATGGTCACAAGAGCCCGTCAGGTTAGCGTGCTTCGCGATCATTTGTGCCGTCTCGCTATTGAGCTGGAAGCTTTACGAAAAGCCAATGATCCGGCTTGGCAACCGGATTTGTCCCGGCCGCGGCCTCTCAATCGCGAGCCTAACCCCGCCCGCGGCTAGATGATCCGAATTATATAATTGCAGACGATCGTTGGCGGGCACGTTGCAAATGAATTTGGTGTCGCCGAACCAATAGCGTTAAGCGTGAGGCTAACACTGTTCGTGGTGAACGGCACGTTCAGGGTAAATTGACCGCCGTTATTTGCGCCCTGAGAAACTTTGTCGCTAACGACCGAACCGGCGCCATTCCAGGCGCCCTGCACCGGCAATACTGCATTGCCCGAAATGCTGCCAGATTGCAGCGATGGCGTGAACTGAGGCAGTTGGTTCAGGCTGGAAAGAGCGTTTTTTTCGTTTCCCCCGACCGCGCCCATATTCGCCGAATTGCCGCCGAAGTAGATTGACGTCAGCCGCGAAGCCGCCGCCTCTTTCATCGCCGAGAAGCGGCCGGTTTTGTCCGGAACATTGAACGTGGTCGAGCCGTCGCCGACGCCGTAAGTAGTCCCCCACCTCGCAAACGCACGAGCGTACACCGTTCGCGAAATCGCCTGCCCTGCCGGGAAAATGAACGCGCTGTTGGGCGCTATTGTGTCCCAATAATCCATTCCCCCCAAGAACGGGACGTTGAATGGGCTAGTAAAGTAACCCCGCAGATAGAACGCGCCATCCGCGTTGCTATAGAGCGCTGTGTAAGGCGTGCCCTGCACCAGCGTTCCGGCAACCAGCTCGACATTTGGTGCACTGCGCAGAGGCTTCGCTCCGAGCCCGTCAACGTTCAGCGTTACCGTGTCGCTGTTCGTAGTGTGCGGCGTGAACGCGATCATCTGGCCGTTGAGTCGCGCCAGCGTGTCGAAAACCTGATAGCTCGAAACCGTGTACGCCGTCGCTGCCCCGCCCGTGACAATCGCGCCTGCAATATCGTCGCGATGTTTGGCGACCGACGCCATCATCGCCCGCGCCGAGTCGTTCACGCTGGAGGGCGACTGCCCTTCCTGCCAGTTGATCGAAGTATCGGCAGTCGCGTTGCTGGCCGCCGTTTGCGACCACTTATAGAGAGTCATTTTCGAATTTCTCCGTTTCCAGCAAGTGGCCATCTAAGCCTTGTTGTTCAGCTCGAGAAACTGCGCACAGGGGCATGCCGGCGCGCGGGCCGTCAGAAGATTGCGGATCACGCCAGGCGGGACGCCAGGACTCTCCTTCGCTACGACATCTACTCGCGCATCAATGATGGCCTCGATGTCGGCCCTGACCTGTTTGATGCGCTCTTCAAGCGTTGGGGTGCGTGTCGTTTTCATCGGATTTGCTCTCCTCATTGGTGCGAGTCTCGCTCTTCTGGTATGCCGCCAGCTTGTGCCTGGCGCTGGCTGCCTCGTTCTGCGCCCGCCGCAGCGCCTTTTCGCGTTGCGCCTCGTGGGCTGCCACATAGACCTGCAAGTCATATGGCAGCGATTTGAAACGCGGCTTGCGGTCGTTCGGCCATGAGCGCGGCGGATCGTTTCCGGCGAGATCGCTGATAGCGGCCGCTGCCGCGCCCCCGAGGGTCGGGTCGGCTAAGCCGGCCGAGACATGCAGCCGAGATATGTCCTGGACCGCAGGCCAAAGCCGCTCGATGCCGAGCGGAGCACAATCCACCACGAACCGCGCAACCTGCGCCGGCGCTGCGGGACAAGGCGACAGGCCGTTCAGTTCGCACCATTTCGCGAACATCGGCGCGGCCTGCATCCGGGCTCGCACCAGCGCGGCGAGCACCGGGTTGATAGTGGGACGCATCGGACGTTAGCGCCTGGCCTTGCGCAGCGCCTCGTGAATGCCACCCATTTTCTTGCGCAGCGCCATCAACTGCACGCGACGGCGCAGGCTATGCTGGCTGGAGTCGATCTCGCCCTGCAATTCGATGTCAAATCTTTCGAGAGCGGCCGCGCGCTTCTGCACTCCGTAGAGCGCGAAGTTCTTCGCGATCTCTTCACTTGCCATCGGCTCACCATGGAGCTTTTCAGCCACAGAATTTGCCCGTTCGATGAAGTCGCGATCGTCATCTGCCATCTGCATTCTTCCTTTGAAGCAAAACGCCGTCTTCGTTAGAAACGACGGCACAAGTTTACAGAACCCGAGTTATCGTCCCGGACTCCCCTCTCGCCCCAACCGCGGTCACACTCCGTAGTGAGAATGTCGCACAGGAGCTACGAGAACGATCACGTCTAGGGCGACCCGAAGAAGACCCAAGGCGGCAGCAGCCTTTGCGGCGAGGGATTGACGCCCGACGTCCCAGTGCGCTTCATTGCGGTTGCGTCGGGTTCGCGGGATCGACCCCGCGATCAAGGCTATCCAGGCGGCGATCCCGCTAGGCGGCGCGTGGTTGGATGCCGAAAGGCGGTACCACCGCGCCCGATCCGGCGCCCGCGCCTAGCTGGTGTTCGCTCGATCCAGATATCGAAGATCCTCTTTAATCGCAGGAGTGGAGCGGCGGTAAAGCTCCGCGGCAATCCGGGCGGTATGCTCCCGGGATGAACAAGTTCTTTCTGGCAAGCAGCTTTCAGCTGCGCGTACGTGAAGGGGTGGTAGACTCGCCCGCGATCTGGGCCAGGTTCATCGAGCCGGCCTTGTCCGCGATAGGCACGAAAGATTTTCTTTATGTTGGCCCTCTGTCTTATGAAGCTGCGGCTGTCGCGGGGATTATTCGTGAACAGAGCCTGGAATTTGCGCGCATAATTTCAGGATTTTTGTGCAGATCCCTCGCCGTTCCTGTCTGCGTGACTTCTCAGCGGCTGCCGGACTTCCGCGCGTGATAGAGCGCCACCGCATCCTTGATGTCGCCGGAGCTTGAGAGTTTAGCGCTAAGCGTCCGCAGATCCGCCTGCTGCCGTTCCGAAGGTGTACGCGACGTGCCAGGCCGCACGACGGGCGGCAGTGGTCTTGCGGCGGCGGCATCCCTCGCTTTCATCATCAGGCGGTATTTTCCGGCGTCATCGCGCATGCCGGCCAATTCTGTGGTGATGGAAGGTTCGGACGGCGGCGCGCTTACGACGCCCGGGCGGGGGCGTTGGGAGTTGTGGCGTCGATGTGCGGCCACCGTCCGATTCGAGAATTTCAAACAAAAAGCCCGCGACGGATTTCTCCGTGCGGGCTTTGCAATTTGCGATGATGACGTTATGCCGGTGATTTGCCCGACATGTCAAACCATTTTCGAGCGGTCAAAAATACCGGAAGATTCGACGAAGCGGCGTCGACAATTTGAAACCGCCCTGGCTGAATCTCTCTTGAATGACCATGAAGTGAAAAGCCCGCGACCGTTTCCGGCGCGGGCTTTACGATATCGGCGATGATGCTATCGTGCACCTGATTTGCCCGACACGTCAAGTGCCGAAGCAACCCAGATTCAAATCGAGCGCAGCGATATCGAAACGAAACCGCCGGCCTTGGATGGCGCAACCCGCGGCTCAACGGAGCGCAAGGAGCCGTTTTCCGCTGCTGTTACGCTCACGATTCTTTTGGTCTTGTTCTATGTGGCGAGCCATCATAGATCGGCTCACTGGGTAGCGATGCGCCAACATGGCAGCCGGTTCTGCGACAATCCACCGATCTTGCTGGTGTCTGCAGTGTTAGCTGCGGGTGGGGCGCGTTCGTAAGCGTGCACTGGCGTTCGGAAGCGCCTGATGCCGGTAAGCCGGTGGCATGTCAAATGGGATGCTTCACGGCGGCGTCCGATTGGCCGGGTGAACCGGCTTTGGCATGGGCGGCTCAGGCTCCACCTCAAGCTTCGGTTCGGTCGGCAGGACCTGCGCGCCGGCTGCACGTGCGGCTTCGCCGGTGGTACTGTAGTTGGCGATCAGCGCGTGCTGTAGTTTCGGCTTGTTCCATGGCCCATGGTCAACGATCAGCATGCCGAGCACGCCGAAAATGGCGACCCCAATCGCAACCTTCAACGGCGCGCCGCCGCTTCTGGTCAATTGATCTTCAGTCAGTTCCTTCGCCATCCCGAAATCCACTTTTGATTTCCTCCGACCAAATCAAATCCCGGCGACGACAGAGGTTCCACGCGGCCGCCAGAGGACGTACCTTCTGGAACAACTGGCCTGGCCACGCATTGTCGCAACGTCAGCCGCCGCTCGGCGGACGCCAAGCGATCGAGTGAGTTGCAAATTGTGAATGAAACCTCAGGACCATCGCAGCCCGGCATGGCGGAACGCGCCATTGATACCGCGACCGATGTGTCACGCACGCTGACGGAAGTGTCCGACGCGCTGCAGGCCGCGGTCGGCCGTCTCAGCGACGCAATCACGGCGGCACGGCAACCGGGAATGCCGCTCTCGACCATCAGCGCGATCACGCGCGAAGCACCGCTGGCCAGCCTGTTCGTCGCCTTTCTGTTCGGTGTCGCGATCGGACGTCGCCGCTAGCGCGGCTCTTAGAGCTTGCCCTTCGTCGAATCTTTTGCGGCCGATATGACGCCGCCGGTGATTTGTCGCATATGTTCGCCGGCGTTGGTGAACTGGCTGCGCAGGAATTCAGACTGGATCCGCATCGCTTCCTGAAGATCGGTCGCATGGACCAGCTTGCGGGCATGCTCGAACGCAGCCTTCATATTCTGTTCGGTGAACGACAGCGCCTGTCTGGAAATTTCCGTACCCGCACCCGGCATCGACGTCATGGACTTTCCGGCGGCATCGAAGAACATGCCGAACGCCTTTTCTGCCTGATCGATGGTTCTCTCGGCCAACTCGCGCAGCTCGGCCGGGACTTCGAGTTTCGGTTCAGTCATGGTCGCTTCTCCAATGTCGACATCGGCACGTTAGCATAATTCCCGGCTGCGTCTGCGCCATATTGGGCCGGGCACCGACATAGACTTCGGCGGCCTGGCATCCGGGCGGCCCATTTCGGCGAATGAACCAAGAAAAACTTCCTTCCTTCGCGACCCGTAGCCGTACAGATGCGGCGTCCGATTCCAATGGTGGCAACAGTGTGGCATAGTGATTCGGAGTTAGGGATTTGGCTGTGGGTGGCGTTGCGTCTCTGATTTTAAGTCTCTCTTGGGACATGGAGATAAGATGCTGCAAGCATTTCGACCGACGCCGACCTGCACCCGCTTTCAAACCAGCATGGAAATGCCTTGCATGAAATGCGGCGCACAAATGCGGCTGGCCACGATCGAGCCACGCGACCAGAATTACGACGTGCTGACCTACCGCTGCAGGCCCTGCGACTCCGGCGAGAGTTTTCTGAAGGCGCGCTGATTACGACCGGTTCAGCACGGCGATTCCCGCCTGCGTCAGCACGATCCCTATGTCGCACACTTCGACCAGGCCGAGACCTATCAATGCTCTCAAGTCTTCGTCGCTGACCGGCGACATTTTCAGTCGGTGAGCCTGAATGTCCCGCAACGTCCAGCGGAAATCGATAGCCTTCTCGAGGCTGAATTCAGCGAAAGGATTCTCTGCCATTCGCTTCCATTATTGGCCATTTGAATCAGGTCTGTCGTGGCTGCGGGGCCCTGCGCGCCTGATAATGCGGTAATCGACGTCAGGTTCCGGACGATGCGAAGGCAACGCCGACCAGAGGTATCCGCGCTCCGGACCGGCCGTAGCCCTCGGATACTCAGTAACGATAGGGCTCGATATCCAGCAACGGAAAGGCGCTGAACACACTGGGTGGGTTGGTCGCCATTGCTGCGTGCAGATAGGACTTGTTAAGTTCGGCAAGGCTGGTGACGCCGAGCAGCCCGAGACAGCGGATCAGTTCGTCCTCCAGCAATTCAAGCATCCGCACGATGCCGGCCTCGCCTGCGGCCGCGAGTGCCCAGCATTGCAGACGGCCAATGCCGACCAGATCGGCGCCGGAGGCAATCGCCTTTACGATGTCGGTGCCGCGGCAGAACGAACCGTCGACCATGATCTTGGCGCGACCGGCAACCGCGTCGACGATTTCCGGCAAGACGTGCATCGCGCCGCGTCCGTGGTCGAGCTGGCGCCCGCCATGGTTCGACACATAGACCCAGTCCACACCGTGATCGAGCGCGATGGCAGCGTCTTCCGCGGTGGCAATACCCTTGATCACCAGCGGAATTTTGTACTTGTCCTTGATCAGCTTCACCGTGCGCCATTCCAGCCCTTTCTGGAAGTCGCCGCCGGTAGCCCGGATACGGCTTTCGCGGACATACCGCTTGGCGATATCGCGCTCGCGCCGGCTGTAATGTGCGGTGTCGACGGTCAGGCAGAACGCGGCATAACCATTCTCGATCGTGCGGCTGACAACGTCTTCGACAAAGGCGTCGTCGCCGCGGACATAGAGCTGATAGATACGCAATGCGCCGGGTGCGGCTTTGGCGGTCGCCTCCAGCCCCGGTTCGGACACCGAACTCAACATGTGAGCGGCGCCGAACTGCCCTGCTCCGCGCGCGACGGCGGCGCCTGAATTGGGATCGAAAATCTCGAGCGCGCCGACCGGCGCAATCATGACAGGCAAACGCAGGCGGCGGCCGAACACCTCAGTCGATGGATCGACTTCCGCGACATTGCGCAGTACGCGAGGCCGGAATGCAATCTCGTCGAGCGCCATGCGATTGCGACGCATGGTGGTCTCCGTCTCGGAGGCGCCAACAATATAATCCCAAGCGTTCTGATTGAGGCGGGCGCGCGCTTTTCGGATGAATTCGTGGAGGTTCTGGAATTCTTCGCCGCTGGCGCCGAGCTCGACATTTCTCGCCGGCCGGATGGGGGTCCCGTCGTTCATGATGTTTCTCTCCCGCTTTGGCGGCACATTAGCCGCAGAAGAACGGAAAAAGCTACCGCTTTGAATGGGTTAGGTGTGGTGCAAACGCAGGGATGTCATTCGTTCGCGAGATACATCGGCGTAGAAAGAAGATCAGCACCGCTCAGGCCGTAGTACCCGTTTTCCCGAAAGCGCCCGCCTCGGCCAGAGCCGCAATACGCTGCTCATCGTATCCGAGCGTCTTTCGGAGCACCTCCCTGGTATGCTCACCCAGCAGCGGCGCCGCCACTGGATCGACGGTTGGCGTCAAGCTCATCTGCAACGGCGTCTCAATATTGGGAACGGCGCCGGCCGTTGGATGCGGAATCCGGCTGAGGCGATGACGGTTGCGCACTTCCGGTGCGTTGAACCCTTCCTCTACGGTGCGCAAATAGCCAACCGGTATGTTGGCCTTCTTCATCTTCGCCATCCAGTTCTCAAGACTGTCGGTCGCAAAGACGCCGGCGATGATGGCGCGCAACTTTTCTCTGTTGGCAGTTCGGTTTTTCCTATGGGCGAACTCGGGATCCGTGACGAGATCCGGCCGATCGAGCACGTCGACCACGAGCCGGCGGTACAGGCGGTCGTTGGCGCAGGCCATGTAAAGCGGTCCATCGGATGCCTGGTAGACGCCGACGGTGGGCGAGCCGTTCGGCGAATTTCCGAAGCGGCCCGGGTTCGCGCCGCTGATCAGATAGGCCATTCCATAGAAACCGGTCATCGACACGGCGGTGTCGATCAACGCGACCTCAACCTGCTGGCCGCGGCCGAGTCGGTCGCGGGCGATCAGCGCCAGCAGGATTGCGTTGCATGCCGACATGCCCGTCGCCATATCGACGATCGGCGGACCGGTCCGCACCGGCTCGCCATCCGGAAAGCCGTTCAGCGACATGAAGCCGCTTTCGGCCTGGGTGATCGGATCGAAGCCTGGACGCAACGCGAACTCACCCTTGCGGCCATAGGCCGAGATCGAGCAATAGATCAGCCGCGGATTGGTCGGCGCGACGGACGCATAATCGAGACCGAACTTCTTCATCACGCCGCCGGAGAAATTCTCCACCACGACATCCGCTTTCGCGATCAGTTCGCGGGCGACTTCGAGCGCCGCCGAATTGTTGAAATCGAGCGTGATGCCGCGCTTGTTGCGATTGAGGCTGAGGAAGGCCGCGCTCTCGCCGCCGATTTCCGCGTGTTCGTAGTGGCGGGTATCGTCGCCCCCATCGGGGTTTTCGATCTTGATCACGTCGGCGCCGAAATCGGCCAGCGTTTGGGTGCAGGCCGGACCGGCAACGACTCTGGTGAAGTCAATGACCAGCAGACCATCCAGCGCGGTCGGTTCGCCCTTGGCGCGCGGCGTTCGCTCCGGCAATTGCGGTCTGGCGGTCATTTCCGGCATTTCCTCTTGTTATTCTGCCTGGCGAAACGAAGCTTTCGCCGCGACAGTCAATTTCAAGACTTTCTTACCGGAACCAGACGGACAACGCCAAACCCCGATTTTGCAGGGCGGGACCTGCCGCTGACATAGCTCTCAAGATGACAGGCAGGCGTGCAGCGTTACCCGACCGTGACGGGTACGCCAAAAAGACCCGGCCGCTCCTGGTTGGGTCCGGGGACGGGCAGCGTCTTATCGATGCGAAGCGCAGCGAATAGCGTTTGCGGCATCGTTATTTCTGCGGAAGCTCTTTTTTCCTACTCGGCGATCACTTCACCGGAGCCGCCAAGTTCGGCGGGAAAATCCTTCAGTTTGGGTAGCCCATCCCGCATCGGCAGCACCGTCTCGGCGTAATTGACGTGCACGCCGGGCGTGAACGGGAGCGTCGGAAGGGTTGCGGCGAAGACGTCGACCAGCCCGAGCGTCGGATGATTGGTCATCAGATGACCACCGCATTCAGCGCAGTACTTGCGCTGGCTCATCGGGGTCTTCTCGAACGTCGCAACGTGTTGCGCCCCCGCCGTGATCCGCACCGCTTCGGGTTTCCACAGCGTGAACGCGTTCACCGGTCCGCCGGACCATGAGCGGCAGGAACGGCAGTGGCAATAACCCATTCCTTCCGGCGCGCCCGTGACCTGCACCTCGACTGCACCGCAAAAACAGCTTCCAGTATGCTTCATCATTCTTCCGCCTTCTTACAGACAATGGAGAAGTGGTCAGCTAGATCTGCGCCAGGGGAACAGCATCGAAACCCGCTCCCGGTACCGGAGATACTCCTCGCCGAACATGCCGACAAGATCGCGCTCCTCCAACATGATGCCGACGAAGATGTAAGCCGTTGTCACCGCTGCGAACAGCAGATGCCCGGCGCTCATCGTCGGGGCCGCCCAGAAGGCGATGATAAAGCCGAGATAGATCGGGTGCCTGACAAAACGATAGAAGAACGGTGTCCGGAAGACTGGCGCCGGCATCTCGCGGCCCACGAGATTGTTGGTGACCTGGTGCAATCCGAACAGTTCGAAATGATTGATCAGGAAGGTGCTCGTGAACACGATCACCCAACCGAAGAACGACAATGTTACGATCACCATGGCCAAGTCGGGATCCTGAATGCTCCAGACGACGGCCGGCATTGGACGCCATTGCCAGAACAGCAGCAGAAGCGTCAGGCTTGCGCACAGCACATAGGTGCTGCGCTCGACAGACTTCGGAATAAACTGCATCCACCAATATTTAAATGATTTGCGCGCCATGACGCTATGTTGGACCGCAAATAACGACATCAATGCGAGATTGACCATAATTGCCTCGAATGCCCCCGATTTCGCGCCGATATCGATCGCCTTCGGCACCGCAAGGCCCGAGACGAACCCGATGGCGTACAGAATCGTGAACAGAAATGTGAGATAGGCCACACCTCCAAACACAAATGCAGTGAATCTTAGCACGCGACTGCCCGGCATCGCCCGGCTGAGGGTCTGAGTTTCCGTCATGAAATTGTCTCCACTACGGGAAATGGCGCTGCAAATTCCGATTTAGACAGGATGCACGAAGAACGGCGACAGGACTTTGCCTGCCGCTTGATCTCTCCATGAGACGGACTTGATTGTTTCTTGAGAAAGCACACGTGAAATTCAGCTTCGATAATCACATCTTGGATACTGATCGGCGCGAGCTGCGCCGTGGCGGCGATCTGGTTGCGATGCAGCCGCAAGTATTCGACTTGCTGGTTCACCTGCTGAAGCATCGCGATCGCGTGGTCAGCCGGGATGATCTCATTTCGCTGGTATGGGGAGGGCGGATCGTCTCGGACTCGACGCTGGACAGCCGGATTAACGCCGCCCGAAACGCGATAGGCGACAACGGCAAGGAACAGAGACTTATCCGCACCATTCCGCGCAAAGGGCTTCGCTTCGTCGGCGACGTGAATGGGCCGTGCGATGCACAGGCCCCATGGCCGATAGAAGCAGAGCAACCACGTGCGGGGCTCGCGCTGCCCGACCGACCGGCGATCGCCGTGTTGCCGTTCGACAATATGAGCGGCGATCGGGAACAGGAATATTTCTCCGATGGAATCAGCGAGGACTCATCACCGCGCTGTCGAAATTGCGCTGGTTCTTCGTGATCGCACGCAATTCGTCATTCACCTACAAGGGCAAGCCGGTGCATATGAGGCAGGTCGCTGCCGAGCTTGGCGTACGCTACGTGGTCGAAGGCAGCGTGCGAAGGAGCGGCGATCGCGTACGCATCACCGCTCAACTCAACGACACGGCAACCGGCAGTCACATCTGGGCGGAGCATTACGATCGCGACCTGAGCGACGTATTCGCGGTACAGGATGAGATCACGGATGCCATCGTCACCGCGATTGAGCCACAGATTTACGCCGCGGAGAATTTTCGCAGCCGGCGCAAGCCGCCCAACAGCATCGATGCATGGGACCTGGTGATGCGGGCGCTGTCGCATCACTGGCGTGTAACGCGACCCGACAGCCTCGCCGCGCAAGCACTGCTGGAACGCGCGATTGCGCTCGATCCGGACTACGGCCAGGCATTGGCTCTGTTCGCGACCAACCATATGTTCGGCGTGCATCTAGGCTGGACCGACCTTGCAACCGCAGCTCCCGCCGCCGAGCAGGCGGCATTGGCGGCGATTGCCGCCGACAGCGAAGATGCGTGGGCGCATACGGCCCTCGGCAGCGTGTATTTCTCCACGCGCCGGCTCGACCATTCGCTGGCCGAGTTCGAACTGGCGCTCCAGCTCAATCCAAATTTTTCCCTGGCGCAGGGGTACTATGCCCTGGCGCTGTCCTATACCGGGCGATGGACGGATGCCTATGCGGCGACGCAACGCGCGATCCGCCAGAGCCCCCGCGACCCCTCTTCCGCGATCTATTACGGCGTTGCCGCCTACGCCCAGTTCGTCGGACGGAACTATCAGGAAGCCATCGCACTGGCGCGCGAGGCGACCCGTCAGCGCGGCGACCTCACTGGCGCCTATCGGGTGCTGACGGTCGCTGCCGGCATGACCGGCCAGATAGAACTCGCGCGGACTGCGCTTCAGGAGTTGCGCCGCACCCAGCCGAATATCTCGCTCGCCTGGATCGCGACGCAGTTACCCTGGAAGCTCGACGACGATCGCGAGCACTATCTCGAAGGCTTTCGCCGGGCCGGATTGGAATGAACTGCGGCAGAAGCCCAGGATCACTGCTGCTTTTCCCAGAATGACAGCAATCCCTGCGAGGCCGAGCCTCCGATCACGCAGGGAATGCCGACCGCCACCTGCCCTAACGCAGCCGCGGAGACACAGCCGAGTGCAACCGCTCCGACGCCGACCTGACCCCAGAAGCTGAGATCGCGGCGGCTGTCGGAGCCCTTGGTCTTTAGTTCATCCACGGCGGCCAGCGCATCCTTGCGCAGAGCTGCGATCTGAACCGTATCCGCCGCCTCGACCACTTCAGCAAGTGGCGCCTTGACTGCCGCCGGTTGCCTTGCAAGTTCGCTCCGGAGATATTCGCGCAAACTGGCATCGCGAATCGCATAGCTTGCCAGCGTATAGCGCGCCATGCTTCCGACCGTCAGCTTGTCGATCGTATCGCGGCTCTTGCTCCATGGCAGCATCTGGATAATGCGCTGGATCGGCGCATGCGAGCCGGTCGCAAAATAGTAGCCCCACAGCGTATCCAGCAAGTCCTGGTTGCTCGCCAACGTGAGCGTCGTGTTCAGCTTCCGCTCGTCCTTGCCAAACGGATTCTTGGTAAAGGCACCGCGCAACTTGTCCATCATGCCGGGCTTCACCTCTTCCAGCGGGATGTCGGTCAAGGTCGGCAGCTTGCCAGCCAGATAGCTGTCGATCATGACCCGCCGCCCCGGCATTCGTGGCGCGACCCGGCGTAGAACGTTTCTCCAGTCAGGCAGCCCCGAATAGGCGATGGCGCGGACGATTACCCATTCGTCTTCCGGCCGGACGGGAAATAAGCTGGCAATGAGCTGTTCGGCCTTGGCCGGGTTCGAGCCGATCGCACCGGCGATAAAGCCGAGATAGATTCCGGCATTCTCCGGTTCCTTGAAGGTCTGTGAATGAAACAGCACACGTACGGCTGCCGGGACATGCGCGTAATCCGGCTTCGCCCGGTAATTATAGATCCACTGCTGGACTACCCCGAGCGAGGCGCGCGGATCGACCTCCGGCGTCTTCTCCGCATGCGCGGGCTGAATCAGCATGAGCGCGGCGGCAATGAAAGCTGCATAACGCATGTGATGCTCCTGCGGGCGTGGACGTGTGCGGCGTTTCAGGCGCGAGCGTCCTCTGCCCTTTCTACGAAGCATGAAGCAGGCATTGCGACAATTCTGAGAAAGTCCGGATTAAGAAAGAGCGGTCAAATTGTGGCGTTTCGCGGTCGCTGCGCCCGCAACTCACCTTACGTGAGCCATTTTTTTGCCCCGCCCCAGCAATTCGATCGAACCGATCAACAGGAGTCCGGCGGGGACGTGGAGATCAGAAGCATCACGCAACGCAACCGACCGCCTCGATTGGAGCTAGCCGCTCGCTGGTTTACCGGCATCATCGGATTGATGCTGGCAACGCCTGTTGTTGCCCAAACCGTACCGCCTTCGCAAGCATCGGTCATCGTCGAAGGCAACCGCCGCGTCGACGCTGAGACCGTACGCTCATACTTTCACGCAAATCCCGACGGACATTTCGATGACGCCGCGCGTGACGCGGCGCTGAAAGCGCTGATCGCAACCGGCCTGTTCGACAAGGTTTCCATCGAACGCGCCGGTGATCGGCTTGTGGTGCATCTGTCCGAAGCGCCTGTACTCGACCGAGTCGCGTTTGAAGGCAACAGGAAGGTCAAGGACACCGACCTTGCCGCCGCGATCGAATCAAAGCCGCGCGGCTCGCTGCAACGCGCCACCGTGCAGTCCGACGTCGGCCGCATCATCGAGGCATACCGGCGTGTCGGTCGCGCCCAGGTCCGCGTCGATCCACAGATTATTGACCGCGGCAACGGTCGGGTCGACCTCATCTATGCCGTAACGGAGGCAGCAAAGACGCCAGTGCGGCGGATCGATTTCACGGGCAACAAGGCCTTCGGTAAGCGGCAGCTCAGCGCTGTAATCAAGACCTCCGCCACCCATATGCTGAGTTTTCTAACCGGCGGTGACGTCTACGATCCCGACCGCGTCGCGCAAGACCAGGAGCAGCTGCGGCTTTACTACCGTAGCAAAGGTTATGCCGATGTCAGCGTGTCACCGGCGAAGGCCGAATATGATCCCGCGGCGAACGGCTTCACGCTGAACTTCGCAATCGACGAAGGCCCGCTCTATCACTTCCGGGAGGTCAGCGTCACCTGCAACATTCCGGGGATGGATTGCGACAAGCTTCGTGCCCTCCCCACCGCCCACCCAGGCGCAGTGTTCGACGGCAACACCCTGGACAAGACCACCGAGCTTCTGGCGATCGAAATGGCAAAGCTCGGCTATCCTTTTGCCCAGGGGACGCCGCACCTCACGCGCGATGCCGCCGAAGGCATCGACGTCGCCTTCGTGATCGAACAGGGGCCTCGCGCCTATGTCGAGCGGGTCGAGATACATGGCAACATGCGCACCCGCGACTACGTGATCCGGCGCGAATTCGACATCGCGGAAGGCGATCCCTACAACAAGACGCTGATCGACCGCGCCGAACGGCGCTTGAAGAACTTGAACTACTTCAAGACGGTTAAAATATCGAACCGGCCGGGCTCGGCGCCCGATCATGTCATTCTCGACGTCGAAGCGGTTGACCAGGCGACCGGCGATTTCAACATCGCGGGCGGCTACTCGACCGTTGATGGCGCCCTTGTCGAGGTCAAAGTGGGCGAGCGCAATTTCTACGGCACGGGTAAGAACGTCCAGGCCACCTTCACTTACGGCCAATATGCGCGCGGCATCAACCTGGCCGCGTCCGAACCGTATTTTCTCGGCACCAAGGTCGCCGCGGGAATCGAACTTTTCGGTCGCCAGAACGACGCCAATAGCTACCAATCCTACGGCAGCACCACCTACGGGGCGAGGCTGCAACTGGGCACGCCGATCAACGAAGAGCTTGGCGTGCAATGGCGCTACTCGATTTACAATCAGAACGTCACGCTATCGCCGAACGGCTCGGGCTTTACGCCCTCGTTGGCCGTCAGGCAGGCGGCCGCCGCCGGCCCGACGTGGGTCTCCGCTCCCGGCAGTACGACGACCTACAGCACGCTGGACAACACAAGGAGCCCGACCAGCGGGATTAGATCGCAGCTCAGTCAGGATCTAGCGGGACTCGGCGGCGACGTGAAATTCCTGAAGACCACGGAAGACGTGCGCTATTACAAATCGCTCAATAGCGACCTGGTTGGCATGGTGCGCGCTCAGGGCGGCTACGTTACCGGTTGGGGCGGCCAGCAGGTGCCGCTGATGAACAATTTCTTCGGCGGCCCCACCATGGTGCGTGGATTTGCTCCTAACGGATTCGGCCCACGCGACGTGACGCCCGGCACCACGATGGATAATGTCGGCGGCAGCGCCTATTGGGCGACAACCGCCGAACTGCAGAGCGCGATCCCCGGCGTGCCCAACGAATACGGTCTCAGGGCCACGGCCTTCGTCGACGCCGGCAGCGTATTCCGCTACAGCGGATCAACGGCATCGCTTCAGGTCGCCAACAAGAATGTCGTGCGCTCTTCGGTCGGCGCGGGCCTGACCTGGGCCTCGCCGTTCGGCGCCTTGACGGTCGACTACGCTGTACCGTTGACCAAGGCGGCCTACGACGTGGTGCAGCCTCTGCGATTCAGCGCGGGAGGGTTTTGACGGGAACGGGATGCGCCGTCGCAAACCCATACAACAGCGCCAACCGGTCGAGACATTCGCGCAATCGCCTCGAAAAATAGTCCTGCCACCGCTTGGTGCGCAGTCCCCTCCGCTGGCCGACCTGCTCCATGGTCATTCCCTGTACCAGGACGTCATGCACCAGCGCCGAGCCATCGGCGCCGAGTTCGCGTTCGGCCCTGTTCAACCGCAGCACGGCCTTGCGTTGGCCCTCGGTGATCGGTTCGCGCTGCTGCCCGCAATCGACATATTCCCGGATCGGATCGACGGCGCGCGGGCCGCGTTCGGCCTTCTCCCAGTCGCTCTGGAACGCCCTCCCCGCTTGATACTTCGCTTCATCGATCTGACGATGGGAATGCAGGCGCGCGAGCGGATCGTTGCGGATCGAACGCAGGGCAACGATCTTCTCGCCCGGCTCCAACGCCAGCGGATTGTCAACCTCGACCGTTGCGACTTCGGCGTTGCGCAACAGATCGCGCGACCTTCGGTCATGCGCCTTGACGGGATTGTACGGCGTTCGGCGTTTGGCTCTCGGCATCTGATGTGCTCCTTGAAAAAGTGAACTTTGGTACCGACCGGCATATCTATTCGGTTGATCCGCTCGAAATCTCGTCGCGCAGCAATTCAGTCAATTCATGCCGGCGGCCGCAGCCCTCCGGCTGAAGTCCGATCAGCGCACGCAGATGAGCGATCCGATGGGCAGCGTTATTCATGCGGTCTCCGACATCTGCAGCAGAGGTGCTCACCGCGCGTGCTGACGGCACGATCGGATTGCGGCTCAAATGAAAATGCGGAGTACAGTAACTCGAACCCGGACGGCGCGAATGACCGCAGAAGGTGATGACCTCGTCCTCGTCATCGCCGCCGTAAGGGTAGCGGCAGTCACCGTGCTCCAGTTCAATCAACGAGACATGCCGAGGCTCGATCGTCACGCAGCGCAGCTTGAGCGGCTTGGTCTCCTTGAACAACGGCACCGGCCAGGGAAGCGCAGACGCCCTGGAATCGCCGGCACGAGGTTCTCCGATGTCGTGCAGGTGCGCCGGCCTGGTGGGCATCGAGGGCTCGCGGCGATCGTCCGGCGCCAGCCGCAAGCGCCGGGCGCGTCCAAGCGCTGCGCTGCGAGAGTAGGACGTATTGAATCGTGAATTGATCGCCTGCGCGGCCTCCGAAAAGGTCAGGCCTTTGGCAAGAAATTTCCGCAGCGCCTCCGAGTGCTCGGGCGCCCAGTTCGAAAGTTCCATCTTGTTTGTCCTTGCTCTTCAACGCCGCCCGACGCCGGCAATCAATTTCTGATATTCCGAAATGAAAGTCAAGCTTGATTTCTGATAATCGGAACTGCTATCATTTCCGAAATTCGGAAGGGTTTAATCATGCTGGACATCAGGTTGATCGAGCGGGGCCTGGAGAAGCCGGGCAAGACCAAGGGTGGGCTGGCGACCGCGATGGGCGTTCGCCCCGGCGCGGTTTCCGAAATCTTGTCCGGGATACGGCTGATCAAGGCATCTGAAATCGCGCCGATCATCGAATATCTCGAACTGAATTCGGTGCCGATCATGGGCCGCGTGGGCGCCGGCGCCTCGATCGAGCCGGAACACGAGCAGGTGCCGCCGGAAGGCCTCGGCGAGGTCGAACTGCCTTTCCCCATCGCCGAAGAAACCATCGCCTTCGAGGTGGCCGGCGATTCCATGCTGCCAAAGTACGAGAATGGTGATGTTATCGTCGTCTATCGCCAACAGCGCCATCCGCTGTCAAGCTTCTACGGCGAGGAAGCCGCCGTCCGCCTGAAGACCGGCGAGCGCTATCTGAAGACGATCGAGCGCGGAAAATCTCCGAGCTCCGTCAATCTGACGAGCTTCAATGCCAAGCCGATCACCGGCGTAAAGCTGGAATGGATCGGCGAGATCTGCGTCACGCTGCCCAGGGGCCAGATCGAGCGATTGCGCAACAAGGCGGCGGCCCGGACGCGCAAGGCGATAAGGGCGACGGGCGGACGCACGCCAGACAAGTAGCAAACGCCGTTGCGGCTTCCGAATCGGCTGATTCTGCCGATGTAATGACGGCCGTCGACGCCAGCAGACACAATTTCTGTTTTTCAGAATTTATACTTGACTAGTTTCTGATTTTCAGAAATACTGTCGGCGCTGGGCTCCCCGAGCCCGCAATGAGGGTAGACCGCCAGCATGCAGTATTTCGTCGTGATGATCGATTACGGCCGCCGCGGCCGCGAGGCCATTGTCGATCCGGAAATCACAAGGCGCGAGGTCATCTCCCGCGTCGCTTCGGGCGAATACAGGAATATCAGTTTCATCCACGAAATCGCCGATTGCTCGGTCGAGGATATCACGGCCGATATTCTAAGCGAGGCGGCCCCTCCCGACATAGGCGCAACGGGCGCCGATCTGCAGGCCAGCGATTTCGATCACATCCGCGATCTTCGCAAGCACGAGAGAGCGTGATCATGTTCGGTCCACGCTATTCCCTCAAAACATTGTGATCGTTGAGCGGGCTTCAATCGCCGAAAACTTGCTTAATTATTCTTCACGCAAAGTCTATTCCGATTGAGCGGACAATCGCGCTAGATTCGCGATTCGATTCCTCCGACCTGCAAAGTTCTTATTCCACAATGTATCCGTCAATGAAGGCTGAGTTCGCCGCGCGCGATGGCGATCTCCGACTCTGCCTCCTGCTTGGTATCGCGGCCTGGTTTCTTTTTCTGGATCATGTACCGCACAATGCGGTCAGCTTGCTAACCATGCGAAATTTCGGATTCAGCGGCGCCGCCGATCTATTCGTGTTCGTCGGCGGCTACACGGCCGCGATCCTCTATGGAAAGATGATGCTGGAACGCGGTTTCGTCGTCTCGGCGACCCGTATTTTCAAGCGTCTGTGGCAGCTTTACGCCGCCTACGTCGTTCTGTTCGTGATCTACATCGAACTGATCGGATATGTCGCGCGCAGGTCGCGTGCACCCGAACTGATCGCAGAGTTCAACGTTACGGGGATCGTCGATCATGCGATCCGGACGCTGATTCACGGCCTGTTGCTTCAGGCCAAGCCGCTCAATCTGGATGTGCTGCAACTGTTGATCGTGCTGATGGCGTTCTTCCCGATCGTGCTGTTCGGCATGACGCGGCGGCCGAACCTCACGGTCGCCGGGTCGATTGGCCTCTACGTCGCATCCCGTCTACTCGACTGGAATCTGTCTTCGTTTCCGGACGGACGCTGGTCTCTCAACCCGTTCTGCTGGCAGCTCCTGTTTGTGCTGGGCGCCTGTTTCGCCCTGGGCGGCGCGCGGCAGGTGCACGCCGTACGCACCCTTCAGGGCTTCACGATCCTGCGCGCTGCGGCATGGCTGTACCTGCTCTTTGCGCTGGTCGTCACCGTCGCAGGAAAATTTCCGCAAGCTGGTATCGTGCCGGATTTCTTGCGCGATACCCTTCTTCCCAATGACAAGGGAAACCTCGCCCCTTATAGGGTGCTTCATTTCCTGGCGCTGGCCTTTCTCTTTACCTACGTGGTGCCGCGGAGCTGGCGCGGATTCCGATGGCAGGCATTGCAGCCTGTCATGAAGTGCGGCCAGGAATGGCTAGCCGTGTTCTGCGCCGGGGTGTTTCTCTCGTTTGCCGCGCATCTCGTCCTGATCACGGGTCCGGATTCGCTTGCCCTGCATGTCCTCGTCAGCTTCGCCGGAATTTCGATCATGACTGGAGTCGCCTACTACGTGTCGTGGTCCAAGAGGCAAGATCACAAGCCCGCATTCCGGACCCAAGCAATGAGGGGGCTGTCGGAGGAAGGCCGGTTCGCGAAGTAGTTCCCGCCGGCTACTTCCCACGCCTCACCCGCAATCTCTCAATCCACAGGGAACGCTCCTTTCAACCGCATCTCACTGTCGCCCAATATCGCGGCATCGAGCCTTCCCTCGGCCGACGCCGCCGCGGCGCAGGTAAGGATGCGATAGAACTGCGCTCCGTCAAATGCGACCAGCAGCAGATCGACGCCGGCATTGAGCGCTTCGACCACCGCCGTGCAGACGTTGCGCTGATAGTTCGCCCCCATCACGAGGTCGTCGGTCATGATGACGCTTGAAAATTCCATTTCTTGCGAATGATGCCGTCGACCACCCGCTTGGAATGCGACGCGGCGCGGTCCGGGTCGACGGACGTCAGCGTCACATGCCCGATCATCAGCTGCGCTTTGGTGCCGGCCAGCACCTTCCTGAACGGAATCCAGTCAGACGTTTCAAGTTCATCGAGAGGCGTATCCAAGTCGGCGCTGAAATGATGAGTGTCGGCTCGCACGCGACCGAGCCCCGGAAAATGCTTGACGGTTGCTCCGACGCCAGACGCTTCCAGGCCGCTCACATAAGCTCGCGCGATCTCGGCGACGAGCGCCGGATCATCTGAAATCGCGCGTTGGCCGATCAGCGTGTTGAAGTCGAACCGGTTGCGCTTCAGTTCAGGTCGCAGATCCAGCACCCGCGCAAGGTTTAGGTTGACGCCGAGCGCCGCCAGCTCGTGCCCGTGAGTACGCCCGAATGCCTCCGCTTTCTCGGCGCGCACATCCGGCGTCAGGCTCGTAAGCGTCGATAGCGCCGGCAACTTGGTCAAAGGTGGCGCCAGATGCGATGCGATGCCGCCTTCCTGGTCGGCCGCAACGATCAGGGGTGGCAGGCCGGCAGCGCGCCGGTTTTCCTGCAGCGCCGAGATCTCTTCTTTCAGACGCCTCGCCGACGATGCCTCGACATTGTGCTTGGTGATATAGACGCCGGAGATCAGGCCCTTCTCAGCGAGAACTGAAACCTCCGGGAATGACGAGTATCCAACGATAAAATGCCGCCCAAGGCTTCGTGCCTGCGGCGCATCAGTCCGCAAAACACTCCGTTTGCGCCACTCAAATGACACATGCGCGCCGAGCATCGACAGTGACGGCAGGCACCAGAGCAGGATGAGCGCCTTTCCCGCAATACCCCTCCTCCAATAGCCGCGGCGGATGAGGATGACGGCAGTAACGATGCTCAGGACGACAAGAACAATATTACCCGGCCCTCGCAGCGAAATCAGATCGGGATCGTTCTTGTTGGCTGCGGTGAAAACAAGGACGGCTCCGCGAGCCAGACCAGGGAGAGGCCAATACGTTTGATAATTCGCATGAAAATGGCTGACGATTTGCGCAAGAGGATCGAACGAGACCTTGCCCGTATCAAAGTTGTTTCGCCGGCGCGAGCTCATAACCGCACCTGCACGGAAACTGCATAAAAATCCTGAACTCTTGCAGATGATGTTCCCAGCAATTGCACAACGGCGCCGGATAGTTCTCCCAGCAAATCAATGACGATCATCGAATGCCTATTCCCACAAGATTAGCTAACGACGGTTGGTGGCTATGCGAGCGCCCCGCGACGGCAATAGCTTGCAATTTTCCCATCCAGACAGGTAACGCAACAATGGCCGATTTCACCGCGCCGGATTCCAATGCCAGCTCCGTTCAGGAAGCCATCACTCTACCCGTCAAAGGAGTAATTGTTCTCGCGCTTGCTGCGCTGGCCGACTGGCTGTTCTACGGACACGGTATTGGAATATCGGCCGCCATCTTTGCGGTCGCCGTAGCCTGCGCCTCACTGCTCGTCAATCTGGCAACTTTGAACCGAAAGCAGGTGCTACTGGCTGGCCCTGTCCTGCTGATCGCCCTTATCCCCGCTATCGAGGAATTCAACGCCGCGTCTCTACCCTTCATGGCGCTGGCTCTCGGCGTAGGCCTCCTGCTGACGACCAATCGCGATCGGCATGGTCTCGGCGAACGAGCCGCAGCGTTATGCGACCTTTATCTGGTTGGCCCGTTCAGATTTTTCCGCGATGCCATCGGTGCATTCAATCTGCCGGCACTGAAGTCCGGGTTTGTCGTGTGGTTCATTCCCATCGTTCTCGGCTGCATTTTCGTGCTTCTGCTGGTATCGGCCAATCCATTGCTAGAGAAATGGATCAACCTGCTGAACCCCGGCAACACGGCTTCGTACATCAGCCTCGGACGCATACTGTTTTGGATTGTGGTGCTGTCGATCGTATGGCCCTTTATCCACGTACGGTGGAGCGCCAAGCGGGACATGCCGGCAGGTTTGGCCGAAGCGGCGGCGCTGGCGCAGGGAATGCCGTCCCGCCACAACGACTTCTTCGGCGTTGCGACGATACTGCGTTCGCTGATCCTGTTCAATTTGCTATTCGCCGTTCAAACCGCGCTAGACGTGGCCTATCTCTGGGCCAACGCTACTCTTCCTTCCGATATCAGTTACGCTTCGTATGCGCATCGAGGCGCCTATCCGCTCATTGTCACCGCGCTGTTGGCAGCCGGCTTCGTCCTGGCCGCCATGAGGCCAGGTGGGCCGGCCGAGCAATCCAGGGTGATCCGGCCGCTGGTCTATCTATGGGTGGCGCAAAATGTGCTGCTGGTGATGTCATCGATCCTGCGCCTCGATCTCTATATTCAAATCTACCTGCTGACCTGGTGGCGCGTCGCCGCCTTCATCTGGATGGTACTGGTCGCGTTGGGGCTTGTGCTCATCGTCGCCCGCATCGTTCTGAACCGCTCGAATGATTGGTTGATCCGCGCCAACCTCATCACCTTGGCGGCAACACTCTATGTCTGCTCACTGGTGAATTTTGCGGCGATCATCGCCGACTACAATGTCAGCCACAGCCGCGAAGCCGGCGGCAAGGGAGTGTGGATCGACATGAACTATCTGCTGTCCCTCGGGCCGCAGGCATTGCCTGCCATCGACCGGGCTATCGCCCTTCCTGGGTTTGATCAGACCCTTGTTTCCCGCCGTGGTTGCCTAGTAGAACAGCAAACGAGAGAAACGGCTTCCTGGCGCTCCTGGGGCTTTCGGAGCTGGCGCCTCCAGCGCGCCCTGGACGCCCAACCAAAGAGTTCGACCACAGGCTAGTTCGACTGCAAGCCGATTGCGCCGGGAGAGACGTTTGACGCACCGCATTCTCATCGTTGACGATGACCTTCATATCCGCGAGGTCATCCGTGTTGCATTGAAGAAGGCCGGGATGACGGTGTTCGAAGCGCGCGACGGCAAGGAAGCGTTGACCCGCTTTGCCGCCGATAAGCCGGATCTGATCATTCTGGATATCGGCATGCCGGAATTCGACGGCCTGGATGTCTGCCGCGAGATCAGAAAAACCTCGGACGTTCCGATCCTGTTTCTCTCCGCGCGCGACGACGAGATCGATCGCGTATTGGGCCTGGAGATCGGCGGCGACGACTATGTCACAAAACCCTTCAGCCCGCGCGAACTCGTGGCGAGGGTCAACGTCATCCTGCGCCGCATCACCTCGCGTGGGCAGGACGCAGAGGCATCCACGGCCACGCTGTCGCAAGGCAAGTTGTCCGTCGACCCCGGCCAGCACATCGCCGAGTTTGCCGGCAGGCCGCTGCGCCTGACGGCCATTGAGTTTGGAATCCTCAGGGCATTCCTGACACGGCCGGCGCTCGTTTTCAGCCGCGAGCAGATCATGAGCGCCGCCTATCAGCTCAACATCCAGGTTTCGGATCGCACCATCGACAGCCATATCCGTAACATCCGTGCCAAGCTGTCTGCAATGAACTGCGACAACGTCATCGAGACCATTCACGGCGTCGGCTTCAAGCTCGGGCGATGCGAGCCGCAGGCATGACGTCCCGCACGGGTGAAAAATGGCGACCGTCGGTAGGACAGGTCATTTTTGCCGCGCTCGCCTCTGCGGCGACACTGCCACTGGTCGGGCTATTCTTCTTCCGCCTCTATGACAACCAGCTCATTCACCAGACCCAAGCCGAGCTGATCGCTCAAAGCCGGGTGCTGGCGGCGGTCTATGCGCGGGAAGTGGAGAGCCGCTTTAATGCCGGCATTGCGCTCGGCGCCGAAATTCCGCCCGAGGCGCGTCTGGACCGGGAAGACCAGCTTACGCCGATCCGGCCCGCGCTCGATCTCGCCGCCGGCGCCGATCTGCTTCGGCGGCGGCCTGACGCACTTCCGGCAAGCGTGCCGGCATCGCAGGCCTACCTTGAGATAGGATCGCGGCTGATGCCCATCATCCGGGAAACCCAGAAAGTCACCTTGGCCGGTTTCCGCATTCTCGATCCCCGCGGTGTCGTGATTGCCGGTCGCGACGAGGTTGGCCAATCGCTCGCCCATATCGAGGAGATAGCGACAGCGCTCAAGGGACAATATCGGGCGGCCCTGCGGATTCGCAAACCCGACAAGCCGCCTCCTCCGATCTACTCGATCAGCCGCGGCGTCGGCGTGCACGTATTCTCGGCAATGCCTGTCATCGTCAACAACCGCGTCGCTGGTGTCGTCTATACGTCGAGGACGCCGAGCAACATCTTCGATCACCTCTATCAGGAGCGCGGCAAATTTATCATGGCGGGGCTTGCGGTTGTTTTCGCGACCATCGTTATCGGCCTGGTATTCTCCCGAACCATCACCCGCCCGATGCGCGAGCTGGTCGATCGCGCCGCGCGCATCAGCCGTGGCGATCGCGATGCATTTCGGCCTCTCGCCCATTACGGCACGCGCGAATTCGCCCAGTTGTCGCACAGCTTTCTCGACATGGCCGAACAATTGTCGCGGCGGTCGGATTACATCGCGACCTTCTCGGCGCATCTTACCCACGAATTGAAGTCACCATTGACGTCGATCAAGGGTGCCGCCGAACTCCTGCTGGATTCCCTGCAGAGCAAGTCGGACACCCTCACTCGGATGGAGCAGAAGAATTTCATATCGAACATCCTGGGGGACACCGGGCGCCTGGAGGCCATGAGCCAGCGCTTGCGCGAACTGGCACGCGCCGAGGCCGCGCCGCAGAACGAGCAGACGGAGCTGTCGCAGGTCATCGGCGGGTTGAAGAGCCGATTCCCGACGCGCGCGATCGAGGCAACGGGGTGTCTGGAACGCTCGATCGGCATGTCCAGCGAAAAGGCTCTGATCGTGTTGTCGCATCTGACCGACAACGCCATCCGTCACAACGCGAAGAGCGTGCGGCTCGACGCGGTCGAGGAAAATGGATCCGTGAGGATGACGGCCAGCAATGACGGCGATCCGATATCCGAAGCGAACCGGGAAAAGATCTTCGACGCTTTTTTCACCACGCGCCGCGACACCGGCGGCACGGGAATGGGACTCTCGATCGTGCGGGCGATCATGACCAGCCACGGCGGCTCGATCCGCCTCTTGCCATCCGACAAGAGCGTCGCGTTCGAGCTCCAGTTTCCGGCTGCTTAGCTTCCTTCAAACGCGCTCGATAATGATAGCGGGCGCCATGCCACCGGCGGCGCACATCGTCACCAGCCCGCGCTTGAGGTCGCGCCGCTCCAGCTCGTCGAGCACGGTGCCAATCAGGATCGAGCCGGTCGCCCCGATGGGATGGCCGAGCGCGATCGAACCGCCATTGACGTTGACCTTCTCACGATCGAGCTTGAGATCCCTGATGAACTTTTCGGCGACCACAGCAAAGGCCTCGTTGATCTCGAACAGATCGATGTCGTCGAGCGTGAGACCTGCCTTGGCCAGCACCTTGCGGGCAGCCGGCACCGGTGCGTTCAGCATCAGGGTCGGGGAGTCTCCCATATTCGCCATCGCGACGACCCGGGCACGCGGCTTGAGACCATGGGCTTTTGCGTAACCCGGCGACGCCAGCAGGATGGCCGCAGACCCGTCCACAACGCCGGAGGAATTGCCGGCGTGATGCACGAAGTTGATCTCGAGCTCGGGGTATTTGTCCAGAATGAGCTTGCGATAAGTTGTGCCCTTGTCGTCGAGCGGATAATCCGCCACCGCCGGAAAGGCAGGCTTCAGGCCGGCCAAGCCCTCAAGCGTGGTTTGCGGCCTTGGATACTCCTCGCGGTCAAGCGCAAGGCTGCCGTCCTCGCGATAGACGGGCACGAGGCTCTTGTCGAAATGCCCGCCCTTGATGGCGGCTGCCGCCCGCTTCTGGCTTTCAAGGCCGAGTTCATCGACGTCCTGCCGCGTGATGCCTTCAAGCGTCGCTACCGCGTCGGCGCAGACGCCCTGGTGCGATTGCGGATGCCGGGCGCGCAAGCGGAGATTGCCGTTATCCATCATGAACGGCCCCTCGCCGCGACGGCCTTCCATCGACATCACTTCGGTGCCGCCGGCGATAACGAGGTCCTCCGAGCCCGAGATGATCGAGCTGGCCGCCATGTTGACGCTGGTAATGCCGGAGCCGCAGAACCGGTCCAGCGTCACTGCGCTGGCGCGAACGTCATAGCCGGCATCGAGCGCCGACATCCGGCCGAGATCGCCGCTCTGCTGGCCGCGTTGCGAACTGGTGCCCCAGATGATGTCGTCGATATCAGCGGTATTAATGCCGGTGCGATCGGCCAGCGCGCGCAATACTGTGGCGCCGAGCTGCTGCGGATGAATGCCCGACAGGGCGCCCTTGCCGGTCTTGCCGATGCCTCGCGGCGTCCTGCATGCGTCGATGATCAGCGCGTCAACCATGGTGTGCGTCCTTAAATTCGTTGGCTGCATTTGCAGCCGATCAAGTCACAAAGTCAAATGGCTTTGCCTGCGTCAGTGGCTCGGCGATATGCTTAGAGATTTTCCGCCGGACGGCTTTCAGACCTCATCCTGAGGAGCCGCGCAGCGGCGTCTCGAAGGATGAATGGCACCAGCGGGGCCTAGTGGTTCGTGACGGCGCTTCACGCCTCCTCATCATAAGGGTCTACTAGATGCTACGCGCTACTGTCCTCGCAGCGCCAAGATCTTTTCCGCCGCACGCAGATGCGGCTTGTCGATCATCTTGCCGTCGATCTTCACCACACCTGACGTCGGGTTGTCGATGAACGCTTTGACGACCTTCTCCGACCAGGCGATTTCCTCATCCGTCGGCATGAAGGCGGCATTGACGACGTCGACATGCTTGGGATGGATCACCGCCTTGGCGAGGAATCCATCCTGTCGCGCGGCAATGGATTCGTCACGCAGCGCTTCGAGATCGTTGATGTCAGTCGCAATGGTGTCGATGGCAACCACGCCGGCAGCAGCCGCACCGATCAGGCAGAGATCGCGCGCGAGCAGGAACGGACCGTGGAACCGTCCGGCGGTTCGGTTACGCGACGCACCGAGCGCCGCGGCGAGATCCTCGGCGCCCCACATCATGCCCCATAGCCGCGGGCTCATGTTCTCGAAATCAAGCAGCTTGAGGACTGCCCTCGCCGTCTCTGTCGCCACGGTGACGATCCTCGTCGATCCCTGTTCAATCCCGGCGGCAGCCTCGAAGGCATCAAGATACAGTGAGAGGCGGTTGACGTCGGCAGCGCCGGCGCATTTCGGCAGCACGATGCCATCCGGCCGGCCAGGCATGACGGCGGCCAAGTCGCCAAGCGTCAAGCCGGTGTCGAGCGCGTTGACGCGGACATACATTTTCTGGTTTGGCTTCCGGCCGTCGAGCATCTCGCGCACGGTGCGCCTCGCTCCAACCTTCTCCTCCGGCGCAATCGAATCCTCGAGATCGAGAATCAGCGCGTCGGCCGCAGTCTTCTTGGCGCTTTCGAACTTGCGTAGGCTGTCGCCGGGAACGAACAGGAATGATCGCATGGCTTACGCCTTCGGCTTGCAATGCATCAGGCCGGTCCGGCGGCAGCTCGCCACCACCTCGCCGCGTTGATTGGTCATGGTGTGCTCAAATTCCACGATACCCTGGTTCGGCCGCGACTTGCTCTCACGTTTGGAAATGATCTTAGTGTGCGCCTTGAGTGTATCGCCGTGGAACACCGGCTTTGGAAACTTGACGTCGGTCATGCCGAGGTTGCCGATCGTGGTGCCGAGCGTCGTATCGTAGACGCTCATGCCGATCATGATGCCGAGCGTATAGATGCTGTTGAACAGCCGTTGGCCGAATTCGGTGCTTTCCGCGAAATGCGCATCGATATGCAGCGGCTGCGGATTCATGGTCAGAAGGCTGAACAGCGTATTGTCCATCTCGGTCACTGTACGGCTGAATTCATGATGGAATTCGCGGCCGACCTCGAACTCCTCGAAATATAATCCCGCCATCAGCGTCCCCTGTAGTTCGGCGTCCGCTTCTCGACGAACGCATTCAGCCCTTCTTGACAGTCCTGCGTCGTTGCAACAAGCGCAAAGCTCTCGGCGGCATTTTCGACCGAGCGACGGAAATCAGCGTCGATCGCCCGCATGAAGGCATCGCGCCCGATCTTCATGACGATGGGCGATTTGGCAGCGAGCTTTCCAGCAATCTCCCGCGCCCGGTTAAGTGCGGTCCCCTTCGGCACGACTTCACTCAAGAGGCCCATACGAAAAGCTGTCGCGGCATCGAAAGGTTCGCCGAGGAACAACGGTCCGAAAGCCTGGTGCTTTCCGACCAGCCGCGGCAACTGTACGAAGTGAATGGCCGGGATCAGCCCGACGTCAATCTCGGGATAGCCGAAGGTGCAGGCATCACCGGCGATGATCATGTCGCAGGAGATCGCGATCGTCATGCCGCCGGCGCGCACGGCGCCGTCTACGGCAGCGATGGTCGGCTTGCCCATGCGATACTGGGTATCGTTGAGCGCGAAATACAGCCGCTCGAGGAACTTCTTAGTCTCAATCCCGGGCTTGCCTCTGACGATATCGAGATCGAGCCCGGCGCAAAATACCTTCTGCGCGCTGCCGATGACGACCGCACGCACCGCTTCATCATCTCTCGCTTTCGAAAGCGCCGCCAGCAGCGCATCGATAAGGTCCATGCTGAGCGCATTGACGGGCGGGCGATCCAGCATGATCTCGGCAATATTGCCCGAGACGGAATAACGAACGAGATCGCTGCTCATGGCATGCCTCCCTTGACCTGGCGCACCGCACCGGCCCTCGCGTTCGATGGTCATCTCGTTCCCCAGGCGGGCGGAAAGCTACAGCGCGAGATAGCGCTGACGGATACTGTCGTTGGCTTTCAGCTCTTCGATCCCGGATGTGTAGACGATCTGGCCCTTGTCGATAACCGTCGCGTGGCTCGCAAGGCCAAGGCAAAAATGCATGTTCTGCTCGGCGATCAACACGGTTGCGCCAGTGCCGCGAAGCTGCCGCAAGAGTTCGCCGATCCGCTGCACGATGATCGGCGCCAAGCCCTCGCTCGGCTCGTCCAGAAGCAGCAGCGCTGGATTGCCCATCAGCGTGCGTGCAATCGCCAGCATCTGCTGTTCGCCACCCGACAGCCGTCCCGCGATCCGGTGCCGCAGCGGCTCCAGCAGCGGAAACACGTCGTAAATGCGCCGGATCGGCCATTCGTCCTCGCCGTTCGGCCCCATCTTCGTGCCGATGATCAGGTTGTCCTCGACCGTGTGTTCGGGGAAGATCTGGCGGTCCTCCGGCACGAAGCCGAGCCCGGCTCGCGCGATGTGATGCGGCTTCAACCCAGAGACAATCCTGCCTTGCAAAATGACTGTACCGCGGCGCGCCGGAGCGAGGCCCATGATCGCTTTCATGGTAGTCGATTTGCCGGCGCCGTTGCGGCCGAGCAGCGCCATCGTCTCGCCCTGCCGCACTGACAGGCCGACGCCAAACAAGATCTGGCTGGTGCCGTAATAGACGTCGAGGTCTTCGACCTGCACGACCGGTCGCGCACTCATGCGATGGCTCCGGTGTGATGTTCGGTGCCGAGATAGGCCTCGATCACCGCCTCGTTTCGGCGGATCGCATCCGGCCTGCCGGTTGCAAGAATGCGGCCGTAGCAGAGCACAATGATCTCGGGCGCGATCTTGAACACGATATCCATGTCGTGCTCGATGAACACCACCGTGATCTTCTGCGTCTCCCAGAGCTCCCTCACCTTGTCGATCATCCGCCAGCGCTCTTCGGTGCCCATGCCGGCCGTGGGCTCGTCGAGCAGCAGCACCTTCGGATCGAGCACCAGAGCGAGTGCGATATCGAGCAGTTTCTGGTCACCGTGGGACAATGTCGCCGCGGTGCGGTTCCGCTTGCCCGCCAATCCCAACAGCTCCATCGCATGCTCGGCGCGATCGCGGGTCTCGGCCAAGGGGAAACGCCGATGCATGACGCTGGCCCTGCGCTGATCGGCGCAAACAGCGGCCAACATTGTCTCCTGCACCGTCAGTGATGGGAAGATGCTCGCAACCTGAAACGCGCGGCCGATTCCGTGGCGAACGATTTCCGGCGGCGATCGACCGGCGAGATCGATGCCATTGAGCAAGATCTGGCCGGAGTCGGGCTTCAGCGCGCCGGTGATCAGGTTAAAGAAGGTGCTCTTGCCGGCCCCGTTAGGGCCGATCACGGCGGTGAGCGAACCGTCGGCGAAATCCAGCGTGACATTGTCGGTCGCCTTGACGCCGCCGAATGACTTGGAAAGAGAGCGTATCTCCAGCATCGCTAACCGCGCTCCCCAGCATTGTTACGGCGTTGCGCGTACCATTCGACGACGAAATCCATCAGGCCCTTCCGCAGGCCGATCGCAAAGAACAGGATCACGATACCCAGCACGAGTCCGTGATATTCGGTCAGCCGGGTGACGGTGTCGTTGAGTATCAGGAGCAGCACGGTGCCGACCATCGGTCCGAGGAATGTGGTCACGCCGCCGAGCATGTTGATGAAGATGCCCTCGCCCGAAATGGTCCAATAGGCGAATTCCGGATAGGCCCCGGAGACGAATAGCGCCATGATGATCCCACCGGTCGAGGCGAACAGTGCTGCGAGCACAAAGATCGTCAGCTTGGCACGCCAGACATCGATGCCGATGAAGCTCGCACGCATCGCGTTGTCGCGGATCATGCGCAGCGTGTAGCCGAACGGCGACTGCGCGATCCGATGCATCAAGTAAAGGCCGATCACCAGCAGCGCGCAGCTCGCGACATAGAGATGCAGTTGGTTCGATAGATCGATTCCCAGGAATGGCGGTCGCGGAATGCCGCCGCGCAATCCCTGATCGCCGCCGGTCAGCGACACCCACGAGAGGATCGTCGAGTGGATCAGCATCTGGAACGCCAGTGTCACGAAGGCGAAGTAGATTTCCTTCAATCGCACGCAGATGGCACCAATGACGAGGGCGACGACAAACGTGATCACGAGCGTTGCAATAAAAGCCACCGGGACGGGAACACCGGTCTTCTGCATCATCAACCCGAAGCCGTAGGCGCCAAGGCCGAAGAACATGCCGTGGCCAAACGAAATCAGGCCGGTGTAACCGACCAGAAGGTTGAGCGACGTCGCGAACAGTCCGTAGGCGGCGCAGCGGATCACGAAGTCGAGCAGCAATTTGCTGCTGAAGACCGTCGGCAACAGCGCAAGCACGACAAACACCGCAAGCGCAATCAGGGCGTCCCGATTACGCTGCGTCTTTGCCTGGGCATGGGGGATTTCGAGTGCCTGCGCGCCCTGATCGGCCTGCAATTCGGTCATGCGACCTCCTTGCCGAACAAGCCGGTCGGCCGCGATACCAGCACGATCACCATGAACAGATACATCAGCCCCTCGGTAAACAGCGGGAAGCCGAGCGATCCGAACGAGCGGATCAGGCCGATCAGGAGCGCACCGATCAATGCACCGAGGATCGAGCCCATGCCGCCGATCACAGTGACGATGAAGGATTCGATCAGCACCGAAAATCCCATGCCGGGCGTCAGCGACCGCACCGGCGCGGCGAGCGCCCCGGCAAGGCCCGCCAGCATGCCGCCGAGCGCGAACACGCCGCCATAGATCAGGCCGGTGTTGATGCCGAGCGCAGATACCATGCCAGGATTATGCGCGGCCGCCCGGATCACTTTTCCGATCCTGGTGCGCGCAAGGCCCAGGCCGAGGATCATGGCCGCTGCCAGCGCGACGCCGATCAGCAGCAGATAGTACGGTGGCACCACGCCGCCGGCGATGAACAGCGGCGCCACCTGGAACGCCGCCGGCATTCCCATCGATTTGAATTCAGGGCCCCAGATCATCCGCACGACATCGTCGAAGATCAGCACGAAGGCGTAGCAGACCAGAAGCTGCATCAGCACATCCGCGCCATACACCCTGCTCATGAACACGCGTTCGAAGATCAGCCCCAGGATCGCCGTGCCCGCCGCGCCGCACAGCATCGCCAGCGCAAAGCTGCCGGAGAGCTGATAGGCCGTCATCGCGAAATAGGCGCCGAACATATAGAACGCGCCGTGGCTGAAATTGACGACCTTCAGCACGCCGAAGATCAGCGTCAGCCCGACGGCAACGAGAAACAGCAACATGCCGATGATGAAGCCGCTGGTGGTTTGCGTCACCAGACAGGCGGAACTGGCGAGACAGCCGGTAAGCGCGTCGAGGTCCAAGGGAACACATCCATTCCAGCGCACCACAGCGGCACGCGAAAATCATTCGGCGGCGAATGGGAGGCAGCTTGCGCCCCCTCCGCCTTGGCCGTCAATCAGGTGTAGCCCTTGCTCTTCTTCCACTCGGCTTCGAGTTCGAAGATCGTCTTCCAGTCGCCCGCCTGGACCTGCGGCACATAGGGCTCCTGCGGGATCGTCGTTCCCCAGCCGATCGCATAGCCGACGAGCGTTTGGTCCTCGGCGCGCATGGTGACGGTGCCGTCGGCGCCGAACGGCGACTTAATCTTGAGGCCGCGCATCGCTTCCGCGATCTTCTTGCCGTCGGCGGAATTCGCCTTCTTCGACGCTTCGGCGAGCAGCATGATCGCCGTCGCATTCTCCCAAGACCAGTTAGTGGGATATTCGTTGTACTTCGCCTTGTAGGCATCGCCCCAGGCGGCATTCTCCGGCGTTGCGGGATAGGTCTTGATGTAGCGGTTGCCGGAATGAATGCCCTTCGGCAGGTTCTTCACTACCGTCAGCGCGGTGTAGTCGGCCATGTTAACCGCAAAAACCTCCATTTGGCTGAACAGCGCGTAGATATTGGCCTGATCGATATAGGATGTGAGGTCGCCGCCCCAGAGGCAGGAATACAGCGCTTGCGGCTTGGCCTGCAGGATCTTTGTCACGACTTCGGTATAATCAGGCTGGAACAGCTTTGGCCAGGACTCGCTGATGATTTCGATGTCGGGCGCGAAGCGCTTCAGATACGTCACGAATTCCCCGGTGGTATCGCGGCCATAGGCGTAATCGGGCGAACAGGTCGCCCACTTCTTCAGACCCTTGGCTTTCGCAATCGCCGCGGCATAGCTGCCGCCGACGATCGAGTCATGGACGCCCTGGCGCGCCGTGCGGAACGCATTGGGAATGTGCTGCTTGGGATCGGCTGATAGCGCCGAGGTTTCCGAATTGGTATGAAGGCAGAGCACGCCGAGGTCGCGCGCCACTTCATGCACCGCGAATGCACCCGACGACGCTTCCGCATCGATCAGGATTTCGCATCCATCTGTATTGACGAGCTCGCGCGCGACGCGGGCGGCTTCCTGCGGCTGTCCCTTTGAATCGCGGATCACCATTTCGATCTGGCGTCCGGCCAGACCGCCCGCAGCGTTGACCTTTTCGATCTCCAGCATCACCGCATTGCGCGACGATGTTCCGAGCTGCGCGACGCGCCCGGAGAGAATGGTCGGCATGCCGATCTTGATAGTCTTGGCTTGCGCGCGCGCCAACCAGGGTGACGCGAATGTTAGGGCACCGGCGCCCATCATCGCCAACGTCGCACGTCGGCTTACGCCCGGTTTGCGGGTTCTCGTCATTGTTTCCTCCCTATGGGGTTGGCGTTCCCAAATCCCTCGCGGAGATCGTGTCGTCTCCGTATGGCCTGAGGATTTCAGAGCAAAGGGGGTGACGTCAAGCCAAATATGAATTACGAGTCATAATTCATCTTTGGAGAAACGACCCCGGCAACCGGCCGTTCGAGCTGAAAATGATCAACCTTTCCAGCTTTATCGCATTCCACGCCCGGCGAACGCCGGACCGCTGTGCGCTGAAATATCGCGGCGAGAATGTCTCCTACGCCGAATTCGATGAGCGCATCCGCCGGGTCGGCGGCTGGCTTGCCGCGCGCGATATCGGCCCTGGAAACGTCGTTGCGGTGCTGATGAAGAACAGCACGGCGTTTCTCGAACTGGTGTTCGCAACCAGCCATATCGGCGCGGTCTTTCTGCCGATCAATTATCGCCTGTCCGCAGACGAAGTCGGCTACATCGTCGGCAATTCCGGAGCGCGCATCCTGATTGCGGACGAAGAACTCGCAGGCATTGCCGCAGGTGGCGCGCCCGTGGTGCTGCTCGACGAGTCAGCGCAATCCACACTCACACGGCTCGCGCCCAACATCGCGCCCGTCCCGATGCAGGTCAGGCAGCCGCGCGACCTGATGCGGCTGATGTACACGTCAGGCACCACGGATCGCCCCAAGGGCGTGATGCTCACTTACGAGAACATGTACTGGAAGTCGGCCGATCAGACGTTGGCTCTAGGATTGAGCGCGGAAACGCGCTTGTTGGTGGTCGGTCCGCTCTATCATGTCGGCGCGCTCGATTTGCCCGGGATCGCTGTGCTCTGGCATGGCGGCCTGCTTTCCATCCACCGCAATTTCGAACCCGAGCAGGCGCTCGCCGCCATCGAAGCCGAGAAGCTCAACGCCGCCTGGTTTGCGCCTGTCATGACGACCGCGATTCTCACCTGCCCCACCCGCGAACGCTACGACGTCTCGAGCCTGCGCTGGGCGATCGGCGGCGGGGAGAAGACGCCGGAAGCGCGCATTCGCGCCTTTTCCGACTATTTCAAAAACGCCCGCTACATCGATGCGTATGGGCTGACGGAGACCTGCGGCGGTGACACTTTTATGGAAGCCGGCCGCGAGATCGAAAAGATCGGCTCGACCGGCCGCGCCATCGCGCACGTTGAAATTGAAATCCGCGATCACGCGGGCAACCGGCTGCCATCAGGCCAGAACGGCGAAATCTGCCTGCGCGGACGGAAGGTCACACAAGGCTATTGGAAGGATCCGGCAAAGACCGCCGCCGCGTTCTTCGGCGATTGGTTCCGCACCGGCGACGTCGGCTATCTCGACGAAGACGGCTTTCTCTATCTGACCGACCGCAAGAAGGACATGATCATCTCAGGCGGCGAGAACATCGCCTCCTCGGAGGTGGAGCGCGTCATCTACGAACTGCCGCAGGTGCGCGAGGTCGCCGTCGTCGGAATGCCGGACGAGCGCTGGGGCGAAAGGCCGGTGGCGGTCGTGGTGCTGGGCAATGGCGCAACGCTGGACTTGCCTGATCTCACCAATCACTGCCGCGCGCGGCTCGCCGGCTTCAAGGTACCGAAGCAACTCATCATCCGCGACAGCCTGCCACGCAACCCTTCCGGCAAGGTTCTCAAGCGCGTGCTGCGCGCCGAACTGGAATCTCAACAATGACGCAATCATCGCACGCCGCATCCGGCAAAGTGGCAAAGCTCAACCGCGTCGAGCGCAACGCCTGGACCAAGCGCAGATTATTCGATGCTGCGACTAAGATCGTCGGCAAGCACGGTTACGCCGAGGCTTCCGTCGCCCGCATCACCGAGGAAGCCGGCGTTGCCCAAGGCACGTTCTACAATCACTTTGAAAACCGCCAGGAATTGCTCGATCAATTACTGCCGAAGATCGGCATCGATATGGTTCATTTCATCCGCGAACGCACGGGGACCGCAGATGCCGCAAGGCAGGAGATCGAGCGCTTTAGCGCCTTCTTCGATTTCATCCGCGAGGTGCCGGAGTTTCTGCGCATCCTCAACGAGGCCGAGTATTTCGCGCCGGTCGGCTACCAGAAGCATCTCGATAATATCGCGACCGCCTATGTGCGCATTCTCCAGCGCGCCCGCACGGCCGGCGCCATCGTGGATTTCAGCGACGAGGAGTTCGAAGCCATTGTTCACATGTTCATGGGTGCGCGCGGCTATCTGAGCCGGCGTTACTCGTACACCGGCGGCGCGGTAACGGCGGCGCCCGACCATGTCATCTCCGCCTACCGAAAACTGGTCACGCGCGGTCTGTTCACACCGGATAAAGGCAACGGCCATGACCGCTGAAGGCACCGTTCTCGTGACCGGCGGCAGCCGCGGCATTGGCGCCGCGACCGCAAGGCTTCTAGCCGGACAGGGCCAGAAGGTCGTTATTGTCGATATCGCGCCCGAACCGCTCGCGGAAACGCAAACCATCTTGTGGCCCGCGCCGTTCGATGTCGCGAGCGAAAGCGCTGTTGTCAGCAGCATCGCCGATATCGAAGCGGCGCATGGCCCGATCACAGGGCTAGTCAATGCGGCAGGCGTTTTTGGCAAGATGCACAAAATCGAACGCGTACGGATGGATCAATGGGACCGCGAGATCAATATCGACCTGCGCGGCACTTTTCTGGTCACCCGGAGCGTCGGCGTGAAGATGGCGGAGCGCCGGCATGGAGCGATCGTCAATGTCGCCTCCGTTGCCGGCATGACCTCGGGCCCGATCCACGCCTATACGGCTGCGAAAGCCGGCGTCATTCAGATCACGCAGACGCTGGCGGCCGAATGGGGGCGCAGCGGCGTCCGCGTCAATGCAGTCTCGCCCGGCTTCACCCGCACGGCGGCACTGGAAGCCGGTATCGCCTCGGGTGCGTTGAACAAGAAATGGCTGGAAAGCCCGACCGCGATGAACCGGCTGGTCGAGCCGATCGAGGTGGCGCATGCCATCGCGTGGCTGCTTTCGCCGCTGAGCAGCGGCGTCACCGGAATCAACTTGCCCGTCGACGCCGGCTATATCGCCGGCACCACCTGGGCGGCCTATGGCGGCATGCCCGAAGCACCAGGCGCGTAAACGAGGACATCAGCATGAATATCGAGCTGCCGCGCAAGAAACTCGATTTGTCATCGGCCATCGCCGAGGGCGATATTCGCGTCCTGCTGATGGTGCTGGTTCACATGACCGGCGACGAGCGCTGGCTGGAACCGCCTTACAAGCCCAAGCGCGACGTCCGTTTGATCCCCGATCCCCAAGCCGGGGTACCGCCGGAAGTCCAGGCCGAGATCCGCTCCGCGGTGCTGAAGCTCTTCGCCAACGGCGAACCCAAGCCTGTTGTCACCGATCCCGGCAATGAGCTGATGCTGAAGATGATGCGCGCGACGCTCGGCGAGAATGTCTCGCCGGAATATGCGCCGCTGATGCGCGAGGAGATGGGCTTCATCCCCCGGGAGGCGCGCTGGACCAAACCGCCATCGGATGAAAAGCTGGCGCAGCAGCATGTGCTGATCGTCGGCCGGTGTTTGCGCCATTGCGCTCGGCGTCGCTCTTGGCCGGCTCGGCATTCCCTACACTATCGTCGAGAAGAACGACGAGCTCGGCGGCACCTGGTACGTCAACCGCTATCCCGGCTGCGGCGTCGATACGCCCAACCATTCGTACTCGTTCTCATTCGGCCCGCGCAATCCATGGACGCGCTATTTCGCCCAGCGCCAGGAATTGCTCGACTATCTCAAGAAAGTCGCGCTCGAATACGACATCCGGAAGCATCTCCGCCTCAACACCGAGCTGACATCGGCGCGCTGGGACGAGAGCAAGCGACGCTGGATATCGACGCTGAAGACCGCCAATGGCGAAGAGATATTTGAATCGACCACGCTGGTCAGCGCGATCGGTCAGCTCAACGACCCCCACCCGGCGCACTTCAGGGGCGAGGAAGATTTCAAGGGAGTGATGCTGCACTCCGCTTTGTGGTCCGACGACATCAAGCTCGACGGCAAGCGCGTCGCCGTGATCGGCACCGGCGCGACTGCCATGCAACTGGTGCCGTCGATCGCGGACCGCGTTGCCTCGGTCACCGTCTATCAGCGGACCGCGCAATGGGCGCGCCCCGTCGCGGGCTACTCCGATCCCATCACCGAGGGCGCGCGTTGGCTGCTCGCGAACCTGCCGTTTTACGTGCAGTGGTACCGTTTCAATATGTTCTGGCGCTATGGCGACGGCCTGCTGCCGTTCCTGCGCAAGGATCCGGACTGGCCGCATCCCGAGCGGGCCGTCAACAAGGGCAATGACAGGCATCGCGAGGAGCTGACCAATTTCATCCTCTCGGAATTGAAGGACCGCCCAGACCTGATCGAAAAATGCGTGCCGACCTATCCGCCCTATGGCAAGCGCATCCTGCTCGACAACAACTGGTTCAAGACCCTGACCAAGCCGAATGTCGAACTGGTCACTGACAGCATCGACCATTTCGCGCAGGATGGCATCGTGGCCTCCGATGGAAAATTGCGGCCCGCGGATATCGTCGTCATCTCGACCGGCTTCAAGGTCACCGAAATGGCCGCCCGCCTTAACATCACAGGCCGCGAGGGAAAAAATCTGAAGACGGCCTGGGCCAACGACAATCCGACCGCCTATCTCGGCCTCACGGTGCCCGACTTTCCCAATCTCTTCGTGATGCTCGGGCCCAATTCAGGTCCCGCGCATGGCGGCAGCGTGATCTTCCAGTCGGAATGCCAGAGCCGCTACATCTCGGCTTGCCTTGTTGAAATGATCGAGCAAGGCATCGCTGCGATCGACGTTCGCCCGGAACCGCACGATGAATACGTCAGACAAGTTGATGCCGAGCATGCGCAGTTGATTTGGACTCACCCAGGCATGACCACCTATTACCGCAACAGCCAGGGCCGGGTGTTTTCGGCGATGCCGTGGCGGTTCGTGGATTACTGGGCGATGACCCACGATCCTGATTTACAGCATTACCGCCACACGAAGGCCCAGACCAATGTTCGAGGGAACCCGGTGTATGTGTAACTTGACACCTGGCTCCATCTGCCGCAGCATTTCGCATGCTGCACCTGCCGGAGTCGCGGAGTATGGGCTCCCCATTTCGCAGGCATTGGCGCCCCGGTTATATGATCGAGACGACACGCAGCGGAAGCGGACATATCGTCCGTTGGCCAACTCTTGGAGAGGAGCATGACGCCACCGGGTCAGACCGGTGACCTTGCTCAGCGCAAGGTCCAGGCGCGGTCGAGGTCATAAGCAGCTGCCAGCCTCATTGCGCCTTCAACAATTCGAACCTATCCGCAGGACTGGAGCGCAAAGGCCACGCGCACGCCGGATCCTGAGACCATACTGGTGTCTACCAGAAATCCTTCGCCTATAACGAAGATGTAGGGCCCCGCGATGCTCAAATGCACCGGGGCCCATTCGTTTTTGGAACGTCAAAGCCGCGTCACGTGGTTCCATGCTCGGTTCGGATCGCGGATACTGATCCGATCGAAAAGGACAAGCCATGGATAGACCGCGCGTAAGAATCTACACCGATTACAAAAGCCCCTATGCGTTCGTCGCCAACAAACGCCTGTTCGAGCTCGAGCAGATTTACGGCGTCGAACTCGAATGGCTGCCCTACACGCTGCGCATTCCCGAGTTCATGGGAACGGTAGAGGAGCGCACGCCGCATTTCTGGCGCAAGGTGCGCTACGCCTATATGGACGCGCGCCGCTATGCCAACGCGCAAGGCCTCGTCATGAAGGGGCCGCGGCGCATCTATGATGCGTTCTATTCCAGCGCCGGCATGCTGTTCGCCCAACGTCATGGTCTGTTCCGCCCCTATCACGATACGGTGTTCCGACGGTTCTGGAGCCACGATCTTGAAATCGACGAGCTGTCGGAGATTTCCGGCGTGATCGCGTCGATCGGCGGGTCGTCAGAAGAATTCGAAGCCTACGTCCACGGCCCCGCGCGGGCAGAACACGACCGCATCATCGACGAGGCGGAAGCGCTCGGGGTGTTCGGCGTGCCGACCATGGTCTTCAACGGCGAATTATTCTGGGGCGGCGATCGCATCGACATGCTGATCGAGCGCATCCAGAATCCGGAATCGATTGCGACAGCGCTGGGCAGTCGGCATCGGACATGAACGCAACTGCTTGTGTGCCTAGCCGCTGGCCAAGTACTGCCAACACCCGGTGCGTTCAAGCAGCGACCGCAACGCTGTCCTGTTTTGCTCATCCAACGCCGCGAACTTGTCGCGAAGCTGCTGCAGGCACTTCACCTGATATTTGAATGGCGCGAGCACATACGGTAGGCCCCAAACGTTCATCTCCAGCCGTTCAAGTCCTTTTGCGAAGGCCTCGGCGTTAGCGACCAGGAATGGCAGATAAAGCTCGCCGGCGATCTTCAGTAACGCCTCGGCCATGCCGCCGAGCGCCCGTTCGCGCGGATACCATTTCCCCTCCACGCCGGAGGCATCGTCCAACCGCCGTACCCAGTGATCGGTGAATGGCGCCTTCGCGCGGATGATCCGCATCGGCGTAGGGTCCGTCGCCATTTCGCTAAGCTGCCCGAACCAGGCAAAGTCGGCGAGCGAGGGCCTGCTGCCGAACAGATAATTGGTCATGCCGACATGCGGCTCGAACGCCGCCAATATCCGCAGGTAGCTCTCTTCCAAGAGCGGCTTGTTTTCCGCGGTGGCGCCGAGAATGACCATGCGCGAAATCTGCCGCTGCCGGAATTGCTCGATCTCCTCCGAACTGCCGGCCTCGGCCTCCGACACCGACCACTCCTCGCCCGCCCAGCGCGAGACATAGGCTTGATCTTCCGGATCCCACCAGCGATAGAGAAACAGCGACTTCACCGTCCATTCGTCGGCGAGGTCTTCCAGGAGATCGCACACGAATGCGACAGCTCGGTCACCGGGAATTACGGACCGGCCCTTGTGACGGCTCTCCAGGTCATAAGCCAGCGTCGTGGTCTCGCCGCGGTAGGTACCATCAGGATATTGCAGTACCGGAATCAGGTTAGGACGCAAATGCTCGGTCGCCTTGCGGAGCGCTTTGGTCATGATGACCCAGTCAAACGGAATTCTGCGATAGCGCAGCAGCGCGCGCAGTTTGATGGCGTAGGGCGACGCGGTCGAGCCGATCAGCCGGTAGCGTCCTTCGGTCATGGCACTCACCTCATCTGCTGCCATAGCGTATTCGATTTTCACCCGCCAGACCTGCAATAACGCCTGCGGTGTTCGCCTTGCCGCACAGCGAAATGCAGCTATCCTGCCGGCCAATGATCGGAGTCAGCGGGCCTGATAATTCCTTTCCGCGGAGAAACGCCATGAATCCTCCCGTCAGCTCCCCCGCCGTCAAGGTCGTCAAATCAGTCCGCGAGCAGGTGAGCGCGGAGGAATGGCAGGCACGGGTCGATCTCGCGGCCTGCTACCGTCTTACGGCAATGTATAGCATGACCGAAATGATCGCCAACCACATCTCCTGCCGCGTGCCGGGGACAACTGACCAGTTCCTGATCAACCCGTACGGAATGCTCTACGAGGAAATCGACGCGTCCAGCCTGATCAAGGTCGATGTCGAAGGCAACACGCTGTTCAACGCGTCCGACTATGACGTCAACGTCGCCGGCTTCGTCATTCACAGCGCCATCCACATGGCCAAACACGATATCGACTGTGTGGCGCATACGCATACACCGGCGGGCATGGCCGTCTCGGCGATGGAATGCGGATTGCTGCCGCTGGCGCAGACCTCGATGCGCTTTCTCCACATCGCCTATCACGATTTCGAAGGCATCGCCGACAATGTCGATGAGCGCGAGCGGCTGGTGAGAGACCTCGGCGACAATAAAGCCATGATCCTGCGCAACCACGGCCTGCTCGTCGTCGGTCGTACTGTGCCGGCAGCGTTCAACGCATTGTTCCGGCTTGAGCGTGCCTGCCAGGTGCAGGTCATGGCGCTGTCCTGCAATACCAAGCTGATCTATCCGCCGCAGAACATTCTCGAAGACACCTATGAGCGGATGCTGCCGAAGCCGGGTCGCGCTTCCCGCAACGGCGACCTCGCCTGGCCGGCGCTGCTGCGCAAGCTGGATCGCACCGATCCGTCTTATCGGAACTAGGCTTCGCCGGCTGGCCCCGCGCGTCAACTTTGGCGCAGCCTGCCTGTAATTTGATCGCACATATCGTCGCTAAATCGCCGATGCTGATATCGGCGTAGCGACAGGTGCGTGCCGATGAAGAGATTCATTCGCGTCGTTGAATTGTGGGTGCCCGACCGTACCCGCTCGCGCCTGGAATTCGGTGGCTGCCTTTGCAGCGACGAGTATTCGGAGTTCAAGGCTGTCAGCGAGAACGCGCTGTTCGCCTTTGACGAAGGGCTGCCCGGCAAAGCCTGGGCCTCCGGCCATCCGGTCATCCTCACCGAATTTGCAAATTCCTATTTCAAGCGCACGGACGAGGCGATCGAAGCCGGATTGACCTGCGGCGTGGCGCTGCCGGTTTTTGCCGGCGAATTCCTGATGGCCGTGATGGTGCTGTTTTGCGGCGCCGACGAAAAGCACGTCGGCGCGATCGAGCTCTGGCACAACGATCCCGAGAAATCCTACGAGATGGGCCTCGTCGATGGATATACGGCACCACCGACATGTTCGAATTCAATTCACGGCATACAAAATTCCCACGCGGGTTCGGCTCGCCCGGCCGTGCCTGGAAGGCGGGCATGCCGCTCATTGTCAAGGACCTGCACAACGCCAGAAGTTTCCTCCGTAGGGAGGAAGCGAGCGAAATCGGAATCAATTGCGGCGTCGGCATTCCCTATACGACTCCGCCGAATCAGACCTGGGTCATGACCTTCCTGTCCGCGCAGGCAACGCCGATCGCCAGACGTTTTGAGATCTGGGTGCCGGATCACTCGCGAACGGAACTGGTGTTTCAGTCCGGCGATTGCAGCAAGAATGCCGATCTGGCCTCGCTTTATGCGTCGAAGACGATACGCAAGGGCGAAGGCAGCATCGGCGGCGGCTGGGCGACGGGCATGCCTGCCATCAACGAATATCTGAAGGTCGATGATTCGATTGCGGCGCAATTGGCGCACGCAGCCTGCATGAACCAGATCGTCGTTCTTCCCGTGATCGACAACACGCTGCTCAAGGCCGTCTTGGCCTGGTATCTCTGAAGGCACGTTTGAACTCAGACCGCCGCATGCGGGAGAATTCATCAAGCCGAGGCCTTTCGCAACGTTCGGAAAAACTCCCGCACCTCCCGCACGAACAGCTCCGGCTGCTCGAAAGCCGCGAAGTGACCGCCCTTTGGCATTTCGCTCCAGTGCTGGATATTCGTGTAGCTCGCTTCCATCCACTTTCGCACCGGCGTGACGATCTCCTTGGGAAAGGCGGCAACGCCGGTCGGCACCGTTACTTTGTGAGCCATGCGGCGCTTCGGCCCAAAGCTTTCCCAGTACAAGCGCGCCGATGAAGCAGCCGTGGCGGTGACCCAGTACAGCATGACATTGTCGAGCAGTTCGTCGCGGCCGAGGATGTTTTCGGGGTGTCCGTCGCAGTCGGTCCACGCCCAGAATTTTTCCAGGATCCATGCCGCCTGCCCGCTCGGCGAATCCGTCAAGGCGTAACCAAGCGTCTGCGGTCGGGTCGACTGCTGCTTGGAATAGCCGGAGTCCCAGTCGGCGTAATACTGGATGCCCTTCAACGCGCGCGCTTCCTCAGGCGTCGGTTCGCCTTCCACATTGGGGCGGATCGACATTGCAAGCGTGATGTGGATGCCGGCACAATGTTCGGGGTCTTGCGCGCCGAGCGCGGTGGTGATTGCCGATCCCCAATCGCCGCCCTGCGCGCCGTATCGCGCGTATCCGAGACGATCCATCAGCACCGCCCAGCTCGATGCAATGCGATCGACGCCCCAGCCGGTCGTTTTCGGCTTCTCTGAAAATCCGAAGCCCGGCAGCGACGGGCAAACGACATGAAACGCGTCGGCAGCGTTGCCGCCGTGCGCGGCCGGATCGGTCAACGGCTCGATTACCTTGTGAAACTCGACGACCGAGCCCGGCCAGCCATGCGTGACGATCAGCGGCATCGCGTCCGGATGCGGCGAACGGAGATGCAGAAAATGAATGTCGAGTCCATCGATCTCGGTGGTGAACTGCGCAAAGCGATTGAGCCGCGCTTCGCGCTGGCGCCAGTCGTACTCTTCGGCCCAGTAGCGGCAGATATCCTTGATCCACTTCAGCGGCGCGCCCTGGCTCCAGTCGTCGACCAGTTCGGCCTCCGGCCAGCGCGTGTTGCGCAGCCGCAGTTTGAGATCGTCGAGAACATCGTCGGCGATGGAAATGCGACAGGGTTTGATTTCAGCGGCCATAGGGATTGACGATGTTTTACCAGGCGCCTGCCGGCAATATCAAGACACATGGAGGATGCCACGCCCTGAAAGCAACCTTCGGGGCTTGCTCGACAGTATTCTTTTCTTCTCCTTTTTGCCGCTTTCGACGCTCGTCTTCCTCCCGCATGCATTTCGATAGTTTCCGGTCGCGGTATCCATCTGGCGCAGAGCAGCTTGGCCGCGCTGGCCAGAACCGCGGGGTCACCGATGCGCAAAATTCAAAAAAGTGCTTTGCCACGAGCTGGCCGGTCGAAGTCTCCTTGCCAAGCCTGCTTCACAGCCGATTAGCGGCAATAGACCAATTCGCCGAGAACTGCCTCATACTGTTCTGCTCAGCTAATCGTTTTCGCCTCACCGATAGCCATGTTTAGGGGTCAACAACTCCGTTCATCTAGGAAGATGATGGCTTGGGCAGTCGCAGCCTTCGGCTTGGCGGCCAAGCGAGCATGATCCGATACCAATACATGGCTTGCGGCACCTAAAACAATACGGCTATCGTGAACCGGCGTGTCGAAGAAGTAGGAGAAAACAATGCGAAGTCTTCGTTTGAGTTTGTGTGCAACGGCGCTTTGCGCGACTAGTATAGCGCTGGTTAATTCTGCCGAGGCTCGGCATGTTCGCAGCGACTACGCCACCATTGCTGTTGTTTGCGGACCCGTGCTGCCTTCCCCTGTCGGACCCTATATTTATCCCGTCGCAAATTGGGAGCCATTCTTTCGCCGCCACCTGTACCGTTATGGACCTATTGCGACATGCGAAGCGAGAACAGAGGCGCCAAGCGCAATCTCAGTACGCTACTGAGAGCTTTCGCCTCCATAAGCTCGCTTACTGCGATATCATTTGTGCGGCTGGCCAGGTGGTCTTCCCCCGAGAATGTGGACTGGGCAGTCTGCCTTGCGGCTCATCGATGCGGTGAGGTCGGCGGCTGCAGGGCCGCACGGTAGACAGGCGCGGCGTAGTGCACGCCGCAATCGGAATGATGAATCAATCCGGCCTGTGGCCGTTGCTGCTGTTGGCTTGCCACGGTCAGCGCGGAGGAGGCGAGTTCGACCAACATCTGATCCCGCATCGCCCAACCGACGATCTTGCGGCTGAAGAGGTCCATGACCGCAGCCAGGTGCAGCCTGCCCTCCGCCGTCGGGATGTAGGTGATATCGGCAAGCCAAACCCGGTTCGGGACTGCGGCGGTGAAGTCGCGCGCGACCAGACTGTCGGTGCTGCGGACCCGACCTGGCGACGGCATGATCGCCCGAATGCCATGCCGGCGCATCAGTCGCTCGATCCGGTCACGGCTGGGCCCAGTTCTCTGTGCCGCAGAGCAGCATGGACCCGGGGACTGCCAGAGCGCCGGCTGCTGTCCTGATGGATCTGCCAGATATGCGGAGCCGTTCCTTCTCCCGGCGCAGCCGTGCGACTTCGAAGCCCGGTCCGCCGACATCAGCGCCGCCTGCGCGGTGGGGCCACACCGCCTATCGCCGTTTGCTCGGGATACCCACACAAGTCGTTGTACCATCCGTTTCGCGAGCGGCCGTGCTGCACGGCTTAGCGGGAACGACCTTCGTGGAAACTCCGTCCGCTGCAGGCGTCACCAGTCCGGTAGCCGGAGCTGGCGGGCTCTCGGCCACGCCGCGAACTCCAGCTGGGGCGGTCGAGGGCTGGGTCTGGCCTGTGACCGGTGGAGAGCCCGCTTGGCCGGAAACATCATTGCTGTTGGTGCCGGGCGGATTGCCAACCCCCGTGAAGCCCCCGATCACACCACCCGTGGTTGGCGGATTGGCCGCAGGTGAGTTTGCAATCGCCGGATTGTACCCTGGATTAGGTCCTGGTCCTGGAGGTGCGGCAGCGCTGTTCGTAGCAGGGTTGTTAGCCGGGGCTCCTCCACCGACCGCCCCAGCGGGTGTCCCGCCCCCGACCGGTCCGGCTGGGGCACCGCCTCCGACGGCTGCTCCGCCCGAAACAGCCGATGTGCCCACTCCGCCACGTCCCCCGCCAGCCCCGGCCGCACCTGCACCGGCAGCGCCGGAACCTGTGGCGCCGGCACTTCCACCTGCGGCCGCACCCTGGCCCCAGGCCGTTCCGAACGGGAGTGAGGCGATACAGGCGGCCAATATGAGTGAACGAGGAAAACGCATCTCAGGCTCCCTTTGGCTGAATTAACAACGGGAGCTCAAGCGGCTTTGTTCCAGATTTACGGCGACTACCGCGTGCGGTCTTTTTGTTGCTACACTCCACGAAAGAGCACGTTGGTTTCGGATGTGGGATAGCTCCTATGTTCGCGGGATTTGACCATCACGAGGTAGGGTAGCCACGGTACTAGGGTTTGCAGTTGCGGCGGTTAGTTCTGCGACAATCCTCGCTGCGTCCTGGTAGCTGCTGGAGCGGCAGTATGGGGATATTCATAGGTGGCTCGCTACTGAACGGGCTCTCTTGCGGTACAATATGCCGCGCTAGTCGATTGCCGCCCCTCGGGTGAAGGAGACATTTTGACGGGTACTAAGCCAGTGCAACCTGTGTAATGAGGACCACAAGATCGTCCGCGCGCTGCCAGCAGAGGCTACAGAATGGCAGATCGACAATACCTTCAATGCAGCCTACGAGCTGTTGCGTGACCCCGCTTCGAACGAGGTTTAAGCCCGCACGGGAATACGTTCGGAAGTGGAGTGTTCGTGATCAGGTGCCCTTGATTGTCATCTGATCGAAGACAAACGTTCGAAAAGGGAGGCCAGCCGATTCAATCTAAGCCCCCAGCGGAGTTGGTTGCTCACCCAGCAGAGATCTGTGGCATGCTCCCGCCGGCGCGGTTTTGTTAAGTCGATTGAAGCTCCGCCTGGATTTCTACCCGCATGTGGAGCGCCGCGGTGAGCCGCTTCGCCACTTCAGCCATGGGGCCAGCTTCACAACGCATTAGGCACCGCGTGGATACAAGGCGGAGTTCACGGTAAGGTTGATCGGTTAAGTTAATTCGCGACGATCGTTGGCGGCGTAGTATTTGTGCGTCATCATCGACACAATGGTGTTTCCAAGCAGGATCCCATGGGATTGTACTCCATTTGGCGACTTTGTCTTACAATGAGTGCGCGAATGCCCATCCATCCCGCCTTTCAGCTGATCTGCGTCAATTGCAACGCGCTCGGAATCATCCTGGATTATGTGGAGAATGCCCCGTCCTCTACCCAGGTCAGATGTCGTCATTGTGGAGCTCCACGCGGAACACTTGGAGACCTGCGCAACCTCGCTCAGTCCGACCGGCATGATCTCTATGAGGCAATGGAGCAACACTGACCGGTTATAGCTGTTGAGTTTTCGCGCAATTTGTTTCTCAACATCAGCATTCAGCATTCAGCATGGAGTTGCCGCCCCGCAAAGAGGGTCCAACGGTTAAACTCGCGAACAGTTGTCTAAATGGAGTCTACTGGGCGGGGACCGGTGAGTCTAAGGATGACTCGGGCGATCGAGTGCGGCGCAGAGCCGATGGCACCCACCTGACAGCTCACAGGCGATCGCAATATCGGCATCTCGAGAGGACCCAGACCGGCGCATATAGGATTGCGTCGAAGAACGCATGCGTCCACTCCGAAAACCGCAGTGTGGCCACGTCCCACTACATTTCAAATCGAACATTCCCCAAGCGCTAAGATACCTTTCAATGCACTCCTCCTATCAGACCCGACTTGGGCTGCCTCAGAAGAAAGCTGATTTATTAATAGCGAGGCACTCTCTAAATCCAATCAAATAACTTTTTAAATCGCCTGGAGTATGATTTAATGCCGAAGATTGATCGCCGCACGGGCCTACAAACTATTAGCCCAATGAATCAACCGCTTTGGCGAGCTGGGCACCTTTTACTGCAAGACTGAGGTCGAACGGACGGGTTTCGGTCTTACGATGCCTTGCTTGATGTGGCCGCCGAAATTCAAAGGCACTTCCACATCGAACGCCGTTGCTGTTCCGGAATACATCCGCGGCCTTGTTGAACCTATGCGGGCTGGCGGTGTAGCGCTCTGCGCGGCCGAGCAAGCCAGGGAGGAAGTGGGCATGGAAGTTGTCGGCTTGATTAATTGGACCATCCAAAAAGCCCAAGGTTTGAAAGCCAAACCGAGCGATCACGACCGCGGACCTTCTCTCGAATGGTTGCTCTCAATCCTTGAACCCGAACCCGCGGCTTCAACCAAGCTGGAAGGGCATCCAAACGACAGTATTGCCAATTCACGAAACACTCCCGTCGCCGCTGGAGAACCTATACAACGCCCATCTTGCGAAGTCGTACCTTCGGACAATATGTCCGGCATTCCCTCTGCTGCGCCAGAAGCACTCGCGGCGAGTCCGGAGGCTCAGAATGACGGATCAAAATCGAACCTTCTAACGGCAATTCTAGAGCCACACATCCACACTGCCCCCGAAAATCGAGATCGAGCGATTGCACTTCGGTGGGTGCTGAGGGACATCAAGAGCAACCGCGCAAAGCTATCGCCCATCAGTCCGGAAGATTTGCGCGCACTGATCGAGTTAGACCTTGTCGAAACGCGTGATGATGCGGTCGTGCTCACCACTGCAGGTGCATCCGCGGTTCTTTGATCATTCTGCCGGAGCTCACCATGCCAACTTCCCGAGTTCGAGTCCGCTCCCCCGCCAGACACCGACTGATGCGCAATTTTTTGACGCTCTCAAAAATGCGATCTGGCTCGTCGACAGCGGCTCGGCCGAAGGGCGGAGAAAAAAGCGCTTTTCAGAAATTTCCCCCACGATCCGTCGACGACATGCTTGTGGCAAGCAAGAATCGGCCCTCCCGAGCACAGCTTCTGTCGAAAAAGGTCAAGAAGCTCTCCAATGCCAACTTAGGTCGTTCGATAAAATTCAGGCAGCTGCCCACGAGAGACCCTACAGGGAGGTCAGAATCAAGCTGCGCGCCCCGCAAGAGTCCCTTTCACGTTCGTGCACTGCGGGCGCATCGTAGGGTCGCGCAACCAGGCCGATCGCAGCTGCATGGCGGCAAGAAGCATGGTCCTTCCGTCGAGAAACCTGCTACAGCACTGAACGACGTGATCGCCAAGAGTTTGGAGATCATCGATCAAGTCATGCTAGAGGCCCAGCAGTTTACGCAAAGGCCAACCGAAGTGAGTTCACAGGGCAGCGCATCTAAGCAGCCAGTGCCTATTGAGCCAGCATTCGAAATTATTTGCCGGCCGGCTCAGCCAATTGGAATTGCGGATGCAGTCAAGAGTCCATCTTGGTTTAGAGGGTCGGTTCAATCCTGTGCACCAGTGGTCGACGTGACGGATGCGATGCTGAAGAAAACGCGATCGGATCAAGTTCGAATTACTGCACCTAAGCTCGAACTAGCGATCGCAGAAGCGGCAAAGAGGGCCGGGCCGAGTTGCGCGGAATTCGTTGGCGTGGTCGTCCAGCACGTGAAACCGAAATCACCCTTTGATCCAAACTGGACGCTGCGGGGGGTCAAGTTCGGCAGATCTGACCGAACGGCCGTCAATAAGGCATTGAAAACTATCCTCGAGCGTATGCAGCGGGAGTTCAGGCTGTCCGATGAGTGACTATCGCGCTGCTCATCGCTCGCTCTTGGCGCAGTGATTGTCCGCCGGTCAGCAGAGCTCACCTTCAAATGTCACATCCGGCCGGTACTCCGCCCGCCACGCGGTGGGGACGGTTACACAAGCGTGATCAAACATGGTGTTCTGAAGAACCCGAGTCTGCACCTGGATCTATTCGGTCCGGCTGTACCAAATCTGAAGCAATTCGAATTTCATGGGCGAGACCAATTCCCGCTATTAAGCGGGCTGAGTTAAATACAGGAAACCTTGCCGCAGGGACAGTACTGCAGTCGTCGCATGGTGGCAGCAGATTGGAGATCACGCAGCTGAGCGAGGCGCAACTGCCGTCGGATAGACCGACGCAATTCACATAAGATGAAGTGGCCAATCCGGTTGAGCGGTGCTGGTCCCCAGGCGACCGATTGCGGATCTAGGTGTGCTAACGGCGCTTTTTTCGTATCTGCTCAGTCCAAGAGCTGGTACCCATGCTGCAGCTCATTCAGACAATTCGAGAGCGCGGCAGAGCACTTGGTGCGGTCGGCATTTCCATATCTTACACCTTTGACAGCCCAACCTGCTTCACCAGGTGAATTCGAAATAATTTTCTCGACGATTACGCCCACGAAGGATTTGCACTCCGAATGGCTGGTCCTGACAGCCTCAGCCAACACCTGTTCCAAATCAGCGCGAGAAATCCTCTTGCGGCTCACACCCGATCGATTGGAGCCGGCAGGACTCGAGCCAGAGGGCGGATCCTTTTGGGCTGGCTCCTCCAGAGCTTGAAACCGATCCTGCTCCCCCAACGCGTCTTTTTGAACACGCAGATTCCTTGCCGCCGGCCTCCCTTGATTGTCGTAGATCTCAAAGTAGACTTTCTGACCTTTCCGCAACTTCTTAAGGCCTGCCATTCTCACCGTTGAAGCGTGCACGAAGACGTCCTCTCCTCCAGATTCTTGCTGGATGAAGCCGTAGCGCTTCGCAGGATGAAATAACCGTACGAAACCCGTAGCCATGCTCCCTGCCCCCAATCAACTTGCGCAGCAGCGCTGCTTTCCGCAGAACCCCAGGCGCAATGAAATTCGCAGGCATGCTGCCGGAAACGGATATGCCGGCGCACTTGAAAAACGATGTCCATGATCGTGGCGATTCGAGCGCGCTTCCGCTCTTTTGCGCTCGCCGAACCGCGGTGGGATTCTGAACTTCAAGAAATTCGAATTCGACATCGCCAACCAACTAATTGAGTTATTAATGTTTTTCCTAATTGTCACCAATCGTAAACCATAGCCTGAGTGCAACGATGTTACGCGATCGCCCGCCAGGGTGGAACTCCCAAAATCTAATGTGTTGCCTTTCAATCAATTCGGAGGCGCCGCTTCATGTCAGAACCTGGCGATGCTGGTATTCAGCGTCCGCTGCGGTAGTGAACCTCCGATCAAGCCGCGCGCACGGCACAGTCGCTTTAGCTGGAGCGTGTGCAATCCAATCGTACTCTTCGCCCTAGCCATTGCCCTCGCCCCGGCGATCGGCACATCCATCTGGGGGAATGTTATGGGGCATGTGGCTCCTTGTCCGATAGACAGGTCAGCTCAAGACTCGATTAGCTTCGGCGATGGCGCAGATGACGTGATAAAAAGACGAAGCTGGTATCGACTCGACCAGCAACTGATTGTCGCAATCAAATTGATCGTACCAGCCCCCGCGAACCGAATGTTGCAGGTAATGCTTGTCCAATCGTGCAAGAGCTACGATTGCTTGATCAGCTGCGCCCTGCTCTCCTGCTTCGGCTTGTGCAATCCAGGCTTTGGCAATCTCCGTCTGAGGCCAAAGCCGGCGAGTGAACTTTCGAACCTTCCCCTCGGCATCGCCCTCGTCAAGCAGACAACCCGTCTCGTCGCGATAACGCAATGCCGAAGCGAGTAACTGAGAGCGATGCTCGCCTGTCGGACATCCCGTTATCCGCTCGAAGCCTTTAAGCAGCCACACCCATTCCGCCTGATGTCCCGGCTCAACGACGCTAGGCTCTATTTTCAGCCAATCCTCTTCAAAATACTCTCCCAAAATCTGACGCTGCCGATCATACAATTTCGCTACGAAGATTCTGAAAAGATCACTAGCACAACTCTTAAAGACAGCATCGCCCGTGGCGTCAAACGTCGCGATCATCGCCTCCAATAAATGCATTTGAGGGTTTTGCCGGCGCGGCAAGGCAGGCGGGATTCCCTCAATAAATCCGCCATGCGGAGATCGCAGGTGAGAATCAAGAAATTCCCAAAGCAATCTTATCTCCTCCTGAACTGACGCATCTCCCGTCAACTGGTAAACGGTGGCCAGGGCCAACAGAATGAATGCATGGTCGTAGGAATCCCGCAACGGATTAATGGTCGATCCGTTCCGGTCGATCAGGTGCACGAAGCCTGGCTGGCCATCAGGCCCCTTGGCTTTCGCGAGAAGATATTCAAGGCCCTCCATCGCGATCTTGCGACCTTCGGGATACCAGCCGAGCTGGGCGGCCTTGGCGTAGCTATATATCTGGCGCGCTTGTACGCGAATCCGACGAGGGGCGACGTAGTCCGCATTCCCTTGATGATCGAGCCGCTCTACAAAGCCGCCCCTGGATGCATCCCACCCCTCGCGCCACCACAAGGGCAAGGCATGATTGATCATCAAAGCCTTCAGCTCTTTTACAATATCGACGCTATCGCAGGCGTGTTGGACGGCTTGCCCGCTATTCATTCGATCCTCCACTGTGCTGCACAGGCGCGTTTCCCGAGCCTTGGGACGACAGGATTCTTGCGTCCTCCGCGTCGGGCGATCCACCCATTTAAGGTCCCTTTTCAACAATCAATCCCTTCGCCCGCGGTCTTCGCCGTCGGTCCAGGTACCGCATCAAGGGGCGTTCGATCGCCGCGTAGATCATCATCCCCAGCGCCCAGGCGGCTCCAAGGAAGACGATTCTCGCGCCCGACACCCCGAGTGCCGGGAACAATCGAAGCCCGCGCAGAATGCTCGTCACCAACGCAAGGGTGAACAAATGGGACACGAACACCGAATAGGATGCATCGCCCAGCTTGCTGAGAAAGCGACATTCTGGCCAACCCAACTGCTTCTCGATAGAGACACATACGAATAGCAATGCCGCGTCGGCCACACCCCAAGAAAATGCCCGCTCGGCGCCCTCTGAAACGTTATGCAGAACACCTGCTACAAAGATCGACGCACCGGCGAGAAACACTGCGACGATGACCCACGGCGCCTCGTTTCTTGCAAAAAATAGCCAAGCAACGATCATTCCCAGCACGAAATCCAGCGCCACTGTCGCACCGTAGAAATTCAGCAGGTGACTCTTGTCTCCGAACAAAGCCCTCAATACCACTAATGCACAAAGTACGGCGCTCACCCAAAAGACGCGCTTTCCGGTCGACAAGAATAACAGTGAGCCAAACAAAAGATAGAAGAATGCAAAATGGTTTAGCACCCAACCCGGAAACAGAAAGGGTCGGTCTATTCCAAGAACCGGATGGGGATACGGAATGAAAGCTAGTGAGAGCAGAAAATGCCAAAAATCGCCCTTCGTCGTCAGCAGATGGCTAGGTGCGATCAGAAGCACGACCAGCATGAGAGACGTGAATAGCCAGTAGAGGGGAGCGATGCGAACGAAGCGGCGGTACAAGAATGCACCGAACGTGTCTTTCCGATTGTGGCTTGTATAGACCAGAATGAAGCCGCCGATAACAAAGAACAGGTCTGTGCCTGCGGCACCAAAACCCAGCGAGTGCTGGTGAATCCCGTCCGTCAACCGCGTGATCTGCAATTCTGTATGATAGAGCACGATGAAAGAAGCAGCGACGACGCGCAGATGTTGCAGGCTTTGAAGCGTACGGCCAACATGGACAAGCTCGATTCTTTCGGGGCTATCAATAGCCGGCCTGCTCTTAGCAGACACATCGGTACTCATTATGCGCTTCCTAATACAATGAAGCCTGCTGCAATTACTAATGCTCTTCCCAGAATTACTTTGGTCGATCATTCAGCGAGTCGGCCTTCTGCCTGCTCGCCCCCAAAATCAAATCATTGGATCGCTTCGCGGACGAGCGAGGCCTCCAGTGCGAGCCGCGCCGCAGTTTCAAGGCGCGCAAACGGAACGTCGGCACGGATCGCCATGTCCAGAAGACTGTGCCGACCGTCTGCAAGGTTCAGGAACCATAAGAGATCCATCTGTGTGGCCCCGCCGGCCTCGCGTTGCCCCGCGATGGCCCTGTAAAGCCCACGCCGTCCGAGCTGAGGTTCGCCCCGACCGTCCACACGTTCAAACGTGCGATTCTGATCAAGAACATCCAAGATCGACTCGATCAGGGCGTAGGATTGGTCAAGAGCTTCCGGCTTTACGAAATCAAGGTTGTCGGCTGAAGTGTGATATTCGGGAAACGTCCCATGCACCCCTCTCATGAGACAACCAACCGGCAGATTAAAACCCGGAGAACAGAATTGCCGCTCGTCATATCCATAGGGGCTGAACGGCATGACTTCATACTGGTGGCCGGAATGTCGCAAGACATGCGACACAGCTCGATCAATGGTGGCTTCGCTGCGGCTCTCCTTGTAGTGAAATCCGCTGGAGTCGCCCAGGCAGGTCAGAACAAGGCCATGCCGGATCCTGTCGAGTCTCGACTGATTACGATCCAGCCATGTGATGGCGCCGATGGTGGCCGGAAGAAAGAGAAAACGATATCCTAACCGACGGGTTCTTTGGGCCTGCCGCATCGCAAGGGCGGTCATCACCGCAATACCCGAAAGATTGTCATTGGCGAGACTTGGATGGCATATATGGCAGGTGACAAGCACTTCCTCAGCCGTGTGCCCGGCCAGAAACAATTCACCATAAGTCAGCGATCCCGACGATAGCTCACTGTCGATTTCGACGCGATAATGCTCATCGGTCATGGTCTGCCAAAGCTTGTGGGAAAGGCAGAAGCCCCAGTCGTTGGCAAAATATCCGGTGCGGTACGGGATGAGGTCGGGCTGGTCAGGCAATGTATGAACATGCTGCGCAAGCTCGACACGACTTATTACGCCTTGCACCGGCTTGCTGTAACCCAAAACGTGAAGATTGTTGTCGGCGAAGTCGACCAGACGACGCCCGGACAGGGTAGAGATCGAGGCACTGCGGATATTCCACTCCATGGGCACGGTCCAGTCGAGCACCGCAGTCCCAGTCGCAACCTCACTGATCTTCAAATCGATATGACGAGCGACGAGACCAAGCGTCTCGCGAACTCCAGCGCCTGTAAGACTGCGATTGATCGGAAACAGCTCCGTGACCAAACCATAGAGGTCGATCGCGGGCTTTCGATCCGACACTGATGATTCAGGTCTATCCAGCATCCTGCTTCCAGTACCTCACCACAGCCGGCGATCTGCTAGCAATGGCCACGCGGCGTCCTTGGGTGACAACACCGTTACCGGCTCTGGCCACTTGATACCGACCATGGGATCGTCGTGCCGAAATCCATCCGAAAGCTCCTCGATATATTCTGTTCCCATCAGGTATTCGACCACCGAATTGTCCTCCAACGTCTGGAACCCATGAGCGAAGCCCGCCGGGATGTAGACCATCGTTGCGGACGATGGTGCGAGCTCGCTGACAAAGATCCGTCCCCGGGTCGGAGACGTCGGACGCACATCAACGATGACATCGTGGATACGACCCGCCGTGCAGCGAACGATCTTCGCATCGGCCTTCGGGGCTCTCTGGAAATGCATTCCGCGAACGCTCCCCCGGACTCGAGTGAGTGAGCTGTTGCCCTGTATGGGGCGGAAGTCGATCCCCTGCGCCGCAAAGCTATCGGCACACCAGGTTCGCGTGAAGCTGCCGCGCTCGTCAACACGAGGCGTCAATTCAATCAATCGCGCATCCGATTCACCAAGGGCAATGAACTTCACGGCTCGGAACCTCGCCAATAAGAGCACAATGAGTTGGTCTTGACATACTCCGCAGGGAAGAGCCTTGCTTGCGGCGGTCAGCTTTCAATGGTTGCTTTTGGAACAGGCACGATAAACCGCCCTCCCCACGATCGGATTTCCTCCATCTGCGTTTTAATTTCCTGCTTGATGTTCCATGGCAGAATAAGAACGTAGTCCGGTTTGGCCTCGAAGATCGCTTCGGGAGGCAAGATCGGAATGCGGACGCCTGGAAGATAGCGACCCTGCTTAGAGGCCGCGCGATCGACGGTAAAGTCGACGAAATCGACTCCAACGCCGCAATAATTCAGCAGCGTCACAGCCTTCGCTGGCGCCCCGTATCCGACAATGGTCTTCGACTGACGCTTAAGCGAAACCAGGAGTTCCAGGAGATCGCGTTTCGTCTCCTTCACCGATTCATTCCAGGCGATGTAGACATCGTCCTGATCCAGCCCGTAGGCGCGTTCTTTTGCCAACACCTCCGCTACGCGCGGGCTCTCGGGCTGTGAGGCCTCGGAGTGGCAGACAAAGAATCTAATCGATCCGCCGTGCGTCTCGAGCAGCTCAACGTCGAAGACGCGAAGACCGGCCTTGGCAAAAATACGCTGTCCCGCGATCAGCGACAGGTAGGAAAAATGCTCGTGGTAAATCGTATCAAACTGATGTCGCTGCATCAACGTCAACAGGTGCTGCACCTCCAACGTCGCCACGCCATTCGGCCCAAGCAGCATTCTGACACCAGCCACGAAATCGTTGATGTCGGGCACATGTGCCAGAACGTTATTGGCGGTGATCAAATCGGCAGCCCAGCCCTCGCTGCGCAGGGTTTGGGCATATTCGCGGCCGAAGAACTCAGTTCGTGTTTCGATACCCATCTTGCGCGCAGCAAGCGCCACGCTTTCGCACGGTTCGATTCCAAGACATTTAATGCCTTTGGCGATTGAATACCGAAGCAGGTAGCCGTCGTTCGAGGCAATCTCGACGTGACGCGAGTCGGCACCAAGACCGAAGCGCGCAGACATGTAGTCGACATAGGTCTTGGCGTGATCCAACCAGGAGGATGAGTGCGACGAGAAATAGGCATAGTCCGCACGGAAGATGTCGGATGCCAACAGCAGGTCGCGGGTCTGTGCCAGGCGGCACTCGCTGCAGACGAACGCCTCAAGTGGATAGAACGGCTCCGCCTTCATGTAGTCGGCCGGCTCGACGTAGTCGTTGGCGACCGGCGAGAGCCCAAGGCTGATCAGCTTCAGCGTCAGGTCGTGTCCGCAGTGACGGCATTTCGGCGTAACGCCGGGATTCGCCGGGATGCTAATATTCATTGGGACTTCCAGTCTGGAGACTGTCGTCAGATTTTATTCCATTTAAGGTTTTCATCGAGACGACCATTGTCAATGTGATCTTGCAATACCTTCAGGCGCATCAGGTCCGACGACCGAAATGCACTGTCTTTGAAGTTCATCTTCTTGAGGCCAGCGATCAGATTCTGAATCGACTGGTCGAGGCTTACGGCCGGTTGATGGCTGGGCGCAAGGGAACGGTACAGCCCAAAATCGACCTTGTAGGAACGGCTGTCCACCGGCGCCGAAGTATTGATCGACACCTCGGTTCCCGGCAGTGCCTTCGCTACCGCATTGGCCAGATCCTTGACCTGATAGTTGCGATCGTCCGAACCTGCGTTGACGGCCAGATAACGACCTCCGGTACCGGCAGGCCGATCGATCGCCCAATCAATGGCGCGGGCCATGTCGGCCACGTCGATCAGCGGTCGCCACGGCGAACCATCGGATAGAACGCTGATCAATCCCTGACTGATTGCGCACGCAACGAAGTCATTCAAGACCAGGTCAAGCCGAAGCCGGTCCGACATCCCGCAAGCAGTTGCAAAGCGAAGACAGGTCACGGTCATGTCGCTGTCGATGGCAGCGAGCTCTTGTTCGGCTCCGATCTTCGATTTGGCGTAAGCCGTGATCGGATTCAGCTGATCGGTCTCCTTGCGAGGTGGGCCGTCGGCGATTCCGTAGACGCTGCAGCTCGATGCAAATACGAAGTTCTTCACGCCAGCGGCTGCAGCCGCCTGCGCGATCGACACTGTCGTCTTTTGATTGATATCGATCGTCACCGCCTGAAATTTATTTCCCATCGGATCGTTGGATATGGCGGCGAGTTGGACGACTGCGTCATAGCCGGTCAAATCGAGGGAGACGTTGCGAACGTCACCGTAAAATTGTTCGTCAAGGTATCGCTCGGGGAGAACGGGAGAGCCGGTCAAGCAATGCGCGAAATAGGCATTGTCCAATCCGTGAAGCGTCGCATTCGGGCGCCGTGACCGCAGGTACTTCGCGACCTCAGGCCCCACGTAACCCATGTTGCCGGTAATCAGGATTTTCAAGAGTACTTACCTCTAACAACTGCGATCGAAATCCGAAGCCATCTCTTACGCCATTTTCTTACGCCATTTCCGGACCGGATCGCACCTTTTGTACGATTCAGGTTAATAGGCACCCGGTGCCCTGTTCCACGTTGTAAGTCCTGCTTTTTGGACGTAAAAGAGAATATTGATTGAAGAGCCGGCCGTGGCAATCCCGTCTTTCTGCGGGGTTGCTGATCGTTCACCGTTGGACCAGCGTGCCAGCGACCAGGACGCAGACCGGCAATAGAGCGAAATGAAATTATCCGAGAGGGATTTCCTTGAATTCGCCAACCAAGCCTCCTTTTGCGCAGACCTTCGCAACCTCGTCCAAAATGCAGGCTCGAGCTCACGCCCTCATTCCGGGTGGCGCCCACACTTATGCCAAGGGCGACGACCAGTACCCGGTACTGGCGCCGGGATTTCTAGCTCGGGGCAAGGGCTGTCACGTTTGGGACGTCGATGGAAACGAGTTCATTGAATATGGGATGGGCCTGCGCGCGGTGACACTGGGACATGCTTATGCGCCCGTCGTCGAAGCGGCCCATCGCCAGATGCTCCTTGGTGAGAACTATACGCGCCCTGCCGCCATCGAACTGGACTGCGCCGAACAGTTCCTGAGCCTGATCGAAGGCTTCGACATGGTGAAATTCGGCAAGAACGGATCGGATGCGACCACCGCAGCGGTGCGATTGGCGCGGGCCTATACGGGGCGCGACCTGATTGCCAGATGCGCCGATCAGCCGTTCTTTTCCGTCGATGACTGGTTCATCGGAGACACGGCAATGTCGGCGGGCATTCCGAAAGCCATACAGGAACTGACCCTTCAATTCCGCTACAACAACATCGATAGCCTTCGCTCGCTTTTCGAACAGAACCCAGGCCGAATTGCCTGTGTTGTTCTTGAGGCAGCGACGGCCGTAGAGCCGGAGCCTGACTTTCTCCGGTCGGTGCAAGAACTCTGTCGCAGCGAAGGCGCCGTCTTCATTCTCGATGAAATGATCACCGGCTTCCGATGGCATAACGCCGGTGCCAAGAGAGTCTATGGGATCTCGCCCGATCTCTCGACATTCGGCAAGGGCATGGGCAATGGCTTCTCGGTTTCGGCTCTGGCCGGCCGCAGGGATATCATGGAACTCGGAGGTTTGCAGCACGACCGGGAGCGCGTTTTCCTGCTGTCCACGACGCATGGTGCCGAGACCCACTCCCTCGCCGCTGCGATCGAGACGATGCAGACCTATCGCCGCGACAACGTCATAGAATACCTTTACCGGCAGGGAGAGCGGCTGCGAACCGGCATCAATCGCGCAATCGACTCGCTCGGCCTCAAGGGAAGTTTTGAGGTTCTTGGCCGCCCCTCCAACATGGTCTACGCGACGCGCGACCAGTCGCAGCAGCCTTCACAGGCATTCAGGGCGCTTTTCCTCCAGGAGACAATTCGGCGCGGCTTGATCATGCCTTCCTTGGTCGTGAGCTTCTCGCACAGCGACGCAGACATCGATCGAACGATTGAGGCGATCGGCGAAGCGCTCCAGGTCTACCGGCGGGCACTGGAAGACGGCGTTGAACGCTACCTGATCGGTCGGCCGGTGAAACCGGTGTTCAGGAAGTTTAATTGACGGCGAGCACCACTAAGGCACATTCGGCCCGTAAATGGCCAAGCTACTAGCAAGCTGACGGCCGCGAGCCCGCCGCGTTGGGCTGCTTTAGCCACGCCTCGCCAATACCATAATGGTCCAACCGAGCCACATGCGCTCTTCCCATCGCTTGATCTGTCTCAACACGGCACCAAGCTTCACGGCCTCTGCAAGCCTATTGAGCCGGCTGGAGTTGACGATACGAAGGAATCCTCGATTAAACGTCGGCGTGATCGAGAACATCTGCTCCACGGCAAAGTGAGACTCGAGCAGTTGCTTAAGTTCCTTACGATCCATCCAGCGCCGCAACTTTTTTTCGGTGCGGGGATATCATTGCGCATCAGGGCGGGCTTGTTCTGTGTCGCAAGCATCAGGTAACCGCCACGCTTCAATAGCCCCGCGATCTTACCCAAGAAGGCCGGCTGATCGGAGACGTGGGCCAGTACTTCCAGGCTGATTGCCACATCGTAAGTCGCTGACCGCAGATCCAACGACATGAAGTCGCCCGCAACGAAATGCGCCTCTGGCACGCGTCGTGCGGCGCGGGCCAGCACCTCGTCGGAAAGATCGGTGCCGGTAACCTGACCGAAGCGTGTGAGCTGCGAGCATAGCCAACCCGCACCGCACCCGACATCGGGGATTCGCAAGTCCTTTCGGTTGAGCGCTTCCAGCCAAGATACCACGACCTCAGCCTGCTCTATCGATACGTCGCCCAGCCTCTTCTAACGGGTTGATGCGTTCCACTCGTTCCAAAAAGCCCGCTGGGTTTGGATTGGTTCGGTAGCCATACTGCCCCTCCGTTACAGCGGATAGCCGTGCGCCAGAATCAGGATCTCTTTGCAAGTCAGATTGCCGTCTTCTGCTGGCATGCCGTCTTAATAGTGCAAAACCAATAACAATAATTACGCTCTATTACTTCTTCTATTCGTCTCACGATCTGCGACACCCGAAGCTCTGCCATACTCCCTACGCCGCGGAAAGCAACAACACCCAATCGCCATCGCGGCTGCAACCGGGGACGTTGAATTCCTGGCGCCCAGAGGCCGGTAGATGCTTCGGATCTGCGTTCAAGAACTGGCCGTCTGCCGGGTCAAACCAGCGCACCGTCACGTGGTCGCCGGCAAACTGCTTCAGGTCGATGGCGAACAGGCGCGGAGATGGCAGATAGATGATACCAAACTTGCCATCCCTGGAGCGCGCCGCGACAGCCTGAAAATGTCCGCGGAGCGCTCCGCCAACGAGCAGCATTCCATCGCTATCAGGTTCCAAGGTGAACCAGGGTAACGACAAAAGAAAATTCCGCAAGTGGACGATGCCGAGCGTGCCGGGACTGTTCAGCGCCGCCTTCCATTGCATTGGCTGCGGTTTGGCTGCCGACGCGTTGAAATGCCAGATCGGGTTGTTACCAAAGAGCTGACCGGCGGCGCCGGAAAGCACGGCTTGCCATGCCTGAATTCGAGTCCTCAGCGGCGTTCCTTCCTTCTCGTTCTCGTACATGGTTTCGATCAGGAAATAAGGCGTTTTCCGATTTGCGGCCAGAAGCAAGGCTTCCGCTGCAACCGGAGCATAGGTGTAGAGCGTGTCGATGGCGATCGGGATCTCGCCGGCACTCCAGTATCCCAAACCATGCATCTCGGGGGCATTATGCGCGGTATGAACGGAATCAGGCAGTATCTCCCGGATTCCTTCCGCCACCGCCTGACTAAGCGTCTTATTTGGCGGATTATAATCGCCCACGTTAACCCAAATGATGTTTTTGAAATGCTTGAAGCGCTTGCCCACGTAGCGGCCATAGTCCCGCAATTTTTCCGGGCCGCACGCTTCCATCTCGCGATACCAGCCTTCATCGCCACCTGACGCCCCGATATAGGCCGGTGCCAGCAGCACAAGGAACCCCTTTTGCGCGGCGTCGCGCAATATCCGTTCGGCGTGATCGAAATAGCGATCGTTCGGCGTCGAGAAGTCCCCGTCCTGTTTGAATGGCCCGTCGCCATACACATTTCTGGGAGCGCCGTCGGCAAATTTATGCTCAAGCAGATTGATGAGCAGCGTGTTGAAGCCTTTCGCCTGGCGGTCGCTGAGATAAAGCTCGGCGTCCTCGGTCGTAAGCTGCGTTAACAGCGACCACGCACTATCTCCGACAATCAGGAACGCCTGACCTGCTGCATCCACAAGGTACCGCTGTTCTTCGACCGGATGTAATGGGAACATCGTCGGCGTCGCACTTTGGCGCTCGATCGGTTTCCATTTTGCCGTGTCGTCTTTTAGCGTGGTCGGAGAGCACTCTCCCGCGACTGGTTGAGCCTCGGCGCCACGAGCTTCCCATCTACGAAAAAGTCGAAAAAGGACAACGCCTCCCACCAAAGCGAGCGCTCCTGCTGCCGCGGAGACCTGAAATGCCCTGCGGCTAATCACGGTCGCAAGCCTTTATGGTTATGATCGTATTCAAAAACGCAAATGCTCGGACAGCCATGCGTCATTCATCCAATCGGAGACTCGATCCGCGATTTCGGATGGCGCGCCCGATGAACAGAGTTAATCAAGGCTGGACCGTTCGCGGTCAGGGACATCCTCTCTAGAGCGAGCGATCCGAGAGGGCTGACGTGCTGCGGACTACGGTTGGCGTCAGCCAGGCGGTGAAGAACGTTACTCACCGCGACGCCCTGCGAACTCTCTGCATACCGCTGCCCAACAGCCCCGCAATATGGGACTCAAGTCCATCAGGACGACCGACAAGGCTCCACGTCAAGAACATCAAACTTGCATAAGCAGCCGCACCAACACCGACAACGATCGCCAGGCGGGGTATGAGCTGGTAATATGCCGATATTTCCCCGAGCGAGATTTCCAGCGGCGCGATCACGACTGCCATGACGGCGACGCTGATCGTTGGCCGCCATGAACCGAGCAGTTGATCTCTTATGCGCAAGCCAATCAATTCGCGCACAGTCAGCATCGCACATCCCACAACCACCAACGCAGTGACCAGGCGCGCGCTAACAGCCCCCGCAATCCCCTCATACACTACCCCGACGAACATGAGAGGAAGCTTAACAACAAATTCGATCACGACAAGTCGAGTGATTAGCCGAGGTTTCTCAAGAGAGATCGCCAGCGCTGCCAGAGGACCATAGAAAAACGTGGGAATAACCGCCCAGCAAAGCCAGCGCAGAATGGGTGCCGCCGCCAACCATTTTTCCCCGAAAGCGAGCCGGAGTATCGGTTCGGCATTCATGCTCAGCCCAACCATAATCGGAAGGCCAAGCGTGACGATGCCGGTGGCGCTCCTCTGATAAGCCATTGTCAATCTTCGTGTGTCCTCCCGGACGGAGCGGAAGGCCACCAAAAGAGGATTCATCATTTGATCGATCAGTATCTGCCCGGGAAGCGCGGCAAGGTTTGCAGCCATCGAAAAAGCGCCAAGCTCGAAACGATTCACGAAGCGGCCGAGCATCAACGAATCCATTTGCCAGGCCAACGCCCGTACGGCCTGCCCAAACGTGTTCCATCCAACATATTCCGCTAGATCGCGCCATTTTCGAAGCGAGAACACCGGCAGATACGGCGCGTAGATAAACGAAACGATGAACATGGTAACGGGCGAAGCGATTGCGCCAATCGCAAGCGACCAGTAGCTTCTCGTCAACCACGCCGAACCGACCGACAAGACGAGCGCGGTCAGCTTGCCCGAGACCTCGATGACGAGGTTGGGCCAAAAATCGAACTCCATCGAAAATTCGATAATGCGAGGACTGGTGAGGCCACGCGATGCGGGCGCAGCGCTGAGCGCGCAAATGAGCCAGATCAATCTATGATCGTTATAGATCTGTGACAGCGGCCAACTCGAAGCCACCAGGATAGCCGCGAGCGCTAATCCCCTTAAGACTTGAAGCGTGAAGACAGTATCGTAGTGCGCCCTCGTCCGCGTCGGCAACGCGACAAGCGCATATCCCAAGGGCAATTCCATGATTGCTTCAACGATCATCACAACCGACATCGCGATTGCGATGAGTCCAAAATCTTCCGGCGACAGCAGGCGCGCGAGAATGATGAGCGCCGCAAAGTCGATGCAGCGAGAGATCAACCGCGACGCAATCATCATTGTCGCACCGGCGGCGGTGCGACTTCTAATACTGTGCGCTGAAGGCTTCAAAGATTCCATTGTTTGTCAAAGCAGCAAACGGCGTATCTCATATTCGCCGCAAGAGCGGTATCCATTCCGACAAATCGGCGCAACGGCAATTGGAACGAGGAGCGAAGACTAGCGGAATAAATGCTGCAGCACATTAGAGATTTTGGTTAATGTGCTTACAGTTAACCCCTTGTCGGGCAGACGCAGCTCTGACATTGCCGTCCCGGCATCGGCAGCCTCGTTGCCTTGCATCGTCCAGTCCTGTAAAGCTAAGGGCTCTAAGCGCGACTTCATCGCGCCTCGGCGGCCCTGACGGCGAGCGATCGTTCGTATGCGTTCCTTTCCAGTTTGTGATATTTTTATCTTATGACTCAGTCTAGCGTACATCGTAGTGGCGACGAAATAGCCAAAATGGTTGACGCCGCGTCGCTTTCAGAAGCTCGTAGTAACAATTACGCGGCCGATCGCGTAAGACCACGGAGAATATGCCTTTTCGGCATGTTCGGCGGAGGCAATTTCGGCAACGACGCGTCGCTGGAAGCATTTTTGCTTTTTCTGCGGGAAGCGAGGCCAGACGCCGAGATCTCGTGTGTTTGCGTTGATCCAGATGCCATAGGGCGACTTCATCAGATTGCAACAATACCGATCAGCGCCCCTGAGTCTTCCAATGCAGTCTTCAGGTTGTGCAACAAGCTCAGCCTGCGAATGATCGGAAGATTGGCGAACTGGTACCGGGCAATCAAGCATCTCAGGCAGTTCGACATAGTCCTCGTGCCGGGCACGTCCACCTTGAACGACTACGGCTCTGGTCCACTTGGAACGTCTTATGGACTATACCGTTGGGCTGCCGCTGCGCGGTTGTGCGGGGTGAAATTCTGTTTCGTTGGAACCGGCGCCGGTCCAATCCTGCATCCTGTCAGCCGCTGGATGTTGAGATCTGTGGCAGCGTGGGCGCATTTCCGTTCCTTCCGTGATCAAGTTTCCAAGGACTTCCTGGCCTCGCTCGGTATCGATACCAGTAACGAACAAGTCTATCCGGATCTGGTATTTAAGCTACCAACACCATTGCCGGCGCAGGGCACGACGCAGGATAAGCCGATCACTATCGGCGTCGGGCTCATGAGCTACAACGGCTGGCGCGCAGGTCCGCGCTTAGGTTCGGACCCCACGGTCTACCGGACCTACATTGAAAAGATGGGCCGTTTCGTCAACTCATTGCTCGACCGCGGCTACCGCGTTCGCCTGCTGACCGGCGAAACCGTGGATGCGCAGGCAGTGAGTGATATCGGTCGAATCGCCAAGGCGAGCGGATATCAGCTGATCGATGGCAATCTACCTCCTCAAAAGGCCCAACAGCTCGTCACAGAGCCGATCAACTCTCTGCACGACGTCATGCGGCAGATCAGCGACACCGATGTCGTTGTCGCCACGCGCTTTCACAATGTCGTTTGCGCTCTAAAACTCGCTCGGCCAACGATCTCTATCGGGTATGAGGCAAAGAACGACGCGGTGATGGCCGACCTCGGCCTTGGAAACTTCTGTCAATCCATAGAGGAACTCGACGTCGAACGGCTGGTGACGGATCTCTCCAAATTGCTGAAAAGCAAAGAGCATTATCAGGCGATCATCCAGCAGAATCTCGATGCCACACAACTCCGCGTCAAACGACACGAGCAGGAATTGTTGTCCAGTATACTTTGAGCCGGGGTGCGGTCTGAGAGCAATTCACCATCGGATTGCGAGATCAACGAGTCCACGGCCGGGCCCTATTGCGAATGGCTTGGGGCGATGGAGGTCGGGTTGAATCGCCATCGCGCTTCTTCGTTTTTGATTGAGGCATGATCTCCGCGCAAACGCGTTCCTCGTTTGTTAGGCCAAGGGAAAAACCGATGCGCCCCACTATACAGGTGCGGGGCAGGCTTTTTCCGGACCCTGCTTGAGAAAACTCTCGGAGCAGAACTTGGCTTCATCGATTTCAGGACCAGTTGGAAGACGCCAACTGCGTTTCCATCTCTCGTAAGGTATCCATCCGATGATCGACCTGCTCCAATCCGCAGCGTTTGGACCAACTTGCCGTTCTTTCAAACCCCGCAAGACCCCTCGAGCTGCATCCGGCCTGCCCTTCACGGCCCATTTTATCGCCAGGCGCATCAACCTGGCGCGCATACGTTCCTTCTGAAGTCGAAAAGCCGATTCGTCCCAGCACTGGCCGCCGAATGCGCATATGATGTCGAAACGCTCAAGTATTCCTTCGAGCTGATCTGCACCGAGTTGCTGGCTGGTAAGCGAATTTGCGTGCCAGCGTGTGTAGACGAGTGGATCGTGCAAATAGGCAAACTTGCCGCGGAGTGAGCGGCGGACGACCGCGGCAAAGTCAAAATGAACCGGGGCGTCATTGAAAAATTCCGCACTTTGAGCGCCGCCATGGTAGCGGACAAACAGGTGATGATAGGGAAGCCAATTGATGCTTTCATCCAGTATCTTGCGCGCGGCCTCGGTCCCATCAAAAACGGTTTGGTTCAAGGGCAGATTCGCGCGGTGCACCTTGTCTATGAAGACATCGTCGCAAAGAACGACCTCGATTTTTTCGTCCGACTGCGCGATCTCCACGAAGCGCGCGATACAATCGCGGCGCATCAGATCATCGGCGCAGAGGATCTTCACATAAGACGCCTCGGCCGGAACTGCGCAAAACGCCTTGGTCCAATTCTCCCGCAGCGGAAGCAGACGGTCATTTCGGATCGTGAGCAGCTCGACGCGTTGCGAGCGATAGCGATCGATGATCTCCGGCGTACTGTCTGAGCTACAGTTATCAACTATGACATGTATGAGTTTGTCATAGGTCTGCTGTTGAACGCACCGCATCGTGGCTTCGAGATAGGTGCCCCCATTGTAGACAGGCGTCACCACAGCGACGAGAGGTCGAGCCGACGCTGAGCAATCTTTCATTGCGATGGTCTCTTACAATAATCGGTTCGCCAGAAATTACCGGTCACTATATAACAACGTGTTCGCTATCCTAAGTTGATCCTGCACACAGCTTCCGCGAGAAGACATAAATTCGAATCCCGATCCGTGGGCACGAGAAGCACCCGCCCCGACTGGCCATGGGGGGCGCTCCAACAATCGCCATAGCAACCTATCGAACTTTTTGGTCTTCGTCGAAGATATTTTAAATTTAGTGATGGTTAGCAGAAGGCTCGCCTTAGGACGCCTGCTTATCGCGAGAGCCGTCTCCATCAGCGCCGCTTGCGCGCCCAAAGCCACGAGCCAGGGCCGCCGCGCGCAGGCCGCTACAGGAGCGGCTTTCGTTCGCCAGCGCGATCTAACGGCTACGCACAACGAGACCTGCACCTTGCAACAAACATAAGTATCGCCCAGCACATCGCCGAACTTGCTAGCGGCGCCCGGTGTCATCATCAAGCATTGCGAGTAGATTTACTGACGCGCGATTTTGCAGGATGACATCGATGCCCCCGCCCCATGCAACTGCCAGCCAGCTTCTGCTGCTGCGTCCTGCGGACGGCGATGTGCACGGCCGCAACCGGTGATGAACAACCGGTATCCCGCGTCGGGCTCGGCCCAGTCGAGCCAACCGGTAACGGTGCCGCTATTCCTCCCATCTCGACCTGCCCGGTTACGAATGGAGGCAGGTGTCAAAACTCGTTTCCTGTCACAAGCCAAGATGATAGTATTGTTAATAGTAAACGCCCGTCTTCATTGGTCATAAGCGAGAATGCCCAAGCGCCAAGCTTGCACACGGCTGGCCCTGCAAATAGATTATATCAGATCATTGGTTTAATAACGAGGGTTAGATGAGTGCCGTCACCGGGCCCTTTGATTGCGAATTCTCGCTTGCCCTCAATAACCGCACGGGGAAGTATTTTTTCTGCAAGGAGATGATCCAATCATCCGAAGATCTGATTGGGGCATGTCTCTATTGGAGGTTACGGCTGAACCGACTCCCGTCGCGGACGTTCTCGCGGATCCTTGGAAGAATTGCACGCTGGGAAGTCGATTTCAGATCCGGAACCGGGTTGATCAATCGTCTCCTGTCACCATCGCCTCACCATCGTCCGCTGATCTTCACCGACCCACGGGAGGTGCTCTTCTATCGACTGAAGTCATGTGACATCGTCGTCTGTCACGACATGGGGCCGATTACCCATCCTGATCTCTACAATCCTGGCGTGAGCCGGATCTACCGGCAGGCCTTCGAACAAATTCGAGACGCCCGGCCTTTCATGATTTTCGTCAGCGCGGCTTCCCGGCAGGAGTTTGTCGCAAGATATGGCGATGACTACCCCGCGATGCAGATTGTCTCTCCCCCGCTCCGGATGGACATGCAACAGAGCGACCTGCGCCCCGTTGAAGGCATTCCGGAAAAGTTCTTCCTCACTGTCGGTGCCGTCGGCGAGCGGAAGAATCAGTTGCGCGCCATAAGGGCATTCGACGCAACCGGCCTCTCCAAGGCTGGATACGCCTACGTCATTTGTGGCGGCCTGCACGAGGCAGGCGCGGACCTGGTCGCCGAGCAGGCCAGGCGAACGCAGGGCATTATCCTGCCCGGGTATGTCAACGACGCCGAGCTCCGTTGGCTATACCGGAACGCAACCGGTTTTGTCCTGCCAAGCTTGCTGGAAGGTTTCGGCTTGCCGGCCGCGGAAGCCGTCCATCACGGACTGATACCACTGCTTTCCTATGGCGGCGCTTTGCAGGAGGTCGCCGGCGATGGCGCCATCTATGTCAATCCGCTGGACGAGGGTGATATTGCCGCCGGGATGCGTTTGCTCGCCGGCCTAACTCCGGAAGAGCGCAAGAGACGCCTCGATCTACTCCTTGTAAATGTCGGTCGATTTTCACTTGAGGCGGAGGCTGGCAAATGGCGCGAGACCCTGATGCTTGCGGCAACGGCGTGGTCAGCGGACATCGCCCGCCGGCCTCCGTGCAGGCGTATTTGAGCCGGTCCGGACCGTGCTGATTGCGCCGCTGCTTTAACCATGTGACGCGATCACCGGCTTCCAGCTGGAACTGTGCGGCTATATCTCCGTCATTCAATATTGCGGCTCTGCACGTAACGTGCAAAGTTTGCTCATTTCGTTGACCTTACCTATTGGCCCCTTATCGAGGACACTCAAATGAAAGTCGTCATTTTCTGCGGCGGAAAGGGCCTTCGGCTGCGTGAGTTTTCCGAGAACACTCCAAAGCCAATGGTTCCCGTCGGCTCGAGGCCGATCGTCTGGCATACGATGAAGTACTTCGCGCATTATGGACACAAAGACTTCATCCTTGCGCTCGGCTACAAGTCCGAATTCATCAAAGACTTTTTTCTCAACTACAGCGAAGCGATGAGTAACGACTTCGTCATCACCAACGGTGGCAGGACGGTCAAGTTACTCTCATCAGACATCGACGACTGGACTATCACGTTCGTAGATACGGGAATCGAGTCCAATATCGGTGAGAGGTTGGTAAAGGTACGGGAGCACGTTGCTTCCGATGAGTATTTCATGTGCAGCTATGCTGACTGCCTTACCGACGCGCCACTCGACGACATGATCGATACGCTCAAGCGGTCCACGAAGACCATGAGCTTCGTCGCCGTAAAGCCGAGCTCGAGCTTCCACGCCGTGCAATACGATGCTGCCGGCGAATTGATCGGAATTAAACCCGCTGACCAACTTGGCCTCTATATCAATGGTGGCTATTGGATCATGCGCCAGGACGTCTTCGACTACATCAGACCCGGCGAAGAGATGGTCGAGGAACCCATGAAGCGCCTTATCGCGGCAAACCAACTTGCGCCCTATCGATATGACGGCTTTTGGGCGTGCATGGATACGTTCAAAGAGAAAATGATGCTTGATGATATGGTGAACTCTGGAAAGGCCAAGTGGCAGGTCTGGACGAGGCCAGCGCCGCGGTTGGCACAGTCGGTAATAGGGCCGGCTGTCAAGACCGGCGGTGCGACGCGCGATATCAACGACAGTCTTCAGTAGCCTGCCTCAGCAAAGTCTGATCCCACGCCGGCGGCTGCTCCGAGATCCGCAGATAATCGAGCAGCCGGACGTCGGATTGTCCAAGGATACGGCTGCGGCATGATCAAAAGCGACCGTGAACGCCTGACCTTTGACTGGCGACGACGCGCCGTATTACTTCGATAAGCTTTTCCCCTGCCCGGTTCCAGGAAAACAACCGGGAGCGTTCCCGGCCTGCAAGAGAAAACCGTTCCCAGACATCGGGATCGGTTGCCAGCTTGCCAATAACTTCTACCCATTCCCTCGGATCATCGGCAGCCGCGAACATTGCCGCCTCACCTCCCACTTCAGGCAGCGCTCCGCTTGGTGCAAGCACTGCCGGACACCCAACCGTCATGCCCTCCAGTGGCGGGAGACCAAATCCTTCAGTCGTCGAAGGGAACGCCAAACAGAGAGCGGATTCAAGAAGCGCGCGGAGCTCGCCGTCGTCGATCCTGCCTGTGAAAACCACGCTTTGCGGAATCGAATGGCCCAACGCCTCAAATTCCTTTGGGCTGGCAGCCCCCACCAGCACCAGCTTTATTGCAGCGAGTGTGGGATCTGCGAATGCTTTCAGCAACAAGCCGATATTCTTGTGCGCCTGGACGTTGGCAAGTGCGACGACAAACTTGCGACGGTTCAACTGCAGCCGATCAACGATCTTGGTAAGTGGCTCGTGGGCGAGGAGATGATCGACGCCGTTTGAGATCACCGAAATCTGCTCGGGTCGAGCGACGCCGAACCGAACCAGCTGAGCGGCGGAGAATTCCGATACAGCAAGTATCCTGAGATGTCGGTGCCCGATCACAGGTAGCACATTGCGATACCAGTTCGCGAAAGCCCAACTATACGATTCTGGAGTGATGAACACTTGCGCATCATGAATCATCGTGATCGCAGCCGTGCTCGCCATGGGCCCAAGATTGCAGAGATTTAACAGAAGGTCCCTTCTTGCCAGTCGAGGAAGATCCAGTTGCTCCCAAAGCTGCCCCCGGAGAACGCCGCCCCGCTCGATAGCGAACGACGATTCGGGACTATTTCGAACATTTCTCGGCGCTATGATACCGGGCGCTGTCCTGAACAGGTCCGTGAGTTCGTCACGGCGAGACGCCAATTGGCGAATAAGCTGTTCGGCCACACGATGCACGCCCGTGGGCTTGGCTCCCAGAAATTTTCCGTTGATGGATAATCGACGAAAACTCACTGCACCTCGCAATAAGCGTTTGGCACCTTAAAATAGTTCCCAGACATTGGTCTGGTGATGACTCGCCGGCTCGCGTCCGAGGGGCAGACCTTCAGATGAAAATATCGCGACGGTCGCTTGGCAGATCGCACCGATAGACAACCGTCACTCACATCTATTTAGCATGCGATTGGTGTGTCAATCCTGCCGTGGATCAATATTGGCCTACGCGTCAGCGAGCTATCAAACAGCTGTGGGACAGATCATGGTTTTTCGATATGGTCCCATTAATCAAGCTCCGCCTACGCGACTACGAATTTTCGGGCGAAAAACGCCTCCGCATAACGGGTATTGCTTTCAAGCCCGCGGATTCGCATCAGCCCACGGAAGGTCTCCTCGTCGAACCAATGCTTGTTCCGCTGACTTGAGAACACGTCGCGCAACACCGCGATCTTTACCGCGACATCGTCAGGATCGAGCGGAACAAAAAGATTCGGCTGCATCAAGTCTCCGTCCCATTTCGGAATCTCGTACTCCCAAATCTGATGCGATCGAAAGGTATTCCAGGTCAGCTCGTTGATGATGCGATGATCCTGATGCCCGTCGCCGCGCGTATGCGTGAGGATCAGGTCCGGATCAATCGACTTCAAGTTCTGTTCAAAGAATCCCTTTATCTTCTCTCGATCTTCAGGGAAGCGAGAATCAGCAAAATTCTGCAACAAGACTGACCGCGAGACGTTGGGCCCCAGCATTCGCTCTGCGCCGCGACGAGCCTCCTCGTGGCGAATCTCGTTGCCGGAAAGCACACACCACGTCACTTCGACTTCGGGATTCTCCCGAACAATACGAAGGACAGTTGCGCCGGCGCCGATTTCGATGTCGTCAGAATGTGCGCCGACGCATAGAAGGCGCCTCACCTCCCTGAACCCACCAAAGGCTATCATGATAGTTCCTTTGCAATTTCAACGACTACTGCCGTACGTATCGGGACAAACATTCGAATTATTTTTTCGCATCCTGGCCCGTTGGAAAATCCAAAAACAACAGTGCCGAACCCAGCAATAACCCAAAGAATTCCACTCGTAGAGTTACAGCCGAATTCTTGGTTAAGCCCGACGTCACTACTGGGATTTCCTGACCCTGACTTCCTTTACTAGGAACTCGTTGGGCGACGAAATGGCGTTCAACCGGAACGTCCAGCCCCATGCGCCGACAAAATTTGCATCCTTCACGGTCCAGGATATTTCCTGCCAGGCGTCACTTGCGGGGATGTTACGATAGTCAGTGCCGACATAGCCCCGGCTCGATTCATAATCGATGCTGAGCCCTGCCAGTTTATCGGACGCGATCCGCTTCACAACCGCCGTGATCTCGAAGGTCTTCACGTCGAGAGCCGCGAATTGCGGATCCACCCGGAAATAGACGTAGTGTCCTTCCTTGTCAGATCGCGAAAAATCCGTTCGGCGCCACTCCCGGTCGGCGATTGTGGTATCCCGACTGATCTGCTTTATCCCGTTCTCGACGTTCCGCTCACCCAACAGCAAAGTCGCCAGCGCGATTCCCCGATAGTCGACCGTCCAGGGATAAGGCTTTCTCTGCTGAGTCTGCGCCTTCTCGACCAATGCGAACGGCAGATCCTCGACTAGGACTGGCGTGCCGGTCAGCGTCAGCGACTCGCCGGCGGGAAGCGCCCTCTTCTCCCCCTTCAGGCTCGAAAGCCGTACGTCACCATCGAACACGATCTTGACTTCGCGCTTTGCACCCGCCCACGCCGCCAGCACAGGCTTTCGCTCGTTGTTGAAAACAAAGCCATAGCTTCCCTCGCCAAGATCCAGCCAGCCAGCCGAGGCCGGCTCCGCACCCAACGTGGTCGCCAACACCTTTAAAGCGTCATAAGAAGGACGCGGCGTCATATCGGACCGAATGAGTCCGAGGTCGGTACCGTTCCCGTAAGACGGGCCCCTCGCTTCGAACCAAAAGACGCGCTGGAAGCCTGCTGCAATCGACAGCAGATAGGCCTTCGCGAGCGCTACCGCCTGGGCCTGATCCAAGGTATCGTCGCGCTTCACCGGCGCGGCCGAGCCGATCTCCGTGATCCAGAGCGGAGTATCCGGGGGCTGATGGTTCGCCTCCAGCATTTTCCGCAATGTCGTTGTCATGTTGAGAAATGCAGGCTCTCCACCGTCCGCGAGCCCAGCCAGAATCTCGTAAGGGTGTATGCAAATGTAGTCAAAGTAGCTGGCTGCGCCCGCTTTGATCGCAGCATCGAGAAAACGAACATCGAAGTTTGCTACGCTCATGCCGATCTTCGTTGTCGGATCGACTTTCTTCGCTGCGATTGACGCTTCGCGCACCAGCTCGGCGTATATTCCAGGTGATCCGCCTTCGGCAAAGCTGCCGTTGAATTCATTCCAAACTTCCCAATACTTTATATCGGAATGATATCTGGCAACCATGCCGGTGACATAATCCCTCCAGAACCGAATATCCTTTATCGGAAATTTTCGTGTGCCGCCGTCCGCCGAAGCCCAGGGAGCGAAATACGCAAACAGACCGGTCAAATGTATGTCGTTTGCACGTGCGTTTTCAACGAGCCTATCAGATAAGGTAAAATCCCAATGACCTTGTTGGGGCTGAATCGTTTGCCACTCATAGAAGCCACGAAGCCATCGAACGCCTGCCTGTTTAAGCATTGGATTGAAGACAGGATAGTCAGAGAACCATTCCGCCCCCGACGCCACTCCCCATGGACTTCGATCATCTCGCGGATCGCTAGCGGGAAGCGAAGTTCTCGTCGACTGCGCAGAACATGGAACACAAAACGCCAGGGCTGAGATCAACAACATCCAGCAAGCAACCTTCTGGCCCATCGACGACCGAGTATCGACTAAGAATGGTCCGTGGTTGAACATGAGCCACTCTCCCTGAGAAGTCTCGCAAACTACTAAAACCGGCGCGATCGAACAAATCAAGAATGTCCGGGTCCTAGTGAAACGGCTGTTCGGGTGCTTGACAGTTGGGTTCTCCCCTTCGGCGAGTCTATGCAACTTAGCGCGGCAAAAGCGAAAAACGGCAAACCGAGATCGATAAAGCCGGCAGACGTCGTCGCGGCAATCAGCCATGCCAAGCAAGCCGACCGTGCAGCGACCTGAATCGCAGGGACGCTAGACGGCACAATATTCTTCTTTCTGAACCAGATCGAGAGCAGGAACATGGCATAACTCGCGGCGCCCAGAATTCCGAGGCTGCCGATGACCGCAACCGGAAAGCTCGATGCTCGCACACTTCCGTTACCTGCTCCAAAGCCGAATGTATCGATGAAATTCTGTATGGCTTGGCTGTTCCATCTCGATCGCTCAATACCCGAGGACGTCGACATTTTGTTGAGAACGAACGTATTCAGCAGCTCCGAGAAATAGGCGAACGAGCCGTCGTGGAGGCAGATCGCGATACCAACAACGACAAGCACAAAAGGTGTGCACATCATGAAGATGACCATCTCCCGTCGAATTCGTCCGAACAGGAAATTGATGGTTATGATCGCGAACTGCACGACAAGATAGCCGGCCAGCCCTACATATGCCGTGGTCGATGTTGAGAACAATAGCGCGAGGAACGACAGGATGCTCAATGACAACGTCAGACGCGCTCCAATCCCGTGGAGCCAAAGCGTGGTCGCAAATGCAAAATACCCAAGCGTCCAGTAGCCAAAGCTGGATGCTTCAACGAACGAGCCGATGATTCGCTTGAATCCCGCAGCTTCATTGTCGCTCAGGATGGAATAGGTCGAATTGCGGATGAACGACATCAGCTCGCTGGTATTCGTTGCGTATGTAGCCAGGTCGAGCACGCCGAAAACCAGGTTCAGGATCACGCACATTAACGCTGCTCGTCCCAGACACCTTCTTCCAGCTTCGCTGGCTCCGAATCCGGCCAGGACGAGAAAGCAAAGGCAGTCCCCGATGAAGTAAATCGACTGCGTCAAGTTCGAAGTGGTGGGGCCAAGCACAGAGAGATAGTTTTCCCCCTGCGCGCGAACCGCGTATGCGAGCGTTTGTCCCTGAAAGAGACGTGGCATCAGGTATGCGGTTATTGTTGAATAGGCTACCGTCACGAGCAACCAAAACCCCGGGCTGCCCGGGTATACCGCCTGAAGCGCTCCGATCCGGGTGTCGCGGTCCGCAAGCAGCCTCACCGCCAGAAAGCTAAGCAGCAGGTGCGCCGGCTGGATCGTGGTCCCGCCCAAGGAAGTCAGGATGAAGGCGGCGGCAGCTCCCAGCAGCGTCGACCCGAAGAACGCATAAACAATGAAGCTTGGCCGCGCAAACAGACCAATCAGTCCAACAACAAGAGCGATCGCGCCAATCAGTTCAACCGTCATTCGAACATTCGCTTTTCAAGCGCGGACCTATTCCGCTCACGCGAATCCAGCGCCGCAATTCGGCATCCATCAGCCTAATTCGAGTATGCGTTGCGGCGCGATGCGCCCAGTGAGCAGATCACGCAAGGCCAGATAATTTCCCTTCAGTCGCCCTCTACGGTCGATCCAGGGCTCCGGTCTGACACTCCTGGCCAAATTTGCCAACACATTCCGAAAAAGGAGCGGCCCCGCGAACGAAAGAGACACGGTGCCCTTTCGAACGAGATAGACGGGGTTTGCGATTTGCGAATAGCCGAATCGCACGCCTGAAGTACGACCGCCTTTCGCACCCAAATGCACGCCGCGCAGCGCTTTCGCATCGACTATTCGGCCGGCCCCCGACAGCTGCCGGGAAAAGTCGATATCCTCCTGCCATCCGTAAAGTGGCAGATTTTCGTCGAACAACAGCCCTTTCTCGCGGATTGGCGCCATTCGAAAAGCCATGTTGCAGCCATACGTGCCGTACGTAGGCACGACGGTACGATCGCCGGGAGCCGACCTGTCATCCGAGATCAAACTTAGCGCTGCCTCTGCTTCCAGACCCGGACCATTGGCACCGTCAACGATCGGTCGGCCAGTTATCGCGACCACATCTACGCATTCTAGAAACAGTCTCTCGATTTCCTCGAGATAGTTTAGCTGGGGAAAGAAATCGTCGTCGAAAAACACGATCACGTCAGAGGCGTTAGCGGCCGCTAATATCTGATTACGTTGAGCGGTGAGCCCGCGCTTGCCTAGCCGAACTGATGTGGTGTACGGAAAGCGCAGGAGCAGCTCCGCGTGCAAATCTTCGGGAGTTGCTGGACAAACAATTAGCGCGTCCGGTGGACGAGTCTGCCGGGCGATCAGGTCCAACGTGTAATTGAGAATTGCTCTTCGACCGGCCGTTGCAATGCCGACCGCGATCCTGAGCTTTCCCCCTTCCATAATATTTTCAGAGGTATGATCAGGACAATTGTTGCTCATTGCTAATGTTCTGTTCAAAAGAATCGCCGTTGCAAGGTCTTTTTGGAGTTCGATCAAATGTTCTAATCTCAAGACGGCACCGTCGTCACAAGATGGAGGACACCGCCAGCGTAATTCTGTAGACTTAGTTAAGCACGGCGCAGGACGCCCTCGAGCCGATATGCAGCGCGGTTAATGTCCTGCAAAGGCCTTCTCCGATTTCATGCAGCCACAGTATTCTTTGGGGAACTGGGTTCCCGCGAATTAACATTACCTGATTGAAGCTTGGAGGCGATATTGGCCCAGTTAAAGTGCCGAGCTAAGAAAGCGCAGGTCAGCCGACACGAGATACGTAACCCGATCTAAGGCATTTCCAATGAAAGTAGCAATTATTCACTACTGGCTCGTTGGTATGCGAGGCGGAGAGAAGGTGATCGAGGCCCTCTGCGAGATGTACCCGCAGGCCGATATTTTCACGCATGTTTATGTTCCCGAGATGGTGTCAGACAGAATTCGTCGGCATCGGATCATCCCAAGCTATATTAATTCGCTTCCGCGGGCCGCGCGGATGTATAAGAGCTACCTTCCATTAATGCCGCTAGCGCTCGAGCAGCTCGATCTGCGCGGATATGATCTTGTCATCAGCAGTGAGTCCGGACCATCCAAGGGGGTCATTCCACCTCCGGAGGCGCTCCACATTTGCTACTGCCACACCCCGATGCGCTACATCTGGAACATGTATCATGACTATCGCGATAGCGCTGGCAAGATCACGAAAATGCTGATGCCGCCATTATCGCATTACCTACGCATGTGGGACATATCGTCCGCTTCGCGTGTTGACAGCTTCGTCGCAAACTCGGCTACCGTGGCAAAACGCATCCAACGATATTACGGCCGTGATTCCATAGTGATTCATCCTCCCGTCGACACCGAAGCTTTTTCGATCGCGGCGCCCTCGGAGCTAGGCGACTACTACTTGATGGCCGGCGAGCTAGTTTCCTACAAGCGACCGGATCTGGCAGTTCGTGCATTCAATGAGATGGGATTGAAGCTTGTTGTGATCGGCAATGGTGAGATGCTCGATGAAATCCGCCGTATCGCCGGGCCGACCATCTCGGTGATGGGATCCCAGCCATTCGACGTCCTCAAAAAGCATTATTCGCGGTGCCGCGCATTGATTTTTCCCGGGGAAGAGGATTTTGGGATGGTACCGGTCGAGGCGATGGCGAGCGGACGTCCGGTCGTCGCATTCGCCCGCGGTGGCGCCACTGAAACAGTGGCGAAAGGTTTATCAGGCGTGTTCTTCGGCGAACAGACGGTCGAGGCGATCTGCAAAGCGGTTATCAGCCTGGCAGATCTGGAATGTGATCCCTACAAGATCGCGACACACGCGCGGCAGTTCGGCCGCGAGCAGTTCTTCAATAAAATGCGCGCCCATATCGACACTCTATTGGATAAGCGGCTTGCAGCGCATTGATACGGAAGGCGCTTCGCAGTCATTTGGCGCCGCTCTGCTATGTGCTGATCACCGCTAGCGATTCTTCTTCGATTACAAGGCATGTAAGGCGCCCTGTTGCAAAGGCACCAGTATCAATATTGACCCTGTTCGAGCTGACATCGACTTCGTAAACAGGAGTGTGTCCATGAACAACAATCTTGCCGAAATCGATCTTTGAGGAAAGGAACTCTTCTCTAATCCAAAGCAGATCGCTCTCCTTTTGGCTGGTAAGGTCGACATTCGGATTCACGCCTGCGTGCGCGAAGAAAAAGTCGCCCAGCATGAATGAGGTTTGTAAATCTCGAAGAAACCGAAAATGCGCTTGAGGTAATGCCTGGTGAAAGGCAGTTTGCAATTCGACAATTCGTTTTCCATTCCTCACGCCTTGGGCCGCGATCTTGTAGGAGTTGAGGGTTTCCACTCCGCCTAATCGCATCCACTGATCGAACCGGCTGCGATCGCTGAGGCATTTGATGGCAATCAATTCGTGGTTGCCCTTGAGGAATACGCATTCGCTCTTTTCACCAAGTTCGATCAATCGGTCGATTGTCTCGCGCGACGAAGGGCCCCGATCGATATAATCACCCAAGAAAACGTAAAGCGACCGCATCGCGGGGCGCACGCCGATATCTGTTTCAATCCTGGCAAGCAGTTCATCCAGGAGATCAAGACGCCCGTGAATATCGCCTATGGCGTAGATCCTTAAGCCAGCCGGCAGCGAAGGTCGCCGCCCCAACACCCATAGCCGGTCAACGCCTGGAAGCGCGAGTGCCGTCAACTCACCCTCGCCAAGGACTTCGCCGACTTGGGGTAAATAGAACACTTGATTTTCGCCGAGCTGGCAAAAACAATCATTAATATTCCTCGATCCGCCTTCAATCCAGCGCGCCAGTGGCATTGACTGTATCCTGCAACCTTCCGCCGATCCAATATCGAAGCGCCATTGAGATAGGCCACATCCAGAAAAACCATGTATATTCAGGTACTAAGCCTGAGAAGGTCGGTTTGAGGCGGCCAATCAACCATAGCCAAAGAAGCACCGTTGATACAGCCCCGCTGGTCGTTGTAGAGTTAGAGCAGCATTTTTTAATCCAAATCAAATAGTTGGAGCGGGTATGCGTACAGACCTAATCGTAAAGATACTACTCGCGCAGTTAGTACTGGCATTTTCGGCCAGTCAGGGGATGGCCAATCCTTGCGTCCCTAGTCCGCTGACTGATCAAGCTATCAGCCGGTTTAAATCAGACCCCAAATCCATCGTTTCCCCGACTTCCGACGCGCGTGCAATCGAAGGTGTTGTAGCCGACCTCGCATCAACTGATGCGTCTGTCGCCCCCGATCTCGTTCGCCTTGCGGCAGAAGTGTCGCCGGCATTTCGAATTGCAATTGCCGCGGGTCTCGCCCGGGCCGCCAAAGCCTGTTCTACAGTCGACCAGCACGCGGCGCTGGTCATCCAGCAAGCTGTTGCCGGCTTCGACGATGGCCCGTTCCAGAGTGCCTTCGCTTCCGTTGCAGAAGACCTGTCAACGGCTGCAACTAGCGCGGCGCTGTCTTCCGCAACAGGTTCTGCCGGCAGCGTCGTCATCGTCAACCCGAATAGATCGCCAGGTTCCGCCAAGAATCCTGGCGGTGGAGGCAGAACAGCGATTTTCCAGATTAATTCGGGGGGAACAGCTGTTGCGAGCAGGCCGGGTACAAGCTCGTCGACTGCAGCAAGTCCAGTAAGCGCAACTCGTTGAATGTCCGGGACGATGTGCATCAAATCCGATGATACCGGCGTCGCTTTCAGGAGTTGCAGATGAACGTAGCCGGACAATTTCCGCGATATGCGCCGGCGGCGGAAAGCGATGTCCACGCCGGAACGTTATCATTGCTGCAGGCACGCGACTTTCTAATTCGGCAATGGCGTTTCATTGCCCTTGTTACGGGCTTGGTGCTGATCATCGGCTTGGCGTACCTTGCCGTCACACCATCCAGATATACCGCCCAAGCCGACATGATCATCGACACCAAGAGGGTGACCTGGTCGCAGTCCGAGCTGGCCACCGAGAATCGCTCGGTTGAAGACCCCGCGGTGGAAAGTGAGATTGAGACCACCAAATCCGAAAAGGTAGCCCTGAACGTTATCCGTCGATTGCGTTTGAATGAAGATGCGGAATTTGTTGGAGCCGGCCAGGGCCTGAAGCAGCGAATTTTTGCGGTTTTGAAACTGAGTTCAGGGCCGACGGTCGAGCGCTCAGATGAAGAGATAATGCGTGGGGTCCTCGCAACGCTAAAGGCCAATCTGCGTGTCACTCGAGTGGGGCGCAGCTACATCGAGCAGATCGCATACACCTCGCTTAGCCGCGAGAAGGCTGCGCAAATAGCAAATGCATTTGCCGACGCCTATATCGAAGATCAATTGCAAGCGAAGTTCGAGGCTACCCGTCGCGCCAGCATTTGGTTGGAGCAGCGAATAGGAGAATTGCGCCAACAAGCGAGCGACGCGTACAAGGAAGTTCAAGACTTCAAGTCGAAGAACAGCATCATCATCGGAGTCGAAGGCAAGTTGGCGAGCGAGGTCGAGCTTGATCAGCTTGGCGTAGCCCTCGCAAAGGCTCGCGCAGACACCAGCCAAGCCCGCGCCAAACTTGACCGCATAACACGCGTGATTGAACAACGACCGTACAAAGAGGACTCAGCAATCCCGGATCCGGTCGTGACGGATGCGCTTAGCAATCCGGTAATCACCAAACTGCGGCAACAATTTCTTGACGATCAAAACAAAGAATCGGAGTGGAGCAGCCGCTATGGGCCCGACCATCAGGCCGCGAGAAATTTGCGGGCGCAGATGGCCGCCTCCAGACGAGCGATCTGGGACGAGATCTCTCGTATTGCGGAGAGCTACAAAAGCGAACTCCAGATCGCTAAAACCCAGGAAGAGTCCATCGATAGACGTATGCTAGAGGTTTTTCAGCAATCCGGTGCCACTCGACAATCGCAGGTCCGTTTGCGCGAACTCGAAACTGCTGCGAACACCTATCGTGGCATCTATGAAACCTTCCTCTCCAGGTTCACTCAATCGGTACAGCAACAATCGTTTCCTTCGACGGAGGCCCGCGTCGTAACCGCCGCGTCTCCGCCTTCTTTGCCAAGCTCACCGAAAATCGGTCTCACTCTGGCGCTGGCTGCAGTCTGCGGATTGGGTCTTGGTGTTGTGCTGGCTTTCGCCCGTGAACAAATGAACCGCCAGATTCATACACGTGCGCAGCTGGAGCAGCTTGTAGGAAGCAGCTGTCTGGCTGTTCTACCGACCCTTGCTGCAAAAGCGTCCACCGTGGGGAAGGGTTGGAAGAGGAAAGACGTGGCAGCATTTCAACAGATCAGTGAAATTGAACCGTTCTCCGAAACCGCAGAAGCCCTACGATACATCAAGGTGGCGATCGATCTGCATCCAGCCGGGGGCAAGGTCATCGGAATTGTTTCTGCGCTGCCCGGCGAGGGGAAAACCACCGTTGCGGCCGGTTTTGCCGCCTTTGTGGCAAGGAGCGGCGGTCGCACTCTGCTGATTGATGCCGATTTGCGCAACCCGACAATGACAAACAATCTTGGCTACGCGGATACGCCGGGGCTGCTCGACATGGTCGCAAACAAGGCGACATTTGACGAGCTTGTCGTTACCGACACGAAACACAAGTTCGATTTCCTGCCATCCTCGACACGTATCCGGCCTTCCAACAGCTCGGATATCTTGACCTCTCCGGCTGTAAAGCAAATGTTGAAGGCGGCCCGGAGCAGCTATGATTACATCCTCGTCGACCTGCCTCCTATCCTACCGTTGGTAGATGTTAAAGCAGCGGCTCTGTTGTTCGACGCCTTCGTTCTGGTTGTCGAATGGGGCAGCACATCGACCGACGAGATTCGCAAAGCGGTCGCGACCTCCCCTGTTCTGTCAGAACGACTGCTTGGCACAGTTCTCAATAAGGCAGACGCGGCCGTTATGCGTCGCTTCGAAGGGTATTCGGATCGGCTCCACAGTTATTATGGCAATTACTATCCGGACAAGAAAACTCCCGCAGAGCTTGTATAGGCTTCGCCTCTCGTGGAAAAGCAAGGACGATCTCTTCGACCATTTTCCTTGCGAGCCTTGACGTTCGTCTTCGGTTGCCTCGGAGTTGCCTGGGGAATTTCGAACCTCGGACAGAGCACTGTTGCCGCCGACTTTTGGGACGTGGAGGCCCAGCTCCTGCGATTCGAGAGTTTCAGCCACGCTGCTTCTGTCAGAACTTTGGAGAGCGCTGCGACGCAGTCCTTGAGTCCATGCGACACTCACTCGCAGAGGGCGCTCTTGCTCATGGAATTGCCCCTCGCAGACGCCGATCTTCGATCCGGGGCCGCCTCTGAATTCGACCGGCACGTCCAGTCTCTTGAAACGCGCACCCGGCGAATTCTAAGCTGTACGCCGCGCGATTCATTTGCCTGGCTCGTGGCATTTGGACTGCAAGTTGCACACGAGGTGAGCGCACGCTCGTTCGATTTGCTTGCAGCATCATACGAGACCTCGCCAAATGAAGCATGGGTAGGGCTTCGTCGGATTATTGTTGCGATACCTCTGGCGCTTGCAGCACCCGAGCACATTCAGCGAATGATCCTGGATGAGTTCCAGAATCTGGTGCGACACCGGTTTGTCGAGATCCCAGCCCGTGTGTACTTCAATGCCCCTGCGGAAATCCGCGCCCTGCTCGAGTCGCGGATCGAACAGCTCAACCCGTCCAGTAAGAAGCTCTTCTCCGAAGAGCTAGAGAAACTTCGCTCATAAGAGCGGGCTGCGGGCTCATTTCTTCTCACGATCAAGTAAGTGCTGTAGGCTGGCCTATCCTGCCGAAGGGACGGCCATGGTATCTCGGATCGCAGCACTTCTGGTGGCGACCTCGCTCGCAGCCATACCGACGCACTGTTTTGGTCAAGAACCCGACGAGTTCTCAGATTCCGCCCTGACACGCGAACAGTGGCGACAGCGCCTAGAAGAAGCACGTCAACGCTCCGAGGAGTTTGTCGCCAGCGCACGCGCACAGAGGGCTGCGCCCCTGCAATCTGATCAGAAGGACGCCGAAGCCTCGGAACGCGCAATGAACGACCCCACTCTCCAGCGCGGCGACATCATCGCCACTGACAAGGGCTTCTTTATCTTTACCGGCAAAGATGAGGAACGTCAGCCCCACGACTTCAGGTTGGCACCTAACCCGGCCCTCCGACGCTAGTGCTGTTCAGCCAGCGGCTCGCCCGCAATTGCAGCTTTTTGCGGTAGCGCGAGACCGGCGGGGGCGACCAATGGCCAGCTGGGCAGCTATTTTTTAACCCTCGGCGCGCTCAATTTTCGCGACAACATTTCCAAATCGCTCATTAATCTAACGATTTAACCAGTTCACCTTAGCAAAAATTTTGCATAGAAATTGAACTTCTCAAATTGTGCCATGCCCATTAATTTGCTAAAAATCCGTAAACGAAAAGCCATAAATTAAAATATTGAAGACCCGTTTTTCGAGCAGTTTTTTGTGGAGTACCCAAATGAATAGTTTGGCAGAGGCAGATTCCCCTAGAGTTCTGCGACCTGCCTCGGAGGCATTCGCAGTTGCTATCGGAACAACTCCAAAGAGGATGGTCGATATCGTATTGGCGCTTTCCGGAATTATATTGTTGGCGCCGTTGCTGATCATTTGTTTGGTCCTGACTGTCGCCAGCTCCCCCGGGCCTGCAGTATTTCGCCACCGCAGGGTCGGATTTAACGGAAAGCAGTTCGACTGCCTGAAGTTCCGCACCATGGTTGTCGACGCGCCAGAGCGCTTGCGTCGCCTTCTTGAGTCAGACCCTGTCGCAGCTGCCGAATGGGCGACGTACCGCAAGTTGCGCCACGATCCGAGGGTCACCATGATTGGTGATATCCTGCGGAAATCCAGCCTTGACGAACTTCCGCAGCTATTCAATGTGCTGCGGGGAGATATGAGTATTGTAGGTCCTCGTCCGGTCACTGACGAAGAACTCGAGCGCTACGGAAGTTCGATAGATGGCTACCTCGCGTGCAGGCCGGGGATTACCGGCCTTTGGCAAGTAAGCCGCCGCAGTAGCACGACGTATGAGCAACGGGTCTCTTACGATGCTTTTTATGCGCACAACTGGTCAATGGCTCTCGATATCAAAATCATCGTTTTCACTCTGCCTTCGCTCATGCTTTCGGACTGCGCCGTCTAAAATGATTTGAGAACCATCAATGCGCTTCCCGGGTGATTTCTATATTGCTTCGGGGGCGAAACTTCCGCCGTCTTTGTGCAACCCAAGTACTTGCGATTGTTTCGTGGCAATCAGCGCGGGCTATCCTCATCCCACATCCATGTGTATCCTCGATGATCTAACTACTCGAGGCGCACCCCCTTTTCTCCATTACAATTGTAATAATAGTGACACAACTTGTTAGGATACAAACTATACCGTGCTCCTTTACGTTAATTAGTCCTAGAGATTGATACTTTCATTCGTTTTCGTTTACTCATCACACGACAAGATGGTGAAGACACGAATGAATAATCTTAGCCCCGTTCACCTGCCGGATCCGAATATCAAGCCGCGATCGGGTTCAAGCCGGAAGACCAGAAGAGCTGTTATTGGCTTGCTCATTGCGCTTATCGCTGCGGCAATGATTGGCTGGCTCGGCTTCTTGGGCTGGGGAATGGTCGAACTATTGCGGGCTGTGGCAAATTTCGCTGACACAATCTGGAAGACCGTTATTTAGCCTGGCATCGCGCTCGAGCAATTGCTTGGTTTGGCTCTGAACGACTGGCACCAACTCGACAAATTCCGAGGCGCGCCCGATCACCTCTTTGCGGCGGCAACTAAAATTGCTGAATCGGTCCGGCTCCTGACAATCAAACAACGTGGCTGGAACGATAAGTTTGCCTCGATCGCCCAGGCCGCCGGGTTCCGACACAATCGTATTTGCGTCAACGTGCGCTAACTTTGAATTTCTAAATCCAGACCTGGCGAAAGTCATACCCGGGCGCCAACCCGTGTACGGCCAAAGCGTGTAGATTGCCGAGCAGATCTTGAGGGGTCTCGACTAATACGTATCCATTCGGCGGGGCGCCTTTCCGGTTTGCGTCTGAGCGCCCTTAACAGCACGCTGACGAGCGCTCTTTAGTGAGCTTATAGCCGCGCTTGATGAGGCAGTTTGCGGTATATTGGCTATAAGTCCTGCTGAAGCGTTTTCCCTGGGGCATGCGTGACGCATGTGCGCGGCAGCACGATCTTTCGACCGGGTTGATCTACAAATGGCAGCGCAAGCTCTGTGAGAGGCGTTGCCGAAGCGAGTGAGCTGATCCAGTCTGGCTTCACCGAGGCGCTGGTTGTCGATGAAGACAATGTCCCGGAACATTGTCCCGCGATTGTCGTTTACCTCACAACGATCACGCGACGGGACCTGTCTTCGGATTTCTCCATGTTCTTGATATCGCCGGCGCGCATATGAGCCGGCCTTCCGCGACGTGCGGTTGTTAGCAAAGATTTAACTCCGGGTGGGGACAATCAGCCGATTGATTGCGCGCCTTCCGGCGATCGCATCTTGCTGGTCAGGCGGCTGTCACATGAGGCGACGTCTTCAAATCGTGTCGCTACTTTCGGCTGTTGCGGGATCTCTGTTGCCCCGCGATGCGGACGCTCGAGACCGACTTTACCAGGACGTTAATAGCCAAACGGCAATTGTTGAAGCGTCTCCCACGTTAGCGCCGTTCCAACATGTTCGCTTTTGTCTGAACTATCCATCTGACTGCAAATCGAACCCGACGGAATTCGAACGGATCGATCTGAATGCGGAGACTCTCGAGCTCCTTCGTCGCGTGAACAGCAGCGTCAATATGGCGATCGCTCCCAAGCTCAAGAGCTATGGTTCGGAACTTCAAGACGGCTGGACGATTGCACCGACCAGTGGAGACTGCAACGATTATGCGAGCACCAAGCGGCATAGCTTGCTGGAGAGTGGTTTGCCCTCGAGAGCGCTAAGACTATCGGTGGTCAAGACACCGTCGGGAATTGGCCATCTAGTCCTGGTGGTCGCAACGACAAAAGGCGACCTGGTACTGGACAACCTGACCGACTCCATTCACGCTTGGCAGAGTACTGACTATCAATGGTTGAAGATCCAGTCAGCCGCGGATGCGAGGTTCTGGTACGAGATTCGCACGCCGGCGCGAATTTCACGATCCGGCCGACATGTTCGTTTGGCCGATCGTTAATAAACCCCCGCAAGCTAACTTGTGAGGCCGCTACTGCGGCCGATTGGTGCTCCGCGACAATGGTACATCTGCGATTGGTCCCTTGCCGACAACTTTTCGATCCGAGGTCGCTCTCGCCAGCCCGCAACCGAGAATGATTCCGAACACGACAAGATAGCCAGGTACTTGCAGCGAAAAATCGATTGTCGAATGCAGATAGCTGAGGACCGCGATTCCGGTAATTGCCGACAGTGCGCCCCGATTCCAGTCCCTTGATCTCAGCGCGCTCCTGCCGAGTATGAACAGCGAAGCAGCAGCCGCGATCACGACTGCGGCTGCGATCGGAATGCCCATCTCGACAGCTATTTCGAGCAAAGTCGAGTGAGCATAATCCCATACCCCCCAGCTGCTAAGTTCGTCCGTTCGCAACGAAGGAAATAAATCTGCAAACGTGCCCGCGCCGGTGCCTAGTAGCGGTCGCTCCCGAATTAATTTGAGGCAGCTTTCATATACGACCCATCGGCCGCCGTCGAGCAGCCCTTGGCTTCCTATTCTGCCCATACCAGTCAACCACAACGACAACAACGCGAAAGCGGCGATGGCCGATCCGAAAACATACCAGAGCCCGACCTTGATCTTGCCGGAGACCATCAGGCCGATCGCCACAAGCAAACCTACGCAAGTACAGATCAGTCCACCGCGCGATCCTGTCAGCAACACGGCAAAGAAACAGGTAAGTCCGGCCGCAGAACGAAACATGAGCTTGAAAGCCAACTTCTCGTTCGACGGAATGAGAAGGAGCAGTCGGATCGATGAACTATTTAACGACTGAAACGAAAGATATGCCGAGCAGAGCCACAGGATGGTGCCGGCTCCCACAAGAGTGGCTGCTGTGTTGTGGTTGACGAAAGTAGTGGTCAGAAATCCAAAATAGGCGAGCTTGGGAGCCCACAAGACCATATTTGGTGTGAACGTGAGCGCAGCCAAGCCGTAAATGGCGTATAACAGAATCGAATATCGTGCGAATTCCATGACAATGTCACTGCTGCGTCGCGATGTTCCGACGAACATGCCGCTCAGGAAAGAAGTCACAAGCAGCAAAAAGTGTCCGACCACGGCCGGCGATATTTCAGCGCGACTCGAAATCCTGGCCGCCAGATCAAGATTCAAAAGGCCGCTAGCCCGTTGCCAGATCGGATCGGCCAATGGTCCAATCAGATTGGGGACAACTTGCACGATCGCGACAAGCGCGTAGGCGCAACAAACGGCAAGAAAGATCAGTATTATGCGATTCTGCCCAATCGCTACCGGGATGACCAGCCCGCAAAGAGTGCTGATCGAAAGCACAACGCTCCAAATCACCACCCAAAGCGGATCAACGGATCCAAAAAACAGTGGCGCCAAGGTTAGCGCTGAAATTGTCAGCCAAAGCTGGATTGATCTGACAGTTTCTAGCAGAAACTTCAAAAGAGGTCCGCGATCAGAGTTACGATAGAGAACGCTAAGCTTGGACCTACCACCTGGTCTTGACCGCCGTGTTCACGTTCGTGACCGCATTTGCCGTGGCGGAAGTCGTGTTGGCCGTATTACTGATGAGCGTCAGCAACTTGTAGTAATCCACGACCTTAGCATTCGCTACGTACATGACATCTTTGGTTCGCATTTGGAATCCAGCGGCGAGCAGCATACCCCCTGGATCACGCAGGTTGAGGTGATACACCGTCGGTATCCGGTCGTAGGAAAATCTCTTGGTATCGACGCCCAGCTTCTCAAGAAGCGGGCGGTCCTCGTACCGATAGACGTAGACCTCCGCCGGGTCAGACTGCTGATCATTGAGGCCGCCTGCCTTGCCGATCGCCTGCGCAAGCGTCAGCGATTCCACGTCAAATGGGATTTCCGAATTGAAGCCGAAAACGTTCTGATTGAGTGCGCCCAAAGCGGTAAAGGTGGGCGATTCACGGGTGATGAAGATCACGTCGTTTGGTCGGATGAAGATGTTCTCGCGCGGGTCGTGCACCACGCGGCTTAGCAGTACCTTGACGCGCCTGCCGTCGCGCTGAAGCGTCACATAGCTTTCGACAGCTTCGAACTTAGGACCGCCGGCGCGGGCAATCAGTGCCAAAAGACGCTCACCCACGCTGTTAAGAGCAAGAACGCCCGGCGTGTTCACGTCCCCAAGAACACTTACGACGCTTGAATGCTGCTGGTTTAAGCTGACGACGACCTGGGGCTCAATGGCGCGATTTCGCAGACGAGCGACAATCGCTTGTTGGATTTCTGGCAAGGTGCGAGCGGCAGCCGGAATCTCGCCTGCATAAGGAACGTAGATGGCGCCTTTCTGATCGACAGCCTGTGCGGGCAGATCCACGAAATTGCCGGGACGCGCGCCAGCGGCAGTTGCGGGTGTGAACAATCCTCCCGGAGCCGCCTCAAAGATTGAGATATTTAAGACATCGCCGACGCCGACAACCTGCTGCGGTTTGGGCCGCTTGTCAGGAAATACGCCCTGGAACGTGATCAGATTTGGCTGCGACAGAAAACCGATCGTATCAGCACTGATATCGACCAACGCGTACGGGAGAGCCGCATTGGAACGCAAGCCGGCGGTCGCATTTCCGTGCACGGCATCACTCGTTGGGCCGGTACCCGGCAGCACCGAACAGGCAGGCAACAATGCCGCTGCAACCAGAGCAAGGGCGGGCCTTCCAATGCGCTTTATGGTTGCCCCCTTATGGCCGAGGACGCACAACCCCAAGTTCCTGACCAAGTCGCCCATCCCCAATAGCGTGGTAATCTGAAACTGCACGGATGCCTTCTTCGTAGTCAAATTCTGCGACTTTTCTGACGATATTTGGCCGCGAACCGGCCCGTAAAGCGCCACGCATTCAGACAGTACAAGGCGACTCTCCTGCCACAAAGGCCTGAGTGCCCGTAAAGTCTCGTTTTAGGCGGCAAGTTGCAATCAAGCCACACCGCCCACTATCACCGAGTTTTCATAATTTTTCTTTAAATTGAACCCATTGGGCCATTTTTTGGGACTTGCATTTAGCGTGGCGGCCGGAGGCCAGGCATTCGAGCCACCGCGGCTAGTGCGTGACCCCGACGCCGAAAAATTGTTGAGCCGATGCCGGTGAGCTATCGGCATGACCGGATCGGGCTGATATTTGCGGTCTTTCGTGGTTTACTTCACGGCGCGATTCGTCACCGCCGTGTGGGCCTACTCGATGTCAGTTGCGAGAAGGCGCTGTTTGGCGATGGAAATCGCAACAAAGTAGCAAGATCAAAACCCTTTCTTAATCGGTGCGAACCGCCGTCCCAAGGGTTGCGTGTTCGCGCCAACGATATTCGCTGAACATATGGAACATGGCATGGTCTATGCCGCAGCAATATTAGCCCTGATAGGATTTGCTACAGGCTTGTGGTTTCGCCTGAGATTCCTGCTGGCGATTCTCGCGCTTCTGCTGCTACTATCGATCTTCTTTTCGATCAGCAGCGGTTTCGGTTTTCTCGATACTGCATTGACGATCATGGCCGCGCAAACAATCACTCAGGCCGGCTATTTCCTAGGATTAGTAGCTCGGGCATTTTTTACAGCTAATGGCGTGCGTCACATTCTCTGATTCATGCAGATCTGCTGGACGCTACGCCGCTGGCTTATGGCTTCTGGCATTCTGAAAAGAAGGCGCCATTAGCGGCATCGCTTCGCTCAAGGCAGTGCGCCAAGTGCGCCGTTCTTTGCGCCGCCAGCGGTTTGGTCTGGTTCGCTTTGGACCCAACAGATGGCTGCACTATCCGCTTTGAAGTTCTCGATGCTGTAGACCCCGGGTAAATTCAAAGCATCGCGCAGCGACGAAATATCTCACCATAATAACCGACGCACGCGAGCGTCCCCAGCAGCAGCACTCCAAGCAATACGGACTATCGTAGACGTAAATATTTTGGCTCGGATTTCGAGAACCGTTTGAACGTCTGGGCGCAGGCCCGATTTGCGACTTGGATGTCGTGCTGAGCAGGCGCCAGCGCGTTAACCGCAGCTGGATATGTTGTTTGTGGAGCTTAGGTAGCCCGCCTAGCCCCTAGTTGCCCGGGCAAGTGCGTTTCCCTTCGCGCGCCGGACCGAAAACGCCTCGCCCCCTCGATCGCTGTTTCAAGTGCGGCCAGGAGCCGATTTCGTTCCGGTCCATTGGCCCAAGACGTATCAAGAGCCAGCCGCGGAAATTCGTCGACGATCAAGCGCAATTGCACTGGATCATCCTTAAGCGAATTTATCATCCTCGAGAGAATCAGCGCGTATTCGATCTCCTGCGCATGCGGCGAGACCGTCTTCTCCTGATCGATCTTGGAGAATTCTAGATCAATGCCCAGCAAACGATCCACAAGGATTGCAACAAGTTACCTCGTAATCCATTGAAACAAAAGGATTTTCTGTTGGCTTCTCAGCGCACCCCAAGGCACGAGCTGGTTCACAACGCGAGCAGGAGCCGAGACGATCCTATAGCAGCGTCAGGTCTCGCAGCAATTTTTCCGAATGGTTTTGACTTGCGTAGCTTGGCGAAATTGCAAATTGCGGGCTATTGTCCCATTCTTAACATTGCCGTCGAAAGACACTGCCCCAAGGATCAGAATATGCCGGACGTTTTCAAGATAGCTCTTGCCCTAGTCGTTACTGTGTTTGCCGGCGTATCGACTTCGGCATCGGCTCGCGAGCGCCTGTATCCCCTCACCCGCTGTGGTCCCGATCTCGCCTATCTTTGCCGAATCCATGGTTACTTCGATGGCCCACCGTTTCACTACAATCTCGCCATTTACCCAGGCTGCATCAAAACGATAGCTACCCGAACTCCGCATGGGATCGAGCGCCACCGTACGATTGTTTGCGGAGCCCCCGAAAGATCGATGGTTTGGTGGTGACGAGCTGAGCGGAGGCTGGAGATCAGCTCAAGAAAAGATTGAAGCCACGCTACCTATTCGCACCCTTACTAGGGGCCGTGTTCGTCGTCGACGGCTGAGCTGGCGAGCGCCTGATGGGTCCATTGTTGACCGGACCCTGGTTTACTCCTGTCGGCGAATATGTCCCGTTATCGCGCACAATATTGCCGTACATGTTCCGCTGGTTGGAAATACCAGACTGCGCCAGTGCCGGATTGATGAAGGCGATCAGACAGAGAATGGTGAGGCGGAATTTCATGGACAGTCCTCGTTTCGCTTTGGGCAACCAGACTAGATTAGCCTGAAAACACTGATTATGGGAGACAAATATGGATTGGGTTCTCTTCGTCTCTCTGCAATGGATTGTATTTGGAAGTCCAACACAACCCACTTCGCAGCAAATTCAGTCGTTCCCGTCAGAAGAGCTTTGCAACAAAGCTGCCGAAGCCATCAGGGCTGAAATAAATGCTCCTCTTCCCGGCCAGAGGATTCAAACATTGGGACGTGTGGTTTGCATCTTACGGAAGGACAAGTAGTCAGCTGCAAATCCCATTGAGCCAATGCTCTGGCTCCAGGACAAGCGCTGCCCTCCGGCAAATCCGATACAGGCGATAAGCTTTCACGAGCTACGCTCAGCACGACCTCTGCTGACCTCTGTTCCAGATTTAACCTTTGCTGCAGACATCAAGCTTAACGAACGACGCTCGTTGCACTGGCACGCGGAAGCGCTAGGCTGTCTCAATTTTCCTGGTCGGATCTACTCATTGAACCCGATCGTTTGGTTTTTGAAAAGTGCCACAAATGATTGCCTTGAGAAAAAGAGACACGTCTTTGGACCTAAGACCGCCGGCGACATGGAGACAGACCTGGCATCTTTGGACTGTCTTTCTTCCGCGACGATCAATCACCGGACGACTTGTCTTTGGAAGGGTGTGGCGGCGCCACGATGGACGCCACTGGATATACAAGCAGTTTCTCGGGCATCAACATGATGACCATAGGGGATAGAAGATCCATCGAGAGGGCCAGAATAAGCAAAGGCGCACTGCTGTCTTTCGCCGGCAGACCTGGCGTCTTTGCCTGTACCGTTTACGATATAACCAATAGCGGCGCCGGAATTCGGCTGCACGATCTCAGAATAATTCCGCTGGAATTCGCGCTAACGCTCGACAATTTTAGTTCGCTGCGCAGGTGCCGCTTGATCTGGCGCGAGGGTGATTTTTCCGGCGTGGCGTTTGATCCTGATTGAGCAAGAGTCCAAAGATGGCGTTTGCAAGAGTTCAAGCCCGGATTGCGCAAGCCGCATCCAAGCCGCTTCACTGGGTTCATCGGGTACCAGGTGAAATCGCAATGACAATTGGATGATTGCTGAGCGTAATGTCGAGCGAACTAAAATCAGTCAGTGCTTCGATGGGATCGACCCCAACCGTGGGATCATAGATCCTCGCCGACACGTGCGTGACGCCGAACCGGATCGTCACGCGGTCTTGGCCGCTCAACCGTTCACCCCAGACAATCAGTTGGAACCTGCCGTCACTGTGCTGCAGAAGCAGCTCGTGGACGGTTTTGGGTCGCTCCATGATCGTAAAGTCGAGCTGCCCCGGTTTGGCGAGAGTACCCTTGTCGCTCAGGATGGTCGTGAGGTTGTGAAGATAAATCGCTGCTTTGCGGGGTGAATAGTCGCTCTGGTAAAAGCCGAAGGATTGGTTGCCGTCTTCATCGGTGCGATCCCGCAACAGATAGACCGCTGTAAAGGCGTAGCCACGCTTGAATTGCGCGAGGTACATGTTGATCAAGTTGACGGCGTGCAGATCTTCCGTGATCAATCCTCCGATCTTCACACCGGTCTCGGTCGTGACACGCGGCAGCGTATCGAGCTGTTGCTGGTTGTAGCCCCGAAACCGTCGCGCCCAAGTAACTCCGAAGTTGCCAAATAGCCCGTCGACCTTGGATGCGGCAGTTGGATCGGCGGCGTTCCACGCCTTGTTGTCCATCGGATGCGGCGAATGCGGATGATAGATGTAGTTGTGTACGTTAGCGTAGTCGGCGTACTTCGTTCCGGCCGGCATCAGCGTTAAGGCGCCTGGTGGGATCGTAAGAAACTGGAGGCCGACGTTGTCCCGCTGCGCGCCAGGCTCGGAGACCGACCAAACAGGAAACTTCGCCAGAACTGGGTCGCTCTTGATGGTCTGGTACAGGTCGCGCTGAAGCTTTGCCACAGCCATCCACGACGGCCAATTGCCTCCGCCTTTCTCGCCCTGGTATGTGACGCCCCAGTTGTTCGGCTCGTTGTTGCCTTCGAACGCGAGTAGTGCACCGGCTTCAGCGAGTATCTTGCCGGTTTTCACTAACTTGTTCACATCAGTCCCACCACTGACCAAGCCCCAGCTCAGCAAAACACCGGTTTCGCGGTGCAAATCCAGAAAGGTTTGGATAGTTGTCGGGCCTTCCTCGCTAAGCCCTTCTATTCCCGCCCTCACCCATCGAATGCCGCAGTAGCGAACCATCTCGATGGTCCTGCCCAATGGCTGGCCTCGATCTGGAAATGTGGTAACGACGCCAATGCTGTTGAGAAAATCGCTGGTCGCAACGGCCGTATCGGAGGCTGCAAGCAAACAGTGAGGCGATCCGGCGAGTAGGACACCCAGCGCGAAGCACGCGCGTATCACCGATCGACGCATTTTGGATGGAGTGATCAGGTGACGAGATATCATATGACGGCGGCTCATTGTTGAATTGCCCGACGAAGGAACATCCTTCGATCGCTGCCGCTACGCAACCAGAATAGCACTACCCTGTCGTCGAGGGTCTTCGATAGCGGCGAAAATCTTGATTCGCCGGAGGTAGCTTAGTGTCTTCGAGCGCCGTTCCCAAAACCGGCTGGTAGCCCGCCACAGCGCCTCAAGCTTGCATCCTCCACGAGCGAATCTGAGAACGACAAAAGCGGGTGTCTATGCGAAATTCACCTCGGCAGGCGTCGGAGTATCCGCGTGATTCTGATCCAAATTTGGCAACTCTCCCCTCTCATCCGACCTAAGTTCTAGGCGGAAAAGTAAGCATGCTAGGAGAGCCATGCTTGGCAGGCAGTAGAGCATAACGGCGTGCAAGACATCTACAATCAAGGCGTCCTCCAGCACTTTCTTCGACTGAGAGCGATTCGTAACGTCGGCCAAACGATTCGAAACTCCGGTAAAATACTGGGTGGTCTTCCATTGAACGGAGAGACGGCTTGGTCCCTCCGGGCCTCCGACGCTCGTTCTTGTGTGGCGCAAAAAAGAAGTGCGCGGCGGTCACTCCCAGGAAGGCCTCTCGTCACTACCGCACGGTTGCCAGCGCATAAGCCTAAGGTGCGATCTGGCGATCTTTCGTTGAGGTTAATGCATCGCAGCAGACAAATTCGATCTCCGCCAGGCAGTGCATCGCAACGCTGAGGTGGTGGGGCGAGACCTGCAGGAATCGTGTCTCTGGAAAAGGCACGATTAACCTTGGCAAGCTTCTTGCGAGGGGCTCATCAACACCACCGCGATGTTTGAACCTGTGCCAAATCTGGGCGCATTTTGGAGATACGAATGAAACATCCGCCTTGTTCTGGGAATGCGCTAGCCGATGCGTCACGGATCGAAACATTGATCACCGATTTGAGCCGCCTTGTTCAGCTGCTCAACTGCGATATTGAGCGGCACAAGGAAACCGCGCGCGTAGAACACTCAACCCCCTTCGTGTATCCGATTGCGGTGAGGACTATGACAGCGCGTCGTGACAATTTGATACTGACCGTCGCTGCACTCGAACGGAGATTGTCCGAATCCCAACACGCGCTAGCAGCTGCGAGATAACCAGCCAAAAAGTCAATGTCCGGCGCTATGGCATTCATCATCAACCATTTTGTCGGACGCCAGAGGGCCAGAGTGCACAACGAAACCGAGTTTCGCAGCATCGGGCTGACAAATCATTCGCCTCTGTTTGATTTCCTTAGCGCGGATCCTTTGATCTCGTTGGATACCTCTTTCGAATGGGCGGCGAGCTTCTCTTATCCCGATCCCTTTTCTGACGATCGCGGTACTCCAAAACATTGGATTTCCCACCAACAAGATATCACCGGGCCCGAGTTCGGCATCGGAGTGGGCGTTGCCCTCCTATTTGCCTACGTATTTTCACTCTTGACTGAACTGCACACGGAACACCTGCAGTCATGGCTCAGATCAGCCCTGCCCAGCAAGACGACAGTCAGAACGCAGTCGCAAGGGAGAGATATTGTCGGGCAGAACGCAGATTAATCGCGCGCAATCAGTTGCGGCGCATTCGCCGAACCAGACCCACCGCCATCAATATTGCAACTAGGGCAACTAGCGCCAATACGAAAATCTCTACGCGCGTGAAGCCGGCATGAACATGAAGAGTATGGCGGAGGACGGCCGCGGTAGTCACCGCGGCGACAAGAATACAGACCAAGTATCTCATCCGTATTTTAGTTGGATCCATCACAGATCAACAGCTGCACAGTGCGGCGCGTAATACGTCCGCGATTTGATGGAGTCTCGGCAAAGCTGCCGGCGTTGGTTTTGGCGCTTGGCTGTGCGCCCGTCGTGAAGCCATCATCGAACATTAGCCCATACGCTTTTCCCCCCGCTTTGAAGTCCTTTGCCGACGTGTTTGTATTTGTCCTTGATCCCTCGCTCCGATGCTTTGCGCGTTCTCGCACCGCGCGCGATAGGTCGTGCAAAAAACCCCAAGCCGTCCGATGACACGTGTACGGATACGGCATCAAAATACGAGCGCCTTGATACCGCTTATCAACAGTGGAAGACTCATTCAATTTCGTCCCAAACCAGGGAAAAATAGCCCCTCAGCGCCTCTTCAAGAATGCGAAACCCCAGCGGTCCCCATTTCCGCCCTGTTCGAAGGCGGTTGGTTTCGAGCTTAGGTAAGGTATTGTCGGTTTACAGAAAAGGAAACACTTAAAATGATGGCGGTGAAACGGGATAGAGCGGACGAAAGGTCCTGATCGGATATGAGAATGCGCCTGCGGAAACATCGCTGCCCAACAAGTCCAAAAACCTATCTGCCGTGGACCGATAAAAATTGCACGACCATGGCCGGACCATCCAACGACCGAATAACATGGTTCTGAGGTGCAATTGGCTCCGTTCCGCCAATAACGTTAAACCGCCTGCTCGCTCGCCTTTCACACAACGCCATTGCAAAATCCCCGCATGAACCGAAAGAACGTCTCCAGGCTATCATGGCCGCCGCTTGGGTTGCCATTATCGCGATCGCCTACGCGACATTGACGCATGTAGGCTTTGTGTACACGATCTACTTCAAGCTTGCCCCTTTGAGGGGACCGGAAATGCGTACTTGTGCGCATTTCGAGCATGTTATTGCGTTCGCGTTTCTTGGCGCCCTATTCACTTTCGCTACCCCAAACGTCTTCTGTTTGTGGGTTGCATCGGCCGTGCTATTGGAAATTGCGCAGACGCTGACGCCTGACCGTCACGGCACATTGATCGACGCTTGGAGAAGATGGCCGGCGGAGCCGCTGGAATTCCTTTCGTCACAGCAATCCAGCATCTGCGAGGGAAAAGAAAGGCAGCGCAGACTAGGCCGTGAATGCATAAGTCGCCGGCGCGGAAGGCCCCGGAGTCCGTTATTCACCGATAACAAGCAAATTGCGCAGCGCAGCGAAATGACGCGAAGTGCCAAAGCGCCGAGATCGTGTCCTTGTTTGCGTGCTTAGGACTGTTTCAGATCACCAGGTGGGCCATTGGCACGATCTTTCCATCTGACATGTTGAGCCCGGGCATTGTCCGCAGGTTTCCGGCGCTCCAATATTGACATGACGGGACGCTCGAAAAAGCGATACACACCGATACCGACGATTGCTGTTAGCGGGATTGCTATCAACGCGACCAATATTCGCAGAGTCGGTGAAAAATGCGCGTAGTTTGCGAAGGCGTTCAGCACGCCGACTACAAAGAAATGCGTCAGATAGATCGAATAGCTTGCATTGCCGATCTCCTGCAAGAACTGCCAAGGTTGTCCGCGCGTTTTGACATCGTCAAATCCGACCGCCGCCATCACGATTAACGCCGCCGGAACCCCGAAAGTCAGCAATGTGTTGGTTGGTGGAGCGTATACGGACGAGGTAATTGGAAGAAATGAAAAGGCAACCAATAACCCCAAGCCAAGCGACAGAGTTAGCCACGGAAGCACCGGAATTCGATGCATGGTGGCTGAGATTTGATCGCGAAACAACGCAAGGATCATACCTAGAGAAAAATCAAGCATGATCGTTTGGCTGTAGAAGTGTAGGATGACATTGCTTGGGCTGCGGATGTAAAGCCCGAAGAGAACGAGACCCAGTATCATCGTCGCACACAGCGCGACTCTCATCTCGTACCGTATGGATAAGCTTAGTGCGAAAATCAGATAGAAGAACATCTCATAATTGAGCGTCCATCCTAAATAGTAGACCGGATAGATGCGGCCGGGTGACTTCTCAAACGGTATAAATACTAGGGATTTTAGCAGTGCATCAATATCGGGAGAAGAGCTATGGAGAAGAAAAGGAAGGGAGATCGCGATCACGAAGACGAAAAATGTAGTCAAATAATACAGAGGAACAATCCGTTTCACCCTGTTGAGTAGAAACTCGCTTGCAGATACTTTCCTGCGCGACGTTGTATACACCATGATAAAGCCACTGATAACAAAAAACAGATCTACGCCGCTGTAGCCTTTGTCGTGCAGTACAGTGGCGATAGACGACTCTGGCAGCAGCGGCCTTAAATGGACAAACAGCACCAGGTAAGCTGCAACAGCTCGCAGAATCTGGATGTTCGGAAGCATTACAGAGCTCCTTTTGTCGTCCCGATCCGGCGCACTTGGTGGACGTGGGGTTTCCGCGAACGGTTGCCTGTGCCCACAAGCCGGCTTGCGACGGCGCAGCGAAATCGAACATCATGACGGCGCAGTAGGACGCGGCCCTTCATGTGGAAGGCGGAGTGAAAGCTGACCGGCGCCCCAGGAGACCGCGAAAGGTCTCAATAAGCCTTCGCTCAACGAAGAAATGAAGCAGGAGACCGAAGCTCCAGGGAAATTCACGTAGAGCATAATAAAGCCGCTGATGACGAAGAAGATATCAACTCCCGCAGCGCCAAAAGTTGTGAACCAGTCTGGACTGAATGGCACAATAGCCGCTATGGACTCTTCGAGCGAGTGATGCAGCACGACAATGATACCGGCAATTGCCCGGAGAACCTGTATACCTTCGAGCGAAAGCGGCCGGCTTGGCATCCGCTCTGCTTCGGGCTGCACGAAACGTAGCTCCTACACTTCTGGTTCAGAGCCCAGTCCACCACTGTCGAATAGGCGCGTCAAATATTAACGGCATTAATCGTGAATGATCAACGGGGGCTTCAGCGTGGGCGACCGGCGACTTGGAGCGGTACCGGCGGCGGATGTCGCGGGTTATTCGTACGCATCCGATGCTTTTTGGCCGCGGCGGCGCTACTTGTAAAGCAGGAAAGCTACGGAGCTCCGGTCGAAGCCAAGGCGTCGAGCCTGGCATATCCGAGTTGTCGGACGTGTAGTCGGTCAAAGGAAGGTATGCTGCAACCGTCGGCGAGACGGGGAAGGAGAAACCAGATGAAATCGTGCCTAGAGCATGCATTCATGATTTGGTTCCGATCAGCGAACTTCCATACGGGCCCGCAGCTCCATCGCTGCATCAGAGGCCAGAGAGATGGCAGCATCTGAGACGTGCCATTCTTCTCAAAAAGCCGCTTGAACTTGGAAGGGCCTCCACAGGTGGGTTCACGGCCTTAATTCTTCAATCGGATAACCCCGATCGATGTCGCGCGTGGAGTTGGTGCCAGCTAACGAAATCCTGCTTTTGATCGCCCTGCCTGCAGGTCTGCGTTCACACCTGCGCAATGCGTGCCGAATGTAGTTGGACATACACGCTTGCAGGACTCGCTTTAACTTACACAACTGGCGTCGCTGGCGGAATCCGCCAGCGACAGCTTGCCTTGCTCAAGATCTGGCCGTCCATTGCCTCCCAATCAAGGTAATGATCAGGATCGCGCCCCGAGCGGTTTCGTGAGCAATCTCGGAATATCAATGCCGGTCAAAAATCCCCAGCACGCGGCGACAGCTCAAACACGCCATTGGCGAGCGTTTTTGTCATTAATCTCAGCCTTGCTGATCTTGAACTCTCTACCCTGCGGCCGGTTTTGAGAGCGGCCGCTAGCCAACGCGGTTGCTTGCCGCGACCTGACCAGGGTTTTCCGAAGGCTCACTGGGATTCGATACTTAGGCTAAACGCGCGGACATCTTCATCTTTCGCGAGGCACAGCTGTCGTTTCAGTCGAAACAGAGTGCGTCCCATTCTCGCGCCGAAGTTGCGCAAGGCGCTTCTCAACCTCACGCACCTCAGATGAAAGCAGCTTAAGCCTGTCCACTTTATGGAGAAGATCAGGCTGCAGGTCTCTTGCAGGGCGGTGTCGGAGGCATGATCCAGGAGGCGCGCTCCCATCCTTCAGGATTAGCTCGCTAGCTGAATGGCGCGATCGACCGCAATTGCGAAACCATTGAGAGATACGTTGAACGTGAGAGATTGACCATTGCTCACACTGAGCGCAGCTACCGCGAAGGCCTTGGCATTTCGTATTGCGTTCATGCCGGCAGTCGGAAAGGTGACGGGAAGTAGACAGCCTTGCGCCACACAAGTCGAGAAGCGCAGCCCCTCTCCCAAATCCCTGTCGTCCAGTTTAAGGATGACGCCGGCCTCCAGTTTGAGCCCGAACGGCATCAAGATCGTTCCCTCGCTCGCGCCGTCTTTCGCAATCCGCAGCTCGATCGCAAAGCCTCGCTGTCCCTCTTTGCTGACCTGCGCCTGGCTTAGCGTGCAAACCTTCGCTCCCTTGTCCGTGCTGCAATTCAAGGTCCAGTCGCCATATGTTTCGCTGATTGCGGAAGCACCATTCGGTAATGCGCCAACTCGCGCACCAGGTGGCGCAACGGTCGCTTGCGCCTGGTCTTGCCTGGCCGCTCTTGGTGCAGGCCGGCGTGCAGGCGCCGTCGCGCTCTTGGCTTGCCTCGGTTGCGCCTGCGGAATGAAAACGGCGTTAGGCTCAACCGGACTAGCCCTGTCTTGGGCATGAAGCGGCACCGCATCACAAAAAAAGACTGCAGCAAATGTGACAAGAATGATGTGAGTCTTGGGCATTACTAATTCGCGCATAACACAAAAGCCTTTGATCCGTTGCTCGGCCAACTACAAAACGCTGAGCGGATATGACGACAAAAGAAGCCTAAGATATCGCCAGCCCAATTCTGGCGCCAGCCCCGGCTTCCCTGCGCCTACAAAGTTTGTCGAACCGATCGACGGCGCGGGAATGGCCTTGCTCGAGAGAGATTTCCTTTTGCGCAACAGATGCAGATGACATGCGTCGCCCACCATGTTGCCCCGCGATATCCAGAACTACCTGAGGGTCGGCCCAGCGCTCGCCGCACACGTCAACGAACGGCTCCGCAATCTGTCAGGTCGAAAAGGTAACACAAACCAAAAATAAGCGGTCACGGGTCCTTAAGAAAGATCCGGTAGAAGTACGCATGCTTCAGGAGAGTAGAATGCGCGCGCATATAGTCGTTCTCGCGGCCCTTCTGACCGCGGCCAATACGCCCAGCTTAGCGGGTGAAGCCTTTGTTCCCCAGATCGGGGGAGCCCGGCAGCTAGCCGGCAATTTCAAATGGCCGAAAGAACCAGTCTCGGCCGCGAAGATTGCTGCGCCTGTCAAGGTGAACGCAGTTGCCGCTGCTGCGACGACGACATCGCCACCCAATGCCAACGTTTCTTCGGTCACACAGGTTGGCACGAACAACTTCGCAATGGTTGCCCAGACCGGCGGAAACAACTTTTCCGCAATCGTCCAGCAGGGCGTGGGCAATCAGGCCATCGTGAATCAGCGACGCTGATCCCTCGAAGATGAACCTCCTCATTCTTCACTACGCTGAAGCGGATATCACCTGCAGCGAGCCCAGATGCAATTCGTCGGGCCCTTCGTTGATCACAACGCGAATGTGAATCAGTCCCGGCTGCCGGATCTCCAGTGGCGAGAACACCAGGCTCGACGCCACGACGATGTAGGGCGGGACAGCGATATTTTTCGGCAGACCGTCCAGCAGCTTCTGCTGGTCCAGCAGTCCGGGCACCTCGATCGGCTCTTCGGCGATCGGCTCCGGCTCGCCCGGCACATAGCATCGAGCCGTCACAGACGTGTAGGGCTGCGTCGCGGGCGAGAACACGTGGAAATGAATGCAGAACTTGGACAGGACTAGCGGGAAGTTCTGCGCCGTCATCATGACCGCATTATAACAGCCTATGAAGCTGAGCTTGCCACCAGCTTCACTTCGAATGTCGTCGCAGAAAATGGAATAGCCGTACCGTCTCATCTTAGAGATTTCGTTGCCTCGCCCGGCGCAAGCGGAGATACGACGAGCTTCTGACAAAGCGACGTACGTCGCCTGCCGCCATCGATATACTTGATCTGGCCATGGCTGATCGTCGAAGTGGTCACCGGCTGATTCTGTCCCGCCTCGACCACCGGCTTCTTGAGCTCGAATGAGATTTCCATATCCATCGCCCACGCGAGATCCGCCAGTGACCTCAGCGTCAGATTCGCTTCTCCGGAGAGCTGCCGGTTAACCAGCGAGCGATGAACCTCGAGCTTCTTCGCAAGCTCCTGCTGTGAAAGCTTCGCGTCTCTTTTCCGCTCTGAGAGCGCCCTCAGCAATTCGTTCCTGACGCGACCAATAAATCGACCGGCATTACGCGCCCTGCTTCCAATATCAAACTGAAAGGACGTCACCTGGATCTACTCCCTGAACACATAAAGTATTATCAACGTCCAATTGCCGACGGATTCTTCTTATTGCAATTCGATAGCCACGATAAAGCTCGTGATCTTTAACTCTATCAGCCCAATCACCAAAAACGCAAACGAAGCAATCTCGTTTCATGAACCAGCCGAAGATGCGTATATCCGGCGTCTTCAATTCCCATACAGCATTTTCTTCGGCGCGAATATATCGAAATTGGCGGGTATGTATAAGAGGCCCGCCGCTTAGAAACAGGTGGAAGAGTTGATCGATTTGCTCTGCCGCTGTCGCTTGACCGAGGCGGCCTTCGGCTTCAGCGCCGTTTACGAGTCCACGAAGCCACTCAATAAAATCAGGCGTCCCATACAGCAGGCGTTGCGCCTGTTCGCGGCCACTCAATTCCACTTCAATCCTCGAAATGGCCCCCGCGGCGACGAGATCTTCGATCGTTGACATATTAAGTCTACAACCGCTCTGAGCTCATAAATTCGTGAAATCCGTCGATGCTGGTATGCGGCTCGATGCGCATTTCCGAACGTCACAATGGTATTTGGCTCGGCCGCGCGCAACCCTAAAATTTTCGTACCTGAGGCGCTGAAGACACAGATTCCGGATTGGACGGGAGCATCTGCTGCACCGCAACCAGTCAGGCATCTGGGCCGCACGAAATGACTTCACGGCTATCCGGAACGGCCTAGACCTGAAAGACGCCAGCCATCAACGGTCACTATCCGAGATCGATCACCCGTTTCGATTTCGAAGAGAGCACAGTACCTCAGCAAAGATTGGGGCCGACGCTCACATGCGATGCGTGCCAGGAGAAACCATGTGTTTCTCGCCTACCCTTCCATCGCAAGCCAAGCAGAAGTCCTGACCTCGCGGCGCCCGAAGAGCAGATCAACAATAGCAATCGACATGGTGATCTCGCGGAAATGCGCTAGCGAACCGTTCGGTCCACACCATGAGATTCGGCGCACGGCGAAAGGACATCGGCGATCGCCATTTGATTCGCGAAATCCCCTGGGAGATGAGCACATCCTCGCTTGTCGACATGCATGTCAACAAACCGCGCTCGTAATGGCGATGCCAACGGTGTCGACATATAAGTCAACAACCCGAAAATTCATTAATCCCCGCTGAAGGTTGAATGGGATTCCCAGCGACTAAACGTTGGCCGTCGCAGAATTTAAACCACGAACATTAGGGTAAAGTTTGCGTTGGCGCTTGCGGAGCATGCTTAAGAAAGCGTTAAATCCCCCCAGGAGGGCAGCGATGGTCGCTGTGCCACCAATGGGAAACAAGGGATTTCCAAATGCGAAATTTAACGATCATTGCATTTCTGATGGCGACGACGTCGCTCGCTTCTGCGGCGAGCAACGAATCTTTCATCGCGCAGATCGGCGGCTCGAATAACGCCGTTGTCGGCCAGACCAACGGCAACAACAAGCAGGCCACGATTCAGGCCGGCAAGAAGAACACCGCGCTCACCTCGCAGAACAACCCGTCTTCACCTTCGAAGACCAACCAGTCCGGCATCGGCCAGTTCGGCGCGCATAACAATGCGCTCGTCGGCCAGGACGGCGGCAACAACACGCAGGGTACGCTTCAGGTCGGCGTGGGCAACAACGCCGTCACTTCGCAGGCAGGCACGACCGGCACCAAGACCAACAATTCGGGGACCGCGCAGTTCGGCTACAAGAACGACTCGCTGGTGGGACAAACCGGCGGCAACAACGATTCGACCACGCTGCAGGTTGGCGGCAAGAATACGTCGGTGACGGGTCAGCAGACCAACAAGGACAACTCGGGCAAGAATGATTCGACCACCGCGCAGTTCGGTTGGGGCAACAACGCGACGACATCGCAGATCTCGAAGGGCTCGGCGGACGGGTCCCACGGCAAGAAGGGTAGCACCGGCGGTGACAACACCTCAGGCATCCTGCAGAACGGCTACGGCAACACCGCTCTCGTCGGCCAGAACTCGGCTGGTAGCGGACAGACCGGCAACAACGGTAACGGCGGCAATCCCAAAGCCGGTGTGGACAATAACTCCGGCGTCGTCCAGTTTGGCGGCAAGAACTTTGCCAGCGTTTCGCAGGACGGGCAGCGCAACGGCGTGAACACCAGCCTTTCGAACGACTCGTTCGTTGGGCAGTTCGGCTGGTACAATAAGGCCCTGGTCGGTCAAGTTGGCGGCAACAACACGCAGGGCACACTGCAGTTTGGCGCCCACAACAATGCCACCACCGGCCAGTCGGCCACTGATACGGGCGGCACCAACGGCGCGTTCACGCTGCAGGGCGGCTATGGCAACCAAGCCTTAACCTCGCAGACCACGACCGGTTCAATCGGTTGGTTCAACTCGGCGTCGGGCGGCGACAACTCGGCTGCTACGCTCCAGTTTGGCAAGGGCAACAAGGCCACGACCGGGCAAGATGCGAGCGGGATCGTTGTGCCTGGACTGTTCAATGTGCCAACCGCACTTGGCGGCGTCGATAACAACGCGTTGACGCTGCAGGTCGGTAAGGGCAACACGGCCTTGACGAGCCAGTCTGGTGGTAGCTTGCTGCCCTCCTCCAACAACTCGGCCATTGCGCAGTTCGGCGTTGGCAACGACGCGGTCGTTGGCCAGGTCAACGGTGGCAATGTTCAGGGCACCTTGCAGGCTGGCTACAAGAACACCGCCGCGACCGGTCAGACGGGCTCCAAGTCTGGTCTGGGGACGAACGCCTCGCTCACGGTTCAGGCCGGTGCGAAGAATACCGCAGTCACCAGCCAGTCGATCGCTAACCCGCTTAACATCGGTGTAAACGGATCGATGATCGCTCAATTCGGCGCCAACAACAAGGCGACCGTCGGTCAGAGCGATACTGGCTTGCAGCCGATGATCGGCGCCAACCTGCAGGCAACTGTCCAGGTCGGCAACGGCAACTCCGCGATGACCTCGCAGGTCGCGAGCGCGGCCGTGTCGAACACGTCGGTGACGGCGCAGTTCGGCTCGCACAACACCGCGATCACCGTCCAGAAGTAAGCCCAGAGAGGGCGGCGGGATTTCATCCGCCGCCCTTTCCTTCAGGGGATGACGAGCATGTCGGGCCTGCGCACGACCTTCGTCACTGGGTTTGCAATTGCCGTTGCTGTTTTTCTCAACTGCACGCGGGCGCAGCTTTCGTCCGCAGCTGAGCCGACAATGGCAATTGGCTGTCAAATCCGGGTGACACCGCAGAACGATATGCTTCGGCTTGAGGCGGTGGCGAACGGTCGGGCATCCGCGACCGGGACCTATCGCTTCGAGATCCTCAAGCAGAGTTCGACCGGCACCAGCCAGAACGTCCAGAGCGGGGCGTTCACGCTGGATGCCGATCGGGATGCCATACTGACCACAGTTGTTCTGGATGGGTCTGCCCGCGGTCACTACCGAGCGCGGCTGACACTGGACTCAAAGGAATTCGGGAGCGTTTCATGCGTCTCGCCCTAAAACTTATTGCCAGCTACCTAGCCATTTTGATCCTGCCCACCCCCGGCGCGTTTGCTGAAGGCGCTTTTGTTCAGCAGGCGACCGGGGCTTACCAGGGGCGCAATGTCGCCCTCCCCGTCGCGCCGAATTCGGCGACCGGCGGCGCGCCGGCCTGGACCGCTCCGAAGAGCGGCACCCTGCGGGCCGCGCCCGAACTGGCCACGCCTGCCAGCGGCGGCAATTTCGCCAGCACGCTCGAGATCGGCGCCTACAACAAGGTGTTCCAGGCGCAGCTCGGCGCCGGCAATGTTTCGAACGTCGGCATCATCAAGGGCTACGCCAACAGCGTCGGCGTCCTGCAGGCCGGCAACAATCTGAAGTCCAATCTCGCCCTGATCAATACGCAGGGACTTGCGGTGGGCGTGATCCAGCCGAACGGATCGGCGCCGGTCAACGTGCTGATCGCGCGGCTTCCCAACGGCGGGCTGCTGATCAAGCGATAACCATTCGAATTTCTCTGGAGGAGATGCAACATGGGTAAGTTCGGTTTTCCGCAGCCCGGCCTTCTGTCGGGATTGATGATGATGCCCCAGGTCTATTTCCCAGTGAGCCCTGCATTCAGAAAACATCCAAGTTTTAGATTGTTTGAGGAGCGTTGAGATAACGTCGCAGTGTTGCCGGCCCGCAATGGTCTTACATACAGGCTTTTGTTAAATTAAAGGGCAGGATTTTTATGGACTTATTTTTAATGGAGATCGCCATGAGTAGATTATTTATTTCCGTAGCTGGTCTGGTCGCAGGTATTGTCGTTTCGGCTTCCGCTTCTGCAACGGAGCAGGTTTATCGCCCCGTGAGCCCCACGTTCGGCGGCAACCCGTTGAATGGTAATTTCCTGCTCTCCACCGCCCAGGCTCAGGGTAATGGCACTAAGTCCGGTCAGCAGAGCCCGGACCTTTCAGGGCTCACCAACGCTCTGAGCGGAATAGGCAACGGCGGCGGGCAGCCCGTCATCATCATCGGCGGCAATGGTCAGACGACCATTCCAACGAGTCCATAAGTCCGTCATTTAGCGGTCTTCCTTTCGCTATTGCTTCGTCCACTTGCGGAATAGTCCTCGGCTGAGCCGTTCCTGTTTGGAGCGTCTGTCCAACTCTGTGCATGGGGGGTTAACTTGATCTGTTTCGGTGCCAGGCTGGCGGTGGCGTCGCTCTTCGCCTTAGCGGCGGGCGGCTGTGCCCTTACCGGCACGGCCAAGGATCCCGTCACTCCGGCTGCAACTCTTGTGCCTGCGACCAAGACTGGCCTGGTTCTGGATTCGCTTCCGCCCCCAAAACAGAAGCTCGATGTTGCCGTCTACAATTTTCCAGATCTGACCGGCCAGAATAAATCGAATGACAATTTCGCCGAGTTTTCGCGTGCAGTGACCCAAGGCGGCAGCTCCATCCTCACCGATGTTCTGGTCAAGGCCGGTGGGGGTGCCTGGTTCGATGTCGCCGAACGCGCCGACCTTCAGTCACTGCTGCAAGAACGGCAAATCATTCAGAATACGCGCACCGCACTGATTGGGAACAAAGCCCAGAGCCTGCCGCCGCTGCGGTTTGCCGGCGTGCTTCTTGATGGCGGCGTGATCGGCTTCGATACTAACGAAACCACCGGCGGCATCGGTGCGAACTACCTCGGCATTGGCGGCGCCGTCTCGTATCGCCAGGATATCGTTACCGTGGCGCTCAGGGCAGTCAGTGTGCAGACCGGGCGCGTGTTGGCGTCAGTTACGACCACGAAGATCATCTATTCCGTAAACGTCGGCGGCAACGCCTTCCAGTTCGCCGCAGTCGACGCACTGCTGCAAGCGGATATTGGCGTTACGAAGAACTCCCCTGCGACGCTCGCCGTTCGCGAAGGTGTTCAACTCGCCGTTTACTCCCTCATCTTTGAAGGCGTGAAGAACAACCTCTGGGAGTTCAAGGATCCGGCGGCCGGTGCCGCGTTTATGCGGGAGCTCGACATCCACCAGAAGGCCCTGGCGCCTGTCAATGTGGTCGCAGCAGCTCCAGTAGCCGAGCCGGTGGTGGTCACCAAAAACTGAGCCCGAGCAGGCTCATCGCGCGACAGGGCGTGCTTGCTGGGTCGCGCTATAACACGCCGGCGAGGATGCGTTTTGCTGATTACAGGTTACCGGCGCCGTAGGCCCGGTCTTTGTGGCAGCGGCAGAACCGGTCCCACCTTCTGGCGCGCCCTTCACCGGTCTGCCTCCGCCATCGATCGTTTTTGCGCCCGGCGGCAGATTTCCATGTGCTTGCTCGACCCGCGCTTCCGAGCCAAGCCTTCGCTCGCGAGCGTCCACCGATCCCCATTGAGACGAAACTCCAAGAGCGGCCAGTACGCAAACCACTAATTGCCCTGTTTTCATCCTACGCTCCCTTTCTTCTACTGACGTTCGATATCAACCCGAGCACTAAAAAGGCGCATGTACGAAACAAGTTTCCAAAGCGACATCATGTGCATTGCCAAAGCAAACGACACATTTTTCCCTGTCGAATGACCGCTGTCGAAGCCAATCGATTCCACAGTTCACATCACTGAATGGCCTTCTTAGCACGCCCGGGTCGCGAATTCACACTCGAAGTGCTGGAGTTGGAGAACGCCTACTGACCCTTTTCCAAAGGCACATTTCGCGGCCGACGATACGAACCACGTTTCGAGTCCAAAGTGTTCACAACACGTCGAACATTACCGTGATCTCTGGCGGACGCGCATTTGCGCCCGGTCTTCATACGAAGCAATCCGCTCCGAAGCATGTTTATGGCCGGCGTCATCACGCACGCGACCGTAGCCATCCTGCTGTACATTGCGTTCGGTCCGACAGCCTGATGCCACATGGATAAGGCGCGCTATGTGGTGGAGCACCACGATCTGCGGCCGCCCATAGCTGAGAAGCCAATCAAGCGGATCAAAGTGTATCCATCCGGCGTAGACCGGCTTCTGGCAAACGGTCGGCGAGACGTGGCCTCCGACCCGCGGCCAGTGCTGCTGGGTGCACAAAACCTCCAACGTGCTAAACAGTTACCGAAGAGCCAGCACTCGACCGCCTTGTCATATTTAAAGCCCCCCGGGTTTCAACGAAGGCGTCGAATGCAGCCAGCGCATTCTCTCTGGTTTCGGCTATCCAGTTCTCCTGCAGCCTCGCTTGGCTTTCGGTTGCTGCTATATGGTTCGGCCTTCGCCAGCACACCCTGACATCGCAACGAGTTCAACGCGACTCGAGCATGCGAACGTCATTTGTGCTTGGTAAGATCGATACCAGGATGTTTCCGAACGGTCCGCCGACGGAGAACGCTTTTTCGCGCCGATTCCGCCCGCCGAACCCGGTTTCTTAGACGCAGGATTTCAGCATACTGCTCGGCAAGATTACAATCGATCCCAGCTTCTTCGGCTTTCTTGGAACTGATCTGTTGCATCTGATCTACTCGGTTCGGATACCAATTGTTGGCGCCTAAGCCGTTAGTAAACTGAAGTTCGCTTTAGGTTCAGATATCGCCTCTTTGTCTACAGCTAAAAGTCACTGCCCTGGCGTAAACCGGCCAAGATAAGCAAGTGTCGTGACAGGCAGATGAATCAATTCAGGTCCGGACCAGATGACCACGCCGGCATGTCAGCTCCGTCATCGGCACTCCTTTCTCAATCACGGGCGATATACAGTACCGTGTCGCAAACGCGGGCCGAGTGCCTGTTAGATCCCGACGCCGCCTCCATTCGCTTGCCGAAGCATTTGATCAGATGTGGCTCTCTCGAGTAGAGCGCCGCGCCGGGGCCGAGGCAGGACGCCTCTACGCCCGATAATCGCCTTGCCCAAATGACGCAATGCGGTAAGATATTAAAATTGATTGCGCATTTGAATCATTTGATGGCCGATACTTTTGAATGGGGCGACTTTTATGTCGGAAATCGCCAAACGAAGCTCAGACGCGAGGGCCAGGACAGCGAGCGTTGCGCCTGTTGGAGGGGCGATCAAACGGTTGATTGACATCATTCTCGCGGTAGTCGGGATCGGGCTTTTGCTACCGCTCCTTGTTTTCTGCGCGGTCGCAACATTCCTGGCCTCAGGAGGGTCGATCATCGCTCGCCATCGGCGGGTTGGCTTTCGCGGTCGTGCTTTTGATTGTTTGAAATTCGAGACCTCCGCACCGAAATCAACTCGCCGGGTACACCTTTGCTCGAGCGCGGATTCTGCCGCCCGCGACTCAAGGGAAACCGAAGCGCGACCGGACGAACCGCGCGTCACACCTTTAGGGGCCGTATTTCGTAAAGCCGGTCTCGACGAATTGCCGCAGATGTTCAATGTGCTGCGGGGTGACATGAGCATCGTAGGCCCGCGGCCCATCAGCGACGACGAAATCGACTATTATGCCGATAAAGCAGCAGCCTATCTGGCGTGCAAGCCCGGCATTACTGGACTTTGGCGGGTCAGCGGTCAGGCGAGGTATAGCGAGCGAGTTAGCGTCGATTGCGCTTATGCCAAGAGCTGGTCGCTCTTGTTGGATGCCAAGATCGCGATCTCAACCTTGTTCGCCATGCAGGGGCCGACAGCGGTACGGTTAGGAGCGATTTTCTTCGACAAATTCTTCACGAACAAAGAAGAGCGGGAGCGATGAAACGATGAAATCCATTGAAGCTTGAATTTGGTAATCAGGTGCAATCTGAGATAACGATTGTCATTGCTTGCCTCATCGCTGCGTGACTGAACTTGATAACATCGATGAAGCGGGTCTGAAGGCGACCAATTTGCCCTACCCTGCGCAACGAGCGATTCGGAACTGATAGCGGAGCTTCAAGCTATCCGTACCCCTCGCTTAATGCGCATTTAACATTCTGCATCAAATGAAGGAGGATCAGCGCAAGATATTTCACGCCGCCTGAATTGCGCGCACCAACACAACCTCTTCAGGCGGTTCGTTTGAGAACGCTATCATTTTGGGCGCGGCCGCGATCGCTGTCGGAGTAATATTCACCAGCGCCGCCCGGTTTCGATCTTGCGATAGCCTGGTTTGCATACCCACCCTTCTGCCTGCAGCGCCGTTCAGGAAGATCTGTTGGGCACGGGCAGTGGCTCGCAGCGCCATGACTCGTTTCTTTGCCTGAAGGCACCGAGCTTATATCTTCGTGGTACTTTACTCTGGTCGAATCGGCGAGAGCTCGTCGGTCCCGTCAATTGTCAGAGGATCTGCGACAATGTTTCGATTTTTCAGGCGTCCGCAAGCTATCAACGACTTCAAGGCGCGATCTCCAGAGCGGGACCTCGAAGTGGATCGTCTCAGAGCTGGAGCTATCTTTCGTGCGATCGAAGATGCGCTTCAGGCGGCCAAGGCTGAGCATGCTGGCCTAACCGCACGCGTCGACGAAGTACTCGCACGAGCTGCCGTTACTTTTGGGAATGACACGGACGAATATCTCACGCGTGAAGCTGAAGATAGCCGGAATCAAGACACCCTTGGTGCCGAGATTGCTAACGGGCAGCGACGGTTAAGTGAGCTTGCACAAACCATCGGCCACTTCCAGTTCTTAAGAACGGCACTCCTCACCAGGTTTCCCGATTTCAACCTAGCAAATACGACAACCGGCTCAATTGCGCGGGCGACAACCTAAGTCTCACTAGCGCTGTTCTCAAAGGCGGATGCCGCGATGGATCGTCGCCTTTCTCTATCGCCGCGCAGCCGGCACGACAGTTGGAATTACTGGACTGATCTTCCCCCCCGAAAAAGTGGACTGGTTATGCTGCTTTTAACTCCATCTCGATCGGGGAAGATATACATCGCGGAGTGGAGCGGGGTTCGATTACAGAAGCTTTCGATGACGGCAAAGCTATCGCGCTGGGCCTCGGCGGGGTCCGGCGCTGACGATGATGAACGAGCTCGGACTTCAAGGTGTGGAATTCAAGGTGTGGAAGAAGCTCTCCATCGGGGCATTGTCGAAGCAGTCTGCCTTGCGGCTCATCGATGCGGTGAGGTCGGCAACTGCAGGGCCGCACGGTAGGCATGTACGGCGTAGTGCACGCCGCAATCGGAATAATGGATCAATCCGGCCTGTGGCCGTTGCTGCTGTTGGCTTGCCACGGTCAGCGCGGAGGAGGCGAGTTCGACCAACATCTGATCCCGCATCGCCCAACCGACGATCTTGAGGCTGAAGAGGTCCATGACCGCAGCCAGGTGCAGCCAGCCCTCCGCCGTCGGGATGTAGGTGATATCGGCAAGCCAAACCCGGTTCGGGACTGCGGCGGTGAAGTCGCGCGTCCCCTAGACCTTTACATAGCTTTCCGGCCCCCGCACGCCAGAAGGCCTACCGCTATGTCTGAGGCGTTCGCTGAGGCAGGGATCGACGTCCCAAGCCTCCTGTCCACATTTTGGCAAGCCAGTTTGGCCGGGCTCTCCCAACACGCAAGGAGCGCGAGGCAGGCTTTTCGGATTGACCCCACAGCATGTAGTTATTCGATTGGCGCGTATAGTTATCCGGAATCAGCGTTCGTACCCTGCTCAATGCGCGGGCCATCACGAATAAGGTTTGTGAAAGCGTGACGCCGAAAACTGCCCCGAAAAGTTCAGGCTTGGGATCAGAAATTAAAAAGGTGGCGCTACCTGCGCTTCATTCTTGGCTGCTTATCTGGGATCCCGACGCAGGTCGTAAATCCGTCGGTCTCGCGCGCGACAAGTCCGCACGGCACGGCCTTTACGATCTTGGTTGAAACGCCATCCGGGCCTACCGTGGTTAATCCTGGACCGGTACTCACCGTCGGCAATGTGCCGGCAGAATATGGAGCTGGCGGTGTGCCGGGCGGCGCATGCGCCCCGTTGGGGGGTGATTGGCTTGCCTGGGGTGCTGGAGCGGCACTAGATGGTGCTGGCGCCGGCTGTGGCTCAGCGAGGGACGGAGGACCAGGAAGCGGCGGGGGATGGCCTATTACGTCGCCTGGTGTCACGGGCGACTGTTGCGCCAGCACCGCTGGTGATGACAGGGCAATCGCTAGGGCCGCAGCAAAGCCCATCCGCATTGGAGCCTCCCAGAACCTGCTAGAGGCCATCCTAGCTTCAGGCCTTTCCTGAGACAATGACAAGTTAGACAGCCGCTTTGCGTTTGCCTCAAATCCGGACCCGACTTAGGCGTGTTGTCTTAGGCAGGCCCGGATGCAGGTTGGCGCTTGGCTCTCGCGCATTGAGGCATGGCGTGCAGAACGTTTGGGGGCAAGCCCGCCTACATGTCTCCGCCTGCGTGGAACTATTCGACATACAGGCTTGAGAAGAGGAGGCCTGGGTTAGCGCGGCTTGCCTGGTTCCGCCTGTCCAGAATCTAGAAGCACGGCGCCGAGGAATGCCAGCAGCACAGCGCAAACTTCGAGATACGTTCCTAGCTCCTACCCCGAGCGACGCGGTAGCGACCTTCCCCGGCAAAGTATCCTAAAGGTGAGTAGTCGCCCGTCTGTTCAGGTACCCTCCTTGATCTGATCGGAGATGACGTCCGCATGTTCCACAAACTCATTAGCCTCGCCGCGTGGGCTGCTCGCTTTCATCGCTTTTACGACGCTCGCGCCAATCCACGACAGGCCCATTTGTCGACGTCGGCTGGCGTTTGAACATTTTGTTGCGTTCGCGGCACTCGGCTTCCTGATTTGCCCGGACCTCCGCGCTGCAGCCCGGCCGAAGTAGTACTGGTGACTCGCGATTAGACCCAAGGCGAAGTGAACGTAGAGATCGGGATTGGGGCCTTCTGTGCCCAGCGATAAATAAAACCGCCAAACGCACCGGCGGTAAAATAACCAGCGTATCCATGGTCGAAGCAGGTAGGGAACTGCCTCGCAGGGAAACGTCAAGGAATGACCGCTACCTGTCTCGCTACGCCCCCGCTCATGGTTCCTGACTTCAGATCCTAGCGGGCAGTTGCCGCCCGTCTGGCCGGCTCAATGCATCAGGAAGCACGGAACGCCTAACCAACGCCAAAATAACTTTTCGTTAATGGCTGTCAGATTAAATTCACCTGCACCGCAGTGCAATAATTCAACGGTCAGGCACCAGGGGGCGTAAGTGGAACTGCTAATCGCTTCCTTTCTGGTCGGAGTTTTCTTTGGCGTTTACTGCAACTTCCTGATCTTAGTCCCCCTTACGCTGGCCACAATCATAGCCTGCGGTGCCGCCGCGGCGTCGCACGGCCAGACCATTTCCGGGGTGCTGTTGGCCATTCTTATTCCGGCGGTCGCCCTTCAGGGGGGTTACATGATCGGGCTGACCAGCCGCGACCTCCTGAGCCAACTTCTTTCTCGGCTGCATCTGGTACCTTCCAAACGCATTTAGGCTCAAAGCCGTTAGGCAGCCCACTTGCGCCACAGCAGGCTCACCAAAGAGGTTAATGGCCGGCCGGCAGCCCGCCTAACCGCCAAAAACCGCAAGCCAAACACGAAGCGAAAGGCCTTCTCGCTTTGCTAGCGATTTGAATGCCGGGAGACGGAGATGATTTTCTAGGCTCGGATCAACGCAGCGCTCTCACCTTGCCCTGCTGCGCACCGGGGATTTTGAAGTCCTCAATCCTGCCACCGGCCTTCAAAGCGGAAACCAGCCATCGAGGCTGTTTACCACGTCCAGACCAGGTTTCGGACGGCACTGCTGGATTCCGATATTTTGGGAAAACCCTGGGATAATGGCGCCGAGGACTCTTACGACCTGTTTTGGTTGATTTTACATCGACCGCAACCGATGCCTGCGCAATTTTTCCGCGGTTGAGTTGGACCAGCCGGTTTTCAAGCTGGCGCTTCTCCGCAATAATCCGCCTGGATAAAACAGCGGTGAGTTGCTCGTGGAGAGACCACAGATCATCAAGAGGCATCGCCTCAAGTTCCAACTTTTCCATGGGCTTCAACAATGTTTTCTGATTCGGATCCACGATAACATATTGACGTATTATCCCACGTTCAACCCACCTTCGCGCCCTCCCTGCTGGGGCAGTCTGCGCCTGTGGATGCGACGGGGTCAATCCGGCAACGACGACGGCCGGGAGCTACTTCTGGTTGTAGACAGGGCGATTGCCGCTAGGGCCACACTGTTTTGCGGGATCCAGAAAGAGCCAAGTTCGTTCGGCAACCCCTTCGAGTATGCTCCCGAGCGGTCTGGATCAACGACTTGCACGTGTTAGCCGCGTCGCTTCCTTGGAGCGCTTCGCACAAGGAACAATTAGACTCGCCATGTTGCAAGTCTCCCCGCCTCTGCTGGCTATATTCGGCGCGCGCCCGACCCTTTTCTGTGTGCTGAGCGCGTATAGGTTCTTGCCCGTGTGGGCCGGCGACCAGAACGGGTTGGGCCATGCGGCAGAAGTTCATCCAGATGCTGGCCAAGATGAAACCGAACCCGCCGCAGGTTGCTCAGGAGCCGGATTCGAATATCAATCTGAGATTGAAGCCAGTCACTGGTAGGCAGATCAGTCAACAGCGAGCGACAGGCAGATCGTGCGGATCGAAGCTGACCCAGCGATCGCCCAATTCTTGCCGGGAGCCTACTTTGTTCGAATTCGATACTTGGTGCGATAAATTGATCCACAAAACCACTCCTAATGTCCCTCGAGCAGGCATCCGCCAGCTATCGTATGTCTTGTTCGAACACTATTTCCCTTGATCAGGACTGAGCAAAAACGGTGCACCAAATATCTAAACTACTGCCCAGTTTTCAAGTGTTAACAGGAACATGGCTAACGCTGCCTTCGTATTTTTGGCTTTTCATTCGTATATTCTCGAAACCAATGCGGAGATTATCAGCGACGTTGCTTGGTGCGCCTTGCATCTGTTTTTTTGCTTGGTGGTGCTACCTTGCCAGCTTTGAATCGCATCGCAAGCAAACTTGTTTATTAAGCTTTCGTATGAAGGTTACTAACGAATACAATGAGACGACGAGCTTGTTTGAGAGCTTGTTGAGAGCTTGTTTGAGAGCCCGGTTGGTAACCAGGTTGTGAAGGCATTTGTGTTGGTCTTTCAGGAGCAGGGTCGTTGCAGACGGGCACTCTCTCACCTTTTACGATTTTAATTCAGGCCAGAGTTTCTTTCGCCATCGATTGTCGTCCTGATCGACATGCATGCTCCCTTTGGCGGTGAGATATGAAAATAGCACCGTCGATAGCCTTCGCGCTCCTGATCCGAGTGAATACTTCCGCGCTGGATCAGGCCAAGAATTTGCCTGCCAGCTAACTGGGATATGGTCACAACAAATAACAATATGATGTCAGGGAGGCGATAAATGGCAAAGTTCGTAGCGGCGGCTATCCTTCTGATGTTAGCGAGATCGACTGGGGCATGGGCCCAGGACTATCCCGCGAGAACAGTTACCATCATCGTTCCATTCGCAGCCGGCGGGCCCGCTGACGTCACGGGCAGGATCGTCGCCGATATTTTCAGTCGCCATCTCGGCCAGAAATTCGTGGTGGAGAATGTCGGAGGGGCCGGCGGCACCATTGGGGCGCTGCGCGCCGCTCGCGCTGCGGCTGACGGATACACGATCTTGTCCGGTCACCTGGGCACAAATGCACTGGCGTCGGCGTTTTATCCGAATCTCGGCTACGATCCACGGAAGGACTTCGAGCCGATCGGACTGACCGCCGAGTATCCCGAATTGCTGGTTGTCCGCAAAGATTTCCCTGCCAATAGTCTCAAAGAATTCATCGCCCATGCCCGATCCAATGCGAGCAAGCTCAATGTTGGGCACGCCGGCCTTGGCTCGGTATCCTACATCGGCTGTCTCCTTCTCAACTCGGCTATCGGCATCAAGCCGACTATGGTGCCGTTTACAGGCACAGCTCCGGTGTTGAATGCAATGCTGGCGGGTGAAATCGATTATGAATGCGATCCCGTGCTCGGTACATTGAGTCAGGTACGGGCTGGCAACGTCAAGGCACTGGCGGTCGCCGCCAAGAAACGGAGCTCAATGTTACCGGATGTGCCAACTTCGCACGAACAGGGGCTGCCCGAATTCGACTGCGCGCCGTTTTACGCGGTATTCGCGCCAAGCGGCACGCCGCAGCCAATTGTCGACAAGCTGGCCGAGGCCCTGAGCAAGGGCCTCAGCGAACAGTCGGTGCAAAAGCGGTTTGCGGATCTAGGCGCCGATATCGTGGAGCCGGACCGCCGCGGGCCAAAGGCCCTGGCCGACCTGGTAAAAAGCGAATCCGAGCGGTTGATGCCGATTCTGAAAGCTGCGGCGGAGAAATGAGGACACATCATTGGCAGCGCACCGCGCGCGCTACAGCGTTCGCATGACGCCGTCGAAGCCGGCATCGACTTTTCCGGATGCCGGACTAATGCCGCGAAAGATAGTCGGCGCGAACGGGCGCATCGGCCGATGGCGGCACATCAAGGCGCACGGCGACGCCCTCGAGCTGCGGGCTCGGGGACGGATAAAGCTTCATCACCAGTGGGTCGTGTCCTGGAACGATATGGCTTTCGTCCGGCGCTAGCGCCAGCAGACGGGCGAACCCTTCCAGCATTTCGCCGATATGCAGCGCGGTCGTAAACGGACGTTCCGCTGCCATGTTCTCGTAAAAATGGCTGACATCGGAGGCGAGTACGACAAATCCTCGGCGGGTCCTGACGCGAACGAATTGAAGCCCGGCGGAATGGCCGCCGGCCGCGTGTACCGTAAGGCCGGGAGCGAGCTCCGCGTCGCCATCATAGAACAAGACGCGTCGCGCATAGTTCAGCCGTACAATCCCGCAGATATCATCGACCTCGAATGAATGCGATAACCTCGGATATCGCATGAAGCGTCCCGTGGCATACGTCAGCTCGCGCTCCTGCAGATGGAATCGCGCGTTGGGGAAGCGGTCGAAATTGCCGACGTGGTCGTAATGCAGATGTGTAAGGATGACATCCTCGACCTCGTTCGCATTGATACCAAACGCACTGAGCGTCTCCACCGGGCAGCGCAGGAACGTCCGCTTTCGTTTGTTCGAGACTTCCACGTTGAATCCGGTATCGATGACAAAGGTACGGCCTCCGCCCCTTGCGACCCACACGAAGTAGTCCATTGGCATTGGCCCATCATGCGGATCGCCACCGATGAAATGCTCGCTCCGCCGCGCATCGCGGGTAGCATAACGGATGGCAAAGAGTTCATACTCCTCCTCGGCCATGATCAGGATTTCGTTTCAACTTCATTGAACGCCTCCCGCGCGTTTCGGAACGCATCGATACCCGAGGGGATGCCGCAATACACGGCGACCTGAAGCAGAATCTCCTTGATCTCATCCTTGGTGAGGCCGTTCTTCAGCGCTCCCTTGACATGCAGCTTCAGTTCGTGAGGCCGGTTCAGCGCTCCAAGCATCGCCAGATTGACGATGCTGCGGGTGCGGCGGTCGAGTCCAGGCCGGGTCCACAATGCGCCCCAGCAAAACTCGGTCGACCACTCCGCCATCGTCCGGGTGAATTCGTCGGCGCCTGCGATGGATTTGTTGACGTACTCTTCGCCAAGCACTTCCTTGCGGACCTTCAACCCCTTGTCGAACAACTCAGTCATCATCGGCTCCTTCCATTGTTTGAGTACGGCTTTCAACCGGCGGGCTCAGCCATGCACCCTCACCAGACTCGAGACGTCAGCAAGCGTGTCGAGACGCCAAACGTCGCCGATGATGCGATCGATATCCCAATCGCTTCCACCCAGCCGCGCGCAATCGCGCAATTTCGCTTCGATATCGCCATCCGACAACGGGTCGGCAAGACTGCCCCTTGCAGCCATCACGGCCTCGCTGAACGTCTCTCCGGACGCCAGTTGGATCGTGACGCGCGCAGCGCCATCCGGAAGCGAAGCGTCGAGCACCGCCCCTACCTTCTGACGCAAAGCCGCGATATCGGGCCGAAACACGATCGCGTCCGAGAATTCGGCGACACCGGCCGTACCCAGCAGCAGCGCGCAGGCGGCGCAATGATGAATGCTGACCCGCGCATCACGTTCGTTGCGAACCGGACGGTCGCCCCGCGCCAGCAGAAGCGCGGAGCCCTGCACCGTGATGAGGGCGATATCGTCGATGCGCCGGTTAAGCTTTGCCCGCAAATTGAAGCAGGCGTCGATCACGGCATGAAACACGATGCCCGCCGGATACGGCTTGTAGGTATTCTTCGCGATTTCCCAGGTCTTGCCGAGATTTCCCGTCAGACGCCCAATATCGGGTTCGTCTCCCATGGCGCGAGCCCAGCCCAGCGGCCCTTCAATCGCCTGTGGCGATGCGGTATAGTCCTCGGCCGCGAGCAACGCCGCGAATAGGCCATTGCGCGCTGCATTGCCGACACTGACATTCTTGGCTGCGCTCGGCAGATTTTCGACAATCCCCGCCGACTGACTGGCCGCAATTCCGATCGCATGTGCAATCTGGCCTGCCGAAAGCCCGAGCAGCCAGGCACAGGCAGCGGCGGCGCCAAACACCCCGCAGGTCGAGGTGATGTGCCAGCCACGTGCATAATGTCCCGGGGATACGGCGTTGCCGACGCGGCATTCAATTTCCACGCCGAGAGTGAATGCGGTGAGAACGGCTTGCCCCGAAAATCCTCGCGCTTGCGCCAACGAAAGCACGGGCGCCGCGACCGGCGCCGCTGGATGAATGATCGTATCGAGGTGGGTGTCGTCGAAATCAAGCAGATTGGCCGAAACGGCGTTGACGAACGCCGCGCCCATCGCATCGAGCCGTTCCGGACGGCCGATCACCGCGGATGTCGCAGCGCCGCTGAATGGCAATAGCGTCCGCAACGCGCCGGTAACGGCAGGGTCATTCGCCGATCCCAGCGCGGTCGCGAAGAAATTCAGGATCGAGCGTTTCGCCTCGTGACTTTGCGCCGCGACATCCGCCCACGCGATGCTGGCAACGAAATCGGCGAGCGTTGTGCTGGCGCCTTGCGCTTCATCTTGCCGCACGGAGCGAATTCCTCGGACCTTGTTTTTCCGACCCTATTCCGACGCACCGCGACCTGTCGACAAGAATCTTATGCTTGACAGATTGACTGACAATCTTGAAATTCGACGAAACGCGGCCGGGAGGCCCTGCCGCGACAAGAACAACGAACGCCCGCCTCAGGCGGCGCGACAAGGAGTGAGACGATGGCGGGAGAGACGATCGGCTTCGTGGGAACGGGCCGCATGGGTGGGCCGATGGCCGGACGATTGATGGATGCCGGCTACTCCCTGTGCGTCTACGACACGCAAAGCGAGGCCACCAATCCGCTCGTCGCGCGCGGGGCGCGTCTGGCAAAATCCCCAGCCGAGGTTGCTTCGTCGGCGGATATCGTGTTGGCGAGCCTGCCGACTCCCGACATCGTCAAGACCGTCACGCTGGGACCCGACGGAATCATTGCGGGAAACCGCGCCAGCATCGTAATCGACCTGTCCACCAGCGGCCCCGGCGCGGCCAAGCTGATCGCAGAAGGGTTCAAATCCAGAAATCTGACGCTGGTGGATGCTCCCGTCAGCGGCGGCATCAAGGGCGCGGTGAACGGCACGCTCGCCGTCATGGTGTCATGCCCCAAGGACACCTATGAGACGGTGCAGCCGATCCTGAAGCACTTCGGAAAACTGTTTTATACCGGCGACAAACCGGGCACGGCGCAGACTGCAAAGCTCGCCAACAATCTGATGGCGGCGGCCGCCCTGGTGATCACGTCGGAAGCGGTCGCTATGGGCGTCAAGGGCGGCGTCGACGCCAAGGTGCTGATCGACATCATCAATGTCAGCAGCGGCCGCAACAGCGCATCCGAAGACAAGTTTCCGCGCGCCGTGCTTCCCGGCACCTTCGATTTCGGTTTCACCACTGGTCTTTCCTACAAGGATGTGCGGCTTTGCATCGATGAAGCCGAGGCCATGGGTGTGCCAATGGTCTGCGGATCCGTGGTTCGGCAGATGCTTGCGATCACCAACGCCAAGTATGGCGCGTCGTCCGATTTCACGTCGATCGCAAAGGTCCTTGAAGAGTGGGCCGGTGTGGAAATGCGCGGCTAAGATCTGGGAAAGCCGAGCGAGGAACGATTGCGATGACAATCGGGTCGAGCGGATCGAACGAGACGCCTCTGGCGCGGCAACTGGCCCGCGCGTCGCTCGCCGTCGAGATCGGCCAATTCGACGAGAGCGTCATCGCCAAGGCCAAGATTTGCCTTCTGGACTTCCTTTCCTGCGCATTCGAGGCACGTCATCATCCGTGGAGCCGTCAGGCGATCAGCGTCGCGCGCCACACCGAGAACGGCGCGACCATCATCGGGACAAGCAAGCTTGCGACGCCAGGCGACGCGGCCTTCGCCAACGCGACGCTCGGCCATGGCTTGGTGCGCGAAGACATGCACGCCGCCAGCATCTGCCATCATGGCGTCGTGAACTGGCCGACGCTGCTCGCGCTGTCCGAACGAACGTCGCTGTCTGGCGCCACCCTGCTTGCGGCTGCGATCGTCGGCTACGAGGCCGGCGCGCAGATCGGGCGAGCCCTCTTCGACGCCGATCTGGCGCGCCTCTATCGGCCGACCGGCCTCGTCGCTCCGCTGGGAGCAGCTCTTGCGGGAAGTCGCGCGTTGGGTCTTACCGAAGATGCAGCGACGAGCGCAATTTCGGTTGCCGCCAATACATCGTCCGGCCTGAACGAATGGCCGCATGCCGGCGGTTCGGAGATGTATTTCCACCCGGGCTTTGCCGCCCGCAACGCCATCACGGCGATTGAACTGGCGGAAGCCGGCGCCTGTGCTTCGGAAACCATCCTCGAAGGCGAAGCCGGACTGTTTGCGGCCTACCGGCGCCAGCCCGCGCCTACCGGCATCCGTTTGTTTGCAGGCTCGGAGCCGGAAATCATGGCCGTCTACAACAAGCAGGTTCCTGCCTGCAATTTTGCGCAAACCGCCGCGCAGGCCGCGTTGCGGGCGGCTCGCGAGCTTAAGAATCCGGAAGAGATCGAGGCGGTTTCGATCCTCGTTGCCGAAGCGGCGGCGCGTTATCCCGGCTGCGATTCCCGAGGGCCTTACCGGAATGCGCTGCAAGCCAAGATGAGCATTCCCTTCAGCGTCGCCGCGGTGCTCGCCCGCGGCGCAATCGAAGAGGACAATTACGCAGAGATCAATGATCCCAAGATCCTGCGTCTGGTCGAGCAGACCGACCTGCAATGTGATTCCACCTTCACCGCCGCCTTCCCGGCTCAGCAGGGCGCCGAAATCTCGATCGTCCTGCGCAATGGAAATACGGTCCGGCGGCGCCTTGACAATGTCATAGCGGCCACGCCGCGGGAAATCCGCACCCGCTTTCGTCAGGCCGCCACTGACGCCATCGGTGGCAATCGCGCGCGCAGTCTGGAGGAGCTTGTCGACGGCTGCGAACTGCTGCCGGACAGCGGCGTCATCGCCAGACAATGCCGGCTCGAGCCGGCGGGGCGGCTGCTCCGGCCAGCATCATGATGAATGAGAACAAGAAGATAGGGGACGCAATGAGCAAACGAGGGCCGATGACGCCGGCAGCAAGTCCAAGTCCCATATTATTCCGCGTGATGCGAGGTGAGCGGTGACCGCAGCGCTCGAAGGATTTCTGCAGGCTTTGACCGCCGGGCTTCTGATCGGCGCGGTCTATGGCCTGATGTGTGTCGGGCTCGGCCTGATTTTCGGCGTCATGCGGGTCATCAACTTCGCCCAGGGCGACTTCATGATGCTCGGCATGTATTCGGCGTTCTACTTCTTCACCGCGCTCGGCGTGCAGGCCACTTTCGGCAACGCCATTGGGCCGTTCGTGGCAATTCTTCTTGCCGGTCCAGTGCTCGCGGTGTTCGGTTACGCGGTCCATCTCGCCCTGATCTCGCGCGTATCAGGCACGCGCACCACCTCCCTCGAGGGTGAAGGTCACTACGCCCAGCTCATTCTGACGCTCGGGATCGCGCTGATCCTGCAAAACGGCGGCCTGATCGTGTTCGGTTCGGTGCTGGCATCGATTCGCACGCCGCTGTCGAGCTCGGCCTGGGAGCTCGGGCCGTTGTTCCATGACGTCAGTGTCTTCGTCAACAAGGCGCGCGGCATCGACGCCGTAGTCTCCCTGGTAACGATGATACTGCTGACGCTGTTGATCACGCGATCGCGGCTCGGAAAGTCGCTGCGGGCCGCAGCCGATAATCCGACGGCGGCAACCTATATGGGGATCGACGTCGATCGCGCGCATCGGGTTGCCTTCGCGCTCGGCACCGGCATAACAGCGATTGCCGGCGGCCTGCTCGCCACCAACTATCCGTTTCATCCCTTCGTTGGCGTTGAATATGTCATCGTCATGTATGCCGGCGTCGTGCTCGGCGGCATGGGCAGCATTATCGGCGCCTTCTGGGGCGGCATGACCATCGGCCTGGTGCAGCAGATGTCGACGCTGGTGCTGCCGACGCAACTGCAGAACGCGGCGATCTTCGCCGTCTTCCTCCTGATCATCTTCTTCCGTCCGCAAGGCTTCTTCGGACGCATGGTCGAGAGGACGTGACGATGCAAAACCTGCGATCGCTCCTCCCCATTCTTGTTTTCACCGCGCTCTATGCTGCGCTGTCGCTGAGCGTCACCAATTCGTATTACCAGCTGGTGATGACGCTGGTGCCGGTGTGGGCGGTGTTCGGCTTATCCTGGAATCTGCTCAGCGGATATACCGGCCTGATCTCGTTCGGCCATGCCGCGTTCTTCGGAATTGGCGCCTACACCACTGCGCTCGGTCAGATCTATTTCGATCTTTCGCCGTGGATGCTGATCCCGATCGCAGCCATGCTTGGCGGCATCGCCGGGTTCCTGATCGGATTTCCGACATTCCGGCTGTCGGGACACTACTTCGCGCTGGCGATGCTCGCCTATCCGCTCGCCATTCTCTACGTGTTCGAATGGCTCGGCTTCCAGGAAGTTACATTACCGATCAAGCGCGACAATCCGATCGCCTACATGCAGTTTTCGGATCCCCGTCTCTACACTTTGCTGGCGCTCGCCATGATGCTCGGGACGATCCTGCTCACCCGGGTGATCGAAAAATCGCGGTTCGGCATGGCACTGCTGGCGATCAAGCAGAACGAAGCCGCGGCCGAGGCAGCCGGCATCAACACGTTGGCCTGGAAGCTGCGCGCCATCACCTTGAGCGGGGCGATTGCCGGGGCGATCGGCGGGTTCTACGCCGTCGTGCTGCTGGTGGTGACCCCGCAATCGGTGTTCGGCATGCTGGTATCCGCGCAGGCGCTGACGGTCGCGATGTTCGGAGGGGTAGGAACGGTCTGGGGACCGGTGATCGGCTCCGTGATCCTGATCCCGCTTGCCGAAACCCTCAACGCTGAGGCGGGTTCGCGCTTTCCCGGCATTCAAGGCGTGATCTTCGGTCTTGCGATCATATCGGTCATCCTGGTCGCGCCTGAGGGACTGTTCTGGAAATTGCGCGATTTCTTGCGGAAGCGCGTGACCTCGCCCGCTGCGGCGACCCCGAGCGCGCCAGTTCAACCTGCCGCCGCCATCGCCAGCCGGTCACGCCCGGAACGGCCTAAGGGCGCCGGCGAAGTGGTGCTCGAAGTCCGCAACCTGTCGCGGTCCTTTGGCGGACTAAAGGCGGTCCAAAACGTCAGCTTCAAACTGCGGCGCAATGAGATCCTTGGAATCATCGGCCCGAATGGCGCCGGCAAGACCACACTATTCAATCTGCTGAACGGATTCCTGCGACCCGGCACCGGCGAGATTCTGCTCGACGGGCGCGACATGTCAGGCCGCAAGCCACACGAGCTCTGCGAGGCCGGCATCGGCCGGACCTTCCAGATCATGCGTCCGTTCCTGCGTATGTCGATTTCGGACAATGTCGTGGTGGGCGCCTATGTCCGCGCCAGGACGGACGCCGAAGCAAAGCAGCTGGCGACCGAGGCGATCACGCGTGTCGGCTTGTCCGACATTGCCGACCGCATCGCCGGCGAGCTCACGACCAAGGAATTGCGGCTGATGGAACTGGCCCGTGCGCTCGCCGGGCAACCCCGAATCCTGTTGCTCGACGAAACGCTGGCGGGCCTCGGGCATGACGAAGCCAACGAGGTCGTGACGGTGATCCAGCGTCTCGCCCGCGACGGCATGACGATCGCGATCATCGAGCATACCATGCAGGCCATGGTCCGCCTGGTCGACAGTTTCCTCGTTCTCGATCATGGCGCAGTGATTGTGGAGGGCGAACCGGAAGCTGTCACGCGCGACAGCCGCGTCATCGAGGCCTATCTCGGCAAAAGATGGATGGCCCATGCTCCAAATTGAAGGGCTGACCGCCGGCTATTCGGCAATTCCGGTTCTGAACGGCGTCTCGATCAAGGTCGAACAGGGGCAGTTCGTCGCCATCGTCGGCCCGAACGGCGCCGGCAAGACCACGCTGTTCAAGACGATCTCCGGAATCGTGCGGCCGAGCGCCGGCACGATCACGTTCGAGGGGACCGACCTGTTGTCGATCCATCCCGCGCGCCGCCCGCATCTCGGCATCGCCCATGTCCCCGAAGGCCGACAGGTTTTTCCCTCGCTCACGGTGATGGAAAATCTCGAGATGGGTGCGATGACCGAAGCAGGCCACCGCGACTGGAAGCGCAACATCGAGCGCATCTTCGAATGGCTGCCCGTGCTCGCCGAGCGCCGCGACCAGTTCGCAGGAACATTGTCGGGCGGACAGCAGCAGATGCTGGCGGTCGGCCGGGGATTGGCGTCGTCGCCAAAACTTCTGATGCTGGATGAACCTTCGATGGGCCTCGCGCCCACGGTAGCCGATTTCATCTTCGAACGGCTGATCGAGATCCGCCGGCAATCGAAGCTGACAATTCTATTGGTCGAACAGCGCGTGGCGGAAGCACTGGAATCCGCCGATCACGGCTACGTCCTCGAAGCCGGTCGCGTCGCGCTCGAAGGCAACAACGAAACCTTGCGAGCGGACGACCGCGTGCGCAAGGCCTATCTCGGCATGTGACAACAAACGATCAACAAGCCATTGGGAGGAAAAATGAGCCAACAAAATAACAAGACGTCAAAAACGTCGCTCACGCGCCGAACCGTGCTTTCCGGCGCAGCCGCCATGGGACTTTCGACGATCGCGCGGGCGCAAGCGCCGGCCGAGGTCAAGGTCGGCCTGATCGTGCCGCTTTCCGGCATCTATACCCGCCCCGGCCAAGTGATGCGCATGGGCGCTGAGATGGGCATCGAACACATCAATGCGCAGGGCGGCATCAAGTCGCTCGGCGGCGCCAAGCTCAAGCTCGTCGTGATCGATTGCGGCGATACCACCGAAAAGGCCAAGAACGCTGCGCAGCGTATGGTGGCGCAGGAGACCGATCTGGTCGCCGCCACCGGCTCATATCTCAGCTCCTTCACGCTGGCGGTGACCGAGGTCACCGAGCGCGCCGAACTGCCGATGCTCACCCTCTCCTATTCGGATCTGCTGACCGAGCGTGGCTTCAAATACATCTTCCAGACCGCGGCACCCGCAAGCCGGCAGTCCGAACTCGGCCTGCCCGAACTGATGAAGCTCGCCGAAAAGGCGTCGGGCAAGCGTCCGAAGACGGTGGCGATGCTGATGGACAATACTGCGACGTCGGTTGCGACCGCGAAGGCGCTGAAAGAGAAGATCTTCGCGCAGGAGGGCCTTCAGTTGATTCTGGAGGAAGTCTGGACGCCGCCGCTTTCCGACGCCACGCCGCTGATCCAGAAGGTCAGGTCAGCCCGTCCGGACCTGCTGCTCTTCATGCCCAACGCGGTATCCGACGCCAAACTCGGTCTTGAGAAAATCAACGAGTTCGGGCTGGGCCAGGGCAAGATTCCGACGGTCTCGTTTTCGATCACGATTGCCGAACCCGACATGCTGCAAAGTGTCAGCCCCGAAGTCGTCCAGGGCATCATGACGATCGTCGCGAACTGGGGCTCGAAAGGCCATGAGGACCTGATCGCCGAGCTCAAGGCCAAGTACAAGGAGCCCTGGATGACGCAGAACGTCATCTCGACCTACGGCGACATGTGGCTGATGAAGCTGGCGCTCGAAAAGGCCGGCAAGGCCGATCGGCGTGCGGTTGCAGAAGCGTTCCGGACAATGGATGGCGGCCCCTCGAAACACTATCCCGGCGGTCAGTTGAAGTTCGACGAAAAGGGCCGTCGTGTCGGCGCCGGCGTGGTGGTCGTGCAGTGGCAGTCTGGCGTGCCCGTCACCGTCTATCCGCCTGATCTCGCGCAGGCGGCGCCTTTCTGGCCGAAGAAATCCTCCTGATCTGAACAAGCCTCTTTCGAGATTTTCAAGGAGCCATTGTCATGAGCAAGATTACGCGACGAACGCTGCTTGCCGGCGCCTCGATCGGATTAATGACGCCCCGTGCGTGGGCGCAAGCACCATCTGAAGTGAAAGTTGGATTGCTGGTGCCGGTCTCCGGCCTCTATGCACGGCCGGGACTGGTGATGCGCCATGGGGCCGAGATGGCTGTGGATCACATTAACGCGCAGGGCGGCGTGAAGTCGCTCGGCGGCGCCAAGCTCAAGCTGGTCGTGCTCGATTCCGGCGACACCACGGAAAAGGCGAAGAACGCGGCGCAACGGATGGTGGCGCAGGAGCCAGACTTGGTAGCAGCGAGCGGCGCCTATCTGAGTTCGTTTACGCTCGCGGTTACCGAAGTGACGGAGCGCGCCAATCTGCCGGTGCTCACCCTTTCCTACTCCGATCTAATCACCGATCGCGGCTTCAAATATGTCTTCCAGACGTCCGCAACCGCCGGCTCTCAGGCCAAGCAGGCCCTGCCGCAGATCGTGAAGCTTGCGGAAGCCGCGTCGGGCAAGAAGCCCAAGACGGTTGCGATCGTCACCGACAATACCGGCGCATCGGTCGCCTCCGCGAAGTCGATGCGGGAAGGCCTGCTTGCCGAGAACGGCCTGCAACTGATCGTCGATGAAACCTTCACCCCGCCGCTCGCCGACGCCACCTCGCTGGTTCAAAAGGTCCGAGCGGCGAAGCCCGACCTGCTCTTCTTCCTGCCGACAGTGATTTCCGACGCAAAACTGCTGCTCGAAAAGATGAACGAGTTTGGGCTGGGACAAGGCAAGATCCCGACCATCTCGTTCGGCATCGCCATCGCCGAGCCTGATATGCTGCAGACAGTCAGCCCGGAATTGCTGCAGGGCGTGCTCACCTGCGTCGCTAGCTGGGGCGCCAAGGGCCACGAGACGCTGATCGCCGAGCTCAAATCCCGCTACAAGGAACCGTGGATGACGCAGAACGCGATCTCCACCTACGGCGACATGTGGATCATCAAGGACGCGCTCGAGAAGGCCGGCAAGGCCGACCGGGTCTCGGTCGCCGAAGCCTTGCGCTCAATGGATGGCGGCCCCTCGAAATATTATCCGCTCGGCGAGATCAAGTTCGACGAAAAGGGCCGTCGCGTCGGCGCCGGCATGACCATCGTGCAGTGGCAATCCGGCGTGCCCGTCACCGTGTTCCCGCCACAACTGGCGTTGGCCCAGCCGTTCTGGCCCAAGATCTAGCCGAAGAATTAGCGCACTCCAACTCGCAAGGATCTGGAAATCGTCATGGACAAGGCAACATACGACCGGGGACTCGAAATTCGCAAAAGCGTCCTCGGTGATGAATTCGTCGACAAGGCCATCGCGACGGCCGATGACTTCAATCGTCCGATGCAGGACCTCACGACAGAATATTGTTGGGGCTATGTGTGGGGCCGCGACGGCCTCTCGCACAAGACCCGCAGCTTCCTCAACCTCGCAATGCTGTGCGCGCTCAATCGTCCGCACGAGCTCAAGACTCACGTTCGGGGCGCGCTCACTAACGGCGCCACCCGCGAGGAAATACGCGAGGTCTTCATGCAGGTCGCAATCTATTGCGGCGTGCCGGCCGGCGTCGACGCCTTTCGCAATGCGCGCGAAGTGTTCGACGAGCTGGATCAGAAGAAGTAACCCGGGAGCCGCAACCGCGATGCTGAACGGAAAACGCGCACTCGTCACCGGCGCGACGGCAGGGCTAGGGCTTGCCGTGGCGGAAAGCCTTGCCGGCGCGGGCTCCAACATCATCCTTCATGATCTCATCGAACCGAAGGAGACGGCAGCCCAGCTTCGGTCGCGCTTTGATGTCGAGGTGACGAGCGTTGCCGCGGACCTGTCGCAGCGCGCATGCATCGAAACCATGATGGCCGATTTGCTCGGGCCGGGGGCGATTGACATCCTGGTGAACAACGCTGTGGTCCGGCATTTCGCGCCGGTCGAGGACTTTGCACCGGAACGATGGGACGAAGCGCTGGCGGTGAACCTGTCGGCGCCGTTTCATCTGATCCGCCTTGCACTACCCGCGATGAAGAAGCGCAACTGGGGCCGCATCATCAATATGGCCTCGATCTACTCGACCCGCGCTGTCGCCGACCGCATCGACTACGTGACGACCAAGACCGCCATCCTCGGCATGACCCGGGCCGTCGCGATCGAGACGGCGACGAGCGGGATCACCTGCAACGCGATCAGCCCGGGCACCCTGCCGACGCCGGCTATCCAGCGAAAGATTGCATCGGTCGCCGCCGACGAAGGCCGGAGCGCTGAGGAGACCACGCGCGACTACCTCGCGGCGCGCCAGCCAAGCGGGCGGTTCATCGGGATGGAAAACGTCGGAGCGATGGTTGTCTTCCTCTCCAGCCCGGCTGGACAGGACATCACCGGCGCGATCCTGCCGATTGATGGAGGCTGGGCCGTCGCGTGAGCACAAATGATCGACCCTTCGTGAGGGATTCAAGGGCTGAAGCATCAAGCTGCAATATCATACTGACCGGGGCGGCCGGCGGCATGTTCAGATTGCGGAGATGATGATTCTGCCCGTAAATCGCTATTGAACCAATGCCGGTACCAGGGCGGTAGACGATGGACAAACGCGGTGAACTGCAATTCACGCTTCGAATCGAGGACGTTCCGACCGTTCGCTCGATGGTCGCGCAAAAGCTGCGCGAAGCGATCATGTCGGGAAGGCTGAAGCCGGGCCAGCGCCTGGTCGAACGGGAGCTCTGCGAGATGATGGGCGTAAGCCGGCCGTCCATCCGCGAGGCGCTCCGGGTGCTGGAGGCGGACGGCTTGGTCAATACCATCCCTCATCGCGGTCCGGTGGTCAGCACCATCAGCCTCGAGGAAGCAAAACAGCTGTACGCGGCGCGCGCCGTGCTCGAAGGATTTGCCGGCCGTGAATGCGCCCGTCTCCGCGATCCAGACGTGGTGCGCAGAATCGGGGACGCGCTGGCGCGATTGAAGGCAGCATTCGCCGAAGGCGACTTGACCGCCGCCCTGGAAGCCAAGACGGATTTCTATGCGGCGCTGATTGGCGGCTGCCAGAATGCCTTCATCGAGCGAATGCTAAGACCCCTGCACGACCGCATTACTCTGTTGCGAATTACGTCGATGTCGCACCCGAAACGTATCAACAAGAGCTTGCGCGAGGTCACCGCGATCTGGCGCGCGATCCAGAATGGCGATCCAGACCTCGCCGAGCAGTGTTGCGTCGACCACGTCAAGGCGGCCGCGGTGGCCGCACTCAGCATGATCGAGCAAACATCCGCGCCTAGGGAAAAAGCAGTGGTGGAGGAATAGCCGGTCCCGCCAAGGCTTATCGACGGACGAGCGGCAGATAGGAAATTCCAAATGAAGTTTTTTAAAACGATTTTTCCGCTGCTCTTGCTGTTGTCGTTGTCGGTGCCGTCGGCCCTCGCACAGGAATACCCGAACCGACCGGTCACCCTCGTCGTTCCCTTCTCGGCCGGCGGACCTGGCGACGTGATCGCGCGGCTGCTTGGAACATCGATGAGCGCGACGCTGAAGCAGTCGATCGTGATCGAGAACGTCGTGGGCGCCGGCGGCACACTCGGCACCAATCGCGTCGCCAAGGCAGCGCCGGATGGATACACGCTGCTGCTGATGCATGTCGGCCAGGCGACCGCACCGGCGCTCTATGCCAAGCTGCCGTTCGATCCGATCGGCGATTTCGCACCGATCGGTCTCGTCACGGATGTTCCGATGCTTCTGGTGGCGCGAGCGAATTTTCCAGCAAAGGACCTGAAGGAGCTTGTCGCCTATGTGCGCGCCCAAGGCGACAAGGTCACCTACGGCAATGTGGGCCTCGGCTCCGCCTCGCATCTTTGCGGATTGATGTTCATGAACGCGATCGATGCAAAGCTCACGCCGATCTATTACAAGGGCGGCGGACCGGCGCTCAACGACATCATCGCAGGTCACATCGACGTCTATTGCGATCCTGCAACCGGACCGACGCCCCATATCCAGGCCGGCACCATTCCGGGTTATGCGATTACCAGCAAGAAGCGGGCGGCGACCCTGCCGAACGTGCCAACCTCGGCAGAGGCTGGCGTACCGGCGTTCGACGTCACCACCTGGTACGGAATGTATGCGCCGCGCAACACGCCCAAGCCGATTGTGGATGCGCTGGTCGCCGCCTTGCAGAAGGCGCTTAAGGATCCGCCGCTGGTCAGCCGCTTCGCCGAGCTGAGCATGACGCCGTCGAGGAAGAGCAGGCCACGCCCGCGGCGCTCGACGCCTACCTTCGGGCCGAAACTACCAAATGGTCGCGCATCATCAAGCAAGCAGGTATCGAGCCCCAATGAGCGAGGTTCGACAAGCTGCGGCATTCCGCTCGATCGTTCGTTAAGCGGCCCGGCGTCAAACGGCTTTGCGCGCTAAGTTCTTGAAAGGCTTGGTGGGCGCACCAGGGCGCGAACCTGGGGCCCGCTGGGTGCGCAATCCTATCGCTCCAGTTTTCCCAAGAGAGCCAAGCGCTTCGAGCGACATTCTTCCTTGCTTAAATCGGTCCGGAGTCCTTCTCCCGGATCATAAATACGGCTCGGTGCAGGGGTATAGGTTTGCCCTGCGGCAATTGCCAAGCCGGTGGCCTGCATCGCCTCACTCACGACGCAACTCCGAGTCCTGGCCAACAACTAACTCCCGTTCGCTCGATCTCGAACGCTGTACGTTCCTGCATCAGGTCGTGGGTGGGAGGAGCAATCACCGATGCGACATTCGCTGGTGGCGATCTGGAGTTGAGAGTTTCCGACTCTTTCCACAATATCGGCCAGAATCGGACATGGGCAGCCGCTGGGTTTCGATGTGCGGTCCTCCCCAGGAGCAGACGGCGGCCAGCATGCGAGTATGCCCAGTGCTACCGACCGGACGGCCAGAGCTCCTCCACAATTCTATTCTTCTTGACTCCGATTGCTAATGCGCGGATCCTTTGGAGAATTACGATTGGCAATTTGCGACGCTGCCGAACTTCGGCAAGCCGACTTGTAGGCCGGCTTCAGGGAAAAGATTTTCGATAAGCTGTTTACGGGAGGGGCCGATGCGTGCGCTCGCCTTGAGGACCGTCTCTCTTATCGCCTTGGCTGCATTAGGTTCTGTATTCACCAAGCCAGCCGCTATCGCACAAGATGGCGCCGACGACCAGTTCGGCAAAGTTCATTTTCAGACATCGTGCAACGAGGTGGCGCAACGCCGCTTTGACCGCGGGATGCGCTATCAGCACTCGTTCTGGTATCGGCCCGCGAAAGAGATTTTCGAAGAGACGCTCAAAGCGGATCCCGAATGTGCTATCGCCTACTGGGGCATTGCCCTCAGCCTTTTGTCGAACCCGCACTTCCCCGCACCGAAAGAGAACCTCGCCGAAGGCCTTGCGGTTTTGCAAAAGGCTAAAGCAATTGGCGCCAAGAGCGAACGGGAGCGTGACTACATCGATGCGCTTCTCGCTTTCTACTTGGGAGATGAGAAGGTTTCCTTTGGCCAGCGTGTGCAAGGCTACCTCAAGGCCACGGAAGCACTCGCAGCGCGCTATCCAGATGATGACGAGGCGCAGATCGCCTACGCCATTACCCTGAATGTCGCCGCCTCCCCAAATGACAAGACCTATGCCAACCAGCTCAAGGGGGCTGCCATTCTGGAGCCAATCTTTAAGCGACAGCCGCGGCACCCAGGCGTTGCTCATTACCTCATTCATCTCTACGACTACCCACCGATAGCGGAGCAGGGTCTGGATGCCGCTAAGCGATATGCCGAGATCGCCCCAGCGGCACCGCACGCCCAGCACATGCCTTCCCACATTTTCACGCGCGTCGGTTATTGGAACGAATCCATTGCCGCGAACAGCCGCTCTGCTCGCGCCGCGAAGGAGGGCAAGGAGCCCCACGAACAACTGCACGCCGAGGATTATCTCGTGTACGCCCACCTCCAACTCGCGCAGGACAAGGAGGCCCGCGAGGTAGTTGAGGACATGATCGCAACCAAGGGCTATGCGCCGAACGTCCGCACCGGGCCGTACGCGGTGGCTGCCAGCCAAGCGCGCTATACGGTCGAGCGCGGCGATTGGCGAGGCGCCGCTGCATTAAAGGTCGAGCCAAGCCGGTTCGCATATGTCGACGCGATCACCCACTTCGCGCGTGCGCTTGGCGCCGCGCGCTCGGGCGACCCTGATGCGGCACGGGCCGACATCGCGAAGCTTTCGGAGTTACGGGACAAGCTGCAGCAGGACAAGGATACCTATTGGGCTGGGATCGTCGACATCCAACAGCAGGTCGCAACGGCTTGGCTGCTCAACGCACAGGGCAAGCACGCGGAAGCGCTGGATGCTATGCGCGTCGCTGCCGATGCGGAGGATAAGACGGAGAAATCCATTGTCACGCCAGGACCGCTCGCCCCAGCGCGGGAGCTCTACGGGACCATGCTGCTCGAAAGGGGTATGGCAACTGAGGCGCTTGCCGCGTTCGAGGGCACCCTGCGTAAGGAGCCGAATCGTTTTGGCGCAGCTATCGGTGCCGCACAAGCAGCCGACAAGGCGGGTGACGCAGCAAAGGCGCGGCAGCATTACGCCAAGATCGTTGACATGGCCCGAAATGGCGACCCTGGTCGGCAGGACTTGGCGGCCGCGCGGAAATTCATGGCAAAGAATTAGTCAGGGTGCGAAGCAGCTCCATGCGCCTGACGGGTAGAACCTTCGCAGTCACCGTGAGCGCTGCGCTCATCCTCGTGGCAGCAATCGCTGTTTTGCCGATTCTCTCCACCGAGTTGGCAAACAAGAGCGTGTTGCGCGCTTTGCGACCAGTGTGGACTGAAGCACATTGGCCTTTTCCAACGGATCCTTGGGGCAAGGGCAAAGCGTTCCGGTGCAGGGCGGCCGATTGCGGCAGCGAAGTCCACCTTTACGTTCGCGCCAAGCTTGGTTTTTGCAACTGCGCCACTGGCATCGCTGACGACACGGACCTCGAGCAAATGGGCGATCTGGCTTTGATTGGCGGCCAAGCGAAGCCGTTGGGCGCCGGCCGGCCGATCACCGTCGGCTCAATGCGGGGCCGCACTCGGGCCTATAGCGTTAGCGCTGCTCAAAACCGAAATGGAGCCGTCATCTCACTCGCATTCAACCAGCGTTGCGACATGGTGGCGGCGACGGTTCTGCTTCAACATGGTGCGTCCACGTCAATAGAGCCAGCCGTGCTGGAGTTCCTAAATAGCGAAATCATGTTGAAATGGGCTGAGACTACCCTGGGACTATAACCCGGCCCAAGACTTTGCCGCGCCATTTTCCTACAGCTGTGGGATCGACCTCTGGTCGCTATTTCGCAATAGCTCTTGTCGCTATCGAATGTTCAGGCCGATAGCGCGCTTGCCGTCAGCCCGGCCAAATTTCCCATTGAGGGTCAAAAGCCCCATTTAGATCTTCCGGTCTACCCCGATAAGCAGACAATTTCAGAATCCTGCTGGACTTCGCGTTGGGGCCATTAGCAGTCGCGAAGACAAAGATTCGTTCTAGCCTATTCGCTCAACAAGATGCGCACGCGAGGGTGCCGGGTCAAAGCGATCGGCGAAATATTGCGTTTCGTTGGCGACCAATCCTTCGCGGAACTCCATGATGCTCACCGCGTATGATGGTATGCCGTCGTAGCTAAGCACGAATTCTGTCACCCACAGATCGCCGCTCCCGATAATTCGCCGGACCGTAAAACGCTTCTTGTTTGGCTGGACGAACCGGCTCTCTTGAATCTTGTGCCGGCCGCAAATCCGCTCGCCGGATTGCGGATATTCAAGCACAGCCTCCTCGTGGTATATCTCATGCTCGATCTCGAAATCGCTCGCGTCCGAAGCATTCCAATGGCGCTGCAACGCTAGCCGCACAGTTCGATTATCCATCTCAATCTCCAACCAAGGTTTCCGGCTATCATTTCGGGGACCTGAATTCATGTGAACCGTGGGCCGCTATTGCGATCGCGCCAGTGGCGAACGAAAAGCAGCCGTCACAGGAATTTGAAACCTGCTGCCAAGCGTCATTGGCGGCGGTCAATGAGATCGCATTTCATAATCAACCAAAAAGCAGATGTCAGCAACGGGTCAACCGCGTCGCTCTTTCACTAGCCGTTTCCGCTCTAACCGCTAAGAGCGGACATACTGACGAACGCTAGATTTCGTCGATTTAGGCAATTTCCGTGCTTCACGCGATAAGAGGCCGCGTACTCCAGTCGGGGGCACGCGCGGTTCAGCGCTTCTGCTCGGTCGGCTCGCTCCTGATCACAAGACGATCGCGGACTTCCGCAAAGACAATGGCCTCCCCCTTCGCAAGGTGCGTGCACGCTTCGTCGAACTCTGCCGTGAGATGGCCTTCTCACGACGGCGAGCGTCGCCACTGATGTCGTCGTGGGCAAGACCTATCACGGTGACGCAGTACGCATCTTGCTAGACAGCCGCAAAATGCCGATCATGCTTCACCGAGCCGCCTCAATTGGCGGCCTCTTTCATTCTGAATGTCGGCTCTTGGCAAGCAAGCGGATGGATCCACTTGCCCGCGCGGGCGTGCCGGCGTGGCTCCCAAGGAAAAAGCGCGCGAGACGTCAGCGATTGAGTGTCAGATTCGGGGCCATGGTTGCGGAGTTGTCCTCCTGAAAGACATTGAACAGCACATAACCGCCGAACAGGATGACTGCCAACAAGCGATATAGAAAATATGGAGGCCGTCGGGACCTGTGATCACTCATTTCGCTGGATCCCCGTCTCGGCGAACCGACCGCTCAGCTCTTTGTGGCCGTCTTTGAGAGTTCAGCCTCTACGCCGGCTGCGCACGCCCTGGCGAATGAATAATCCATATCGGCGCGGAATAATCGCCAGCAGCCAACCTGAAAACGCTAGGCGGAATCGTATTCAAGAGTCCGGAATGGTACAAATGTTTTTATAACTATTCATATGTTGCACTTAGCGAAATACGAATGTATAGCTTGGGTTCCACGATGGCGCGTTGGCGCAAAGGACCCCGGTGCAACGCGGATGACAGGTTGATGAGCCGAGCTCTTTTCGTCCACGGCGCAAACAAGGCGCGCGTAGCGCAGTTCAATCTGCGGGAGGGACGCGCGGGCGAAGTCCTCATGCAGGTCGCCTCGGTCGGCGTCTGCGGCAGCGATCTGCATTATTTCAAGGACGGCGGTATCGGCGCCACGGTTATCAAGGAGCCGTTTGTCCCCGGGCATGAGTTCGGCGGCTATCTTTGTGAAGACGTGGAAGAGCTCGGTCTCACGCGCGGGCAGCTCGTTGCCGTCGACCCGAATAAGGCGTGCGGTCAGTGCGACTGGTGCCGTGAAGGCCATCACAATCTGTGTCCTAATGTTGAGTTTATTGGCGCTCCCCCATTCGACGGCGCAATGACGGAACGCATCTGGGCGCCAAAATCGCAGCTCGTTGCACTGCCGGAGAGCTTCGACGCACTCGACGCTGTGATGCTGGAGCCACTCGGCGTCGCAATTCACGCCGTCAAACTCGCCAAGCCGCGCATGCTGGAACGTGTGGCCGTACTAGGCTGCGGCCCGATTGGCCTGCTCATTGTCCAGGTGCTGAAGGCGACCGGCGCTGGAGAAGTCTTCGCCTGCGATCCGCTGGCGCATCGCCGTGCAATGGCCGAAAGAATCGGCGCGGACCGGGTTGGCGAAACCGCCGCCGATCTGATCGAATGGTCCAAAGGCGGCTGTCCTCTCGTGATGGAGGCGACGAATTCACCGTTCGGCTTCCGCGACGCCGTGACCGCGACACGCATCGGCGGCCGCATCGTGCTCGTCGGCATTCCGGACGGCGACATCTACACCTTGCCTGCCGCGGATGCGCGTCGCCGCGGCCTCAACATCAAGTTCGCGCGGCGGATGGGAGACGTCTATCCGCTCGCCATCGAGTTCCTCGCAGCGGGGAAGGTCGACGTGCGCTCGATCGTCACCCATCGCATCGGGCTGGAGGAAACGCCCGGCGTGCTCACGGCGCTCGCCGAGAACGCACCGGGGTATGTCAAGGTCCTCGTCGATTTGAAGAGGATATGACCCGATGCGGAATGACACGTAGCTGACGAGATAACAAAAAGGGAGGAATACGATGAGAAAATGGCTTCTGGCGACGCTTAGCGCGCTCGTCATTACTGCGGGTGCTGCCGTCGGCGACCCCACCCTCGCCCGGGCCGAATGGGCGCTCGACAAGGCAGCCGCGCCTTACAAAGGCACCGAAATCAACATCATCTTCCTCGATCGCCCTGGCTATCGCGCCATCATCAAGCTGCTGCCTGAGTTCGAGAAAAAAACCGGCATCAAGGTCAACTACGAAATCGTTCCATATGAGAACAGCCGCGAGAAGCAGGTCCTCAACTTCAGCTCGAAAGGCGATCTGACCATGGCACTGGTCGATCTGGTGTGGATCGGCGAGTTCGCAGAGAATGGCTGGATAGTTCCGATTGAGAAGTTCACCAGCGACGCATCCATCACCGACCCCGGGCTCGACCTCAAGGGCTTCTTCCCGCTGCTGCTAGACGCCTTCGGCTCGTGGGGCGGCAAGGTCTACGGCCTGCCCTTCGACAACTATTCGGGCCTGCTCTTCTACAACAAATGCATGCTGAAGGACGCTGGGTTCGACAAGCCGCCCGCGACCTGGCAAGACCTCTACACCACTTACGCCCCGAAGCTGACCAACCCCGAGAAGAAACAATACGCCTTCGCCCTGCAGTCATTGCGCGGCGAGACGCAGTCGGCCGACAGCTTCATGCGCGTGCTCTGGCCTTTCGGCGGCTCCCTGCTCGACAAGACGTTCCATTCGAACCTGATGTCGAAGGAAAGCCAGACTGGCTTGAAGTTCCGCCAGGACCTTATGAAGTACATGCCGCCGGGGGTCGTCTCCTATGACCACGTCGAGGCGGTCAACGCGCTGGCCCAGGGCCAGGTGGCGATGATCACGGAATGGTCGGCCTTCTATGGCACGCTGACCGATCCGAAGACCTCCAAGCTCGGCGATTGCCTCGCGGTCGCACCCGAACCCGCCGGACCGGCCGGCCGTCTACCCGCACTTGGTGGCTTCTCGCTCGCCGTCGCATCACAGGCCAGCCCGCAGCAACAGAAGGCATCCTGGCTGTTCATCCAATGGGCAACCTCGGAGGATATCGCGCGCGCCTATGTAGAGGCGGGCGGCGTCTCCGGGCGCAGCTCGGTATACGAACAGGCGGACATCAAGGCGAAGTACAAGTTCGTCGAGCCGATGGTCGCCTCCTGGCAGAAGGGCGTGCCGGAGTTTCGACCGCGCTTTCCGGCCTGGGCCGCGATCTCCGAGATCGTTGCCGAGGTCGGCTCGAAGATGATGCTCGGCGAGGTTTCGACCGAAGACGGCGCCAAGCAAATCGGCGCCCGCATGGAAGACATCCTCAAGAAGGAAGGCTACTACGACGGCAAGAAAGCCCTGCGGCAGTGAGCCGCCTGACGGCGAACGCGTTTTTCCTGCGTTCGCTGTCCTTGCTCCAGGCATCCGCAACGCGGATGCTCGTCCTCGGAGGGTCAGGTCATGACGACGCTCTATCGCGCCGCACTCGACGAACTCGCGTGTGTGTTCGACCGCATCGATGAAAGCGCCGTCGACCGAGCCATCGATGAGATCGCCAGGGCGAAATGCATCGCGCTTTACGGCGTCGGCCGCGAGGGCCTGCAGATCAGGGGATTCTGTATGCGCCTGTTCCACCTTGGCCGCCAGGCGGCGATGGTCGGCGACATGACGACGCCGCACCTTGGGACAGGTGACCTGCTGATCACCTCAGCGGGCCCGGGCCATTTCTCAACCGTGGCGGCTCTGATAGGCGTCGCACGCCGTGATGGAGCCCGGACCCTGGTTGTCACCGCTCAGCCGAACGGCGAATGCGCGCGCGCGGCCGATGCCGTGCTCCCGGTCCCCGCACAGACCATGGCCGACGATACGGGCCCCTCCGGCTCGGTGCTGCCGATGGGGTCCCTCTTTGAAGGTGCCCAGTACATCCTGTTCGAGATCATGATCCTTCGGCTGCGGGAACGTCTCGGGGTCACCCCGGAGGCGATGCGCGCTAACCACACGAACCTGGAATAACGTTTTGACGTCGGTACCGCAAAATCTGTCCACGCGATTGGCGCCACCCGCCGCCAGCGGCGCGCGGCGCCATCACCCCGGCTATGGTCGCTGGACGCCTTTCTTCTTCCTCGCGCCGGCGGTCATCGTCCTGTTCTCGATCGGCATTTATCCGACTCTCTTCGCGATCGCGACGTCATTCCGGCGCTACAACATCACGCGACGCGCCGACCAGCAGGACGGTTTCCCTTTCGTCGGTTTCGACAATTATTTCACCGTGCTCCACGACAGGGGTTTCTGGGATAGCCTTCTGCTCACCGGCAAGTTTTATCTCAGCGTGGTGCCGGTGCAGATCGCGCTCGGCATTTTGATCGCGCTGATGCTGCATCGGCCAGGCTGGAGCCTGTTGCGCGCGATCACCCGCGTTTCGCTGGTGGTCCCACTGGCGACGACCTATGCAGTCGTGGGGTTGATTGGCCGCCTCATCTTCAATCGCGACTTTGGCGTCGCGAACCAGTTCATGAGCTGGCTCGGCGTCTCCTCGTCCGACTGGCTTGGCAATCCGACGGGAGCCTTTCTCGCGATCGTCGTGATGGACATCTGGCAGTGGACGCCGTTCGTCGCGCTGATCTTTCTCGCGGGCTTGTCGATGGTGCCGGTCGAGATCGAGGAAGCCGCTCGACTTGAGACGAAGAGCCCCTGGGCCTTGCTCCGCTACGTACAGCTTCCCTACATGCTGCCGGGTCTTACCGCGATCTTGATCCTGCGCTCCGCTGACGTGCTGAAACTATTCGATACGGTGTTCGTGATGACGCGCGGCGGACCTGGCGCGGCGACCGATCTCATCTCGATCTATGTCCAGCGGGTCGGCTTCAAAGTTTTCGACCTCGGGCTCGCCTCCGCACAGGCGATCCTGCTGCTGATTCTCACCATTGTGCTCAGCCGCCTCTACATTCACATCTTCTATCAGGAGATCGAGTGATGGCCGCAACACGAATTGGCTCGCTGCTGCACGCGCTTGGCCTGCTAATCGTTCTCGCCTTCGCGCTGTTTCCCTTCTATTGGATGGTCACTTCCAGTCTGAAGGACCAGACCGAGCTGCTCGCCTCGCCACCCGTCTGGTTTTTCCACCCGACGCTCTCGAATTACATGGACATCTTTGCCGACACGAAGGTGACCACGGCAGTCCTCAATTCGCTGATCGTCGCGGTCTCGACCACGCTGTTGTCCGTCATCCTCGGCACGCCGGCGGCCTACGCCCTTGCGCGCTTCGAGTTTCGCGGCAAGGCCGACCTCTGGTTCTGGTTCATCTCGAACCGCATGATCAGCCCGATCGTGCTCGCGCTGCCGGTTTACCTGCTGTCGAGGCAGGTCGGCCTATTAAATACGCGCCTGGTGCTCGTGCTGATCTATCTCACCTTCAACCTTCCGATCGTCGTTTGGATCTGTACCGACCAATTCCGCTCAATTCCGCCAGATCTGGAGCAGTCGGCGCGGCTGGAGGGCGCATCGCAGTTCGACATATTCTGGCGGATCTACCTGCCCCTCGGTCTGCCCGGCGTCGCTGTTTCCGCCATCTTCGCGTTCATCTTCTCCTGGAACGAACTGCTCTATGCGCTCGTGCTGATCACAAGCCAGGGGCTCAAGACCGCTCCAGTGGTGGCCACGAACTTCATGTCGGGCTACGAGCTACCCTGGGGAAAGATCATGGCGACGGGTACGGTGATCGTGCTGCCGGTGACGGTCTTTGCGATGCTCGTCAGCCGGCACATGATACGCGGACTGACTATGGGCGCGACCAAATAACGGGAATCCGAGACCATGCCATTCGGCGTGAATCTTTCTTTCTGCGTCAAGCGCTGGGTAACGCCTGAGCTCTGGGCCCCGCTGGTCCGCGAAGATCTTGGCCTGGATCTCGTTCAGCTGTCGTTCGATCTCGTCGATCCGACCTGGCCCGACGATCTACTGGTATCGCTTGCCCGCGACATCCGCCAATGCACGGACAGGGCTGGCATCAACGTGCATAGCGCTTTCATCGGCCTTGCTCACTACACGTTCAACCAGCTGCTGCATCCCGATCCTCGCGTCCGCGATGTCGCAGAAGTCTGGATGAGACGCGCCTATCGTTTTGCGGCTAGCGCCGGCATCGCGCGCGTTGGCGGGCCGCTCGGCGCGGTTGCCTCACGCCGCGATGGTCGCGAGGCCGACACCCTGCTGCGCGCAGACTATGAAGACCTGATCGCACGCATGCATAGGTTGGCTGACGCCGCAAAGGCCGAAGGGATCGTCGAACTTTACGTTGAGCCTACGCCGATGCGGCGCGAGTGGCCCTGGACCGTGGATCAGGCGCTCACGATGGCCACCGACCTCGAGACGTCGGCGGTGCCGTGGAAGTTCTGCCTGGATTGGGGCCATGGGACGTTCGAGCCGCTCTACGGAAGATACCGGGCCGGCATGGCCGACTGGTTTGCGGCGCTCGGGGTTAAAATCGGTGTGATCCATGTGCAGCAAACCGATTTCCAGTATGACCGACACTGGGATTTTACCGAGCCCGGCCGGCTCGATCCCGTTGCGACGGCTGCGCTGCAAAGGGCGCACGGACTCGGCCAAACACCTGTATTTCTAGAAGTCTTTTATCCCTTCGAGCGCGACGACGCTTCCGTGCTCGAGGCGGTCAAGCGGTCGGTTGCAATCTTGAAGCCGGCGTATGCGTGAGGGGGCGGTGAGCGACACACACAACAGAGACACGACGACAATGCGCATGAACGCGGAGGACCTGACTGAAGCGCAAATCCAGGCGCGAGCCTGTTGGTACTACTATGTCGGCGCGATGACACAGCAGGAGATCGCCGATCGACTGGGGCTGACGCGGCTCAGGGTCAACAAGCTGCTTGGACAAGCGCGGCAGGACGGGCTCGTCAGCGTCGAGATCAAGCTGCCGCTCGCCAATTGCGTCGCGCTGGAAGAGAGGCTGAAGGCGCGCTTTGCGCTCGATGATGTTTCCGTAGTGCCGACCTTGCCCGATCCCGACGCACTGCAGCAGGTGGTCGGCGAAGCCGCGAGCACGATGCTTCACCCCCTGCTGAAGGATGGCATCGGCCTCGGCGTCGGCTGGGGTCGCACATTGAGCGCCGCTGCGCGCGCGCTCAAGCAGCGACGATTCGCTCAGGGTTGGGTGACTTCGCTGATGGGCGGCTTGACACGCGGCGCCGGCACTAACACCTTCGAGGTCGCGACCGAGTTTGCGCGCCTGATCGGCGCCGAATGCTACTATGTCGCTGCACCGATCTATTGCCCGTCGGTCGAGAGCCGTTCGACGCTCCTGACCCACTACGGACTTGCGGACGTAATGCGCCGAGCGCGCGAAGGCCAGATCGCGCTTGTGTCCTGCGGCGACCTGACACCACGCTCGCTGCTTGCGTCGACCCATATCGTCAGCGAAGCGCTGGACGGGCTGCGGAAGGCCGGCGCAGTCGGTGACCTGCTCGGAACGTTCCTCGACGAATATGGCCGGCCGATTGACCATCCCCTCAACTCCCGCGTCATGGCCCTGAGTCCACAGGAACTGAAGGCATACCCGATCTCGATCTTGGCTTCGGGCGGGGTACCCAAGGCGCCGGTGATCCGAGGCATTCTGAATGCGCGCTACGTGCGCTGTCTTGTCACCGACGAATCGGCGGCGGAGGCGCTGCTGCAATGAGCCTGCTTCTGGCCATCGATGTTGGCACCCTGTCGGCTCGCGCCGGTCTGTTCGACGCGTCAGGCCGGCTGGTGACGGCACGCAGTCATCCGTTCGAACTGCTGCGCCCTGCGGAAAACCACGCCGTCTATAGAATGGACGATATCTGGGCAGCAGTGTGTGCCGCAATCCGGGCGGCTATCAGTGAAGCGCCAGGCGCGGCGGCTGCGATTGCGGGTATTGCTGTCGACGCCACATCATCCACTTTTTTCGAGGCGAAAGGCGAACGGCCGCTTGAAGGCGACGCGGATGTCATCTGCTGGATGGACCACCGCGGCGAGCGCGAGGCCGAAGAGATCGGGGCTTCCGGCGACCGCTATCTCGATCATGTCGGCGGCACGGTCTCCCCGGAGATGTATTTGCCCAAGATTCTGTGGGTGAAGCGACACAGGCCGGAGGCTTGGGCGCGCATCACCGCTGTACGCGATCTCTCGGATGAAGTGGCCCGTCGCCTAACCGGCGTCGATCGTCACTCTGTCTGCGGGCTTGCCTGCAAGTTTCCCTACCTGCCCGCTGACCCCAACCCGTGGCGCCGCGAACTGCTCGCAGCGCTCGGCCTCTCCGATCTTCTGCAGCGTGGCAATCTCGCCGAGCCGCCTGGCCGGGTCGGCGAAGTTCAAGGGACGGTTTCCTCGGAGGCGGCGCAGGCGCTCGGCATCGCGCCCGGCGCGCCGGTCGCGATCGGCCTGATCGACGCGGAAGCAGGCGCTCTCGGCGTCGCAAGCCGCGGTTTTCGTGACAAGATGAATCGCTCCCTGGCGCTGATCGGCGGCACGTCAACCTGCTACATGTGCTGGGCGGAGGATGAGCGGCACATCTCCGGCATCTGGGGGCCTTTCAAGGACGCGATATTTCCCGGCTACTGGATGCACGAGGCCGGCATGAGCATCTCGGGCGCTGCGCTCGACACCGTGCTGGATCAGCATCCCGCGAGCCCGGGCAAGGCTTCGGCGGAGCGGCACGCGGAGGCCGCCCGCGACATCCTCGCGCTGCTCGATCTCGAAGGCCCCGCCTTCGCCGCACGACGGCATGTCATCCCCGACTGGCTCGGCAATCGCGCGCCCTATGGCGATGGGACAGTGCGCGCGCTGGTCAGCGGCATCGGCCTGGAGACGAGCCCGCGCTCGTTCCTCGAGCACTATTACGCGACGGCCCGCGCGCTCGCGCTGCAAAGCCGGCACATCCGCGAACATCTAAACGCGCACGGTTATGCAATCGATCGCGTCTGCCTCTCCGGCGGACATGCCAAGAACCCACTGATGGTGCGCCTGTATCGCGATGCGCTTGGCGCGGATCTCGTGATCTCCCACGCGCCCGAACCGGTGCTGCTCGGCACTGCAATGGTCGCCGCCGTTGCCGCCGGGCTGCATCCGGATCTGTTCGCCGCGCTCGACGCGATGGCGCCGGAGCAGACCATCCACACGGCAGATCCGACATGGGCGACGGCCAACGACGTTGCCTATTCGACCTACCTGAAGCTATTCGCCATCCGCAACGAAATCGAGGTCGAGGGTCGACGGCTGGCTGGTCATCCCTCCGCGTCCACAGGAGTATTCTGAACGCAATGTCCTTTCTCAAGCTCGATAAGGTTGTCAAACGCTACGGCTCGATCCCTGTAATCCACGGCGTAAGCCTGGAGGCGAAAAAGGGCGAGTTCGTCGTCTTCGTCGGCCCGTCGGGCTGCGGGAAGTCGACACTGTTGCGCATGATCGCGGGCCTCGAGGAGATCTCCGCAGGCGATGTCTCGATCGACGGCCGGGTCGTCACGAGCGTCGCGCCGGCCGATCGCGAAGTATCGATGGTTTTCCAGTCTTACGCGCTCTATCCGCACATGAGCGTATTCGACAACATCGCCTTCGGCCTCAAGATGGCGAAAATGCCCGCCGACCAGATCATCGGACGCGTCGACGAAGCGGCCAGCATCCTTCAGATTGGTCCGCTGCTGTCGCGCAAGCCGCGCCAGCTCTCCGGCGGCCAGCGACAACGCGTCGCGATCGGCCGGGCGATCGTGCGCCACCCGAAGCTATTCCTGTTCGACGAGCCGCTTTCCAACCTCGATGCCGAATTGCGAGCGCAAATGCGCGTCGAGATCGCTCGGCTGCACCGCAATCTCGGCGTCACCATGGTCTATGTGACGCACGACCAGGTCGAGGCGATGACCCTCGCAGATCGCATCGTCGTGCTACGCGCCGGCCAGATCGAACAGGTCGGCTCGCCGAGCACGCTTTACGATGAGCCGGCCAACCGCTTTGTCGCGGGCTTCATCGGCTCACCCAAGATGAACTTCATTGAGGCCAGGATCGGCGCTGTCGCGGACAACGCGATCACGCTCTCGCATCCCGCCTTTGTAGGGGGAACACTGACCGTCGAACGCGCGCCGCTGCGTCCGGTGTCGCCGGGCGCCCCCGTCACGGTGGGGCTGCGGCCGGACAATCTCACGATCGGTAGCCCCAACCCCATTCTCAACCTGACCGCGGATTTCTCCGAAAATCTCGGCGGCCACACCCAGATCTATGCCACCGCAACCGACGCGCCTCAGATTGCGATCCTCGCGAATGGACGGCGGGCCATCGTTCGGGGAGCTACGCTGCCGGTCGGCCTCGCCTCAGGGCGGGTCTATCTGTTCGACGCCGACGGGATTGCAATGTGAATGCAGCGCCACAAGGAAGGCACAAGAGTGGGGATCTGACGTGACCAGCCATCTCGGCATCGACATCGGTACCTCGTCGGTCAAGGCGGTCCTCATCGGCTCGCGCCAGAATCTCATCGCCGAAAGCTCGGCACCGCTCGAGGTCGACCGGCCGCGCCCATTGTGGTCAGAGCAGGACCCGGAGAGCTGGTGGACTGCGACTCAGAGCGCGATCTCCGCCTTGGCCGCAGCGGCGCCGAGCGAATGGGACGAACTTGCCTCGATCGGCCTTTCCGGGCAGCAGCACGGCGCGACATTGCTCGACGCGGCCGGCAAAGCGCTGCGGCCCTGCATTCTCTGGAACGACGGACGCTCAGGCGCCGAATGCCGCGAATTGCTCGACAGCGTGACGGACTTCACGACGCGCGCCTGCAATACCACGATGCCGGGCTTCACCGCGCCGAAGCTGCTGTGGGTCGCGAAGCATGAGCCGGAGGTGTTCGCGAAGACGGCGATGGTCCTCCTGCCGAAGGACTATGTGCGCTTCCGCATGTCGGGCGAATATGTTTCCGAGATGTCCGACAGCGCCGGCACGCTATGGCTCAACGTCGCAGAGCGTCGATGGGACGCCACCCTGCTCGCCGCCTGCGGCCTGACGGAAGCGCAGATGCCGCGCGTCGTCGAAGGCTCGCAGGTCTCGGCCTGTCTCTCGGCGCAGGTTGCAGCCGAATGGGGACTTGTGGGCCGCAAGATTCCCATCGCGGGCGGCGGCGGCGACAATGCCTGTTCCGCCGTCGGTATCGGCGCGACGCGTGCCGGCGACGGTTTCCTCTCGCTCGGGACGTCCGGCGTCATCTTCACTGTCACGGATCATCCGGTGGCCCTGCCAGAGCGTACGCTGCATGCCTTCTGTCATGCGCTCCCCGGGCGCTGGCACGGCATGACGGTAGCCCTCTCGGCGGCGTCGGCTCTATCCTGGATCGCTGGGATCACCGGCGCCGGCGGTGACATCCAGGGATTGCTCGCGCGTGTAGAGCGCTTCGCATCGGAGCCGGAGCGGCGCGCCCACGCACCGGTCTTTCTACCCTACCTGACCGGCGAGAGAACGCCGCACAACGATCCGCACGCGACCGCCGCATTCGCCGGGCTCTGCGCCGATCACGGTCCCGAAGCGCTAGCTTACGCCGTCCTCGAAGGGGTTGCGTTTGCGTTGCGCGACTGCCTTGACGTGCTCGTCGACGCGGGCGCGGCGCCGACCTCCTGCCTGATGGTCGGCGGCGGCTCGCGGAGTTCCTACTGGGCCCAGTTGCTGGCGGATGCGACCGGCCTCGCCCTCGACGTGCCGAGCAGCGCCGAGCTCGGTGCGGCCTTCGGTGCGGCACGCCTGGGCATGATCGCGGCCGGCGTTCGCGAGCAAGAGGTCTGCGTCAAGCCGGCGATCCGCGCGAGCTTTTCGCCTGATCGCGCCGCCGCTCCCTTGCTCGGCGAACGCGCAGCGCGGATGCGGGCGATGTACCGCAGCGACCGGAGAGGATAAGCTTTGCATAAAGGCGACCATTCACTGAATGAGATCGCAGAGAACCGCAGGCATGGCGGCTGGCCGTTCGTTCAATCCGGGCCCTATAGTGGGCAAGCGGATGTGGCTGCATGGTTGAGCCAGACAGCCAGTCGCCCAAAAGAGCCGGTCGGAGTCATCAGAGGTGCAGCATGCTGAAATCGATCGATCCAATCCTGAATGCAGACGTCCTCTACGCGTTGCGCGCCATGGGCCATGGCGACGATCTCGTCCTCTGCGACACCAATTTTCCTGCCGACGCGGTTGCTCGTCAGACCGTGCTGGGCAGGCTGCTCCGCATCGATAACGTCAGTGCGAGCCGCGCCACACGCGCCATTCTTTCAGTCCTGCCGCTCGATTCCTTTGTCGAAAGACCCGCATTGCGGATGGAAATCGTCGGTCAGCCCGACGAGATTCCTCCCGTGCAGCGCGAGGTGCAGAAAGAGATCGATGCCGCCGAGGGCCGCTCCTTGCCGATGGGACCGGTCGAGCGATTTGCCTTCTATGAACGCGCGAAGAATGCCTATTGTGCGATCCAGACCGGCGAACGCCGCTTCTACGGTTGCTTCGTCTTCAAGAAGGGTGTCATCGCTCCCGACGCAACCTAGCCAACTGCCAACAAAGCCGTGAAAAAGCCGTGAAGCAACTAAACCTTTGCGCCGCCAAACATCAGTCCGTAACAGCGCCGGTCCTCTTCACGGCTAGCCGTTGCCGCGAAGATAATTTCTGCAGGTCGCATTGCCCATCAGCGCTCAGCGAGCTGCAGAACAGGCATAAGCAATCGCCATAAGAAAACAGGGAGGTTACAAAATGAAACAGCAAGGACACGATCAGCATTCCGTAATGAAGCCGAACCGGCGTACCGTCCTGAAGGGAGCAGCCAGCGCCGCTGCCTTGGGGACGACAGGCGCGCTCGGCTCGTTCTCTGAGCTTGCCTTGGCTCAGAGCAATCTGCGGTCTCAGATCTCACAGATTCCGGGCGTTGGGAAAGGCGCGCCAACCGATGCCGATTGGCAGAAGGTCGGCGAACTCTGCCTCGGCCCGACCAAGGCCAGTGTCAAGGAAGGAGAATTCAAGGGCGTCGAGCTCTCCTTCATGGGATTGAACAACCAGAATCTGCACAACCTGCTGTTCCGTGGGTTCCTGAAACCATGGGAGGCCTATACGGGTGCGAAGATTTCGTGGATCGACCTTGCTCAGGCCGACTACAACCCGCGACTGCAGCAAGCGATCGCGACCGGCACAGTCGATTTCGACATCCTCGAAATGGGCGCGCCATTCGAGGGAGACGTGTGCGGCAAAGGGTTGGCGTCGGAGATGCCGGACTGGGTCAAGAAGCAGATCGATATCGACGATTATGTCGACTATCTGAAGCCGCCCGTCGGAACCTGGAACGGCAAGACCTATCGCGTAACGATCGATGGCGATTGCCACAACTTCAACTACAGAACCGACTACTTCTCCGATCCCGCTCTTGCCAAGGCCTGGAAGGACGCCGGCAATCAAGGCGAATGGGGCGTGCCTAAGACCTGGCAGCAGGTCCAGGCGGTCACAAAATTCCTCAAGGGCAAGAAGATCAAGGGCCAGAACGCGTACGGCTACCTCGATGCGCCCAAGCCCTGGGGCGGCTTCGGCTTCTATTTCCTTGCCAGCCGCGCCTCTGCCTATGCCAAGCATCCGGATGATAAGGCCTGGCTGTTCGATATCGATACGATGAAGCCGCGCATCAACAATCCGGCCTGGGTTCGCGCCATCCAGGACGTCATCGATGCGTTGCCATCCGAGCCCGCTGATCAGCTCAACGCAGACCCCAACACCACCGGCTTCCAGCAATTCCTGGCCGGCATCGGCTCGATGATTCCGTGGTGGGGAGACATAGGCCAAGTGGCGAAGGCAAGCGACACCTCCGTGGTCGGCGATGTCGTCGGCTTCGACATCCTGCCTGGATCGGAAGACGTTTACAATTCCAAGACAGGCAAGTGGGATAAGCTCGCAAGCGGTCCAAACCATGCGCCGAACTGCGCCTATCTCGGCTGGGGCATCTACGTCATGGCAAGGGTCGCAGGCGACGAGCGCAAGCACAGGGCGGCCTGGAGTGCGGCAGCGCATCTTGGCGGCAAGGACCTTTCGCTCTGGATGGTCATGTATCCATCGGGCTTCCAGGCGCACCGGACCAGCCACTTCAACTTCGATGAGTGGGTGGCGGCGGGCTATGACCGGAAGTACATCACGTCCTATCTGAACTCGCAGCTTTCTTCCTACAATCATCCCAATCGCGCGGTCGAACCGCGCATTCCGGGTATCTTCCAGTATTACAGTATCGCGGAAGACGAACTGACCAAGATCTTCGCCGGCAGAGTTGACGCGCAGACCGGCGCGAACAACATCGCCGCCGCATGGGAAAAGCTGACCGACCAGATCGGCCGCGAGAAGCAGATTGCACTCTATAAGGCGTCTCTCGGCGTGTAGCTCCATTCGGCTCCGCCTCACATTCCGGCTGGCGCCGCATCGAGCGCCAGCCGAAAGACTTTTGATCGTTCAACGTCTGAAATAGAGGTTGCAACTCTGATGCAGACTTCATCGCCGTTAGCTGACTCGAAGGTAGATGATCGGCCCAAGCCGGCGTCTCGGCACATCCTTGCCGGTCGGCGGAATGCTGGATACGCGATCGTGGTGCTGGCCTCGCTGGCATTCCTGCTCCTGCTCCTGGTCCAGCTTCTGCACGCGACCGGCGCGACGGCGATCGGCTTCGCAGATTGGCGCCCCGTCCTTGTTGCTTACCTGCTTTGGGCCATTGCGATCGGAATCGGCCTCGTGGTCATCCGGGGTGAACGCGGGCTGCGGGCGCTGTTTCTGCTGCCTGCCGTTTTCTTCACGATCGCGGTCGTGATCTTTCCGACGATGTTCGGAATCTACATCGCCACACTGGATTGGAATCTCAGTTCACTTGAAGGTCCCCGCTTCAGCGGCTTCAACAATCTCATTGGACTGTTTCACGACACCTATTACTGGAACGCACTCGGCAACATGGGCTTCTACACGATCGCGGTGCTGGCCGAATATGCGATTGCCTTTGGACTCGCCCTCCTGCTGAGCGGCCAGATCCGTGCTCGAAAACTCTTCCGTGTGGTATTCCTGCTGCCGATGATGCTCAGTCCGGTAGCCGTGAGCTGGATGATCGGAAAGTCGCTCATGGAGTATCGGTTCGGCCCGGCGGCTACGCTGGCGCGCTATCTGGGGTGGGACAATCCGGCGTTCTTCGCCTCGCCCTGGTCGGCGTGGCTGAGCATCGAGGTGATGGATGCCTGGGTATCCATTCCCTTCATCATGATCATCCTGCTCGCAGGCCTGCAGGCGATGCCCAAGGAGGTGCTGGAGGCCGCCAAGGTCGACGGCGCCAACAGCTGGCAGTCGTTCTGGCATGTCACGTTTCCGATCATGCTCCCGGTGAGCATCACCGTCCTGATCATCCGGATCATCTTCAAATTGAAGCTCGCAGACATCGTGATCAACGTCACGGCGGGAGGGCCCGGCGGCGCGACCGATACGGTATCAAGCTTCATATACCGCGTGTACCGCGACCGCTCGAACGTCGGATATGGCACGGGGCTAGCGATGTTCTATCTTCTCATGATCATCCTGTTCCTCACGTTGCTGCTGCGCTTGTCCAGGCGCTGGACGCAGAAGGTCGCGTAGACGGATATCGCTCGAAGGAGTTGCTCGATTGGCCATCTTGACATCGGAATCGAAGCGCGGCCGAAAGCGCGGCGCAGCGGCGCGGACCAACCGGATCGCATCGCGCGTCTTGATCTATGCTGCATTACTGTTCTGGTCGTTCGTTTGCCTGTTTCCGATCTATTGGACCGTCACGACCTCATTCAAATCGGCGATCGACGTCACGCAAGGCCACCTGGTCCCCTGGGTAGACTTTCAGCCGGATTGGAAAGGCTGGCGTTCGCTCGGCCTGTCACCGGATACGATTTTCGGAATCTCTACTGCCCGAAGCGAGTTCGTGAGCCGATTCGCAAACAGCATCATCACATCGGTCGGTGCGTCGATCTTGGCTCTCATTCTCGGGTCACTGGCAGCTTATGGTTTGAGCCGCTTCCGCTATAAGTTTGCATGGATGCGCAACGACGACATCCTCTTCTTCTTCATGTCGCAACTGATCCTGCCGCCGGTCGTCCTCGCGCTGCCGTTCCTGGTGCTTTACAAGGCGTTGTCTCTGCTCGACACCAGATTTGGTCTGATCCTGCTCTACACCTTGACGGTGCTGCCGATCGTGATCTGGATCATGCGCGACCAGTTCAATTCGATCCCGATCGAGCTCGATGAGGCCGCTTTCGTCGACGGGCTTTCAACCTGGGGCGCCTTCCTTCGCATCATATTACCGCTGGCCGTCCCCGGGATGGCTGCGGCGTTCATCCTCTCGCTTGTGTTGTGCTGGAACGAGTACTTCTTCGCAGCGCTGCTGACGAGTACCGACGCCAAAACCCTACCCGTCATGGTGGCCAGCCAAACTGGGTCGCAAGGCATCAACTGGTGGTCGATGGCAGCGCTGTCGACAGCGGCAATCGCCCCGCTCGTCATCGTCGGAATATTCCTTGAACGCTACATCGTCAGTGGTCTGACGACGGGCGCGGGAAAATAGCCGGGCGGTCAGATGGCCCCGGACTCAACATGGCGCCCCCGGCTTGAGAGATAGATGCGCGCCGCATTACCGCCGAAGACTGCTGCCTTTTCATCCGGAGACACACCGGCCAGCAGGACTTCGGCGGCGGCAAACCATTTTTCATAGCCTCCGGCCAGATTGACCACCGGCCAGTCGCTTCCCCACAGCAGCCGGTGTAGCCCGAAGCACCCAACGACGTGATCCACCGCTTTTCGTAGATCCGCAACTTGCCAGTCCGGTGGCGCCTCTGTCGCCAATCCCGATAGCTTGCAGACGATGTTGGGGCGTTCGGCGAGCGAGGCGATATCGTCCTGCCATACCGCAAGCTCGCCGGTTGCAAGCCGCGGCTTGGCGCAATGGTCGAGCACGAATTGCAGATCCGGGTGATCATCGGCGAGCCGCAGCAGGCGCGGCAAATGCCGCGGCAGCACCAACGCATCGAATACCAGGCTGTTTCGTGCCATGGCCGCCAATAGCGGCGCCAATGCCGGGCGAAGCAGCCAATCGTCATCGGGAAGGTCCTGCACCATCGGCCGCAGTCCGACCAAAAGTTCGCGCCCAGCCAGTGCATCAATGCGTGCCATGGCGTCGGCTGCGTCGAAATCGATCCAGCCAACCACGCCTCGCACCAGCTGCGCCTTCTCCGCGATATCGAGCAGAAAGGTCGTCTCCGCCTCGGTCGATGCAGCCTGCACCAGAATCGTCCCGTCGATCTTCGCGGCGGCCAGGTGCGGCGCCAGGTCCGAGAGGGAAAAGTCACGGAAGATCGGCGCGAGCGCTGGCGTCAGCCAACCATAATCGCCCCGAGCGAGAGTCCACAAATGGTGATGCGCATCGATCCGCATCAGCCGGGTTCCGATAACGGAACGGGCGTTTCCGAGTCCAGCAAACGCTCCGCCTTCAGATCGGCCCAAAGCGCCGTCGGCACCTTCCTGGACAGCGCCGTCACATTGGACTCGACCTCCCTCGGACTCTGGCCCCCAAGCACAACGCTCGCCACAGCTGGATGACCCAGCGCAAAATGCAGTGCCGCGGTTGGCAGCGCCACGTTGTGCGCATCACAGACGCGTTGGATCTGCGCCACTTTTGCCAGGATCTCGGGTGGAGCATCCCTGTAATTGTACTTGGCACCCCTCACCGCGCCGGTCGCCAGAATTCCTGAATTGAATACGCCGCCGAGCAGCACGCCAATTCCCTGTTGCTGGGCCAGCGGCAGAAAGTGCGCCAACGCTGGCTGTTCCAGCAAGGAATAGCGCCCGGCGAGCAGCATGGTGTCGAACGATCCGGCTTGCGCGAAACGCACGCACATCTCGGCCTCGTTCACGCCGATTCCGATGCCCGCGACCACGCCCTCTCCACGAAGCCGGTCCAGCGCCACGTACGCGCCAGTCATCGCTTCTCGAAACCGCTGCTCAATGACGTCGATGCCGTGAGTCCAGACGTCAACGTCGTGGATCAGCAACAGGTCCAGCCGGTCGGTCCCTAGCCGCAACAGCGACTGCTCGACCGATCGCATGGTGCCGTCATATGAATAATCGACCACCGCCCGGTGCGGCAACCCTCCTATAAAGCCGGAACTGTCGTCTCGCCCGCGAAACGGATCCATCCAGCGACCGACCTTGGTGCAAACCACGATGTCCTGGCGCGACACGCGCCTGAGCGCGGCGCCGCAGCGATGTTCGGCAAGTCCATTTCCATAGAGCGGGGAAGTATCGAGGAGATTGATGTCCAGCTCGAACGCGCGGCTCACCGCATCGATGGCCGTTTCGTCGTCCAGTTGCGCGTAGAGATCGCCAAGCGGCGCGGTTCCGAATCCCAGGACTGAAACCTCAAGCCGCGTCCGGCCAAGAGCACGGCGTGGCACTGTGAGCACCGGGTTCATATGGACCTGCTCTTTCCTGGCCATTGCCCAGTTATGTTGGTGCGCGTTTTCTTCAGCTTGCCTGCCACTGCACTACTTCCGCTCACAGGAAAACCCTGCAACTGCAAGCCGTATCCACCCGCTGCATGGTGATTTTGCCACCGACAGGGCCCGAGCGGAAGTCAATTCGAAGCCAGGAGATTGCAAGACTCGTATCCGGTGTCCGGCCCTTCACGAAGGGCATTAAGTGGCCCGCACTTTGGGGCACATATCGCAGGACTGTTGCCCAGATCCGTCCACCGGCAAGGACAATACCAAAAAGCCAGCAGACGCCGAATATCATGGAGATGTGTACAGCGAGCCATACCGCGCCTCCTGCGCCGATCCCGACCAGACGACGCACGCTGCGGCCGCTGCCACCAAACTCCTCACCGCGCGAGGGCATAAGGCAAAGTCTTGACCAGCAACCCCAGCGCCGTCGCCAGACCATAATCACGAACGAGCAACGGATATGAATGCGGTATTCCTTGGGATTGCCTCTCGGCGCGTGGTTCGGCCGAACCATCGCCGCTTCGGCCATCCTCGCCGGCCAAACCTATGTGATACACTTGCATTCTCTTCCATTGTTGTGACCGATCGAGATCCACGCAGCGCGAAACTACTGTGGTATCAATTCAACGCGGCGATTCTTGGCGCGGCCAAGGTCGATCGCCGTGGCATCGAGCCCATCCGCAAGCCGCGCGCGCTTCATTCCGATGAACTTCCAAGGCCGAAAGCAGCACTCCCTCCCCCGCAAAGCGGGAGAGGGAGTGTAGCGCAGGAACGTTGGGGCTGCGAACGTTCCTACTTCAACAGTTGAGCGACGTTCTCCTTGGTGACGAGATCGAGGCCGGTGTAGACGATCTCGGGAACCTTCTCGCCCTTCTTGATCGCGAGCAGGACATCCATCGCCTTTTCGCCCATCTCGAACGGGCGCTGTCCCGTAAGGGCGTTGGAGTAGCCGTCGCGCAAGAGCTCAAGCTGCATCTTCAGCGTATCGGCGACGACGAGCGTCAGCTTGCCAGCGTCGATGTCCTTCTTGTTCTTGTTGACGAAGGCCTTGTAGCCTTCGGGCGCGAACATCGGCCAGCCGCCAACCGGCACGATCGCCCCCAAGTCGGGCGTCGCGGTGCGCAGGTCCGCCATCTGCTGGACCGCGAGCGCAGGATCGTCATTGCAGAAGGTCGGCGAGCCCGCGACCTCGACCCACTTCGAGCCCTTGAGCGCCTCGCGCACGCCATCGACGCGCTCGGCGAGGTTCTTGGCGCCCGGACCACCGGAGACGACGGCATACTTGCCGCCCTCAGGCTTGAGCTGCAGCAATTGCTTGCCGAGCGCGAGGCCGAAGTCCTTGTTGTTGGTGCCGATATAGGCGATGCGCTTGGAGCCGGGCGCATCCGCATCGAAGGTGATGACGGGAATACCGGCCGCGGTCGCCGCCTCGATCGACTTGGTCATCGCCGCGACATCCGCGACCGAAATCGCAAGTCCATCCACCTTTTGCGTAATGAAATCCTGGATGATCTGCGCCTGCGTCGCCGGCTCATGCTCGACCGGCCCCTTATAAATGCATTCGACGTTACCGAGCTCCTTGGCGCGCTTCAGGCAACCGTCGCGCGCGACGTCGAAGAACGGATTGTTCATCGCCTTGGGCACGATCACGAACTTGTAGGTCTGGGCGAATGCCGGTGTCGCCATCATCGCGATGGCCATGCCGGCGAGAAGTATCTTCCTCATTGGCTCCCTCCACACTCTTGTGCCTATCCTTTTGAATTGAATGCTCCAGAAGGCGGATAGACGATGTGTTCGTTGCCTCCCGGAGTAACCTCAAGCGATGCGTGAGCGGATGCGGTCGACTAGCACGGCCAGGATGATGATCACGCCCACGAGCGTCTGCTGCCAGTAGGAGCTGACCTGCGCGAGCACGAGGCCGTTGCGGATCACCTCGAGCAGCACACAGCCGACGATGGCCCCAAGCGGGCCGCCGACGCCTCCCGCGAGATTGGCGCCGCCGATGACCGCCGCCGCGATCACGTTGAGCTCGTAGGATGTCGCCATGTTCGCGGGCGCAGACCCCAGCCAGCCCGAGATGATGATGCCCTGCAGCCCTGCGGCCAGCGCACAAATCACGTAGACCTCGATCTTGACCCGTACGACCGGGATGCCGGTCAATTCCGCCGCCTTCTCGTTGCCGCCGAGCGCGAAGACATGACGGCCGAAGCTCGTGTGGTGCAGCACGATCGCCATTACCGCCGCGAGGATCACCAGATAGATGAATGGGGCCGGTACGCCGAACAGATCGCCCGATGTCAGCGCGTAGAAATAGTCGGCATCTGGTCCGCCCGGAAAGCTGCCGCGCCCGTTAGAGACGACATAGCCGAGACCGCGGACGATCGAGAGCATGCCGAGCGTGGTGACAAAGGGCGACAGCCCGAGCACGGTGATGCAGAAGCCGTTGACGAGCCCGACGATCAGTGCGGTGACAAGTCCCGCCAGGATCGAGACAAGCAGGATCAGCCCCGGTACATTGGCGACCACGGTCTTGCCGTCCGCAGCCAGATGCACGAACAGGAACGCGCCGGGCATGCCCGGCGTCGACAGGCCCGACATCACCATGGATGTGATCATGGCGGAGAAGCACATCATCGATCCCACCGAGAGATCGATGCCGCCGGTGATGATCACGAAGGTGATGCCGAGGGTGGCAATGGCGATGAAGGAAAAGTTCTTCGCCACGTTCTGCATGTTGCCCTGCGTGAAGAAGTAAGGGCTCGCAAAATGCATGACGATCAGTAGCCCCAGCAGCGCCAGCAGAACGTAGCCGGTTTGGGACGCAAAGATGCCGCGCTGCCACCACCTGATACGGCCGATATTGGTGAAGGAGATCGGGGATTCCAGGGGCATAGCCATCACGCAGCCTCCTTCGCGCCGGTGATGAGGGCAGTGATTTCCTCGGGACTGGTATCACGGATCGACTTATCCGCCCGCTTCTCGCCGCGGCGCATGACGACGACGCGGTCGCAGACCGCGAAGACGTCGGGCATGCGGTGGGAGATCAGCATGACGGCGACGCCCTGCTCTTTCAGCCGATGGATCAGGCCCAGGACCTGCTCGACTTGGCGGACCGAGATCGCCGCGGTCGGCTCGTCCATCATCACGAGCTTGGCGTTCGACAGGCGGGTGCGTGCGATCGCAACCGCCTGGCGCTGGCCGCCCGACATCTGCTTGACGAGATCATGCGGTCTCGTCTCGGAGCGCAGCTCGCCGAACAGCTCCAGCGCGCGCGCCGCCATCGCATTGTGATCGAGGAAGGCGAACGGGCCGAATTTGCGCTTGAGCTCGCGGCCAAGGAAGACATTGGCCGCCGCCGTGAGATTGTCGGCGAGCGCCAGGTCCTGATAGACGACCTCGATACCGACTGCACGAGCATCGATGGGACGGTAGAAATGGACCGCGTTGCCGTCGAAGCGGACCTCGCCATGGGTGGGGCGGAAGTTGCCGGCGATGATTTTCACGAGTGTCGACTTGCCCGCACCGTTGTCGCCCATCAGGCCGACCACCTCGCCGGGGAAGACCTGCATGTCGACGCCGTGCAGCGCGCGGATCGCGCCGAACTCCTTGCCGATCCCTGTCAATTCCAGAACCGGTTGCCCGGCTGCACCTGCGGTTTCCATGCTCGGCCTCGTTCAGACGTACCGGTTGACCAGTGATTCCAGATATTCCTGACGACCTGAGCGCGGCTGTGGATCGAAACCGGGTGCCAGCGCGCGATCAGCAAGATCGGCAAGCGAACGCTGGCCAGCGAGGATCGCGCGTCCCTCGGCATCAGCCCATCCGGCGTAACGTTCCGCAACCGGCATCGTCAGCGCCTCGGCATCGAGCATGTCGGCGGCGGCAAGGAACGCCCGCGCGCAGGCGTCCATCGAGCCGACATGGGCGTGGATCAGATCGTCCGGATCGATCGATTGCCGCCTGATCTTGGCGTCGAAATTGAGACCGCCCGTCGTGAAGCCGCCGGCCTTCAGGATATCGTGGAACGCCAGCGCCAGCTCCGGCACGTTCATCGCGAACTGGTCGGTATCCCAGCCGAGCAGATCGTCACCGCGGTTGATGTCGAGCGAGCCGAACACACCGAGCGCCTGGGCCAGCCCGATCTCGTGCTGGAACGAATGGCCGGCAAGGATGGCATGGTTCTGTTCGATGTTGAGCTTGACATCTTTCAGAAGGTCATAGCGCTGGAGGAACCCGTAGCATGTGGCGACGTCGAAATCATATTGATGCTTGGTCGGCTCCTTCGGCTTCGGCTCGATCAGGATCGGTCCCTTGAAACCGATCTTGTGCTTGTGCTCGACGACCAGCGAGACGAAGCGGCCGAGCTGGTCGAGCTCGCGCTTGATGTCGGTGTTGAGCAGCGTCTCGTAGCCTTCGCGTCCGCCCCAGAGCACATAGTTCTGCCCGCCCAAACGGTGAGTCACCTCGAGCGCAGCCCGTACCTGGCCGGCGGCATAGGTGAAAATGTCCGGATCCGGATTGGTCGCTGCGCCGGCCATGTAGCGGCGATGCGTGAACAGATTGGCCGTACCCCAGAGTAGACGCACCTTGGAAGACGCCATCTTCTGTTCGAAGAGAGCGGCAATGGCGTTGAGGTTGGCTACGGATTCGGCAAGCGAGGCGCCTTCCGGCGCGACATCGACGTCGTGGAAGGTGAAGAAGGGCACATCGAGCAGGCGGAACAGCTCGAAGGCGATATCGGCCTTGGCCCGTGCCAGCGCCATCATGTCCGCGCCACGATGCCAGGACCGCAGGAATGTCTCGCCGCCGAAGGGATCGCCGCCGGGCCAACAGAACGAGTGCCAGTAGCAGACCGCGAAACGCAGGTGATCCTCGAGCCGCCGTCCGCGCACGACGCGATCCCTGTCGTACCAGCGGAACGCGAGCGGGCTTTCGGCGTCCTTGCCGCCGTAGGCGACCGGCGCACTCGCCCCGAAAAATTTGGGTGACACGTTCACAGGGAGAACTCCTTCAGCGCGGGATATAGTTTTCGCCACCGGTGATAGGCTTCATCGTAGGCGGCTTCGGCAGACGCACGCGGCGTGAAGCTCGCAAGCCGCCGCGGACGCGTGCAGATCTGCGCAGGGTTTTCGTTGGTTGCAGCAAGCCGGCCGAGCCGTGCAGCGCCAAGCGCTGCACCGAACTCGCCCTCCTCGACGCGGTGGACAGGAATGCCGAGCACATCGGCGCAGATCTGGGCCCACAGCGCCGAGCGCGAGCCGCCGCCCACAAGATCGAACTCCGTGATCGCGGAGCTGGCGTTGCCGAGCGCCGCGAGGTTGTCGCGCGCGGCGAAGGCCACGCCTTCGAGCACGGCCTGGACGATCTGATCGCGCCCTGTCGCGCCGCGAAGACCCACGAACCCGCCGCTGGCAGCAGCGTCGTTGTGTGGCGTGCGCTCGCCATTGAGATAGGGAAGGAACTTGACCGGGCTCGGTCCGCGGACGGTCTCGCCGAGCGGCGCCAGCAGCGCGGCGGCAGGCGTCGCCATCACGCCTGAAAGCCAGGCGAGCGAGGCGGCCGCCGCCAGCATCACGCCCATCTGGTCCCAGAGACCCGGAAGCGCATGACAGAAGGCGTGCACAGCCGACGCGGGCGCCGGCGCAAAACTGTCAGTGACACGAAACACGACGCCTGAAGTTCCCAGCGACAGGAACGCATCGCCAGGCGTGATGGCGCCGAGCCCGATCGCGCTCGCGGCACAGTCCCCCGCACCGCCGGCAACCATGACATCGTTCGTCATGCCCCAGCGCTTCGAAAACTCGGGAGCGAGTGCCGCGCTGATCTCGCTGCCTTCGACCAAGCGCGGCATGTGGTGAAGATCGAGCCCCGTGACATGTAGCAGCAACGCAGACCAGCGGCGCTGACCGACATCGAGCCAGAGCGTGCCGGCGGCGTCCGACATGTCCTCGACCATCTCGTCGGTCAGGCGGTAGCGCACATAGGCCTTTGGCAGCAGCACTTTTGCCACCCGATCGAAGATCTCGGGCTCATGGCGGGCCACCCAGAGCAGCTTTGGCGCGGTGAAGCCTGGCATCGCGAGATTGCCAGCGATAGCGTGGAGCGAGGGACAGCGGCCCTCGAGCCTCTCGCATTCGGCATGGGACCGGCCGTCATTCCACAGGATTGCCGGACGCAGCGGACGGCCGTCCTCGCCAAGCAAGGTAGCGCCATGCATCTGACCGGAGAGACCGATGCCACGCACCTGCGCGACGACGCGCGGATGAACGGATGCGAGATCGTCGATGGCGCCGATCGCTGCATCACCCCAGGCGTCCGGATCCTGCTCGGACCACAGCGGTGCGGGATGCGAGAACGCAAGCTCGCGCGCGGCTGTCGCGACGATTGCGCCAGCCTCGTTCACGCCTTCACACCGGATGTGCCGATGTCCACCCCGAGATACACGTCGTCGTCCTCCCTTCCGGCCCGGTTGGCGATCTTTGTCGCCTTTTCCCACATCGGGCCGCCTTGCAAATCGTTCTACAGGCTATGGCAGATTGTCCCGCATCACGATGTCGATCCGGATCTTCTCTTGTTCACTCAGGATCGGCTCGCCGCGGGCGAGCGCGAGCAGCACGCGCACGGCGGCGCGGGCCTCGTGTCCCGGGTTTTGCGAGATCGCCGCATCCATCACGCCTTGCAACAAGAGCTTGCGCGTCAGCACGGTGACGTCGTGTCCGACGAACACCACCTGCTTCTCGCGACCGGAATCGATCAGGGCCTTGGCAACGCCTGGCGTGCCGGCGCCGACATTGTAGAGGCCGACGACGTCAGGATGTTTGCCGAGCAGACGCGACATGAGCTGTTCCGAGCGCTCGTCCTCGTCGCGCCCTTCGAGCACGGGCAGCACGTTAAGCCCAGGAAACTCCGACGCCATCACCTGATTGAAGCCGAAGATGCGCTCGGCATGGTCGCGCAGGCCTTGCGAGCCGGCGACGATCGCGACCTTGCCGGATCGCGGACCAACGAGGCGGCCGACCAGCGCGCCGGCGGTGCGCCCGGCGGCGATATTGTCGATGCCGACATAATGATGGCGGCGCGACGACGGCACATCAGAGACCAGCGTCACCACCTTGGCGCCGCCATCGACGAGATCGTTGATGGCGGCCCGCACGCTCGGATGATCGAGCGCGACGACCGCGACGCCGTCATACTCGCCGGCAAGGGCCTCTAGCGAGCTCGCGAGAACGAAGGCGTCGAACACGTCGGTCGCGACCATCTCGACCGCGAGGCGGCGGGCCGACAGCCAGCCCGACATCTCGCCGAGATAGGACTGGATCTGCTGCATGAACAGGTTCGGCCCCGACGGCATCACGAAGGCGAAGCGCCTGAAACGGCCACGGGCGAGCTCGGCGCCGGCCACATGCGGCTGAAAGGAGTTGCGGGCGATCGTCTCCTTGACCCGGCGGACCGTGTCCGGCCGCACGCCGGGACGGTTGTGCAGGACGCGATCGACCGTGGCGAGGCTGACGCCAGCCTGGCGGGCGATGTCCCTGAGCGTGAGAGGGCTGTTGGCGTCCGGCTCCTTCATGGGCTGAAGGCTAGCAGAGGTTCTTTGAGGTACGCAACTCATCTTGAGGAAACGACGCCCGTAGACCTGACAACGCATTGGGGGCGCGCGCCTTAGCGGCTCGTCAGATCAAGGCTCAGAACAAGCTGCTGGGATTCCTTCATAAACGCCCTCGAACGGGCGAAGGGGGACAAATCGGTGTGCCTGATAGAGTGCGTACGCGGCTGGAATGAGTGCCACGAGCCGGCTCCAGGCTAAGCCGCGACACGCCGCGGTTCGCGCGCAGTCGTGTCGAAGGGGCAGGCCATCATCTCGAGCGAATGTTTCTCGACGGCACGGTCGAGAAATTCGTCCGTTGCCCGATCGCGTAGCCGCGTCAGGGCTGAAGGAACGTCGTCAGGGATACAGCCAAACCGACTGCCTTTATCTTAGCAGCGGGCTGTCAGTCACATTATCGAGAGCTGTTCGCGCCTCACAGAAAAACACCGTTTGAAAAACCGCTTTAGTTCGGTTTCCTCAAACGGTTTCTCTGGCTAAGGTCTTGATATGTTTGGTGAGCGCACCAAGGCTCGAACCTGGGACCCGCTGATTAAGAGGCGTGTGATTTCGCAGGAAAATCAAGGGCTATTCCGACAAACGTGTCGTTAAACCTACATTGAACCGGCAGTTTAATTTCCTCCTGTCGGAATGCCGCACCAGCGAGTTCGGCGCAGTCCAGACAACTCAAAGGCGTTGGGGTTCGAGTGTTGGTCGCTGCCGATATACTCCCCTTCCCCCATTTCACGCTGCAAGGCCGATCCTAAGAACGAACGATCGCAGAGCTGGAGGGGAGCGTGGCGGAGATAGTCAACTTTCGTGAGCTCGATTCCGCAGAGGCCGTCGTGCGATTTGACGGGTATCGAAGGTGATCGCGAGGCACGTCGCAGAGCGTCGCTCTACGATAACTCCAGGCGACCATTCGTTCCCTCCCACCGAGTAGCCCCATCTCCGTCACGACGCAGACCTCGCATTATAAGTGGCCTCCGCACACCCATGTAACAGGGACGATGGTGTGGTCGGCGCTTTCACAATTCAACCGGCATCCAGACCCCTCCGGCTGTGCTCGAGCGCAGGACGGCGTCCACCATCGCAACACCGGCAAAGCCATCTTCAATCGTTGGAAAGGTCAGCCCCGGGTCGGCAAGGGAAGCGGTACGACTGGCCACAATAGCTGTGGCCACTTCGGTATAAATCGTCGCGAACGCTTCCAGGTATCCCTCAGGATGGCCGGCTGGAATACGATTGACGCGCTGACCGGCGGCGTTCATGGACGTTGTGCCGCGGCGGATCGATCGTGGTGCGTCACCGAGCGGCGACCAGGTGAGAAGGTTCGGCTCTTCCTGCCGCCAATCCAAGCCGCCCTTCTCGCCGAAGATCCGTAATCGCAGCCCGTTATCGTTTCCGGGTGCAACCTGGCTAGCCCATAATGCGCCCCGCGCGCCGTTCCCGTAACGCAGCAGGACTTGCACGTTGTCATCGACACGGCGGCCCGGCACGAAGATCGTCGCCTCGGCCAGAATCTGCTCAGGCATCATCCCGGTGACAAAATGCGCCAGCTGATATGCATGGGTACCGATGTCGCTGACGCAGCCGCCAGCACCCGAGCGCGCTGGGTCGGTGCGCCAGTCGGCCTGCTTCTGGCCCGCAGCCTCAAGCGGATCGGCCAGCCAATCCTGCGGGTATTCGACCTGCACGATCCGGATCGCGCCGAGTTCGCCGCCCTGAATCATCAAGCGTGCATGGCGGACAAGCGGATAACCGGAATAATTATAGGTGACGGCAAATATCAGTCCGCTCGCGCGTGCCTTGTCGCGCAAGCGGCGCGCCTCCTCAAGGGTAGTTGTCAACGGTTTGTCGCAGATGATGTGAACACCCGCATCCAGGAAGGTGTCGGCGACAGGTGCGTGCATATGGTTTGGGGTAACGATCGCGACCGCCTCGATACCGTCTGTTCGCGCAGCCTCGGCCTGCGCCATGGTCCCATAGTCAGGATAGGATCGATCGGCCCCAAGGCCGATAGCCGCCGCCGATCGGATCGCTTTATCGGGCGAGGCCGAAAGCGCGCCAGCGACGAGTTCGTAACGGTTGTCCAAGCGCGCGGCGATACGGTGGACGGCGCCGATGAAGGCGCCTTCCCCACCGCCTACCATTCCAAGTCGAATGCGTGGCTCAGCCATGTCGCACGCTCCTGTCAATTTATTCCGGCGCTCAAATGAGGCCCAATGTTCGTCGGATCTGCCTCTCGTCGCTGGTGCCGCCGGCGAAGTCGTCGAAGGCTCGCTCGGTAACGCGGATGATGTGGTCGCGGATAAAGGCGGCGCCTTCGCGCGCGCCGTCCTCCGCGTTCTTCAAACAGCACTCCCACTCCAGCACCGCCCACCGGTCGAAACCAATGGCGGCCAGCCGCGAGAAGATCGCCTTGAAGTCAACCTGCCCGTCACCAAGCGAGCGAAAGCGCCCGGCGCGATTGATCCAAGGCTGGAAGCCCGAATAGACGCCCTGCCGCCCGGTCGGATTGAACTCCGCGTCCTTGACATGGAAGGCGCGGATGCGCTCGGCGTAAATGTCGACGAAGGCCAGATAGTCCAGTTGCTGCAGGACGAAATGGGACGGATCGTAGTTGATCGCGCAACGGGGGTGATTGCCGGTGCGCTCGTAGAACATCTCGAAGGTAATGCCGTCGCATACGTCCTCGCCTGGATGGATTTCGTAGCAGAGGTCGACGCCCACTTCCTCATATGCATCGAGGATCGGACGCCAGCGACGCGCGAGTTCGTCGAACGCTGTCTCGATCAGGCCCGGCGGCCGCTGCGGCCAGGGATAAAGAAACGGCCAGGCCAGCGCGCCGGTGAAGCTCACGCTGCCGGTGAGGCCGAGGCGGCGAGACGCCTGCGCGGCCTTCACCATTTGATTTATGGCCCAGATCTGACGTTCGTTCGGCCTGCCCCTGACTGCTGGCGGTGCAAAAGCGTCGAAGGCTTCGTTGTAGGCTGGGTGGACCGCGACGAGCTGTCCCTGCAGGTGGGTGGACAATTCGGTGATCACGAGACCGTGGCTCGCGGCCACGCCGGCAATTTCATCGCAATAGGTCTGAGAGGCCGCAGCCTTGTCGAGATCGATCAGTCGTGGATCGGAGGTCGGGACCTGAACGCCCTTGTAACCGAGTCCTGCGGCCCAGCCGCAGATGGCATCGAAGCTGTCAAACGGCTGTGCATCGCCGATGAACTGCGCCAGAAAAATTGCGGGCCCCTTCATGGTGGTCGGTCGGACAGTCGCTGACATTACGTTTTCTCCGGTTCAGACCATTGGTATTGGCAAGATCGCAATAGTCGAGACGCCCTCAGGGCCAGGCAAACTATCGCAAAATCTCGACACAGTTTCTTGTTTGTTTCATGTATCCTCCCGCCGTTCTCTACTGTTATCAGGCATGCCCCCAGCAGCCGCTGAACCTCGTCCTTTGACACCAGGTGCAACGATACGGAAGATCTGAACGTCGGCCGCGAGATTTTCTAAATGCAAGCCCAACTAGCTGGACGGCCGCCTTATTTGCCCCTTCGAATCTGCAAGACCGGCAAGATAGTGCGCGGCTTCGCTGATGTCGGCGACAATCTCACGCTCTGCACCATCAGCGTCACCCGCCATGATCGCCTTCAGCGACGCGGTGTGATGGTCCCACCCTTTTAACAGAACGACATATTCGGGGATCACGAAGGACAACACCGGGCCGCACCGCAGCCACATGTTCTCGATGGTCTCGACCATCAGCGGGATGCCCGACATCGCGTAAATCCCGAAATGGAATTTCCGGTGATGCTCGAGATAGCTTTCCAGCTTTCGCGCCTGGATCAGCGACTGCATCGTCGCAAGCCGTTCTTCAAGACGGCGCAGCGTGGCGTCGTCGTGCCGTTGCAGTGCGGCTTCCCGCGCCGCGCGTCCTTCGAGTGCGCAGCGCACCACCGTCAGATCTGCGAGCTCCTTGCGTGACAGGTTCGGCACGATCGCCGAATTGCGCGGCCCCTGCTGCAGCACACCTTGCGCAACCAGCCGGGTGACGGCGTCGCGTACCGGCGTAATCGACGTCCCAAAACTTTCGGCCAGCGCGCGCAAGGTCAGGACCGTGCCGGGCTCGAACTTCCCGGCCAGCAGCGCATCGCGCAGCTGCGCGTGCGCGAGATCCCACAGTGGCTCACGTTCGATTCGCTTCAATGCCGTCGTCATCGGACGCTCGCTATCCCAGCGCGCGACATGGCGCAAATTCCCTCGCAAGGCGGTCTATTGACCGCCCGACGTTGTTTGTTATAACAAACAACACAATGGAAGGAAACAACAATGCTCAAGCCGAGCTCGATTATTCTGGCGTGCGCTATTGCCAGTTTTCAGTTCACAGCCGCCGAGGCTCAATCCGCCTATCCTGCGCGGGACGTCACCTTCATCGTGCCCTGGAATGCCGGCGGCTCGAACGATGTCGCGGTGCGGGCGCTCGATCCGATCCTGCGCGAACACGGTATTAAGCTCGTGATCGAGAACGTGGCCGGCGCCACCGGCACGATCGGCATGCGCCGCGTGGCAACAGCAACCCCCGACGGCTACACGATCGGCATGGGCACCAGTTCGACGCTGGCGCTGATCGCGCAGGGCAAGACGCCGCTCACCAATGCGCAGTTCACCCACATCGCCCGCGTCTCGACCGATCCGTTGATGTTGCTGGTGCCGACCAAGGCCGAGCAGAAATCGCTCGACGATTTCGTCAAGCTGATGAAGGACAATCCCGACAAGGTGACGATCGGCACGCCCGGCAACTACAACCTCAACCACATCTTTGCGTCGATGACGGCGCGCGCTGCCGGCGTCAACTATGTCAACGTGCCCTACACCGGTGGCTCGAAGGTGGTCGCCGACCTGCTCGGCGGGCACGTCACTTCCGGCGTGCTCAAGCCGTCGGAAACGATCGGGCAGATTCAGGAAGGCCTGCTCAAGCCGATTGGCATCTTCGCCAATGAGCGACTGGAGATGTTTCCGGATGTACCGACCTTCAAGGACAGGGGATACGACGTCTTCCCATTCGGTCCCGTCGTGCAGATGGCCTATGTAGTCGCGCCGGCCGGCCTTCCCGCCGATGTCAAGACCAAGCTCATCACCGCCTTCCGCGCGGCCATCCAGGATCCGCGCTTCAAGGAATTTTCCAAGAAGAACGCGTTCCTCGTCGACGATCTCACCGGCGATGCCCTGACCAAGGAAGTCGACAGCGTCGCCAACGCGCTCGGCACCGTGGCAGCGCAGGTCTTCCCGAAGGACCAGAAAGAATAACCGGCGCCTCGCCGCCCTGCCCTCCTCACAACAAGACAAAGGCCTAAGCGCTTGTCCATCAAGAAAATCACCTGTCACGTCGTTGCAGCTCCGGTCGCGCGGCCCTTCACCTCCTCGCGCGGCTGGCTTTACAAGACCCGCGGCACCTGCCTGGTCGAGATCGAGACCGATGACGGCATCGTCGGCTGGGGCGAATGCTACGGCCCCTCTGCCGTCGCCAAGGCCTTCATCGACACCCAGTTGGCGCCGCGCGTGATCGGCCGCGATCCGTTCGACGTCGAGGTGATCTGGGAGGATCTCTATAATCGGATCAAGGATTACGGCCCGAAGGGCATGTCGATCGCCGCGATCAGCGGCATCGACCTCGCGCTGTGGGACATCGTCGGCAAGGCCTGCAACAAGCCGGTTCACAAATTGATCGGCGGTGCGTTCCGCACCGAAGTCGATGCCTATGCCACCGGGCTTTACTTCACCGACATGGACCGGCTGGTCGACGAGGCGGTCGAGGAAGCCTCGGCCTACGTCAGAAAAGGGTTCAGGGCGATCAAGATGAAGATCGGCCTCGGTTCGATCAAGCGCGATTTCGATCGCGTCAAGGCGGTGCGTGAGGCCATCGGCCCCGACGTCAAGCTGATGGTCGACGCCAATCATTGCCTTACCGTTCCCGCCGCGATCCGGCTTGGCCGCAAGCTGGAAGAACTCGATATCGAATGGTTCGAGGAGCCGATCTCGCCGGAGGACATCGATGGCTATGTCGAGGTGTCGCGCGCGCTCGACATGTCGGTGGCGGGTGGCGAGAACGAGTTCACCCGCTGGGGTTTTCGCGACGCCATTGTGCGCAAGGCGATGGATATCGTACAGCCTGACGTCTGCGCGGCGGGCGGTATTACCGAATGCAAGAAAATCGCGGCGCTGGCCTCGATACATGGCGTGGAATGCGTGCCACATGCATGGGGTTCCGTGGTCGGTCTCGCCGCCACCATCCACTTCCTGGCGTCTATACCAAACCAGCCGCAGAGCCTGTTCCCAATGCCGCCGATGCTGGAATTCGAGCAGGAGGAAAATCCGTTCCGCGATCACTTGGCCGTCGAGCCGATCCGCCAGGTCAAGGGCACGATTGCTGTCCCGCACCGCGCCGGTCTCGGCATCGAGATCGATCGCGGCGTGCTCGATCGCTACCGCGTCGCCTGAACAGGTTGCTACAAGCATGAAATTCGTCAGCTTCAGCAAGCAGGGTTTTGTCCGCGCGGGCGTGCTGCTCGGGAATGGCGCCGGCCACAACGACCAGGTCGTCGATCTCGCGCATCCGTCGATGCGCGAGGCGCTGCGAGGCGTTGCGCCGCAAATGCTTGCTTTGATCGAGGCCGGCCTTCCCGACGTCGTCGAACGAATCCGCGCGCACCGCCTTGCAGAGGAAGCAAAACTTTCCATCGCTTCCGTCACACTGACCGCGCCGCTGCCCGCGCCGCGACGGATCTTCGGCATTGCACATAACTACCGCGATGCGCTGGCCGAGCGCGGCATGCCACCGCCGGAGAAGCCGGTGCTGTTCATGAAAGCGCTGCGAACGATTACCGGGGCCGGACAGGCGATCGTTCTGCCGGCGGGAATCGGCGGCGTCACCTATGAAGCCGAACTTGCTGCCGTGATCGGTACCCGCGCCGAGAAGGTCGGCAAGGACCGGGCGCTCGATCACGTCGTTGCCTATGGCTGCTTCAACGACATCAGCGCCAGCGAAATCATCAAGACGGACGGCCATTTCGATCGCGGCAAGAATTTTGCGACGTTTGGGCCGTTTGGCCCGTATCTCGCGTCTCGCGATGAAGTCAGGGACCCTCACGCGCTGGCGGTATCGCTGAAGGTCGACGGCCGTGTGCTGCAGTCCGGGTCGACGCGCGACATGCTGTTCGACGTCGCCGATCTCGTCTCCTATTTGTCCGTCCTGCAGCCGCTCGAGCCCGGCGACATCATCGCAACAGGCACACCGGCCGGCGTCGCCGCCCTGCACAAACCGCCGGCGTGGCTCACGCCAGGCTCGACCGTCGAAGTCGAGGTCGAAGGCCTTGGCCGACTGCGAAATCCCGTCATCGAAGGATCCGCGCCAGATGCCTGAAAAACCAACCGTCCTCTTGACCAATGCGATGCATCCCGACGGCGAGGCGATTCTCGCGCCGCATGTCAGTCTGATCGTCCCGCCCGACGCACGTCCGGAAACCTTGCGTAATTTCGCTGGGGATGCCGATGGCATCATCGTGCGCGCCAAGCTGCCCGACGATATCGTCGATCATGCGCCGCGCCTCAAGGGCATCGTCCGCCACGGCGTCGGCCTCGACTTCATCCCGGTCGCCGCCGCCACCGCGCACGGCATAGCGGTGGCCAACCTGCCGGGAAGCAATACCAACGCGGTGGCCGAATATGTGATGTCGGCCTTGATGTATCTGCGCCGGCCGCTCTACCGCCTGGACAAAAGCTTGCGCAGCGATGGCTGGAATACCGCGCGCCCGGCGGCTGACAGCTTTACCGAACTCAGCACGACAACGCTCGGTATCCTCGGGGTCGGCACTATCGGCCGTCACCTCGCAGGTATCGCACGTGGCGGCTTTGGGATGAAAGTGCTCGGCACCTCGCGCCGCAAGGGATCGCTGCCCGCCGGTATCGAAGAAGTCTCGCTCGCAGACCTGTTCGCCCGCAGCGATGCCATCGCGGTGTGCTGCGCGCTGACCGACGAGACAAGAGGCATGGTCAGCCGCGACCTGATCGGCCGGATGAAGCCGTCTGCCCTGCTGGTGAACGTCTCGCGCGGCGCCGTGATCGAGACGCCTGCGCTGATCGACGCGCTGAAGTCGCAGAAGATCGGCGGTGCGGCGCTCGACGTGTTCGACGTGCAACCCTTGCCGTCGAACGACGTCCTGTTCGATTGTCCGAACCTGTTGCTGACGCCGCATACCGCGGGCATCACCGCCACCAGCGGCCGAGCGATGGCCGTCGGCTCAGCCGAGGAAATGCTTCGTATCCTGCGCGGCGAACAACCGCTCAATCTCGTCAATCCCGCCTACAAGGCGGCATGAGGTCCCCAACATGCGCATTACATCGATCAAAGCCGTCCCGATCTCCTACCGCGTGCCGGAGGGACAGAACGTCAGGCTCGGTATCGGCCGCGCCGTCAAGCGCGACGCGGTATTGGTCAAAGTCACCACCGATCAAGGCCTCACCGGATGGGGCGAAGCCCATCACGGCCGCTGCCCGGGCGCGATCGCCAAGCTGATCGATACCACGATCTCCGAGCTCGTCGTCGGCATGGATGCGATGAACGTCGTCGGCGTCTGGCAACGCGTCTACCAGATGCAGCTCGCGAGCCATGGCATGGGGTATGCCGCCGCGATGGCCTTGAGCGGCCTCGATCTCGCGCTGTGGGATATCAGGGCCAAGGCGGCCGGCTGGCCGCTGTACAAACTGCTCGGCGGCGCTTCAAAGCCGATCAAGGCCTATGCGGGCGGCATTTCGCTCGGCTATCAGCCGCCGCAATCGCTCGCGCAGGAAGCCCTCGGCTATGTCGCGCAGGGGTATCGGGCGATCAAGCTTCGCGTCGGCGACAATCCCCGCGACGACGTTGCCCGCGCCACCGCCGTCCGCGAAGCGGTCGGAGACGAAATCGAGATCCTGGTGGACGCCAACACCGGATACACCGTCGACGACGTGCGCCGCGTGATGCCAGCCTATGAAGAGCTGCAGATCGGATGGCTCGAAGAACCGTTTCCGGCACAAGACTACCGCTCGTACCAAACGGCCGCATCGCTCGGCACCACGCCGCTGGCGGCCGGCGAAAACCACTACACCCGCTTCGAATTCACGCGCCTGATCGAAGACCGCGCCGTGAGCTTCGTGCAGCCGGATCTGTCCAAGACCGGCGGCGTCACCGAGGCGGTCCGGATCGCCGGCATGGCCTATGCGTGGAAGCTGTCGTTCAATCCGCATACCTCGGCAACCGGCATCAACATGGCTGCGAGCATCAACGTGCTCGCGGCCGTCGATCTCCCGGGATATTTCGAGGGCGATGTCGCCAAGCACAACCCGTTCCGCGATGAGGTTGGTGGCAGCCCCTACGCGTTAGATACGGACGGATGCGTCAAGCCGTCGGAAACGCCAGGGCTTGGCGTCGAGATCAATGAAGCCTTCATCAATGCCCATCCGCTGATCGAGGGACCGTGCTATGTCTGAAACGCAGCGGGCTGAAGTTGCATCGAGCGCACGCCGACTTGTTCACTTCGCCTGCTGCGCTCTCCTTATTCTCCTTGGCGCCACCGCAGCATCGGCGCAGACCGCCCCGGCAATACCGGCCGATCCGGACAACTACCCGAGCCGGACCATCCGCTACGTCGTTCCCTACCCGCCCGGCGGATTCAACGACACGCTGGGGCGGATCGTAGCGCAAAAGCTCAACGAGGCCTGGGGCGTTCCCGTCGTGGTCGAGAACCGGCCGGGCGGCGGCACGCTGATCGGTACCGAAGCTGTCGCCAAGGCACCGCCCGACGGCTACACCCTGCTCGGCGTCGCGTTTCCGTTCGGCGCCAATCCCAGCATCTACAAGAATCTGCCCTACGATACGGTGAAGGATTTTACGCCGCTGATCTTCGCGGGCCAGACGCAGAACCTTCTTGTGATAAAGCCCTCGATGCCGATCAATTCCGTGAAGGAGCTGATCGACTACGCCAAAAAGAATCCCGCCAAGGTCAGCTACGGCTCGACCGGTATCGGTTCGTCCAACCATCTCTCGATGGAATTGTTCAAGAGCATGGCAGGGATCGACCTCGTGCATGTGCCTTATAAAGGCAGTGCGCCAATGGTGAACGACATGCTCGGCGGGCACATCGATATCGCCTTCGACAACACGCCGAACGTGTTGCCCCAAGTTAAAGCCGACAAGTTGCGGGCGCTTGGCGTCAGCAGCAAGACGCGCTCGGCGCTCGCCGCAAACGTGCCGACGGTCTCGGAGGCCGGCGTTTCCGGATACGAGGTCACCGTCTGGTTCGGCATCGTTGGACCCGCGGGCATGCGGCCGGAGATCGTGCAAAAGCTGAATGCCCAGATGAACGCGATCTTCAAAATGGACGATGTGAAGCGCCGTTTCGTGGACCAGGGCGTCGAACCCGTCGGCGGAACGCCATCACAATTCGCAGATCATATTCGCGCCGAGATCCAGAAATGGGCCAAGGTTGTAAAGGATGCCAATATTCAGCCGGAGTGAGTTTTTCATTGCGGCTGTGCATCGAAGGCGCAAGATCCTCGCCGACATCCTTGATCTGCGCGCACTTCAGATCGAAGGACATAGCTGAAGTACGCCCACAAATATTGAACTTGAGAGGACGGGTGGAAATAGCAGAGCCCCTTCGTCCCGAACGCAGTGAGCATCTTCTAACTTATTGATCTTTCTTGACGTGGAAGCCGCACTGGTCGCGTTCTGTTCACGTTCATTTCACCCAATTCGTTGCGATTTCGTTGCGGCATTTCTAGACGAGAACGTGGGTGCTGAAGACCTGAAATCTTTGGATGCCCGGGTGGGACTAGCTTCCGGTCGCCAGCCAAGCAGCGCTTTTCCAAATGGCTGACTTCCAAATGAACAACCGAAGCCGACTGCAATATCTTTGAGTTCGGCAGTAACATTCGGCTTGAGCGAATCTCAGAATGGCGGAATCAAAATCAGTTGAACTAGCATCACGGAACTAGCCGCAACAGCCGTTGGCCGCACTATTGATTGATTTGCTGTCGCTTCGAACGCCCCGATGCAATGGAGAAGCAGTGCGGCGGAGAGAGTGTCAGTCAATCCCCATTGAAAGATAAGCATTTTCGACCTTCCCGGACCAAAAACCACCATTTGAGCTACGTGGAAAACAGGTTTCGCCTAGCCTAGGCGTTGCTTCAACGAAATGATTCTCGTCAATGCGTGCCGAAACAGAGACTAGGCCGCGCTCGATGAAATACACGTATTCCATCGGCAATCGCCAGTGATGCAGAACCTGTCGGGCTGCCATCTGCACCTCTTCCGATTTGCCCGCAGCACGACAAGTTCATCGCGGGGTATCAGCTGCAGGAGCCTGTTGCGTGTCGGCGACTCTGGAACAGCGTCTTGATTGTTTTGCTCAATCATCATTCCGGTCTCAAATGCCACCCCTTTCATTGCCGAGGGTCCTCGCAGCTAGCTGCCCATGGCTTGCTTCCCAGAAGGAAAAATACGAAAGCTGCGGCTGGTTCCAGAGACAACCACAACATGCGCGGTTTCCTCCTTTGGACGCCTTTCACCAGAGCTTGCCGCACCATCGTGCCGCCGGCATCAGAAACCCTTCACAAAACGGAAGCAGGCCCGCTTGAGCGGCATGCCCAGCCGAATGCAGACGTCAGTCGGTGCAGCAGCGCATGTCCGCTTAGGGCTGAGGCGGTGCCGAAATCCCAGTGTCACGCGTTTTGGGCAGCGCCCTTGCTGGCCCCTATTCTCAAAAACGAAGGTCAGCCCTTCATGCGAGTACTCGCTTGCTTGGAATTCCGCCAGGGCGCGTCCGCCTCAATGAGTGGCCATCGCCATGCTCTCATCTCCAACAGTCCTTTGCTAACGTAATTGACCATCACTATTTAATGGCGCCGCCCGTGATACCGGAGATAAAGCGATCAAGGAAAAGGTTATAGGCAACGGCCACCGGGACGGCGGCGATCAACGCACCGGCCATGATCTCGCCCCAGAAGAACACGTCGCCGCGGATCAGGTCGGTTGACACCCCAAGCGTGACCGGTTTCTGCGAGGACGAAGACACGAAGGTCAGCGCGTAGACGAACTCCTGCAATGTCAGCGTGAACGTGAAGATCACCACCGTCAGGATCGCCGGCAGCGACAGCGGGATAGCCATTTTGATGAAGGCGCCAAAGAGACTGCAGCCATCGACGATCGCCGCCTCCTCGATCTCCGGCGGCAGCGCCTTGAAAAAGCCCATCAGCAGCCAGGAGCAGAACGGAATGGTAAATGTGGGATACACCAGCACCAGCGACCACATCGAATTCTGCAGCCCGAGCTCGGCGATAATCCGTGATAGTGGCAAGAACAGCAGGGTCGGCGGCACCAGGTAGGTCAAGAAAATTGCTATCCCCAGCGCTTCGCCCTTGCGGCTGGTCATGCGTGCCAGGCTGTAACCAGCCGGCACGGCAGTGACCAGCGTGATCATGGTGACGCACACTCCGATCATTAGCGAGTTCAACAGCCAGCGCGCGAACAGTGTCTCTTTGAACAGATAGGTCAAGTGTTCTAACGTCGGCGGTTCGTTGAACCAGAACGGGACGTTAGTGACATCATAGAGATCGCTGTTCGGCTTGAACGCCGTAATCACCATCCAATAGAACGGGAATGCGGCCAGGATGACGAAAAATGTGATACCGAAGAAGAACGCAACCTCGCGGAGCGAGCGGGAAAAAGCGCGTGGCATGTCAGATCTCCCGGCGACGAATGAAGCGCAGCGTAATGATTACCACAACGAGCAGCACCGGAAGCATGAACAGCGAGATGGCGGCGCCATGCGACACGTCGCCGGACACGATGCCGGTCTGAAAACCCGCAAATCCCAGTACGGAGGTTGCGCCGACGGGACCGCCCATGGTCAGCAGGAAGACAATGGAGAGATCGGTAAACGTGAACACGATGCCGAAGATCAGGCCGATGGCCACGATTGGCAGGATCATCGGCAGGATAATCTGGTAGTTGCGACGCCAGAAGCCGGCGCCGTCGACCGTGGCCGCATCGATAATGTCCTGCGGAATCGCGGTGATGCCCGCGAGGAAGATCACAATGGCAAATGGAAAGAAGCGCCAGGCGTTGATAATGATCACACACAGCATCGCGAGGTACGGATTGCCGAGCCAGTTCGGCGCATCCTCGCGAGTGACGATGCTGGCCGCAATCAATGTCCAGTTGATCACGCTATAGAGCGAATCAAACATCCACTGCCAGGCGATTGTGGCGAGCGCGACCGGCACCGCGAAAGGCAGAATGATGAGCGCCCGCACGATCTTGCGGCCGGGGAAGGGCCGCAACAGCAAGAAGGCGCCGAATTTTCCGAGCACGAGGCCGAGCAGTTGCGACCCGAACGTGAAGATGAAGGTATTACCCAGGGTTTGGAGGAAATTTGGGTTATCGATAATCTGCGTGAAATTCGCGAGACCAACAAACTGCCACGTTGGATTGTAAATCGTATAAGCACTGACCGAATAATACATGGCGAGAAGAAGCGGCAAACCGACCAGTAGCAGGACGTAGATGATCGCCGGTGCGATCAGGATATTTTCGAGCACCTCCCGCCGGTCCAGCATGAAATGAAGGCGGGAGACCGGCTTGGTAACAGGTTCTGCGATGACGGCCATTGGTGAAATCTCGGTTCAGTGGCGACTGGTGCGATTGCCGTTTTTGTCGAAATGGCGGAGCGCGCTGTTCTTCACGGCGAACGGATGCCACTCACCGGGCCGAATACGTTCTGCTGCCACGTGGGCCGGCGGCAACTTCGCCGTGATCGGCTGCTTTGAATCGAAGCCGTCCATCACGCCGTATACGATTCGCTCGGACCCCAGATATTCGGAGCGGTCGACACGAAACGAAAATTCGGTCGCAGCGCCGTTTTCGATCATATCCGTGGGCAAGAAATTCTCGGGACGGAAGCCGAGATAGCCGCCGCCGTTGTGGGTGACGATATTCATTGGCGGCGCGCCGACAAAGGTCGCGACAAAAAGGTCGGCGGGGTCGTCATAGATTTCCTTCGGTGTGCCCACCTGCCGAACCCGCCCGTGGTCGATGACTGCAATCCGGTCGCCCATCCCCATCGCTTCCACCTGGTCGTGAGTCACGTAAATCGTGGTGAGGCCAACGCGCTGCTGAAAGTTTTTGATCTCCTGTCGAGCCGAGGTGCGCAATTTGGCGTCGAGATTGGACAGCGGCTCGTCGAGCAGGAGCGCAGTCGGCTCGCGCACGAGGGCGCGCGCGAGCGCAACACGCTGGCGCTCGCCGCCGGACAACTGCCGCGGCCGGCGGTCGAGAAGGTGGCCAATACCAAGCAATTGCGACGCCCACTGGACCTTTTTTTCGATTTCATCCCGGGGCAGTCGCTGCGTGCGCAATGGAAATGCGATGTTGTTGCGCACCGTATAATGCGGGTAGAGGCCGTAGCTCTGGAACATCATCGCCACGCCGCGGGCGCGCGGCGGGATGTCGTTGACGATGCGGCCGCCGATCAGAAGATCGCCGCTCGTCTGTTGATCGAGCCCGCAGATGATGCGCAGGAATGTCGTCTTGCCGCAGCCTGATGGGCCGAGCAGCACCATGAATTCGGCGTCCGGCACCGTGAGCGAAATACCATTGACGGCGGTGATCTCGCCGAATGTCTTGACGATATCCCTGGTCAATACGGCAGCCATTGAACCTCCCAGGATCAAGGCGTGGCGCTACTTCCGCCAATCACTCGATGCAGCACTCAATTCGTTTTGCCAACAGCCAGAACCGTTGCGGGTATCCCGGACCGCGCACGACTGCGCGGTCCGGGTGGCGGCAATCAGGTCTTGCCGTGCCATTTCTTGAAGATGGCTTCAGCCTGTTGCGTGGCCCACTTGACCGATTCTTCCGCGGTCATGGCGCCGGTCGCTGCTTTCGCCATCATGTCGCAGATGACGAAATCGTTGTAGACCTCGTCGACGGCAGGCCAGGACGGCCCCGGATATCCGGGAGACGCCGACCACTCGTCCGAGTTCTGCAACACCGCGAGCTTGTCGTTCGGCGTCGAGGTCGGATCGTTTGACAGAATCGGCATCGGCTTTGGCACGAGGTTGGCGAAGCAGGGATTGTTGTACCCTTCGCTCGCTTTGAAAGCTTCGGGCCAGTGATCGGCGTAGTATTTGAGGAACTCGATCGCGCCTTCCTTGTTCTTGGCAAATTTCCAGATACCGTAGAATTCGGATGCGCCGCCCATGATGCGGCGGGCCGGTCCCTTGGGAGGCTCCATCACGAACGTGTCGTCGGCGCCTTTCTTGTTGGCTTTCTGGTATGTCCGATAGGCCGAGATCGGATTGACGATCAGCGAGCCGATCCCCGCAACTAGATATCGGTTGTTGCTCGAATCGTCCCATGACAGCACTTCTGGCGACATCGCTTCGTTGTAGAGCGCGGCGACGAATTTTACGGCTTCGACCGTTTCTTTGCTGTTGAGGACGATACTCTTGGCTTCGGCATCCTGAAGAGCGCCGCCGAAACTCCACAGCAGGCCGCGCCACGTCGTATTTGGGTCGTTGCTGTGCCCGAGCGAAATGCCGATCGGATGGCCTTTGGCTTTCAGCTTGGCGCCGCCGATGCGCACATTGTCCCAGGTATCCGGCTTCATCCCGATCTCATCCCACATGCTCTTGCGATACATGGAGGGAAAGTTGATGTAGAAATCGGGGAACGCTGACCAGGTCTTGTCGTCCTGATTGTAGCCGATCTGCCGGCCAATCACGCTGACCTTGCCGTATTTCTTCTCGACGGACTCGACCAAGCTCGTCACGTCGACGAGGAATTTACGGTAGAGGTGCGCGCCGCCCGCGCCATTCCATCCGAACAGGTCATGACCAGATCCCGCCGATGCTTCCGCGGCCGCGCGAGCGGCAACGTTGGCGACGGGAATGTGGTCGACGGTAACCTCGATCTTGTTCTTCGAGCCCCAGTCCTTCGTGAAATCGTCGAACCACTTGTCGTACTCCGGAACGAAGTGGCTCCATTGCACGATGGTCAGCGTCTTGGTGTCGGCTAACGCCGACGACACGAATGGCGCGGAAATCAAAGGGGCAACACCGGCGGCTCCAAGCGTAAGGCCCGTTTCCTTCAAGAACCGGCGCCTGGTGACACGCGGAATTCTGCTTATCTCCATATCCGTCCTCCTCTCGTAGTTCAGTTGGACGAGGCGGATCGGGATGAGAGGATGCCTCGTCCACTGGATTATGTTTTAGGTCACTGGCAAGGTGCCGGAATGAGCCGCAATAACCATCTGTCGCCGCCTCATTTGCGCGCAAAGAGCCATCGATAGAACGGGAGCATCGACGGCAGCAGGTTGCACAAATCTAGCAATCGTCACCAGTCCATGATGCAAGGTCTTCCGCTTTGCCTTATCTCCGTTATTCATACATGCCTGCAGCGCTAATATCCTTCCCGGTGTAGTCAGTGATCAGCGCTGTCGCGACCAGCGTAATGACCTATGGCGCCGGGCCGCCCGCGATGACGGGCGCGGGCTGATAGATGTTCGGATGGCGAGAAGGGATGTCGACATTGAGTGTTGCCATGAGCAGCTCCTCCGCAACACCCCCCAGAGCCAGATCGGAATAGGCTCTTTTTCGCAGAACGCATTGTTCGGTTAAGTGTTCCGGTCGATGCCGATAGACTTTAGCTGCAGAGATCAGCTCACCATATCGCAGTGCGATATAATCCCTTCCAAAGGCAATAAACTCCTGGCCCCCCAAGTTCAGCCCATCCCAGGTGTGGATTTGCCGACGCTGCGTCCTGAATTTCTATTTTTTGGCTGGCTTGGCGTTGCCAGTCTAGCAGTCAACGCTGTCTGCTTCCGATTGCTGGATATCCCGAAAACGGCGGCAAACTTTCGATCACCTTATGAAAAGCGCTATGAAAGCGGGCTTCCGGCATTGGAAACGATAGGGTTATCCGTAGGCACGGGCGCCAGTTCGCTGCTATTCGCGTCACCCAGAAATTCATCGAGCGTGGCCTGTATCTTTTCCTTAACGGAAGGGGGACCACGGTCGCTCATATCAGTATGCTGGAACGGTGTATGAACGATATCGATGTCGTCCGCCCCGGCCTGCTCAGGGGTCGGCAGCACGCCGGGATCGGTTTTGAAACGCGGGTCTTTCGAGCGAAGGGACAGGATCTTCAGCTTGTGGCTGAGCACGAAGGGAACGCGCAAATTATCGAGGGTGATCACCTTTGATACCAGTTCGGGATGTTGCTTGGCGAAGTACATCGCAACGTCTCCGCCATTGGAATGTCCAACAAGCGTCAGATGACTGTAGTCCGCGTTCGGCTGCAATTTTTTCAATTGCCCAAGTACAAACAGAATGTTGGCTTCATCTTTTTCATACACTCCGCGCCGGCCGACGTAGGGCAGCCCGACCTTGGTTATCAGCGGCGGATCACTCGGAAGGTCTTGCTGAATGCTGGCAACCAGATAACCCCGTGCAGCAAACACGTTGGCCAGGAATGAATACTCAGTGTTCTTGACAGTATTCCCGTTGCTGATGATCGCTACGGGAAGCTTCCAATAGCCTGCATTGGCCTTCATCTCATAGTCAGTACGTACGGCAAGATCGACAGCGACAGGCCGCTGTCGAGCGGCATCGAAAAGGTTCAGCGGATCGTGCCGAATGCCCCATTTGCTAATTCCAAAATACACGGCGCCGGTGAGGGCACAGAGGCATGCCAATATAGCAACTCCCCTCTTCATCGTTCCATCCCAATCACTTCTATTCAATAGATGGTGTAAAAAACGCGCAGGCGGCGAGGCCGTACCGCTGGCCCAAAATTAAATTTATGAAAGTTGCTGAGCTCTGGTCAGCGGCACGGTGTCTGAGGTCGCAACCAGGTAAGGATCGGGAAGTCGGCGGGATTGATCCGATTGCCGGAATATGCGCGACCTGCCCCTCCAGCGGCTGCCCTACTGAGCAGGCCGCGGTTTCGGGGCTGGCACCCGGCAAGCTTGCCGATACCTGAATGGTCAGGGCAGCGTTGCGACCGGCAGCAGCGGATATGCCACCCGACGAACAGAATGCTGGCCATACGACGTTCCGATCGGTACCGGATTAACGGAAAAAAGATGTCCTCGTGCGTTCCTGAAGATCCAACGAACGGCTGGAGCATCTTTTCCCGAACGCAGGGAGCGTCTTCGAAAACTGGCGCACGAAGGCGCTCTTTCTTGCATGCCAATCGGCGATCGCGGATCAGTCTTCGCTTGCCCTCCGGCGTAACCGGCGTTGTTACTCACTCGATGGCGGATTTGCCGTCGGCGCAGTTAACGACCAAAAGCTCGACTATGGCCATGAATGCGACGGCAATTCCTATTCCAATGCAGAAGTGCATGGCCCTTGTATGAGCGAAGCCCAGCACCCAAGGTGAAACGATTAGCCAGACTCCAAGCAGAACGTTTAGCCATTCCTTCCAGTTGGCGTAGGCAAAGATGGCTGAGATCGCGGTCACAGCAACGGCCGCGCTGCTGGCCAAGATGTCTATCCTCGCATTTTGCTGCGCGTAGGCGAAAAGCCACGGGGATACGAACAGGAAGGCAGCGAAGGAAAGGTTATAAATGTCCAGAATCGATTCGCTGCGCCAGTTCGATAGTTTCGTTGCTGACATTTGAGAGCCTCCATTTCGTCCGAGCGAGCGGTACGCCCCGGGGCAGCTATGTTTGAAGCCTCTTCTTCATCGTGACCGCACGTATTTTCCGTAGATCCGGCGGGGCGATCTGATCAAAAATCAACGCAAGCTGCTGATCATCGGCATTTTCATTCGAAACGTTGCTGGGAAGGGGAACCGGAAGCCTGAGCCGTCCACCTGTCTCAACCCGAGTTACGAGTATCCGCCAAGTCATTCCAAGCGGTGGCAAACCCAAGGGCTCTCGGGACTCGAACGGAACCAAGCCGCGAAGTCTGTGGACGCGCTCCGGATGTCTCTCAAACCAGACGCGATCGGTCTCTGAGACCGGTCCACCACGTTCGCCGGCTTTGTCACAAAACGCGTTAACGGGTTTCGGATCTTTCATGTCCGTTACCTGTTTTCAGTGTCCAATTCAGCGCAGGAGCAGACGCCATCACCTCGCAATACGATCAACCAGCTCACAAATAACTCACATGCGCATATTATATCGTGTTACGATATAATATCAAGCTGCATCGCGGTCCAATTCAGGCTGCCCTTGTCGTAACGGGCGGTTGGGCTAGCTGATGGTTATGCTGCGTCGCAACCGGTCGATGCCACGCACATAAGCCACCTGTGGCGTCTTTCTCGACTATTGCTAAACGCTGCCGAGCAGTTTCGAAACTTTGCGAAGCATTCGACTTGAAGAGCCAAGGTGCTTAAAGTGAATGGCGGCCACCCTCTGCAAGAGCAATTGACCTCGTTTCGTGAGGGTCACCAGCACGCGCCTTCTGTCGTGCACGTCGACCGTCCGTTGCAAAAGCCCGAGTTTTACCATTCGATCCACGAGTTCAACCGTGGTGTGATGTTTGATGAGCAAAAGTCGGGAGAGCTCACCGACAACCATCGGTGTTTGACTAGAGAAGCCTTTTACAGCAAGAAGTGCCTGATATTGCTGCGAGGTTATGCCCGCGTTCTTGGCCTTCATGTCGCTAAAAGCAAGGAAGAGTCTCAGCCTGTAGCGAAATTGGGCAAGGGCTTCGTAGTCGACGGTGTTTAGCGTGTTTCCCCTTCTTTTGCTGCTCTCAGGTCTACGCGGCCGCAATCGCTTTCGTTTTTCAAACAGAACCATTTTTATGACCTTGTGTTGTCAATGTCTCGGCTCGCGACGCATGCGATTTTAAGGTCTGCGCCAGCTGACGGTTGAGACGCCGACGATACCTATCTGCTCGCAGAAATGAAGATTACTCGCTTGGTGAACGTAGCAATCGTCGGATTATCTTCTGAAGCGCTAGCGACATTCGGGTATTCCTGCGGCGCGTCGAGCTCTCCAAGGCTTCTGCGACTTCGATCTTCGAGATTTCACCTGTTGAGAATCCTCGAAATGATATCACGACACATTGCGGATAGAGAATTGCCGGTGCGGAGCGGACGCAGAGAAAAATTTTTCCTCTCGTTTCGGCTTTGCCGTCATTCCGTCTATCCTGGAAAGATCAATTTGGTCAGGTCCTCGCGGCGGTTCTGTCATCCCTTCCGTACGGGCGGAGACGGATTTCCTGGATAGACCTGCATTCCTCAGGACCGTCTCATGTTGCAAGGCAAAATGCCGGAACATTTCGTGACACGACATAGTAAGGCGCGCACAATCCAACCAAAGTCACACGTTAGAGGCGTCGCTCAAGGAAGAGGAACGCCCCTGCGCTGCGGAGGAATATCGTGAGAGTAGTGCGAACACTCCACCACGGCCGCAAGAGCAGCCATTTTCAACGCCGCCGGATTTCGCTCGCCTTTAGCCGCGCATGCAAGGATGTGAGACGCAATCTCAGCTTTCATTGCCGACGTTCGCTTGGGCTCTGGTATAGTTAGCGTGGCCTGGTCAAGCACGGACTTCATCAACTCGATCAGTTCGGGCTGAAAAATCGCTCCGGTTGTGCTCATGGTCATCTCCCGTCTCAGCCTGGGCTCATACTGGCGTTCGGAGAAAGCAACGTCCAACCGCACCGCGCACTGTGCAGTTTCGTACCAAGCGCATGGCCCTCTCACTTTCTGGGCGACGGGCCCAAGCCCCAGCGTCTGGCGTTCGCGCTGTCGCCCACATACACGCTGATGACGCAAGGGGTTTAAGCAACGATTGGCCGGTCCGCATCTCCGGTACAGGACTCTGGACCAAAGCTTCGATGGAGATCGGGTGTGCCGCCCGGAAGTTCGAGCTCTCGAGGCGGAGAGGAGTACTACCCGGGATGCGATCCGGGCGCCGATGCTGCTGCGCCGAAGGGCTTGACGCGTTGCCATTGGGGGCGGCCCGTCGGAACGACCTCTCAGGCACAGTGTTTTGATGAAAGGCGCCAGAAACAAACAAGGAGTTTCCATGAAGGCCACCACTTTTACGATTCTCGCGATCTTTCTCGCTTCGTCGGCCTATGCGGCGGAAAAGCCAAGCCAGACCTTCCTGAAGAAAGCGATCGAAGGCAACTATGCCGAGGTCGAGATGGGAAAACTCGCGCAGCAAAAAGGTCAAAAAGACAACGTGAGCAAGTTCGGTCAAATGCTTATGGATGATCATACCGCTGCAAATCAGAAGGCGATAGACGCAGCAAAGTCGATGGGCATGACGCCGCCGGACGGACCAAATGCCAAGCAAAAGGCCGATTACGACAAAATGTCCAAAATGTCCGGCGCCCAGTTTGACCGCGATTTCGCAACGCACATGATCGCTGACCATCAGAAGGATATTGCGGAATACAAAAAGGAGGCAAAGCAGGCTGACGCCGCCGGCGAGTACGCTAGAGGTCAGCTCGACGTCTTACAGAAGCACCTTGAGGCAGCAAAGTCGCTCCGCTCGAGCAGTGTGAAGAACCGTTAGCAAACAGCCATATCTCTCGGGATGCCGGAGCTCGCGGATGTAGCCCGTTGCTTCCGAGGATCGGCGTCAAAGGCGTGTGGTGCTATTTGCCCAGAATGTGCCCGGTCAATAGGAGGTCCGGGTGGCAGGACTGCGTCCTTGTCCGAATGCGATTGTGAGTCCAACACACTGGCCGTAATCAGGAACGTTCCGTGTCCATGACTGAGAAGAATCCGGCAGCGCCTGCCGAACCCGGCTTGCAGCCGCTTCCGAACATTCCGTATCCGACGCTGCTGAGGGGCCAACCCGCGCTGGTCACCGGCGCCAATTCCGGGATCGGAAAGGCGGTGGCGCTCGGCCTGGCCGCGGCAGGGGCCGACGTGGTAGTCAATTATGTCACAAACCCTCAAACCGCGGATGAAGTCGCCCACCAGATCGAGGCGCTTGGCCGACGGGCGATCGCCATTAGGGCCGATGTCAGCCGCGAAGAGGACGTGGTTGCGATGTTCTCGCAGGCGGTCAAACATTTCGGCACGTTGCATGTGGTCTGCAGTAATGCCGGCCTGCAGCGGGACTCGCCGTTCGACCAGATGACGATTGAGCAATGGAACACGGTCATCGGCGTCAACCTGACCGGCCAGTTCCTCTGCACGCGCGAGGCGGCGCGCGAATTCAAACGGCGAGGCGTCGTCGAGACAGTTTCGGTGGCGGCCGGCAAGATAATCTGCATGAGTTCGGTCCACCAGGAAATCCCGTGGGCGGGCCACGCCAACTACGCGGCATCCAAGGGCGGAGTAATGCTGTTGATGAAGACCATCGCTCAGGAGCTTGCGCCATACCGCATCCGAGCCAACAGCATCGCACCCGGCGCAATCAGGACGCCGATCAATACGGCGGCCTGGAGCACGCCGGAAGCCTACAAGGAACTGATGACGCTGGTGCCTTACAAGCGGATCGGCCAACCAGACGATATTGCCCGGGCGGCCGTCTGGCTCGCCTCCGACGCCGCCGATTACGTGACCGGAGCGACGTTGTTCGTCGACGGCGGCATGACGCTTTTTCCGGGGTTCACGACGGGCGGCTGACGCCCTCGGCTGGTCGCGAACAAACGGAAGGGACGATCTGAAATCGTCCCTTGCCGCCCCCGTCAGTTCAGTTCATCCATTGGCGAGCGGCACCGCGACGAATCGCGTTGCGTCCGCGGTCTTGACCCGCATCAAGACGCTGCGCTTGCCATTTTCGCCAGCCTGCCCGAGCGCCGCACGCACGTCGCCGACGTCGGCAACCGCTTTCCCGCCGACCTCAAGAATGGCGTCACCGGCATGGATACCGCGTTCGGCCGCAGGTCCACCGGGTTCAACATCCGTTACGACGACGCCCTTCTGACCCGATCCCGCAACCTCGTTGGCCGGCGCAAGGCTAAGGCCAAGATGAGGGGTTGTGGACGTGTGATCAGATCCGTTCTCTTTGACATTCGCCTGCCGGTCATTCGGCAGTTCGCCGAGGCTTACCGTCTTCGATATCGTTTCGCCATTGCGAAGAACGTCCAACTGTGACTCGCAAGCTACGGCTTGGCAAGCCAGCCCTCGATCATCACCGACAAGCAGCGAGACCGGCGCGGGTCTTGCTCCCAACCAAAATATCGAAAACAACCCCATGCAAAGTAGCTGGGCAGTCGCCGGCGCGCGGGATGCGTTGAGCGACGCCGCAAAGACGTTGACACGTCGGGCAAATCAGCAGGACAAATCCGTCATCGCACCCACGATTGCGTGTCTGCACCTGTCAACCTCGGCGGCGGAAAAATTATTGCTGGACCTTCGATCTGACCAGGTCCTCCGGTGTTCAATCGTAGATTCGGCGGCTTTATCCCAAGAAAGGCCAAATAGCGCGATGCGCCCTCTATCATCGAACGGCCAACGGTCGACGACATTTCGAAATGTCGGCTCTGCACCGATAGGGGCTCTTATCGCGAACTCGCACTTTGACCCAGCTCAGACGGTGCCCAGCCTACGCGACTTCGGAAAGGAGCTCTCTCGCGGCTTCCTCGACGTCATAGCCGAAGATCCATCTTCCCGCCGACGTCCAACTTGCCAGCTGCTGCTCTCTCTCGGAGGCATTTCGGTGCTCGGAGCGATAGAACCTACCTGCTTCGCGCGAGATAGCCTGCACTCGGCTCGTGCGCTCAATTCGCAGTCGTTGATATGCCCTCAGCCGAGCGGGCACCTGTTCTGTGGCGGCATGCTCTAACAAGACCGCAAGAGCAAAGCCGTCTTCGATCGCCTGACCAGCGCCTTGTCCAAAGTGTGGTACCATCGGATGGGCGGCGTCCCCAAGCAGAGTCATCCGAGCCGTCGACCAATACGGCAACGGTGCCCGATCATAGATGCCCCAGCAAAACGTTTCATCCAGCGCGCCGATCATCTGCAAGACAGGAGCGTCCCAGTCCGAATACTCCGCAGCCAGCTTATTGAGATCGCCAGGAGCTGACCAAGTCTCCACGCACTCCCGATCGGTCGGCACAAATGCCACGACATTGATGAGGCGTCCGCGCGAGACCGGATAACAGATGAAACTGCGACCCGATCCGATCCACATCTTCAGCGAATTGAGATTGTTCGCCCACGGCAGCCGCTCGGCCGGGATCACGCCTCGGTACGCCATGCAGCCTTCGCTCGTTGGGCGTGTTTCCAGGCCGATCTCGCGTTGACCGACGGAATGGATACCGTCGGCTCCGACGAAGATGTCAGCCTCGATGGTAGCTCCGCTGGCGAAGGTCAGCCGCACCCGATCGCTCGTCTCTTCCGCCCTGACGCATCGATGACCGAAATGGAGCGTCCCTTCGGGTTGCGCATCGATCAGCAGGCTCACAAATTCGGCCCTGTGAACGGTGTAACCGCCGGCATTGCCGGCCGGCGGGGGCGTTGTTGCCCGGGAGGAGGTCGTGACGGGCACTCCGTGATGTGACAGCAGCATGAGGCCATTATTGGCGGAGCCGATGGTCTTGAGACAGTTTTCCAGGCCGATCCTGTTCAGCAAGCGCACCGCATTTGCGCCGAGCGCAATTCCGGATCCAATCTCGCGGAATGCAGGGGCCTGCTCAAACACGGCCACGTTCAAGCCTCGTGCCTGCAGAGCCAGGGCAGCCGTCAATCCGCCAATGCCTCCGCCGGCGATAGCGACTTCAAGCTTGCGGCGCATCGTATGCCTCAACCGCGGGAAGCAGGAATGCTGAGTGAGTGGATCCCGCGCACGAAGAGAACTCGCGTCATGAAAGTAAAGATCTTGCGCTTGGTCGTTGGATTATCAGGGTGGAAGGAGCGCCCTGGCCTCCTCAGACCGGTCGGAATCAATGGCCCGTACAAATAGAAAACGGGATAGCACCGAGATTTGCGCGTCCGCGCTGCCATCTTGGCCAATGACGATGAGTCCCGCTCCGCCATTAGCTATTGTTAGAATGACCGGCTCGCCCTTCCACGTCTTGATTGGCTCCATCCCGACGATGAGAAACTCACCGATCGGTTGGTCAAAATATTGCAGCCTCAATTGCAGGGCAACCTCTGCTGCCGCGAGTCCAAAACCAAGCTGCTGCGCGCGAGCATAAATGCCCGCGAGCGGCGCAGTATCATTCTGAAAGCCGAGTTCGGCTGCTGACATTGCAAAGAGGTCCACTTTGCGCTTCGTGGGGCTCAAGGAAAAGGCCGGTCGAGCGATAACTTCCGCCGCCAAGCTTCCGATACCGCAACCCACCGCATCTAGTGCGCTCGTTAGAGCGAACGAATCCGCAAACGTCCCCACCGTAATCGTCTTCCAGACCGGAACATGGCGGACGGATCTAATCGGAATTGGCGGCGCTGCGGTTGTGGGGATGTTCTTGAGCTTAAGTTGGTTCTGCAAGACATCCCGTGCCGTGCATTGAGCTCTCGCGTCGCTCGCCAATAGAAAGCTATGTGCGGTGCAGAGCATCGCAGTCGCGAGGGTGTGCGCTCGTTTTGCCGTGCGCCAACCGGCCCCGGCCTGCCGGCCGTTTCCTTCTAGTTTACGGCTCATTCGCATTCCTCAATCGCTGGAACTAGGTGCGCTGACGATGTCGCCGAAGTACACCCATTGGGTGCCATCGAAACGCGCCATTCGCGCTTGACGCCAAGGAATGCGATCGTTCGGCGAGATATTCACCTTCACGCCCGGCAGGAACATTGGAAGCTGAAGATCGCGAACGTTTGTGGCCTGTCTGAGCAGATTTTCACGCGTGAGGTCGTTACCACAGCGCCTCAGCACTTCCTCGATCATTTGAGCTGTTGAATAGGCCAAGATCGCCCCCGGGTCGTCATTGGTCTCCCCCGGCATCCATTGCTTCAGGAAGGCGAGGTAATCCTTCACGGCAGGATCATCGGCCCATGTCGGATCATCGAGCGACTTGACCCAGCGTGCCGTCACCGCCCCGCGAGAGGCCTCGAGTCCCGCGGGCCGAAGCACCGTTGGAATGTCGCTGACACCCGAGAGCAGGATGTGTTCGACCTTCCAGCCGAGCTCGTGGGCCTTTCGGATCGACTGCGCCGCAAATTTGGGCGACGATGCATGGAACAGCGTGTTTGCGCCGGACGCCTTCAGCGCCACGATCTGCGAATCGACGGTCGGGTCCGCCACGTCATAGGCGGCTTCCCTGACGATCATGGTTGAAACTTCAGCTCCGAGAGCCGTCCGAAACGCGCTGAGATTGCCTTTGCCGAGATCGTCGTTTTGATAGAGCACGGCAACCTTGGCGCCGGGCTTCGAGCTCAACAGATAATCGGCGTAGAATTTCATCTCGACGGCCTGCGACATGAAAAACGTCGTGGTCCATGGCAAATTTTCCGGATCATGAAGCTTCGGCGAGCTAGCCAGAATCAGGATTTGTGGAACCTTGTTAGCGTTGAGATATTTCGCGACAGCGAGGTTTGTTGGCGTGCCGGTCGATCCCACGATCGCAAGGACGCCATTATCCTCCACCAGCTTCCGCGTTTGCTCGACGGTCTTTGGCGGCGAGAAGGCATCGTCGAGCGAAATCAACGTGACCTTGCGGCCGTTGATACCGCCGGCCTGATTGATTTTCCTCACGTAAGCCGCCTCAACGCGGCCAAAGATGGCCAGCGCCGAGAGCGGCCCCTTGTAGGGCACCGTCTGCCCGATCCTTATCTCGGTATCTGTGACCCCCGGTCCATAGCTTTTTTGGGAAAATGCCTCCGAAGGGACTGCTGCGGCCAACAGGGCCGCGAGAACCAGAGAACGCCTCATGGACGCGCCTCCATGCTTTGATCCGGTAGCGAATAATGCGGTATGAATGGCGCCAAGTCCCGAAACATAGACGAAATTTTCCGAAACCGCCGGGGCAGGATTTGGCCATGCCACCGCCGCAGAACATCGCAATCGGCGACCACACCTTGGACCTGTTTCGCGAGTTGCTGATCGACCCCCGCGGCGCCATCGTCCCGCTGCGCCCGCGCGCCTGGCTGGTGCTTAAGTTTCTCGCACATCGCGCCGGTAGCGTGGTCAGCAAGAACGAGCTCCTGGCGGAGGTCTGGGGCGACTCCGTGGTGACCGAGGACTCGCTTGTTCAGGCCATCGGCGACATTCGACGGGCTCTTGGGACGTCCGGCCGAATGGCTCTGCGAACGCTGCCGCGTCGGGGATACATGCTGGTCGCAGCTGACGACCGAACCGATACGGTCGTGCCGCAGCGCACTGCGGCGACGAGCTCCACCAGCCTGGGTGATCGCCTCCGCACCGAAGCCTCGCAACGCTTCGTCGGACGAGACGTCGAACTCGGCCAGCTGCGCGACGCAATTTCAAAGAGCCCGCCGCCTACGCCGCTGTATTTCGTTCACGGGCCGGGCGGGATCGGCAAAACCACCTTGCTGGAACGACTGCGCACCGAAGCGGTCGCGGGCGGCATCGGATTTGTCACATTTGACGCCGCTGGTATCCCGCCGAAACCTGATGCGCTCACCGCTGCGATAACAGGCGCGTTGGAGCTGGACGCGGCGCGCGGCCTTGAGACCCTTGCTTCAAGTCGACTGGCATCCAAACGCAACATCTTGGCGATCGATTCGTTTGAACATCTGGAGCCGGTTAGCAGCTGGGTTCGCGATACACTGCTCCCAAGCTTACCTTCCCAAGTGACCGTGGTGCTGGCCGGACGTCAACCGCCTGATTCACGTTGGACGGCGCATCCGTTGTGGTGCACAGGAATGCACTGCATCAGTCTGGATTCACTGTCTCGCGCGGAATCCGCGCGTCTGCTGGAGGCCCACGATGTTGCCGAGGGTTTTCGTGCTGCGATCCTTGGTCTCTGCCACGGACATCCGCTGGCCCTGGTCATGCTTGCCGCTGAAGTGCGGCGCCTTGACCATATCCCTCAGGGACTGGGACCAGACCTTGTCCGGGAGTTGACTGGCCGTTGCGTCGCCCAAGCCCCGACCCCGCTGCACCGGGCGGCGCTCGAGGCCTGCGCGCTAGCGCTGACGACGACAGTCCCGTTGTTGTCGGACGTAGTGGATGCGGCAAGCGCAGCTATGCTGTTCGAGTGGCTCGCTGCGCAGGACTACGTGAAGGCAAGTCCGCACGGCCTTCAGCCGCATGAGCTGGTGCGGGTGGCGATCGATGAAGAGCTGCGTTGGCGAGACCCTCAGACCTCGCGAGCGCTTCAACACGCGATCAATCGGCATCTGATTCTGCGGCTCCGGGAAGGCCGGGACATTTCACGCACCGCAGTCGAACTGCAGTTCCTTGGTCGCCATTCGCCGCTGATGCAGCGCTACTTCGATTATTCCACACTGGGTAGCGTGATGGTCGGCCCCGCGACAGAGGCTGACGCGAGCGGCATCGCATGCTTGCGTGATGCCGCTCTGCCGCCCGCCGAACGCGCGATGTTCGATCATTGGCGCGGACACAGCGCGACGCGCACGCTGGTGGCGCGTCATCGTGACAACAAGGTATGTGGAGTGACCGTCATCCTAAGGCTGGACCAACTGGACGACCGCAGCGCAGCAGTCGATCCGGTGGTGGATGCAGCGCGGCGAGCGCTAGGCGACGCACTACACGACCCGGGCGGGGCAACGGTATCGCTAATATCTCGCTTCAACATACCTGAGGGCGAAAGACGCGGACCAAACCCGGCGATGAACGCCTTGCAGATGTGCCACTCCACGCTTTGGGCAACCGAACCCAATCTGCGGTTCTATGTCGTGGTCGCCGTCCATCCGGATCACTTTGCGCCTCTTCTCGAAGGGACTGGATTCCAGCGTATGTCCGGCTGCGATCTGGTCGTCAATGATCTCCCGATGGGTTGCTTTGTGCACGACTGGCAAACCGAGCCCTGGCTGGATTGGCGCGAGCGCGCGATCGATAGGCCGCCTTCGTGATACGGGCAGTAACCGAGGAACAGCTGCTGCGAACTTCCGCTCGTGGACCACCGGCCGACCTCTACCAACCAGCAATCGCTCGCTTCGGTCCGGAAGGGGAAGTCTCAAGCAGAGCCCCGGGGCAATTGCCCTCCAAGGGCACTGCACCAGTTTCGCACCAGAAACAGCATAAGCGAAACACGACGAACGCGATCGAACCCGAACGAAAACGCAAGAAAATCAACGAACGCGTCCTTTGTCCCGTCGCTCATAACGGTCTGGTTGCAGGTTCAAGGATCGCGCTCATCGTCGCAAAGTTATCTAGCCGCACTCATCGTTCAGTACTGACGCGGCCAACCACGTCGCACAAGCGATGACGCGCCACTGCTCGGGCGGCCATCCGATTCATACTCCACGCTTGCCGAATCCCCGCACGTTCGCCCGTGTTGCTTTTCGCGGACGCTTTTGTCTGTTCCCTACTGATGGAGTTGACGGAGCGCGGAGGTGGGAAGTGACGCGGCATTGCGGAGCGAAGCCGCCAAGAGCAGAATCTTGTAACTCGGGTTCGATTGAAGCGTGACGAGCCCGAGGAAGCGCCATGTCGCCAACCTCTCCCCTTCCCGCCCGCTATCCTCCGACCGGCGCACGGCCTGCGTTTATGAGTGCCGATATGGCAGCCACATACCTTGATTATCGTGATACAAGTGAGTTGGCACGCGGGGTGAGCCGGGGTGAGGCGCCCCCACCGATCGGCCATCACGGAATTGGGCGCGCGAGAGAACCAATCTGGTCTAAGGCCGCCATTGACAACTTCATCGAGCCGGATCCAGCTCGTATGAAACCACCCCGCACTGCATTGAGGCTCCCGCGCTATTGTCGGCGAAAGCCGTTGAAGAATGGTCGATGGGCATACTTTTTTGAGCCGCCGACTTGGGCCCGCACGCAGGGTCGCCAAATTGAAGCTGAAGCATTGGGCCAGGCCGCCGTCGATCGGGCGGAGAACGTCCTCCTGCCAGCCTTCGATAGCTGGCGGTCTCGCGGCCTAGCGGACATGGGTCCCGGCAGCCGTGACGCCGGGTTCGTTTGACTGGTTAGTGGGCGTGTTCAAGGCGCACCAGAAGTGGAAGGAGATCGATCACAAGACACAGCGTCTCTACGAGCAGGGTTTGTCGCTGTTCGCCAACCACAGGCTGAAGGATGGCACGCGAGCTGGCTCGAAGCAGATTTCGGATTTCATGAAGGGTTTCGTGGACGCGGTCTATGCGAAGTTGCTCGTCGTCGAGGAAAAGGACGCAGATGGCAACATCGTAAGGCGAGAGCGCCGCCGCTTTGCGAACGCCGCGATGGTCGCCGCCGGCGGGCCTGGTTCGTCGGTCAGCGCGCAGAAGAGAAGAAGGTCCCAGCTATCAATCCGTTCTCGCGCATGGGGCTGAAGGCGCGGGCGCCCGGTCAAGCCATGCGCGACACGCCGACCGCGACCTGGGAAGAACTCGTTGCATTCCGGGCCGCCGCGAAGCGCCTTGGCTATCGATCGGTCGCGACAGCCTCGCCTGTAACTTGGGAATGGCGGCAGCGGGAAGAGCATGTCTTCGGCGCCTTCGAGATCGCTCATTATCGACCGAAGGAGCGTCCGAATAGCGTCAGGATCGTGCACCTCAAGAACGGGGAGGAAGCGTGATGGCCGTTGTTCGATGAGGCCGGTGAAGCGCTCTTCCCGGAGCCGATGGCCGAACTCGACGAAATCAAGAAGACGACGGTCTCAGGCCTCGTTTTCCGGCGGGATCACGCGCACCGTAGATCTCGCACGCCACTGCCTTGTTACTGAAAAGAAAACCTTCGCTATCTGCGTGATGTGGTGAAGGAAATCATCCGGTCCGCCGGTCTCTGAGAAGAACTGTCGTTCACCTCGTTTCGCCACAGTGGCTTTACAGAGGGAGCAGACAGCGACCTCACGGATGCTGAATTGCGCGCAGCCGGGCGGCACCGGTCCTCAAGGCAGCTCCCGACATATGCGAAGCGTACACGCAAGCAGCTCATTTCGGGCACGAAGAAGCGTCGGGAAGAGCGAACAAAGGCAGCCGGTTTGTCGGAATAGCCGCTGACCGCCTTTCGGAATGGCCGCTTCGCGAGGTCACTAAGTCCTTGAAAGGCTTGGTGGGCGCACCAGGGCTCGAACCTGGGACCCGCTGATTAAGAGTCAGCTGCTCTACCAACTGAGCTATGCGCCCGGATGCTTTAGGTCCGGAAAAACCTTCGCGAGAGGGCGTCGTTTAGCAAAGCGATCCCGGGATGTCCAGCAAGCCGGAGTAAGTTTTCCCGGGCTTTGGCGGAGGGCCGTACCGGCGAAAAGCCGCTGGATTTCAGCGGCTTCCGCCCATGTTCGAAGAGCGCTCCGATCAGGGGAGCGTCAGAGCCGCTCGGGGCCGCCACGGTCCGGGCCGCCGTCCCGGTCATCGCGATTTCGGCCATAGCCGTGATGCCGGTCAAAGTCGCGGTCCATATCCATTTCGCGCTCGAACCGGTGATGGCGCCAGCCTTCCCTGCCCCCGAACCGGTCCATACGGGTCAGGACAGCGAGCCGGCGCTTCTGGCCGTCATCCAGCGTCTTGTAGAGCGGGTCGGCCGCGTCGGCGATCTTCTTCATCGCGGTAGCCGTCGCCGACATGGTTTCCGCCCGGTCGCGCAGCCGCGTCACCGGATCATCCGGCTTCTGCTGGCTGGAATCGTCCCGCGGCGGGTTCATCCGGGCGTTGGCGCGATCGATCCTGAGCTTGGCGAACTCCCGGACCGCGGCCTCGACCGGCGGCCACAGTTTTTCCTGCTCGGCGGTCAATTTGAGACCGGCATGGACCGCTGCGATCCGCGCGTCAGCATACGCCGCCCGATCCTCCGGGCTCATCCGCATATGGCCGTAGCCCCAATGGCGGTGCTGGGCATAGACGGCGGTCGAGCCGGCGATGGCAAGAACCGCGACGGCGGCGATGGTGAATTTCCTCATGCGAACCTCCTGTGAAAGGTTGCCTGAAGATGGGCTGGCCTCAGCCAGCCTTCAACTTAAGGATTGGCAAGGGAGGCTCCCTTACCAAGATGTAATGTGACGCCGCCTGATCCATCGCAATGCGGCGCAGCTAGAGCATCCCCAACGCGCGCGGCAACCACAACGAGAGCTCCGGCACGTAGGTGACGATGCCGAGGAAGATCAGCATGGTCAAAAGCCATGGCCACACTGCGACGGTCAGTTCGGTGATGCCCATCTTGGCGATGCCGGAGGCCACGTAAAGGTTGAGCCCGACCGGCGGATGGCACATGCCGACTTCCATGTTAACGACCATCAGGATGCCCAAATGCACCGGATGGATACCGAGCTTGACCGCCACCGGAAACAGGATCGGCGCCATGATCAGCACGATCGATGACGGCTCCATCACATTGCCGGCGACCAAGAGCAGCACATTGACGATCAGCAGGAAGATGATCCAGTCGACACCCACCGAGGTGATCCAGGCCGCGATCTGCTGCGGAATGTTCTCGTTCGCCATCAGGAACGAGAACAGCACCGCGTTGGTGATGATGTAGAGGATCATCGCGCTCATGTTGGCGGAGCCGAGCAGCACCTTCGGTACGTCCTTCAGCGACATGTCGCGATAGACGAAGACCGCGATCACGAAGGCGTAGACCGCGCTGATGGCGGCAGCTTCCGTCGGCGTGAACATGCCGGCATAGATGCCGCCCAGCACGATCAGGATCAGCAGCAAGCCCCACATGCACTTGCGGAACGCCACGAAGCGCTCGGTCCAGCTTGCCTTCGGCAACCGCGGATAGTCGAACTTGTACGCGCGATAGAAGGTGGTGACGCCCAATAGCGTCGCCAGCATCATGCCCGGGATGACGCCCGCCATGAACATCTGGCCGACGGAGGCCGAGGAAACGCGGTGGCCGGCGGGATCCAGCGCGATGCTGCCGCCAGTCGCCACACAATAGATCACCATCACAATCGAGGGCGGGATCAGAATGCCGAGCGCGCCCGAGGTGGTGATGACGCCGGCGCCGAAGCGCTTGGGAAATCCCTGCTTCACCATCGCCGGCAACATGATTGCGCCGATCGCGATCACGGTCGCCGGCGACGAGCCGGACACCGCGGCGAACAGTGCGCACGCCATCACGCCGGCGAGCCCAAGGCCGCCATACCAGTGTCCGACCATCGAGGTCGCAAAATCGATCATGCGGCGCGCGACGCCGCCATGGGTCAGGAAATTGCCGGCGAGGATGAAGAACGGGATCGCCATGATCTCGAAATTGTCGATCCCGGTGAACAGTTTTAGCGCCACCGACTCGGTCGGCACGTTGGTCATCGTGAAGATGAAAGTCAGAACCGTCATGCCGAGCGCGATCGAGATCGGCATGCCCGTCAGCATCAGCGCAATCAGCAGGGTGAAAATGATCAGGGCGCTCATCGGGTGACCTCCGCCGCACCAGCGCCGGGCCCATCGACCTCGACGCCCTCGACATGGGCATGGTCATGGTGCGGCAGTTCACCGGTGCGCCAATAGGCGTACGCGACCTGCAGAAAGCGGAAGCACATCAAATAGGAGCCGAGCGGAATGCAGAGATAGACGAACCAGCTCGGGATCTCGAGATCGGGCGAGACTTGGTCCGTCTGCATCAGCCCGTAGACGAATTTCGCGCCCATGGTGCCGATCACGGCGGTGAAGAATGCGCCGCAGAACAATCCGAACAGCACGACGGCATTGCGCCAGGGCGACCTGAGCTGGTTGACCAACACGTCGACGCCGACATGGATGCCGGTGCGTACGCCGTACGCCGCGCCGAACTTCGCCACCCACACGAACATGTAGATGCACAGTTCCTGGGCCCAGGACAGGTTGATCGGAAACAGGATGGGATAAAGGATGGGAATGCCGATGAGATAGCGGTGCATCACCGCCACGAAGATGATCGTCGTCGCCAACGCCATCAGCGTCGCGATCAATATCTCCTCAAGCCGATCGAGGATGCGAAGCAGCATCAATGTCCCCCTGAAGGATCGACCCTCGTTGTCCCGGCCTGACCCTGCGCTATTCCGCGGCACCTGTTGCGGTCCGCAGTCCCCAGCCATTCATAGCATAGTTCGAACAATAAAAAGGGCTTCCGCGCCGAAGCACGGAAGCCCCCAACATCATTTAGTTGGTCGCGCCCCGCGTTTCCTTGAGGAACTCGTCGATCAGGGGCTGGCCGACGCGGTTGGCGACATCCTTGTAGACCGGCTCCATCGCCTTGCGCATGGCCGCATCCTGCTCCGGCGTCAGCGACACGATCTCGCTCTTGCCGGTCTTCTTGATTTCGGCGAGCGCGTCTTCGTTTTCCTTCGCCGACTGGCCGTTGCCGTACTCGGTTGCTTCCTTCATCGCCTTTTCACAAGCGGCGCGCACGTCGGCCGGCAGGCCGTCCCAGAACTTCTTGTTGGTGACGACGACGTAGCCGATGTAGCCGTGGTTGGTGTTGGTGATATACTTCTGCACTTCATGCATCTTCTGGGTGTAGATGTTGGACCAGGTGTTCTCCTGGCCGTCGACCACGCCGGTCTGCAGCGCCTGGTAGACTTCGGAGAACGCCATCACCTGCGGGATCACGCCGAGTGAACGGAACTGTGCTTCCAGCACCTTGGAGGACTGGATGCGGAATTTGAGGCCCTTGTAATCCGCCGGCGTGACAAGCTTCCTGTTGGCACTCATCTGCTTGAAGCCGTTGTCCCAGTAGGCAAGGCCGGTCATGCCCTTGGCATCGAGCAGCTTCAACAGCTTCGCGCCGAGAGGACCATCGGTGACCTTCCGCAGCGTCTTCAGGTCGGGAAGGATGTAGGGCAGATCGAACACTTCGAATTCCTTGACCCCGATCGGGCCGAATTTCGAGTTCGAGGGCGCCAGCATCTGCACCGCGCCGAGCTGCAGCGCCTCCAGCTCTTCCTTGTCCTTGTAGAGCTGCGAGTTTGGATAGACTTCGACCTTGACCTTGCCGCCCGTGTACTTCTCCGCCAGCTCCTTGAACTTCTCGGCCGCCAGACCTTTCGGCGTGTTGGTCGCCACCACGTGGCTGAATTTGATTACAATCGGCGACTGCGCCGCGGCCGGTCCGATCAGAGCAAGTGCCGCGATCGACGCCGCGGCCAAAATCAGTTTGCGCATGTTTCCTCCCGTTATTTCTTCGGCGCGCCAGCGCGGGCTCCGAAGCTTGCATGCCAGGTGCACCAATACAGACAAGCCCGCCGAATTGCCATTGCCCGTTAGCAGGGGCCTGCCTGGCGGACCTTGCTGCGCTGCAAAATGCGACATTCTGTCCAACTCAGGCAGCCTTGCTCGAACCTATCGGAACGGGCCGCGCATCAAGGCCCAACTGGCCGCGACTGGAATCGACTGGATGCAAGTGAGCGAGGACGGATTTTGGCGGCCGAATGTCCGCGCGCAATTCCTGACAGACGATGGCGCCGTGATCCTGATGAGCTACGTCGGGCTGGTCGAACAAACGGCGCCGTTCAAGCAAGCCGCCGAAACCAATGGACCCACCGCCTGGGACGATCAGTACATGCGCCTGTCCCTGATCTTCAACACCGGCGATCGCCGGTATGCGTGGCTGAATCAAAGCCTGTTCATCGCGGCAGGCCGGCTGCTCGGTACCGGCAGTATCGAGTATTCGGTTTTCCGCGTGACGTAGCGTTGAAAAACAGAACACCGCGCTACAACAAGGAAGCCTCGTTCATGTGATCCGTCACATGGTGAGCACGCTATCGCTTCGCCGACCCTGCGGTCTTGTTTGTCATTACGTTCCCTATAATGTCGCAGTGAGAGCTACTTCAGGCAGTGAGAGCTACTTCAGAACGGCGTTCCAGGCGATGGCGGAAATTGTAATAAACAAGGATTTGGATGTCGTCGTGCTGGGCGCGGGCATCGTCGGTGTGTCCGCGGCCTATGCTGCGCGGCAAGAGGGTCTATCGGTTCTCCTCGTGGACCGGTGTGAGCCGGGCAGCGAAACCTCGTATGGCAATACCGGCATTCTTTCCAGCGGCTCGATATTTCCGATCAATCAGCCGTCGCTGTGGAAATCGCTGCCGAAATATTTGACGAACCGGCACGCCGCGCTGCGCTGGAATATTCCCTGGGCGATCCGAAACGCAGGCTGGCTGATCCGGTTTCTGGCCAACGCGACGCCGGCAAACACCAGGGCGAGAGCCCTTGCGCTGCGTGGGCTGATCCGCCCCTCGCTGAAACTGCACCGCGAATGGATCGTCAAGGCCGAGGCGTCCGAGCGGATCCGCGAGACCGGCTGGCTCAAGGTATGGCGCAGCGACGCTGTCGCCACGGCGAAAGCCGAACAGGCGAGGCTGGCGGAATATGGCATCGAAAGCGAGCTGTTGGATCGCCCGGCGATCTCCGCGCTCGAGCCCAACATCCTGCCCGTCTACAAGGTGGGACTGCTGCACACCCAGACCGCGTCGGTGAATTCCCCTGGCGCCGTGGTGAAGGCCTATGCGCGGATGTTCACGGGCGCGGGCGGCGAACTCCGCAATACCGAGATCCGCGCCATCGAGCCCGACGGCGACGGCTGGCGCGTGGTGACGACAGACGGCGCCGTTCGCGCGCGTCATGTCGTGGTGGCGCTTGGACCGTGGTCCGCCGACCTGTTGCGGCCGCTCGGCTATCGGGTGCCATTGGCCGTCGAACGCGGCTATCATCAGGAGTTCACACCGAACGCGGCGCGTCCGCTGTCGCGGCCTATTCACGATGCCGATGGCGCCTTCCTGATGACGCCGATGGAAAACGGCATTCGCGTCACGAGCGGCGTCGAACTGACGTCACGCGATGCGCCCTCCTCGTTTGCGCAACTCGACGCGGTGATCCCGCTCGCCCGGGGCGTCGTCGAATTCGGCGAGGCCGTCGCGAAGCCCTGGCGCGGCGCGCGACCGACGCTGCCCGATAGTTTGCCGATGATCGGGCCCGCGCCACGGCATAACGGTCTGTGGCTGGCGTTCGGCCACCAACATATTGGTTTCACGACAGGCCCAGCGACCGGTGTTGCGATCGCAGCCATGATCAGCGGTGCAGAGCCGCCGTTCGATGCTGCGGCGTTTGTGCCGAGCCGATATCTGTGATGTTGGGACAACGTCATCGCGAGCGCAGCGAAGCAATCCATTTCACCAAAAGGAGGCATGGATTGCTTCATCGCTTCGCTCCTCGCAATGACGTCGGAGAATAATCCAGAGCCGTCATAGTCGGCGTCAAAGAAAAACGCGGCACCAAAGACGCCGCGTTTCCGTAAGTCCGCCGAAGAGAAGGGCCTTACCCCGCCGCCTGCGCCGGCATATCGCGCTGGCGCTTCATGACGATCTTGTTGAGCGCGCCGAGATAGGCCTTTGCCGAGGCGACCAGCGTATCCGGATCTGCCGCGCGCGCTGTCATCGAACGGCCCTCATGGGAGAGCCGCACCGAGACTTCGGCCTGCGCGTCGGTGCCTTCGGTGACGGCGTGTACCTGGTACAGTTCCAGCTTTGCTTCATGCGGCACCAGGCGCTTGATGCAATTGAACACGGCATCGACCGGGCCGTTGCCCTCGGCCTCCTCGATCCTGGTCTGGCCCTCGACGTCGAGCTTCATGGTGGCGCGCTGCGGACCATGGGTGCCGGCGATCACCGTCAGCGAGGTCAGCTTGATGCGATCATGCGAAGCCGCCATTTCCTCGTCGACCAGCGCCTCGATGTCCTCGTCGTAGATGTCCTTCTTGCGGTCGGCGAGCGCCTTCATCCGCGCAAAGGCGTCTTCGAGCTGGTTCGGGCCGAGCTTGTAACCCATCTCTTCCAGCTTGTGGACAAACGCGTGACGTCCGGAATGCTTGCCCAGCACCAGCGACGACTGCTTCAGGCCGACCATTTCGGGCCGCATGATCTCGTAGGTCGATGCGTCCTTCAGCACCCCGTCCTGATGGATGCCGCTCTCATGCGCGAACGCGTTACGGCCGACGATCGCCTTGTTGTACTGGACCGGGAACGAGGTCGCCGCCGATACCAGTTTCGAGGCGCGCGTCAGTTGCGTGGTGTCGATCTTGTTCCACCACGGAAACTTGTCGTTGCGCACGTTGATCGCCATCACGATCTCTTCGAGCGCAGCGTTGCCCGCCCGCTCGCCGATGCCGTTGACGGTGCATTCGACCTGGCGCGCGCCGCCGGCGATGCCGGCCAGCGAGTTCGCCACCGCCATGCCGAGGTCGTTATGGCAGTGGACGGAGAAGATCGCCTTGTCCGAGTTCGGCACGCGCTCGATCAGCGTCTTCATGAAGTGGGTGTATTCCTCCGGCACGGTGTAGCCCACCGTATCGGGGATGTTGACCGTGGTGGCGCCGGCCTTGATGACGGCTTCCACGATGCGGCAGAGGAAATCCATCTCGCTGCGGGTGCCGTCCTCGGCCGACCATTCGACGTCGTCGATCTGGTTCCGGGCGCGGGTGACGTTGGCGATCGAGAGCTCGACCACCTGCTCCGGCGTCATGTTCAATTTGACGCGCATGTGCAGCGGCGAGGTCGCGATCACGGTGTGGACGCGGCCGCGTTTTGCAAACTTCACCGCCTCGGCGCAGCGGTCGATGTCCTTCGGGTGCGCACGCGACAGGCCGGCGATCACGGCGTTCTTGGAGCGGCGGCCGATCTCGCTGACCGCCTGAAAATCGCCTTCCGAGGTGATCGGGAAACCGGCCTCGATGACGTCCACGCCCATGTCGTCGAGCATTTCGGCGACCTCGAGCTTTTCCTCGAACGTCATGGTCGCGCCCGGGCACTGCTCGCCGTCACGCAAGGTGGTGTCGAAAATGATAACGCGGTCCTTCTCGGACTTATTGGCGGACGTCATATGCTGAATTCCTTTTGGGTAATCGCGCCGGTTCTATGGGCGCTGAAGGGTCTGGTGATCTCGCGCGAACCCCTGAGTGCCCAGGCGCAAACGCCCAGACGGCCCTCAGGGGCCGATAAGAAGCAGAAGCCCGCCAACAAGCAGGGTGGGCGCGGTCGCAGCCGGGCGAGCAGGGGCAGCATTCGCCGCTCCACCCCGAACTCCCAACTTTTCGCTGCGAATCAGCATCGCCAGACCCTTTTGGACGCCGGAATCCTCGGCCAAAACCATTGACGGTTCGTTGCCGGGACGGCGATCCGGGCCTGTTCTAAACGAGAATGTTGGCCGGCCGCAATGCCAAAAGAGGGTCAGGAGGGGTGACCTAATGGACTATGCCGTAGCGACCTAAATTGAGAAGCCGGTGCCTCTCATCGATCATCTTGCCCGGGGCTTACCCCTCTCCCCACCCTCCCCCGCAAGGGTCCCGCAAGGGGGGAGGGAGCCTGACCAGTGCGCTTACCTCACGCGGGATGAGTGCTTCTTCACGGCGGTGCGGACCACGCGGATCTATTGCCGCCCGGTCACGTGGTCGCATCAAGCAGGTTCGCGACTATATGGATACCCGAAAAGGCTGGCAGATCATTTTCGGGGAAGCCACGGAGTTACTCTGGAGCTTTTCGTAGCGGAAATCCGTAGGGGTCTCGTAGCACCTTCTATTCGTGTCGGTGCCGGTGGCACCGCGATTTCCTCGACGCTGCTCGCGTGAGCGACTTGGCATGATCAAGAGGATCGAGGCGTAACCGCATTGCCACACCAACTAGGTTCCCCCCCCTTTGTGCTCATTAATGTGCAGACGAACTTGGCATGAAGGGTAGCCTTGCCTTGCCCTGGGGCAGGCAAAGCGGCGCGGCGAATGCGGACTCGTCGAGGGACCAGCGCGATTCCAAACCTCGAACGGGTCCGCCCGCGGCTCACGCCTCGCTTCTGTTCAATCTCCCAAGCATTCCGATCCGCAGATGCTGGATCGTATCGCGTAGGGTCGCGAGCTTCTTGCCGTCGGGCAGGACGATCGGATCGTCGAACTCGCTGGACCAAGGCATTACTCCGCGCTGTGCGCCAACAGAACAATCCGCGCGTTTCCGTCCAACAAGTTATCTTACGGCAGCGATCCTCTCAGGTCTGCAACACCGATATCCAGGGTGACTCGGCCACCGCTCTCGGGGGTTGTGCGCGTGCGGACATCACTGCGTTCGGACGCAGTGATGACTCCGCCACCATTTTCAGCCGGTCCGACACTTTGAACGATGATCGCGCCAAGCACGAGCAGTGCGACCATAATCAGCCCACTCAGGGCCGGAGTTAGATATAGATTGGACCAAAAGCGCATCATTGATACACCCATGCGCATCGCCCGCGGCCCGCTGCAGCAGGCGTCGTTGAGTCGTTAGGCGATTTGGTGACGTGGCGGTGGCGATCCGGTGTTCATTCTTGTGCACACCGTACGCCTCAACCGACGCGCTCGCACAGGCGGGATGAAGCCGAGTATCCTACGCCGACGGCAGTTCTGCCGGGAGTGTGGTCTGAGTTCGCACCAGGTACCGAGCCAGCAAATATCGGCGAGCGGCGCGCCCGCCGCTGCTACCCGACCCGCATGCGTTGCTCAATATTGGCCGCCGGTCCCCCCGCGCGGACATTGCGAGTGCCGGATGAATGTGTTTGTGAGCCCGCGATACTTTTCCACGGACTAATGGTTTCGACGATGATGTTAATTCCGGCCAACGCGCTGTCGATTTGGCGCTGCACGTTGTTGACCTCGGACTTCAGGAATTCCTGCATCTTTTGCAGTTCGGAAACTAACCCCTGAAGCTCGTCTATCGAATTTGAGGTCAACCGGGCGACGGAAGAGCTGATTCGTTCGGCGCTGATCTCCAGTGGGCCAGAGGGTTTCGACTTCTCTTGCGCTTCCGATTTGCTGAGTTGTGTCGCCAAAGCCGATTCCGCCGGAGACGTGTTTTCGTCGGGTGCGGCAGACGTTGAGGTGTCCATCAGCTTCTCCCTTGGTGCAGGTTTGTCGCGTCACCAATCCCGAACCCAATTGGTTAATAATTCGTTTACAACGCTACCCTTTGGTTAATATTTGTTTACGGCACTGCCTTGCCCCGGGTGCTGGCTGCCGCCCGCTGGCGAAGCCGGGTGATCCAGAATTCGTAGGGTGGACAAAGCGCAGCGTGCCCACCATTCCGCCCGCGTACTCGGTGCCAATGGTCGGCACGGGCGCAAGTGCGCCTTCGCACCCTACTTCTTCGTCGCTTTCCCCTCACTCACCAATGCCTCGCGGACCTTGGCGAACTCGCTGCGGTCGGCCTTGTCGACCTTTGGAAAATGCAGATCGAGGTTGTCGAGAGCTGCGACGATCGTCGAGCCGATCACCACGCGCGCGAACCATTTGTGGTCGGCGGGGACCACGATCCACGGGGCGGCTTTCGTCGAGGTGTGGCGGATCAGGTCCTGGTAGGCGGCCTGGTATTTCGCCCACAGCGCGCGCTCGCCGATGTCGGCCAGCGAGAATTTCCAGTTCTTGGCGGGCTCTTCCAGCCGCTCGAGAAAGCGCTCGCGCTGTTCCTCCTTGGAGACGTTGAGAAAGAATTTCAGGATCACGGTGCCGTTGCGCGCAAGATAGCGTTCCATGGCGGAGATGTCCTCGAAGCGTTCCTTCCAGATGTCCTTGGTCACCAGCCGAGGCGGGATCTTCTGCTTGGCGAGAATTTCCGGGTGCACCCGCACCACCAGGCATTCCTCATAATAGGAACGGTTGAAGATGCCGATGCGGCCGCGCTCCGGCAGCGCGATCATGCTGCGCCACAGGAAATCGTGGTCGAGTTCCTTGGTCGACGGCTGCTTGAACGCGGTGACCTCGCAGCCCTGCGGATTGACGCCTTCGAATACGCTCTTGATCGCGGAATCCTTGCCGGCTGCGTCCATGCCCTGGAAGATCAGCAGCAGCGACCAGCGGTCCTGCGCGTAGAGTTTTTCCTGAAATTCGGCCAATCGCTCGCGGTTCGCCTCGATGATTTTCGTCGCCCTCTCCTTGTCGAGCCCGCCCTTCTCATTGGTCTTGTGCGACTTGAGATGAAATTCGCCCGAGCCGTCGTAGCGGAACGGGGCGACGTAGGATTTCAATTCATCGGCAATCGGCTGCGAGGATTTTTTGCTCATTTCGACCCGGAGGGCTTGGGTTGCGTCTTCAATCTGTCGAGGACGCTACCAAGAATGCCCTTGGGAAGAAATATGATGAAGATCACCAGCAGCACGCCGTAGACGAGGTTGTCCCAGCCGACCGCCTTGGTGCCGAAGCCGATGCGCAGCACTTCGGCAAGCAGGATGGTGATGACGGCGCCGACAGTGGGCCCGAGCGAAACATAGAGCCCGCCGACGATGACGGCGAACACCATCTGCAGCGACACCGCAATGCCGCTGACCGTATCGGGCGAGATGAACATCTGGTACTGGCAGTACAGCGCGCCGGCGAGCGCCGTCATCAGCGCCGAGATCAGCGTGATCTTGAGCTTTTCGGCTGTCACGTTGACGCCGGCCGCGGCGGCGGCGTCCTCGTCTTCCGAGATCGCCTCCATGGCGTAGCGGCTCATGCTGCGGTCGACCCAGCGCCAGATCAGAAGGCCCAGCACCCAGACGGCGAGCGCGATCAGATACCATGTCGTCTTGTCGTCGAACTGCAGCGCCATCAGCCCGTGACCGCTGGGGGCACGGTTCGGCGTATAGCCGAGCGAGCCGCCGGTGTAGTCGCGCGTCGCGGTGATGACCTGCAGCACGATGCCTGATAACGCCAGCGTCACCAGCACGAAATAGTGCCCGGTGATGCGGAAGCGGAAACAGGGGTAAGCGACGATCAGCGCCAATATCCCCGCCGCCACCATGCTGACGGGAATGCCGATCCACGGCGAAACGCCGAGATGATTCCACAACAGCGCGGTAATATAGGCGCCGACGCCCATGAAGCCGCCATGGCCGAGCGACACCAGGCCGAAGCGGCCCATGATCGACCACGCGGTGTAGGCGAACGACCAGATCAGGATCAGCACGAGAATGTGCAGGTGATAGGGGTCGCGGTATACGAACGGCAGCGCGATCAGCGCTGCGAGGCCGATGCCCCAGGCGGCATGACGGGAATTCACGAGCGCCTCGCCAGAAGGCCCGCGGGCCGGATGAACATCATGACGATGAAGAAGGCGAACGCCAGCACGTAGCCCCATTCGAGGTCGGAGAACAGGCCGCCCAGCGAAATGATCTCGGCAAACACGAAGGCCGCGATGAAACCGCCGACGAAATTGCCTAACCCCCCGAGCACGCAGATCAGAAACGTGATCGGCCCGAACGACAGCCCGACAAAGGGATGCACGTCATATTGCAACACCAGCAGGCAGGCGGCGAGGCCGGCGAGCGCGCCGCCGAGCGCCGAGGTGATGAGATAGATGCGTTTTGTGTCGACGCCCATCAGCGACATGATCTGGCGGTCCTGCGAGATGGCGCGGATCGCGGTGCCGGTATAGGTGCGCGTCATGAAGAAGTAGACCGCCAGCATACCGAGCAAGGCGGCAATGAAGGCGAGCAGCCGCGAATAGCTGAAATGCATCTCGCCGATCGCCAGCACTGGCAGGCGGATGCCGAGGTTGCGGAAATCGATGCCGAAGGCAACGGTGGCAAAGCTCTGCAGGATAAACAGCACGCCGCCGGTGGCGAGCAACTGGTTGATCGGCGGTGCGGTGAGTAGCGGCGCGATGACGATGTAGTGCAGCGCCGCGCCAAGGGCCGCGACCAGCAGGATCGCGAACGGCGCAGCAACCCAGTACGGCAGCCCGAACACCTGGACCATGTAGTACATGCCGTACATGCCGATCATGACGAGTTCGGCGTAGCAGATCCAGGTGACGTCGATGACGCCGAAGATCAAATTGAGCCCGAGCGCGAGCAGCGCCAGCACGCCGCCGAGCAGGATGCCGTTGACCACGGCCTCCAGCAGGTAGATGTCGAAGATATCGAGGAATGCCTGCATTGGTGCTATCCTTCACCTCTCCCGCTTGCGGGGGAGGTCGGATCGCATCGGTAGATGCGATCCGGGTGGGGGAATTCTCTCCATACGGGCAGTTTGACTCGCGGCGGCACTCCCACCCGTAGCCGATGCTGCGCATCGGCGTTCTTCCAAAGAACGGCGGCCATAGGCCGCCTATGCCTCCCCCGCAAGCGGAAGAGGGAGTGCAGTTGCATCGCGGTCGCCATTCTCGCCATCACGCCTAGACCCCGAGATATGCCTGCTTGATCGTGTCCGTCTTCATCATCTCCTCCGACGTGCCCGATGCGCGGATGGTGCCGGCCTCCAGCAAGTACGCGCGGTCGACCACCTTCAGTACCTGCTGCACGTTCTGCTCGACGATCAGAACCGTCAGCCCGCCGGAGCGAATTCGCTTCACCAGCTCGAACACCTGCTGCACCACGACCGGGGCAAGTCCTGCCGAGGGCTCATCGAGCAGGAGCAATTTCGGATCCGACATCAGCGCACGGCCGATTGCGCACATCTGCTGCTCGCCGCCCGACATGGTGCCGGCCATCTGGCTGCGCCGTTCCTTCATGCGCGGGAACAGGTCGAATACGAATTCCAGCCGCTCGGCATATTTGGCGCGCGCGCCCGGCATGTAGGCGCCCATCTTCAGGTTGTCGTCGACGGTCAGCCGCGGAAATAGCCGACGGTTCTCCGGCACGTGGGCAATGCCGAGATCGACGATCCGGTGCGAAGGCGTCGCCACGACATCGCGGCCCTCCATCGTAATCGTGCCTTTGCCGGGCCGGATCAAGCCTGAGATCACGCGCATCAGCGTAGTCTTGCCGGCGCCGTTCGGGCCGATCACGCCGACGGCTTCGCCCGCTTTCACGTCGAGATTGATGCCGAACAATGCCTGGAAGCTGCCGTAGCCCGCGTCGAGCGATCTGAGTTCGAGCATACCTACACCCCTGCCCGCCGGCGCGCTTCCGCCGCTGCGGCCTGGCTCGAATCCGCGTCCGTGCCGAGATAGACCTCGATCACGCGCGGATCGCTCGCCACCGCGCTCGGCAGGCCTTCCGAAATCTTCTCGCCGTGATCGAGCACCATCACGCGATCGACCACCCGCATCAACACGCCCATAATGTGCTCGACCCAGATGATGGTGATGCCGAGTTCGTCGCGGATCTTGCGCAGCATGTCGGCGGCCTGATCCATCTCGTGCTCGTCGAGCCCGCCGAGGCTTTCGTCGGCGAGCAGAAGTTTCGGCCCGGTCGCGAGCGCCTTGGCGAGTTCGAGCTTTTTCAGGCCGGCGGCACCTAAGCCATCGACGCCGGCGTGACGGTTCGTCGGCAGGCCGACCATGGCCAGCGCGCGTTCGGCGGCCTCGTCCGCCCTGGCGCGGCTGTGGCTGCCCTGGCCGTAATAGCCTGCGAGCGCCACATTCTCGAATATCGTGAGGCGGTGAAACGGCCGCGGGATCTGAAAGGTGCGGCCGATGCCGCTGTTGATGATGCGGTGCGGCGCCTTGCCGGCGATCTCAGCGCCATCGAACAGGATCGATCCCGCCGTCGGGATCAGCGTGCCCGACAGCATGTTGAAGATCGTGCTCTTGCCGGAGCCGTTCGGGCCGATCAGGCCAAGAATCTCGCCCTGCTCGACCCGGAACGACACGTTGTTCACAGCGGTGAAGCCGCCAAAGCGCTTCACCAATCCTTCTACAGTCAGCACGCCAGATGCTCCGCGTTACTGGTTGCTGAACGTCGTTCCTTTCGGCAGCGGCAGCACGGCCTCGCGCTGCGCCTGGCTCTTCGGCCACACCACATACGACTTGTCGTCGATGTACTGGATGACCACCGGGAACGAGCGTTCGTTCTGGCCGGCCATCTGGGTGCCCTCGCCGTGGAACTTGACGCCGAAGCCCAGCATGGTGCCGCCTTCGGGAATATCGGTCTCGAGCGCGGCCTTGCGCAAGGCATCGGGATCGATGCCGCCATATTTCTTGATGGCGCGCGGCAGCACGTCGGTCAGGAACAGGTAGGTATTGGACGCCGCCATGCCGACATGCGCGGAGCGGATTGCGACTCCCGGCTTGGCCTTGTCGAATTCCTCGCCGACCATCTTGATGACCGGTGGCAATTTCGGATCCATCGCTTTCTGGTTGGCGAGCCAGATCGAGATCGGATCGGTGTTGAAGACGTAATTGACGTCGGCGCCAAGACCTTCCTTCAGCTTCTCGTAGACGCCATAGCCCGCACCGTGGCCGACTAGGGCCGCGAATTTCAGGCCCTGCTCGCGCGCCTGGCGGCCGAACAAAGTGATATCCGGATTGTAGCCGGTGTGGAAGATCACGTCGGGCCGCGCGCGCTTCAGCTTGGTCACCAGTGCGGAAAGATCGGGCGCGGTAGCGGAATAGCCTTCCTTCAGCACGATGTTGAAGCCGGCCTTCTTGGCGCCGGCCTCGTTGCCCTTCGACACGTCGACGCCATAGGCGCCGTCCTCGTGGATGATGGCAACGCGCAGATCCTTCGGCTCCTTGCCGAGCTTTTCCTTGGAATTCTGCGCGATGAAATCCATCGTCATCATGCCGAACTGGTCGCCCGAGGCCTGCGGACGGAAAACATACTTGAAGTTCTTGTCGGCCAGCACCGCGGATGAGATGCAGGTGGTGATCCACATGAAATTCTTGAGCTGCTCGACCCGCGCGGCGACCGGCACACATTGCGCCGAGGAGAAGAAGCCGAGCAGCATGTTGACCTTTTCCTGCTCGATCAGCCGGACCGCCTCGTTGATCGCGACATCAGGCTTGCTCTGCGCGTCGGCGTAAACCGCTTCGACCTTGTAACCCTCGACGCCGGTCTTGGCGAACTGGTCGAGCATGATCTTGGCGCCGATATACTGCAGCTCCGAACCGCCGCCGGCGAGCGGCCCGGTCAGGTCGTAGATGACGCCGATCTTGATTTTCTTTTCCTGAGACTCGGCGGAAACCGCCATCCCCAGCACCGCGATTGCGGCAGACAGCCCGACGAGAAGGCGTGCAGCTTTGCGCCCCGGCATGGAATCCTCCCTGGATTATTTTTGTGCACTGCATTTTCTTGTTCTTGGTTAGCGCCTATCACATTGATAGCGCGACCAGATGTCAAGCGCATTACTTGGTCAGGGCCTGGAAGCGAGCTGCGCCTCGATAAACGCCGTGACAAAACGCGGCATTGCCGAATTGAGATCGCGCGCGCTGCGCACGAGGTGGATGGCGGATAATTCCGGCTCACGCTGCGCGGCCAGGTTGCGCTCGATCCGGTCGCGCAGCGCGTCGCCGGGCATGTCGACGCGCAGGACGCGGATCATCGCGAGCGCCGGCCCGGTGTAGACGCAGTACCAATGCGCCTCACGCTCGTATTCGCCGGGGGCAAGTCCTGTCTCCTCCTCGAGCTCGCGCACGACGCTGCCGGATATATCGACCGTGCCGTCCCTGATGTCGTCGAGGTCGGGCGTGCCTGATGGAAAATAGATGCGCCCGGCATTCGCCGTGTGCGGACCCATCTCGCCGAGCACGAAGGCTCCGTCGGCGCAGAGTAGCGCGCCCATGCCGAAACCGTTGAAGACGGAGGCATCGGGAAAGCCCCAGTCGCGCCACGCCAGAAAACTGGCGAAATCGGTTTCGAAATAGCTGGCGCTGAAACAATCGCCGGCAAATACCGGGCTGCGCCCGAGAAGGACGCGGCCGTTCCACAGTGCAGGCCTTTCGCGTTGCCTATCGGCGAAATGCGCATCGATGTCCGCGCGTCGCGCGTCCGCGAACGGCCACGCCCACGCTTCGACCGTGAGATCGAGCGTGCTGACGCGATGAATGGCCGGAGGTCTCATGCCACTCATCGCCTGACTTCGCTCGATTTCACGCCGATCCTATCCTTTCTTCACTTAGGATTCACGCCGGTGGTCTTCTTGACCTGTTCGACGTATTTGTTGGTGTACGTCTTGGTCACGTCGATATTGGCTTTCGCCACCTCGGGCGAGCCTTCGCTGAAGACGGCGAGCACTGCGTCGGCTCCCTTGGGGTCCATCAAGCCGGTCAGCGAGTACATCGGAATCGTGTTCTTCAGCGCGGCGAGATAAAGCGCCTTGTCCTTGCCGACCATTCCCTCCGGCATCTTCGCCATGATCTCTTCCGGCGAATGCGAATGGATCCAGTTGAGCGTGTTGACGATCGCGCCCGTGAGCGCCTGCACTTCCTTTTCGTGCGAATTGATCCAGGCCGTCGTGGTGTAGAGCGCGCCGCCCGGATACTCGCCGCCGAACACGGCGAGCGTATCCTTTTGCGTGCGGGTGTCGGCCAGTATCTTCAAATCCGGATGGCCGCCCTGCAAAACGGTGACGGACGGATCGAGCATCACGGCGGCGTCGATCTGGCCCTGCTGCATCGCCGCCACCGCGGTGGCGCCGAGGCCGACGCCGATCACGGCGGCGCTGGTCGGATCGAGGCCGTTCTTCTTCAACAGATATTTCAGGAAGAAATCGGTCGAGGAGCCCGGCGCGCTGACGCCGACCTTCTTGCCGGCAAGATCCTTGATCGACTTGATCTCATTGGTGTGCGCGGGCGACACGACAAGCACCAGCCCGGGATAACGGTCGTAGATCACGAAAGACTGCAGCTCCTGCTTCTTGGCGGCCAAGTTGACGCAATGGTCGAAATAGCCCGACACCACGTCGGCGCTGCCGCCGAGCACGGCTTTCAGCGCGTCCGACCCGCCCTTGAGGTCGACCAGTTCGACGGCCACGCCCGCCTTCTCATATTCACCGAGCTGTTTTGCCAACACCGTCGGCAGATAGCATAGGCACGCGCCGCCCCCGACCGCGATGGTGACCTTGCTTTGCGCTGCGGCAAATCCCGAGGTCAGGGTGAGCGCCAGCAGCGAAGCGGCCAGCCGGCCGAATAGTTTCTTCATGGGTTCCTCCATTCGTTGGCAGCAAGATAAGGCAACGGGTGGGGCTTGAGAAGGCGTCGGCCGTCATTCCAGGGATCGGCCCCTCCTCCATCATTGCGAGAAGCGTAAGCGACGAAGCAATCCATTCTTTCTTCCGCCGGAGAAATGGATTGCTCGCAATGACGGTGGAGGGAGCGGAATGCCTACCCCCTGCCCTCCGCCGCCGTCGGCCGCCAGACCAGAAGCCGCCGCTCGACCAGCGTTACGCCCATGTCGATCAGGATGACGAAGGCGGACAGCACGAACATGCCGGCGAACACGCCGGCGACGTCGAACACGCCTTCGGCCTGCTGGATCAGATAGCCGAGGCCGGCGGCCGAGCCCAGATATTCGCCGACGACGGCGCCGACCACCGCAAAGCCGACGGAGGTGTGCAGGGAGGAGAACATCCAGGACAGCGCCGAGGGCCAGTAGACATGCCGCATCAGTTGCCGCTCGTTCATGCCGAGCATGCGGCCATTGTCGAGCACGGTATTGGAAACTTCCTTGACGCCCTGATAGACGTTGAAGAACACGATGAAGAACACCAGCGTGACGCCGAGCGCGACCTTGGACCAGATGCCGAGCCCCAGCCACAGCGTGAAGATCGGCGCCAGCACCACGCGCGGCAGCGCGTTGACCATTTTCACATAGGGATCGAATACCGCGGCAACGCGCGGCTGGCGCGCGAACCAGAACCCGACGAGAACGCCGGCGAGCGAGCCGATCACGAAAGCGAGGATCGATTCCCAGAGCGTGATGATCAGGTGCTTCCAGATCACGCCGGAAGAAAACCATTTGACGATCTGGCCGGCGACATCGACCGGATTGGAGAAGAAGAATGGCGGCAGCAGGATGCGGCCGAACACCGGCACTGACGTGAGGAACTGCCACAACGCCAATGCGACGATTGCGACCAGCAATTGCGAGAGGAGCAGCATCGGGCGCGACATCAGACTGCCTCCGCGCTTAGCGAGGATTGCGCATAACCCTTCATCACTTCGTCCTTCAACAGGCTCCAGATTTCCCGGTGCAGCGCATGGAAATCCTTTTCCATGCGGATTTCGGAGATGTCGCGCGGGCGCGGCAGCGGCACCCGCCAATCGCCAATGATGCGCGCCGAAGGCCCCGCCGACATGATCACGACACGGTCGGCCAGCGCGATCGCCTCTTCGAGATCGTGGGTGACGAACAGCACCGCCTTGCGGTCGGCGTTCCACAGTTCGAGCAGGAGATTGCCCATGATCTGCCTTGTCTGAGCGTCAAGCGGGCCGAACGGCTCGTCCATCAGCAGTATCTTGGGATCGCGGATCAGGACCTGCGCCAGACCGACGCGCTTGCGCTGTCCGCCGGAGAGCATGTGCGGGTAGCGGTTGGCGAACGCGCCGAGCCCTACCGAGGTGAGCCAGCCCTGCGCGCGCTGCAGCGCCTGTTCGCGCGGCGCGCCCTTGATTTCGAGCCCGATGGCGACGTTGTCGAGCGCGGTCTTCCATGGAAACAGCGCGTCGGCCTGAAACAGATAGCCGGCGTCGCGGTTCAAACCCGTTAGCGGCTGGTCGAAGATCTTCACCGATCCTGATGCCGGTCTCAGAAGCCCCGCGGCGACGTTGAGCAGCGTCGATTTTCCGCATCCCGTCGGCCCGACGATGGCAACGAATTCGCCGTGCGCGACGGACAAATTGGCCTTTTCCACGGCCGTATAGACGCGATCCCCGGCCACGCGGAACGCCACCGTCGCGTTTTCGAGTGCGACCGCTGCCGGTTGTGCGGTATCTGCCATGTTTGTCTCCCCAACGTTTGCAGTGATGCCTTAGCGGTTACGAAGGAGAAGTTCAACGAAGCGACGCGACGTGGTAGTTGATGTTCACCCTCCCCTGGAGGGGGAGGGTCGGCGAGCATCGCGCGAAGCAAGATGCTCGATGGGGTGCGGGTGATCTCTCAGCTCGGCCACTGTTCGAGTGGAGAGAGCTTCACCCCATCCCGCCGCTCCCTTTGGTCACGTCGACCCTCCCGTCCAGGGAGGGTGAAGGATCTGAGACCGCATGAGCCCTCCCCTGATTGCTTACGCGAATGTCAGCAAGACCTTTGACGGCACCCGCGTCATCGCCGTCGACGACGTCTCGCTCGATGTCGCCGAGGGTGAATTCGTCGCTATCGTCGGCGGCTCCGGCTCGGGCAAGACCACGCTGCTGCGGCTCGCCAACCGGCTGATAGAGGCGGACGCCGGCTCGATCACGATCGAAGGCGACGACGTGCGCAGCGTCGATCCGATCCTGCTGCGGCGGCGGATCGGCTACGTGTTCCAGAGCGGCGGGCTCTTTCCGCACCTGACCGTCGCCGGCAATATCGGCATCACGCCGAAGCTTCTTGGCACAGCGCCCGCCGAGATTTCCGCGCGGGTTGACGAACTGCTCGACCTGGTCAGGCTCGATCGCGCGCCATATCGCGACCGCCTGCCGCACGAACTTTCCGGCGGCCAGCGCCAGCGCGTCGGCGTGGCCCGTGCATTGGCCGCACGCCCGCGCATCGTGCTGATGGACGAGCCGTTCGGCGCGCTCGATCCCTTAACCCGCGATGCGCTGGGTGATGATTTTCGCGAGCTGCACGGGAAACTCGGCCTGACCACGGTCATGATCACCCATGACATGACCGAAGCGATCCTGCTTGCTGACCGCATCGCTGTGATGCGCGGCGGAAAACTGCTGGCGCAGGGCACGCCGGCCGAGCTTTCCGAAAGCGGTGACGCTTACGTCGGCGAACTCCTGCGCACGCCGCGCCGGCAGGCCGAGCGGCTCGGCGCCCTGCTGCCTCGCGAGGGTGCGGCATGAGCATCTTCGCCGATCCGCGCTGGGCTGAAGCGCTGGGCCACCTGCCCGATTATCTCGGCAGCCATGTTCGCGTCAGTGTCGCCGCGCTGGCGCTGGGGTTGCTCCTCAGCCTGCCGCTTGCGATCATCTCACGGCGTCAGCCGGTGCTGCGCGGGGCGCTGCTCGGGCTTGCCAGCATCGTCCAGACGGTGCCGGGGCTGGCGTTGCTGGCGCTGTTCTATCCGCTGCTCTTGGCGCTCGCGGCGCTGTCGCTGTCGTGGTTCGGCTTCGGTTTTTCCGCGTTCGGATTTTTGCCCGCAGTGCTGGCGCTGGCGCTCTATTCGATGCTGCCGGTGCTGCGCAACACCATCACCGGGCTGCAAGGTGTCGACGCCGCGATCCTGGAAGCGGCGCAGGGCGTCGGCATGACGCCGCGGCAATCGCTGTTCACCGTGGAATTGCCGCTGGCGCTGCCGGTGATGATGGCGGGCATTCGCACTGCCGCAGTCTGGGTGATTGGCACCGCAACGCTGTCGACGCCGATCGGCCAGACCAGCCTCGGCAATTACATCTTTGCCGGGCTACAGACCCAGAACTGGGTGTTCGTGCTGTTCGGCTGCCTTGCCGCCGCGGTGCTGGCGCTCGCGGTCGATCAGTTGCTGGCGCTGATCGAAAGCGGCTTGCGCAACCGCAGCCGCCTTCGTGCGGCGCTTGGCGGCGTCGGCATCGCGGCTTTGGTCGTTGCCACGTTGGTGCCGACCATGATGCGCGCGCAAACGAATTACGTCGTGGGCGCCAAGACCTTTACCGAGCAATACGTGCTGTCGGCATTGATGGCGCAGCGACTGAAAGCCGCCGGACTTTCCGCGACGACGCGCGAAGGTCTCGGCTCCAACGTGATCTTCGAGGCGCTGGCTTCCAACGATATCGACGTCTACATCGACTATTCCGGCACGCTCTGGGCCAACCAGTTTCACCGCACCGACATCAAGCCGCGCCAGGAATTATTGGCCGAACTGAGGACGATGCTGGCGCGGCAGAACATCACACTATCAGGCGAACTCGGCTTCGAGAACGCCTATGCGCTGGTCATGCCGCGCAGACGCGCGGAGCAATTGGGCATCCGCACCATCGCCGATCTTGCCTCACGCGCGGCGAACATGTCGATCGCCGGCGACTATGAATTCTTCTCGCGCCCCGAATGGGCTGCGTTGCGGCGGGCCTACGGCCTGTCATTCCGTGGGCAGCGGCAGATGCAGCCGGACTTCATGTATGCAGCGGTCGCCTCCGGCGAAATCGACGTCATCGCCGGCTACACCAGCGACGGGCTGATCGCGAAATACGATCTGGTGGCGCTCGGCGATCCCAGGCACGCCATCCCGCCCTACGACGCGATCGTGCTGCTGGCGCCGAAGCGCGCCAATGACGAGGCCCTGCGCAAGGCGCTGGCACCGCTGCTCGGCAAGATCGACATCGCCACCATGCGCGAGGCGAATCTGCGCGCAGCCGGCAATGATGCGGCGAGTTCGCCGGATGCGGTGGCGCAATGGCTCTGGGAGAAGCTGGGGAAGAAGTGAGGATTTGCCGCGGCCCCGTTGCGAGCGCAGCGAAGCAATCCACCTCACCACAAGCGGACGCATGGATTGCTTCGTCGCGATCGCTCCTCGCAGTGACGGGGATAACGCGGAATCAAAGCCCCTTGATCATGCCGGCGTCGATCAAAAGGCGGTTGAAGCGGCGCGCCTCGCTGCCCTTCTTGCAAGCATAGAATATGCCCTTGCAGCGGAGCATGATGCTCTTCTGCTCCGCAAAGCTCGGATCGAGCGGGATGCCGGCGGCTTCCTGCAGCACGACGGGGATGTAGGCCGCGTCGAGCGTTTCGAGCGCCGATGACAGATTGCGCGGCTGGTAATTGATGCCATCGATCGCGTAATAGGTGGAATAATAGCGTCGGTCTGATGCCATCAGGCGCTTCGCCAGCAATTTCCGATCGATCCCGGGCTCCAGCAGCTTCTGCGAGATCGCCGGCTGGTGATCACCGAAACGCAGGATGAGAAAAGACTCGTCCGGATAGTCGCGCTTCAGCCGCTCGGTGAATTCGCGATAGTCGTTGGCCGTCATGGTCTGGCGGCGGATGTACTCATCGATCTCGGCGGTGTTGCCGGGCGGCATCCAGCCCTCGGGCGTCAGGTCGGGCCGGTAGACATCGGTCCAGGGAAAATGATTGGCCGTGAGATAGACGAACATGAAGACCGGTGACCGCGACGGCTCTTCGCGTGCAAACGCCTTCAGCGCCTGATCGTAATAGAAGCTGTCGGGCTGCATGTCCTCGTTCACGCCCATCTCGGCCATGTCGATGAAGCGGTCGATGCCCGTGCCCTTCTGGAAGGCGCGCGCGCTGAGAAAGTCGCCGTAGGTCGGATAGAGCGAGACGGTCTTGTAGCCGCAATTCTGCAGCGACTGCGGCAATCCGCGCGTCACGCGGCCGGCGGCAATGCGCGTGACGTAGAATTTCAGATCGCCGAACGAGCGCGCCGACAGGCCGGTCAGCACGTTGAACTCGGTGTACCAGGTCGGACCGCCGGTCGATTCCGCCATCATGGTCCGCCGCTTGCCGTCGGCCGACTTGAAGTGATCGGCATATCCCGCCGGCACCTTGATGCCGGGCGCCGAGGTGACGTCGAAGCTCGACTCGTCGAGCAGCAGGATGATGTGCGGCCGCTTGGCCCCCGGATCGCAAGCGGTAGCAGGCGGCAGCACCGGAGAAAGGGCAGCATGTGCATCCGACGCCAGGCGCAGCGCGCCGTCAGCCGGCGGATTTGCCTCGATCCAGCCGGTCGAAGCCAGCCGCGATACCGCCACCACGCCGGAACGCGCCAGACTGGAAATGTGATTGACGCCCTGGAACGGCTCCCAGGGCTGCTCGGGGGAAGCGAGCGACATCGCCGATATCAAGACCGCCGACGCGGCAAGGCCAGTCAACGCGAAAGCGCGGCGCACTCGGAACGGATCGAAGCGCCAGAGCGCCCACAACACCGGAGCCGCAATCAGCGCCGCCAATATCAATTGCATCTGCAGGCGCGGGAACACCGAAAGCAGGAACGAGAATGTGTCGCGGTCGATGATCAGGAAGTCGAGGAACGTCAGGGTAAGCTGCAGGATACCGAACTTGAAGCGCGACAGCGCGATCAGGATCACGATGAGCGTCACCGCAATCGCCGCACACACGCCGGGCCGCTGCAGCACGACCAGCAGGAAGCAGTTCACGAATATCCACGTCAGCACGGCAAGCGTGATCGCAAACGGCCCGTATTCGGCGGTCAAGAGCACGGCCAGCCCCACCAGATGGACGGCCGCGACCAGGCCGGCCTGAACAAAGAACCGGACGCTGCGCGCGTCTGCGCGAGCGTCTTCACTCATTCCAGGTCCCGCAACGACTGACATCTCGGGTCCTCAAAGCCCTTTAATGAAACCTGCCTCGATCAATAACCGGTTGAACCTGCGCGCCTCGGCGCCATCCTTGCAGGCGTAGAATATACCCTTGCAGCGGAGCATGATGTTCTTTTGCTCCTCGAAAGACGGGTCGAGCGGAATGCCGGCAGCCTCCTGAATCACCAGCGGCAGATAGGGCGCGTCGATCGTGTCCATGATCGCGGAACTCTTCACCGGCTCAAAGTTGATGGCGTCGATCGCGTAATAGGTGGTGAAGTAGCGCGGGTCGTGGGTATCGAACTTGCGGGCGAGCTTGGCTTCATCCAGGCCGGGATCGAGCAGGTTCGAGGAAAACTCCGGCTGATGGTCGCCGTAGCGCACGATCAGGAACGGCTGCGCCGGGAACTTCTTCTTCAGGCTGGCTAAGAACGCTGCATAGTCGCCGGCGCTCAATGTCTGGCGGCGCAGATATTCGTCGACCACGGGCTCGTTGCCGGGGGCCCGCCAGGACGGCAGCAGGTCGGGGCGGAATTTGGTTTCCCAAGGGAAGTGGTTGGCGGCGAGATAGACGAAGGTGAACAGCGGCGTCTTGGCCGGCTGTTCGGCGATCAGATTCAGCGCCTTGTCGTAGAAGAAGCTGTCGGGCTCGATGCCTTTCGCGCCGAGAGCGCGCGCGTCATAGAAGTGCTGGATGCCGGTCGAGGTCTGGAAGCCGCGCGCGCCCATGAAGGCGCCGTAGGCCGGATAGAGCGAGATGGTGTTGTAGCCGCAGCGGCGCAGGGCCAGTGGCAATCCGCGCTCGACTCGGCCCGACGCAATGCGGGTGACGAAATAGGAAAAGCGGCCGAACGACCGGGACGACAAGCCGGCCAGCACGTTGTACTCGGCCATCCAACTTGCGCCGCCGCTGCTCTCGGCCATGAACTTGCGTTCGCGGCCGTCAAAGGACTTGAAATGGCTGCCATAGCCCGGCGGCACCTTGACGCCCGCGGCCTGACGGATGTCGAAGCTCGACTCGTCATGGATCATGATGATGTGCGGGCGGCGACCGGCCACATGACAGGAATCGACCAGCGGCACCTTCAATCGTTCGGCAGTCGCGGCTTCCGATTCCATGAAGCCGTAATTGACGAAGTCAGCAACCGCCGTCACGCCCGAGCGCGCAAATTTGGAGAGATAGCCGTTATCGTAATAGCCGCGCCAGGCTTCATCGGGCCAGACGACGGAATAACCGGCTAGGCCGGCGAGACAGGCCAGCAGGCCGGCCGCGGCCGGCCTGCGGCGAATGCGGAACGGATCGAGCCACCACAGCGCGTACATCAGCGGCAGGATACCGAACGCTGCGCCGACCACGCTCCAGCGCAGATTGGGAAAAATCGTGAACAAGTAGGCCGCGGTGTCGCGGTCGATCACCATCAGGTCGACGAAGTTCGCGGTCATCTGCACGACGTCGTGCTTGAGCCGCGACAGCAGCACCAAGAGCACAACCAGCGTGAGCGACAGAGCGCCCGACAGCGCCGGACGGCGCAGCAGCGCAATAAAGCAGAAGTTCAGAATGCCCCAGGCCAGGGCAAAGCCCATGCGGCCGCCGAAATCGCTTTCGGTGTGCAGCAGGATCGCCAGCGCCGCCATGTGCGGTGCAGCAACGGCCGAAAGGCGCCAGAAACCGATCGCGGCAAGGCCGGCGACAAGAGTAGTGGTGGAGGGCCCAGGATTTGGCGCCGGCGCCATGGGAGGGAACGCAACATGACCCGGCGCAATGCAAAGCCTTGGCTGGTGACGACCAGGAGACGCACGACCCATCCGGAACCTGTGCCGTGTCACAAAAACGTAGTGGAATCGTCATGAACGCGCAATGAATTTGCCCTCGGGCGAACGCGGGAGGGTAAATTGGCGCTGTCATTCCGAGGCGATGCGGAGCATCGAACCCGGAATCTCGAGATTCCGGGTCTGGTCCTTCGGACCATCCCGGAATGACCGATCACGTTAAGGCCGCTTCGCAATCCCCTCGATGAAAAGATCCAGCACCGCCTCGGCCGTCCGCTCGGCCTCGGGGCCGGCGACGCCCCAGCGCGGAAAATGGCCGTCGATATTCATCCGGGCAAAACCATAGACCAGCGCCCGACCGGCGATCTGAACCTGCTTGAGGTCGGCGCTGCGGAGCTGGCCCGCCGCAGAGGCTTCCGCCAGCGTTTGCTCGGTCAGCGCGATCAGCTCTGCATTGTCCTTGGAGATGGCGGCCGCCCGGTCGTGGTCGAACAAGCGGCGGCTGGAAATGATCTCGAAATGGGTCGGGTTGCGCATCGCCCAGCGCAGGTAAGCGAGCCCGAGGCAGCGAAAGCGGCCGAGCGGATCGCCGACCGGCGCGCCGCGCAGCGCCGCCTCGATCTCCGCGCGGAACCCCCGTTGCGCCTCTTCCGCCACCGCCTGGATCAGGGCGTCGCGGCTCGGGAAATGCCGGAACGGCGCCCCCGGAGACACGCCGGCCCGGCGCGCGGCCTCGCGGACGCTGACCGCCTCCGCCCCGCCCTCCCCGACCAATTGCAGCGCGGCCTCGATCAGGACGCGCCGGAGATCGCCGTGGTGGTAGCGCTTGGGCGTGGCCGCGCGGGAGGCGCGCCGGCGCGGCTTGGCGGCGGAGGATTTCGCGACGGAAGGTTTGGCTGAATGGCGCATGCCCTCTCCTATCATCACCGGTTTGTGAATGTAAGCACCGATTACTCGGATTGACCCGACCAGCTAAGCATATGTAACTGGTGATTACATAGGTACCAAACCATCCACGTCATTGCGAGCGAAGCGAACCAATCCATCCGCCATTTCAAGAACGAAGGATGGATTGCTTCGCTTCGCTCGCAAGACAGCATAGACACTCGGGGGACGAACATGCCGACACGTCAAAACCGGTTCGAAGGCTGGCAGCTGTTCGCGCTGCTCTCGCTGACGTTGCTTGCACTCAGCATCTGGATCGCCGGCATGCGTGACTTCGAGGTCGACGGCGTGCGCATGGTGATCCGCTTCACCGCGCGCACCTCGCTGGTACTGTTCTGCCTCGCCTTCTCCGCCGCCGCGCTGGCGCTGATATGGCCGAACGCCTCGACGCGATGGCTGCGCCGCAACCGCCGCTATCTCGGCGTCACCTTTGCGGCCTCGCACGCCATCCACGCCGTAGCCATCTTTGCGTTCGCCGTGATGGACCCGGCGGGCTATGCGGCGGCGACCTCGATCGCGTCCTACATCTTCGGCGGCATCGGCTATGCCTTCATCATCGCGATGACCGCCACCTCATTCGACCGCACCGCAGCCGCAATCGGCGCACGCGCCTGGCGCCGGCTGCATCTCGCAGGCGGCTATTATTTGCTGTTCCAGTTCATGGTGTCGTTCGGCAAGCGGATTCCCGATATGCCGCTCTATGCGCTGTTCCTGATACCGCTCGTGGCCGTGTTCGCGCTGCGGATGATCGCGATGGCGCCGCGTGCCCAGGCGCCGGCGCGGGCAGGATGACTTAGTCGCCGGCAAGCAGATGATATTTCCGCCCAAGCCGGCGGTGCACTGACATGACGGCCCGGTCGATGTCGCTGATCAGGCTGTCGCCGAGAACGACGTTGGGAATTTCCCAGTTCCGCCCCTCACGAATGTTAGGAAGCGCGCGCACGGCGGGGACGGATGCGGTTTCGCATCCCGGCTGGCTGCGAAGCGCCGCGTCGGCGATTTGCGTCAGCTCCGCTCTGCTCTTTCCCGTTGTCACTGGCGGCCGATGCCTCTGCTCATCCCTGCGCCATCAGCCCGAGGCGCTTGGCGATGATCCGGTCGAGGGTGCGCCTGGGCAACACCGCCGCCATGAACTGGCGCATCGGATCCGGCGCGATTACGTAGCGCACCTTGGGATTGGGCAGCGTCAAGGCATCGAACACCTTCTCGGCAATTGTCTCGGCCGGCAAGCCGGTCGTGCCCAGGTTCAGCATGAAGGCACGGATCTTCTCCAGCGCCGGCAAGTACGGTGAGTTCTTGTAAGGCGAAATGTCGACCTCCTCGGCCTTGCTCCAGATCGGCGTCTTCACCGCGCCCGGCGCAATGATGATGACGTCGATCCCGAACAGCATTAGTTCGCGGCGCAGGCTCTCCGACAGCCCCTCGATCGCGTGCTTGGAGGCGGAATAGGCTGAAGTCATCGGATTGCCGTTCCTGCCGGCGACCGAGGACATCATCACGATCCGCCCCTTTGGCCCCTTCAGGGCCGGATCGGAGCCGAGCAGCGGCCCGAACGCCTGGGTCGCAATGATCGGGCCGATGAAGTTGACCTCCATCTGGCGGCGGAATTCGTCGGCGGCGAGTTCGAGCACCGGGCCCGAGACCGCAATGCCGGCGTTGTTGACGAGGCCGGCGAGCGTTTCGCCGCCGAGGGCATTGCGGACTTCGCGCGCGGCCGCCAGCACCGCGGCTTCATCCGTGACATCGAAGATCAGTGGCGTGAAGTTCGCCCCGAACTCAGCTTTGAGGCGGTCGGCGTCGGCCTGCTTGCGCACGCTGCCGAACACGCGGAAGCCGCGGTCGAGCAAGAGCTTCGCACTGGCCCAGCCGATGCCGGTGGACGCGCCGGTGATGACAACAGATCTCATGACCTAAGCCCTTGTAAGAGGTTTAATGAAGTTCGTCGTGAAGGAATGCTTAAGCGGCAGCTTCAGGAGCTTCCTCCGCGGAGGCGGCCAGCCTTGACGGCGTCTTGTTCGGCAGATTGCTATTCAAAGTTTCCCGGGAACGGTTTGGTGAGGATAGCAGCGGGACCGGAATACCGGAAGCGGCGGCGCAGAGCCGATCCGGTTCGACACGGGCGATTTATCGCGCAAAATCGCGGCATACGTCTCGATCGGAATGGTAAAGCAATTCGGAACGCAGAATTTGCAATGCGTGGCCTGCTCCGACGTGCGTATGTCCGCAATGCGCGCGGCCGACGTATTGCCCGATTCAGATGCAGTCGATCTGTAGTTCGACCGGGTCCCCGCTCTTAACGCGAGCGTAAGGCTCGGCTCGTCATTGTGGACGCCAACCCTTCAACAACAGACAGGCTGCCCATAATGGTGCAACAGCCGGCGCACTCGATCATCGCCGAACTTGAAGATGCCGTCAGAGGCGGTTCATCCGCCAAGCGGGTGGAAACCCTGCGGCAGGTCACCGATCTCTTCCTCCATGACGGAGAACGCCTCAGCGACGACCAAGTCAAGGTCTTCGACGACGTGCTGTGCCTCCTGATCGCGCGCGTCGAGACGCGGGCAAAGGCGGAGCTCTCCAAGCGGCTGGCGCCGCTCGACTACGCCCCGTTCGAGGTCATCCAGCATCTGGCCTGGGACGACGAGATCGAGGTCGCCGGCAGCGTGCTGGCCCATTCCAGCCGGCTCGGCACCGAGGTGCTGGTCGAGATCGCCAGCAGCAAGGGGCAGGATCACCTGCTCGCTATTTCGGGCCGCGCCGAACTGCCCGCGGCCGTGACCGACGTTATCGTCGACCGCGGCGAAGGCCAGGTGATCCGCAAGCTCGCCAACAATGCCGGCGCCAGGTTTTCCGACCAGGGCTATTCCACCATCGTCGCGCGCGCCGGCGCCGACGACGAACTGGTCGAAATCCTCGGCCTTCGCGCCGATTTCCCGGTCAAGTTCATGGGCGAGCTATTGCGCCGCGCCAAGGAGACCGTTCGCGCGCGGCTTCTGGCCATCGCGCCGCCCGCGCTCCAGGAAGAGATCAAACGGGTCCTGAACGAGGTCGCCCGCGAGGCGCCGCCCCCGAGCCGCAGCTTCGGCGTCGCGGAGGAATTCGTGAAGCTGATGAAGGGGCTGAACGAGCTCGACGACGCAGCAGTCTACAAATTCGCGGAGTCGAACAAGTTCGACGAAGTGACCGTCGCGCTCGCCGTCCTCAACGACATGCCGGTCGAGATGACAGCCAGGCTGATGGAAGGGCCGCGCGCCGACCTGATCCTCATTCCCTGCCGCTCGGCGCGGCTGAACTGGCCGACGGTCGAGTCGATTCTGCGCAACCGCCCGGCACATCCGATCAACGAGCAAACGCTGGAAATCGCGCAGCGCGACTACCGGAAGCTATCGATGGAGACGGCCCAGCGCACCGTGCGCTTCTGGCAGCTTCACAACAGGATCGAGAAGGAGCCGATCATCCGGGCGAATTGAGCCGGCGCCGTGGTCACGGCCCACCTAGCTCGCGATCCAACCAACCGTGGGCGGCGCCTCTGACCCATTCAAAGCCGAGCCGCCGGGTCAGATCGACCCCCTCGGGGTGAAGCATCCGCACCTCGGGGTGTTCGAAACTGTCCGGCATCAGACAGAACCCGAGGCCCGCGGCGACCATCGCGAGCGCCCGCGCGTCGCTGTCCGTCTGGGCGACGACTCTCGGCCGCACCTTCCACGCATCGAGAATCCGCGATGCCGATTGCAACTGCTCGCAGTGCACGCGCACGATCAGAGGCTGGCCTGCCAATATCTCCGGAGAGACCGGCCCGCGGGGGAACGAGCGTGCGGAAACGGCCAGCGTCTGCCGGTCTGCCGCCAGCTCCAGCTGCCGGTGGCCACGCGCAGCCGATCCCAGCGCGGTAAGGATGACGTCGTAACGACCGTTGGCAAGCCGCTGCCGCAGCTTGGGAAGGGGCGCATCCTCGGTCCGCCACGACCGTGCGGGCTCAAGTGCCCGCAACCGCTCAATGCATTGCGCCACGAATGGCGGAGAAATCGTCGGCAGAATTCCAAGCCGCAGCGGCCTGCCCGATGGCTTGCCGCCGGACGCCGTTTTGAGCCGCTCGGTCTGGCGCAGAATCGACCGCGAGGTCTCCAGCACCTCTCCGCCCCGGGACGTGAGCCTCACGCCGCGCGCATGACGCTCCAGCACTGCGAATCCCAGCTCGGCTTCGAGCGAAGCGATCGCGGCCGACAGCGTCGGCTGCGTGACGAACGCCCGACGCGCCCCGGCGCTGAAGCTGCCCGCTTCGGCGACGGCCACGAAATACCTAATCTGCTTAAAGTCCATCCATAGAAGATATCTATAGCTCGATATCAGAGCAATCGCGATTGCCTAAGCCTCTCGCTAGCCCGAGCATGGGCGCTCGCTTAAACAGCCGGGAGGGACCGATGGACGATCTGAAACCGCAGATGACCGCGCACGATGCGATCCGCGAATTGGTCGAGCGGGTCACCTACGCGCCCGGCTACACGAGCGCCGTCGGCACCAAGGTCGAGAGCGCGGAACCCGGCCATGTCGTGATGTCGCTCGCGAAAAGCGGCGGTCTTTTGCAGGCGAACGGCTTCTTTCATGGCGGCGTCATCGCCGGGCTGGCGGACCATGCCGGCGGCGGCGCCGTGACCACGGCCATGCCGCCTGGCCGGTTTGCCGTGACCATCAATCTGCAAGTCAGCTATCTCGCCGTGGCGAAGGGCCAATCGCTGATCGCTCGCGCCCGCGCGATCCAGGTCGGAAGCACGATTGGCGTGGCGCATGTCGACGTGGCGTCACTCGCCGACGGAACGGAGACGCCGTGCGCGGTAGCGATCGTGACTCTTCGCGGCGTCGACTTCCCGGCCCTATAAATGCCACGCAATGCTGGACACTACCGATGGACCGGGCGTCATTCGCAGGACGCGAGGTCAAGCCCGGTTCGCTGCTGATCCAACACATGAGAGATTCGAAAGCGCAGAAGCGAAGGTCCGGCCGCGCTGCTCGATAGATCGTCGAGCTGTTTTCGCGGCGAGAATACAGATTAAGCAACCGCGCTTAGAAGCGGTAAACGCTGGCTTATCCGTCGCTAATGTAGTTGTTGAGCTGCTTCGCACCAAGAATGTGCATGAAGCGTCAGTTCTTTCGTTTCGGCTTGGTTGGCGCGCTTCGTGCGGCGCGTTGAAGAATGTGGTTGAGTCACCAGTTCTTCAAGGAAACGGCGAGACCGCGGGTTGCGATCTCGCCGGATATTGTCGTTCAAGGTTTAATATTTGGTGTGCCGTCGTGGGGTGGGCAAAGGCGCGCACTTCGCGCCGTGCCCATTTTCATCCGCAACCGTCCTCTTGAGTGGTGGGCACGCTGCGCTTTGCCGACCCTACCTGCCGGCCGCCCTGCTTCAGTTCTTGGTCTTGTCGACCAGCGCGCCCTTCTTGATCCACGGCATCATGTCACGGAGCTTGGCGCCGACTTCCTCGATCGGATGCTCGGCGAGCTTGGCGCGGGTCGCCTTGAACGAGGTCTGGTTGACCTTGTTCTCCAACATCCAATCGCGGGCGAACTTGCCGGACTGGATGTCATTGAGCACCCGCTTCATCTCCTTCTTGGTCTCGTCAGTGACAATCCGCGGGCCGGTGACGTATTCGCCGTACTCGGCGGTATTGGAGATCGAGTAGTTCATGTTGGCGATGCCGCCTTCATAGATCAGGTCGACGATCAGCTTCACCTCGTGCAGGCACTCGAAATAGGCCATCTCGGGGGCGTAGCCGGCTTCGACCAGCGTCTCGTAACCGCCCTTGATCAGCTCGACCAGGCCGCCGCAGAGCACCACCTGCTCGCCGAACAGGTCGGTCTCGCACTCTTCCTTGAAGGTGGTCTCGATGATGCCGGCGCGGCCGCCGCCGATCGCCGAGGCATAGCTCAGGCCGAGGTCATGGGCATTGCCGGAGACGTCCTTGGCAATCGCGATCAGGCAGGGCACGCCGCCGCCGCGCTGGTATTCCGAGCGCACGGTGTGGCCGGGGCCCTTCGGCGCGATCATCAGCACGTCGAGGTCGGCGCGCGGGTCGAGCAGGTTGAAATGGACGTTGAGGCCGTGGGCGAAGACCAGCGCCGCGCCCTTCTTCATGTTGTCGTGCAGGTGCTCGCGGTAGATGTCGCCCTGCAGCTCATCCGGGGTGAGCATCATCACGAGATCGGCCCATTTGGCGGCCTCGGCGACTTCCATCACTTTGAAGCCGGCGGCTTCCGCCTTCTTGGCCGAGGCCGAACCCTTGCGGAGCGCGATCGCCACTTCCTTGACGCCGGAGTCCTTCAGGTTCAGCGCATGGGCGTGGCCCTGGCTGCCATAGCCGACGATGACGACCTTTTTGCCCTTGATCAGGTTCAGGTCGGCGTCGCGATCGTAATAAACACGCATGGTCGTTTCCTCAATAGATGGCCAAAAACGGCCGGTTAATCAGGCATTTGGACAGGTGGGACCGCCGGTCGCCCGCGAATTTCCGGCGTTGTCTAGAGCATTTTCCGCTCCAGGGGAAACCTGTTTATGCATGGCCCGCTGCGGCATCATGCGTCCATGAAGACCGGGTAGAGCGAGGCCAGCAGCAGCACCGCCATCACGATGTTAAAAGCCCGCACCGCCCGCGGGGAGGTCAGGATCGGCCGGAGCGCAGTGCCGAACAGGGCCCAGGCGGTGCACGACAGGATGCCCAGGATTAGACTGAGGCCGACCTGGATCGCGATGTTCCAGGGGTAAGCGGCGATCGCCGCATAGGCGGTGATGGTGCCGATCACCATGACCCAGCCTTTGGCGTTGACCCACTGGAACATGGCGGCGCCCCAGAACGTCATCGGGCGGCCTTCGCGATGCTTGTCCTGATCTACCGAAGGCGGCTCTGACATCGCAATCGCCCAGGCCAGATAGACCAGGTAGGCCACGCCGGCATATTTCAGGATCGTCTGCAACGCGGGATAGGCGATGAAGATGGTGCCGAGGCCGAGGCCAACCGCACCGATCATGAAGGCGAAGCCGATGGTGATGCCGAGGATGTGCGGGATGGTCGGACGGAAGCCGTAAGTGAGCCCTGATGACAGCAGCATGATGTTGTTCGGCCCCGGCGTGAAGAACATCACGGTGGCGAACATCACGAAGGCGATGAAAAGCGATTGCGACATGGAGGCCTCATGCGATCTTTGGCAGAACTTGTTTTTCTGAAGCCTTGGTACGTTTGGACAGCAGCATGACGGCGATGCCGCCGACCACCGTGATCATGCCGGCGAGCCGAAGCGGCCCGAAGGTTTCGCCGAACACCACGCTCGATGCCGCGGAACCGACGAACGGCACCAACAGCGCGAACGGCACCACCTGCGCCGCCGGGTAATCCCGTAGCAGCCTCCCCCACAGCCAATAGGCAATGCTGGTGGAGACGCCGCCGAGCCCAATCATGCACAGCAAGCCGGTCAGGGACATATGGGTCAGCGCATGCCAGGTCGGCTGCGGACCGTTGCTGACCAGCGTCAGGGCGAGCAGCGGCACGGCGGCGACGAGGCACAGCCATGCGAACAGGTCGAACATCGGTACGCCCTGCGCGCGCCGCAGCAGCAGATTGCCGGCCGCAAAGCTGAGCGGCGAGATCATCAAAATCGCGAAGGCGCCGACGCTGAAATCGTAACCGACGGTGCCGCAGATCATGAGCAGGCCTGCGGTGGCAATAGCAATGCCGACTGTCTGCCACAGGCTCGGCCGCTCACGGAACAGGAGCGCGGCAAAGCCGATCGTGAACAGCGCCTGGCTTTGGACGATCACGCTGGAGAGGCCGACGGGAACGCCGTGCGCAATGGCAAAAGCCTGGGCGAGAAACTGGCCGAGAAACAGCGTGAAGCTGATCGCGATCAGCACCTTCCATGAAACCTTGGGACGCGCCACGAACAGGCAGGGCAAGGCCGCGATGGAAAAGCGCAGCGTCGTCATCAGTTCCGGCGAAAATTCGTTGAGCGCGATCCGGCTCGCCACGAAAGCAAGCCCCCAGATCATCGCCACTAGCACGGCGATGCAGACATCGGCCGGTTTCATTTTTTTAGCTCTGTTGGTCCGGCTTTGGTTTGCGCAGCAGGTAGGTGCCGTGGAGGGGCGCGTGATAGTCGACCGATTCCAGCGTGAATCCGATATCGGTCAGCATGCGCTCGATCACCCAGCCGAAGGTCGAGTATTCGTCGCGCATATGGGTGACCACGCCTTCGCGCTGGAAATCGTGGTTCTTGATGGTGAAATCGGCCCATTGCTCGACATCGCGCTCGACGCCGTCGGGCATGCTGACGAACACGATGTCGCGCAGGTAGAAATTCGCGCCGGGCTTCAGCGCGGCATAGATCCGCGCCAGCGCCACTGCCTTCCAGAAGTCAGGCAGATGGTGCAGCGTGAATTCGCTGACGATCAGGTCGTAGGAATTCGGCTGATAGGCGAAGCTCAACAGACCCGCGGGTTGGGTGCGGATCGACGCCCTTCGGTCGCGCGCGTGAATGTTGGCGAGCGCCAGCATGGCCGGCGAAATGTCTATCGCATCGACCTCGGCACCCATCAGCGCCGCCTCGCAGGCCAGTACACCATTGCCGCAACCGATATCGGCCACCCGCCAACCGCGCTGCACGCCGAGCATGGTGAGCGCGGCGCGTGCGCGTTCGTCGCTGTCGTCGTGGCGGTCGTAGAGCGAGGCGACCGCCGAATCGAGCCCGAGCCGCCGCCTTTGAGTGTAATACCAGTCACGCGCCAGCATGTTCACATCCCCTCAGGCCCGCGCCCGATCGCGGCAACGCCAGTGCGCGACACCTCGACAAGGCCGAGCGGGCGCATCAGGTCGATGAATTGACTGATCTTGGCGGAATTGCCTGTGATCTCGAACACAAAACTCTCGGTCGTGGCATCGATCACCCGGGCGCGGAACGCATCCGCCAGCCGCAGCGCCTCGACCCGGCTGTCGCCATGGCCGCGTACTTTCACCATGGCGAGTTCCCGCTCGATCGAGCGCCCGGTGATGGTCATGTCGACGACGCGGTAGACCGGAATCATGCGGTCGAGCTGGTGCTTGATCTGCTCGATCACCATCGGCGTGCCTGTGGTGACGATGGTGATGCGGGAGAGATGTTTCTGGCTCTCCGTCTCGGAGACGGTGAGACTATCGATGTTATAGCCGCGGCCGGAGAACAGGCCGATCACGCGCGCGAGCACGCCGGGCTCGTTCTGCACCAGCACCGAGAGGGTGTGCGTCTCGTTGGGGTCGTGGCGCTCTTCCAGGAAGTAGGCGGATGCGGGCTGGTTCATTGTCGTCCCCTTGTCATTCTCCGGTGTCATGCCCGCGAAGGCGGACATCCAGTAATCGCCGGCGCCTGCGATTGATCGCAAGGCCGCGGCGTACCGGATCGTCCGGCCAAGCCGGACGATGACGTTACTATTTGCGGCAGGCGGATAGCCATCCTCACACCGCCATCCTGTCGGTGACAGCAACCTCCGTCCCGACCCATGTTCGGAACCGATCGAAATCGACATTGCCGCCGGTCAGAACCAGGCCGATGCGTTTGCCTTGAAGTCGGTTCTTTTCCTGCAACGCGGCTGCGAGCGCGGCCGCGCCGGCGCCCTCCGCAAGATTGTGAGTGTCGGTCCAGTAGGCCCGCATCGCTGCGGCGATCTCGTCATCCGTGACCTGCACCATGCGCGAAGCACCCTTGTGCATGATCGCGACTGCGTCGGCATCGGGAATGCGCGTCGCCACGCCGTCGGCGCGCGTGTTGCTGGTCTCGGTCGTCACGACCATGCCCGCCGCAAACGACAGCGCATACGCTGGTGCCTCAGTCGACTGCACTCCGACAATTTCCGTCTTCAAGCCCAAGAGATCGCGCGCCAAGATGCAGCCGCAGATGCCGGAGCCCTGCCCGATCGGCACATAGAGCACGTCGATATCCGGCGCCTTTCGCAATAATTCGAGCGCGTAGGTCGCGACGCCCAGGACCAGATCGGGATGAAACGCCGGTACGATTTCAAGGCCGTTGCTCTCGGCACGGCGATAGGCTTCCTCGCGCGCGGCCTGAAAATCCTCACCATATTCGACAAGCTCGGCGCCGAACGCCCGTATGGCACGATTCTGCTCGACCGAATTACCGCGCGGCACGTAGATCGTCACCGGAAGCTTGTAACGGCTCGCCGCAAAAGCAAGGCTTTGACCGTGATTGCCTCGCGTCGCCGAGATCAGACCGGCGACGCCGGGCCGCTCGCGCTTCAGGCGATCGAAATACACCAGTCCGCCGCGCACCTTGAACGCGCCTGTCGGCGTGTGGTTCTCATGCTTGACGATCACCGTCGTGCCGAGCCGCTCGGCCAACAGCGGCCAGGCATGCACCGGCGTCGGCGGCACCGCCTGCCCTACGATTCCGTGCGCGCGTTCGAGCTCTGCGAGGTCAAACATGTTGGTCTTCCAGTCTATCTTTCCTCGTTCCTGTCATCGTCGCGAAGGCGGGGATCCAGTATTCCAGAGACGCCCGAGAGTAACTGGGACGCCGCGGCGTACTGGATCGCCCGGTCGAGCCGGGCGATGACAGCGGAATTTCCTCACACCAGCGCCTTGCCGCCCGCGAACGCCGCGGCGGTGGCTTCATCGGTCGCTTCCACCGGCAACAGCATTTCGTTGTGCGCCTTGCCCGACGGAATCATCGGGAAACAGTTTTCCAGCGCGGCGACGCGGCAATCGAACAGCACCGGACGCCTGACCTTGATCATCTCCTTGAGCGCGCCGTCGAGATCGCCGGGCTTGATCGCCTGCAGGCCCACGCAGCCGAAGGCGTCCGCCAGCTTGACGAAATCCGGCAGCGCCTCGGAGTAAGAATGCGACAGCCGGTTGCCGTGCAGAAGCTGCTGCCACTGCCGCACCATGCCCATATACTGGTTGTTCAGGATGAAGATCTTGATCGGCAATTCAAACTGAACCGCCGTCGACATCTCCTGCATCGTCATCTGCACCGAGGCATCGCCCGCGATGTCGATCACGAGGCTGTCGGGATGGGCGACCTGCACGCCGAGCGCCGCCGGCAGGCCGTAGCCCATGGTGCCCAATCCGCCGGACGTCATCCAGCGATGCGGCTCCTCAAAACCGAAGAACTGTGCCGCCCACATCTGGTGCTGGCCGACCTCTGTCGTGATGTAGGTGTCGTGGCCGCGTGTCGCCGCGAACAGGCGTTCGATGGCGTATTGCGGCAGGATGATATCGTTGCTCTTCTTGTAGGCGAGCGAATTGCGCGCCCGCCACGTGGCAATCTCCTGCCACCAGGTCTTGATGTCGGGCTTCTTCGCTTCCGTCTTGAACACCTGCAAGAGATCGCCGAGCACGTTGCCGGCGTCGCCGATGATCGGAATGTCGACGCGGATGTTCTTGTTGATCGAGGACGGATCGATGTCGATGTGGATCTTCTTCGAGCCCGGCGAGAACGCGTCGACGCGACCGGTGATACGGTCGTCGAAACGCGCGCCGACGCACAGCATGACGTCGCAATCATGCATCGCCATGTTTGCCTCGTAGGTGCCATGCATGCCGAGCATGCCGAGCCAGTTCTTGCCGGTGGCCGGGTAAGCGCCGAGGCCCATCAGGGTCGATGTGATCGGAAATCCCGTGACATCTACGAGCTCACGCAGCAGCTTCGAGGCTTCGGGTCCGGAATTGATGACGCCGCCGCCGGAATAGATCACCGGGCGCCTGGCAGACGCGAGCAGTGCGACGGCTTTGCGGATCTGCGCGGCATCGCCCTTCACCCGCGGCGTGTAGGAGACATGGACGTCGTCCTTGCGCGGCGGATGGTAAGTGCCCGTTGCGAACTGCACATCCTTGGGCACGTCGACCAGCACCGGGCCGGGACGACCCGTGGTCGCGACATAGAACGCCTCGTGCAACACTTTCGCCAGATCGTTGACGTCGCGCACCAGCCAGTTGTGCTTTGTGCAAGGACGCGTGATGCCGACCGTGTCGCATTCCTGGAACGCGTCGTTGCCGATCAGATGGGTCGGGACCTGGCCGGTGATGCAGACCAACGGAATCGAATCCATCAGCGCATCCGTCAGCGGTGTCACCATGTTGGTGGCGCCGGGGCCCGATGTCACCAGCGCCACGCCGGGCTTGCCGGTCGAGCGCGCATAGCCTTCCGCGGCGTGGCCGGCGCCCTGCTCGTGCCGCACCAGGATGTGCTCGACCTCGCTCTGCTGGAAAATCTCGTCATAGATCGGGAGCACCGCGCCGCCGGGATAGCCGAAGATGTGCTGAACGCCATGATCGATGAGTGCGCGCACGATCATCGCGGCGCCGGTCATCTGATTGGGGTCGTGGCTCTTGTCGGTCATGGTCTGCTCCGGATGCGCTGTGGGCGCGGCTTCTTTCGGTTGTCTGTTTTGGGAAATAAAAAAGGGCCCGAGAGGCCCCATGCACACCGCCTGAATTTGGATGGCCGCTAGCCATCCCCGGCGGTGCGCCTGGGTACGACGACGATAAGGAGTTTGGTAATAATATTACGCATCTTGCGGCTCGGACTTCCCAAAGGTTGCGCGGGTTATACCGTTCGGCCCTCGAAAGTCAAGAGACGGACGCTTTCCGCGCGATTTGGCCAGTGTAGCGGTGTTCCGGGCATTCGGCGAGGGGGAATTTCATGTGTGCAGCCATGCGGGCGCCGTCAGTCCGACGTCATTCCGGGATGGTCCGAAGGACCAGACCTGGAATCTCGAGGTTCTCAGATGTGCAATTGCACATCTTAGTTCGTTCGTTTCACGAGCGCCCCGTAATGACGGTGGCAACCCACCCCCTCGCCGCCTCCGGCGCGATCCATTCGAACTCCGGCAGTTGGTGCCTGAACCAGGTGAATTGGCGCTTGGCGTAATGGCGGGTGTCGGCGCGGCCGATTTCGGCGGCCTGCTCGCGCGTGATCTCGCCGTGCAAGTACCGGATCAACGCCGGCACGCCATGGGCCTTCATCGCCGGCAACAGCGGATCGAGCTTTCGCGCCGCTAATGCAGCGACCTCCTCGAGGGCGCCTCCCCCCAGCATCACGTCAAACCGTGCATCGATGCGCGCATAGAGTTGTTCGCGTTCGGGCGCCAGGAACAGCGCGGAGAATTCGCCCGGTGGCAATAGCGGCGGCAGCCCTTCGCGATGCCAGTCCGGCAGCGCGCGTCCGGTGGCTTCGACGACCTCCAGCGCACGCGCAATCCGGGTGCGGTCGCGTGGCTTCAGCCGTTCGGCGGAGACCGGATCGCGCCGCGCCAGCTCAGTGTGCAACGCCTCGACGCCATCGCATTCCAGCCGCGCGCGAACGGCATCCCGCACCTCGGCCGGGATCGGCGGCACCGCGGACAGACCGCGCGTCAATGCCTTGAAGTACAGGCCGGAGCCGCCGATGAAGATCGGCAGACGCTTTGCCGCGCGCGCCTCCGACAGCACTTTTTCCGCGTCCGCCACCCAGGCGCCCGCCGAGAAATTGACCGACGCATCGACATGGCCATAGAGCCGATGCGGCACCCGCGCCTCCTCCTCCATTGTCGGTCGCGCCGTGATGATGCGGAGATCTCGGTAGACCTGCATGGAATCGGTGTTGATGATGACCCCGCCGGTCCTTTGCGCCAGTTCGAGCGCCAGGGCCGACTTGCCGCTGGCGGTCGGCCCTGCGATAAGCACGGCCTTGCTCAAATCTAGCTGATACGCCTGCATGTCCCTGGTCGCCACCCTCATCTGCAATCCGGCCAATCCCGCGCTCGACACCACCATTGTCGACGGCGCGCTGGCCGTACTCCCCTCGCCGGGAACGGCGCAATGGCTGTTTGACGAAGTGGCAGTCGACATTCCCTTTGACAGCCAGGTCAAGAGCCCGGACGCGATCAAGGCGATCGAAACCCGCCTGCAACAGGCGCGCGGCGACCTGCCGATCGACATTGTCGTGCAGCCCGCCGCGTTCAGGCGCAAGAAGCTTTTTCTGGCGGACATGGATTCCACCATGATCGGACAGGAATGCATCGACGAGTTGGCCGATTTCGCCGGGCTGAAAGCGCATGTCGCCGCCATCACCGAGCGCGCGATGCGCGGCGAAATCGAATTCGAGCCGGCGCTGCGCGAGCGTGTCGCGCTTCTGAAGGACCTGCCGGTCAGCGTGGTCGATGAGGTCCTCGCCAAACGCATCACACCCACGCCGGGAGGCCGCGAATTGGTTGCCACCATGCGCGCCAACGGCGCCTGGACCTGTCTGATTTCGGGCGGCTTCACGCTGTTCACCCATGCGGTCGCGGCCAAGATCGGCTTCCAGGAAAACCGCGCCAACGAGCTGAAGGTGCGAGACGGAAAATTCAGCGGCGAGGTTGCCGAGCCGATCCTCGGCCGCGCCGCCAAGCTGGCTACCCTCATCGAGCTGCGCGAAACCTTCGACCTCGACAAGATCGATACGCTGGTGACCGGCGACGGCGCCAACGACCTCGGCATGATCCAGGCGGCGGGGCTTGGCGTCGCCTATCACGCGAAGCCCGCGGTTGCGGCGGCGGCAGCGGCGCGGATCGACTACGGCGACCTCACCGCGCTGTTGTACGCGCAAGGCTATCGGCGCGAGGAATTTGTGGAAGGATAGGACGAC
>NZ_JAAVLX010000002.1 GCF_013114825.1 Bradyrhizobium australiense | reverse complement strand
CAACGCCGCTCGCCGTCAGATGAAGCTGGTAGCGGCGCACGTCCTCGAAGCTCGCCGTATCCGGTGATCGCCCGAGAAACGCAGCGAAGTGCTTGACCCTTTGCACGTAGTCGTGTTGGGTTTTGGGCGCAAATTTGCGGATCGTCATGTCTTCGATCATGCGCCGGCGCAACGGGCTTACTGCCTCGTCGGTCATGGGGATGCTCCTGTTTTGAGTGAAGGTTGCGAACCCCTCATCTCAAGACAGGACGCCCCGTTGCGCTATCCTCTTGGCTGTGCCGTCAGCCCCGCCGCCCTATCGCGCGAGCGGTTTAGTCCCATGACCCAAAGCGGACGTCGCATTATGATGTTTGGCCGGAATTTTATAATGTGACCTCCGGAACGGAGATGTGGTTGAATGAGGTCGGTTAAGCTCACAATTGCCCTGATTGCGATTGCTGGTGTGGCCTTCGACGCGGTTTGCCGCGCGGTCGCCGTTGGTTTCTCAGCGCATAGGAGGGATTAGCCGCAGGCGTAATCCGCCGTTGCATCTCAGATAAGATGGCAGATTACGCTCCGCTAATCCCCCACAGGCTAACGTCTTGGCGGACGTGGTTGCGTGGCCATTGGCACCCGATGATGCCGATGTTTAGAGCTTAGCTAGCCTGTCGCGGATTGGATACAGGCTGCTAAAGACCTCCTCGCGGTACGAAGAAGCAGAGCTCAACTCCCGTGTGTCGGTTAATGAACAGCACGGGGGTGTGATAGGGGTATCTTCTTCTTTTATGATGTCGGGTGGAATGATTTTCCACTCACCATCCTTCAGGTATTGCCACTGATCTGAGCGATCTTCGCCAACCCTGAAACGGGTCTTGAATACGTCGCCGTTGTTGCAGCAAGATTTCCAGGGGACGCCAAGTCGCTGCCGAGCAGCCGGGTTCATTTCCTGCTTGTTGAACCACTCGTGGTTCGGCATCGATGGGTCGTGAGCGTCAACTCGAACGGAAAACAACACAAGAAGGCCAAGGATCGTCAGTACGCGACCGAACGCTTTCATGGCAGCCTCCGCTATGGACTGTCACCAAATTTAGCATCCGCGAATCATAAGAACTCTCCGGCGACTAATCAGGCCACATTCAGAGGAAAATGGAATCTCGTTTCTGGAGCGATCTTCTCATTTAAGCAGGACTGTTGTTTTTCTGTTCGTCGTCGACCGCACAAGCGGCTCCGCAAAATTACGGGCCTCCTGAACTTTCTCCGCTGCCAAAGATGCTCATTGCGCGCGGGAACCGCCCAAGCAAAAAAGACGTCCGGCGTTCCGTCTCAGCATCAAGTGAGCGTGAGACGTCAGGTAGTTCACATTTGAAAATCGCGAGTTGATTTAAGGCCATCGCAAACCCGCCTTCGGGAGACGTGTGATGCTCTTGTTCAACACCCAAAGTCATTGGGGGCGAATGGGTACCACCATGGTGGTCGCGCCTCTCGCCCTGCTCGCACTTGCGCTCGCCGTTGTCAGCTACGTGCAATGGTCGTCGAACGCTGCCGTAGCCGAGTTTATGAGTGCGACCGGGTCATCGGCATCTGATCCGAACCATTCCAGCGCCTCCGGGATTCCGCCCCACAACGATCGAACCGGCTGCCCCAAGGGAAAGAGGTCGCTACCAACTCAAGTAATGCCCTTGCAATGATCTAAAGGCCAATTCGATCTCGTGCGTCTACGGCGTGCAGCATCCGCGACGGGACGGATTTCATCCGCGGCCGATAAGCTCGACCGGAGTACGGTAGAGCTCGTGACTGTCTCCGTCGGTGACACGCACGGCACAGCCGGTCGAACACAGCTCGGGCCGAACGATGCGAAGCTCGCTCGCGAGGCTATCAGCTTTATCGATCGCGTTTTCCGTGTTTTCGAGAAACATGCCGCCCTGGTTTTTGAACTCTGCGCCGATGACGAGGTCAAAATTGAAGTATGGCATTACAGCCCCCTGCCGAATTCCAGCGACACGGAATCTAACCTGAGTCTGGTAGGTTCCTTCATTACAACTCTGATTTTGAAATCTAATTGTGGCGGGCTGTTGCGTTTCAGTACCGCGACAGCACCATCGCGTGCACAAAACTCGACGAGATAACCTGCGGATCGTTCGGTTGCAGTTCGTAGGATGGGTGGAGCGAAGCGATACCCATCAATGCCTCCGTTCAAACGGGCGATGGGATTCGCTTCGCGTTCTACCCATCCTACGAAAACGCGCGTCCGCAAACTCGCGGCGAGATGCTCGCGCTTTGCAAAATCATTCGCCCACCGAAGAAGAGGGTACAGACAGGCCGTGGACTAGCACCCGCGTTTCAGAGGTAGACCTGACACGGTCAACCGCAAACGTCGGCTTTCGCTTTAGAGCCAAAAGAAAGGAACCTTGAGACGGAACACCTGCAGTTGTGACCGAGATCATATTGTTCCCTCGACTTCGGGCGCATTGTACCGCCGCTGTTGATATCTCTTGAGGTCCGGATGCACTGCACGACTTGCGCAGCCGAAGTGCCGGAGCAAAGCAAATTTTGTTGGCAGTGCGGAGCGGCGATGATGCGACGCTGCCCGGCCTGCCGTGCGGCAAACCCAGCCCCGAACAAGTTTTGCGTCGACTGCGGGACCAAATTGCGTGTGGATTCTCCCGTGCCGATGGCACGGGACTCGCGCCCGATCGAGCGCCGGCAGCTTACGGTAATGTTTTGTGACCTGGTCGGATCGACTGCGCTCTCCGCGAGGCTCGATCCGGAAGACTTCACCGCAATCATCGCCGGCTACCGGCGCTGCATTACTGAAACGGTTGCCCGTTTCGACGGCTTTGTCGCGCGACATCACGGGGACGGTGCGGTCGTATATTTTGGCTATCCTCAGGCGCATGAAGACGACGCGGAGCGCGCCGTTCAAGCCAGCCTCGCACTGGTGCAGGCGATCGCCGCCTTACCCGCGAAAGAGAAATTGAGCGCGCGCATCGGTATTGCAACGGGCATAGCGATTGTCGGCGATATGTCCGACAGCGCGATTTCCGAAGAGCATGGCATCCTCGGCGACACCCCGAACCTCGCCGCCCGGCTGCAATCGCTCGCACGACCCGGCAGCGTTGTCATCTCGGGTCGCACAAAGACGATCGCGGGACCGCAATTCGAGTATCTCGACCTCGGTAAAGTCGAGATCAAGGGCTTCGCAAAACCAGTCGCGGCCTGGCAAGTCGCCGGCAAGACAACGGTGACCAGCCGATCGCACGCTCTCCAAAGCTGCGAAGTGCTGCCGCTGATCGGTCGTGATGAAGAAATGGAGCTAATTCTGAGCCGATGGAAGCGGGCCAGGCGTGGCGAAGGTCAGGTGGTGCTGCTTTCTGGTGAAGCGGGCATCGGCAAATCACGGCTCACCGTCGCGCTCCTGGAGCAGCTTGCCCGCGAGCCGCACATCCGCCTGCAGTACTTCTGTTCGCCGCAGCATACCGACAGCACGCTCTATCCGGTGATCGGCGAGATGTGGCGCGCCGCCGGCTCCACTCACGATGACAGCCAGCAAACGAAAGCTGACAAACTTGACGCGCTGCTGGCGCAAAGCTCGACGCCTTCAGAGGATGCGGCGCTGTTTGCCGAAATGCTGTCGCTGCCCAGCGATGGACGCTACCCTCCGGTTGAAGTTGAGCCGCAGCTCCGCCGTCAGAAAACGCTGAAAGCGCTTTGTTCGCACATCGAGGCGCTGGCGCGCATCCATCCCGTGCTGATGATTTTCGAAGATGCACATTGGACCGATCCAACCAGCCTCGAATTCTTCGCCCGGGCGGTGGACCTGGCCGAGAGCCACCGGCTCTTGATACTTGTTACTTTCAGGCCGGAATTCAGCCCGCCCTGGATCGGCCGGCCGCACGTGAGTGAGCTGACCCTCAATCGGCTGGCGCCGTGCGACATCCATTCCCTGATCGAGGGAGTCGCCGGGAACCGATCGTTGCCGGTGGACATCCGCCAGGACATCATCGAGCGCACCGACGGCATTCCACTGTTCGCCGAGGAGATGACCAAAGCGGTGTTGGATGCAGAGGGCGAGAGCGATGTGCAGCGGGTCTGCGCAGGGGCACCGACACCTGTCGTGGCGGTGCCGGCGAGCCTGCAGGCTTCGCTAATGTCGCGGCTCGACCGGCTCGGCCCAGCGAAGGACGTCGCGCAAGTCGGCGCGGCGATCGGCCGGGAATTTCCTCACATGTTGCTGGCTGCGGTCGCGCGAAAGCCGGAAGCGGAATTGGATGCCGACCTCAACCGGCTCATTGCGGCGGGTTTGTTGTTTCGAGACGGCGTCCCGCCACATGCGAGCTATCTGTTCAAGCATGCGCTGGTGCAGGACGCAGCCTACAGCACGCTGCTGCGAGAGCCGAGGCGCGCGCTGCACGCGCGTATCGCCGAAATCCTTGGAAGCCAGTTTCCGGAAATAGCCGAGAGCCAACCCGAGTTGCTCGCACGTCACTACACAAAGGCCGACCTGATCGAGAAGTCAGCGCGCCTGTGGGGCAAGGCGGGACTGCGGTCACAGGAGCGCTCGGCGCTGGTCGAAGCGGCAGAGCAGCTTGGCCAGGCGCTGGCGCAAATAGCAACCTTGCCCAGCGCGCCCGACCTGCGGCGCGAACAGATCATCCTGCAAGTCGCGCTCTTGAACACGCTCATGCATGTCAAAGGATATGGCGCTCCCGAAACCAAAGCTGCCGTGGCGCAGGCGAGGGCGTTTATCGAACAAGCGGAACGGCTCGGAGAGCCTCCCGATGACCCTTCGCTGCTCCTTTCCGCCCTGTTTGGCCAGTGGATTGTCAATTTCATCAACTTCAATGGCGACGTTGCGCGCGAGCTCGCAGCGCGGTTTCTGGAGCTTGGCGAGAAGGAGCGAGCGGCGGCCCCGCTCATGATTGGGCACCGTACAATGGCGAGTACGCTTGCGTTGAGGGGAGACCTCGTTGAGGCCAAAGCGCACTACAATGAAGCCCTCGCCCTCTATCGCCCCGCCGAGCACCGGCGATTGATGACGCGATTTGGCCAGGACCTCCGGGTAACGTGCCTGGCCTTTCGTTCAATGGCCTCGTGGCTGCTCGGTTATCCCCAAGCTGCGCTGAACGACGCAGACTGCGCACTAATGGAAGCGCGCCAGATTGATCATGCTGCCACCTTGATGTTTACGCTGAATTTCCCAATCCTTGTGAATACCTACTGCGGGAATTACCACGCGGCAAATGAGCATCTCAAAGAGCTTGTCGCGTTAGCGGAGGAGAAAGGTGCCCCGTTCCGAAAAGCGGAAGGCGTGTTGCGGCGGGGGTATATCCTAACCCTCACGGGAGCCGCGAAAGCCGTCGAGACCGTCACGGCGGGGATTGATTTATGGCGGTCGGCCGGATCGACGATATTTACACCGGAGCACGAGTTCATGTTGGCAATTGCGCACGCGGATTCGGGCCAATTCGATGACGCCTGGCGCTGCATCGGCAACGCAATGACAGCAATGCAGGCAACCAAGGAAAGATGGTGCGAGGCTGAGGTTCATCGCGTTGCCGGCGAAATAGCGCTTAAGTCGCCGCAGCGGGACGAGGCGAAGGCGCAAGCGTATTTCGAGTATTCCCTGACGATTGCGCGAGCGCAGCATGCAAAGTCGTGGGAATTGCGCGCGGCCACCAGCTCGGCGCGGCTCTTGAGCTGTCAGGGCAAACGGAAAATGGCACGTGACCTTCTTGCGCCCGTCTACGAATGGTTCACCGAAGGATTCAACACAAGCGATTTGCGAAAGGCCAAGGCCTTGCTCGCTGAGCTTCGTTGATCGCGTCTTCCGTCATCGCCCTCCTGAGATGCGGCGGATGAGGCGCTGATCCAGCGCGCCGCCAGACGCATTGCAGCGCGGCGTCCTTGCCGTCTGGACACGGGCCGGCCGCATTGTTCAAAATCGCCTGGTGAAGAGCGGAGGCTCCGATGCCGATTATCGATTCCCAGGTCCATGCCTACGAGGCGAACAGTCCGAAGCGGCCCTGGCACAGTGTGCCGAACTGGCCCGATCACGTCACGGGTGACGAGATGGTGGCCGCGATGGACAAGGTCGGCGTTGATGGAGCGATCTTCATCTCCGCCTTTTCGTTATACCGCTATGACGCCAGCTATGCCGTGGAAGTGCAGCGGGCGCATCCCGGCCGGTTTGCCATCGTCAAGCCGGTTGACCCCGATGATCCCGATGTGGCCGATGTCGTCGCGGACTGGAAGAAGACGCCGGGCGCGGTCGGAATCCGCATCATGTTGACGAAGGAGGCGCGGCGTGCGCCTGATGATCCCGGTCTCGACCGGATTGCGCGCGCGGCCGTTCGCTATGATTTTCCGGTCAACCTCCACTGCTGGGACAATCTGGATGCGGGCAGGGCGCTGATCGATCGCCATCCCGACACGCGGTTCATCATCGATCATCTCGGCATCCTGCAGCCACGCGTGCCGCCGGCGGCATCAGAGCCTTTCGAGCCTTGGGCCGACCTTCCGAAGGTGTTGGAACTCGCCAGGCGCCAAAACGCCGTGATCAAGGTCAGCGGCGCGTGCACGCTGTCGCGCGAGCCGTATCCTTATCCGGATATCTGGGACCCGCTTGCGCGCGTGTTCGATGCCTGGGGTTTCGATCGCTGCCTTTGGGGCACGGACTGGACGCGGGCGTTCGCCGTCGTGAACTACGAGCAGGCCGTGGAGCCTTTCCTCAGGAACAGCCGCCTGAGCGATAGCGAGCGGGCCATGCTGATGGGTGGTGCCTGCGTCAAGGCCTACGGCTGGTCACCGAAGAAAGGTTAGCGCCATTGCGGCGATACTGCGTTCAATTCTCGTCCGCGGCGGCTGCCGTTGTAGCGTTGCGTTGAGCCGGGAATAACCACGCCGTCGATGCAGGCCATGCGACCGGCTATCGGCACTGCGGCAGGCATGTTGCCCAAGTTCGCCGCACGACTAATTCTTGGCTCGCAGGATGCTGATTCGAGATTCGTCGACAAAACTCTTGCTGTCCTGATCAGACCGGCGGAACAGGTTGCGTTCGACAACGAGCGAACGGCCACTGGCCGTCTTGGTGCAGCGCTCCTTGAGGAAGATGCCTCCCACTGGCTGCTCTCCTGCACTCGGCTGGCCCTCGGTGCATGCCCAGCCGTCCGAGCCGTAGCGCGATTTGGCCTGTAGCCCCAGGAGAAACGCCTTCTTCCGGATATAGAGACGCGCCTTCGGATCGGTCTCGATCTGCAAACCGGCAACGTGCGCGGTATCGTCGATCAGCAAGGTCAGGATCGCCGGATGACCCGCCACCATCGTTCCGTCCCGGCTGGTCGACGGGTCGTAACCAAATCGGATCGCCCGCGTCCCATTCGCGTCGGCAGGGCAGTCACGCCAGTTTTTCCAGCCCGCCAATGTGCGCTTCGCATCCGCCGCGCAGTAGAAGTCGACGTACCCGGCCTCCGCCAACTCGGCCGCAGCCATTCCGAGGCGAATGTCACGCAGATCGTTGCCGCTGAATTCTTCCGTTCGTGCCGGAGAGCTCGCAAGCGCGACGGCCTGCCAGGCAAGCAGGCTCGCAGCAAGAACTCCCGGCAGCTTCAGTCTGCGCATCACTGGCCCTTCCTGGTGCTGGCGGTCGCATCATCTGGCTTCTGCGCCTGCGTCTTGTAGACGTCGCATACCCGCGAGGTGCTTGAGAAGAAGGTGACGCATTCTGCGTAAGTGGGTTCGCCAGCTCCCTTGATGTGGGCGATCACGTAGTCGGCGACGGCTTCAATATCCTTCGGCCGCAGAAACGTTCCGCCCTCGGGCGGCATCTGTGCCCCCGCATCCTGGCGGTTCATGCCGTGGCATTTCACCTCATCGTAGGCGCCGCGCATAAAGAACGGCATCCCGGTGCCCGGCCGACCGCAGCCGACGATTTCGATGATCTGATCGCGGGTCAGCTCGGTCTTGCGCAGCGACAGCGCATCACCGCCATAACCGCCGCCGCCATTGCCGTGCCATTTGTGGCAGCCCATGCAATTGGCCTTACTGAACACTGCCTTGCCGGCATTGGTCGGATCCGAAGCTGGCGCTTGCGCCGACTGACCGTAAGCAGCGGCTGGCATCGAGAAATTCAGGACGACGACGCTCACGAGCAGCATGCCTGCCGCCGCCGGGAATCTGTTGAAGATCATCATTGCGTCTCTTGTCGCAGAAGCGGGAGGGCCCGCGGGTAGCGGACCCTCGTTTTTGGATGTCAGAGTGCGAATACGTAGAGCATCGATCCCGGCTGTATCTTCTTGAGTTCGGGCGTCGAATCGATAAACCACTTGTCCCAGGCGCCGCCCAGGCCGACCAGAATGGCAACGTATTGTTTGCCATCGACCGTAAAGGTCATCGGCGGTGCGTTGACGCCGCCGCCCGTGTTGAACTCCCAGAGCTTCTGCAATGATTTGGCGTCGAGCGCCATCACTTCGCCGGACGGCTGACCGGAGAAGACGAGGTCGGGAGTCGCAAGGATGCCGCCCAAATTGGGGAACGGCGTTTCCATTTTACCGGCGATCTTGCCGGTGGTCACATCGATCGCAGTCACGCTGCCGGTGATCTTGAACGGCTGGCTCGGGCCGCCGCCGGTCCAGAACTCCCGCGGTTTCAGTTTGTCGGGGGTCATCACGTCAACCTTGATGCGATTGCAGCTCTCGATCACAGGGATGTACCAGAGCTTCAGATCCGGATTGTAGGCCGTCGGCGGCCAGTTCTTGCCGCCCATGTTGCCGGGGCAGATGTCGGTTTCCAGGTTGGTGCGGCTTGGCGTCACGGACGCGATGTAAGTCTGCACGGCCTTGTTCGGGTCATACTCGATCGGCTTGCCGGTCTCCGCGTCGAGCCCTTTGGTCCACGTGACTTTCTTTACGAATGGCAGGCCCCAAACGAACTTGCCGTTGGTGCGATCGATCGCATAGGCGAAGCCGTTGCGGTCCGCCTCGAGTGCGAGCTTCCTCGGACCACTCGGCCCGGGGATATCGACCAGCACGTTTTCTGCCACGCTGTCATAATCGTAGGGGTCGTTTGGCGTGTGCTGATAGTGCCACTTGATCTTGCCGGTGTTGGCGTCAAGGGCCAGCGAGCTGTCCGTGTAAAGGTTGTCGCCCGGCCGATAGGCGTTATCCCAGTCCGGTCCCGGATTGCCGATACCCCAGATTATGGTGTCGCTTGCGGGATCGTAGGTGCCTGTTACCCAGGTCGAACCGCCGCCGGCGGCAGCCGCATTGCTACTGTCTTTCCAGGTTTCGCTGCCGGGCTCGCCCTTGCCCGGGATGGTGTGGGTACGCCAGACCTCCTTCTGGGTCGTGAGGTCGGTGGCGGCGATCCAGCCACGGATACCGTACTCGGCGCCGGCCACGCCGGTGATCGCCATGTTCTTGACGATCAACGGCGCGCCGGTGATCACCTCGCCCTTGTCGGGATCGGCAACAGTGCGCTGCCAGGCGACCTGGCCGGTTTCCTTGTTGGTCGCGATCAGCCGGCCATCAAGCGTATGGGAAATGACGAGATCACCCCACAATGCGACGCCGCGGTTGTCGACGCCGCAGCATGCCACAGCACCAGCCCAGTCACGGTCCGTCTTGGGATCCATCTTCCAGAGCAGCACGCCGCGGCCACCATGCGCATCGATCTTGTAGACTGAACCCCATCCATCGGTGACGTAGAGAAAGCCGTTCTCGGCAATCGGAGTGCCTTCCAGCCCGCCATGGCTCCAGATGCCGCCGCCCTCGATGCCGCCGAGATGCATGGTCCAGGCGACCTTCAGGTTCTTCACGTTATCGCGGTTGATCTCCTTCAGACTGGAGAACCGGTGAGCCGAGTAATTCTGATGATGATGGAGCCAGTTGCCCGGCTCCTTGTCGACATTGAGCAGCCGTTCCTGAGTAACCTGGTCTGCAGCGGAGACTGGCAATGCAGCCATCGTGCCTCCGGCAGTAATTGCAACTGCAAGTAGACGCGCCCCCGTGAAGGTGCTTGAGTGACCTGAGAACCTCTTCATGAGCAGTAATCTCCCTTTGGCAGTTCATGCTGGATTGAGCGTCCGGCACATCCGGGCGTTCAGCTGAGAAGCCTTTTGTTCAGCGAACTCTCCGGTCCGCTGTCGCGATCAGGGCGTTCGTGAAACCTGCACCTCCGTTTCTTTGGTCCCGCCATTCTGGAAAACGACGGCGCATGTAAACGTCTCGCCGTCGGCAAGCTTCTGCCGCGTCTGCAGCAGCATCACGTGATATCCGTCGTGCCTGAGTTCGGTCGTCTTGCTCTGCGGGATTGGAATGGACTTGATCTCGCGCATGGCCGGCGCGCCTTCGCCGCGATCGACCGCGTGCTTTACGGCGAAGTTCGCGAACGGACAGCGGACGCGCAACAGGACGTCGGCTTCGGCCGCATCGTTCCTGATCGTCATCACAAGCGGGAGATCGATCCCGATCTGATCGGACGCGGGCACCCGGGCGTTCGTCACTTGCAGCGCGTCACCTGCCGCGGCGAACCCAGGCGTCAGCCAAAGTCCAACAGCAACCAGTCCAAACACAAGAAACGCAATCCGGCCGCGACAAAGATCTGCGCCATCAGCACCTGATGTCGCTATCGCGGTCATCGGCTATGTCTCGGCCAAAGCGAAATGCCGTAAATGCGCAGTTAGTCGAGGGACACAAGCGAGGAATGCCCAAACGAAACTTTTCGTCTTGCACATTGGCGTGCCTCCCGCGATCGATTTTCTTCTTACTTTCTTGGTGTCCCAAGTTACGCTTCTTGAAGGCACAAATTATCCCAAAATAAGGCGGCCAAAGGGCGTTGCGCTTTTTTCCCATCGATGACTAACAAAAAATGCGCCACCACGTTGTTGTGGGTGCGGCTGAGCCGGCATGCGCCAACAAACATCAACGGTTGAGCAACGGCGGTTCAGCACCGCATAATCTCCACCCACTCGGAGGGAACAGCGATGCAATTCCGGACCTTTGGCCGAACGGAGATGCAGCTCTCGGTGCTGGGCTTCGGCTGCGGCGCGGTGGGCGGATTGATGGTGCGCGGCGATGCGGCCGACCAGGAGCGGACTATCGCGCGGGCGATTGCCGCTGGCGTCAATTACTTCGACACTGCGGTGCAGTATGGCGATGGCGAGTCGGAAAGGAACCTAGGCCGGGTTTTGCAGAAGCTGAAACCGGCCGATGTGGTCGTCGGCACCAAGGTCCGGTTGCCGCCACGCGAGCGTGGCCGCATCGATGAGGCCGTGCGGCTATCGCTCGAAGGCAGCCTGGCGCGGCTGCGGCTTGAGCGGGTCGACATCCTCCATTTGCACAATCCGGTTACCGAGCAGGGCGGTGGGCCGGCGCTAAGCGTGCGGCAGGTGCTCGACGAGGTGGTGCCCGCGTTCGAGCGGCTGCGGCAGCAGGGGAAGATCCGGTTTCTCGGGATCACGGCGCTCGGCGAGACGGCGGCGCTGCATCAGGTGATCGATGCCGGCGTGTTCGATAGCGCGCAGGTCGTCTACAACATGCTCAATCCGTCTGCGGCCGGCGAATTGCCGCAAAACTATCCGGCGCAGGATTATGGACGGCTGTTCCACCATACGGAGGCGGCCGGCGTTGGCGTCGTCGGCATTCGCGTGCTGGCCGGTGGTGCGCTGTCGGGCTCGGCCGAGCGTCATCCGATTGCGGGTGCTGCGCCGGAGCCGATCGGCTCTGCGATGCGCTACGATGCCGATGTCGATCGCGCGCGCCGTCTGATGCCGCTGGTCGAGGAGGGGTTTGCCGCCAGCCTGACGGAGGCCGCGACGCGGTTTGCGCTGTCGCATCCGGCGATGGGCACGATCCTGGTGGGCATGGCGACGCCAGGGCAGTTCGAGGATGCGCTCGCTGCGGTGAAGAAGGGCCCGCTGCCGCAGGCGTCGCTCGATCGGCTGTCGGAACTGCGGCAGGCGTTTGCTGGCGAGGCGCGGTGATGAGATGAGCCCTTGCGAAACTGATCGGTATCGTAACTGCGATTAATGGGTATCGCTTCGCTCCACCCATCCTACGGCCTGTCAGGGATAACCGGCACCGGCAACTTCTACATCGACTACGTCGATGCGTGCGGACGATTTGCGTTGTCGCAGTTCTTCGTAGGAGGTGGCTGCGCTCAGGCAGAACAGCGTCTTTCGTTCTGGGCCACCGAGAGCGCAGGCGAGGGCGCGGCGGCCGGGGACTTCGATGCGCTGCAATTCGCGTCCCGCGGCGTCGAGGCGAATGAAGGCGTCTTCTTCGAAGGCTGCGACCCAGACCGCGCCGTCGCGGTCGAGGCAGATGCCATCGGGAGATTTCATGCGCCCGAAGCGGCCGCGCAGTTTCAAGTCGCCGTTCGGCTCGATGGTGTAGTCGGCGAGGCAGGCGCCATCCATCTCGGCCACGACGAGCCGGCTGTTGTCGGCCGAGACCGCGATGCCATTGGGAAACCGCAGTCCCTCGGCGACGACGCGCGTCGCACCGTCGGGCATCACCAGAATGATGCGGCCGGAAGCGCCGCGGTCGGGCGGCGGCGGCAGGTCGAAGCCAAGGTCGCCGACATAGGCGCGGCCGAGCCCGTCGACGATCATGTCGTCGATCGTGCCGGTCGCGGTCCCCGATAGGCCGGCGTAGAGCGAGAGCGCGCCGTCGCGACAGGCCAGCAGGCGCTTGCGGAACATCGTCAGCACGATCAGCGTGCCGTCCGGCAGCACGCCGAGGCCGCACGGCGTGTCGTCGAATTTCGCGTGCTGCTCGCACTCGCCGGATAGTGAGAGGCTGAGCAGCGTGCGCTCCATGCAGTCGACGAACCAGAGCCGGCCCGCATGCCAGCGCGGGCCTTCGTAGTAACGTCCGCCATCGAGCACGTAGCGCAGCGTCATCGCCTACATCGCCACCACGATCTTGCCGAGGTGCTTGTTGGCTTCCATGTGCGCGAACGCTTTGCTGATCTCGGCGAAGGGATAGACCTTGTCGATCGGCAGTTGCAGCTTTCGCGATTCCACGGCCGGCCAGATGTCTTTGCGGACCTCGTCAAAAATCTCGCGGATTTCCTCGATGGTGCGGGTGCGGAAGGTGACGCCGATGTAATTGATGCGGCGGGCGGCGTGGAGGTCGAAATTGAAGTCGGCGTGGGTGCCGCCGAGCCGGCCGACATTGACGATGCGGCCCTTGACCTTGGTGGCCGCGAGATTCTGGTTGGCGACCTTGCCGGAAACTTGGTCGACGATCAGGTCGACGCCTTCGCCGTTGGTGGCCTTCAGCACCTGATCGACCCAGCCGTGGTCGCTGGAATCGATCGCGAGATCGGCGCCGAATTCTTTCAGGCGGCCGCGGCGCATAGCGTCCGTCGAGGAGCCGATCACGAGTTTGGCGCCCTTGAGCTTTGCGATCTGCATCGCCATCAGGCCGACGCCGGAGCTGGCGCCCTGGATCAAGACGCTCTGGCCCGGCTGCAGCGCGCCTGACGTCACGACCGCATTGTGCATGGTGGCGAGCGCGACCGGGAGGGTGGCGGCTTCCTCGAAATTCATGTTGGAGGGCGCGCGGAACAGCCGGCCGTGGTCGGCGAGCGTATATTCGGCGAACGCTGCGCCGCCGGAGCCCATGATCTTGTCGCCGACGTTGACGCCTTTTGCGTCAGGCCCGAGCTCGGCGACTTCGCCGGCCCATTCCATGCCGAGCACGGTGCCAACGCCGCCGGCCGCGCCATGCACGTGGCCCTTGGTCATGCCGAGATCGGCGCGGTTGAGGCCGCAGGCATGGACCTTGACCAGCACCTGCGTGCCTTTTGGTGAAGGTTTTGCGACGTCTGATATTTCGGCGCCGTTGGCACCGTAGACATAGGCTTTCATGGGCTCTTCTCGTTGTTGGCGGAGACCGCTCTTATTCAGCCGCCTGGCGCTGGGCGCCCGACAACATGCCTTCGAACCGGCTGCGGATGATCGCTTCAGCGTCACGCATGATGCGCGACACCAGTTCGGCGCAGGTCGGGATGTCGTGGATCAGGCCCTGCACCTGGCCGGCCGACCAGATGCCCTCGTCGGCGTCGCCGGTCGCGTAGACCATCTTGCCGCGGGCGCCGGCGACGAGTTCGCGGACGTCCTCGAAATTGGCGCCTTCCTTCTCCATCGCCACCACCTTGGTCGAGATCGCGTTCTTGGCGACGCGCGAGGTGTTGCGCATGGTGCGGAAGATCAATTCGGTCTCGCGCTCGTCATTGGCGACGATGCGTTCCTTCACGAGCTGGTGGATCGGGCTTTCCTTGGTGCACATGAAGCGCGTGCCCATATTGATGCCCTCGGCGCCGAGCGCAAGTGCTGCGACCAGGCCGCGGCCGTCGCCGAAACCGCCGGAGGCGATCATTGGAATTTTGACCTTGTCGGCGGCGGCGGGGATCAGGATCAGGCCGGGCGTGTCGTCCTCGCCGGGATGGCCGGCGCATTCAAAGCCGTCGATCGAGATCGCATCGACCCCCATCCGCTCCGCCGACAGCGCGTGACGGACGCTGGTGCATTTGTGGATGATCTTGATACCGTGCTTCTTGAATTCGGTGACGTGCTCCTGCGGCTTGTTGCCCGCGGTCTCCACGATCTTGATGCCGGCCTCGATGATGGCCTGACGATATTCCGCGTAGGGCGGCGGCTTGATCGCGGGCAGAATGGTGAGGTTCACGCCGAATGGCTTGTCGGTCATGCTGCGGCAGCGCGCGATTTCCTTGGTGAGATCCTCCGGCGTCGGCTGCGTCAGCGCGGTAATCAGGCCAAGCGCGCCGGCGTTGGCGACGGCAGCCACCAGCTCGGCGCGGCCGACCCACTGCATGCCACCCTGCACGATCGGGTGCTCGACGCCAACGAGCTCGGTGAATCGCGTCTTGATCATGTCTGCCCTCTGGTTTCCTGCCGCAGTTTCTGTCGTGCGGAATATTGCACACGCATTGTTCCAGGATTCAGGAAGGAGGATGCCGTCCGGCCTGGCAAAAGTCTACCGGGCAGGGGTGGTGGGCCCATGCGGAAATGCGGGGGGATGTCTCGAATTGGCCCGTCGGCTGTCAATGATCGATCGCGTTTTCGAGCGAAGCGGACACCGGTTCGCGTAAAAGAAAACGCGTCGAAACAAGAGACTAGAACCCCCTTCTGATCAATCAGAACCGATAAGGTTCTCACGTCACTGAGATTGGAACACCTCTCGGCGCGCCGGGTCCGTCCGCCACCATGCTCTCATTCAGTTTCTGATTGACGATCTGGACTGTACGGTCGATTTCGTCATTGGGTACGCCAAGCTGATGCGAAATCAGCTTCACCAGCAGGTCGACGCGCTCGATGGAAGGCGCGCCACCAGCGACCGCTCGGGCCGCCGACGAGGGCTTGAGAAGGCTTTCCGCCGCTTTGGCGTATTTCTCGAAAGGTACCTGATCCGTGGGATCGGCGCCCAGACGCTGCGCGATGGCATCGACATGGTCATAGATCGACTGCGAGAGATTGATATCGCCGTGCACCGCGTCGCGGATCGACCGCGGCTCTTGCGGCGTGATACAGCGGTAATTCCCGGTCAACAGCATCGACCATTTGGCCAGAGGGACGAACATCGAAGCGAACACTTTGAGCTTCACCGGAACGTCCCGGCCATCCAGCTTCACCGCATCGATGTCGGCTTCCAGCTCCCGAAGCAGCAAATTATGTTTCTCATCCGCAAATGACGCCGCCTTGAAGTTTGTCGGCAGGCCGACATGGAGAACATTCGCCGCCTCTTCCGGTGGACGGAAGGCCTGCGGATCAGGGGAGCAGAGCGACACCAGGCCCGGCTCGAACCGTTCCCATACCGCGGCATTGGTATAGGCCTCCTCCAATTCCATTTTCGCCAGCGCCGGGATCCGTTTGAGATAGGGCAAGGGCGGCATGTTCATGATCGAAAGGCAAGGCAGCTTCGCCTCGGCGATTTTGATCATCAGAAGCTGGATCGCATGGTTGGTGTATTGCGGTTCCTGCATGGCAAGACCAACCAGATCATAACGGGAGGGATCGACGTCGGCGGGCACGACCGCGTCCAGGATCCCAAGCAGGTCGCGCGAGAAGATCGGCCGATGGGTCGCCTCGTCGCGCAGCTTGATGCGAACTTCGGTGCCGTCGCGATTGATGAGTTCTGCCGTCTGCTTCCGGCAAACCAGGGTCACGTTGTGACCCGCCATCAAAAGCTTTGTCGCTAGCAATGAGCCATACGAGGCTCCAAGGATCAGAATGTTACGCGCCATGCGTCCTCCCACAGATGATGTTTTCCGGCGCGCCACTACTCCGGCGCAGGTTTGCGAGCGCCTGCTTTGCGACAGGAGTTAAGCCGAATGTTGCGGTGCGATCCCGCCTTGACTGGGAGTGCAAACCAAAAAAAGCCGGCGGAGTTCGAAGCGACCGGTCAGGCCGACGCGGCCAGCTTGAAGGGCGTTGCTTCGTCGTCAAACGCGGTCGAGATATCGCGAATGCTGACGACGCCGATCAGGCTGTAATTGTCGATCACCGGCACGTGGCGGATGTGATGCTTGCTCATGAGGTGACGGACGTGCTCGAGCGTATCCGTCGACGTGCAGGAGACGAGCTGCTGTACCGAAATGAATTGCGAAACGCGCATATTCACGCCGGCTGCGCCATACTGGGCAATCGCGCGAACCACATCGCGCTCGGTGAACATGCCGACCGCCGTGTTGCCTTCGGTGCGTACGACATCCTTGACGACAAGCGCGCTGATATTGCTGGAACGCATCAGTTGTGCGGCAATGGCGACGGTCTCGTTCATGCGGACCGTTGCGACACGGGCGGCTTTCTTGCGCAGGATATCTCCGACTTGCATGGCAACCTCCTTAGGTGAATTGTTGCCTCAAGTCTGGTATACATAATGCCAATTGTCAACACGCGGAACGCGGAATTCTCGCCCGCGAGATCGAGTTAAATAGGCAGTATTGCTGACATTTATGGAAAGGCGCAGTGGCATTCCAACAAGAGTGCGGCCCGGTTTTGTAGGTCTAAAATAGCATCAGGTATACCAGCATCCTGGTCGCCAAAAGAAAACGCGCCCACCCCAGGGGGTGAGCGCGCCTTGGTCTTACCGTGGATCGGTAGGTTAGCTCGCAATCTGCGACTTGGCGACCACCGTCTTGCGCCAGGGTTTTAGCAGCCCGATCGCCAGCAGCGAGGCCAGGATATTCGCGCCGGCCGCGACGATGAACACGCTATCCCAGGTGCCCGATGACTGCTGCATATAGTTCGCCACCGGCACCAACAGCGCCGCGGTGCCCTTTGCCGTGTAGAGCAGGCCGGCATTGGTGGTCGCGAACTTCGCGCCGAACGTATCGGTGCAGGTCGACGGGAAAAGGGAGTAAATTTCACCCCAGGCGAAGAACACAAAACCCGACAGCAGCACGAACCACACGGGATCGTGGCCCAGCATGTAGAGGCCCCAGATGCCGATGCCTTCCATGCCGAACGCGATGAACATGGTGTTCTCGCGGCCGATCATGTCCGAGATCCAGCCGAAGAAGGGGCGGGTCAGGCCATTGAGGACGCGGTCGATGGTGGCCGCGAACGTCACCGCCGTCATCGTGACTGCCATTAGCGTGACCGGCACGCTGTCGACCTTCCAGTCGACCGCGATCGGCTTGAGGTTGGCGGTGACCATCAGTCCGCCAGCGCCGACGATCACGAACATGAAATACATCAGCCAGAAGATCGGCTGACGGATCACCTCGGTCGGCTGATAGTTGCGCCGGCTCTGGATGACGTTGGCGTTCTGCGTCACAGCGGGGACTTGTCCTGTCTTCGGCGAGAACAGAAAGAAAGCGAGGAGCACGATGATGATGCCCTGGCCCAGACCGAAATAGAGGAAGGTGGTCTGGAAGCCGGAATCCTTGATCATCGCCTGGATCGGCGCGACCGTCAGTGCCGAGCCTGCGCCAAAACCGGCGGCAGTAATGCCGGCAGCGAGGCCGCGCTTGTCGGGAAACCATTTCAGCGCGTTGCCGACGCAGGTGCCGTACACGCCACCGGCGCCGATCCCCGCGATGATCATGCCGAGATAGTAGCCGTTGAGCGATGTCGCCTGGGCGTTGATCGCCCATCCGAGGGCGCAGAGGATGCCGCCGACGAGAACGACGATGCGCGGGCCGTATTTATCGACGAACCATCCCTCGACCGGCACCAGCCAGGTCTCGAACAGCACGAACAGCGTAAATGCCCACTGGATCGAAGCGCGATCCCATCCGAATTTCTTCTGGATGTCGGGGACGAAGAAAGTCCAACCATATTGATAATTGGCGATCATCACCATCGCGAGCACGCCGATGGCCAATTGCGTCCAGCGGTAGGTATCGCTGACGCGGGCCGCCACAGGGGCTGCCGCTCCGTGCACTGTGTCCGTCATCTTCCCTCCATAGGCTGTTCTATCAATACCCGACAGCTCAAGAGGCCAGTTTGGTATATGTTATGCCAGTAGACAAGAGGAATCTTGAGCGGCCCACTGCAATTCGTCATCGCGCAAGAATGCTGACAGGAATGCTGCGAGCGCGAAAAAGGGCCGCGCCTGAGGTAGCACGGCCCCTGATTAGAGCAGAAAGATGTTTGATTTTATGGCGATAAACGTCCCCGCTTGCGGCTACGCGCTCGCGCCGCGCAAGCGGGTATAGCCCTGCTGGATCACCGACCAGAACAGCGCAATCAACCCTAAGATCATGATCGTGCTGACCAGCGTGTTGGAAAAGAATATGCCGAGCGAGCCCTGGGATCCCAGCAATGACTGGCGGAAGGCCTCTTCCGCCTTGTCGCCGAGCACGATCGCCAGCACCAGCGGCGCGAGCGGATAATTGCACTTCTTGAGCAGGTAACCGATCACGCCGAACACCAGCATCAGCATCACGTCGAACGTAGAGCTGTGGACCGAATAGGCGCCGATCGCGCACAGCACCAGGATTAACGGCGCGATGATGCTGAAGGGGACGCGCAGGATCGCTGCGAAGATCGGCACGCAGGTCAACACGACGAGCAGGCCGACGATGTTGCCGAGATACATCGAGGCGATCAGGCCCCAGACGAATTCCTTCTGTTCCACGAACAGCATCGGCCCGGGCTGCAGGCCCCAGATCAGCAAGCCGCCGAGCAACACCGCAGCCGTCGGTGAGCCCGGCACGCCGAGGGAAAGCATCGGCAGCAAGGCCGACGTGCCCGCCGCGTGTGCTGCAGTCTCCGGCGCGACCACGCCTTCGATTTCGCCCTTGCCGAAATTGCTGCCGTTCTTCGCCACGCGCTTGGCGATGCCGTAGCTCATGAAGGAAGCCGGCGTGGCGCCGGCCGGCGTAATGCCCATCCAGCAGCCGATCACGCAGGAGCGTAACGAGGTTACCCAGTAGGCGGGTAGCTCCTTCCAGGTCTGCAGCACCACGCGCAGATTAATCTTGGCAGTGCCGCCGCGGAAGGCGAGCCCTTCCTCCATCGTCAGCAGGATCTCGCCGATGCCGAACAGCCCGATCACGGCGATGAGGAAGTCGAAACCGTTCAGCAGTTCAGTGAAGCCGAACGTCAGACGCAACTGCCCGGTGATGGAATCGAGACCTACCGCGGCCAGCGCAAAGCCGACCATCATTGCTGCAATGGTCTTGAACGGCGGCTCCTTGCTCAGTCCGACGAAACTGCAAAACGCCAGAAAATAGACCGCGAATTTCTCCGCCGGCCCGAATTGCAGCGCAAAGCTTGCCACCAGCGGCGCGACCAGCGTGATCATCGCGACCGCAAACAGCGCGCCGACGAACGACGAGGTAAAGGCGGCGGTCAATGCCTCGCCGGCTTTGCCCTTCTGCGCCATCGGGTAACCGTCGAATGTCGTCGCCACCGACCACGGTTCGCCCGGTATGTTGAAGAGGATCGAGGTGATGGCTCCGCCGAACAGCGCGCCCCAGTAGATACAGGACAGCATGATGATGGCCGAGGTCGGCGGCATGCTGAAGGTCAGCGGCAGCAGGATCGCCACGCCATTGGCGCCGCCCAGTCCCGGCAGCACGCCGATGATGACGCCGAGCACGATGCCGACGAGCATCACCATGACGTTGAAGGGCTGCAGCGCGACCGCAAAGCCGTGAAACAGATTGACGAGTTCTTCCATCCCGGTGATCCCCAGCGCGCGACGACGTTACAGACCGAGCCACTCTTCGACCGGCCCCTTGGGAAGCGGGACCAGAAACCAGCGCTCGAAAATGAAATAGGTGACGACGGGCATGCCCAGGGCGACCGCCACAACAGTGATCCAAGGATATTTGCCGAGCCATCGCATGAACCATCCGATGAAGATGATCGAGGCGAGATACAGGCCCGTGAACGGCATGGCGCCGACATAGATCGCGGTCGGAATGATGACGCTCATGACCTGGCGAAGTTGTCCCCATTCCGCGAACAGCCCGTCATTGTCTTCGCGCAACCCGTTCCACAGATTTATCGCGCTGGAAACGACGATGAAGATGCCGATGTAGAAGGGAAAGAACCCGGCGCGCGGACCTTCCGCGCCCCAGTTGATGCCGGCCTTCAAGCTGCCGACGATAACGATCACACCGAAGAGAGCGATCAAGAGTGCGATTGCCGCTTCCACCAGCTTGTGAGCCGGGCCGGCATTACTCGAGCTGCCTGTTGTCATAGAAACTCCATGCGAAACCGGGCCCGCGGCCCTAGTGCGAGATGACTATTCTTCGAACCGTCATCCCGCTCTATCTCTTTGATTTGAGCATGATCTCTTCGGAAAACCGGGGCCCAGTTTTCCGGATCATGCTTGAGAGACCCGGCGTCCGCGTTGCAGTCCTGGCTGGGTCAAATCGTTCTTCCCGATCAATTGCCCGCCGAGGCGAGGAAACCGGCATCCTTCATCAGAGCCTCGTGACGCTTCTCCTCGGCCTCGACCCACTTGGCATAGTCAGCACCGGTGAGGAAGGTCGTGTTGAATGCGCCGCTCTTCATGAAGTCCTGCCATTCGGGCGTGGCACGGACCTTCTTGAACAGCTCGACGTAGTACTCGACCTGGTCCTTGGTCGCCCGAGGCGACATGAAGATGCCGCGCAGCATCAGATATTCAATGTCGAGACCCTGCGACTTGCAGGTGGGAATATCTTTCCAGCTCTTGCCGTCCGCGATCTGCTCGTCATAGGCCATCGGCTGCGCATCGAACACGCAGAGCGGACGCACCTTGCCACCGCGCCATTGCGCGACCGCCTCGATCGGATTGTTGACGGTCGAATCGACGTGGTTGCCGACCAGTTGGACGGCGACTTCGCCGCCGCCCTTGTAGGGAATGTAGGTGAACTTGCTGCCGGTGGCCTTTTCGACGGCGACCGTAATGATCTGGTCTTCCTGCTTCGAGCCGGTACCGCCCATCTTCATCGAGCCGGAGGGCGCAGCTTTCACCGCCTCGATATATTCTTTTGCCGTCTTGTACGGCTTGTCGGCGTTCACCCAGAGCACGAACTCATCGAGCGCCAGCATCGCTACCGGCGTCAGATCCTTCCAGTTGAATGGGATGCCGGTGGCGAGCGGGGTGGTGAAGAGGTTGGAGAGCGTGATGATAATCTTGTGCGGATTTCCACCTGACGTCTTGAGGTCGAGGAAACCTTCGCCGCCGGCGCCGCCCGACTTGTTGATGACGACCAGCGGCTGCTTCATCAGATTGTGCTTGGTGACGATGCCCTGGATCGTTCGCGCCATCTGGTCGGCGCCGCCGCCGGTGCCGGCAGGAACGATGAACTCGACGGGCCGCACGGGCTCCCACGCGGCGGTCGCAGGAACGGAAATCCCGACCGCGCATAAGGCAGCAATTGCGCCCAACGCCGTTTGTGCTGTGTGCTTCATTTGTTTCACTCCCATCTCTTTATGGTTGCGCCGGTCTTTGCCAGCTTCTTTTTGTTGTATTCAATGCCGCGGTGGCTGTCTCCTCCGAACGCCCATCAGTTTGAATTGTAAGAGGGGTCCGTCGGCGCGGCACCCGCTCCTTTCGGCCAATCGTGGATTTGCAATACGCAGCAAAGGGAAGTCACAGGACGCACCCCTGTTCCATAGCCGATCGGGCTGCTTGTCCCCGTGAAGCAAGGCCGTCCCCCAACACGCTGTTATTTGATCGGTGCGTGGTGGAGGCATTTTTGTATGCGATATGCCAGGACGCAAACCATTATTGCCGCGGATTGGCGTTCGGGCTGATTTGTCGCAGACATGGTAAAAACCAGTGGCCGGCTGCAAACAAAAAATGGCCCCGGAAAACCGGGGCCATTTGCTCAAACCATCGAAAAATGAGGCCGTTTATCTGAGCGCGTCTGGGCGGAAAGCCCTCTGTTTTCAGGCTCAGAGGCCGAAATGGGGGAGGTCGCCGTTGCGGATCGCAATGCGGCTGCTGGCGGTCAGCAGACGGTCGATGGAGGCCATCAGGCGGCCGAACAGGGTACTGGAAGGCAGGAGGCCGATCGATGCAGTCTTGGACATGTGTGTCCCCTTTTTCTTGCTGCGGAACCATTCCGCTTCGTGATCTAGGGACAGATTATGTATACCAGATACCAGCTACAACAGGCTTGTTTGCATAGCAGCAATTGGTCTGTTGCATTGCAGCAAAATTAACCAAGGTGACATTCCAGATGGAAAAAGGCCGCCGGAAACCGGCGGCCTTTGCATTCTGGGTACAACGGAGCTTACTCCGCCGCCTGCTTCCGCGGTGGATCGAGGGCGCCTGAATCGTGGATCTCCGCGACCTGGTGATCACTGTAGCCGAGAACCTGGCGCAGGGTCTCGTTGGTGTGCTCGCCGAGCAGTGGCGACCTCGTCACCTCGCTCGGTGAGTCCGACAGCTTGATCGGATTGCCGACCGAGATGTACTTGCCGCGGGTCGGATGATCGACCTCGACCACGGTGCCGGTCGCGCGCAGCGACTGGTCTTCGGCGATCTCCTTCATCGACAGGATCGGGCCGCACGGGATGTCGTCCTTGTTGAGGATTTCCATCGCCTCGAATTTTGTCTTGGTCATCTTGCCTGTTGTGCGTAACGCGGACGAGCGCAGCCCCTGCGATGGCTCAGGCGAGGGGAAGGCGGGCAGCTATCACTACTCTGCGGACCTAAGTCCGAATCCGAAGTCCCGTATCACGCCGGTAAGAAAGAAACCGTCGGTGCAAAGAGGACGAGTTCGGGCGGGAGCCACCATTATTTTGGTGGACCGAATCCGAAGTGCCCCATCACATAGGGCCCAAGAAGGATTGATTGGAATGCTCCACCGCCGCGCAACCGATTCCAGCGAGGCGGAGGTTGAACCATTCTCACGGGATTATGAGGGGAACGTAGCCCGTAGACCTGCATTTACGTCGCCGAGGCAGTCCGCTTTGGCACCAAACGAGGAAACACCCATGAAGAAAACCGTTCGCGTCTTGGGAGTGACGATATCTGCTCTCGTGTTGGCATATGGCACCGTCGGTGCGATGGCACAGCCCCAGTCAGACCAACAGGCTCAATCCCATAGCATGGATCAGGAAGAGGGCGGTACGACGGGGCAAGGTGGTATGGGGCAAGGCGGTATGATGTGTGGAGGCATGATGGGTCGCGGCATGATGGGTCGCGGCATGATGGGTGGCGGCATGATGGGTGGCCACATGGGGTCTCCGATGATGTTCCGCATGATGTTCGCTCTGATGGACGACGGCGACGGGCAAATCTCATTGCAGGAGTTTCAGGCGGCCCATGAGAGAATTTTCAAAGCGATGGATAGCAATAAGGACGGCCAAGTGACGCAGGACGAGATGCAAGCCTTTATGCACGGGCGGTCCAGGAGATCGGCCTCGCAGCAGTAGCGCGATCTTTCCCGTCAGCGAATGATGCCATGGCTCGGAACGGCCCCTTATTCCGCAAAGCGTCGTATGTCCCACAAAAGAGCGGCCGCTGGAGCGCCGAATATTGCGCCATTTGCCGACGTAAAGCTGCCAGTCCTTCAAAGGGCTAACGATACGAGCAGTGGGCCAAGTCTGTGGGGGCGTCTGTTGCGGGTCCACGCAAATCAACCAATAGCTGAACAACATTCAGAAACTATCCGTACCGCATCTTCGATGCGACCTCCCCGCGAGCGGGAGAGGTGAAGCGGGTGGCCGCCGTACCGATTCAACCTGACTTCTCTCGCCCTAACAAAAAGGCCGCCGAAACCGGCGGCCTTTCGTGCTGTTCGGATGCGTCGTTACTCGGCCGCTTGCTTCCGCGGCGGGTCGAGGGCGCCGGAGTCGTGGATCTCGGCGACTTGGTGGTCGGAGAAACCGAGAACCTGGCGCAGAATCTCGTCGGTGTGCTCGCCGAGCAGCGGCGACCTCGTCACCTCGCTCGGTGAGTCCGACAGCTTGATTGGATTGCCGACTGAAATGTACTTGCCGCGGGTCGGGTGATCGACCTCGACCACGGTGCCGGTCGCGCGCAGCGACTGGTCTTCGGCGATCTCCTTCATCGACAGGATCGGGCCGCACGGGATGTCGTCCTTGTTGAGGATTTCCATCGCCTCGAATTTTGTCTTGGTCATCGTCCACTGTTCGATGCGGGCGAAGATTTCGTTCAGCCGCGGCAGGCGGGCCGCCGGCTTGGCGTAATCGGGATGAGTCTTCCAGCCGGGTTCGCCGATCACGTCGCAGATCTTCTCCCAGACCGGGGCCTGGGTGATGAAATAGATGTAGGCGTTCGGATCGGTCTCCCAGCCCTTGCACTTCAGGATGCGGCCCGGCTGACCACCACCGGAATCGTTGCCGGCGCGCGGCACGGCATCGCCGAACGGAATGCCTTCGCCGTACTGGCTGTATTCCTTCAACGGGCCATGCGCGAGGCGCTGCTGGTCGCGCAGTTTGACGCGCGCGAGATTCAGCACGCCATCCTGCATCGCTGCGGTGACTTTTTGTCCCCGGCCGGTCATCGTGCGCTGGTAAAGTGCGGCGACGATGCCGAGCGCGAGATGCAGGCCGGTGCCGCTGTCGCCGATCTGCGCGCCGGTGACGAGCGGCAGCCCGTCGCGGAAGCCGGTGGTCGAGGCCGCGCCGCCGGTGCACTGCGCGACGTTTTCGTACACTTTGCAGTCTTCATACGGGCCGGGGCCAAATCCCTTGATCGAGGCGACGATCATCTTCGGGTTGATGCTGTTGATCTTCTCCCAGGGAAAGCCCATGCGGTCGAGCACGCCGGGGCCGAAGTTTTCCACCAGCACGTCGCAACTCTTGATCAACGCGGTGAGGACTTCCTTGCCCTTCGGGTTCTTGGTGTCGAGCGTGATCGAACGCTTGTTGTGGTTCAGCATGGTGAAATACAGGCTGTCCACATTGGGAATGTCCTGCAACTGGCCGCGGGTGATGTCGCCGACGCCGGGTCGCTCGACCTTGATCACGTCGGCGCCGAACCAGGCCAGCAATTGCGTGCAGGTCGGACCCGACTGGACGTGGGTGAAATCGAGAATGCGAACGCCCGTAAGCGCCTTTGTCATCGTCTTTGCTCCGTACTGTGTCTGTCTGCCCTGCACTGCAGGACGAAATGGATCGAAGGGCGGTTATTTCTTTTTCAGAACGCTTTGCGGGTTGAGGTTGCCGATACGGCCGCTCTCGGAACCGGCCGCCGGATCGATCACGGCATTGATCAGCGTCGGCTTGCCGGAATCCATCGCCTCGTTGACGGCGCGCTTCAACTCGTCGGGCGAGGTGGCGTTGACGCCGACGCCGCCGAAGGCTTCCATCATCTTGTCGTAGCGCGCGCCCTTCACGAACACGGTGGTCGCCGGATCGGAGTTGGTGTTGTTCACGTCGGTGCCGCGATAGATGCCGTCATTGTTGAAGATGACGACGCAGATCGGCAAATTGTAGCGGCAGATCGTCTCGACCTCCATGCCGGAGAAGCCGAAGGCGCTGTCGCCTTCTACCGCGAGGACGGGGTTGCCGGTCTCGAGCGCGGCCGCAATCGCCTGGCCCATACCGATGCCCATCACGCCCCAGGTGCCGACGTCGAGACGCTTGCGCGGCTTGTACATGTCGATGACGCCGCGGGCGAGGTCGAGCGTGTTGGCGCCTTCGTTGACGAGGATGGCGTCGGGACGCTCCTTGATGACGTTCTTCAGCACGCCGAGCGCGCCGTGATAATCCATCGGCGACTTGTTGTTCATCAGCTTCGGCGCCATCTTGGCGACGTTCTCCTCGCGCTTCGACTGCACCGCCTTGGTCCAGTCGGCGGGCGGGGCGCTCCAGCCAGAGCCCATGGCCTGAACGAATGCGGAGACGCAGGAGCCGATATCGCCGACCACGGGAGCGACGATCTCGACGTTGGAGTCCATTTCCCTTGGCTCGATGTCAACCTGGATGAATTTCTTGGGCGCTTCGCCCCAGGTCTTGCCCTTGCCGTGCGAGAGCAGCCAGTTAAGCCGCGCGCCGATCAACATCACGACATCGGATTCTTTAAGGACAGTGGAGCGGGCCGCACCGGCACACTGCGGATGCGTGTCAGGCAGGAGGCCCTTGGCCATGCTCATCGGCAGGAAGGGTACGCCGCTCTTCTCGACAAAGCGGCGGATTTCCTCGTCGGCTTGCGCGTAGGCCGCGCCTTTGCCCAGGATGATGAGGGGACGCTTCGCGCTTCTGAGCACATCGAGCGCGCGCTTGACCGAGGCAGGGGCGGGGATCTGCGCCGGCGCCGCGTCGATTACCTTCACCAGCGACCGCTGGCCAGCGTCGGCATTCATGACTTGCCCGAACAGCTTGGCGGGCAAATCGAGATAGACGCCGCCGGGACGGCCCGAGACGGCGGCGCGGATCGCGCGGGCAAGACCGATGCCGATGTCCTGGGCGTGCAGCACGCGATAGGCCGCCTTGCACAGCGGCTTTGCGATCGCGAGCTGATCCATCTCTTCATAATCGCCCTGCTGGAGGTCGACGATCTCGCGCTCGGACGAACCCGAAATCAGGATCATCGGGTAGCAATTGGTGGTGGCGTGGGCGAGCGCCGTGAGTCCGTTCAGGAAGCCGGGCGCCGACACGGTGAGGCAGACGCCAGGCTTCTTGGTCAGGAAGCCGGCGATGCCCGCGGCATAACCGGCGTTCTGTTCGTGGCGGAAGGAGATCACGCGAATACCGGCGGCCTGCGCCATGCGGCCCAAATCCGTGATCGGGATGCCCGGCACATTATAGATAGTGTTGATGCCGTTGAGCTTGAGCGCATCGATGACGAGATGAAAGCCATCCGTCAGCTCTTGCTCGGTGCCCGGTGCTTCGGACTTGGTCGCGGTATTCAGCATGGGCTTCATCTCCCTGATCGTTTTGGTTCGGACGAGTTTTCGTCGTCTTCTGTTGCGAAGTTCGTGTTACGTAAAAAGTTCCTGCCCGTGCGCTTCAACGTAGGCGGCAAGGCCCAGCGTGTGGTCGCGCGCGCGCTTCTCGGCAAGTTCCGTGTCGCGCGCCTCCAGCGCTTCGATGATGCCGAGATGTTCGGGTAGCGAGGTCGCAGTACGATCCTTCCGCCCGATGGTGAGTTGCCGGTAACCGCGCACATGAAGCAGGAGATCGTTGGTCAAATCGACCAGGACGGGCGATTCCGAAAGCGAGATCAGCGCCTGATGGAACGCAATGTTGGCCTTGGAGTATTCCTCGACATGATCCTGCGGCAGCCGGTCCTTGCCAAAATCCTTGAAGAAATCGCGCAGCGCGGTGATGTCCTTCTTGCGCGCGGTGGTCGTGATCAGGCGCGCGGCCATGCTCTCGAGCGCGGCCCAGGCGCGGATCATGTCGACGATCTCGGTCTTGGTGCGCCGGACCACTACGATGCCGCGGCGCGGCACGGTTTTGACGAAGCCATCCTGTTCCAGCATCGCGATGGCTTCGCGAATGGGGGTGCGGCTGACGCCGAGACGCTCGGACAACGCGCGCTCGTCGAGCATCACCTGCTCGGGCGTCGCATAAATGTCCATTTTGAGAATAGCTTCCTTCAAGGCCTCATAAGCCTTGTTCTTGAAGCTCGTCTCAGGCGCAATCCGGACGATTGCGATATCTGCATCTGCCATGACAGGCGGCGCCTTGGTTTGTTTAGGTGCGGGCACGACTCGTCTCCTCCCTGTTTTGGAGACGTCTTCTTAGCAGAAGAAACACCCGAATATTTTTGGCATACCAAATACCAGGATGTCAAGATGCCCGTGTTTTCGCTGTTTCTGCGCGATAGTTTGTCTTGACAATCCAATCTCTGGCATACCAAATGCCATAAATTAGCCCCAGGAGGAAGCCAATGTCAAATTCTGCAGATGCGGCCCGCAAGATCGCCGAGCCGAGCGCCCAAGAGGCTGTCCGCCGGGTGCTCGCTACGGTGAAGGCTGAGAAGCGCACCAGCCTCACCGCGCCGGAAGGCAAGCTGGTGTGCGATGCCTATGGCATTCCGGTTCCGAAAGAGGGCGTGGCCAAGTCTGCCGCTGATGCGTCCAAGATCGCATCCAGCATGGGCTTCCCGGTGGTGATGAAGATCGTCTCGCCGGACATTCTCCACAAGACCGAAGCCGGCGGCGTGGTGGTCGGGGTCAGGACCGCGGCCGATGCCGAGAAGGCCTATGAGACCATTCTCGCCAATGCGAAGAAGTATAAGGCCGACGCCAAGATTGAGGGCATCCAGGTCCAGCAGATGCTGGCCGGCGGCACCGAAGTCATTGTCGGCTCCATCACCGACGGCTCGTTCGGCAAGCTGGTGGCGTTCGGCCTCGGCGGCGTGCTGGTCGAGGTACTGAAAGACATTACCTTCCGCCTCGCGCCCGCCACCAAGGATGATGCCCTGTCGATGCTCGACGGCATCCAGGCCCATGACATGCTGAAGGGCGTTCGCGGCGGCGATCCGGTCAGCCGCGACGCGCTGGCGGACGTCATTGTCAAAGTGTCGCAACTCGTCAGCGACTTCCCCGAAATCGTCGAACTCGATCTCAATCCGGTGTTCGCCACCAAGAAGGACGCGATTGCCGCTGACGTGCGCATCGTCGTCGATTTCGACTACAAGCCGCGCCCGGCGCCGCGCCCGACCGAAGAAATCGTGGCGGCCATGAACCGCATCATGCAGCCGAAGGGCGTTGCGGTGATCGGCGCTTCCGCCGAGGACGGCAAGATCGGCAACTCCGTGATGAAGAACCTGATCAATGGCGGCTACAAGGGCGAGATCTGTCCGATCCACCCGAAGGCCGACGACATCCTGGGTTACAAGGCCTACAAGAGCGTCAAGGACGTGCCCGGCGTGATCGACACCGCGGTGTTCGCTATTCCTGCAAAATTCGTCGCAGGTGCGCTCGCCGAGTGCGGCGAGAAGAAAATTCCCGGCGCCGTTCTGATTCCGTCGGGCTTTGCCGAAGCCGGCGCGCCGGAATTGCAGGCCGAGATCGTCGAGGTCGGCAAGAAGTACAACATCCGCCTGATGGGGCCGAACATCTACGGCTTCTATTATACGCCGGCCAATCTCTGCGCCACGTTCTGCACAGCCTATGACGTCAAGGGCCACGCGGCGCTGTCGTCGCAGTCCGGCGGTATCGGCATGGCGATCATCGGTTTTTCGCGTTCGGCGAAGATGGGCGTTTCCGCGATCGTCGGTCTCGGCAACAAGTCCGATATCGACGAAGACGATCTGCTGGCGTTCTTCGAGCAGGATCCGAACACCAATCTGATCGCCCAGCACTGCGAAGACCTGAAGGACGGCCGTGCCTTTGCGGAGGCCGCCAAGCGCGTCTCCAAGAAAAAGCCGGTGATCGTGCTCAAGGCCGGCCGCACGTCGGCCGGCGCGAAGGCTGCCTCGTCGCATACCGGCGCGCTCGCCGGCAACGACAAGATCTACGAGGACGTGTTCAAGCAGTCTGGCGTGATCCGCGCCCGCAGCTTGCGGCAATTGCTCGAATTCGCCCGCGGAGTGCCGGTGCTGCCGACGCCGAAGGGCGAGAACGTGCTGATCATCACCGGCGCCGGTGGCTCGGGCGTGCTGCTGTCGGATTCGGTTGTGGATAACGGCCTGTCGCTGATGACGATGCCGCCGGACCTCGATGCCGCGTTCCGAAAATTCATCCCGCCGTTCGGCGCGGCCGGAAATCCTGTGGATATCACCGGCGGCGAGCCGCCGATCACCTATGTCAACACGGTCAAGCTCGGCCTGTCGGATGAGCGCATCCACGCGCTGATCCTCGGCTACTGGCACACGATCGTCACCCCGCCGATGGTGTTCGCCCGCAACATGGTCGAGGTGAAGAAGGAGATGGAGGCCAAGGGCTTCGTCAAGCCGATCGTCGCCTCGCTCGCCGGCGACGTCGAGGTCGAAGAGGCCGCCGAATATCTCTACCAGAACGGCATCCCGGCCTATGCCTATTCGACCGAACTGCCGGTCGAGGTGCTGGGCGCGAAATACAAGTGGGCGCGCGGCGCGGGCCTGCTGTAACGACGGGTGAGTCACCTCGCCCCGCTTGCGGGGAGAGGTCGGATCGCATCGTCACATGCGATCCGGGCGAGGGGGCCCTCCGCTTGCTCCCATCTTTCGAATTTGCGGAGGCTGCCCCTCACCCCAACCCTCTCCCCGCAAGAGCGGGGCGAGGGAGTCGGCTAGCGCTTTTGTCTGACTGATGAATGCAGGTCGCGATGAAGAGAGACGTGGTCCGGCGCAAGGCGATCGAGCCGAAACCCAACGCAGACCAGGAAGAGACTGCCCGCGACGGCGGCGTCCAGTCAGTCGATCGCGCTCTCTCCATCATTGAAACACTGGCTGAAGATGACGAAGGCTATCGTTTGAGCGATCTCGCGATCCGCACCGGGCTGTCGACCTCGACCGTGCATCGCCTGCTAGGGACGCTGGAAAACCGCCGCTTCGTGCAGTTCGACCGCACGGAATCGAAATGGCATGTCGGCGCGCGCGCCTTCACGGTGGGGGCAACCTTCGCCCGCCGCCGCAATTTTTCGGCGCAGGCGGTGCCTTACTTGCGCAAGCTGCGCGACCTGACGCGCGAGACCGCCAATCTCGCCGTCGTCGACGATGAATTCATCATCGTGCTGACCCGCATGGAAAGCCGCGAGATCATGCGTTCGCTGACCAAGGTCGGCGGCCGCGTCGCCATGGTCGCCTCCGGCGTCGGCAAGGCGGTGCTGGCGACCTATTCCAACGAGGACGTCAGCGCGATCATCCATCATCACGGGATGCCGCGGTTGACGGAAAAATCGATCGTACGCCCGGGCGACTTGTTCAAGGAACTCGAAAAAATCCGCCGCCGGGGTTTTGCGATCGACGACGAGGAGGCCTGCATGGGCCTGCGCTGCATTGCCGCCGTGGTCTACAACGACTGCGCCGAGCCCTTGGCGGCGATTTCCGTCTCCGGTATGACCAGCCGCCTGACCGACGAGCGGTTGCCGATGCTGGGGCAGACTGTGCGCGAGGTGGCGGCGGAGCTGACGGTAGCGCTCGGTGGCGTGATGCCCGCGGCGAAATCGGCCTGAGTCTCTCCACGTCGCTGAGAGCCAACGGGTCGCGCGAAGGCGCGCCCGATGACAGGCTCCGCGAAGCAATCCATGATTAACGGCATGGCACGGCTCCGCTTTTGGTACAAGGCGGCCGGTTGGCGGGCTGCTCCGATCCGCTAGACTGCCCTCCAACGGACACGCGCACGCGGTTGTGTCCTTTCTCGCAAGAAGACTCAGGGGGAAGCATGGGCCGGAAAATCGCGATCGTCGGAGCTGGCGCCGTCGGCGGGTACGCCGGCGCCCACATGGCGCAGGCGGGGGAGGACGTCACCTTCATCGATCCCTGGCCCGAGCATGTCGAGCACATGCGAAAGCACGGCCTGCGCGTCACCCACGCCATGGACGTCGCGGAATTCTCGGTTCCCGTACGCGCGCTCCACGTAACGGATGCGCAGCAGCTCGCCAAGGAAAAACCGGTCGACATCGCCTTCGTCTGCATGAAGTCCTACGACACGGCCTGGGCGACCATGCTGATCCAGCAATATCTGGCGCCGGACGGCTATGTCGTGTCGCTGCAGAACTGCATGAACGAGGAGACGATCGCCGGCATCGTCGGCTGGGGTAAGACGCTGGGCTGCATCGCCAGCAGCATTACAGTCAATCTGCCAGAGCCCGGCCACATCCACCGCGACGCCGGCAAGGGCGGCGCGGCGCACACGGTGTTCCGCGCCGGCGAAGTGCACGGCCGTATCACGCCGCGGGCGGAGGAAGTTTGTCGCCTGGTCGGCTATTCCGACAGCGCCAAGGTGACGGAGAATCTCTGGGGCGAGCGCTGGTCGAAACTGGTCGCCAACGTCATGGGCAACGGGCTCTCCGCCTGCACCGGCCTGCCGGGCGGAGCAATTTTGCAAAGCGAGCCGCTGCGCCGGTTCTCCACCCGGCTCGGCAGCGAAGCGATCCGGGTCGGGCAGGCACACGGCTACCAACTGGAAGAGATTTTGCACCTGCCGCCCGACGCGATCGCGCGGGCCGGCGAGGGCGATGAGGCCGCGATGCGGGTCTGTGACGAGCAGCGCTTCAAGGACTCCAAGCGTACCTCGTCGCAGCAGCGCCCTTCGATGGGCCAGGACATGCAGAAGGGCCGTCGCACCGAGATCGAATTCCTCAACGGCTTTGTGGTGCGGGAGGGCGAGAAGCTCGGCCTTTCCTGCACCGCAAATGCCGCGCTGACCGACATCGTCAAGCGCGTCGAGCGCGGTGAGCTGAGCCCCGATCCGCGACACATCACGGAACTTCGGATGAATTGAAGGCGGCTCGGTGCCCGGCAATCGTTGTCAGAAGCGAACGTGGTGAATTGCCGCGATGACGAAAACATAGAGGCCGAAGGTCGCGATCGTAGCAATGGTCAGGGCTATTCCGCTTCTGATCGACAATCGTTCGAGCTCGACAGTTTGGCTGCTCGTGAGATAGCGCTGCAGGGCAAACAGCAAAAGGGGAATCCCGATCAGGAATGATTGCAAATATACCCCCAGGCCGAGACCGAGCAGTACCCCGATCCAGCCCGTGACCAGTGCGGACTGCCGGCTCACCGAGCCGATAAGAGTATTGAGAATCAGTCCGCGTCGAGGGGATAGAGTGGCAGCAGGTTGGCTGCATTGACGACGGCGAACATTTCCGCCGCTTCCTTTAGCTGGATTTCGCCGGTTGCCTGATAGATGGCAAAGAGATAGTCGGCGAGGGAGTCGTCGAGCAATCCTTTCCTGAGATAGGCAAGTGCGCGGCTATCGAGAAGGCTGGGATCGCGAGGTCGTATCAGTGATGCCTCATTGCAACCGGCGAGGGCGCTGTCGAATGCGCCGGCGATTGCACGGATGAAACAGCGGTTGTTTAGTGCGCGGGCATTTCTGGGCTCGAGTTCCAACGCTTGTCCAAGGTCTTGGATGGCGCGGTCATAATCACGTTTTGCCTGGAAGGAGGTGGCCTGACGTAAGAATGCAGTGGCGTTCCCAGGATCCGGATCAAGTTCAATCGCCCGGTCGTAGTCTGCCGTGGCGCGATCACGCTGGCCTTTCAGATCGTAGGCGAAGCCTCGTGCATTGAAGTCGGACGGGCAGAGCGGATCCAATTTGATCGACTGGTCGAAATCCTCGATTGCCCGGTCGTATTCGCGTTTGTCGAGGTAGACAATACCGCGAAGCAGGTAGCCACGGGCATTGGCGGGAAAGAGCTTGAAGGCTTCGTCGTAATTTTCGATGGCATGGCCGAATTCGCTCATACCCGCGTAGAGCCCCCATCGTTCGAGAAAGGCGACAGAGGAGCCGGGATCGAGGCTTATTGCATGATCGAGGTCCTCAACGGCTTCCCTGAACTGATGGTGGCCTCGCGGGCGACGCCTCGCTCGGAATAGAAACGCGGGTTTGCTGGATCGGCTTTGATGGCCTCATCAATCTGTTCGACGGCGCGGTCGTAATCGGCCGTGAACTTGAAGCGGGTTGCGGCCAGGATGAAGGTGTAGCCTTTCTTGGTTTCGGGCGATGGCTTTCGGATTTCCCCGAACGCTGCGCGCGGCGGAACGCGGCAGGCCGAAAGGATTTTGCCTGACAGCGGCTCCTCCGCCCGGGCGCGCTCCCCCGTTCCACCCAGGATGGTCAAACATGCCGACAGCGCGGCGAGTTGCCCGAGTGGAGGCATTTGGTGGGAATGCCAGCGATGCGAGCGCCATAACCTTGTGTCCGCGTATGAACGGACCCCTCCACCACTTCCAAACCAAAACATTCGCAATTTCTTCAGCCGACCCTGATGCAACGATAGGATGTATTGTTGCCAAACAAAACAGTTAGCTTGTCTATCCAGCGATATCTCTTAGGTTTGCGGCGTTCCATGCCGCGATGACGGCAACCAACTGATTTATTTCGGCTTTCATCACTCCCTTCCATTCCGCGGGAAATAAAATCGCCCGCGTTGAGATTGCATCTCGCCGCCGCGAAGATCGCCGCCAGAGCCAACACTGTTTGAGCGAGGCGCAACATGGCGAAGATGCGGGCGATCGATGCGGCTGTGCGGATCCTGGAAAAGGAAGGAGTCACCATCGCCTTCGGCGTGCCGGGCGCGGCGATCAATCCCCTCTACTCCGCGCTGAAGAAGCATGGCTCGATCGGGCACATCCTGGCGCGCCATGTCGAGGGCGCCTCCCACATGGCCGAAGGCTATACCCGCGCCAAGGCCGGCAATATCGGCGTCTGCATCGGCACCTCGGGGCCGGCCGGCACCGACATGATCACCGGGCTTTATTCGGCGATTGCGGACTCGATCCCGATCCTGTGCATCACAGGCCAAGCGCCGCGCGCGCGGCTCTACAAGGAAGACTTTCAGGCGATCGATATCGAATCCATCGCCAAGCCTGTGACGAAATGGGCGGTCACCGTGCGCGAGCCGGCGCTGGTGCCGCGCGTGTTCAGCCAGGCGTTCCACATCATGCGTTCGGGCCGTCCGGGACCTGTGCTGATCGACCTGCCGCTCGACGTGCAGCTTGCCGAGATCGAATTCGACGATGAGACCTATGAGCCGCTGCCGGTCTACAAGCCGGCGGCGACGCGCAAGCAGATCGAGAAGGCGCTCGACATGCTCAACGCGGCGGAACGGCCGCTCATCGTGGCGGGCGGCGGCGTCATCAATGCCGATGCCTCCGAGCTTTTGGTGGCATTCGCCGAGACCGTCAACGTTCCCGTGGTGCCGACGCTGATGGGGTGGGGCGCCATCCCCGACGATCACGTGCTGATGGCCGGCATGGTCGGCTTGCAGACCAGCCACCGCTACGGCAACGCAACCATGCTGCAATCCGACTTCGTGCTCGGCATCGGCAACCGCTGGGCCAACCGGCATACCGGTTCGATCGAGACCTACACCAAGGGTCGCAAGTTTGTGCACGTCGATATCGAGCCGACGCAGATCGGGCGCGTGTTCAACCCGGATTTCGGCATCGTCTCCGACGCCAGGGCGGCGCTGGAATTGTTCGTCGCCGTTGCCAGGGAGTGGCGGAAAGCCGGCAAGCTGAGAGAGCGGCAGGCGTGGCCGGCGGCCTGCCAGGACCGCAAGCGCACGATGCTGCGCAAGAGCCATTTCGACGACATCCCGATCAAGCCGCAGCGGGTCTATGAAGAGATGAGCAAGGCATTCGGACGCGACACTTGTTATGTCAGCGTGATAGGGCTGTCGCAGATCGCCGGCGCGCAGTTTTTGGGCGTCTACCGTCCGCGCAACTGGATCAATGCGGGGCAGGCCGGTCCGCTCGGCTGGACACTTCCCGCCGCGCTCGGCGTTCGCGCCGCCGATCCGTCGCGCCAGATTGTCGCGTTGTCCGGCGATTATGACTTCCAGTTCCTGATCGAGGAGCTCGCGGTCGGCGCGCAGTTCAAGTTGCCCTACATCCACGTCGTCGTGAACAATTCCTATCTCGGGTTGATCCGTCAGGCGCAGCGCGGCTTCGACATGGACTACCATGTCCAGCTTTCCTTCGAGAACATCAACGCGCCCGAGCTCGGCGTCTATGGCGTCGACCACATCGCGGTCGTCGAGGGCCTCGGTTGCAAGGCGATCCGCGTCACCGATCCAAACCATGCGCAGGCCGCGTTCGCGACCGCGCGCGAGTGGATGGCGGAATTCGAGGTGCCTGTCGTGGTCGAGTTCATTCTCGAGCGGGTTACCAACATTTCGATGGGCACCGAGATCGACAACATCATCGAGTTCGAGGAGGTGCTCGATCTGCCGCTGGACGACACGCCGGTCAAATCGAGCGTTTCGCAATCCGGCAAGCTGCTGCCGGCTTAAGGGGAGAATCTGACCGTGCCGAAATTTGCCGCTAATCTCACGATGCTGTTCGGCGAACAGCCGTTCCTCGATCGCTTCGCCGCCGCCAAGGCCGCAGGATTTAACGGGGTGGAATATCTATTCCCGTATGATTTCGACAAGGCCGAGCTGCGCGAGCAATTGCACCAGCACGGCTTGACCCAGGTGCTGCACAATCTCCCAGCGGGAAACTGGGGAGCCGGCGAGCGTGGCATCGCCATCCTGCCAGACAGGGTGCAGGAGTTTCGCGATGGCGTCGGACGCGCCATCGACTACGCCAAGGCGCTCGAATGTCGCCAGCTCAACTGCCTCGTCGGCATCGCGCCTGACGGTGCCGATGCGACCGATCTCAACGAGACATTGATAGGTAATCTTCGCTTCGCGGCGGATGCGCTCGCCAAGGAGCAGATCAAGCTTCTGATCGAGCCGATCAATACGATCGATATTCCCGGCTTCTTTCTGAACAAGACCGCACAGGCGCTTCAGCTAATTGCCGACGTACGCTCGAGCAATTTGTTCGTGCAGTACGACATCTACCACATGCAGGTGATGGAGGGTGACATTGCACGGACCCTGCAGAAGCATCTGCCGCGCATCGCTCATGTGCAGCTTGCCGATAACCCCGGCCGCAATGAACCCGGCACCGGCGAAATCAACTATCCCTTCCTGTTCCGCCATCTCGACGCTATTGGTTATCGCGGCTGGATCGGCTGCGAATACAAGCCGAGGACGACGACAGTCGAGGGCCTCGGTTGGCACGCCGCGCTCACGGCGGACACCTGAACAAGAAGCAAAATAAGGGGAGTTGAAATGATCGATATCGGCTTTATCGGCCTCGGCACCATGGGGCGCCCGATGGCGGGCCATCTGCAGACGGCCGGGCATCGCCTGTTCCTGCACGATGTCTCGCCGATTGCACCGGAGCTGGTTGCTGCGGGCGGCGTGGTCTGCAAATCGGGCAAGGAGGTCGCCGAGCAGTCGGACGTCGTGATCATCATGGTGCCTGATACGCCGCATGTGGAGGCGGTCTTGTTCGGTCCGGGCGGCGTCGCCGAGGGGCTCTCGAAGGGCCAGATCGTCGTCGACATGAGTTCGATCTCGCCGCTCGCCACCAAGGAGTTTGCGAAGAAGGTCGAGGCGCTCGGCGCCGATTATCTCGATGCACCGGTTTCCGGCGGCGAAGTCGGCGCCAAGGCGGCGAGCCTGACCATCATGGTCGGCGGACCGGAGCGCGCGTTCAACGCGATGAAGCCGGTGTTCGACAAGATGGGCAAGAACGTCACCCTCGTTGGCGCCAATGGCGACGGGCAGACCACCAAGGTCGCCAACCAGATCATCGTGGCGCTGACGATCGAGGCAGTCGGCGAGGCGCTGTTGTTTGCATCGAAGGCCGGTGCGGATCCAGCGCTGGTGCGCAAGGCGCTGATGGGCGGCTTTGCGTCGTCGCGGATTCTCGAAGTGCATGGCGAGCGCATGGTGAAGCGCAACTTCGAACCGGGCTTTCGCATCGAGCTGCACCAGAAGGATCTCAATCTGGCGCTCGAGGGCGCGCGTGCGCTCGGCCTTTCCTTGCCGAGCACGGCGCTGGCTCAGCAATTGTTCAGCTCCTGCATCGCCCATGGCGGCAAGGCATGGGACCACTCCGGAATGGCGCGCGCACTCGAAATGATGGCAAGCCACGAAATCGCGAAAGCCTGATCTCTTGTGACTCCCTGTGACTGGAACCGCGCCGATATATTGGCGCGGCCCTTTTTGCTGCCGCATTGGAACCGGAACTTTCTCACGCCTTCCGTGGTTGAGACACATCATCAATTTACTGGAGGATGTGATGAATAATCGTTTGGCAATTTCACTGATTGCTGCTTCGTTGCTCACCTCTGGCGCGGCATTTGCTCAATCAACGACGGCGCAAGGTGCAGCGGAAGGCGCCGCGAGGGGCGGTGAAGCCGCTGGCCCGGTCGGCGCGATCGTCGGCGGCACCGTGGGTGCCGCGGTCGGCGCGGCCGTGGAAATTCCGAACGCCGTGATCAATTCGGTCCCGCGCGACCGTTCTGTTGTGGTTCGTGAACGGGTGGCAGTAGGCGAGCCGCTGCCGCCGACCGTCGAACTGCGCACGGTGCCGCGGCACACCGAATACCGCTATGCGGTCGTCAATGATCGCCGCGTGATTGTCGAACCGCGCACGCGCCGGATTGTAAGGATCCTCGACTAACGAACGCAGCTTTTGCCAAGACATCCTCGCGGGACATCGTCCCGCGAGGATTTCGTGTCAGAATGCACTATGGCGCGATCGCCTGATCTTCCAGTCGAGAACAGCAGCAGCCGCAAGTCCGAGGGATGCCGCGAGCGCGTCGACCGCAAAGTCCTCCAGGCGCGCGTGCCGGTCCGGCGCCCAGAACTGCAGGATTTCGATTAAGCCGGTGAAGGCGACGATGAAGGCCGCCGTATGCAACCGGTTGCGCGAGTGAGCCAGTCCGAAAGCCAGTCCCAGCAGTGCAAAAGCGAGCGCATGCTCGCCGTTTTGACCGAGGTTCAAGTGTGGCCGTTGTTCGGCCGGCCCGAGCGTCGCGAAGGCGATGGCGACGGCAAGGCCCCACGCGATAAGTCGAAGGATGATCGTCATCGGGACGGCATAGCACAAATTACGTGCCGAAAGTCCATGCACCCGGAGTGCCAATGCCTGTGGTTAATTTGCCGAGCGCGCCATTCCGGGGTGCCCGAAGGGCGAACTAAGGGGTGCCCTTGCGTCCCTGAGAATCTCGGGATTCTCTGGTACGCAATTGCGCACCATAGTTCGATGCTTCGCATCGTCCCGGAATGACGGTTGCCGGTTTCAGAGCGGGTCCCGTACGCCTATACCGTGCATGAAGCGCTCCCGGATTTGCACGGGATCGCGGCGGGTGGTGCCGACGCCCGGCTTGTCGTCGATGCGCACCCCGATCAGCGCCGGGCCTGCGGCCGACATGGACTGCTCGATCAGGCGCTCGAAATCGTCTTCGTCCGCCGCCCAGCTGCTGTTGGTGAGGCCGCTCGCGACCGCGATGGCAACGAGGTCGGCTGCGGCTGCAGCCGGCGTCGGCTGCGCGCCGGTGATCTGGTAGATGCCGTTGTCCATCACCACCATGGTGAGGTTTTTCGGCTTGAGCGTTGCGATCGTCGAAAGCGATCCCAGTTGCATCAACAGCGAGCCGTCGCCTTCGAGCGCGAACACGCGGCGTTCCGGTTGCGCCAGCGCGACGCCGAGCGCTATCGGGAAGGCAAGCCCCATGCTGCCGAGCATATAGAAATTCTGCGGCCGGTGGCCGGCGGCCCACAGGTCGAAATTGGTGTTGCCGATGCCGCCGATCACGGCTTCCTCGTTCTTCAATTTCGCCATCAGCCGCGAGGTGAGATCGAAGCGGTTCATGACCTTGGTGTTGCGGGCCGGGTTTTCGCTGTTCATGGGATCGCTCACTTGTCGAAGACCTTGCCGCCGGTCAACAGCGGCGAGAGGATCAGCGCCACCGGCGCCTGCGTGGTGATGGCCTGCTTGATCGAGCGGTCGACGATGAATTCCAGTTCATCCAGTCGGGTGATGGTGTGATGCTCCATGGCGAGCGAATCCAGCACCGGGCGCATGGTGCGGCATACCAGCGACTGGCCGTAGTTGAATTCGCCGAGCGTGCCGCGTTCGGACACAAACATGATCAGCGGGATCTGGTAGGGAACGGCCAGCGACGCCAGCACGTTCGCCAAAGTGGCAAATCCGGAAGTCTGCATCAGCACCGCACCGCGCACGCCGCCCATCCAGGCGCCGGAGACGATGCCGACCGCTTCCTCCTCGCGCGCGGTGGGGAAGGTTGTGAAGAAGGGATCGGCGTTCAGGTTCCTGATCAGCGTCGTCAGGACGCGGTCGGGCACGTAGGGGACGAGGCGGATGTCGTTGCGCTTGAGGGTTTGCAGCAGGATGCCGTGCCAGCTCTTCTCAGAGGTTTCGGGCGAGGTTTTTTCCTCCGCAACCGCCATTTTGGTCTCCTTTACCCGCGACATCTTCGTTCGCGCTCATCCCTGGAGCGGCGAAACTTGACGCCATCGGCGGGATTGTCAACATGTCCCGATCGTATCCGGCTCTGCGCCTCGCGGCGCTACACTCGGTATGCGACGATGTGAGATAACAAGAAAAGCATCGATCGGGAGGGGCGATGGCCAGATATATCCGGACTGCTGCGGTAACGGCTGCGCTAGCCGTCACTGCGGGCGCGGCCGCCACATGGCCCGTATTTTCGCCGAGGCTCGCACCCTGATCGAGGTCGCGAGCGGCCATCCCACTATCCCGCCAAGCTCTACGGTTTCCCGAACTGAAAGTTGCCAAGGAAAATGACCGTCAACAACAAGCGCGTGTTCTATGTCAAATATCTCGCCCACGAAATCTATGTCGATATCCTAAAAAGCCGCGCCGACGTGCGGCTCGACCGGCTGGAAAACGACAGCCCGGATACGATCGCAGCGCCGATCTTGTCGGCGGCACATGCCTACCAGGTCGGCGCGGCGCGCGACGAGATCGCCAGGCACTTTCACGTCGACCGGGACCTGCTGCGGCGGGCGCCGCACCTCCTGATCGTCTCCTCGAATGGCGCGGGCTTCGATCCTGTCGACGTCGATGCCTGCACGGCGGCCGGCGTGCTCGTCGTCAACCAGTCCGGCGGAAACGCCAATTCGGTCGCCGAACATGCGCTGGGCATGATGCTGACGCTGTCCAAACGCATCCTCGAAGCCGACCGCGCGCTGCGCCGCCAAGCCAACGTCAATCGGAACGCGCTGATCGGCAATGAGGTGCAGGGCAAGACGGTGGGCATCGTCGGAATCGGCAATGTCGGCCGACGCATCGCCGAGCTCTGCAAGGGCCTGCTGCATATGAAAGTGATCGCTTACGACCCCTTTCTGCCCGCGGAAGAGATCGCCGCCCGCGGCGGCGAAAAGGTCGAGCTTCACGATCTGATGCGCCGCTCGGATTTCGTTTCGATTTCCTGTCCGCTGACCAAAGACAATCGCCGCATGATCGGCGCGCGCGAGTTCGCGCTGATGCAGCCGCACGCATTTTTCATCACCACGGCGCGCGGCTTCATTCACGATGAGGAAGCGCTGTACGAGGCGTTGCGCGACAGACGCATTGCGGGCGCCGGCCTCGACGTCTGGGACAAGGAGCCGCCGCCGCCGGAGCATCCGCTGCTGCAGTTCGATAATGTGCTGGCGAGCCCGCACACGGCGGGCGTAACCAAGGAAGCGCGCATCAACATGGGCCGGATCGCCGCCGAGCAGATTCTCGATGCGCTCGATGGCAAGCGGCCGCCGCGCATCGTCAATCCCGAGGTGTGGCCCGACTACGCCAAGCGCTTCGAGCGGACATTCGGATTTGCCCCGAAATAGGCCATCACCTCCGCGAGGGACGATCCACGATGGCCAAACCGGAACATCGATTTTACGATTCCCAGGGGCTGCGGTTGCACTATGTCGACTGGGGCAACGAAACCGCGCCGCCTTTGATTCTGATTCATGGCGGGCTCGACCACTGCCGTAGTTGGGACGCGATCGCGCAGGCACTGCAGCCCCACTTCCATGTCATGGCGCCGGACCTGCGCGGGCACGGCAATTCCGAATGGGCGAAGGGAAGCAGCTACAGTCTGACCGACAACGTCTATGATCTCACCCGGCTGATGCGCTTTGCGGCGCTACAGGAGGCGGCGATTGTCGGCCACTCGATGGGTGGCATGGTCGCGTTGGCCTATGCCGGCACTTATCCCGAAAGGGTATCGCGTCTGATCGTGCTGGATGGTGCGTTCCTGTCGGGCTCGCAGCCTGCGCCGATCGCCGAGCAGATGTTGCGCTGGATCGATCAGCTCGACCGCATCTCGGAGCATCAAGAGAGCACGTTCCGGACGATTGAGGAAGCGGCGAAGCGGCTGTCCGCGCGCAACAAGCGGCTGACGCCGGCGCTGGCGCTTCATCTTGCCAGCCATGGCGTTCGGAAAGGTGCCGACGACCTCTATCGCTGGAAGTTCGACCATTATCAGCGGGCGAGGGCGCCATACCGGCTGTTGCCGGAGGACTACATCGACTTGTGGTCGCGCATCGCCTGTCCAACGCTGTTGATGTGGGGCGACGAAAGCTTTCTCCCCGATCCCGAAGCTGCCGGCCTGCTCGCGCATTTCAGGCAAGCCGAACTGCAGAAGATCACGGGCGCTGGCCACTGGCTGCACCATGACCGGCTCGATGTGGTTCTGGCGTCGCTGCGACGGTTTCTCGATGCGCCGCAGCCGGCTCAAGCACGGATGGGATGAAAAATGTCCGACAAGATTCGCTATGTCCGCCAGCTAAGCCCGGAGTCCGCAGGTGAAGCGCCGGGCCGCGGGCGCCTTCAGGGCCGCCAGATTCTGGTCGTCGGCGGCGGCCAGCGGACGTTCGACGCCGCCACCGATCCGGTTGGCAACGGCCGGGCGATGTCGCTGCTGTTTGCGCGGGAAGGTGCCCACGTCGCGGTTGCGGATATGAACCGCGCCAGTGCCGACGATACTGTGTCGCGCATTGCGGCCGAGGGCGGCCGCGCATTTTCGATCGAAGCCAACATCGCGCATGAAGCCGATGTCATCAGGATGATCGATGAGGCGATCGAGGGGCTCGGCGGCTTTGACGGCATGGTGCTCAATGTCGGCATCGGGCTCGGGTCGCTTGATCTGGACGGGGTCGATCTCAGGGAGTGGAACGAGACATTTGCGGTCAATCTGACCGGTCCGATGCTTTGCTGCCGCAAGGCGCTCAAGCATATCGCCGACGGATCTTCGATTTTGTTCATCTCGTCGATCGCGGCACTTCGTTCCGGCTCGGGACTGGCTGCCTATGATGCGTCGAAAGCGGCGCTCGGCGGCCTGATGCGCAATGTGGCGAGGGAAGGTGCGAGGCGCGGCATACGTGCCAACACCATTTGTCCCGGGCTGGTTGACACGCCGCTCGGCCGCCACGCCAGCGCCGGTCGGCCGTCGCGAAGCGCTGAGGGCGTGCCATTCGGGCGGATGGCGACCGGCTGGGAAGTGGCCTATGCCGCGCTGTTCTTCATTTCCGAGGAGAGCGTCTACATTAATGCCCAGACGCTGGCGGTCGACAGCGGCATCACCGGGCTATGAGGTCAGAATCCGGGAGAAAATTTCATTCGTGGGCGGCCTGATCGCGGCAATAATTTCACTGCCGGCCGGCTTCCAGACGAAGTGGGCGTTGCTATTTTCCCTGACATCTCGACTAGTTAGCGGCTTGGGACCATTTTCCCTGTGCGCCTAGCCCCCGGCGCATATGGAAGATCAAGAGATGCGACAGGTTCGTTCATTGCTGAGCAGCGCGTCCTCCCGGATCGGCCGCCGGCTTTCCCAGATCGTGGCCATCGCGGCCGCCAGCCTGCCGGCTGCCGGCGCTTGAGGCGCGCCCTTCTACTCCGCCGCCACGCTTAATTCCGCCAGAGCCTGATCGAGCGTATCGACCAGCAGGTCGGCATGCTCTTTTCCGAAGACCAGTGGCGGCCGGATCTTGAGCACGTTACCGTGCGGGCCGGCCGAACTGATCAGCACGCGCCGTTCGCGCAGCAAGTTTACGATGCGCGCGGCTTCAGTGGTGGCGGGCGTTCCCATAGCGCCGCCATGCCGCAGTTCGACGCCGACGAACAGGCCGGCGCCGCGTATCTCGGCAATCAACTCATGCCGTGCCTGCAACTCGCTGAGCAGCTCGACCAGATATGCGCCGGTGCGTTGCGCGTTCTCCATCAATCCTTCTGAAGCGATCACGTCGAGCACCGCAATGCCGGCCGCGGCGGAAACCGGGTTGCCGCCGAAGGTGTTGAAGTAGCGCGACCTTCGGCCGAACTCCGCCAGAAGTTCCGGACGCGCGGCCATGCCGGCGACCGGATGGCCGTTTCCCATCGGCTTGCCCATGGTGACGAGATCGGGGACGAGGCCGTGGCGCGCAAAACCCCACATGTGGCTGCCGCAGCGACCGAAGCCGGGCTGCACCTCGTCGGCGATGAACAGCGCGCCGGCCGCACGTGCGGCCTCAACCGCCGGGCGCAGGAAACCGGGCGGGTCGGCGAACACGCCATCGCTGGAGAAAATGGTATCGACCAGAAGTGCTGCCGGCCGAATTCCGCTGTACCTCATGTCGTCCAGCGCGTCGCTGACGTGCTGCGCAAACACTTCGCCGGTACCGTCTCCCGAACCCGGCGCCGGTATCAGTCGCGCGTGACTTCCTTCCTGCAGTGGATGACCAAGCGAGGGAGATAACTCCGTGAGCGCGCTGGTCACGCCATGATAGGCGTTTGCCGTGACGATGAATCCGGTGCCGCCGGTGCAGGTTCGCGCCACCCGCAAGGCGAGGTCGTTGGCCTCGCTGCCGGTGCAGGTGAACATGACGTGGCCGATCTCGGACGGAAACGTCGCCAGCAGCCGTTCCGCGAAGTCGAGAACGGTCTCGTGCAGATAGCGCGTATGCGTGTTGAGGGCCGCTGCCTGCCGCGCAATCGCCTGCACGACGTGCGGATGGCAGTGCCCGACGGACGCCACGTTGTTGTAAGCGTCGAGATAGCGATCACCGGCTGCATCGTAGAGCCAGACGCCTTCGCCGCGGACGAATTGTACCGGCTGTTCGTAGAACAGCCGGTAGGCCGGACCGAGCAGGCGATTGCGACGCGCGATCAGGTTTCGTGTCGACGCGGCCTCGTCGGCGGCGGTCATGTCCTTACTCTCCATGGCAGGCGCGCTGGATCTGAAGTCTCGCCTGGTCTCGCGACAGCGCCGCCATCCGGCGCAGCCGCGCCCAGGCCGCGGCATTGTTGCGTAGTATGTATTCCCGGTTAGCAGGATAGCGGGCGGCCCGCCAACTGCTGATCACGACCGTCATGGCCATGCGCGTGGCGATCAGGTCAAACAGCACATCCAGTTCAGCCGGTTGGAGCGGCAGTACGGCGTGGTAAGCCGCGATCATATCGCAGGCCGTCGCAAGCGGATCGTCGGTATCGGCAACCTGATACGCGGCCGTAATCGCGAGGTCATTGATCCGGGCGGTATGGGTGAGATCGCCAAAATCGATAATCCCGGCAACACCCGTGTGGGTTTCGTGGTCTACGACCACATTGTGCGGATTGAGATCGTTATGGACGGGCTGGCTGGGCAAGTGTCGAAGCATCGGAAGGGCGCTGGTTTCGAAACCGCCGAGAACGTGCTCGACCAGGCCGCGCCGCTCGCTCGGGACAGCGTCGATCAACTGATACAGTTCGGCGGCGTGCTGCAGGTCCCACAGCAGTTTATGATTGGCGCCGCAATGGCTGAAATCGGAAAGGCCCCGCGCCAGCCGTGCCGCGCAGCGGCCGAGGCTGCGCCGCAGCTCGGCGGATGTTTCGACCGCGTGCATCGGAGTTCCCGCCAGAAAGGACAGCAGGCGAACGACCCTGATCGAACCGTCGTCGAACGCAATATCAAGTTCAGTCATGCCGTTTCGCGCCGGAAAGATGCGCGGGACCGGCAGATCGGGGTCTACAGCCGCCAGATGGAGCAGGGCCTCCGTCTGCAGATTGGTCACGGCGCGGTCTTCTGCGGGGTTGGCGATCTTCAGGACATGTTCCTGGCCGCTCAGTGAGCGCAGCCGAAAATTTTGGTCCCGCTCGCTGTCGAGCCGGTGCACGGCAGCGATCAGGCCGTAGTGCTCGGCCGCCAATCTTTGGGCGAGCGCTTCCAAAACGGCGGACGCGGCGCGGAGGCCGTCGATCGGATGCGCGGTGGCATTCGCAGGGGCGGAGCCCGGCGCGACAAGATCGGTTTGCGTCATCGCGCTCAATAGCCCCGTTCGCGGTCGATGGAGTGCGGCGGCCGGCGGCCGGCCCGTATCGCTTCCGCGGTCGCACGAAACGTCGCGCCGATCGCTTCCACGCGCACCTCGCAGGCATCGTGCGGCGTGACGACGATGCGCGGGTGCCGCCAGAACGGATGGCGCGGCGCCAGGGGCTCGGTTGCGAAGACATCGAGTGCGGCGCCGGCCAGTTGCCCGTCCTCCAGCGCCGCGAGCAGGTCGGCGTCGACCAGATGCTCGCCGCGGCCGACCTGGATCAGGTAGCCGCCGCGATACATTCGGGCGAACGTTTTGCGGTTGAGGATGCCCCTGGTCTCCGGCGTCAGCGGCAACAGGTTCACGAGGACTTCGGTCTGGCCGAGCATGGCCTCGAGGCCTGCGGCGCCGTCGAAACCGCGGACGCCCTGCGGCGCCGGCTTCGCGGTACGGCTCCACGCCATGACAGCGAAACCAAGCAGAGCGAGATCGGCGGCGACCCGGCGTCCGATCTCGCCAAAGCCCAAAATGCCAACCGGCACGTCTTGCGCCCGGCGCAGGCCGAGACGTTGCCACTGCGCCTCACGTTGCTGCGCCTGATAAGTCGCAAAGCGCCGCTGATGTCCGATCACGTGCCAGGCAACGAAGCCCGACATCATCTGGGCCTGCGCCGGGTCAACGACGCGGATCACCTCAATATCGGGGCGCAGGCTGGGGCACGCCAGAATATTGTCGACGCCGGCGCCGATCGAGCAGACGGCCTGCAGATTCGGGTAGTGATCGAATGCGTCATCCGGCGGGTGCCAGGCCACCGCCAGCCGCACGTCCGTTGCCGGGCCTTCGTGGGGGTGGCTGACGATTTCGATGCGGTCGGCGGCGCGCATGAATTGCGGGCCGAGATAGCCGCGAAGATCGAGGCTCTTGCTGACGAGAACACAACGCATGGTTCAAGCAGCCCTGCTCATGCAGCTTTGGATGACGACGTTTGTCCGGGCACGGCGGAGAGCAACTCGCGGGTGTAAGCGTGCTCGGGGGCCGCGAACAGGAGCGATGCGGATTTTAGCTCGACGATCGTGCCGTGCTGCATCACGGCGATGCGGTCGCAGATCTGCGCGGCCACGCGCAGGTCGTGGGTGATGAACAGCATCGACAGGCCAAGGCGGGCCTTCAAGTCTTCGAGCAGGTCCAGAACCTGCGCCTGAACGGACACGTCGAGCGCGGAGACGGCTTCGTCAGCGACGAGGATTTCCGGATCGAGCGCCAGAGCGCGGGCGATTCCGATGCGCTGTCGCTGTCCGCCGGAGAATTCGTGCGGGAAACGCTCCATCGCGCCGGCATTCAGCCCGACGAGGCTGAGCAACTCGCCGGCGCGCTTGCGTGCCGCCGCCGGATCGACGCCGTGCGCAATCGGCCCATCGGTGATGATGTGGCCGACTTTCCGGCGCGGATTGAGCGAGGCGAACGGGTCCTGAAACACCATCTGGATGCGGCGGCGCTGTTCGCGCAACGCCTTTCCGCCGATCTTGGTGAGGTCGACGTCGCCGATGCGGACAGTGCCGGCATCTGGTTCGATCAGGCGCATAACGAGCCTCGCGACGGACGATTTTCCGGAACCGGATTCGCCGACCAGACCGAGCGTCTCGCCACGAAAAATGTCGAAGCTGACTTCCTTTGCTGCTTGCACGCGCCGCTCGCTGCGGAACCATCCGCCGCCGCTAACATAGGTCTTGCCGAGGCCGATCACTTCCACCGCCTTGCTGCGGTCGAGCAGGGACACCCGCTGCGGGGGCTGCAGGGTTGGAACGGCGGCCAGCAATGCGCGGGTATAGGGATGTTGCGCGCGGAGCAGCACGTCGTCGGCGGTGCCTTGTTCGACGACCTTGCCGTGCTGAAGCACGACCACGCGATCGGCAATCTCGGCGACGACGCCAAAGTCATGGGTGATGAACATGACGGCCATATTGCGGCGGCGCTGCAGGTCGCGGATCAGCTTGAGGATCTGCGCTTGCGTCGTGACGTCGAGCGCCGTCGTCGGCTCATCTGCCACCAGCACGGCCGGCTCGAGCGCCAGCGCCATCGCGATCATGGCGCGCTGGCGCTGGCCGCCGGATAGCTGATGGGGATAGGCGCGCACCGCGCGCTCGGGATCGGGCAGGCCGACTTCGCGGATCAAAGCGAGGGCTTTTTGCCGGCGCTCCTTCGGCGTCAATAGGCCATGCGCCTCGAACATCTCGGCGATCTGGTCGCCGATCCGCATCAGCGGATTTAGCGCGGTCATCGGCTCCTGGAACACCATGGCAATGTCGCGGCCGCGCAGCGCCAGCCATTCCGTCGGGCTGAGCGCCAGCACGTTCTTTCCTTCGAACCGAATCTCTCCGGATTCCGGCGTCACCGTTTCCGGTAGCAGGCCCATCAGCGCATGGGCGCACATCGACTTGCCGGAGCCGGATTCGCCGACCACGCACAGGATTTTGCCGGCTGATAGTTCGAACGAGACATCATCCACTGCGTAAGCGCGGTCGCCGCCGGGCGGCAGCGCCAGTTTCAGGTTCTTGATGGCGACGGTCATGCTCAGCGCCCCCCTTTGGCGAGGCGCGGATTGAGCGCGTCGTTGAGGCCTTCGCCGATCAGGTTCAGCGCCAGCACCGAAACGAGAATGGCGATGCCCGGAAATACTGTGATCCACCAGGCTTGGCGTATGACAGTGCGGCCGGCACCGACCATGTAGCCCCACGACATCAGGTTGGGATCGCCGAGGCCGAGAAAGGAGAGCGAGGATTCCAGCAGGATGGCGGTCGCAACCATCAGCGAGGCCAGCACAATGACGGGAGAGAGCGCATTCGGCAGGATCTCGCGCCAGATGATCCACCAATTGGTTTGGCCGGTAACGACGGCGGCCTGGACGTATTCGCGCGTGCGCAACGACAGCACTTCGCCGCGCACCAGCCGCGCTACCGGCGGCCAACTCACGATGGCGATGGCTGAAACGATCGAGACGATGGACGGTTGCATGATGGCGACAAGGACGATCGCCAGCGCAAAGCTCGGAACGGTCTGGAAGAACTCGGTGAAGCGCATCAGGGCATCGTCGATCCTGCCGCCGAAATACCCGGCCACCGCACCGAGCGGTATGCCGACCGCGAGCGAGGCCAACGTCGAAATGAGGCCGACCAGCAGCGAGACGCGCGCGCCGTAGATGATGCCGGCCATGACGTCGCGGCCGAGCGCGTCGGTGCCGAGCGGAAAGCCGGCAAGCGTGAACGGCGGCAGGAAAGGCCGCTGCACCATGCGCCAGGGGGAGGTCGGAAACAGCAACGGGCCAATCAGGGCGACAGTCACCGCAACGATGAGGATCGCGATGCCGATCATGCCGCCGGGGTTGCGCAACAGCACTCGCCAAACCTGTCTCATGCGGCAAACTCGATGCGGGGATCGACGGAGCGATAGACGAGGTCCGTGATCAGGTTGAAGGCCAGCACCATCGCCGAGCACACGACGAAGACGCCGAGCAGCAGATTGTAATCGCGCTGCAGCAGCGCCTCGTACATCAGGCGGCCGATGCCGGGCCAGGCGAACACGGTCTCGGTCAGCACCGCACCGCCGACCAGCGTGCCGGCCTGCAGGCCGGCGAGCGTGACTACCGGCAACAGCGCGTTGCGCAGCACATGACGGCGCTGGATCACGGTGTCGGACAGGCCCTTGGCCCGCGCAGTCTTGACGAAATCGAGCCTGCCGACCTCGAGCATCGAGGCGCGGGTCATGCGGGCATAGGTCGCCATGAAAAACAGGCCGATGGTCGTCGCCGGCAGGATCAGATGGGCGGCGACATCGAACACATGCGTAAGGCCGGTATAGCCTGCACCGACGGTCTCGTAGCCAAAACTCGGCAGCCAATCCATCGCCACCGAAAACAGCAGGATCGCCATCAGCGCGACCCAGAACAGCGGCGTCGCATAGAAGATCAGTGCCGCCACCGTGATCGCGGTGTCGGCCCAGGTGCCGGCAAAGCGCGCCGCCAATGCGCCGAACAGGATGCCGAAGGCGAGCGAGATCGCGAACGCGGTCCCCGTCAGCAGCAGCGTTGCCGGCAGCCGTTGCAGGATCAGCGTCGAGACTGGCATCTGCTGGCGAAACGAGAATCCGAGATCGAGGCTGAGAATGCCTTTGACATAGAGAAACAGTTGCACCGGCAGCGGTTGGTCGAGGCCGAACTTCTCGCGCAACTGGACGATGAAGAGCTGGTCGCCCGCGCCGGCTTCGCCCGCCATCACCACCGCCGGATCGCCGGGCGCCATCCGGATCAGGAAGAAGTTGAGAACGACGAGGGCGAGAAGGACGATGATGGCCTTCGCGATCCGCTGGGCGATGAAGGAGATCATGGGCTGTCGCTTCCGTTGGAGACGCGGTATCCGGGCGTCAGACCTGAGGCCTGGCGCCCGGCGAGTGGCGGGATTACTTCTCGATCCAGGCGTCGCGGAAACCGTCGTTCACACCGATGCCGGTCGTGATCAGGTTCTTGACGCTGCAGCGGGTGATCGTCGGGAATTGCAGTTCGAGCATCCACGCGACAGGCACGTCCTCGACCAGAATCTTCTGCGCCTTGGCGTAGATCTCTTCGCGTGCAGAGTCGGGGAAGGCGACCGCGCCATCGGCGAACAGCTTGTCGATCTCGGAATTCGAATAGCCTTCGACGTTGTTGAACGGCGAGCCCTTGGCGATCTGGCTGGAGACATAGTTGCGGCCGACGCCGAGCGCGGGATCACCGTACTGATAGAGATAGGTAAAGGCGATGTCGTAGTCCCACTCGGAAACCTTCTGGTTCCAGCCGGGGACATCGGTCGCGATCATCTCGACATTGATCCCGACGTCCTGAAGGTTCTGGCGAACCATTTCGGCCCAGCGCTGCCAGGTCTCGCCATAGGGCAGCGGCAGCATGCGGACTTTCTCGCCGTTATAGCCGGCTTCCTTGAGCAGGGCCTTCGCCTTGGCCGGATCGTAATCGTATTTCGGCACCGCGCTGGTATAGTACTTGATGGCCGAGCCGGACGGACCGGTCGCGACCTTGCCGAGGCCGTTCCAGACCACGTCCTTTGCCATATTGCGGTCGATCGCGAACATCAGCGCCTGACGGAATTTCTTGTTGGCGGTCGGACCTGAGCGGTTGTTGAGCCAGAGCCAGGAATGCGGGCTGAAGAATTCCCAGCCTGCGCCGGTGACGCAGGTGTTCTTGAGTTTGCTCAAGCGCGGCACGTCGAAATTTTCCACCGAGCCGCCGGGCAGCACGTCGACCTTGCCGGTCTCGTACGCAACCGACCGCGCGGCCGCGTCGGGGATGACGTTCCAATAGATCTCGTCGATATTCGGCTTGCCCTTGACGTGGTAGTTCGGATTCTTGACCAGGCGGATGAACGAGCCCTTCTGCCATTCCTTGAACATGAAGGGGCCGGTGCCAACAGGCGTGTTGTTGGCCGGATTGGTCTTGAAATTGGTGCCTTCGTAAATGTGTTTCGGAATCATCGGCAGCGAGCCGACTTCGAAGATGCCGATGAAGGGGCCGAAGGGCTGCTTCAGCGTGAAGACAACGGTCGACTCATCCGGCGCTTCGACCTTGTCGAGCTGCACGAGATTGCCGCGGGCGCGCGCATGGGTCTGCTTCAGGAATTCGATCGAGAACAGGACGTCGGCTGAGGTGAACGGCTTGCCGTCATGCCAGGTCACGCCCTTGACGAGTTTAAACGTGTAGACCCTGCCGTCCTCGCTGACTGACCAGGTCTCGGCGAGGCCGGGGAGGGGATCGAGCTTGGGGCTGTAGCGCAGCAGGCCTTCATAGATATTGCCGGCCACCATCTGCGTCGGGCCATTCTGCACCAGACCCATCATCAGGCTGGGAGGCTCCGGCTGAATGACGGCATTGACCACGCCGCCTGGCTTCGGCCCTTCGGCCACTGCCGCGGTGCTCAAGACACACATCGTGGCGAGGCTCATCAAAATCTTACGCTTGGACATCGCATACCTCGTTAAAGAAAAGGGACTTCGGCGCTCTCAAATTGGCGCGTTGTCAGTTCGCAAAGTCGGGATCCGTCCGCTCGAGCATCCGCTTGAAGGCAGCCCATTCGCTGTCGGGCACGCCGCCCAGTTCGATCGCGTCGTAGAAGCTGGCGTATTGGCCGGCGGTCTTGCGGGCCACGGCGTCTGACAGCGGGATAGTCTGGGCGCCAGACGATTGCACGGCGAGTTGGGCGCGGCAGGAGCGTTCCAGGTTGTGCATCAGCTTGAAGGCTTCGGCGACGGAGCGCCCGCAGGTCAGCATGCCGTGGTTGCGCAGCACCATCACGAACTTGTCGCCGAGATCGGCGACCAGGCGCGCGCGTTCATCGAGATCGAGCGCGATGCCTTCGTAGTCGTGGTAGGCGAGGCAGTCGGTAAACTGCAGCGACCATTGATTGAGCGGCAGCAGCCCTTGCTTCTGACAGGCGACGGCGATGCCGGCGACCGTGTGCGTGTGCAGAACACAGATCGCATCATGCCGCGCGGCATGGATCGCGCTGTGAATGGTGAAGCCGGCCGGATTGATGCCGAGCCCCATCGGGTCGTCAATCACGTGCCCGTCGAGGTCGACCGTCACCAGGTTGGAAGCCGTGACTTCATCGAAACGCAGCCCATAGGGATTGATGAGGAAACGGTCGTTCCGGCCCGGAAGGCGGACGGAGATGTGGGTGTAGATGCTGTCGTCGAGACCAAGCCGGTGAATCAGCCGGTAGGCCGCCGCGAGGTCGATCCGGATTTGGAGTGTCTGGTCTTCCACCGCAGGCCATGCCTTTGCGGTGTTTTGAGCTGCGTTGGTCATTTCCGCCTTTGTCCACGTTCAACGTTTTCAGCTTGCGTGCGGCACAGCATTAGGGCAAGACTAAACTGTCGACAATCGACGATTAAAAAATATACGCAGATTGACGCGGGTTTAGCCAATGCGACCTATGTCTCTTCCTGTTGGATTACCGGCACTTGCGGACAGTGATCTGGTCGGCCAGGTCGCTCGCATCCTGACCCAGGCGGTCGTTCAGGGGCGCCTGCCGCCGGGGTCGAAAGTGGTGGAAGCGGGGATTGCCCGCGAATTGGGCATCAGCCGCGCACCGGTGCGGGAGGCGGCGCGGCTATTGGAGAAACAGGGGCTGCTGGTGGCGCGACCGCGCCGCGGCTTTTTCGTGCGCAAGCTCGAAATCAAGAATATCGACGAGATCTACGATTTACGGCTTTGCATCGAACGGCACGCCAGCGTACTGGCGGCGCGCAAGCTGACGACGGAATCGCGCGACGCGTTACGGCGGCAAATCGACGTTCTGCACCGGACCGCCGATCTCGACGATCCCGCCCGGCAGGTCGAAGAGGACTATCGCTTTCACCGGCTGATCTTTGAGATTGCGGATAACCGGCGCTTGCTGCGGTTGTTCGATGACCTGGCAGCGGAGTTGCGCATGGTGATCGGGCTGATCGGCCGCCTGTACGACGATCCGCACGAGATCGCCCGGACGCACGAGCCGCTGCTGGCCGCCATCGAAGCCGGGCATCCCGAGCGCATCACCGCACATGTCGATTATCATATCGGTCACGCCTGGCGGGAAGTCGGCAAGCTGGTCCGCGAACTCGCGCCGCCGGTCAGCGATGCCGGCGTACCGCCGGGCCTGATTCTGGATCCAGCCAACGGAGTTACCGTGTGAAGGCCGTCTATACCGAACTGCATCGAAGCCACGATCCGCAATTCTTCCTGGTGCGCGGCCTCGTCAAGCGCACCACCGAGCAGCCCGAACGCGCCGACCGGTTGCTTGCGGGGCTGAAGGCCGGCAAGCATTCGCTCGTCGAGCCGACGGTGTTCGGTCAGGGGCCGCGCGCGCGGGTGCATAGCCCCGAATACCTTCGTTTCCTCGAGGAAGCCTGGGACGCCTGGATCGCGCTCGGCGATGCCGGTCCCGAGATGATTGCCAACGTCCACCCGGTGCGTAACGCTGGCACGTATCCGACTCACATCGTCGGCCGCCTCGGTTGGCACACGATCGATACATCGTGCCCGATCGGCCCCGGCACCTGGGCTGCGGCCTGTGCGGCGACCGATGTTGCCGCAACCGCCGCCCAGCTCGTCATGGACGGCGAAGATGCGACTTACGCGCTCTGCCGGCCGCCCGGTCATCACGCCTATCGCGATCTCGCGAGCGGATTCTGCTTTCTTAACAACAGCGCAGTCGCGGCGGCTCAACTTAAGCTGAAGCACGAGCGGGTCGCTGTTCTCGATGTCGACGTGCACCATGGCAACGGCACGCAGGGCATCTTCTACGAACGGCCCGACGTTCTCACCGTTTCGATCCATGCCGATCCCGTCTTCTTCAATCCGTTCGTCTGGGGATATGCGCATGAGCGCGGTGCCGGACCTGGCCTTGGCGCCAATCTGAACATCCCATTGCCGAAGGGCACCGGGGACGACGACTATATAGAGGCCATCGGCGAGGCGGAAAAAACCATCCGCGCGTTTGCGCCCGGCGCGCTGGTGGTGGCGCTCGGTCTCGATGCTTCGGAGCACGATCCGCTCGCGGGCCTTGCGGTGACGACCAATGGCTTCCGGCGAATTGGCGCCGCGATCGCGCGATTGGGCCTGCCGACCGTTTTCGTTCAGGAGGGCGGTTATCTCTCGGAGATTCTTGGGGCCAATCTCACTGCTGTGCTTGGCGGTTTTGAAGAGGCGCGTTAGCTCACACATCGGCTCGTGCCACGGCTGCTTGCAGGTGTGGTACGATTTCCTGTTGCCCAAATCTCGACATTGGCCATGGGCCGATCTAGGCTCAGGGCGCGATGCAACGCAGAACGGTCCGAATGCTCTCAGCTTTGCGGGCTCCACTGGCTCCATTCTGGAGCTATTCCCGAGAGCGGACGGCTGCGCCGCGCGATGCGGCCAACAGGTCGGCATCGCCACTTCTGATTTACGTCGCTGCCGCTCTTTCCTTGATCCTGTCGATCCTTGTGATCGATCTGCACCGGGATGAATTCCGAGCACTCGGTCTTGCCGACGGAGCAGGGCCGATCAATCCGGTCTTCATGAGCCCGTGAGTTACTGCGCGGCGGCTACTCGATGACGATGCGCGGCGGCGGCCGGTGTGCCGCGCCGGTGACGATCGCGGTCCAGATTTCATGCGCAATTTTCACATAATGCTTCGCATGGACGCCGTCGGGCGCGACGGCGACGATCGGGCGGCCCTCGTCGGAGGTCTGGCGGATCTGGATATCGAGCGGGATTTCGCCGAGATAGGGAATGCCGCGGCGTTCCGCCTCGCTCCGCGCGCCACCGTGACCGAAGATCGGCGTGACATGGTTGCAGGTCGGGCAGCAGAAGCTCGACATATTCTCGATCAGGCCAAGGATCGGAATGCTCACCTTCTGAAACATCGCGATGCCGCGCCGCGCGTCGATCAGGGCGATATCCTGAGGCGTCGAGACGATGACCGCGCCCGCAAGCGGCGCCTGTTGCGCCATGGTGAGCTGCGCATCGCCGGTGCCGGGCGGCAGATCGACGACGAGTATATCGAGATCGTCCCACGCGACCTCGCGCAGCATCTGCGTGATCGCCGAGATCACCATCGGCCCGCGCCAGATCATGGCGCTGTCTTCCTCGACCAGAAAGCCGATCGACATCACCTTGACGCCGAAGCGTTCCAACGGCTCCAGCATGCGCGGGCCGAGCTGGCGTGGCTTGCCGCGCAGCCCGAACAGTTTTTGTTGCGACGGGCCGTAGATGTCGGCGTCGAGAATGCCGGTTTTCAGTCCGAGCGCGGCGAAGCCGAGCGCGAGGTTGCAGGAGGTGGTGGACTTTCCGACGCCGCCCTTGCCGGAGGCGACCGCGATGACGTGCTTGACGCCGGGAATGCCGGCGGCTGTCGACGTTGCGCGTCCCTTGAGATCTGGAGGGGTGGCGGACACTTGCTGCTCACGATCCAAGCGGATCGTCCTTCTTAACTTCGCGCGCGCGCAGATAATCTTCCGTCGACATCACCGGCGGGCGCTGCGGCGCGGCATGCGGGTCAAAGCTCTCGTTCACCACGGCTTCGACGCGGCAATCTGCGCACATCTTGATGACCTCGAGGCGCCGCGCGTTGGCGCCCCGGAACATCCAGTGCTTCTCGCCGCCGAGTTTGGCCAGCACGCGCTCGATCGAGCTCCTGGTGCCGAACGGTTTGCCGCAGGCGATGCAGTTGAACGGCTCTTCTTCCTTCAGCACGCGCTGCGGGTTATTCCAGGCTCGGAAGTCGAGGCGCGGTTCGATGCTGATGACCTTCTCGGGACAGGTGGATTGGCAAAGCCCGCACTGCACGCAGAGGCTTTCGGTGAAGCGCAGCATCGCGCGGTCGGGATTGTCTGATAGCGCGCCCGTCGGGCAGGCGGTGACGCAGGCATGGCACAGCGTGCAGCCTTCGACATTCAGGTTCACGGTGCCGAAGGGAGCGCCTGGCGCCAGCGGTACGACATCGACGGGGGCCGGCGCGGCGAGATGAAGCTCGCGAAACGTCGTTTCCAGCACGCCGCGTTTCGCCCCGCGCGGCACAAAGCCGGCCGGCTTTTGCGTGGCGACGCCGTGAGGGGCGGCATCCAGCATGGCGCGCAGTTGATCCGGATCGTCGGTCTCGATGATTTGGATGATGCCGGCGCCGAAGCCGAGAGCGCTAACGATCCGATCCGACGTCTCGACCGCGCGGCGAAGCGCCGTGACGTCGTGGCGCGGTTTTGCGCGCGTCAGCAGCGCGACGCCGCTGCCGCCATAGGCGAAGACGGACGCGATGATCTCTGGTCCGACCTGCGTCACTTCGTTGACGCGCAGCGGCAGTACGTTGGCCGGCAAGCCCTCGCCGAACCGTGCCAGGGCATCGATGATGTCCTCGCCGTGCTCGCCGTCGTGAAACAGCACGACACCGTCGCTTCCACCCGCCTTGCGGTAGGTTAGCAGCAGCGTGCGCAGCCGCCGCATCAGCGCGTCCGCGCTTGGCAGCGCATAGGAGGCCGCACCGGTCGGGCATACAGAGGCGCAGGAGCCGCAGCCAGCGCAAACACTGGCGTCGATCGCAACCGCGTTCCCGTTCGGCGTGATCGCGCCGGTCGGACACAGGTCGAGACAGCGCGTGCATCCGGTAATAGACGAGCGCGAATGCGCGCACAGCGACGGCTCGAAATTAACAAAGCGTGGCTTGTCGAAGGTGCCGACCAGAGCGCCGGCATCGGCTATCGCGCGCTCGACGGCAGCGCGGTTGCGCGGATCGGCGCGCAGATAGCCGGGGCGCAATTCATGCGCGGGAAACAGCGGTGTGCCGCCGGAGAGATCGAGGATCAGATCGCAGGTCGAGGTGGCGCCGTCGCGCGAGGGCCCGAACACGAGCTTCGCGCGCGAGGAGGGCGATGGAATGGCGTAGTCGTCGATTGCAAGCTCGAACCTTCCGAGGTGTCCGCGCGCATTGCGGATCGTCCCCTTGAGCACGGGAAATTCGTTCGTGCGGCGTGGGGTCACATCGCCGGGCCTGGTCAGAAGCACGGTAATGTCCAAACGATCGGCGAGTCGCTGCGCCGCCTCGATGGCGATTTCGTCGCGGCCATAGATCAGTGCAACGCCGCTGCTCTCGAGCGTCACCAGCGAGAGCGGGGGCATCTCTTCGCCGGCTGCGGCAATCAGCGCCGCCGCTTTCGGACCGGCTGCGGCGGCGTTCTTCGACCAGCCGCCGGTCTCGCGGATGTTGACGAAGGTGAGCTGGACTTGCGGGGAATTCTCCGCGACTTCCTGAAACAGCGGCGCTTCCTGCATGCAGGCAACCGTGATCGGCCCGCCTTCGGCGAGCGCCTCCTTGAACCGGTCGAGGTCAAGGCCGCAAAGCTGGTTTGTCTGCGTGATGTTCGCCGTGCAGCCACGCCCGATCGCTTCCGCGTCGAGCGGCATGGTTTTCTCGCAACTGCAAACCAGGAGGCGAGATGTCGCCGCACTCATGTTGAAATACCTTGAACCCGGAGCATCAAGCGGGTTGTTGCTTCATCCTACGGTTCTGCGGTAACCGCTCGGACGGATATCTGCAAGATACAAAGGCCGCTCGCGTGGCCAACTTGCGCGGGATAGCATACACAAGCGGCTCGCGGAGCAATTAGGGGCTAGCCGCTCGTGATCGTTCGTCCAAGAGATATGGAACAGACGCTCGATTTGCCACCCGGTTATACTTTGGTCGCGTTGCGCGAGCTCGGCGACGCCTTTGCGCACGGCTGCGAGATAGCGGGCGAGGCGGGGGCCGGGACGCTAGTTTGGGTTCGCCGCTACGATCTGGTCGAATTCGCGGTGGTGCTTGAACCCGACGAGCCGCTCAAGTCGGCGCGCCGGGCGTTCTTTGCCGGCATGAACGCGCTGGCGGACGCGATTGCCGCCCATTGTCCACCGGAGCGGGAGGTCAGTTTCGACTGGCCCGACGCGATCCGGTTTGACGCGGGATTACTCGGCGGCGGGCGGCTCGGCTGGCCCGCTGAATGCACCGAATACGACATACCCTCATGGCTCGTTTTCGGCGTGATCCTGCGCGCCGCCGCCATGGCGCATCTTCCAGAGGTGCAGGCGGCCTCGGGCGTGTCCCTGCTGAGCGAAGGTTTCGAACTGGTCGATACCGATGGGATCATCGAAAGCTTCGCCCGCCACCTGATGACGGCGTTCGACCGCTGGAAGGAGCGCGGCTTCGAGGCGATCGCGCGGGACTATCTGGAACGGCTGCCCAAGCGCAAGGCCGGCGAGCGCCGGGGCATCGACCTCAACGGCGATCTACTGGTCAGTCTGCCGGCTGGCAGTGGAGCGCCGGAGCGGAGCAGTCTCGTGGATGCGCTGGGACGCGCCGCTTGGTATGATCCGCGGGCACGCGGTCCGAAATTCGGATGAGGCGGATATGCTGAAATTTCCGCGAACAATAAGGCTGGACCCATCCGATACCTTGGTGTTCGAGCGGGCGGCGGAACCCGGCGAATGGGCGGTTTCCGGCGCGTTCGTTTTCTGGAACCGGGATCCGGCCTCGCTCGGCCAGAAGCAGCGCGTGGCGCTGCGTTCCGGCTTTCTCGGGATCGACAGTTTGGGATGGTCGACACTTGCCGTGGTTACCGAAGCGAGCGAGGCGGAGCGGCAGGCGATGGTCGAGCGGCTGGCCGCGCAGTTGATGGAGAAATTCGGGGCACCCGATGCCGAGGCCGCGCGCCTTGCCGCCGAGGAAGAGATCGCGTTTGCGGCGTCGCTCTGCGAACATCCGCCGCAGACGCTGCTTGCCGTGCAGCGCAGCGTCGAAAACGGCGAAATCCGCGAACGCTTTCGTACCCTCAAGCCGCGCCCGGCCGCCGCGGATACCGACCAGTTGCACGCCCATGCCAGCGCCTTTACCTTCCATGAAGTCGAAGGTGATGTTGAACCTGCCGAAGAGGTCGATCTTCTTGGGCTGATCAGGAGTGACGCCACTACGACGGATCGTACATGAGAGAATTCTGGGTCGCCTCGGGCCATCACCTCACGCGCCGCGCCGACCACGGCGGGTTGGTCGCCACGCCCGAACTCATTATGGCCTATCTGGCACGGCCCGAATTGATGCCGCCGGCCGACGCCTGCGAGGCCGAGCGCCATCTGCATGCAACCCTGATGGCCGATCCGTTGCGACCGGTTTCGAGCGCGGAGATTGCCGCGCTCGCCGACGCCGACGCGCGGGAAAACTGGTCCTTCATGGTGCATTTCCGCGACCGGCTGATAGCGGCGCCGTCGCTGGAAGCGGTCTATGTCGCGCTGGCCCGCAAGGGGACTGGCGATCTGCCGCCGATCTTTCTGTCGCAGCTGTGCCACCTGATCCTGCGCAACGCGCTCGAAGGCTGCGACGACCCTTATATGTTGCGTGCTGCGGAGTTGTTCTATCGCAGCCAATTGGCCGCCGTTCACGAAGGCACGTTGCTGCTCGCCGATGCGGAAGTCATCGAGGCGGAGCAGCATGCCCACCATGACCTGCATTCATCGCCGCTGACAGCCATGCTGCAGCAGCCGAAGTCCTTTGGCGAGATGGACGTCATGGACGACGAAAACGCCTGGACCTACTGGTCGCGGTCGGACGCGCACGCGATGGTGATGAACATCGGCGGCAACAAAAAAGCGCGCGCCGGGCTGTGCCGGGTTGTCGAGCGCTGGATCGCTCATCTGCTCGGCGTTACCGTCAGCGTCGAAACCATCGCCTCGATCGAGGACCGGGACTGGCGCTGGTTCGTCGGCCTCGACAGCGAGGCGACGCGGATCGGCAATGCGCTGTGGCGCGGCGAGCGGCTGGAGAACGGCGTTGCCGAACGAATCGTTGCCCTGATGCGGCTGACCTTCGAGGATGTGCGGCTGGTCGACGAGCGGGTCGGCGACAAGCCGGTCTACCTCATCCTCGCCATGGGCGCGGACAGGGTGGTGAGATTGAAGCCGCAGAATCTGGTCGCGGGGTTGCCGCTGTCAGCGGCCGCGAATGTCGCATGAGCGGTCACCAAATGGAGGATCGAGCATGGCAATGACCGCATGGTCCCGTGAAATCGGTATGGAATTGCTGATCAAGTACCTGGAGTCTTCAAGTTGAGCACGACACCCTTGTTGCGCATTCCCGTAGGCGTCGTGGTCGAACGCCACAAAGCCGATTCCCCATGGATTGATTTCGTCTGGCGCGGCATCGGCGTTTTGCCGGATGAACCTGAGATGAAGCCGTGGACGCTGCTGCGCGAGGAGGACGAGACGGCGATCTATTATGCCGGCAGCGCCACCGTCGATCTCTACCGTTCCGAAACGGAGCGCTATCGAGATAATCTTGCGTCCCGCTCGCCCAGCATCTGGGTCGTGTTGAGCCCTTCAGAGGGGCCCTGGCCCTACGCAGTTTCGGCGGTCACCGCCGATCCCGCGGAAGGAGAGGCCTTCACCATAGCAGGCGTCAACCTTGTCGAAGCGGTGCCGATGCCCGAAGTATGTCGCGAGGCGATTGAAAAGTTCATTGGCGAGCACCACGTCGAACGAGAATTCGTCAAGCGAAAGCTCGGTCGCGCAGATCCGGAAGCGCTTGCGCGGCGTCATCAGGAAGGCGGGCACGAATGAGCGACGAGGAATTCCTTGCGCGCTGGTCTCGCCTAAAGCGGGAAACGAAGTCCGGCAACGATGCTTTGCCGCCGGCCGAGCCGACGCCGGCGCCCAGCCCGGCCCCTCCCTCGAATGCGGCTGAAGACCCGGGAGCGTCGGAGGTCGATCTGTCGAACTTGCCGCCAATCGATTCGATCGATGCCGGCACGGACATCACGGCTTTCCTCCGCAAAGGCATTCCACAGGAATTGAGCCGTGCGGCGCTTCGTCGCGCCTGGACCGCCGATCCTGCCATACGGGATTTTATCGGGCTTGCGGAGAACGCCTGGGATTTCAATGATCCGAATGCGATGCCTGGATTCGGACCGCTCGACTGCTCAGAGGCGGAGCTTCGTGGGCTCGTCGACCGGATCGTCGGAGGTGTCAGGAAGGCTGCCGAGGCGCTCACAGACCCAGTCGGAGAGGTCAAGGAAGTCGGGCGGCTGGCTTCTTCCGGGCGCAATCCCGCGGAAGAGCCGAATCCTACGGAAGTGATAGGCGCGCCGAATACGGCGGAGGAGTCCACGCCGGCTGAACCGGCGACAAGTTCTGCTGCATCGCAACCGTCGACCGCAGAGGCAAGCGACAGCGAGGACCCTCCCATTCGGCGCCGCACACATGGCGGTGCGCGACCTCGTTAGCTTGCGACGAAATGCTATAGTTTCGGACTATACCTACCGATTGACCGCTCGGGAACCCCCGTTTAGAATTCTTCCAACTAAAGCGATATCAAGCGCTTGGCACCTGGGATGGGAGGTCCACATGCGCGATGCGGGCCTAGATCGTGCCATTGATGCAGCAGGCGGCGTTGCTCAGCTTGCCCGCAAAATTGGCATTGCGCAGCCTTCGGTCTCAAATTGGAACAGGGTGCCTGTTGGAAGGGTGATTGCGGTGGAGACCGCGACCGGCGTGCCGCGTCAACAACTTCGTCCCGATCTCTATGCCGAGTCCGCTGTGCCAGACAATATTATCGATATTATCGATCCCGTCGATGCCGCTCGCGCGCGGGAATACGAACTGCTCGCCGTATTGCTTTCCAGTCCGCCGTCGAACGCCTTGCTTGGTGAGATCGCGCATTTGCGCGGCGACACAACGCCGCTTGGTCGCGCCCATGCCGCCTTGGCTGAGGCCGCATCGGAGGTCGTGACCACCGGTGTCGAGCGCGAATATTTCGATCTGTTCGTAGGTCTCGGGCGTGGCGAGCTGTTGCCCTATGCTTCCTACTATCTGACCGGCTTTCTCAACGAACGCCCACTTTCCCGTCTTCGCGATGACCTCGCCGCACGCGGCATCGAGCGCGTCGAGAACAATTTCGAACCCGAGGATCATGCGGGCACGTTGTGCGAGATCATGGCTGGATTTGCGTCTGGCCGCTTCCCGGCATCGGAAGCAAGCCAGCGCGCTTTCTTCGAGAAGCACATCGTCTCGTGGATGGGGCGCATGTTCGCCGACATGGAGCGGGCAACGAGTGCCAAGTTTTACAAATCGGTCGGGACGCTCGGCCAAGTGTTTATGAAAATCGAAACTGAATCTTTTACCTTCGCCAACTGACCAGGGGCGCTGGTCCGGGAGAGATGCGATGAGGGACGAGAAGAAAACGACAGTTGGTCGCCGCGATTTCTTGCGCAAGGTCGGCGCGGGCGCGGTCGGTGCCGGTGCGACGCTGGCGACGCCATTGATCACGCCCGCGCATGCCGACAGCGAGAACAATGATGAAAAGCGCAAGGCGCGCTACAAGGAAACCGATCACGTGAAGGCGTTTTACCGCGTCAATCGTTATCCTGCTTGAGGAGGCCGCCGTGCTGATCAGGAGAACAGAACAACGTTCCGAATCTGGCCGTCGCGGATCAGTTGCGCAGGCCTTGTTGGGGCAGGGCGGCGGCGGTCTCGATCGCCGTGCTTTCCTGCGCCGCTCTGGCCTTGCCGGCGGCGCGCTGGCTGCGCTGAGCACGCTGCCGGTCGGCAGCGTCCGCAAGGCGGAAGCTGCCGCGGCCGGGCCGCTCACCTCGGGGGCGACCGTCCGCAAGAGCATCTGTACGCATTGTGCGGTCGGGTGCACCGTGACTGCGGAAGTGCTGAACGGAGTTTGGATCGGGCAGGAGCCGAGTTGGGATTCGCCAATCAATCGCGGATCGCATTGTGCCAAGGGCGCATCGGTGCGCGAACTGGTCCACAGCGAGCGGCGGCTTCGCTATCCAATGAAGCTCGTCAACGGGCAGTGGACGCGGGTCTCGTGGGAGACGGCCGTCAACGAGATTGGCGACAAATTCACGGCAATTCGTGAAAAGTCGGGCCCCGATTCCGTCTATTGGCTGGGATCTGCCAAGATGACGAATGAGGGCTCCTATCTGTTCCGCAAGCTCGGCGCGTTCTGGGGCACCAACAATACCGATCATCAAGCGCGTATCTGCCATTCGACGACCGTCACCGGCGTGGCCAATACCTGGGGCTACGGCGCGATGACCAACAGCTTCAACGACATCCGCAATGCGAAAACCCAGGTCATCATGGGCGGCAATCCGGCCGAGGCGCATCCGATATCGATGCAGCATCTGCTCGAGGGCAAGGAGCTGCAAAAGGCCAACTTTATCGTCATCGACCCACGCATGACCCGAACCGCCGCTCACGCGACCGAATATGTGCGCATGCGGCCGGGCACCGACATCCCGGTGCTCTACGGCATGATGTGGCACATCCTCCAGAACGGCTGGGAGGACAAGGAGTTCATCAAACAGCGCGTATACGGTTTCGAGGAGCTCCGCGAGGAAGTGGAGAAGTGGAATCCGGAAGAGGTCGAGCGCGTCAGCGGAGTTCCTGGCGAACAGCTCAAGCGCGTTGCAAAGATGTTTGCGACGGAGAAGCCGGCAACGCTGATCTGGGCCATGGGCCAGACCCAGAAGACCGTCGGCACCGCGAACGTACGGGCGAGTTGCATCGCCCTATTGATGACCGGCAACGTAGGCAAGGCCGGCACGGGAGCCAACATCTTCCGTGGCCATGACAACGTGCAGGGAGCAACCGACGTCGGGCTCGATATCGTCACGTTGCCGTTCTATTACGGCCTCGCCGAAGGTGCCTGGAAGCATTGGTCGCGGGTTTGGGAAGTCGATTACGAGTTCTTGAAGTCGCGCTTCGACTCCAAGCAGATCATGGAAACGCCCGGCATCCCGCTCACCCGTTGGTTTGACGCGGTGACGCTGCCGAAAGATCAAGTCGCGCAGAAAGACAATGTGCGGGCGGTGTTCGTGCAGGGACATGCCAGCAACAGCATCACGCGCATTCCTGAATCCCTCAACGGCCTGAAGGCGCTCGAGTTGCTCGTCATAGCCGACCCGCATCCGACCACCTGGGCCTCGCTCGCCGTCGAGGCGGGACGCAAGGATGGCGTCTACATTCTCCCGGTTGCCACGCAATTCGAGTGCAAGGGTTCGCGCGTTGCCTCGAACCGCTCGCTGCAGTGGGGCGAACAGATCGTCAAGCCGATCTTCGAATCGAAGGACGATCTTGAGGTGATCTATTTGATGGCGAAGAAACTCGGATTCGCCGACAAGATGTTCAAGAACATCAAGGTCGAGAATAATCTTCCGGAAGCCGAGGATGTGTTGCGCGAGATGAATCGCGGAAGCTGGTCGACCGGCTATTGCGGGCAATCGCCCGAGCGGCTCAAGGCGCACATGAAGAACCAGGCGAAGTTCGACATGCTGACGATGCGGGCGCCCAAGGACGATCCTGAAGTCGGCGGCGACTATTATGGACTGCCGTGGCCGTGCTGGGGATCTCCGGAAGTCAAGCATCCGGGCACGCCGCTGCTCTACAACACCAATCTCTCGGTGATGGACGGCGGCGGCACGTTCCGGCCGCGTTTCGGCGTCGAGCGCGAGGATAAGCTTCCCGACGGCTCGACGCGAAAGGTTAGCCTGCTGGCGGATGGCTCCTATTCCAAAGATTCCGGGATCCAGGATGGCTATCCGGAGTTCACCTTGGCGAGCCTCAAGAAACTCGGCTGGGATACGGAGCTGACCGAGGCCGAGATGGCCGTCATCAGCAAGATCAATCCCGCCAATCCCGACACGGTGTCGTGGTCGCTCGATCTGTCGGGCGGAATCCAGCGTGTGGCTCTCAAGCACGGCTGTGTTCCGTACGGCAACGGCAAGGCGCGCATGAATGCCTTCGGGCTGCCGGACCCAATTCCGGTGCACCGCGAGCCGATCTACACTCCGCGCGTGGACCTGGTGGCGAAGTATCCGACGCGGCCGGACGCCAAGCAGTTCCGTGTGCCCAACATCGGTTTCTCCGTGCAGAAGGCGGCGGTGGAGAAGGGGATCGCCAAGCAGTTTCCGCTCATTCTGTCCTCGGGCCGCCTTGTCGAATATGAGGGCGGCGGTGAGGAAACCCGAACCAACCCATGGCTCGCAGAATTGCAGCAGGACATGTTCATCGAGATCAGCCCGGCCGATGCCGCCGAACGCGGCATCAAGGACGGCGGCTGGGTCTGGGTCACCGGCGCCGAGAGCAGTTCCAAGGCCAAGATGAAGGCGCTGGTTACCGAGCGGGTCGGCAAGGGTGTTGCCTGGATGCCCTTCCACTTCGGCGGCTGGTTCGCAGGCAAGGACCTTCGTGACGCCTACCCGAAGGGCACCGATCCGATCGTTCTCGGCGAAAGCGCGAATACGATCACCACTTACGGATATGATCCCGCGACCGGTATGCAGGAGCCCAAAGTCACTCTCTGCCAAATCGCGGCGGCATAAGGAGCAACGACCATGGCACGTATGAAATTTCTCTGCGACGCCGACCGTTGCATCGAATGCAATGCCTGCGTCACTGCCTGCAAGAACGAACACGAGGTGCCTTGGGGCATCAACCGGCGCCGCGTCGTCACTATCAACGATGGCAAGCCGGGCGAGCGTTCGGTCTCGATGGCCTGCATGCATTGCACCGACGCGCCCTGCGCGGCGGTTTGCCCGGTGAATTGCTTCTACACCACAGCCGACGGCGTCGTGCTTCACTCCAAGGACCTGTGCATCGGCTGCGGTTATTGCTTCTACGCGTGTCCATTCGGTGCGCCGCAATATCCGAAGGTCGGCAATTTCGGCTCGCGCGGCAAGATGGACAAATGCACCTTCTGCGCCGGCGGGCCCGAGGCCGACGGCAGCAGGGAGGAGTACGAGAAGTATGGTGCGAACCGTCTCGCCGAGGGCAAGCTGCCACTATGCGCCGAAATGTGCTCGACCAAATCCTTGCTCGCCGGCGACGGCGAAATCATCGCCCAAATTTACAAAGAACGCGTGATGAAGCGCGGCTACGGCTCCGGGGCGTGGGGCTGGAAGACCGCCTATCGCGAGACGATCGAGTCCTGAGGACAGCATCGGCTGCGATCGCGCAGATACCGGGGAGAGGGACTATGGCGTCGTTTGCAAGATTGATCCGCCTCACGATCGGTGCGTGGGCCTTTCTTCTGCTGGTCATCGCGTTACCGGCGCCATCAGTTGCCCAGCAGGTGAATCCGACCGCGAGTTCGGTCAAGGAGCAGCAGCTCCTGCAGGAGCTGAACCGGATCCAGGGCCGCGTCAGCATTCCCGACCAGCGCTCCGGCGTGCTCGTACAACCCGCCGGCCGCGATTGGCGGGAATTCCGTAATGTGACGCTGCGGTGGATCGGCGGCATCGCCATCCTGGGGATGCTGGCCGTGCTCGTGATCTTCTACCTCAGCCGCGGCATGGTCCGGCTCGAGAGCGGTCGCTCGGGGCGTACCATCGTGCGCTTCACGGCATTTGAGCGCTTCGTGCACTGGGTGACCGCGGCTTGTTTCATCGTTCTGGCGATCTCGGGACTGAACATCACGTTTGGTCGTCCGCTGCTCCTGCCACTCATTGGCTTCGAAGCGTTTTCCGAGTGGTCGCAATGGGCGAAATATGCGCACATTTATCTGAGCTTTCCGTTCACCATCGGGGTGGTCGTGATCTTCCTGATCTGGATTGCCGGTAACATCCCGAACAAGGTGGACATCGATTGGCTGAAGCGAGGCGGCGGCATCATCGGCCACGATCATCCACCGGCCTATCGGTTTAATGCTGGGCAGAAGGCGATTTACTGGATCGTCATCATCGGCGGCACTGCGGTTGCGGTAAGCGGCTATCTGCTGATGTTTCCGTTCTACCTGTCCGGGATCGAGGGCATGCAGTGGGCGCAGGTCGTTCACTCGATCGTGGCGGTGCTGTTCGTGGCGGCGATGCTGGCGCACATCTACATCGGCACCATCGGCATGGAAGGGGCCTTCGAGGCGATGGGCAGCGGCACGGTCGATGTCAATTGGGCCAAGGAGCATCACTCGCTCTGGGTCGAAGAAGAGCAGGCTCGCGCAGCCTCGGGCAGCGCGCCAAGGACCGCGGCGGCCGAATGAGCCGGCCGGGTCAAGATTCGAGGGAGTGCCATGAAAGTCTTTGTTGCGGCCCTGGTGTTCGCGGCGATTGTCGCGGCCGGAATGTCGATCGTGCTGAATTCCGTTCAGCGGCCGAGCTATGAGGCCTTCGCGACCGGCAGCGCCAGGGTGGGCAATCCTGGCCACAACCTTGTCGGTCCGGGTTAATCGGGGCTGGAGCGCCGCGTGAGCGCACCGGCTATATCTGTGGCGTGGCCGGTCGAAATCCGCCTGCCGAAGGATCGCCGCACTTTGCGGGTTGCCTTTGACGATGGCCGCACATTCGAGCTCTCCGCCGAATTGCTCCGGGTCACCAGCCCGTCCGCCGAAGTGCAGGGGCATTCCGAAGCCGAGCGCAAGACCGTGGGCGGCAAACGCAACATCACCATTCTTTCGGTCGATTCTGTCGGCAATTATGCCGTCAGGATAGGGTTCGACGACATGCACGCGACCGGCATCTACTCCTGGACGTTTCTGCGCGATCTCGGTGAGAATGCCGAACGGCGCTTTCAGGATTACCTCGACGACTTGCAGGCCAAGGGGCTCGACCGCGACAGGCCGGGCGTGCGCTGAGGGCCGAATGGCATCGAGGGATTCGGCGAAAGCTCCATGTCGAGACAGAGGCCGATCGGCGCTTCTGACCCTCGCGGCCGTGTTGATCGCGCTGCCGATCGGCGCAATGGCTGCCGTCGCCCAACTGCGCGGGCATGGCGGGCCGGTGCGCGCGCTGGCGATATCGGCCGACGGGCAAAGCGCGATCTCCAGCAGCTTCGATTCGACCGCGATCCGCTGGTCGCTGACGCGCAATGCGGCCGAGCAGGTGCTTCGCTTCCATTCCGACGCAGTCAACGCCGTCGCGCTGCTCGGCGAGGGACGCGCGGCGACCGCCGGCGCCGACGGTCGCATCGCCATCTGGACCTTTGGCAAGGCAGAGCCCGACGCGGTGCTCGAAGGCCACACCGCGCCGATCGTGGCGCTCACCGTATCGCCTGATGGTGCAACGCTCGCATCGGCCTCGTGGGATCACACGGTGCGGCTTTGGCCGCTCGCAGGCGGCACGCCGCGCGTGCTCGATGAGCATACGCAGAACGTCAACGGCGTGGCGTTCACCGCCGACGGCCGCGCTTTGGTCAGCGTCAGCTACGATCTCAGCGCTCGCATCTGGCCGCTGTCGGGAGCGCAAACCCCGACCGTCGTTCCGATGCCGACACCGCTCAACGCCGTGGCCGCAGGCAGTGATGGCGAAATCGCGGTCGGCGGCGCCGACGGCAAGGTTTATTTCCTGACCGTTGGCGGCGCGCGCGCCGGCGAGGTTGCGGCAGGACCAAGACCGGTGATCTCGATTGCGATTTCGCCGGACGGGTCGATGGTTGCTGCCGCGGGCATCGGCGGCGCGGTGGCGGTGATCGATCGCAAGACGCGCACGCTCGCGCGCACGCTGGTCGGCCCGGGCCTTCCGGTCTGGTCGGTGGCGTTCTTGCCGGACAGCCGCACGCTGCTCACGGGCGGCGCTGATAACATCATCCGACGCTGGAACGCCGCGACGGGCGAGCTGGTCGATCCGCTTCTTGTGGAAACGGCAGGAGATCCGCTCGCCGCCTATGCCGGCGATCGCGGCGCGGAGGTCTTTCGTGCCTGCGTCGCCTGCCATACGCTTGGTGCCGATCAGGCCAACCGCGCAGGGCCGACGCTTGCCGGCATCTTCGGCCGACGGATTGCAACCGCGCCCGGCTACAAATTTTCCGAAGCACTCAAGCGCCTCGACATCGTCTGGACGCCGGAGACGGTTTCCAAACTGTTCGAAGTCGGGCCGCAGGTCTACACGCCCGGCACCAAGATGCCAGAGCAGCGCATCGGCTCGGAGCAAGACCGCGCCGCGCTGGTCCAATTCCTCGAGCGGGCGACCAAGCGATAGGACTGATCGACTCGGCGACTCCGGTTTGTCAGGGCTTCGGGGGTGCTGAAAAGACCAGCGACATATCCTCAAATTCCTCGATTGGAAGTTTGTTGACGCCAGCGGCGGTCGACGTCTTCTTCAACGGTGCCACGCCGGTGGTTGCGGCAGAACGGTCACCGGAAATCGAGTAGGAATGCAAACTGGTTGCGACAGCGAGCAGAGCGACTGCCACGAATCCGGAAATCAACAGACGCTTCATGGAAAACTCCGTTGGCTCGATATGCAGTGTGACTTGCACCACCGCATTACGGCCAACGGTCACGCGCGAATGTGGCCTGGGTCACCTATCACGATCTTGTTTTTGCCGATCGGCGCCGGCCCTCGTGCGTCATGACGCGCGTCCGCATTTGCTAAACGTTTCCATCGGCGAATTACGCATATGGAAGGGAATCTGCCTACGGACAAGGGCGGCGACCGGTCCGCGGGTTGAGCGGACCCGTTGGCCGCCGCCTCAGGGCTTCGGGCAGGAACTCTTCGTCCGGAGCGGCAACGGCGCTGGAGCGAACGTCCGCCGCGGATTGGGCGCGTTCGTGCGGCGTCTGGTTCTCTTTGAACCTTCGCTTCACGTCGAGGCCATCAACGGGATCGTTGACGCCGTGCTGAATGTCTCTGAAGTCGTCCACAAAATCCTCCCCGACGTCCATCGATCCGCTCATTCGAAAAACGCGGACCGGAGAATCAGGTTCCTCCTGCGTCCATAAAGGCGCCGTTAAATTGAAGCACTAAGTGGAACCGGCGGTGCCACGCCCCATTGACTCCAGATGAAGCGAGATGGAGCGGCAGATGAGCGACAGCACCGTCAAGAAGGTATCCAGCAAAACCGCACCCAAGGGAACGATGGGTCAAACCTATCTCGTTTCCGGAAAACGCCTCTCGATGCGCTTATGGGAAAACGAACAGCCGCAAACCGACGTATCCGAACCGAGAGATTACGAAACCGTGGGCTATGTCGTGAAGGGACGCGCCGAACTTCTCATCGAGGGCCAGACGATAAAGCTGGAGCCGGGCGACTCCTGGCTGGTGCCTGCGCATGCCAAACACAGCTATCGCATTCTCGAGCCATTCACGGCCGTGGAAGCAACCGCACCGCCGGCGCAAGTGCATGGCCGCGACGAAGTAAATACGCGCTCAAACTGAATTTGGGAGAATGTAATGGGACTCGAAGCCGCGTATTTCATCTGCGCATTCGTGCTTCTTACCGCACTGATCTATGGGACGCTGAGCAATCATTATCGCAACAGGGCCGCGGCGCAGGCCGGCGATGAAATCGTTCGGCAGCGGTATCGAGAGAACCAGGGCTGAGGCGGGAAATCGATTCTCTCCAACGGACCGAATAGAAAGAATCCGGTGAGCCCGGATGAGCGGAAACCACATCCGGTTTTTCTCGGGCACCTATCCCGAATGTCGGTCGCTCATCCGCGCTACGATCTACCACATCACGGCACACTTTGGGGATCTTGGGCGCCGAGGGCGGTCTTGTTGCCGGCGTCGCGGCCGGGAACGCTGACATGAATCTCGTGCCCTTGCCGGAGTGCCAGCGACGCGGCAGCGACGGCTGCTTCGAAGGCCGCCTCCTTCGTATCATATCGGTGCGGCGCGTTTCCGTCGTGGAGGACCGTCCAGCCGTCCGGTTCGGAAACAATCATGTACTCGGCCAATCCCATCGAACCCTCCTTGCTGCCTCGCGAGGCCAACGTGGAGACCCGCTGCCGGGTTCCGTTCGCGTTGCCATTGGTAGGGCGTCACGCGCCCACGCTGTGCGGGGCTCCGGGCTAGGCTATCGTGAAGGATTGCTCAGGTTTTCGGGGGGCGCCCACGTTTGGCGAAAGTCAGGCCTTGCGTGTCGGCAGCCTTCTGAAGAAGACCTGCGCGCTTCAAAGCTTCGCTTCGTGCAGGACCATGAGGCATGGCCCGCGCTTGCTCCAGCGCCGCCAGCGCTTCCATATGCAAGTCCCGCTGGGGCCGATCTTCGGCCTTCCTTTTGTCCATCCAAAAAGATTAAGGGGCGGGAACATCGTCTGTCTGTACGATTTTAGACATTGGAACCCCAAGTCCACCGATTCGTCGGAACTAAATCCCGTGCTTTCCGCTTCCAATTCTGGAGGTGTCCAAATGAGCAAGGAAAAGCCCACCGATGATCCGCGTCAGCAGACCGACTGGGGATCGCACAAGCAAACTGACAAGCCTTGGAAGGAGAAGCCGGAGAAGGACCAACGGTCGTCGTCAAAAGTCGACTTGGAAAAATGGCATGAGACCAACACGCATTAGTCCGGCGCTGTGGGATGGACGGAGATGCTGCAGATGCTTGAAGAGAAACTGAAGGAAGCGATCGTTGCTGAGCTGAAACGGCAAGCGGCGAATAATCCGCAGTCGCTGAGCATCGAGGACTCCGATGGCCTCGTCGTCAACGGCAAGATCGATCTGGACGATCTGACGATGGTGATTGCGGGAGCTGTTGCCGGGGGACCGTGAGCGCTTCTGCTTACCTCTGCTTGACAAATCCCTCATGGTGAGGAGCGCCAACGGTCCGCGTAGCGCGGCCCGAGGACAGGCTCCGCGCGTCTCCGGACGATGCTCCGCCTCACCGGGCGAACCATCAGGCCCATCTGTGGCCTACACCTTCGAGACGCCCGTTCTGCGGGCTCCTTCGGAATAAGCCAAGTGCGCTCATTCCTGAGATGAGGGGTTTGAGCAGCTATGATGGAGTAGAACCAAGGCAGCCTCCCGCTGACAGGCTACACTAGGAACGGAGATTGCTGCCGGGCGTTCTCCCAAAAATGGTTGGACGCAAAGATGACGGAACCGCTGCCCCTGTTGATAGAGAGTTCGATTGAAATCGCCTGGGACTATCTCGAGCGTACGGGAGAGCTGGGCGATGCGATGGTGGCTGGCCGCTTCCTCAGCGACACGATCGAACTGATGGTGCGGCGTGGCGAGCGGCGGCGGCTGATGCTCGCCAACAAGGCCATCGCGGCCTATCAGCAATTCAGGCGGCAGCAGTCCGTGCCTCCGGTGCTCGCCTCGGCCTGATGACAGTTCCGTGTCCGTATCGGAACCCTTTGCGCCAGCGAAGGTTGAAGAGTCGCTTTCAACCAAAGGAGTTTCCCATGAAGAAAACGATCCTGGCTTGCGCCTGCGCCTTGTTGCTGTCGACTGGCAGCACGTTCGCGCAAATGCAGCCGGCTCCGGGCGGGGCAGCCCACGGCGACGTCGGCCCCGGCGCGACCAAGAGCATGACCAAAAACACCCACATGAAGAAGGGAACGACGACGGGCATGTCTAGCGGCAAAATGAAGACCCGCGGTTCATCCAGCCGCGCCCCGTCCAGCAGCGGCAATGTCGGACCTGGCACCAATAACAATGCCGGGCCGCAGCCCGGTGGCAAGTAGTCCTCCCTCTCGAATGCCGTTATCCGTGGATGGCGGCATTCGCATTGTCCCGGCTTGACCAGCCGGCAGGCTTAACGCTCGCCTCACGCCCGCTGCTCAGCGGCTTTCCGCCGAAGCTCCTCGATCATCTGCTGGGCGCCCGAACGAGTCAGCAATTCTCCGGATTTATCGGGAATATCAGCGGCATCGCAGAGGCGCTTGAGTTCTTTCCTCTGCTCTTCCGTCATCGGATCAGTATGGGCATTCAGGACCATGGCAACCTCCGTGATCTCAATTAACGTGGAGAATGGAAGCGCGTTCCGCGTCTATGCGTCGCGTATGGCGTGTGCACACGTTGCTCGTGCGGATTAGCTGGTGCTCGCTAAAGGTGGGCCAGAGGGATCGAAGTCCGATCAACAGCGTTTGAAATCCATGAAACTGGACGGCGAGACCGTGCGCATATGCGACGTCGAGACTGTTGCTCAGAATAAGGGCAAGCTGATCCGCGTGAGCTATGAGCAGCGCAGGCGTGACGGCGAGCAGCAACGGCGCCAGCGTGAGATTTACGATAACGGCAACTCGGCCGTCATTCTCCCCTACGATCCCGACCGCAAAACCGTGCTGCTCACCCGGCAATTGCGGCTGCCGATATTCCTGCAGGACGGCATCGAGGGCAGCGTGGAGGCGTGCGCCGGCAAGCTCGACGGCGAGGAGGCCGAACGGCGTATCGTGAAAGAAATGCAGGAAGAGCTCGGTTACAAGATCACGAAAGTACAGCGGTTGTTCGAGCTCTATGTGAGCCCCGCCGCGATCATGGAAAAGATCGTTTTCTTCACCTGCATTTACTCGCCGGCCAACAAAGTGTCCGACGGTGGCGGGCTCAAGGAGGAGGGGGAAGATGTCGAGGTGGTCGAGACGACCCTGGAGCAGGCTGCTGCGATGGTCTTAACTGGGGAGATCGTCGACGCAAAGACGGTCATTCTCGTTCAACATTTGAGCGATCGCATGCCGGCTATTGCGCCGGGCTAGACCGCGGCAGCCAGCGCCGGCTGCCGCATTCGCGGGCTTTCGCTACCTTCGTTTTACAGGAACGGCTTTCCACCGGTAACCGCAATCGTCGCGCCGGAGACGTAGCTGGAAAGCGGATCCGCCAGCATGACATAGGCCGTAGCCAGTTCGACAGGCTGGCCCGGACGCTTCATCGGAACCTGCTTGCCGAAATTCTCCACGGAGTCCTCAGGCAGGGTCGAGGGAATGAGCGGCGTCCAGATCGGCCCCGGCGCAACTGCATTGGCGCGAATGCCTTTCTCGGCCAGCATTTGCGCCAGCCCTGCGGTGAAATTGTGGATCGCTCCCTTGGTTGTCGCATAGGCCAGCAGGCTGGGGTTGGGCACATCCGAATTGATCGACGCGGTGTTGATGATGCAGCTTCCCGGTTTCATAAGAGGTACGGCCGCCTTGGTGAGGTAGAACATCGCGTGAATGTTGACTTTGAAGGTCAACTCCCATTCCTCGTCGCTGATATCCTCGATCGACTTGAAGCTGGCTTGATGAGCCGCGTTGTTGACGAGGATGTCGATGCCGCCGAACTCCGATACGGCTTTGGCGATGACTGCCCGGCAATGATGGGGGTGCTGGATGTCACCCGAAACGAGGATGGCCTCCCTGCCGGCTTCTGTCACCAGCCGTTCGGTTTCGCGAGCGTCGTCATGCTCCTCGAGATAGGAGATCAGGACGTCGGCTCCCTCCCGGGCGAACGCGATGGCGACCGCGCGGCCAATGCCGCTATCGCCTCCGGTGATGACTGCCTTCTTGCCGTTGAGCCGGCCGCTGCCTTTGTAAGAGGTTTCGCCGTGGTCGGGCAACGGATTCATCGCGCCGGTGGTGCCCGGCATCGGCTGGTGCTGGCTGGGAAAGGGTGGGCGCGGATAGTGCAGCATTGTATCTCTCTCCCTACAAAGGGGGCGCTGGCGCCGCAGCCTCGGTGCCGCGGCTAGGTGAGGCGGTGGAGGTTTCCCAACGGATTGAGGTCGCTGGGTTCCTTGTCCTCATCCTCGCTCTTGCGCTGTTCTGCCTTGGCTTCCTCTTGCAGCTTACCGTCGCCGACTACTTCGGCGATGACTTCCTTGGTCTTCCCCGCAACTCGGCGGGTCGTCCGTTTGATGGTACCCATAATCGTGACCTGCGCGGTGGTGAGGTCTGCTCCAGGTCAATGTCCGACCGCCGCCTTCGTTCCTGTGCGCAAGCAGGTTGTGGTGTCGCGCTCCTGATCGCAGCGGCCGCAGGAACGTTGCCATACGCATCAGCTTGATTAGTTCAGGAGAGAAGGTGATGCCACGATTTGCGCCAGGCGACCTGGATGCGCTGATCATCGGCGGCGGACCGGCCGGATTGACTTGCGCGATATACCTGGCGCGATACCGGCGCAAAGTCGTCGTCGTCGATAGCAGGGAAAGCCGGGCAGCGTTGATCCCCGCAACGCATAACTATCCGGGCTTTGCCGACGGAATTGCCGGCCCGAAATTGTTGGAAGCGCTCGCCGCGCAGGCAAAGACCTACGGTGTCGAGATCATCGCTGATCGGGTTACGGAGTTGCAGCTCGCCAGGAGCGGCTTCGAGGCGACATGCTCGCAAGGAAGCATCACGGCAGAACGGGCGGTGCTGGCAAGCGGATTGATTGATCGCGACCTCGGCAATCCCGATCTGCAACAGGCCATCGCCTACGGGTTGGTCCGTTACTGCCCGATATGCGACGGGTTCGAGGCAACAGACCTGCGCATCGGAGTGCTGGGCAGCGCCAATGACGCGGGTGCAAAGGCGCTGTTTTTGCGCACCTATTCCAGGCATGTCACGCTGCTGACGCTGGACGGCAAGTCCTGCGGCGAGCCGCTCTCTCGCGAGTTGTCGGAGGCGGGCATTCGCTTTCTTCCAACCCGCGCGGTGGCCTTTCGCAGGCAAGACAAGCAAATGATAGTATCTCTGAGCGATGCAACGGTCGAAGCATTCGACGTAATCTATCCGGTCCTGGGCTGCGAGGTGCGTTCCGAGTTGGGACGGAAGCTCGGTGCCCGCCATAACGACACCGGATGTCTCGAGGTCGATGCACATCAACGGACGAATGTGACGGGATTGTACGCCGTCGGAGATGCCGTTTCAGACCTGCACCAGATTGCGGTGGCAACAGGTCATGCCGCCGTCGCCGCTACCCACATCCACAACAGCCTACCGCGCAATTTCCGCTGACGGCAGCATGGGAAGCTTATGGTTGATCCTCGATGTCAACCTCGGCCAGCGGGCTTGTCGCGGGAGCGTTCAGCGCCGTCCCGTCGAATGCGAAGTGAGATCCGTGACAGGGGCAGTCCCAACATGTCTCGAAAGAATTCCAGTGCAAGTGGCAGCCGATATGCGTGCAAGCCGCCGAGCGGGTGTAGAGTTTTCCAGAGGAATCGCGATAGGCGGCGATCTTGTTGAGGCCTTGCCGTATGACGGCCCCGTGTCCGGTCTTTAAGTCGCTCACTGAGTTCAATTCTCCCGGCGCGAGATATTCGGCAAAACTCTTCACCGGGGTCACGTTCTCTTTAAGGAAGTTGCCGAGGGCGGCGGGGGTCTTCCGCGAGGGGGCGTAAACTTCGGTCCACTTGGCGTCGCGGCCCAGGATCAAAGCTGCATTGATCATGGCACCCGCCACCCCGTGCGTCATGCCCTGGCCGGAATCGCCGGTGTGCACGTAGATGTTGTTACTTCCCGGATTCTTGCCGATGAAACCCGCATAGTCGATGGTTTCGAGAACTTGTCCCGACCAGCGGTGGGTGACCTCCTGGGCCGCGGGGATGAGATTGCGCGTCCAGGCTTCGAGGGCCTGAAAACGCATCTCGGCATCGTCGGCTTCACCGCTCTTGTGATCTTCACCGCCGACGATGAGATAGTCGGTCCGATCTTCGCCCGGCTGCAGCCGCACATAATGGTACGGATCCAGCGTGTCCCAGTACAGGGCATCCGGAAGCGCGCCCTTCCGGATCGACAATGCCATTGCGTAAGTACGATAAGGCGCCATCTTGGTGTGCAGGGCAAATCGATCCACAATCGGCGAGTTGGTCGCCACGACCGCCGCGCGGGCAACGACCTTGCCGCCACCGGTTGAGACGACCACCTTGCCATCGTCACGCTCTTCGATGGACTCGACCACCGTGCCGGCGTGGAACGTCCCGCCCTTCGCTTCGATGATCGCGGCAAGCCCCTTAAGATATTTGAGAGGATGAAACGTACCCTGCCGCGGGTAGCGCAGCACGTGTTGTTGTTCGCAGTGGGAGAAGGGGACGCCGACCAGCCGATGGACGGGCGCGCCAACCTTGCGAGCGGCATCAAGCTCATCCTCGATGATTTTCGAATCCGTATTGAGCGCCTGAAAGAGGTAGCCGTCGAGCCGACGGAAATCGCAATCGATGGATTCCTTGTTCTGCACCGCTTCGATGCGATTGATCGCAGCCGCCTGGCTTTCATGGAACAGACGCGAAAGTACTTCGCCGCGCAGTCCGATCATTGCCGATATCAGATCGTCGCACGGTGAGCCGAGATGCGCCGTGGTTCGTGCCGTAATGCCGCCGGCGATATCACCGCGATCAATCACCATGACACGTGAGCCTTGGATCGCAAGTTCGTAGGCGGTGGAGATTCCTGCGATGCCGGAGCCAACGACAACGACGTCGCATTCCTTGTCGCCCTGCAACGGTGCTGCGTTGGGGGCGACCGCAACCTCCATCCATAGCGACCTGCTACGGCGATCGGCGAAATGGCTCATCCGCAAACTCGATAACCAGAGAAATTAGTCGAAAGGCCAACGGCAGATCGACGCCTTGGTTCCCCGGTTTCGCAGCGATCAGGCGCGTCACATTAGCTCGATGAGGCGCCGGGCATCGGCCGGCGCGGCGCTTTTCTGGTCATTATCGAAGTAGACGAACACGTCGCAGCCCTGCCTTTTCCAGGACTTGATGTGACCGATCCAATCGGCGAGGGCGGCCTCGCCATAGTGGTCCTTGTAGCGGCCTCCGGGCCCATGCCCACGGACATAGACGAAATCGGCGGTCCGCTTCCATGGCGCCGGCGCGTCATGATGATCGGAAATGCACAGCGAGATGTTTTGCTCGCGCAGCAGCCGGATGATCCTGGGCTCGTACCAGCTCGGATGCCTGAATTCGAAGCTGTACCGGCGCTTCTTCGAGAGCAGCTTGAAGAACGAGGCCAGCCGGTCGGCGTTGGCCTGGAAATTCGGTGGTAGCTGAAACAGCACCGGTCCCGCTTTCCTGCCGAGCAGGGAGAGGCGGCTTTCGAGCAGTTCGAGGCTGTTGACCGAATTCTCCGACAGCCGCTTCCAATGCGTGATGAATTTGGATGCCTTCCAGGCGAATACGAAATCGCTTCCGGTCTGCGCACGCCAGCCCTTTACTGCTTCCGGCGTAGGTGTCCGGTAAAACACCCCGTTCAATTCCGTAGTCGGGAATTGACCGGCGTAAAATTGCAATTGCTCCTTGAGCGGAAGTCCCTTGGGGAAGAATGGCCCGCGCCAGGAATCGTAGTGCCAACCCGATGTGCCGATCAGGACGCGCGGCATGGCATCACGGCTTCAAGACGAGCTTGGTGCAGCCGTTCTTCTCGTGCTCGCAGCAAACCTCGCCGTTGCGATGCCGCGCCAGCGCTTTCATTCCAAAGCCCTCCGTATCAGTTGATGATGAGAATGATCGGCGAGGCTGAGTTGTTCCGGCATCTGATCGGCGCGAGGAACGGGACGGCAGAGGCGACTGCAGAGAAGTGGCTGCAGCCATTCGAAAATGAGACCTGATTTAACATCAGGCGTGGTCCGGCGCATCTTCGAGGTCGTCCAGCTCCACGAGAAAGGCCAACAGCAGGTCTTCCTGCGGCTGCGCAGCATCCCGTGCGGCTTCCCGGTACATGGCGATTTCGTTCTCGGTCGAGCGTCGGGCCCGGAGCCGCGCCTTGCCATCCCATAGAGGTGCACCGTTCGACATCAGGCCGGCGATGTCCTCAAGCAGCCAATGCTCGTGGCAAAGCTGCTGGGATTCCCGCAAGTTCTTGGCTTCGAAAGCGAGGGTGGGTCTTCCGCCGATATCCAGGGTAAAAATCGCGGGCAGCAACGTCATCCAATTCAAGCCATATGTTTGATGAAGAGGCCGACGGCGCTGAAGGCCACAAGTACGCTGGACATCCCGATCCGTATCGCAATCCGCGTAAGGTTCATGCCGGTGGCCTGATGTTGTCTGTCAGGCGGTTCAGTTCTTCTGAATCGAGCGGATCTGCAACGAACCTGATTTCGGTGGCGTTACATTTAGTGCATTCGAAGGTTCGCTTTTCGGAACGGTCGGCGCCCAAGACAACGTTGGCCAACCGCATTCGAGTCAGACATCTGACGCAACGCGGACATTCGATGGGTAAGAGGGCGAGCATTTGGCTAACCTCGTTGCGGAGATTAACCTGCCGACGAGTTATCGTCTGTCGGATTCCTGACATATACCCTTGCGGCAACGCGGCGCGAAATGGAGGAGAATTTCCTGCACTGCGAAACGCGTCGAATCTGCCGTGGGGGTCGAAAGCGAGGTGCAATGGAACCATAAGAAGTATCGCTGATTGATACTGAGCTGTTGCGGGGAGCCGGCAACACAAAGAGAGGTGCCCGCAATGAAATATCTTGCATCGTGCCTTGCGCTTGTCCTCCTGGCGACGCCCACCATGGCCCAGTCCATCGGAGAGAAGACCGGGATAAATTCAACCTTCGGGATCACTCCGGCGACAGAAGATTTCGTGAAACAGGCTGCCATCAGCGACATGTTCGAGATCCAGTCCAGCCAGCTCGCGCAGGAGCGGGGCAATGCCGCCGAGAAATCCTTCGCCGTTACCATGATCAAAGATCACGAAAAGACGACAAGGGATTTGAAGTCCATGGTTTCGGGCGGAGAATTGAAGGCGACGCTACCGACCGAGCTCGACAGCGTGCACCAGAGCAAGATCGACAAGTTGAAATCGCTCAAAGGCGCCGACTTCAGCTCCCGCTACAACATCGATCAGGTCAGCGGCCACAAGGACGCAGTCTCGCTGTTCGAGCGCTACGCCAAGGGCGGGGATCATCCGAAATTGAAGGAGTGGGCGGACGGGATGCTTCCGACACTGCGCCATCATCTCGAAATGGCGCAGAATATGGCAGCAGGAAAGACCGTCGGAAAGCATTAGACGGCCGGTTGCTGACACGAATTGCACGGAACGCCGGCAGCGCGGGCGTCCCGTTGCGAAGTTGCGAACTGTTGAATAGTGAGGATGCAAGATGGCGAAGAAAGCAAAGAAGCGCAGATATTCGAAGGGCGCGTCGAAGAAAGTCGGCCGTGCCATGAAGAAGCGCAAATCCGGCACGCTGAAGAGCGGTCGATCCGGCAAAAAGGTAAAAAGCAGGAAGCAGGCGATCGCGATCGGCCTGTCCGAAGCCCGAAGGGAAGGCGCCAAGGTGCCCAAGAAATCTTCGAAGAAGCGTTCGAAGAAGTCGAAGACGTCGAAGAAGTCCTAGTCCGATCGGGCCAGATCGGAGGCCGGATATGCTACCATCCAATCGTCAAGCAGTTCATCCCCGGAATCGTCGAGCGCACGAGGTCGATAGCGCTCGGGGTTTCGGGACGGCGAGGTTTTTCGGTTTCGGGGGAACGTTGGTTTTCGTGTCATCGATCTTCGCCGCTCCGTCGGCGTCCCCCCGTCCGCCGGATGACCATTAGAACGGCGAGCGGTTGACCAGGGTTCCTGTCGCCCAGCGCAAAACCAACGAAAACGCCTCTCTAGGCCAGCGACGGCTGACCGTTGGAGGCGGAAACCCCGCCATCCACGGCTACATTGGCGCCAGTCACGAAACTTGCATCATCGCTGGCGAGAAACGCGATGACAGCGGCAACTTCGTGCGGCTCGCAAACCCGCCCGAGCGGAATTCGCTCCCGGAACTTAGCCAACAGTTGCTCGTCCTGCATCATGTCGGTCGTCATCCCGGTCCGGGTCAGGCTGGGACAGACGGAATTCACCCGAATGCCCTTCTGGCCGAGGTCCAGCGCCAGCGAGCGGGTCAGGTTCACGACGGCGCCCTTAGCGGCGTTATAGGGACCCGTTGCCCAGTCGCCCCCGGTTCCGGATACCGACGCCGTATTGACGATCGAGCCCCTCGTCTTCTCGAGATGGGGCAGGGCGGCGCGGCAGCCGAAGAAGACGCCGTCAAGGTCAGTGGCCATCACCCTGCGCCACTGTTCGTTGGTGATTTCGGAAGGGGCACCGCCTTCGTAGACGCCGGCATTGTTGACCAGGACGTGCAACTGTCCAAAGCGCTTCACCACGGTCGCGACCATGGCGTCGACGGCTTCGCTATCTGATACGTCGGCGAGGTGGGCCAAGGTGGATGGCGCCGGCAGATCCTTCGCGACATCTGCCAGCGGCATTTCGTTGCGATCCACAAGAGCGACACATGCGCCTTCGGACGAGAAGCGCCGCGCGGTGGCTTCGCCGATCCCGGAGGCAGCGCCGGTCACGATGACGACCTTGCCGTCAAAGCGCTTCATGGCCGCTCGTCTGCGACGGGATCATCCCGACCGCCTTTCCGCAGATCAAACCTGTGCATGCTGCCCGCCGGGTCGTGAAATTCGGCTCAACGCCGCGCCCGTCCCGTCGCCGCCTTGCACCAACGCGATATCGCCGAGCGCAATGATGCCGACGAGCCGCTTGTCGCGATTGAGTACGGGCAGCCGACGGACCTGGATGTCCCCCATGTTCGCGGTCACCTCGTCGAGGTCCTGATCCTCGTAGCAATACTTCACGTTGGCCGTCATCACGTCGCCGACCCGTCCCTCGGGGCCTCGTCCCATGCCGATACCGCGGATCGCGATGTCGCGGTCGGAGATCATGCCGACTAGGCGGTCGTTGTCGGTCACCGGCAGCAGCCCAACGCCGAGCGCCGCCATCGCCTGCGCGGCGTCCCTCAACGTATCATCGGGAGTGCAGAGTTGAACCTCGGGTGTCATCGCATCGGAAACTTTCATGTGAGCCTCTCCGTTTGCCGGTCGATTCACCCGCTAACAGACACGTCGCATCGCTGTTCCAGTGGAGCACATGAAATATTCCGACGCCGGTGGAGAGACCTCAGATGAGCCCGAAGTCTCTCCTCGATTGTCTACCAGCGGTCACTATCCACGCCAACGCCCACACTTACGCCGGGTGCACGGAAGCCGACGCCGGCCCGCGGCTCATCCCAATCGCGATAATGACGACGCTCGATATATCGCTCGCGTGGCGCATAGGCATAAGAATCGCGGACGATCACGCGGCTGCCGCCGCGGGTGCGATAACAGCGTCCGTTATCGTCACAGACCATACGGACCTGCTGTATCAGGTCGGAGTTCGAATATTCGCTGGTGGTGTAGACGTCAGACGCATTTGCACTGCCGGTCAGGAGCGCGCCCGCGCCGGCCAGCAGGCCGATTGCGATCTTCCTCATAAGTTCCTCCTCGTTCGAACGCTGCCCGCGGGCTCAAAGCGTCGCACCCACTTTGGTTCCGGTAGCTAAAGCAATGAGGAGGAAGTTCCGGTCGACACATTGACCGGAACAGCGCGCAGCCACGCAGAGTTATTCCACCGGTAAAGACATAATCTTCCAAGAACGGAACAAGGAGTGGAACATGAAACAAAGCCTGCTAGGCGGCATCTTCCAAGAACGGAACAAGGAGTGGAACATGAAACAAAGCCTGCTAGGCGGCGCCATCGCCGCACTGATGCTGGGCACAAGCGCATTCGCGCAATCGCCGAGTGATCAGCAGAGAACCAACACACCGGCAGCGCAAAGCCAGTCTCCCAAGGCGGCGCCATCACCTGCGACACCGCAAAATAACCAAAGCGACAAGTCGGACGCGCAGAAACCGCCGACCAATGCCACCGCCGATTCGCCACGTCCGCAGGCCCAGTCAAACCAGCCTGGCACGGCGCCTCAGAATCAGTCCGGCACGGCGTCTCAGTCTGGCGCGGCGTCGCAGGCGAGATCCGACGGCAGTTCAGCCAACCCACCTGCGCAGCATCAGCAGGCTCAGCAACCATCGCAGCAGCCATCGCAGGCGCAATCTGCCCAACCGGGCTCGTCATCACAGCCTTCGCAGGCGCAGACCAATACATCGCCGCCGGCTAATAACCAGTCGACAAGCACGCAGCAATCAACGGGTCCGGCCAATGCGACTAACGATGCGACGAAGAGCGGATCTGCCCAGCCTTCGACCAATACGGCGGCTCAGCCTTCGAACACGCAGACCAACACCGCGCAGTCGCAGACAAACGTCAACGTCTCGGCCAATCTGACGGAAAATCAGCGTACCCGCGTGAGCACATCCATCAGTCGGCTGAACGTCAAGCCCGTGACCAACGTCAACTTCTCATTGTCGGTGGGCACGGTCGTCCCGCGCGGTGTGCATTTCGAGCCGCTGCCGGCTGAAGTTGTCGAGGTGATGCCGCAATACCGCGGCTACAACTTCATCCTGGTCCGCGAGGACATCGTGATCGTCGACCCCTCGACCTACAAGATCGTCGACGTGCTGCCGCGCGGAGGCCAATCGACCGCGGCGGCCCCGGCACCGCGCAAGCAGACCTTCTCGGATAGCGACAGGGATGTTGTCCGCAAGCACGCGCGCTCGTCGAGGACGGAGCAGCGTTCGAACAGAACCGAGCAGCGCACCACGGGCAGCGCCACTTCCACGCGCGTGCGCGTCGGGGACCGCCTGCCGGATTCGGTCGAGATCAGATCATTCCCGGATGAGGTATATCGGGAATCTCCACGGCTGCGTGAGTATCGCTACATCGAGCGGGACGATCGGACCTATATCATCGAACCTAGCGAACGCCGGATCATCGAGGAGATCGAAGACTGATGTGTAAGGAAGGCGAGGAGAGGCGGCCTGAAGGCCGCTTCTCTTGTCGCTCGCACCACTTCCGTTCCGCAGGCGAACTACCCGGCGCTTCATGCGTTAGGCCGCATGGAGCACCGATAATGACCACTGAACCGAAGCCCCGCATTTCCCACAACACGCTCGTTCTCATCGGCGATGGCCAAAAGGCCCTCTTTCTACGCAACAAAGGCACCCCGCAGCAGCTCAATCTGCAGGTGGAGCATGTGCTTGAGCAGGAAAATCCGGCAACGCGCGAGCAGGGAACCGATCGTCCCGGGCGGTCCGTCCAGAGTGTCGGTGCGGCGCGAAGCGCAATGGAGCAAGCCGATTGGCATTATATCGCCGAAGAGCGGTTCGCCGGCGTCATTGCCGACGCGCTCTATCGTCTGGCACACGGTAATCGCTTCGACAAATTAGTTGTCGTTGCCCCGGCGAAAGTTCTGGGCAATCTCCGACAGGCTTATCATGCCGAAGTGGCAGAGCGGATTGTAGGCGAAATTCCGAAGCAATTAACTTCCCACCCGATACCCGATATCGAAAGGCTGATGGCGGCGTAGCCGCTTGCGGCCGCATCTCGCGACGGCCGCAGTCAGGCATCTTGCCTGTATCGCCTCAGGTTACGGGACCCGGATTGAACAGGGCGAGCGCGTTGGTCAGCTTCCAGTGCTCGGCCCAGGTCTCGCGTCCGCTCGCCACGTCGAGGATCAGGCGGAATATTTCCCAGCCGACGTCTTCGATCGTCGCATCGCCGGTTGCGATGCTGCCGGCGTCGACATCGATCAGGTCGTGCCAACGTTGCTTCAGCTCGCTACGGGTGGAGACCTTGATGACCGGCACGGCGGCAAGTCCATAGGGCGTGCCGCGGCCGGTGGTGAAGACGTGCAGCGTCATGCCCGAGGCCAATTGCAGCGTCCCGCAGACAAAATCGCTTGCCGGTGTCGCCGCAAAAATCAGCCCCTTTTGGCCGACGCGTTCGCCCGGCGCCAGTACGCCCGCGATCGGGCTGGTGCCGGACTTGATCACCGAGCCCATCGCCTTCTCGACGATGTTGGAGAGGCCGCCCTTCTTGTTGCCCGGCGTGGTGTTGGCGCTGCGGTCGGCCTCGCCACCGGCGAGATAGCGATCATACCAGGCCATCTCGCGCACCAGCGCGTCCGCGACCTCCTGGTTGGCCGCGCGCGGCGTCAGGAGATGGATCGCGTCGCGCACCTCCGTGACTTCGGAAAACATCACGGTGGCGCCGGCGCGGACCAGCAGGTCCGCAGCAAAACCCAGCGCCGGATTGGCGGTCACGCCCGAGAACGCATCGCTGCCGCCGCATTGCATGCCGACCACCAGCGCCGAGGCCGGGCAGGTCTCGCGGCGGCGCTGGTCCAATATCTTGAGGCGTGCATCCGCCATCTGGACGATGTCCTCGACGATCTCGCCGAAGCCGGTGAGGTCTTCGTCCTGCATGCGCATGATTTCGTCATCGGCACTCATGCCCTCGGGCAGCAACAATTCGGGCTGCAGCTTCTCGCAGCCGAGGCCAACGATCATCACCTCGCCGCCGAAATTGGGATTGCGCGCCAGGTTCTGCAGCGTGCGGATCGGCACAGCGGCGCCCGGCGCGTTGATCGCGACCCCGCAGCCATAGGCATGCGTGACGGCCACCACGTCGTCGACGTTGGGATAGTTCGGCAACAGCTCCTTGCGAATCCGCTCCAGCGCGAACTCGACCGTGCCGGCGACGCACTGCACGCTGGTCGAGATGGCGAGCATGTTGCGGGTGCCGACCGAACCGTCGGCATTCCGGTAGCCTTTGAACGTGTAGCCTTCCAGCGGCGGCAGCCTGATCGCGCCGCCGTTCGGCTTCGGCAGATTGTCGAACGATGGCGCGTCAGGCATCTGCACCAGCGATTCCTTGACCCAGCTCCCCTTGGTGATCGGCGCTGCAGCATGGCCGATGATCTCGCCGTAGCGGCGAATGGCTTCGCCTTCTCCGATGTCGGCGAGGGCCACCTTGTGGCCTTGCGGGATCTGTTCGATCAGCCGCAAACCGCAGGCAAATTCGGCGCCTGAATGCAGGCCGCCGCGGTTCGCGACGATCGCGACGTTATCGTCCGCGTGCATACGGATGTAGAGCGGTTTCGCGGTGGCGGTCTCCATATCGAATCCTTGTTCACGGGCGGCATCAGACAACGCGTAACTGCGCCGCATGCGTGGGCCAATCAAGATCAAACCGCGCGGCCTTATTGCGGGAAGCAAACGCCGGATAGGCGATGAGGCCCGATCTGGAACCAAATAGTAAAATAATATTACTAGTCAGGGCCGATCTTCCGTGAAATATTGCCCGCGCTGCCGCCAACGGACAGCTCAAAAGGTGCCATGATACCAATTTTGGGGATGCAGGCACCCTGAACAACATTTGGGAGAATGCGCCTCATGACCTCCAAAGCCCTCCTCGCGGCGACCGCCCTGGTCGCCATCACCCTCTCGCTCCCGGCAACCGCGGCTGAATTGACCGTCGGCTTCTCCCAGATCGGATCCGAATCCGGCTGGCGGGCGGCGGAGACCTCGGTCTCCAAATCAGAGGCCGCCAAGCGCAAGGTCACGCTCAAGATCGCCGACGCCCAGCAAAAGCAGGAGAACCAGATCAAGGCGATCCGTTCCTTCATCGCCCAAGGCGTCGACGCCATCTTCCTCGCGCCTGTCGTGTCGAGCGGCTGGGATGCGGTGTTGAAGGAGGCCAAGGAAGCCAAGATTCCGGTGGTGCTGCTCGACCGCGACATCGATCCGTCGGGCAAGGAGCTCTATCTCACCGCCGTCACCTCGGACAGCGTGCACGAAGGTGCGGTCGCCGGCGAATGGCTGGCGAAGGCCATGGCCGGGAAAGCCTGCAACGTCGTTGAGCTGCAGGGCACGGTAGGCGCGAGCGTCGCAACCAACCGCAAGAAGGGTTTTGACAGCGTCGTCGCCAAGAACGCCAATCTCAAGGTGGTGCGCAGCCAGACCGGCGACTTCACCCGCGCCAAGGGCAAGGAGGTGATGGAAAGCTTCATCAAGGCCGAAGGCGGCGGCAAGACGATCTGCGCCGTCTATGCCCATAACGACGACATGATGGTCGGCGCAATCCAGGCGATGAAGGAGGCCGGCCTCAAGCCCGGCAAGGATATCCTGACTGTGTCGATCGATGCGGTGCCCGACATCTTCAAGGCGATCGCGGCCGGCGAGGCCAATGCCACCGTCGAGCTGACGCCGAACATGGCGGGCCCGGCGCTGGACGCCATCATGGCCTACAAGGCGAAGGGAACGGTGCCGCCGAAGTGGATCCAGACGGAATCGAAGCTCTACACGGCGGCCGATGATCCGCAGAAGATCTATGACAGCAAAAAGGGCCTCGGCTACTGACCGGCCTGTTCGCGCCGCCGGGTCCTGAACGGGCCCGGCGACAAAAGCCTTCTCGACGAATCCGCCTCACAAGGCGAACATGCCGGGCGTTTGGCGTTGACGCGAGAGTCGGTGGGAGTGATGCCGGCATGAATGCAAGTTCCGACCCTGGCTCTGCTTTGCTGGAGGTGCGCGGCTTGAGCAAAAGTTTTGGCACGCTGCGGGCCCTGCAGGAGGTGGATTTCACCTTGCGGGCCGGCGAAATCCACGCGCTGCTCGGCGAGAATGGCGCCGGCAAGTCCACGCTGATCAAGACGGTGACCGGTGTTTTCCCGCGCGACACCGGCATCGTCAGGCTCGGCGGCGCCGAGGTTGCGCCGCGATCGGCCAAGGCCGCGGTGGATGCGGGGATTGCGACCGTCTATCAGGAAGTCAATTTGCTCCTGAACCTGTCGGTGGCGCAAAACCTCTATCTCGGCAGGCAGCCGACGCGGTTCGGTTTGGTGCGCGAGGCCGAGATGCGCCGCCGCGCCGCCGAACTCCTTGCAGAATTCGACCTCCATATCGACGTCGCCGAGCCGCTCGGAAATTATTCTGTCGCGGTTCAGCACATCACCGCGATTGCGCGCGCCGTCGACCAGTCGGCGCGCGTGCTGATCCTCGATGAGCCGACCGCAAGCCTTGATCGCCATGAAGTCGAGATCCTGTTCGCGGTGATGCGCAAGCTCGCGCTACGCGGCATCGGCGTCATCTTCGTCACGCATTTTCTCGATCAGGTCTATGAGATCTGCGATCGCATCACAGTCTTGCGCAACGGCCGGCTGATCGGCGAGCGGGAGACCGCCGAACTGCCGCGGATCGAACTGATCCGCATGATGCTTGGCCGCGAGCTTGCCGGGACTACCAGCGAGCGCGCGGCGGCGAAGGTGCGGCAGGCGGGGGAGGTCTGCGCGCGTTTCGAGGGCTATGGCAAGGTCGGCTGCGTCGCGCCGTTCAATCTCGCGCTTCGCCGCGGGGAGGTGATTGGCTTGGCTGGCTTGCTCGGCTCGGGGCGCACCGAAACCGCGCGACTGGTGTTTGGCGCCGAGCGCGCCGACAGCGGCAGCGCGACCGTCGAAGGCAAGCCTGTCCGGCTGCAGTCGCCACGCGATGCGGTTGCCCATGGCTTCGGCTATTGCCCGGAAGAACGCAAGACCGAGGGCATCATTGCTGATCTGACCGTGCGCGAAAACATCGTGCTGGCGCTGCAGGCCAAGCGCGGCCTCACAAAGCCGCTGTCTCGCGCCGAGCAGGAGGGGATCGCGATACGGTTCATCCGGCTGCTCGACATTCGCCCGCCGGAGCCGGAGCGCCCAATCGGGCTGTTGTCTGGCGGCAACCAGCAGAAGGTGCTGCTCGCCCGCTGGCTCGCCACCGCGCCGCGCCTTCTGGTTTTGGACGAGCCGACCCGCGGCATCGATGTCGGCGCCCACGCCGAGATCATTCGCCTGATCCGCGAACTGTGCGACGACGGCCTGGCGCTGCTGGTGATCTCTTCCGAGCTCGACGAGATCGTGACCTATTCCGACAGGGTGATCGTGCTGCGCGACCGTGCCCATATCGATGAGCTGGAAGGGGAAGCCATCGACGTCTCCAATGTTCTGGCGGCAATTGCCGCCACCGGCACCGCCGGTGCGGAAGCCGGGCAAGCATGATGCAAAGACTGCTGCAAAGCCGCGGCCTTGCCCAGATCATCGCCTTGCTGGTGATCCTCGCGCTCGACCGCGCCGTCTCGCCGCAATTCTTCGATCTGCGAATGCAGGACGGGCGCCTGTTCGGCAGCCTGATCGATGTTCTCAACCGCGGCGCGCCGGTCGCGCTGCTTTCTCTGGGCATGGTGCTGGTCATCGCGACGCGCGGCATCGACCTGTCGGTAGGGGCCGTCATGGCGATAGCCGGCGCGATTGCTGCGAGCCTCGCCGACGCCCACGGTATGCCTGTGGCGCTCGCCGCAGCCCTCGGCGCCGGGCTGCTGTGCGGGCTATGGAACGGCTTTCTCGTGGCGGTGCTCGGTATCCAGCCGATCGTCGCCACTCTGATCCTGATGGTGGCCGGCCGCGGCGTCGCGCAGCTCATCACGGAAGGCCGGATCGTCACTTTCACCGCGCCCGACCTGGTCTGGCTCGGCAATGGCGCCGTGCTTGGCGTTCCGGCGCCGGTCGCTGTCGAGCTCGGTATGCTGGTTATCACCGGTGCGGTGGTCCGTGGTTCGGCGCTTGGCCTGTTGATCGAGGCGACCGGCGGCAATGCAAGGGCGAGCGAACTGGCGGGGATCGGCACGCGCGCCATGATCCTCGCGGTCTATGTGTGGTGCGGCCTGTGCGCCGCGCTTGCCGGCATCATCGCCGCCGCCGACATCATGGGCGCGGATGCCAATAATGCCGGGCTGTGGCTCGAGCTCGACGCCATTCTGGCGGTCGTGATCGGCGGCACCTCGCTGTTCGGCGGACGCTTCAGCCTGGTGCTGGCGATGGTCGGCGCCTTGATCATCCAGGCCATGAATACCGGAATTTTGCTGTCGGGCTATCCGCCGGAGTTCAATCTCCTGGTAAAGGCGGCCGTCGTGCTGGTCGTCCTGCTGCTGCAGTCGCCGCGCTTCGCGAGCGCCGGGGCCGTGCTTGGGAGGGCCCGCCAATGAGGGGGCTTCCGCCGGTCGCGATAACAGCCATGGTTTTTGTCGCCGGATTTGCGCTCTGCACGGCGCAATTCCCCAATTTCGCCTCCACCCGGGTGGCCGCCAATCTGCTGACCGACAATGCCTTCCTCGGCATCGTCGCCACCGGCATGACGTTTGTGATCATTTCCGGGGGCATCGACTTGTCGGTCGGCTCGGTGATCGGCTTCACTACCGTCTTCGTTGCGCTGGCGATCGAGCGCCTCGGCGTGCCGCCGCTGGTCGCCTTCGCGGCGATCCTGCTGCTGTGCGCCGCCTTTGGCGCGGCCATGGGCGCCATCATCCACGTCTTCGACATGCCGCCTTTCATCGTCACGCTGGCGGGCATGTTCCTCGCCCGCGGTGCCAGCTTCCTGATGTCGACGGAATCGACGCCGATCACCGCGCCGCTCTATTCGACGGTGTCGGATTTCGCGCTGCGACTGCCTGGGGGAGGCCGGCTTACCGCCATTGCCCTCATCATGCTCGCGGTGGTCGCGGCAGGCGCGGCGCTGCTGCATTTCACGCGCTTCGGGGCCAACGTCTATGCGCTCGGCGGCAGCCGCGCGACCACCGCGCTGATGGGCATTCCGGTCGGGTCGATGACGGTGCGCATCTATATGCTGTCGAGCGTCCTTGCCGGTCTCGCCGGCATCGTATTCTCGTTTTACACGGCGGCGGGCTACTCGCTGTCCGCCGTCGGTGTCGAGCTCGATTCGATTGCCGCCGTGGTGATCGGCGGCACCCTGCTGACCGGCGGCCAGGGCTCGGTCGCCGGCACGTTGCTCGGCGTGCTGATTCAGGGTCTGATCCAGACCTACATCAATTTCGATGGAACCTTGTCGAGCTGGTGGACCAAGATCGTGACCGGTATCCTGCTTTTCGCGTTCATCGCCCTGCAGCAGGCCATGCTGGGCATTGCCAGCCGCGCCGGCCCCCGCAAGGCAGGAGTCCTCAAATCATGACCTCCCGGCTTGTCGTCATTCCGACGCGGCGCGCGCATTCCAACCACGCCGAGGTTGCCCGCAGTGTTGGCGTCGACATCATTGCCGGCCGCTACGCCGAGGGTGCCCGCCTGCCGGGCGATGCCGAACTCACCGCGATGTTCGGCGTATCGCGGCCGGTGTTGCGCGAGAGCGTCAAGACCCTAGTCGCGAAGGGGCTGCTCACCACCAAGGCGCGGGTCGGCACCGTGGTGCGCGAGCGCGGCGCCTGGAACATGTTCGACGCCGACGTGCTGGCCTGGCATCTCGATGCCGGCATCGACCGGCGCTTTCTCAACGATCTCGCCGAAATCCGGCTCGCGGTCGAGCCGCGCGCTGCCGCGCTGGCGGCGGCCCGGCGCTCGGAAGCCGACATCGCCGAACTGCACCGGAGCATGGAGCGGATGCGGCGCGAGGCCTCCGACTCCGTTGGCTTTGCCGATGGCGATCTTGCCTTGCACCTGGCCGTCGCCAATGCCTCCGGCAATCTGTTCATGCGCTCGATCGGTAACGTCATCGAGGCGGCGTTGCGGGCCTCCTTCCTGCTCAGCGCGCCGGTCGAAACGCAGGACCGCGAGACGGTGCTGTTATGGCACCAGCGTATTGTCGATGCGATCGCTGGAGGAGATGCCGAGGCGGCGAGCGCGGCCATGGCTGAGGTGATCTACAATGGATTGCGCCGCCACGAGGGGGGCGCTCCGGCATCGTCCGGCGCCGCGCCTGCGACCCCGGCGGTGGTCGAGCCTGGAGAAAAAGCATGAGCCCGCTTCGCGTCGCCATCGTCGGTTTCGGCAAGATCGCACGCGACCAGCACGTGCCGGCGATCGCTGCAACCGACGGCGTGGAACTGGTTGCGGTTGCCAGCCGCAATGCCTCGCTTCCCGGCGTGGCGCACGCGGCGACGCTCGATGAACTCTTAAGCGACGGCCCGCCGATCGACGCGGTGGCGCTATGCACGCCGCCGCAGGTCCGCCACGCGCAGGCGGCGACGGCGCTGGCCGCTGGCAAGCATGTGATGCTGGAGAAGCCACCCGGTGCCACGGTGGCCGAAATCAATCCGCTCGTCAGCGCAGCTACGACCGCGCAACGCACGCTGTTCGCCACGTGGCACTCGCGCTTCGCTCCGGCGGTCGAGCCGGCGCGGCAATTGCTGGCCGGCCGGAAGGTCACCGCTATCAAAATAACGTGGAAAGAAGACGTGCGGGTCTGGCATCCCGGACAGGCCTGGATCTTTGAGCCGGGCGGGCTCGGCGTGTTCGACCCCGGCATCAATGCGCTTTCGATCCTGACGCGGATCTTGCCGCAACCATTATTCGTGACCTCGGCCGAACTCGCATTCCCCGCCAATCGCGAGGCGCCTATCGCCGCGCGCCTTGCGCTAAGTGACGCGCAGGGGCTGAAGATCACCGCCGAATTCGACTTCCGGCAGACCGGCCCGCAAAGCTGGGACATTGATCTCGATACCGACGGCGGCCCGGTCACCCTGTCCATGGGCGGGGCGAGGTTGAGGGCAGCGGGTACCCAGCTGGTCGATGCCGCGGACGCCGAATATGCCGGGCTCTATCGCCGCTTCCGCGAACTCGCCGCAACCGGCGAGAGCGACGTCGATCTTGCGCCGCTGCAACTCGTCGCCGACGCGTTCCTGCTGGGGCGGCGGCGCACGGTTGAGCCATACGAGGACGAGCCATGAACATGCCGTCCGTTCCGCGTGTGGCGCGTTCGCGCTTCGGCGTGTTGCCTGACGGCAGCGAAGTCGAGCGTGTCCTGTTGCAATGCGACGGCGGACTGGAAGCGCGCATCATCACCTATGGTGCAAGCCTACAGGCCTTGCTGGTGCCGGATGTTGCCGGACGCCGCGACGATATCGTGCTCGGTCATGACTCCTTCGAAGGATATCTCGCCCGGCGGCAGTTTTTCGGCGCGACGATCGGGCGTTACGCCAACCGGATCGCCGGCGCGCGCTTTATGCTCGACGGTGCTGAGGTGCAGCTCGCGGCCAATAACGGATCTAATTCGTTGCATGGCGGGCTTGAGGGCTTCGATCGTCGCAACTGGCGGATAGTTCGGATCGAGGATGGAAACCGTCCGGCCGTGACGCTCGCCTACAGCAGCGCCGATGGTGAGGAGGGATATCCCGGCGCGCTCGACGTGGAAGTGACCTGGCGCCTCACAGGCCCGATGGAACTCTCCCTCGACATGACGGCGCGGACCGATCGCATCACTGTGGTCAATCTCACCAATCACAGCTTCTTTAATCTGTCCGGTGCGTGCTCCGGCCAAAACATTCTCGATCATCGCCTCACCGTGGCGGCGGATCATTTCCTCGCCATCGATGCCGGCGCGATCCCGCTGCCGCAGCCACCTTCCGCGGTGGAGGATACGCCGTTCGACTTTCGTGCCGGCGTCGAGATCGGCACGCGGATCCGCAACGACCATCCGCAACTGCGCGTGGGCCGCGGTTATGACCATAATTTCTGCCTCGCGCCGTCAAGCGACGACGCGCGCTTTGCCGCGCGGCTAGCAGCGCCAACATCCGGCCGCGTGCTCGAACTGTTCACCAACCAGCCCGGCCTGCAGGTCTATTCCGGAAACTTCCTTGATGGCTCCATCGCTGGAAAAGGCGGCCGTCTCTATCGGCAGTCCGATGCCATTTGCCTCGAGCCGCACGCGTGGCCCGATACGCCCAATCGACCGGACTTTCCGACGGCACGACTTTCGCCGGGCGAGATCTATCGCCACACCACGCTGTATCGTTTCACGCACGCGATCCAGGGCGCAATCGGGACACAATCCGCGGTAGAGTTGCCCGGAGGGAGCGGGCGATGATCGGTGGTCACAAGATGGAAGAGGTGCCGACGACCGTTCTTTGCAGCGAGCGGTGCCATCTTGGCGAGGGGCCGACCTACGACGTCGCCACCGATACCGCCTGGTGGTTCGATATCCTCGAACGCCGGCTGTTCGAGGCACGGCTTGATTCGGGGCGGATCACCATCCATTCCCTTGGCGTAATGGGCAGTGCGCTTGGGCGGATCGATACGCATCGTCAGCTTCTCGTTGCTGATGATGGTCTTTATATCCGCGATACGGCGGATGGACGGATGGCGCTGTACCGTTCGCTCGAAGCCGACAATGTCGCCACGCGCTCGAACGATGCACGGGTGCACCCGTCCGGCACATTCTGGATCGGCACCATGGGCCGCCAAGCCGAGCGGGGACTGGGCGCCATCTATGCGCTGCACGGCGGCGAGCTGTCGCGCCTCTACGGCAATGTCACGATCCCGAATGCGATCTGCTTCTCGCCGGACGGGACTATCGGCTACTTCGCTGACACAGGGGAGAACGTGCTATTCCGCGTCGATCTCGACGCGGCGACGGGTCTGCCGCAGGCCGAGCCGACCGTGTTGGTCACCCGGCGGAGCGGCGGCGGCATCGACGGTGCGGTGGTCGATGCCGACGGGCTGATCTGGAACGCGCGCTGGGGCGGCGGCTGCATTGACGTCTACAGCCCGCAAGGCGAGCATCTGCGCAGTCTCCGTGTCCCGGCACGGCAATCGAGCTGTCCCGCTTTCATCGGGCAGGATTTTTCGCGCCTGCTCGCTACCTCGGCCTGGCAGGGGATGGCGGATGACGCGAAACGCGCCGATCCCGATCATGGCCGCACCTTCGTGCTCGAGGTTGCGGCGCGCGGCCGCCCTGAACCAGACGTCAAACTTGCAACGGATTGATGGAGGAAGACGAGGGCGCGGCACAAACGCGCAGAACGACCGAGTTTCAAGAACCGCGATTGAGCGGTCCGACAATCCAGGAACCACAGATCCTCGATGATCAAGGGAGTGAAGCATGACTAGTCTGAAGACCACTTTGTCGGCCCTTGCGCTGGCAGCCACCATGGCCACGACGGCGGTGACCGGCGCGTTCGCGCAAAGCAAGGGGACCGTTGGCATCGCCATGCCGACCAAATCGTCGGCGCGCTGGATCGACGATGGCAACAACATCGTCAAGATCCTTAAAGAGCGCGGCTACGGCACCGACCTGCAATATGCCGAGGACGACATTCCGAACCAGCTCTCGCAAGTCGAGAACATGGTAACCAAGGGCGCCAAGGTGCTGGTGATTGCGGCGATCGACGGCACCACACTGTCCGACGTGCTGAAGCAGGCCAAGGCCAAGGGGATCATCGTGATCGCCTATGACCGTCTGATCCGCGACACGCCCAATGTCGATTACTACGCCACCTTCGACAATTTTCAGGTCGGCGTGCTGCAGGCGCAGTCGATCGAGCAGGCGTTGGGCTTGAAGGAAGGCAAGGGCCCCTTCAACATTGAACTGTTCGGCGGCTCGCCGGACGACAACAACGCCTACTTCTTCTACAACGGCTCGATGTCGGTGCTGCAGCCCTATATCGACAAGGGCAAGCTGGTGGTCGCCAGCGGCCAGATGGGCATGGACAAGGTCTCGACGCTGCGCTGGGACGGCGCCACCGCCCAGGCACGCATGGATAACCTCCTGAGCGCGTTTTACGGCCGCAAGCGGGTCGATGCGGTGCTCTCGCCCTATGACGGCCTCTCGATCGGGATTCTCTCATCGCTGAAGGGAGTAGGCTACGGCAGCGGCAACATGCCGATGCCTGTTGTCAGCGGCCAGGATGCCGAGGTGCCGTCGATCAAGTCGATGCTGCGCGGCGAACAATATTCGACGATCTTCAAGGATACTCGCGATCTCGCCCGTGTTACGGCCGACATGGTGGATGCGGCGCTCAGCGGCAAGGAAGTGACCGTCAACGATACCAAGACCTATAACAACGGCGTCAAGGTGGTACCGTCCTATCTCCTGAAGCCTGTTGTCGTCGACAAGAGCAACTGGGAGAAGGTGCTGATCGACAGCGGTTACTACAAGCGTTCGCAGTTCGACTGAGCGGGAGGCGGCGCCGGCGATGACCGGCGCCGCCCTCTGCCTGTGAGCGACCGCTACGGGGTAGACAGACAAGGGACGTGATGGCGCGATGACCGCAATTCTCGAAATGCGCGGGGTAAGCAAGAGCTTTGCCGGCGTGCAGGCCCTGCGCGACGTCAACTTCACGGTAGAAGTGGGGCAGATCCATGCGCTGGTCGGCGAGAACGGCGCCGGCAAGTCGACCCTGATGAAGGTTCTCAGCGGCGTCTATCCCTACGGCGATTATGAGGGCAGCATCATATTCGACGGCGAGGAGCGGCGCTTCCGCGATGTCAACGATTCCGAAGCCCTTGGCATCATCATCATCCACCAGGAATTGGCGCTGATTCCGTTGATGTCGATCGCGGAGAACATCTTCCTGTCGCATCCGCCGTCACGTCTTGGCGTGATCGACCGCGACACGGTCTACCGCCGGACCCAGGAGTTGCTCGCGCAGGTCGGCCTCACCGAGATGCCCGATACCTTGGTGACGGATCTCGGCGTCGGCAAGCAGCAATTGGTTGAGATTGCCAAGGCCTTGTCCAAGAGGGTGCGGTTGCTGATCCTCGACGAGCCGACCGCGAGTCTGAACGAAAACGACAGCGCTGCGCTTTTGGATCGCCTGCTTGCATTCCGCACCCAGGGCATCGCTTCGATCCTGATCTCGCACAAATTGTCGGAGGTCGCCCGCGTCGCCGACCGGATCACAGTGCTGCGCGACGGCCGCACGGTCGACAGCATCGATTGCCGGGCCGAGCCGGTGGAAGAGGACCGGATTATCCGCAGCATGGTCAACCGCGACTTGGCCCATCGCTTTCCGCAACGCACCGCCACGATCGGACAACCGGTCTTCGCCGTGCAGGATTGGACGGTGCACCACCCGCTGCACAGGGATCGCCGGGTGATAAAGGGCGTCGATTTCGAGGTCCGGCGCGGCGAGGTGGTTGGGATCGCCGGGCTGATGGGTGCCGGCCGCACCGAATTCGCCATGAGCCTATTCGGCCGCGCCTGGGGGGAGCGGATCAGTGGGCGTATCTGGCTCGACCGAAGGGAGGTCAATTTGTCGAGCGTGGCGGCGGCGATCGACGCCGGCCTCGCTTACGTCACCGAGGATCGCAAGCAGCTCGGCTTGATCCTGGATGCCGACGTCCGCAAGAACATTACGCTGGCGAGTCTTGACCGCGTGGCGCGGCAGGGCATGATCGATGACATGTCCGAGCTGCGTGTCGCGAGCGAGTACCGCAACCGGATGCGGATCCGTTGTTCCGACGTCTATCAGGAGACCGGCCAGCTCTCCGGCGGCAACCAGCAGAAGGTGGTGCTGTCGAAGTGGCTGATGACCGATCCGAAAGTATTAATCCTCGACGAGCCGACGCGCGGCATCGATGTCGGGGCAAAATACGAAATCTATTGTATCATCAACGAGCTTGCCGAAGCGGGCAAGGGGGTGGTGATGATCTCGTCGGAAATGCCGGAACTGCTCGGTGTCTGCGACCGTATCTGCGTGATGAATGACGGCGCGTTCGTCGGGGAATTCACCGCCGCAGAAGCCACCCAGGAAAGGATCATGCGCGCCATCATGCGCAACAAGAAAATCGACAAGAAGGTACTTCAGGGAGACTTGCGGCCATGACCGACAAGACGGTTGCGCTGCCCGGGCACACCGGCTTCATCAAGAACAATTTGCGCAGCTACGGCATGCTGCTGTCGCTGTTTGCGATCATGCTGTTCTTCCAGGTCATGACCGACGGCACGCTGCTGCAGCCCCTGAACCTGACCAATCTGGTTCTGCAGAACAGCTACATCGTGATCATGGCGCTCGGCATGCTGCTGATCATCGTCACCGGCCATATCGATCTGTCGGTCGGCTCGGTCGCCGGCTTCGTCGGCGCCGTCGCTGCCGTGCTGATGGTGCGCTATCACGTTGCCTATCCGCTGGCCTTTATCGCCTGCCTGCTGGTCGGCGCCCTGATCGGCGCCGCGCAGGGCTATTGGATTGCCTATTTCAAGATCCCGTCCTTTATCGTGACGCTGGCCGGCATGCTGGTGTTCAAGGGACTTGCGCTTGCCATCCTGGCGGGTCAGTCGGTCGGGCCATTTCCGCCGACCTTCCAGAAACTGTCCTCGGGGTTCATTCCCGAACTGTTTCCCGGTGCAGGCACGCTCTATCCGACGTCGCTATTGATCGGTGCGGTGTTGGCGGTGGCCCTTGTCTATACCAGCGCCAAGAGCCGCGCGCGGCAGGCGTCGCACGGCATCGAAGTGGAGCCGTTTGGTTTCTTCGTTGCCAAGAGCGCGGTGCTGTTCGCCGTGATCGTGTTCTTTGCGGGACTGATCGCCTCGCATCGCGGTTTGCCCAACGTGCTGGTGATCATGACGGCGCTGATCGCGCTTTATGGCTTCGTCACCACCCGCACCGTGATCGGCCGTCATATCTATGCCATCGGCGGCAACGCCAGGGCCGCGAGCCTGTCCGGCATCAAGACCGAACGGCTGACGTTTTTGACCTTCGTCAATATGGGCGTGCTGGCGGCACTCGCCGGCCTCGTGTTCGCCGCGCGGCTCAATACGGCGACGCCGAAGGCCGGCGCCGGCTTCGAGCTCGACGTCATCGCCGCCTGCTTCATCGGCGGCGCGTCTGCCTATGGCGGCGTCGGCAAGGTCGGCGGCGCGGTGATCGGGGCCATGATCATGGGCGTCATGAACAACGGCATGTCGATCCTCGGCATCGGCATCGACTATCAGCAGGTGATCAAGGGCCTGGTGCTGCTCGGTGCGGTCTGCCTGGACGTTTACAACCAGCGGCGATAGGCCCTTGCATTATCTCCGTCATCCTGAGCTGCGAGCGGAGCGGGCCTCGAAGGATGAGCGGCCCCGCTGGTGGCCGTCGCCCTTCGAGGGCCGCGCTGCGCACGGCGGCCTCAGGGTGACGGATCACCAAGCTTGCTTCAGGCTCTAGGCCGCTGCCAGTTCTCGCTTTGCGAACTCGCTGGTTTCGAGACGCGCGACGAGCGCCGCCAATTCCTCAGTCTCGGCCGGCGTCAGGTCCGTCAGTGGCGAGCGGACATGGCCGCTGTCACGGCCGATCACCTTCATGCCGGCCTTGATGATCGAGACGGCATAGCCGCGTTTGCGGTTGCGGATCGCGATCAGCGGAAGGATGAAGTCGCGCAGCCCGGCCTGCACCGTTTCGCGGTCGCGGCGCCGCACGGCCGCGTAGAACTTGGTCGAGAACTCCGGAACGAAATTGAATACGGCGGAGGAATAAGTGGTTACGCCCATTTCCAGATAAGGCAGTGCAAAGGTCTCGGCGGTGGGCAGCCCGCCGATATAGGTCAGCCGGTCGCCCATGCGCAGATGGATACGGGTCATCAGCTCGATGTCGCCGATACCATCTTTATAGCCGACCAGGTTGGGGCAGCGCTGGCACAGCTTTTCGAGCGTATCCTCGTTCAGGATCGCATTGTCCCGGTTATAGACGATGACGCCGAGCTTGGTGGCGTTGCACACCGCCTCGATATGCGCCGCCAGTCCTTCCTGCTCCGAAAAGACCAGATAAGGCGGCAGCAGCAACACACCGTCGGCGCCAGCCGCGTCGACCCCAATGGCAAGTTGCGTCGCCATCGCGGTGCCATGGCCGATCCCGGCGAGCACTGGCACGCGTCCCTTGGTCTCGTCCACAGCCGTTGCCACCACCTTCGCGACCTCGGCCGGGCTCAGCGAGAAGAATTCGCCGGTGCCGCCGGCGGCAAAGAGTCCCGCCACCTCATACCCACACAGCCAGTCGAGATTGGAGCGGTAGCGGCTCTCGTCGAACGTGTTGTCGGGCCGAAACGGTGTGACGGGGAACGACAGCAGGCCATCGCCGATCCGGCTGGCCATCTCCTTGGGGGTCATCCTGCTCATGCTCTGATCCTTCAGCGGCTTACGCCGAAGGATTAATGCAAGATCGCCACGGACGGAGACCCAATCACTGTATCGATCGATCCATTGATTGGATCGAGCCGGGCTGGGCGGCAAGGTCTCGGGCAACTCCGGCAATAACGGGAAGAAGCGGATTGTCATTGTCACCGCGCCGAACAAAGAACAATTCGGCCGGCCGCTGCCACTGCATCAGGACGGGCCGCAGCACTACGCCGCTGAAGCGCAGATTCGCCGCGGCCTCGGGAACTAACGCCACGCCGACGCCCGAATGCACCATGGCGAGGATCGAATGGATCTGAGCAAGATGCTGCGCGTAATTCGGCACCAGACCTGCGCGTGAAAACAGCTCGACCAGGAGATCGTGAAAATAGCGGGCCTCATAGGGCTCGTACATGATGAAGGGCTCGCGTGCGAGATCCTCCAGACGGAGCTCGGCCGCCTTCGCCAGCGGGTGGTCGCCCGGCAGTGCTGTGACCAGCGGCTCCGCCGTCACACGAAAGGCATCAAGATTACCGCGCGGAATCGGCGGGCGGAGCAGGCCGATATCGATCTCGCCGGAATCGAGTCGCTTGAGTTGCTCGCTGGAAACCATTTCCTTCAGCGAGATCTCGACATCGGGCAGTTCACGCCGGCAGGCCGCGACCAGCGCCGGCACGTAGCTGTAGGCGGATGTCGCCGTGAAACCGATATTGATCGATCCGGCCTTGCCGCTTGCCATCCGGCGGGCCAGCACGGCCGCGCTTTCGGCGAGCTTGAGGAGATGCCGCGCATCCACCAGAAAACGCTGCCCCGCGGGCGTCAGCCGGACGGCCCGGTTGCTGCGTTCCAGCAGTCTCACATCGAGGACGCGTTCGAGAATCTGGATCTGCCGGCTGAGCGGCGGCTGCGTCATGTTCAGCCGCAGCGCCGCGCGCCCGAAATGCAGTTCTTCCGCAACTGCAACGAAGCAGCGCAACTGGCTCAACTCAAACATGAAATTTGAATCTTCGACCTGAGACGAGGGGGCGGCACCCGCCGGATGTCCTGCTTCTATCGGCTGATGCGCGGCCGATCCATCCAAAAAAGGTATCGACCTATCCGCAGACTAATTCATGGGCGACCTTGCCCGTGACCTATCTTCCTCCCTCAACGCAGCCTCGGAGGCCTGCAGCCAGCCGGTGAAACGGCGGGAACGCGCTGAACTGCGCTTTGAAACGGAGGAAGAAGGATGTCCATGCCATCTCTCGCCCAGGCGATCGCCGCCGCTGTCCTTACGGTGTGTGCCTTGGCGCCAAGCGGGGCTGGGGCTCAGAATTTCGAGCGGCCGGTGCGGCTGATCGTGCCGTTCGCTCCCGGCGGAACCTCGGACATCCTGGCGCGCCTGATCAGCCCAAAACTATCCGCCGCGATCGGGCAGTCGGTCGTGGTCGAGAACAAGCCTGGCGCGGCCGGCAATCTCGGGGCCGACGCCGTCGCCAAGGCGCAGCCTGACGGACATACCCTGTTGCTGATGGATGTCGGCTCGCTGGCGACGGCGCCGAGCCTGTTCTCCGATCTCACGTTCGACGTTCAGAAGGACCTTGCGCCCATCTCCATGGTGATGTTCGGCCCGTACGTCCTGGCCGTTCATGAATCGCTTGCAGTGAAGTCGCCGACGGAATTGATCGAATACGCCAAGGCCAATCCGAACAAGCTCACGATCGCCAATTCCGGCGTCGGTGGCGCTACGCACATCACGGCCGTGGCGATGGCAAAGCAACTCGGGATTCAGTGGAAAAACGTTCCCTACAAGGGTGGGGCGGCCGCCTCTCGCGCGGTCGTATCAGGCGAAAGCAACGTGATCATCAACGGCGCCACCGCAACATTGCCGTTCGTCGTGAACAAGCAGCTCACCGGACTTGCCGTCACCGGCGAGCAACGGGTGGCGTCGGCTCCCGATCTGCCGACCTTCAAGGAGGCGGGCCTGCCCGGCGGCGATGCCGGGACATGGCAGGGTATCCTGACCACCGGCGGCACGCCGCCCGCCATGATCGCGCGGTTGAACGCCGAAATCCGCAAAATCCTCGAGATGCCTGAGATTCAGCAGAAGATCGCCGAGCAGGGTGGCGTGGTGCGCGCCCAATCGCCGGAGGAATTCCGCGATTGGCTCAAGGACGCGACGACACGCTGGGGCACAATCATTCGCGAGGCTGGCATCAAGGGTAGCTGAGGGCAGGCGGATGACACGTTCCCGGATCGACCTGCAGGACCTGCTGTTTGGCCTGTTCCTCGTGGCGGTGGCCACAGGTACGCTCGTTGCCACGCGCAACCTGGTGATTGGTCACGCGGCCGACATGGGGCCGGGCTACATGCCCCGCGTCGTCGCACTCGCGCTGATGGCGTTCGGCCTTTTTTTCAGCGGGCGCGGGCTCTGGCGCGCGGGCCGCGGTATTGCGCCGGTTCAGTTGCGGCCGCTGCTGGCTATCCTGGCTTCCGTCGGCGTTTTCGCGCTGACGGCCGAGCGCCTTGGCCTCGCGATCGCCTCCGTCGCCGCCGTGATTCTCGCGAGCTTCGCCACGCGGGAAGGGCGGCTCGTCGAAACCGTGGCGTTTGCCGTCGTGCTCTCAGGTGCCGCGGTTCTTCTGTTCGTCAAGTTGCTGGGCTTGCCGATCCCGATCTGGCCCCGCTAGGGCGGCGCGCTTCGCAGGCAGACGCATATGGAACTCTTTGACAATCTGCTGATGGGTCTTTCGACGGCCCTCCAACTCAACAATCTGCTGTTCTGCCTGATCGGCGTGGTCATCGGGACCGCGATCGGCGTGCTGCCCGGCATCGGTCCGATTCCGACGGTGGCGTTGCTGTTGCCCTTCACCTTCGGCCTCTCGCCTGACAGCGCCATGATCATGCTGGCCGGCATCTTCTACGGCGCGCAATATGGCGGCTCGACCACCGCCATCCTGGTCAATGTGCCGGGCGAGACGTCATCGGTCGTTACCTGTATCGACGGTCACGAGATGGCCAAGCAGGGCAGGGCCGGAACCGCGCTCGCCATTGCCGCGATCGCCTCGTTCTTTGCCGGCACGATGGCGACGATCGTCATCGCGGTACTCAGCGTCCCGCTGTCGGTGCTGGCGCTCAAATTCACCGCCGTCGAATATTTCAGTCTCCTGGTGCTCGGTCTGATTGCCGCGGTTGTGCTCGCGCATGGCTCGGTCGCCAAATCGCTGGCGATGGTGCTGCTGGGGCTGTTGCTCGGCCTGGTCGGGATCGATGTGAGCTCGGGCGTCGCGCGCATGACCTTCGGCATTGCCGCGCTGTCGGACGGTCTTGATTTCGTGCCGATCGCGATGGGCCTGTTCGGGCTGGGTGAAATCATCGCCAATCTGGAGAGACCCGCCGAGCGCCGTGTCGTCAGCCAGTCGATCCGCAGCCTGATCCCGAGCCGGGAGGATTTGCGGGCGGCTTTTCCGGCCATGGTACGCGGCACTGCGCTGGGCTCCGTGCTGGGCGTATTGCCCGGCGGGGGTGCTGCGCTTCCGCCGTTCTCCTCTTACGCTCTGGAGAAGAAGCTCGCCCGCGATCCCTCGCGCTTCGGCAAAGGCGCCATCGAGGGCGTTGCCGGCCCGGAGGCCGCCAACAATGCCGGCGCGCAGACCAGCTTCATTCCGCTGCTGACGCTCGGCATTCCCGCCAACGCCCTGATGGCGCTGATGATCGGCGCGCTGATGATGCAGGGCATACAACCCGGTCCGCAGATCATGACCGAGCAGCCGAAGCTCGTCTGGGGCGTCATAGCCAGCATGTGGGTTGGCAACCTGATGCTGCTGGTCATCAACCTGCCGCTAGTCGGCCTGTGGGTCTCGATGCTGAAGATTCCCTACCGCTTGCTGTTTCCTGCCATCGTTCTGTTCTGCTGCATCGGTACTTACGGGATCGCCAACAGCCTGTTCAATGTCTGGCTGATGATGGGCTGCGCCATGATCGGCTATTTCTTCATCGAGATCGGCGTCGAGCCGGCGCCGCTGCTGCTCGGGCTCGTGCTCGGCCCGCAATTGGAGGAAAACTTCCGGCGCACGATGTTGATTGCGGACGGCGATTTCACCGTCTTTCTATCGCGGCCGATCAGCGCGGTTATCCTGGGCATCGTCGCCATTCTGTTGCTCGCGATGCTGTCGCCGGAAATACTGAAAACGCGGAAAGAGGCGCTGGCGGAGTGAGCGCAGGCGTCAGCCGCGCAATTGCCAGCGGCCGATGACCCGAAAGCGCGAATTCGGATTATCTTGACGGCACAGGGCGATGGCGTCGATCGCGAGCATCTCCATGCCGGTTGCGGAAAACCTGCTGCGCAGCATCGCCACAACATGCTCGCGCCGTTCGGCGGGAAGCCGTCCGGTCAGTGTCATGTGGAAGCGAAATTCATCGAAGACGTAAGGGTAGCCCCAGCGGTCGAGATAGTCGCGCTGGCGCGGCGTCAGCGCGGCCGGATTGCGCCGTGCGCGATCTTCCGCGCTGAGTTGGGCACGGAACGAATCGAATGCCCTGGTCGCCTGAGCGGCGAGCAGGTCGAGATCTGCCGACGGTTCGGCAGGAATTACAGCGATGAAACCGCTGATCGAATCGACGAGCGGTTGGATCACTGGCACCGGCCGGACCAGATCGGCGAACAATTCGCAGGCCGCGGCGAGCTGCGCCTCCGCCTTGCCGTCGGCGAGTGCCATCGGCGCCTTCAGCGTGGCGTGAAAGCCGTATTTGCGCGGATCGTGCGTCAGGTCGCGCCAATCCAACGGGAGTCCATCCGGAAAGGGCAGGTCTTCGCCGCTGTAAGCGTCGTAGCCGAGCAGAGAGGCGCCGAACCGGTCAAGCACGCTATCGGGCGTGGCGGTATAATAGATTGCGTAACGGGAGAGATTTGCCATTGCGCCAGAATAGGGCCGCCTCACGCGGCTGCAACTGCCTTGCGCGGAACGATGGATGAACGGACGAGACGGTTCGCGTCCGTCAGATGTACGAGACGCCCCGCGGCAACGACCGCGACGATTCGCGGCCGCAACGGCACCGTGTCATCGACGAGAATGATGTCGGCGCGCTGCCCGGTGGCGAGCATGCCGCGATCGGCAAGGCCGGCGGCGCGCGCCGGTGCCTCCGAGATCAATGGCCATGCTGCGGTCAGCGGCAGAACGCCGTCCGCCGCAAGCCGGAATGCCGCCAATAGCGGCGCGGGATAGTAATAGTCCGAGGCCAGGATCGAACACAGGCCCTTGGCGATCATGTCGGATGCCCTGGTCCAGCCGGTGTGGCTGCCGCCGCGCACGACATTGGGCGCGCCGAACACGATGAAGTCGCCGGCTTCCGCAGCCTCGCGGGCAGTTTCCTCGTTGACCGGAAATTCGGCGACGGCAACACCTTGCGCGCGAAAAGCCTGCCGCATCGCCGGGCTTTCGTCGTCATGCGAAAGCATCCGGACGTTTGCCGCGCGCGCCGCCTGCGCCAGGCGAGCGATCGAAGCCGGCACATCGTGGCTGTGGGAAACCACGCTTTGCACGAGGCGATCGAACGCCTCATTGGTGAGACCCGTGCGTTCGACCATTCGGCTGCGCTTCTGCGGCTTGGCGAGGCTGGCGACCGTTGAGTCCATATGGTCGTTGAACGCGAACAGGTCGACGCGCCCCTCCGACAGCCAGTCGATGATCTCGCTTTCCGCATCGAGATTGTAGGTCTCGTGCCGCAGATGGAAGCGGGTGTCGGCGGCGAGCTGCGGGCGCATCTGCTCGATCGATTCCAGCAGTTTTCGCGCATTCTCTGCGCTGCGCAGGCCGGGCTCCCACGACCAGGTCGTGGCATGATAGACGGTCGTAATCCCGTTGCTGATCGCTTGCCGGTCGCTATCAACCAGCGCCACATCGATCGGGAAATCGATTCCGGGGCGCGGCATCATCTGCCGCTCGAAGGCATCGCCATGCAGATCGACAATGCCAGGCAATAGCAGGAGGCCATCGGCATTGACGGTGCCGGTGCCGTGGTTGGTATCCGCACCAACGGCTGCGATCTCGCGGCCGGCGATCCGCAAGCCGGTCTCGACGATTTCGTTGCCGAGCAGGGCCCGGCCACCTTCAATGAACAATTCGGTCATGATGCGGCACTCGGGTTGAATTGTGGGAGGCCGGATGGTTCGGCCGATTCGTACTTTTCGAGAAAGCCCTCGATATCGAGCTTGCGGAAATCGGGCAGGGCGCGACGAAGCGTCTCATGGTCCCAATCCCACCATGCGAGCTCGGCTAGCCTGCCGGCAATCAATTCGGGAAACCGACGCCTGACCGGCCGGGCCGGATTACCTGCAACGATCGTATAGGCGGGAACGTCCTTGGTCACGATGGCGCCGGCTGCGACCACCGCGCCGGTGCCGATCGAGCGGCCGGGCAGAATGACCGCGCCATGGCCGATCCAGACGTCATGGCCGATATGGACGTGGTGCCCGCGGCGCCACGCAAAGAACTCGGCATCGTCGCTCTCGCCGGGAAAATAGGAACTCGCGCGATAGGTGAAATGCGCCTGCGAGGCCCGGTGCATCGGATGATTGCCTGGGTTGATCCGCGTCATGGCCCGCGATCGAGCAGAATTTTCCTGTTGTCGTATAGGTGATCTGCGCGTCGTTCACGACATAGGAGTAATCCGCCATCGTGACCTCGAGCAGGATGGTCCGGGCGCCCACTTCGGTATAGGCGCCAAGCTGGCAGTCGCGCAGCGACGCGGTGGGGTCGACCAATGGTTCAGTGGAAAGCACCTTGCCGGCCATCGGTAATGTCCATCAGCAATCGGGGAAGAGGGGCACCCGCTCGTCTTCAATGTGCTTGATGACAGGATCATGACGGACGCGTGACGCCGGGCCGCTGTGGACGAACGCCGCAACACAGCACTGGTGTCACACAACTGTAAGATCGAGCCGATAGCGATGCTCCACGGCAGGAACTCTGGAGCATTGCATGCTGGTGGTGGAAGGTTTGACGTGCCGGTTCGGCACCAAGGCCGCGGTGGATAATGCGTCATTTTCGATTCAGCCCGGCAGCTTCGTCGGCGTGATCGGCCGCTCCGGCGCCGGAAAATCGACGCTGCTGCGGATGATCAATCGGCTCGCCGAGCCCTCTGAAGGCCGTATCCTGTTCGAAGGCGTCGACGTGACCGCGTTGCGCGGCAAGGAGCTGCGGCAGTGGCGTGCGCGCTCCGCGATGATCTTCCAGCAGTTCAATCTGGTCGGCCGGCTCGACGTCCTCACCAATGTGCTGATGGGGCGGCTCGCGGAAATTCCGTCCTGGCGTTCGCTGACGCAGCTTTGGCCCGAGGAGGACAGGGCGCTGGCAATATCGGCGCTGGAGCAATTCGATATGGCTGCGATCGCCGCCCAGCGCGCCGACCAGCTTTCCGGCGGCCAGCAGCAGCGTGTCGCGATCGCCCGTGCGCTGGTACAGGAGCCCGACATCATTCTCGCCGACGAGCCGATCGCCTCGCTCGATCCCCGCAACACCCGGATCGTGATGGATGCGCTGCTGCGCATCAATAAGCATTTCGGCATCACCGTGATCTGCAACCTGCATTCGCTCGATCTGGCGCGGAACTATTGCGACCGTCTGATCGGCATGGCGGCCGGACGCGTGGTATTCGACGGCGCGCCCGAGACGCTGACCGACCGCATCGCGCGCGAGCTCTACGATCTCGAAGCCAACGACGTCATGGGCACAGCGCCCGCGCAGGCACCCGACGGTGCGGGCGTTCCGGCCGCCGCTGCGGCCTGATTTCCTTTTCTGTACAGCGTAGCCGCTGCAATTCTGCAACGGCGAAGGCGTAACCACAACAAGAGGGCACACCATGATCACTCGTCGTATCGTTCTTGCCGGCGTTGCCGCGCTGGCGTTTACCGCTTCCGCTTCGGCGCAGGATTGGAAGAGCAAATATCCGGAACTGATTTTTGCGGTGGTGCCGGCTGAAAACGCCTCAGGCGTCACTGAGCGCTGGACGCCGTTCGTCGCCTATCTCTCCAAGGAGCTCGGCGTCAAGGTTACGCTACGCATCGCCAACGACTACGCTGCTGTCATCGAAGGGCAGCGCGCCGGCAACATTCATATCGCCAGCTACGGCTCGGCATCGTTTGCCCGCGCCCGTCTGACCGGCGTCAAGACCGATGCCTTCGCCAACGACATCAATTCCGATGGCTCGACCGGCTATTATTCGGTGTTCTTCGTCAAGGCGTCGAGTTCTTACAAGAATATCGATCAACTGAAGGGCAAGAACCTTGGCCTGGTCGATCCGAATTCGACGTCGGGCAACAACGTGCCGCGCTTCGAGCTCGATAAGCTCGGCATCTCGGATGCCGATGGCTATTTCGGCAAGGTGGTTTTCACCGGCAGCCATGAGAATGCCATGCTGGCGCTGGCGCAGGGCACCGTCGAAGTCGCTGCCAATCAGTGGACCAACGACGACGATTCCACGCTCGCCCAAATGCTGAACAAGGGCATGCTGAAGAACGCCGACGGTTCGCCGATGAAGAAGGACGACTTCCGGATCATCCACAAATCGGCTCCGATCATCAACGGACCCTATGCCTATAATTCGGACCTTCCGGCCGATCTGAAGACCGCAATTGCCAAGGCCTTCAGCGAAGCGCCAACCAAGGACAAGGCTGCGTTCGATCGTCTGTCGGACGGTCAGAAGAAAGGCTTTAATCCGGCCACGACTAAGGATTGGGACGGCACGATTGAGTTGATCAAGTTCGTGGATAATCTTCGCAAGAAGAAGGCGTCCTGATCGGTCGGTAAAGGTGAACTAGGCCGAGTCCATGCGACCCGGCCTTTTTCGGTTCAACGCTCCTTCGGCATCCCATAGATGACAACGGCCGTTTCCATTCTTCCAGCCCCGCAACTGGCGGCTCTCGATGAGAGCTATCGTCAAGCCGTGGCGCGCAAACGGCTGCGGCTGATGTTGGCGGCTGCGGCGGCTTTCGCAGTGCTCGTCATCGCGGCCATCGGCGCTGAAGTTAACCTGCGCACGCTGTTCACGTTCTTTGGCAACTTCGTCAGCTATTTCGACCGGATTCTCACGCTGGAGGATGGCACGAGGGTGTGGAGCAATCCCGCCGAATGGTTCTGGGGCTGGCGAAAATGGCTGTGGATGCTCGGCGAGACCATCCTGATCAGCTATGTCGGCACCATGATCGGGGCTGTCTTTGCTTTTGCGCTGAATTTCTTCGCCGCCCAAAATACCTCGCCGGCGCCGTGGCTGCGCTTCGCCGTCCGCCGCCTGCTGGAGTTCGCGCGCACCGTCCCCGGCATCGTGTTTGCGCTGATCTTCGTCATCGCATTCGGCCTTGGACCGATGGCAGGCGTGCTGGCGATTGCCATTCATTCGACGGGTGCGCTTGGCAAACTGTTCTCGGAGATCGTCGAGAATGCCGATATGAAGCCGATCGAAGGCGTGCGTTCGACGGGAGGTAGCTGGCTGTCCTGCATGCGCTTTGCCGTGTTGCCGCAAGTGGCGGCCGGCTATGCCAGCTACGCCTTGCTGCGCTTCGAGATCAACGTTCGCGAGGCGTCGGTGATGGGTTTTGTCGGTGCTGGCGGCATCGGGCAGGAACTCGTGGTCGCGATCCGGAAATTCTACTATTCCGATGTCAGCGCAATTCTCGTGACCATCATCGTCACGGTCTTCATCATCGATATCAGCACCGGCTGGCTGCGCGGCCGCTTGTTTGGCAAGGACGCCCGCGCATGAGCCAATTGCCGAAGCCGGACCGGGAGCAGTTGCGGGCGAAATATCCTGATGTCTTCAACAGGCCTGCTTCGGCGCGCCTGACGATGCCGGCCATGATCGTCGGCGCTTCCGCCATCTTCGTGGTCGGCCTCGTCGATCTCGATTTTTCGCCTGCAAAGCTGTTATCGGGCCTGAGCCAGCTCGGCTGGATCACCTTGATGATGATCCCGCCGGATCCCGGACCGTCATTGCCGGCCTATCTTTCCGCGCTCGGGGAGACTCTGTCGATTGCAGTGCTCGGCACCACCATCGCCGCCATCGCGGCGTTGCCGGTCAGCTTGCTGGCGGCCCGCAACATCATTCCTTCCGGCTTGCTGCGTCTCCCGGTGCGCCGAGCTTTCGATTCGATCCGCGGCGTCGACACGCTGATCTGGGCACTGGTGTGGATCAACGTCGTCGGCCTCGGACCATTCGCGGGCGTGCTGGCGATTGCGGTGTCGGATTTTGGGGCGTTCGGCAAATTGTTCTCCGAGGCGATCGAGGCCGCCGACAAGAAGCAGGTCGAGGGTATCAGGGCATCCGGCGGCACCGCGCTGCACGAGATACGATTCGGCCTGATGCCGCAGGTATTGCCGGTCATCGCGGGGCAGGTGCTCTATTTCATCGAATCCAATACCCGCTCGGCTACCATCATCGGCATCGTCGGCGCTGGCGGAATCGGCTTGCAACTGGCCGAACAGATCCGCGTGCTGGAGTGGCAGAAGGTTTCGTTCCTGATCCTGATGATCCTGATCGCGGTAGCCGCGATCGATTGGATCTCGGGCAAATTGCGCTTTGCCGTCATCGGACAGCGCGCGGTCGCGTGACGATTCCGTAGCGACCATTAGACCCTTCACGGTGAGGAGGCGCGAAAGCGCCGGCTCGAACATGCGGTCCCGCTGCATCCTTCGAGACGCGCTTCGCGCTCCTGAGGATGAGGTCTGGCAGGAGCGGGTGGGCAAAGGGATGTTAGCTCTGTGCCACGACCTACCAAAGCGCGTCATCGTGGATGGTGGGCACGGCGCTTAAGCGCCCTTGCCCACCTACGGAATCTAGCTGTTCTCCACCAAAAACTCGACACGCTCCGCTGCAAAACGTGAGCGCTTGGTGACGAGCGGCTTGCCGCCGGTGTCGACGTCGGTACTGTCGACCACGAGAACGGGACGCCCGAGCGCGAGATCGAGCCTTGCGGCGTCGGTGGCGTCCACGATCCCAGCGGTGACGCGGGTTGAGGCCCGGCGATAATCGCGAACGCCGTAATGCGCCAGCAGCTTGGTCATCGAGCGAGCGTTGGCGAAGACTGCTCCGGCCCCCGGAAATCGATCGGCGGAAAGCCAACTGGTGCTGACGCAGATCGGTGTGCGGTCAGCGAGTCGCACCGATTCGATCCGGACCAGGGACGCGCCGGTCCTCAGTCCGAGCTCACGGGCGAGTTCGCGCGTCGCGGGCTCCTCGGAGGCATCGATCAATTGGCCGCGCGGCTCGCGGCCGCCGGCGCCGACGATTTCGGAAAATCGCGTGCGCGAGCGCAGCGGATAGGCGAGGCGCTGCGCCTCGACATACGTTCCGCTGCCGCGCTCGGCACGCACCAGGCCGCGCTCGGCGAGCGTAGCGAGCGCCCGGCGCACGGTATGGCGGTTGACCCGGTAGGTTTCGGCGATCTCGATCTCGCCCGGCAGCTTTTCGCCGGCGGCAAAGCGGCCGTCGGCGATGCCGCGCTCGATGCCGTCGGCGACCTGCCGCCACAAGGCGACGCCGGAGGGCGTGTCCTGGATGCTCATGGAACGAAAAGGGCCATCGGGAAAAATCACCTCGTTGTCACGAAATCGTCATGGCACTTCGTTATCAAGTTGTCTAGTATCATAGACAACTTGATTCCGGCAAGGCCGATGTAATGGCAAGCAACCAAGGTCTGAGAGACGAAAGCGACGGGCAGGCGCGGCGCAGGGCAGTGATGGCTGTGTTGGCTCATTCCGCGATGGCCGATATCGCCGGGCGCCTCGGGACGATCGCGTTGCCGATGCACGAAAACCTGCGCGAGCCGGAGCATGGCCTCGTGATGGTGCGCGGCCGCATCGGCGGCGACGGTGCGCCGTTCAATCTCGGCGAGGCCACGGTATCACGCGCGGCGGTGCGTCTTACGACCGGCGAGATCGGTTTCGGCTACGTGCTCGGACGCGACCAGCAAAAGGCGCAGATGATCGCGCTGTGCGATGCCATGGTGCAGTCGACGGAGCTTTCGGGTGAGATCGAGACCAAGGTGATCGCGCCGTTACGCGCCGCCATGATCGCGGATCGCAGCCGCAAGGCGGCCGAGACGGCGGCGACGCGGGTCGATTTCTACACCATGGTGCGCGGCGAGGGGTAATGCGATGACGACGGTTGCAGAAGTGCCCGCAGGCTTTGCCGACAAAGTGTTGTCGGCGCAGTCGACCTTCCGCTCCGTGATGGACGCAATGGCGCGTCCCGGCAGCGTGCAACGGATCACGGTCCCTGTTGGAACGCCGGACGAGATGATGAGCGGCACGGCCGCGATCGCGCTGACGCTGTTCGATCACGACACGCCGATCTGGCTCGATGCGGCAATGTCGGCCGCGCCTGTTATTGCGAAGTGGCTCAAGTTCCATACCAGTGCGCCGGTGGTCGCGGATTCCTCGATCGCGAGCTTCGCGCTGGCCGGCGACCCCAGGAATCTGCCGCCGCTCGACCGCTTTGCGTTCGGCAGCAATGAATATCCTGATCGGTCGGCGACGCTGATCCTGCAAGCTGAGAGCCTGACGCAGGGACCAGCCTTCGAAATGAAGGGGCCGGGCGTCGACGGTACAGCGGTGCTGCAGGCGATGCTCCAGCCGCGCGACCTCTTTCTGCGGCTCACCATCAATGAAGCCCTGTTCCCACGCGGCATCGATGTCGTGCTGGTCCATGACAACTCGATTGTCGCGATCCCCCGAACAACGCGGCTGGTCGCAAGCGGAGCGTAGTCCATGTATGTAGCCGTCAAGGGAGGCGAACGCGCCATCCAGAACGCCCACCGCCTGCTGGCGCATGAACGGCGCGGCGACCGTGATGTGCCTGAACTCTCGCTGGCGCAGATCGCCGAGCAGCTCTCGCTCGGCATTGATCGGGTCATGACCGAAGGCTCGCTCTACGATCGCGAGCTGGCGGCACTTGCGATCAAGCAGGCGCGTGGCGACCTGATCGAGGCGATCTTCCTGGTCCGCGCCTTCCGCGCCACATTGCCGCGCTTCGGCGCGACCGAGCCGGTCGATACCGGCGCGATGCAGGTGCGCCGGCGTATCTCCTCGACCTTCAAGGATATTCCGGGTGGCCAGATCTTGGGGCCCACCTTCGACTACACCCATCGCTTGCTGGACCCACAGCTTGCGGACGGCTTCGTGCCGGAGCAGCCGGCGACATCGGAGGCAACGCAGGCGGCAACGCCGCGCGTCACCGACATTCTCGGTCGCGATGGCCTCATCGAATCTTCGCCGGCAGCGGATGCCGATGCGCCGGTCGGTGATCTCACGCGCGAGCCGCTCAGCTTTCCGGCCCACCGCGATCTGCGGCTGCAAAATCTTGCGCGTGCCGACGAGGGATTCCTGCTGGCCCTCGGCTATTCCTCACAACGCGGCTATGGCCGCAACCATCCCTTCGCCGGCGAAATCCGCTTCGGCGAGGTCGAGGTGGAGTTCTTCGCCGAGGATGCGGGCTTTGCCGTGCCGCTTGGCTCGATCGCGTTGACTGAATGCCAGATGGTCAACCAGTTCAAGGGCTCGGCGACCGAAGCGCCATGTTTTACACGCGGCTATGGCCTGGCCTTCGGACAAAGTGAGCGCAAGACCATGTCGATGGCGCTCGTCGATCGCAGCCTCCGGGCCCGCGAGCTGGGCGACGAAGTGATCGCGCCGGCCCAGGACGAGGAATTCGTGATGTCGCACTCGGACAATGTTCAGGCGACCGGCTTCGTCGAGCATCTCAAGCTGCCCCATTACGTCGACTTTCAGTCAGAGCTCGGTTTGTTGCGCAAGCTGCGCCAGGAGTTCGCCGAGGCCAATGAGGCGCCGGACATGCAGGAGGCCGCGGAATGAACGCACCGGCTTACAATTTCGCCTATCTCGACGAACAAACAAAGCGGATGATCCGCCGCGCGATCCTGAAGGCGATCGCTATTCCCGGTTATCAGGTGCCGTTCGCCAGCCGCGAAATGCCGATGCCCTATGGCTGGGGGACCGGCGGCGTGCAGGTGACGGCGGCGATTCTCGGGCCACAGGACGTGCTGAAGGTCATCGACCAGGGATCGGACGATACCACCAACGCGATCTCGATCCGGAAATTCTTCGGCAAGACCGCCGGTGTCGCAACCACCACGTCTACGGCCGATGCTACCGTAATCCAGACCCGGCACCGGATTCCCGAAGCGCCGCTGCATGCGGGGCAGGTGCTGGTCTATCAGGTGCCGATTCCCGAGCCGTTGCGGTTCCTGGAGCCGCGCGAGACCGAGACGCGGCGCATGCATGCGCTCGGCGAATATGGCCTGATGCACGTCAAGCTGTACGAAGACATCGCGCGCTTCGGCCATATCGCGACCTCCTACGCTTATCCGGTGAAGGTGAATGCGCGCTATGTGATGGATCCGTCGCCGACGCCGAAATTCGACAATCCGAAGATGGACAAGTGCCCGGCGCTGCAACTCTTCGGCGCCGGACGCGAGAAGCGCATCTACGCGATTCCGCCGCATACCCACGTGGTGTCGCTCGACTTCGAGGATCACCCGTTCACGCGCTACCGGTTCGATGCGCCTTGCGCGCTGTGCGGCGCCGGCAATTCCTATCTCGACGAAATCGTCACTGACGACAAAGGCGGCCGGATGTTCGTCTGCTCGGACACCGATTATTGCGAGGCTCGCCAGATGGCCGGTCATCGCGGCAGCGAGAGCGCGGCTCCGCACGAGGAGAGCGCGCATGGCTGAGCCGCAAAACCCACCGCAGGACGACCAGCCGCTTCTGGTCGCCGAACATCTCGGCAAGAACTACGGCCGGTTGATCGCCTGCCGCGACGTATCATTTGCGCTCTATTCCGGCGAGGTGCTGGCTGTTGTCGGCGAGTCCGGATCGGGAAAGTCCACGCTGTTGCAATTGTTGTCGGCGCAACTCGCGCCGAGCGCCGGGCGGGTGTCGTACCGGATGCGGGACGGCGTGTTGCGCGACCTCGCCAGTCTCGGTGAAGCCGAGCGCCGCTTTCTGTTCCGAACGGATTGGGGCTATGTGCACCAGGACTCCGCGCAGGGCCTGCGGATGGCGGTCTCGGCCGGCGCAAATGTCGGCGAGCGGCTGATGGCGGTGGGCTGGAATCACTACGGCCGCATTCGCGATAGCGCCTCGTCTTGGCTGGAGCGGGTCGAGATCGATACCGCGCGCATCGACGACGCGCCGCGGACCTATTCCGGCGGCATGCGGCAGCGGCTGCAGATCGCGCGCAATCTCGTCACCGAGCCGCGGCTGGTGTTCATGGACGAGCCGACCGGCGGGCTCGATGTATCGGTGCAGGCGCGGCTGCTTGATCTGATGCGCAATCTGGTCAGCGAACTCGGCCTTGCCGCCATCGTCGTCACCCATGACCTCGCTGTGGCGCGGCTGTTGTCGCATCGCGTCATGGTGATGAAGGGTGGCCGGGTCATCGAAACCGGTCTGACCGACCAGGTGCTCGACGACCCCCGCGAGCCCTATACCCAACTGCTCGTTTCCTCGATCCTGCCGGCATGAGCGCGCCTATGACTGCGATGATCGACATCACCAACGCCGAAAAGACCTTTACCATGCATCTGCAGGGCGGCGTTGAGCTGCCCGTGGTGCGCGGCGTCTCGTTTCAGGTCGAACCGGGCGAATGCGTGGTGCTGTCGGGCCCATCAGGCGCCGGCAAATCCTCGATCCTGAAAATGATCTTTGGTAATTACCGTTGCGATAGCGGCCGGATCGGCATCCGGCATCAGGGCACGCTGATCGATCTCGCCACGGCCGAACCGCGGCAGGTGCTCAGTGTCCGTCGCTCAACGATCGGCTATGTCAGCCAGTTTTTGCGGGCGGTTCCGCGGGTTGCCGCCATCGATGTGGTGGCGGAGCCCCTGATCGTGAATGGAACGGCCCGCGTGGAAGCCCGCGAGAGGGCCGGCGCGCTGCTGCGCCGCCTCAATATTCCCGAGCGGCTGTGGGCGCTGCCGCCGTCGACGTTCTCCGGCGGCGAACAGCAGCGGGTCAACATTGCGCGGGGTTTCATTTCCGACTTGCCAATTTTGCTGCTGGACGAGCCGACCGCTTCGCTCGACGCGGCCAATCGCGCCGTTGTTGTCGAGTTGATTGGACATAAGAAACGACAGCGCGTCGCGTTGGTGACGATCGTCCATGACGACGAAATTCGCCATCTGATCGCCGACCGCATCGTCGACGTGACATCGTTTGCCGCCGCGGCATGAAGGAAGATGTGAGATGACTTCGAAGCAAGAAACCATCCTCGGCAACGCCCGCATTGTTCTGGCCGATCGCGTGATCGAACGCGGCTGGGTCGCTTTCGCAGATGGCCGCATCGCCGAATATGGCGAGGGCAGTGCGCCGTCAGGCAGCGAGGACGCCGGCGGCGACCTGATCATGCCAGGCCTGATCGAGCTGCACACCGACCATCTCGAAATGCACTATGTGCCGCGCCCAAAGGTGTTCTGGGATCCGATCGCGGCGGTGATTTCCTATGATGGACAGTTGGCCACCTCGGGCATCACCACGGTTCTGGATTCGCTGCGGGTCTGGCGCGAGGACGGCGCCGAGGAGGTTGACGGCAGGGCAGGCATGCTGGCGGAGGCGATCACGTCGGCGCGCGAGGCAAACCTGCTGCGTGCCGACCACTTCCTGCACCTGCGCTGCGAAATTCCGATGCCAAGCGTGGTCGAGGAAGCCAAGGAGCTGATCGCCCGGCCGGACGTGCGGCTGATGTCGCTGATGGATCACACCCCGGGACAGCGCCAGTTCCGCGACGAGGTCAAGCTGCGCGACTACTACCGCGGCAAGGGCGGCGGCAAGACCGACGCCGAACTCGATGTACTGTTCGAGAAACGTTTTGCCTATCAGAAGGCCTATGCTGCGACCAACATGCGGGAAATCGTGGCCCTTGCGCATCAATACGAGATCCCGCTCGCCAGCCACGACGATACGACCGAGGAAAACGTCGCAAACGCGATCCAGGATCGCGTTTCCGTCGCGGAGTTCCCGACCACAATGGAAGCCGCCCGCGGGCTGCACCAGGCCGGCATTGGCATCCTGATGGGAGCGCCGAACGTGGTCCGCGGCGGTTCGCATTCCGGCAACATCGCCGCCATCGATCTCGCCCGCGAGGGACTGTTGGATATCCTCTCGTCCGACTACATCCCCTCGAGCTTGTTGATGGCAGCATTGCAATTGCCGCAGCATGTTCCGGCGATCGATCTGGCCGCCGCCGTTCGCACCGTCACCAAGACGCCGGCCGAGGCCGTGGGTCTTGCGGACCGCGGCGAGATCGCACCCGGAAAGCGGGCCGATGTGATCCGGGTACATGTCGCCCGCAAGATTCCGGTGGTGCGCAGCGTCTGGCGGGAAGGGCGGCGCGTGGCATGACGCAATCGCTGACAACCACAGCGCCAGACCAGACGGCCGCAATCGGGCCAGGCCGCTTGATCCTGGTGGTCGGCCCAAGCGGCGCCGGCAAGGACACTCTGCTCGGCCTCGCCAGGGCCGCCTGCGCCGAGGACAGCAACATTGTGTTTCCTCGCCGCGTGATCACGCGTGAAGCGTCGGCATCGGAGGAAAACGAAGAGGTCAGCATCGGCGCATTCCAGGAGGCGCTGACGCGTGGCGAATACGCCATGCATTGGGAAGCCCATGGCCACTGCTACGCACTGTCGCGCGCGATCGACGACGAAATCTGCGCCGGGCGAACCATCGTTGCCAACGTATCGCGCACCGTGATCGGCGCGATGCGCCGTGCCTACGCCGACGTGGTGGTGGTTTCGATCACGGCGCCGCCGAACGTGCTGGCCGAACGGCTTGCGATGCGGCAGCGGAGTAGCGATGGCAGGCTCGAAGCGCGCTTGGGTCGCACGGTGGAGGATGCCGCGGCCGCGCCCGATGTCACCGTCGTCAACACCGGCAGCGCCGAATATCATTCCCGCCAGCTCGTCCGCGTCATCAAGGGCGGGAAGTGGGACGATTAGCAGGAGACCTAAAATGACTGTTGTCGCGACCATCGAGCAACTCGAGGCGATCTACGGCTTTCCCAACGACGCCTCGACCGTCAAGGTCGCGGACGGGATCACGCCGGCCTACCGCGCCTTGATGGACAAGTCGCCGTTCGCGGCGCTGGCAACCTGCGGGCCGGAGGGGCTGGACTGCTCGCCCCGCGGCGACCTGCCGGGCTTCGTGCGCATCCACGATGAGAAGACGCTGATGATGCCGGATCGCCGCGGCAACAATCGCTGCGATTCACTGCGCAATATCGTGCGCGATCCGCGGGTGGCGCTGTTGTTTCTCATTCCGGGCTCCGGCAGCACGCTGCGTATCAACGGCCGCGCGCACGTCTCGGCCGATCCGGACCTGCTCGCGTCGTTCAAGATGGAGGGCAAGGCGCCGCGCACCGTTATCGTCATGACGGTCGAGGAGGTTTACTTCCAGTGCGCGCGCGCCATCGTGCGTTCCGATCTCTGGAATCCCGACAGGCGCGTCGATCCGAGGAACTTGCCCACGCCCGGCCAGATCCTTGCCGAAATGAGCGACAACACCGTCGGCGGCGAGAAATACGATCGGGAATGGCCGGAACGGGCGCGGCAGACCATGTGGTAGGGCGGTGGCGTCTGCGTTCAGTGGGGTGCGCTTGAGCGTTCATATGCACTGAGACGATGCTTCCAGTCGCCGCGAAAACCATCGTGGAAGAGGTGGCTCGCAAGCCGAATCTCTAGCATTTCGTCACTGGTGATCGCGTCATCCCGACGGAGAATACGGGCAGTCGCCTGGCCGTGCCCTGCTTCCGCGCTTGTCGATGGGCACGTTGCAATTGTCAATCCGTTGCTCGTCCATCCACTTTTTTCCGAGGCGCTCTTTTCCAGTCAACGACGGTCTGTCAGCGGGCAGGGCGGTCTCCGCATTCGGTGCGGTTTGGTCAGGCTGCCTGTCCTGCGCAAAGGCCGCCGATGCAAGGCAGAGCGCGAGAAGAAAACTGATCAACCCTTGGTGAATCGGTTCCATTGGATTGTCCTCACCAGAAATCGTGCCATCAGATTAAACCTGTCGATATTCAAGCCGCCACCCGGAACCTGCAGACAACGGTTCGGTTGCCTCTCATCGTGTTGTCGCGCTTCACGAGAAGAAGAGGAGAGGCAGATGAAAATGAAACAGCTCATTCTTGCCGGTTGCTCCATCCTGGTCTTGAGCACCGGCGCAGCACTGGCAGGTCCCTGCGATACGGGACGCGCCGCCAACCTGAAGGACGCAGGCTCCGGACCGGCCAAGATGGGCGAGAGCCAAACAACGGGTATGAGTAGCAGCAGCACCAGCGAACATCCGCCGACGGGCACCATGAACCGGACGACTGGAGATACTGCAGCATCGTCGCAGGATACGCAGCGCCAGATGCAGGGCGAACCGACGGCGGCACAGCAGGCCGAAGGGGCCAAGGCTGAGAGCAAGACCGCAGACAAGGACTGCTGAACACGCAGAGCCGAAGCGATGTCGGATTGCCATCGCTTCGGTCCGGCTCTTCGCTCGCCGGCCTGGGCATGCCAGCGGAGCGAGCAACTGTCACCGACGCGGTGCCGCGTCGATCCGCTGCTTGACCCGCCTTTGTCCAAGAGCGAAGTAGCCTTGTCCAAGAGAGAAGTGCGGTGCGTCGTGCGCGTGCGGATATCTGCAGCACTCGATCTTCCGCGCTTGCGCTCTGTTCGAGGTCAACCTACTTTTGATGCGGCACGAACGTCGTGCCAGCACTGCTTGGGAGGACCCTGATGAGTTGGAAAACTCCGAAGATCGTCGAAGTGCCGGTGGGCATGGAAATCAACATGTACGCCTGCGCGGCGCGTAAATAGACGCGTCGAAACGGTCTGCCCGGCTCCGGCAACGGCCTGTTGCCGCGGGCCGGGCAAACTGCTCAATTCCCACCATTGCTTGCACCAAGAGTGAGCTGCGGATCCTGCCAAAGCCAGCAGGATCCCTGTAGACGGCCGAAGTACCGATCCGGCCCAGTTTCTGCGCTGCCGCACCTGCATTCTCTGTCTTTCGATGGCTCGCGGACGGTCGCCGCGTCATGCTAGGGTATGCCTTCGGCCGACACCTCCGGGAATCACCCGTTCAACCCAATGACCCGCTGAATGCGAAAATTGACGCGTGCAAAGACCTTCCAAGCGGCGGTTGTGTCTTTTGCTGCGCTGCTGCCGGCTTGCGCCTGCGCCGAGGGCATCGATACCGAGCATCTGTTCGGCTTCATGATCGGGGCCGATGTCGGCACCGTCGGCGAACGGGAGTTTCAGAGCGAGACGACCGGGCGCTTCGGCAGAAACGGGGGTACTTACCGGGCGGTCGGCCAGGAGTTCGAACTGGAGCTTGTGCCGGTCCGGAATTTTCGAATCGAGGTGGGAAGCACGTTTGCATCGCACCTGATCAGCGGCGTGCCAGGCCTTGACGACCAGCGCAGGCTGTCATGGCAGGGTGGGTCGATCGATTTGCGCTACCGCTTTCTCGATCGGGAAACGGCGCCATTTGGGCTCACCTTTGCGACAGAAGCGCACGCGCATCGTATCGATGAGACCACGGCTGAGGCGGTCCGTAGTTTCGGGACCGAATTCAGGCTGGCATTCGATCGGGAGCTCGTGCCGAACCGCGTCGTCGCGGCGTTCAACCTGATCTACGAACCGGAATGGACGCGATTGATCGGCAGCGGCGTGATGGAGCGGGAATCCACCGCAGGCGCGGCGCTCGGGATCATGGCGCAGTTACGTCCCGGCTTCCTGTTCGGCGGCGAGGCGCGTTACCTGCGAAAATATGAGGGGATCGGTCTGGACGAACTTGCCGGGCAGGCGTTATTTGTCGGTCCTACCGCATATTTCCAGTTGTCGAAAAGCTCGCGGCTGACCGCGAGTTGGAGCTTGCAAGCCTGGGGGCGTTCGGCGGGGTCGACTTCCAGCCTTGATCTCGTCAATTTCGAACGCCACCAGGCGCGGCTGGTATTTGGCGTTAACTTTTAGAACTGGCGGCCGCGCGCGGCCCGGTTCCGGCTTTTCACGGTGTAGTGAAACGTCAGGCCGCCCATTGCCGTAGCTCTTGCGTTATCGGTTTGGGAACAATTCAAGGGATAGCAGATATGACTCCAATAGATTTGGTCGTGACCGTCTGTGCGGTGCTCTCGCCAGCCACTTGCGAGGAAACCCATTTGGTCTTTTCTTCAGATGTTTCGTTGCGGCAATGCGTCATGGCTGCGCAGCCCTACATCGCACAATGGGTGGGCGAACATCCGAAATGGACTGCGGTCAAGTGGCGCTGCGAATATCCGGGCGCCAATCGAAAGGCCTCCGGCGACGCCGTGTGGTCGGCCGGTTGAATATTCGTCCGGCAGTGGCGGCTACTTGTTGCAGTCTTTCAGATCCTTGTCCGCGATCGAAAACACGGCGTCGGCCTTGATTTCGATGTCGCGAACAAAGCAGTGCTTTGAGCCGCGGTAGCCGATCTTGGCGTCATAGCGCCCCGGCGCCACGCCCGTGATACGAAGGCGCTCGTCGTGGTCGACTTCCTTGTCCTTGTCGTTGAGGGTCTGGTTGGGACCCCAGTCGTTCTTGCCGGGCGGGGAAAGCTGAAACTCCGAAATGGTAGCCGTCGTAAGATTCCACAATCGGATGCCTTTTCCCTGCGCGGTCACCTCGTTGGCGCTTGTTGACAGCAGTGTCACCAAAGCCAGTATCCATCGCATCGGGTCATCCTTTCGTCGCGGGCGCCTTGAGCCGTCATTGCCTGATCAGACGGTCTCGATTCTTTACCTTATCGAAGTTTCTCGCCCGATCGAGGCCGATTGGGGCGATCAACCGGGCCGTATCGAGATCGGCACCCTCGAAATCGGTGTCGACGACCGTGATGCCGGTCAGGTCGGCCCCGCCGAGTTGGGCACCCTTGAGAGAAGCACCGGTGAGGTCGCCGCCCTTCAGCACCGCAAATTCGAGATCGACACGAGACAGGTCGGCGCCGCGCGCGTTCAGCCGTTCCAGGTTGGCCGATTTCAGCACCGCTCGCATCAACCCCATCGATTGATTACGCATGTCGGCGCCCAGATTTGCTTCCGTGATCGACGCTCCGACGAGGCTCGCGCCGGTTAGATCGGCCGCGACGCGTGCTCCCGAAAGATCGGCGCCGTCGAGGCGGGCGCGAGCCATTTGCGAAGCGAACAGTTTTGCGCCCTTCAGGCTTGCACCGGTCAGGTCCGCTTCCAGTAGCCATGCCTGGTCGAGGATGGCGCGGTCGAGTTTGGCGCCCGCAAACCTCGTCTTGTTGAGCTTGGCCGCGCGGAAAATTGCGCCGGACAGGTTGAGTCCCGACAGGTCGAGGCCGGATAATCTCTTTCCCGTGAAATCCGCGGGTGCGGCGGTGGTTGACGCAGCGAGCGCGGCCTCGACCTCTCCGCGGGTCAATTCGGCCGAGACCATATCGGGCGACGATAAGTCAACGTGACGCATCATGTCCTGGGCTGTTGCCGTCATAGCCACAAGAGCAAGACTGAGCGCTGCAGTTCCGATCGAGCGTTTCATCGTCCACCTAACCGATCACGCATCCTAGCACCGGCTTCCGGCACTGCCTATGACGCATCCCGCTTGGTGGGACAGCCATTGATCCGCCGCATGATGTCCGACTTGATTGCGGCGGTCTCAGCGTCTCCGCGTGCGCTTCGCGGCGTGCGGATGGGCAGGTCCGCGAGAATCCGGGCCGGGCGCGGCGACAGCAGGATCACGCGATCCCCAAGTCGAACCGCGTCGTCTACATCATGGGTGACCAGCAACGTTATCACGGAGCGACCGTTGACCAACATGGCGATCTCATCGCGCAGGCGGCTCGCAAGGGCGGCATCGAGCGAGGCGAGCGGTTCGTCGAGAATGAGCAACTCCGGTTCGACAGCGAACGCGCGGGCGAGCGCAACGCGCCGCGCGAGGCCGAGCGACAATTCACCGGGAAAATGGTTGCGATGTGCCTTCAACTCCAGAATTTCGAAGAGTGCTGAAAGCTTCGCTTCATCGGCCCCAGGCGCGGCAAGTCGCACATTTTCCTCGACCGACCTCCACGGCAACAGCCGCGGCTCCTGGAACACGAAGCCGATCCGCGCGCCGGCCGGACGCGAGATGCGCCCTTGAAAATCTTGGTCGAGGCCGGCAAGGATCCGAAGCATCGTACTCTTGCCGCAGCCGGATGGGCCGACCAATACACCAACCTCTCCCGCACCAAGTGCAAAGGCTACGCCCGCGATCACGTCGTGCTGTTCGCCCGCCGCGCTCTTGAATGTCTTGCTGGCGATTTCGACCTCAAGCCGCACGAGGACGCCACCGGTATGACCGGGCCTCAAACGGCTGCACAAACAAGGTTTCAATGAGGAGCACGACCGCGGCGAAGCTCAACGAGTAGGCAAGCAATAGCGGAATGTCGAATAGCTGGAACGCCACGCCGATCTCGAAACCGACACCGTTCGGGCGTCCGAGCAATTCCGCAACCAGTACGATCTTCCAGACCAGGGAAAGTCCTGACCGTGCGGCGGCAGCGATATAGGGCGACAGTTGCGGCAAAATGACGTGTCGAAATCTGCTCCAGCGGGGCAATGCGAACACCGTCGCCATTTCGTCAAGCGCGGCGTCGAGGGCACGTGCCCCCTCGCGCAGGGTAACGACGGCGGTCGGGAGCTTGTTGATGGCGATTGCCGCAATGGCGGCGACTTCAGTCAGTCCGGCCCAGATGTAGGCGAGCACGATGACCACGAGCGCCGGCAGATTGAGCAGCAGGATCAACCAGGGGTCGCCCAGCCGATCGGCAAGCCGTACCCGGCCCATCAGGTATCCGATCGCCGCGCCCAGCGCCATCGCTAGCGTGAAGGCGAGCGTAACCCGCGCCAAGGTCGCGCCGAGATGGAAAAACAGGTTACCCGACCTGGCTTCCGCAATCATGGCCGTGAGCACGGTGGGCGGAGGTGGCAGCTTTGCGTCACCGGCAAACAGGGAGGCGACCCACCAGGTTACAAGGAACACGGCGAATGACAGCAGGCGCGCCACCTCAATCTCCCGGGATCGCGTGATAGAATGTTCCGGCATCCAGTTCAGGCGCCGGCCCGACAAGTTCGTGGCCGCCGATTTCAGCCAGCACGCGGTAGAGAATGCGCGCGTCGGCTTCTTCGTCGGCGATCGGGCGACGCGGAATTCCCTCCCGATACCGATCACGATAGGCGCGCAACGTTGCGGCGTCGGGAGCGCCGGTCAGCGGCGCAATTTTCTGCCACTCCGCATCCGAGGTCGACAGGATCTCTTTCGCCGCGCGAGTCATTGCGATGAAGCGGGCAATTTTGTCCTGGTTTGTGTTCGCCCATTTTTCGTCGAAGACGTAGCCGAGCATCGCGGTGCGGCCTTTAGCGCCTAGTTTCGGCAGCAGATCCTCAATGCCGGCGATGCGGCGGAACCCCTTTGCTTCCAGTGCCGCGCTGAAATTCCAGTAGTTCAGTGTCGCATCCATTTCGCCGCTGAGCGTCTTCGCTGCCAGCAGCGGTGGCGCGCCGTAAGCGATTTTCGCGTCCGACTTCAGGTCGATGCCGCCCTGTTTCAACCATGCCAAAAGCAGCAGCCAGTTCTTGTCGATTGGCCCGCCCGCGATGGCGAGCTTGCGGCCCTTGAGATCGGCCAAGGTCTGGATCGGTGATGAGGCAGGGACCATCACAGCGCCGAGCGCGCTCGAATAAGGGTAGAAGGTCAGTTTGGCGCCAAGCCCGCGTTCGCGCGACACCCATAGCCAATCGGTGACCACAATGTCGGCATTCCCGGCGCGAAGCGCGATCTTGCCCGCCTCGGGGCTCGCCAGTTCGAGAACTTCGACCGAAAGGTTAGCCTGCTTATCGAGGCCATGGGCGCGGATCACCGCCAGTTCCCAGGCGAATGTTCCGGTCTTCTGCACCGCAATGCGCAACGCGTCGGCGCTGCAGCACGTGCCGAGCGAGATCAAGACAACCGTAACAAGAAGCGCGCGTACAAAATGCGTCATGGTGCCTCGAGCCATTTCCTCCGACGTCTGCTTTTCAGCGGACCAGTCATAGCATAGCTTTCACCATTAGCAGCGGGAGGAAGACGATGACGTTTGTCGGATCGGTACGACCTATTGTCGCCGCGTTGACGGCGCTAATGGCGATGACAGGGATCACGCGTGCCCAGGACCTTAACGACTATCCGACGGCGGCACGCGTCGAATACGCTTTTGGCTGTCTGAAAGCGAATGGCGAGACGCGGCAAGCGATCGAGCAATGCTCCTGTTCAATCGACGTTATCGCTTCGCTCGTGCCGTATGAGCGCTATGTCACGGCCGAAACCGTGCTCAGCATGTCGCAGGTCCGGGGAAATCTGGGCAGCCAGTTCCGCACCTCCGAGCAGGCGGCAGGCGCGCTCAACGAGCTCAGGCGGGCCCAGGCCGAAGCGGAGGTGCGCTGCTTCTGAGCGCTACGCGCGCGGTGTCAAGTCCCCGAATCATCCATCTTCCATTCGCGCTGGAAGACGTGCCCCTCTGTATCCTTCGCCTCGGCGCGGAAACGTTTAGCGCCATTCGAGACATAGGTGAATCTGATATTGGGATCTTCCGAAATTGAAATGCCGCCTTCCATCGTCAACACCAGGCTGTCGTCCTGCCAAAGCCGCAGTTCGTTGACGAAAAATGCCGGGACATAGAGGTGGGTGACCTGGTCCATCTGCAGGCCGGAATTGTTGGGATGGCCGATCATTATCTGCGCCTCGCGGATGCCGCTGGCGGGGCCTTCACCGGCTTTCGCGAACTGCCGATAGCGCATCTGGCCGAGCCTGCCCTTGGCCTCGTCGGCATTCTTGGCGGCGGGCGCCGAACAGCCGCCGGAGGCCTTCACATAAGTTTTGATCATGTAAAGTTTGCCGTCGCTGAGTTCGGTCACCGCATGGACATCGGTATAATTGTTGACGCGGACGCGGGTGGAGATTTCCGAGACCTTGGCGTCCGGCCCGAGCTGGAATTTTGCCGCCATCGGGGCGGGGTTCTGGTCGATCACAAGCGTAATGCTGAGTACCTGCCTGCCATCGCCGGGCGAAAGCTTCGTTCGCAAGGTCACCGGGACGATTGCGGCATCCTCGGCGCGCGCGGGCATTTCAATGCCGATCACCTCGCTGCCATCGTTCATCGGACGATTGTTGAAGATGTCCTGCACCAGGCCGGGCCAGGGGTCATTTGCCTCTGCCGCCGGCGCCAGCGGCGCGCCGAACAGCAGAAAGCAAGCGACGCTGAACAGGCGGAACAGATATCCGGACATGGTCACGACCTTCACGCGGATGGAAGCAACACGCGCAATATAGGGCAATGCGCGGGCTATTCCCATTCAATTTCCGAAAATGCCGCGGTTGCGTTGCGGGTGTTGTAGTCGTCGAACAATTCCCAACGGGATCGCTCGGCGCTCGCAGCCGTGCCTGCCGCCGCGATCGGCGCGCCGCGGGCGACGAGCCCACGCACATCTGTGGCCAGCGTTTCGAGATAACGACGTTCGTCCGCGAGGGCCGCCGGCCATTCGCTCACGGGACCGTGACCGGGAACCACGCGCTCCGCAGGCAAGGCGCCGAGTTCACCGATGACGGCCAGCCAGCCGCGGATGCTGCCGTCCAGCACGGGCGTGTGGGCGAGAAACACCAGATCGCCCGCGAACAGAGTTCCGGATTTTTCGTCAAACACCGTGAGATCGCAATCGCTATGCGCGGCAGGCCACGCCCGCAAGACGAGCATTCGCCCGCCGAGATCCAGATTGAGTGTGCCGCTGACGAGCAGCGTTGGCGGCACGATGCGTATCTCGTCGATCAATTGATCGCCCATCGTGCGGCGAAAGGCGTCGAGATAGAATTGTCCGCGCGCCGCCAGCGCGCGCGGCAGGTTCGCGTGGCCGACAAAAATCATTCCGTCCTGAACGAAAGCGCCGTTGCCGAAGACGTGATCGGGATGGCCGTGCGTATTGATGACGTACCGGATTGGCTTATTGGTCCGGGCGCGAATGGCTGCCAGCAATTGTCGTCCCACGCGGAGGCTGCCGCCCGTATCGATCACCGCGACGGCATCCCGGCCAACGATGAACCCGACATTGGCGATCGCGCCGTCATTCTCGCGCGTCATCTGCGCGGTTTGGCCGTTGTACACGAATACGCCGTCTGCAACGGAATTCACCGGCAACTCCTGTTGCTGTGCTTGCGAGGCTGTCGCCGCCGCGAGCATCGCTATCGCGGCAAGCGTCACTGCGGGATGAGCCATATTTCGGCCTCCGTCTCACCACGAAGCGCGATCGGCAATTCCGTTTATCGTTTGCATCGCAGCACAAACGGCCATTCACCTCGAGGATTATTCCTGTTGCAGCCTCCAATTGACAAGCATAGCATTTTGCGTGTCTGCGGCTTCTATAGAACTTCGGTTCGTCGAGGTTGCCGATACCAGTTGAAATGGCAACAAGGCGGGCCGGAAGTGCAGAAGCTTTCGATGACAAATGCCGGGCGAAAGTGCTGGCTGTCGATTTTCCTCGTGGCGATCATCGCCGCGTTTTTCGGTCATACCCCCGCCCGCGCGCAGATCAACGATACCGGCGATGTATCGATCGAACTCGTCGATCCCAAAGTGCTGCGCGTCTGCGCCGACCCGCACAATTTGCCGTTCTCCAACGAGAAGGGCGAGGGATTCGAGAACAAGCTTGCTGAACTATTCGCCGAGAAGCTGCACAAGAAGCTGGACTACACGTACTTCCCGCAGGCGACCGGCTTCGTCCGCATGACCTTGGGCGCCCATCGTTGCGACGTCATCATGGGCTTTCCGCAGGGCGACGACCTGGTCCAGGGCACCAATCCCTATTACCGCACTGCCTATGCGCTGGTTGCCAAGCAGGGTAGCGGCCTTGAAGACGTTGCAACGCTGGAAGACGAGCGCCTGAAGGGCAAGCATGTCGGCATCGTCGCCGGCACGCCGCCTGCCACCAACATGGCAGTCAACGGCCTGATGGCGAATGCCAAGCCCTATCAATTGATGGTCGATACCCGCCTGGATTCGTCGGCGGAGGCCATGATCGGCGACCTGGTGTCGGGGCAGATCGACGCCGGCATCCTGTGGGGACCGATGGCGGGATACTATGCGCGGAAAGCGAATCCGCCGCTCCACGTCACGCCTCTCGTGAAGGAAAAGACTGGCCCGCGACTGGCATATCGCATCGGCATGGGGGTCCGGGGGGCTGACCAGAACTGGAAGCGGCTGCTCAATCGCCTGATCCAGGAGAACCAGCCTGCCATCAACAAGATACTCTTGGACTTCGGCGTTCCCTTGCTCGACGAGAATGACCGGCCGATCGGTGCGGAGACGGCAACCAAAACGCCATGAGAGAAACGCTCGCAGGCCTGATCCTTGCGGCATTCCCATTTATCGTCTCGACTTTCGCGCAGGAAAGACCTCCCGAACCCGACGGCTACCGCATCGAGGATTATCGCGCGCCGGTTCCCGCGAGTCTTGCCGGCGCACGTGTTCTCACGACCGCGGAGGCCGAGGCGATCTGGCGAGCCAAGGCCGGCGTATTCATCGATGTACTGCCGCGGGCCCCGAAGCCGCCAAATCTTCCCGAAGGTACGATCTGGCGCGACAAGCCGCGGCTCAACATTCCCGGCAGCGTGTGGCTGCCGGACACCGGCTACGGAAAGCTCGCGGCCGTGACGGAAGACTATCTGCGGCGCGGGCTCGTCCGCGCGACGGCGGGCAACAATGCGACGGTGGTGGTGGTCTACTGTCTGGCCGATTGCTGGATGTCCTGGAATGCGGCGAAGCGCATTCTCGGCTACGGCTATTCCAATGTGGCGTGGTACCCCGACGGGACCGATGGATGGGAACGCGCCGGTCTGGCGCTGGCGGAATCGCAGCCGGAGCCGCGGACCGGTGAGAAGACCGCATCGCCGCGTTAGCGACTATTCGATCTCCTGCTGAATCGTTCGTCCGAGGGCGAACAGCCGCTGGTCGATCGCCGTCGGCACCTCGCAGACGAATTTGATGACGTTCCGCCGGTCTTCGAAGATGCGGGTCTCCCACACCAGTTGATTGCCGAGCTCGTCGATCTTCGCCTGGTCCCGCGGGGTTTCGCCCTGCAGAGCCTGCAAGGTAAGTGTGTCGGTGCGGATTTTATCCGCCGCTTCGCGCTGCTTGCGGGTGACGCGCTCCAAGCCGTTCAAAACCTGGGAGCGTTGGGCATTGAGGGATTCGAAAAGGCCGGCAAACAACAGTTTCCCGCTTGCGGTCTTGTCGGCTGCACTACTCAGATATTCTTCAATTGCCTTTTGCGCCTCCTCGAGCGGCGTCCGCCTTGCCGCGAGCTTCGCGACCAACGCGCTGACCTTGGCGTCGTCCTTCCATTTGCCCGAGATGTCGTCGAGTGGCGGGCCGGCCCATACCGCGGCAAGCGAAATTTCGGGCACCTTGGCCTGCGTGCACGGCCAGTCCGGATAGCGTGGATCGGCCGCATGGCCATATCGGCTGATGGCCGTAATGGCGAGAAATACGGCGATCGCAGTCTTGTACCTCATGTCTCGCCTCCGGCCGGCCCGCGGCGGATCAGACCGCGCGATGGATCGTAGGCGAAGATGGCGCCGATCATGAAGGCGACCGTGCAGCCTCCGACGACCGCGAGCGCGATCCAGTTCACTTGCCCATACAGCGCAAAACGTATCAGCTCCACCGCATGCGTGAACGGGTTGAAGAGGCAGACATAGTAGAGCATCGGGCTGCTCTCCAGGATGCGCCACAGCGGATAGAGCGCCGAGGAAGCAAAGAACATCGGAAAGATGACAAAGTTCATCACGCCCGCAAAGTTCTCGAGCTGCTTGATGCCGGAAGAGATCAGCATACCCAGCGCGCCGAGCATCAGGCCTGAGAGGACCAGCGCCGGCAGCACCGTGAGATAGCCGGCCAGGGGCGGTGCGATATCCCAGAACCAGGCGATCAGCAAGAATGCGTAGACCTGAAGCAGCGAGACCGCGGTTCCCGCCAGAAGCTTGCAGGAAAGGAGAAACCATCGCGGTAGCGGGCTCACCAGCAATGTCCGCATATTGCCCATTTCGCGGTCGTAGACCATGGAGAGCGAGGATTGCATACCGTTGAAGAGCTGAATCATCGCCATCAGCCCGGGCGCGATATAGACCTCGTACAGAATGTAGGTCTCGTATGGCGGGATGATTGAGAGACCGAGTACCTGACGAAAGCCGGCGGCGAAGATGAACAGCCACACCAAGGGCCGCACCAGCGCCGAGATGAAGCGTTCGCGCTGATGCAGGAAGCGAAGCGCCTCGCGCCACACGATGCCGTTCAGGCAGATGAGATATTCGGCGAGCGAGAGGCCGCGCTGGGTTGGCGTTATGGTAGCCGATGTCGTCACGTCGGGCTCCCGCTTTGTGCGCTGGAGCCGGTCAACCGCATGAACGCCGTGTTGATGTCGCTGGCGCCCGCATCGGCGATAACGCGCGCCACCTTGCCCTGGGCCAATATCCGGCCCTGATGCAGTACGACGAGATCGTCGTTTGAACCGATCTCGTCGAACAGATGGGTCGCCCACAGCACGCTTATTCCCTGTTCGGCAACGAGTTGACGGACGTGATTGAGGATATCGGCGCGCGCCTTGACGTCGAGGCCGACGGTTGCCTCATCGAGCAGGAGCAGGCGCGGGCGGTGCAGCAGCGCTCGCGCGATCTCCAATCGTCGCATCTGGCCGCCGGAAAGGTCGCGCACCTTGCTGCCGGCGCGGTCGGCAAGGCCGATGCGCACCAGCACTTCACCGCTGCGCGCGCGGGCATCGCGCCTGCCGATGCCATGCAGAGCGGCGTGATAAAGCAGATTCTGCGTCACGGAGAGATCGAGATCGAGGGTGCGCGGCTGAAACACCACGCCGAGCAGCCGCAATGCTTCGCCAGGCGCGCGCGCGACGTCATGGCCGAAAATACCGATACGTCCGCGCTGGATTCCGAACAGCCGCGTGATCAGCGAGAACAGGGTGCTCTTGCCGGCGCCGTTCAGGCCAAGTAACGCGGTGAAACTTGCCGGTGCGACGGAAAAGCCGATGTCGATCAGGGCGCGCCGGGTGCCATAGGCATGGCTGACGCGTTCGATCGACAGCGCAGACGTCTCCGCGGCATCGGGCCGAGGAGGGAAACCCTGCGTGTTCTGATCGGCGGAAAAAGCGTCAGTGGCTGTCATGGCTGTGCAATCGTGATACCCCAGGGCAGTTCGCCGACCTGAATCGTCTTGATGACCTTTTGCGCGGCCACGTCGATCACCGAGACGTCGTTCGACACGCCATTGGTAACCAGCAGATATTTCTCGTCCGGTGTGAACGCCATGTGCCAGACCCGCTGGCCCACCAGCAGATATTTCGTGACCTTGTGGCTGGTGGCATCGACGACCGCCACGCGATTGGCAGGGCCGAGCGCGACGAAAGCGGTCTTACCGTCTTTGGTCATGCCGATGCCGACCGGCTGGATGGCTTCGCTCCGCAAGCCCGGAATCTGGAACGAAATCTTGTCGGTCACCTCGCGCTTTTCCGGGTCAATCACCGATACGGTGCCACCGATCTCGGACGATACCCATACTTCGGATTTGTCACGCTTGAACTCGGCAAAGCGCGGGCGCGCATCGACCAGCACGTTGGCGACGATCTGGCGCGTCGCGGTGTCGATGAAATGCGCCATATTGGTCGTTTCGGAAGTGTTGATCAGAATTTTGCCGTCCGGGCTGATGGCCATGCCTTCCGGCTCGACGCCGACCTGGATTTCGCCGAGACGGGCGCGCTTCTCGACGTCGATGATGGTCACCGTGTTGTCGTTTTCGTTGGCGACGTAGAGGAGCTTGCCGTCAGGATCCAGTGCGAACAGTTCGGGGTCCGGGCCCGAGGGCAGGGTGTCGACGACTTCCTGTTTGGCTACGTCGATGACCTGAATACTGTCGTCGTCGCCGACCGCCACGAACACAAGCTTGCCGTCCCTGGTGAACTCGATTCCGCGCGGCCGCTGGCCGACCTTGATGGTCTTGGTGACCGCCCAACTGTTCGTATCGATCACCGATACCGTGTTGCCCTTCTCGTTGGATACATAGGCGATGAAGGCCGATGCGGGTGTCGCCGCCGCGAGCCAGGCAGCCATCCCAAAAAGCAGGCAATGAAGCCGCGTACGCAATCCATCCTCCTTCATTGCAGCCTGCATTTGGTCTCCGGCCGATCGACGCCAAGCGTATCGAGCTCCGACACCTGATGCAGGAATCCTTCCTGTGGCGAAACCGAGACCACCATGCGGCCATCGACCAGCAGGATCGGCTGACGAAGCTGCAAATTCCAGTCCCGCAGCGTCAGCCGTCGGCCCTTGAACGCTGCAATGGAAAAGTCGGGTCCCTTGAGGAAATCCGATACCGCCTTTGGACCGCCGGACTTGGTGCGCGACGCCGCTTCACCGATCATGCGCGCTGCCGTCCAGGCCTGCATGTCCAATGCGGTCATGTGCCGCGAGTTCAGTTTGGCAAACCGGTTCTGAATCTGGATTGCGCCCCACTGATCCTGCGCGGCGTGCCAGCTGGTCGGAACGAGGCCCGCCGAGCCCGCGACCGGGCGCGGATCCCAGGTGCGGTAGGGCAGATAGGACGCGAACACCTCGCTTTCGTCGGCTGCCACGAGGACGTCATAGGCCGGTGCTTGCTGGGTGAATACCGGCATTTGCCGCTGGATCAGGGTGACGCCGCTGTCGGTGCGTCGGGCGCCGCCGGTGTCTTCGAAGGTTCGCTCCTGAACGATCTTGGCGCCAAAGCGCGTGGCCGCGCGCCGCAGTGCGTCGGCGTAGAGCTTGTCCTGATCATGCGAGCCGACGACGAACAGCCAGCGCTTCCATTGCTTCCACACCAGATACTGGGCGAGCGCATCCGCGAGCATCGAGCGCGTCGGCGCGACATGGATCACGTTGGCGCGGCAATCCTGCTCGCGCAGGCGATCGTCGATCGCGCCGGCGTTCAATAGCAGCGTCCTGCGGTCGCGAAGCGCGTCGGCCGCCTTCAACAAATCGTCGGCCGGAAGATCGGCAATGATGAAGCCGGTGCGCTCGGAAAGCGCCGTGGCCGCCTTCGCGACGTCGTCGTTGTCATTGAGCCGAACCTCTTCCAGCGTGAAGCGCTGATTGAGGAACTTGCCTGTGGTGTTGTTGTCCTCGATTGCAAGGCGCGCGCCGGCAACGCCGTCGTTCTCTGCCGACAGTTCGACCAGCGACAATTTTGCCTTGACGCCGGCACGGCCGAGATAACCGATGCCGATCTCGACGGGGTCGGCCGCAAGCACGGGGCTAGCCGCGACGCTCAAGCCGATCGCAGCGACCAACCATCGGATCATGCCTTCTCCCTGACAGGTCTTTTCGACTTGGTGTGGAAGACCTTTGGCTTGAACCATGACCGAATTGTCTTGGCTTGCAACTCAATTCTGTTGCGCGGCTTCGGCTGGTTTCAGCCCTTCAGGCGTGCGGCGTGCCAACGCAGATGATCGCCCATGAAAGTGGAGATGAAGTAGTAGCTGTGGTCATAGCCAGGCTGCCGGCGCAAAGTGAGGGGGATTTTGGCCTTCTCGCATGCCCCTTGCAGTAGTTCCGGGCGAAGCTGTTCGGTCAGAAACTGATCGGCATCGCCATAATCGACCAACAGATCGGGTAATCTGGCGCCGTCCTCGATCAGCGCCACTGCATCGTGCTTGCGCCATGTTTGCCGGTCGCTGCCGAGATAACCGCCGAGCGCCTTGATGCCCCATGGCACCTGCGAAGGTGCGACGATCGGCGCAAAGGCACTGGCCGCGCGGTAGCGGCCGGGATGGCGCAGCGCGACCGTCAGTGCGCCGTGGCCGCCCATGGAATGGCCAAGAATGGATTGCCGGTTTGTATCGACAGGAAAGCTTTCGGCGACCAGTTTCGGCAGTTCCTCCGTGACATAGCTCCACATGCGGTAATTGCGGGCGAACGGCTCCTGCGTCGCATCGACATAGAAGCCGGCGCCAAGCCCGAAATCGTAGGCATTGGCAGGATCGCCCGGCACCCCTTCGCCGCGCGGGCTGGTGTCGGGCGCAACGAAGATCAGGCCGAGTTCGGCGCAGGCGCTGCGAAATTCACCCTTTTCCGTCACGTTGGCATGGGTGCAGGTCAGGCCGGAAAGATACCAGACCACCGGCAGCTTGGTGCCGGCGGTGTGCGGAGGCACATACACCGAGAACGTCATGTCGGTCCGCGTTTGGTGGCTGGCGTGTCGATAGACGCCTTGCGTTCCGCCATATGCCTTGTTGAGTGAAACCGTCTGCATGCTCATGGTCTTGCTACTCCGGCGCCGTGCGGCACGCTTACGCCAATGCCACTTTCGATTGCCAGCCGCACCAGTTCGGCGGAAGTTCGCACGCCGAGCTTTTGGCGCATGATCGACGATGTGTTGGCAACGGTTTTGTAGGAGGAGTGAACCAGCCACGCGATCTCGGAAAGACTCTTGCCGGCGCTGAGCAGGCGCAGGATCTCCATCTCCCGCGAGGTGAGTTTTGCAAGCGGGCTGCGGGCGAATGCGGGTCCGGCGAATGCGATGCTTCGCGCCATCGCAGAGGGCAGGTAGACCCCGCCTTTGCCGACTTCGCGGATGGCCTCGACCAGATCCTGCGGATCGCCCGTCTTCGCGACATAGCCCTTGGCGCCGATTTCAATGGCGCGCGCCGCGAACACCGGATCGTCGTTCATACTGAACATGATGATTCGTGCCGACGCAATGCGCGCAAGAATGCGCCGCGCCAGTTCGAACCCCGATACCGTCGGCAGGTTGATATCGATGACGCAGATGTCGGGGCGTTCGGCGACGAACACGCGTTCGCCGCTCTCCGCGTCGGCGGCCTCGAGCAGCACGATCTCCGGCTCATCGGCAAACACGGTGCGGCAGCCCGAAGCAACGATGGGATGATCGTCGACGATCAGAACACGCATTACATCGATCCCCGATACTGCTTCGGTCGCGTTGCTGCATCGCGTCAGGTTGCGCTGGCCTCGGCGCGAGGCCGATCATGCAACGCCGACGCGATTGCTGTACGCTTCAATCTGATCGTCGGTTTTTCGACTGTCAACGGTCCTCTCGACGGGGAACTGATTGCGACGCGATTGGGGCGAACGTGATGTGGCAGAAATTATCGTTGCGTGGGCGGATCAATTTGCTGGTGGCGCTGGGGCTCACGCTTGGCCTGTCCATCAACATCGCGCGGCTGGTGGTCGAAGCGGCGCCGCGCGTCCGGGCCGAAGATCAAAGCGTCATACGGCTGGCGCGCGAATTCGTGGAGACGATCGTTCCAAGCCTGAATGAAGCGCCAGATCCGGAGGCGCGGCTGAATCAGATCGTCCACGACCTCACTCGGCTCCGGCACGTCAGTATCACGCGTCAGGGCGATGCAACCATGGCCGAGCGCCCGGGCGCCGGCGGCGACGAACGATCGCCACCGGCATGGTTTATTGAGCTCGTGCATCCGGAAACGACCACCGTAAGCGTACCGATCACGATTCACGGAACGCCGCAATCGCTCTTGATCACCTCGCATCCGAACGACGAAATGGCCGAGATCTGGGACGGGATCGTCACCCAGCTAGCGGTTAGTTCTGCCCTCGCCATCGCGCTGTTTCTGATTACGATGGTCGTGGTTGGCCGCGCACTGGCGCCGCTGCAGGCGCTTTCGCAGACCATGGCAAACATCGAGGCCGGGCAATATGGGGCACGTGTCGAGCCCGGCGGCACGCCCGAACTGGCGGCGATCTGTGCCAAACTGAACCACCTTGCGGGCGCCCTCGGCGAAGCTGTCGAGGACAAGCGCCGGCTCGCCGAACGCACGGTCTCGCTGCAGGATATGGAGCGCAAGGAGATTGCGCGCGAGCTGCATGATGAGTTTGGGCCCTATCTCTTTACGCTGCGCGCCCACGCCGGCGCCCTGATGCGGCTGTCGGAAGACGAGCGCGCGCCCGCTGCGGACGCACTGCGCAAGCATAGCACCGCGATCATGGAGCAGATAAACGCGCTGCAGCAGTTCAACCGCAGGATTTTGGAAAAACTGCGGCCTGTCGCGCTCGCGGAGCTTGGACTGCGCGAGGCCCTCGGCGTGCTCTTGCGCTTGTGGCGTGAGTCGCGTCCCGACGTCACGATCGATGCGAACATTGCCTGCGCACCGGCCGAGACCGGAGAAGTCGCAGACCTGACGATCTATCGTACCGTCCAGGAAGCCCTGACGAACGCCTTCCGCCACGCAGACGCGACCGCCGTCAGGGTCACGGTGGAGCAGGCCGCAGGAATGCACGGAAGTCGCGGCTGCGCCCTGGTGCGCGTCAGCGACAACGGCCGCGGTTTGGCGCCGGATCACAAGTTCGGTTTCGGCTTGATCGGCATGCGCGAGAGAATACTGGCGCTCGGCGGTACGCTGAACGTCGTCTCCGGCAACGGGGGCGTCACGGTAGAGGCGGTCGTTCCCCACGGACCGCACGATTGACGGATTCATTGATGGAGTCGAAGTGCCGTTCGGGAACTTCTCCCGGTCTCTTCCGGGATGAATGCATTTCGGGAACCCGACTTTTTGCGGCTAGCCCGTTGTCGGCTCTCACCGGTATCGTCGGCACTAACCGGCAGGGGACAATGCAGCCGGTATGTAGTGGGGTGGGGCGTATGAGAGCACGCTTGTTGTCGATCGGGACAATCTCGATGTGCCTGGCTCCTGCGATCGACTGTGCTCAGGCCCAGACTGCGACCGGCGATAGCGAGGTCTTGCCGGCCATCGAGGTCGTCGCGCCGACTACCGCAGCCAAGCCAAGCCGCAGCAGAAGGGCGGCGCCTCAGCCCGCCAGGAACTTGCGCAGGGTCTTTGTCTATCCGACTGCGCCCACGCCGACGGCCGGTTCGGGAATGGATGTCGATAAGGTGCCGGCCAGCGTCAACGCGGTCGGGGCAGGGCAGATCGCGCGCACCGGCTCGTTGAACATTGCGGATGCGCTGCAGCAACAGGTCCCTGGCATCATCATCAGCGACACCACCGGCAATCCATTTCAACCCGACATACAATTTCGCGGCTTTGTCGCTTCTCCCGTCGCCGGTACGCCACAGGGGCTGGCGGTTTACCAGAACGGGGTGCGCATCAACGAAGCGTTCGGCGACACCGTCAATTGGGACTTGATCCCGACGGCGGCGATCAGGTCGGTCACCGTCGTGACCAATAATCCCGCGTTCGGCCTCAATGCGCTGGGTGGGGCGGTCAACGTGCTGATGAAGAACGGTTTCAATTATCAAGGCGCCGAAATCAACACAATGGGCGGTTCGTTTGGGCGCATCCAGAGTTCGGCCCAATGGGGCAAGCAGATCGACAACTTTGCCGTCTACGGCGCGCTGGAGGGAGTGCGCGATCAGGGCTTTCGCAATTTTTCCGAATCGAAGGTCCGCCGGTTCTACGGAGATGTCGGCTACAAGACCGACAGCAGCGAATTCCATCTCAACATGGGTGTGGCTAGCAACAATTTCGGCGCGACGGCGACGGCGCCGGTCGAATTGCTGCAGAACTATTGGGGCGCGACCTACACCACGCCGCAGACGACAGCCAACCGCGTCGGTTACCTCAATTTTACCGGGAAAGTCGAGGCCACACCCACCTGGACAATCGAAGGCTCTGCGCGCGTCCGCGCGTTCCAGCAGAAGACGGTGGACGGAAATCCGACCGAGACGAGGCCATGTGCCGCCGATTCGGGACTGCTCTGCTTCAACGAAGAAACCGCGCCGGGAGCGCCGGCAAACGGACTCAACGGAGTCCAGCTTGCAAATCCGTTCCCCGCCGACGCGGTGCTCGGGCAGATCGATCGGACAACAACCCGTTCGACCACGACAGGTGCGACCCTGCAGGCCACCAATACCGACCAGGTGTTCGGACACAATAACCAGTTCATGGTCGGCACCAGCTTCGATTCCAGCGTCACCCGCTTCGGGGCAACCGCGGAACTGGGCACGGTCGGTCCAAACTACGTCGTCACGGGCAGCGGCATATTTCTCGGGCCATCCGGCACTCCGATTTCGATCGGCCCGGTCTCGCTGCGGGCCACCAACCGGTACACCGGGCTCTATGCGCTCGACACCTTCGACGTGACCGACGCGTTTTCGATAACGGGCGGCGGCCGATTTAACTATGCAAGTGTCGTGCTTCAAGATCAGATCGGTACCGACCTCAACGGCAATCACGCGTTCAGCCGCTTTAACCCGACTATCGGCGGCACTTACAAGATCACACCGGAACTGACGGCCTATGCTGGGTATTCTGAGGCCAATCGTGCGCCGACCCCGCTCGAACTCGCATGCGCCGACCCCGCGCACCCCTGTATCATCGGGGCATTCCTGATCTCGGATCCGCCACTGAAGCAGGTTGTATCCCGCACCGTTGAAGCCGGCTTGCGCGGTACCAAAGAGCTGAACATCGGAACGCTCGGGTGGAAGGTCGGCGCGTTCCGCGCGACCAATGCCGATGACATCCTGGCGATTCCCAGCCCGGACTTGCAAGGCTTTGGTTACTTCCAGAACGTGGGCAGGACACGGCGCCAGGGCATCGAGGCCCAAGTGAATCTGACGTCGAAGACATTGCAGCTCTATGCCAGCTATGCGCTGGTGGATGCGCGCTTCCTCGATACCCTGCAGGTAGGCTCGAATAGTCCTTTCGCAGTTGACGACGTTGTCCAGATCCTGCCCGGCAACCGAATCCCTGCGATACCGCGCAATCGGGTCAAATTTGGCATCGATTATTCAGTCACCGACGCCTTTAAGGTCGGCGGCGACGCGTTGTTCGTCGGCAGCCAGTATTTTGTTGGCGACGAGTCCAATCAGGCACCAAGGCTGCCAGGTTATTCGGTTTTCAACCTGCACGCCTCGTACCAGATCAACAAGACGTTCCAGATCTACGGTCGCGTCGACAATATCTTCGACAATCGCTACGCGACCTACGGGACGTTCTTCGATACCGATAACGTGCCCAATTTCGCAAATGGCGGGGCGCAATTTACGGACGCCCGCTCGGTCAGTCCGGCTCGGCCGCGCGCCTTTTACGCAGGTCTGAAGGCAACTTTCTAGAGAACGGGAGGCGTAAAGGCGGCTCAGCGATGATGCGCGGCAGAGTGTTCAGCTTGCCGCGCCACCGGGATTTTTTCGTCAGGAAACATCCGGCGAAGGATCGACGTGATGCGCCTTGTGGATGGCGGACGGAACGAACCCAAAATGTTTCCGGAACACGCGGCTGAAGTGCGACGAACTCGAGAAGCCCCACGAAAATGCGACATCCGTGATCGTCTTTCCGTTCTGGGTCTCCAGCTCCTGCCGGCAGTGCAGCAGTCTCGCCCGCCAGATGTAATCGCTGACGGTCATGCCCTTGTCGCTGAACAGCATGTGCAGATAGCGCTTGGTGCAACCCAATGCCGCCGAGATCTGGTCGATGCAAAGATCCGGGTCGCGCAAATGTTCGCGGATGAAGGCTTGCGCGCGAATGTACATCGCTTCGGGACCGACGCGATCGAACATCGTGTCGGCTTCGCGCAGCGGTAACAGCAGGAGATCGATCAGCGAATCGGCGACGCCGATGGCGTTGTGAGGCGACAGTCTCTTTGCTTCATCAAACGCGGTGTGTACGAAGTCGTAGGCGATGCGGCCGGTGCCGTTCCGCGCGGAGAGCTTGCAAGGCAACATCTTCGCCGTACGGAAGCCGCGCTCGTGCAGCAGCTCCTTCGGGACGATGACGACCTCGTGCCGGGTCAATGAGGGGCTGACGATCGTGTGCGGACAGGAGACGTCATAGGCCAGGCAATCGCCAGGCATGATGTCAATGCGGCGGCCGCCCTGTTCGAAATGCGAGATGCCATAGGTCTGGAACAGTATCTTGACGTAGGGATGTTCGCTCAGTTTTGTGCCCGAGACCGTGTGTGCGATGCGATGCTGGCTCGCCTCGATCTGACATAGTTTCAGCTGCGAGACGGTGGTGTAATTTATCCGTCCCTCGAGCGAGGAACCTTCCAGGGGATCGATATCAAACTGGCCGCAGAGATCCGTCAGTGCATCTGACCAAGTTTGGATCTGCTTTTTTGGCGCTAACCCGGAAGTGCTGAGTGAACGAACTATGTCAGACATTGCCCAGCCACCGTTTTGAGAACAGCCTGCAACCTTCGCCGAGGCGTCGGTCAGATGGTTGCGACATTTGGACCCAATTTAGGCAGTCGTCAGGGAAGTCGCGCAGATTTTTCCCAATATCCCTTTGACAATCCTCTAACTTAGTTTCAGCGGCGTCAAGGGAAACCTAGACCGAGAATCGCTCGGGGACGGTCGTGGGAACACGCCGATGGCATGATGCTTCGCAGCATCTCGGCAGAACCGAAACAGCGCGCCGGCGCGAAATTTAAAAAATTCAATTGAGTTTCGCTATTGAGCAAACGCGCTTCGCTCTTGGGCAAGTTTCCCATTTCTGGACGGGATAGGAATAGGGACCAACAATGGAAGAATGGGCCGTTTCGGCGGAAACCCAGAACTCGTATCTTGGAGGAAACCACTATGCGCAAGGTGCTATCCGCAGCCTGTCTTGGCGCTATGGCGACATTCGTTGTCGGCGTCGCATACGCCAACGAAGAACTGATCAAGATGTCGCAGAACCCAAAGGACTGGGTGCAGCCGGCCGGCGACTACGCCAATACACGCTACTCGAAGCTTAACCAGATCAACGCATCCAATGTTGGCAAGCTCCAGGTCGCCTGGACCTTCTCGACCGGCGTGCTGCGTGGCCATGAAGGCGGCCCGCTCATCATCGGCAACATCATGTACGTCCATACGCCGTTCCCGAACAAGGTCTATGCTCTTGACCTTTCGCAGGAGAACAAGATCGTCTGGAAGTACGAGCCGAAACAGGATCCGAACGTCATCCCGGTGATGTGCTGCGACACCGTCAATCGCGGCTTGGCCTATGGCGACGGCAAGATCTTCCTGCATCAGGCTGACACCACCCTGGTCGCCCTCGATGCTAAGACCGGGCAGGTTGCGTGGAGCACCAAGAATGGTGATCCGGGCAAGGGTGCCACGGGCACCTCCGCGCCGCTGGTCGTCAAGGACAAGGTTCTGATCGGCATTTCCGGCGGCGAATTTGGCGTGCAATGTCACGTCACGGCCTATGACCTCAAGAGCGGCAAGCAGGTATGGCGCGCCTTCTCCGAAGGGCCGGACGATCAGATCATGGTCGATCCGGAAAAGACGACCGAACTCGGCAAGCCGGTTGGCAAGGATTCGAGCACCAAGACCTGGCAGGGCGACCAGTGGAAGATTGGTGGCGGCTGCACATGGGGCTGGATGTCCTATGACCCCAGTCTGAACCTCGTCTATTACGGCTCGGGCAACCCCTCGACCTGGAACCCGAAGCAGCGTCCGGGCGACAACAAGTGGTCAATGACCGTCTTCGCGCGCAATCCGGATACCGGCATGGCCCGCTGGGTCTATCAGATGACACCCCATGACGAGTGGGACTATGACGGCGTCAACGAAATGATCCTCAGCGACCAGCAGATCAACGGCCAGGAACGCAAGCTGCTGACGCATTTCGACCGCAACGGCTTGGCCTACACCATGGACCGTGCAACCGGCGAACTCCTGGTCGCCGAGAAGTATGATCCGAAGGTCAACTGGACCACTGGCGTCGACATGAACAAGAGCTCGCCGACCTATGGCCGTCCCAAGGTCGTGGATCAATATTCGACGGAAAAGGGTGGCGAAGACAAGAACACCAAGGGTATCTGCCCGGCCGCGCTCGGCACCAAGGACGAGCAGCCGGCAGCCTATTCGCCGGACACGCAACTGTTCTACGTGCCGACGAACCACGTCTGCATGGACTATGAGCCGTTCAAGGTGAGCTACACGGCGGGTCAGCCCTATGTCGGCGCGACGCTCTCGATGTATCCGCCTCAAGGCGAGAGTCACATGGGCAACTTCATTGCCTGGGACGGCAAGACCGGCAAGATCGTCTGGTCGAACAAGGAGCAGTTCTCGGTGTGGTCGGGAGCGCTCGCGACGGCCGGCGGCGTGGTGTTCTACGGCACGCTGGAAGGCTATCTGAAGGCAGTCGATGCCAAGACGGGCAAGGAACTTTACAAGTTCAAGACTCCGTCGGGCATCATCGGCAACGTCACGACCTATGAGCACGGCGGCAAGCAGTATGTGGCGGTGCTCTCCGGCGTTGGCGGCTGGGCGGGTATCGGCCTTGCCGCAGGTCTGACCGACCCGACTGCGGGCCTCGGCGCGGTCGGTGGCTATGCCGCGCTTAGCAACTACACGGCACTCGGCGGCACCCTCACGGTATTCGCGCTGCCGCAGTAAAGCAGGACCACCTCGCCGGCGCGTGGCTCACTCCACGCGCCGGTTGCTCTAGATCCAATATCGAGGATGTGCTCTTGCGTAGAATTTGTTTGATTGCAGCCACTCTCATGCTTGTGGCGGCGGGAACGGTTGCCCACGCTGCGGACGATCCGACCGCCGTCAAGTCCGAGGATGGCAAGTATCTCGACAAGGAAGGAAATCCGACCTTCAAGGTCGCGGCCGACGGGACGGTCGATTGGTACACCTACTCCGGATACCGTCGCTATCACTCCGAATGCCACGTCTGCCATGGCCCTGACGGAATGGGATCGACCTACGCGCCGTCGCTGCAGGAATCACTGAAGACGATGAGTTACGGCGATTTCCTCGCGGTGGTCGCCAGCGGTCGCAAGAACGTCAATACCGCACAAGAGAACGTCATGCCGGCGTTTGGCGATAATCCGAATGTCGCTTGCTACATGGACGACCTCTACGTCTATCTGCGCGCCCGCGCGCATGACGCGGTTGGCCGTGTGCGGCCCGCCAAGCGTGAAGACAAACCTGACGCCTACACTCAGGCGGAAAAAGCCTGCATGGGAGCCAAATGATCATACGAATATCCGAGGGGATCGTCTCGGTAACTCCGTGCAGCGACTTGAAAAGCAAATGTGGAGCTTAAGATGAAGACCCGCGCCGCTGTCGCGTTCGAAGCCAAAAAGCCTCTTGAAATCGTTGAGGTTGATCTTGAGGGTCCAAAAGCTGGCGAGGTTCTCGTCGAGATAAAGGCGACCGGAATCTGCCACACCGACGCCTACACGCTCGACGGTTTCGACAGTGAAGGAATCTTTCCTTCGATACTCGGTCATGAGGGCGCGGGCATCGTCCGCGAAGTCGGGCCGGGCGTAATGTCGGTCAAGGCCGGCGATCACGTGATTCCGCTCTACACGCCGGAATGCCGCCAGTGTAAAAGCTGCCTGAGCGGCAAGACCAATCTTTGCACGGCTATTCGCGCCACGCAGGGGAAGGGCGTGATGCCCGACGGCACCTCGCGATTCAGCTATCAGGGCAAGCCGATCTTCCACTACATGGGCTGCTCGACGTTTTCGAACTTTACCGTGCTGCCGGAAATCGCGGTGGCAAAGATCCGCGAGGACGCGCCCTTCGACAAGAGCTGCTACATCGGTTGCGGGGTGACGACGGGCGTTGGCGCCGTGGTCAATACCGCTAAGGTGACGCCGGGCGCCAACGTCGTCGTATTCGGTCTCGGCGGCATCGGGCTCAACGTCATCCAGGGCGCGAAGATGGTAGGTGCCGACAAGATCGTCGGCGTCGACGTCAACGATTCCAAGGAGGATTGGGGCCGCCGTTTCGGCATGACGCATTTCGTCAATCCGACCAAGGTCAGCGACATCGTCCAGCATCTGGTCGGGCTCACCGACGGCGGCGCCGACTACACCTTCGACTGCACCGGAAACACCGGCGTCATGCGGCAGGCCCTCGAAGCATGCCATCGCGGCTGGGGCGTCTCGGTCATCATCGGTGTCGCGGAGGCCGGCAAGGAGATCGCCACCCGGCCATTCCAGCTCGTGACCGGCCGCGTCTGGAAGGGCACGGCCTTTGGCGGCGCGCGCGGCCGCACGGACGTGCCGAAAATCGTCGACTGGTACATGAACGGGAAGATCGAGATCGATCCGATGATCACGCATGTCCTCAAGCTTGAGGAGATCAACAAGGGATTCGACCTCATGCACGAAGGCAAGTCGATTCGTTCGGTTGTCGTCTTCTGAATCGGGGAACTTCAAACACAAGGAGGATAGGCCCATGACTGTTCATATCCACCCATCGATTGACAGCGGCGTAAAGCAGGGGACAGGCAATTTCGCCGGCGGCACCCTGGTTTGCAAATGCACGGACAGGCCGGTCAAGGTCGCCATCAAGGGCGATGTGGCCCACAACCACGCCTGCGGCTGCACCAAATGCTGGAAGCCCGAGGGGGCGACCTTCTCCGTCGTCGCCGTGGTCCCGCGCGACAACGTGAACGTCATCGAGAACGGCGACAAGCTGCAGATCGTCGACTCGGCGGCGGCGATTCAGCGCTATGCCTGCAAGGCCTGCGGAACGCATATGTACGGGCGAATCGAGAACACGGGGCATCCGTTCTACGGTCTCGACTTCATCCATCCCGAACTGTTCCAGGAAGGCGGATGGGCAGCTCCGGGGTTTGCCGCGTTCGTGTCGTCCGTGCTGGAGTCCGGCGTCCAACCGGGCGAGATGGATGGAATCAGGGCCCGGCTGAGGGAACTCGGACTGGAGCCCTACGATTGCCTGTCGCCGCCGTTGATGGATGCAATCTCGAGCCATGTAGCAAAATCCAAGGCCAGAGCAGCTTGAGCAAGGCGGCTTGAAGCGGGCACCAGCCTGAGCTTGCGCGATACCCAACTTGCGCTGACGGTGGTCGCCGTCAGCGCAGCCGCTGAGAGCACGACGAGGCTGTGCCATGCCTTCGTCGAGAGACCGACAGGTGAGTAAGGCCGGCCGCTGGTCGTCCAGCTATCCCGGGCCGGCGGTATTCCTGCGCGATCCCGCCTAATTCTCAGACATCAGAACCCGTCGAAGTCTTCGCGCAATCGCCATGCCGGATGGTTGTTTGCAGGACGCGCAATCGGGGCTGCACTTGACCGATCGTCCGATTTTGTATGCTGCGGCGCAGTGGACCTCGTCATGGCGGCCGCGGTGCTGAGGGCGGACATTCCCGGGAGGTGTTGACCCATCGAGCAGTTCCCTTCTATGGACGGTGCTGACCTGACCGCACAGATGCCTCGCGAGGATTCCCACGATGCCGATCGTCACAGACGCCGCCTTCATTCTGCCTGATGATTTCGCCGGTGCCGCGCTGATGGGGCGCGCCTGGCGTCCCGATCTCGCCGGCCCGTCGGTGGTTGCGATCCGCCAGAATGGCGTGTTCGACATCACCGAGGACTTCCCCACCGCCAGCCAGCTTGCCGCCGCTGCCGATCCGGCCGGAGCGCTGCGTGCCGCGCGTGGCGAGCGGGTAGGCGCGCTGCAGGATCTGTTGAACAACACGCCGCCCGATACCCGTGATCCGACCAGGCCATGGCTGCTTGCCCCGATCGACCTACAGGTGATCAAGGCTGCCGGCGTCACGTTCGCCGTATCGATGCTGGAGCGGGTGATCGAGGAGCGGGCGCGCGGCAATCCGGATTCGGCCGAGGCGATCCGGGCCGAGGTGACGCGGATCGTCGGCACCGACCTGTCGCAATTGAAGCCAGGCTCGGCCGAAGCGCAGCATGTCAAGGACGTGCTGGTTTCCCAGAATGCCTGGAGCCAGTATCTCGAAGTCGGCATCGGGCCGGATGCCGAGGTGTTTACCAAAGCGCCCGTGCTGTCCGCGGTCGGCACATGTGTGGATGCGGGCCTGCATCCGAAATCGACTTGGAATAATCCCGAGCCGGAGGTGGTGCTGGTGGTGACGCGCGACGGGCGCATCGTCGGCGCCACGCTTGGCAATGATGTCAATCTGCGCGACTTCGAGGGGCGCTCGGCGCTGCTCCTGTCCAAGGCCAAGGACAACAATGCGTCCTGCGCGATCGGTCCGTTCGTGCGCTTCTTCGATGGAAGCTTCACGCTCGACGACATCAGGAGAATGGAGATCTCGCTGGAGGTGAAGGGGCCGGAAGGCTTCGTGCTGCACGGCGCATCCTCGCTGACCCAGATCAGCAGGGACCCGGCCGACATTGTCGGGCAGACCATCAATGAGAACCATCAGTATCCCGATGGCTTCGTGCTGTTCCTCGGCACGATGTTCGCTCCGATCCAGGATCGTGCCGCGAAGGGGCAGGGGTTCACCCATGTCCAAGGCGATCTGGTGACGGTCGCCACGCCGAAACTCGGCCGGCTGACCAACCGCATGCGTCACAGCGGCGATTGCGAGCCTTGGCAGTTCGGCTTGGGCGATCTCTTCGCCGCATTGATGCGCCGCAAGGGTCTTGACCGACGATAACCGGGAGATACTCCGCAATGGCGAAAATCAGGATCGGTCTGGCCGGCTGCGGCTTCGTATCCGAGCTGCACATGCATGCCTACCGGCGCGTTTATGGAGTGGACGTCGAGGTCAGGGCTGTTGCGGCGAGGGGTGATCACGTCCTCGAGTTTGCCAATCGCCATCAGATCCCGACGGTGTATCGCAGCTTCCGCGACCTGATCGCCGACGGCGAGCTCGATGTGATCGACATCTGCACGCCGCCCAATTTGCACACTTCAATGATTGTCGATGCGATGCAGGCCGGCAAACACGTCATCTGCGAAAAGCCGTTCGCCGGCTATTTCGGCCGGGATGGCGACAAGGCGCCGATCGGAAAGCATGTACCGAAGGCGTTGATGTATGAGCGCGTGCTGGACGAAATGGCGGTTACCCGCGCGGCGATCAACAGGACCGGCAAGCTCTTCATGTATGCGGAGGACTGGATTTACGCGCCGGCGGTGACCAAGACCGCCGAGATCCTCAAGGCGACCAAGGACAAGATCCTGTTCATGAAGGGGGAGGAGAGCCACTCGGGTTCGCACGCGGTCCACGCCGCGCAATGGGCGATGACCGGCGGCGGCTCGCTGATCCGGATGGGATGCCATCCGCTTTCGGCCGTGCTCTACCTCAAGCAGGTCGAGGCGAAGGCCCGCGGCGAGACGATCGCTGTTGCGAGCGTGACGTGTGACATCGGCAATGTCACGGCTATCCTCAAACCGGAGGAGCGCACCTACATCAAGGCCAATCCGGTCGACGTCGAGGATTGGGGCGTGCTCACGGTGACGTTCGCCGACGGCACCAAGGCAACGGTGTTCTCCGGCGACATGATCATGGGCGGCGTCCGCAATCTGATCGAGACCTACACCAGCGGCGGTTCGCTGTTCGCCAACATCACGCCGAACACGCACATGATGAGCTACCAGACCAGCGACGAGAAGCTCGCCGGTGTCTATATCACCGAGAAGGTCGACCGCAAGACCGGCTGGCAATATGTCTGCCTCGAGGAAGAATGGACGCGCGGCTATACGCAGGAAATCCAGGACTTCATGGAGTGCGTTGCAACCGGCCGGCAACCGCTCTCGGATCTGGCGCTGGCCTTTGAGACGATCAAGGTCAACTATGCCGGCTATTGGGCCGCCGAGGACGGACGGCGCGTTGCGCTGTAGGCATTGTCCTCGGCTCAGGAGCGCGCGGCGGCGTCCTTACCTCGCCCACTTGCGGGGAGAGGTCGGATTGCGTCGTCAGATGCAATCCGGGTGAGGGGGTACAGGTCTCACGACGATCTCGCTCGCGGAGAGAAGCCCCTCACCCCAGTCCTCTCCCCGCAAGAGTGGGGCGAGAGAGCACACTTGTCGATGCGGCCGCAAATTCAGCTCGCACAACGATGTCTTACGCAGCGTAGACCGATGACTTCGGTAGCGGGAACACCGGGTCCTGCGTCCTTATGGCGGTCGGCCAGACCACCGAGATATGCTCGCCGGCATTTTGCATGACGACCGGGGTTGAACGCTCGTTCTGGCCGGAAAGCGGCGTTCCGGGCCGATAGAATTTCACGCCGTAGCCTTGGATAGTGCCGCCCGGCGGGATATCCACGTCGAGCGCCGCCTTGCGAACCGCCTCGGGATCGAAGCCGCCGTATTTCTCCTTTGCCACGGGCAGCACATTATTGAGCAGGACCCAGGTCTGGTTGAAGCCCATCGAGCAGTGCGGCGGAACATCGGTCGCGTTGGTTTTCTCCTTGTAGCGCGCGACCATGGTCTTGGTGAGATCGCCGATCCCGGGCGCGAGTTTCGAGGGATCGAGCAATTGCGCCGGAACCGGATCGATATTGCAGAAATTGTCGATGTCCGCACCGAATGTCGCGCGCAACTTGTCGAGCTGGCTGTAACCCGCGCCGGCGCCGAACAGCATCTTGAACTTGAGGCCGTTCTCGCGCGCCTGGCGCAGGAACAGGGTGATGTCCGGATTGTATCCGGCATGGGAAATCACGTCGGCCCTCGCGCGCTTGATCTTGGTCACCAGCACCGAGAGGTCGGGAGCGGACGCGGAATAACCTTCCTTGAGCACGACCTGCAGGCCGGCCTCCTTCGCGTAGGCTTCGTCGGCCGCGGCAACGCCGACCCCATAAGGACCATCCTCGTGAATCAGCGCGACCTTGACGTCCTTGGGCTCTATGCCGAGCTTGGCCTTGGCGTGCTCGCTGATGAATCTCGCAAAGGCCTGGCCGTATTGGTCGGAATGAATCTGCGCGCGGAAGACGTATTGCAGGTTCTTGTCCTTGAACACGGCCGTCGAAACCGCGGTCGTGATCCAGAGGATCTTTTTCTGCTGCTCGACTTTGGCCGCGAGCGGGACTGCGTGCGAACTCGCATAGACGCCGTTGATGATGTCGATCTTCTCCTGGTCGATCAGGCGATTGGCCTCATTGATCGCTACATCCGGCTTGCTCTGAGAGTCGGCGGCGACAGGGGCCACCTTGTACTTGCCGCCGATGCCGCCTTTTTCGTTGACGAGGTCGATGGCAATCTGCGCGCCGATCGAGGAGGCGACCGACCCACCGGCGGCAAAGGGGCCGGTCAAGTCATAGATCAGGCCGATGCGCACCGTCTCGGCTTGTGCCTGCGCGCGGGTCCAATCGAAACTGAATGCAGCGGCGGCAGCCGCAGAAGTCTTCAGCAGCGTTCTGCGTGAAGTCGGCATCGTGTCCTCCCACTGAATTATTATTATCGCCGGACTGGTCCTTCCGGTTTTCAGTCAAGTATTTGGAGAATACGACGAGAAGTCAACCGGCGCCCCCGCTCCATGCGTCGCTCGTCGCTGCGAAACGTGGTCACGCAGGCGAGAGGCGGCAGGGCTCATCGACTAAAGTTTGATGGTAAAAGGTGTAGAGCCGCGACGCAGAGATTGAACTGCTCGGATCAGCGAAGGTCCTGCTGATCGCTATTACGATGCTGGTGCGAGCGTCCGGCCTCGCTTCCAGGCCGGTCCAACGGTCCTCAGACGTCGAATGTTATGCGGCCTCGCCCAACGGGTGACCGTGCCGCGCGCATTTTCGTGTGTCGGACGAATCCGATTCTGATCGTGACCAACACGGCGCGGCGACTACAGGAAGGAGGGCGACCGCATTGAATGCCGTCTCGAAGGCGATCACGATGGACTGACCAGTGACGGCCCCGGGCCGATAGACTCGTGGCAGCCCGGCTGGCGGCCAAAACGTCCATTCCTCTTCCGGCGAGCATGGCTGTTGTCGTCGTCAGCCGCTCACTGACGGCAGGAACGCCTGCGGTGGCGCTGGCACCGAGTCGAGCAACGTCTGGAGCCGGCCACTCCCATGACGGGGAACGCGGCTACTGCAATTTGCTGCGGTTGCGTCAGAACCGAGTGCTCTTGAAAAGATGGAGGCGCACGTAACAAAATTTGTACGCCGCCTCTTTTTGGCCGAGTTCAACCATTCAGTTTGTAAAATCATCGTGCATTCGCTATCACTCGATGGCATCAATGCAGAAAGCGAGACAAAAATGTCATCGCCTTCAGATCAGACTCGACGCACAATCATCCTGACCGCCCTCGCAACTGCGGTGCACGCATCGGCGCCTCGGTCGGCCGGTGCGGAGGAGGACGCCCCTGGCAGCGACGTGCGACCTCAAAAAGCCGACGTCCTGGTCTTCGCCGAGGGAGACCGGGCGGGTGAAGTGATCCAGCCGCAGGATCTAAAACCCGGCGGACCAGCCGTGCGCGCTTGGCCAAAGGATCCCAAAACCTCGGTGGTCCGCAAAGGCTCGCGGTTGAATGAGGTGGTGGTCGTAAAGCTTGATCCGGCCGAACTTGATGACGACACGCGCCCGCGATCGGCTGACGGCATCGTCGCCTATTCGGCGATTTGTTCCCACGCCGGGTGCCCTATCACGGCGTGGGTGAAAGCAGCGCAGGGCGAAAAAGACGTCCTTAAATGCGTTTGCCATAATTCCGAGTTCGACCCCCGGCAAAGCGCGCAAGTGGTGTTCGGTCCGGCGCCGCGGCGCCTCGCAGCGCTTCCCTTGGCGATGGCTGACGGTTCGCTCACGGTGGCTGGAACATTCATCGGAAAGGCAGGAGCTCAGCAAGGAGGGTGACGGCGGCCTGCAGCGGATGCGCACAACTGAAAAGAGATAAAGAAAACAAACAGGGAGGTAGCGTCTATGACCATAAAGCAGTGGCTGGTGCCGAGCTTGTTCGCGTCAACATGCCTTTTCTCAATCGCCGCCGGTGCAGGCCCGATCGAGAATTACAGTCCGGTGACCGCTGATCGCCTCAAGAACCCGGAACCGGGCAACTGGATGCTCTATCGCCGGACTTACGACGGGCAGGGATATAGCCCGCTCGACCAGATCAACACCTCGAATGTCAAAAACCTGGTACCGGTGTGGACCTTCTCGACCGGCGTGGTGGAAGGACACGAGTCGCCTCCGATCGTCAACAATGGCGTCATGTTCGTCACGACCCCGCAAGGTCAGGTAATCGCCCTTAACGCCAAGACGGGTGATGAGTACTGGAGATACAAACGGCAACTCCCCGAGGACCTCTTCCAACTGCATCCAACCAACCGCGGCGTGGGCCTGTGGCAGGACAAGCTGTATTTGGCCACGACAGACGATCACGTGGTGGCGCTCGACGCGAAGACCGGGAAAGTGCTCTGGGATACCAAGGTCCAGGACTACAAGAAGGGTCAGTACCTGACCCTGATGCCGCTGGTGGTCGACGGCAAGGTTATCGTCGGCGGCTCGGGGGGCGAGTTCGGCGTTCGTGGCTACGTCGTCGCGTTCGACGCCGACACGGGCAAGGAACTGTGGCGGACCTTCACCATCCCGGGGCCGGGCGAACCCGGTCACGAAACGTGGAGCGGTGACGACTGGAAATCAGGTGGCGGATCGGCGTGGATGACGGGCAACTATGATCCCGAGACCAGGACGGTCTATTGGGGCGTCGGCAATGCCGCGCCGTGGCCGGGAGACACTCACCCCGGCGACAATCTCTACACCACCTCGGTGCTCGGGCTCGACCCTGATACCGGCAAGATTAAACACCACTTCCAATACCATCAGAACGATGCCTGGGATTGGGACGAGGTGGATGCGCCAATGCTGGTCGACCTGCAAAGGGATGGCCGCACCTTCAAAAGCCTTATCCACCCCGGACGCAACGCGATCTTCTGGGTGCTCGAGCGTAAGCCGGACAAAATCAACTACGTCGCCGGCTGGCCTTTTGTTCATACCGACGTCTGGAAAGGCATTGAGCCGGAGACGGGCCGGCCGATCGTCGATCCGGCTCACAAACCGGTCATGGGCAAGCGGGTTGAATTCTGCCCCTCATTGTGGGGCGGCAAGGATTGGCCGTCCGCGGCCTACAGCCAAAAGACCCGCTACGTCTACGTTCCCGCCAACGAGAATTTCTGCGGCGGCTTCACCGGCGAAAAGGTGCCGCTGGTACCAGGTCAGCTCTGGCTCGGGACCAAGCCTGAAGATATCGGCCTGAAGGTTCGGCCGGACGCGACGCATTTTGGCGAGCTACAGGCGTGGGATCCGGCCACGGGAAAGAAGGTCTGGTCGCATACCTTCCCCAAATCGCATCTGTTCGGCTCAGTAACGGTGACCGCTGGCGATCTGGTGCTGGTCGGTGGCACCAACGACCGGATGTTCCGAGCCTTTCACGCAAAGACCGGCGAACTGCTCTGGGAGCAAAAGACCAACTCCGGCATCATGGGCATGCCGGTCGCGTACGAAGTGGACGGCACGCAATACATCGCGGTCCAGTCCGGGTGGGGCGTTGACGCGCAACGCATCCAGGATGCTTTGGCGACCCAGAATAATGTTGGCATCGAGAACAACGTGCCGCAGGGCGGCGTCGTCTGGGTGTTCGCTGTCAAGAAGTGATCGGCAAACCTCAGGTCTGCTTGGTGTGGACCAAGATGAGAAAAGGGCGGCGAACGAATGTTCGCCGCCCTTTTTTACTGCCGACTGTCGATGCTTCGGGCTACTTGCCTTTGGTCTCGACCTTCCGCTTCTCGTCTTCGTTCATCTGCTTGATGACGGGATCGCGACTGGCTTCGCCGGTGGTCTGGGTTGTCGTGGCCGGCGGGCTTTCGTTTGGCATGGAAGATTGTCCCGGAGGCGTGGTTGCCGGGCGCGTTGCGGTCGTGCTCGGCGGCGAGGTCGTTTGAGCGATCGCCGCCTGTGCAGTCAACAAGAGCGCGCTCGACAGCAGCGACACCGCGAGCGCTGTTGAGTTGGGTTTCATCGATCTGGCTCCTCTTAGATCAACGAAAACGGCCGGTGAGGCCTAGCGTTCCCCCTTATGCCTCCAATTGCTTGCCGATCGGCAGCGCGCGGATGCGTTTGCCGGTCGCGGCAAAGATCGCGTTGATCAGCGCCGGCGCAAAGGGCGGTACGCCCGGTTCACCGACGCCGCTCGGTGGCGTGTCGGGACCGGGCGGCACGATGTAGACATTGGTCACGGCAGGGGATTCGTCGATCCGAAGTAACGGGAAATCGTCGAAATTGCCCTGTTGCACCTTGCCGTCCTTGAAGGTAATCGCGCCATGTTTGGCGAGGCTCAGGCCCATGATCGCGGCGCCTTCGATCTGCGACTGGATCCGCTCCGGATTGACGTAGGTTCCGCAATCGATCGCGGTATCAACCCGGGGCACGGTGAGCTTGCCCTTGTCGTCAACGGCCACTTCGACGATCGTCGCAATATAGCTGACGAAGCTGCGATGCGCGGCAATACCGAGCCCGTGACCCTTGGCGACCGACCGCCCCCAGCCGCCCTTGTCTGCGACCAGTTCGACGACCTTGCGAAGACGCGCGGTATCGATCGGATAGCTGTCGTAGGGCTCGCCATAGTTCCAGAGGTCTTTCACGGAATCGAGCTTGACGATCCGCGGAGAGCCGATCAGCTCCAGCAGCATGTCCTTTGGATCGCGTTTGGTGGCGTGTGCCAGTTCGGCCACCATCGATTGCACCGCAAAGGCGCGCGGGATGTTGGACACCGAGCGGAACCAGCCGATGCGGGCATGCGCCGCCGCTTCTGGATTCTCGCACTGGACGTTAGCGATCTCGAACGGCATGTCGACCAGCCCCATGCCGAGTTCAAACGGCGCCTGATGCACCGTGTTGGCGGCAAATGTCGAGGCGATGCTGGGTGCGACACTGCGGTGCCGCCAGGCCGTGACCTTGCCGCTCTTGTCGAGACCGGCCTCGATGCGTTCCACCGAGACGGTGTGCAGGAAGCCGTTGCGAACGTCATCTTCACGGGTCCATTGCACCTTTACGGGGGCGCCGAGCTCCTTTGAAAGCAGGGCCGCTTCGATGGCGAAATCACACTTTGACTTGCGTCCGAAGCCGCCGCCGAGCAGGGTAACGTTGACGGTGACATTCTCCTGGGGAATGCCGAGCGTCTTGGCGACGTCCTCGCGGGTTCCGCCTGCGCTTTGCACCGGGGCCCAGATCTCTGCCTTGTCGCCCCTGACATCCGCGACCGCAACCGGCGGCTCCATGGCGACGTGGGCGAGATGCGGCAGATAGTACTCACCGACGATCACCTTGTCGGCGCCCTTCAAGGCGGCTTCTACGTCACCCTCCTTGCGTACCACCAGGCCGGGCTTCCGCGCGGCTTCCTCGAGTTCGGCCCGGTAGGCGACGGAGTCGTATTTGCCGTTGGCGCCGTCGTCCCAGACGATCTTCAGGGCGTCGCGCCCCTTGATCGCAGCCCCGGTGTTGCGCGCAATCACTGCGACGCCGCCGAGCGGCTGGAATTTAGAAGGCCACGGCCAGCCCTTGACTTCCATCACCTTCTCGACGCCGGAAACCTTCATGGCCTCCGCCCCGTCGAACGACACGACCTTGCCGCCGGTAACTGGCGGCCGGGCAATGACGGCGTATTTCAAGCCGGGCAGACGGACGTCGGCGCCGTAACGCGCGGTTCCCACCGTGATATCGCGGAGGTCGACCATGCTGATCTGACCCTTGCCGAGATAGCGGAAGTCCTTTGGATCCTTCAGCCTCAGGCCTTCGACACTCGGTACCGACTCCTTGGCGGCGTCGGCTGCCAAATCACCGAAGCCGATGCGGCGTCCGCTGGCACCGTGGACGACCTCGTGATTGACCGCCTTCACTTCGGTCGCAGGCACGCCCCAGCGCTTCGCCGCTGCGGCTTCGAGCATCGTGCGGGCCGAAGCGCCGATCTGACGCATCGGCATCAGGTAGTGACGCGTGCTGCGCGATCCGTCGGTGTCTTGGTTGCCGAATTTGACCTCGTCGCCATGCGCCTGCTGGACGCGAACGCGCGACCAGTCGGCCTCCATCTCTTCGGCAACGATCATCGGCAGGCTGGTGCGCACGCCGGTTCCCATCTCGGCACGGTGTGCAACGATCGTGACAATGCCATCAGGTGCGATGGCGACGAACACGCGTGGATCCACCACGGTACCGTGCGGCATCTTGTCTGCGCCGGTCTGGTACGCGGCAAGGGCAGGGCGCGACATCACGGGGGCGGCCAAAACGAAGCCGCCGGCCAGCCCGAGGCCCTTCAGGATGCTGCGACGTGAAACGTTGTCGACTTTGACGTACCGCTCAAAGCCACGAAGCTTTTTGGGATTTGTGTGAATGTTCATGGTCAGACCCCCGTCGAAGCGAGATGGACTGCATTTTCGATGCGCTGGTAACAGCCGCAGCGGCAGATGTTGCCGGCCATCGCTTCGCGTATTTGGTCGTGGTTGGGTTTTGGATTTTCAATCAAAAGGGCGGCGGCCTGCATGATCTGGCCTACTTGGCAAAAACCGCATTGCGGGACATTCAGTTGGCGCCAGGCCTTCTGGACCGGATGGTCTCCGGTGGGATGAAGGCCTTCAATTGTCGTGACCTCCCGGCCGACCACGTCGGAAACGGAGGTGATGCAGGCGCGGACGGCCTGTTTATCGACGATCACGGTGCATGCACCGCACAAAGCCTGACCGCAGCCGTATTTCGTGCCTGTCAAGCCGGCCTCATCGCGCAGAAACCAGAGTAATGGAAGATCCGGGTCGCCGTCCCAGCTATGCTCCTGGCTATTGATCTTCACCTTGATCATGATCGTTCCTCGCTTTTCATAAGCTGCTGATGTTTCTTCGACGTGAGCGAGAACATTTTTCTAACCGCTCAACGCCGTTGCTTTACGAGTTTGATCGCAATGCCGGTCCCAGCCGGCCTTGCTTGGAAACCGCAGGCTGAATCGTACGATTTGCTTTTGAATTTTCGTGTGCGGCCATCCTCCTGCCTAAACATTCATTGTACAGGACTGCGCGGCGAGACGGCGCTTAGAGGACGCTATCAGAATGCGCGCCGGATCGACTTCACAACGTGTTGTCTTTGCACTCTATTTTGGACGAAAGCTGGGCCGCCACTCGCAGAGCTGCCAATTTTTCCTGGCGGCCGTTATGCAGGACCCGTTTTGCAAGAATTTGCGAGAAGGCCGCTGTGATCAGCACCGTCGCCGGGTGACCTCTCCTGCTATCTTGCGAGCTGCGCCAGCTTTTCCCAGTCGAATGTGAGTCCGTGGCCGGGCCGCGTCGGCGCCAATGCCATGCCTTCACGGAGGACAAGTGGCTGCTCGATGTAGCTATCGAGCCCAAACCCGTGTGCTTCGAGATAGGAGCGGTTCGGACAGGCCGCGAGCAAATGCACGGTAACGTCATGTGCGCCGTGGCTGGTCACCGGGAGATTGAACGCTTCCGCCAGCCGCGCGATCTTCATGAAAGCCGTAACCCCGCCGCAATTGGTGACGTCGGGCTCGGGATAGGACACCGCGCCGGCCGCGATATAGTTCTTGAACTCCCAGAGCGAGCGCAGGTTTTCGCCGGCCGCGATCGGAACGCCGCCGGCAGCTAAGATGCGAACGTGGCCGGCAATATCGTCGGGAATGATGGGCTCTTCGAGCCAGGTGAGATCGTAGGGTTGCAGCGCGCCCGCCGCGCGGATGGCTTCCTCTACCGTCCATTTCATGTTGGCATCCGCCATCAGCGGGAAGCCGTCGCCAAGATGTTGGCGCATCGCGTGCACGCGCGCGACGTCGGATGCGAGATCGGGGCGGCCCACCTTCATCTTGATGGCGCGAAAGCCCTTGGCGAGATTGTCGTCGGTTTGCTTCAAAAGCCCGTCGATAGACAGATCGAGGTCGATGCCGCCGGCGTAGCAGGGCACGCGGGCGTCGAAGCCGCCTAACATACGAAACAGCGGCAGATTGGCGCGGCGCGACTTCAGGTCCCACAGGGCGATATCGAGGGCAGAGAGCGCCAGCACCGGCGGCCCGCCGCGCCCGCCGTAATGCAAGCCCCACCAGACGTGATGCCAGATGGCTTCGGTATCATCGGCTTCGCGGCCCTCGATCAGTTCGGGAATCTCTCGCCGGAGGATGTCGGCGATCGCGCCGCCGTTGCGGCCGACGGTATAACTATAGCCGACACCTTCGGCCCCGTCGGAATCGCGGACGCGGCATGTCAGCAGTTCGAAGGCTTTGAGTTCGCCATGCGTGCTGTCGGAGAGGGTGACGGGCAGGGGGATCCGGTAGAGTCCGGCCTCGGTTGACTTGATAAGCGCCATTGTGTTTCCACCCGGTCTTTTCATTGCACGTTAGGTCGATCTTGCCTGCTTAGCAATTGCTTGCAGCGCCCTCAGATGGGAACCGCCTCCCAGTCGGTTCGTCCCGTTGTCGTCGAGGCGTTGCGTGCGGCTATGCCGCGTTCAAGGCCTGCGCGATATCAGCGATCAGATCGGATGGGTGCTCGATGCCGATCGACAGCCGGATCGTGCAGTCGAGAACGCCTATTTTTTGCCGAATATCAGCCGGAACGCCGGAGTGAGTCATGCTTGCGGGCAGGCTGGCAAGCGACTCGGTGCCGCCCAGGCTCACCGCCAGCTTGAGGATCTGCAGCGCGTTCAGGAATTTGAATGCTGCGGCTTGGCCGCCGAGAATGTCGAACGAGAATGTCGAGCCCGCACCAGTGCATTGCCTGGCAAACAGGCGGCCGGCAGGGGATTGCTCATCGTGGTGACCAAGGTAATGGACCTTTGCCACTTTGGGGTGATCGCGCAGGTAATCCGCGACGAGCCGCGCGTTTGCGTCAGCCTTCTCCATGCGGATGCCCAGCGTTTCGAGCGACCGGCTGATCATCCAGCATGAATGCGGGTCCAGCTGGGTGCCAATCGCGCCTCGCAACGCTTTGATGTCTTTCATGAGTGCTTTTGAGCCGAGCGCAGCGCCTGCGATCAAATCGGAATGTCCGCCGATATATTTGGTCAGCGAGTACAGCGAAAGATCCGCGCCGTGTTCGATTGGTCGCTGAAACACCGGGCCGAGCAACGTATTGTCGCACGCAATGATCGGTGTATTTCCCTGGGCCGGCCCGATCATCTCGGCGACGCGACGGACCATCGCTATGTCGACCAGGCCGTTGGTGGGATTGGCCGGCGTCTCAATGAAAATCATCGCAACCCGGCCTTTGCGCATGGCGTCCTGCGCTGCCGCTCTGACCGCCGCTTCGTCAATGCCGTCGGAAAAGCCCACCGCGCCGATGGAGAGTTGCGCAAGCGTTTTTGCAAACAAAGTCTCCGTCCCGCCATAGAGTGGTTGCGAGTGCAGGATGACGTCGCCGGGACGGACGAAGGCCAGGATTGTGGTCGAAATCGCGGCCATGCCCGAAGAGAACAGCGCGCAATTCTCGGCGCGCTCGTAGACCGAGAGCCTGTCCTCGACGATCTCGCTATTGGGGTGATTGAAACGTGAGTAGACCAAACCCGCGCCCATTCCCTCGGGCGGCTCGCGCCGGCCCGCAACATAATCGAAGAAGTCCTGTCCGTCTTCGGCGGTCCTGAAGACGAAAGTCGAGGTCAGGAAGACCGGTGGTTTGACGGCTCCTTCCGACAATTGCGGATCGTAGCCGTAGTTCAGCATCAGCGTTTCCGGGTGCAGCATGTGGTTGCCGATGTGGGTCTTCGACGGAAACGGTTTCACCATGGGCTGTCTCCCTGTCGGGATGCGGAAGGTCGCATTGGGTTGGAGGTGCGCAATCACGAGGCGATCGGGAGTGATGGATGCTACGGCATCCAGCGGCTCCGGTTAGGCCGCCAGCGTAGCAACAATCGGGACCGATTTCACCGGAAGGGGAGTTCGGAACTCTTGTCCGGGGCTGCTCGTTGCCGTGTTGACAGGAACTGCAAACGAAGACCTCGTTTTGTCCTCTTCAGGCGCCGAGCGGACATCACGTCTAATTTAGGTGCTTAGGTTTTTTCTGTCCCGAGCAACGGCGACAGGCGAATGATCGTCAGGCATGGACCGCGACCTTCAATGCCTCAGCGCGGATCTCTTCGACGAGCCGTTCCTTCAGGCTGACGAATTCGGGCGTGGTCTTGATCTTGTAGGATCTCGGGTGGGGCAGATCGACCGCGATCTCGGCCTTGATGCGGCCCGGACGGGCGCTCATTACGATGACGCGGCTGCCCAGGAAGATCGCCTCTTCGATATCGTGGGTGACGAACAGCACGGTTTTCTGATCGCGCTCCCAGATGCCGAGCAGCATTTCCTGCATCAGCACGCGGGTTTGGTTGTCCAGCGCGCCGAAAGGTTCGTCGAGCAGCAGGATTTTTGGATCGTTGGCGAGGGCTCGCGCAATCGCCGTGCGTTGCTGCATGCCGCCGGAGAGTTGCTTCGGCCAATGATTCTCAAAGCCCGACAGACCGACCCGATCGATGAAGCCGTCGGCGATCTTGCCGCGATCCGCTTCGGAAACACCGCGCTCGCGCAGGCCGAACGCGATGTTTTCGCGCACGCTGAGCCATGGAAACAGCGTGTAGGACTGAAACACCATGCCGCGATCCGCCCCAGGTCCCGTGACCTCTTGCCCGTCGAGAATGACGCGGCCGCTGGTCGGCCGGTCAAGCCCGGCGACGATGCGCAGCAAGGTTGATTTCCCGCAGCCCGATGGGCCGAGGATGGTAACGAAGTCATTGTTGCGGACGTTGAGGTCGATCGGTTCAAGCGCGCGGGTCGGCGCATGGCCCTGGCGCGCGGGGAAGGTGCGGGCGACCTGATCGATCTTTAACTCGGTCATGCCAGTTTCCACGGAAACAGCCACGCGTTGAAGGCCTTGAACAGAAAGTCTGATATGAGCCCGATCAGTCCGATCACGATGATGCCGAAGATGATTTGGCCGGTGTTGAGCAGGGCCTGGCTGTCGGTGATCATATGGCCGATGCCTGACGATGAACCGATCAGCTCGGCGACGATGACGTAGGTCCACGCCCAGCCGAGAACGAGCCGAAGGATTTCAGCAACCTCGGGCGCGGAAGAGGGCAGCAGCACCCGGTTGATGATGCCGCGGTCGCCGGCGCCGAGCGTGTAGGCTGCTTCAACGAGGTCGCGCCTGGTGTTTCCGACCGTCACGGTGACCATCAGGATAATCTGGAACACCGAGCCGATGAAGATGACCAGCAGCTTCTGCAGTTCGCCAATACCCGCCCACAGGATCAGCAGGGGAATGAAGGCCGAGGCGGGCAAGTAGCGGGCGAACGAGACGAACGGCTCCATGAACGCTTCGATCGGCTTGTAGGCTCCCATCAAAACGCCGAGCGGCACCGCGATGATGGTCGCCAGCACAAAGCCGCCGACGACCCGCCAGATCGTCATGCCGATGTCGAACAGGAAGCCGTGAGTTGTCAGCAGCTCCCAACCCTCCTGCAGCATGGTCAGCGGGTTGGCGAGAAACGTCTTGGAGACGTAGCCGCCGAAAGTCGCCCAAGCCCACACGGCAACGAAGAGCACGAAAAAAGCCAGACCATAGGCCGCACGCTGCCTCGATGTCACGGGATCCAGGGGACGTATCACGGGGCATATCCTAAAAAGCGGTACGCTGATCGCCGTCGTCCCGCTCTCATGACCGAAAGCGAGACTGACGCGGCGCGCACCAAAACTACTTGATGAAGCTCGCGTCGAAGAGGTCGTCGATCTTCGGAACCGATTTGATGACGCCGATCTCGAGCAACAGGTCTGCAGCTTCCTTGTTGAAGGTCAGGAATTCGCCCGCGAAGAATGTCTGGTTCGCAGCCTTGTCCTGCCAGCGCAGAAATTTGGCCGAGTTGCCGAACTGCTCGCCGGACTGTTTTACGTCGGCGCCCATAATCTCATAGGACTTGGCCTGATCCTTTTCGATCAAGGCGACCGCCTCGAAGTAGCTGTCGGCCAGCGCCTTGGCGGCTTTCGGGTTCTCGGTGAGGAACTTCGGCGTGCAGCCGAACGTGTCCATCACCATCGGATAGTCGAGCGTGGTGGCGATGATCTTGCCTTTATCGGGTGCCGCACGCACCGTCGAGAGGTAGGGCTCATAGGTCATGGCGGCATCGTTCTGGCCGGAAACGAATGCCTGTGCCGCCGCCGCCGGCTCCAGGTTCACGATTGTGACATCCTTGACCGAGAGGCCGTTCTTCTTGAGCATCCAGGCTAGGGCAAAATAGGGCGAGGTGCCTGGTGCGGACGCGGCAACCGTCTTGCCCTTCAGGTCCTTGATCGAGGCGATGTCGTTTCGCGTCGCCATGCCATCGGCGCCGTAGCTCTTGTCGAGCTGGAAGATCTGCTTGGTCGCGACACCATTGGCATTCCAGGATATCCAGGTCTCGACGGTGGTCGCCGCGCACTGGATGTCGCCCGACGCGATAGCCAGATGGCGGTCTTTCTGCGGGATCTTCCTGATCGTCACATCGAGCCCGTTCTTCTTGAAGATGCCCGCCTGATTTGCGAGCGTGAGCGGCGCAAAACCGGTCCATCCGGAAATGCCGATGCCGACCCTCACGTCCTGGGCGGCGGCCGGGGCGGCCAACAGGAGAGCGGCGGTTGCCGCGAAAATTCCAAAACTACGCATGGCTGTATCCCTTTTGCTGGTTCATCGACTGGTCTTCATTGCTCGTTGCGGCGAAGCTGTTGCCAAAACTGCTGCATAGCTTGTGCCAGGTCTTGCATGCATTGTTATCCCTCTCAGCCGCCTCTGAAGCGAGCAACCAGTTTATGGGACTCGCCCGGATAGAGCAGGCGCACGGCCGTCAGCGGCCGGGCGCTGCGCCAGGTATGTCGGTCGATCACCAGGCAAGGGGCGCCGATCGCGATATCCAGCGCCGCCGCGGCCTGCTCGTCAGCCACGATGGCACTGATGGAATGCTCGGCTTCAGTCCATGGCACATGGTGAAGCAGCCATGAGCCGGGCGGCTCGGTCGCAAAATCCGCCGCAGCCGCTTCGGGCACGGCGTCGAGATCGATCAGCCTGTCCTCGATGGCGAACGGCACGTTGTCGGCGCTGTGACGGCAGGCAATCGCGATCACCTTTCCGGATTTACCTGCTCCAAGGCGGGTGCGGTCGGTGGCGTTTGCAGGCCGCCGCGAGCACTGGATCAACTCGTAGCCGTAACTGCGGCCGAGCGCGCTTATCTCTGCGCGGATGTCGGCGATCTTGAGCACCGCCGACAGAAATGTGGGCCGGCGGACAAAGCTGCCAGCCTTGCGCCGCCGCTCGATAAGATCGGCTTGCGCTAGTTCCGACAGCGCCTTGCTCACCGTCATGCGCGAGCAGCCATAGCGCGACATCAGCTCGTGCTCGAACGGAATGCGGTGACCGGGCGGCCATTCTCCGGTCAGGATGCGGCGCTCGATGTCGATCCGGATCTGCTTGTACAGCGTCGGCTTGTCGGCCGGTTGGAGTTTGCCGCGATCGGTGGCGAGGCTCATGCCATGAGCCTCCGCACCGTGTTATTGAACGTGTTACGCGCGCTCTCGCGGAGCCTGTGACGTCCACCCTCGACGATCTTGGTGCCGCCTGCCCAAACAGTGTCGATGGCACCTTTGCCCGCTGCAAAAATCCAGCCGTCGAGGATAGCGTCTCCGCGGCGTCCAGCGAGCGAGGGATGGGCGGCGTCGAGGGTCACGATGTCGGCACGTGCACCGGCTTGGATGCCGACAGTCGGCTGTGCGAGCGCTTGGGCGCCGCCGCTGAGTGCGGTATCGAATAGTGCGCGGCCAGTCGATAGACCGGGTCCGCCGGACAGCACGTTGCGCTCGCGGTGTTTCAAGCGCTGACCATATTCGAGCTGACGCAGTTCGTCGGTGACGCCGACCAGCACGTTGGAGTCCGTACCGATACCGAAGTGCCCACAGGCGTCGAGGAACTCGCGGGCCGGAAAAATGCCGTCGCCAAGACTGGCTTCGGTTACCGGGCAAAGTCCGGCGACCGCACCGCTTCTTGCAAGCGCGGTGGTTTCCGTATCGATCATGTGGGTCGCATGGATGAGGCACCAGCGCTGATCGACCGGTGCATGTTCAAGCAGCCACTCAACCGGCCGTCGGCCCGACCAGGCGATGCATTCCTCGACTTCCTTGATCTGTTCGGCGGCATGGATATGCACCGGTCCGGCTTCGGCCAGTGGCGCGATGGCTGCCAATTCGTCCGGCGTCACGGCGCGCAGGCTATGCGGCGCGATACCGACATTGGCTCCGGGCAACGCGTGGACGGCTCTCCGCGTGGCGTCGGTCAGCTTGGCGAATTGGTCGATCGAGCAGATGAACCGGCGCTGGCCGGCGTGTGGCGCGGCGCCGCCGAACGAGCTGTGCGCGTAGAAACTCGGCAGCAGCGTCAGTCCGATGCCCGTGATTTCGGCGGCCCGCACAATTCGCGTCGCCATTTCCGCAGGGTTGGCGTAGGGCGTGCCGTTGTGGTCGTGATGTAGATAGTGGAATTCGCCGACGCGCGTATAGCCTTGCTCGAGCATCTCGGCATAGAGCAGCGTGGCGACGGCTTCGATGTCTTCCGGCGTCATTTCGAGCGCGAAGCGATACATTGTCTCGCGCCAAGTCCAGAACGTATCGGCAGAATTGCCACGGGTTTCGGCGAGCCCCGCCATGCCACGCTGAAACGCATGACTATGCAGGCTCGCTATGCCGGGAATTGCCAGTCTGTGGCGTTCGTCGCGCGGTCCCGGCGCCAAGCCGGCTGTAACCTTCGCGATGGTCTGATCCGTCACCTCCACCTGCACGTCATCGGCCCACCCCGGGGGGAGCAGCGCTGATGCGAAATGCAGTGTTGGCATATTTCGAAACCGGCTGGACAGAACACCCATACGATTTTATGTATAGACATATCGATACGTCAAGCTCCTGCCTTTGAGGAGAGCTGCATGGCCGAGCGCTTCGATCGAATCTGGCTCAACGCCCGGCTCGCCACGGTTCGGGAGGATCTGCCCGGGCTCGGCGTGATCGAGGACGGCCTGATCGCGGCGCGCGATGGCCGCATCGCCTTCGCGGGCAGCCGTTCCGATTTTCCATCGGACGCTGATGCGGCCGAGCGGATCGATTGCGCCGGACGCTGGATCACGCCGGGGCTGGTGGATTGTCACACCCATCTGGTTTTTGGCGGTAACCGCGCGCATGAGTTCGAGTTGCGGCTGCAGGGTGCAAGCTACGAAGAGATCGCGCGCGCGGGCGGCGGCATTGTCTCCACCGTCGCGGCGACGCGGGCGTCCAGCGAGGCCGAGCTTATTGCCGACGCGCTGCTAAGGCTCGACGCCCTGATCGGCGAGGGCGTGACGACGCTGGAGATAAAGTCCGGCTACGGGCTCGATACGGAAACCGAGATGCGTCAGCTCTCGGCCGCGCGTGCTCTGGGTGACAAGCGGCCGATCGCCATCAAGGCGACGTTTCTTGGCGCGCATGCGACGCCTCCGGAAGCTGACGGCGACAAGGATCGATATATCGATCTTGTCTGCCGCGAGATGTTGCCGGCGATAGCGCAGGCCGGATTAGCCGACGCCGTCGATGCCTTCATGGAGGGCATTGCGTTCTCGGGAGAGCAAACGGCACGGGTTTTCCGCGCCGCGAAGGCGCTTGGATTGCCGGTCAAGCTGCATGCGGATCAATTGTCGAACCTCGGCGGCGCCGCGCTTGCTGCGGAATTCTCGGCGTTGTCGGCCGATCATCTGGAGCACACAGATGATGCCGGCGCCGCTGCGATGGGGCGGGCAGGAACGGTTGCCGTGCTGCTGCCGGGTGCGTTCTATTTTCTTCGCGAGACGACAAAGCCGCCGGTCGAACTGTTCCGCGCCCGCGGCGTGAACATGGCGCTAGCGACCGACTGCAATCCCGGAAGTTCGCCGCTCACATCGCTTCTGCTGGTCATGAATATGGCCGCGACCCTGTTCCGGCTGACCGTCGCCGAATGCCTCGCCGGTGTAACGCGGGAAGGTGCGCGCGCACTGGGTATTCTCGGCGAGACCGGTACGCTCCAGGCCGGGAAATGGTGCGATCTCGCCATCTGGGAGATCGATCGGCCGGCCGAGCTCGTTTACCGGATAGGCTTCAATCCTTTGCGCAGCCGGGTCTGGAGAGGACAGTGAGCCGCACCGACGCCTCCGTTGTGGTTTCGCCTGGCAGGGTCGGCCTCGACGATCTGGCGCAAGTCCTGGCCGGCGCGCCGGTTGTGCTCGATCCATCGTTCTGGCCGCGCGTTGAGGCTGCATCCGCGATTGTTGCGGCAGCCGCGCGCGCGGAAGCTCCCGTCTATGGCATCAATACCGGGTTCGGAAAACTGGCGTCGAAACGGATTGCTGCCGACCAGACGGCGCGGCTGCAGCATAATCTCATCGTGTCGCATTGCTGCGGGGTAGGGCTGCCGACGCCGGAGCCGATCGTTCGCCTGATGATGGCGCTGAAGATCGTCTCGCTCGGGCGGGGCGCATCGGGCGTGCGCCGCGAAATCATCGAGCAACTCCAGGCCATGCTGGCGAAGGGCATTTGTCCGCTGGTGCCGCAGCAGGGATCGGTCGGAGCGTCCGGCGATCTGGCGCCGCTTGCGCATATGACCGCCGTCATGATCGGCGAGGGGCAGGCGCTGGTCGGCGGAAGCATTGTGCCGGCCCGCGATGCGCTGGCTGCCGTCGGTGTTGCGCCGGTGGCGCTCGGTCCGAAGGAAGGTCTTGCGCTGATCAATGGCACGCAGTTTTCGACGGCCTATGCCATTTCCGGCTTGCTGCGCGCCCATAGCCTCGTCACCGCGGCTGTGGTGACCGGCGCCTTGTCGGTCGATGCGGCGATGGCGTCGACGGCGCCGTTTCGTCCGGAGATCCAGCAACTGCGCGGGCATTCCGGGCAAATCGCCGCCGGCTTGGCCCTGACGGCACTGCTTGAGGGTAGCGATATCCGCATGTCGCATCTCGAGGGCGACGAGCGCGTGCAAGATCCTTATTGCCTGCGTTGCCAGCCGCAGGTGGCCGGCGCGGCGATCGACCTTTTGACGGAAGCCGCACGCACGCTGACGATCGAAGCCAACGCCGTCACGGATAATCCGCTGGTGCTGGTCGAGACCGGTGAGATCGTCTCAGGTGGCAACTTTCACGCGGAGCCGGTCGCGTTTGCTGCCGACCAGATTGCGCTGGCGCTGTCCGAAATCGGCGCGATCAGCGAACGACGCATCGCGACCCTCGTCGATCCCGCGCTCAACTTCGGCCTGCCGCCGTTCCTGACTCCCGATCCCGGCCTCAACTCTGGCTTCATGATCGCCGAAGTGACGGCGGCCGCGCTATATGCCGAGAACAAGCAGCGCGCTGCGGCCTGCTCGATCGATTCGACGCCGACCAGCGCCAACCAGGAAGATCATGTGTCGATGGCCGCGCACGCGGCGCGCCGCTTGTCTGATATGGCGGACAACCTCGCCACCATCCTCGGTATCGAGCTACTGGTTGCGGCGCAGGGCATCGGGCTGCGCGCCCCGCATTCGACCAGTCCTGCACTTGCGGCAGTTATTGCAGCGTTGCGTGAGCAGGTCCCGGCGCTGGGTAGCGACCGCTACATGGCCGACGATCTCGCCAAGGCAGCGGCGATGGTTGAAGCCGGCGCATTGCCGGCCGCCGCGATGTCGGTGCTTGAGAGTAACCCGTTTCCAATCCTTGCCGAGAGAGGCCCTTTGTGATGAACCGCCGACTGGACAACGAACGCATCATCCGGGCACCCCGCGGGCCTGAGATCAGCGCCAAGAGTTGGTTGACGGAAGCGCCGCTGCGAATGCTGATGAACAATCTCGATCCTGATGTCGCCGAACGGCCGAGCGAGCTCGTCGTCTATGGCGGAATTGGCCGTGCCGCCCGCGACTGGGACAGCTTTGACCGGATCGTTGCCTCGCTGTGCAAGCTCGAAGGCGACCAGACACTGGTCGTTCAGTCGGGCAAGCCGGTCGGAATTTTCCGCACCCATGCCGATGCGCCGCGCGTACTGATCGCGAACTCGAATCTGGTGCCGCACTGGGCGACGCTCGATCACTTCAATGCCCTCGACAAGGCCGGGCTGATGATGTTCGGGCAGATGACGGCCGGATCGTGGATCTACATCGGTAGTCAGGGCATCGTGCAAGGGACGTACGAAACATTTGTCGAGGTCGGGCGGCGTCACTACGGCGGCAACCTCGCGGGTAAGTGGATCTTGACGGCGGGTCTCGGCGGGATGGGCGGCGCGCAGCCGCTTGCCGCCACCATGGCCGGGGCGTCAATGCTCGCGATCGAATGCCAGCCGAGCCGCATCGAAATGCGTTTGCGCACGGGTTATCTCGACCGGAAAGCAAGCTCGCTCGACGAGGCGCTCGCGATCATGGCGGAGGCGGCGCAGAACAAGGAGGCAATCTCGGTCGGCCTGCTCGGCAATGCCGCTGAAATTTTTCCCGAGCTGGTGCGCCGTGGCGTCAGGCCGGACATCGTTACCGATCAGACCAGCGCGCACGATCCCATCAACGGCTATTTGCCGAGGGGATGGACGCTCGCCGAGTGGGAGTCGAAACGCGAGGCCGATCCGAAGGCGGTTGAAGTCGCGGCGAAGACCTCGATGGTCGGCCACGTCCAGGCCATGCTGGATTTTCACGCGCAGGGCATTCCCACGCTCGACTACGGCAACAACATTCGCCAGATGGCGAAGGATATGGGCCTGAAGAACGCGTTCGATTTCCCCGGTTTCGTTCCGGCCTACATCCGTCCGCTGTTCTGCCGCGGCGTCGGCCCGTTCCGGTGGGCGGCGCTATCAGGAGACCCCGAAGACATTTTCCGCACCGACGCCAAGGTCAAGGAGTTGATGCCTGATGACAAGCATCTTCACAACTGGCTCGACATGGCGAAGGCACGGATCAAGTTCCAGGGACTCCCGGCACGAATCTGCTGGGTTGGCCTGGGCGACCGCCACCGGCTCGGCATGGCGTTCAATGAAATGGTGACGCGCGGCGAACTGAAAGCGCCGATCGTCATCGGGCGCGATCATCTCGACAGCGGCTCGGTGGCGAGCCCGAATCGCGAAACCGAAGCGATGCGCGACGGTTCGGATGCGGTGTCGGACTGGCCGCTCATCAATGCGCTGCTCAATTGTGCCAGCGGAGCCACCTGGGTCTCGCTCCATCATGGTGGCGGCGTCGGGATCGGCTATTCGCAGCACGCCGGCATGGTTATTGTCGCCGATGGTACGCCGGAGGCCGCGCGCCGCCTTGAGCGGGTGTTGTGGAACGATCCGGCATCAGGAGTCATGCGTCATGCCGACGCCGGCTATGAAAGTGCGATTGAATGTGCCCGCGCCAATGGGCTCGATCTGCCCGGTCTGACGTCGTAGCGCAAGATGTCTTAGGAAAGCTTTTCGGAGCTGGCAATAGTGAGCGCAGCACCTGAGGTTTTCTTTCAAGATCTCGAACGTGTATGACCGATGCCGATTATGGCATCGAGCGCAGCCGATGATCGGTGAGGTGAACTTGGTAATTGTTACGCGCGGAATGCGAGGCATCCAGGCGCAGATTCATTAGCGCGACTTATGCCGCGCATTGTTACTTCCAATTTTACAAGCTGAATTCTCTCCCGTTACCTGCACGCATCGACGCGGCTTGCGCAAGTGAAGCGGTCGGACGCAAACGCTGGTTCATCAACACGGGGCGAGATTGTTATGTCTGAAGCTGACAAGGCGGATTGCAAGCTATCTTCGGCGAAACGTTCGACTGTGAAGAGGAGCTTGTCCAGGCGCTCTCTTCTCAAGGCGAGCGCCGCTGCTGCGGGGGCTGCGATCGGCTCCGATGTCGTCCGTGGCTTTCCCACTATTTGGGCGCAGGAGATCAAGGACATCGAACTGCGCCATGTTGGCGTGTCCTATTCGGTGGTCAAGGCGATCGGCGACCAGGCCGCCAAGGACCTCGGCTTCAAGGTGACGATGCAGAACCTGGACACATCGGCCGCGATCAACCGCTTCATCAGCCAACCCGACTCTGTCGACATCGCTGACCTCGAGGGATGGCAAGCCAAGCTGGCGGCGAAGCGCTCGGTGATCCAGGGCATCGAGGTCAAGAAGATCAGGGAATTCGACAATATCCTGCCGATCTTCACCAAGGGAGAGATCGACGGTCACAGGATCCCGCGGCAAGGCATTTCACCGTATGAGGCCATGTATATCGCCAAGCCGAACGCGACCGAGCTGCATGACGGTGTCACCGAATGGGCGACCTTCCTGCCGCAGGTCTACAATGCCGACTCGATCGGTTATCGGCCCGATCTCGTCGGGCATGAGGTCACCGAGTGGAAGGATTTGATCGACCCGAAATTCAAGGGCAAAGCGGCCATCCTCGACGTCCCCGCGATCGGCATCATGGATGCCGCCCTGAGTTTCGAAAGCGCCGGTCTGATCAAATACGGCAACAAGGGTAATATGACCAAGCAGGAGATCGACTTCACCTGCGAAAAGCTGATCGAGTTGAAGAAGTCCGGGCAGTTCCGCGCGACGTGGACCACCTTCGATCAGTCTGTCCAGCTCATGGCAGCCGGCGAGGTGGTGATCCAGTCGATGTGGTCGCCAGCGGTCGCCGCGGTGCGGGTCAAGGAAATTCCATGCGTCTATGCGCCGGTCAATGTCAAGAACGGCAAGGAAGGCTATCGCGGCTGGTGCAACGGCATGGGTTTGATGAAGCATTTGTCGGGCAAGAAGCTCGACGCCGCTTACGAGTATCTAAACTGGTACCTTTCGGGCTGGCAAGGCGGCTTTGTCGGACGCCACGGCTATTACAGCCCGGTGCCGTCGACGGCGAAGAAGTTCCTGACCGCGGCCGAGTGGGACTTCTGGTACGACGGCAAGCCCGCGCCGTCCGTCATCAACGATCCCTACGGTGTGCCGATGGAAAAGGCCGGCACCAAGCGGGACGGTGGCTCGTTCCTGGATCGTGTCAAGAATATCTCCTGCTGGAATACCCTGATGGACGAAGCCGCTTACATGAACAAGCGGTGGAATGACTTCAAGGTCGCCTGATCCGAGATCGGGTGTGCCGATGCGGTAACCCGCGTTGGCACACTGAATGCATAACTCCGAAGCATCGGACAAGATCGGGGCAGGCTAGACGCGATGTCGCGGAAAAATTGGTTTGCATGGCTCTACGTGACGCCGCTGATGCTGGTGCTCGTGCCGTTCTTTCTGGTCCCCATTCTCGTGGTGCTCGTCGCGAGTGTCCTTGAGACCGACGGCTTCGGTGGCCTGATCCCGACCTTTACGCTGGCAAATTACGTCGATGTGCTGACTTCGGCGCAGACGTTTCATCTCTATTCGGCGACGCTGAAGTTCACCACATTAACGTGGCTCTTCACGCTCGTGATTGGCTTTCTCGTTGCCTATTTCCTGGTGTTTCACGTCAAGAACCAGTTGCTGGCGATCAGCCTGTTCCTGATCTGCACGGTGCCGTTCTGGACCTCCAACATTATTCGAATGATTTCCTGGATCCCGTTGCTCGGGAAGGAGGGATTGGTCAATTCGGCGTTGCTCGGAACGGGGCTTATCCGCGAGCCGATTGAAGTGCTGCTGTATTCCGGAATTGCGGTGGTCATCGCCTATGTCCACCAATTGACGATCTTCATGGTAGTTCCGATCTTCAATTCGATGGCCCGCATCGACAAGCGAGTGGTCGAGGCCGCGGTCGATTCCGGCGCAAGCCGCCTCGATGTCATGCGCCTGATCATCATCCCGATGTCGAAGAGCGGCATCGCGCTCGGATCGATCTTCGTCGTCTCGATTGTGATGGGAGACTTTTTCGTCGTCAAGGTGATGTCGGGCGGCGGCTCCGCCTCGGTCGTCAGCGCGTTCTATGAAAACGTCGGCGTGCTGCAATACCCGATCGCCGCTGCAAGCGCGGTGCTGCTGACGGTTGTCCTCATCGTCGCCATTTCCCTCATTCTTCGCACCGTCAATATCCGCCGGGAAATCACGCAATGACGGCTGTCCTCGAAAGGCTCGATGTCCCGATGGTGAAATCCCGCCGTCACGCCGCGGCGCCGCGAAGCGACCGCCGCCCCTGGACCTTCTATGCGCTGGCGGCCGTCTTCACGCTGTATGTGGCCGCGCTCTACGGGCCGATGATCTGCATCTACATTCTTTCGTTCCAGGATGTTCGTGGCGGCCTGGTGTTTCCAATGAAGGGCCGCTCGCTGCACTGGTTTGTCGATCTGTTCACCCAGGTCCGCACCGGGGACGTCAAGGGCTCGTTCGACCGGTCTATCAAGCTTGCTGTGCTCGTCACCGTTATCACGCTGGTGGTCTCGTTCCTGGCGGGGCTGGCCTTCCGCCGCCGGTTCATCGGAGACACTTTCGTATTCTACCTGATGATCGGCAGCCTGGTCGCGCCCGGCCTCGTGCTCGGCATCGGCATCGGGTTGCTGTTCCAATGGCTGGGAATCAACGCGAGCTGGTACACCTCGGCGCTAGGCGCGCAACTGTCCTGGACGCTTCCGTTCGGCGTGCTCGTGATGTTCGCGGTGATGTCCCGCTTCAACAGTGCCTGGGAGGAAGCCGCGCGCGACCTCGGCGCGAGCCGCTGGCAGACCATCGGGCTCGTCGTGATTCCGATCCTCGCGCCGGGTCTCGTCGCCGTCGCCCTGTTCGGTTTCACGCTCTCTTATGACGAGTTCGCCCGCTCGCTGCAGACGGCCGGATCGCTCAATACGCTGCCGCTCGAGATCTGGAGCATGACGCTCAACGTGACGTCGCCCTCGCTGTATGCGTTGGGCACGGTTACCACCATCGTCTCGTTCATCGCGATCGGCGTCAGTATCGGCGCGATCGTCCTGATCAACCGGCGCCGCGGCACCGGTCCAGCAAGCCGTTGAGGAGTTCACGCATGCGTCCCGGCCACGGCGATATCGAACTGGCAGGTCTCTGCAAGAGCTACGACGGCATCACGAACGTCGTGGATGGCGTCAATCTGAAGATACCGGATCGCGCCTATTGCTGCTTCCTTGGGCCGTCGGGCTGCGGCAAGACCACGATTTTGCGGATGATCGCGGGGCATGAAGACCCGACCGCCGGCGAAATCGTAATCGGCGGCGAGAACGTGCTCGGTCTTGCGCCGGTCGAGCGCCGTACGGCCATGATGTTTCAGTCCTACGCGCTGTTTCCGCATTTGACCGTCAGGGACAATATCGCGTTTGCGCTGCGGGTGCGGGGCCAATCCAGGTTGGAGCGCTACAAGGCCGTCGACCTGATGATGGAAAAGGTCCGGCTGACCGAACTGGCCGACCGCTTGCCAGCCAATTTGTCCGGTGGCCAGCAGCAGCGCGTGGCGCTTGCGCGCGCGGCAATCACGGAGCCGCGGGTACTGTTGCTGGATGAGCCGCTATCGGCGCTGGACGAGCAGCTACGCGTGCAGATGCGCCAGGAGCTGCGGCGGATGCAGCGCGAGCTCGGCATCACCTTCGTCCATGTCACGCACACCCAGCTCGAGGCCATCGCACTCGCGGATATCGTTGTCGTGATGGAGAAAGGCAAGATCAAGCAGTCCGGCCCGGCGCGCGATGTCTATGCCTATCCGCGCGACCGCTACGTGGCGGAATTTCTCGGCGGGCAGAACATCTTTTCGGGCAAGGTTGAGCAAGTCGGCTCGGATCACCTCGTGATATCGCAACCCCACCGCACCGGCATTCACGTCGGCGTGCAAGCGGATCGGCGGGTCGGCATCGGCGACCGGATCGATCTGGCGGTACGGCGCGACGACATCGAGCTGATGCGGGCGACCTCGGGTGAACCGGGCGGCGGCGCGACGGCGTTGCCCGGTCGCGTGTTGGCGATCGAGTACCAGGGATCCTTCGTCAAGGTGATGCTCGACACGATTCCCGACGAGGAATTCATCGCCTATGTCCCGGAACGAACGTTCTTCCAGGACCCGTTCAATGTCGGCGATGTCCTGCTGGCCACCTGGTCGGCGGGACGCGCCCGCATACTTGCCTGAAGTCCCATAGCCCTGGAGGTCACGATGATCATCAACTTCACGCTCAACGGCCGGCCCCGCAAGATGGATGTCGAGCCTGCGACTCTGGTCTCCGAGCTGCTTCGCGAGACGCTGAATCTGACCGGTACGCATGTCGGGTGCGACACCAGCCAGTGTGGCGCCTGCACGGTGCTGTTCAATGGCGATGCGGTGAAGAGCTGCACGTTGCTCGCGCCCAGTCTCGACGGCGCTGCATTGACGACGATCGAGGGATTGTCGGCTACCTCAGGTTCCAACCGTTTGCATCCGATGCAGGAGGCGTTTCACGAGAACCACGGCCTGCAATGCGGCTTCTGCACGCCCGGCATGGTGATGACAGCGGTTGCCTTGGCGACAAGGAATCCGGTGCCGACTGAAGCGGAAATACGTCACGGCCTGGAAGGAAACCTGTGCCGCTGCACTGGATATCAGAACATCGTCGCGTCGATCATGGCCGGTGCGGTAGCCATGAACGCGCCCGCCATCGGAGAATGACATGTCGAGCATTATTGGAATTGGCAAGGCGCCGCGCCGGAAGGAAGATTTCCGCTTTCTCACCGGGCGCGGCAGTTACGTCGCCGACATGAAGCGGCCAGACATGACTTTTGGCGTGTTCGTCAGGTCGCCCCATGCGCATGCGATTGTCAGAGGCATCGACAAGACCCACGCACTGGCATCGCCGGGCGTTCAGGCTATTTTGACCGGCAAGGATGTCGCGGCCGACGGCCTGGGATCGCTACCCTGCGGCTGGGGCATTCATGGCACTGACGGGCTTCCGATGAAGGAGCCGCCGTTCCCGATGTTGGCGCAGGGCAAAGTGCGTTTCGTTGGCGACATGGTGGCTTTTGTCGTCGCCGATACCCTGAAGGAGGCGCGGGCTGCGGCCGAACTGCTGGCCGTTGATTACGAGGTTCTGCCCGCCGTGGTCGGCGTACTCGAAGCCGTTCGCGCCGACGCGCCGCTCTTGTTCGACGACGTGCCGAACAACCTGTGCTGCGATTGGGAACTGGGCGACAAGGCGGCCGTCGCAGCCGGGTTTCGGAAAGCAGCACATGTCGCCCGTCTCAGCCTCGTCAACAATCGTCTGATCGGCAATCCCATGGAGCCGCGGGCGGCGATCGCCGAATATGACAGGGGCAGGGATCACTACACGCTTTGGACCACGAGCCAGTTTCCCCACGTGGTGCGCTTTCTGATGGCGGCGCTGGTGCTCAAGCTGCCGGAGCAAAAAGTGCGAGTCGTGGCGCCCGATGTCGGCGGCGGTTTTGGGGTCAAGCAGTTCCACTATGGCGAGGAAGCCGTCATCACCTGGGCGGCGAAGAAGGTGGAGCGGCCGATCAAATGGGTGGCCGACCGCTCGGAAGGCTTTGTCTCGGATCGCCATGGCCGCGATCATGTGACGGAAGCCGAACTGGCGCTCGACGAAAACGGAAAATTCCTGGCCTTCAAGGTGAAAACGCTGGCCAATATGGGCGGCTATCTATCGACCTTCGGACCAAACATTCCGACAAACCTGTACGGGCCGTTGCTCAGCGGCGTCTACACCACGCCGGCGATTTACTGCAACGTCAAGGTGGTCTTTACCAACACCGTCCCGGTTGATGCCTATCGCGGCGCGGGGAGGCCGGAAGCAACCTTTGTGCTTGAGCGCATCGTTGACGTCGCGGCAGCCGAGATGAAGATCGACCGCATCGAACTGCGCCGGCGCAACATGATCGCAAGGGATGCCTATCCCTACCAGACGCCGGTGCTGGTGGAATACGATTCGGGAGATCCGCTCGGGTGCCTCGAGGGCGCATTGACGGCCGCAGATGCCGCCGGGTTCGGCGCGCGCAAGATTGCCTCTGAACGGGCGGGAAGATTCCGAGGTCTCGGCTTTTCCACCTATGTCGAAGCCTGCGGCCTGGCGCCGTCGCGCTTTGCAGGACGCCTCGGCGCGCGTGGCGGACTTTACGAAAGCGCGACTGTCCGCGTCCACCCGACAGGGCAAGTCACTGTGCTGATTGGCACTCACAATCATGGCCAGGGCCACGAGACGACGTTCGCGCAGATCGTGTCGGACAAGCTCGGTGTGCCCTTCGACAGCGTCGATATCGTCTTTGGCGATACCGACCGGGTCCAGTTCGGCATGGGCACGTATGGCTCGCGCTCGCTCGTAGTCGGCGGTGCTGCGCTCTCGAAGGCCAGCGACAAAGTGATCGTGAAGGGTAAGAAGATCGCGGCACATCTGCTCGAGGCGGGTGAGCACGATATCCAGTTTGAGACTGGTGTGTTTTCCGTTGCCGGTACCGATCGCCGCAAGTCGTTCGCGGAAATCGCCGGCGCTGCCTACGTGCCGCATGATTATCCGCTCGAGATTCTGGAGCCGGGCCTGGAGGAGCAGGCCTATTACGATCCGGTCAACTTCACCTATCCCGGCGGCTGCCACATTGCCGAGGTCGAGATCGACCCGGAAACCGGCATCGTGACGCTGGAGAAGTACACCGCGGTCGACGACGTCGGCACCGTTATCAATCCGATGATTGTCGCGGGGCAGTTGCACGGCGGCATCGTTCAGGGCGTCGGGCAGGCGCTGTTCGAGAACGCAGTCTATGACGAGGTCTCGGGCCAGCTCCTGTCTGGCTCGTTCATGGACTACTGCATGCCGCGCGCCGATCATCTTCCCAACATGACGGTCGAGACCCATTCCACGTTCTGCACGCACACGCCCATGGGCGTGAAGGGGTGCGGAGAGGTTGGCACCATCGGGTCACCCGCTGCAGTCATCAACGCCGTCGTCGACGCGCTCTCGCATCTCGGCGTTCATCACGTCGACATGCCTGCGACCCCGAACCGGATCTGGCGCATCATTCAAAATGCCGCGATACCGCAGGCCGCAGAATAGGAGAATGAGATGAAGTCATTCGCATTTCACAGTCCCGAGACCGTGCCGGATGCGTTTGCATTACTGAACGACGTCTCCGAGAGCAAGTTACTCGCCGGCGGCATGACGCTGCTGCCGACCATTAAGCAAAGGCTCGCGGAACCCGCGGCGTTGATCGATCTGGCGAAAATTCCGCAACTATCCGAGATTGCCGTCGACGAAGACGCGCTGGTGATCGGCGCGATGGTCAGACATGTCGACGTCGTTACATCCGCGCTCGTCCGGAGCAAGGTCCCCATGCTGGTCCATCTTGCTTCCGGCATCGGCGACCCGGCTGTGCGCAATCGCGGGACGATCGGCGGTTCGGTCGCCAACAACGATCCGTCCGCGGATTATCCGGCGGCGGTGCTGGCGCTCGACGCGATCATTGTGACCGATCGGCGTGAAATACCGGCGAGTACGTTCTTCACGGGATTATTCGAAACCTCACTTGAGCCAAGCGAGATCATCACTTCCATACGCTTTCCGATTCCGTCCACGGCCGGGTACGCCAAATTCAAATCGCCGGCGTCGCGTTATGCCGTGGTGGGGGTCTGTGTTGCAAAAGCCGGCGGCAGTGTGCGCGTCGCCGTGACGGGTTCGGGTCCTTGCGTCTTTCGCGTGCCGGAAATGGAGACCGCGCTCGAAACGAGTTTCGAACCGGCCGCGATTGCCTCCATCAAGATCGGTGCCGCAGGGCTGAACTCCGACATCCACGCCGATGCCGAGTACCGCGCGCATCTGATTACCGTCATGGCGAAGAAGGCCGTCGCGGCCGCCATCCAGGGCTTGTGAGGACGCAGTGGAATCAAGCAGCGCTCGAACCGCGCCGACCGCGGGATTTCACGATCTGGCCAAGCTCTCCGCTACCGATTTGCTGGAGGGCTACAGGTCCGGGCGTTTTACGCCACGGGACGTTGTCGAAGACGTCATTGCCGCGCTGGAGATAACGGATGCGATGTGCAATGTCGTGGTTACGCCCACTTACGAACAGGCGCGCGCCGCCGCGGATCGGGCGACGGAAGCCTGGCGGGCAGGGCAACCTCAGGGGCGGCTTGCCGGCGTGCCGGTCACCATCAAGGATCTGGTATTCGTCGCAGGCGTGCCGGCGCTTGGCGGCGCTCCCTCCAACCGGGGATTCGTACCGGATGCCAATGCTGCGGTCGTCGCCGCGTTGGAGGCTGACGGGGCCATCGTCACCTGCAAGACCACGACATGTGAGTCCGGCTATAAGCTCACGGCCGATAGCCCGGTATCCGGCATCACCCGCAACCCCTGGAACAAGGCCCGGACAAGCGGAGGGTCGAGTGGCGGTGCCGCTGCTGCGGTTGCTGCCGGATGCGGCCCGCTTGCGATCGGCACTGACGGGGTGGGATCGATCCGCGTGCCATCTTCCTTCTGCGGCGTGGTCGGCTTGAAACCGACCTTCGGACTGGTCCCGCGGTCACCCGGATTTTCGCCTCCATCGTGGGCCTCGCTGGCCCATACCGGACCGATCGCGCGGACGGTTGCCGATGCTGCCCTGTTGCTGGAGGTGATTGCGTCCCATGATATTCGCGACGCGGCGAGCCTGCCGGTCGCCTCCCGCAGCTTCACGGTAACGCTTGATCGTCTCGACGGTCTGAGAATCGGAACCAGCGTTGATTTCGGTTATGCCGCCGTGGATCCGCAGGTACGTGACGCGTTTGAAGCGGCAAGCAAAATGCTGGCGACGCTCGGCGCCGAGATTGTTCCGGACTGCGCGAGACTTGCACCCGATATGCTGGAACGCATTCTGAAGCCGATCGCCTATACAGAACAGGCGGCGGCTGTCGCCAATCGCGATTCCATTGCCTTGTCGGCTTCCGACGAAGATTATCGCGATGTCATCGCGAAAGGCCGCAGTTACAGCGGCATTGATTACGTCGAGGCAAGTTACCGGCGGGCAGGCTTGCGGGCGTCGTTTCTGGAACTGTTTGGAAAGGTCGATGCTCTCGTCACGCCCACGGTAGCTGTCACGGCGTTTTGTGCGGGCGCACTAGGCGTCGATCAAATTGCGGACTGCACTGTCGACCGGCATTTAGGTTGGTCGCCGTTCTCGTGGCCGATAAACCTGACTGGACTGCCGGCTGTGACCATTCCGTGCGGATTTGACGACAGCGGATTGCCGATCGGACTTCAGATTGTTGCCCCCTGGCTGGATGAGGGTTTGATCTTGCGCATCGCAGCCGCGTTTGAGCGGGCGAGGCCCTGGGTTCAGTTTCGGCCCCCCTTGTCCTGAAACAGTGCGCGCTTCGACATCCGGCGTTAACGGCAACTCCGTTGCCAGCAGCAATTCGTCTTCGAGATTGAGATAATGCGCGAGGTATTCGTGCAAGGCGCCCGCGGCTTTGGACGTTGTGCCCGGCGATTTGTAGAGCAGTAGGTCGACTTTCGGAAGTGGAGGCAAGCCCTCTTTGACTCCAAGTTCACGCATGTTGCGGACCAGCGCGCTGCGGCCGAGCACCGTGACGGCGATGCCTGCGAAGGCTGCCGCCTGCAATCCGCCGACGCTGTCGCTGATGCACGCAATACGCCATCGCAAGCGCGCCGCTTCCAGCCGCTCGATGGCGTGATCGCGATAGATGTTGCCGGGGGGTAACAGCGCCAGCGGAATGGGAGATTCATTGTGGGCGGTAGATTGCTCGCCCGTCATCCAGATCAATTGTTCCTGCCTGACGACCTGGCCGCCGGTGAAATCGTTCATTCGGGTCACAAGGGCAATGTCCACTTCGCCGCGTTTGACGCACCCGACCAAGGGGGTCGAAAGCGAGCAGTTCAATTGGATTTGAACGCGCGGAAACGCCGTTCGAAAGATCTTCAGGATCGAAGGCAACATGAACGCCGCATATAAATCGGGCGTGCCGAGCACGACATTTCCCTCGATATCCGGAGATGCGAGTTGCGACAGCAATTCATCGTGGAGGCCCAGGATCGAGCGGGCAAATTTGAGGACCGTTTCACCTTCGGTAGTGAGAAAAAGACGCCGGCCCTCGTGGATGAAAATGGCTTTTCCGGTCAGCTCCTCAAGGCGTTGGAGTTGCAGTGTGATCGCCGGTTGCGTTCGGCCCAATCGCCTCGCGGTCTCGGTGATGCTGCCTGTCTCGACTACCGAAATCAGCGAGCGAAGCATCCGTATGTCCAAGCTGATCAGGTTCATTGAGCCCTCACCGCGATTCTGAAGCCGGAAGCTTACAAGCAAGTTTCATGCTTGGAGGCTGATCGCTGAAAAATAAGGCATTTCAGCAAGTCGGAGAGGTCGTAGGCATCATGAAGCGCTCGCAGAACAGGCGATGTTGATTGCTTCGCCGCCAGCGTCTCGACCGTCGGTAAGATCGAGTGGCGCTTTTGCATTGGTCGGCAGGTAGTCCTATCCATGCATCGCGATCGACCGGCCGTCCAGAGGTCGGATTTCCTTCCCTTGATTGTTGTAAGTACACACAATTTCCCTATATAGTGTTGGAGGGGTCGCTGACCCGCATAATTCATTTGTTCTCCGGTCAGGCCCGTCATTCAGGCGGGCCGTTGCCGTTTTGGGACTACCGAACGATGAACCATTCCAACCGTACCGACCATATTCGCCTGACGTCGCATCCGGTGCCCGGTGCGACGCATGAATTTCCGATCCTGTGGGGAGCGCCGACCGCGCGTGAACGCGGTCCGATCATCGGGACGGTATCGCGTCCGCAGGATCGTAACGTGATTGGCACCCACGGCGGCTCTTATGCGGTCTACCGCGCACTTGCCGTCTCTTCGGGCGCTTTGGACCCGATCCGCCGGCCCGATCTGACCAATACATACCCGGCGGCGACCGTCGGCCCATTTGAGCAATGGTTCGATCCGGAACGCATTGTTGCGCTTGATCCGTGGGGACATCTCGTTGCTGAAAACTTCCGCGCCGAAATCGCGGAAGGCATCGATATCAGGCCGAGCATCGCGATCACGCGCGCCCGTCTCGATCTGCCCGAAATTCAGGCGGCTCTGGCCGCCAAGCGGTTGGTCGCTGATGGCCAATTCGTTCACGCCAGCGGCTCCGTCTCTGTCGTCAAGATAGCGATTGACCCGGTATGGCATCTGCCCGGGATTGCGCAACGCTTCGGCACGAGCGTGACCAGCCTGCGACGTGCGCTGTTCGAGCAGACGGCCGGCATGTTTCCCGAGCTTGTCACGCGGCCGGATCTGAAAGTCTTTCTTCCGCCGATCGGCGGAACGACCGTCTATCTGTTCGGCGATGTCACGAAACTTCCGGACCATCGGACCAAAATCACCTGCCGCGTCCATGACGAGTGCAACGGCTCGGATGTGTTCGGCTCCGACATCTGCACCTGCCGTCCATATCTCATCCAGGGCATCGAGGAATGCGCGCGCGCCGGACAATCGGGTGGTCTGGGCGTCATCGTCTACAACCGCAAGGAAGGCCGAGCGCTCGGCGAAGTTACGAAGTTTCTGGTCTACAACGCACGCAAGCGTCAGGAAGACGGCGACGACGCATCCGCTTATTTCGAACGAACGGAATGCGTTGCCGGAGTGCAGGATGCGCGTTTCCAGCAACTGATGCCGGATGTCATTCACTGGTTGGGATTGAAACGCATCGACCGCTTCATCTCGATGAGCGACATGAAGTATGATGCACTGACGGGGCAGGGTATCGACATTGTCGAGCGCGTGGCCATTCCCGATTACATGATTCCAGCCGACGCCCATGTGGAAATCGCCGCCAAGAAAGCCGCGGGGTATTTTTCGCCCGAGACGAGGCCTGAGGACCTGATCGCCTCCGGTCGACCGCTCGAAAAATACTAGGGCGGGCCAGGGCCATTGATGTGACAGCTGACGCAACGGCAGACGGCTTATCTCTTTTAAATGCGGAAGCGGTACGCAGTCGCGCCCACCGAATGCTGGAAATCGGCTTGAACGACCGGCTTCAGCATTTCAAAGTCGATCTTGGGCGGCTCGACGAGGCGGTTGATCTCGTGCTTGCGACAACGCACAAGGCCTATCCGACGTTCGATGTTCCCTTTCATTCGCGCTGGCGCCATTTCGTCGTTGGCGGCGTCGATCGCTGGGCGGCACTTGCCGACTCCAAGAACTGGCGTGACGACAAAGAGCGCGCCCGCGCCGAATTTGATCTCGCCATGACCAGCGTGCTGCTCGACGCCGGAGCTGGTCCGTCGTGGCGCTATTGCGATCCCTTGACGGGCGCAAGTGTCGGCCGGTCGGAGGGGCTGGCGCTTGCCAGCCTGGACATGTTTGCGAGCGGCGTCTTCTCGGCGAAGGCTGACGAACCGCTGAGGGCCGATGCCACTGTGCTTCAGCAACTGACCGTTGCCGACCTGCAGGCCGGCTTTCAGGTTGCGGACGACAATCCGCTGGTTGGCCTCGAGGGCCGCATCAGCCTTCTTCGCCGGCTGGGCGAAGTAGCATCGGCCTCACCGCAGATTTTCGCCCGCGACGATACGGCTCGGCCCGGCGGATTGTTCGATCACCTCACAGGGATAGCCGGCCCGGGGTTGATCGAGGCCACGGCGATTTTGTCGGAACTTTTGCGCCAACTGGGGCCGATCTGGCCGTCGCGCATAACCCTCGGCAGAATTCCATTGGGAGACTGCTGGCATCATCCGGCGCTCAAGACCGAAGACACGACCAGCGAGCTGGTGCCGCTGCACAAGCTTTCGCAATGGCTGTCGTATTCGCTGATCGAGCCGATACAGCGGGCGGGGCTGCAGGTGAGGGATATCGACGGCCTGACGGGTCTCGCGGAATACCGCAACGGCGGATTGTTCGTCGACGCCGGGGTACTGGTGCTGCGCGACTCCATGGACGCCCAACGCGAACATGATGTCGCGTCTGCCCTCGTGGTCGAGTGGAGGGCGCTGACCGTTGCGCTGCTGGACCGGCTGGCGGATCTCGTGCGGCAACGCGTTCGCCTTGATGCCGTCTCTCTTCCGCTGGCAAAGATTCTGGAAGGCGGCACCTGGGCGGCGGGCAGGGCGCTGGCGTTCGCGCGCCGACCCGACGGTTCGCCGCCTGTCAAGGTCGTCAGCGACGGTACGGTTTTCTAGTGTTTGGTTGACGTGTTTTCTTCATGCGAACAGGGTACCCGGTTCGCTCGAAAAACCGCTATGGAACGCGATTCAATTAGTCGCAGGGAGCAAAAGCATGGAAAGCGTTACGATCGTGGATCACCCCTTGGTGCAGCACAAGCTTACGCTGATCCGTGACAAGACGATTTCGACCAAGTCTTTTCGCGAACTCCTCAAAGAAATCGGAATGCTGCTTTGTTACGAGGTGACGCGCGACCTGCCGCTGACCGACGTGGAGGTCGAGACTCCGCTGGCCCGAATGCACTCCGCCAAGATCGCGGGAAAGAAACTGGTTTTCGTGCCGGTGTTGCGGGCAGGGGTGACCTTTGTCGACGGAATGCTGGACCTCGTCCCCACCGCCCGCGTCGCGCATATCGGGCTCTACCGCGAGCCGCAGACATTCGTGGCGGTCGAATATTTTTTCAAATCGCCGTCCGATCTTCACGAACGGCTTGCTATCGTGGTGTCGCCGGTTCTTGCGACGGCGAACACGGCGGTGGCGGCGGTGGACCGGCTGAAGGAACGAGGCGCGAAGGATATTCGGCTGGTATGCCTGCTTGCCGCGCCGGAAGGTGTGGAGCGCTTCCGCGGCCTGCATCCCGACGTGCGGCTGTGGACGGCCGGTATCGACGAGGGGCTGGATGCGAACGCCTTTATCCTGCCTGGCCTGGGTGATGCCGGCGACCGCGCTTATGGCACCCGATAAGAACCAAACAGGTCTCGGCGCGCCCTACTGGAACGCCGTTTCCGAGAAGTTTCTGAGCTTCCGCGAATGCAGCCGCTCCAGCGGCATGTCCGCCAACTTCTCCATCGTCCGGATGCCGATGGTCAGATGCTGGGCCACCTGCCGCTTGTAGAACTCGGTGGCCATGCCGGGCAGCTTCAGTTCTCCGTGCAACGGCTTGTCGGACACGCACAGCAAGGTTCCGTAGGGTACGCGGAAGCGGAATCCGTTCGCGGCGATTGTCGCCGATTCCATATCGAGCGCAATGGCGCGCGATTGCGAGAGCCGCTGGATCGGACCACGGCGGTCGCGCAATTCCCAATTGCGATTGTCGATGGAGGCGACGGTGCCGGTGCGCATGACGCGCTTCAAGTCATACCCGGATAACCCGGTCACTTCCGCCACGGCCTCCTCGAGTGCGACCTGGATTTCGGCCAGCGCAGGAAGGGGCACCCATAGCGGGAGGTCGTCGTCGAGAACATGATCTTCCCGCATGTAAGCATGCGCCAGCACGTAGTCGCCCAGCGCCTGGGTGTCGCGCAATCCGGCACAATGCCCGAGCATGAGCCACGCATGCGGCCTGAGCACGGCGATATGGTCGGTGATCGTCTTGGCGTTCGCGGGCCCGACACCGATATTGACCATGGTGATGCCTGCGTAGTCCGGCTTCTTCAGATGATAGGCCGGCATCTGCGGCAGACGCGCCGTTATGACGCCGGCGGCCGGTCGCCGTTCGTCGCGCCTGATAATGACGTTGCCTGGCTCGACGAATTCGGTATAGCCGTTATCGCCGTTCGCGATCAGGTCCCTAGCGCGAGCACAGAATTCGTCGATGTAGAATTGGTAGTTGGTGAACAGCACGAAGTTCTGAAAGTGGTTTGGGCTGGTGGCCGTGTAGTGCTGCAGGCGATGAAGCGAATAGTCGACGCGCTGCGCGGTGAATTGCGCCAGCGGCCTCGGCCGGCCGACCGGTGCTTCGTATGTGCCATTGGCGATCTGATCGTCGGTTCCATCAAGATCTGGAACGTCGAATAAGTCTCGGATCGGTCGCTTGATGTTTTTGGCGGCGGCGCCGTCGACGTATGTGCCTTCGAGAAAAGCAAAATGCAGTGGGATGGGGGTTTCCGACTCGGATACGGCGACCGGAACGCCATGGTTGCGCATGATCAGATCGAGCTGCTCAATAAGATAGGTTTCAAACAGGTCGGGCTGCGTGATCGTGGTGGAGTAGTGCCCGGGCGTCGGCATGTGGCCATAGGACTGACGAGCATCGACCTGCGTGTATGAGCTCGTGGTGACGCTGATTTCCGGATAGAACGCCCGGTAGCGCCGGTTACTGTCACCGCCAGCCGCGAGCGAGGCGAAGGAATCGCGCAGGAACTGGGTATTTCGGGCATAAAGTGATCGCAAAACCGCGACCGCCTTGCGTGGGTCGTCGAAGCTTTGCCGCACGAAGGGCTCTGGTGTGGCTATTGGCCCGATGGCTCGGGGCTGACCGTGATTCTTCATGAGCCTAACCTAATATCTTGGACGACCAATGGGGAGGCTTGGCATGTGGGCCACGGCAGGGGTTTTGGGCGCAAAATTGGTTGTCCGGGAGGTTGGTGGGTGTCTTTCAGGGGTGACCGATCTCAATGGGATTGCTGCAGGGCCGCCGCGGCAACCGACCGGCAACCCGATGCGCACTACCAAGGTTGCGGCGGTCCGTTGACGTTGTCGAGCGGGAACACGACATATCCTGTACCGTCGATCCGGGTCACTACTCAGGAGCAAGATATGAACGCGCCGCCAAACATCGATGCCGTCACCGCGCAGGACGTCTTGCACTGGCTGACAAACGACACGCGCGATGAGCGCTTCATTGACAATATTTTCGCCGAGCTGTGTGTCCGGCTGCAGCGAACGGGCATCCCCGTCAAACGGGCATCGCTTCATATCTTGATCCACCATCCGCAATGGCTGGGTGCCCGGATCATGTGGTCCGACGGGATGCGTGAGGCAGAGATCGCGAGAGTCGACTACGATGTCAGGGAGCGATCCGAATACATCGGTAGTCCCGCCAATGAAATCCATGACGGTGCCATCGAGGTGCGCGAGAACCTCGAACGGGACCCGTCACTGGGACGCAAGCACGCCGTCTACGATGACATGCGGACAAAAGGTCTGACCGACTATGTGGCGTGGCCGTTGTACCATACGCTCGGCAAGCGACATATCGTGACTTTTGCAACCGATCGGCCCGGAGGTTTCGATGACGCGCATGTCGCCGGCCTGTTGAAACTGTTGCCGGTTCTGGCGCTGGTCAGCGAAATTCGTGTCAAGAACCGACTGGCGCGAACTTTGCTCGAAACCTATGTTGGGTCGCATGCCGGCGAGCTCATCCTGGCCGGCGCCACCAGGCGCGGAAGCGGGACGACGGTAAGCGCCGCGATCATGATCTGCGATCTGCGGGATTTCACCAGGATCTCCGATAACTGGCCGCGCGATGATGTCATTGATCTTCTAAACGGCTATTTCGATGCGATGTCGGAGCCGATTGCGCGGCATGGCGGGGAAATACTGAAATTCATCGGTGACGGTCTGCTTGCCATTTTTCCACTCAGTCAGCCCTCGGCCTGCGCAAATCTGCTGCATGCCGTGGCCGAAGCCCGTCAGGCCATGGCCGCCCTGAACGAAAAGAACGGCGACACCGGTCGAGCGCCGCTGAATTACGGTATCGGCGTTCACGTCGGAGACGTCATGTACGGCAATATCGGATCGCGCACCCGGCTCGACTTCACCGTCATCGGTCCTGCGGTCAACATGGCTTCGCGTCTCGAAAACCTCACCAAGCAGTTGGGAAGAACAGTGCTGCTCTCCCGCGCGTTCGCCGAGTTCGTCGAAAACGATTTCGATCTCGAACGCGTTGGCGAATATCCGGTACGTGGCTTCAGTGATCCGATCGAGCTGTTTGCGTATCACGGCTGAATGCCGTCCTATCGCCAGTCGATGAGAGCACGAAAATCTTCTCGTATTCATGTCGAAGCACAATGATGTGCGCCTTGATTCTGTCGGGATAGTGCCATGGACTTCGCTGAAGAAATGGGTGACGCCTGGCTGGCGAAGCCGCCCCGTAAGTCGTGTTCGGCAACCCGCGCCGCTGATCGCCCGATCGAATATCCGGAATTGCGGACGATGATTGGCAAGCCGTTGCGGCCCGAAAACGTCGAGGTCGGACCCGTTCTGGTGCCGTCCCAGTCGCAGGTAGGTCGGCGATGACTTGCCAATCCTGGGCAAGCCTGGTCATTGCCAACGTCGAAAGATGACGCTGGCGTTGACGCCCCCGAAACCGAATCCATTCGAAATCGCATGCTCCATCGTCATGCGCCTGGCCTCACGGGACACGAGGTCGACGCCTTCTGCGGCCGCGTCACCATTTTCGAGATTGAGGGTGGGCGGCGCGACCTGGTCGCGTAACGCGAGGATCGTGAAGATCGCTTCCGCTCCCCCGGCTGCGCCGAGCAGATGACCGGTCGCCGATTTGGTGGCGCTGACGGCAATTTTTCCGTCGCGGCCGAACACGGCTTTGATTGCTTCCAGTTCGGAAACGTCGCCAACCGGCGTCGACGTGGAATGGGCGTTGAGATGCTGGATATCACCGGGCTTGAGGCCGGCCGCCCGCAAGGCGCCTTCCATGGCGCGGCGCGCGCCGTTGCCGTCCTCGGGTCCTGACGTGATGTGGTAGGCATCGGCAGTCGTGCCATAACCGGCGATTTCGGCGATCGGTTGGGCGCCCCGGCGGAGCGCGTGTTCCAACTCTTCAATGACGAGGATGCCGGCACCTTCACCCATGACGAAGCCGTCGCGGTCGCGGTCGAAGGGCCGGGACGCACGCGCTGGCGTTTCGTTGAAGCCCGTCGAAAGAGCCCGGGCGGCGGCGAAGCCGCCGAGGCTCACGAGATCGATGCAGGCTTCCGAGCCACCGCAAATCGCAACGTCTGCTTCTTCGGTTCGGATGAGGCGTGCAGCATCGCCGATTGCCTGCACGCTCGCGGCGCAAGCGGTAACCGGGGTGCCGATGGGACCCTTGAAGCCGTAGCGGATGGAGATATGACCAGCCGCAAGATTTGCGAGAAAGGACGGCACGGTGAACGGCGAGAGGCGCTTGACGCCGCGCTGATCGGTGGTGCGAACCGCCTCGACGATTGCCGGAAAGCCTCCGATGCCCGATGCGATCACGCTCGCCGTGCGCTCCAGCGAATGCGCGTCCGAAGGAGTCCATGCCGCTTGTGCGAGGGCCTCGGCCGTGGCGACCAGTGCGAACAGGATGAAGCGATCCATCCTCCGCTGATCCTTGGGAGGAACAACCAGATCCGGATCGAAGCCTCCATCCGGATGGTCGGCCTTTGTCGGCACGATTCCAGCGACCCGCGCGGGAAGGGCAGCCGCCCATTCGGGAAGGGCAGCCAGCCCCGAACGGCCCGCGAGCAGCCGGGACCATGCCAACTCACTGCCGCAACCCAGCGGTGATACCAATCCCAACCCTGTAACGACGACACGACGCATGATGAGATTACCTTGTTGAATTGCCCATGAGCACCCCACGGGCGTGAGGTTAGCTCCGAACAGCAATGGAGCCCTTAGCCGTCGGCACGAAGTCGCAAGCGGCCCGACCGGACCACTGCGCTCAAACGCCCCAAGGCAAAGGCGAGCGTTCGGTCGAGATCCGCTTAGCCACGGTTACGCCGGCAAATCCCATCTGCTTGCGAAGGCTCTTGTCGAACATCCGTTCGGGTACGAAGCGACGCAGGATGCTCACTTGCTGCGCCGTCCTACCGCAGGTGTATCGCCGACGGGGCGACGTGATAATTGCGGCTTCCACAACCCTCTCAGCAACAAACTCGGGACTATCGGCTGTCTTCATGACCTCGTGCATAAGTGCGCTGGAGCGCATTCGCGCCGAGACGTAGGCGTTCAGGCTTCGATCCGGAAGCACCCCGTTCTGTTCGAACGAAGTGCGGGTATACGCCGGCCCAAGCAAGCAAATTCGAATGCCGAAGGTCCGCACCTCATGATCGAGGGACTCCGAATAGCCTTCGAAAGCATGCTTCGTGGAGAGGACCGAAAATGGGGCCGGTATCAAGCCAAGGACCGAACTTATATCGACGATCCGTCCTGCCTTTTGTTGTCGCATGATCGGCAGGACCGCGTTGGTCGTGCGGATCACTCCGAAAAGGTTTACATCGAATAATGCTTGGGCTTGATCGGCCGAAGATTCTTCAGCGCCGGCAAGCAGGCCCAGCCCCGCGTTGTTCACGAGAACGTCGATCCTGCCTGTCGCATCGTGCACCTTGCAGACGGCTGCGTTCACCGATGCATCGTCCGGCACGTCGCAGGTGACCATCGTAATCCCCTCGACGGTACTCGCGACAGCGCGCCGGCTGGTGCCGAACACGCGGAATCCAGCTTGGTGCAGCGCCTTTGCGGAGGCCTGCCCGATTCCTGTCGAAGCCCGGTCACAATCGCCACTTTACCGTCTCGTCGCATAAAAGCCTCCATGCGATTGATCAGCTATGAATTAAACTATAAATATCACATGACGGAAATCATACAACAGCTTATCAGAACTCCGTATGCGGTGTGCCAAAGGGCACAAAGATTACTTGCATGAGCGCCATTCTGAGGGCCGCAGGCAAGAAGTTCCGAGCAAAATTGCATGTGGCTCGCGAGGTGGCGTTAGGCGGTCTTCGATCGAATCCGATTTACTAGGGGTTGGCGAGCCTTGGGCATCGCACGTCTGGTCTGGGCCGCCGCCACATTCTTCTTTGAAGTATCCTTGATCGCATTGACCTACAGCATCCCCAACCTCCTACTTACGGCCATTGCTACCGACGCATCGTAGGGGTTTGTTTTTGGCGTCGCCAAAACCGAGGGGATGAAAACCTATCGGACCTTACTTGGAGCCTCGAACAGCGCGAGACGTGCGATTTCCGCTGGGCTGCCTCTGCTGCCACCCAACCATGGATTCGAACTTCGATCCGATCAGATGACCGCACCTATCGCTGGCTTTCGGCCGATGTTTTCCATCCGAACTCTGGCCCAAACCGGCCATTAGGAAATTTTGCGTTCGGAATCCGGCGATGGGAGTTCCAACTAAAAGAATATTGACTATATATTGGCAAGGCAGATTTTAGGCCGTGGTACTTGCTACAAGCTGGTGGTTGAGCCCCCGAATGGCAAAGAACAGCCTTGATGCGTCTTGTCCTGTGGCGCGGACGCTCGATATTGTGGGCGCGCGCTGGACGTTGCTGATCGTCCGTGACCTTCTCCCCGGCACCATGCGTTTTCAGGACCTTCAGGAGCGCCTGCCCGGCATGGCGCCCAACGTCCTCTCTGACCGTCTGAAAACACTTGAGGCACATGGCCTCGTACGTCGCGAGTTCTACTCCAACCATCCCCCGCGAGCCGCCTATGCCCTTACCGATCGTGGCCGTGAACTCGGTGTGATCGTTCTGGCTCTTGGCCGATGGGGCATCCGGCACCTCGGTGGTAGGTTGAAGCGCGGTCTCCAGCATGACGAGTGTTTCCGGCACCTGCAACAGGCTGCCGACGCCCTGGTCCGCCGGCCGGTCAAGCGGGTAAAATCCGGTGCCAAAGCCATCTCCTAAAGATCTGAGGATATCGAGCCAACCCACGGCGGCTTGACACGGCCACCCCGCCGCAGCGAGCCGGTTTGGCGATACACTCGGCCGTTCGATCTAGCGTCACGATTGTTGCCTTTAGCGATGCGCTATCTCTGCCGCGATCTCGTTCCCGCATGTAAAAAGCAAGTAAGTATCGTATCAATACTAGATCAGGAGCAGGTTCGAGGCGCGTGCGGACAGCTACGGGTGGGCATCAATCCTTCAGCGAGGCCAGTATGAAGCATGAGGGCCCCATTTTGGTTACAGGTGCAGCGGGCCAAGTGGGAGCCGTTGGACGTTCCTTGACGGAGACTCATTCGCATCGCTCCATCGCGATCTCTCGCTTCGCGTCGGCGATACATCATTTGTGATCAAGCTTTCGGCGTATTTGCCTCCGAATCCTTTCTCGCCGACCATCCGGCGCCGCGGACAATACCGGAACTACGAGATCATCGGCAGTTCGGTCGATTTCGCGGGACTTCACAGCGAACGCGCGGGCCAAATGGAGCTGCTCACCCGCTTCAGGGCGGCGGGTGACGCCAAAGGCAGCTTGCGAGTCATGCCAATAGTTAATCATTTTGCGGCCGTCGAGAACCCCACTCAGGACGGATGCTATTAAGCTCTGACGCTCGGCGCGACGGCTGTCGGTATCAGCCGGCCGTATGCTTATGGACTCGCACTCGGCGGCGTCGAGGCTATCCTTCATGTTCTGCGGCTATGCCCGTGCTGCCGATCTTCATCCATCCTCGCGGATGGCGGTGGCCTGATGGCACCGGCTACGAACAGCAGAAGTGGCGGCCTGTTGACCGCCAACCTCCGCAAAGATCCGCCCTGATTTTGTTTCGAGGAACGTCGACGCACATCCGGGAAAACTGTTTCAGTTAAGCGGCCATTCGCAGCAGGTTGACGATCTCGGCTTCGCTTTTGAAAGGCCGCGGATTGGCCTGTACGAAGCGATGATTGATTGCAATCTTGCTGATCCGATCGAACTTGTCTTCACCAATGCCGACATCAGCGAGGCGGCCGGGTAGCCCAAGCCTCTTGGTGAACTTTGCAAAGGCGTCTGCGGCTTCGATACCAGGGGTGCCTAGGGCCGTCGCCAAACGCTTCTGCGCATCCTCGGTGAATGGCTTGTTGTAGCGAAGAAGGCTCGGCATCATGACAGGTGTGCAATAGTAATGGGGAACGTCGAAAGTGCCCCCCAGCACATGGCCGATGCCGTGGCTTGCTCCCATCGGGATGCGCGCCTGTAGACCAAAGGACGCAAGCCACGAACCGTATTGAGAAAGCCGGCGTGCCTCAAGATCGTCAGGATGATCTAAAGTCCGGAGCATTGCTTCATGCAGAATGCGGATGCCTGCCAACACGACTTCGTCACCAAGTGGAGTACCGGCGGGCGAGCACAATGCTTCAATACCATGATCCATCGAACGTGTTCCCGATCCCATCCAAAGCTTTGAAGGCGTATGAAGGGTCAGGGCAGGGTCGAGAACGATCGCGACGGGCATCATCAGCGGATGAAAGAAAATCTGCTTCATCTTACTGCGCTCATCTGTGACGAGCGCTGCGGCATTGTATTCGCCACCATTCAGGGTGGATGGGACCGCGATCTGTCGGACAGTCGGCGAGCGGAAGGGAGAATAGCTCACACCCGGACCCATGGGAAAGGGATCGAAGCCCGCTTCATCGCGGATATCGTGTTCCATCGCCATGATGACTATCTTGGCGAGGTCGACGGCAGAACCTCCACCAACAGCCACGACTAGATCAGCTCGCGCGTCAGTTGCGTGGCGGGCAACCTCGGCGGCCTGCTTGCGCGTCGTATGCTGAGCAATTCCTTCGAAAGTCGCTACATGCTTGTTGCCGAGCGTTCGGCGAATCTTCTCGATCTCATCGGTCTTGGTGTTCAAGGTTCGACTGACGATGAGGAAGACGCGCCTTGCGTTCAGTCGCTCCGCCTCTTCGTTCAGAGCTTCAGACGCAGCTTTGCCATAGATGACACGATCGATTGCTGGAAAGTTGTGTACACCGGACTTGCGCATTTTTTTCCTCCCTGACCTCAAAAGAAAGTGACTATATTATTAATAGTGACTGGGCGCAAGAATGACTTGGATCGAAGTGATCTCTCGCCCATTCTGTCGGAACGTAGAAGGCATCACTCGCGGTCAAAGCGGTGGCCGAGAAATCGCCCGATCTCAAATTGGGGCGGTCAGTTGTTCGACATAAGTGACCGGCACTACAGCGACATCTCAAGCGCCGACGCTTTCGCGAACCTGTTTGACCGCTGCATCCAGAAAGGCCTGAGCCAAATCGGGGTCATTGACGACGCGCGATAACGTCACCGCACCGACCATCGTCGAGAGAATGGCCATGGACTTGCCACTGGGCTGCTCGTCGTCAGTCTCCGCAATCATCCGGCTCAGGACTTCGAGATGCGCCTTGATCCCGGTTTCGAATGACGCTTTCACGTCGGGGCCCTGTCTGGCGGCATCTGAGCCGAGCGCCACGATCGGGCAGCCGTCCATCTTTTCTTCGCGATGGTCGCCACTGAGGTAAAACGCGATCACCGCTCCGAGCGGATCATCAGGATCTTTCACGGCCGCATCCGACCATCGGCGGGAAGCGCCCTCCAATGCACGCTTGGACGCCTCTACCGCCAAATCCTCTTTTGACGCGAACTGCTTGTAGAAGGCGCCCTGGGTTAGCCCGGCCGCCTTCATCAGATCCTTGAGCCCGATGCCATCAAAGCCGCGCTCCCTGAAGAGGCGACTTGCCACATCGATAACGGTTTGCCGGTTCTCCGCGGCTTGAATGCGACTCACGCGCATCGTGGACCTCCTTTTGGATTTCGTTCGCAATCTATATTCTAGATAGAGGTCGAATGCAATCTATCAAGTGCTCGGGGGTTGGATCTGGCGTCATTGGGACCGAATAGGCCGGTTTTCGGTGGATCACATTCCCGTCAACGCCTCAATTTAGATTGCGAACGACTTCTAAGTCAATTATAGAGTTTGAACGAAATCTAAATTGGCATGGAGATGGCGATGAGAAAGAGCAGACTTTTGGTCTTGGCGGGTGTCCTGGTCGCGGCGTCGGGAGCGGCCGTATTCGCTACTTTCGCCATCTCCGCCCATGAAGCCTCCGCGGCGCGTGACCCGAGGCAGGAACCGCCCATCGTCAGCCTGGTGACGGCCGCGCGGGTGACCGGATCCGAACGCGGCTTCACAGGCATCATCGGGGCGAGGGTGCAGAGCAACCTCGGCTTTCGCGTCGCGGGCAAGATCGTGGAACGGCTTGTGAATACGGGTCAGCAAGTCAAGGCAGGCGAGCCGCTGATGCGGATCGACGAAACCGACCTTCGCCTTGCGGTCACGGCAAAGCGTAACGCCGTAGCCGCAGCGCGTGCATCGGTCGTTCAGACCGACGCGGATGAACAGCGATACGCCAAGTTGGTGAGCAACGGATGGGCTTCGCAACAGCGCTACGAGCAAGCAAAGGCTGCGTCGGATACCGCCAAGGCGCAACTTGCCACCGCAGAAGCTGATGCGGGGGTTGCCGAGAATGAGGCAACCTACTCGGTCCTGGTAGCGGATGCAGATGGCACGGTGGTCGAAACGCTTGGCGAGCCCGGGCAGGTCGTCTCTGCCGGCCAGACAGTCGTTCGGATCGCAAAGGCTGGCCCCCGCGAAGCTGTAGTCGCGCTTCCCGAAACGATCCGGCCAGCGATCGGCTCCGTGGCCGAGGCCAGCGTGTATGGGGCTGCCGATGGGCGGCGCTATACGGCGCATCTGCGGCAGTTGTCGGATTCCGCCGATGCTCAGACTCGTACGTATGAGGCCCGTTATGTGCTAGACGGTGAGGCCGCGGCAGCACCGCTTGGCGCGACGGTGACCATTCGGCTGGCAAGCCAGGCGAGTCAGCCGGAAATCCAGGTGCCACTGGGAGCCGTGCTCGATGACGGCAGAAAAACCGGCGTTTGGGTCTTCGACAGCAGTACCTCGACCGTACACTTTCGGCCCGTCAAGCTTGCACGTCTGACCAGCGAAACCGCCGTGCTCTCCGGACTGAGCTCTGATGATCGGGTTGTTTCCCTCGGCGCTCACCTCCTCCAGGAGGGCGCTCGCGTCAGGACTGCGTCTGAAAACAAAGGAAACTAACGAGCTTCAATCTTTCCGCGATCACCGTCGGAGGACGGCAAATGCTATATAGCTACATTGTCAAGAAAGAAATCCGAAAGACCTTCGACCACGTCAACAATCATCGCTGGGATGACGCGGTGAAAGCGGTCGCGCCGGACGTCCATCACCGCGTTTCCGGCGCCCACGCGCTTGCTGGTGAGCGTCATGACAAAGAAGCCCTGCGCCGCTGGTTTGAGCGCCTCGGCCGCGTCCAGCCCACTCTCCATATCACTATCAACAACATCTGGGTGAAAGGCTGGCCGTGGCACACCACTGTGTTTGCCCAGTGGGAGGCCACCGCAACGCTGCTCAACGGCGACGCGTCGTACGTCAACCGTGGTCTCCACGTGTTCACCCTGCGGTGGGGTAGAGTCTATGCACTCGAGGAATTTCAAGACTCGCAGGAAGCGGCCCGTGGGCTTGCCGTCCAATCGGCGGCTGGCCTCAAAGAAGCCGTCGCCGAACCAATTGTAAGCTCGCAGAAGCCCAGTCAGAGGGCCCGCGCTTTTTAGGTAAGCGCGGTTCACTCGGCGCCCACCTGCCGCAGGACGGCGCGAGCGTCAGTCCGAACGTCGTAGAAATTAGGAGTGGCCAAATGTCGAATTTCAATCTTTCTGCGATCGCCGTTCGCGAACGGGCCGTCACGCTATTCTTCATCCTCTTGATGGCCGCCGCAGGCGCCTACGCGTTCATCATGCTCGGGCGGGCCGAGGATCCATCCTTCACGATCAAGACCCTGACGGTCACGACGGTATGGCCTGGCGCGACGGCGCGCGAGATGCAGGACCAGGTCGCCGAACCGCTGGAGAAGCGGCTTCAGGAACTGACCTGGTACGACCGGGTGGAGACGACCACACGGCCAGGTTATGCGTATATGATGGTTACGCTGAAGGACAGCACACCACCATCCAGCGTACAGGAGGAGTTCTATCAGGCCCGCAAGAAGCTTGGGGACGAAGCGCGCAAGCTGCCGTCCGGCGTGCTCGGCCCCTTCGTCAACGACGAATATTCGGACGTGAGCTTCGCCCTTTATGCCCTCAAGGCGAAGGGCATGCCAATGCGGGAACTCGCCAGGCAAGCCGAGACCATTCGCCAGGACCTGCTGCACGTGCCCGGCGTCAAGAAGATCAACATCCTCGGCGAACGTCCCGAACAGATATTCGTCGAGTTTTCCTATGCCAAGCTGGCAACCCTCGGCGTGTCGGCCCAGGATATTGTTGCCGCCTTGCAGCGGCAGAACACCGTCACACCGGCAGGCTCGATCGACACCAAGGGGCCGCAGGTCTTCATCCGGGTCGACGGCGCCTATGACAGCGTTCAGGCGATTGCCGACACGCCGATCGTCGCTGCGGGGCGGACGCTGAAGCTTGCCGACATCGCCAATGTCCGCCGCGGCTACGAGGATCCCCCCACCTATCTTATCCGACACCAGGGTGAGCCCTCCGTCATGCTCGCGGCGGTTATGCAGGAGGGCTGGGATGGCCTCGCGCTCGGCAAGGCCTTGGAGGAGAGGTCCGCAGCCATCGCTCGGACGCTGCCACTCGGGATGACTCTGGCCAAGGTCAGCGACCAGGCCGTCAACATCACCTCGGCGGTTGACGAATTCATGATGAAGTTCGCGATGGCGCTCGGCGTGGTGCTGCTGGTGAGCCTGCTCAGCCTCGGCTGGCGCGTCGGCATCGTCGTCGCAGCTGCCGTCCCTTTGACGCTCGCCGTAGTGTTCCTCATCATGCTGGAGACCGGCCGGTTCTTCGACCGCATCACGCTCGGCGCCCTCATCCTGGCGCTTGGCCTTCTCGTCGACGACGCCATCATCGCCATCGAGGTGATGGTGGTGAAAATGGAAGAGGGCATGGACCGCATCAAGGCGGCGGCCTATGCATGGAGCCACACGGCGGCGCCGATGCTGTCCGGGACGCTCGTGACGGTTGCCGGCTTCCTGCCGGTGGGCTTCGCGCGCTCGACCGCCGGCGAATACGCCGGCAACATCTTCTGGGTCGTAGGGTTCGCCCTCATCGTCTCCTGGATCGTCGCGGTGATCTTCACGCCCTATCTTGGCGTCAAGATGCTGCCTGCGATCAAGCCGATCGAAGGCGGTCACCACGCGATCTACGGCACACCGAACTATCGGCGCCTGCGAGCGCTCATCACCTTCGCGGTGCGCCACAAGTTCGTAACCAGCGGCATCGTCGCCATCGCTTTCGCGCTTTCCGTCGTGGGGATGGGCGCCGTCAAGCAGCAGTTCTTCCCGACATCCGACCGCCCCGAGGTGCTGGTGGAGGTTCGCCTGCCGGAAGGCACCAGCATTGAGACGACGACCGCCACCGTCGAGAAGCTCGAACACTGGCTGGACCAGCAGTCGGAGGCCAAGATCGTCACGAGCTATGTCGGTCAGGGCGCTCCCCGCTTCTTTTTCGCGATGGCGCCGGAGCTGCCTGATCCTGCCTTCGCCAAAATCGTCGTGCTTACGCCGGATGCGGAGGCGCGCGAGGCTTTGAAGCATCGGCTCCGAGAGGCGGTGTCACAGGGGCTTGCACCTGAAGCCAATGTGCGCGCCACTCAGCTTGTGTTCGGACCCTACACGCCGTTCCCGGTCGAGTTTCGGGTCATGGGGCCTGATCCCGCGCAATTATACGCTCTCTCCGAAAAAGCCCTCGGCATCATGCGTGGCGTTCCCGACGTGCGGCAAGCGAACCGCGATTGGGGCAATCGCACACCCGTACTCCGCTTCATCCCGGATCAGGATCGACTGAACCTCATCGGCCTTTCGCCAGCGGAGGTGGGCCGGCAGCTCCAGTTCCTCCTCACCGGCATCGCCGTTACGCAGGTCCGCGAGGACATCCGCAATGTCCCCATCGTGGCACGCAGCGCAGGCGGCGAGCGGCTGGATCCGACGCGTCTGGCGGATTTCTCGCTGATGAGCCGGGACGGCCGCCCGATTCCGCTCGACCAGATCGGCCATTCGGAAATCCGTCTGGAAGAGCCGATCCTGAAGCGCCGCGATCGCACGCCTGTCGTCACCATTCGCTCGGATATCAATGAGGCCACCCAGCCTCCAGAGGTTTCCAAGGAGGTGATGACGGCCCTTCAGCCGCTGATCGCATCCCTTCCGGCCGGCTATCGCATCGAGTTGGGCGGATCGATCGAGGAGGCAACCAAGGCCAACGACGCATTGGCGACGGTCTTTCCCGCCATGATCGCCGCCATGCTGATTGTCATCATGCTGCAGGTGCGATCCTTCTCGACGATGGCCATGGTCATGCTGACGGCACCCCTTGGCCTCGTCGGTGTCGTGCCGATGTTGCTCGCCTTTAACCAGCCCTTCGGATTCAACGCCATTCTGGGCCTGATAGGGCTGGCCGGCATCCTGATGCGCAACACTCTGATCCTGACCGAACAAATCAAGGAGAACCGTGCTGCCGGCCTTGACGACTATCACGCCGTCATCGAGGCCACGGTGCAACGCACGAGGCCAGTGATCCTGACTGCACTTGCCGCCGTGCTGGCCTTCATCCCTCTCACACACTCCGTCTTCTGGGGATCGATGGCCTATACGCTGATCGGCGGCACGGCGGTCGGCACGGTGCTGATCCTGCTGTTCCTCCCTGCGCTTTATGCCGCGTGGTTTCGGATCAAGCCGACTGCAGATGAGATTCATGAGGATTCCACGGAGGAAGCGGAATTGCCAACAGCAATGGCTGCCGAGTAGGGCTCTGTTGTATCCATGAATCGTTCGGTCCGAACGGGAGCTGATCCCGACGAGGCGCGCGCGCGCATCCTCGAGGTGGCGGAGGAGCACTTTCGCCGCATCGGTTACCACAAGACGTCGGTGGCCGACATCGCCTCCGAACTCGGCATGAGCCCGGCGAATGTCTACCGATTCTTTCCCTCCAGGGATGCGATCGACGAGTCCATCTGCGGTCGGGTTGTGAACGAGGTTGCTGACATCGCCTTTGCGATCGCACGCACGAACGCGCCGGCCAGAGAGAAACTCGACCAGCTCCTGACCGCCGTTCACCGTCACAACAAGATGACGCTGGTCAAGGAAAAGCACATGCACGACCTGATTGTCGCCGCCATGCAGGAGAACTGGGCGATCATCAAGGCGCACATCGAGCGGATGGTGACGATCTTCGAGGCGATCATACGCGAGGGCGTCGAAGCCGGAGAGTTCGAGGTCGAAGATGCCGCGGAAGCCGCGCGGGCGGTCAAGTCCGCGTTCATGCCGTTCTTCCATCCGATTCTGATCGAGCATTGCGTTCAATACGGCGAAGATACCGAAGCAGGCCTGCGCGACCAGATTCGCTTTATCCTGAAAGCTCTCGGCAAGTCTGGCTAAACAGTCTGCCGCATTAGGTCTGTGGTTCCGGGCCCCCCTTGGCGGCAATTTGTCCCCGATACCAGCGGAGTAGTTCTATAATAGAATTTGTAACATACTCGCTCCAAAAATATTCCCAACCCATTTTGGCGAGCCATTCAAGCCGCGATTGCTTCACCTAAGCCGGCAGTTGCGCACGCTCTACTTGCGCAGAAATCGCTCCAATTGCCGACGGGATCCTATTAGCTCCAACGGAGACGCCACGTCCAAAGTGGATTGAAGTCTCATTCCGGCAAGCGGAGAACCTGGGTTCGAGGGACTTGACTAGTTCTAAAAAAGAACTGTAAGTTGCAGGACAAGACAGTCGGACAACGGCTGCGACTTGCAGGATCGCGGTCCCGCTTGGGACGCGCACTCCGCTGTTCAGAAGGGGAGGACGCTATGCTCAAATGTCTCCAACCTGCTTTCGCGCTGATGCTGTTGGCACTGCCATCATCCGCATTTGCCGCTGATGCGCCGGGGGTAACGCAATCTGAGATCAAGATCGGGGGAGTTTTTCCCTTCAGCGGACCTGCTTCGTCGATCGGGCTCGTCGGCCGAGGGATTCTCGCTTACGTCCAGTCGATCAACGATCGTGGCGGCATCAACGGCCGCAAGATAAACTATATCGCTTACGATGATGCCTACAGCCCTCCAAAGGCGGTAGAGCATGCCCGCAAACTCGTCGAAAGCGACGAGGTTGCCTTCATGTTCAGCCAGCTTGGCACGCCCGGTAATACGGCCGTGGCAAAGTATCTGTTATCGAAACGCGTGCCGGCGATCGGCATCGTCTCGGGGTCGAACAAGTTCACGAACGTAACGGATTTTCCACTGACGACGACCAGCCTGGTCAGTTTCGACACTGAGGGAAAGATCTACGCCAAATTCCTGACCAAGACGCTGCCGAATGCGAAATATGCCATCCTCTATCAGAACGATGACCTCGGCAAAGATTACGTCAACGCGTTCAAGGCGGTCCTTAAAGGTGATTTCGACAAGAAGGTCATTGCCATGGCCTATGAAATCAACGATCCGACCGTCGACTCGCAGGTCGTAAATCTGAAGAGCTCCGGCGCCGAGGCGTTATTAGTGGCCGGGACGCCCAAATTCGCTGCGCAAGCTATCCGCAAAGCTTCTGAGAGCGGCTGGACGCCAACCATCCTCTTGAATTATCCGTCAAGCTCGGTTGGCGCGACGCTGAAGCCGGCCGGCCTTGATAGGTCGACGGGGGTTATTGTCGGCACCATTACGATGGATCCGACCGACTCACAGTGGGACAATAACGAGGGGATGAAGAGCTTCCGGGCCTTCATCGACAAGTACATGCCCGGCGCTGACGTCGCTGATACGAATTACCTGTTCGGTTACACGCAGGGCATGCTGCTTGAACACCTGATCAAGCAATGCGGCAACGATCTATCGCGCGAAAACATCATCAAGCAGGCAAAGAGCCTGAAGGATGTGGTGCTGCCGACGGTACTGCCCGGAATCGCGATCAACACGAGCGACAAGATCAACATGAACTATACGCAGATGAGGCTGCAGCGCTGGACCGGCACGCGCTGGGACCAGTTCAGCGAAGTTCTCGATGCCTCTTCGGAGTGACAAGGGACGAGCAGCCAGCGGCGTAACAATAACAGAATCACGTGCCCGCAAGGGGTATCGCGTTTGGGAGGACGAGCAATGTCGATGAAATGGAAGACCGTGGCGGCTCTGGCTTTGCTTTTGAGCGGCCCGGCATTCGCGGCTGAAGAGCCGGGGATTTCAGCGACCGAAATCAAGATCGGCGGCGTTTTTCCTTTCAGCGGACCGGCCTCATCGATCGGTCTCGTGGGCAAGGGAGTTATGGCCTATATTCAGTCGATCAACGATCGCGGCGGCATCAACGGTCGTAAGATCAACTACATCGCATATGACGACGCATACAGCCCTCCGAAGGCGGTGGAGCACGTCCGCAAACTCGTTGAGAGCGACGAAGTGTCGTTCATGTTCGGCCAGCTTGGCACTCCCGGCATCTCGGCTACGGCAAAATACCTGCGGTCGAAAGGGGTGCCCAGCATCGCTATTATCAGCGGGTCATCCAAGTTCACGGACGTCGCCAATTACCCGCTGACCACGACAGGTCTTGTCAGCTACGACACCGAAGGAAAAATTTACGCCAAATATCTGACGAGGGCACTGCCAAACGCCAAGTATGCCATCCTCTATCAGAACGACGACCTCGGCAAAGACTATGTCAACGCCTTCAAGGCGTTTCTCGGCAAGGATTTCGACCGAAAGGTCGTAAGCGCTTCCTATGAGGTCACCGAACCGACGGTTGATTCGCAGGTCGTCAACCTGAAGAGCTCCGGTGCGGACGCTCTTGTGATCGCTGGCACACCTAAGTTCGCGGCGCAGGCCATCCGGCAAGCCTCCGTGATCGGCTGGAAGGCGACCGTGATCATTAATTTTCCTTCCGGCTCGGTCGGAGGCACGCTCGCGCCCGCCGGTCTCGACAAATCAGTCGGCGTGATCGTCGGCACGACCAACAAGGATGTTCTGGATTCGGCATGGAAAAACGACCCGGGCATGCAGGCCTTCAGGGTCTTTTTTGACAAGTATTTGCCGGGCGCCGATATCACCAACGGCAGCTATCTCACCGGCTATCAGCAAGGCATCCTGCTCGAGCAGATTCTAAAGCAATGCGGCAGTGATCTTTCCCGCAAGAATATTCTTGCGCAGGCCAAGAACCTGAAGGACTTCGTCGTCCCAACTGCGCTACTTGGCATCAAGGTCAACACCAGCGACACCGAGAACATGATCTGGACGCAGATGCGGTTGCAGCGATGGACCGGCACGGGCTGGCAGGCCTTCGGGGAAGTGCTGGACGCCAGGTCCGAGTGACCTCGCATCGGCGAAGCGACGGGCGCGGCAATTGACAGATCAGGTGCGAACTGCCGACCGATCGGCCCGAAGACCAATTGACAGCTCGCGCTATCCAGAGGGGCGGGCCCGGCAGCAATGGCATCAGGAGTGGCGAAGCGCGTGTAGCGCGCTCGATCGGCCGACCCGCTAATTCAGGAGATCATTTTCGATGTCGACGAAGGCACTGACCTTTGCGCCAAGGGAGCTTTCCATAAAGCGTCGAACCGACGGCACGCTCATATTGAGCTCGCCCCTTGAGTTGGGGAAATGTGACTGGCGCATCACGGATTTCCTTCCGAGCTGGGCAAATTCCGCTTCGGACAGAATTTTTCTTGCACAACGAAATGCGAAAGGAGGGTGGGACGAGATCACCTATGGCGAAGCATGGTTGCAGGTTCAGGCGGTCGGCCAAAGCCTGATCGATATGGGCGCAAAACCGGCTGACAAGCTGGCGGTACTGTCAGGAAACTCCATCGAGAACGCGGTGATCTCGTTTGCCGCGATGTCAATAGGAGTAATCCTGGCGCCAATATCGCCAAACTACACGCTGATGCCCGGCGGCCTGGCTCGCCTGAAGGATATCGCGGAAACGTTGCGCCCGAATTTCGTTTTCGTTCAGAGCGGACGCGAATTTTCCGCGGGCCGCTCCATTCCCGAACTGACAGCAGCGACTTGGATCAGCGTCGATGGCGCGCCGGACACGGTGCCTTTCCGCGCTCTGACCGCCCGAAGCGGGACCGAAGGATTCGAGCGTGCGTCACGTGCGGTGTCTTGCGATGCTGTCGCAAAGATACTCTTTACGTCCGGCTCGACCGGTTTCCCCAAAGGCGTGCTCAACACCCACCGCATGATGGCGAGCTCCCTGCAAATGGGGAGTCTGCTTGTGTCGTCTCCGGACGCGCCGGTGCAGGTTGAGTGGCTGCCCTGGCACCATACGATGGGCAGCAACGTCATTCTTCACGGCATTCTCAGGAATGGGGGGACGCTCTACATCGACGATGGCCGACCGCTGCCTCAGCTCTTCCACAAGACGATCGCGAATCTCAAGGAGATTTCGCCGACCGCCATGTTCAACGTGCCTGCCGGCTACAATCTCTTATGTGACGCCATCGAGAAAGACCTTGATCTTGGCGCCAGCGTGTTCAAGCGGATAGATAGATTGAGCTATGCCGGGGCTGCAATTTCGCAAGCCACGCTTGAAAAACTCTATCGGTTGACAAGGTCGATCAGCGGCCGGCGAATCCCGGTCATGTCGGGCTATGGCACCACCGAAACGGCCCCGACAATCAGTACGACCCATTGGGCAACGGACCAGCCGGGAGAGATCGGTCTTCCCGCGCCGGGTCTTCAACTGAAACTCATCCCTGTTTCCGATACTTACGAGGCAAGGGTCAAGGGACCCAACGTCACGCCAGGTTATCTCGGAAGGCCGGATTTGACGGAAAAGGCCTTCGATGAAGAAGGGTTCTATCGCATCGGCGATACCGTCTCGTTTCTGGATCCTCAGAAGCCGGAGCTTGGGCTGCGTTTTACAGGCAGAATTTCCGAGAACTTCAAACTCGCGAACGGCACGTGGGTCTCGATCGGGAATATGCGCGCGGCAATCCTGGCTGCAACGCGGGGCGTATTGCTGGACATTGTCGTTGCGGGAGAAAATCGTGAATCGTGCGCGCTGCTCTGCTGGTTGAATCCGACCGAGGCAGAGCGGATTTCCAAGACCCCAGCCGCGGATCTAACCTGCGACCCTCTCGTGGTTCAATTCCTGAAAGATCGTTTTCAGGAATACAACGAAACCGTTGGAAGCAGCGAACGAATCTGTTCGTTCTCCCTGCTGAGGGATCCGCCGTCAATGGCGGCAGGGGAAATCACCGATAAGGCATACGTTAATCAACGAGCTGTGCTGAAACATCGCTCTGAACAGGTCGAACGCCTCTACTGCAACGAAGCAAGTCGAGATGTGGTCCGGGTCCAAAGCTAGTTCAGCCGTTCGCGACCGTTGCCTGACATCTCGTGTCCACCAGATGGCGCCTGCGAATATTGCCTTCAGCTGCGATTTGCTGGAGCGAGGCCTGTGATGCCGTATCCCAGGTGAGCGCTATCTCAAGCGGCTTTGCGGCGCGGCTTTGCCTTTTCTGGCGCCTTTGCTGCCGGGGTGCTTCGGGCACCGGGGCCGGGGTGGGTATGAACCTCCTTGGCTGAAAGCGGCTCGCCGCATTCGGAGCACACCATGACCGGATCGAAGTTCTTGCCGCATTTGCGGTGCTGATGCAGCAGCGGCCGCCCGCGTTCGTCGACCATATGCGTGTCGCCCCAATGCACAATCGCCATCATGATCGGATAGAGATCAAGTCCCTTCTGGGTGAGGATATATTCATGCCGTTTGGGGGCCTCCTGATAGGGGACGCGGCGCAGCACGCCTTGGCGGACCAGTTTCTTCAGCCGCTCGGCGAGCAAATGGCGCGTGATCCCGAGCGCGGACTGAAATCCCTCGAAACGGCGCGTGCGCAGGAAGCATTCGCGCAAGATCAGAAGGGTCCAACGGTCGCCGATCACACCGATGGTTCGGGCCATCGAGCATGGCTCTTCCTCGAGCTCATCCCATCTCATTCCAGGTCTCCAGTCATCCTCATGCCGCACCCTGCTCGAATCTCTTCAGGGAACTCAGTAGGTTAGCATTCTAGATAGGTACTGAATTTCAAACAATACCCCGCCGACCAGCCAAACCAGAGGAAAGTTCGATATATTTTGACAGTTCGATTTTAGAACTGTATAGGAATGGTAGCCGATGTTCGGCGAGATGACCCCCCAATTCTGCCTTTTGATTGCGTACTCGGGAGAAGCCGACATGACCCCTCTGAAGTGTGAATTTCTGTTCGATTTCGGGAGCCCGAACGCTTATCTGGCGGAAGTTGCCATTCCGGGGATCGAGCGGCGTACCGGCGTGAAATTCGAGTATGTTCCGGTTTTGCTCGGCGGCATCTACAAGGCGACCGGCAACATGTCGCCGTTCGACTCGCTTCGTGGAATCAAGAACAAACCGGAATACCAGGCGCTCGAGACCCAGCGGTTTATCCGGCGCCACAACATCACGAAATTTCGCCAGAATCCCTTCTTTCCGGTCAACACGCTGATGCTGATGCGCGGCGCCGTCGCGGCCCAATTCGAGGGCGTGTTCGAACCCTACTTTCGCGCCGCCTATCATCACATGTGGGAAGAGCCGAAGAAAATGGACGATCCTGAAATCTTCCGGAGCGCATTTGTCTCGTCGGGGATCGATATCGACAGGCTGATTGCGCGCGCGCAGCAGGATGACGTCAAGAAGAAGCTGATCGATCTGACCAACGACGCGGTCAGCCGCGGCGCATTCGGTTCACCGACGTTCTTCGTTGGCAAGGAGATGTTTTTCGGCAAGGACCAGCTACGTGACGTCGAGGAGTCGATCGTCGAACAAACCAGCCGATCCGTTCCGAAAATGGCGTAAGATTGAGAATTGAGGCCTGGCAAGACAGGCCGATCCAGCGCTGCACGACGACAGCGTCGGTTTTCAACGGAAGAAAATTCAGGGAGAACTCCATGCCTGGCCCGCTTAGCGGTGTTCGTGTCCTCGATCTGACCGGCGTTGTGTCGGGCCCGTTCGCGACCATGTTTCTGGCGGACCAGGGCGCCGACGTCCTGAAAATCGAGCCGATCGGCGGTGATATTACCCGCCGCAGCCGCGCCACCATCGACAAGGACGGCGAATTCTCGGCACTGTTCATCTCCTCCAATCGCGGCAAGCGTTCGCTGTCGATCGACGTCAAGAGCACGGCCGGCCGTGAGGTGCTCGCGAAGCTGGTCGCGCAGGCTGATGTGCTGGTGCAGAACTTCCGGCCCGGCACCATGGAGCGCCTCGGACTCGGCGTGGAAGAATTGCGTCAGCGCCATCCGCGCCTGATCTATGTCTCGATCAGCGGCGTCGGCGATACCGGCCCGTATGTAAAAAAGCGCGTCTATGATCCGATCATTCAGGGCCTGTCGGGTTTTGCCGATATCCAGTCGCAGCCGGTCACCAACCGTCCGCAAATGATCCGCACCATAGTATGCGACAAGACCACCGCAGTGTTCACCGCACAGGCGGTGGCGGCGGCACTCTATGCCCGCGAGAAAACCGGGCAGGGCGATCATATCCAGGTCGCGATGCTGGATGCGATGATATCCTACCTGTGGCCGGAAGGCATGATGCAGTACACGGTGGTAGGAGCCGAGGCCACCGCCGCAGATCCCAACGATCGGCCGGATCTCGTGTTCAAGACCAGCGACGGCTACCTCACGGCCGGTACCATCTCGGATTCCGAATGGCAGGGGTTTTGCCGAGCCACTGGCGATCCCGAGCTTGCCAAGGATGCGCGCTTTGCAACGCCGGCAGCGCGCTCGGTCAACGCCACGGCCCGCATCAACAAGATGGCTGAATACATCGGCCTGCACACGACAGCCGAATGGCTGGAGCGCCTCGACGCCGCCGACGTGCCGTGCGCGCCGATTCTGCGACGGGGCGAAATCATTCACAACGAACAGGTGGTCGCGCGCGACATCATCGCGGAATTCGATCAGCCGATGGTCGGGCGGGTGCGGCAGCCAAAACCGGCGGCTCGTTTCGAAACCAATGAGGCTGCAATCGGTGGACCGGCTCCCCGGGTCGGTGAGCACTCGCGTGACGTATTACGCGAACTTGGGTACGACGACAGCGCCATCGACAGGATGGTTGCCGAGCGTAGCGTGCGCGTGGCCGTGTGAGCCGAGGCCCTATCGCGATCGGCGAACGGTTCTCAGACCTTCGCCGCCGCCGGCGTGATCGGTGCCGCCGGAACATTCGCCGCGACGGCTCGCTGATAGGCCTCTCGGCTTTGGATGCGTTCAAGATAGGGTTGTGCGTTGTCGCAAATACCGACGCCGTAAGCGATGGCCCAATCCAGGCACGTCGTAAGCAGGATGTCAGCGCTGGTAAATTGGTCACCCATCAAGAACGTCCGGCCGTCTGTCAGCGCGACCTCCACATGACGCAACTGTTGCCGAAAATATTCGCCGGCTTGTGCGACGACTTCGGGCGCAACTCCATAGATATGTCCCAGTGCATCCGCGCGATGTCGGCGCATGACGTAAAGGCTCGTTGAATCGAGTTCGGCCACGATAAAGAAGCACCATTCGAGCCATGCAGCGTAGTCGCGGGTGGTTTCCGGAATTAATGAGCGTTCCGGCGTGGAATACATGCGCGACAAATACGCAACGATCGCGGCGCTTTCGCCGATGCAGAAATCGCGGTCCTGCAAAAGAGGGATCTTCTGGCGGGGATTCAGCCTGGTATATTCAGCGGTCTTGGTCTCACCTGTTCTCGGCCCGATCGGCTTGATCTTGTAGGACAAGCCAAGCTCGTGCATCGCCCAGTGCGGACGAATGGTGCGGCTTGTCCCAACACCCCATAGGGTGAGATCGGGTGTTACGCTCATCACCATTTCTCCACAGACGGACGAAGATCGAGTTCATGGGTCCAGCCGTCTCGGCTCTGCTGATGCGCGAACCAATACGCCTCGGCGATGGAAGAGGTCTTCGTCAGGCTGTCCGGAGGAATCTCGGTTGCCTCGATTCCCTTTGCCGCTTTCATGCGCTGGTGAATAGCTTCGCTGTCTACGCCGGCGTCGATGATGAGATGGAGGACGTGGATATTCTTCGGCCCCAGCTCGCGCGCCATAGCCTGGGCTACCGCGCGAAGGCCGAACTTCGCCGATGAGAACGCCGCAAACCCCTGGCCGCCACGCACGCTGGCGGTCGCACCGGTAAAGAAGATACTACCGCCTCCGCGCGGAAGCATGACGCGCGCAGCCTCGCGTCCGACCAGGAATCCGGCGTAGCAGGCCAGTTCCCAGGCCTTGAAGAATAGCTTCTCCGTGGTGTCCACTAAAGGCTTGTTGACATTCGATCCGGCATTGAAAAGGCAGACCTCGATCGGCCCGATATTGCTTTCGACGTCGGAGAAAAGTTTTTGAACTTCGGCTACTTGACGCGCGTCGACGCTGAAAGCGTGGATAGGATGACCCGCAGCAGTGAGTTCATCCACCAGTCCCTGGGATTTGGCCGCGTCACGCCGGCAGATACAAACCGTATAGCCGCCTTTGGCAAAACGCCGCGCGACGGCCGCACCGATCGCGTCGCCCGCGCCCACCAGTATTGCTACGCCGCGAATTTCCGCCATTGTCGCTTCCCCATTGAGTTCTTATTTGGCACTTATCGGTAATGCCAATCGACGGCATTGTAAACGAACTTTTGCAGGATCATCCAGAAAATGGCAGCCTTACTGCCTCTTCCGAGCAATTCACGCGGTTCGGTGAATTAGCAATTGACGAGTTCTAAAAAAGAACGTTAACTCCAGATCGAATTTACGCGGCAAAAAGGCGGCGTTCGCTATTCGGGAGGTTGATGGTGGCGGGTCCTTCAGGGGCGATCGACTTCGATGAGATTGCTGCAGGGCTGCCTCGCCGCATCCATGAAGTAACGGCTGACCATGTCGCCGGTGCTCCAGGTCAGATCGCTTTGGTCGAGGACGGTGCCGCCTGGAGCTATCGTGACCTTGATAGGCGAGTCACCGAGATTGCCGCCGTTCTCTCCTCGCTCGGGGTGCGAGCGGGCGATCGTATGATCATTGTCAGCGAAAACTGCATTTCGCTGGCGGCATTGCTGCTGGCGGCGAGCCGGCTCGACGCCTGGGCGATCGTCGCCAACCCGCGATTGTCGGCGCGCGAGCTGGATCAGATTCGCGATCACAGCGGAGCCCGCCGGATGTTCTTCGCTTCAAAAGTCTCGAAAGAAGCAGCGGCCCACGCCGCGCGTCTTGGGGCTGAGAACCGACACTTAGGCGCGCTGCAGGACATCGGTGTCGGGCCACTCAACGAAAGCGCAACCGCCGAACCGGTAGAGGCCGACCCCGCTAGGCAAGTCGCGGTGCTGATCTACACCTCGGGAACGACCGGCACGCCGAAGGGAGTGATGCTCTCCCACGACAACCTGCTGATCAGCGCAAAGACCACTGCGTACTTCCGCAAGATGGACCGAAGCGACAAGATCTATCTGGTGTTGCCGATCTCGCATATCGTCGGCATCTCGCTCCTGATAATGACGTTGATGGTTGGCGGTACGGTGCGGATGGTCAGCAAGTACGATCCCGCCGAGACGGCCAAGGCGATTGCCGAGGAAGGCGTTACCATCCTCAACGGCGTGCCCGCGACCTACCAGCGCCTGCTGGAATACAAGAGCGTATCGGGTTTGCGGCAGCTCTCCCCGGGCTCGTTGCGTCTGATCGCGGTGGCCGGCGCCCCGCTCGATCTCGATCTGAAATCGCGCGTTGAGAAGGAGTTCGGTTTGCCGCTTCTCAACGGCTACGGGATCACCGAATGTTCGCCGGGGATATCGGGCGTACGCTTCGATGCACCCTGTGCCGATCAGGCGGTCGGCACGCTGCTGCCGGGCGTCGAAGGACGGATCCGGACCATCGACGGCATCCCAATATCGCAGGGCGAAATCGGAGAACTCCACGTCCGCGGGCGCAACGTGATGTGCGGCTATCACCGCGCGCCCGAACTGACAGCCAAAGTGATCGATAGCGAAGGCTGGTTCAACACCGGCGATCTTGCCCGCTTCGACGGTGATTGCCTGTACATTGTCGGCCGCACCAAGGAAATGATCATTCGCTCCGGCTTCAACGTCTATCCCGCCGAGGTCGAAGCGGTCCTCAGCTCGCACAAGGACGTGGTGCAATGCGCGGTGGTTGGCCGTCCGGCCGATGGTAATGAGGAGATTGTCGCCTTCGTGCAGCTGCTGCAGGGCTCGCGCGTGACATCGGCCGATCTGATGGGTTTCATCAGATTTCAGCTAACCTCCTACAAGCGGCCGTCCGAAATCATCGTCCTCGATGCCTTGCCGGCTACTTCCACCGGCAAGATACTCAAGCACAAACTGGCGGGGTCCTTGCGCGGCGAAGCGCCCCTGGCGCAGATCGCGCCGCTTCGCAGACAACAAATTTAACCTGACGGGAGAACACCCTTGCAAAAGAGAAACGCAACCGTGGCCGTGATCGGCGCCGGCGACTATATCGGCGGCGAGATCGCGAAGAAATTCGCCTCAGAGGGCTTCACGGTGTTTGCCGGGCGCCGCAACGGCGCCAAGCTCGAACCGCTCGTCAAGGAGATCGAGAAAGCTGGCGGCGAAATTCACGCACGCTCGCTCGATGCGCGCAAGGAGGAGGAGATCATCTCCTTCCTCGGAGACGCCGACAAGCACGCGCCGCTCGAGGTCTGCATCTTCAACATCGGCGCCAACGTCAACTTTCCGATCCTGGAAACCACCGAGCGCGTGTTCCGCAAGGTATGGGAAATGGCCTGCTATTCCGGCTTCCTCGCCGGGCGCGAAGCGGCGCGGCTGATGCTGCCCCGCGGCAAAGGCAATATCTTCTTCACCGGGGCGACGGCGAGTCTCCGCGGTGGAACGGGTTATGCCGCCTTCGCCAGCGCCAAGTTCGGCTTACGGGCCGTTGCACAGGCGGCCGCACGCGAGTTGGGTCCCAAGAATATCCACGTGGCGCATCTCATCATCGATTCCGGCGTCGACACCGAATGGGTGCGCCAGCGGCGGATCGAGGCGCTTGGTCCGACCGCGCTGGACAACCCCGATGCATTGATGCCGCCGTCGTCGGTCGCGGAAAGCTATTGGCTGCTCTATCAGCAGCCGCGCAGCGCCTGGACTTTTGAGCTGGAGATCCGTCCGTTCGGCGAGAAGTGGTAACGGGAGCCTCGCACGATGGAGCTCAACCTTTCCAGCGAGGACGCTGCGTTCCGTGACGAGGTGCGCGCCTTTATTGCGGCGAACTATCCGCAGGAAATGCGCGTTCCAAACCCCGAGACCGATTTGACGAAGGAGCAGTCGCTGCTCTGGCACCGGATCCTCTACAGGAAGGGTTGGATTGCTCCGCTCTGGCCCAAGGAGTATGGCGGCCCAGGCTGGTCGGTCACACAGCGCTTCATTTTTGAACAGGAGACGTCGCGCGCCGGAACGCTGCCACCGCTGGCGTTCAGCGTCACCATGGTCGGCCCGGTCATCTACACATTCGGCAACGATACGCAGAAGAAGAAGTTTCTGCCGCGGATTCTCTCCGGGGAGGATTGGTGGTGCCAAGGTTATTCGGAGCCCGGCTCCGGCTCCGACCTCGCCTCGGTCCGCACCAAGGCGGTGCGCGACGGCGACCACTACATCGTCAACGGCCACAAGACCTGGACAACGCTTGCCCAGCATGCCGACTGGATCTTCTGCCTGGTGCGGACGGACCCTACAGCAAAACCCCAGGCCGGCATCTCCTTCCTGTTGATCGACATGAAATCGCCCGGCGTCACCGTGCGGCCGATCATTACCATCGACGGATCGCATGAAGTCAATGATGTGTTCCTGGAGGACGTGCGCGTCCCCGCCGAGAATTTGATCGGCGAGGAAAACAAGGGATGGACCTACGCGAAATTCCTGCTCGGCAACGAGCGCACCAGCATGGCCGGGATCGGCCGGTCGACACGGTATCTGGAGCGACTCAAGCACATTGTGAGGACCGAGGTCGACCAGGACGATCCGGCGTTCGGCGAGTTCATCAGGGAGATCGCGCGCGTCGAGCTCGATGTGCTCGCGCTGGAGGCAACTGAGCTGCGCATCGTTGCGCAGATGTCGCGCGGCATCGACCCGGGACCGGCCGCGTCGTTGTTCAAGATCAGGGGCACCGAGATTTTCCAGCGCATCACCGATCTGACGCACCAGGTGATCGGCAATTACGGTTTGGCCATCCGTGAGCACCCGGTAAGCGCCAACCGCTTCATGCCGGGGCCGGACCACGGACACACCGCGACCGAGAAGTACCTGAACTCCCGAAAGCTCAGCATTTACGGGGGATCAAATGAAATTCAGCGCAACATCATCGCGAAAGCGGTCTTGGGTCTCTGACCACATCGCACGAGGCATCGATGGATATTCAGTTGACGGAAGAACAGGAATTGCTCCGTTCCAGCATTCAACGCTTCCTGCGCGAGCAGTACGATTTCGACGAGCGCCGCAAGATCGTTGCGACGGATGAAGGCTGGAGCCGCAGGCACTGGAAATCGTTCGCCGAACTTGGGCTCTGCGCCGCGCCCTTCCAGGAAAGCTCCGGCGGCCTTGGTGGAGGCTCGCTTGCGACGATGATCGTGATGCAGGAGTTCGGCCGCAAGCTTGTCGTCGAGCCTTATTTTGAGACGGTTGTCCTTGCCGGTGGCCTGATCGAGGACATCGGCTCGCCCGAGCAGCGCGAACTCTTCCTGCCGAAGATCATGGAGGGCGATGCGATATGGGCGCTGGCTTGGGCGGAGGGACGATCACGCTACGATTTCAACAACGTCACCACCACTGCGCACCGCCAAGGGGACAAATTTGTTCTGAGCGGAACCAAAGCTGCGGTGGTCGGTGCGCCATGGGCCGACAAGCTCATCGTTTCAGCCCGCACGTCGGGCGGTCCCCGCGATCGCGACGGCGTGAGTCTGTTTGTCGTAGATCGCCATGCAGCCAATCTTCACCTGCAGAGCTTCAAGACCATCGACGGCCGGCGCGCCGCTGAACTCACGCTGATGAACGTCGAGGTGCCAGCCAGCCAGATGCTGGGCAGCGAAGGCGAGGGCGTGGCTGCCTTGGAAGCGGCCCGCGATCGTGCCATCGCGGCCCTTTGCGCGGAAGCCGTCGGTGCCATGGCGGAGCTGAACTCGGCGACGCTTGAATACAGCAAGGCGCGCAAGCAGTTTGGGGTTGCGCTGGGAACGTTTCAGGTGCTGCAGCACCGGATGGTTGACATGTTCATCGCGCTTGAGGAGTCCATTTCGCTCACTCAGCATTTGAACCTAAGCCTTGCGTCGAAGGAACCGAACGGATCGAAACTGGCGTCCGGCGCCAAGACGAAGGTGGGCTATGCCGCGCGGTTCGTGGCGGAGCAGGCCGTGCAACTGCACGGTGGCATGGGTATGAGCGACGAGTTGAACGTCGGCCACTACTTCAAGCGAATAAGCTCCATCAACGTCCAGTTCGGTGATCCCGCCTATCATCTGATGCGGTACGCGCAGCAGAGCTGAATCTTCATCCAAGAAAATCGACTTCCGCACCCCGACTGAGGTAAACAATGACTGAAGCCGTAATCGTCTCGACCGCTCGCACCCCGATTGGCAAGGCTTACAAGGGCGCCCTCAATAATACCGAAGGCGCGACGTTGCTGGGTCATGCTATCTCTTCGGCGCTGTCGCGTGCGAGGATCGAGGGTGGCGAGGTCGAGGACGTCGTGATGGGCTGCGCCATGCAGCAGGGCACTACCGGCACGAACATTGCGCGCAAGGCGCTGCTGCGCGCCGGGCTTCCGGTGAGCGTGGCCGGAACGACCATCGACCGCCAGTGCGCGTCCGGCCTTCAAGCCATTGCGCTGGCTGCGCGCTCGGTCATCTTCGATGGCGTGGAGGTTGCCATCGGCGGCGGCGGCGAATCCATCAGCCTGGTCCAGAACAATCAGTTCAACAGCTTTCATGCCATCGATCCCGAACTGCTCGCGATGAAAGGGGACGCCTACATCGCGATGCTGGATACTGCCGAGATCGTTGCGAAGCGCTACGACATCTCGCGCGAACGTCAGGACGAATACAGCCTCGAGAGTCAGCGGCGGACGGCGGCCGCGCGGCAGGGAGGCCGCTTTAACGACGAAATCGCGCCGATCAAAACGACCATGGCGGTCACGGACAAGGCGAGCGGCGCCGTATCCTATCAGCAGGTGACTCTATCAGCGGACGAGGGGCCGCGTCCCGATACCACGGCCGAAGGTCTCGCAGGTGTCAAGCCGGCCAAGGGGCCGGGTTTCACTGTTACCGGCGGCAATGCCAGTCAGCTTTCGGATGGTGCCAGTGCAGCCGTCATCATGAGCGACAAGCTCGCGGCGCAAAAGGGTCTGAAGCCGCTGGGCATCTTCCGTGGCTTTGTCAGCGCAGGTTGTGAACCGGACGAGATGGGTGTCGGCCCGGTCTACGCTGTGCCCCGGCTGCTCAAGCGACACGGACTTAAGGTCGATGATATCGATCTCTGGGAATTGAACGAGGCATTCGCGGTGCAAGTGATCTATTGTCGCGAGAAGCTCGGGATCGACCCCGAAAAGCTCAACGTCAACGGGGGCTCGATTGCGGTTGGCCATCCCTACGGCATGACCGGCGCGCGGCTGACCGGCCACGCCTTGATCGAGGGCCGCCGGCGCAAGGCGAAATACGCCGTTGTTACTATGTGCATCGGCGGCGGCATGGGCGCCGCGGGCCTCCTCGAAATCGTCCACTGACGAGTGACAAACCGGCTAGACTAGAGATCCTGTGAAAACATATCGGAGGCACGCGTGAAGACTGCAATTACCGAGATGTTCGGCATCGAACATCCGATCATCCAAGGCGGAATGCATTATGTCGGGTTTGCCGAGCTGGCGGCCGCGGTGTCGAACGCCGGGGGACTAGGGATCATCACCGGTCTGACGCAAAGGACGCCGGAGCTGTTGGCCAAGGAGATCGCACGTTGCAGCGATATGACCGACAAGCCGTTCGGTGTGAACCTGACCTTTTTGCCGACCTTTACTGCGCCGCCCTATCCGGAATACATCGCCGCCATCAGGGAGGGCGGCGTCAAGATCGTCGAAACCGCCGGGCGCAGCCCCGAACAATATATGCCGGCCCTGAAGGCGGCAGGCATCAAGGTTATTCACAAATGCACGTCCGTCCGGCATTCGCTGAAGGCCGAGCAGATCGGCTGCGATGCCGTCAGCGTCGACGGTTTTGAGTGCGGCGGCCATCCCGGCGAAGACGATATGCCCAACATGATCTTGTTGCCTCGTGCCGCCGAGGAACTGAAGATTCCGTTCGTCGCTTCCGGCGGCATGGCGGATGCGCGCAGCCTGGTGGCGGCGCTGGCGATGGGCGCCGCCGGCATGAACATGGGTACGCGCTTCATCGCCACCAAGGAAGCGCCCGTGCACGAGAATGTCAAGAATGCGCTGGTCAAGGCGTCGGAGCTCGACACGCGCCTGGTCATGCGTGCGTTACGAAACACCGAACGGGTATTGAACAACAAGGGCGTCGAGAACCTGCTCGAGATTGAACGGGTGAAAGGCAAGAGCCTCAAGATCGATGATATCCACGAGCAGGTGGCGGGCGTCTATCCGAAGGTGATGATCGACGGTGATATGGACGCGGGCGCGTGGAGTTGCGGGATGGTCGCTGGACTCATTCGCGACATCCCAACGGTCAAGGAATTGATCGACCGCATCATGGCGGATGCCGAGCGGCTGATCAGGGGTCGGCTTACAGGATTCCTGGACGCCGACAGCAAGGCAGCCCTGAAGGTCGCCTGAAGGCACGACGGAGCAGCGCGAATGACGGAAGATCGGATCGAGGTCGATACCGGCACCGGTGAGTTGCTGTGTGAAATCCGGAACCGGGTCGCGCTGATCACGCTGAACCGGCCTGAGGCGCGCAACGCCTTGTCCGATCAATTGACCCCAGCGCTGCGGTGCATGATCAGGCAGTGCGGCGATGATTCCAGCGTCGGCGCACTGCTCATCACGGGCGCCGGCAACGCCTTTTGCGCCGGCGGCGACGTCAAGGGCATGGGAAGCAATGCCGCCAAGACCGAAATGCCGGTCGAAGAGCGGATTACCGACTTGCGCCTCAAGCAGCGCACCCTCACGGGTGCGTTGGCGGGATTGCGAAAGCCGACGCTCGCAGCGCTTCCCGGGCCTGCGGCGGGCGCAGGGCTTGCGCTCGCGCTCGCCTGCGACATTCGAATCGCCGCCGAATCGGCTGTGATGACCACGGGGTATGCCCGCATCGGGCTGACGGGAGACTACGGTATCGCCTGGCTGCTGACGCGGCTGGTGGGAACATCCCGGGCGCGCGAGTTGATGTTTCTCTCGGAGCGGATCGACGCCCGCCGCTGCGAGACCCTGGGGCTCGTCAATCGGGTGGTACCCGATGCCGAGCTTCGCGTTGTTGCATTTGCGCTTGCAAGGTCCTTGGCCGAGGGCCCCTTGCAAGCTTTCGCCGGCATGAAGGACAACCTTGACCACGCCTTGGCAACGGACCTTCTGGATTCAATGGACCAGGAAGCGGCATACATGGTCCGCTCCGCGCGAACGACGGATCACAAAGAGGCGGTGCGCGCCTTTGTCGACAAGCGAAAGCCCGTATTCGTCGGGCACTAGCGTGCGTTCAATCTGTACTCGCTGACTGGCCTTTCCTGATCGAGGCGCACACCGAGGAGCCCTTCTGCGGAATTCGGTCGTTATATGTGATGATAATCATCTAATATGGCTCTGCTTGTTAGGCTATCCCGGAGCAGGTGATGCGTTACCAAAAGGCCATGGGCAGCAGACCCGCAGGCGGATCGTCGAAAATGCTTCCTATGGCCTGCATCAAAACGATGCCGGCGGCTTGAGTGTGGTCGACCTGATGAAACTCGCTGATCTGGCGCATGGTAGCTTCTACGCCCACTTCAAGTCACGTGACGCTTTGGTCGTTGAAGCACTCGCTTTGGCCATGGATCGAACCGTCGCCCGTTGGCTGGATCTCACGCAGGGGTTGCCTGTCGAGAAAGGATTCAACGCAGTCGTCGAGTCCTATCTGAGCTCCCGCCATCGCAATAATCTGGTGCGCGGTTGTGCGCTTCCGGCTTTAGCCGCGGATATCGCACGTTCAGGCCCGAAGCGCAGCGTACCCTTGCAGGCGGACTCGAGAAAATCATCGATATCATCGCCGGCTTGATCCCGAAGAGATCGCCAACAGATGCGCGGCAGGCCGCTGCCGGGGCAATTGCAACCGTGGTCGGCTCGATCGTGCTTGCGCGTGCGGCCGGCGACAAGCGGTTGTCTGACATCCTCCTGGATGCCGGTCGGCAGGCCTTGCGCAATCAAGCCGCGAGCACCAGCGCGGAGCGTCTCTAGTCGAGAAGAGCGCCTTGAAAAAATCGGGTCCAGCGCCAAGACGATTATAGCTTGCAAAATGCAAGTCATGATGTAGCTTGCGTTTTGCAACTAGAATGATGCGGTCGCGAGAGCCGCCGGGAAACAGGAGGCAGCTTTGTCCGAGGATGCATTGGTGACGCGCGAGGAGCGCGGCAATATCTCTGTTCTTACGATGGTCTACCGGCCGTACAACCTGCTCGGCCCCAAACTCCTCAATGCGATCGTGGAGCAGGTGGAGGCAGCCCAAAAGGCAGGCAGCCGCGCCATCGTCATCCGTAGCGGACTGCGGCATTTCTCCGCCGGCGCAGATCTGGATATCTTCGAAAAACGTGTAGAGGCAGGCAGCGCGGATCAGGGCGGTGAAAATCGACGGCTGAACGGTGTCGAATTCTTGCGCTTCATGGAGCTATTGCCGGTTCCTTTGATCGCGAGCGTTCACGGCGTTTGCCTGGGTGGCGGCCTCGAGCTTGCGCTATCGTGCGATTACATCATCGCGGCTTCTTCGGCGAAGATCGGCTCGGTCGAGGCGACGCTTGGGCTGCATCCGCTGCTGGGCGGAATCCAGCGGCAGGTGCAGCGGATCGGCGCACAGCGCGCCAAGGAAATGTCGATGCTGGCGCGGCGCTACGATGCGCCGACCCTGGAGAAGTGGGGATTGATCAATCTCACAGTTCCGGAAGAATCGCTGGAGACGGCCACGATGGCCATAGCGGAGGAGTTAGCGCAGGGGCCGACGGTGGCGCATGCCGCGACCAAGGAGCTCGTGCATATCGCCGCCAACCAGGGCGTGGCGGCCGCGGACGAGGCGATGGCAAGAGTACAGGCGCCGATTTGGGCGTCGGAGGACCTCAAGACCGGTCTTGCGTCATTCCGCAAGAACGGGCCCGGTCTCGCCAAATTCGCGGGGCGCTGACATGAGTGGCCCCTTGAGTGGAATCCGCGTCGTCGATTTCTCCCGCGTGCTGGCTGGTCCGCTGTGCGCGCGCACCTTGCAGGACCTCGGAGCCGAGGTCATCAAAATCGAACCGCCAAGTCCCGACGTCTCGCGCTTCGCGTTTCCATCGACCGACGGGATGTCAGGCTATTACGCCCAGCAAAATGCCGGCAAGCGCAATGTCAGCGTCAATCTCAACATTCCGGGCGCTTATGAACTGGCACTGAAACTCTGCGATACCGCAGACATCGTGGTCGAAAACTTCCGCGCTGGTACCCTGGGGTTCTTCGGCCTCGATTACGAGACGCTGTCCAAACGCAACCCCCGACTGATCTACGCGTCGATCACGGGCTACGGCCAGGGCGGGCCGTGGCGCAGCCGGATGGCCTATGCACCAACCGTGCAGGCCGAGGCTGGCTTTACTGAAAACAGCGTTCGTCACTATGGCAGCGCGCTGACGGAGCCGCGTACCGACAGTCTGTCGCACGCCGACGTCTACACTGGGTTGCAGGCGGTGATCGCGATCCTCGCGGCTCTCAATAGCCGCCAGAAGACCGGGCAGGGCCAGTATATCGATGTCGCGATGGCGGCGACGCTGCTCGCGGTCAACGAACGCGCGCATGTCGATCTGTCCGACGATGACATTGGGGCGGAGCCTGCGATCCTCGGGGCCACCGATTGCTCGTTCTTTACAGGGCCGCAGGGCGAGCACTTCACCGTCGCGACCAGCATTATCGGCAGCCGGACCTTTCCGTCGTGGCTGCGCGCCATGCGCCGCGTCGATCTGATGGATGATCCACGGTTCTCCACTGCGGCCGCGCGCCGCTTGAATTTCGGCGTGCTGCACCAGATCATCCAGTCCTGGATTCTGACCTTTCCGGACATGGCGACCCTCGACGCCCAGTTCGACGAGGCCAAGATCGCCATGGGCGAGATCCGTTCGATCAAGGAGCTCACAGCCTCTGAATGGAGCGATTACTGGGGCGCCGTTCAGCGCGTCCCTGACCGCAGCGGCGGCGAGTATCGCCTGCCGGGCCGGCCGTGGCGCTTTTCGGCGGAAGAGTTGACGCCAATTGGCACGCCTGCCTTTCAGGGCGAGCATAATTTTGCGGTCTTCGGCGAGCTCGGCGTCAGCGAGGCGGAACTGAAGCGCTTGAGCGAAGCCGGCGTGCTCGTCTCGCATCGCCGCGTGCTGGAGCCCGAGATCGTCGCCAAGACGCAAGCCGAGCCGGGGCAAGCTGCCTGATCAGCCAAACGCCGAAGGGCGCGCTGGACATACGCGAATCCCGCTCAATATGGTATGGGCTGAGTTCGGGGTTGAAAGAACTATGTCCAGTGTCAAGCAAAGCCGTCTTGCCAACAAGGAATGCTCCATGGCGCGAGCCATGGAAATTGTCGGTGATCGCTGGTCCATTCTGATTCTTCGCGAGGCCTATTACGGCGTTAAGCGCTTCGACCAGTTCGAATACTATGTCGGGATCGCTCCCAATATCTTGAGCACCCGGCTGAAGAAGTTCGTGGAGGCCGGTGTCATGACGAGGGTGCCGCTGCCCGAACACAACGGACGATATGAGTACGTTCTGACCGAGAAAGGACGCGATTTCTTTCCGGCCTATCTCGCGCTGAAGAAGTGGGGCGACGACTGGCTGGCGGAGCCGGCCGGGCCGCAAGTCGTGTTCCGCGACCGCACTGCCGGGCGCCCGATCGAATATCCGGAGTTGCGGACGAGCAGCGGCAAGCCGCTGCGGCTCGAGGATGTCGAGATCGTTGCCGGCGCAGGTGCTGTTCCGTTCAATCGCAAGCGATTTGGCGGCGATGCCGCCGATTGTGCGGCGGCCGGTGCGAAGGCTCCTGCCTCACGACGAAAGCGCAAGTAGCGCTCGCCTGATCTCGACCCGGATCAGATTAGCGCGGTATTCCGCCGAAGCGTACCGGTCCGAGAGGCACTCGGTGGTCTCGCCCAGCAATTTTGCCGCTTGGTCGATATTGTCCCGCGAAAGCATCTTGCCGGTTAGGAAATCAGCCGCGTGCTGGTCGGCGAACGCATGGTTCGCTGCACCAGTGACGCCGATGCAAATCTCGGCAACCACGCCGCCGTGCAGCCGCACGCCGACCGCGATTCCAACGACGGCAAAACCGCTCGCGGGATGTCTGATCTTTCGGTAGATGAAGCGCATGCCTGGCTTCGGCCGCGGAATACGGATGCTGGCGAGAATTTCGTCCGGTGCCAGCGCGGTCGAAAAGATATCGACGAAAAAGTCCCGTGCCGCCACCCTGCGGAAGCCATGGGCGCCTGCGATCTCGATCTCTGCCTTCAGCGCCACCACAACCGCCGGCCAGTCAGCCGCGGGATCGGCGTTCGCGAGCGAGCCGCCGATCGTGCCGCGGTTACGCACCTGGGGATCGGCAATGAGGCTGGCCGCCTGACGAAAGACCGGCAACTCCTTGTTCAGCGGCTCGGAAGCAAAGAGTTCGGCATGCGTCGTCAGTGCGCCGATCCTGATGCCGGCCTCGCTGATTTCGATTCCCTTGAGCTCGGCGATGCCTCCGATATCGATCAGGAGTGCGGGCGATGCCAGCCGCAGCTTCAATGCCGGCAGCAGGGTATGGCCGCCGGCCAGGAGCTTTGTTCCGTCGGGATCGTCGCGCAGCAGATCGATCGCCTGGGCGAGCGAAGATGCGCGGACATAATCGAAGGCTGCCGGGATCATTGGGAGGCTCCCGTGCGGGCTTCTTGCACCGCCGCCCAGACGCGCGGCGGCGTCAGCGGCATGTCCAGATGCGCGATACCGAACGGTGACAAGGCATCGAGCACGGCGTGGACCATGCAGGGTGGGGCGGCGATCGAGCCGCTCTCGCCGATACCCTTGACGCCGATCGGGTTGGTCGGCGACGGCGTTTCCTGGAACAGCGATCGGATGTTCGGCACATGCTCGGCGCGCGGAACGGCATAATCGAGCAGCGAGCCGGTCAGGAGCTGTCCATCGTCCGGATCGTAGCTGACCTCCTCATAGAGCGCCTGCGCGATGCCCTGCACGACACCACCATGGATCTGGCCGGCGGCGAGGAGGGGATTGATCAGCGTGCCGACGTCGTCCACGGCGACATAATCGAGAATGTCGACGATCCCGGTCGCCGGATCGACCTCGACATAGGCAAGATGGACGCCTGATGGCGACCCCATGCCGGTCGGGTCGTAAAACACCGTCTCATCAAGCCCCGGCCCGACGCCGTCAGGCAGTTTGTGCCCAACATAGGCCATGCGGGCCACCTTCGAAAATGTTACCGGCGCAATATCCGTCCCAGGCACGCTGAACGCGCCCGCCGAATAGGAAACATCCTTCTCGTCCACTTCGAGCATGCCCGCCGCGATCTTCTTAGCCTTGGCGACGATGCGCTGCGAGGACACGTGCACGCTGGATCCGCCGACCGCCATCGAGCGTGAATTGAAGGTGCCGTGGCCGGCCTGTACTTGGCGGGTATCACCTTGTACGATGTCGATGTTGTCCATTGGAATCTGCAGAACGTCTGCAGCGATCTGCGATAGCGACGTGATGTGGCCCTGACCCTGGCTCATCGAGCCCGAATAAATCGTGGCCCGTCCACTGGAGTCGATGCTGACCCGCGCGCTTTCCCAGCCGCCACGGTCAAATCCGCTCATGGCCAACCGGCGTGATGGGGCCATCCCGCACATATGTGTATAGGCGGCGACGCCAATGCCGCGATAGATGCCATCGCGGCGCAAGGCATCGCATTCCCTGCGACGTCCGTCATAGTCGAAAGCCGCGAGCGCCTTGTCGAGCAGTCCCTGATAGTTGCCGCTGTCGTACATCACGCCCATGCTGCCGTACGGTCGATACGGGAACTCTGTCGGCTGAACAAAATTCTTCCGCCGTACCTCGACCTGGTCGAGCTTGAGGTGGCGCGCAACCGCATCGATCGCGCGCTCGGCGATGTAAGCGCCTTCAGGCCGGCCGTAACCGCGATAGGCATCAACCGGCACAGTATTGGTGACGACGACGCGGGAAATCGCTTCATAGTTGTCGATCTTGTAAGTGCCGGTGCCGAAGTTGACCGTGTTCACGGTCGGACCGCCGCTTGCCATGTTGGAGAGATAGGCGCCCACGTTGCCAAGCGTGTCGACCTTCAGGCCGAGGATCTTGCCGTCGCTGCTGAACGCCACCTCGATGTTTTCGGTATGGGCGCGACCGTGGCTGGTTGATTGATGGCTCTCGGAGCGGCTCTCCCACCACTTGACTGGAGCGCCGAGTTCGCGCGCGAGATAGGGGCAGAGCAGGTCCTCCGGATACAGATGCATCTTGGCGCCAAAGCCGCCCCCGATGTCAGGTGCGATCACCCGCAATTGATGCTCGGGAATGCCGACCGTCTCCGCGATCCAGCGCCGATGCATGTGTGGAACCTGGCTGCCGATATAGACCGTCAGCGTGCCGTCCGGCTCCGGCGAGGCAACGATCGCACGCGTTTCCATGCAGGTCGGGATCAGGCGGTTGTTGATCACGCGCAGTCCGATGACATGGTCGGCCTCGCGGGCCGCTTTCTGGTAATCGCCGCCACGCACCTTGTAGATCGTGGTAATGTTGCCGGGAACGTTGTCATGGAGTTGCGGAGCGCCATCGCGGATCGCGATGTCTTCGTCGGTCATTGCCGGTAGCACCTCGTATTCGACGTCGATCAGGCCGATTGCGTCATAGGCCTGCGCCAGCGTTTCCGCCACCACCAGCGCCACGCACTCGCCGACAAAGCGAACGCGATCGGTTGCGACCACGGGACGGAACGGCACCTTGCTGCCGGGAATGATCCAGTTCGGTACGATCGGTCCCATTTTGCCTTCGAGCGCCTTGCCGGATAGAACGAGGCGAACACCCGGCGCTACCTTGGCGGCGGACAGATCGACGCTTCTGATGTTGGCGTGCGCGTGCGGCGACCGCAGTACCGCCATATGCAGCATGTCCGGCAGCCTGACGTCATCGACGTATCGGCCCTTGCCGGCGAGAAGCTTGAGATCTTCGCGCCGTCGGAGCGGCTGGCCGATATGGCGGATAGCAGTCGTATCGTTCATGGCTGATCGCCTTTCGATGCCAGGCTTTCGACGGCGCGGACGATGTTGTGATAGCCGGTGCAGCGGCAGATGTTGCCGGCGAGTCCGTGGCGGATGTCGTGCTCGCTCGGATGCGGCTGATCCTTCAATAGCTGGCGCACGCTCATCACCATGCCCGGCGTGCAGAAGCCGCATTGCAGCGCGTGATGCTCATGGAATGCCGCCTGAACGGGGCTGAGTTCGGCGCCTGGGTCGGTCAGGCCCTCGATCGTCGTGATCGACGCGCCGTCTGCCATCACGGCCAGCACGGTACAGGACTTGATCGCCTGTCCGTCGATCTCCACGGTGCAGGCGCCGCACTGCGAAGTATCGCAGCCGACATGCGTGCCGGTGAGGCCAAGGTCCTCCCTGATCAGGTGGACCAGCAATTTTCGCGCTTCCACGGCGACGGTCTTGCGCGTGCCGTTGATCTCCAGCGTCACGATGTGACGATTGTCGGGCTCGGGCATGCATCCTCCTGATAGCGGCAGGTTCGGCCGTGCTTTTGCTTTACTTGTAGTAACTCTAATAATAAGAGTGACGAGCGGCAAGCGATTTTTTGGAGCCCCGGGGCAGGTACTTGGATCCCACGGCCGCTCCCATTACTCTGGTAATAAGAGTTGTTCGGAGGTCGATGTGAATGCGCTCGAAGAGCTTTGAGGGAATGGCGTGCTCGATCGCCGGCGTGCTCGACGCCGTCGGCGACCGCTGGGCCATTCTGATCCTGCGCGATTTGTCGCTCGGGTTGAGCAAATACGAGGATCTGAGGAAATCGACTGGCATTACCCACGCCACGCTGTCCGACCGGCTCAAGCATTTGGAGGAAAACGAACTCATCGAGCGGCGGCAGTATCAGACCGGGCCCGATCGTTACGAGTACCTCCTGACCCGCAAGGGCAGGGACGTCATCCTGGTGATTCAGGCGCTTGCCCAGGTAGGGGACAAGTGGGCGATTACAGGTAATGCCGGGCCGCCGCTCAAATTCATCAACAAGAATACTGGCCGTCCGGTGAAGCTCGCGCTCGTCGATGACAAATCGGACGAAGTGGTCCGCTTAAGGGACGTCCAGCCGCAGGCCGGCCCAGGCGCCGACGATCTCGTGCGGTGGCGGCTGACCAAGTTCGACCAACGATGATTTCGGTTTGTTGCTGCATGGGGGAGGCGCGACGGGGTGCGAGCCTGTGCCCATGAAACTGGACGTTATCGACTGCCGTATCCTGCTTGCCCTGCAGCGGGATGGGCGCCTGCAGAACGTGGAGCTCGCCAAGAAAGTCGGGTTGTCACCTCGCCGTGCCTGCGGAGCGTGCGGGCGGCTGGAGGAGGCTGGGGCCAACAAGATGGGATTGGTAAAGAGGATACAGCACGGTACCGCACGAGCTCATCCAGTACTGCAACGCCGTACCGGGCAAGGCTCGAGCGCAATTATCGGTCGGTTACTCGTGCTCTTGGCTTCAGCGCTTCGTTTGCGCAAGCTCCGAAATGACCCAATCGGCGAACGCCCGCACGGCGCGGCGCTGCCGGTTGGCGCGTGGGAACACGAGATGGTGGCCGACATAGCGGACGTCGACGGCGCGCCCGGCGAGCGGTGCGACCAATTTGCCTGTCTCGATCTCGCGTTCGGCAAGGCGTGTTGACTCCAGCGTGACGCCGAGGCCGCTTGAGGCCATGGCAATCGCGAGGAAGCTGCGGTCGAAGCGCATGCCATGAATGGCAGGTGCCTCAAGCCCGTTCGCGGCGAACCATTGATGCCATTGGACCTGCTTGACCTCTGAACGAATGAGCACCTGGTCGAACAAGTCCTTCGGCTTGCGGACTTTCTTTGCAAGCGCTGGCGTGCAAAGCGGCGTAACGGTTTCCTCGCCAAGCGGGATTATTTCCAGAGCCTCGCGCCTGGGCTGCCCATAGACGATATCGAGATCGAAATCGTCATTGCCAAAGCGGGCATATTCGGTGCTGGCGGCGAGCCGCACTTCCAGTCTCGGTTCGGCCGCGATGAATTGGGCGAGACGCGGCGCCAGCCACTGCGCCGCGAAGCTCGGCGCGCAATGCACGCGGAGCAGTTGCGGCCCGCGGCCAGCCACCTCTTCGATTCCGCGCCGCAGATTGTCGAACGCGGCGCCGGCATGACGCATCAAGTTGTGTCCAGCCGGCGTCAGCTGGATCGATCGGGCGCTGCGCTCAAACAGCGTGGTGCTCATCGCGCTTTCCAGCTTGCGGATCGCGTGACTGACGGCGCTCGGCGTCAAATGGAGTTCGCTCGCAGCATCGCGGAAAGAGCCGGTGCGCGCGGCCGCCTCGAAGGCGCGGATCGCCGAAATCGGGATACTGGAAAGCAACATGCCATAAGTGAACCAGATTCATCTATCGGCGACAACTGCGCGTTTGTCGCCATCACGGTCCAGGCGTAGTCGATATCGTCAAGAAAACAGGCGCCGATCGACGGTGCCTTGCGGGGTAGAATATCAGGGAGGAAGGCATGCTACTACGCGGCAAGACAGCGGTCATTTCGGGCGCGGCCTCGCCGCGCGGAATAGGCCTGGCAACTGCCCGGCGGTTTGCGGCGGAAGGTGCCCGGGTCGCGATCCTCGACATCGACGGCGCCGCAGCGGAAGCTGCATCGAAGAGCCTGGATTCCTTTTCCGGCGGACCTCACCTCGGCCTCGCATGCGATGTCGTCGATCGGGAGTCCTGCATGAAGGCCATCGACGCCGTCGTCGTCGCCTTCGGCCAGATCGACATCCTGATCAACAATGCCGGCATCACCCAGCCGGTGAAGCTGCTCGACATCACCCCGGTCGACTGGGACCGCATCCAGGACGTCAATCTCAAGGGCGTTCTGTTTCTCTCCCAGGCGGTGATCCCGCACATGCGTCAGCGCAAGTCCGGCTCGATCGCCTGCATGTCATCGGTCTCGGCGCAGCGTGGTGGCGGCATCTTCGGCGGCCCGCATTATTCCGCGGCCAAGGCCGGCGTGCTGGGCCTCGCCAAGGCGATGGCCCGCGAGTTCGGATCTGATGGCATCCGTGTCAATTGCGTCACGCCCGGCCTGATCGGAACCGACATCACCGCCGGCAAGCTCACCGACGAGATGAGGGTGAAGATACTGGAGGGCATTCCGCTCGGCCGCCTCGGCGAAACCGACGACGTGGCGGGAATCTACACCTTCCTTGCTTCCGACCTGTCCGCCTACGTCACGGGAGCGGTGATCGACGTCAACGGCGGCATGCTCATTCACTGAGCGCGAGAGGAGCGAGATCGCCATGGAAACGGTTGGGACCATTGCCAACGCGCCGACGCTGGCGCAGCGTGCTTACAACATTCGCCGCAATGCGCTGCGGATGGGCGAAGTCCAGGGGCAAGGCTACATCGCGCAGGCGCTTGACATCGCCGACGTGCTTGCCGTCGCCTACTTCCACGCCATGCACTACCGGCCGGAGGACCCGTCCTGGGAAGGAAGGGACCGTTTCCTGCTCTCGAACGGCCACTACGCGATCGCGCTGTATGCGGCCTTGATCGAGGCCGGGATCATTCCCGAAGCGGAGCTTGAGACCTACGGCAGCGACGAAAGCCGCCTGCCGATGTCCGGCATGGCCTCCTACACACCGGGCATGGAGATGTCGGGCGGATCGCTCGGGCTGGGTCTGAGCATCGCCGCCGGAATGGCGCTCGGGCTGAAGCGCAAGAGTTCTAGGGCGCGGGTCTACACGCTGTTCTCCGACGGCGAGCTCGATGAGGGCTCGGTCTGGGAAGCGATCATGTCGGCCGCGCACCACAGGCTCGACAATCTGATCGCCATTGTCGATGTCAATAACCAGCAGGCCGACGGCCCGTCGACCGAAATGATGGCGTTCGAGCCGCTGGTGGACAAGCTCACGGCGTTCGGCTGGTTCGTGCAGCGCGTCGACGGGAATGACCTCAATGCCGTGATAGCGGCATTCGACGCCGCCAAATCCAACGCCGAGCCCCGGCCTCGTATCATCGTCGCCGACACCCTTATGGGCAAAGGCGTTCCATTCCTGGAGCAGCGCGAGAAGAACCACTTCATCCGTGTCGAACCGCACGAATGGCAGCTCGCACTCGGTGCGCTCGAAGCAGGGAAGAAGTCATGAAGCCCACCGTGTCAGCAACGCCGTCGGGCAAGCCGCGCCTGACCACGTCGGCCATGATCGCCTCGATCGCGGCCGACGGGCAAAGGACCAAGCCCGCGCCCTTCGGGCATGCGCTGGTCGAACTTGCCCGCAACCGCGCCGACGTGGTTGGCATGACGGCCGATCTCGGCAAGTACACCGACCTGCATATCTTCGCCAAGGCGTTCCCTGACAGGTACTACCAAATGGGAATGGCCGAGCAGCTTCTGTTCGGCGCCGCCTCGGGACTGGCCGCCGAGGGCTTCACGCCCTTCGCGACCACCTATGCCGTGTTTGCATCCCGCCGCGCATACGATTTCATTCATCAAACGATCGCGGAGGAAGACCGCAATGTGAAGATCGTTTGCGCCTTGCCGGGCCTTACCTCCGGTTACGGCCCGAGCCACCAGGCGGCCGAGGATCTCGCGCTGTTCCGCGCCATGCCGAACATGACGGTGATCGATCCCTGCGATGCCCACGAGATCGAGCAGCTCGTGCCCGCCATCGCTGCCCATCAGGGCCCGATCTATGTCCGGTTGCTGCGCGGCCAGGTGCCGTTGGTGCTCGACGAGTACGGCTACCATTTCGAGCTCGGAAAGGCGGCCCTGATCCGGGAGGGCAGGGATGTCCTTATCATTTCGACCGGCATCATGACCATGCGGGCGCTTGAGGCGGCGAAGGAGCTGGCCGGCGACCGCGTGGATGCAGCGGTGCTGCACGTTCCCACCATCAAGCCGCTCGATGCCGAGACCATCCTCCGCGAAGCCCGCAAGCCGGGCCGCCTGGTCGTCGTTGCCGAAAACCACACCGTGATCGGCGGCCTCGGCGAAGCAGTCGCCGCCTTGCTGATGCGTTCTGGCGTTCATCCGGTCTTTCGCCAGATTGGGCTGCCTGACGAGTTTCTCGCCGCCGGCGCTCTGCCAACCCTGCACGACCGCTACGGAATTTCGACCGCGGAAGTGTCAAGGCAGATGAAGCAGTGGTTAGGGCGTTGAGGCTCTAGCCGCCGCTCCATAACAGGATTTCGGCAGCATCGCCCTTCGCAGCCCCGCTGCGAGGAACGACGGCTGCCGCCCATCGCCGGCCTTCAAGTATCGGCCAAGAAAAAGATCAGCGGGCACAACCGTTGCCGCGAACCGGCCCGCCGGGCCCGAACGTCAAGGAGCAAACCGATGACCACGCGCACGCCGATGACTATAAGCCGCCGGACCCTAATCATGGGCGCGGCCGCTGTTCCGCTCTGCGGCATCCTCACCCGCCGCGCCTCAGCCACGGAGTTCACCTATAAGCTCGCGACCGGGCAGGACCCGACCCATCCCGTCAACATCCGCGCCAAGGAGGCGACGGATCGTATCCGTGAGGCGAGCGGCGGGCGGCTCGCGATCAACCTCTTCCCGGCCAACCAGCTCGGCTCGGACACCGACCTGCTGACGCAGGTGAGAAACGGCGGGGTCGAGTTCTTCAACCTGTCTTCGCTGATCCTCGCAACGCTGGTTCCGGCCGCGGGAATCGTGAACCTGGGTTTCCTGTTCGCCAGCTATGAGGCGGTTTGGAAGGCGATGGATGGCGATCTCGGCGCCTACATCCGGGCGCAAATCGCGAAAACGCCGATCATGGCAGTGTCGAAAGCCTGGGATAACGGCTTCCGTCACGTCACCTCATCGGGCCGCGAGATCAAAGCGCCAGATGACCTGAAGGGCTTCAAGCTTCGGGTGCCGGCAGCGCCGAATCTTACCTCGCTCTTCCAGGCGCTTGGCGCAGGTCCCGCCCCGATCAATTTCAACGAAGTCTATTCCGCACTGCAGACCAAGGTGGTCGATGGGCAGGAGAACCCGCTGCCGATCATTGCAACGGCGCGTCTCTATGAGGTGCAGAAGACGTGCAGTCTTACCGGTCACGTCTGGGACAACTACTGGATCCTCGGCAACAAGCGCGCATTCGAGAAGCTGCCGAAGGATCTACAGGAGATCGTCACGCGGGAATTCGATCGCTCCGCGAATGACGAGCGGGCCGACATTGCCAGACTGAGCGATTCCCTCCGCTCCGACCTGACTGCCAAGGGCATGCAGTTCCTGGAGGTCGACCGCGCCGCGTTCCGACAGGCGCTGGCCAAGACCAGCTTCTATGCCGACTGGAAAGCCAGGTTCGGCAATGAGGCTTGGGCGCAGCTCGAGCAAACCGCAGGAAAGCTGGGGTGAGCGCCATGGCACATGCATCTGCTACGGAGTTGGAGGTTGCGAACACGCAACCCCTGCCAGGATGGCGCGGTGGCATTGCGCGCTTGATCCGTGTGCTCGAACCGGCGATCGCCGTTCCTGCCGCGCTGTTGGTCGTCGCGGAGATCGTCGTCCTCCTGCTCGGCATCGTTGCCCGTTACGTCTTTCATGCACCGATCGTGTGGACGGACGAACTAGCCGGCATCCTGTTCCTCTGGCTTGCGATGCTTGGCTCGGTCATCGCATTCCAGCGCGGCGAGCACATGAGGATGACGGCGATCGTCGGCATGCTCGCTCCGGGTACACGGGCGTTTTTCGATGTCTTTGCGATCGCCGCCTCGCTGGCATTCCTCCTTCTCGTCATTCATCCCGCCTATGACTTCGCCGTGGACGAGGTTTATGTCAGGACGCCGGCGCTCGATATCGTAAATTCCTGGCGCGCAGCGGCGCTGCCGGTGGGAATTGGACTGATGCTGATCGTGGCGGCACTGCGTCTGGCTATCATCGCGGATATACGCAGGGTGTTGACGGCTGTCGCGCTGGTCAGCGCTCTCGTTATCATGCTTGCGTTTCTGGCGCCCGTGCTGAAGCCCTTGGGCAATTTGAACCTGCTCATATTCTTTGTGTTCCTGGGCGGCGCCATGGTGTTTGCGGCGGTGCCGATTGCCTTCGCGTTCGGCCTCGCCACCGTAGCTTATCTCACACTGACCACGAGCACGCCGAGCGTCGTCGTGATTGGCCGGATGGACGAAGGCATGAGCCATCTGATCCTGCTGGCGGTGCCGCTGTTCGTTTTCCTCGGGTTGCTCATCGAGATGACCGGCATGGCCCGGGCGATGGTGAGCTTCCTTGCAAGCCTGCTCGGGCACGTCCGCGGCGGCCTGCATTATGTGCTGGTGGGAGCCATGTATCTGGTCTCCGGCATCTCCGGCTCCAAGGCTGCCGATATGGCCGCGGTGGCTCCGGTGCTGTTTCCCGAAATGAAAGCGCGGGGCGCGAAGCCTGGTGACCTTGTGGCGCTGCTTTCCGCGACCGGCGCGCAGACCGAAACGATCCCGCCGTCCCTGGTGCTGATCACGATCGGCTCGGTCACGGGTGTGTCGATCGCCGCGCTGTTTACGGGTGGCCTGCTGCCGGGCATCGTGCTCGCGGTCATGCTTTGCGCCGTCGTCTGGTGGCATTACCGGCGCGAGGACCTGTCGCACGTCAAGCGGGCGACTGGGCGCGAGATAGGCCGCGCCTTCGTCGTCGCGATACCCGCCATTGCCTTGCCCTTTGTGATCCGAGCGGCGGTGGTCGAGGGCGTTGCGACCGCAACCGAAGTGTCCACCATCGGTATCGTCTATTCGATGTTGGCGGGACTTTTGATCTACCGGCAGTTTTCCTGGCGGCGCATCTATCCGATGCTGGTTGAAACCGCGTCGCTTTCAGGCGCCATCCTGCTCATCATTGGCGCGGCTACCGGCATGGCCTGGGCCTTGACGCAGTCAGGTTTCTCGGCGTCGCTGGCCAAGGTCATGACGGCGCTTCCGGGCGGCGTGCCGATGTTTCTTGCGGTTACCATCGTTGCCTTCGTCATCCTCGGCAGCGTGCTCGAGGGTATTCCGGCCATCGTACTGTTCGGCCCCCTTCTGTTTCCGATCGCCCGGCAGGTCGGCGTGCATGAGGTGCACTATGCAATGGTTGTCGTTCTCGCGATGGGTATCGGGCTGTTCGCGCCGCCCTTCGGGGTGGGCTATTACGCGGCGTGCGCGATCAGCCGTATCAATCCGGACGAAGGCATGAAGCCGATCGCCGCCTATATGATCGCGCTGCTGATCGGCACGATCATCGTCGCCGCCGTGCCGTGGATTTCGATCGGCTTTCTCTAGCCTGATTGTTGTTACCATCTGGTACTGCAATATCGTACCGGGCAAGGAGCGACCCGTTGTGAACAAACGAGCGATCCGTTTAAGTACTTGAAACAAAAGAAAAATCCATTTAGGTATCAGGCTCGTGTCGGCCCAGAATGCGTTGCTCGGGATAAGGCAAGAAAGCAAAATAACATCAACATGTTAGCGCATCTGTTTAGCGTCGCGCCCATGATGGATTGGAACGAGAGATCAGGTTTTTCAAGTAGTGGTAGGCAGCATGTACACGACTTGTACACCGGGACATCCAAAAAAAATCCATCGAGGGCAAGTTGGGCATTGTTGGAGTGGTGCGACGTCCGTGGAAGCCTGGGCGGCCTAAGGTGCTCGGTATCGCGGAATTGCGCGTAACAGGTTTGCGCCGCGGTGAACGATCTCGGACCTCGCATCTTATCTAAGCGGAGGCCCGTTATGTTGCCAAAGAAGCCGCGTGAACTCCCAGAGTCACAACATCAGGATCGGAAAGGCGAACCGAATCGTACTGATGCTGAGGACCGCGATCTGTCGAGCGGAGAAGGGGGGACGATCGAGACGCCTCCGCTCCCAAGCGATGTCTCTCTGGACGATTAGACGGGAAAGGTGCGTCTGCGACCAAATTCGGATATGTACGCATCCTTGGGCGTAGCTCCCACATCAGAGCGGGTCTGCTCGAAGCAACTCTCGCCATCAGCCTCAGCTGGTCGCGAATCACGACGGGTTCAACGTGGACCGTTCTAACAAAGCGCGCGTTGCCAGCAAGGCAACGAAGCGAAAGAATTCTTCATCGCGGACTGCGATCTCTTCTTCAGCGCCCCTGGGCATGGTGGCCCTCCATCTGCTCGCGCAGTGGAGGAAGTCGGGCCGCAAAGGCGTCGTCTTTCTTGCTGAAAACGGGAATAGGGCCGAACGGCTGGGTGCCGTCATTCATGCCCTCGATCCTTCCTGCGACGTGCTCGTTTTTCCAAGACTGAATACGCTGCCGTTCGATCAGCTGGAGCCGTCGCACGAAATCGCGGGGAGACGAAGCTCGGTCTTGAGGCGCCTTGCCAAGCCTGAGAAGTCGATCCTGCTTGTCTCCACGGCAGAGGCCGTGATGGAGCGCTTGCCCATGCCGGCGAGCTGGTCCCGCGTAATCCTCCGTCTGAAAGTGGGCACCGCGTTTTCTGAACAAGATCTCCGGGCGCGGCTTGAGGCTCTCGGCTACGATCTCGAGGACGAGGCAGATTATCCCGGCGGTGCGCTATTTCACGGGAAAACATTCGAGATCTTTCCCGCCGGCGCACTTGGTCCGTTCAGAGTAGAGCATTCCGGCGGGGTGATACGTCGGATCGTGGCGTTCGACCCGATAGAACATCACATCGTTTTTGAAACGAAAGAGCTTCTCATCGACCCGATGTCGGAGCGGCTGGCGTTCGGGAATAAACGCGGAAAGCGCTCGACCCTATTCGACTATTATGGTCGAGCCAAGTGGATCGCGGACGCCGGGGTTTCATCGCACGCTGATAGCTGGCTTAGCACGATCGAGGAGGCGGCCGGTCGCACGGAAGCGGAGCGCGAATACCTTGGGAGGCGCGAATGGAAGCAGGCGACCAGGCGGATGAAGGTGTTGTCGCAAAAGGCATCTTTCGCTCCCACACCGGACTTTTCGCAGATCGCAACACCGAGAAAGGCGCTCCGTGCATTCGTCGATGAGATACGACGCCTCGGTTCGCGACTGGTTTTCGTTGCAGCGCAGGAGGACGACCTGCGCGTGATGGAGCGGATGAGCGGGGTCAAGGCGGATCGCTTTGCGGATTGGAACGAGGCGATGGCCGGACGCCATCGTGAAGCGGCGCTTCTGGCCGACTTCGACACGGGTTTTGTCGTGCCTGGCCGGAAACCGCTTGTCGTCATAACAGCTTCCGATGTGCTCGGCAGCAGGGCTCATCATCCGCAGCCCATGGCTCGAAGCTGGAGTGCGGCTTTCGACCACGCAGATGTGCCGGAGCAGGGTACAGTGGTCGTTCATCTGCAGCGAGGCCTGGCCTTGCTCGATGGTTTACAGACTGTGGCAATGGAGGGCGGATCGTCGCGCGAAATGATCAGGCTCGTATTTACGGGAGACGACGCCGTTCTCGTGCCGCCCGCCGACCTCGCCCTGATCTGGCCATACGCGTCGGAGCCCGGCGAGCTGAGGCTGGACAAAGCGGATGGAAGTACGTGGTGGACCCGGCGTACCGAGGCGGAGCGCGAAATCCAAATCGCCGGCAGGCAGCTCGCCAAACACATCAGCCAGCGACGCCGCCGGCGAGCTCCGAAACTTGTACCTCCAGGCCCCATCTATGAGAGGTTCGTCGCGCGTTTTCCGTATTTCACGACTGTCGATCAAGCGAAAGCCATTCGGGACGTTTTGGATGATCTTGCGTCGGGCCACCCCATGGACAGGGTCATTTGCGGCGACGTCGGGTTCGGCAAGACCGAGGTGGCGTTGCGAGCCACGGCCGCCGTCGTATTGTCAGGGAAGCAGGTGGCGATCGCGGTACCGACGACGGTCCTAGCAAGACAGCATGTCGCGACTTTCCGCAAACGCTTCGCTCCGTTTGGCATCGAAGTGGGAAGTTTGTCGCGGACCGATTCGGGCGCGGAGACAAGAGAGGTGAAGGAGGGGCTGAAGAGGGGAAAATTGAAGGTTGTAGTCGGAACGCAGGCTCTCGCCTCAAAGGACGTGAAGTTCGCTGGCCTTGGCCTCGTCGTCATCGACGAGGAACAGCATTTTGGGGCGGCGGAGAAGGCGAGACTTTCCGGGCTGGCCAAGAGTATCCATGCCCTTTGGATGAGCGCAACACCGATTCCGCGGACTCTCGCGGGCGGTCTTGCTGGCTTCAGGGATCTCAGCGTCATTGCCTCTCCGCCCATTCATCGACTCCCGGTCGTCACCAGGATCGCTCCGCTTTCGGATGCTGCTATTGCGGCGGCATTGCTGCGCGAGCAAAGGCGCCACGGGCAAAGCTTTTTGATCTGTCCGCGAATTCAGGATCTAGATCCGATGCTGGCGCGCGTTCAATCGGTGGCCCCGGATCTCCGCATCGTTTGTCTGCATGGCAAGTTGCCCGCCGACGACATAGACGACCGAATGATGAGCTTCGTCGAAGGCGCAGCGGACGTGCTGCTGGCGACCAACATCGTGGAGAGCGGTCTCGACATCCCACGTGCAAACACGATCGTGGTCTGTTGGCCCGAAAAGTTCGGTCTTGCGCAACTTCATCAGCTCAGAGGAAGGGTGGGCCGCAGCGGGATACGCGCGTTTGCGCATTTGCTGACCGATTCGGATTCGGAGCGATCTGAGAAGCGATTAGCCGTTCTGGAGGAGTTCAACAGACCGGGCGCGGGTTTCGCGATCAGTTCGCGGGATCTGGACCTCAGAGGAGCGGGGGACCTGCTTTCCGAACGGCAGTCAGGCCATGTGCAGGTGTTCGGACCCGTGCTCTACAGCCACCTTCTGAAATTGGCCTCGGAGAAAGCCGATGACAGAACAGCCGACCTGTGGGTGCCCGATCTGAATCTGCCGGTAGGGCACATGTTGCCTGCAGGCTACGTGCAATCGGAGGCGGTTCGGCTGGAAATCTACGGCCGCGTCGCCAGATGCCGAAGCGAAGATGAGCTGGACTATCTCGAGGAGGAGACTTCCCGTCGCTTCGGCAGATTGCCTCCGGCGGCCCGCGATTTCTTTGCCGCAGCAAGGCTCAGGATCGAATGCAGGCGAAGAGGAATCATAAGACTTGATGTCGGCCCGGATGCCGTAGCCGCGACATTCCTACCGGGACGACTTCGGAAATCCAGGGCGCGATCCCTGCAACGCGATGGCGATCGGGTTGTCTACATCAGCAGTGGACGCGAGGGACCGCTTAGGATGGTCGAAGAGTTCCTCGATCTTCTGGACGAGTAATCGGGGCGACGACTATCTATCTGACATGAGAGACAATTGATCCGTATCTCCGGCTTCGGGTCCCTCGAGCCCGAAACGGAGATTCCGAGCAACCGTATCGTCTTCTTTGGTGGCATCAGATGCTTCAGCAGGTCGAGAGCCAGACTAGACAGTTTGCTCGCTGTGGCGATGACAGCGACCGACCTGCTGTGGGTGATCAATTCGAAATCGGAGAACTTGAGCGTCGCCGTACGGCCTCGCGCGCCCGTCGCCTCGCAGCGCCGCCAAACTTTATGGATGAGCGGCTGCAGTTCCGCTGCCAGAGCCTCGTAGTGCGCCAGTCCTGTGAGAAGGTGTTCTCGGCACCTACGGACACAAGAGACTGTAACTCTGTTACCACATCGTGCCAATTCCGCATCGTTGTGTTCGCTTCGTTACAGACTCCGCTGCCATGGTCAGTCAGGTTGCTTGGTGGGGCAACCAAGGCGGCGCGGTAGTTGCGGACTCGTTGAGGAACCTCCAAGCCTTGAACGAGTCCGCAAAGCGCCGGTTGGCTATTTGCGCTTTGCCACCAGCACGTTATAGCAACGCGAGGCGGTCCTTGCTTTTCGCATTGCTTCGGCCGGGTGCGGCACTGCGAACCAACCGGCCGGCTCGTTGAGCTGGAGGTCGGGCAACCAGGGATGCTGATGCGGTGCTCAGGATCGGAGTCATTTCGGACACCCACGGCCTCCTGCGCCCGCAGATTGAGCAACGTCTCGCCGGCGTAGCACATATCGTCCATGCTGGTGATATCGGTCGACCAGATGTCATCGCCGGCCTCAGGCGGATTGCGCCCGTCACTGCGATCAGAGGGAATGTCGATACCGGCCCTTGGGCGGAAAACTATTCGGACTCCCAAACGGTGAGGCTCGGCGGGCATTCCATCTACGTCCTGCACGACGTCCGTGAACTGCAGTTCGATCCGGTGTTGTGCGGGATCGACGTCGTCATTTCCGGCCACTCGCATCGTCCGCGGATCGAGACTGTTGGTGGGGTGCTCTATCTCAACCCGGGCAGCGCTGGACCACGACGTTTCAACTTGCCTATCACCCTAGCGACGTTGGATCTAACGGCAAGCGGCATCAGACCACTAATTCATGATATCGTTGGTGCCAGCTGACGGCAAAGCTTCTTCGCCTGAACGTCATCAGCGTTGCCTGAGCAGATATCGTGCACAAGGCACGGCAGCTTGTCCTGGGACAGCCAGAACTCATGCGATCCCGAGCGTGCTGTGTCTGCATCAAGGTCAATCTTCATTAGCGATCCCCTGACTTGAACTCTCGATAAATTAGAAAAAAGGATCTGGACGTAAAACTAAGCTAGCGAGGCAGTGAGGGCAGGTACCACCGTTGGTCATTTCTTGGAGTTTGCGCGAGCTACCGTCATTTGGACGGAGCTTGCTCAAACGGCAGCGGAGGCAAATTGGACACTATCGACTGAAGTCTAGATGCGACGTTGCTTCGGACTCAGAAGTAGTCTTCCGGCGATCGGCGGCTTCTGGCGGAAGGCAGCCGCTCAAATCGCCTTGCCGTCTCTCGCCAGGCAGAACAGGTCGACGCCGCCGACCTGTCCGCCCTTGAGCGCGATCTCAATGTTTGCATGCTCACGGTCCGATGCGGCACGGCAAAGCGGCGCCCCCGAAACCAGCGGCGCGATCGCGCTGAGAGCATAGACGGTCATGGCCTGGAGCGCGTGGCCGGAGGTATCGCCGCCGGCGACCACCGCACGCTGCAGGCGGGTCGTCTGCAGCATGCGATCGAGTGCCCGACCAAGTCCGGCGCCGATCCGGTCGTTAGTTGCGGCCGTGCTTGCTCCACTGGCTTCGATCGCTGCCTTAAGAGCGCCGATCGCCGGATCGTCCGGTCCGCTTGCAGTGATTAGAAGCGGATCGCGCCCGGCCGAAACAGCCGCTAGGCCGCGGTCGGCGCCGCGACATATTTCCTTTGTCCATTCGGCCGCGTCGACGGCGCGGGCTGCATCCAGCCGCACGACTTCAAACCCATTCTCGGCGGCATAGGCAATTTGCGTGGCCGTGACGGGCGAACACGAACCGGAGATGCAGGCGATCCGCTGCACGGGAGAGAACGACATGTGGGCCTGGCTGTGCGGGAGCAGGCCAACCGACTGCCAATAGGCAACCAGCGCTTGCTCCACGCCCTGAGAGCCGATCGCCAACAGCCGATCGCCACGATTTTCCCACATAAGGCGTCCGGCCTCGATCAGAGACGATTGATCAAGCGCATCGAGCGAGATGATTTCGGCACCGCCGGCGCGCAGACGTGCCAACGTCTGGTCTGCTTCGCCATTGGCCATGGTGACGAAATCGACAAGCCCGATCGGCCGCGCGGTCTGACGGGCGAGATGGCGGCCAACCTCGGCCTCGTCCATCGGCGTCACCGGATGGCGCGACATCGTCGGATGGCGGTCGAGGCGATGGCCGACGCCGTTCACGGTCGCGAAGAGATTGCCGAACACCTGGTAGCGGCCCATGGTGGGCGAAGCGACCAGCAGCGGATGCCACGCACCGCCAAGACGCGGCACCGCGAGATCGATTGCCCGCCCGATCGAGCCAATATGCGGTGCGGAGTCGAAGGTCGAGCAGACCTTGTAGTGCGAAATCGGTGCGGCAATGCCGGCGAGCATGTCGAAGACGGGCGGGAGGTTGAGCTCCATCCAGGCCGGATCTTTCGCGCGCGCGATGCCGGCGATACCGATGCCGGGGAATTGCACTGCTGTGGCAAGTTGCTCCGGACTTGGAAGCTCCAGGAACAAAATCGTCGGAAGGCCAGCGAAGGTCAGCGCTTCCATCGCGGCCGACGACCCGGTGTAGTCGTCGCCGTAAAATGCGATCAGCGGGCCGTCGGGAAGACCTGAGGACGGTGTCATGGGCTGTACGGCGCCTTGCCGAACATTGCGTCGTCCCATGCCGCAAGCAGTTCGGCTACCCCAGCGGCAGGTCCGTCCGGATGTGCCAGAATGCCGCCGCCGGCGGCGAAGATCAGATCGCTTGATCCCAGTGCGTGATAGGTTGGAAGCGCCTGCGCGGCAGTCTGGCCCGATGAAAACACCGGCATGGCCGCGCACGGCCTTTCCTCGAACAAAGGCGTGAGCGTGGCTTTAGCGGATGCGACCACGCTGTCATCGGACTCGCTGAACTTGTTGCCGATGCCGTTGACATGCATATGGTCGACGCCGGCGAGCCGCCAGATTTTTTGCCAGGCCGCAAACTCCCAGCCGAGCGCCGGATGACGGCTCAACGCGCCCCAGCCGTTGCGATGGGCATGGATTGGAAGCTGGGTGTGGCGCCCGAGTTCGATCATACCGGCGAGCCCGACCGAGTTGATGCTCGCCATCACGCAGCTGCCGCCTTGCGCCAGCACGAAATCATGACGGCGGCGCATCTGCTCGATCTCGCCGGTGAGGTTGAACGCGAGCATGACTTTCTTGCCGGTCCGTTCAGCATGATCGTGCACCACACGCATGACCGCGCGCACGCGTTCATCAAACGGGCAAGAAGGTCCATCGGACTGCAACTCGTCGTCCTTGATAAAATCAATGCCGGCCTCGCAAAGAGTGGCAACGAGACTTGCCGTCTCCGCTGCATTGAGCCCAACGCTCGGCTTGATGATGGTGCCGATCAGCGGACGGCTGCGCACGCCGGTCAGCTCGCGCGTTCCAGTAACGCCAAACTTGGGCCCGGCATAAGCGGTTGCGAATGCGGGCGGCAGCCGCAGATCGAGCAGTCGCAACCCGGTGAGCTGGCGCAATTCCCAGAGATTGCCGGCCACCGTCGTGACCAGATTAGGGAGAGACGGGCCGATATTGTCGAGCGGCCAGGACAGCGTCACCCGCGCGCGTCGCCAGGGGCCCTCCGGATTGAGCGGCCGTGCCACCAGCAATGACGGCGCAGACATCTGATCAAGCAGTTCGATGCTCTCGACGCGGGCTGCGGCCCGTTGCTTGAGCTCAGCCGTTTCGCCAGGCACGGCGACGAAGGTGCCGCTGGACTGTTCGCCTGCGATGGCTTCTGCGGTCGCGCGCGGATCGCAGGGCGTCTCGATCAAATAATCCGCTTCGATGCGAACGGGCGCTGTCACAGGATCAAGTCCGCGCTAGAGCTTGCTGAGATCGGGAAAGGGGCGCACGGGATCGCTCCCATCCCAGCCTCGCGCCGCCTCGCGGATCAGATCGAACATCTTGCCCTTGGGGCCGGCGACCTCCGACAATTCGATCACCGTGCCGGGATGATATTCGGTATCGAAATAGACGAAGCGGCCGCGCGGACCGACTTCGCCGCTCATCACGGGTCGGAAACCCTGACCTTCGAGACGGGCCAGGTCGGCGTCGTAGTCTTCAGTCCAGTAGGCGACATGCTGCAATCCGGTATGCCCCCCATTGAGGAAATCAGCATACATCGATGGCGCATCGTTGCGGATCTGGATCAATTCCATCTGCAGCGGTCCGGAATTCGCCAGCGCGACCGAATTGTGTGGCTCATAAGCTTCGCCGCGATAGCGATAGTTCACGATCGGCACGCGCGGATTGTAGAACTACGGCCCGATCCCGAGTTCGCGGCTCCAGTAATCCATCGCCTTTTCGATGTCGTTCACGACGTAGCCGGCCTGCCGGATCTCGCCAAAAAAGCGGCTCATGCTTGCATTCCCGTTGGTTCAGAATTTGAGGAAACCGGTCGACAGCCACGGCACTGCGGCGACAATGACGAGCCCGACAAACAGTGCGACGACATAGCCCCAGATGTGCTTTAGACCCTCATCCGGCGATATCTTGCTGATGGCGCAGGCTCCGTAATAGCCAACGCCGAAGGGCGGCGAGAACAAGCCGATGCCCATGGCGAAGATGACCACCATGGCGTAGTGCACCTCGTGCACGCCGGCCTGCTTGGCGATCGGAAACAGCAGCGGCCCGAACAGGACGATCGCCGGAATGCCTTCCAGCACGCTGCCGAGGATCACGAAGGCGGGAATCGAGATTGCGAGGAAGCCATAGGCGCCGCCCGGAATCGCCGCCATCGCCTGCGCCAGTTGTTGTGAAAAGCCGGATTGCGTCAGGCCCCATGCCATCGCGGTGGCGCTGCCGACGATGAAGATGATGGCGCCGGTCAGCGAAGCGGTCTCGACCAGCATCGGCTTGAGGCGTCTCCAGGGAAACTGGCGATAGGCCAGGAGCCCCATCAGCGCCGCGTAGACAATCCCGATGGTCGAGACCTCCGTCGCCGTGGCGACGCCCTCGACGACTGACGTGCGGATCACGAACGGTAGCAGGATCGCGGGCAGGGCGGGCAGCGCCAGTTTCGCGATCTCGCGCATTGAATGCCGCCGCACGTTACTGAGATCCTCATGCCGGTAGCGTCGCCACACCACCACGCAGAGCGCGGCGCCGACAACCAGCGCCGGCAACAGGCCGCCGGTGAAGAGCGCGGCAATAGAGATACCGGTCACCGAGCCGATGGTGATCAGCACAATGCTGGGTGGAATGGTTTCCGTCTGCGCGCCCGTGGCGGCGAGCAAGGCCACTAGATCGCCGGGCTTGGCACCGCGCCGCTGCATTTCCGGCAGCAGCACCGGCGAGATCGCGGCCATGTCGGCGATCTTCGATCCTGAAATGCCAGACACCAGATACATGGCACCGATGAGAACGTAGGACAGGCCGCCTCTGACATGGCCGAGCAGGCTCGCCAGGAACTGGATCATGGCGCGGGCCATTCCGGTCATTTCGATCAGCGTGCCCAGGAAGATGAACAGCGGCACCGCGAGCAGGATGAGGTGGGACATGCCTTCGTCGAGCCGGCCGACGATCACCATCATCGGCGTGGTCGTTGTCAGTGCGAGATAGCCGAAGGTTGCCAGCGCAAAGGAGAAAGCGATCGGTACGCCTGCGAACACGTTGGCCCCCACCATGCCGACAAAGAAGATGATAAGATTATAGCGGCCGAGCGGCTGCAGCGCTGGTCCGGCCAGCCAGAATGCAGCGACGATACCCACCGTAGCGATAATACCTGCGAGGATGAGCGGGGCGCGATGACGGCGCGCCAGACCGATCGTGGCGGTGATGGTCATCAACACCAAGCCCGTAGGAATTGCCGCAGCGCGCCAGGCGTTGCTGATCTCGAGCGCAGGAGTCACGATGAAGCGCTCCTCGATCGCATAGTCGAATGCAGGATAGAGGATCAATGCCAGCAATGCGAGCGGTGCCGTCGTCGCCATCACCTCGAAAAAGGCCCGTGCGCGCTGACCGAGATAACGCATGAGCCCGGTCATCCGCATGTGCTCGCCGCGGCGCAGCGCGATCACGGCGCCGAGCATGGAGAGCCAGAGAAACAGGATGGAGGCCAACTCGTCGGACCAGACCAGCGGACTGCGGAAGACATAGCGGCTGATGACGCCGGCGAGCAGAATGATGATCTCGATCACGACGAGGCCGGCGGCGGCGGTTTCGACCGCTGCGCACAGCCCGCGATCGAGGGCGGCAAACGCTCGCGCGAGACCGCGCGTCGATGTAGAGGCGGGGCCACGCCCGGCCTCCAAATAGCCGCTCACCGGATGCTCGGCGATCGTCATCGCATGCTCAGGCCAGCTTGCCGACGGCGGTTTCGAGCAAGCCCCAAGCCTCCTCGCCGAAGCGGGTCTTCCATTCGCCGTAGAAACCGGCCTCGCGCAGCTTGGCGCGGAAGCTGTCCGGCGCCGGTTTGGTGAAGGTCAGCCCCTTGGCCTGCAGGTCCGATTGCACTGTCGCATTGAACGCCTTGATGTCCTCGCGTTGCTTCAGGCCGGCATCATTGATGGCGTTGGCGATGATGGTCTTGAGGTCGGCCGGCAAGGCCTGCCAGGCGCGGCCGTTGGCGATGAACCAGAAGCCGTCCCAGATATGATTGCTGATGGCGCAGTACTTCTGCACCTCATAGAGCTTGGCGACCTGAATGATCGGCAGCGGATTTTCCTGCGCATCGACGATACGGGTCTGCAGCGACGAATAGACCTCGCTGAATTGCAGGCTAGCCGGCGATGCCGCGAGCGCCTTGAACATGGAGATGCTGAGCGGGCTCACCGGCACACGAATCTTCAGCCCGTCGATATCTTTGGCGCTCTCGATCGGTTTGGCGCCGCTCGTAATCTGGCGAAAGCCGTTGTCCCACATCTTCTCGAAGGCATGGAGGCCGACCTTGGCCATCGCGACGCGGACATGCGCGCCAAGCGAGCCGTCCATCGCCTTCCAGACCTGGTCGTAGTCGGCAAAGGCAAAGCCCACTGCATTGATCGCGGCGACCGGCACCAGCGTCGCGGCGACAAGCGCCGATGGTGTGAAGAAGGTGATTGCGCCGCTGCGCACCTGCGCCAGCATGTCGGTGTCGCCGCCAAGCTGGTTGTTGGGAAAGATGGCGATCTCGACGCGGCCGCCGGTTTCCTTGGCGATCCGTTCGGCGGCTTCCTGCGCCCGGATGTTGAGCGGATGAGTGAGCGGCAGGTTGTTGCCGTATTTCAGCGAGAATTCGGCGGCGCGCGCGACGCGCGGCATGGCGCCGATGAGACCCGCTGCGGGAAGAGCCGACAGGGCTTGCAGGGCGCGCCGACGAGACAGGATCATGGGCTTCCTCCGGTAACCTTTTTGATGTCAATTGATGGCTTGCAGGTAGTCTGGCGCGAAAATCACAAGCAGGGATCAGGGTGTCAAACAGCTAAAATGATGGTTTTTGATGTATTCGAACCCAGAAGCGTGAGATGAACGAGCACCCAGCGTCGCCGCTGAGCCGCATTGTCGACGTGGCACGCCGTGCCGGCGTGTCCACCGCAACCGTTGACCGTGTGCTCAACCGCAGGCCCGGCGTACGACCGATCACGCAGCAGCGCGTGCTCGCCGCTGCGTCCGAGTTGAACTACATGCCCGCCGAGAACTTGCTGGCGGCCATGAAGCCAAAGCCGATGCGGCTTCTGTTCCTGCTGCCGGCGGGCACCAACCGCTTTCTCGCGACGCTAGGGCAGTTGATCGCTCACTCGGAGGCGCGCCTTGCGCCGTTCAACGTTCGTTGCCAGGTCGATTACATCAAGAGCTTCAACGCCGAACTGCTGGCGCAGCGGCTCTGGCAATACCGCGACAGGGTTGACGGCATCGCCTTCATGGCGCTGGAACATCCTGCCGTTCGCGAGACCGTCGATATGCTCGCCGAGCGTGGTGTGCCGACGGTCACCGTGATCTCGGATATTCTCAATGCGCGCCGGGTCGCCTATCTCGGCCTGGACAACCGATCGGCCGGACGAACGGCCGGCTACCTGATCGCGCGGTTTGTGGGAGCGCGGCCTGCGAAGGTGGCCATGATCGCAGGCAGCCTGAGCTACCGTGCCCATGAAGAGCGTGAGATGGGCTTCCTGCACGTCTTTGAGGAGCTGTTTCCCCTCGTCAAGGTCGTAGGCCTGCGTGAAGGACATGATGACGCCGACAGGAATTATCGCCAGACGCGCATGCTGCTCGCTCGGCACCGGGATCTTGCGGGGATTTACAACATCGGCGGTGCGGCCGATGGCGTCGGGCGGGCTCTGAAGGAGGTGAACCGCGCGCAAGAGACCGTGTTCGTCGGGCACGGTCTGACGTCGGACACGCGCAGCCTCCTGATCGACGGCACCATGGACGCGGTCATCACCCAAAATCAGCTCCATACGATGATGAGCTGCGTCGGCATCTTCGATAACCTGCGCGCCGGCCGAAGCGCCATGCACGGCATCGACACCGCGCAGTGAAATCATTTTTCGCGAGAATATTCCGGGATCAGGCGTCTAGTTGGAATCCTTATTAAGCGTGACTCGGTTGTTGCTGTTTGGCTGAGACCAGCTCAAATTGGACCATGATGGATCGGGCAACAACCCGTACTTTATAGGGTTTGCGCGTTTGTGACACCGGAATTTCGAGCTTAGTAGTCATCCCACAGTCTAATACTCGGTCGCAAACATCTGCGGTTCAACTCTTTCAAGTGGTTAGAAGGCGGCGTCTGCACAATGTGTGCACGGGAGATCCAGAGAAATCCATCAGAGCGAGTGCGGATCGTCGCTTTTTGGGGTGTGTGAGACCCGCGCAAGTTTAGAGACGCGTTGGAGGAGCGGGCCGCGAGGGTAGGGCGCCGACGCGCGACTTGAGAGCTATTCTTGCTCATGGCCGGCAGCGCTCAGTGTTCGATCTATGTCGAAGAGTTCTGCCGATCACGTGAATAGAAGAATGATGTCGGGGGGTCGAGTCGCCCCCCGCCATCAAATCTGCGATTTTGCACGCCGAAGCGATCCTCTACGATTTTATAGTTCTGATGGAAGCGGTTCGAGCGCTAACTATCGGAAGTGTGCATCCTCGTCGTGGAAGACGACCAGGACGTGAGAACGTACTCCGTCGAGAGCTTGCGCGAGCTCGGCTATCTGGTGCTTGAGGAGCATGACGGCCCGTCTGCCTTAAGAATTATCGAGCGTCAGCCGCGGGGGATTTGCTTCTAATCGATGTGGTTCTGCCGGACGGCATGACGGGCGCGCAGGTTGCCACGCAGGCGAAAGCGTTCCGCCCAGCCTTGAAAGTTCTATTCACGACCGGTTATGCGCAGAATGCAATCTTCGATCACGGATGCTGCCTCCGCTAAGAACGTGCGATGCCAACGAGGGTAGCAAAACTTGAAAGTTTTACGCCGCAAAGAAAAGGGTCATCACTACAACGGTCGGCAGCAGCACCTGGCTGGTGCGAAGCAGTCCCTCGCCTATCCGGCTAGGGGATCGTGGAGGGTAGCCCAAACAAGCCCGGCCGCTGTCTGCAGGGACGAAGACTGGCTACGATCGCCATATTGTTCGCGGGACCTGGCATGCCAAGATTGCGGCGCTGGAGTGGCAGGATCTCTGCCGGCCGACAACGTTGCCCGAGCACCAATTCCGCTTAGACAGGCTCGGTCGCTGACGGGGTGTGGAAACGCAATTGGATTTCCCGCTGAAGATCCTTTTCTGCGTTGCTCCGCAGACGGTCGGCGCGGCAAAGCTCTAGGCCTCCAAGTGGGCCGTCCTCCTGCGAGCCGAGAGCATTCCGTGGAACCTGGCTCGGCCCGCAGCGCTGAAAAAAATTCGCGTGAAGGGTCTTGGAAGTTCTCGCTGGAACTTAATTTTGACGATACAGTTTCAATTTGATGACAAAGTTCCATAATAGAGCAAAAAGGGTCTCAGGAACTTTAGAAAAAGAAACTTAAGACCAACCTAAAAATTGTAGAGCGGCGCTTTCCGGGGAATAGTCGAGGGGGCGCGTTGATGCCTCGGATCCTTATTGTGGACGATCATCTCATGTACCGAAAGGCGCTGCGTAGCGCCCTGGAATCCCATATAGCCAAAACCCACGTGCTTGAGGCCGACAATCTGGAAACCGCGTGGAAGCGGCTTGACCCTGATGGCTGCATCGACCTCAGCCTCATAGATCTGAGCACGGCGGGTGTATCGTTCGAAACGCTTCGTGGGCTGCACGAATGCTATCCGAAAACACGTTTCGCCGCCATGATGGCCTCAGCTACGCGCGCTGACATCATGCGCAGCCTTGATGCCGGTCTTTACGGCTTCGTATCCAAGTCGCAATCGGACAGTGAAATTCTTGGCGCGATTAAGGACATGCTTTCCGGTCGCGTGTACGTACCGGCGTCGCTTACGAAGGTCGGCGAAAGGCCCATGAATGGGGCTGGCGCGCAGATTTACCATTCGAATCTACCGTTCGATCGCGCCGAAGCACTGCCTGACAAACTTACGCCGCGGCAGCGCGAGGTCTTGGCTCTGCTTGCTCGTGGAATGTCGAACAAGGAAATTGCTCGCGCGCTCAGGATTGCAGAGGGCACCACGAAGATTCATGCATCCGGCGTCCTTCGCGTGTTGGGAGTTCGCAATCGAACCGAAGCTGCCGCCATAGCCAAAGTCCTTTCAGTGACAGCTGACGGTCTATTTCGTCGGAGGTGACAAGATTGCATCCTCCTCGTAAATTCTCGTCAACGGTAATCATCCCCCGCACTTTTGCTGGAGCGCGGCGTCTCCGCGTGGCCCAACGATTGAAGTTACGTCTCAATTTCGGCTACACGGCCACGGTTCCAAAGCAGGAAGGGGACCCCCGAGAAAAGAGCTCGTAAAGCAGCTCTGTTTTGGAACAGCCCGTTGATAGAAACCCGCGGCAGCGCATTCAAGTGATCGGCATGATAGGGAAAGAGGTGGCCGGGCCGCGATGTCATGGCGGTCGCAAATCCCGAATTGCGGACAAGTCGGAACTCGCGCTCGCCGGCCGAGCTCCGATCACCGAAGGGATACGCGAAATGCCTGATCGGTCGCCCGAGCCGGCGCTCCAGTAGGACCTTGCTCTCGGCGATCTCCCGAGCGGCGGCGGTGGTGTGAAGCTTCGCGAGTACAGGGTGCGACAGCGTGTGTGCACCAATCGTCACGTCGGGCTCTCGTGCTAGATCTTGAAGTTCGGCCCAGCTGAGGCAGAATTGAGCCGCCAGGCCGTCCGTGCTAATGCCTGCCTGCGAGGCCAGCTCAGCCGTCACGGTTCGCAGCCGCTCCATTGGCCCAGCTCGCAGCTGACGATATACGGCATCGAAGGCAGCCTGCTTTTCATCAAGTGTGCGGCTCGGCAGGCTCAACAATTTGCCATTGCGGGAAATCACCACGCGGTCCAGTTCTCCGATTGCCTGCTCGAGTTCGAGCCACCAAAGCCGACCCCGCCCGTCGGCAAATTCGGCAGTGACGAATATTGTCCAGGGACTCTCGTACTGCCTCAAAATCGGCCAAGCATATTCCACGTTATCGCGATAGCCGTCATCGAAGGTGAGAACCGCAAACGGTCGCGCGCGCCGATCCGAACGCAGTCGATCGGGGACCGCGGCAATCGGAACGATGTCGAAACCCTCACGCCTCAACTCGACTAAGATCGCAATGAGAAATTCCGGTGTGATTTCTAGGAGTTGATTCGGCGCAAACGCAACGTTCCGCCGCGGCCGAACATGGTGGAACATCAGAACAATACCGAGCCCCCGGGCCAGATGGTGAAGCCAACGGTCCGCGCGAGCCGCTGCAATAGCCGCGATTCCGGCAGTAAATAGTCTATGTCTCGATCTCATCAATGCGAAAACTGCCTCCCATGTGCCGCATGCCAGAGGATCGCGACATTGATCTATTCAATTGGTACGCGCCGCGCGACGCGCCACCTCAAAAATGCACAGATGAGTACACTTTGTCCGTCTGCACACAGACGTCAGCCCAGTTGTATTCTTGTAAAACTACGTCGCGGGCGACTTTATAGAGCGCGTGATCCTGCCTTAATCGGTGGCGCAGCTGCCCTATGTCGCCAACCTTGAAGTAGTTATCCGGGCGGAGGCCAAGATCGCGATTTGGCTGGATATCGCTTAGGAGAACAGGAGTCCCGGCCACGGCAGCCTCCAATGCGGCGATCGGCAGTCCCTCATTGTACGACGGGAGGACGAACAACGACGCACATTCTAGAATGCTCTGAAGCGCATCCCCTTTGAGAATTCCGGTAAACACGATCGTATCGCTCGCCTCCGCCAACAGGCCGCTGGAATAACAGTCTCTATGTTCCGCATCGCCAACAATCACGAGCTTGTAATCGAGATCAGCCGACTTGAAAGCTCTAATCAGATCGTGAAATCCTTTCTCCGGAACGAGTCTGCCGACTGTGACGATATATCTGCCACTGACAAGATCATACTTCGACAGGATGTCGGGGATACCGCAGAGTTCAGGCGTTCTTCGCAATAGGTGGTCGGCACCGTTCGGAATGAAATGTATCTTATTTGCCGCTCGCGGAAATCGCCGCTTCAAATCCATCGCAAGCGATCGCGAAACAGTGATTATTTTGTCTCCGAATAGCATAGAACATGACTCACCGACGCGGAGCGCGCGTTTTGCGAGCCAATTCCATTTTCTGTGTTCATAGTTCTTCGAATGATATGTAACAATAACCTTCATACCCAAGAGTTTTGCCATGGGGGCAACCAATGCAGGGCCAATCCCATGCAAATGAAGCAGCTGTGCGTGTAGTACCAACCGGGCATACAGCACGCCGTAAACTGCGTTTGTGATGGTCTCGAAGTACCTTCCCCTCGCATGCGCGAGCGACACGACGCGAAGCCCCTGGTACTCGGTGACACGCTCTGGCAGGTACGCCTTGCGTCCAATAATCGTGAACGAGTCATTCTGACGGATCTTCTTGAGAAGCGGGTACAGATTCTCACAATGCGTTTCGACGCCGCCCATCACGCGGGGGACACCGCGTAGACCCAAGACGCATACAATCATGACGCACCTCTACTTCACAGCGAGCTCCGTAATTTTTGCGTGCTGGCTCGTATTTGCGGCACTCCCTTTGGCGTTCTTCGTCGAAAACGTCACGCGTTGGCTTTTCAGAATGCATTCCGCGAATGAAAATCGCGGACGGTCCGAATGAGTATTCGAAGATCTAGCCAAAGGCTCCAATTGCTGACGTACCAAAGGTCCAGTTCCACCCGCCGCTTCATTGGCGCCAAGGTTGGCGTCTCACCGCGAAAGCCATTGACTTGAGCCCACCCGGTTATTCCGGGCTTCACGTGGTGGCGACACGGATAACTCGCGATCAGCTTGCTGTATTGATCATCGTGGGCGAGCGCGTGAGGCCTAGGTCCGACGAGTGACATGTCGCCACGCAGAACGTTGATGAGCTGTGGCAACTCATCGATACTCGTCCGACGCAGCCATCGGCCGATGCGCGTCACCCGACCATCATCACGCGTGGCTTGCTTGATCATGGCGTCGTCCTCCATGACGTGCATAGTCCTGAATTTCAGGATTTGAAAAGAGCGTCCATTGAACCCCCCACGCTTCTGCCGGAAGAGAACCGGACCGGGTGAGTCGACCAAGATTGCGAGCGAGATTGCCGCCAGAAAAGGCGCCAACGCCAAGAGGCCGCAGGTAGCGGCCACTAGATCGAAGAGCCGTTTTGTCGCTCGCTCACCCGGTGTTAACGGCGCTCGCTGAAGTTCGAAGCTGACCGCGCCGCATCGCTTCGTCTGCGGTGACTGCAGGATCTCGCGGACCGTCGCATCGGCAATTAGCCGCACCGGCAACGGAAGCTCGCGAAGTTCGATTAGCGCCCGTTTGGTAGCGGACCAACGGTCCCAATCTATAGCAAGGTGAATCTCCCTGATGTCAGAGCCACGGCAGGTGCTCACGAGAGCCCGAAAGAGAGATTGGATGTCTTCGGGGTTTTGGGGAAGTAAATGGTTTCCTACGACATCATACGTGCGCAGCGCCTCGTCCGCGGCAACCGTCGATGCTGAGTGACTCGTGACGAGAATGATTTTCGGGCGTTTTAACCAGCCGTTCTGGACGATCTCCAGGATGGCACCGCTGAGCAGGGACCGCTGATAGAGAATCAACAAGGGAGCGACTATCGCGAAGGACAAGGCCCAGCCCCGCGACAGGTCACTGCTGACCTTCAGCGTGAAGCTTGCAGCGAAGAGGAGGAAGAGTACGGTACTCCAGCTCAACATGATTGGAGCGATCTGCGCGCGAACCGAAAGCAAGGCGTCGGGGGTGTAGAGGCCCTTGACTTTAAGAAGTGCCACGGTCAGCGCGGCCAAAATTCCGCCCAGAGCAAGAGAATCATTCAGGCTTGCGAATTTCCCGAACGCGATCCAGTGATAAATCCCGCCCGCCGCGACACTCGCGACTACAATCGCACAGGCATCCGAAAAGATCGCGAGGAACATGAATTCCTCGTAGCCGAGCCGTAAGCGTCGAATTAAATCGCCGGCGGTGTATCGACCGCGGTGTGATGCAGTTGTCGGCAACGCCTTCATTACCGTACCTCGTCGATATTGCCAGAGGAGGAAGGCAAAGATCGAGGTTTCGGTCCCTTGGTCGACTTGTGAGCCTGGTCCTGATAATCGCTCCCGCGAAGAGGAAGAGGCAGCCGGCTTGCAAGGAGTGCGGAGGATACTGGCGTTGGGGCGGCGAGCACCGCCTGGATCGATTGAAACACTGAGATTGTCTGCATAGGGCAACCCAGCAATCACAAAAGATGCCATTACCCCATGCCTCGACAATTAGGCCCAGATGTCGTCTGCCTTTCTGTACGACTGTCGTGCTATCTGGGAAGATTTGGCCTATGCACATCGGACTAGTCCGAGTCGACTAGAGCGGGGCCAGACAAATTCAAGTTTGTCGCAAGCCTTCGGCGCGCAATCCAAGAAGCTTGGTTTGAGTGCTCTTCGCGGATTGAAAATCGCCTTTTGGTGCGAAGAAATCATTTATGCAGAGCCGCGTGGCGGATGGCCCGAACCGAAGTGCGCATTGTGAGGCATTGCTGGGACGTTTCAGCGCGACGTCACGTCGGACCAAACTCGCGTCGTAGAGGGGTGGTCGGATCGACTTTTCGCATGTGCCACTCAGGCCGGCTTCACTGCTTGGATGAGGGCACTGCTCGTGGTCAGATCATCGTCAACCAGAAAGTGGAAGCGTGGCGCAAGTTGCGCCCGCGTGATGCCGGACGGCCGCATGATCCGTTGATCGCGCACGATACGGCATCCCATTTTCTCGATGAGCGCAATGTGCGTTGAGTGCGGCTCGCGATTGACCCTGTTCCGGCGTCTGCCCGCCGCCAGGCGCCAGACTGCATCTGAGCACGACCAGTGGCCATTCCACTCTGTGGTTAGTCCCATGGACTTGAAGTCAATCTCGTGGCTCATCACGCCGCCGGGTTTCAACCAACGGCACATTTCGGCGTAAATGCCAGCCAAGTCACGAGGATATTCCAGCACGGATTGTGAGAGCACTAAATCCACGGTGGCATCGCGGATCACGCCCGGCTCCCAGGGGGCAATATAGCAGATAGGTGCGTCTGCCCGCGCCGTTGTCGCCGGATTTCTAATGGAAGCTCGAATCAACTCCAGCCGCTTCGGACTGAGAGCTGCATCCAGGCGCGCCGACGTGAGAACGTCCGCAGGGAATGCGTATGATGGCAATGACGGCTGCACGAGCGGGAACTCAGCATCATCGGGGATCGGAGCTTGTGCGCGAAAGAGTCCGATCAGTTCCTCGAAAATCTGCAAATTGAGCGAATTGTTGGCGTAGCGGACGGCATCAAGCGCCAAGTAGTGCTCTGTGCCGGAGAGCATCGCGGCAAGTCCTATGCCGAGCGAGTCACCTGGCCCGAGCTCAGCTGCTCTCTCGAACTCCGTTGGCAGGGCGCTTCCGTGCAGCACTGAAAGATGACGCAGCCAAACGGAGTAGCAATATCTCGCAGAGACGGTACCGCCAGTTTTCCTTCCCGTCAGGCTCCGGAGCCCGGGGACGTATGTTGCCATGCCCACAACCAGAGAACCAAGTTTGATCGACATCTGTGTCCTACGGCCGGTTGTAACCTCGATCGTGCGCTTCTCCAACGTCGAGAGTGAGAAAGGCCCCTCTAACGCGACTGCAATGACCCACTCGCTCGCAAGCCTACTCGTGGATGCAAGAGTTCTTCCGTCGACACGTTGGTCGATGCCAAATGCCACGTTTGACTAAGCAGCAGCGCATAGAGAATCGCCCCCTCTAGTGTCCAGAAAGGCATCGTTGCCAGGTTCAAGACAAAGAAACCAATGTGGCAAGATATGAGGAGCGGCATGTCATCGCTGCTCGTGCGCAAGGCCGTCAAAAAATTCGAGATCAAAATCCATAGAAAGGCGGCAAGTCCAAATAAGCCAAGCTCGTACAAATACGATACAAAAGTATTGTGTGCATATAGCGAAAATCGCCCGACCCATCCTTCAGGCCCGAAGCCGACCAAAATATTTATGATGCTTCCGTCCAAATAAGCATCGATGTACTGGCTCCATAAGTATGCTCGGCCGGAAAACATCCGCGTTTCGGCTCTCGAGAAGCGCTCGGGCGGCTGCAGCAATGATGTATTCTTATCGAGCATAGTTCCAATGTCGGCGAACCGATCTTGGGCCACAATCGCGAATCCGACAAACACAAACACCGTCATAATCGCCAAGGTTACAAGCACAATAGCGCGTTGCTTAGGGATGAAGTGCCTCAGCACCGTCGAGACGGCAAGCGAGGCCGCTGGCAGGGCTGCCGCGAGCAGAGCCGTTCGATAATTTGCTAAAACAATGCCGGCCGCCGAAATAGCCAGCCGCACATATGAGGCGGTCACACTCATTCCTTGCGAAAAACATGTCACGTACAAAAACGTCAGCAAAATGATCGAAAGGGCCTGCTGATGTTGGTAGCCGCCGAGGAAACTGGTCGATCCGTCATCATTGGTTACTTTCAGTCCCCATGGTATTGAGAGCCATTGAAACACGATGGGTCCGGCGAAAATCACTGCGAACGAGCGAAAAAGCCGAGCCGACCCGATCCGCTGCATCGCGAGATAACCTGCTACCGCGAATACCATCAAATAGAGCCATTTGAGAGTGGCATTGATCGCTCCGATCCAGGCTTGGTTCGAAAGTGCGCTTACCAGGATAACAAGGATGATGGTGTAGAAGGGAGTTAAGCCTCGTAGCAAAAGATTGCGAGGGCCAATCACGAGTAACCCGATCGCGACGGTCACAATCGACATCAGGGCAATCATCGAAAGGCCAAGCACAAGCGGCGCATACGTATACTGGTGGAAGACAGCTATGCTGTAACGAAACCACGTCGCCAGAATAATGAACGTGGCGCACGCGTCTCGCAACCGCCACACTTGAACGAGCACTAGCAACAACGTTGCGCTGCAAACTGGAAGAGACACGTAGATCGGGAAGGATGGGACCTGTACTTCCATTATGATCTGACTAGCCTCAACAGGTGCACGCCGACATAGGGTCAGTTCGAAAAGCGGCGCTCTCGCCAGGGCTGCAGACCACCCCAGAGCCGCAACACGTCCCTAATTCGCGTTCGCCTTTTTTGTTGGTGCTGATTTAACACGACGCCCAAGAGTTTATCGAACAGCGGAGGCACTGAATCGAGAGCGTCAATCACGGTTTCTCGTGAAGTGCGGCCGAGTTCTATGACCAGGATGAAGGAATCGATTAAATGGGAGATCGCTTTCACGTCTGCCATCGGCGTGACCGACGCAAGGTCGAGAATCACGTAGTCGTACGGATCCCGGATGGACTCCAGAAGCATTTTCAATCCCACCGCGGTGAGCTGCGTCCGTTGGCATAGATCCGCCGGAGTCAGTACGGCTCCAGCCTTCGGATCACGATTGACGGCGGCCTTCGCCGGCAGGAAGCTCAAGTTGGTGAACGGATCGCGCCATATGATATCCTTAACGGCTGCCTGACCTGCAATTACCTCCGTCACGCCCGCCTTCGCCGCGGGTGCGAATTGCGCGGTCATCCCCAAATTGCGCAGATCGCAGTCGATCAGAAGTACCTTGCAACCCGAGAGCTCCATCATTTCGCTAAGGTTAGCAGCAAGCAGCGTCTTTCCCTCGTAAGGCCGAGCGGACGTAACGCCGATGATCTTGTTGGGCCGGTGCAAACCGGCAATATCGGCAGCCACTTTCACGGACCGAATTGTCTCGGCAAAACGGGAGAGGGGTTCCCGGACAACAAACCGGTGTTTTCTGGAGGAGGGCGAGGTAAAACGGTCGCCACTCTCAGCGTCTCGACGTCGTTTCGGCAACCCATCGTGCGCGGGTCTAATCGTCGGCAAAACACCAAGACATTCGATATCAAGCTCCTTCTCGACCTGCTCCGATGAGCGAAAACTACCGTCGAGATACTCTCGTACAAGTGCCACAAGGAGGCCGCCGACAAGGCCAAGAAGAGACGCAGCTCCGAAAACGAGAACGGGTTTGGGATCATTCTTTACCAGCATCGGCGACGCCTCGGAGACTATGCGGGCCTCGTTTGCCGGGAAGGATTCCTGGTTCGTGAACTCTGTTACCCGTTGCAGAAAAGCCTCGTAAAGCGTTCGATATGATTGTGCGGAGCTTTCCAGGTCTTTGAGAAGGACGCGTCGGCCGCTGGAAAGATCGGCGAGCTGCTGTTCGTTTAGAAGAGGTGAATCCGCACCAACAACATTGTTCTTGGCCTTGTATTCCGCCACCGCTCGTTCCGATTTCTGAGCCTGCGCCTTCAGTTTGTCCAGCCGATCTCGAAGCCAAACATCTACATGGGACGCAAGACGGTATTTCGACTCGTGTTGATCGACTAGATAGGCGTCGCTTACAGCATTGCTGATCCGCGCGGCCTTGGTTGCGTCCCGCGATCGATAGTCGATCTGAATGACATAGGTCGAGCCAATGCGTTTGATCGTCAAGTTTGCTTGGAAAGCTGCGACAGCCCGGCCCTCCTGATCGGGTTCCGTTGAAATTCTCCCCGAGCCAACGAGGGCATTCGAGATCTTGTGGAGGATCCTCAGGAAGCCGCCCGCTCGCGAAATGAATTCCGGGTCGGACAGGAGGTTCAGGTTCCTGACGACTGATCTCGCTATCGCCTCTGACTTAAGGACTTCCACCTGGCTATCGATATAGGCCGAGTCTGCGGCCGCATTCGGATAACCGCGCTGCTGAAAGGGTTCAGCCGCGCGGACGTCGAACAGCAACAGCGAGGAGGCAGTGTAGCGTTGCGGCGTCGCGGCCACATAGATTGCCGCAACCGAAATGGCGAATGCCAAAATGCTGGCGATCAACGCCCATCTTCGTCGCAAGACACGAAACACGCCAACCAGATCAATATACGGATCCTTTGAATTTACTATTCGAGGATCACCTGCCGCAGCTGGCGTCTGCCAAGTGGTCTTTTCCAGCATCTCAGCCCCTCCAAAAGATAGTGGGTGGCCTTGCCGAATGCCTGCTCCCAGCTTCACCCCGGCTCGGTAAGCAGACTAGCAAGAAGCTAAGGAGCTGGTTGGAAGCAACTGCAGCAGTGCGCCCACTCATTGCGCAGGTACTGCAGCGTCCCCAGCTCGCAACGCGACCTCGACCACGTCACCTGGCTGAAGCTCGGTATCTTCCTCCGCGATGAAGCGCTCCCGACCAGTTGGCCCGCTCCTAACGACGGCAATTTCCGGCTTTCCTCCAGACCCGCGTACCAGCTGTGATCTGATCAAGCCCGTGAATTGAATCTTCTCAGCGACCCCTTGGAGCTTCGCTCTTATTTGGTTGATCTTCACGCCAGCGTCCTGGAGCTCGTTCAGTAAGGCGACCTTGCGCTGGTCATCGAGCCTTTCGAGCTGTCTTGCAGTATCCTGCCGTTGCCGCCTTTGAAACATCAGTTGCGCGGTTGTCTGCAGCTTGCGCGTCGAGGACAGCAAAAGGGCTCTACGAGCATCGGTCAGTCGGGGGACGGTCACTGATCCTTTCCCCAGAAGCTCAGTGATCCGCTGCAGATCTTGGGTATCTTCCTTCACCCCTTGTTCCTCCTGCTGCAGTTGATCCGATAGCACTGCAATCTGGGTGTCGGTCTGCTTAATGGCACTTTGAAGAAACGCCTTCTCTCGATCATATTCAGTCTGGCGGCTCTTCAACTTTTCGTCCTCCAGATGTGCGATTTGCAAAAGTACCGATGGAGCTATCGGCGCTTCGCGCAGGATCGTTTGATCCAAAGTATCCGTGCCCCCTAGCTCGGTTCGTAGACGCCAGACATGTGCCTGCTCTTTCACGAATTCAGTCCATAGCGATTCGTATTCGCTCCGAAAGTCAGACGACTCGAGGAACGCGTTATTGTTCGTCCTAAATCTCATAATGTCGTAGCCGCCTGAAAGAGCGACGGCCTGGCGTACGGTCATACGAGGGCGATAGGGCTGCTCACCTGGCTTGGACACATCGCCATTCACGTATATTGGCCTATATTCGACGACACCTACGGTCACCTGATCAGGCTCTATGACGACGACGCTCTCGCGTCCATCCGGCGCCCTTTGTCGAAATACTTTGGTCGGAAGAATGGCTTGAATTTTCGCCCGGACCTCCGATGGAGATAGCCCGGAAACTGCAAAGGATCCGAGCAAGGGGTACGAAATACTGCCGTCGAGTTGCACCGGAACCCGCTGCCGCAACTCCGGTACGCCTAAGACCGATATCTCGATTACATCACCAACGTCGAGGCGATATTCAGCCCTTGCCGGCATGGCAAAACAAAGGAGAAAAATAAACACCGCGCCCCGTTTCTTACGGAGCCACGGGATGCAAACACGCGAACGCAAAAACCTCATGGCAATGCCGCTATCCTAATTCCGCCGGCGCCAGAGGCATCATGGTACGCCTTGCAGAACGCGCGCGCAACTAGGGTCCGCCAACAACAGTGCTTTGGGAACCGACGCATCGGAGAAAGCTTGATGGGTAGGTTACTACCACATCCTCTCGCTATCTAACGGAACGCGGCCGTCGGTGTTATGCGGTTCGCGCAACCACCAGCGGGCGATCAGACCCGGGCCGTTCGATTACAGTAACATTCGGGAAGCCGTTGTTGCGGACCAGTTCAACATTGAACGAAAGCGAGGCCTTGATGAAGGTCTCGGGGTCGCCGCGTTTGATTGCGCGGTCATTGTTGCACTCTAACACAAGCGTATCGGCGAGCCGCGCCAGTTCGGAAACCGTGTTCGCCATTGCATCGCGGCTCAGATAATACAGCGTGCAGAATGCCGTGATCAGGTCGAACCTACCAAGGTTCATCGATCCGATATCTGCATGCGAGCCGTGAACGTACGAGAAACGATATTCGGTGTTATCCGCCCACTCAAAAACGCGCTTTACGAACAGTCCCTGCTCGATCACGGCAGGGTCGATCTCCACTCCAATAGCCTCTTTCGCCCCGGCACGAAGCATCTGCAGCGCGTTAAAGCCACTATTTGCTCCAAGATCCAGAACTCGACCACCAACTGGCACGGGCACGTGATTAGCCAACATGTGGCGCCAACGCAGTATTCCTAGCTCCGGATTCCAGATTGCTCCCAACCTGATTCCAGCACCAGCATAGAAAGGAGAGTATATATCGTCAGCACCCAATCGAACCCGTCGTAATTGCGCCGCCGTGAGTAGATGGGTGCCGAAATGCGAGTTGAGCTTGTCCGCATCACGATCGCGCAGAAAGGTTGCGGTCGTGGGAGAGAACTGACGCAATGGCAATGCTCGCTCGCAATCAACGAAGTAGGGAATGCCAGTCGCCGCTTCGATGATGACGTTACCGTACTTCACGTCCTCTAGCGCGTAACCCGCGCGATGGATCGCGAGCAGACCCTCGCCGACGCTCGCGATCGTCTTGGCATCCAGAACGTCTTCAATGAGGCCTCGTCCGGCTACAATTCGCTTATTGTACACTCTGTTGCTGATGATACGGTTTGCGATGGGGGAGCGCACGGGCGTCACGTCCCGATCCCGTATTGGCGCTCCAGCTTGAGCCAGGGCCTCGCGTACGACTACTCCGTCGATATAAGCATAGGTGATCGCAAGCCGTTCGAAGTCGACGTCGAAAATTGCCGGGACATTGCACCCTGCGGCTTTGAGATCGAGAGTGGCTTCAAGCTCATTAACGAAGGCGACCTTGTCTCCGCGGAAATTTTTGCGCACCGCCACCCATCCGTTACGATCCACCACCGTAAGTTCGAAGCGGCCTCGTGGCAGGAATCCGTTGGCATCAACGCGCGGCGCATCCCAGAACGGTTCGAAGCGAGGGCTGAGTAAACCATCCTGATCGATGTCGGCGAGAGCTATTTCCTCGTTGGTGCTTCTGAGCGGTCGGCAAGTAGCGTCGAGTTCAGGAGACAAGTCCGCCACAGCAACACGATGATCGCCCTGCGTCAAACATGCGCGTGCGATCCGCGCGCGCAGCAACTCCATCCGGTGATCAACGTCCCGCTGCCGCTGGTAACGCACCAGCCAACGTTGCAACTGGTGCAGCGGTCGGGCCGCGCGGTGCGCCCAGGGAGCAATGCCTAAGACATACCCCAGCCACAGCAAGTCTTTCCGGTTCCGAGAAAGGAGCTGCCGGACTCTGATGGCGATTGGCATCCTCCGTACTCCGCTGAAAACTTCCCGCTCTCACCTTATTAAGCCGCTAAACCTCAAGGCGCGCAGTTTCGGCCACGCCTAACTGCTCCATCTTCCGCCTCTCCATCGGGTTCTCGACCACCAGATCTCGTTGCCGAAATTGGGCTAGGAGTACTCCCTCAACTTGGCGTCCAACTCCTCGCCATTCCAGTTGGATACCCAAAAACGAGGGAGATCGAAGCAATCGTCGGTCGGTCGCACTGGACCGGATCTGGTGGTGCATGCCAATTGTAAATTAGCGCGGCGTACCAGCAACATTGTCTGGGCCGATTTATCGCCGAATGGGTAGGAGAAGCTGACGACCTCACGGCCGATGAGCTCCTCGCAGATCTCTTTGCTCCGGCTAATTTCGAGATGCTGAGCCAATGGCGGTTGGGTAGAAAGTTTGGGGTGAGATAGGGTGTGAGCTCCGATGTCGATCAATTCGTCCTGCGAGAAACTGGCAACCTCTTCTTTCGTCATAGGCCGATGTTCAAATGGCGCGTCTGCGTCATCTGAACGGCTTAGACGGCGGCGCAGCTGCCGGAGTACATCTTCCCGAGCCTCAGGCGAAACCGCTCTCATCTGTTGCCAAATTTGACGCAGCAATTTGTGCCGAGAACTCGGTCTATTTTGTCTCTCAAGCCATCTGCCGCTTGACAACGACTCGATCCAAGGTCGCCGAAAAAGCCATTGTTTCCCGTTTATGGTGAGATCGAGCTCGGACGGCAGGGATGAAGACAAAAACAGCAATCGGTCTAGCTCATCCCACCAGAATTCGGGCCGGTCTAGATAGCCGGTTGTGATGAATAAGGTTGCAGGTATGTCGAACCTTTTTAGCAAGGGGGCGACGAGATAGAAATTATCCGCATAGCCGTCGTCAAAAGTGATAGCGACTGCCCCGCGCGGCAGTGTATTCGAGCGAAATCGCTGGAAAAAATCCCGCAAGGACATGACACGACGATTGCGCACAATCAATTCAATATGTTCGACAAAATTCTCAGGCGTGACAGTCAGACCCCAGGGATCGTGACGTGTCGTAGAAACTCGATGGTACATCAGAATCATAGGTCGGGATGAGGGGGCAGAGTTAAGCATCCGCCGAACGCCGCTCACCGATCTCTTTGCCGTGCTCTTCAGGATCGAGATCATTTGACGGCCCGAACGCTTACGATCACTGGATAGGCAGAATCATGCGCATCGAGTGCGGCGCGGTTCACCTCTTCAAGGGCGAGCCCGTGCAGAAATGCGACAGCCGCAAGCACGTTTCCAGCCGATTCGACCGAAACGCTGCGTTCAGGGAAAACGTCGGTAATGAGCTTGCGCAACGATGCTGGTCTAAACCCCCAATAACACGGCCAAACCGTCACTTCGGGCCCTAAGCAGCATATGCCTGGAACAGTCGCGAGGAGCACGCCCCCGTGGGCGAGAATTCGGTGTATCGTAGCCGCCGCAGCAGGTAAGTCATAAATGTATTGGAGTGTTTGAGTCAGAATGATGCAGTTGAACGTATTTGACGGGATATGATCAGCCGAAGTTAGATCGGCAATGATCGTTACCTTGCTCCCTGGTGAGATGCTTAGAACCTCACTTCGCGTTACTCGCTCTTTGCCAAACCGTTGCGTATAGGTGTCATTGTGTACTTCAAGTACGGTGCCGCGAACGTCGCCCGAATGGCGGCTCAGAAAACTTTCAATGTAGTATCGATCAATAGTGGTGCCGCGATCGGCGCCGTACTCCCGACTGATCGGAGTAGTGCGGCGCAGGAGATCATGCGACGCGACAGTGCCAATTGGCGGCCAAATCAGAAGTCTCCGTATGGCTGCTTGCTTCCACCGGAGTTGAAGCCTTCGAACCATCGCGTCCGGTAGGACCGCCTTCAGGACGGCAGCGACTGTTCTTTGAACCGAGTACATCATCTCGCGTTCTGCGTAACAGATTGAGCGTGACCTTGGCTGTGCCGTTTACGGTGCGACGCCACGATGATGCGTGTAGCGTTGCGGGATTAACCTCGTGTCTGTAGGTGCGCCAAGCGATTTACGGATCGCCAACATGATGCACCTGGTGGCCTGCTTATACAAGCGCCAGCAGACGCGGAACCCCGCCTTCTTCGTGGCGTTAGTAGGGCCCCATTATGGTCACCGTGGCGGTGCACTATCGGATGGCAATTGGTCGGTTGGAGCGATGTTAGACACGCGGCTGGCGCTCTCTTCAGTGCCCAGGGCGTATGTTCCCCAACGCGCAATCGTGTTTAGAAGTCGTCGTTCGGTTCGAATCGACATCTCAAGCCGACAAGTTTAGCGACGCTCGGCGAACAGCGTTGACGTCAGGCTTGATATGAGAAAACGAGGATTCAAGAACGAATGACCGTAAACCAGGGCCGCCCCGCAGATCATAATGCCGGTGATCACCGCACCTGTAACCAGCAAGCGTACAATTTGATTCCAATCTTGCGCGAAAAGCCTCAGCGCGAATACCGCAGTCACCGTCAGAATCATCAACGTGATACACGGCAACAGAGCTTTCAGGACGTCGACGAGACGGATTGACGTGCCTTTTAAGGCGTAGACCAATCCAGGAATGAACAACAGCAGATTCGCTGCCGCGAGCCCGGTCGCGACGCCAATTGCTCCCCAGTAAAGTCCAATAATGACGCACACCAGATACGTAGTTGTTCTAGCTGCCTCCAAAACAAGTGAGCGGCGCGCTTGTCCCTGCGAGGCCATCAGCCAGTCAATGGTGGCAGCGCCCACCTGTAGCGCACCAATTGGACCGAGAACCCTTAGGATATCAGCCGCTTTGGCCCACTGCGGACCAGCGACCAGATATACAACGTCATCTGCGCAGATCGCCAAACTGAAAAGAGGCGGGAAGGCTACAAAAGTCACCAGCCGGAGGAGCTTCGAATACCACCTTTTCAGCCGATCAGGGTCATCCCGGAGGCGGCTAAGAGCAGGAATCATAACGTAGCCAAGTGGCCAAGAAATTTGTACAACGGGAAAATAAAAGAGCCGGGTTGCCACGGTGTAGGCCCCTAGTTCGACGCTTCCGAAGCGCCAACCGAGCAGAATGCTATCCGCTTGTCGGCCAATCGAAGAGAGAAGATTGAACCCGAGGTAATAGCCACCGTAGCGCAGCAGGAGTTTGGTAGTTTGATCCCATTCGGCCCGGCCAGGCAGCCAACCCGACGACGTCCAGGCCACCACGGCGTAAGTGAGCGGATCGGCGAGCGCACGGGCTGCTAAGGCCCAATAGCCCGCGCCCTCGAGCGCTAGGGTAACTCCCGCTACCGACGAAACGACGGACGCGGCAATCTGAGCGCGCAACAATACATCGAATCTCAACGCTCGCCGGAGCAGTGTCAGTTGCACGCCCGTGAGCCCAGAAACAACAAACGTAAGACTCAGGACGGCCGCTACATGCGTCACCCGAGAATCGTGATAGAACCAGCCAAGCAAGGGCGAGCACGCTAGGAATAGCCCCGCGAAAGCGAGCCCGGCCAACAAATTGATTCGGAAAACGGCGGATGCCTGCCGCTCGTTCAAATCGGGCTGCTGAAGCAACGCCATGGCAAGCCCCAAGTCGCTGAAATTCATAATGATCCAGAGGAAGGCGGTTGCCATCGCGAAAACCCCAAAATCAGCAGGGGCGAGCAGCCGCGCCAAAACGGTCAGGACAGCAAACTGGAAAAAGAGATCTATGCCACGACCGCTGAGGTTCAGAACGCTTGCCCGTTGTGCTTCCAGCTTCAGCCCGCGGCTTGAGTTTTCAAATAGGGGATGCATTCGAACCTCGGCATATTGGTCAGGGCTTTCCACCTAGCTTGAAAAACGGCCATCGAGCTACGAACGCTGGAACCGGCTTCACTCTGGCTCCATTCAGTGCGTGACGCCACGATGTGCGTCGTATACAATTGTGGCGCAGATAACGCAGCGGTGCACGAGGCGGGCTGCTCATGTCCACGAACACATTTGCTGTCGTGATCCCGCTCTACAACAAAGAGCACTATATTGCCCGCGCGATCACTTCGGTCATGGCCCAAACCAGACCCGTCGACGAGATCATTATCGTTGACGACGCTTCGACTGACAGCAGTATCGACAAGGTAGCGCGATTTCAAGACCCGAGAATACGGCTGCTCCGGCGAACCGACCCCCAGCAGAGAGGTCTGCCCGCGACTCGGAATGTCGGAATTCGATCTGCAAGATCGCGTTGGATTGCACTTCTGGATGCGGATGACAGCTGGCGTGAAGACTTTATCGAGGAAATCGAAAAGCTTCTTACCCGAGCAAGCGATCGTACAGGAATGCTCTTCACGGGCTGGGAGAACATCTGGTCCAGCGGTGTGACGCGTGACCCGTATAGCGCATCCCGCGATCAGCTAGGCTTCACGCAGCTGAATTTCGATAGTTTCGTTTCGACTTGGCTGCGCCTGGGCTCTTGCCCAGTGATGTGCTCCGGTGTTGTTCTTCGCCGCGACATGGTGATCGAAGCAGGCCTCTTCCAGGAGCGTTGCCGCCGCGGCGAAGACAAGGAGATGTGGTTGCGATTATTGTACATCGCTGATGCGCTCGCCTCGCCGCGAATCTGCAGCTCATACTATCGCTCAATACCGGGCCAGATGCAGCAATCAATTACTACCCATGTGCGCCATTGTGTCTGCGCGACTCTCGAGGACCTGATAACTCAGTCGTCAGGGAAACGACGCCGTTTGCTCATGCGGCTTTTCAATCACGAGGTCTTAGAATATGCACGCGCAGTTCATCAGCGCGAACGCGTATCGCCCGAGATTTATCGTGGCTTCTTTGTTTCGATCGATCCGTACCGTTACTTTATTTTGCTTTCTCTCTCGTACGTGCCCGTGCCAATACAGCAGCTCATTCGGCGGTTTGTGCTTTGGACCAGCGGAGTGATCGGAATTCCCAGGCGCGGGACAGGAAGCCAGTTCCGTTAACACTATTGGCACCGCTCGGAGGACCACACGCGATCATGCGTTGACTGCTTGGAGAGGCTGCGCACATGGCCTATCAGCCGGATCTGATTTTCGACATTGGACTGCATAGAGGCGAAGACACCGACTTCTATCTCAAGAAAGGTTTCCGGGTAGTCGCCTTCGAAGCGGATCCGGACCTCGTCGCCCACTGCAAGGCGCGATTCCGAGATGCGATTGCAGAGGGGCGATTGCAAATAGTTGAGGGGGCTATCGCGCCTGCAATGGCAGGTGAACGCGTTGCTTTCTACAAGAATTTGCAGAAATCCGTTTGGGGCACGATCGATGCAAGCTGGGCGGAACGGAACGAGAAGAGTGGAGCCAGATCGGTCAAAGTCGAAGTCGTGCGGGTCGATGTCGTGGAAGCCTTTTTGACCTTCGGAGTCCCTTTCTACTTGAAGGTGGATATCGAGGGCGCCGATCATCTGGTTTTGGACGGGCTGCACAGACTTAAGGATCGCCCGTGCTACATCTCGATCGAGGCCGAAGAGCTCGATTTTTCGCGGATCGTCGCTCAACTGGATGCTCTGCGGGATCTCGGTTACCACGGCTTTAAGCCGGTTCAGCAGGCTCGCATGCAACGGACCCAAATTGCGACCACGACCCTCCGCGGCGATCCTCTCTATTACGTCTTCGGAGACAGTGCGTCTGGTCCGTTTGGGGATGACCTTCCCGGGGCGTGGTTGAGCTACGACCAATGCCTGCAAGAATATCGGGGCATTTTTGCAGGCTACCGACTATTTCGCGATAACGCGATTTTGTCGCGCTTGCCAGGCGGGAAGGGGATCACTCGGTTGCTGGGATGGGTGCGCGGGAAGCCAATGGTTGGCTGGTACGATACACATGCCAAGCTGGAATAGCCGACGAACTGCCCGGAGAGTCTCGCGAATTTTTGGAGACCGAATTCTGGCGTGCCGATGGCAAGGCCAGAACCTGGGAGCAGGCGCCGAACAACCTGAACTCCGTCTTGATGCCGTTTCCGGGGACTGCCGGTTTCCAGCCGATCACGGACGAAGGCCCCGTTCCGGCGCGTCCACTCGGACGAAATCGTCTGTCGTTCACTCCGCTCAGGCCGAGGGCGACGTATGGTGAGCAAATGAAAACATATTATCACCGCGTTGCATGTAATCACGGGGATGGGTACTGAGGCCCGAGAACACGGCGTGCCCCGTCCCGCGCCAGCCGCCTTGCCAATCGTGCAGCTCGACGACGATCAAAGGCGTTCGCTCGATCCATTCCAGGTTGGTGCGAAATACTTCAATCTCACTACCCTCGATATCGATCTTGACGACGAGAGGAACGCTATCGGGCTCGCGGCCCAAAAGACCGGGTATGGTGACGGTCGGCACTTCCCCGGAATTATACTCTCTCGTCTCCCATGCCCATGGTTCGTTGCCCGCATTGACCAACCGGACCTGTGCCTCGTGATCCCATACGGCGGCATGGATCGGTGTGATGTTCGGATAAGGCTTAACGTTCCAGCACAGAATATCGAAATTTTCGGACGCCGGCTCGATCGCGAAGATGCGAGCACGAGGGAATTTTACCGCGAACCACAGCGTGGCTAAGCCGATATGTGCGCCGCAATCCACGATGACAGGAGTCAGACCACGCGCTATGGCATTTTCGTAACGTATATGGATGGCGCGCTCGTGCTCCGGCCACTGTGACAGGCTAAACGCCTGATCAATATAAATCTGCTCCATGATGACCCAGTCGGTCGTCGCGGGACGCAGACGGATCGGATGTGTCACGGTCGGGATTCGCATTTCCGTCACCTTATTGCCGGACCTGATCACCCGATGCCATGCGAAAAGGAAATATGCTACAGTTCCTCGCCAACGGCCGAAGGAATCGACCGCCTTCCTCCAACGTTGCAGGTTTAGGCGCCTGAACATTCCAGCACACCGAAACAGTAGGAGTTGGTATCCTCTCTTCCGAGACTTAGCGTCCTGTCCGGGAGTTCATCAACGCCCGTCAAGAGGTTGCTCGACCCCGTCGATGAAAACTTTGGAGTTGAGATCAACGAATGAAAGCTTACCCGAACTGTTTACGCCCGAGCCGGTGACGGTAATAGTCGAGCCAACCGGCGGCTTCACTGTGTCGTTCGCATCTGTATGATACACAGTTGCGTCGCGATTTCGGTCTGTGAAACGGCAATTCTTCACGATCACCTTGGCTCCCCAAGGAGCGGTAATGTGCGTCGGGCTCTGGTTGCCACCGTATTGGATCGGATTTTCAGAGACGCACTCCTGCATCACCACCTTCTCCTTGCCCCAGAGCTTGAAGTTGGCGGCGTTGCCATAGCTCTTGCAGCGCAGCAGGGTCACGTTATTCGACTTGAGATCGAAGCCAGCGTCCGTGTTCCCGCTCGCGATACAATCCTCGAAGAGGATGCTGTGCGTGCCCAATTCGGAGGTAAAGCCATCGCCATTCCAGAAATCATCAGGCCCGCGCGTCTGTTGTGAGTTGCGCATGACGCAGCGACGGAAAACCACGTCATGCACATTGCCCGATAGATCCACCCCCTCCGCGAAATTGTCGAAATCCTGGCGCATGCTATCGCCGAACACATCTTCCATCACAACATTCGACGTATTTTGGTCGAGGCGGAAAGCGGACTTCGAGAAGCCATCGACGGAAACACGCCTAACTTTAAGGTCGGTGACCGTGCACATTTTGTTGGAATCGCGCTCAAAGAAGCGCGTTGCGTTCGTGGCGATGATATCTTCCAGTGTTAAAGCCGCTATGTTTGCTTGGACCAAGAACGCCCCATTGCCGATATTCTGAAACTCCAGGAATGAAAAGTGGAGGTGATCGGCACCGGCCTTGAGTCGGAACACGTCGCTACCTCGGTCCATCGCAGCAAAGTCTTCGCGAGTAGTGGGATACGGACTCGTGCGCGTGCCGACGACGCGGGCCTTGGCCGGTGCGCCGGCGCTGTCGATACCCATGACCTTGACCGGCGCATGCGACACGCCGCCACGTGAAATGGCGATCGGGTCAGTAATTCGAAAAGGTTCGTCGCCGGCCAGCAGATTAACCGTGCCGCCGGGACCGGCGAGCCGGATCATTTCGTTAATGTCGACGAGCGTTGCTGCGTTCTGCCAATCGGTTCCGGACCGATTGCCAGACCCCACCGGAGTGATGTACCTGCGGTTTGCAAACGACTTGCGTTCACCGCTTTCGCGCCTCTCGTCCGCCTCAGCTGATCGTTCGACACGGAACGGCAGCGCGAAACTTGCCGCCACGGCGCTAATTGCACCCAATCCCAGCGCGCGTTTGGTGATCATCAGTAATTCCCCAACTGTCAACCAACGGCCAGCCACCTCTCCCTCGGCATGGTCGCGTTGGCATCCTGGAGTAATTGCGTAGAATACACCCGTTGAGGTCATCAGCAGATCACGAAATCGTACAATCGTCTCATCCATCAGGAACAGATCATAGCGGTCCCCCGACCGAAGCCATTTCGCCTCAGCTGACACATTTCCCCGTCGACATTCGGCGCTTGACGACCAGCGAGCTACGTCGTGGAGGACTCGTCACGGGGATAGTTCGGGCGGCTCGGATCCGGTCGAGAACATGCGTGCCCCACACAGCCTCAGATGCGCGGACATCCTGCAGCAGAAGGCCAGCCCGCATGGTGCAAAATCAAACGGAAGCATATGACGCTATGGCCGACCTGTATTGGTCAACTGAACTACGTATCCCAAAATCTCGCGCACGCTGCTTGCCGCGTTGTGAGTACTGGTCTCTGATGTCCTCGCGGCTGGCGATACGGATCGCATCAGTTAACAATTTCGCTGAGCTGACGGGGACCAAGATTCCATATTCTGCGAGTGTCACCTCGGAGGGGCGGGGAGCCATTTTCTGCGTCAATATCTCCATTGGCCCCGCGTTGCAGTCAGTTGCCACAACTGGGCAGCCCAAAGCCATTGCCTCAATCAGCGCGTTCGGAAACCCCTCTGCATTTGAGGAGGATACGAACAGGCGCGCGCCCCTAAGAACCGGGTACGGATTCTGCACGTAGCCCGGCAGGAGAACGCGTTCGCGCAGGCCGAGCTTCGATACGAGCATCTCGAGGTCGCTGCGCTCGCTGCCCTCACCGAGAATAACCAAATTCTCGCTAATACCCGACGACCAATACGATTCAATCAGTAGCCGAAAGTTCTTGTTGGGAACCAGGCGTCCCATGCCCAGTATGTATGGTTTTGGGAGTGTTATACTGGGCGCCTCTGATGCTCTTTCACAAATACGCCCGATATTAATGGGGTTGTAGATTACGCGAACCTTCGTCTCGCGCACACCAAAATTAGTAATCAGCTCATCTTTGACGCCTTCTGATACGGCGATCACTTGGTCTGCAAGGCGATACGTGAGCCGCACGATTGCCTTGTTGATCGCGGCGCCAACGCCGGTCCCGAAATGGCTGGTGGTGTGAACACGCTCGCTGATTATGCATGGATATCCGAGAATCTTGGACGAAACGACATTTGCGCAGTTCGCCCGATTGAGGAAACTCAACGTTACCGCAGGGGTTAACTCTCTCAAGAGTCGACCAAGCAAAACAATGCTTGAGAGCATACCGAATTTGGCGTCGAGAATATGTTTTCGTACATAAGGTGGCACGGCGTGCCGCTGTTCTTCGACGTCGAGAAGCACAAGATGGACGGTGTATTGCCGAAGATCATCCTGCAGGTACGCCAGCAAATCGGTTAGCGCACGCTCTGCCCCACCGGCTGCGAGCGAGTTAATGACAAACACTATGTTTCTAGGAGTGGACGGCATCGATCGCCCCAGTGAGCGGCTCGATTGGAATACTAGCTTAGGACTTTCGACGGCGCCACTGGCCCTTGGAGCCAGCCAGACGATGTGGCGCCTGCCTCGCGCAGGTGTAGTGGAGCGGAAATGGTTCGAGGATTAACCAGGAGAAGCACCGGGTTGGCCGTGTAACGCCGGGCTTCAGCGCTGAACCAATGGACAGCGCGGGACGGGCGGCCGGGCTGGAAAACCGCTCGTCGCGTTCGCGACATATTTGCTAAAGACTGGCTACTGGTGGACCTCGCTAACGGATGGCAGTTCGGGACTCAGCTGCTATCAATTTGCTTTCCCAGTTGTGGGCATGCTCGATCATCTTTGCCAAATCATTTAATTCTGGCTTCCATCCCAGCTTCATAAGTTGATCGCTATTTGCAACAATTGAGGCGGGATCTCCCTCTCGGCGGGGCGCTTGGCGAATTTCGAAATCAACTCCCGTGATATTCCTTACTGTGTCAACGACTTCTCTGACTGAGTATCCCCGTCCATAGCCGCAATTGAGCGTTCGCGACTCACCACCATTCCGCAGATGATCGAGCGCCGCGAGATGCGCCCGAGCCAAATCGGAGACATGCACGTAATCTCGCACACACGTCCCGTCGGGTGTCGGGTAGTCGCTGCCATAAATACTCATGTAGGTGCGTCGCCGAAGTGCCGTCTCAAGGGCCACTTTGATTAGATGCGTCGCACCAGGTGTCGATTGACCAAGACGCCCGGCAGGATCGGCCCCCGCTACGTTAAAGTAGCGCAGGATCACATACCGCAGATCATATGCCTCGCCTGCATCAACCAGCATATACTCCGACATCAGCTTTGACCTTCCATAAGGCGAAAGCGGCGCTGGATCAGCGGTCTCGCTTACAGACTTAGAACCTGTGTTGCCATAAACTGCCGCAGTGGAAGAGAAAACAAAATGCTTCACCTTTCCTCTCACCGCTGCTTGTAGCAGAGCATGTGTTTTGACCGTGTTGTTGAGATAATAGTTAAGCGGATCGGCTACCGATTCCGGAACGACTATTTTGGCCGCGAAATGTAGGATCGCGTCAATCCTATGGTTTTGTACAAGACGCAATACTAACTCCGTATCACCGACATCGCCGGCAAAGAAGGGGACATCTGATGGGATTGCCGCTCTGTTGCCGGTCGACAGATCATCCAAAACAATTGGAATTTCGCCCCGATCGAGAAAAGCGAGAACTGTATGGCCGCCAATGAACCCGGCGCCTCCCGTGATCAGTATCGTCATTCGGTAACTCCTTTGGATGAGTCACGTTTCTAAATAACGAAGTTTCAGGCGGTGCTCATGCGGCCGAGATGCTGACCGGAGGCTTACTTGAAATAGCGGACACTCACGCTGGCCTCCAAGATGCGCGTCCCATCACGGTCGAGTAAAACCCTGCCGAAAGGCTGACGTTCCAACTGCTCCGCGCTTTTCGGTTCGCCTTTCACCTTCTTGAGCTCGGTAAAGCCCCTTTCGGCGGCACCTTGATGGTGCGTACATAGGTCGAGACATCAAAAAGCCCCCCGAAGTGATTTCGGATATGGATTGCCATGCCGTTTCAAGCGTCGCTCAGCCGGCCGGTTCGAGGAGATAGGCCTGGAACATCAGGGCCACCTCCGGCACCGCATTTGCGCAAGTTTCATCGTCGGGTCTATCTGCCAATGATAAGGCATTGGGTCTGGCGGCGCCAGCCAAAGAGTGTCCGCGGTTCAATGAAGACCAACACCACCGACGTGCTCTCGCTTGTCGGGTGGCGTAGCGGGAGTGCTTCGAAAATGAAAGTGGCGTAATCTCCGGTTTGGTCAACAAGCTGCACTCGGAGGTGATTTGACAAAGATTGCCGCTTTTTTGTCCGTCGGCTTCATCATCTACGATACTCTCGTTCCTCTCGGAATGAGGCCAACCATTAGCGAGATCGGCGCGGATTGCGAGCGCTTTGCCGCTTATGCGATGGCAGCTGGGTTCATGGTCGTGGCGTGCCCGCGCCATTCAATCCGTCTGGTCTGATCATCATTTGCGATCGCCGTTGCGCTTGAGGCCGCTCAACTTGCAATCCCCGGTCGAGATGCCCATGTGGCAGATGCCCTTGTGAAGATAGCAGGGGATCGATTGGAATGGCTGTTACTTTCTGCCCCCGACGGGCCATCGGCTCGAAGTTTAGGCGTTGTTGACCAAGATCGGGTGTGTTTGCGACGCTATGCTTAGCGACTACGGCTTTGGACCGGAGATAGCGAAAATGTTCCAGCTGTTTTGGCGCGCCAGGTTGCATAACTTCCTTGAGGCTCGGCTGGGGGGCGAGGAATTCAAGGCGCGATCACCCGAGCGCGATGCCGAAACCGATCATGCGCGCGTCAGTGCCATCCTCGACGCCGTCCAGCATGCGCTTCATTCGGCCGAACAGGAGCAATCGGGTCTCAGTCGACGGGTTGAAGATGTCCTGGCACGCGCCGCTGTGACCCAGGGAAATGCCACGGACGAGTATCTTGAGCGAGAACCACTCGATAAACACCATCAAGATCTGTTCAATAGCGAGATCGCGAACGGTCAACGTCGTCTAGGAGAGCTTGCCACAACGATCTCGCATTTCAGATTCTTGAAGGCTGCGATACTAAGTCGATTTCCGGACTTCAAGCCTTCGCCGGCAGCTCGCGAGCAGGCTCCAGCCGCCCGACGGAGCTCAGACGCTGAATAGTATCGATTCCGAAGGTGGATCAGCCGAGTGGTGCGGGCGCTCCTGACTCGTCCGTCATCGTCACGTGCTAGACTCGGATCGAATTGATGAACGACGCTGAGAAGATCGGTCTTCTGGCGCACAAAACTGCGAGCGGTTCAGCGGATAGCCGCCCTTGGCTCTAACTGCTGATATAGCGGCGCGCTCTTTAGCCAATTCCTCCCGCGTTGTCGGAGACAGATCTGGGAACCGGATCTTGCGGAGTTCGCTGTGCGTGTGCACTCATTCCCGTGTGCATCATGCGTGCATCGAGACGGCAATTTGGCTTCCAATTTGAGCGAATATGATCGTAGAAGAGCCAGCGGCGTAAGGTTTGGGGACTGCAAATTCTTCAGTCGGTCCAATTCTCTTATAGTACCAAGTGGTCGTAAAAAGCCAAAAGAAATGAATAGGTTAGGCTGGAAATTCTCCACGGCACCGATGATGGATTGGACCGGGACATCGCGAAAAGCGAAGCATCGTCAGCACTTAAGCGCGATCGCCTTGCGCCATGCTGTACCAAATGCTGTACCGCCCGGCTGACGCGTTCTCTTTAGCGGACAGAATTCGGCTTCTGGCGGCGTTCGGTGGTCGCAGAGAGTTGTAGTCATATCTACGACCTAACGGGTCGAGCTTGCAGCGAACTTCACGCGGAAAATTGGCGGCGATGTCGGCGTGGGTTGGTAACGCTCCCCCGCTACCAAGCGGCACGATTTTGCCCGCCGAACTACGATCTTCTGCGATTTTGTACCCCTGACGGTAGCGGTCGCGGTAACGACTTCTTTCCTGCTCCTCTAAGCTGCCACGTCGGCTCTGGTGTCAAAGTGCGACCTCGCGGCGCGGAGAGGCCATTCGGCTTGAACCGCAAGCCTGAGGAAAGGGCCATGAGCCTTCGTCTCAATGGTCGTAGTGCAGTATCATCTCGACAGATGCGCCGTTTCCCTGTGCGTTGATGTGGTCGGCGCTTTGACGGAGCAGATAGCCGGCAAGCAGCCGCTCGCCGTGCTCGCTTTCTACGATCTCCTTTGGCGAGGGCTTGCGCTCCGGAATGGTCAGCGGCGCACCGACGTAGCGGATCCGTATATCGAGGTTGAATTCATCGAAGCTCGCCTCGACCTCGACGCCGCCAGGCGGATCACCAACCACTTCGAGTACCTGGACCACGCCGAAGATTGCCCGGTGCATGATGTCCCGCCGCGCTGCCCAGCGCGCACCTTGCTCCGAAAGGAACCGCTCCACGGCTTCGCGATTGATACCGCCGGGCGCCAGCTTGATGGAAGCCTGCTGACGCACGCCAATACGCATGATCAGGTTCAGCACGACGGCACAGACCGTGCCCAAGACCAGGGAGTTCCCGAAGATTGGCTGCAGAACGATCGGTACTCCCATCAGGGCCTCGTGATAGAGGTCAGCGACTACCGCCATTGCAAAGGAGAAGCCGATGACCAGCGTCTTGCGAGCGTCGAGCATACGCGCTGTGATCATCTGCAATCCACTGGTGAACACGAAGGCGGCCGTGAAAAAAAGCGCAGCGCCCATTACTGGCAGCGGCATCGCCGCCAACGCCACGGCCATGGGCGGAACGAAGGCGAGCGCGCAGAATCCGAGTCCGATCGCGTAGCCGACACTGCGGCTGGTCACGCCGGTCGCGCCAGATAATCCGATGGTCGAGCTGTAGGTGTTGATGCCGCAACTGCCGACCAGCCCGCAAAACATGACGGCGACGCCGTTGGCCGATACGCCGCCCGCGAGCGACCCGAAGTTGGGACGGACCCAGTCGGCATCGTTGATGCGCTGCGCATTCGACACGTCGCCCATAGCGCGGAGTGTGGCGGCCAGCGATGCAACCACAAAGGGGGCGATCAGCACCGGATCAACCGACCAGCCCACATGCTGAATCCGCGGCAAGCGTAGAACGCCCAATCCTCCCTCCGGGACGATCCTGGCTAGATCAAATATCCCGAGGCCGGCGCTGACGGCATATCCGACCAGCATCCCGATTAGCACGCAGAACATCCTGCCATAACCTTTTGACCAGATGTTCAGCACCGTCATGGTGACGAGCGAGGCCCCGGCCACGATCACATAATCCGGGTTGATCTTCTGTTGCTGCGCATTGATGCCCAGCCCATAGCGCACGCCAAGCCCCGCCAGAGTGAGACCGACCACCGCAATCACGAGACCGGCGATTTCAGAAGGCAGCAGCGCTCGCAAGCGGTGGAGAAGCGGCGCGATGGCGATCTGCACCAACCCGCCAATGATCGTCATGCCGAAAACCAGCGCAAGACCACCCTGCTGCAGCGCGAACAGTGAAGGGCCGAGAAAGATTGCCGTATAGGCGGCTCCACAAAGATAGCCAGATCCGAAGAATTTCGATCGGATGCAAAAGCATACATTTGCAACGCCAAGTCCAAGCATCGATAGCGAGACCAGATCGAGAAATTGCGTTCCAGAGAGATTTGCCTCGCGCGCGATAATGATTGGGAAGATCAACGTGATCGCCATAAGCCCGATGTGCTGCAACGCCGAGACGACCAGAATCACCCATGGCGGATGATCATCCACAGCGTAGATCAGACCGGGCGGACGGGTCATGACGCGTGCGGTCCGGCCAGCTGTTTCAACGCCTCCTCGCGCGAGTTGTGAATCGCGAAGACGTCGAGCAGGCCGCCCATTTCGAACAGCTCGCGCACGTGGCCGGCAAGGTTGCACAGCGCAAGTTTCGCCGCTTTGCGCTCGGCTTCATCAGTTGCGACCAGGAGCGCGCGGAAAGCGGCGCTGGTGAGGTACAGCACAGCGCCCAGATCGACCAAGATCGATTTTTCGCCGGATGAGATCAGGCGCGTGAGCTCCGCCATGATGTCGCTGGCACTTGTGCTGTCGATTCGACCCGAAAGCGTCACGATACAGACGCCTCCGGCGCGCGTCTGGCCGATACTGAGGGCATTCATTTCTCACTCCTTTGGACTGCCGCGCCGACCTCGCATGTCTTGCTCAATGTGGTGTGATTGCGCCCGTCAATGCGCTCGTACGCGAAACGATCGACCAGCTTCTTGATGATGTGAATGCCGCGCCCGCCGGGCCGAGGCTGCCCCTCGGGCGCATGGTTGGGGAGAAGTGCTGTCACCGGATCGAACTCCCTGCCGTCGTCGAAAATCTCCAGATCCACCCTGTCCGGTTGCACCGTGATCCGGACGAGGAACTCGTGCTGCCCCCCGTCGCTCCAGGAATATTTGATCACGTTACTGACGACCTCGTCGAGGGCCACCTGCAATTGCGTCAGGGCGCGCACTGGGATGCGGAACTCGCGAGCCAGCTTATCCAGGGTGTCGCGAACGATGCCCATATCCGAAATGTCATTGCGGATTCGGACATCGACTGCATGGGCCATGGACTTCACACGATCGAACGCTCGGCCGTCTCGGCAGGCCGCCACCGCAACGCCAGCGCCGTCAGATCGTCTGTTCTTGAAGCAGTCCCCATGAAAGCATCGACGGCGTCCTTGATGATGCGAACCATCTCCCGCGGCTCGGCCGCATTGGCCTGACGCAAGAGTTGCCCCATGCGCTCAATGGAGAACAGGTCTCCTTTGCCGTTTACCGCTTCGAATACGCCGTCCGAGCACACGAACAGCGCATCGCCAGGAAGAATTTGAAGCGTCCGCGTCTGGAACCGGGCCTCGCGCCGAACGCCAAGCGGCAACGCCGGCTTCGAGTCGATCTGCTTGGTCTCGCCGGTGCTCGAAACCAGATGAGGCCGAGGATGGCCGGCATTCACGAACGAAATGAGCCCGCTGCGAGTGTCGATGGAGCCCAGAAACATCGTCACGAACATGCAATCGTCGTTGTCCTGGCACAGCTCGCGGTTGACTGCTTCCAGCAACTCTCCCGGATCGAGGTCGTCGGCGCGCCATTCCCGCCAGAGAGCGACGGTGATGCGCACGAGACTGCGGGCACGCGCCATGAACATCGCCGCGGAAGCACCCTTGCCGCAGACGTCGCCGACCAAAAAGCAGAACGTGTGCTCGCCGGCATAGAAGCAGTCGTACAGATCTCCGCCGACTTCTCTTGCCGGCTCCATGACAGCGTGAACGGCGATCGGATGCGACGGCGAGCAGATCGGGAACTGCCGCGGCAACATGGCAAGCTGCAACGCGCGCGCGGCCTGCAGCTCCTGTGCCAGCCGTAGCATGTTCTTGCGAATCTCGTCCCGCAGGCGCTTCTTTTCGAGCGATGCGCCGAGCCGCGCACGGAGCAGCGTCGGATTGAACGGTTTGCTCAGGTAATCCTCAGCGCCGAGCTCGATGCAGCGGATGACGCTCTCGATTTCCTCGAGAGATGAGATCATGATGATCGGAATGTCGCGCAACGCCGGCGTGGCCTTCACCTGTTCGAGGACCTCGTAGCCGTTCATGTCGGGCATCATAATGTCCAGCAGGACGAGGTCGAAGGGTTGCGCCTTCAGCCTGTCCAGCGCCTCGCGCCCGTTGCGGACCATTGTGAGATTCTTGTAGCCCTCACGGTTGAGGCGGCGCGCCAGCGTGTATCGGTTGTCCTCATTGTCGTCGACGACCAGAAGGGCGGCCTCGGCGGAGGTCACGACACGTTGCCTTTCCCGACGAGCGCCTGGATCTTTTCGATCAGCCGGGCGATCTCCACCGGCTTGGTATCGAAGTCGTCGCAGCCGGCGGCCAGCGCCTCTTCCCTGTCCCCGATCATCGCGTGGGCGGTAAGAGCGATTATGGGAATGTGCCGGGTTTCTTCGCCGGCCTTGATGCGGCGCGTTGCCTCCCAGCCATTGAGCACCGGCAAGCTCAGATCCATCAGGATGACCTCCGGTTGTTCCGTCGCGGCCATGGACACGCCCTGGGCCCCGTCGGAGGCGATCAACACGGTGTAGCCTTTGCGCGTCAGCCGGTTCTTCAACACAAAGACGTTGTCTTCGTTGTCTTCCACATACAGGACCTTGGTCATGGCACGGCGACGCTCTCCCGGCGGCGTTCGATGCATCGGTCAAGAACGTCGAGAACTTCGCCTAGCAGCTCCTGCCGATCGCGCTTCTGAAGGATGCGCTCGATTCCACCGTTCAGGCGCGCTCGGTCGGCGTCCGTCAGATCCTTGGCGGTAAGAACCAATACCGGGATCTCGCGCCATGCGGGGTTGCTCCGCAGCGCGTCGAGCAGCTCGAAACCGTCCATTTCGGGCATCATGAGATCGACCACGATCACGTCGGGCGGCGACTCGGCAAGGCGCGCCAGTGCGACACGCCCGTTCTCGGCCTCCGCCACCTGCCACCCCCCTTCGTGGAGCGCGCGCCGCAAACCGGATCGTATCGTGTCGTCATCATCAACGACCAGCACGCCCCGCCCAACCGACTTGCATATGCTGCGCAAAACGCCGGCTAACCCGCTCCAATCGACCGGTTTCACCATGTAATCGGCAGCGCCCAGCGAATAGCCGCGGTTTTTCTCGTCCACGATCGTCATCAGGACCACTGGAATGCCCGCCGTTGCAGGGTCGCCCTTGATCGCGGCAAGCACGGTCCAGCCATCGAGATCGGGCATCATGATATCCAGCGTGATTGCGTCTGGCTGCAGCTCACGCGCGAGCCGAAGCCCCTCTTGTCCGCCGCTTGCCGACGTCACGGCAAACCCTTCGCGCGTAAGAAAGTGTGTTGTCACCTTCCGCACCGAATCGTCGTCATCGATGACCAAAATGAGCGGAGCTCGGTGAGAATATCTGGCGCGTGTCGTGGGCGGAGGGCTTTTGGGCGGCACCGGCGCCTGCGACGGCGCCCCGTCAGCCGGCAAGCGGATCGCGAATGTCGAGCCCCGCCCGGGCTCGCTTTCGACCGTGATGTCGCCCCCCATCATCTGGCAGAAGCGTCGGCTGATCGCGAGCCCGAGCCCTGTCCCTCCGTACCTGCGGGTTGTCGAGGCATCAGCCTGTACAAAGTCCTGAAACAACCGCCCCTTCTGCTCGGCTGTCAGGCCTATGCCCGTGTCCGACACGGAGATGACAATCCACTCGCCGGTCTCTGCAATCGTACGACTGGCGTTGATCGTGATCGTGCCGTTCTCTGTGAATTTTGCCGCGTTACTGACGAGATTGAGCAGCGCCTGGCGGATTCGAGTCTGGTCCGCACACATGAACCCTATCTCGGGAGGACACTCGAGCCTGAGGGCGTTTTGGTTCTTGGCAGCGAGCGTCCCGACCGTGTTGACCACGTCCTCGACGACGGGCGCGATCGCGAACGACCCCACATGAAGATCCATTTTTCCGGCCTCGATCTTGGACAAATCGAGGATGTCGTTGATGAGCGCCAGTAAGTGGCGGGCCGCGCGGACGATGCGGTCGAGCGGCTCAAACTCGTCCTCGCGGTTGGAATCGCGCGCATCCTCCTGCAGCATTTCGGTAATGCCGATGATCGCGTTCAACGGCGTGCGCAATTCGTGCGACATGTTGGCGAGAAACTGAGATTTGTGTTGGCTCGCAAGCTTGAGCGCATCTTCGGCCCGCCGTCGCTCGATGACGCGCCCGAGCTGACTGCCCACATGGGCCATAATTGTCAGTACGGCATCATCCGGCTCTGCCGGCTCGTCAGAGAAAAATTCCATTACAGCGGCGACCTCTTCCCCAACCAGCACCGGAAAGGCGAAGCCGGCTCTCAGACCCGTGTCTTGTGCTGCCTTCGATCGAGGGAAATTGACGTCTTTGGTCACGTCGACGATCCACGCAGGCTTTCTCTCCTCGAGAACGCGACCGGGCAAGCCGATGCTTGGGGCAAACGTCATGGCCTCGGTAGCTTTGCGGAACGTTTTGTATCGTTCAGAATTTTCGAGATGCCACAGACTCGTCGATATAAGCACCCCCGCTGAGTCCTTGAGATGAGCGTGCCCGACCGGCCACCTTGTATGGGCGCACACCCCGTCGAGGGCGGTTCGCATCGCGTCGTCCACTGTCGAAGCCTCATTCGCGGCGACTGTTATCAGCTGAAGCAGTTCAATTTCCTTCTTCTTCGTGTAAAGCTCGCTGAGTGCTTTCTCGGCAATCGCCTCGCTTTCAGCCCGCGCCCGCTGCTCCCGATCCAGTCGCTTCTTCAATCGGGCAAGTTGGATATCGGATTCATTGAGGCTCTCCATACGTCAGCCTCTCGCTTTCTTGACGGACACTCGCAGCACACACTTGTCGTCTCCCCGCTTCATGCATTCCGGTTGGTCTAGGGAAAGCTCTTCGGCGTAGTAGGCGGCGGTAGCTTCGATGAATCCCTCCGCGAGTGCGCAGAGCTTGCGTGGCGACTTGTAGTGCATCAGGAGAACTTCCGAGGAGGAGGTGTCGTAAGAGAATACTGGCACGTCCGCCCCGGGATACAGCTTGCGCACCTCAGAGTGGATGACGTCGTTCAGGGTAAGAAGAAACGGGCGTGTCGATCTATGAGCCGTGAAAAAATGTGGATGCCTCTTCGCAAGAAGCGGCAAGGCGTTTCGGCCGAACCAGCGAACAACATCATCGGCGGGCACCTTGAGCGCCGATGATGCCGCCCCGACAAGCTTCATCATCTCCTCATCAGGGTAGTTGCCAAGCGAGCTATACGCACCGTCGGTGTTGGCTGCCTCGAGGAGCGCTTCCCACGTGTCGTCACCGTAGTCGCGCCGGACTACGGCTTCTAGTAAATTGAACACAACCCCTTTCATTGTTTTTCCTTTGTGCCTAGGGATTGAACTGGTCCGCTTAGCAGCGGTCTCCTTTCTACAGTCGTTCCTACGGACCTGCCGCGGACCCTTGACGCTGGAGCCGTCACTCAGTTCGGCGTTACGGCACTTGGCCGCGCCGAGATGAACCGCAGGACGTCATCAGGGGGCGGCACCGCTCCGAATGCCTCGAACGCATTAAGCCCTGACCAAAATGTATCTCCTGAGTTGCGGCGATAGCTGGGCGCTCCGCTCGAGGCCGGGCTAGAACTCACGAATGCTTTGTGCGATCGCGCGTCGGGAAACTCTGCTATAGCTCCGCCGGCTAGGGCGCTGCGGACCAAGAACCGACCAACAGATTTCACGCCGCGATGCCGGGGTCGTTCCCCCCGATCTTCAGAGCGTTTCGGTACCCATTCTAACCGAGATTGAGGGCCTCTGACCAGCGCCCTCCGGGGGCGTGGCCGGCCTGCAGATGCGCGTCGCTGCAGGTCGGGAACTCATAGGTCATGATGGAGCCGCGGCTCGTACACTAGCCTCGGCGCGAGTTCTGTGCGTCAAGTTCAGCAAAATTGATCATGGGTCCGGCCGAGCCATCCCCTCGGAGCCGCCGTCGCTCGCTTGCCCAAAGCGTAGCGCTGGCGAGCGACGGCGGTGGAGAGGGGTGGCGTGCACCCCCTTGGTGGGCCTGAGCATCGTCAGGCCGCTTGGCGTAACGCCTCCTTCTGGTGCTCCTTCAGCAGATCCATGTTGAGATAGCGATGGTCCTCGAGCCAGGCCTCATGGCGCTCGACGGTCAGCGCCCGCACAAGCCTTAAACAGCTCTCGGCGTTGGGGAAGATTCGCACCACGTAGGTGCGCCGCCTGATCTCCTCGTTGAGACGTTCGAGCATATTGGTCGACTTCATGTGCTTGCGGTGCACCAGCGGCAGACGGAACTAGGTGAGCGTCTCCTCGATGTTCTCCTCGACCCAGCCGGTGAGCTTGGGGTATTTGCCGCCCCATTTGCTGAGCCACGCCGCCAGATCGCGCCGCACCTCGCCAAGGTCACGCCGGTCGTACATCCATCGCAGTTCGAGCAGACAATCGTCGTCGACCCTGCGCGGCACGTAGTCGAGCGCATTGCGCAGGAAGCGTACATAACAGCGCTGCCAGAAAACCCCTGCGAGGACTTCAGCGGTCGCTTTCTTCAGCCCTGGATGATCGTCAGAGACGACGAACTCGACACCGTGAAGGCCGCGGGCCTTCAACGCTTCCAAAAACTCCTTCCAGCTCGATCGGCTCTCCCGGTTGGCGAGCTCAACCGCGTTGACGAGCAGCGCTATGGCCAGTCCGATGAACGTGCCGACGAAACGTCCCTGGATTGAGTCAAGCGTTGCCGTCACGCTCTCCTGCGAGACAGGCCGACCAGTCTCGCCAGTTCGTAGGCGAGGGAAGCCGCCGCCGCGCAGCGGATGACGAAGCGACTTCGATCCGCTGCACAGACTGCACGCTGCTTCAAGAGGCCGGCGCTGCCGAACCATCGGTCAGACAGGGAACGCCGTATCGGGGCGACCATGATCCGTCTCCTTCAGCATCACCGCCAGAGATAGGTGCGCGCGAGCTCGACGACCTCATCCGTGCGGCCGCTGAGCACGGCCTTGACCATGTAGAGCGTAAAACCCTTGGCCATTTCGGCCGTGATCTTGGGCGGGATGGCCAACTCCTGGCGGTTCACCACAGCGTCGACCAGGACTGGGCCGTCATGCGCAAGAGCGGCACGAAGCGCGGGCTCGACATCCGCGGGAGAATTCCACGCAATGCAAACTGGCACGCAATTTCATCGATGATTTTTCGGCGGGTGAGAACCGAAGCCGGCATCGGGTGTTTTTCGATACGTGGGGTCATGTCGTCGGCGAATACGCGGTTCCGACCACGACCGACTACCGCAACACGTCGGGATATCCGGAGGCGAAGCATTCGAGAAACCTCGCGGTAGTGGAGCCGCAGATCAACGTTGATACCGGCTCTCCCATCATCAATCTCAGGGTCCCGGTCCTGCAAGACGGCAATTTCATCGGCTCCGCTGGCGCCAGCATCACGCTGAACGTGCTGTCGCAGTTTCTTGCGAGCCACCGCGCAAGTGTAAACAGCGCGACTATCATCGCTAATCCTAGCGATGGCAATGTGATCGCTGCTTCGGACCGTCAAAAGAGCGTTCGGGCGGTCGATGGCCGGCTGCAGGTCGCTCGACTGGACAATATCGACGACGCGAACGCCCGCGAAGCCTACCGTCTGCAGCGGCAAGACAAGCAGGACAAGTTTCTGTTCCGATCGCCTGGTGACGGGCAGGAGTGGAGTGCCTCCTTTACGCGTTTCCCCGTCAACTTTGGGCATCACTGGGAGGCCGTCGTCCTCACGCCAACCGATGATTTTATCGGAGAACTCAAGAGGACAAACCGGCAGATCGTCACCATCATTGTTGCGCTCTCAGCAGCCGAACTCTTGTTGATCTACTTTGTGTCCCGGCGACTTTCGCGCCCCATCGAAGGCGTCTCGCAGGAGCTGAAATCGGTCGAAGCATCGGCTTTTGACCAGCCCACCATCTCTCCCTCCAACGTTCGGGAGATTGCGCAGCTTCAGTCAGCCGCCGCGCTCCTGCGAAGCTCGCTGCAGTCGTTCTGCTCGTTTGCACCGGTGGAGGTGGTCCGGGGCCTTATCAAAACGGGAATTCCACTGCATCTCGGGGTGGAAAGGCGCGACATGACGATCCTGTTCGCCGATCTCGAGAATTTCTCGACCCACGCCGAGCAATCAACGCCGGATGCATTGCTCGAGCAAATGCCGGTTTACTTTGAGCAGGTCACCCGGGCCATTTCGGACGAGCAGGGGGCCGTTGATAAGTTCATAGGCGATGGCATCATGGCGTTCTGGGGGGCGCCGGTGGCGATCCCAGATCATGTGCTGCGGGGCTGCGCAGGCGCCTTGCGGGCCGTGCGGAGAATGGAGGGAGTCAACGAGGAGTGGCGGAGAGCTGGCAGACCGACGTTGAGAATCCGGATAGGGCTGAACTGCGCCGATGTTCTGGTCGGCAACATCGGGTCGTCTGAGCGATTCAGCTATACGGCGATTGGCGATGGGGTTAACGTGGCGGCGCGGCTCAAGGGCACCAACAAGACGTTCGGTACCTCGATCTGCATCAGCGACAGCGTATTCAATGCCGTTGCATCCCAGGTCGTGGCAAGACCCCTGCGTCGCGTTCAGGTCAAGGGACGGAGGCAGGAATTCATGATCTACGAGCTGATGGGACTGGCAAACACCGCCGATCCTGAGCTCGAAGCTCGTACGGCCGACGCAAAATTGGCTGGAATGACCTGAGCGGCGTCCACATGCCTCGAAAGGGGAGACCTCAAGGGCGCGGTTCGTAGCTACGAAGAAATTCTTGGGCTGTTTCCGGATGACGGTGTTGCAAGCTCGATGATCGCGACATGCAACCCGGCGGGACCCCGCCCAGAAGGAAAAGCGACTGCAGTGGCGTAGATCGCCCGGGAGCCGTTTATTTTCCGGGTGCACCACAAAATTCCCCTTGCAGGTTCTTTGCCATCGGGCACACTTGGGGTTGCACGGACTTCTGGCAGGGGAACGCTATGAGCGAACAGATTCATCCGGTGGCACCTCATCACCTCCCGTTCTTTGTTACCGGGCCGAACGAGCTGGACGGGCTGACGGTCTTCACAGCCCTTATCCTTGTGGCGGCGATCTTTTCGGTGGGCATCCTGTATTGGAAGTTGCACAGCCTGCCTGAGCGCATGGCGCACAGGTCACAGAAACTGCAGTTCGAGATCGTCGCCGTTCTCGGCCTGATATCGCTCTTCACTCACATGCATATCTTCTGGATTGCCGGGCTGCTGCTGGCCTTGATCGACCTGCCGGATTTCGGCACGCCGCTGCGCAGCATTGCCGGGTCCGTGGAGAAGATCGCGGGCGCTGCGCCGGAAAGCGAAGTCACGACTGCGCGAGCGGCTCCGCAGACCGACAGCGCTGCCAAAGGCTCTCCCGCTCAAAAAGCGGAGGTGCACGGCCATGCTTGAACTCATCCTCTGCTCGCTTGTGACCATCCTGCCGGACTACCTTTATCGGCGCTATCGGCAGGGCAAGCGATTCGGCAAGGAAATCACTTTCTTCTCGGTCTGGTACGAGCTGCGATGGGGTATCACCGGCTGCCTGATGCTCACCGTCGCCTTGATCACCATGATTTTCTACTATCACCCCTCGACCACCAACGCGGCCCTGTACTTCCGGACCGTGCCCATCCTGCCAGAAGGTTCGGGCCGGGTTGCCGAGGTGAATGTCGGCCTCAGCGAGCCGGTGAAGAAGGGCGACGTCCTGTTCAGGCTCGACAGTTCGAGGCAGGAGGCCGCCATCGAAACCGCCAGGCGCAAAATTGCCGAGGTTGACGCCGCACTGCGCGCCGCGCAGGCGGATATCATCAAGGCCGACGCGCAGATCAGCGAAGCCAGGGCATCGCATCAGCAGGCTAAGGACGAGCTCGATACGAAGACGGAATTGCAGCGCCGCAATCCCGGCATCGTGCCGCAGCGCGACATCGAGAGGCTGCAGGTGCTCATGAACGGAAGGCAGGCTGGGGTCGACGCAGCGCTTGCCATCAAGGAATCAGTCAGTTCGCAGATTTCCACCGTTCTACCTGCCCAGAAGGCAAGCGCCGAGGCCGCGCTGGCGCAGGCGCAGGTCGACCTTGATAAGACCTACGTCCGCGCCGGAGTCGACGGCCGGGTGGAGCAGTTCGTGCTGCGTGTCGGTGACGTCGTCAATCCGGTAATGCGTCCCGCCGGCATACTTATCCCGGAGGGTGCAGGCCAGCAGTCCCTGCAGGCAGGGTTCGGCCAAATCGAGGCGCAGGTCATCAAGCCCGGCATGGTGGCGGAAGCGACTTGCATCTCAAGACCATGGGTAATCATCCCGATGGTCGTTACCTCGGTGCAGGACTTCATCGCCGCGGGTCAGTTCCGTGGCGGCGAGCAGTTGATTGATCCGCAAAGCCTGCGGCAGCCGGGTACGATCGTCGCGTTTCTCGAGCCGCTATACAAGGGCGGTCTCGCAGGGGTTACGCCGGGCTCGAGGTGCGTCGTCAATGCCTATACGAGCAACCATGACGTGATCACCGCCAAGGGGACGAGCGCTGGCAAGGCCTTTGTCTTACACGTGGTCGATGCGACGGGGGTTGTGCATGCGCTGCTGCTGCGCATCCAGGCGTTAATGTTGCCGATCCAGACGCTTGTGTTGAGCGGGCACTAACAGCATGAAACGCGCCACTTACCTTCCTGTGGCCTGGATCGCTCTGTCGGCAATCGCCGTGCTTATGACACCGGTTCGCGCGTCGGCGGCTTGCTATTGCGCGTGCTATACGGCGGCTGGCGCACGCTGCACCGTGAGCGTTCCGAACTACCTTTGCGGTCAGTCAGGGGGCTCGGCTTGTACGAAGCCGCTCGAGCGATGCGAATATGAGTGCCGCCAACAAAAGGTCGAGCGCCCCTCTGCCTGTAATCCCAAGCGAAGATGCAGTGTGCGCGGGTAGGGAAACCGTTGTGTGCATCTAGCATTGTCGCCAAGCCCAATTCGAGGTTGTGTCGAAAAATGACGGCCATGAGGAGCGCGTGGTGGACATGGGCGTGGCCTCTATTGTCGTGGATCATTCTAACATTGGCATTCGCTATTGATGGTGGCGGGCTCGTCGCTGCAATCGCCGGCATCACGCTGTTGGGCACTGTGTTCACAGCCGTATACCACGCAGAGGTGATTGCGCACCGCCTCGGCGAGCCGTTCGGCACACTCGTGCTGGCATTGGCCGTCACGATTATCGAGACCGCGCTGATTGTCTCGGTCATGCTCGCAGCTCCAGCCGATAAAGCAGGTCTGGCACGTGACACCGTCTTCGCCGCAGTGATGATTGTGTGCAACGGAATTGTCGGGTTTTGCTTGCTCATTGGTGGCGCGCGTCATCACGAGCAGGGATTTCAGCTTCAGGGAGCAAGCGCGGCGCTCGCTGTACTGGCTGCACTTACTTTCCTCGCTCTGATCCTTCCAAACTACGCAGCAACCGAGCTTGGATCGGCTTACAACACGCCGCAGCTCGTCTTCGCCGGTCTCGTATCGTTAGTGCTCTATGGCGCGTTCCTCTTCATCCAGACGGTGCGACATCGGGACTTTTTTCTTCCGGTACAGCTTGATGATGAAGAGAAGCACGAGCTTCCGCCATCCAGTGGAGCCGCTGCCTTGAGCGCAGGTCTTCTTCTTATCTCACTGGTCGGCATCGTCGGGCTCGCCAAGGTGCTGACGCCAACGGTTGAATTCGCTGTCGCCCGCCTTGATGTGCCGAAGGCAGTGGTTGGCGTCATTATTGCTGCGCTGGTATTGCTACCTGAAGCTTTGGCAGCTTCAAGGGCGGCCCGAATGAATCGGTTGCAAACCAGCTTGAACTTGGCTTTGGGATCGGCACTGGCCACGATCGGACTAACGATCCCGGCAGTTGCGGCAGTTTCAATTGTACTCGGGCAGCGTTTGCAGCTTGGCCTCGATACGAAAGATCAAGGCCTCCTGGCCGTGACGCTGCTTCTCAGCGTGATTACGCTGGGCACGGGCCGGACGACCGTGCTTCAAGGCATCGTTCATTTGGTGACCTTCGCTGCGTTTATGTTTTTTGCGGTGGTGCCGTGAAGCCGCAGGTGATTTTGCCGGTGCCGGCCGTCGCTGCGCATTCCGGGTTCGCCTAAGCGGCCTCCGCGAGCAAGCACCGCCGACGCGATGAGTTGACCGTCCCAGCTTAGGCCGGCGACAAAATCTCGCAAAACCGAAGTTGGTGTCGTGCCGGCGAGGCTTCCACTCTAGCTCTCGTTATTTCACTGGTCCCACGGCGGCTCGGACGACTGGTTGATTCACCCAACAATACAACTGTTTTCGACTTCATTTATCCTGTATCCTGCAATCCATCGAATGGGGTTTTCCATGGAGCCGCTATCATAACCAGCTCAGATAGCCTGGCATTCAGTGCGGGCGCCGAATCGGGCGGTTGCGAACGAAGTGGGGCTGGATTGTTGCGCTTGGCGTTGTCTATTTGATGGCTGGTTAGCTTCGTCACCCTTTGAGGATCATCCTCTCCTCGCTGCTGCGCTGCTCACCGTCCTGCTCGCCGCGGCGCTGGTTCGATCGGGATCGCCATGACCCTTAGACGCCACAGGCGAGATGGATCGCAGGCAGCGTTGGGGGCTTTAGCTTTATAAGGGAGGATCGCGTCATGCGTTGGATATACTTTGTCATCATCGTTCTGTTCGCCCTCGCCATCGTAACATTCGCTGTGCAGAACATCGAGGTCGTCACGATGTCGTTTCTCGGCCTCAAGGTCCGCGCACCGCTCGCGCTTCAGATTGCCGTTGTCTACCTGCTTGGCGCGGCAACGGGTGGCAGCCTGTTTGCGTTGCTCCGACGATCCTATGAAGGCTCGCGGCTAAGTGCGCCGGGTCGGCCTTAGGTTCGCGCGCTCTGTCTGAAGCTCGAACACAAAACTAAGGTTCGGGCTCACGGTGGAGCTCATTCTCATTTGAGAGAACGGCTGCTGACGCACATTACGCAAACCGCTTGCTCACGCGTCAACGTCAAAAGGGTGGCTGAAGATGGGTCGCGAACCGGTATCGATCGATCTTGCGCTCCAGGGCGGTGGCTCCCACGGCGCTTTTACATGGGGCGTACTCGATCGCCTTCTTGAGGAGCATTGGCTCCACATCTCGGCGATCTCAGGTACATCGGCGGGCGCGATGAACGCCGCTGTGTTGGCGGATGGCTGGGTCAACGGCGGCGCAAAGGGCGCCCGCAGGGCGCTCGCCGAATACTGGAAACGCGTGTCACGCGCTGCGAGGTTCAGCCCCCTGCAGCGATCGCCGCTTGATCGCCTGGCCGGCCGCTGGACGCTGGATTCATCACCCGCCTATATAGCGATGGATCTGATGTCGCGCCTTCTTTCGCCCTACGATCTCAACCCGCTCGGGATAGCGCTCAATCCGCTGCGTCATATTCTCGCCGACAGCATCGACTTCGAGCGCCTCGCGCGCTCGCCAATAAAGCTGTTTGTCACGGCGACCAAAGTGCGCACAGGCCGTGGGCGCATCTTCCGTAACGGGGAGATCACCCCAGACGTTCTGCTCGCGTCCGCTTGTCTGCCCACCATGTTCAGGGCGATCGAGATTGATGGCGAGGCTTACTGGGACGGCGGTTACGCCGGTAATCCCACTATCACCCCGCTGGTTCGCGAAACTGACGCCCGGGACGTGATCTTCGTTCAAATCAATCCCAGCGAGCGCCCGAAAATACCGCAGTCGGCCGCGGAAATCCTCAACCGGCTTAATGAGATTTCGTTCAACTCGGCGTTGGCGAAGGAGCTGCGCATGATCGCCCTGCTGCGACAGGTGGCCGACCCCGGAACTGGCGAAGGCGCCTGCTGGGCCGAAATGCGAACGCATCGAATCCATAGCGATTTCTTGACCAGTCTTGGCGCCTCCTCGAAGCTGAATTCCGAATGGGACTTTGTGGCGATGCTGCGGGACGAAGGACGCCGAGCGGCAAGCGACTTCCTGAATACGAACGCCGACGCCCTTGGCAAGCGCTCCACGGCCGACATAGATATTTTGCTGCAGGAGTGCTGATGAGGATCTATGGGCGGGATCATCCTTCAGTCTAGAAATTCGAATTGGTCGAACGCCCAACGCGGCATGGGCAGAATCGAACCGCTGACCAAGTATGGATCAGGGTAAGCTATATTCGTTGCGGACAGCTCGGCGAGAGCCCGCGATCTAATACACCACCACCTGGTCGAATGGAATTCGAGCGCCTTCTCATCGGGCGCGACCAGGCCGATACGGGGGCGGATGGACATTTCGGCGTTGGTGAGGGGTTTGGATGCCGGCGGCTTGAAGAATAACGCCGCGTTTTTGCGGCTGGCGTCCGAAGCCTTCAAAGGAGGAAACCGCGCCTAAGGGGACATGGCGCCGAGAAACATCCGGATTACGACCGCATTGGCAACATCGATGAAAAAGGCTCCGACAAGTGGCACAATGAGGAACGCCACGTGCGATGGCCCATAGCGTTGCGTCACTGCGGTCATATTGGCCATCGCGGTGGGGGTCGCGCCGAGGCCGAAGCCTATGAAGCCGGCGGAAACCACCGCGGCGTCGTAATTGCGTCCGAGCAGCCAGAAGCACACAACCGCAAAAAGCATCGCCAGAACGAGCTGCAGCGTGAGCAACGCGGAGAGTGGGCCAGCAAGCTCGGCAAGCGTCCATAGTTTCGTGCTCATCAGCGACATCGCGAGAAATACGCCGAGGGAGACCTCGGCGATGAGCGCCAGCGCGGCCGTGCGACTTGGCCAGAGATCAGCGGGCAATGCGCGGGGCAGCAAGTTCGTTAGGAGTATGCCGGCCGCGAGACAAGGGAGAAACAGCGGCATCTTGACGCCGAGGCTCTCAAGACCGCCGTGGACGATAACGCCTATGGTCCCGGCAACATGAATGGCGAGGATCGCGCCCAAGAAGGAGAAATAGTCGATCTGCGGATGCTGCGCGTTGATGTCCGTGCCCACGTCATAAAGCTGTTCCGCCGACGCTTTGAGCTTGTAATGCCGGATCAGGAAGCGGGCGACGGGTCCGCCAGTGAAGCTTGCCAGGATGAGGCCCATCGTTGCGCAGACGAGGCCAATTTCCATCGCGTTTGCGAGCCCTCCAGCTTCTGCGATGACGGGTGCCCACGCGATTGCGGTACCGTGTCCTCCCGTCATCGAAATGCTGCCCGCGAGCAGTCCGACCGACGGCTGCAGCCCAAGGAGGCCTGCTACACCGACGCCGGCGAGGTTCTCCGCCAACATGAAGACCACCGTGACGACGAGGAGGACTCCTAGCGGTTTGCCGCCCAGCGCGAGGTCGCCGAAGTGGGCGTTGATGCCGATCACTGTGAAGAAATAGACTAGAAGGATGTCGCGCGCGGTGAGGTCGAAGTCGACTTTAATGCCTGAGAAAAAATAGAACACGCCGAACGCTACCGAAAAGAGAAGCCCTCCAGTCACAGGCTCGGGGATATTGTACTCACGAAGAACGGGGAGGCGACTGTTGAGCAACTTGCCCACGAAGAGCACCACGACCCCGGCGGTGACCGACAGGAACGGACGCACCTGCAGTACCTGATCCGCATCTAGCGCGAGCATCTATCCCCCCTCTCAGCCCTTCACTAAATCCCCCAGCGAGTTTGCCGCTACCGTTAGCTTGGCGAGCGTCAGGCCACTGGCAGCAATCTCTTCGACCGAACGGCGGGTGCGTGTAGCTTCAGGATGGGATGCGAGCCAATTCTCGGCGGCCTGTTGGCCGGACTGGCTGGTTGCCAGCATATTGGCCACCAGTTTTCTCTCGGCAGCTGCGATCTGGTCAACTGCCCGGTCGATCGCGAGACGCTCGAAATAATCGTTCGCAGGCACATTCCGCGCAGCGAGGACGATGCGGTCCAGACGGAAATTGGCCTTGGCGGCGAAGAAGGTCGCCGCCGTATCGCCGATGGCGCGGTTGGTGCGCTCCGCGACCCTCACGATATCGGGGGCAGAAACCAGGGCGTCAAGGTCAGCGAGTTCGCCGGCAATTTCCGCCGGGACGCTGGCATCGATCAGGCCCTGTCTGCGCTTGCGGCGCTCGGCCTGGATGTCCTCCGGCAGATTATTGTCGAGGGCGTCGGCGATTTCACGGATGCCGGAGCCATAGCGCGAGATCACCGCGTTCAGACCGGCGCTGAAATCGATATTGCGCACGTACCAGACCATGCGGGAGTGCAGAAGATCCTGAACCGAGGCGTAGAGGCCGAGCTGCAATTGACCGTCGATCTTGTTGTCCAGCGCATCAATCGCGTCGCTCAGCCGTTCGAGGCCGTAGGACTCGTTGACCGCCTCGAACGCCATCGCGATGACGGGCAGGTCGGCACCCGTCTCGTCGATCAGGCGTACGACGCAAGCCGGGCCACCGCGATTGATCATGGCATTGGCGAGATTGGTCGAGATGATCTCCCGCCGCAGGCGATGGTGCTCCACTGCATCGGGCAGCTTGTCCCGAACTTCGTGGGGGAAATATTGGGACAATTCGCGGGCGAGATAAGCATCGTCCGGCACGCTGGTCGCGAGCAAATCATCGTAGAGCGTCAGCTTGGCGTAAGCGAGCAGCACCGCTAGTTCCGGTCGCGCGAAGGGCTGGCCGCGCAGGCTGCGCTCGGCGATCGCCGCATCGTCGGGTAGGTACTCGACGCCACGGTCGAGCTGACCGCGCCGCTCGAGCGATTGCATCAGACGAGCAAGAAGGCCGTTGTCTGCCGCCCCTCGGCGTTCTGCGAGCGACAACGCCAGCGTCTGCAGGTAGTTGTTGCGCAGCACCAGCGTGCCGACCTCCTCGGTCATCGCGACGAGCAGGTTGTTGCGATCGTTCTGGCTGAGTCGTCCGTCGCGTTCAGGACGGGCCAGCGCAATCTTGAGATTGACCTCGACGTCGGAGGTATTGACCCCGGCCGAATTGTCGATCGCGTCGGTGTTGAGCCTGATGCCGTTCTGCGCCGCCTCGATGCGGCCGCGCTGGGTTGCGCCGAGATTGGCGCCTTCGCCGATCACCCGGGCACGTACATCCGCGCCTCTGATACGGATCGGATCGTTGGCGCGGTCGCCGCACTGATCGTCGCTTTCCCCGGAAGCGCGGATATAGGTGCCTATGCCGCCGAACCAGAGGAGGTCGACGCGTGCCTTCAAAATTGCCCTCATCACTTCAAATGGCGCGGCTTGCGGCTTGTCCAAATCGAGCAAGGCACGCACTTCCGGCGCAAGCGGGATGGCCTTGAGTGAGCGTGAGAACACCCCTCCGCCCTGTGAGATTAACGATTTGTCGTAATCCTGCCAGCTTGACCGCGCCAAGTTGAACATGCGCAATCGCTCGGCATGGCTGATCGCCGGGTCGGGTGAGGGATCGAGGAAGATGTCGCGGTGATCGAAAGCCGCTACGAGCTTGGTCGCGGGCGAGAGCAGCATGCCATTGCCGAAAACGTCGCCAGACATGTCGCCGACACCGGCAACGGTGAAGGGCACAGTCTGGATATCGGTGCCGATTTCGCGGAAATGGCGTTTGACTGCTTCCCACGCTCCGCGCGCGGTGATGCCCATCTTCTTGTGGTCGTAACCCTGACTACCGCCGGAGGCGAACGCATCACCGAGCCAATGCCCTTTCTCGATGGAGATCGCGTTGGCGGTATCAGAAAAGGTGGCAGTGCCCTTATCGGCGGCAACCACCAGATAGGGATCATCGCCATCGTGCCGCACGGTGTTGTCGGGCGGCGCGATCGTGTCGCCATCGAGGTTATCGGTGAGTTCGAGCAGCGAGCGAACGAAGATGCGATAAGCTTCGGTGCCTTCCGCCAACCAGCCATCGCGATCGGCTGGCGACGGCAAGCGTTTGGGCACGAAGCCGCCTTTGGCGCCGACTGGCACGATAACGGCATTCTTGACCTGTTGGGCCTTGACCAGACCCAGGATCTCGGTGCGGAAATCCTGGGGCCGGTCGGACCAGCGCAAGCCGCCGCGCGCCACTTTGCCAAAGCGCAGATGAATGCCTTCGACACGTGGTGAGTAGACAAATATCTCGTAAAGCGGCCGGGGCGCTGGTAAATCCTCGATCTTACCAGCTTCGAACTTGAAGGAGATCACCGGACGCGGGTGGCCGTCCTCGCCGATCTGCCACAGATTGGTTCGGATGGCGGCCTGCACCAGGTTGCTGAAACGGCGCAGGATGCGGTCTTCGTCGAGTGAGGCGACGGATTTGAGCTGTTCCTCGATCTCGGCGAGAATCGTCGTTTCGCGTGCCGAGCGCTCGGAATCGGTGACGACGAGGCGCGGGTCGAAGCGAGCTTGAAACAGAGCGACAATACTGACGGTGATCACGCTGTTTTTGCACAACGTCTCCCACATATAGTTCTGGCTGAACGGAGCGCGGATCTGGTGCAGGTAGTGGGAGAGGGCCCGGACGGCCGAAATTTCACGCCAGCTCAGGTTTGTCCGCAGAATGAGGGCATTGTAGCCGTCGGATTCGGCACGATCGCCTACCACCGCCATGATTGAGGCTTCAAGACGTTGGTTGAATTCCGGTCCGATGATGACCGGCTGGCCGTCACTGGCATCGAGCGTCATATCGTGCAGCCATACCGGTGCCGGTGCCGGAGTGCCGCCGGGCACGATCTGATAGGTGCGTTCTTTGACCACGCGAAGCCCGTGATTTTCGATCACCGGGACTCGGTAGGACAGCGACAATGGCTCGTCACGCGAGAAAACCTTGAGGCCGAAGCGCGATGGATCATCTTCGCCTTCTGAGCGGTAGACCGAAATCGCCACCGGACGAGCGGGGGTGAGCTTTTCGATAGTGGCGATATCGGCAATTGCTTCCTTCGTATCGAAGACTTCAGTGTAGCCGCCCGTAAAGGCGTGGGCATAGCGGTTGGCGAGCATGCGGGCACGTATGCCATCGGTGGAGGCGACGAGCGCCGCCTTCAGCTTGTCGGCCCAGGTCGCGGCGATGGCACTAATGCCGGCTTCCAACGTGCTGCGCTCGATGACTGGTGTCTCACCTTCATAGCGTCCGATAATGTAGTGGACGCGGGCGAGTGAGCCTTCGGGGAAGGAGGCGTAGGAGGCCGACACGATCCCCTTATAGACCTGCGCCAGAAAAGCCGCGATCCTTGTACCTACATCGACATCGTATTTCTCGCGCGGAATGAAGACGAGGATCGAAACGAAGCGGTTGAATTTGTCCGCCCGTGACAGTGCCCGGACCCGAGGGCGCTCGTGAAGCATTAGGATCGCCATGACGAAATTGTAGAGCGTCTCGGCATCGACCTGGAATAATTCGTCGCGCGGATACTCTTCGAGGATGTGCTGGACCGCCTTGCCCGAATGGCTTTCCGGGTCGAAGCCAGCACGCTGCAGCACCTGAGCCACCTTGTGCCGCATGTAGGGAATCTGGCGTGCCGAACGGGTATAGGCGGCCGAGGTGAATAGGCCGACAAGGCGCAATTCTCCCTCTAGTCGTCCGTCGTGGGCGTAGACCTTGATACCGACATAATCCATGTGAACGCGCCGATGAACGCGGCTGCTCACATTCGCCTTGACGACGATGAGAAGCGTCGGTTCGCGCATGAATTCACGAATTTCCTGCGTCATGACCACCATTTCGGTTCCGCGGCGCAGGACTTTGAAGTCGGGATCGCGCAAGATGCCGAGGCCTTCACCGGTACTGACTTCGTCCGACGCGTCGGCATCGGAGATGAAGTGATATTCGCGCAGTCCGAGGAAGGTGAAGTTGTCATCGCACAGCCATTGTAGGAATCGGTTCGCTTCGGCGACCTCGTCGACCGGCAGCGGCGGCGGGTTCGACTGGAAATTCTCGATCGCCTGCTCGATACGAGCGCGCATGGCACGCCAGTCGGTAACGCAGGCGCGCACGTCGTTGAGCGTCTTGGTGAGGCCCTCAACCAACTTTCGGCGATCGGTATCGGCATCCAGCCGGGCGATGTGAAAATGGATCAGACTTTCGCGCGTGCCCTTTTCGCCCTCGGCCAACGTTTCGCCGAAGAAACGCAGGAGCTTGCCTTGGCCGTCGCGCTCCACGGCGATGATCGGGTGAGCAACGAGCGTAACTTCGATGCCTTGCTCGGCGAGCTCCGCCATGGTGGAATCGATCAGGAACGGCATATTATCATTAAGAATCTCGAGCACTGAAATCTCGCGCCCGTCCGGCATCAGCGGATTGAGCACGCGGACATCGGCGCTGCCGGCGGTACGTTGCTGCACATGTTGCCAAGCCTGATCCGCGAGGAAGGCCAACGAGGCGGCATCGTAGTTGGCGAGGTCCTCAATATTGGTATGGCCGAACAGAAGCTCGGCAAAGGCGCGGGGCGTCTCGCCCGGCTGTACGCTTCCCGCCGCCTCGCAGATGAGGTTTGTCCGGGCTTTATCGTCACGCCATGCCATGACGTCCTCCGTTTCCCGCGCTGGCTCCTCGCAGAGAGCATCTGCCGCATATTGCAGCGCAACCATAGGAGTATCCCTACTTTAGCTGCAATTCGTGCCCTCCGCAAAGCTTCTCAGCGTCGCTGCGTCCGTTGCTCTCGACGATCGCTGATTTTGGCGAGCAATCTTGAGCACCGCGGTGTGATTGGGGGCGGCTGATCGCGATCCGGAACGGTATCGAGATTCGTACCATGCGAACGGTTTCGCTTGGCATCGACTGGATCAGTCGACGATTGAAGCCAGCACGAGATTCTTTACCAGCGCCCGAAAATGCGCGCGAAGCTCACTTGGTGTGGCCGCCATAAAGACGACTGCGAGGTCTTCCTGCGGATCGACCCAAAAGTAGGTGCCGAATGCTCCTCCCCAGGCAAACTCCCCAGTAGACCCGGCCAGGTCAGCGCGCCCGATCTGGGTCCGAACGATGAAGCCGAGGCCGAAACTATAGCCCTCGGCAAGCACCGTGGAGGTGGTACGCGCCCGGACATTGGGATCGAGTTGATCGCTGGTCATCAGCTCCAGGGTCTTGCGCGACAAAATCCGCTGGCCATCAAGCGTACCTTTGTTTGCCAGCATCTGGGCAAAACGCAGATAGTCCATCGCGGTTGAGACCGCGCAACCACCGCCGCATTCGAACTTGAGCGGCCTATCGATTGCGTGCAATACCACCTGAGGCTGGCTTGTCAGAGGATCTTTGGGAAACGCCCGGGCGTAACGGGCTCCTTTTGCATCGGGGACGACGAAGCTGGTATCGACCATGCCAAGCGGCTTCCAGATGCGGTCCTCAAGAAAGGCACCCAGCGATTTCCCCGTGATGGCCTCAACGATGAGACCTAAAACATCAACGGACAAGCCGTAGTCCCAGACCGCGCCGGGTTGATTAATCAGCGGCGCCTTGCTGAGCAAGTCGATGAACTCGGGCCCGGTGTAGTTGAGAGCGGCAAAGGATGACGAGACCGGCTGCATTTCGTGTGCCTCGGTCGTCCCGTTGCTGCCGTAGGTGAAACCAGAAGTGTGCCGCAACAGGTCCTGTATCGTAGGCTGCCGCGCAGCCGGAACGATATCGACCGTGCCGTCGATCTTGGTCACGGCCAGCTGCATGTTGGCAAGAGCTGGCAAATATTTGTCTACCGGATCGAACAGAAACAGCTTGCCTTCCTCGTGCAGCATCATGATGGCGACTGACACCATCGGTTTGGTCATCGAGGCGATTGAAAAGATCGCGTCCCGAGGCATCGCAGCGTTGGCTTCCGGATCACGGAAGCCCACAGACTCGAAATGGGCAAGCAGCCCCCTGCGAGCGATCGCGATTACCGCGCCGGGAAGACGGCCCGTTTCAACCTCGGCCTTGAGGGTCGCCATAAGATGTTTGAGCCGGTCCGACGAAAGGCCTACCTTTTCCGGCTGACTCAATGGAAGCTGATCCGCCCGAACTGACCCTGAAAGCAAGGCGATCGCCAGCACTACCGATAGGGCGATTATAATTCGATCGCCGGCAGCCTTGAAGGTCTTCATGGCCTTGCCCGTTTATATCAGACTGAAGCACTGACCTCGGAGAAATAGACGGCAGATGAGGCTCCGCCATCAACTGCCGGCGCCGGTTTCGAGCGGGACAGCGTTGCATCCTGAGATCTTTCCCGAAGGCTGTCTAGACCCTCGCGAGCACCGGTAAACCGGCACAACCAAATAAGCCGCCAGAAAGCGACGGGCGAGCCGTCCACACCTGGCCCATAAGCCGACCTAGGCGCCGGCTACTTAGACGTCTGATCTCGGGTGGACTTTCAAAACTAGAACCCAGGACGCTGGCTTGCGGTGCGCGGACCACGCGAATGCACTCACGATACGCATTTTCGGCAGTGAGAATCGGCTTCAACTATCGGCGACAAATTTGCTGAGATTACTTACTCGCACAAACCAAAACGAACCTATAGATCGATCGAGAGCGCGGACGATTGCCCTATAGAATAAAGGAGAAATTGGCGCACCCGACTTCAACGCGTGACCTTTGTCTTCGGAGGGCAAACGCCCAAGTTATCCCAATAGAACATCTACCTTCGATCGCGCCGACCGAAATTGAAGTGTTGGACAGAAGTTAGGACGGGCCGCGATCGGACTCCCACGAGAGAGTGGAAATGCCAATTTCGGCCGTAGCTCAACTGGTAGGTTTTGGTCCCGGAAGATCAAGTTGACTGACACTCTCTCCGCCATTTACACGATTTTGCGCGCCAAACTCCGATTCGTGCGAGTTCGCTTGCTTCGGTTCGTTTGTTGTGCCGATTGCACGCCAATGGCCGGGGCAATGAGAGAATTTCCCGCTAGAGTGCGAGAGGCTCATTAAGCAGTTCGAGAAGATTTCGCATGGCGTTTCACCAGATCATTCGAGACGGTGTCGATGATCTCACCGGATAGTGCGGGATCTGGCACCACGCGGGAGAGGACAACCGATCCGATCATCTCGGCGAGCGCCGCTATCGCCGCGCTCCGCTTCGCTTTCGCACTGTGTCCCGGCACGAGCTTAGTGAGAAGGCCGATATAGTTGCTCACTATGCTGCCAAAGCACTCCCGCAGCTCCGGATCGTCGTGACGTGCCGCGTCGGCAGCCATTGCTGCAAGGCCGCACCCTTGCCCCGGATCATCTCGGTGGTAGTCCGACACATAATGACGCACGAGGGTCTCCAGCGGATCATCGCTCGCCGCAATACGGCCCGCGATATCCTCGCTCATATCTTTGTAGGACCGCTTGACCGCCTGAACGATGAGGTCGTCCTTTGACTTGAACTGCCGGTAGAAGCCTCCGGGAGTGAGCCCGGCCGCCTTCATCAAGTCGACAAGCCCGATACCGTCGATCCCACGCTCCCGAAACAGCCTTGCGGCGGTGGCGATCACACGCTCGCGATTCTGCTCGACCGTTTCCTTGCTGATCTTCACCAGCCCATTCCTTCCGATGGCGGGGCCGACACCTAGCGCCGGCGTGACCTCTTTCATCGGGGCCCGGACCGTGGTCCAAAAAGCCCCTTGACAATGATTACATACATAATCATAAATCGCGATGATTATGAACATAATCATTAAGGCCAACGACGAGGGAATTCGAGATGGCACAGGCGCAATCCCGCGCAGCGCGCGAAAAGGTCGCCCTGATCACGGGCGCTTCCGGGGGCATCGGGCTTGCGACCGGAGTTGCCCTGATCCGCGCGGGATATCGGGTGTTCGGCACCAGCCGTCAGGCCGCGCCCGACGAGGTGCGACAGGGCATTCATATGCTCCGCTGCGACGTCACCGATGATGAGTCCGTCAAACAACTGATCAAGGACGTCGTCGGCCTTGCAGGCCGGATCGACGTGCTCGTGAACAATGCCGGCCGCAGCTTGATCGGCGCCGCCGAAGAATCATCTCTCGATCAGGCACAGAGCCTTTTCGATATCAACGTGTTCGGCATTCTTCGCACGACCACCGAGGTGCTACCCACCATGCGCAAGCAGGGCCAGGGCCGGATCATCAACATCAGTTCGGTGGCCGGCTTCCTGCCCGGACCATATACGGCGCTCTACAACGCCACCAAGCACGCCGTCGAAGGCTATTCCGAATCGCTCGACCACGAACTGCGAACATTCGGCATCCGTGTCGCGCTGGTCGAGCCAGTCTTCACCCGCACCGCGTTGGAAGAGAATGGCGACAAGCCCGATCGGATCCTGAGCGTCTACGACAAGGGACGCGCGGCTATGAATGCGACCTGGCGCAACGGCGTCGCGGCCGGAGATCCCGTGGAAGCCGTGGCGGACAAGGTGGTGCAGGCTGCTACCGAAAAACAGCCGAGCATTCGCTACACGCCCGGAAAGATGGCGGGCCGTCTCCGCCTGATGCGGCGCTTTGTTCCCGAAAAGATGTTCGAGAAGAGTTTTCGCAAGCAGATGGGCGTGGCCGATTGATCCCTCGAATCGAGAGATCGCGAAGCAAGCTGAAATATCTTTTTCACCGAGGAGCGACCCATGAAGTACTATTTGTGCAAGTACATCCCGCCGCGCGCCGATTTTATCGCGACCATGGCCGCGGTAGCCGTCGAACTTGATCTCGTGAAGCCAGCGGGTGCCGGAAGGAACCTTCTCGATGGAGGAGTCCAGCCCGGGCTCGACTGCATCCGATTGAGGTATCCGTAGACATAAATCTTCAACAACGTCGCCGGATGATAGGCCGGCCTGCCTGTCGCCTCCGGCTCAACAATCATCGCCAACGACAAAGCGCGTCATCGAATCCTCCGGCCGAATCGCGGGAGAATCATATCATTGAGGGTGTTTCACACAGTCTGGACCCAAAGGGGACATTGGAAGTAACGGGGCTCCGCATTCTGGATGGGCCAGGATCTTTGCCATCTCGACAGAAATGTTGCGCGGGATCGGCGCTCTCAGCCATTGGGACGTATCCGGCCCTTTTCATTGCCGTGAAATCTCCGAGAGACTAATTGCCTCCGCCCACCTGCCTCATTGGTTTTGGTAGGATGTGTGATTGGGAGGATTGTATGCATATACTCGGCCAGCGTTTCACAAAAGGCGACGGCGTAAGAAGGAAGCCGGCGGCGCCTGTCCCATTGCATTGCAACTCTTTCTCGAATTGGCTTGCGGCCATGCGTTACGCGGACAATTCGCAAAGCGTATCGGTCCGTTCGCTGAAGGGAGGGGATGATCGCCACACCCTGCCCAACCTCCGCCATAGCGAGCAGCGTGTGCGGTGCACGACTCTCGAGCACAATATTCGGCTCGACCTCTGCGAGGCGGCACGCTGCGTCGAATAGCCTTCGGATGGAATAGCCGGGATCCAGTAGCAGCAACGGATAAGAGGCAAGGCGGGTGATGTCTATGAAACCTGCATGGCCTAGCTCTAGGGATGTCGCGCAAGCCGCCAAGGCCTCAGCTGGTGGTAGGACGCGGCTCTCGAAGCGGGGACCCCCTTGTTCAAGTCTGATGCCCACATGAACTTCCCCGCGTTCAAGCATCGCTGTCTGTTCAGCACCGAGTGCTTCAATCAGCTCTACATTTACGTTGGGAAAGCGCTCAGCGTATTGAGGAAGAAATCTCGCCAGCACACTTTCGATCGTGTGCGGTGGCGCGGCGATTTTCAGCACTCCCCTGTCTCCGCGCCGAAGGACCTCCGCGTGTTCGCGGATAGCGTCGAGATCGGTCATTACGCGGCGGCAATCCGCGAGAAGCTGTTTACCTTCTGCGGTTAATACGAGGCCCCGCCCGACACGGTCAAACAGCCTGAGCCCCAACTCCTGCTGAAGATCACCGATTTGTCGCGAAAGCGCAGGCTGTCCAATTCGCAGGCGCACTGCGGCTTTCGATACAGTGCCCAGTTCAGCGACTGCAACAAAGGTTCTTAGACGCCTCAGATCCATGGACCAAATTTATGCCTTGCCGGCATGGAAGACCAGCACAATTATGCATTGGACGTGGATCCACTCTGGCGGCATATTTGCCAACAAGCTTGGAATATCGCCTCCGGCATTTCCGGCGAGCGATGCGACCACGAAGATCCGAGCATAAGAGCGGGCTTCTGCTGCACGCCTCTATGAGCGCCTGAGTAGGAGGATCATCATGGAGAACAGTAAAAATAGCAGGAATTTCACCACCGAGGGGCGCAAGCCGATGCGACCCTATCTGTCCCGTCGGACGGTCCTCGGTCTCGCCGGGGCATTCGGGGTCGCAACGCCGATCGCGATGGTCGGTGGGGCACGTGCATTGACGGCAGTGAAGAGCGCATCTCTTCCTGATGAGCTCCCTCTTTGCCGCACGACTATGCCAGGGGAAAGGTTATCGGGACCGCAGCGAGCGCTCACACTTGCATGGAATGCGACGTCGATTTGCACGGCGGCGGCCCCTGTCGCAAAGGAACGGGGCATCTTCGCAAAACATAATCTCGACGTCGATTTCATCAATTTCGGTGGTTCGACCGAACAACTCCTCGAAGCGATCGCGACGGGCAAAGCGGATGCGGGCATTGGGATGGCTCTACGTTGGCTCAAGCCGCTAGAGCAGGGATTCGACGTTCGTATCACAGCCGGCGTGCACGGCGGCTGCATTCGGCTGCTCGGGTCCAAGGCTGCCAACATCACGAGCCTGGAATCGCTGCGCGGCAAGACCATTGCCATCAGTGACCAGGCAAGCCCGGCGAAGAACTTCTGCTCCATTGCGTTCGCCAAGAAGGGGATTGATCCGGTCAGGGACGTCGACTGGCGCCAATATCCGGCCGATCTGCTTGCGCTTGCCGTTGAGAAGGGCGAGGCTCAGGCACTCACTGACAATGACCCACGCACCTATCTTTGGCTCAAGGGTGGCAAGCTCAACGAGGTCATGACCAATCTCTCTGGGGAATTTTCCGATCGCATCTGCTGCGTGCTCGCTATCCGAGGAAGTCTGATCCGTAGCGAACCGGCCGCGGCAGGTGCATTGACACGATCAGTACTCGAGGCTGGCGACATGGTCGCTGACCGTCCCGCCGACGCCGCCGCGGCGTACTCCGTCTATGGGGGCAAGGGCTCGCTGGACGATCTCGGCGCCATGCTCGCAAGCCACACTCATCATAATCATCCGATCGGGACGGAACTCAAGCGGCAGATCGTATTGTACGCGAGCGAGCTTAAAGAGGTGAACGTGTTCAAGCGAAGCACGGATCCGACGAAGTTCGCAGAACGGGTCTACGTCGACGTCCTAAGCTGAGCGGGCAACAGCCGTGGCGATCAATTCCACCATGGATCAAGTGAGCCGCCCCACAATGATGGCTCTCGCCCAGTGCCAGAGTTCGATGCGGCGGGCATGGATCCTTGGAATGGCAGCGGCGGTATGGCTCGGAGTCGCCGTGCTCACGGGCGTCTGGTCCGACCAGCCGGGAACGGATTGGAGTTACACGGGCGACCTTGCCGCTGCATTTGGTGCGCTCGGCGCTGTTCTCGCATTCGCCACCCTTGCCAGCCCTTGGTTTGGCTGCTTGCCGCGCATGCAGCGCCTCGCACCGTGGATGCTTGCTCTCGCATTGCTTCTCGGTGCATGGGAGACGGTTACGGCGAAGCTTGGCCTCCTTCCGATGCCATTCTTCCCGCCACCTCAAGCTCTGTTGGAAGTCATAGTTGATGATCGCGTCCGCCTCGTCGAAGGTGTTCTCGCCTCGTTGCGACTGTTGGCAGGGGGCTATTTTCTTGGCGCCGTGCTCGGTTTCGTCATCGGCGTGGCCATTGGCTGGTCGAGCGCCGTCGGCTATTGGATCCACCCGGTCTTGCGGCTCGTCGGCCCGCTGCCTGCGACGGCCTGGCTACCGCTTGCGTTCTTTGTCTTCCCATCAAGCCACAGTGCGAGCACGTTTCTGATTGCGCTGGCGACTGGATTTCCGGTTACCGTCCTAACCTGGTCGGGGGTCGCAGGCGTGAGCAAGGCCTATTACGATATCGCGCGCACGCTCGGCGCAAACCAAAGCTTCCTCATTCTCAAGGTGACCATTCCGGCGGCGATGCCACACGTATTCGTCGGCCTGTTCATGGGCCTCGGAAACTCGTTCGCCGTCCTCGTTATTGCTGAGATGCTGGGCGTCAAGGCAGGTCTTGGTTGGTACCTTCAATGGGCGCAGGGGTGGGCTGCTTATGCTAATATGTACGCCGCACTGCTCATCATGGCGCTCATCTTCTCCGGCTTGATCACCCTGCTTTTCCGCCTGCGTGATCGGCTTCTGGCATGGCAGAAGGGGTTGGTGCGATGGTAGCCCACACGGCAGAGTCGGAACCTGCGCTTCAGGCCGGTATCCCATCGCAGCGGGGAGCCGCGCTCTCGATTCACGAGATAAGCCATTGTTTCGAGTTGGAGGGACGTCCGCTGCCGGTACTCGAAGGTATCAGCTTGCGTCTCGAGCCCGGAGAGTTCGTCGCAATCCTGGGTCCGAGTGGCTGCGGCAAGTCGACTTTGTTGCGACTGGTTGCAGGGCTCGACTTCCCCACGATCGGCAGACTATCCATGGACGGCCGGGCGATTGACGGGCCTGATGCATCCCGCATCATCGTTTTTCAGGACGCAACGCTCTATCCATGGCGCACAGTTTGGAGCAACGTTGCCCTTGGGCTGGAAGCGCGCGGGCTGCTTCGAAGCCATCGCGAACGCGTCGATGACGCGTTGCGACTGGTCGGCCTTGCTGGTTTTCCCACGGTTTATCCACGCCAGCTTTCCGGCGGAATGGCGCAGCGCGCGGCTCTGGCGCGGGCACTGGTCAACGACCCAAAGCTTCTCATTCTCGATGAGCCGCTGGGCCAACTCGATTCCTTGACGCGCATCATCATGCAGGAAGAACTCGTGCGACTCTGGCAGCGGGCGGGCTTCACTGCGCTTCTGGTCACCCACGACGTGGAAGAGGCCATATTCCTCGCTACTCGGGTCATCGTGCTGAGTGACCGTCCCGCACGTATCAGGGCCGAGGTTGTGAATGCGCGGCCTTATCCGCGTCATCGCGGCGATCCGCATCTGGCAGAGCTTCGGCGTGAAATCATGGGCCATCTGGGGCTTGCCGAGACCTGGTGAGGGCTAAGGGAGCGTCGCATTGACCGATCTGCTCACGCGCATTGAAGATCAGCCGCCCGAGGTGCTGGATGTCATCGCCAGATCGATGAGCATCCGCGCAGCCGAGCCAGCCATGCAATCGATATGCGCACGCTATATGAGGGAAATCGGTGTGCAGGACGCCCACGTGCTCGAGGTCGGCTGCGGCAACGGTGCTGTCACGCAGCTCATCATGCAACACCTGCGCCCGACACGACTCTTGGGTATCGATCCATCCTCGTTATTCATCAAGATGGCGAACGAAACATTCAACGGTGAGCCACGCGCGTCGTTCGAGCGCGGCGATGCCGCATCTACCGGGCAGCCGGACGCCAGTTTCGATATTGTCATTGCACATACCGTCTATTCCCATTTACTCGACCCCAAGGGTGCATTGGCCGAAGCCTGGCGGGTACTTAAGCCGGGAGGTCAGCTCGTTGTTTTTGACGGCGATTTCGCGACGCTTGGCGTCGCACTTTTCGATGGCGACCCGTTGCAATCGGCAGTGGCCGCGGTGCTACGCAATATGGTACACGCACCCTACATCATGCGGCGGCTCCCTGTTCTCGCGGCCGCGGCTGGTTTCTGCGTGCAATCGCTGGATCCCCATGGTTACGTGCAGACGACGCACCCCGACTACCTGCTCACTTTGCTCTCGCGTGGAACCAGCGCGGCCGGCCGGGCTGGCGAGATTGGGCAAGCACTGGTGGATGGCTACGAACGGGAAGCGCAGCGGCGCGTCGCCAACGGCACCTTTTACGGATCCATGCTCTTCCTAAGCCTCACCGCGCGCAAGATTGACGATGCGCCATGACCGCTTGTGGCGGCACTTAGCCGACATCTCGAAGTCCCCGCCGTTGCGACGGCAATTGCCTTTCGCTAGTCGCTTGATGGCACTGTTGTCGACGACGGGCCATTGGGTGGGACCGGCTTTTATCGAAGGCGAATCCCATTTTCCGGCGGTAGCTCAAACAGTGGGCTCTGGTCGAACAAGGTCGAAAATACTTGATCTTTCAAGGGGGATTGACTGACACTCTCTCCGCCGCACTGCTTCGCCATCGTATCCGCCAACTGGAAGTGACCGCATGTCCATGAATGGAATGCAGTAATAACGCCCCTTGGAGTCCGGTACGGTGATCGTCACCGGCCCCTTCTCGAGGTACAGCCAAGCCTGCGAGTAGAGCGTGTCATTGTTTGGGGTCGTGACGAACTGACCTTTGGCCGAGACGAGCTTGCGCTGGTGCTGGAACGTGTTCGCCTTGACACCCTCGCTGAATCGCGCGCTTCTCTGCCGTCCCATTTCGATCAGCGGCAGACCCCACATCCATGCGTCAGCGCGCTTTACGCAGGCTACCCCGAGCGTCGGTGGACGACTCCGTTGCGCGAGCGACGCCGGAGACCTGTGCGACCGTCGCAGCAGAGGTGAAAAGAAAGCGTCTTCGGTTCATGTTGTTCCTCCTGTCGCGTGGCTGGCGCGCCTCATCGGAGAGCGTCGAGCTTCCCAGAAGCCAATGCTTCCCGAAGCCGGAATTTCTGCACCTTGCCGGACGCGGTCAGCGGAAACTCGGTGCAGGCAAACCAGAGCGTCGGCGCCTTGTGGTGCGCCATCGCCGCGCGGCAGTGTGCGGTCAACCGCTCCGCGCATCCGGACGCGTTCGACCTTAGCCGGACGGCCGCGGCGACGACCTCTCCCCATTTCTCGTCCGGCGCGCCGAACACCGCGACATCGGCGACGTCAGGATGCTGCAGCAGGCAGGCCTCGACCTCGACCGGATAAATATTCTCTCCGCCGCGGATGATCATGTCCTTGAGGCGGCCCGTGACACGCAAGTAGCCGCGCTCATCCAGCGTCCCCAGGTCACCAGTGCGCAGCCATCCATCAGCCGTGATGGCCTGACGCGTATCCTCCGGTGCGTCGAAATAGCCGATCATGGTCTGATATCCACGGACTTGAATTTCGCCCTCAGTGCCGGTCGGCAAAACGCGAAGATCCAACGGATCCGCCACGCGCACTTCGACGTTCCAGAGCGGCCTTCCCACGGTGTGGACGAACTCGGTCTCCGGATCGTCGACGCTCGTCTGCGCGACGATCGGGCTGAGCTCGGTCTGACCGAAGACGGTGACAACCGGAAGGCCGAGCGCTTCCTTTACGCGGCGATGGATCTCCGGAGAGACCGGCGCACCTCCGGACAATGCGGCGCGCAGCGACGACAGATCGCGCGGGGCGGTCTTCATCGCGTCGATCAGCGCGAGCAGCATCGTCGGAACGCCGAAGACAATCTCAGCTTTCGTCGCTTCGATCGCCTGCAACACCGTCGGCGGATCGAAAAACAACGGGAGCACGAGCGTCGTGCGCGATGTCATGCATCCCAAGACGCTCATCACCGACCCGGCGGTATGGAAAAGCGGCATTGGACTGAGCAGGACGCTGTCTTCGAGGCCGGCCCTGGCGGCAACGTAGCTCGCGTTCGATACAAGGCCACGGTGATGAAGCAGCGCGCCCTTGGGGCGGCCCGTGGTTCCCGACGTGTACTGAATTTGAGCAGGATGTCCCGGGTCGATCTCGCGTAGGGGCGTCGCCCGTATGCTCCGGATTTGATCGAGCCAGCCGTCGAAAGCGTAACGCTTCAGGCCGATCATCTTTTCCATATCGCGGGCCACGGCTCCGGTGTCGACGCCGCGGAAGCTCGATAGATGGAAAAGGGCGGATGACCTCGACTGGCGCAGCACGAACTCGAGTTCGCTCGGTTTGAACGCTGGGTTGGCGGTCACAAGGACTACGCCAGCGAGCGCAGCGCCGTATTGCAGCACGACCCACTCGGGCACGTTCGGCGCCCAGATGCAGATGCGGTCGCCAGTCTCGAAGTTCCGCAGCAGCCAGCTCGCGCAACGTCTCGCGTCGTCCTCCAGGTCAGCGTACGTCCACCGTCGATCGGTGTTCGGGACCCCGACGGGCGACGGCATTGACGTCGGCACGACCTCGATCAGTGCGGTACCGTCGGGAATCTCGGCGGCCGTCGTGGCCAGCGCCCGGCCGATGCTGACGTCAAGGATTGCTCGCGTCGTATCGGCCGGACAGTATGATTCTGGGAGCCTCTTCCCGTCCATATTCATCCTCCCTCCCTCCTTTGCCTTGCTGGCATCTTCTTCTTTGTTTCGAGCAGCGTCCGCATCGCTTCGGCCCAGACGGCGACAAGGCGCTCGCGTCGCCCCGGCGAACTGCGGAGATTCTCGGAAATTGCGAGCCCTCTGATGAAATGCAGCGTCAGCGCGACGACCTCGTCGTAGGCGTTGGAATCCGTCCACTCGCCAAAAAGCTGGAAGTAGACTCGGTCGAGATCGCGCCGCGCGCCGCGTTCGGCTGCGATCAAGGCCTGCTTCAGCGCCGCGTCGGTGCGCGCGACCGCCCACAGCTCCAGCTCCGCGAGATAGGCCGGCTGACGCGCAGCGAAGGCGAGCGCCTCGACGGCTGCCACCAGGCTATCGGCTGGGCCGCCTCCGGCGCGGCCTTGCGAGACGGCCCTCTCGTTGCGGCGGACCAGTTCGGCCACGCTCGCGGCCAACAGGGAGGCGTGCGTCGGGAAATGATGGAGGAGGGCGCCACGGCTAACTTCCGCCCGATGCTGCACGGCGAGCGTTGTCGTGCCTGCGACGCCGGTCTCGATCAGGCATTCGACGGCGGCATCCAGGATGCGTGATCGTGTGGAATCGGCCCCTCCAGCCGGGCCTCCGGTCTTCGCCGTTCTTGACATACCTCTCCCTTCGACAGTCAGTGTTGACTGTATCACGACAGGTGTTACAGTCAACATTGACTGGTTTGACCGCGAAGGAATCCCATGCCTAGTTTTTCGACCCTCAGCATCACAGTCCGCGAGGACGCCCCCCGCATCGCGCGCCTCGTTCTTGACCGTCCCGAACGCTTTAACGCCATCGACGAAGCGATGCCCGGAGAGATCCGGGCCGCTATCGAATGGGCGGAGAAGAACGACGACGTGCACGTCATCGTGATCGAAGGCGCCGGCAAGGGCTTCTGCGGCGGCTACGATCTTGTCGCCTACGCGGAGAGCGAGATCGAGCACCCCTGCCAGCAGGAGAGCGAGCCTTGGGACCCTATGGTCGACTACGCTTTCATGAAGAAGAATACCGAGAATTTCATGAGCCTGTGGAAGTGCTCGAAGCCGACCATCGCCAAGATTCACGGCGCCGCGGTCGCCGGCGGCAGCGACATCGCGCTCTGCTGCGATCTGATCGTGATGGCCGAGGATGCACGGATTGGTTACATGCCGACACGCGTGTGGGGTTGTCCGACTACCGCGATGTGGACGTTCAAGCTCGGACCTTCACGCGCCAAGGAGGTGATGTTCACCGGCAACATGATCGACGGTCGGACGGCGGCGGAGTGGGGCCTGGCGAACGCCTGTGTTCCGGCCGAGCAGCTTGAGCCGGCAACGCGAAGGCTGGCGGACCGGATCGCCGGCGTGCCGAAGAGCCACCTCGCAATGCACAAGATGGTCGTCAACCAGGTCATGCTGAACATGGGCCTCGAACAGACCCAGTCGCTTGCGACCCTGTTCGACGGCATCACGCGTCACAATCCGGAGGGCCTGTGGTTCAGGCGTTACGCGCAGAAGCATGGATTCAAGGCTGCGATCGAGTGGCGCGATAGCGGACGTCCGATTCCGGAACGCGACGAAGCGCGCAAGTTGATCAACGAAATGGATCGCCGTAACTGAGGCCCGCCAGGAGCGTGATCGATGTCGGTCAACATCCATCCGGTCGATACCACGGCGCCGGCTACCTATCTGCAGACACCGGGCCTGATCGGGGGTCTTCAGTGCTGGAACATCCCATCTTCGAGTTTGCCTTCATGCGACGAGCTGGCACAACCCTCCCAAGGCGCTGCTCGGGCTCAGCGGTCTGGATCGCGGCGCGCTGGCGCATTGGCCTCTCGCTGGCGAAATGAAGGCGCATGACCGAACTCATTCTCCATCACTACGACTTCTCCAACTATTCGGAGAAGGTGCGCGTCGCGATGGGTTTCAAGTCGCTCCGTTGGAAGAGCGTGGTCGTGCCGCCGGTGATGCCAAAGCCCGACCTGATGCCGCTGACGGGCGGCTATCGCCGCGCGCCGGTTCTCCAAGTTGGTGCGGATGTCTATTGCGACACGCGGATGATTCTCAGGGAACTCGACCGGAGGCATCCCGCGCCGACGTTGTTTCCTGCCGGATGCGAAGGGCTGGCCAACGCGGTGTCGGCCTGGGCCGAAGGACCGCTCTTTCGTTCCATCATGTTGTATGCATGGGGCACCAATCACGATTTGATGCCGCCCCAACTGTTCGAAGACAGAGCTCGGATGAGAGGTTTGCCGGTTCCGAGCGTCGCGGCGGCAGAGAGAGCGGCGGCGCGCAACGCGCCGCTGGTTCGTGCGCAGTTGCCGCTGGTCGAAGATATGCTCGCTGATGGTCGGACATGGATCTGCGGCGACCGGTTCACCGTGGCGGATCTGTCTGTATTTCATGCGCTGTGGTTTTTAACGGACCGTAGCGACCGTTTGGCGCACGAACTCCAACGCCTCTCCGCCGTTCGAAGCTGGATGGAAAGAGTTGAACAACTCGGTCATGGCGAGCGTGAGGAGATTGCGCCAGATGAAGCGCTGGAGATCGCACGCAAAGTCGCGCCGGCGCCACCCTCGAGAAACGGCGTCCGGCATCCCGAGGATCCCGAATACGGTTCGCTCGTCGAGGTGCGCGCCGTCGACTACGCGAAGCATGCAATCGTAGGCCGCGTCGAGTTTCTCGACGTCGACGAGGTTGCCATCGGAATCCGTAACGATCGGGTCGGAGACATCGTGGTCCATTTCCCGCGTGTCGGCTTCGAGTTGCGAAAGACACGGAGTTAGCCGCGGATCAGGTCCGCTGACCAAGCGCCACGGCGCTTACCACTTTGGCAGTGCATTGAAGAACGCCCGGAGGAGCAAATGAAGATTGAGAACAATTCGACAGATGACGTGCAAGCTTATCGTGCGGTTGAGCGGATCTATCATTCGTATCTCACGGGCCTCATCCTTCATCTGTCGTCGCGCGCCGGGGCGGCTCGCGCTGCCGAGATCGTGTTCAGAATGTTCCGGCGCCAGCAAGCAACCCATTTCGTGGCGAGCCTTAAAAAACTCGGTTTGGACAGGCTGCCGCATGCAGTCGCCAGCGCACAGTACAACTATCTCGCCAACCAGGTTGGTGGCGTAAAGGTCGAATACGTTTATGAAAGCGACAAGAAGGCATGGATTCGTTATCCGCCTCCCCGTTGGCTTTGGTATGGCACCGCAATTTGTGGAATTCCCTCGGAAGTGTCGCGCGGGATGCTAAGGGGATGGCACGGCAACAATGGCGTGGTTCTCGGTAACCCTCGCCTCGGCTTCGTCTGCACGGGACAGACCGTCGACGGGCAGCCTGGCCTGGAGGGATATTACCGGGAGTACGATCACGAGCTTTCTCCGGAAGAGCGGCTGCAATTTTCGCCCGGTGAGCGCTGCCCGCCATTCAGGCCAGAACTTGCGCCACGCCTTCCCGAAACCAATTGGCCAGAAAGTCGCCTGAGAAAGGCACTCCGCAACTACGCGATGGATTATATCACGTCGATCCTGCCTGAAATGATGTCGGTACTTGGACCAGCCGAGGGAGGTCACTTGGGAGGTCTTGCTGCCCGATTGATCGGCATGCATACGTTCGACGATGTGGCGTCCATGCTCGGTGGAGTGGAGCAAGGTGTCGCAGGCTTTGCCACCGCACTTACGCGGCTGTTGCGGGGCCAAGGCGATGACGCAGAGATGCATCTTGAAGGCGACACGGCGATCGTAAGACAAACGACGTGGCGCCTCATGGCTGGACGGGAGCAAATGTCTCACGCCATATTCGATGCTTGGAACGAGTTGTGGATGGGCGCTGCACTCGCCCACGATCGCTTCATGCGCGTCGCCCTAATCAGCCGACGTGATGCCGGCGACCCGGTGTGGGCATGGGAGATTCGAGAGGGGCGGTAACTCGCAGTAAAACCGCCAACTTGAATTCGGCAGCACCGATGAACTTATCGGTAGATCGAGTCTACCAGTATCTCGACCAGTAACCGTTGAGCGATGACTTCAAGTCCCGTCGTTCAGCGGTTGGCCTCCGGTCAGTATCGTGCCACGCCGGAGGTCTCAGGGCCGTTCCGCACGGTCCAGGAAGGCGTGCTCGCCGGGCTTGCCGCTGTGGAGATCGATGGCCATGCACGACCGGGTTTCCAGGTCCTTTCCTCCCGGACCGAATTTCTGCGCCCGGTGCCGCTTGGAAAGCCTCTCGACGTCACGGTCGACAAGGTTCAGCAAGAGTGCCGCACTGCTACGCTTGGTGCGGTCATACTTGGCTCAGGCGAGGGCTGTGTGCGCAGCACCATCACACTGTCGTGTCCCGTTCACAGAGAAGCATTCGAGAAATTGAGCCCATTCAGTGCGGTCACGCCGCCGAAGCTTTGTCGCCGCGTCAACGGCCGCTCTCCTTATGCGGCCCTTGGTTGTCTGATCGCGCGGCATTCTGAACGCAGAAAATTCCTCATGCTGTCAATGGGTGAATGGAACAGGAAAATTCAGAAGGATCATTGACTCTACTCATGAATTCGTAGGATTTTGATTCTGCTGTCGGGCTCTTTTCCGCGGCGGTGGGCCAATCGCACATCAAATGGCTCTTGGACTTGAACCTAGTCGGGGACAATGTTGGTCAGTGATCGATCGCGCACAAACCGCGGTCTTTGGCGGACTACCAAGACGCAATGTCCGGAGTTAGGCTGCCCTCCGGTAGGAAAACAGCGCTTTTGCAATAGTGGGTTTCGCGATGTAGCGGACCTCCGAATTGAACCCACGACGCTCAGACGGGCCGGGCTTTGGGCGATAATCCCCGACCCGCAGAACGCAAGTTTTCTTACTCTGGCATAGCCAAAACTACGATCGCGGTGTTGCTGCGCTGGGCGTTGGGAGGTCGGCACGCTACTTTGCAACCGAAGGAAGCTCGATGAGGAGGTGTTCAAACTAGCGCGGTACTGCACGAGCTCTTGCAATACTGCGGCGCCGTACCAGACAACGCGCGACGTGGTCGAAGGACAACAGGTCATCCGCTAAAACACTTGAAAGGAAAGGAGAAGTGCCTCAACTGTGAGCCTGAACTTTCTGTCGGCCCAAAAATCAGTATTCCAGACGAGATGACAAAGCGAAATAACATCAACGTGTTATCGCATCGATTTTGCATTGCCCCCATGATGGACTGGAGCGAGAATTCAAGATTTTCAATTAGTTAGAAGGCGGCGTGTGCACGACGTGTGCACCGGGGGATCAAGAAAAATCTTAAAGGCCAGCGTTGGCGGTCGTCCTTGGAAGTGGAATTGATGTCCGTAGAAGCGTGAACGCCCTCAGAGTGACGCGGCGTAGCAAGAACAGGGGTCATCACCTAAAACTTGGAGTCGCCGCACGAGCAGAACTTGGCGATCGGCCGATCGCCAAGGGACCCAAGAAACAGTGAGGCGAAAGGTTGGTTCTTTCGCAGCCCCGTTGGCGCTCAGCACCACGATCGTGAATCGTGGGTTGGACTCCCACTCTCTCCCAGCACACGATTTTCTACGCCAAATTACGATTTTGGACTATTTCGCGCGCGGCAGTGCGCTGACAAGCCTCGGTCCTTGCGCGGGGGCAAGAATTCCTGACGCGGGGGCTCGTCCGTCCGCAGGCAATTCTATGCGGACGATGAGTCCATGTGGTTGGCGGTCATTAAGTCTCAGCGTTCCACCGTGCGCATCCACTATTGCGCGGGCGATAGACAGGCCCAGACCGAAACCCGGGCTTTCATCCATACTGCGCGCGTCATCTCCGCGCATGAAAGGCTCTAGCACAATCTGTTTTCTGGGATCAGAAATGCCAGGCCCGTCGTCCTCGACATCTATTATTATGATCTGCGGCGAGATCTTGAGACGGATCGTCACCTCCCCTCCGAACCTGACAGCGTTCTCGACGAGATTGGTGATGGCGCGATGCAAATCATCGGGACGGGCCATGATTGCGACATGTGGGGGGCCGTCGTAAACGATCTTGTGTCCCATATCGGCGAACTGATCCGCCACGAGCTGCAAGGTAGTCGCGATATCGACCAACGTCATAGACTCCAGCTTGCTGTCGTTACGCAGGAATGAAAGGACCGACTCGAGCATTGCGCGCATCTGGTCGAGATCGCCGAACATGCGGCTGCGAAGGGCTTCGTCCTCAATGAATTCCGACCGCAACCGCATTCGCGTGATCGGCGTACGCAGATCGTGACTGATCGCGGCCAGCACTCTTGTGCGATCGTCGATTAGGCCGGTGATTCGCTCGCGCATGCGGTTGAGCGCTTTCGCGACCGAGCGGATCTCTTCGGGGCCGCGTTCGGGCAGCGGCGACACGGTGCCGTCGAGGCTGAAACTCTCGGCCGCTTTCGCGAAGGCCGATAGCGGCGCGGTGAGCGCGCGGGCCGCCCACAGCCCGAGTAGCGTCATGCTGATGACAGCGAACAACAAGGTGATCATCCATGGCCCGCCCAAAAATGGCGGCCCCTTACGATCAGCGCGCAGTCTTGCGGAAAACGGCGCGCCGTCGGGCAGCGTAATGCCGATCCGTTGCATATCGCCCTCGCGGTCGAGCGCGATTATCCGATAGGCGTTGCTGAAGCGTCGGCTCAGGTCGTGCAAAGCGCGTCCATTGACTTCGCCAGATACAGGAGCGTTGCCGGAAGCAACGCCTTCGATCCCGAGCTGCGGGAAGGCGGTGGCAATATCCGCTGCTAGCCGCTGCCGCTCGGATGCTGGCGCGGCGCTAAGCAATTGGATGGCGCTAGCGAGCTGAGCATGTCCGCGGTCGCCGGGCGGCTCTGATTCGTCCGGGCGATTCACGAAGAACACCGTCGTGATGATCAAATGAATAGCGAGGATCGAGGCGACCACCAGCGCCGCGAGTTGCCCGCCGATGCCTCTGAGATGGAGGAGAGACAGCGTCATGCTTAGTTGCCGGCGCCGACCGCGTCCACCCGCGGGGTGAACATGTAGCCGCCGGATCGCACCGTCTTGATAAGAGTTGGTTCTTGCTGATCTGGTTCGATCTTGCGGCGGATGCGGCTAACTAGGACGTCGATACTGCGCTCGAATGAGCCAGCATTGCGACCCTGGGTGAGATCGAGAAGACTCTCGCGCGATAGCACGCGGCCGGGGCGTTCGCAGAACGTCCACAATAAGTCGAACTCGGCGCTTGTCATTGCAACGCGGGCACCCTCGGGATTGCGTAATTCGCGCAGGCGGAAATCGATTCGCCAGCGCAGGAAGGTTAACGCGGTCGCACCGTCGTTCGCGCTCGCGGTACCGGCGATCGCCTGCCGCCGGAGCACTGCGTTGATCCGTGCCAGTAGTTCGCGCGGATTGAACGGCTTTGCAAGGTAGTCGTCGGCGCCCATCTCAAGACCAAGAATGCGATCAACGTCCTCGCCACGCGCAGTCAGCATGATAATCGGCGTATGTGATTGCGCGCGGACCGTGCGGCACAGGCTCAAGCCGTCTTCGCCTGGCAGCATGACGTCAAGAATTATGAGGTCGACGCGGTGGTCGGTCATTGCCCGGAACATCTCGCGACCATCTGATGCGATCGTCACGTTGCAGGAGTTGTTGCGCAAGTATTTTGCGATGAGAGTCCGCGTTTCACGGTCGTCCTCGACAACAAGGATATTGGGCTGCAGGCGGGCCATGTCTACCTTTTGTGGGTGATTCGAGGGGGTTGGTGAAAGAATGTTTTTTCAAAATGTTTCTGAACCGGCTTTAGTAACAGAATATAACAGATCGCAGGGCTTCGTTAAGATCATTGCCCCAACGTCCGCTTAGTTGCATGAACATTTGCCGAGTGTGCACGGCGAAGGCGGTGCGTGGAGCGACGGGATTGCATCCAACTCGACGTGCGCCCGATCGGGTGTCAGAGAACTCATTTCGACGCGGCGACGCGCGTCATAACCATCCTTCCCTCCGGCCCGAGGAGGGAAGGGCGGTTGCCTATTTACGCGGATCCTTCAGTACAGTGACTCCTTTTTGTTGGTGGGTAGCCCCAGTGGCCGCCCCGGCCACGACCCGCCTCGCCAATCACGACCAAAGCGTGGGACGGCAGCGCGCTGCGTCAAGCAGCAAACTAGGCAAGTCCGGGATTCAGAGGATTCAACGCTCGCTCTTCCAACTAAGGGCTGACCGGGAGAGAATCGGGTGGGATTAGACCAGGGCGTGCTATTTCGTCCCGAGCCGGAGTGTGAAATGTGGTCTTACGCTTGCCGTCGGGGCGCTCGCTTGCCCAAGTCTCGGCCAACCTTCGATTTTAGCTCGAGCAGATCGGTGAAGGTGTCGGCCTGTCGGCGCAACTCGTCGGCAATCATCGGCGGTTGACTCGATCTCGTTGAAACCACGGTCACCCGTACTCCACGGCGCTGTTCAGCCGCAACAAGGGGACGAAAAGCGCCGTCACCGGAGAATAGCACAATCTGGTCGACGTGCTCGGCAGTTTCCATAGCGTCAATTGCGAGTTCGATGTTCGTGTTCAGCTTTGGCCTGAATCGACCGTTCACACCGACAAATTCTTTCGCCGCCTTGGCAACGACTATATAGCCGTTCCATCCGAGCCAGTCGATCCACGAGCGCGCCGGGGAAGACTTCGGATTCTCGATCGTTGCTATGTAGTAGAATGCGCGCAACAGCGGTCCGCGGGACCGGAACTCCTCCAGCAGTAGTGTGTAGTCGATGTCGAAGCCAAGATTTTTGGCGGTTGATTGGAGATTGGGTCCATCAATGAATAGGGCAATTCTGTTTGACTTGGTTCGCACCATTTTGTTCGACTCTCCCAGCTGACTTAACCGAAAGGGTGGGCAGGTCGATGAATGAGTCTGGCAACAGTGTGCCCCAAAGGAGCCGGCGTTACGAGAACGGCGCGGAAGAGATCCCTTTCTGGATATTGCTTAAGTCCTCTTGGCAATATTTGGAAATGTTTTGGCGTATTCGCCATAGGCGCGAAAATCGCGCTGTAACGGCAAATTAGCTTGGGAAGCCAAAAAGCCTAGGAATAGGACGTCGTCCGAAAAGTGTCGAGGTGTCGGAAAGTAAATTGACACTGGTAGCGGAGTCGCGAAGATGGAAAACGAACACTTAAGCTAGAAATGGGAGCACTTTACCGACACGCACCTACTAAGTTAGGCGGTAAGTGCCGGAATCCGCCTGGCGTCTGTTTGGCGTTCAATGTATCGCGGAAATCTGATTTCCTGTCGCAGTCCACCGGCGATCCTGTTCGTTAGGATAATCTCACCATCGTGCCGCCCGACAATTTCCTTGGCGATAGCAAGGCCGAGGCCCGCGCCTGGAATCGGTTGCTGTCGCGCCGGATCAATACGAAAGAAAGGCTCGAAGACCTGGTCGATGACCGCGGCTGGAATGCCTGGCCCGCAATCCTCGATTACGACGATCGCTCGCTGCGGCTGCGCTTCGATCAAAACTGCGCAACTGTTGCCGTGGGTCGCAGCGTTGGTGATGAGGTTTCTGAGTACACGAGTGATGGCGAGAGGTGCAGCTCGTATCAGTACCGGGCTGGAGGCGAGAAGTTCGATGCTAAGGCCGGCTGCAGTCAATTCGTCGATGACGGTTCCAACGAGACTATCGAGGCGTACCGACTCGCCGCGTTTTCCTTCTACTTCTTCATAAACCAGTTGGATCGAGCTGTCCGCAATCCGGCGCAGTTCGTCCAAGTCACGAAGCCATGCGTTCTGCTCGTGGTCTGGCAGGAATTCGGCACGAAGCCGCATCCGAGTGATAGGCGTTCTCAGGTCGTGACCTGCCGCCGCAACCAATCGCATGCGGCTTTCCATCGCGACCTTCAGGCTCGCGGTGAGGCGGTTTAGCGCGCGTGCCGTGGCTTTCACTTCGGCAGGTCCGATTTCGGGGAGGACGATCATCTGTCCGTTTTGCGAAATCGTACTCGCCACTTTCTCCAGCAGCGCGAGCGGGCGGGCCACCCTGTGCGCGATGGCGAGCGCAATCGCGACAGCTCCGGCGCTGATGAGGCTTATCCAGCTGGCCAGCGCGAACCATGGCCCGATCGAGCGCGGTTCGTCGAGCACAGGGATGGCGAACCAGCCGCGCCCCGGCAATTCGACGGATACGACCGCCAGATCGCCGCCGTGGGGTTTGGTTACGGTGAGCCGATTCTGTGCGCCGGCCTCGCGAAGGGCTCTCTGGAGCATACGCGTGGAGAATTCGCGAGGTGCGCCATCGGTCGGCGCACTGTCGAGTGCCATCGGAAGCGAACCGCTGGGCTCATGGTTCTCGAAAAGCCGAAGCAGCGTTGTGATTTGCATCGCCGTTGCTTCGGCGAATTTATCCGGTCCTCGCGGACCGAGGATAAGGATGCTGGCCGAGGTCGCAAGCCCGACGACTGCTACGATGGAGATTACGAGCAAGAGCGCAATCCGTATCCTCAGAGTGTTCACGATTAAACTCCGAGGATCTCGACCGGTGCGCTGAACTGATAGCCACCATTGCGTACGGTCTTGATTACGTCATCGCTGCCGTTGTCTCGCAGTTTTCGGCGGATGCGGCTCATGAGGACGTCGATCGAGCGGTCGAACGGGTCCGAATTCCGCCCACCCGTAAGGTCGAGCAACTGTTCCCGAGACAATAGCCTTCCGGGACGAGAGATCAGTGCGTGTAGCAGGTCGAACTCGGCGCCGGTGAGATCGACCTCTTCCTGCCTGCCGTTGACGATCCGACGTCGGACGGTCTCGATTTCGAAGCCGGCAAATCGGTATGTCTTGTTCTGCTTCGGGGAGGCCGCAACTTCTTGTTGCCGCCGCAACACGGCCCGGATACGCGCAACCAATTCCCGCGGATTGAATGGCTTTCCGAGATAATCGTCCGCTCCGAACTCGAGACCTATGATGCGATCAATGTCCTCTGTCCGCGCAGTGAGGAGAATTATCGGGAGTGTCGAATTTTGCGCGCGCAAGTCGCGGCAAATGTCTAGCCCGGAGCCGTCGGGGAGCATCACGTCCAGAACCGCAAGGGAGATAGTGCTTGAAGCGATTGCCTTCCTGAAACTTTTCAGATCTGAAGCGAGGGAGACACGGAAGTCCTGACTTGCAAGATACTTTCCGAGCAGATTGCGAATTTCCAGATCGTCGTCGACCACAAGAATGTGCGGCTCTCGTTTAGGAGTCATGAGACATCAACCGTGGCTTTGGGTCTGATTGCGATAGCGAAGTTTGCAGAGGTTCACTCGGCAGCTAAACCCAACGATGAGGCCAATGCATGATGCAGAAAGGGCTAATGCATGGCCTGGAAACACTGGGAAACAAAGTCAGGTATTCCGTGGAAGCGCGGCCCTCACAGCTGGAATCAAGCACGGCAGGCACGGACACGCTGCGGCGAAAACCTGCCGGCTAACGAGGTCTAGAACGGTGGAAATGGAGGTGGTGCATCGAAGGACGCTCGCTGATCAGGCGTCAGTTGCCCGAGAAGATGCTCCAGCGGCGCCTTGAGAGCTCGCAGAAAATCCAGTCGAGCGGATAGCTGCCGCTCGAGAAAATCGGACCGTTCGACAATGCCCGGGCTTCCGACGTAGTGGTTGGGCAAGGTGCCGCATATGGCGCGCATGTTTTGAGTGAAAGCATCCACCGCGTCTTCGACGGCCTTCCAGGCCGGCTTCTGGTCGTCGGTAAGCAGAAGCTTGCTTTTTCTGTAGCCGTAGGCGCCCATCTGCCAGTTGATAGCCTCAAGGCAGGCCGTTCGAGGACCAAACTTGGACGGCATTCCTTCAGCAGGTCCCGGTCCCGGGCCCGCTGAAGGCGGACCGAGGTGATCAATCATTCCGAAAGGTGGACCGTCTGGAAAGTCCGGCTGGTTGAAGAATTGGGCCGTCCAGAGCTTTCCGCTCTTACGTGATGGCCCCGACGATTGGCCTGAAAGTGCCAACGAGGCCTTTCCAACGTCGGCCGCAGCAACATCAGCATCCGACGCTTTCCGGATGGTTATCGGATCGTCCTGAACTCGAAGGAGATCATTCGGGATCGGCGTTGCTGCGACGACCTGGAAAACGATAAGCGAGGCAATTACGCCGCCGACCAATTGTGTTCCCAAGCACGCGTAATTTCTCGTCTTTGCTTGCTTCAGCATGCCGCTTCTCCTGCTGTCAAGTGACGAGCCTGAAGCAAATACGTTGCTGCTTTTTGTCCGCTTTGTTGAAATTTGAGAATGGGGTTATTTGTCGAGGCTGTAATGTCATGCTGTGGGCGAAGCTCGCGCTGGACCCGATCAGTACAAGGGAAACACCTGCTGAATTCCACCAAAGTCCGAAGCCGGATTCAATGGCTGCCGATCAATTGGGCGGTCCCGGTTCTCGCGCCCGAACGAATATCCCGGCGGAAATGCATAATCGGAAAATTTGCGGTCTCCTGGCAGGACTTCGGTGCCTGCATCCAGCCACGATCGCGTCGTAACATAAACGCGGGTATGCGGTCCCGCCTGATAGGATCTGTTTGGTCCATTGGGGCCATAGTAGAAGGCGCTATTACGGTCATCGAATTTTTTCTTGGGTGCCGCATGGACTGGAAGCGGTTCGACCATGAATGCTGCGACAGCAAGGAACGTCACGATCCCTGTCGTCGAAATGAACTTCATTTTCATCGCGGGTTTCCTGGCGAAAGTGCCGCTTTCAGCGAGCAGCGTCGCGGCCACATGCTTCGCAGGTCCATTGGAAGTAAAGTGCTTAACTGTTGCCGAGTATTTCCGAGAATGTGCGAGCCGACTGCACGGTGCGACATCGGCTGAACCGCAGTTGAAGAACCGGTTTGCAGATGCGAACGCTATCTTCTCGCACGTCGATCTCTGAGGAAGTCAATCGACGGATTGTGGAATTAGCGACGTTAGAAGCCGAGCCGCCAAGGCATTGCCTGAGTCCCGCTCTGTATCCAGGACAGGGATGGCGAACAACAAAACGAGCGCTTCGGAAACCTCATTTCCGATCCAGCAACATTTCAGAATAGTCGGAAATAATTCGGAGATTTCTCAGCCACATCTGAGCCCTACGGTCCTTCATCGGATCGACGAGGAACAGACTACATGAAGCTGGGGGTATCTATGCGGGGAGGCGCGCTCGCCGCCCCGATCGTGTTTTCCGTGTCGGTTGCCACCACGTTGGCGGCCGTTCTTGTGTCTTGGCCGGCCTTCTCTCAGGCCCAGGTTTCAATTGCCGTCGAGGGAAACCGGCGCGTCGAGGCCGAGACCATCCGCTCCTATTTCAAGCCGCGTCCGGACGGGCGTCTGAACCAGGCGGAAATCGACGACGGCCTGAAGGCGCTGGTCGAGACCGGCCTGTTCCAGGATGTGAAAATCAACCAAGCGGGTAGCCGGTTCGTAGTGACCGTGGTCGAGAACCCGGTGATCGGTCGCATTGCCTTCGAGGGTAATAAGAAGGTCAAAGACGACCAGCTTTCGGCGGAAATACAGTCCAAGCCGCGCGGCACGCTGTCGCGTCCGATGGTGCAATCCGACGCCCAGCGTATCGCCGAAATCTATCGGCGGTCGGGGCGGTATGACGTGCGCGTTAATCCTGAAGTCATCGAGCAGCCCAACAACCGTGTCAATCTGATATTCACCATCACCGAAGGTTCGAAAACCGGCGTCAAGTCGATCGAATTCATCGGTAACAACGCATACTCGTCCTATAGGCTGCGAGACGTCATCAAGACCCGTGAATCGAATTTGTTGAGCTTTCTCGGCGGTAACGACCTCTACGATCCCGACCGCATCGAAGCCGACCGCGACCTGATTCGCCGGTTTTATCTGAAAAACGGCTATGCCGATGTGCACGTGGTGGCGGCATTAACCGAATACGATCCCGAGAAGAAGGGGTTTCTCATTACTTTCAAGATCGAGGAAGGCCAGCAGTATCGCGTTGCCTCAGTCGAGTTCCAGTCCGGCATCGCTACGCTTGATGGAAATTCTCTGCGTAAATTATCGCGCATCAATGTCGGTTCACTCTACAACGCCGAAGCACTGGAAAAGTCTGTCGAGGAGATGCAGATCGAGACCTCCCGCCGAGGCTATGCGTTTGCCATGGTTCGCCCTCGCGGCGATCGCAATTTTGAGACCAACACCGTGTCAATCGTCTTCACGGTGCAGGAGGGACCGCGGAACTATGTCGAACGCATCGATATCCGCGGCAATCACCGCACCCGCGACTATGTCATACGCCGCGAGTTCGATTTGACCGAGGGCGATGCCTACAACCGCGCGCTGGTTGATCGCGCGGAACGGCGGTTGAATAATCTGGATTTCTTCAAGTCCGTAAAGATTACGGCGGAGCCCGGATCATCGAGCGACAGGGTCATCCTCGTCGTCAATCTGGAAGAGAAGTCGACCGGAGACTTCTCGGTCTCGGGCGGGTATTCGACGAGCGACGGTGCATTGGCCGAAGTCAGCATTTCCGAGCGAAACTTCCTTGGCCGCGGCTTGTATGCGAAGGCCGCGGTGACATACGGTCAGTATTCGAGGGGACTTACGCTCTCGTATGTCGAGCCGTATCTGCTGGATTATCGCGTCGCACTGGGATTGGATGCTTTCTATAAGGAGCAGCTCGCGACCAGCACCACTACTTACGGGACCAAGACTATCGGCTTTTCACCGAGGTTGGGTTTTACTCTGCGCGAAGATCTTTCGTTGCAGCTTCGGTATTCGATCTATCAGCAACAGATCACGCTGACGGACGCTTACAACAACTGCAACAACAACACGTCAAATTCACTGCTCGCCTTCAATCCGACGCCTGCATATATCAGTAGCGTGTTAGGCGGCGTCGATCCGACCAATTCCAGTTCTTCTTCTTATTATGGATACGGCTGCTATTCGGATGGTGAGTCCGCGCTGCCGGTTCGAAAAGAACTGGGCAATGGCGCCGTTTGGACGTCCGCCATCGGATACAACCTGGCCTACAACACGCTTGATAACAACAAGAACCCGACCGACGGCTTGCTGATCGATTTCAAACAGGATTATGCAGGGGTCGGGGGCGATGTTAAATATCTCAAGACGTCCATCGACGCGAAGTATTATACTCCTTTGGTAGCCAACATTGTCGGTCTCATTCGCGGTCAGGCCGGAATCCTGAATAGCTTCGGTGGAGATGGTGTTCGAATGCTCGACCATTTCCAAATGGGTCCGAACCTGGTTAGAGGTTTTGCATCTAACGGCATAGGTGCTCGAGACCTCACTTATTACAATCTGGGGGCGACCGGCGACGCCTTGGGCGGCACCAAGTATTGGGGTGCTTCGGCTGAATTGCAGATGCCATTCTGGTTCTTACCAAAGGAAGTTGGACTCAAGGGATCGATCTACGCAGACGCTGGCTCGCTCTGGGACTACAAAGGTCCGACATCGTGGGCCGCAACGGGCGAAGTCAATTCGCCGGCCTGCCCAAGATGCGGCCTGCAATATGACGACGGCAATCAAATACGCTCCTCGGTCGGCGTCGGCTTGATTTGGGCTTCGCCGTTCGGTCCACTTCGGTTCGACTACGCGGTTCCGCTGACCAAAGGAAAGTACGACATCGTCCAGCAGTTCAAGTTCGGCGGCGGGACGTCTTTCTAGACCATTTATTGAAGTCCAGTTCTCGGGCCTCGCGTGCGAGGGATCGACCGACGGTCAAGCTTTGGTGAGAATGCTCCAAGCGACGCCGTCGGCGAACGAAGCTATCCAGCGCAGTTTCATGAACCGTCGATCCGCGGCACGCCACCATTGGGCCGAATTCTGCCATGCGGATCTCGTGATAGGCGGATTCAGACGAAGCAGGAGCTTCATCGGCCGGCATTACCGCGATAGAGCCACAACTGGATCGAGAAGTGACGCGTTCCTGGCCGGTAGATATCCGAATACGATGCCGATTATTGTCGAGAAAGCGAACGCGGCAACGATGGAGCTTGCGGAATACACCAGATGAAAGGCGGGGGTGAGCGCGTTGAAGATGGCGCCAAACCCCAACGCCGCAAGAATTCCGATCGTGCCGCCAATCAGGCACACCAGAACCGCTTCAATCAGGAACTGTTGCAGGATGTCGCTACGGCGAGCGCCGACCGCCATGCGCAGCCCGATCTCACCGATCCGTTCGGAAACTGAGACAAGCATGATGTTCATCACTCCGAGACCGCCGACGATCAGCGAGATAACGGCAATGGCAGCGACCAGCAGGGTCAGCACCTGGGCGGTACTCGTGATCGTCCGGCGAATGTCGTCCGTGTTGAGAATAAAGAAGTCCTTGGCTCCGTGGCGCTGTGTGAGGAAATCGACGGCAGCAAGTTCGGCGGCGCCGCTCGCGGTTTCGTTGGCAACGCGCAGCGAGATGCTTCGCAGCGAAGAATCGCCGAGGAACCGCGCTTGGACCGTCGTATAGGGTAGATAGACAGCCGGGTTAGCATTCGAACCGAAGCCGCTCTGTTGCTGACGTATGATCCCAACGATGCGGCAAGGCACATTACCGACTAGAATGGTCTGGCCGAGGGGGCTGCCTCCGTAATCCGGGAAGAGCGCCTTGCGCGTGTTGTCGTCGATGACGATGTCCTGGGACAGGCTGCGAACACTGCCGGCATCAAAGAACAATCCCGCGGCAAGCTTGGTGCCCTTCACGTCAAAATACTGCTCGCTGACGCCGTTCACCAGCGCGCTCGCTTCCACAGAGCCGTAGCGGAGCGTCCGGTTTGTCGAAACGGTTGGGGTTACCGCGGCGACATAGGGTTGCTGGGCGAGCGCTCGCGCATCCGCAAGCACCAGGGTTTTGATCTTGCCAGAACGAACGTCGCCGAAATCCTTGCCGGGGAAGATTTCCAGTGTGTTGGTGCCAAGATTGCTGATACTGGAGAGGACTTGGCGACGCGATCCTTCGCCGAGCGCTACCACGCACACCACCGAAACAACGCCGATGATGATCCCGAGCATGGTGAGGGCGGTTCGCAGTCGATGAGCTTTCATGGACGCTAGTGCCATACGTAACGCCTCGCCGAGCCGACCGATCTGCGTCCGCCACCGCGCTGGGGGCGGACCTGCTTCTACGGCGAGGTTGCGCGCGGCCGGCGCAAGGCGGGCTCGTTCCGTCCGCCGGTCGGAGACGATGGCCCCATCATGGAGTTCGATGATGCGTTCCGCGTGGCGGGCCACCGTCATATCGTGTGTGACGATGATGACTGTTCGTCCCTCGGCGTGCAGCTCGTCGAGAATGCGCAACACCTCTTCGCCGGCGGTGCTGTCCAGCGCGCCGGTCGGCTCATCTGCAAGAAGGACTCTGGCACCATTGATGAGCGCTCGAGCAATGGAGACGCGCTGTTGTTGTCCACCCGAAAGCTGACCCGGCCTGTGGCTGATCCGGTCGGTCATGCCAAGCCGCGCAAGCAGGGTACCAGCTCTCGCGCCCCGATCGCTCGGTGACAGTCCGGCATAGATAGCCGGCATCTCGACGTTGGCGAGTGCGTTCAGTTCCGATAACAGGTTATAGCGCTGGAAAATGAAGCCGAAGTGCTCGCGCCGCAGCGTAGCCAACTCATCAATGTCCAGCGCGGCCGTTTCCCTTCCTGAAATGCAGTAGCTTCCGGTGGTTGGTCGATCAATGCAGCCAAGTATGTTCATCAGCGTCGATTTGCCGGAGCCCGATGCTCCTACAATGGCGACCATTTCACCGGCTTCGATAGTGAGACCGACTTCCCGCAGTGCAACGACGGTGGCATCGCCAGCGACGAAATGCCGGCAAAGATTCTCAAGGACGATGAGAGGGGCCATTGCTAGAGTTCCCCGGGCGGCGAAGGAATCGCAGCCGCCTCGGACGCACCACGGCTCCTTTCTCCGATCACGACGTGCTCACCCTCCTTTAGGCCGGCCTTCACTTCGACCGTGATCTTGTTGTTAAGGCCGATTTTAATCGTGCGGGTCGTGATCCTGCCATCCGACCCGGCGATGCGCACCGTACTGCTTTCATCCGGCCCGGCGTTGCCGAGTGCGGCGGCCGGGATGGTTAGAACCTTGCGTGCTTCGGCGAGAATGATATGGACCTCCGCGGTCATGTAGGTTCGCAGTTTCCTGTCCGTGTTCGGGATAGTGAATATGCCGTTGTAGTAGACAGCGGATGTGGACGATGACGAGGAACTGCTGTTGGCGGTCGTCGCGGTGGTTGCACTGAAACTGCTGTCATTGCGGATGGATTCCGGCGCCGGCTCTATGGAACCCAGTCTTGCGTAGTGGCGATGTTTCCGATCGCCGAGGACCGTGAAATAGACCGGCTGACCCGGATGGACCTTGACGACGTCCGCCTCGGAGATCTCCGCGCGCACCATCATGGTGTCGAGCTGACCAAGAATAACGATGGTGGGCGCCGACTGAACGGCATTCACCGTCTGACCTTCCTGAGTCACGCTTAAGAGTACGGTGCCGTCGATAGGAGCCGTGATGCGAGTGTAGCCTAGATTGATGCGCGCGGTCTCGATACCGACCTCTGCCTGCACAATCTGGGCGTCGAGCTGCGCCAGCTGCGCGCGTGTTGTCTTCACGGTCGCTTCGGCGGAGTCATATTCGGCGCGCGACGACGCCTTCTGCGCCCAGGTAAGTTGCTGGCGAGCGAGAGTAGCCTCGGCCAAGACAAGGGCCGCCTCCTTCTCGAGACGCTGGGCGCGGGTGTAAGCCAGCGTCGCTTCCGCCGTCCGCAACGAATTCTGCTGCGTCAGGGAATCAATCTCCGCGATCAGATCTCCGGCCCTTACCGTCTGTCCGAGAGATACTTTCAAGGATGTGACGCGACCGGAAACCTGTGCGCCGACGGCGACGAGCTTGACAGGTTTCAGCGTGCCGCTGGCCAGCACTGATTCTTCGATGTCACCGATCGTCGCCGGAGCCGTAATCATGGTCGCGGTCTGCTCTGAAACGAGCATGATCTTGACCAGCCAAAGGAGCAAACCCACCGCGACAAGCGCGAGGATGACGACAGCGAAACGTCTCAAGATGTGCCTGCGCTCGGTCGCTACGTTTGTCGGCATCTATGGAATGTGATTTTCGCGGGGTAAAGTGAAGTGCCTGAAGTTCGGAGTGCTACTGCGAAACTGGAATGTGCGGTCCTGTATTGACGTCATTCACGTCCGGCCGCGAACTCTCGATCGCGCCGTCCCAGCCACCGCCGAGCGCCTTGGAAAGCGCGATGTAATCGGTTGCAATGGCGATGCGGCTCTGCAGGAGCGAATCTTCCGCCGTGTAAAGCGAGCGTTCGGCATCGAGCACGTCGAGAAAACTCGACGAGCCGGTCTCGTAAAGCGAGCGAGATAGGCGCGCCGCCTCGCGGTAACGCTGAGCGGCCTTTGAAAGGCTCTGGATCCTGATGCGTTCCTGCGCCAGCGAGACGATGGAGTTTTCCACGTCCTCGAGTGCAGAAAGCACAGCCGAGCGCCAAGCGATGTAGTATTGGTCGCGCTGGGCCTCCGCGATTTCGACGCCAGCACGCAGCTTACCGCCGTTGAAGATTGGAACGCTGACCGTCGGCCCGAATGACCATCCGATAGATGAATTCTCGCCGAGATCGCCGGTCTTGAGGCCGGTCGTCGACACCGAGCCGGTGAGGGTGACGCTTGGATAGAGCGCGGCCTCCGCCTGGCCGATTTTGGCCGTATACTGTGCCAATTGCCGCTCGGCCCGACGCACGTCGGGCCGCATGACAAGAACGTCGGCCGGAATACCCGTCGGCAACGGAAGGCGGGGAGCCGGAATAGGCGCCCCGCGGCGAAGTGGCTGAGTCAATGCCGTCGGATCCCGGCCGAGCAGCACGCCGAGCCGGTGAACAGCTTCCGAATAGGATGTTTCGTAAGTAGGTATGTTTGCTTCCGTGGTTGCAGCTTGAGCCGAAGCCTTGGCTACATCGACTGCGGAAGAAGAACCGGCATCGAATTTCTTCTGTGTCAGCGCCGCGGTCTCGCGCTGCGAGGACGCAGTGCGGCGCGCGAGCGCGATACGCGCCTGATAGCCGCGGGCTTCGGTGTAATAGGCCGCTACGTCTCCGACCAAGGTCAGCAACGTAGCGCGCAAATCGTCCTCTGCCGCATCGACTCCATAAGTCGCGGCCTCGACGGCGCGACGATTGCCGCCGAACAGATCAAGCTCCCAACTGGCATCAAAGCCGGCCTGGAACTGATTATAGGTACCTGTCCCGCCGCCGCCTGCCGAGACCGCGCTGGCCTGATTTCGGGTAGCCGAGCCGGAACCCTCGACTTGTGGGAACAAGGCACCGACCGCTTGCCGACGCGTTGCTCGTGCCTCGCGAATTCGTCCTTTTGCGCGCGCCACGTCGAGATTGCCGTCCACGGCTTGCTCGATGAGTGCGTTCAGTACCGGATCCTTCAGACGACGCCACCAATGGGACAGATTTGCGGCCGGCGGCGTCTTGGTAGCCTTTGCGTTCGACCAACGCGTCGGAAGCTCAATGGAGGGGGATCCGAAGTCGGGGCCCACAGCGCATCCGGTCAACAGCTGGATTGAAAGCAACAGGATGAATATTCGGCAAGCGTTGCCGCGAGAACTCGCCCCGAATTTCTGACCCGCCCGGGCGGCCGTGATTGCTCCGCGTTCGGAATAACCTGTTGATAATCGCCGGGTCATGGCTGGATCGTCTCCGGCGTCGGATCGGTTTCTCGCGGTGCATTGCGTTTTACGTGGCCGCCTTTGAATACTCTGCGCACGACGACGAAGAGGAGCGGCGCGAAGAGTATTCCAAGCGCGGTGCTTGCGATCATGCCGCCCATGACGCCGATGCCGATCGAATTCTGCGCGCCCGAGCCCGCTCCGGATGCGAAGGCAAGCGGCATTACACCCAGGATGAAGGCAAGGGACGTCATGAGAATCGGGCGAAGGCGCTGGCGAGCTGCTTCGAGGGTCGCCTCGACCAGGTCGATGCCCAACTCCTGCCGCACAAGCGCGAATTCGATGATCAGGATGGCATTCTTTGCCGCGAGGCCAATCGTCGTCAGCAAGCCGACCTTGAAATAGACGTCATTGGCCTGACCGAACATGATCGCCGCCAGAAGTGCGCCAAAAATTCCGATCGGAACCGAAAGCATGACCGCGAACGGGATCGACCAGCTTTCATACAGGGCAGCGAGACACAAGAATACCACGAGCGCCGAGATCACATAGAGCGAAGCAGCTTGATTGTTCGACAGTTGCTCTTGCGCGGAAAGACCGGTCCATTGATTGGCGTAGCCGGAGGGCAGCTGCTTCACGAGGTTGCCGATCGCCTCCATGGCAGCACCTGAACTGATCCCGGCAGCAGCTTCTCCCTTGATCTCGACCGCCGCGGAGCCGTTGTATCGTTCGAGCCGCGGAGATCCGAATGTCCAGCGGCCGGATGCAAAGGCCGAGAATGGCACCATGGTATTCGACGAATTTCGCACGTACCACCGGCCCAGGTCATCTGGCTGCATCCGGAAATCCCGGTCCGATTGCAGGTAGACTTTTTTTGACGCGGCCGCGGTCGATGAAATCGTTGACATAGCTGCTGCCCCAGGCCGTCGAAAGCGTCGTGTTGATATCCGAGAGGCTTACGCCAAGCGCGCTGGCCTTTTCCTGATCGATGTCGATCGAGAACTGCGGCTCGTCTTCCTGGCCATTCGGACGGGCATTGGCGATAGACTTATTCTGTGCCGACAGTTGCAGGAGTCGGTCGCGCGTCTGCATCAGTTCGGCGTGTCCGGCGCCGTTGACATCCTGCAGGTAGAAGTCGAAACCGCTGGAGTTGCCCATGCCCTGGATGGCCGGCGGAGCAAGCGCGAACGCCAGTCCGTCTTTGACGCCGCGAAATGCCATCATGGCACGTCCGGCGACGGCTTGCGCGGACAACACCGCCGATCTCCGTTCAGCCAACGGTCTCAACCGGACGAAGGCGATCCCGACGTTCTGCCCTTGGCCGCCGAAGCCGAAGCCGGCCGTGGTGAACACGCCTTCGACGGCATTCTTCTCCTGCGTGAGGTAGTGCTCCTTGACTTCCTCCAGGACGCGCAGCGTCCTGTCCTGCGTCGCGCCCACCGGAAGCTGCACGCTGGTCATCAGAATGCCCTGATCTTCCTGGGGAAGGAATGAACCCGGCAGGCGCATGAACATCACGCCGATCGCGACGACGATGGCCACGAAAACGAGCAGGAAATGTCCGGATCGTCGTATGGCTCCCTTCGTGACGTTACGATAGGCATGCGTTCCCGAATCGAATACGCGGTTGAACCAGCCAAACGCCCCGGTTCGCGTCGCCTGGTCCCCGGGAGGGCGCAGGACGGTCGCGCACAACGCAGGCGTCAGCACGAGCGCGACCAGCACCGACAGGATCATTGCCGAGACGATCGTGACCGAGAACTGTCGATAGATGATACCCACGGAGCCGCCAAAGAATGCCATCGGCACGAACACGGCGGACAGCACCGTCGCGATGCCGATGAGCGCGCCCGTGATCTCATCCATGGACTTCCGCGTCGCATCCCTTGGAGAAAGTCCTTCCTCCCGCATAACGCGCTCGACGTTCTCGACTACGACGATCGCGTCGTCGACCAGAAGCCCGATTGCCAGCACCATGGCGAACATGGTGAGCGCGTTGATGGAATAGCCGAAGACGGCAAGCACGCCGAACGTGCCAAGCAGCACGACAGGAACCGCCAGAGTTGGGATGAGGGTGGCTCGTATACTCTGCAAGAAGACAAACATAACAATGAAGACGAGAATGATGGCCTCGATCAGCGTCTTTACCACTTCTTCGATCGATAGTTCCACGAAAGGCGTGGTATCATAGGGGTAGACCACTTCGACGCCTTGCGGAAACGTGGAGGACACACGCGCGATGGCGGCCTTGACGGCTTGCGCGGTACTGATGGCGTTTGCGCCCGTCGCCAGATTGACAGCGAGTCCCGCGGCCGGCTTTCCATTATACGCTGCGCTGGTGGTATAGCTTTCGGCGCCGAGTTCGACACTGGCGACGTCGTTCAGCCGCACCAGCGAACCATCGGTGGCGCTCTTGAGGATGATGTTGCGGAATTGCTCGGTCGTCTGGAGGCGACTGCGCGCGGTCACGGTCGCGTTGAGCTGCTGTCCCTTGCGCGCTGGCAAGCCGCCAAGCTGGCCGGCAGAAACTTGCGTGTTTTGCGCTTCGATCGCGGAAGCGACTTCGCTCGGCATCAGCCCGTACTTGGCAAGCTTGTCCGGGTCGATCCAGATGCGCATTGCGTAACCGGATCCGAATAGTTGGGTGTCGCCCACGCCTTCCACGCGCTTGAGCGTATCGTTCAGCGTGCTGTTGACGAAGTCGGCGAGATCGATTGAGGAAAGCTTGCTGTCGGACGAGACGAATCCGATCACCATTAGGAAGCCGGTCGACGACTTCGTGACGGAAACGCCGGAATTCTGTACGGTCTGCGGCAGCAGCGAAGTGACGAGTTGGAGCTTATTCTGTACCTGGATCTGCGCCGTATCCGGGTTCGCTGCGCTGGTGAAGGTAAGCGTAATTTGCGACGAGCCGGTCGATGTGGAAGTCGAGGTCATGTAGTCGAGATTGTCGATACCGGTCATGCCCTGTTCGATGACCTTGGTCACCGAATTTTCGACAGTCTGGGCATCGGCGCCCGCGTAGGTCGCGCTGACGCGCACCGTGGTCGGCGCGATCTGCGGGTATTGCGAGATCGATAGCGTTCTGAGAGAGAGTAGACCGCCCAGCATGACGACGATAGCGAGCACCCAAGCAAATACCGGGCGATCGATGAAGAAACGAGACATCGGCTAGTTCCCGACTACCGGGTTGGAATCCGGCTCCCGGTCGCCTCCAGCCGACTGCTGCATCCTGGATTGTGAGGGTCCCTGCTTTCGACGGCGAACTTCGCCTGTCGTCTCGTCGATCGTGACTTCGACGGCGCCGACCTCCTGGCCTGGCCGCACCAACTGCATGCCCTGAACGATGACGCGATCGCCGCTTCGAATGCCGCCGTCGACAAGCCAGTTGTTTCCCACGCTTCTGCCGACTGACAAAACGCGCAGCTCCACCTTGCCGTCGGGCGCGACAAGCATCGCCGTGGGCTCCCCCTTCGTGTTCCGCGTGACGGCACGCTGCGGTACCAGGAAGCTGCTTTCGGCGACGCCTTGCTCTATAACGGCCCGCACGTACATGCCGGGAAGGAGCAGCCGATCGGGATTGGGAAATTGCGCTCGCAAGGCGAATGTGCCGGTCGTCTCGCTGACGTAGGACTCGACGACGGAAAGCTTGCCGGTGTGCGAGTAGACGGCGCCGTTTTCGAGCTTCAGCTTGACGTTTACATCCGGACCGCTGAACTTGATGCGCCCCTCACTGACAGCTTGCCGCCAGTTGAGCAGATTCGTGCTGGATTCGGTCACGTCGACATTGATCGGATCGAGCGTGCGAATGGTGGCCAAGGCCGTGGTTTGACTTGCCGTCACAAGTGCACCGGGCGTGAGCGAGGACTTGTCAATCCGGCCCCCGATCGGTGCGGTGATCTTGGTATAGGCGAGATTGATGCGGGCGGTTTCGACGTTGGCCTCGGCCGAAGCCACGTCGGCCTTGGCCTGCGCAAGCGCCGCACGGGCATCATCGAAGTCCTGTTTGCTCACCGCGTTCTGCTTGACCAGTCCTTGATATCGTTCGACCTTGGCTTCGGCACTCGGCACGGCTGCCTCGGCTTTCTGATGCGCCGCCACGGCGCTGTCGTATGACGCGCGATAGCTCGCCAGATCAATCTGGTAGAGTGGATCGCCCTTCTTTACCTCGCTCCCTTCCTCGAACACGCGGGCTTGAACGATGCCGTTCACTTGCGGGCGCACCTCCGCTGTCAACGATGCCGCGGTGCGGCCCGGTAGTTCGGTTGTTATCGCCACAGATCGAGGATGAAGCGCGACGACGCCCACCTCGGGCCTGGGAAATGCACCGGGGGGCCGTTGCTGCCCCTCACAAGCTGTCAACAGCAGGAGCGAGACGACGCACGACGTCGTCCGGCCAAACGGGTGACATCGAAGAACAAGGTATAAGGGCCTCTGTTTTCGCTCGTTCACGCAAGTTCCTAATTGCGGTACTTATAAGTACTGATATTAACTGTCGGAGCGGGAGTCAATAGGATCGGTCGGCCCCGAGGCCTCCGGAATGAGGGCGAAAGGAACGCAAGATGAGTCCACCGAACATGTTGCGTCGAAAGCGCGGACGTCCAAAGGTAGTAACCGACGAGGCGCAACGTGCACTTGTGGTCGAAGGCGCCAGGATACTGTTCCTGAAGCGAGGTTACGGTCGCACCACCACCGACGATGTTGCCGAGCGCTGCCGGATTTCAAAGCAAACGCTGTACCGGCTGTTTCCGAGCAAGCAAGATCTGTTCGCAGCCGTCATTGATGTTCATCGACAGAGCATGCTTGCGCTCCCGGGCAACTACGAGGGCATGACGCTCGACGAAGCGCTGCAAAAGATTTTCAGGCTCGATATCGACGCCCGTGCAGACCGGGAACGTATGGCACTGTTGCGCATGGTGATGCTGGAAGCTCCGCAATTTCCCGAACTTTTCAACATCATGCGGCACCAAGGAGCACAGCGATCGCACGCGGAACTTGCCAGATGGCTGTCCGATTTGCGGGAGCGAGGAGCGATCGAGACCGACGATACCTCCAGTATCGCGCGCATTCTGATGGATATGATCTTTGCTCCTCCAATCCTCGAGACCGAAAGCGCTGAGAGCGGAAGCTCCGACCGGCATCAGGCCCATATCCGAAGGTGTATCCAAGTCTTCTTGAGAGGCGTAACACCGCGGTGACGAGGCTGGCTCTCTGCGAGAAGCCCCCGCAATCGGCGGCGAAAGCCGATGGGGCCGCTTCAACAGCTCACCGACATCCTGCGTGCCGGCGGCCAGCACGTCCCGGATCGCGACCGTGACCAGACCGAGGCCATCGCCGGCGCCCTTCATCACCAGATGCGCTTTCGGTGGCTGGTGTCGGCTGAACCGTCGCCCCGATTGCAGAGGCGTCGCAAACGGTGCGAGCGAGTGATCGTTATCGCGACTGTCGCCCTGCCGAAGAATGGTAGTGCCGGCGCGGGGCTTAACGTCTGCTGTCTGCCAATAGGTATCGGGCAGCCAAGCCGTCTCCAACTGTCGCTGTGCATTGGTCATCGTCCATGCATGATCGAGCAGGAGCGACTCCGGCAGGTTGGGATGACTGCAGGTGAGACGTTGCCAGATATCGAGCAATGCCTGTGCGCGCTCGGTCTGGTGAAAGAATAGCACACCGGTGGTCATCGCACCGTTGGACCGTCGATGCATGGCTATGTCGCATCCAAGTGCCTGCGGGAGTAACGGATGACCCGCGAGTCGTGCATGCGGACTGATCCAGAACACCGGCCGACGTGCGCGGGTCCACTGCTCTATGATAAAGTCGACTTTGGACGGCGCCTCCATGATGCAATCCGACTGCAGTGGGGCCTGCATGACAACGTGGTCGAGGCCGAACTGCCGGAAGTCACCGACAAGGCGTTTGGCTTGATCGGCACAGTCGCTCGCTTCGTAAGACGAAATAAACAGCGTGTCCTGTTTGCGATAGAGACCCGTCGGCACCGCAAGTGGCTTGAGGCCACCCCACCACAAATGATGCGGCGCTTCGTCGCCCTGCGTGCCGAGCGTGCCATGAGCATGAAATCTGGACTTAACAAGGTCGAAGGCCGGGTCTTCGCCGAAAGGTAGAATTACAATCGAATTTTCGTGCAGTGATTCGATCAGCCTCTCGACGCGCGTCGCATGCGTCGCCTCGAGTACCACTACTGCAATGGAAGGAAGCGAAACCGTGCTCACCCCGCGCCAGCGAATGACTCCATGATAGCGATTGGTCACCTCGCGCAAGCGCGCCAGCTGCGTCGGCAATCGCGGCGCGCGCGTATGCTGTCTAAGGGCCCCTTCCAAGGTGCTGTTCATCGTTGCCGGGCCACCCATTGGACAATCCGATCATGCGGGTGACGCAATGTTTCGAGGCAAATTGAGGCGTATCTATTGACGACGTGTGGTCGAACGGCGTCCGTGCCGTTTCAAAATATTTCAGGTGGACGCCATTTGTTTCTGTTGGAATTGCTCGTTGCGATCGCGCGTGCATTGCGCGCCATTAACGTTCAGAAACAAAAATGGCAATGCATCCCCGATGAGAGGTCGATTGCGGACCGTTTCGCGTTTTATCGCGACTAAATCACTTATTCTCAGATTGCGAGTCGGCAAGAGTTTTCGAGCGAGACCTGAACCGGCACTATCCACCGACGATATCGCTGCAACGTCTCTGCTCGACACGATCGAACTTCGTCGATGCATTCCTTTGCAGCGTGCGCAAACTCCGTTGGGACTTTGGGCGCAATTGGAGAGCCGCGTCACGTTCAGTCACACAAGGCAACACTCGGACAATCATCGATCATTGTTTGGTCTATGTGGGGTATGAGAAGACCTTGACGGTGTGTTTCCTCCACTGCAGAGTTCAATGGATCCGAAGAGTCGCCTTCTCGCGTTGAGCTTCTGTGTCGGGAGCGAAAGCAGATTGCAAACAGGAGGCAGGCTGTGGCTGGCCGAAGCCGAAGAGTGGGTTAATGGCGAACGACATGCGTCGGCGCAGGGCGAGGTTGTTCAAGTGCGACCAAGGTCAGGTTGTCGTGAGTAGATCAGAGGCATACAGCAGACGCCCTTAGATTGTCCTGAAGTTTCGAACTTTGCGAAAGGCCATGTCGATGTTGTTGTTCAACGCAGTTTTCAGGCGTCCGCGTCCACTCTCTGTGCTGCTGATTATACTAAGTGTTGCACCGGTTTCGGCGCAAACGTTGGAAAATGTAGCCGGGTCATGGTCGGGCAGCGGAACGATGAAGCCGTCCGATGGGCCTCGAGAGCGCGTTCGCTGTAAAGCCGACTATATCGTGAGAAACACAGGGCTTTCCGTCAAGATGACTGTGCGCTGCGCGAGCGATGCTTACAAAATGGAACTAAGCGCTAATATTGATCAGCAGGGAACCAATCTTTCGGGTAACTGGTTTGAAAGTCAGTATCGACAAGGCGGCAAGGTTTCAGGCCGAAATCTCGATGGTCTTATCGAGGCCAAGGTAGAGAGTGAAACGATCACGGCTCTCCTGACGGTTCAGACAAACGGCGCACGACAGACGTTCAGTATGGAGTCCCCCGGCGCATGGGTTTCGCAAGTCACGATCAATCTTGTTCGCGATCCGAAGTGAGAGAGATCGTACGCTCGCTGCCATGAACAGCTCTCGTGGCAGACTCACAAAACACGCCGCCTAACCGTCGTAATGTGCATGCCATCCGAAGCATGCCAATCTGGGTCGTGCACTCATCAACCCCATGGCGTGACGCACCGAAGCTGATGTTCGCTTTGGCTCTAAAGCTACACGATTGCTGCGCTGGACGAGTGCGCGACGATATCTGGAATCTGCGTGTCAGATAGCGGGTGAAGGTCGAGATCCTCTGCATCTGACGGCATGGAGAATCGACGGCCCGGTACGCTGGAATGATTGGGAATCGCTGCGTACCGGGCCTTGCCGAATTCCGGGGGTGTAAGTCATTCGGCATCCAAATCTATATCGCGGCATTGTTTCTCGAGTATTTCCGCATACGCATTTCAGTGGTTTCCTGTCGCGGGAGATTAACAAGCGGAGTCCTCGGACTGCAGGCCGCGTCAATCAGCGCAGATAGCTCGCCAGGTTCAGGCTCTGGACCTTTGCGATGGCGGCGTAGGATGCTGTCAGTTGGGCTTGATAGGTCGCCAGCTTGGCTGTCACCGCAGCAACATCGACACTGGTGAGGTCGCTTCCCAGCGTCTGTACGTATGACAGGTATTCGGTCTGATAGGCACTGGCCGTCTCGATCGACGCCGAAGCATTCGAGATGCGCGTTTGAACGAGGCCGAGCTCGTCGACCGCGTCGACCGCCAGATCCAGCGCTTCGTTCAGGGTGTCAGTGGAAAGTGGCGAGTTACTCGCCACGAGGTTCATCGCGCGCATGAGTTTTTCGAACGCGGGGCTGTCCGCCGACACGCCATAGGACACGGTCCGACTATCGGATACGCGCACCGAGGCTAGCTGGCTATCGCCCTGGTAGTAGCTGGTATCGGCTGAAGACGGCGAGATAGCTGCAGCGTAACTCGTGCTCGAAACGTCCACCGGCGCTGCCCTGGTCTCCGAGCCGCCGAAAACGTAACTACCATTGTACTGCGTGTTGAGAACGGAGGCAGTCTGTTCGAGCATGTTCCTGGCTGATTCAGTGACGCTGGCTGCGTCGGTGCTGCTGGAGGCACTCGTTGCGCTGGTAAGTAGCGCGCGGAACTGGGTTGCCAGCTCGGCGATCGAATTCACCGCCGAATACATCACCTGGATCTCGCTATTGGTGAGCGTGGCCGCATCGATATAGCTCTGCGACCGCGTCGCCGAGACCTGCAGATTGAGAACCTGCTGCGTTGTGGATCCAAGTCCGCCGAAGTCCGACGAAACCAGACCGGAAGCTTCCTGGATCTGTTGGTTGGCCATAGTGCTCTGCGTACGCAAAGCAGATGCGATCATCTGATCGCTGATCCCGAATGTGGCCACGCGCATCTGCATCGCTTGGATTCCTGTCAGCCAACGCTCTGTACGGCGCTCAATAGCGACGAGAACATCTCGTTAATGGCCTGAATCAACTGCGACGCGGCCGAATATTGGTTCTGCAAGGTGCTGATCTTGGCGGTCTCTTCGTCCAGATTGACGCCGGATTGCGACGACATCGCGCTGGCGAAGGTCGATTGGACCGTGGTTTTCGAAGTGTAGGTAGTGGCAGCCGAGGTCGCCTTTGAGGCGACGTTCGAGATGATCTCGGCTGCATAATCCGCGAACGAGCCTGTGGACGACCCCAGTCCGCCCGATGCGCTGAAAGTGCGAGAATCCGTAAGCGTTGCGTAGATGGCATCGACCACGTCGGTGGAGCCCGCCGTCAGTACCTTGCCGCCTGTCGTCAAGGTTGCCGAAGAATCGAGGGTGGAGACCGGCAGTAGCCCGGAATTGGCCAGGATGTCGCTGCGTACGGCAAAATTCGATGCGCCTGTCCCGGTGACGAGATCGTTCAGGCCGAGATAATCCGAGAGGCCGGTGCCGTCGGCGCCTACCGAACTTGTCATTTCGTTGATCGCGATGCCGTTGCTGCTGCTGGAGCTCGTGATCACGACCTTGCCGCTGGCATTGATCGAGGCGCTCAGGCCGGAGATGCCGTTGATCGCACTGACGAGATCGCCGATCGTCGAATAATTCGAGAGGTCCAGATCACCATAGGATACGAGGCTGCCGGACTGGTCGACTACGGCGATACGCACCGTTCCCGTTGCATTTAGGGCCGTCGAGGAACTGACGGTCGTTGTGCCCGTCAGAGTCGACGGCGGCGGCAGCGACGTACCCTGATTGCTGGCGGCATTCAGGCCGTCTGTCAGCTCGTTGGCGAGCTGATCGAGCTGGGATTGTGCGGCGGGCAACACGGTGTCGCGCAAATTGATCAGAGCGTCGATCTCGCCGGATGTAATCTGCGAGGTGACATCGACGCCATTGACCGAGATGCCGCTCAACCCGGATGACGAATTGGGATCGTAGGCCGCAGTTGCGGTAACTGACGACGCCGCGGTGAAGCTGAGCAGGTGAGGAGCGCTACTGTCGACTAACGTCTGACCGGATGCTGTGTAAACCTGCATGTCTCCGGTAGACGAAATGAAGTAGCTGACGTTCATCCTGGTCGCGACGCTCTGCAGGGCGACGTTGCGTTGATCCTCAAGGTCGCCAGTCGGCTGGCGGGCGGCGGCCGCCTGCTTGATCTGGGCGTTGAGACTGGCAATGGTCTTCAGATTGTCATTCACCTGATCAACATCGGAAGAAATCGCCGCATCGGCCGTGCTGCGCAGTTCTTGAATGCCGTTCGAGGTTTCGCGCAACTGGGATGCCAGATCGTCGAGCGCAGTGACGACGCTGGATTGAAGAGACGCGCTGCTTGTGGTCGCGGCCAGTGACGACACGGCCGCCTCCAGGGAGGCGAGCGTGTTGGCAATCGAAGTGCCGGTATCGTCCGCTCCCGCCGTGCTTCCATAAAGTGCCTGCAGGCGGTCGAGATAGTTGTCGTCGATATCTGCGGCGCCAAGCTCCGATTCTGCCGTTATCAATGACCTGAACAGCAGCTTGTCGACATTGCTGGTGATGCCTGTGATGGCCACCCCGGTCCCGGCGCCACCGCTCGTTGTCGAAACCTGATTGGCCGTCTTGACCGTATAGCCGGTGGTGTCGGCGTTTGAGACGTTTGAAGACGCAACGCTGATCTGAACCTGGCTTGCCATCAGGCTGCTGACAGCAATGCTGCGTGCTATATCGAGCGACACCGTGACCTCGCGACTCTGGGTTGATCAGATCTGCACATTGCGCGCGTAGGACGCCATCTGGCCTTTGACGCGCCCGTTCGATCCGTAAGGGGAGTTATCGGAGATCTGCTCGCGGATCGCGGCCATCACGGCGTCGATGCGGCGCTGACTAGCCTCGATGGCGGCACGCAGCCGGGTGATGTTCTCATCCATCGTCATGCGCAACTGTTTGGCGCGCTTTCTTCCAAACTCGATCAACCGTTCTCGATTGAGCGCGGGCAGTTTCACACTGCCGAGCTCAGTCTTGAGCGACGCCATCACGGCAGCTTTTGACCGGCGAGGGGCTTTCCAACTTCGCGCATGTCCTCGTCGTGCAGGTCGATCAGGTCGCCAAATGTGCGAACGTTCCGGACCAGGCGTGGCTTGGACGATTCGTTGCGGTCGATATTGCGCTCCATCTCGAGCGCCCATTCTTCTCCGTCCTTGCGTCGTCGGAACGTCTCGGCCACATAACGGGTCTTGCGGCGGACCTGGACGCGCCAGTTTCCAGATGCCAACTGAGTGAAGGTCGCCACGCGTGTGCACTCCGGCTTTCGTGTGCACCATGTGTGCACCGAGAGGTCAAAACGGGTACAAACGTGTGCAATTTCGTCTAGTTTGGAGTGCACACGTTCTTCTTTCATCCCATTGAGAGTGTAGGGTAAATCATTGGAATCGCAAGACTATCGCTTTTCTGTGGCACCCATGATGGATTGGAGCGAGAGGTCAAGTTTTTCAATTGCTTAGACGGCGGCGTGTGCACGACGTGTGCACCGGGAGATCAACAAAAATCTCACCAGAGCTAATGTGAGCGCGCTTGTGGCGAACGTGCAGGATCTGGATTTTCGAGAGCAGGAGGTAGAAAGTACTGACGCGCAGTTTCAGCTGTTCGACACGGAATTATCGAAAATCGTAGGTTTGACTCCCACTCTCTCCGCCACGAATTTTTTCTATCCTATTGATAATACTTGATAAAACTATCATTCTCTGCTTTCGGTCCCCAGATTGGTCCCCAGACGATGCGCGGTCTCGCTACTTTTCGATTGGCCGAACGGGTCCGCAAATAAGTTTGGTCTCATCCTCCGGCCCGCGTGATCCGCTCCGAATGATCGCGAACAGTTCGGCGTCGGTCAGCGCCTCTACGGAGACCTCGCCGCGTTCGATGGTCTGCGTACACTTGCCGTCCAGCCTGTCTCCGACCTCTTTGATTGCTTGCAGATCACCCTGTTCGGCTTTCTCAATCAGCTTCTCGGTGATCCCGCGCAGCCGATATGGATTGCCGCTCCGAAGGGCCATCCGGAGCGCATCAGCAAACGGCTTTTCCCTGTTTACGGATCCGATAGGTCTGCCCATGTTCTCCCCTTCCAAGCACTTGCTACTTGAGGCAAATTCCGGGTGGAACTATGACGTAAGCTACCGGCGATTTGGTCTACAGGACGTGATTCTTCCTGATTGGTGCCGTGCGAACCGCTGCAATCGCGTCACACTTTGCAGCAGTTGCGCCGCTCGCAACGTTGCGCCTATTGGGAGACGGTCGGGGCAATATCCTCATCCTAGCCTTGGACGCACGCGACGGCCCTCTTCGGGCCGTTTCCCGTTGGACGCATTAGGTAGTTAAGATGACTAAGACTTCAAACCTTCATGATCCCAAATTTTGGGCCACTGCCGATGCTCTCAAAAAAGTAGGCGATTTAAAGCTTTGCTTGGCAAACTCTTCAGCGGATGCTTGCGAAGGTCCGATTATCAACGCGCATACGATACCCCGCAGTCAGCTTCAGCGCATCGCAATCAATAGCCACGTTTATGCCTTCAAAGGCAATCTTCCTACGCTTGCAAAAAACGAGGGAAAGCTGGAAATAGGTAAATTTGGCACCTCTCAATTCTCGGTACTAAAGTGCTTTTGCGCCAAGCATGATCGTGAAATATTTTTGTGCGTTGAGAACGCGGCTCTTGAGGGAACTGACGTTCAGGTGGCTACCCTGAATTATCGTGGCGTTGCATCAGAGGTCTACCGCAAGATGCGAAGCTTAGCCACCTTCGAACACGCCTCTATGATCGATGAAAGGGTCGTCGAAAATGCGTTTAAGCAGGAAATTGTCGATGCCTTTCTCCACGGCTCTAAGCTGGGCCTGCTGGACATAGGCCGAACCTTCTCTGACTGTGAGCGCAGTATATTTTCTGTCAGCCATGACGATGTGAGTTCGCTCATCATTCAATTTCAGCGTCCGCCGGGGGTCATGAGCGTCGGCGGGTTTGGCCCTGAATACGATTTCAACGGCCGCATGGTTCAAGTGTTGGGCATCGATGAGACAAAGTATCAGCACGCCACGATATCTCTCCTCGCAAATGATGAGGGAGCATTCTTTGTGCTTGCTTGGCTGAAAAAAGAGACGGCTGCTCTACGACTTGCTCAATCTCTTATTTTACAGGATCCCAAACGCTATACCACGCTGATCCTACAGCTTGTGTTCGAGTATATCGAAAACACGTGTATGAACATTCCTTGGTGGGATGGCCTTAAGGAGGTCGAGCGCAACGTGCTGACGCGGCGTATGCAGGATGCAGTGTCCACAAGCAATAGGAGCAACTCGCTCACCTATGGCGGCATGACGTTCGACGACTGGGGCTACAAGAGCCACAAATTCAGCAATATCTGAGAGAACTTTGCGCAAGATTGTCCTAAATAGGCTCGGGACGCACAAAAGTCTCTGCTCGCGGGTCAAATTGGCAGAGGTCAGGGATTGGGCCAGACCAAGAGCGCGACGAAAATCGCGTCATCGCCTGTGCGCGCAAATGGTTAAAGGAATACGCGTCAACGGTAAGTCTCGTTTGTATCGGTAGGCTCGCCAGCCAAGATAGATCGGTACACCAGAGGACCTTTTGACGCAATTAGTTTGCGGAAACTACCGACTGAGCAATACTGATACAGGGTCTGTTTTGGGCTGTATTCGAGGAAGGCCATATGGGAGTTTTCGCATAATCAGGAAACTGCGGCGACAACAGCGCAATCAATATGGTTCAATACTGAATTCGTTATGCTGCTTTATGCCGTTAGTCCATTCATGGATGATTGCCCGCAATGCAGCAAGCCTACTACACCTCGACCGTCGCCGATTTTCTGACCAAGCCCGTGCAGGCGGTTCTAGGGCATTTAGCCGAACATCATCCGCATGACCTCGTTCCGCTACAACGCAATGCTTGGATCGCCTAAATCGGCCTCTTGCAGAGCGAGCTACGCCGAGTTGCCAGGGGTTGGATCGCTCTCGAATTTTCAATCCCGCGTATGGGAAAGCGCGTGGATGCCTTGGTTGTTTTGGACGGCATCATTTTCCACATTGAGTTCAAAGTAGGTGCAGAAAAATACGACGCATCGGCGGTCGATCAGGTCATGGACTATGCTCTAGACTTGAAGAATTTTCATGCTGGCAGTCATTCGCGACGGATTGACTCGTCTAGGGCCATGTCTGTCACGGAAGCCACGCCCGAAGTCGCCGACCTGGACCTCGCGGCGGACCAGGTGATAGCAGCCTGCGGCGGCGAGCCGAGGGAGGCGGTGAAGTCGCTCCTGGTCGCGAACGATTTTTTGGAACGGCAGCTTGACGAACTCCGCGCCAAGGTGTCGGCCGGCTAGGCGCCCAAAAAAGGTCATAGGCGCCCTCCGCAAACAAGGGCGCCTATGACTGACGAGGGCGCCTATGAACGGAAGGGGCAGCCCTGTTCCGGTCCCCGGTACGGACGTTTCCGTAGCCGCACCGGGGGAGGGAAAAATTGCTGCGGATAAGAATGCTTTTTTGCGGCCCCCGGGAGAGGAAAACTGACCAGAATAAGAATTCGTTTTTGGCGATGGGCCGCCGGACGCCCTCAGCCTCGCCGTTCCCACGTCCGACAAACTTGTACATAGTTGCGGCGGGGGATTGAGGGCTGGCCGAAGTGCAGCCAATCCGGGTAGGACGCAGGTTATCGGCGATACTAGCCGCTGATGTGGCCGGTTTTTCTCGTTTGATGGGCCTCGATGAGGTCGGCACCGCTCGCATTCTTCGTGAACACCGTAGCGTCACTGATGCACTGCTTGCAATGCATGGTGGTCGGATCGTCAAGACCACGGGAGACGGCTTGTTAGTCGAATTTCCCTCTGTGGTGGATGCGGTCGAGTGTGCCGTGGCGGTGCAGGCGGTGATGGCCGAACGCAACGAAAGCGTCCCTCAGGACCGGCGCATGTTATTCCGAATTCTCGATCCGACGCTTACGCTCTTACTTAGCGAGTGACAATCCGATTTTCCTCGATGGTCATAGCCGGCTTTGCGATGGGATGCGGTTGGCCGGTGTGCCTGAGGACTGACTGATTTTTCAATGATGCAACGGGTGTGGCAATGCCAAAAGGCAGCGTAGGCCGCCTCCCCGAGGGAGGGGAAAATTGCCGAGCATAAGAATTCTTTTTCACCGAAAGCCAAGTCGCGAGGGCAGCGGCACCGACCATGCTGATCGAACGGCAGTTAAGTCGCTTCTAGCCCGCAATCTAGAAGAAACTGAAATGTTGCTTCGTATTGAATTGGCTGACGCGTGGGATCATTTGGATTGCCCCTAGGAACATAGACAATCATGCCCTGGCGAGCCCTTGTCAGCAGGACGCGATAAGCGTTGGCCAAGTATGTTCGACGGTGTTCATTGTTAACGTTTTGCCAGGCGGAGCCGCTAAATTTGTGATGGGACCATTTTCCATCGACTATCCGAAAGTCTGCTTCCCAACAAACGCCAACCCAATCGAGTTCTAAACCCTGGATATCAAATTCGGTAGCGGGGTCTTCGAGATAATACGACGAACGCACGTCACTCTTGTCATTGAGGAACCAGTGAGTGGCACTGAGGTCTTGGGATACGTTCAATCCCTCAGGCTTGAGCCTATAAGCGCCCGATGACGCGACCAGCCCAAATCGTTCCGAACCTCGGGCCCGAGATCGTAACCAACTCCACGCTCTTTCAAGGTCGCGTGTCACCGCAATCGGATAGGTGGCTTTTATCTCTTGGTAGAGCGCGCGGGCGCTTTTATCTTCCCCTGCAATGAGCGCGCCAACGAACTCTGATACTTTCTCCGCGCGAAATGAACGCACTGATACGGCAAGATGCAACGCATCACGCGTTTCGTGCCTCAGGCCCGCAAGCATACCGGCCAAATCTTGCCCCCAATGATAGTCGCGGTGATTGAGTTGGGGAGACGTATATATCAGCCAATGGGAAATCGCTTTCTGAGTGCTTCAAACCATTCGGTTAGACCGGCTTCACCGGCGTTGATTTCTTGACCTCCTCCAACCAAGCAGACAATGGTGCACCACTCCTGATGCCGATCCATCACGCTGATGAGAAATTCAGGCTCTGAGCGGTTCAGCGATGCCGTCCGTGGTCCAACGAAGTTGATCCAGTAACTCCGGTTGCGCCTTCGTCGCAACGACGATTGGGACAACCCGAACCTCGCAGATGCGCGAGGTCGAAGCTCGCGCCCCGCTGCGCGACCGCGGGCATCCGGATCGTCCGTGTCTGGTCGTCGCTGCCTAAGCTCCAGTGGCGCGGTACGATCGTCTGGATACCGCAGTCTGCGGACAGATCGAACGCGACGGCGCCGTGATTCACCAATCCCCCACCTACTCGCCTGTCCGTCCGGCTATCTCGCAAGCGCGCCGCCACGCAGGCTCGGACCCGGAACACCTAAGCCCCGGCGTTTTCGATAGCAATTGCAGCGTATTGGCCCTGCCGCGGGTAGAATAAGACGCCGCGGGACCTCGAGCTGACCGAAATCTTTTTCCCGAAGCCTTGCAATGTCACACCATGTGATACATATTGGAACTATGACCTTTAAGCCGCAGCCAGAATTGCTCGAAGCTGTCCTTGGTGAAGAGACCAAAGTCTCCTTGCCAACGAACAAGGCTGCCGTATTCGTCAGCTTCCATCACAGGCACGCCGCCGACGTGGCACGGCTTGTCTCGGCGCTGACCGAAGACAAGAGGCTCAGACAGAAGCACTTCTGGTCGATTTTCGACCATTCCGACATCAAGCCGGCGTCGCTGTTGCTGCCTGAACAAGCGAAAGTCCGTGAGGCTGGTCGCGCTGCAGGCAGGCCGTTCTGGCAAAAGCATGCGCAAATCGACGAAACGTACATTTCGCGAAAGCAGATCGACGCTATCCGCGACGAGGTCGCCGACGTCTGGAAGAGCATCTTGCCGGATCCGGCTATCCTCGCCGGAAACCACGATGTCCCGGAATACATTCTTCCGGAGCCCGACCCGGAGCTTCTCTTCCGTCTCTGCCATGAGATCGCGCATGTGCATCTGTCCGAGACGGATGTTCAGCGCATCGAATTGGCGGTCAAGCAGGCCATCGAAAAGCGGGCCCGCCGTATTCAAAGGTTCGTCTTCAGGCGGACCCGCGCGTACCTGCGCGGCTACGACGCGGTGCGCGTCGCAATCCACTGCTATCGGGTGAGAACCGGAATTTCTCCTCCTGGAACCGAGCCGAACTGGACGGCGTGTTCGTCCAAATCAGCCTCGATTCCATTTTCTGAGGAGAAGTACCATGAACACGTTCGCCGACGAGCGAACCGAAGACGTTTTCCGCGGCCGGCACCGGACGGATGTGCCCGAAAGCGTCGCACGCCGAGCCGCCAGGCAAATCGACATCCTGCTCGCAGCCGCAAAGCTGGAGGATTGTCGAATCGCCGGACGGGGACGCATTGCGAAGCGCCGCAACACCGCGCCACCCACCTTCTGCTGCAACACCGAGGGCCGGTGGTGGATTACGTTCCAATGGCAGCATGAAAAGGCTGTCAACATTGCGCTCGAAGACACAGGCTGAGAAGACAGAGGCCGACATGACCGAACGACGCCCGACCAATCCGGGTGAGGTACTCCGAGAAGAGTTCCTCATCCCTTGCGAGATCACCCAGGACGAGCTCGCGGAAGCGATGGGCGTATCGCGCTTCCGCGTCAACGAGATCGTCAACGGCAAACGGGCGATCACCGCAGAGACCGCGATCCTGTTGAGCAAGGCGCTCGGCACGTCGGCCAAACTATGGATGAACCTGCAGATGGCGGTCGATTTGTTCGACGCCGAGAAGAAGCTCGCGGGCACGGCCGATACGGTTCGCTGTCTTCTCCCGGCGACGGACTTCGTGGCGGAAATGCCGGCTTAGGCCAGTCGCAGCAGCGCCGGGTTTTCGCGCGCGCCCCTTCCGGCGGACACATCGTCCGTCCAAGCCCACCAATGTTCCTGGATTGCCGTGATGAAGAAACTTCTCTTGGCCGCCGCGGCCCTGATCGCGCTTCCCGTCGCCTCGCATGCCGCCTACACCGAGTGCACCGTTCCGAAGGAAACGGAGCTGGCTAACCGGCCGGGCGGGCAGACCGAGCCGCGTTGGCTGCCGATCGAGAAGGGCCAGAAAGTCGCGATCCGCGACACGTACCGCGACTGGGTCTTCGTCGTCCATTTCGGCAAGGATTCAGGAGAGTCCGTGTACGGCTGGGTCCAACGCAGCGATCTTGCGAACTGCAGGGCGAGGGAAGGCACCCCATAGTGCGTAGCTGCAGCCCGCGCGGGAGGTGCGCAGGAGCAGGGATTGCGTTGTCGCGCCACGGTATCAGGCGCATGGACAGCGATTAGGATCCCGAGCGCGAAGCCGAAGCGGCGATGAAGCTGGCCGCTACGAAAGGGCTGGAGCGGCAACGCTGGATCCGCCTGGCGATGGCATGGCGGGAAGTCGCACGCGCGCGTTCGCCCGAAGGTGCCCACTCCGAAGCCGCGGCCTAGTCGGAATCCGGCGGACACTCGGGGCAGGTGTCTCCGATTGAATCCAGCACATCTCTGATCTCAGCGACTGCCCCTTCCGGCGAGATGCCCGGCGGCGCATCCAGCCGAGCCAGTTCGAACGCGCGCTCGCGGGCGTGCGGGTCGGCGCGGTCCTGCATCCAGCCGTGCTCCTCGCACTCGCGAACGGCGCCGGCCTCCTGCAGCACGGAGATCGCCCAACCGCGCAGCGTCCGGATCGCCGGTCGTCTCTCCTTCGTCATCAGCATCGAGGTAGCTCCTGCCTGGACGAATCCTTGTGCCGCCCGCGTCGTTCCGGCTGGTAACACACAGCAGCGATTCCGATTTGCCCGGTCTACGCTTTTCCACTGTGTTCCGCCCCATCGCCAGCGGCGTCAGTCGCGCGCCCGAAGAGCGGAACGAAAGGACCGTAGCCAAGTTTTTTCCGGATGACGCCGAAGAGGTTTCAGTCGATGGTCGAACTGCTTAAGGACGCCATCACGCGTGTTCCGTCCTTGCGTTTCGCGTACGGCGCGGTCGGCATCGCCGCGGCCGGCGGACTCGCTGCAATGATCCTGGGTCAGAGCGAGGCGGCAATCGTCATATGGGCGTTGGCGTTCCTGGCGACCGTCCTGGTTACGGTTTTCGCGAAGACCATCGGAGGTCGAACCGCAGGTCGACCCTTGGCCGGTGTCGTGCTGATCAATGCTGTGGTGGTTTTCTTTTGCGTCTTCCTTCTGCTGACGATCACCGCGTTCATGGGCCTTGGTCCCCGCGTCTGGGCGAACTTCCTAGAGGTAAGCGACCAGCCGGAGGTGACCGCGTTTTCGCAGCCCGGTGGCGTGGTCAATTTCGGGTGCGAGGCCGGAAATACCGTCTCGGCGGAATACAGGGCTCCGCAAGGATATCGCATCCTCAACGCAACCGTCGAACCAGTCGATCCTCGGGCAGCGAAGACGGTCACGCCGCGCCTGCTTTCGAACGACGGCAGGATCGCCAAAGGACAGGTCGAATATTTCGGTCGTGATCGGACCTGGCTCCGCAACTGCGAGGGCGGCGGTCATGGAAGCATGCGGATCAAAGGCGAAATCGTGCGCGAGGAATCCAACACGTGGCTTTTGGTTTGCTCGTTGTTGGGCCTCGCACTGATTATAGGGATAATCACGCTCTTCGGCTCGGTCCCGCCGCCGGACTCGGGGTCGCGAACCCGCAGGGTTCAGTCCACGCTCCAAGCCAAACCCGGCTAGGCCGACAGGCTGCCGCTCGCCGCTCCGGATGACGGGCCAACGGAGGTGTGCCCGAAGATCGGCTTCAATCGCGCCGTCGAGATGCACGAATGCGGCGATCAGCCGGGAGGAGGGCCGGCTCGGACCTGCGCCAGGTGCGAGGATCATTGTCCCGTCCGCCAGCACCGATCTCAACCCGCAACCTTGTCTTCCTTGTCCGCGCCGCGCATGACGATCTTGAGGGAGTCGTCCGGCAACGGACGCTGCAGCGCCTTCGCCTCGTCCCAGGGCGCACGCATCCACACGTCGCGCTCCTCCTCGGTTGTCAAAATCACCGGCATCGCTTTCGGATGGATCGTCTCTACAACGGCGTTCGGCGATGTCGTCAGGAAGCCGTAGACCAGGTGTGGTCCGGGGATCGGCTTCGACTTGGTGCCGCGGTCGCCCCTGAATTCGGTCCAGATGCCGGCGAAGCAGAACAGCGGGCGACTTTCGTCGAGCGCGAACCAGACGACGTCCTTCTTTTTGGTTTCCGGGTTCGGCTCGGGCGCGTATTCGGCGAAGCTGTTGGCCGGCACCAGGCAGCGGCTCTCCGGCTTCAGCCAGCCGCGCCAGTGCGGGGACGACGTGTTGCGGATGTTTGTGACCGGCGGGCCGCCGGTCCTGGGAGGCGAGGGCATGCCCCAGCGCATCAACACCATCTCCTCAGCGTCACCAGCATTGCGCACGACAGGCGCCGGATAGTCGGGGAAGACGCCCGGCATCGGCGGCAGGTTGCCGACGTACCGGTTCATTTTGCGGAAGAGGCCGGCGATCGCGGCCTGGTTCGTAGTGATGGAGTACATATGCACATCAGCGCTCTTCTTCCGGATACCAGGGTTCGAATTCGAGGGTCTTTTCCTTGCGTAGTCACACGATGTTGGCGGCCGGGCGCCGGCCGCGCAGCGCCTCGCTGCAGTGGCGGCATCGTAGCGAAGCTTCAAGTTTCCAGATGGGCGTGTCGGGCTTTCGGTGAACTTGGTTGACAGCGCTCAGATCGATGATCGAGTGCGTCGAACAGCGGCGGCATTTGACTTCGACGTAGTAGAAGCCGCCGGAGATCGCTTCGGCGGTGGTGGGCGAGGGCTGCACCGGGCCGCCGAAACCGATCATCCGGTAATTCCAGGCCTGGCGGGTCTCGGCGGCGGCCTCGCGCAGCTTCTCGGCCGCTTCCTTCTTGGCGGAATCCGCCTTCATCTCGGCGGCCATGATCCTGCCGCCAAAGACGCGGCTCGGATTCCGCCGTCCCACACATCACCTCGCTGATGCGTCCACGTCCCGCTGCGGGGACCGGATCAGGCCGGTTTCGGAATCGATGATGCCGACGATTTCGCAGACGCGGGTGAAATCGAGGACCGCGCGGCGGTCTTCGAGGACACTGGGCCTTCGGCCTTCGACAACACGCAGGGCAGGGCGTTGACGGGTTTTGGTCATGCTGCCAGCATAGAAACATGAGGAACACAAGCAAGGACGGCAGCCAGCCCCCAGAGTGCTGACTGCAATCGCGGCCGCGCTTATACCAACGCGGGCCGTCCCCCTAACCAAATCACCTCCAAAGCGAGCATCATGAAAACGAGCAAGTCGCCGCACGAACGCATGGAGGCGCTTGAGCGCTGGTCGGCCGGCGCCACGTTGGGAATCCTGGTCGGAATTCTAATAGAGATCGGCATCCTCTGGAAATTCGAACACCACCCGGGCGAGGCGAAGTTCTGGTTTTCTATTCTGGCGAACGCCCTCATCGGCATCGGGCTCGCGATCGAGTATTTCTGCATCCGCTGGACGATCATCGCGTCCAAAGAAGCGGAGGCCGAGAACGACGCAAAGCTCGCGGCGGCACTCAATCGAGCCGCTTCCGCGGAGGAGGACCTCGTCGCGTTCCGGACGACAAGGCGTCATGTGATCGGTCCGCAGCGAGCCGAGCTCACAAGCTTGACGCGTCCATTCGCCGGGACGGTCTTCGACAGCGCCATGAGCCATTTCGAACGAGAGATCGGCGACATCCTGTGGGACATCGAAGAGGCCCTTCATGCCGCCGGCTGGCAACAGATCGATTGGGCCGCGCCCGCAAACGCCTCCGCTATCCGGCGCAGCCACCGCCCCATTTCCGGGTCCGCCCTAGCTCAGAACGTGGAGATCGAAATCGACCCGAACCAGCGACAAGCCCTGCTGCCGGCGGCCGAGGCATTGATCCAGGCCCTGAACCAAAGCGGCATCGACGCCCGCGAGGCTCCGTACACCTCCGTCAACGGCAATCCGCACGCCGTACACATCATGGTCGGCCCAAAGAGATAGCGGAAGCTCCTGTCGTCGGTGGAAACGTCGCCTCCAGAGGCGAGGGCGCGACGACACCGTGTCTCCCTTTCCGCTCCACGAACTTCTTCTTTTGGGCAAGGCGATCACGGCCTGATCCGTAAGGCCGTCGTCGTGTCAGCGCAGAAGTATCCTACGCCGCAGGCGGGCTCGCTGCTTTGCTGTCGTGCGAGACCCCTAACGAACAGTCTGACGGTCTGCCGAATGCACCAGAACAACGGTAGAAAAATCGGAAGCAGCAGTTGGAACATAAGGAGGTAGGCGAAGAAGATGCAGATGGTCGGATCTAACCCGAGGCTCTCAGCGACCCAACCCGCGGCGGAGCCGATCAGCGTAGGATGCGTCACGAATATGTAGAGGAGGGCGAGATTGCCCACGGGACCGAGCGCTACGTTGCCGACTGTCCGGAGCGTTCTGTAAGCGTTTGCCGAAACGGCCCGGACGGATCCTCTGCTGGCGAACACATCGGCGGCGCGAGCTTCCTTCGCGAGAAGGCCGACGCCGCCGGCCATCGCGGCCACATCCAACGCGGCGCCACCGACGTCTCCCCACGTCAAGGAGCGCTCGCCTCTAACGACGATCGTCTCCACGTTCTGGATGCCGCCTAGAAAGAAGTTCTTTGTTCCGAGGACCACGGTTTGGAACGGCTTTCTTTTGGCACGACCGTCCACGATCTCGAATTCCGCGAGCAGTTCGGGCCCGCGCTCGTCCAGTTCGTGGATCGCCATGAGGCCGATCGTTTCCTTGTTGAGTTGCTCCGGCCATGTCGGCAATTGGCCTTGCCAGATCCGCTGCACGGCCCCGCTGAAGCCCTGACTGACCTGGTATTGCTTCGACCCGTTCTCGAAGAAATATCCGACGACCGGAACGACCTGATGACCGTAACGCTCGAAGACGGAACGGAATCGCGGATCTTCGCCGTATAGACCGAATACTTTCGTGGCCAGCGCCGGATATCGTCGGGCCGCCTCCATTGCCGGCAAGCCGTAGGCGACGCAGACCGAGAGAACGTCCAGATCGAGGCCGTCCATGTACGGCTTCGAGAGAGGACACTTGGAGCCGGGCTTGGCCGCCTGGTCAGCCATCGCCGTTCTCGCGGCTAAGTCCTTGAAATCTCGCCAGTCGGTCGCCACAGCGGACGCGCCCGCTACCGCGCCCGCCATCAAAAGGTAGGACACCGTGAGTTTGAGCGACATGTCGCGACTCCCGTAGCGTAGCCGGTGATTCGAACCAAACCAGCATAGGGCAAAACCGGTCGGACCTCGGCACGAGGTTTCGGTGACCATCGGATCGGATAAAGAGTGCAGCCACAATTTTCGAGCTCCAGCCGGCCCTTGCTGCATCCCTGCAGAACGTCTGCAGAACAAAATCTAGTTCCAGACGCCTAAAGGTTTAGCAATTTCATATATATAGTGCCCCGCAAAAATATTAGTAGCACATCTTGCGCTGTCACACTCGGCACCATATCTCAAAAGATGCGTCCATCCGATCTTCAATCGGGGGCATGGCCGTGGGTTTTCTTTCAATTCTCTCAAGGGATCGGAATGACCGCTAAGACAATGCATTTCCGGGTCGACAATGGGGACATGATGCTCATAGTGCTCGATTCGGGAAAGAGAATTCTCGTCGATATCGACATCCGCGCGGACGCCGACGACGAAGACACCGATACGCCCGACGTGGCCGGGCAACTTCGCAAGGAACTCGAAGATCTTGGTCGCGACTCCAAGGGCCGGCTCTACGTCGACGCGTTCCTCCTGACGCATCCGGACCAGGACCACATCCGCGGGCTGAAGAACCACTTCCACCTCGGACCGCCCGAGGACTGGTCGAAGGTCGCCGACAAGATCGTGATCCGCGAGCAGTGGTCATCGCCAATCGTGTTCCGCCGTGCATCCAAGAATCACACACTTTGCGACGACGCTTGCGACTGGTCGGCTGAGGCTCGCCGCCGGGTCAAGAAATTCCGCGAGGAGGGGACCCAAGCCGACGGAAACCGCATTCTCATCATGGGCGAGGACGTCAACGGCAAGACCGACGACATCGGTTCCATTGTGATCAAGGTGGACGCGTTGTTCTCTACGATCGCCGGGTCGACCGACAATTCCTTCGAGGCCCGTCTGTTGGCACCGCTCAAGGCCGATGACGAGGCGGAAGAGGAGCTCATCAGCAAGAACGACTCGAGCGTAATCCTGCGCATCGACCTGAAGGTCTCGAATGTCGTCAAGGCCAGGTATCTGATCGGCGGCGACGCCGGCGTCGCTATCTGGGAGCGCCTGTGGAACCGCAATAAGAACCGTGCCGAGCGTCTCGAGTACGACGTCCTGGTCGCTCCGCATCATTGTTCTTGGCGCAGCCTGTCGTTCGACAGTTGGTCCGACAAGGGCGAGAAGGCGAAGGTCAACGAGGCGGCGCGCAGCGCGCTGGGACAGGCGCGCGACGGCGCACTGATCATTTCCAGCAGCAAACCGGTGAAGGACGACAAGGACGATCCGCCCTGCATCCGCGCCAAGCGCGAATATCTCGACATCCTGGATGGACCGAACGGCGAGTTCAAATGCGTCGCCGATGGATCTGGAGACAAGCCGCTGGTCATCGAGATCTCGTCAGCGGGGCCCCGGGTAAAGCGCACCGCATTCGCCGTCAGCGTGGCGGCCGGCACCGGCATCGGCAGCCAGCCGTTGGCTCACGGATGATCCGATGCCGGAGGCGACCGCGGACGAAATACCCGTACCAGTCAGACGGGCACTGCGCCTCATCGAGGCGCATCCTTCCGTCGTCCGCGTAACCGCCGACCGCGTCGAAAACTCGGCGGCGACGCTCGCCGTCGTCGAAATCCGCACAGAGATGGCGAACGCCTGGCGCGCCGCCGGAGTCAGCCCTTCCGGCGTGCGGGAGATCGAGCCGGTTTCCTTGCTCTTCACGGCGGGCTATCCGCTCGGAGCACCCGGTATCCACCTCCGAAGCGATTTCGATCGCAGTCACCCCCACATCCAACCGTCCTCGAGGGGCGGCCCTCCGGAGCCTTGCCTGGTGGCTGGTTCCCCGCGCGAGATCCTGCGAGTGCGCGGCATGGGGGGACTGTTCGAACAACTCGTCGATTGGCTCGATAAGGCGGCCATGGCGCAGCTGATCGATCCGCAGCACGGCTGGGAGCCGGTCCGGCGAGACGGCATCGACGACGTCATCGTCGCCGACGCAGGTTGGCTCACCCGCATGCCGACGCGCGACGGCGGCTGCTTGGCCTTCCCGGCTTGGTACTACTCGTACGGCACGGGCCCTATGACACACAGGATCGGGCTCTCCGAGACCGCGCCCGTCGCCTTGGGACAGAACATCGTCGCCGAATGGCGCTTCGTTCGGGTCGGTGAGACCGGCTACCGCGGCAACACTCACGCGTTGGTCGCCTGGTCCGGCAAAACCGCTGCCGGTCAGCCATTCGTCGCCGACCGATACCTTCCCGAGACCGTCTCATCCATCGACGAATTGCTCGCCAGAGCCACGGAATTGGGATGCCGTGAATTCCTGGAGCCGAAACTCGGCATCCTACAGACTCGCGTATCTGCATCCAAGCTAAGGATGGAGCAGCCAATCGCGGTCCTGCTGCTCGCCCGGCGCCCGTGCGACGTGATCGGGACGGGTTCGCCGATCGAGATTTGCCCATACGTGGTCGAACTGCGTGGCAAGGACGCGCTTGCGAAGGGCAGCGGCAAGCCGGTGCGGAGCGCGATGCACCGCGAGGAGGTCTCGCCGGAACTGCTAAGGCGCGCCGCCGGCGACAACGGGAAGGCGCTTCGGCCATGGACGCTCATCGGATGCGGAAGCATCGGCTCGAAGATGGCCGTTCACATGGCGAGATCGGGGCGGGGCCCGGCGGCCGTGGTCGACAACGGCGTTATGCAGCCGCACAATTTCGCCCGCCACGGGATCCTGCCGTCGGGGAACATGGTCGAGAGCTTCTGGGCGATCCCGAAGGCGTTCTACCTCGCGGAAGCTTTGGCACCTTTCAAGCACCAGGCGGTACCGCACGATGCGGACGTCGTCGCGCATGCGTTCGACAACCGTTCGATCACGGCCATCATGGCACCGGACAGTTTTGCCATCGTCAACACCACGGGCTCGGCAAGCGTGCGAGAGGCCCTGGTGCTGCCGGGCGTCGATGCTGACCGTCCCCACGTGGTCGAGGCCTGCATGCTGGGGGTCGGAAGCGTAGGCCTCATCTCGGTGGAGGGGCCATCCGCGAACCCGTCGACGACCGATCTGATCTGCGAGGCATACCGCTTGATCCATGCGGATTCCGTTCTGAGGGGCGAAGTCTTCAATACGGAAGCCGAGGCCATCGCGATCGGCCAGGGATGTTCCGCGATCACGATGCCGCTGTCCGACGGTCGGCTGTCGACGTTCGCGGCGCCGATGGCTGAGCACGTGCTCAGACTGCAGCGGGAAGGGCTGCCGGGCGCCGGCTGCCTGCTGATCGGTCGTCTCGACGCGGACGGCTTGAACCAGAAGTGGGCGCGCATGGAGATAGCACCGCGCGTCATCGTGGGCGATGGAAATGCAAGCGTGGTGCGCCTGAGCCCTGACGTCGACGAGACCATCCGTCGCGAGGTCGCGGCGCGGCCCGGCTCCGAGACGGGCGGAATCCTGGTCGGCCGCTATTCGGACGTCACCAACGCCTTCCATGTCGTCGGGACGATGCCGGCGCCTCCGGATAGCAGGTTTTCACGGGACGAGTTCGTGCTCGGCACCGAGGGATTGAAACCCATGTTGCAGGATCTGATCGAAGGATCGGGCGGCGCCCTGTACGCGCTCGGTACCTGGCACAACCATCTTTTCCCCAGCGGACCGTCGGGACGCGACGTGAAGACCGCGGCCAAACTTTCGATCAGCCAGTATTTCCCTCTTTTGATGCTCATCCACACGCCGACGGGCTATGTCCACTTCACCGTAGAGGCCCTATCCGCTGCCGGAAATCCGGTAGCGCCGGGTAAGGAGGGCAGGAAATGAACAATCCTCTCGATGCATACACGACGAAGGCCAGGCTTGTTCCGGCGGTCATCGCCGGCGCGCCTGCCTTCGCATTTGCCGCCATCTTCGTCTCATGGGGCAGTCTCGGACTCACGCACTTGATCGCCGGAACCGCGCTCACCGTCTTGTTCGCGGCGTTCGCCGACGTGGCGCGCAGGCGAGGCAAGGCGATCGAACCGAAGCTGATCGAACGCATGGGTGGACTGCCGACAACCACCACGCTGCGGCATCGCGACGACACCTACGATGACGATACGAAGTCTGGCTTCCATGCGTTCATCGCGTCTAAGCTCGGGAAGCCGGCTCCCACCGCATCGGACGAGGCTGCCGATCCGGCCGCGGCCGACAAATATTATGCCCGCGGCGCGACCTGGCTACGCGAGAACACCCGCGACACGAAGAAGTTCGATATTCTGCTCAACGAGAACATAAGTTATGGCTTCCGTCGCAATCTGCTCGGTCTGAAGCTTCCGGGTTTCTTCCTCAACGCCGTGATCGTCGCGATCTGCCTCGCGATCTTCTGGCATCGCTGGCCTGTCGACCTGTCGAACACCTTCGACGCGAAGCTGCTCGCCGTGGTGGTGATTGCGGTTCTGCACGCGATTTACCTCGCGCTGTTCGTCACCGAAGCAGGCGCGTTCGAGGCGGCGCGGACATACGCGCGACAGCTCCTGCTGTGTACTCAGTCGCCGCACTTGGGCGGCACTCCTAAGCCCCCTAGCAGCCCGAGATCCCGCAAACCGAAGTCTGCCTCCCAGCAAGGGAGCACGGAAAAGGCATCATCATGAAGCGGCTCGCGATCTATCTCGACGGTACCTTCAACACGCTCAACAACAATACCAACGTTTGGCGGCTGAAGAGCCTGACGGCGGAAACCAAAGACCAGCGCGTCTACTACAGCCAAGGCGTCGGTACGATCCGCGGGGAAGTCATCCGGGGCGGCGTTGCCGGTTACGGCATCGATGATGAAATCATCCGGGCCTACACGTGGCTGATCGAGAACTTCGACGACGGCGACGAGATCTTCATCTTCGGATTCAGCCGCGGAGCGTACACTGCGCGCTCGCTGTCGGGACTAATCAGCAAGTGCGGGATCCTGCGGCTCGGCGCGCCCTTGTCGATCGAGCAACTCTACGCCAGGTACCGTCTCTACGTCGCGCCGACCATCAGATCGCTGCTAGGAAAGCCACTGGCGCAAAACGCATCGCTCGAAGAACGATGGCTCACGAAGTATTCGAGGCCGACCAAGATCAAGTTTGTCGGCGTTTGGGACACGGTGGGGTCGATGGGCATCCCGGTCAGCAGCGCCGAAGCCAAGGTCCACAAGTACCGGTTCCTCGACACGCACCTTCGCCTCGACAACGAGTATGCTTTCCACGCGCTGGCTCTCGACGAACACCGCGCGGACTTCGAGGCGACCTTCTGGACGCGGACCGTCAAGACCGGAGAGGCGGGAGCGCCCGAACGTCCAATCGAACACGTGGAGCAGCGCTGGTTCGTCGGCTGCCACGCGAACGTCGGCGGCGGTTACGCCAGCGATCCGCTGTCGCAGCGTCCTCTGGTCTGGCTCATGGAAAAGGCCGGCGCGCTGGGGCTTGCGTACCGGGACAAGGTCGAGATCGATACGACGGAAGCCGCGCCGCCCATCAACGATTCATATCGCGAGTTCGGGAAGGGATGGTACCACTTCTTCTCAAAGCGGTTTTACCGCTCGGTGGGCACCCCACCTGAGAAGGGTACGGCCGCGACGACGTCGCGCATCAACGAGACCATCGACGGCTCGGTGTTCGATCGATGGCGCAGCGACTCGACCTACCGTCCGGAAAACCTGGTGGCTTGGGCGCGGGCGAAGCAGGTCGATCCCGCCGAACTTGTCGGCGCGGTCATGGCCGCCGACCCGAAGGTCGGCGTGGCATGACGCTCGACATCCTCAGGCTGACCGTCACGAAGGATCTGCTCCGCCGAATGCAGAAGGAGGAGCGCTCGCTCTTTCTCGCGCTGGGCCACGCATCGAACCAGGTCAACGCGCTCTGGAAGCTGGTCATCATCCTAACCAACGGCGATACCGAGGAACCCGTGAAGCAGAGACTGGAAGGCGCGCAGACGCAGGTCTTCGTGCGGCTCACGATCGGCGCGATGTGGGAGGCATGGCGCCTCGTCGAAGACCGCTTCCTGAAGAGGCCGCTCGGGCGCGAGTATCTCCCGTTGTTGGACGCGCCGGCCAAGGAGGCGCTGGATCGACTCAAGAAGCGGTTCGGAAAGGGAAGCGGCCTCGCGACGATCCGGAACAACTACGCCTTCCACCATCCCGATGTCGACGATATCGACGCGGCTTTCGAGAAGGCGGCCAGCGAGGCCGACAGCGAAGAAGCCGACTGGGCCGTGTATTTCAACAAAGGATTGCTGAACACGTTCTTTTTCGTTTCGGATTATGTCCTCGTCCACGGAATGTCCGAGGCGTTGTCCGAACCTAATGTCAACAAGGCGCACCGCCAGCTACTCGCGGAGATGGCTCCCGTCGCGAGCGACCTTTCGGAATTCGCCTTCGGATACGCCGCCGCTATCTTCCAACGCCACGTCGGCGCGGAGCTGACGATGAAAGTCGTGGCGAAGGTGGATGACGCGCCAGACATCGACGGCATGGGTAAAGCGCGGTGATGAACTCGGCCATGCCAAGTATGATCAGCGTGGGGAGGAATGGCTGGCTTCCGAAACTTGGCGAACTGGTTTTTGCGCCGGTCGCAACGGTCGAGCAAGAAATCCTCGCTGGCAACGCAGCTGCTGTCTCTCGCGTGCGCAGTGTCGATAGCACCCCTTTATCTCGCGCGAAGCACGCGCAGGGAGACGTAGTTTCTGCCTTGAAAAAGGCGAGCGGCCTCATTCCGTTTCTGCTTTGGATTGGATCAGGAGACCAAAGCAAAGAAAGCAACTTCGTGGTCACCCCTGATGGAGAACGAAACCTTTATATTGAAGCGATCGATCTTGGATATTGGTTCGAGTGGAAGTCAGCTCCTGGACAATCGCGATGCTGACCGCGTCGCAATTGAGTCACTGAGCGCCGGGCGCATCGGAATCGTGCAAACAATCTGGAATAGGCAATCCAGACGAGATTGCTGCTAGACTGGTGTCCCGCAAAAAGTTGCTTCGAAGCTGGCTTGCGCCACTGCTCCGCTAAGCAATGACGCTTACGCTCTTTGACTCACGCTTGCTCACCGTCTGAATGGTTGCTCGACGAGAATAGATAGGACTTGGCCGTAGACTGTCTTAGGTGTTGTCATTGATGTCATCCCAGATCCGCCCGGTAGCGATGGGGTCGAGCTTGTCTGCCTGCATCAGGGCCCATTCCTGCCAGCGTGTGATGCGATCCGGATTGATGCTTTCGGCCTGTATGGCGATGACGGTGGAGACGAGAGCCCTAATAGTCTGTGCGCGCTGGTAGTTCTCAGAGTTGTCAGTTAGGCGCTTCAAGCGGTCAGCCTCCAGCTTGATGAGCCGTTCGCGATCAGCCGTCTCGGCCTCTAGCTTTCTTTTGATTTCGGCTTGTCGCATCTCCTCACGTCGCCGGATGGAATCTTTATAGACCCACTCAAGATGGTCTACGGTATTGTGTCTCGCCGACCACGATGATTTCAGCATCGATCGTGCTGAGTTGCGCTTCCAGCGGCTGTTCGTCTGTCCACGCGATGCGATCGTCACTACCGTAATCTCGTGTGTGGATGATGACTCAATGGTTCTTGAGGCTCTGCAGGATTTCTTGGACGCCTCAGGCTTCGATGTCGCCGGATTTTCGTCGGCGGAGGAGTTTTTGGCTCTTGGTCGACTCGATGCGACATCGTGTCTGATTACAGACGTGAGGTTGGGCGGCATGTCCGGTCTCCAGTTGCAGGACCATCCGGCGAACTCGGGCTTGCGAATTCCGGTCATCATCATTTCGGCCTTCGCGGCTGACTTCGCTCGAGGGGGAACGCCACGACGACGCACCTGCGCCTGCCATCGTCCTCTCAATCTGCGAATATCCTCCAGTTCGCTAACGCGGTATTGCGCAATCAAAGTCCGCTGCCGGTGACACCTGAAGTCAAGCAGGTGAGCTATTGGGCGAACGTGTTCCCCGCGACGGTGCATGCGGCGGTAATCTGGACATTCAGCACGCTGCGCAAAAAGGGTGTCGAGAAGCCAAGCGTCGCGGTGCTGTCGCGGAGCAACTCGCTGATTTCCGAACTGTCGGTGATTCTTTCGGAACCTCGCACCTACAACGATCGGCCGCTTTCCATCGTCGAGCATGATGTTGTGTGGGATGCGGAGCTGTCGGCTGCGGCGGCGGTCGTCGTCGCATCGATCCTAGAGTGGCCAACCGGGCCAGCCACGGAGAACCTGGCGCGGACGCTTCGGGTGATCGCCGGCTTCTACAAGCTGAAGAACGCCGAAGAGCAAACCAACACGGCAGCCGAGAACGCCCGGAAATACGACGAGGCCGCCACCAAGGTGGCGAAGGGCGAAGAACCGCGGATCAAGGCCGCCAAGGCATTGGTCGCCGCTCAAGCGGCCGGTTTTACGTTGATCGGCGAGCCGGTGGCGGACTGGAAGGCGGCGCGTCGGCTGCTTCAGAATATTCCGGCGCTCAGCGAGCTGTTCCGCGAGGTGCGGCTTGTGCGCCTCTTTCGGGCAACGGATGCCTTGGCGTCGGGCTTGGAGAGCGCTGGCTCGCCTCAAGCAGTTACGCGGGCGCGAGCGATCTGGTGAAGCGCATCCTCGAGCAGGAACGCCTCATCGCCGCTGAGCGCGACTCTCAGGGCGGTTGTATCTTGATGAATATACACAAAGCCAAGGGCAAGGAGTTTGATGGAGTTGTCTTGGTCGAAGGTGCTTTTAAGTCCGGCTTCTTCGATGAGCGCAACGAACAACCGCCCTTCGAGCGCAGCCGTCGATTGTTGCGCGTAGGGCTAACTCGAGCGCGAGTGCTAGTAACAATCGTGCGGCCTACGAATGCACGATCGTTGGTGGATCCGGTAGGGCTGTAATGGCGCTTGTTCAGCCGGCTCATCTTGCTGCGCCGATATTGTGACCAATTGCTGTATCGGCAATGTTGCAACGCAGTTCGCAGTTGATCCAAGAGGACTATTCGAGAATAGAACGTTGCTCTGCCAGAGCCGCGGTCTCTCGCGGATCGTCATCCAGGTTGAGATCGGACGGTCCGATAGGGCCAGCCGTCGTTAGGCTAGACATGGGCAGTATTAGACTGAACCGTCGTGTGCGAATTCGGGGAGACTTGTTAGCCGCGGGACTGCCAAGCTGCACCTCTGGAAACAAAAAATATTTCAGTCGGTAGCTTGAAATAGTTTTTCAACAGGTGCATTTTGCTTCGACCTCAACTTTTCTACGAAGTCAAAAGGGTTGAATTGCTCGGATTGCTTATTTTCGATTGATTTTGAAGGCGAGGAGCGTCTCGTCTGTTCTTGCTACTGCGATAGGCGAGCCAACAATCCGCGCGATATGGTTGAGATGGCAATGCCTACGCAGCTTTCCATTTCGGTGGGTGCAACAGAAACAACTACTATTCTGATTAAACTAGGAACTCGATCGGTGTTCTCTCCGGAATACCTAGTCGCGGGTAGCTTGGCTGCGACTCGTGACGTTTCGTCTTCGTGTTCCAGCGAGCGCCGAACTTTGTAGATGCTAATTCTGCCGGTCAACAGGATGTAATTTGCAGCTTTAATTAATTGGGGAGGGCAACGATGGCTTCTAATTGCGTAATCGATATATCGCATCATAACGGGAGTCGTCTTCGCTTTGACAAAGCGCGAGAAGATGGGGTGCTCGGTATCATCCAAAAGGCGACGCAAGGCGAGTCCTATGTGGATGCAACGTTCAAACGGAATATGACCGCGGCGCTGGAGGCTGATCTTTTGTTTGGAGCTTATCATTTTGGCACCGGAGCGAACGGAGTATCTCAAGCTCAGCATTTCCTCGATACAGTGCAGCCAGACAAGAATACCGTAGTGGTTCTCGACTTTGAGGATAATCCGACGGGCAGTAGTATGACGCTTGAGGAAGCGAGATCATTCGTTACTCACATTCACTCGGAGCTTGGGAGATGGCCAGGGTTTTATAGCGGTCACACGATCAAAAGAGCTCTAGGGACCGCGATCGATCCTGTTCTGAAAAATTGTTGGTTCTGGCTGGCGCAATATGGCCCTACAGCAGTTGTGCCGCCGTGCTGGAATGAATGGACGCTTTGGCAATATACCGATGGAGGCGTCGGTCCGACGCCTCACAGTGTTAATGGCATTGGTAACTGCGATCGAGAATTTTACAGTGGGACAACTGCTCAACTGAAAAGCTGGTGGGGGAAATAGCACTTCCATCGATGAGTCTTCCTTCGGGTTTCCGAGAGAATAGAGGTTTTCAAAAAAACGGGGCTCGATTCTCCTTCTAAAGTTTCTTCGGAGGCTCCCTTTGGGAGCGTAAACGACGGATGTGAAGCGTCATCCCGGGACCTATGGGATGCCTTCTGTAATCGACGGCGCGGACGTCGAATTCGTTCCAGGACTATAGTCGCCTGTTTAGTCCCGCCGCGCGGTCATGTTTGGTTATAAGAGCGACCCCATGCGGTTCATTTCAGCAGGAACAGTTGTGCTTCGAAAAACGCGGGCGGCGCCGTTTCTCTTAAGCGCCATCCTCTCATCGGTATTAATCGTCAGCGGCGTCAATGCTTCCTTCGGCCAGACCTTGTCTCCGGGCAGTCCGATGAAGGTCTTTGGTCGTTTTAAGGCACCTTCATCGGACAAGCATAGTAAGCCTCGGGGCATAAGTGGGATGGGGTGTCTCGGAAAAGCGGATGATGTTCGTCGTGAGTGCTTTGTTGTCAACGACGAGGAACGCTTTGGAGAAATTGCGACGCTCACCAAAGACGGAATAAGCCCAACAGGAAAAACGGTTGCATTCGTCGAGAAAGGCGAACCTGGCAAGGCCGTGCTGGGATCAGCCCGCGATCCGAGATGTCGTGACGAGACGGGAAATGTTGCAAAAGGCAAGTTCGACGAATTGGATGGTGAAGGGGTCGCAATCGACGGAGAGTTTGTATACGTGGCAAGTTCGCACTCTTGCTCCGGTAGCGGTAGATACAAGCCCTCGAGTTATTTGCTCGCACGCTTTAAGTTGAATAGCTCGAGCAGCTTCCCAGCAACACCCTATATCGAGCGCAGCTGGCGCATTGCCGACGCACTGCTCGACAGCGAAGTTAAGGAGGCCTACGGAAAACCTAAGGGGGAAGGCACAAACATCGAAGGAATCGCCGTCATCGGAGGGCGTCTTTATGTGGGATTGCGCACACCAGTAACAAGCGAAGCATCTTTCATCCTTAGTGCTCCGACCAAGGAGTTATTCGCGCCCGGCGTCGGAAAATTGAAAGACGGTCTGACAAAGACTATCAAGGTGAAGCTCGGCGCGAATACCGGCATTCGTGACTTGGCCGCCCTGGGTAACAGCGACTTACTAATACTTTCGGGCCCTACACTCGAACAGAAGGATGTCGAGTTCAAATTATGGCTCCTTGAAAAACCCGATTCTGGCGCACAGCTACGGCCGCTAGCGACTTTCGTCAAATTTGAAACGGGCACAAAAGGTGAGATCGCCAAAGCCGAGGCCATAGCTGTCCTGAGCCACGACGCTGGGCGTCTGAAGGTTTTAGTGCTTTACGACAATATCGATGAGGCTGCCCCAATGCAGCACGAGATTTCGCTCGACGGCTATACGCGCCAGTAAGTTTGCAAATATTCAGTTCAGTTAAGATTGGAACACTGAATGAAGAACCTCACATTTGCGTTCGTTGTATTTGTTGCAGTCGTTACGAACTGCCGAGCGCGCGCCGACTGTTACACTGATTGGCAAGCCTGCAGATCGGACGCCATGGATGAACAAAATACATGCGTAAGCGACTGCAGAGGCGACTATGAATGTAGAGCGGATTGTCGCGACTCACTAAACTCGGACTTGCGCGCTTGCTCAAACAAAGCGAACTATTGCCTGCAGTCAAATCAGGTGCCGCGTCCGTATCCAGCTCCTTATCCCGGACCGGGGATGCCGGCTCCCTATCCCGGACCGGGGATGCCGGGCCCCTATCCCGGACCGGGGATGCCGGGCCCCTATCCCGGACCGGGGATGCCGGGTCCCTATCCTGGGCCGGGAACGTCCGGTCCATATCCAGGCCCGGGAATGCCGAGTCCCTATCCGGGCCCAGGAATGCCGGGTCCGCGTCCCGGACCAGGGATGGCGGGTCCTTATCCCGGACCGGGGATGCCGCCGGGTCCCGCAACACCAAAAACCCTACAGGGGCCGTGTCCTAATGAAGCGTATGAATATAAGGCGACGCGGCCGGGCAGTCCTCCAGTGAGAGTTCGGAAACCAAATGCGCCAGGATACTGCTGATGAGCCGAACTCCGAGTCTACGATGACGAATCGATCGCTTCGAAATTGGAGATCGAGTTTGATGTGGTCTAGTATGACGTCGCTCTTTCTAATGGGAGCGACTGTAGCGACCGAACATGCTCCAACAGATTTCGGTGTGGTCAGTCCGGAACGTCAGCAAAGCTGTCTCAAAGCATTTAGTGATCTTCCGATCGCATTTAGGGAGTCGATAATCGACCTAACCGACAAGGAGGAAATTTTGAGATCAGCGCCTCAACTACAAGCTTACGACGAATTTTGCTTGGAGCGCTGGGAGAGTTTACGTCCGAAAACTCGGGAGAGTTTGAAAGATATTGTGGGCTTTTTCTTTCTTGAGCAATCCGGCAGCAGGGAACTCACGTGTGCGGGATTTCGCATCAATGAAAGATACGTTGTTACCGCAGCCCATTGCCTATGGTGGAGGGGAGCTCAAATTGATCCAAAGAGACTCACCTTTCGTCTACTTTCGATTCCTGAGGTTGCCTTTGAGCCGACAGCTGTCGAAAATCCAAGAGATATCGACGATGACCGGCTTCTTACTGATCGCGAGGACTTCGCAGTATTGAGAGTCGAAACTCACGCAATCCCGCTCAACATTCCTATAAATTCCTTCCGCGAGCAGCTACCGTTTACTGATTACCTTCTGATCCCCGGCGTAAATCTTTACGATTATTGGATTCGGAACGCAAATTTGTCTGGCGACTGGCTTAAATCAGTTAGGGTCAACAAGGGGCGGTCCTGCTTTCGACATCAGTTCGATGATATTGATCAAGCTGTAGCCGCTCGATGCGTCTTTGATATTTGTCAAACTCTTGAAGCCATGAGTGGCTCAGCCATATTTGGATACGACCACGTTAGACAGATGGTTTTCATAGGGGGCATACATCTACGAGCGGGGCTCCTCGGAAATGATCCCATTATTCGCCAGCGCCGCGAATGCGGCGAACGAGAGTCATTCAACGTTGGCATCACCCTTCCAAAAGAGGTTATCGATTTAGCGGCGCAACCAGGGAAGTAGAGCATGCAGACCGCACTCCGTCTCGCAATCACAATTACGCTCGCAAACTGTTGCTTCGGATATTGTAAGGCCGACGTTACCGACAGTCCGCGGCTTTCAAGCGTGACACGCGTTCTTGCCGGTGGACGTGAAGCATGTCTAATAAACCCGCCCACCAAGCCAACCGAAACGGGACTTACAATTCTCGCCCCATTACTCGCTAGCCTTGGAAGCAAAGCGGCTGAGATTGGTTATGATGCCCTCTCCAACTACATTAGTGAGACTATAAAGGCTCAGGAGAGTTCGCTTACGGTGGCCGTTAAGAGCGCCTATTTCTATAGATTGAAGAAAGGGGCCGAAGGAAAATGGGGCGCCGAGCCAGCTTTGGACTGTATTGTCATAGCTCGCGGCCGCCCAGGGCCGATCGATGTCTTGGGTTTGAGGCTATTTGCTCAGCGCATGGATCCTCGGAGCCGCTTTAGCAAGGTTGATGAAAAGGGAGAAAGAAGTTTTCCCATTTTACAGACACTTGGATTTTCAGATTTTCCAGATCTGTATCTTGAATTCGCCTTCGAACGAGATCCTCTCGATACGGTATTTCGACTTCAGCCACGGGTTATCTATTACAAACAACCTTCCGTGAAGGCTGCTGCCGATGGCAAGCTTGATCTGAATCTTACCGTGACAATCTCACAGCCCGGATTATCTACTCCGTCTGCGGTTTTGCCGTTCAGACTAGCCGGAGTCCAAGCTGGCGCTGACGTTCCGATTGATGGCGTCAGCATCGACAATCCCTGGGCACCAATGCTCCCTCCACCAGATGAAAAATTCGCAAATAATGAGCGGGCAAAGTTGTTTTCAAGCTTGCCTAGCACTCCCTCAAACGTATCTATCACTCTGGAAGAGACCGGCTCAGCGAGTAGGTATCTTGTTTTCCTAAGTCGATTCTTGAACGCGAGCAAATCTGACATCAACAATTCTGCGACTGAACTCCTTAACCAACTAGCGGACAAGCTAGTAGCAAAGGAAGCGAAGTAGACGTTCCATAGCAGGTCGTAAGCCCGTGCTTTTCGGGGGATGCGATCGTTACCCACATCCGACACACGCACATCAAGCCCTCAGTCGATGTTTGATCCAGAGGCCGCGGACAAACGTGGCTCGAATGTGCCTTCGAGAAGGAAACGACGCCCGGATCTAGCCTACACTCGCCAACCCTCATCATCCCTCCCATGCATAAGAACGGCTAGCTGTCAGACATACTGAGCCAATTTGAGGTAATCGTCTGTGAGGACAGGTGACCGGATGGAAGAAGCTGCGTCTTGAAGGAAGGTATTCAGAATCCGACTAGCGTGAATGCGGCGTTCGAAAGATGGCCGTGCCGGCGCGCGACTACGGAGAGTTGCCAATTCGGAACTGATTAGGTCAGCCGCGGCTGCGGCACAATCTGAGGCGGAGAAGCAACCAGCAGACATGACAGCTTGTGCTAGTCCTAGTGTAGTGAGCCAACCTGCATAGATTAGCACGGCACCGTCTGTCTCATTGAGCCCAGAGAGTTCATCAATTGCAGCAGCATGGACTGGCGCCGCACCAAGAGACAGAAAAAGATCGGCTATTTCGTCACGTGTGGCTCTAGAGAGAAGGCAGCGGCCGAGGTGCGATAGGAGCGTCTCAGTCGGACCCTCGAAGATGCGGAGAATGCGAGCGTCTCGATAGATTTTAGCTACAGGCGTTCTCTCATCGTAACCACGGCCACCCAATAGTTGGACGCATTGATCAGCGACGAGGCCGCACCACTCTGACGACAACACCTTCGTTGCCGACGCAAGGTGGACGTTCGGCGCGCCGTGCGCTGAGACAAGTCGGCAGGATGCGCCCAGCATTGCCTTCACTACTTCCCGCCGGAGTACCATCCGTTCAAATAACTGCTCGACATAGCTGTTCTCAATCATGCGCAGCTTACCTATTCGACGATGGCTTGCATATGAGGCTGCGACCTGGATAGCACGCTCAAGGGCTCCAAGGCCCATAGCAGCCACACCGATACGCCCGCGGTTCATACTAGATGCTGCTGCTCCCCAGCCGTCTTGATCGCGAGAGAGCACGTAGGCACTCGGCACCTCGACATCCTGGAACTCTAGGGTATTTTGAATAATGCCACGTAGACCGAGTGTGCGATGCTCGTGCGTGACCTTTAGGCCCGGAGCCTGCCTATCAACTAGTACACAAACGAACCGACCTTTCGCATAAGGACCGGAGGCTCGCGCAAAGCAAACGATCCAACGAGCCCAGTCAGCGAGGCCGATCCAAATTTTGCGGCCGGAGATGCGAACTCTATCTTCGTGCATGAAAGCCGAAGCCTGTATATGCCGCGGGTCAGAGCCAGCTCCAGGCTCCGTCAAAGCGAAAGCGCAAAGGTCGCCGCGTGTTGCACCCCGCATGACATGCCTTTGTTCAGGGATGTGCGGTGCAGCTTCGATGCAGGGCAAGGCCAGGAAGTTATGGATGACGAGGGTAGAGGCAGCCGAGACATCGAAGGATGCGGTGGCGGAGATGAGGTCGATGGCCTCTTGCAACGGAAGAGCTAATCCGCCGTGCTCTGCTGGTGTAGTGAGCCCGAACAGTCCATGCCTTGCTAACGTGCTGTGTAGGGTCGGAGGGAATGCTCGACGGTCATCCGCGTCCGCGAAATTCAACTGACCCAGGTCATCGATCAAACTGGAATATAGCGTAGGTGCACGACCTGCAGCTGTGCGTTCCTGCGCCTCCCCAAACAGGGAGTAGATTTGACTGTTCATAGCCCCTCGAATTGTCTGGCAATATAAGGCCATAATGATTGCGCCCGCCCTTGGTGCCAATCATCCCGGTGGCTAGCTCGAGTACACATTGGTATACGGGGATGCGAGCGTATTATAAGCAGGTTGCCCCTGATCGGGATTTATCGCGAGGGCTGCGCGGGCTCACATCAAGATGCATCTTGTCTATATGACCTCTCAGAGGAAAACTCTCGTTGTAGTCAGTGACCTCCATTCTCCTCAAGATTCACGCAGAGTCATTGAGTGGTGATTCGTCCCGAAGAGAGCCTAGGGAGAGGTCCGTCATGCGCCCCATGGCCAGCAGAGTGAGATGATGCTCGCTTGAGAGGCGTTCACCGAAACGCAAGCACCTTCGCTTCTGGAGGCGCTTCGCGGCCTAGTCTTAGGAGGATATGCGATGTTCGGAAAGAAGAAGAAAATGCTGCGGAAGCACGAGACCCAGGAGGTTCAAGCCCGATTCGAGCGGAACGAGGGCGCAGGGAAGGACATTTACACCCGAATCGCTGATTTGAAGAACCTGCCGCGCGACAACCTGCCTGATGCGGTCTTTATGCTCTTCGTTGAGGCAAAACACCAAAGCGAGCTGATTCGGCAATCGATCAAGGAACGTACCCGCAATGACTTCAATTTCGTCGGGTTCGTCGTCGACGGCGATTTTGCGACCTACCTCGCTGAGGAAGCGGCGCATGCGGTCCGAGATCACGTTAGCAACCCGCAGACATTGTTGGAGGCGATGTCTGAGCAACTTCCGGATGTGCACTTCACGATCCAGCAGCAGGACGCAGTTTCAATGGTTGCTTCGATGATCCGTGTGCAGCGGCTGGAAGGCATCCTGGAAGGTCTGCGGCTTGCCGGCCTACTGAACAAAGCGCCAAACCGCCGCCGCACCAGCCCGCAGAAGAACGGGATTCTTTAGCAGGTCCATTTCAAGGCGCTTCTGGTGCCATAGCGGACACCCTCGACAAATCCGATCACGTTCGCATTTTTCTTAGTCGTCCGTTCTTTAATCGCGGAGCCGCGTCCGGCCGCGGAGCGCAAGCTGACCGGCAAGGAGGAGGCCCTGCTGGTGGCGATCGCATGCGCCAAGCCACCCGCCGGCCGCAAACGCTGGACGCTGACGCTTTTGGCCGACATGATGGTCAAGCTCACCGATCACGACAGCCTGTCGGGCGGGACGGTGCGCCGCCGGCTGGCCGAGAACGATCTCAAGCCGTGGCGCCGAGACATGTGGTGCATCCTCCAGGTCGATGGCGAATACGTCGCCCGCATGGAGGACGTGCTCGATCTCTACGCTGAAGCGCCGGATCCCGCGCGGCCTCTGGTCTGCTTCGACGAGGACCCCCGTCCAGCTGATCGGCGAGGTCCGTCAGCCGATTCCAGCCGAACCGGGACAGCAGCGCTACGATTACGAGTATCGCCGCAACGGCACCGTCAATCTCTTCGTCACCTTCGATCCGCATCGCGGCTGGCGCAACATCAAGGTCACCGACCGCCGCGCCGCCGTGGACTACGCCCAATGCATGCGTGAACTCGTCGACGTCCATTATCCCGGCGCCACTTGCATCCGTGTCGTGCAGGACAATTTGTCGACCCACAAGCCTGGAGCGCTGTATGAGGCCTTCGCGCCCGCCGAGGCCCGGCGCATCCTGCGCCGCCTCGAATTCCACCACACCCCGAAACATGCCAGTTGGCTCAACATGGTCGAGTGCGAGATCAGCGTGCTGCAGCGCCAGTGTCTCGGCCGCCGCATCGACGACCCCAAAAAGCTCCGAAAGAGATCGCACCATGGCAACGGCGGCGAAATAAAGCCAAAGCCCGCATCACAATGGATGTTCACAACCGACAAGGCTCGCGCCAAACTCGGCCGCGCTTATCCAGCCACCGCCAAAGAGTCAAAATCACTGTGATGAACCACTAGGTGGACCAGCTGCAGCCCAGAGCCCACGCGCGCGGGCCCACTCCTGACCTGTACGGAAGCGCAGCGAGAAACCTGGCTTCCCGCCAAGCCCGGAATGATCGAACTTCTCGCAAGGAGCCACATTCCATCGTGGTCTGGGAAAGGCCGAAGAAGGGTACGCTTCAGCAAGGCATTTTACCTGGTGGTCGGCGACTTGCTCAGCGCCGCCTTCACGCCGGCCTCAGCACTCATAAGGGCGAACAGCTTCGGCCCCGCACGTACACGTGCAATCGGGCGCGAGGGCCCGGCGGGTTCGGTGTGCTTGGCAGGCTCGGCAGACGAACTTCTCGCGCACGTGCTGGATCACTTTCGAACTCGGGCCTGAAAAAACTTAGGGTAGGGCTCGCCAATAATCGGCTCGTCAATATTTTTTATTGCCGGTGTGTGAGTTCGGGATGTTGGTATTTGTGTTGGTATCGGTGGGGAGGGTTAAAAAGAAATTCCTGTTAGTACAAGTAGTTGTACGTCAAAATCCATTACCTCGGACGTAATGGAATGGACGAAATTCACATGGTAGGTTTTCCACCATGAATGCACATGCTGCCACGGCGCGAGCCGAACGAACCCGGCCTCTCCATATTGGCGATCATTTGCGCGAATGGCGCCAGCGGCGCCATCTGAGCCAGCTCGATCTGGCGGGAGACGCCGAGATATCGGCCCGTCATCTCAGTTTTGTGGAGACGGGCCGCGCCGCGCCATCGCGGGAAATGGTGCTGAAGCTCGCCGAGCGATTGGAGGTTCCCTTGCGTGAACGCAACGTGCTCCTGGTCTCGGCGGGTTTTGCCCCGGCCTTTCCGCAGCGCTCGCTCGACGATCCCGCACTGAAATCTGCCCGGCAGGCGATCGATCTGGTGCTGAGGGCGCATGAGCCCAATCCGGCGCTGGCCTATGACCGGCACTGGAATCTGGTGACGGCCAACCGCATGGTGGCGCCACTGCTCGAAGGGTTGCCACCGCATCTGCTCGGGCAGCCCTTCAACATCCTGCGGCTCGCCTTTCATCCCGAGGGGCTCGCGCCGCGCACGGTCAATCTTGCCGAATGGAGCGCGCATCTTTTGGAGCGGCTGCATCGCCAGTGCGAGGCGACGGCCGATCCCGAACTGCTGAAGCTGTATCAGGAGCTGAAAGCCTATCGGATGCCGGCCCGTTCGGGGCCGATCTCGGCCGACAATGTCGCGATTCCCTTCAAGCTGCGCCACAATGGCGACGTGCTGAGTTTCATCTCCACCACCATGGTGTTCGGCACGCCGGTCGACATCACGTTGCAGGAATTGGCGCTGGAAACCTTCTTCCCCGCTGACGATCTGACTGCGGATCGGATGCGGCAGATGGCGGCCAGTTTGTAGGATGGGTGGAGCGCAGTATATCCATCAGACTGTAAGCGGGCATTGATGGGTTTCGCTGCGCTCCAACTATCCCAAATTTCTTGCGATTTACATCGCCGTGGATCCTCCGCATAAAGCATCGGCACGTCGAGCCGCATCCACGCCGCCGCGGGACCCGGCTTCTCCAGCGCGCCCTCGATCAACCGTACCGACACGTTCTGGAAGTAGCGCGCAGGCCAGCCGGTCGACCTCGCTGTCATCAGCGCGGTGGTCGCGCTGCCCTGCAGCACATCCGGCGACCACGGCCCGCCGGCATATTTGGTGGCGCGGAACAGGGGCTTTCCGGCTTGAAGGGCGCTCATTACAGCGCTCCGCGGTTCGAATCGACGCACGGAGTTCTAGAAAGGCTGGCCGTTCGCCACAATAACCGCGGAGGTGAAGTGATACGAGACATGCGGGGATCGCCCTTGTCTCCTTGTCCGATCGGACTACCTTCCGGTCATCATTTTGCGAGGACGTCCCGATGAGCACCTTAAAACCCCTCAAGATCGACATCGTTTCCGACGTGGTCTGCCCCTGGTGCTACATCGGTAAACGCCGGATCGAGAACGCGTTGGCGCTGGTGCCCGATGTTCCCGTCGAAGTGCGGTGGCGGCCGTTCTTCCTCAATTCCTGGGTGCCGCGCGAGGGCATCAGCCGCGACGAATATCTCACCGCAAAATTCGGTTCGGTCGAAGCCTACAAGGACATTGCCGGCCGCGTCGTCGCTGCCGCGGGGGAGGAAGGGCTGACCTATCGGCCGGAGCTGGTGAAGCGCCAGCCCAATACCATCGATTGCCACCGCCTGATCCATTGGGCTGAGGCCCAGGGCAGATCGGCCGAAATGAAGCAGCGCCTGATGGAATTGTACTTTCGTGATGGCGGCGATCTGACCGATGTCAACGTGCTGGTGCAGGCCGCGGCCGATGTCGGCCTCGACGCCGATGATGTCCGCAAGCGACTTGCCACCGACGAGGATGTCGCATTGATCTCCGGCCAGGCGCAGGAAGCGTCCGACAAAGGCATTTCGGGCGTTCCCACTTTCGTCTTCGCGCAGAAATATGCAGTGTCCGGCGCCCAGCCGGCCGAGCAACTCGCCCGCGCGATCCGGCAAGTCTCCGGCGAAATCAACGCGCAGGCCGCGGAGTAGCCAAGGGTTCCTTCTCCCTCGCCCCGCTCTTGCGGGGAGAGGGTCGGGGTGAGGGGCCTCTCTCCGCACAGCGCAGTGTAGCGCTTGACAGGAGTGCTGCCCCAAACAACAACAGCAAAAAACTTGGGGAGGCATCATGATCTACGAACTGCGCACCTACACCGTAAAGCCCGGCACGCTCGGCGACATGATCAAGGCCGCCAGCACGGTATCGCGCGATATCCGCAAGGACGGTTACGGCAAGCTCGAAGGCTACTGGTCGACCGAGATCGGCCCGCTCAATCAGGTCCTGCACATGTGGAGCTACAACAGTTTTGACGAGCGCGCCCGGTTGCGCGCCGAGCTTGCGAAAAACCCGCGCTGGACCGGCGAATATGTGCCGCTGATCCGCCCCTTGCTCGTACGTCAGGAAGTCCGCCTGATGAACGCGGTAAGGCCGCCGGTTGCCCCGGCATCGACGGGCAATGTTTATGAACTCCGCAACTACCGCGCCAAGGCGGCGGGCGGCCGCAAGCAATGGCTGGATGCGTTCACCGCGGTACTGCCGGAGCGCGAAAAATATTCAAAGATCGTGGGCCTCTGGACGACCGAAGCGGGTCAACCGAACGAAGCCTGCCACATCTGGGCATATCCCAGCTTGAATGCGCGTGCCGAAGCGCGGGGCAATGCGATGAAGGATCCGGCCTGGCAGGAATTCCTCGGCAAGGGGCCGGGCTTCCTCGAGGAGATGCACTCGACCATCATGCTGCCCGCGCCGCATTCGCCGCTGCAGTGAGTCGCTTACGTAGCCCGGATGAGCGCAGCGACATCCGGGACCGCTCTCACCTCACCCCGGATGTCGCTGCGCTCATCCGGGCTACAAGTCACGCCCCCTTCAGATAATAGTTCGCGCGTTTCCCCAGCGCGATCCGCCGCAATGCGCGGCGCATCGCCATCGAGGCGCGCAGCGGCTTTATCGCGCTCGTCACCGTGCGATAGAACGCCAGCTTGAGCGCATCGAGCACCGGCTGTTTGCCCGGAGGCTGCTGCGGCAGGCCGATGCCGCGCAGCATCGAGTTGAAGAAGTGCAGATCGTTCATCCGCCGCACTTCGCGTGTTTTCCAGGTGATTGCCATCGAGATCGAGTACGAACCTGCGGTGCGCACCCAGTGCGGCCATTGATACGGCACATAGCAGCCGTCGCCCGCGAACAGATGGAATTTCCTAGCCCGCGGCGCGAGACTCTCGTCATATTTGAGGTTGCGATGCTTGGTCATCGAGCGCTCGATCTCGTCGTCGGAGACGATCGAACGGTCGGTATTGTCGAAGATCGTGAAGAATTTTTCGCCGTGGATGTGCACAAAGAAATTGTCTTCGCTGTCGAGATGAAACGGCGTAGTCGAATTCGGCGAGGACACGAACAGAAAGCCCTCGACCTGCTCGAAGCCGGCATCGAGGAGGCTGTTAAAGCCGCGGGCGCGAGCAACGGACAGCAGCGTGTCCTCCAGCAGCGCCCGATATTCCGACGAATTCTCGACGCGCTTGAGCACCATCCAGGCGCCGGCGGTCTCAATACTTTTCACGACTTCGACGGGGTCGAGGTCGACGGTTGGAATCGCATCCGGATCCTGGCTGATCGCGACCTTGCCGGAATTGTATTCGATCAGGTCGCGCGGTAGTTCGGAAGCCAATTGCGCGATGCGCGGCAGCGTCAGCAGCGGATGGCCGGTGAGCTTGTGGCGGATCGCGAACGGTTTTAGCGGAAAGTCGCGGCGGAGCGCGTCATGGGCGGCCGTAATGACGGGCGCCATGGCGGTGAGCGTATTCATTAGGATTTCTCCCGATTCTTTCTTACGAAATGAATGAGACGTCGCGCCGGGTCGCGGATTGCGGATCGCAAGCCGAGCGCGGCGCGAATCAGCGCCACGACCGGATCGTTCCGCCGCAGGGGAATCAACACGTCGCCGATCGCAAGGCGTCCGCGCCAGATCGGATTGATCATCGGATGGTCGGGACTCGCGGTGGAATCCACCATGGCAATGGCTGGATCGGCGCAAAGATGCTGCGTGAGCTCCACCGTCAGTTGCACGCCCGGTGAAAACTTCGCAAAACGCTCGTCGACGCCGAGCTTGAAATAGAAGGCGCGGTCCTGATGGCGCAGCACGATCGCTGCCGCCACCGGTGTCTCGCCGGCGCGCAAGGTCACGATCTCGCACTGGCCAGTCTCGGCCAGCGCCGAAGTGGCGCGGCGGACGAACGCCGCATCGCCCTCATCCTGGCCGAGGGCAGTGCCACGCTGGCCCTTCCAGCCGCTGGCTTCGAGCACCAAGAATGTTTCGACGGCGGCGGCGATCTCGGCGGGTGTCCGCGCCACATCGAAATGGACGGCGCCGTGTTCGGCGAGGCGATTGCGCTGGCGGCGCAGTTCCTTCAGTTTTTTTGCGCCAAGCGCTTCGCGCAGCACTGTATCAGCGTCGGCGGTGGCATCGAGGCAGGCGCGGACATGCGACTGCAGCACCAGCGGCTGCATGCCGCCGCGATGCAGCACGTCGGTAAAGGCCTTCATGGCTGCGCCATCGATCGAGGTGGCGCGGAAGATCAACGCATGCGCGCCGGCCCGTCGGCCCCGCCGCAGGATGCTCGTGACGGCTTCCTCCGCCATCTCGCGATCGAGCAGCGGCGTGCAAAGCGTGCCGTAAGGATCGGCACTGACCAGAGCGGGCAGCGGGATTCTGTAGGCGCGCCACATCGAGATCACGGGCACCAGACCGATCAAGATGGATGGATCGTGCCACGCGCCGAGCGCGGCGGCATTGAGCCGCCCACGCGCCGAAGCGTTCACCGCCAATTCCCATTCGGGCAAGTAGTAGCCATTCGGCTCGGCGGCGCGTGTCGAGAGCGCGCGCCATTGGGGCACGGAGATGCCGGCAAGCGGCGTCAGCGCCTCGCCAATGCCTGGTACGTGAGCGTTAGCTGCATTGCCCGATGCACGGCGCACCATCGATGTGTCGGCAATATCTACCACTTCCCCGAACCCCCCATTCGCGATTTGTCCACCAACGACACGTCGCGGGTGCCGCTTGGCCATCGCGTTCACGGGGTGACGCTAGTGGAAAGAGGTGGAAAATCGCGGTGCTTCGAGGCTCGGATTTGAGTGATCGTGTTAACGGGTTGTTCAGTCTGATCGGAACGGCTCAGCCGTTACGCCACCTCGGCGGTCGCGACAGCGGTCAGGAATTTGGCTTCGAACTCGCTTGCCGGCATCGGCTTGCCGAAGAAATAGCCCTGTCCTTCTTCGCAGCCCATCCTGACCAGGTAGTCGGCCGTGGCGCGGTCCTCGATGCCTTCGGCGATGACCGACAGCCCGAGTTGCTTGCTCAGTCCGATGGTCGAATTGACGATCGCCGCGTCATCGGGATTGGTCAGCAAGCCCAATACGAAAGAGCGATCGATCTTGAGCCCGTCGAGCGGGAATTTCTTCAGATAGCTCAAGCTGGCAAAGCCGGTGCCGAAATCGTCGAAGGACAGGCGAACGCCAAGCTCCTGAATCTCAAGGAACGTATTCAGCGCGCCCTGCTCGTCGTGGAGCAGGATGTCTTCGGTGACCTCGAGCTCGAGGCTGGTTGGACTCAAACCGGTGCTGGCGAGCACCTGCGCGACCGAGATTGCGAGGTCGCCAGACTCCAACTGGGACGGCGAAAGGTTGACACCGACGCGGAGCTTGTGTCCTGCGCGTTCCCAGGCGGCGCCCTTGGCGCAGGCGGTTTGGAGAACCCACTCGGCGATCCGCTCGGAAATCGGAGAGGTATTGACGACCGGCATAAACTCCCCCGGCGAAACCAGACCACGCACGGGATGACGCCAGCGGATCAGGGCTTCGGCGCCGATCAATCGGCCGTCGGCCAGATGAAATTGTGGCTGGTAGAACAACTCGAACTCATTGCGTTCCGCGGCCAGCGCCAGCTCTGCTTCCAGTGTCAGGCGCGTCTCCAATTCGCGCCGGATCGAGTCTTCGAACAGCACGTGGCCGCCACGGTTGGTCGCCTTGGCGCGGCTCAGCGCCAGATGGGCGTTGCTGAGGAGTTCGTCCGCCGTTCGTCCATCGCCCGGGCAAACGGCAGCTCCAATGCTGACCTTGACGCGGAGGTGGCGGTTTCCGGCCAGCAGCGGCGCATCGAAGCCGTCGCCGATCTGTTCGGCGAAGCGGCTGAGGTTTTCTCCGATGTCGCTGGTCGGAACGGCGATGGCGAATTCGTCTCCGCTCAAACGAGCGACCAGACCCGCCGGCGGAATAGCCGCCATCAGTCGCTGCGAAATGGCGCGGAGCACGAGATCGCCACAGGTGTTGCCCAGCATGTCGTTGATCTGCTGGAAGCCGTCGATGCCGATCACCAGCAGCGCCACCTTGCGGCCGTCCGTCTCGGCCGCGGAAATCTTGGTCTCGAGCTGGGCGTGAAGCGTGTTGCGGTTGATGAGTCCCGTCAGGGTGTCGTGTTCCGCCAGATATCTCACTCTCTCGGCTTCGCGCTTGCGTACCGAGATATCGCGCAGGATCGCGCCGAATTGGAACCCGTCGGCGCCTTGCCAGCCGGAGAAGGAGGCCTCGACCGGAAACACCTCGCCATTGCGGCGACGTCCGTCGAACTCGACCACCGATCCGGCAGCCAGATGGGCAGCGCTCTTGATGGAAAAGGCGGATGTGGCGAGGGCTTCGTCAGGCGCGCAAATCTCGTCGAACGGCCGACCGATCATCTCTTCGGGCAGATAGCCGAAAATCGCGGTCGCGCCCGGATTCCATACCGTGATCAGGTAGTTGGCATCGGTACAGATCAGGCCATCGCCAAGCGACATGGCCACACGCTGAAAGCGGCTCTCGGCGACCCTGCCGAGCAGATCTCTGATGTCGATTTCGTCGAGTGCGATGGCCGCGATGTAGACGACGATCGCGATGTGAAACAGCGACGTATCCAGAATGAGCGGGAACGCCGCCTGGAGGGCAAATGCGCCTGCCTCGAGGGCGACAGCCGTTGCGCCGAGCAGGGCGACCCGCTTGCCGGCGGTAACTCGGCGCCACGAGAACAGCATCAGCAAGGCGAGCAACGCCAGGCCGGCCGCCGTAACGACGCCCGAGGTCCATTGCAGCGCGCGGTTCTGCAGCAGCGACTCCGCAGCCAGTGTCTGCAGCACGGGGCCGGATAGGATCTCGCCGTTCGGCACGCTGAAGCGGTCACCGAGTTCGAGCGCCGTGCCGCCGATGACGACCTTCTTGCCCTTGAGTTTTTGCAGCGTCGCCGGGTCGCCGCGCAGGACGTCGGCAAAGGACACTTTGGGGATGCCCGCAGTTCGGATGCTGAAGTCGATCAGGAACGGCGTGCGCGTTTCGTCGTATTGGCCGGCGAGCATGGCCGCCATCGACGGCAGGAATTTGCCATCCAGCTTCTCGCCGAACGGATAACGGCGGACGAGGCCATCACGTCCGACCTCGACATTGACCACGGCCGGCCACGAATGTTCGGCGAATTGCTTTAGCGGGCGATTGACGTGAAGCGTCGTCCTGTCGGTGCGGGGCTGCTGGAATGAGGGCAGTACGACCGATCCGCCGGCACTCTCAAGGGCTTCGGCAAAGTTTCGGTCCGACGACGCATCCGAAGGCGTGGAGAAGTCGACATCGAGTGCGATGTCCTGGACGTCCGCCTTCTGAAGCTGCCTGATCAGCTCGGCATGGAGCAGGCGCGGCCACGGCCAGACGCCAATCCTGTCGATCGACGAGGCGTCGATCGCGATCACCACGATGTCGCCACTGGTCTGCCGCGACTGCCAGGCGAACCGCAGGTCGGCCAGCGCATTGCGAAGCGAACTGTGCCAGCCGCCCGCCAGGACGATTGCCAGCGCAATCGTCACAAAAATATGCGCCCGATATCGTTTCACGTGATCACCATTCTGGTGTTTCGGGTTTGAATGGTTGTTCGGCTCCTGCAATCGATTCTGCGGTTAGCGGCCTCTTCCATGTCCGCTGTTGCCACGGCCGCTGCCGTTAGCCCCATTGCCGCTTCCGTTGGCGGCATTTTCGTTGCCGCCATTGCCGTTGCCGTTGCCGTTGCCGCTGTTGCCGTTGCCGCTGTTGGCATGGCCGCCGGCGACAGCCGCTACCGCGCTTGCATTTGCTCGACCGGCTACGCTGGCAGCGGCTCCGTTACCATTATCCCCTTGACCATTGTTGGCGGCGGCGTCCGTGCCGGGCGTGGATGAACTCCAGACCGTATTGGGCTCGGAGGCGCCCCGCGCCGCGCCGAGCGAAGCCGAACCGCCATGGGCGAGACCATTGGTGACGCGCTGGAAGTTCACCCGAACTTCGCCGATCGACGAGGAGATGCGAGTGACGCCATGCTTGGCGGGATGAGTGCTCGCATGCGTGTTCTGTCCGTTGGCCGCATGGCGCGGCGCGGAGAGGCCCGCACGCGGCACCGGCACTCGCCCGATGGAAGGTGCTCGCGGCTTGCCGTGTTCGATCGGGGCAAGCACACCAGCTCCGCCAAGCGACAGTCCGGTCTTGCCGCTCGCGAAGGCCGTGGCATGCTGCCCCGCCATCACTTGCGCGATCTGGCCTGACTTGAAATCGGCGACTTCGACCTGACCGCGGATCACGTCGACGGTGGTCTTGCCGGCGTTCACGGTGACGCGGAATTGCGTGCCCTTTACCACGGCGGCGAGATAGGGCGTTTCGACCTCGAAATGCTTGACGTTGCGCTTTTCGACGTCGAGCAGGATCGAACCCGCCTGCTGCACGATCGTGGTCGACAGCCCTTCCTTCTTCTGGACGGGCACCCCGACCACGGAATTCGGTGCAACCATGATCATTTCCTCGCCGCGCTTCAACAGGACGCGGCCGCTGCGGCCGGTACGAATGGTATCGCCCGGCTTCAACACGTCTTCCTGTTTGATCGATGCCTGCTGCACGCCGCTACCGCTAAGCCACACCTCGCCCGAGGACTTGCTGACCGTCCACTCGCCGCCATCGACCGCGTAAGCGGCAGAAGCCGTCACCAGGAAGAACATCGCCGCGAGTGTTCTCGAGACGTGAGGAAGCGCACGCATGAAACTCTCTCCGATTGCCGCTTTGTCCCGGACGCTATTGGAAATGTTTCAACATTGAGTGAGCGAAAGCCGTATTCTCCACGCAACGCACCAACGATTCGTTGACCATAATTTTCTATGAAAAATCAGATGGCTAGCGGTTCCACCTACGATCTCGGTTCCTCATCCGTACAATTACGGAAGCCGGTCTTTTCAGCTTTGTCCCGCGCAGTGATCGTCGGCCTCGGGCTATGGATTTCGGTTGCCTGCTTTTCAGCGCAGGCGCAGCAAGCGAACCAGCCCGCCTATGATCCGCGGCAGACCGAAAAGCGTTTCGAGGACCAGCAATCGCGCGAGGGCGCGAACGGGCGGCCGCGGTTGCCGTCGCCGCAATTCGCCGGGACGGAAGGGGAGGGAGACACCAGGCCGCTGTTCGTGCTTCGGCGCGTCTCGATCAGCGGCGCCGTTGCGATACCGCAGGATCGGCTGGTGACGGCGTATCAACCCTATATCGGGAAAAAGGTGTCGCAGGCCAACCTGGCGGCCATGGCAAATTCGGTCAGCGAGGTCTATCGCGCCGCCGGCTTTCACCTCAGCCGGGCGATCATCCCGCCGCAGGATGTCCAGAGCGGCGAGCTTCGCATTCAGGTCGTCGAAGGCAGCATCACGGAGCTGACATTGAAGGGAGACGGCGCTGACGAATTCGGCGTCCGGCCGATGCTCGATGCCGTACTGGCGGAACGGCCCTCGCGGCTTGCAACGCTCGAACGGCAATTGCTGCTGATCAACGGCAGGCCGGGCGTGCACGTCGTGGACACCGCGATCGAGGAGATCGGCACGACAACGGGCCATTTCCGCCTGATCGTCTCCGTGAAAACCTGGCACGTCTTCACATCGTTCGGTATAGACAATCTGGGATCGTCGTCGGTCGGACCGTGGCAAAGCTACGGAACGGCGGCGTTCAACTCCTATCTCGCGCCCGGCGACTCGCTCGTGCTGAACCTTTCGACCACGCCCGGCGATCCCAGGCAACTCGCGTTCGGCCGCCTGTCCTACGAAGTGCCCGTCGGCACCGACGGTGCGCGTATCGGTGCGTCCGGCTATTACAGCGAAGTCTGGCCGGGCGATTACCGTCATCTCTACAGTGACAATATCAAGACCGAGTCGTTCGAATTTCACGGCAGCATCGCTCCATTGCAGTCGCAGAAGTCCAGCCTGACGCTGACCGCGGCTGCGGGATTCACCAATGCCACCGAAAACGATGTGTTCGGCCCGATCTATGCCGACCGCATCCGCATCGCGAGCCTCACCTCGGACTACCGCCTGCAGGACGATTTCGGCGGCACCAATTATCTGACGGTGAATTATCGTCAGGGCCTCGACATTCTCGGCGCCTCGCACCGCGGCGACGACGATCTGTCGCGCGTCGGCGCCTCCGGGAAATTCTCCGCGCTGAATTTCTGGTTCACGCGCTATCAGACGCTGACGGATGCATGGTCGGTGAAACTCGCCGCCGCCGGCCAGGCGGCCTCGGGCCCGCTCTTCACCTCGCAGCAATTCTATCTTGGCGGCATCGCGTTCGGCCGCGGCTATGGCAGCGCCGAGATCAGCGGCGACAACGGTGTCGCAGGCACGGTCGAACTGCGCTTCGACCAGAAGACGAACCTGCAATATCTGAGCGGCTATCAGCTCTACGGCTTCGTCGACAGCGGCGTGGCCTGGAATGACGGCTATCGGCTCAGCGACGGTCTTTCGCTGACCTCGGCCGGCGGCGGCGTCCGCTTCTTCTTCGCCGAAGGCCTGCAAGCCGACATCGGCGCCGCCGTGCCGCTCAGCTACGGCGCACCGGACAATCCAGGTCGCGGGGCGCGCGTGCTGTTCTCGCTGACCAGCGCGCTCAAGCTCTGTCCGGTGCGGGCGACGACGCGGTGTTTGTAGCGCTAGACCGGCTCGTAGCTCTCGGTCGCGCCGGTATCCTCGGCTTCGACCTTTTGGCGATCGGCGATCGCGCCATCGGAAATCTCGATCCGGTAGGTCTGCGTCCCCAGCGGCTTGCCGGTCACCGAAACCACTTCGGCCTTCACACATGCGGTCCAGCCCGGTCCGCGGAGGTTCGGGCGCGGTTCGGAGACGCGAACCTGGGTAGGTTGGGAGGCCGCCACGAACACGGAATCCAGCTTCTGCCGCAGCAGCAGCTTGACGTCCGGTGGTGTCCCCAGCGCGGGTGGGTCGGGCGTCTTGCCGCGCATGAAGTCCGGCACCGGCGCGCGGACATCGGCAAAGCCGCAACCCGCAAGCGTCAGCGCAACGCCTGCCACCACCGCTATGTGAACCCCGATCCGCCGCATCGGAGGTTGTCTTACCGCAGAGACGCCGTTTCGGACAGGGGCATTGTGGTCCAGACAACATAACGATCCCGAGACTGTGATTCGCATCACTGCGCGGGATTTGGGGCCTGCAACAAGTTCGCCATTGAGTGGGGCCGCCGTCACGCCTCACATGGCGCGGCCGGCTTGAACCTTTGGCTCGGGGGCCGTGACCAATCCAAAGCCTGCATTGTCGGGAGGTGGCATCATGTTCCGTCACGCGCTGCTCAAATTGATAATTCCCGCGGCGGTTCTGCTCGGAGCCCATTCGGCTTCCGCCGAAAGTCGCCTCGCGCTGGTGATCGGCCAATCCGCCTATCGCTCGGTGCCCGCGCTGCCCAATCCGGCCAATGACGCCAAGGCGGTCACGCAATTGCTGACCGATTCCGGCTTCGAGGTTTCGACTGCCTCTGACCTTTCGCAAAACCAGATGCGCGAGGCGGTCAGCGAATTCGCCGGCAAGGTGGCGGCCAAGGGCCCCGATACGGTCGCCCTGGTGTTTTACGCCGGCCATGGGCTGCAGATCGACGGCGAGAATTTTCTGGTGCCGATCGATATCGATCCCAAGCGGGAAGCCGACATTCCGATTCAGGCGGTGCGGCTCAACGACATCCTGAACACGCTGACCTCGGTGCCGAGCAGGATGCGCATTCTGATGCTCGATGCCTGCCGCAATAATCCATTCCCCGACCTCAAGACCGCCGGCAGCGGGCTTGCGCTGGTCGATGCCAAGGTCGGCGCGCCCGGCACGTTCCTGTCGTTCTCGACCTCGCCCGGGGCAGTCGCGGAAGACGGCTCCGGCTCCAACAGTCCGTATACCACCGCGCTTCTCGCGGCCGGCAAGGAATCCGGGATTCCGATCGAGGAGACGTTCAAGCGGGTGCGTCTTGCGGTGAACAAGGTCACCGAAGGGCGCCAGACTCCGTGGGACAGTTCTTCGCTGACCGAGGATTTCCGCTTTTCCGGCGCATCGGTCGCAGGACCCAAGCCCGCCGCGCCGCCGAAGAAGACGGTTGCCGAATGGACGCGCGACCTGAACGGCAAGCCGGTCGAGACGGCGAATGAGTTGATCGTGGCCGACGGTACCGACGAAGCCTATGAGGCCTTTGCCGGCTTGTATCCGCAGACCTCGCTCGGGCGGCTGGCGCGCGAATGGCTGGTTCGGCACCGGCGCATGGTGGCGTGGAATAACGCCGTGCTGATCAATACCGCGTCCGGATATCGTTCGTTCCTGGCGAGATTCCCCGATAGCGATCTGGCCGCGACCGCGCGCAAGCTGGAGGAGCGGCTGCGCAACCGGCCCGACTTCACCCCAGCCGTCGCGGCCGCCAACGCCGCCGCGCCGCAAAACGTTGCGCTGACTTGTCCCTGCAACGTGCAGCCGCCGCGAGAGCCGCAGAAAGTCAACGCGCCGGCCCGGCGTGTCGAGCCCGATCCGCCGAAGCGGGTCGATCGCAAGCCGCCGCGTCGGCGCGAGCTAGATGACGACGTCGTGGTCGTGCGCCGTCCGCCCCCGCGCGAGGTCTACGAGCCGCCGCCACCACCGCCGGTCAGCATCGGCATCGGGATCGGTCTCGGCGGATTCGGCGGCGGCCGCGGCGGCCACTATGGCGACAGCCGCCGGGGTGGATACTGAAGCACCAATAGGATAATTGATCCCGCAAGCGTGGGTTGCGCTTGCGGGGGCAGGATGCGAAATGCGGTTTGTCTGTTCGCTTTGATCGTTGCGGTCCTCTGTGCGGGTAATCCGCTTCCTGCCTCTGCCTGGGAGCATTGGGGCGGCGATCGCGGCGGATCGCGGTTTTCGCCGCTCAAGCAGATCACGCCCGACAATGTCGGCAATCTCGTTCGCGCCTGGGAGTTTCGCACCGGCGATCTCGATCGCCGCGCGCCTGAGGTGATGAAGCGGACCAAGTTTCAGGCCACCCCGTTGCTTGTCGAGGACAGCCTGATCTTCTGCTCGCCCTTCAACGAAGTCATAGCGCTCGATCCCGGCAGCGGCGTGCAGAAGTGGCGGTATGATCCTGATATCTCGACCGCGCAACGCCCGGCCAACCGCTATACTTGCCGTGGCGTCGCCTATTGGGTCGACGACCGCGCCGCTGAAAATGCCGCCTGCCGCGCACGGATCTTCATGGGCACCAACGACGTGCGCGTGATCGCGCTCGACGCCAGGACCGGCATTCCCTGCGCCGATTTCGGCAACAATGGCGAGATCAAGTTCGCACTCGGCCCGTTGGAGTGGCCCGGCGAATTCCAGATCACGTCGGCGCCCGTCGTCGCCCGTGACATCGTCATCGTCGGCTCCGCCATTGCCGATAATCGGCGCGTCGATGCGCTGCCGGGCACGGTGCGCGCCTTCGATGCGCGGACCGGGCGTGCGCGCTGGGAATTCGATCCGCTGCTGCATGACGGCATCATCGCCGGCCACGCCAATGTCTGGGCACCGATGTCGGTCGATGAGGAGCGCGGGTTGGTGTTCTTGCCGACGTCCTCGCCGAGTCCGGACTTCTGGGGTGGCAAGCGGCCCGGCAACAACGATTACGCCAATTCGGTCGTGGCGCTGCGCGCCGAGACCGGCGAGCGGGTCTGGTCGTTTCAGACCGTGCACCACGATGTCTGGGATTACGACTTGCCGGCGCAGCCGACATTGGCGCGCATCGATACCGCCGAAGGCCAGCGCGACGTCGTGATCCAGCCCACCAAACAAGGCTTTGTGTTCGTGCTCGATCGCGATACCGGCAAGCCAATATGGCCGGTGGAGGAGCGCGCGGTGCCGCAAGGCGGCGCCGAAGGCGAACAGCTCTCGCCGACGCAGCCGTTTCCGACCCATGTCCCGGCGCTGCTGCCGCAACGGATCTCGCCCGGCGACGTGTTCGGCCTGATTCCGTTGTGGGACCGCGGGGCCTGCCGCGCGCAGGTCGCCTCTGCCCGCAATGAAGGCCTCTACACGCCGCCGTCGACGCAAGGCACCGTGGTGTTTCCAATGACCGGCGGCGGCGTGAACTGGGGCGGCGCCGCGTTCGATCCGGTCAGCCAAATTCTTTACGCCAATACGACGCGGGCAATTCACATCGTCAAGCTGCTTCCACGTGCTGCTGTGGCCGATGGCTTCAGTCCGCCGCCCGGGCACGACTTCGGGCGGCAACAGGGCACGCCGTTTGCGATGACCCGTGCGGTTGCGCTGTCGCCGCTGGGGATGTTGTGCAACAAGCCGCCCTGGGGCGAGATGGTCGCGGTCGATCTGAAGGCGGGGAAGATTCTCTGGCGATCGAGGGTCGGCACCACGGAAGATCGTGCGCCGCTCGGCATCGCCTTTCCCTTCGGCACGCCGCTCGTCAGCGGCGTCGCGATCACCGCCGGCGACCTCGTCTTCACCGGCGCGATGGACGCTTATTTGCGTGCCTTCCACGCCCGATCGGGGCGGGAGCTGTGGCAGGGCCGGCTGCCGGTGCCGGGTGTTGCCAATCCAATGACCTATCTGTGGAAGGGCGAGCAATATGTCGCGATCGGCGCCGGCGGTCATTCCGAGTCCGGCACCACGATCGGCGACAGCGTGGTCGCGTTCCGCCTGGCGCGACCGGGCGAGGCGCCCTCGCTGTGGTCGCGCACCATCGACCGGCCCGGCGGGCGATTTATGAGCGGGGCGATCGCGGTTGCGGTAGTTGTGCTGCTGATGGCGATGTTGGTGTGGCGCTGGTTGCGGAGCAGGGCGGGCGCATGAGTTTCGTCGTGCGTCATCGCGAGCGAATCTTGTAGCGCGGATGAGCGAAGCGACATCCGGGGCGGTGATAGAGTGGTCCCGGATATCGCTTCGCTCATCCGGGCTACGACTGAATACGGCTTCGCGATCTCGCGACGCATTGCGCCCGAGGTTTGCATCTTCTTTTTGCTCCCTCCAAACAGAGGGCGCAGGGAAGACCGGGTGCTTGCTGCACCCGCGATCTCGTGTGCAGAGTGCGCAAAAGAAAACGCACACGAGCATACAGGTACAGCGGGAGCATCCCGGCCTTCCCTGCGCAGTGGCTTTACGGCTTACTTCGAGCTCTCCCCGGCGAACGGCTTTCTTGCCACCGTCGCTGCGTAGGGCGTGACCCCTTGCGCAACTTGATGCCAGCACCGCGACATCAGGACCACACGACTTCGCCGTACGCTTCCTGCGCGTACGTCTTGCGCATTCAGCGTCCACCGCATCTCACCGCACGTTCGTGACGATCGCGACCCGCCCCTCAATCGGGTGAGACGGGCGGAGTCATGCCGCTGATTTGCCCGACATGTTAAGCGGAATATTTTTGATTCTTTTTGATTCCTGGGCTTGACACGATTTCGGAAAATCAGAATTGATTTGCCCGACGGGCCAATTGGCCGCAGCCGCGCATCGAATTTTCGCATCTACGCACACTGCAAATCAGCTCGCAGAACTGTAGGGTGGGCAAAGCCAACGCGTCGCGCGAATGCGCGCCCGATGACAGGCTCCGCGTGCTCACCATCACGAAGCGTGCTCGATGATAGGTTGTGGGCACGGCGCAAGCGCGCCTTTGCCCCACCTTAGGATTCTCTACAGCATCGCGAACGCGCTCGAGACCATCGCCACCGGCTTGTTGTCGGCGGCGGAAGAAAGCGTAACGCGGCCAAAACTCATGGTGCGCCCGAGGCGGACCACGCGCGCATCGGCCAGCACGTCGGAGGCGGAGACCGCGCGCATGAAATGCGTGGTCTGGTCGACCGTCGTCATTGCGCGATAGCCGCGGTTGGCGGCGAGGTTGGCGATCACCATCGCGGTGTCGGCAAACGCCATCAGCGCCTGGCCCGAGACCATGCCGCCATTGCGGCACAGTCGCTCCGAGAACGGCAGGCGCAGGATGGCGCCCGGCTGCCAGTCGGCACCATCGCCGGGCGCGGCAAAGTCAAAGCGCTCGATCGACAGGTTGAGATCCATCACCCATGGCGCAAATACCTCGCCGAGCACGCGCCTTGCTTCCGCGATGCCGAATTCCCCCGCTTGTGGCTGTTGTTGCATGAACGTCCGTTTCCTCGTCCGATCTTGTTGTCCGCGCATTGTAATGGTCACTGCGGCGAAGGGAACAGCAGCGGCAGGCGGCAGATGCGGTGCGGTCCGGAGCGATTGAGCGCTATCGCCGAAATATTGCGACACAGACGTCCCGGCGCGTCGAACCAAAGGCGAGGTCCACGCGTGCTTGGCTTGGCGGTTGCGCCGATGGTATCTTTATCGGAAATGCTGAAAGCAGGAGAGCGTCATGAGAATACTGAGCGCGGCCGCGATGGTGGTGTTGTTGACGGTGCCGGCCTACGCGCAGATGTCGACCCCCAACATCAACCTGATGCCGGAACTCCAGTCCAAATCGCCGGAGGAAAAGGAGCAGGATGCGATCAGGGAAAAGGCCTACAAGGATTCCTTGAGGAAGATTCCCGACGCCAAGACCTCTTCCGATCCGTGGGGCACCGTGCGCAGCACTGAAGCGCCCAAGGCCGCGGCGCCCGCCAAGAAGAGCAAGACCGGCAGCAGCAGCCAATAGCTCCTCGCCAAAGCGGCGGGTAGGATTCATTCGCCGTTACCCCTATATTCGACCTGTCGTCATCGTGTCTGGAGTTACGACATTGGTCTTTCGTCCGCGCGATCTCGCGAGCCGGATGGCCGGCCGGCGCAAGCCGGGCGACGGCTATCTGCGCGAGACTTTTACCTTGCCGCGCGACGAAGCAAGGGCGCGGGCGCGCGACTTCCTCAACCGTTATCCCAAGGCGGCCTATATGAGTTCGGTCGAAAGCTGGCGCGAATTGCCCAGTGGCGACATCGAATTCACCATGCGCCGGCTTGCCAGCGCCGATTAGGCGACGCGGTTCCACCCCGCCGAAATCAATATCGACTCTCCGATTTTTGCCGAATTCCGATAACCCGGTATTTAGGTGTTCCGCCTAGTATTTCGACGGACAGGAGAAATCATGGCGAGAGACCGCAAAGACCTCGGTGCCCGCAAGTTCGTTCGGGTCGACTTGCGCAAGCCGGGGTTCCTGATTCCGGCGCCCGATGCGGCCTGGATCAAGTGCTACATCCTCGACATTTCCGAGAACGGAGCATGTCTGGACGTGGGCGACCTCGCGGTTCCGAAGGTGTTCGGCCTTTCGCTCACGGCGGGTGGCGAGGTGCGGCGGGTATGCACGCTGATCTGGCGCAGGGGCGAGCTGGTTGGCGTCCGCTTCATCTCTGCCCGGGAGCTACGCCAAGGCGTCGCGCCGCCAAGTGAATCCGATACTGCTTCCCGGAAGGCGCACGCTGACTAATCTACCGATTGTTTAATCGGTACCCTGCAGGGTCTCGGCTACGAGGCGAATCCGGAATACCGGCGTTTTGGATTCATCCAGCAATTCCATCTGCCACTCGGCATTTTCAGCCAGTTTTCGGGAAACATCCGCGATCATGTCGCCGCAGACCCCGGTCATTTCTTTCCACGCCGCGTTGTGATCGACAAATTCCGCACCGTCATTGCTGACGCATGCATCCTCGCCATGTCGAACGCTGAAGAAAAAGATCGGCATGGCAAGCTGACCAACAATAAAATGGGCCGCCGTTGGCCCCGAAATCCCTATCCCCCGAGAGTGGATTCCTCGCCTTTCGAAAGATCAACTCCGGGTTTTTACGGGCCCAAGCACGTCGCCGGGCACATAAACCCGGTTACCGTTTAGCTCTAACCTGATGTAGTTGCTGAGAACTTCCCTGGAAGGTCAGCGGACGACGCCGGGGAACGGATTATTCCCGTTCGGCTTTTTTCAGCTCCCGATCAATCCGAAGTTGGACCCGCCGGATGGCAAGCAGATTGAGCTTGGCTTCGGTCTTGCCTGTAACGACCCTGTCGCCGATGCGGAATTGCCATTTCCAGATGCCCGGAGCGACCGCCGTCACGGTGTATTCAACGCCCTTGTGGATCATATAAAATCCCGCTGCGGCTCCCGACCGCGCCAAATCCAGACTTCTTACTTAAAATTGTAACAATTAATCAATGCAACTACGAGAGGCGATCGTGCGCCGGTTGGACCGCCGGTAGGAGCGGGAGGGATCGGGGTGTTCGCGCGGACCCCAATCAGGGCGTCACTTGGCGTGCCGCATGCTTCAGCTCGCGATCAATCCTCAATTGGACGCGGCGCATCGCCAACAGCGCTAGCCTCGCGTCGGTCTTGCCCGACCTGACGAGATCGCCGATCCGAAATTGCCACTTCCAGATCCCGGGGTTCCCGGTCTGGCGAGCGTATATTCTAAGCCTTTGTGGTTCATGGAAACCTCCCGCATCTACTGCAATAACGGGAGTGGAACCGCAAAGTTCCATGTTCCAGCTGCTGACAATGCCTTCGCCGCGACGCGCCCGGCCGAAATCCGCTCCCTTCCCATTGGGTTTCAACCCCCATTGCGCGTGGCCGAATTCCCTTGCCGAGCCCATTTTCCACCGCGGGCAAAAGCACTGCGCCGCGCAAGCGGAGTATGGTCGCTTGGCGGCGCAGGCCTATTCCCCGAGTGATGCAATATCCCAGGCAAGAAATTTGTCGGGGCGACATGAAAAAGGTTCAACGCGCCCGAGACAAATTTGCCGGGCGATTTGCACGCTGAAACGGGGGCTTGCGGGGACGTATCTGCTCGCGAGGACGGGGAGCCTCTAGATTTTCCCGCGTCGTCAGCGACCTCGCTGGATGGTCCCATGCGGCGGGGTCGTTTGGCTCGGCGTCGCCGACCGCGCGCCTCGGCGGACTCCATTCCGGTCCTACCTCGCCGGCGTGGCCGCCCGGGATGCCAGAGCCCGGCCGCTATTCCTGGCGCGATGGATAAGGCTGCCGCGGTGGAAGATGGGTTCTCGACGGCGCGTCCGGCCGGACGGGCTGCGGGACCCTTGAGGGCTCTGGCGTGCGGCTGAGGTTCAACAACCGTGTGAGGAGATAAGCGCCATGCTGTTGAAGCAGCAGCAGGATGGGTTCGTAGGCAGCGACGCTCACAGGGGCGGTCATGTGTATCTGCATGCCGCTAGGCATAGCGTGCAGTGCCTTGACGGAGGGTTCAGATGGAACTGCAAGCACGGATAAAATTGTAAGCGACGTCACCCGCGTCTCGATTTGCCCTCGATAACGATGAGGCCGCCCGTTCGGCGGCCTCATCGCGAGAGCTAGCTTTCCGGCTGCTCTACATCAGGCGCCCGGGGGCTGGCGTCGGGCGCCTCTTCACTCCTGGCCGAAAGGTCGGCGGCCTTGTCGAGAAAGCCCGCCGCGACGTCCGGATCCGTTGTGGCCATTGCGAATTTGAGAAAGGTCGCCGCTTGTTCCGTGAGATATTTCTTGCCCGGCACAGTTCTGGTTCCCCGTCACTACCCTTTGTCGCACCCGATGCGATTACGCACTGCGGCGAAATCCGTTCCGAAGAAAAGTACAAAAGTGTACTTAAGGCGGTGCGCTTGCGCCGATCGTGCGGTCGGCCTTGTTCGAGCGGGGGCGGCGAAGGTGCCAGCCCCACCGGCAGGGCGGTGCCGTCAATCCTCGCCCAAAGCTTCCCGGTTTCGTATGGATGAAATGAAGCCGGGTGCAGGCGAGGCAGACCACGGACACATGCGAATTGGGCTCGTCCTCCGGCGAGCTCGCCGGAAGCCAATGCTGTACCTTCGTGCCCAGCCGTGGGCATGTGAACAGGAGATGTCGACCGGTCACAGGCCGGAATACGCAAAGCCTGCGTGCCGGGTCAGCTCCGGACGCTTGCATAGTTCTGGGGTTGTCCGCGCAGCAAAGGCGAGGAGCGGGGCCATTCCCGTCGGGGCGCACCGTGGAGATGGAGATCGGAGATTCCCGAAGTTCCGGTATGGGAACACCGTGGTGTTACGGACTCCAAAAGTGCATATGGATAATTATGCTGGCTGTCGCCGGGGCTGCTTTTCATTCCGAACCAATTTGTACCGGCTGGGGGCCGCCGAGAGGCGGCCCTTTCAATTTGCGCGGGCGAGGCTTTTCGGCAGGCCGGCAAACAGAAGCGGCCTCTTGGGCGCTAACGGTAGCCCTTGCACTTTGTCTCTTCTTTATACTCGCCGTTGCGCTCCCATTTGCGTTTGATCTTGCAGGGGCCTCGGTAAAACTCCTGCTTGTACTCGCGTGCTTCGTTGTAGCTGCGACCATAGTAGCCGCCGCGATCATAGCCCCAGCGGCCCTTACCGCTTTCATCTTTCCACGGGTCGGCCAATGCCGGATTGCCGAGCATCGTTACACCGACGACCACTAAGGCCCATTTCATTGCCGTTCCTCTCCGGGGTACGGGCAATGTTAACCAGGCGGGGATAAATTGGTTCGAATATAAAAGGGGACCACCCTCCAAAATCAAAAGTGACCGCTAACTTTGGCTGGGGACGGAAAGGGACCAGCACCCATCTCGCAGTGCTGGCTAAGTAGGACACTCGGTACTGGCAGAAATAGGCCACTCGCAGATTCAAAGTGAGCCACTGTGAAAACGACAACGCCACCGAGCTGAATATTGCTCAGTGGCGGTGTTGCGTAGCTGGGCATTGCAATCCCCCAGCAAGGGTATGTCTGCGCACGTCGTGCAAAGGTTCAAAGGCCACTCGCAGAGTCCTTTGATTGGAATAAAAGCAGAGTGCGCCCCTTGGTGTAGTCGGGTGCGTTCCGCCGACTGAGCGCTCCGACCTAGAACGGCCTCAGATGTCCCCGAGCTGGGGCCGTTTCTCAAAGTGACGATGGATGGCGACCGCTTGCAGGCGATTGCAAATGTCGATGCCAAAGGTGCTCGCAAGTTGCTCAAGGCCATTCTAGCAAATCTCGATTTGCCAGGGGATGACGAAGAAGAGGCCGCCAACTGAGGCGGCCTTAATGCCTGTGCCGTTTAACCTCGAACGTGCACAAGACCATTAGGACTGGCCCTTTCTCGTTCCGAACCTCGATTGCCATCCGGTGACCCACACCTTGGCGGCGCGTGCGGACCGCATCGCGCATCATGTCCGCCAGTGAGTGGGCGGCCTCCACCTGCACGGCCTCAATTGTGGTGAGCTCCAAGCCTTCGTCATCAGGGGTGACGTCGTCCCCCTCGCGGATATCGAAATAGTAGCGGGGCACTGGCAGTGGCCTTCGTTAACAAGTGCCCAACGAGGCATCGCCGAAATCGTTGCCGTCAGATTAGGCCACTGCAAAAATCAAACTAAGCCACGGAGGTCGGAAACAGGCCAGTACCCGGACGCTCGAAAAGAACATATTGCGAACATAGAACAAAGGTGGTACATAGCTTCCTAGACGAAATCGAATCCCAAAGCCGCTCACCGCCGTTTTCCCGCTCGCGAATCCCCGCCATAAGGAGCACGTATTATGTCCGCTACTGCCCTGCGTATCGTTGAAGGATCCTCCATGGATAAGACCAAGGCCCTGTCCGCCGCGCTCTCCCAGATCGAGCGCCAGTTCGGCAAGGGCTCGGTGATGAAGCTGGGCAAGAACGATCGCTCGATGGATGTCGAGACGGTGTCCTCCGGCTCGCTCGGGCTCGACATCGCGCTTGGCGTCGGCGGGCTGCCGAAGGGGCGGGTGGTGGAAATCTACGGGCCGGAATCCTCCGGCAAGACCACGCTGGCTCTGCACACAGTGGCGGAAGGGCAGAAGAAGGGCGGTATCTGCGCCTTCATCGACGCCGAACACGCGCTCGATCCGGTCTATGCGCGAAAACTCGGCGTCAACATCGACGAGCTCCTGATCTCGCAGCCCGATACCGGCGAGCAGGCGCTGGAAATCTGCGACACGCTGGTGCGCTCCGGCGCGATCGACGTGCTGGTGGTCGATTCGGTGGCGGCCTTGGTGCCGAAGGCCGAACTCGAGGGCGAGATGGGCGATGCGCTGCCAGGCCTGCAGGCGCGGCTGATGAGCCAGGCGCTGCGCAAGCTCACCGCCTCGATCAACAAGTCCAACACCATGGTGATCTTCATCAACCAGATCCGCATGAAGATCGGCGTGATGTACGGCTCGCCGGAAACGACGACCGGCGGCAATGCGCTGAAATTTTACGCCTCCGTTCGTCTCGATATCCGCCGCATCGGCGCGATCAAGGAGCGCGACGAAGTGGTCGGCAACACCACCCGCGTCAAGGTGGTGAAGAACAAGCTGGCGCCGCCCTTCAAGCAGGTCGAGTTCGATATCATGTATGGCGAGGGCGTCTCCAAGATGGGCGAAATCCTCGACCTCGGCGTCAAGGCCGGCATTGTCGAAAAATCCGGCGCCTGGTTCTCCTATGACAGCCAGCGGCTCGGCCAGGGGCGCGAGAACGCAAAGGCCTTCCTCAAGGCCAACCCGGACATGACCGCCAAGATCGAGATGGCGATCCGCCAGAACTCCGGCCTGATCGCCGAGCAGATCTTAGCCGGGCCCGCCGAGCGCGACGCTGACGGCGAGGAGCCGGCGGACGACGAATAAGTTTTAGAAGTGCTTCAGGGGTTAAGGCCTGAAGTGACGGACGGGCGCTGCGGACGTTGAGTTGCCGACGTTCTCAGCGCCCGTTTTGTTTGCTGGTGTGGGTGGGTGGGTGCGATGAAGCCTCTGATCATGATCGGCTGGCCGATCCCGGAATTCACCAAGTGGCAGGCCTCGCCGAGGAACTGCGCACGCTCGACCGCAAGAATTTGCCGGACCGGCATACGGCTTACCTGCGAAGCGAGCTGTCGATCACCGAGTTCGGCAGGGCTGTTCTTGCCCGCAAGGAGGACTTCAGCCGTCACAACCCGATCGACCGTTGGTGGGGCGGCGCCAGGCTCACCAACGATAATTTGTGGCGCTCGGATCCGGCGCTTGTCGCGCCGTAGCGGCGCGACTGTGATCGTAGAATGGGTAGAGCCCCCGGGTCCGGCATTTGGCCGGACCGATGATAAACCCCGCGAAACCCATCGCGCCTATCACCGCAGATGCGGCGCGATGGGTATCGCTTCCGCTCCACCCATCCTACGAAGCTACTCCGCCGCCTGGGCGTAATCCGCCACCGGCGGGCACGAGCACACCAGGTTGCGGTCGCCATAGACGTTGTCGACGCGGCCGACCGGGCTCCAATATTTGTCGGTGCGCGAGACGCCATCGGGGAAACAACCCGTGGCGCGGCTATAGGCACGGTTCCACCCGTCATCAACAATGTCGTGCACGGTGTGCGGGGCGTGGCGGAGCGGCGAGGCTTCGACCTTCCAGCGGCCGATCTCGATCTCCGTGATCTCGCTCCTGATCGCGATCATGGCGTCGCAGAAGCGGTCCAGCTCCGCCTTGGATTCCGATTCGGTCGGCTCGATCATCAGCGTGCCCGGCACCGGAAAACTCATGGTCGGGGCGTGGAAGCCGTAATCGATCAGGCGCTTTGCGATATCATCGACGGTGACGCCGCTCGTCGTCTTCAGCGGACGCGGATCGACGATGCACTCATGCGCGACACGTCCCTTGGCGTTCCTGTAGAGCACCGGGAAATGCGGATCGAGGCGGCCTGCGATGTAGTTGGCGTTGAGGATCGCGATCTCAGTGGCGCGCCTCAGGCCTTCGCCACCCATCATCAGGATGTAGACGTAGGAGATGGTCAGGATCGAAGCCGAGCTGAACGGCGCCGCCGATACCGGCCCGACGGAAGCCGGCACCGCGCCGTCAGTTGAGGGATGGCCGGGCAAATAGGCGGCGAGATGCGCCTTGACGCCGATCGGTCCCATGCCCGGGCCGCCGCCGCCATGCGGGATGCAGAAGGTCTTATGCAGATTGAGATGCGAGACGTCGGCGCCGTAATCGCCGGGCCGCGACAGCCCCACCTGCGCATTCATGTTGGCGCCGTCGAGATAGACCTGGCCGCCATGGCTGTGCACGATGTCGCAGATCTCCGTGATGTGCTCTTCGAATACGCCGTGCGTCGAGGGATAGGTGATCATCACGGCGGCGAGATTTTTCGAATGCTTCTCGGCCTTGGCGCGGAGATCGTCGACGTCGACATCACCTCTGCTGTCGCAGGCGGTCACCACCACCTCCATGCCAGCCATGTGGGCGGAGGCCGGATTGGTACCGTGCGCGGAGGAGGGGATCAGACACACCTTGCGATGCGGCTCGCCGCGGGCCGTGTGATAAGCGCGGATCGCGAGCAGTCCGGCATATTCGCCCTGCGCGCCGGAATTCGGCTGCAGCGAGATCGCGTCGTAGCCAGTGATTTCGCACAGCCACTGTTCGAGCCGCTTGAACAGCGCGTGATAGCCGGCCGCCTGTTCTGATGGAGCGAACGGATGCAGGCTGCCGAACTCGGGCCAGGTCAGCGGGATCATCTCCGTGGTCGCGTTCAGCTTCATGGTGCAGGAGCCGAGCGGGATCATGGCGCGATCGAGCGCGAGGTCGCGATCGCTGAGCTTGCGCATGTAGCGCAACAGCTCGGTCTCGGAGCGGTGCGTATGAAACACGGGATGGACGAGGAAGGCGCTGTCGCGCTTCAGTTCGGCGGGCAACGTTTCGCGCGCGCCAAGTTCGACATCCGCATAGGACAGCTTGCCGCCGAACGCGCGCCACACCGCCTCAATCGTTGCGGGCGTGGTGGTCTCGTCCACCGCGATGCCGAGTGCGCCGTCTCCGATGCGTAGATTGATCTTCTCAGCGAGCGCCCGCGCAACGATCTCGCTCTGCTTGGGGCCGGCTGCGACCGTGATCGTATCGAAAAACGCCGGCGACGTCGGCGCAAAGCCGAGTCTTGTCAGTCCCGCCGCCAGTACCGCTGCGCGGCGGTGGATGATGCGCGCGATGTGTGTCAGCCCCTCTGGGCCGTGGTAGACCGCGTACATCGAGGCGATCACCGCCAGCAGCACCTGCGCGGTGCAGATATTGGAAGTGGCCTTTTCGCGGCGGATGTGCTGCTCGCGGGTCTGCAGCGCCAGACGGTAGGCAGGCGCTCCCCGCGAATCCACCGACAGCCCGACGATGCGGCCGGGCAGCGAGCGCTTGTGCGCATCGCGCACCGACATATAGGCCGCGTGCGGGCCGCCATAGCCCATCGGCACGCCAAAACGCTGCGCCGAGCCGATGGCGATGTCCGCGCCGAGTTCGCCGGGCGAGGCAATCAGCGTCAGCGCCAGCAGATCGGCGGCGGTGACGGCGAGCGCGCCCTTCGCGCGCAGCGCCGAGATCGCCGGCCGCAGGTCGCGCACCGCGCCGGATGTACCCGGATATTGCAGCAGGCCACCGAACACATCGGTGCCTTCGAGATCGGCGAGAGGATCGCCGACGATCAGATTCCAGCCCAACGGCTCGGCGCGGGTGCGCAGCACCGCGAGCGTTTGCGGATGCACTTCCGCATCGACGAAAAACGATTTTGTCTTCACCTGCGAGGCGCGCTCGGCCAGCGCCATCGCCTCCGCCGCGGCGGTGCCTTCATCGAGGAGGGAAGCATTGGCAACGTCGAGACCGGTGAGGTCGCAAATCATGGTCTGGAAATTGAACAGCGCCTCGAGCCGGCCCTGGCTGATCTCCGGCTGATACGGCGTATAGGCGGTGTACCAGGCCGGATTCTCCAAAATGTTGCGCTGGATCACCGTGGGCAAAATGGTGCCGGAATAGCCTTGGCCGATCAGCGAGGTGAACACCTGGTTTTGCGACGCCAGCTCCCGCATATGCGCCAGCGCCTCGGTTTCGGTCAGCGGGGGGCCGAGATCGAGCGGCGTCTTCTGCCGGATCGAGGAGGGTAGCGTCTGGCTCATCAGCTCGGTGAGGCTTTTCGCGCCGACGCTCTCCAGCATCGCGGCGATGTCGCTGGGCGAGGGGCCGATGTGCCGCCGCACGAAATCGGTGGCGGCTGCGGCGGTGGTCTTGAGCGGCGCATTCATGGGTATGTCCTCGTTATTCGTCGTCATGCCCCGCACTGGTCGTCATACTCCGCGAAAGCGGGTATCCAGTACGCCGTAGCGATTGAATCGAGAATTCCCGGCATACTGGATCGTCCGCCTTCGCGGACGATGACAGCGAGTATGAGATTGCCGGTCGCTTCATCATCTCAAGCCGTATGGGCCTCGTACGCGGCCTCATCCATCAGGCCGCCGAGCTCGCTCTTGTCCGCAATCTTCAGCTTGAAGAACCAGGCCTTGCCGCCGGCGTCGGAATTCACCAGCGCGGGTTCGGCGGCGAGCGCTTCGTTGACTTCGATCACCTCGCCGGAGATCGGCGCGTAGACGTCGGAGGCGGCCTTGACCGATTCCACCACCGCAGCGGCCTCGGCCTTCTTCAGCGTGCGGCCGACTTTGGGCAGTTCGACGAACACGACGTCGCCGAGCTGCGACTGCGCGTAGTCGGTGACGCCGATGGTAGCGACATCGCCGTCGATGCGGAGCCATTCGTGGTCTGATGTGAACAACGTCGTCATGAAACTTCCTTTAGCGTTTGCAAGTTCAGCGTTTGTAAGTGTTGGGAACGAAAGGCATGGCTGCAACCTGCAGCGGCAGGCGCTGGCCGCGCACTTCGGCAAACACCTGCGTGCCATTCTCCGCGAGCGCGGTCGGCAGGTAACCCATTGCCAGCGGCGTATTGAGGCTCGGGCCGAAGCCGCCTGACGTGACCTTTCCGATCGCCTCGCTCGAAGCGGAATCTACGAACAGAGGCGCACCTTCGCGCACCGGCGCACGGCCCTGCGCGCGCAAGCCGACGCGGCGGCGCGAGGCGCCTTTTTCAAACTGAGAGAGGATTTTTTCAGCGCCGGGGAATCCACCCGCGCGGGCGCCGCCGGCACGACGGCTTTTCTGCACCGACCATTCGAGCGCCCCCTCGACCGGCGTCGTCGTGGTGTCGATGTCGTGACCATAGAGACAGAGGCCGGCCTCCAGCCGCAGGCTGTCGCGCGCGCCCAATCCGATCGGCAGCACATCGGCGTTATCGAGCAGCGCCGTCACCAGCGCCTCGGCATGTTCGGCCGGAACCGAAATCTCAAACCCGTCCTCGCCGGTATAGCCAGAGCGAGAGACGAAGCAGTCGAAGCCGGCGACCTGGCGGGGGCCGCTATCCATGAACCGCATCGCCGACACGCCTGCACAAAGTTTCGCCAGCGCCGATTCCGCTTTCGGCCCCTGCAGCGCGATCAGCGCGCGCTGGCTAAGCGAATCGATGACGCAGGTCTCGGAGAGATGCGCGCGCAGATGCGCCTCGTCCTCGGTCTTGCAGGCGGCATTGACGACCAGAAACAGGTGATCGCCGAAATTCGCCACCATCAGATCGTCGAGAATGCCGCCGTCGTCCTTGGTGAACTGCGCGTAGCGCTGCCGTCCCGGCGGCACCGCCACGATGTCCTGCGGCACCAGCCGCTCCAGTGCCAGCGCCGCATCCTCGAACTTGCCGGATTTCGCCTGCAGCGCGAGCTGACCCATATGTGAGACGTCGAACAGGCCGGCGGCGCTTCGCGTATGCAGATGCTCCTTGAGGACGCCGGCCGGGTATTGCACCGGCATCTCGTAGCCCGCAAACGGAACCATCTTGCCGCCGCGCGCCACATGAAGCGCGTGCAATGGGGTGCGTTTTAGGGGAGATTCGTCGCGTACCAGCATCGTTAAGGCCCTCAGCGGGTTCCGGGGACCAGCCCCCGAAGAACCCAAAGAAAGCCCCATCTGTCGCTGTGCCTGAGAGTATTATCCCGTCGGCGGACGCCCCTTGGCCAATGCCTTCGGCGTCTCTTTCCAGATGCTATCTGTCACGCGGTCCGTTTGCCTGAGAGTTTCCGGGGCGGTTGCTCCTTCGGCGCCGGCGCTTAAGCCGATCTCTCCCGACGTGACGTCTTACAGATAAGAGGGAAACACAGGCCTGCCAAGCCTGTCAACGCGACCGCAGCATTATCAACGGGATGTGCGCGCCCATCTTGTGTGCTGCGGCAAGCCTATGATCCGCCTGCACAGTTTCTGGACACCGCAGGCCGCCTTGTCTAAAAGCGTTCCGCCGGAAGGTTAAGGGCCAGTTGCAGCCCGACCCGGCCCATTTCCGATTGGATGAACATGAGCGGCGTCAACGAGATCAGGTCGAAATTTCTGGATTTCTTTGCGGAGAACGGTCACGAGATCGTGCCGTCGTCGCCGCTCGTGCCGCGCAACGACCCGACCTTGATGTTTACCAATGCCGGCATGGTGCAGTTCAAGAACGTCTTTACCGGCGTCGAGAAGCGGCCCTACCAGCGCGCCACCACCTCGCAGAAATGCGTTCGCGCCGGCGGCAAGCACAACGACCTCGATAATGTCGGCTACACCGCGCGGCATCACACGTTTTTCGAGATGCTCGGCAATTTCTCGTTCGGCGATTACTTCAAGGATCGCGCGATCGAGCTCGCCTGGAACCTCGTCACCAAGGAATTCGGCCTGCCGAAGGACAAGCTGACCGCGACCGTCTATATCGACGACGACGAGGCGTTCAATCTCTGGAAGAAGATTGCGGGTCTCCCGGAGTCGCGCATCATCCGCATCGCCGGCTCCGACAATTTCTGGCAGATGGGCGACACCGGCCCGTGCGGCCCGTGCTCGGAAATCTTCTACGACCACGGCGACAAGATCTGGGGCGGCCCTCCCGGCTCGGCGGAGCAGGACGGCGACCGCTTCATCGAGATCTGGAATCTCGTGTTCATGCAGTTCGAGCAGCTCGAAGGCGGCGTGCGCAATCCGCTGCCAAAACCCTCGATCGATACCGGCGCGGGTCTCGAGCGCGTCGCGGCCGTGCTGCAGGGCGTGCATGACAATTACGACATCGATCTGTTCGTCGCGCTGATCCGGGCAATCTCGGATTTGACCGGCGCCGACCCGCAAGGGCCGCAGAAGGCCTCGCTGCGCGTGATCGCCGACCACCTGCGCGCGTCGTCGTTCCTGATCTCCGACGGCGTGCTGCCGTCGAACGAAGGCCGCGGCTATGTGCTGCGCCGGATCATGCGACGCGCGATGCGCCACGCGCAGCTGCTCGGCGCGCGCGAGCCCTTGATGCATCGCCTGGTCTGGGCGCTGGTGCGCGAAATGGGCCAAGCCTATCCGGAGCTGGTGCGCGCCGAAAAGCTGATCGAGGAAACGCTGCGCCTGGAAGAGACACGCTTCCGCAAGACGCTGGAGCGCGGGCTTTCGATCCTCGACGAAAAGAGCGCGGGCCTGAAGCAAGGCGACATGTTCGACGGCGACACCGCGTTCACGCTGTACGACACCTATGGCTTCCCGCTCGATCTGACGCAGGACGCGCTGAAATCGCGCGGCATCAGCGTTGACCAGGCGGCGTTTTCAGACGCGATGGAGCGCCAGCGCGAGAAGGCGCGCGCATCCTGGTCCGGCTCGGGCGATAGCGCCAGCGAGACCGTCTGGTTCCCGCTGCGTGAGAAGCTCGGCGCGACCGAGTTCCTCGGCTACGACACCGAGAGCGCCGAAGGCGTGGTGACGGCGCTGGTCAAGAACGGCAAGGATGCCGACAGCCTCAAAGCCGGCGAGAGCGGCGCGATCGTGCTGAACCAGACGCCATTTTATGCGGAGTCCGGCGGTCAGGTCGGCGATACCGGCCTGTTGACGGGAGAGGGCATCAAGTTCCGCGTCACCGATACCCAGAAGAAGGCCGGCGATCTCTTCGTGCACATCGGCACGGTGGAGCAGGGTACGCTGAAGGTCGGCGCTGCCTTGCAGCTCGAGGTCGATCACGCACGCCGGTCATCGATCCGCGCCCATCACTCGGCGACGCATCTGTTGCACGAAGCGCTGCGCCAGGTGCTCGGCGACCACATCGCCCAGCGCGGCTCGCTCGTTGCGCCCGACCGTCTGCGCTTCGACTTCGTGCATCCAAAGCCGATCACGGCGGAAGAGCTCGCCCGCGTCGAAGACATTGCGAACGAGGTGGTGCTCGAAAACGACGAGGTCACGACGCGGCTGATGGCGGTCGACGATGCCCGCGAAGCCGGCGCGCGTGCGCTGTTCGGGGAGAAATACGGCGACGAAGTCCGCGTGGTCTCGATGGGCAAGCAGGCCCGCGCCCACGGTCAGAACGCGCTCGGCTGGTCGGTCGAATTGTGCGGCGGCACCCATGTGCGCCGCACCGGCGACATCGGCCTGATTTCGGTGACCGGCGAAAGCGCGGTGGCCTCAGGCGTCCGCCGCATCGAGGCGCTGACCGGGCGTCATGCGCGCAAGCACGCCAATGACACGATGGCGATTGCACGGACCGCGGCACTGGAACTGCGCACGTCGGTCGACGATATGCCCTCGCGGATCGCGGCGCTGATGGAAGAGCGCAAGAAGCTGGAGCGCGATCTGTCGGATGCGCGCAAGAAACTCGCGATGGGCGGCGGCGCGAGCGTTTCCGGTTCGCATCGCACCGAGGATGATTTCCGTGAAGTCCAAGGCGTCAAGCTGATGGCGAGAAGCGTTTCGGGCATCGAGATGAAGGATCTGAAAAGCCTCGCCGACGCTGGTAAGAAGCAGCTTGGGTCAGGCGTGGTCGCGATCATCAATGTCGGTGACGATGGCAAGGCCGGCGTGGTGGTCGGAGTCACGCCCGATCTCACCTCGCGCTTCAGCGCTGTCGATCTCGTCAAGGTCGCGTCCGAAGCGCTCGGCGGCAAGGGCGGCGGCGGCCGGCCCGATATGGCGCAGGCCGGCGGGCCCGACGGCGCCAGGGCCAACGCGGCGCTGTCGGCGATCGAACAGGCCATGGCCGGGGCGTAGGCGCGGACAAATGCCGCATGCCCGCGGATGAGCAGCTCGCGCGATTGAATGAACAGCTTGCAAAATTGGAGCGCGATGCAGAAACGCCGCGGTCCGTCGGGTTGCGCGACGTCGTCATCATTGTAGCCACGACCGGGCGACCCAGTGCGGACGCCAGGTCGCGATACTGCGGTGCACCGTTCTATTGCGCGACCGGTTGCTGGCAATTCGGCCCCAGGGCGAGCATAGTTGCGGGGTCACAATTCCGGATAGGTTCATCGGCGTTGATGATATGGACTCTCGGTCAACGCTGTGATCCGCGGTTCGGACAACCGGAGTCCCGCCATGTCTCTTACGGTTTCCAGCGAAACACACCGCCAACGCAGCTTCAATTCTGCTGAAATGGGCGCCATCGCGCATCTCTACCGGGGCGAAGTCTACCGTTCGACGATCTGGAGAACGCGGCTCGACAACACGACCAACTGGGCGATCGTCACAATGGGCATCGCCCTGTCAACGACCTTTTCGAGCCCGGAGGCCTCACCGCTACCACTCCTGCTCGTAGGCCTGCTCATTGCCGTGTTTCTCGGCATGGAGGCGCGGCGCTATCGCTACTTTAATGTGTGGCGCGCCCGAGCCCGGTGGATGGAGACGAACTTCTACGCGCCAATGTTCACCGGTGAGGCCCGCGACGATAGCTGGCAGGCGGTGCTCGGGCGCGACTACACCGCGCCCCGTCATCACATTTCGTTTGCCCGCGCGGCTGGACGGCGGCTGCGTCGCAACTACGTCTGGATTCTCGCCGTCCAGGTGATTGCCTATTACGGCAAGATAGCGATCCATCCGACGCCTGCGTCAAGCTTGGCGGAATTTGTCGAGCGCGCCGCAGTCGGACCGATTCCCGGCTGGGTCGTTCTGATGGTTGGCTTTGCCTACAATTTCGGCTGGCTGGCGTTCGCGCTCGGCACGATGTGGCTCGACCAACGCGAGCACGGGGGCGACAAGGTAGCGATGGGTTAGCGGCAGCGCGAAGCGATATTGATTGTGGACCTGGACAGACGTCACAACGTGCGGAGTGGCGCTCAGGCCGTACCGGGCCCGGTAGCCGCTACAATCGCCGTCTGCCCGTGCATGGATGGCGACGCCGCGACAAAGAAAGCGGTAAAGCATGCGGCAATTGTTGTAACGCGCGCTCAAGTCTGGCGGCGGCATTAAGGCGGCTTAAACGAGCGCATCGCAAACCGGTTGTGCTCGTAGACTGCTTTCGTGATGGCCAGCGATGTCACCACCGCACCCAGCCTTTCGCGTCGGATACGGGATTCTGGCGGCCTTCGCGGAACCCCGGCCCTTAGCCGGCCGCTGTCGCAGCCATGCCAAATGCGATGAAAATGTCCTCGTGCACGGCACTGTGTGCAGACGCATCGTTGGCTAAGAGTCGACAGCCCCTCGCGTCACCACGAACACAGCGCATCGGTGGGCGGTAAGCTCGAAATAAACAGCCTCTGAATTGCCCGTTCCGGCCGCGTTCATATCAACCCGTTAAGGTCTCCACCCAGGAACTAAAAGCTAGTGAGCCCAGAGACGTAGTTCCCAGCTGCGCAAGCTACTCCAGCCGCTCAGGGCTCTACGCAGGGACAAAATGGAGGAGCCATATGGAGAAGTTTCTTATCTCGGCTGCAGCCATAGCAATCATGACCGGCGCTGCCTACGCTCAGGCGGAGTTTTATGTTGTGCAAGATACCTCCACGAAGAAATGCTCCATCGTGGACAAGAAGCCGACCACCGCCACCACTGTCGTTGTTGGCGACGGCAAGGTGTTCAAGTCGCGCACGGCAGCTGAAACCGGGATGAAGACCATGAAGGTCTGCGCGAACGGAAGGTGATGGCGGCGAGAAGCGTAACGCCCGCTCCGTCCGCTCGCATCGAAAAGTGAGAGGTCGTCGAAGCGGCCTCTCTATTCACCGGCATATATCAACAGGAGGTTCACACGATGTCGAAAGCAATGCGCAACTATGCGTTCGTCGCCGCAGCGGCAACCGCTCTTTTCGTATTTCCGATCTCGGCCTTCTCCCAATCCATTGAGGTTGGACCGGGAGGCGTCCGAGTGTACGACGGTCGAGGAGGGCAATGCGAGCAATTGCGGCGTGCTTGTGAAAACAAGGACGCGCTAGGGGAGCGGGGTGAAGGAAATTGCCGCAGATACCGGGAGACCTGCCAAAGACCGGTTCGCAGGGATGTGTGCGCCGAATTGAGACAAGCCTGCCTCTACAAGAACGAGTTGGGCGAACGAGGCGAAGGAAACTGCCGCAGGTATCGCGAGACTTGCAGAGGCCGCTTGTAAAGGTCGCCAATTTTTGGTGTGCAGAGTGGACCGGCATCGCTCGGACCGCCCCGCAACCCTGTCACCCCGAAGGCCGCCTCGGTTGGCGGCCTCGTTCATATGAGGACGAGCCTGCGACGTTGCCCAGTTGGCACATCGCGTTATCTCACCGCGCTGCGGAATTTGGTCGAGCACTAGCGGACCTCGATTGAGGTTGCAATTAAGCTCGATTTGTCAGTGCGCACCCTAGTTCGTTCGAAGGTCGCTATATCGGGGCAAGAGCGCGAAGCGCGTCTTCGCGCCACGTGTCCCGGCCATGATGGAGATGCGTTCAGCCTTTGCGCAGGAACACGTAGTCCGCGGAGTAGGGCACGTTGCAATAGGTCCCTGCCTTGTCGCAATCGCCTTCGAGCTTGCCGCCGGCCGTGTTGATCCGCTGCACGGTGGTGACGCCCGAGAGGATGCCGGTGCCGCGGCCCGACGTCACCTCCAGCTTGAGCCAGGGGATGTCGTTCGCCGTAGCGCCGGGCGCATTGCCGACCGCCTTGCCGACGACGGCGCTGCTGTCGATGTGTTCCCAGTTCGGGCCGGTGTAGTGGCGGCCCACGGTCTTGCCGTCGAGCAACAAGGTCGCGATCGGTTCACGGAACGCCCAGGCCAGTTTGCCGTCGCTGCCGGCCTTGCATTCGTAGACCTGCGCGCCTTCGGCGTGGAGCGTGAGCACCGTCTTTTCTCCCGGCGCCGCGATTGCGTCGGGAAGCGGCGTCTTGGCATGCACGCTCAAAAGCGTCGCCGATGACAAAAGCAGAGCGAGAGCGGTGTTTCGGACAATCGGCATCGCAAATCCACGGTGTTGGCCCCGAAGGACCAACACCATCGTCAGCCAATTATGCCGCCATCGCCTTCTCAAGATTGGCGGCGACCTTGTCGATGAAGCCGGTGGTCGACAGCCAGCGCTGGTCGGCGCCGACCAGGAGCGCGAGGTCCTTGGTCATGTAGCCGTCTTCGACCGTCTGCACACAGACCTTTTCCAGCGTGTCGGCGAATTTTGCGAGCTGCGGGTTGTTGTCGAGCTTGGCGCGATGCGACAGGCCGCGGGTCCAGGCGAAGATCGAGGCGATCGAGTTGGTCGAGGTCTCCTTGCCCTTCTGGTGCTCGCGATAGTGCCGGGTCACCGTGCCGTGGGCGGCTTCGGCTTCGACGGTCTTGCCGTCGGGCGTCAGCAGCACCGAGGTCATCAGGCCGAGCGAGCCGTAGCCTTGCGCCACCGTGTCGGATTGCACGTCGCCGTCGTAGTTCTTGCAGGCCCAGACATAGCCGCCGGACCATTTCAGGGCGGACGCGACCATGTCGTCGATCAGGCGGTGTTCATAAGTGAGCCGCTTGGCCTCGAACTCCTTCTTGAATTCGCGGTCGTAAATGTCCTGGAAGATGTCCTTGAAGCGGCCATCATAGACTTTCAGGATGGTGTTCTTGGTCGAGAGATAGACCGGGTAGCCGCGGAGCAGGCCGTAGTTCAGCGAGGCGCGGGCGAAGTCGATGATGGAATCGTCGAGATTGTACATTTCCATCGCGACGCCGGCGCCGGGAGCCTTGAACACTTCTTTTTCGATGACGGTACCGTCCTCGCCGACGAATTTCATCGACAGCGTGCCCTTGCCCGGGAACTTGAAGTCGGTGGCGCGGTACTGGTCGCCATAGGCGTGGCGTCCGATGATGATCGGCTTGGTCCAGCCGGGAACGAGGCGCGGCACGTTCTTGCAGATGATCGGCTCGCGGAAGATCACGCCGCCGAGGATGTTGCGGATGGTGCCGTTCGGCGACTTCCACATTTCCTTGAGTCCGAATTCCTTCACCCGGGCCTCGTCGGGGGTGATGGTGGCGCATTTGACGCCGACGCCGACCTTCTTGATGGCGTTGGCGGCGTCGATCGTGACCTGATCGTTGGTCTGGTCGCGGTGCTCCATTCCGAGGTCAAAATACAGAAGCTCGACATCGAGGAACGGGGTGATCAGCTTGTCCTTGATGTACTGCCAGATGATCCGGGTCATCTCGTCGCCATCGAGTTCGACGACGGGGTTGGTCACCTTGATTTTTGCCATGACGGAAGGGGCCTTTTCTCGGAAAACCGCGCATTTCGGGCGGGGTGGGATGATTATAGGCGGCCTATAGCACTGCAAACCGGCGGGCGAAAGCCAAGCCGCTATGCAGTTTCAGCCGATCTTTTGGATCAAACCGCCGCCTGCGTGGCCGTGCCCGCCACCACGTACCAGGTCACGAACAGTCCGCAGATCAGGGCGCCCGGCAGGCTTGAGCCGGTCCGTCGCCAGGTGAAGGTCGCGATTACGGCGCAGATCGCCAAGAGCGGCACGAACTGGATGGCGACGATGGTCGAGAGCGGCACGAAGCCGGGATCGGGCAGCGGGTTGAACAGCTTTCCGGTGAGCCAGAGCACGGCGTATTGCCCGCCCACGAGCACGATGAAGCCGAGCGTCAGGGCGAGGATATTGGTCAAATAGAGCGCGGCCCGGCCGGCGGCCATGGTCGAGAAATTGCGGTGCAGGACATGCAGCGCGATCACGAAAAACGCCGTGAACGGGACCACATAGATCAGGAAGATCAAAAACTGCTTCGCGCTCATCAATTTCACCGCGACCGTCCAGAAGCGGAAGTCGATCTTGAAGGCGAGGTCGGCGAGCCAGAGCGCTGCATAGCCGATTGCTACCGAGGCGATGGCGATCACGACCGACTGGAGGACGACGCCCGGCCGGCTGGCGCGTTTGGGCGCGAAGCGCATCAGCGCCAGCGCGATCAGGCCGTTGGTGGCGGCCCAGACCAGGATCTGGTTGGTGATGCCCTGCGGCAGCAAGGCGGACGGTTTTACGAAGGTCGCGCCCAGCGCGAACGCCGGATAATAGGTCAGTGCGGGGATGAAGGCCGACAGGATGAAGGCCGCGGTCCAGCGGCGGCCGCTCGCCGCGGTATGCTCCGGCATGGTGCCATCGGCTATTTCTGGCAGCCGCAGGCGGGAATACATCGGGGCTTCCAGGAGCGCGTCGAAGGCGCCGATCAAGAGCGCCACGAAGCCGATCAACGCGACCAGCGTGCCGATCTCCTTGCGGAACCAGATCTGGTCGTCGACCGGGCGCGGTGTGCCGCCCTGTAGCGTTTTGGCGAACCAGTCGAGGCTGTAGCCGATGGCCTCATGGGAAATGTGTTCGGCCGGATGGGTGATGGCGGGGGTATGGAGCACGCGCGCCGTTCCTTGTGTGACGTCGCCATAGACTTTGCCCGGTTCCACAGGGCCTTGGGTGCCAAACATCGCCCATAGCTTCGGGCTCTGGGTGACGTCGCGGGCCTTATCGATGCCCCACATCAGGGTGGAGAACTCCTCATATTTGGCGAACACCAGCGCGACATTGCGCGGCCAGCTTGGCGTGCCTTCGGCGGCGAACGGCTTGCCGGTCGACGACCCCTCCAGCACCATCGACTTGTAGTCGTTGGGCGCAGCGGTGGCCGCTGCCAGCACCGTCCAGCCGCCCATCGAGTGGCCCTCAAGGCCGATATTGGTCTTGTCGACGAATTCGAGGCTGCGCAGGTAAGCGAGCCCGTCGGGGCCGCCGAACCCGTTGGCAAAGGCGGGCGGGTCGCTATAACCATGACCGGTCTGGTCCAGCGCCAGGACCACATAGCCGCGGCGGGCGAATTCGATCGCAAAGCCGTCCTGGGTTTCGCGCGAATTGATGTAGCCGTGGACCGCGAGAATGCCGGGGGCTGGGATCTGTGGCGTGGCGCTGGGCGGGGTGTAGAGCAGGGCGCTCATGGTGTTGCCCTTGGCGCCCTTGAACCTGACATCCTCGATCCGGATGCCGCCCGCCGTCTGGGTGAAGTGGGCGAGCAGACCGCCCGCCAGGATCAGGATCACGCCCAGAATCGCCAACGACCACCTGCCGCGCATCGGACGTCTCTCCTGGATTCCCTCGCCGTTGAACTCGGCTTTGGGGCTGGTTTGCAGCTTCGCTTTGTTTGTGATTGTTAGCCTATCCGAAAGTCTAATGCGCGCAAGCGACGTTCCAGACGAGGCCCAATTGAGGCTTTGAGCGAACTAGCGAAAACGCTACTAACCCGATTCCCAGGCTCGGGAATTCCGGCCGCCTTTCTAAAACGGGCAAACATGAGAGTGTGAATCGTGCGCGCATCGCGCGCGGATTCAAATGTTCAGAAGTTGAATCAACTTCGGAAGTCGAATCAGAAAGTGAAGTGGAGAATGTCCGGCACCGATAAAACCAAGACTGGTTTGGACTTAGCCGGACCAATTGTGATCCTCGTCGAGCCGCAGCTCGGCGAGAACATCGGCATGGCCGCGCGCGCGATGGGCAATTTCGCGCTGTCGCGTCTGCGGATCGTCAATCCGCGCGACGGCTGGCCGAACATCGCGGCGCAGCGCTCGGCGGCCGGCGCGGACCAGATTCTGGAACAGGCCGAACTGTTCGACACCGTCGAGCAGGCGGTAGCCGATCTGACGCTGTTGTTCGCCACTACCGCCCGCGCCCATGACCAGGCCAAGCCGGTGGTCGCGCCGGAACAAGCGGCAGCCGAGCTTGTGGCCCATGTCGGAGGCGGCGGCGGGGCCGGCATCCTGTTCGGCCGCGAGCGTTACGGACTCCAGAACGAGGAGGTGGCGCTCGCCAACCGGATCATCACCTTTCCGGTCAACCCCGGCTTCGCCTCCCTCAATCTGGCGCAGGCGGTACTCTTGATCGGCTACGAGTGGTTCAAGCTGTCGACCGGGGGCGCCTTGCCGTTCGCGATGCCGGAGCGGTCCGAGCCGGCTTCGCAACATCAGATGCAGGCCTTCTTCGACAATCTGGTCCGGGAACTCGACAAGGTCGAATTCCTCCGCCCGCGGGAAAAGCGGGAGACGATGCTGGTAAACCTGCGCAACATCTTCACCCGGATGGACCCGACCAAGCAGGACATGCACACCCTGCACGGGGTGGTGATGGCGATCGCGGAAGGCCGCAAGGGCCCGGCCAAGGGCGGCGTGCTCGACGGCGAACAGGCCACCAGGCTCCGCGCGTTATTGGCCGAGCACGGACAGGGGCCGGCGGTTCCCGGCGACAGCTCGACCGTGCGCGGGCTGGCCCGGCTGCTCCGGCGCAACCCGACCGACGCCGAGCGCATCCTGTGGCAGGCGCTGACCCGCGACCGCCGCTTCGCCGGCCAGTTCAAGCGCCAGACCCCGGTCGGGCGTCACATCCCTGATTTCGTTTCCTTCGTGCATCGGCTCGCGATCGAACTGGTCAACCCGAACGAGTCGGACACAATCGTCGCCGACCGCGCTGGGCGGAAGGCGTGGCTGGAGGCGCGGGATTACCGCGTGATCGAGATGCGGGTTGCCGATGTCGAGGGCGATCTGGCGGCGGAACTCGATCGGCTGGAAAAAATGGTCGGGTGGGCAAAGGCGCGTTAGCGCCGTGCCCACCATCTATGCCGTCCCGCTACAATGTTATGGTGGGCACGCTTCGCCCACTCTACGATCGCTGTCCCTTGAGGGACAAACGGAGTAAGCTCATCTCGCTAGGACAGCACGTCGCAAGACGCCAATCGTGGCGATTGCTTTTGACCGCGATCTGGTCCCGCTCGCATTGATCGAGCATTCGACGCCCAAGGAGCAATTGAAGCGGCTGCAGTCCGATCGACAACGCAAATCGGAGGTGTGTGCGATGGCTACATCTGACTGGCGTCTCGAAGGCGAATGGATCAAGAACTGCAATTGCGCGTTTGGCTGTCCGTGCGATTTCAACGCGCGGCCGACCCAGGGCTATTGCAAGGGCCTGGTCGGCATGAGGATCACTAAAGGGCACTTCGAGAAAACAAATCTCGATGGCCTCGTCTTCGCGGCCACCGTCCATTTCCCTGGCGCGCTGCATGAGGGCAACGGCCAGCTGCAGCCGATCATCGACGAGCGGGCGACGCCTGAACAACGCGACGCGCTTTTCAAGATCATGTCGGGCCAGAACTCCGCCGAAGGCACGCTGTTCCAGATTCTGAGCCTGATCGTAACCAAGATGCATGAGCCGTTGTTTGTGCCCATCGAGTTTTCATTCGACAAGGATGGACGCGTGGCGCGCGTCGTGGCGAAGGGCGTGCTCGAGACCGAGGTCGAGCCGATCAAGAATCCGGTGACCGGAGAGCCTCATCGCATTCAGGTCGTGATGCCCGAGGGCTTCGAACACCGGGCTGCCGAGGTCGCCTCGGCCAACATCCGCTCGACCGGCGCGATCGAGTTCGACACCACGGGATCGCACAGCTCGCTGGCGAACGTCGTCCAGACGCCGGAGGGCGTCGCGGCCTGATGCGGGATTGGAGACGGCATTTCGACGTGCCGTTTCGGTGGCGGAGGTTAAGTCCATGTCCGGGACCTCTGCGCTTGAACAGACCTTGCGCCACGATCGTCTGATCGTGGCATTCAGCGTGGCTGCCGTGGTCGCCTTCGCCTGGGGCTATCTGGTCGCGGGCGCCGGCATCGACATGAGCATGGCCGACATGCCCATGGACCCCGAGCCATGGTCGCCCTCGCAGGCCGCGCTGATGTTCGCGATGTGGTGGGTGATGATGATCGCAATGATGGTGCCGAGCGCGGCGCCAATGGTGCTGTTGTTTACGGCGATCAAACGCAGGCGTGCGACGGACAATCCCATCATCTCAAGCTGGCTCTTTCTCGCCGGCTATCTCTTGATATGGGCCGGCTTTAGCCTGGTCGCGGTCGCGGTGCAGTGGGCACTTGAACAGGCCGGACTGCTGTCCAGCATGATGGCGAGCACCAGCACCATGCTCGCTGGGACCATCCTGCTTGCCGCGGGGCTCTATCAGCTCTCGCCGATCAAGCGCGCCTGCCTCCACTACTGCCAGAATCCGGTATTGTTCCTGAGCCGCTATTGGCAACCGGGCGTCATGGGCGCGCTGCGCATGGGTTTTCGGCACGGCAGCTACTGCGTCGGCTGTTGCTGGTTTCTGATGGCGCTGCTGTTCGTTGCCGGCGTGATGAACCTGGTGTGGATCGCCGCGGTGGCGATCTATGTCGCCTTCGAAAGACTGCTGCCGGGCAGCCAATGGCTCAGCCGCGCCGCGGGCATTGGTCTGATTATTGCCGGCGGAGTTGTCCTCGCGCACGGCCTGACTGTCACGGCTTCCGCGTCCCTGTAGCTCTTAGACAGCGACTAGCTCCGCAGGGTTACCGGCTCTTTTCGTCTTCTTCACTTTGGCAGGCCCGAACAGATTACCCGCGGCAAGACCTGCGGTGTCGGCGACGCCGGGATCGCGCGAGACCATGGCGGCGATGATGGCGCCGTCGATCAACAGCGCGAGCTGGTGGGCGAGCACCTGCGGCTCGGCGGCACCCATTTCAGCGACGAGCCTTTCGATGTGCGCCAGCACCACCTTCTTGTGGCGCAGCGCGATGTCGCGGAACTGCTTGGCATCCTTGTCGTGCTCGGCGACCGCGTTGATGAAGGGGCAGCCGTAGAAGCGCTCCTCCGCAAACCAGCGCCTCAGCGCCGGAAAAATCCGCTTCAGCTTCGCCTGCGCATCGCCACCGCCATCCTCCATCGCGCCGATGAACCATTCGCGCCAGGCCTTGCCTTCGCTTTCCAGCACGGCGTTGACGAGATTGGTTTTCGATCCGAACAGTTTGTAGAGCGTGGTCTTCGCGGTGCCGGCTTCGTCGATGATCGCGTCGATCCCGGTGGCGTTGATGCCGTTCTTGCAGAACAGATGCGTCGCCGCGCTGAGCAGGCGTCCTCGCGCGGATTCCTTATCGCCTGCGGCCGACGCTCCCGGCGGCTCGTCGACGATGTAGGGCGCGAGGTTGCGGATGTAGATTTACGAGCAGTCGATGAATTCCGGCTTCGGGCAGTCCTGCCGCGGCTATTACCTGCTCACCATGCTCGGCTATCCCAAGGTCAAGGTGCTGCATGGCGGTTACGATGCCTGGGTGGCGGCCGGCCTGCCGGTGACCAAAGACGTGCCGTCGCCAGTGAGCACGTCGTTTTCGGTTCTGCCTGAAGCGGGCGACATCCTGATCGATGCCAAGACCATGCTTGCCGCCGTTGGCGAGCCCGGTATCGCCTTGCTCGATGTGCGCGACATCGACGAGTGGATTGGCGAGAGCTCGTCGCCGTACGGCAAAGACTTCTGCCCGCGCAAGGGACGCATCCCCGGCGCCGTCTGGCTCGAATGGTACCGGATGATGAAGCCGACTGCGGAAGGGCCGCGCTTCAAATCCAAGAACGAGATCCTGGCGGAATGCGCCACCGTCGGCATTACCCAGAGCACGCCGGTCAATCTCTACTGCTTCAAGGGCGCGCGCGCTTCGAACACCTTCCTTGCGCTGAAGAACGCCGGCGCGAAGGATGTGCGGATGTATTTCGGCTCCTGGAACGAATGGTCGCGCGATCCGTCGCTGCCGATCGAAGAGGGCCTGCCGATGGAGGCCAAGCTGACCAAGGCGGCATAACGACGCGTCAGAGGTTGCAGTCTGATTCCGGCGAATTGGACTCCAACAAGGCGGCCTGCGATTCTTGAAGCGATGGCGCGAACTGATGGAACCGCGCCATCGCTCCGCTCTGGCGTTCCGATCTGCGATGCGTATAATCGCGGCGCAGGTGGTGGTCGCGCGGATGTCGATGTTCTCAGGCAGATTAAGTTTCGCATTGGTCGCGGTGATGCTGTGCCTGGGCGCGCGAGCGGCCCACGCCCAGGCCTCGCCGGTGAATTACTGGATTCCCGGCTGGCCGATGGGTTTTAGCGGCGATGGGGGCGAGAGCCCGAACGCTTACGGGAGCTTTCCGAGTTTCGACTTCCGCGACGTCGGAAACGGCTCTTCCTATGCACGCTACAATTTTTCGAACGGTTGTCGGCAGTCAGCGTAGCAATTTGGGTTTCAACGGCATCAGCCAGAATGCGTTCGGCGGTTTCGGCTCGCTCTATAGTGAGGGCGTGCAGTTCGGCTACAGCCTCAAGAATAGCGGCTTGCCCGTCACCTTCTATGCCGGCTTCGATACGCTGAAATACAATACCGGCATCGGTGGCCCGTTCGCGCCGTTCGACTCCAAATCCGGCACGCTGCCGATCTCCAGCGTGAATGCCGGCGTCGAATTCCAGGCGACGTCGAACCTCAGCCTGTCGCTTGGGGTCGGCTACGTCCAGCAGTCGGGCCGGATCGACAGCGAGATCAATTCGCTACCCGGCGCCTCATCGTTCGCCGTCGGCGGCCGCCGCTACTAAGGCATGAACTCCTAACTAGGTCAGGTCCGCTTTACTCTCCGAAGGCGATTGTCAGCCAACATTAATGCATTCGCTTTTGGGGCCATGAGGAGACATCCCATTGGCTCCTCTGCGCAGCCAACCGCGCTGCCACTCGGCTCCCCCGCTGCAAGCACCATTCCGGCGCAAAGGTCCTTTATTTGCGCAATGAAGTTTCAGCCATCTTCTTGTCGCCTCATTGCTCGCGAACGCCAGCTTTTCTGAGTCCCTCGACGATGTCGTCGTACTCACGACGAAACTGCGGATTGCTGGAACGTGCGTAGCCTATTCGCTGGAACCACTGGACCGTGAAGTCCGGCCGGATTGCGTTCAATTCGGCCAACATTTGCTGGGCCATTTCCAACTGGCCGGTGGCTCCATAAGCTGAAATCAGATCCGCATACGGAAACCAGTCCAATTTGTTCAAATTGATCGAGCGCCTACATTCCTCAATGCCTTCGTTATATTGGCGAAGATGCACGTGAGCATGACAGAGGAAGAAGCGCCAAGTGCCAGCGGCCGGATCTTTGGGGCTTAGGCGCAAAGCGATCTGAACTGGGGAGAACGCTTCGCGCGCGCGTCCCGCCGTGAGAAGTCCGATTCCCTTTGATGCGTACGCGACCGGCGAGTTAGGGTCGATTTCCAAAGCTGCATCGTATTCAGGTAGCGCTCCCTCGGGATTTCCGTGTTGCAAAATGCTTCCCTTGGCTATGTGCGCGCTTGCGGTCGCCGGGCGCTTTGCGAGAACCTGATCAATTAGTTTGATCGCCGTCTTCTTGTCCTCGACCACGGACGTTGACCATCCGTTTATCACGCCACTGGCTATGCAAAACGCTTTCCCGAGCATCGCATCAATGTTATCCGGATCGAGGCGCAGCGCGCTATCGAACAAGTTGTTTGCCTGCGCGTTTGTTACCTTGGTCCGCGGCTCATAGAGCTTTGCCCAGCCGCGCATGTTGAAATCCACAGCATCTGGATTCGTTGACTGGTCCATTTGGCTGCGCCGGCTTTCGGCCTGGACGAGTTCGACGTTGAGAGAGCGGGCGAGCCGCGCCGTGACCTGCTCCTGCAAGCCTGCAAGATTTGTCCGATCACCGTCAAAGCGGTCCGACCAGACGTCTCGGCCAGTCGACAGGTCGGAAAGTGACACATTCATACGGACTTGACCTCCGGCCCGCTGCACCGCGCCCTGTATGGCCCAGCGAATGCCAAGCTCCTTGCCGAGCGTCTTAAGATTGACCTGCTTGTTCTTGTAGGTAAAAGCCGTCCCGCGCCCAATCACGAATGCACCGGGCATCTGTGCGAGGTCGGTCGTCAGGTCAGTCGTAATACCGTCCGCGAAATAGTCCTGCTCCGGATCGTTGTTGAGGTTCGCAAAGGGCAGGACGACAAGAGACAAGCGGGGAGCGATATCGGGCCGGGCCGCTGCCTCTCTCTGTGTCTTTTGCCCTTCCCGCAAAACGTCAGTGCGGACCGTCTTCAAGACGACGAGGCCACCGGCCACCGCACCGACGACTGCAATTGAGGCAAGCGCGCCGCCGACAGGTGTCAAACGCGCTCGGATCCGATTCATAGAACGACGAGGCGTTGAAAGCGCGCCTTGTCTTGCGCGTTCAGTCTGGGTGGCCGGGCCAGGTCCATCCCTGACCACGCTATAGGCCCGCACCGAGCGGTCGATATTCTTGAGATTCTGCTCGCCTAGATCGGCGAACTCAACGCCGACCTTGCCCTGGACTTGATCGTAGGCAGAAGCCGAGATGCAGATGCCGCCCGGTTCTGCGATACCCTCCAACCGCGCCGCAATGTTAACTCCGTCTCCAAAGATGTCGTGGGGCTCGACGATTACGTCGCCAATATTGATGCCCACACGGAAAGCAATGCGCCTATCTTCAGCATCTCCGATTGTCAGTTCGCCAACGCGGGTCTGGCACTGTACAGCCCCTCGAACCGCTTCGACTGCACTTGGAAACTCTGCCAACAACCCGTCGCCGGTATTCTTCACGATGCGCCCGCCGTGTTCGGCAATTGCGGGGTGGACAGCCTCCATTAGGAGAGCAGTCAGTTTGGCATGCGTGGCCTCTTCGTCTTGGTGCATGAGCCGCGAATAGCCAGCCACGTCGGCGACTAAGATCGCCGCCAACCTGCGCTCGACCCGGTCTGGCCGCTCTTGCATCATGCCTGCGATCCAACCTAGACGTGATCTTGTACAACAGGTCACATGGGATGCCCATACTGTCGCAATTGGGTAATAAGCCGCCGATCACGGTCAAGCCGCACGCCTTCCGCTTTGCCGTGGGAAGCCGACATGCCCCAATTAGCCACCCGAGCCGCGCGCGTTCGCAATCCCCAGCGCCTTGATGCGAGAAGCCAGCGTGGTCGGCCTGATGTCGAGCATTTCCGCCGCGCCGCCGGGGCCGAACACTTTTCCGGAGCAGGCCTGCAGCGCGGCGAGAATGTTGGCGCGCTCGTGGGCGCGCATTTCCGCTGATGTCATGACCACGGGGTGGCTATCTGCTTTCGCGCGTGCCGCAGCGGGGGAGGGCTGCACGCTTGGCGCGTCCGGCAGGTCGATGCGCAAACGGCCGTTCTGCGCCAGGATCGCCGCGCGTTCGATCACGTTCTGCAGTTCGCGGACGTTGCCGGGCCAGTCGTAGCGCGAAAGCTTGCGCGCATCGCCCTCCGACAACCGCAGCTCTGATTTCAGCGCCTTGCTCTCGCGCGTCAAGAAATGCTGCGCCAGGAGCGGAATGTCCTCGCGCCGCTCGCGCAGCGGCACCGATTCCACCGGAAACACGTTGAGGCGGAAATAGAGGTCCTCGCGAAACCGGCCGCGCTGCACTTCCTGCTTGAGGTCGCGGTTGGTGGCGGCGATCAGGCGCACGTCGACGGCGCGGGTGCGCTCTTCGCCGACGCGCTCGAAATTGCCCTCCTGCAGCACCCGCAACAGCTTGCCCTGCAGTTCGAGTGGAATTTCGCCGACCTCGTCGAGGAACAGCGTGCCGCCGTCGGCAAGCTCGAACCGCCCGATGCGGTCGCGCATCGCGCCGGTGAAGGCGCCGCGGACGTGGCCGAAGAACTCGCTCTCGAACAACTCGCGCGGGATCGCCGCGCAATTGACCCGGATCAGCGGCCGGTCGCGGCGGCTGCTGGCCTCATGGATGGCGCGCGCGATCAGTTCCTTGCCGGTGCCGGACTCGCCGGTGATCATGACCGCGGCCGTCGTCGGCGCCACCAGCTTGACCTGGCGTAGCGTCTTCTGGATCGCCTCGCTCTGGCCGATGATGCCGCGCGGATTGGTCTCGATGCGGATTTCTTCCTGGAGGTAGGCGTTTTCCAATTCGAGCCGTTCGCGCAGGCGGTCGACTTCGGCGAGCGCCGCATGCAGCTTCTCGTCGGCCTCGCGCCTTTGGCTGACGTCGCGGAACACGATCACGGCGCCTACCACGACGCCACGATCGCGGATCGGCGTCGAGGTATATTCGACCCAGACCGGCGTGCCGTCTTTGCGCCAGAATACCTCGCCATCGACCTGATGCACGGCGCCATCGCGAAACGCGGCGTAGATCGGGCAGTCGTGATCGGGGTAGTGCCGCCCGTCATGGTGGGTGTGATGAACGATTGGGTGGATTTCCTTGCCGACCAATTCCTCAGCGGACCAGCCCAGCATCCGCTCGGCCGCCGGATTGACGAAGGTGGTCTTGCCCTCGGCGTTGACGCCGTAAATGCCTTCGCCGGCGGCGCGCAGGATCAACTGGTTTTCCCGTTCGATGTCCTGAAACACGCGCTCGACCCGCTGCCAGGTCGCAATGCCGCCGCGCATATGGTCTTCGGCCGCCGCGTCGACATAGCGGCGGCGGCGCGCATCGAGATCGCTCATGGTGAGCAGCACCAGCGAGCGGCCGTCGCTCGGCAACAGCGAGCCGGCATATTCGAGGCGCAGGCTTTGTCCGGTGGCGTGCCGCGGGGTCAGCGCGTTGGTCCAGTAGGCGCCTTTGTCGAGCACGGCCTGCGTGAAAACGATCAGTGCGGGCAATTGTCCGCTGTGGAGCGTGCTGACCTTGGTCTGCCGCAGCAAGGCGCGATCATAACCGAGCAGGGTGCAGGCCGCCGGATTGGCGTCGAGGATCTGGTCGGCATGGGGATCGAGCAGCAGCGCGGGCTCCACTGAGAATTCGAACGCGGCGGCGCGCAGTTCGATGTCCTGCGGCGGGGCGGTTGAGCCGAGGGCCAGATCCATCCGGTCGGTACTCCGAAATCTCGTAATTCAACTACGACATTTCGTGTATCACGAATTTTCGTAGCCGCCAACGTCAGCAGAATCCCTGCGATCTCAGAGCTATCGCCGCAGAACGGGGCTGGCATGTGCCTTGCTTAATTAGGGTGCAACGTCGCGCAGGAGGGCTGATGTCTACCTTCGACAACCCATTCGATCCCAATCGCCGTCTTCATGCCGGTGGCTGTTGCTGTGGCCAGCATGTCAGCGAGGCCGAGCACCAAGCCGCCCAACTGCAGGTCCAGTCCGCCATCGAGAGCGAGCAGAAGCGCTACGAAGGCGCGGTCGCCTCCGCCGTAATGCGCGCGATGTTCCCGCAGGATGTCGCACGGCGCGCGTTCCTGAAATCGGTAGGCGCGGCAACCGCCGCGGCGGCGCTGTCGCAATTCTTCCCGCTCAAGACGGCGACGGAAGTGTTCGCGCAAGGCGGGCCGCTGGAGAAGAAGGACCTCAAGGTCGGCTTCATCCCGATCACCTGCGCGACGCCGATCATCATGGCGGCGCCGATGGGGTTCTATGCCAAGAACGGCCTGAACGTCGAAGTGATCAAGACCGCCGGCTGGGCCGTCATTCGCGACAAAACCATCAACAAGGAATACGACGCCGCCCACATGCTGTCGCCGATGCCGCTCGCCATCACCATGGGCGCCGGCTCCAATCCGATTCCCTACACCATGCCGGCGGTGGAAAACATCAACGGGCAGGCGATCACGCTGTCGATCAAGCACAAGGACAAGCGCAATCCGAAGGACTGGAAGGGCTTTAAATTCGCCGTGCCCTTCGACTACTCGATGCACAATTATTTGCTGCGCTACTATCTCGCCGAGCACGGCATCGATCCCGATGCCGACGTGCAGATCCGCGCGGTGCCGCCGCCGGAAATGGTCGCCAATCTGCGCGCCGACAATATCGATGGCTTTCTCGGGCCCGATCCGATGAACCAGCGTGCAGTATTTGACGGCGCAGGCTTCATCCACATCCTGACCAAGGATATCTGGGAAGGACACCCGTGCTGCGCCTTCGCCGCGTCGAAGGAATTCGTCACGTCGATGCCGAACACCTATGGCGCGCTGCTCAAATCGATTATCGAAGCCACCGCGTACGCGCACAAGGCGGAGAACCGCAAGGAGATTGCCGCGGCGATCGCGCCGGCCAACTATCTGAACCAGCCGCCGATCGTGCTGGAGCAGATCCTGACCGGCACCTTCGCCGATGGGCTGGGCAACATTGTCCAGCAGCCGAACCGCGTCGATTTCGATCCGTTCCCGTGGCAATCCTTTGCGGTGTGGATCATGACCCAGATGAAGCGCTGGGGGCAGATCAAGGGCGAGATCGACTATGCCGGTGTTGCCGCGCAGGTCTATCTTGCGACCGACGCGACGCGGCTGATGAAGGAGGCCGGGCTGACGCCGCCCACGGCGACGACCAAGAGCTTTTCGGTGATGGGCAAGATGTTCGATCCGGCGAAGCCGGAGGACTATCTCGCAAGCTTCAAGATCAGGAAGGCGTCGTGATGGCGGGCGCGCAACTACATTTGCTTCTGTCGTCCCGGCGAACGCCGGGACCCATACGCCGCGTCGCCTCTTTTGGGCACGATGTCAGAGGCCTTCCTTCATTACGAACGCCGCGGAGTATGGGTCCCGGCGTTCGCCGGGACGATGGGCTGAGAGACTATCCCCAATGACCTCATCACTTCGCTTCCGCGCCGCCGTCGTCTCGATCGTGCTGTTCGCGGCGTTCCTCGGCATCTGGCATCTCGCCACCCGTTCGACGGGCGCTGTCGGCAACATGTCGCCGGAATACGCCAAGCTGATGGGGCTGACGGCGACGCAGGGCAAATCGGCAATGCCGGGCCCGCTCGATGTCGGCGCCAAATTGTGGGAGCACCTCAGGCAGCCGTTCTACGACAACGGGCCGAACGACAAGGGGCTCGGGATCCAGCTCGGCTACTCCATCGCGCGCGTCGGCCTCGGGTATTTGCTCGCGGTGATCGTCGCGATCCCGCTTGGCTTTCTGATCGGCATGTCGCCCTTGATCAGCAAGGCACTCGATCCGTTCATCCAGGTGCTGAAGCCGATCTCGCCGCTCGCCTGGATGCCGCTTGCGCTCTACACCATCAAGGATTCAAGTATTTCCGCGATCTTCGTGATCTTCATCTGCTCGGTTTGGCCGATGCTTTTGAACACCGCGTTCGGCGTCGCCGCGGTGCGCAAGGAATGGATCAACGTCGCACGCACGCTGGAAGTCGGCACTATAAGGCGCGCGTTCACGGTGATCCTGCCGGCCGCGGCGCCGACGATCCTCACCGGGATGCGGATTTCGATCGGCATCGCCTGGCTCGTCATCGTCGCGGCCGAGATGCTCGTCGGCGGCACCGGCATTGGCTACTTCGTCTGGAACGAGTGGAACAACCTCTCGATCACCAATGTCATCATCGCCATCCTCATGATCGGCATCGTCGGCATGCTGCTCGACCAGATCCTGGCGCGGTTCACGCGCATGGTCACGTTTCCGGAGTAGGTGATGACCGACAAATTCATTTCCATCGAGGGCATCGCGCGGCGCTATCCGGGCGCCGGTGGCGGCGAAACCACCATCTTCGAGAATCTCTGGTTATCGATGAACCGCGGCGAGTTCGGCTGTGTGATCGGCCATTCCGGTTGCGGCAAGACCACGGTCTTGAACATCCTGGCCGGCCTCGACCAGCCGAGCGAAGGCGCGGTCATCGTCGACGGACAGGGCATTGAAGGCACGAGCCTCGACCGCGCCGTGATCTTCCAGAGCCACGCGCTGTTGCCGTGGCGCACGGTGCTCGGCAACGTCGCCTATGCCGTGAGCTCGAAATGGCGCAAATGGGACCGCGCCAAGGTGAAGGCGCATGCGCAGAAGTTCATCGACTTGGTTGGTCTTACCGGCTCCGAGCACAAGCGCCCATCTGAACTGTCGGGCGGCATGAAGCAGCGGGTCGGCATTGCGCGGGCGCTCTCGATCACGCCAAAGATCATGCTGATGGACGAGCCGTTCTCGGCGCTGGATGCGCTGACCCGCGGCACGCTGCAGGACGAAGTGCGGCGCATTTGTCTCGAGACCGGGCAGACCGCTTTCATGATCACCCATGACGTGGACGAGGCGATCTATCTCGCCGACAAGATTTTTCTGATGACCAACGGTCCCGGCGCTGTGCTCGCCGAGATCGTGGAAAATCCGTTGCCGAAGGACCGTGGCCGCATCGATCTGCACCGCCATCCGCTCTACTACGCGCTGCGCAACCACATCGTCGATTTTCTGGTCAGCCGTAGCAAGACGTTCGCCGCCACCGGACCGATCACGATCCGCGCAACGTGCCGGTTGTGCGGCCGGGCAAACCGGAACTCATCATTACATCGGCAGACCAGGATTCCATAGAGGCCTCATGGCCGGGCTTGTCCCGGCCATCCACGGCTTCCTAGGGAACGCGAAACAAGTACGTGGATGTCCGGGACAAGCCCGGGCATGACGGGTGATAAGGAGACGAACATGAAACGTGAAGACCTCACAGAAAAGCTGCTCGACATCAAGCGCGAGAAGGGCTGGAGCTGGAAACATATCTGCGGAAAGATCGGCGGCTATTCGGAAGTGCTGATCGTAGGCGCCATCATGGGCCAGATGAAACTGACCAAGCCGCAGGCCGCCAATGCTGGCGAGCTGTTCGGCCTGTCGAAAGCGGAAATCGCGATGCTCAACGAGGTCCCGATGCGCGGCACCGGCACGCCGATGCCGCCGACGGACCCCTTGATCTATCGCTTCTACGAAATGGTGATGGTCAATGGCCCGGCCTGGAAGGCGCTGATCGAAGAGGAATTCGGCGACGGCATCATGTCGGCGATCGATTTCGACATGGCGATCGACCGCGTCGCCAATCCGAAGGGCGACCGGGTCAAGATCACGATGTCAGGGAAATTCCTGCCGTACAAATACTACGGCGCCAGCGGGAACGTGCCGGAGTATGGGTTTAAGGAGGAGTGACGTTACCGTCGCGACGTGACGGCAACGTCATTCCGGACGACGCGAAGCGGCGATCCGGAATCTCGAGATTCTAAGGTGCGCAATTGCGCACCATAGTTCGATGCTTCGCATCGCCCCGGAATGACGGGGGGATCACCCGAACGCCGCCCGCAGTTCCCCGATTGGCGCCATCTCGCGCACATAGGTGAACGCACCCCGCTCCTTCATCTCGCGGGCGCATTTCAGGAACGCCGCCAGCGCGTAGCGCTCCATCGCGCCGCCGACGCTGATGCGCTTGACGCCGGCCTCGGAGAGTTGCGGAAGCGTCAGCATCGGATCGGCAAATCCCATCACCAGGTTGAATGGCTTGCCGACCGACGACACCGCTGTGCGGATCGTGTCGATGTCGTAAAGGCCGGGCGAGTACAGGACATCAGCGCCAACCGCCTCGAATGCCTGCAGCCGCTTGATGGTGTCGTCGAGATCCTTGCGGCCGTGCAGGAAATTCTCTGCCCGCGCGGTCAGCATGAACGGAAAGGGCAGGGCGCGGGCCGCTTCGACCGCCGCTTGCACGCGTTCGACCGCGAGCGAAAAGTCGTAGATCGGCTTGCGCGGATCGCCGGTCGAATCCTCGATCGAGCCGCCAACGGCGCCAGCTGCCGCCGCACGCGCGATCGCCTTCGCTGCGGTTTTCGGATCGTCGGCGCCGCAGTTCTCGAGGTCGGCGCTGACGGGAAGGTCGGTTGCTTCCGCGATCACCCGGCAGTTCTCGATGATGGCATCGAGGCTGACGGTCGCGCTGCCGAGCGTGTTGGCAAGGCCGAGGCTCGTGGTCGCGAGCGCCTCGAAGCCCATGGCTGTAAGCAGTTTTGCAGTGCCGGCGTCCCAGGGATTGGGAATGATGAACGCGCCCGGGCGCGCATGCAGCGCGCGAAAGAGTTCTGCCTTTTGCATCTGAGTTCGCATCGTAGCTCCGCTTGGGTTATCGGCTGGTTCTGGTTGGCAGCGAAACTAGCGACCTGGCAGGCATCAGCCAAATTTGTTATTTCTCTGGACATCATCAGCGTTTTGCATGGACGGAAGATGGACAGCGATGCGCTCAATACGTTCCTGACGGTTCATCGCCGCGGCGGCATCTCCAATGCCGCAAAAGTCCTGCACCGCTCGCAGCCGGCGATTTCGCGGCGTATCGCATTGCTTGAACAGGAGCTCGGCCTGCCGCTCTTCGAGCGGATCGCGGGGCGGACCACGCTGAGCGATGCCGGCAGGGTGATGGTGCCTTACGCGGAGCGCGCGGTCGCCGCCGCCCAAGATGCGGAGAATGCGGTCCGCGCGCTGGCGCGGCCGAACTCAGGTCCGGTCGCGCTGGCCGTGGTCGGTACGCTCGCCGGTGGGCGGCTGTCGGCGATTCTAAAGCGCTTCGCGGCCGAGCACCCGGAAATCGAATTGAGCCTGCGTACCGCGACCAGCGCGGAGGTCAGCGACATGGTCCGGCGCGGCGAGGTGACCATCGGGCTGCGTTATGACCGCGACCGCTCGCGCGATCTCGACTGCGAATTGCTGGTCTCCGAACGGCTGCAGGTGGTATGCGCGCTGGATCATCCACGCGCCGGCCGCCGTGTCGCCAAGCTCGCCGATCTGCGCGGCGAGCGCTGGATCGCATTTCCGGTAGTGCCAGGCAGGCGCGAGATCACGGCCGCGCATGTGTTTGCACTGTTTCAGACACATGGATTGGGTGAAATCGACTGGACGCCAGTCGACAGCCTGACCGCGCAGAAGCGGTTGGTCGAGGCGGGCCTCGGCATTGCGCTGCTATCGGAAAGCAATGCCGCCGAGGAGCTGCGACACAAGACGATTTCGACCATCGGCGTGCGCGATCTCAAGGCAAGCCACGACGTGGTCACAGTGACGCGCCGCGGCGGGTTTTTGAGCGCGGCGGCGCGACGATTGATCGAGATTGTGCGGAAGGAATACCGCGGGATAAAGGCGCTCGGATTTTAGCGCCGTCATTCCGGGATGGTCCGAAGGACCAGACCCCAGGGGTGCAATTGCACCCCGGGGAATTTCGAGATTCCGGGTTCGCCTCTTCGAGGCGCCGCGGAATGACGCTGCCGCCCTTAGGTCCCCGCCTTCACCTGGGCGATGGCCTGCGCCATCAGTTCGTCCATCTTGGCGCGCACTTCCGGGGCTGATATGGCGATGCCCTTGGCGGCAAAATCCTTCACCACCTTGTCCTGGACGTCCTTGTCGCCGGCTTCCTCGAAATCGGCCGCGACCACGTCCTTGGAATAGGCGGTGGCGGCATCGCCCGAAAGGCCGAGCTTTTCCGCTGCCCAAAGACCGAGCAGCTTGTTGCGGCGCGCCTCAGCCTTGAACTTCTGCTCCTCGTCGAGGGCGAATTTCTTCTCAAAACCTTCCTCGCGCTTGTCGAAAGTGCTCATTCTTCGGTTCCAATCCCCGCAAATGGTAAATAAGGCCGCGTTGTCGCGGCCCGATGGACTACCTAGATAAAGGGGGCGAATCGGTAAAACAACGGTCCGTTAAGCCGCAGGCAATCGGGATAAGTTGGGCCCAATCGGGCCGGGTCGATTGTGCTGGATGGGCCAATCGGATAGGTTGCCATCAGGCGAGGTTCTTGTTCTGTTTCCGGTCGCTTTGTTCAGGACCTGGCCTTCACGGCAGCTCCGTCGTGGTCGCAAACCCTTGTCATCCGGAGCACACCAATTTCATGGATTTCAACAAAACACGGTACATCCCAATGAGCCGTCGACGCCGTATTTATGAAGGCAAGGCCAAGGTCCTGTATGAAGGTCCGGAGCCGGGAACCCTGATCCAGCACTTCAAGGACGATGCGACCGCGTTCAATGCCAAGAAACACCAGGTGATCGAGGGCAAGGGCGTCCTCAACAACCGGATTTCGGAGTACCTGTTTCAGCACCTCAACGATATCGGGGTGCCGACCCATTTCATCCGCCGCCTCAACATGCGCGAGCAGCTGATTCGTGAGGTCGAGATCGTGCCGCTGGAGGTGGTGGTGCGGAACGTCGCGGCCGGTTCGCTGTCGCAGCGCCTCGGCATCGAGGAGGGCACGCAACTTCCCCGCTCGATCATCGAATTCTATTACAAGAACGACCAGCTCAACGACCCCATGGTCTCCGAAGAGCACATCACCGCGTTCGGCTGGGCGACGCCGCAGGAAATCGACGACATCATGGCGCTTGCCATCCGCGTCAACGACTTCCTCACCGGGCTGTTTCTCGGCATCGGCATTCGTCTGGTCGATTTCAAGATGGAATGCGGCCGGCTGTTCGAGAACGAGATGATGCGGATCATCGTCGCCGACGAAATCTCGCCCGACTCATGCCGGCTGTGGGATATCAAGTCCAACGAGAAGCTCGACAAGGACCGCTTCCGCCGTGACCTCGGGGGCTTACTTGAAGCCTATACCGAAGTGGCGAAACGTCTGGGCATTCTGATGGAGAACGAGCGTCCGGCCGGTTCGGGCCCGGTGCTGGTGAAGAGCTGAGAAGAACTGGGGCAAGTCTCGTGAAGGCACGCGTTACCGTTACGTTGAAATCCGGCATCCTCGATCCGCAAGGCAAAGCCATCGAAGGCGCGCTAAAGTCGCTCGGCGTCGATGGCGTCGCCAGCGTCCGTCAGGGCAAGGTATTCGACATCGAACTGTCCGGTTCGGACAAGGCCAAGGCGGAAGCGGCATTGAAGGATGCCGCCGACAAGCTGTTGGCGAACACCGTGATCGAGAATTACGCTATCGAGGTGAAAGCCTAGGAACGACCAGATGGCTGATGTAACGCCCGAACTCATGTTTGAAGTCCTGAAATCGCTGCAGGCGCCGCTGGCGCAGGTCGATGGCAAGATCGATGAATTCAAACAGGAGATGCAGGCGTCGCGCACGTCTCAGAACCGCATTCGCCGAGAAATCACGGGCGCCTTCCAAGAGATTTCAGGAGTTCATGCGACACTGGTCCGGCACGAAGACCGTCTGGATCGTATCGAGCACCGCCTCGAGTTGAATGACGCTCCGACGTTGTAAGATCTGCCGCCAGCTCACAGCCACCCCGTGCGGCGGAATCGCCAGTACAGTCCGGTGCAGGCGGTGAGCATCAATCCAAGCACCAAGAAATATCCGTAGTCCCATTCTAATTCAGGCATGTGCTTGAAGTTCATCCCGTAGATTCCGGCCAGCGCCGTCGGGACAGCGATGATGGCGAGCCATGAGGCCAGCTTCTTGGAGACCGCCGTCTCTTGTGCCTGGCCGACCAGCAGGCTTGCCTCGAACGCGAACGCCAGCACCTCGCGCATTGAATCGGTGCGCTCCTGAATGGTCCTGACGTGGTCAGTGACATCGCGAAACAGCGGCTGCATGGTCGAGCGCACCATCGGCAGATTGTCGTGTTCGAGCCGGCGGCAGACCTCCACCAGCGGGCCAATCGCGTTGCGCAGCCGCAGCAGATCCCGGCGCAGCATGTAGAGACGTTCGATCTGGGCCCGCGTGATGGTATGGGCAAGCACGTAGTCTTCGATCTCCTCGACCTCCTCGTGGATCGCGTCCAGCACGGGGGAATAGTTGTCGACGATGAAATCGAGGATGGCGTAGAGAATATAGTCCTCTCCGCGCGCCAGCGCGCGGGGGCAGCTCTCGCAGCGTTCGCGCACCGGTGCATATGACGTCGATGCCCCATGCCGCACCGAGACCAGGTAGCCTTCGCCGACGAACAAATGGGTTTCGCCGAATGCGATCCGGCCCTGGATCATTTGCGCGGTCCGCGCCACGATGAACAGCCCGTCGCCATATTGCTCGATCTTGGGGCGCTGATGGGCGTGGTTGGCGTCCTCGATCGCGAGATCGTGCAGGTCGAACTGCTGCTGCACGCTGGTCAGGAGTGCGAGATCAGGCTCGTAGAGGCCGATCCAGACGACGTGACCAGGCTTGCGGCGCCAGCTCGACGCCTCCTCGATGGCAATATTGGCGATGCGGCGGCCATCGACGTAGACGCCGGCCGCGACGACGCCTTCGGAGCTCATCGGTTCGGTCGCAGATGTCGCCCGCGACGGGACATTCATGGCTTCCATCCCTGCGCGATTGTTGTTGAGTGTGGCTGCAATGCAGGCCGTTTTGGCGACGCTAGCACTGGAAAAACCGGCGTCAAATGGTTATGTCTTTGCTGCGTCGGCACTTCTGCCGACGATTCTCGTTGTCCAGCCGGGAACCACCATGAAATCCGCCGTCCTCGTCTTCCCGGGAATCAATCGCGAGCGCGACATGGCTCGGGCGCTCAAGCTCGCCTCGGGGCAGGAGGCGGCGATGGTGTGGCACGCTGACACCGCGCTGCCCAAGGGGACCGATCTCGTGGTCGTGCCCGGCGGCTTTTCCTATGGCGACTATCTGCGCTGCGGCGCCATCGCGGCGCGGGCGCCGGTGATGGATGCCGTGCGCAAATTTGCCGCTGGCGGCGGTCTCGTGCTCGGCGTCTGTAACGGTTTCCAGATCCTGTGCGAAGCCGGCCTGTTGCCGGGCGTCCTGATGCGCAATGCGCGGCTGAAATTCGTCTGCAAGGACGTGCATCTGCGGGTCGAGCGCTCGGATACGCCGTTCACCCGCGGCTACAATGCCGGTCAGGTCATCCGCGTGCCGGTCGCCCATGGCGAGGGCAACTACGAAGCCGATGAGGAGACGGTGAAGCGGCTCGAAGACGAGGGGCGGGTGCTTTATCGCTATTGCTCCGCAGAGGGCATCGTCGATGAGGAGTCCAACATCAATGGCGCCGCGCAGTCGATCGCCGGCATCGTCAACGAGGGCGGCAATGTGCTCGGCATGATGCCGCACCCGGAAAATCACGTCGAAGACATCATGGGCTGCACCGACGGCCGCGGCCTGTTCGCGGGCCTTGCCGCGCATCTGGAAAAAGCCGCGTGAGGTTCTTCGTGTCTCGCCTGACGATTGTCGTTGTGGCGCTGCTATGCGCCGTGGCAGCCCGCGCGCAGGATTATCCCAAGCGTCCCATCACCATGATCGTGCCGTTCGCGGCCGGCGGCACTTCCGACGTGATCGCGCGTGTGGTTGCCGAGGAGATGGCCAAGTCGCTCGGGCAGCCGATCGTGATCGAGAATATCGCGGGCGCCGGCGGCTCGACTGCGCTGACGCGTGCCGCGCGCGCGGAAGCAGACGGCTATACCATCGCGATCGGCAATGCCGGCACCAGTGCCGCGACCTATACGATCTATCCGAAACTGCCGTTCACGCCGGAATCCTTCGTGCCGATCGCGGTCGTTGCGAAAACCTTCGGAATCGTGGCGCTGCGCAAGGATTTCCCCGCGAAGAACCTGCAGGACTTCATTGCTTACGCGAAGAAAAATCCCGGCAAGGTCAACCTCGGCCACGCCGGCGTCGGCTCCTCGAATTTCCTGATCTGCAAGAGCTTTGTGCAGGCGGCCGGCATCGACGTGACGCTGGTCGGCTATCGCGGCGCGGCGCCGGCGTTGACGGACGCGATCGGCGGCCAGATCGACGGCGTCTGCGACGCGGCCGCGTCGGTGTCGCAGGCGATCGATGACAAGCTGGTAAAGGGCCTCGTCGTCGGCTCAACGGTGCGGCTTGCAACTTTGCCCGATCTGCCGACTTCCTCCGAGGCTGGCCTTCCCGAATTCGAGGCGCAGGGCTGGAACGGCCTGTTCGCCCCAAAAGGCACGCCGCCTGCGATCATCGCGAGACTGAACGCCGCAGCCAAGACCGCTGTCGAGGGCGAGACGGTGAAGAAGCGTTTTCACGATCTCTCCACGGTTGCCCCCGACGCCAACGAGCATGCGAGCGAAGTGCTCGGCCAGTTGGTGACGCGCGACGTCGAGAAATACAAAAAGCTGCTGGAAGACAAGAAATAGCACCCAGCGATCATGCAATGAAAAAGCCCCGCCGAGCGGGGCTTTTTGTTATCGGCCGGTGGTCGAACCCGGACCTGTCGGCGACAAGGTTGAACCGCTCGGTGAGGGGTTGATATGAGTGTTCCCCGACGGGTTCACTGGACTGTTTCGGCCGGCTGCGGCGCTCCCGGCATCGTTGGTCATGCCGGTGGTGGAATTTCCGCCTGCTCCACTGCCGGCGGTCGTTCCGCTGGTGGAGGATCCTGCCGCACCACCTGCCGCCGCGCCGCCCGTGCCCGAACTTCCGCCGGCGCCGCTGCCGCCGGCTTGCGCCAGGGCGAAGGTGCTCGTGATTGCCAGCGCCATGGCCAATCCCATTGTTGCGAGTTTCATGATTGCTCCTGTTCTGGTTGCATAACGGCGCAACACCGTGCGCTCGCATGCGTTCCTGTCTGTCAATCACAGTTCGTTGCTGTTCCGCCGTGATCACCACTGGCCACGAATGTGGAATCGGAGCGATATGTTTCGTGCTCAAACCACAACTGAATCGGCCGAGGGCCATCTACTCTATGCCCGCGCTTTAGCCGAGGTCGGACGCGAGGCACTCGACGAATACCATGCGCTCGTCGCCTATTTCCCCGGGGCCGAGGCCAGGTGCTTTACGGCATGCTGCTGCGCATGGCGGGACGTACCGCCGAGGCCAGGATTGTCTTCAACGAATTGCTGCTGCAGATGCGACGCGCGCCGAAATATTTGCGCGAAGCGCAAGCTGAGTGGCTTGCGATCCGAAACAATTATTGGGCTGATTCACCGATGGCCTTCATCCGGCTTTCGGCTTGCCGCGCAGGCGCTCGATCCATTTGCGATAATGGTCGCGCGGGATGGTCATCGCAGCGACGCCCGCCATCACGAGGATGAGGCCGAGCGCCAGATTCGGCGGCACGGGTTCGCCGAGCAGCAGGACCGACAGGCCGACGCCGATCGGGATCCGCAAGTATCCCTGCGCATTGGTCGTGAGCGTGCCGAGCCGCGTCAGGCACATGTAGAACAGCATCAGGCCGAAGGCGCTTGAGAATATTCCCATCGCGGCGATGGCCACCAGCGCCTCGGCTGTCGGCCGCAAGGTCCAGGGATGATCGACGATCAGCGCGAGCGGCAACAGGACGGTGCCGCCGAACAAGAGCGAGCCCGCCGCAACCACCATCGGGTCGTAGTCGGTCAGCTTGAGCCCGAAGATCGTGGCGCAGGCGAAGGAAACGGTCGCGATCAGGATGACCATTTCGGCGAACAGGTTGCTGGAGAGCCCGCCGAGCGTATCGAGGCCGATGGTCACGGCGGTACCAGCCAGGCCCAGAATGGCGCCGATCAGCTTGAGCGGCGTCGCCGGTTCGTGCCGGGTGACGGCCCAGGTGATGAGGAAAGCGAAGATCGGGGTGGTCGAGGCCAGCACCACGGTCGGCGCTGCCGCCACATATTGCTGCGCCCAGGTGATCATCAGGAACGGAATGGTCGAATTGATGGTCTGCTGGAACGCAAACAGCTTCCAGGCCTTGCCGTCCGTCGGCAACCGTAAGCCGCGGGCACGCAGGATCACGAGCAGAAAGCCCGCCGCGATCAGCGAGCGCGCCGAGATGAAAGTGACCGGCGGGATTGAGCCGAGGCCGATCTTGGTCAGCGGATACGTCGAGCTCCAGCAGCACGCCAGGGCGAGCAGCAATCCATAGTCGCGCCAGCCGCGACGGGCATGTGGGTCGTCATGTGGCAACGGCGCCGGTGCCAGTCGGCTTCTTCCACTTCACGCGCTTGATGGTACCTGAGAAGGTGAACAGCGACCGCTCGCCGGATTTCAGCATGCCGCGCAGGAAGATCAGCGAGCCGCCGGCGCGGGTGATTTCACCTTCGCATTCGACCAGTTCGCCCTCGCGCGCTGCGTCGAGAAATTCGCAGGCAAACGATACCGTCACGCCCGGCCCCTCCAGCACGGAAGAGGCAATCGCAAACAGGCAATAGTCCGCGAACGACATCAAGCAGCCGCCATGTACGTTGCGCATGCCGTTGAGGTGCTTTTTCTCGACCCGGAACGCGCAGCGTACCTGGCCGTTTTCGTCCATTCGGTGCCAGAAAGGGCCGTTATGGGTCTCGAAACTGTCGCGGGTCCAGGTCCGCCAGCCCGCAAATTCGCCCTTGGTTTCGACGTGCAGATCGGGGCGGTGGTGGAATGCGTTTTTGGGAAGTTCGTTCACTAAAAATGGCCTTCAATTGGATGCTTGAGCCCTTAAATCCGATCCGGGAACGATGTGCAAACACCGATACCGCAAGGCTCCCTTCGCAAAGCTCTGGACAGGGCGGAAATGCCCCATAAAAGGCCTTTTCGCCCCCCGTCGATCTTCCTATTAAGGCACCCATGAACGAGCCCCAGATCACCCCCGAACTCGTCGCCAGCCACGGGCTGAAGCCCGACGAGTATGAGCGCATCCTCAAGCTGATCGGGCGGGTGCCGACATTCACCGAGCTCGGGATTTTCTCGGCCATGTGGAACGAGCACTGCTCGTACAAATCCTCCCGAATCCACCTGCGCGGCTTGCCGACCAAGGCGCCCTGGGTGATTCAGGGGCCGGGCGAGAACGCCGGCGTGATCGACATCGGCGACGGCCAGGCTGTCGTCTTCAAGATGGAGAGCCACAATCACCCGAGCTACATTGAGCCCTATCAGGGCGCGACCACAGGCGTCGGCGGCATTTTGCGCGACGTATTCACGATGGGCGCGCGGCCCATCGCCTGCCTCAATGCACTCTCGTTCGGTGCGCCGGAGCATCCGAAGACGCGCCATCTGGTATCGGGCGTGGTGGCCGGCGTCGGCGGCTATGGCAATTCCTTCGGCGTGCCGACGGTGGGTGGGCAGGTGCGTTTCCACACCCGCTATGACGGCAACATCCTGGTCAACGCCATGGCGGTCGGCCTCGCCGAGACCGACAAGATTTTCTATGCGGCGGCATCCGGCGTGAACATGCCGATCGTCTATCTCGGCTCCAAGACCGGCCGTGATGGCATCCATGGCGCCTCGATGGCGTCGGCCGAGTTCGACGAGAATTCCGAGGAAAAGCGCCCGACCGTGCAGGTCGGCGATCCCTTCGCCGAGAAGCTCTTGCTCGAAGCCTGCCTCGAGATCATGGAAAAGGGCTGCGTGATCGCGATCCAGGACATGGGTGCGGCGGGCCTGACCTGCTCGGCGGTCGAAATGGGCGCCAAGGGCGACCTCGGCGTCGATCTTGATCTCGACGCGGTGCCGACCCGCGAAACCGGGATGAGCGCCTACGAGATGATGCTCTCGGAAAGCCAGGAGCGCATGCTCATGGTGCTCAAGCCCGAAAAGGAGAAAGAGGCCGAGGCGATCTTCAAGAAATGGGGGCTCGATTTTGCCGTGGTCGGCTACACCACGCCGACCAAGCGCTTCGTGGTGAAACATGGCGGCGACGTCATGGCCGATCTGCCGATCAAGGAGCTCGGCGACGAGGCGCCGGTGTATGACCGGCCGCATGTCGCATCCGAAGCCTTACCGGTGGTGCACGCGCGCGAAGTGAAGCCGCCGCTCGGCATTTCCGCGGCGCTGGAAAAGCTGATCGGCACGCCCGAACTGTGCTCCAAGCGCTGGGTGTGGGAGCAATACGACCACGTCATTCTCGGCAATACCGTGCAGCGCCCCGGCGGCGACGCTGCCGTGGTGCGCGTCGGGGACGGGCCGAAGGGGCTTGCGCTCACCGTCGACGTCACGCCGCGCTATTGCGAGGCCGATCCGTATCAAGGCGGCATACAGGCCGTCGCCGAAGCTTGGCGCAACATCACCGCGGTCGGCGGCCGGCCGCTCGCGATCACCGACAATCTCAATTTCGGCAATCCGGAACGGCCCGAAATCATGGGCCAGTTCGTCGGCTGCCTGAAGGGCATCTCGGAAGCCTGCACCGCGCTCGATTTCCCGGTCGTGTCGGGCAACGTCTCGCTCTACAACGAAACCAACGGCCGCGGCATCCTGCCGACGCCCTCGATCGGTGGCGTCGGACTGCTCGACGATTTCACCAAATCGGCCACGTTGGCGTTCAAGGCCGCCGGTGAAGCGATCCTGCTGATCGGCGACACCCAGGGCTGGCTCGGACAGTCGGTCTACCTGCGCGATGTCTGCGGGCGCGAAGAGGGCGCGCCGCCGCCGGTCGATCTCGCGGCCGAGAAGCGCAACGGCGACGTGGTGCGCGGCATGATCCACGCCGGCACGGCGACTGCGGTGCATGACGTCTCCGACGGTGGCTTGCTGATCGCGCTGGCCGAGATGGCTATCGCCAGCGGCATCGGCGCGCAGCTATTGGCGGCGCCTACATCGATCGTGCCGCACGCGTATTGGTTCGGCGAGGATCAGGCGCGCTACATCGTGACGGTGCCGCCGGCCGACGCCGGCCTGGTGCTGGCCAAAATGAACGGCGCGGGCGTGCCGTGCGCGCGGATCGGCACCACGGGTGGCGACGCGATCGCGGTGGCCGGTGAAGCGCCGGTCGCGGTGAGTGCGCTGAAAACGGCGTTCGAGCATTGGCTGCCGGCCTATATGAGCGGGAAGGCGTAGGCTCTTGTAGCCCGGATGGAGCGTAGCGAATTCTGGGACCGCTGCCTCCGTGAATCCCGGGTTGCGCTGCGCTCCACCCGGGCTACGGACCGATGACAATCAAAGCACCTTCGTCGCGCCCGGAATCTGCCTCAACGCTCGCGTCAACGCCCAGCTCGCCGCGACTGTCAGCACCAACCCGATCGCGGCCTTGGCTATCGCTGGCAGTTCGTAGTCGAACAGCCAGTATTGCAGCCAAAGCGCGATCGGGTAGTGCACCAGGAACATACCATAAGCGTCCGCCTGCATCGGATCGAGCAGCATGGCCGAGCCCGAATGCCTGAACCTCTGAAAAAAGGCCAGGATCAGGAACATGATGGCTACGCTGAAGACAGTGAAGCAGACGGCATAGATGCCCTCATACCAGTTCGGCAACGGCGACGGATTCCCCAGAATTTCGCGCTTGATGAAGATCAACCCCCACAGCAGGCAATATGGGACGATCGCGAGCACCATCCAGTCCCAACTGACTTTCGCCATCCGGCCGTCTGCCGCGAGCAGCCCGCGATCCAGCTCCCGGACGCCGATGCCGGCCCCGAAAAAGAAGTAGCTCGCATAGAGCATCACGCGTCCGTGCTGGACCGAGAACGGCCCGAACTCGAACCAGTTGCTTGGTCCATAACGCATCAGCCCGGGAACATAGAACGCTGCGGTGACGGCAAGCATGACAGCGAAGAACACGGCGGGCCGGCGGCGGCCGTGCCGCGAGAGTCGGTTGATCGGATCGAGCAGGTTGGGCGACAACCGATACAGGATGCAAGCAACCACGTCGAAGCCGAGCAGGACCCAAAGAAACCAGATCGGGCCGCTTGGCCAGGGCCCGACGGTGATGGTTTTCCACCAGTACTCCGCGAAGCCGACCTCGGGATGCTGCCGGAGCGAGATGGCGTAATAGGCGAGCGGAATGACCGTAAATGCGCAGATCACGAACGGCAGGCCGAGCCGAAGCAGGCGATCTGCCAGATAGTTCAGCGGTCCCTTGCGGGCGATGCCCGACCACGCGAACAGTCCGGACAGGAAAAAGAACATCGCCATGAAGAAACTGTCAGTGGCGAGGACGATCATGTCGAAGCCGAAGAATGACGTCGGATCGGTATGACCAAAATAAGTATAGGGGATCACCGCATGGTGGAGCAGCACCACCAGCGTCAGGAAGGTGCGGGCGCGATCAAGCGAAAGGTTTCGCGATTTGGCTTCGGGCACTGCGCTCACGTCGGCACGTCCCACGGTGGAAATCGATGTCATGCGGGCCTCCCGGCCAGGCTATCTGGTCAAATGTTGCAGCGGGGAACCCGATTCAGCAAGGACGAATTGTGCCCGACACCTCCGCATCGTCGTGCCGGGTTGGTGCGGAACCCGCGACGCAACCCGCAGTTAGGACCAGTGGATGGATTGGCCGCCATGGGCGCGGCCATGAAGGTCGCGGAGCACGCAATGACAATTCTGAAATGGGCGCTGATCTTCTTCCTGGTGTCTGTTGTCGCCGGCATTCTCGGCTTCACCGGCATTTCGGAGGCCTCCGCCGACATCGCCCGCTTCCTGTTCTATGTCTTCGTCGTGATCTTCCTGGTGCTCCTGATCCTCGGGCTCACGATATTCAGGGCGTAGCTCCCCGCCGTCATTCCGGGCTAGCTCTCACCGTCATTCCGGGACGGCGCAAAGCGCCAGACCCGGAATCTCGAGATTCTCAGGTGTGCAATTGCGCACTGCAATTCGATGCTTCGCATCGCGCCGGAATGACGTTCTCCTCTATTACGCCGCTGCTCTACTACGCCACTTCCTCGATCGTCACCTTGTCTGGATAGAACGCCAGATGGCCGGCGATCTCAGCCATGGCCGGGAATGGCTTCTCATAGGTCCAGATCGAATTTTCGAGGCTCTTGCCGTTGGCGTTGATGCTGAAGTAGTTCGCGTCACCCTTATAAGGGCAGTGCGTGGTCCGCTCGGTGCGGGACAATAGCGCCATGTTGGCGTCCTCGCGCGGCACATATTGCACCGCCGGATAGCTGGCTTCATTCAGGGTCAGCGCGCGGGTGGTATCGGCAATGACCACGCCATTTGCCGAGACCCGGACGCGCTTGGGGTTTGTCGTAATCGTGATCGGATGGTCGGGACCGGGCAATTTCATGATTTTGAGCCTCTTTTTCGGTCAGCCCGAATGATCGGGCGCGACGGGATCTCGCGGTGTCAAACGGTTCGGCCCGGAATATAGTGCCGCCAGGCGTGACCTAGAAGGGCGTACGCGCTAGGTTTGGCCGTCACGGTCGCGCGAGCCGGCCGTGATTCGAAAACACCTGAGGAGACATGCTGGAATGCCGATGGATGCCCACGATATCGAGTCGATGATCAAGGCAGCTATCCCCGATGCCGAGGTGACGATCCGCGATCTCGCAGGCGATGGCGACCATTACGCCGCGACGGTGATCTCGGAGTCGTTCCGCGGCAAGTCGCGCGTGCAGCAGCACCAGATCGTCTATCAGTCGCTCAAGGGACAGATGGGTGGCTTGTTGCATGCGCTGGCGCTGCAGACCGGGGTCCCTGGCGGACCCGGAGTGCCGGACAGCTAGTCCCCGACGGGCGGCTGGGCATCGATGGCAGACAACACACACGGCGCGCTGTTTCGCCCGATCGTGCCGCACCAGCATAGCCGCGTCACTTACGCGGAGCTGTTCTTCGACCTCGTCTTCGTCTTTGCCGTCACGCAAATTTCGCATACGCTGCTGGCTCACTTTACGCCGCTCGGTGCGTTGCAGGTCACGCTGCTGTTTCTCGCGGTCTGGTGGGTATGGGTCTTCACCTCCTGGATCACCAACTGGCTTGATCCCGAAAAGACGCCGGTCCGTCTCCTGCTGTTCGCGATGATGCTGGGCGGGCTGGTGCTGTCGACCTCGATTCCGGCGGCGTTTGAAGCGCGGGGATTGTGGTTTGCCATCGCCTATGCGGCGATGCAGGTCGGCAAGACGATATTTCTGTGGTTGTCGACGCCGCCGTCGCGGCCGCGGACACGCATGAATGCAATCCGGATCGCCGCCTGGCTTTCGGTGTCGGCCGTCTTTTGGATCGCCGGCGGAGTAGTGGAAGGGCAGCCGCGGCTGATGCTGTGGGCCATTGCGCTCGTCATCGAGTATATTTCGCCGGCGGTGCGGTTCTGGATTCCCCGCTACGGCGCGTCGTCCGTCGCGGACTGGATGATCGAAGGCGGCCACATGGCCGAGCGCTGCGCGCTGTTCATCATCATTGCGCTCGGCGAATCTATCGTGGTCATCGGCGCGACCTTTGCCGAACTCACCTGGACAACCGAAACCGTTCTGGGATTTGTCTCGGCCTTCCTCGGCAGCCTCGCGATGTGGTGGATCTATTTCCATGTCGGCGCCGAGGCCGGCTCCGAACAGCTCTCAAAATCGAGCGAGCCGGGGAGGCTGGCGCGGCTCGCCTATACCTATCTGCACATGCCGATCGTGGCCGGCATCATCGTCGCGGCAGTGGCGGACGAACTGGTGCTGAAGCACCCGGGCGGTCATTCCGATCTCAAGACGGTAACGAGCGCGATCGGCGGTCCCCTACTGTTTCTGTTCGGGACCATCCTGTTCAAGCTGAGCTTTCGCGGCTTCCTTCAGCTCTCGCACGGGGCGGGCATCATCGCGCTTTGCGTGCTCGCCTGGTTCGCAAGCGCATGGTCGCCGTTGATGCTGTCGATCCTGACCACCGCGATCATGATCGCGGTCGCGGTGTGGGAATCAGTTTCGCTGCGATCCGATCCGGCAGGATAGTGTCTTTAATCCAGCCTGGGCCGCCTCACCGGCACCAATTGCGGTGAGCTGTGCTGATCGACGACATTTCTGAGAACGAGATTTGACAGTTGGACGACGAGAGCGCGAAGCCTCGCATTTTCCTCGCGAAGCGCCACCCGCTCGGTGTCTACTCCCTCGTCCCAGCCCGTCTCCGTATTATTGTGAACAGACGACGATCCCGAATGTTGCCTGTGGTTGCTGGACGCTGGATATGCGTTGCCCATGACTGAAATCCCCTGGCACGAACTCACCCCAAGCCATGCTGCCGCGGAGGCTCGGCTGAGTCCGCGTCAAAAATTGGACATTTCGAAGGGGAAACGACAGCGCAGATGGACCGTTTTGCGGGCGGGGTAATAAAGATGAACACTTGTTAAGAAGTTTGGTTATACTAAGCCCGGCAAGGTGCGGAGACGCGCGGCGGCGTAGCACCTTCCATCAAACCTTGACCAGCGCGATCACTCAGTGCCTACGGGGGAGCCGTGGCTGGGAATACGCGCCTATGAAACAAAGTGAAGCAAGAGTACGCATCATTCAAGAGTGGGACCGCTGGATATTGACGCAGGCGATCGAGCCGGACGGACCGACTGGAAAAGACTCGTTGAAGTTCTTTCACGAACTGCAGGACGCAGGATCTCCGCTACTGGATTTCCAGTCTCGCGGACAGGACAAGTGGCGGATCATTCACGCCTGGCTGTTGGGTGCAGACCGATTGTCCGACGACTGGATATCTGTCGCTCCCCGGATTGCGCCAACACGCAGACCACGGCCGGACCGCAGGCGGTCCGTCTGCAAGACGTGAACCGCAAAGCCCGTCGCCAATTCTCAGTCCGACGCCACCAACGCGTGAACGGAGAACATCTGGTCGCGATCGGTCCAGGATTCCCGCACCGACCAGCCCGACTCGCGCGCCAACACGGCGAAGCGGTCGAGGCTATATTTGTAACTAGACTCAGTGTGGATGCTCTCGCCGGGACGGAATGAAAAATTCCGTCCCAGGATGCGCACGCTCTGCGCCCTCTTGGAAATCAAGTGCATCTCGATGCGGTGGCGCTCGCGATTATAGACTGAGCGGTGCATGAAGGCGGAGACGTCGAAATTGCCGCCGAGCTCGCGGTTGATGCGGACCAGGACGTTGAGATTGAATTTCGCGGTGACGCCGGCAGCGTCGTTATAGGCGTCATAGAGCACGCGCTCGTTCTTCTCGAGGTCGACCCCGATGATCATCTGCGCGCCTTCACCCAGAATGTCGCGTGCGCTATGCAGGAAGGCGCGCGCTTCGTGCGGCTCGAAATTGCCGAGCGTCGACCCCGGGAAAAATCCGACCTTGGGCTGGTCTGCGATTTCGGCCGGCAGGTCGAACGGCGCGGTGAAGTCGGCGGCCACCGGATAAACGCCGAGGTCGGGAAAATCCTTGCGCAAGCCGCTGGCCTGCGCGTTCAGGAAATCGCCGGAAATATCGACCGGGACATAGGCGGAAAAATCGCAACGCTCCAACAGCAGGCGGACCTTGGTGGTTGCACCGGCGCCGAATTCGACCAGGGCCGCGCCCTTTGGAATGGTTGCGGCGATTTCGTCGCCGCGGCTCCGCAGAATGCCGAGCTCGGTGCGGGTCGGATAATATTCCGGCAGTACCGTGATCTGCTCGAACAGCTCCGAGCCTGCGGCGTCGTAAAAATATTTCGGCGACAGGCGCTTGGGGAATTGCGACAGGTCGCCGATCACATCACCGGCAAAGCCGGACGTCTGCTCATCGAACGGGTGCGTTTGGGCCAAGGCGGCGGCATGCAAATTCATGATACTCTCCCGAACGCGCTTTCCGGCGCGCTTCGATGATCGAAAATGTCAGGCGTAGTCGGCGAGGCGTAGCCCCGTGAATTGCCAGCGGTGGTGCGGGTAGAAGAAGTTACGGTAGGTGATACGGCTGTGCCCGGCCGGAGTCGCAAGCGACGAGCCGCGCAGCACCAGTTGGTTGACCATGAACTTGCCGTTGTATTCCCCGAGAGCGCCCTCGATGGCGCGGTAGCCGGGGTAGGGGGAGTAGGAGCTGCGGGTCCACTGCCAGACGATGCCGAAGGCATCGGTGAGCTGGCCGGCGCGGGCGGCGACCTCCCACTCCATCTCGGTCGGCAGATGACGGCCGGCCCAGCGCGCGAACGCGTCCGCCTCGTAGTAGCTGACATGGCAGACCGGGGCGGCCGGATCGATCGGCTGCAAGCCGCCGAGAGTCATGATCCGCCATTCGCCGTCGACCTGGCGCCAGTGGCCGGGGGCCTGCCAGCCCTCATCGGCGACCGCGGTAAAGCCGTCCATCAGCCACAGCGTGGCGGTGCCATAGCCGCCGTCCTGCATGAAGGCGAGCCACTCGGCATTGCTCACGAGGTTGCGGGCGAGCCTGACCGGGCCGACCAGGGCACGGTGCGCGGGCTTTTCATTGTCGAAATGGAAGCTGTCGTCGGTGTGGCCGACGGTGTGGATGCCCTCGTTGAGGGTGGTCCACTCCTCTGCTGAGCGATGCGGCGCCGGGAAGCGCCAGGATGGATCGTAGGCCGGCGGGATTGGGTTCTGGGCAAAGGCGTGCAGGATGTCGGTCAGCATCAATTCCTGATGCTGCTGCTCGTGGTTGAGACCAACCTCGACGAGTGGGACGAGCTTGGCGAGGCGCTCCTCGCCCGCGGTCTGGAAGAATTTTATCACGGCGGCATCGACATGCCGGCGATAGGCGGTGACCTCGTCCGCGCTCGGGCGGGTCAAATGGCCGCGCTGGTGACGGGCGTGCCGCGGCCCGGCGCTGACATAATAGGAATTGAACAGAAATGCGTAGTCGGGGTGAAAGGGCTGGTAACCCTGGCAGTGCTCGCCGAGCAGGAATTGCTCGAAGAACCAGGTGGTATGGGCGCGATGCCATTTGGCCGGGCTGGCGTCCGGCATCGACTGGATGAGCTGGTCCTCGGGGCTAAGGGGAGCGGCCCGGCGCTCGGTCTGGCCGCGAACAGCCAGATAAGCTTCCACCAAATTCTGGGCGAGGGTGCCGGAATCTGAGAAAAGTGACGGGGCAGGGGTGGCGAACGCGGCGGCGGATACTGGTTTCGTCACTGGTGTCTCCGGTCAGCATGGAGAACGTTAGTCTGGGAAACTGGTTCCCGACGGGCGGTCCGTCCTAGATAGGGGTTCCGGTCCGGGAAAAAAGCCTTCCCCCGCTATGATATTGATGCCGTCAGACTATAGGCTGCGGTCGCACGAGGTGCCCCGAGCCGGCCCCGCGCATGCCAGCTCTTCGCCATTTTGCTTTGGATGCACAACGGTTTGGGCTACATATATGGCAAGTATCCGGGTTACATGGACGAGCCGGCCCGTTAGGCGACGCCGCAGGGGGCTCAGCCCCAAAAGGAAGCAAATATGAGCATCGAACAATTCATCGACAACGAAGTGAAGTCGAACGACGTCGTGCTGTTCATGAAGGGCACGCCGCAGTTTCCGCAGTGCGGCTTTTCCGGCCAGGTGGTGCAGATCCTCGACCACGTCGGCGTTGGCTACAAGGGGCTGAACGTCCTGGAATCCGCCGAGCTTCGCAACGGCATCAAGGAATACTCGAACTGGCCGACCATCCCGCAGCTCTACGTCAAGGGCGAATTCGTCGGCGGCTGCGACATCATCCGTGAGATGTTCCAGGCCGGTGAATTGCAGCAGCTCTTTGTCGACAAGGGCGTCACCGTCAACGCGGCGGCTTCCGCCTGAGCGGGCTGGCGCGCCAGGTCGGCCAGGCGCGGCTGGAAGTCATTGTTGCCGACATTACGACACTGCGCGTTGACGCCGTCGTCAACGCCGCGAACTCGTCGCTGCTCGGCGGGGGCGGCGTCGATGGCGCGATCCATCGTGCTGCGGGGCCGGAACTCCTAGCCGAGTGCCGCACGCTCAATGGCTGCGAGACCGGCGACGCCAAAATCACCAAGGGCTATCGGCTCAAGGCAAAGCACGTGATCCACACGGTCGGACCTGTGTGGAACGGCGGCACCCTCGACCAGGACGATCTGCTCGCCTCCTGCTATCGCCGCTCGATGGAGCTCTGCCAGAAGCACGGGCTCGCATCCGTCGCCTTTCCAGCGATTTCTACCGGCATCTATCGCTTTCCTGCCGACCGCGCCGCCGGCATTGCGGTCGCTACTATTGTCGATGCGCTGGCTGCTGCACCTGCCGTGACAAGGGTTATCTTCTGCTGCTTCTCTCCCGACAGCGCTCGGCTGCATGAACAGGCACTGGCGGCCTTTGGCAGCCCTTGCGCCGACTGACGCCGCAGCTACACTCCTCTCCGAATTCCGGAGGGGGGTTCCAATGAACTCACGTCGATTGCGGCGCGCGCTCACCTGCGGCGCGCTGATGCTAGTGGCAGGGCCACAAGTCCGTGCCGAGGGCACATTCGATATTCCCGCCGGCGCGCATTTCAACAAGAACAAGCTTGCGAAGGTCACCGAGTTCTTCAGGAACGAGGTGGCGACCGGCAAAATCGCCGGCGCGAACGTCTTGATCCAGCAGCACGGCAAGCCGATCTATCACGAGACCTTCGGCGTTCAGGACGTGGAGTCCAAGAAGCCAATCACTGACAAGACCATCTTCCGCCTGTTCTCGATGACGAAGGCGATCACGTCGGTCGTGGCCATGCAATTGGTCGAGGACGGCACGATCAAGCTCGACGATCCCGTCTCAAAATACATTCCATCCTTCGCGAATGTGAAAGTCGGTGTCGAGAAGAAGAACGAGGACGGCACCAAGACGCTCGAGCTAGTGCCACCGAACCGGCCGATGGCTGTCCGCGACCTGATGCTGCATACGTCGGGGATCACCTATGGCTTCTACGGTGACAGTCTGGTCCGCAAGGCCTATGCGGCCGCCAACATCTATGAGGGCGATTTCGATCTGGCCGAGTTCGCCGAGCGGATCGCCAAACTGCCGCTGCACAATCAGCCCGGCGCGCTATGGCAATACGGCCATTCCACCGACGTTCTGGCACGGGTGATGGAAGTCGCGTCCGGAAAATCCCTGCTTACGATCATGCGTGAAAGGCTGCTCGATCCGCTCGGCATGGTCGACACCGGCTTCTACATCACCGATCCGGAGAAGCAGAAGCGGATCGCGCTGCCGGTGCCGAACGACAGCAATTTCCGCGTCGGCCGCGACACCAACCCGACTAACGTCAAGAAAGTGGAGTTCGCGAGCGGCGGCATGTACTCGACCATGGCGGACTACCGGCGATTTACGCAGATGCTGCTCAATGGCGGCACGTTCGAGGGCAAGACTTATTTGAAGCCCGAGACGTTCAAGCTGATGACGACGGACCACATCGGCCCCGGGTCGGGGGTCGATCGCGACTATTTCTACTTCCCCGGAGACGGCTTCGGCTTCGGGTTCGGGCTTGCGGTGCGCACCGATCCTGGCAACGCCAAGCCGCCGCCGCCGGGCTCTCTTGGCGAATTGAAATGGGATGGCGCCAGCGGCTGCTATTTCGTGGTCGACCGCAAGCAGGATATGTTCTTCGTGCTGCTCGAGCAGACGCCGACGGAACGCCAGCGCATCCAGCGGACGCTGAAGCAGTTGGTCTATGAAGCGCTGGAGAACTGAAGGCGCGATCGGGCGCTGCCTTGCTGCGGCAGCGCTCGCGCTGCTTTTTCTCGGCAGCTCACCGCATGCGTTGGGGAGCGAGAAGGCGCCAGACGCGCCAACTTTTTCACGCGCGGCCCTCGACCGGATCGCTGACTATGTTCGCAACGAAGTTACGACCGGCAAGATCCCCGGCGCAGTCCTGCTGATCCAGCAGCACGGCAAGTCGGTCGACCTTGAATGTTTCGGCGTGCGGGACCCCGCCACCAAGCAGCCGATGACGCCGGACACCATCTTCCAGATCTATTCGATGTCGAAAGCTGTCACCTCGGTCGCCGTGATGATGCTGGTCGAAGACGGCAAGCTGGCCCTCGACGATCCCGTATCGAAATACATTCGCGCCTTTGCGGATGCAAAGGTCGGCGTCGATCTTTCCGATGAGGCAGGAAAGTATCCGCTCAAGCTCGAGCCGTTGAAGCGCCCGATCACGATCAGGGATCTGCTGCGGCACACGTCGGGTATCACTTACGGCTTCTTCGGCGAAACCGCGGTGCAGAAACTCTATGCCGATCCCAAGCTTTACGCCGGCGATTTCGACAATGCCGAATTCGCCGACCGGATCGCGACACTGCCGCTCGCCGATCATCCAGCAACGCGTTGGAACTACAGCCATTCAACCGATGTGCTCGGCCGTGTCGTCGAGGTGGTGTCAGGGCAAACTCTGTTTCAATTCGAGAAGCAGAGATTGTTCGATCCGCTCGGGATGTCTGAGACCGAATACTATGTCGCAGATAAAGCGAATTGGCCGCGCATCGCCCAGGCATTTCCCGTCGATCGCTTTCGGGTGGCCGGAATCAAGGATCCGACAGAGCCGCGGCGCTGGGAATCCGGCGGGGCAGGCCTGGTCTCGACGGCCGGCGACTACGCCAGATTCCTGCAAATGCTGCTGAATGGCGGCGAATTGGACGGCAAGCGGTATCTCAAGCCCGAGACAGTCGCGCTGATGACCTCGGATCAGATCGGTCCGGAAACCAAGATTATTCACGACCCCTTTTATTTCCCCGGTCCGTCCAGCGGTTTTGGTCTTGGCTTTGCCGTGCGCACCTCGCCGCCGCCAAATACGACCTGGCCGCTCGGCGAATACCGGTGGGACGGCGCGGGCGGCAGTTTCTATTTTGTCGATCCGCAGGACGACATGCTCGTTGTCTTCATGGTGCAGGCCCCTACGCAGGGCGGACGAATCCAACTGGCGCTGAAGACGATCATGTATGAGGCGCTCGGCAAGGGTCTGCGCAAGGATTGACAATTGCCTGACTACGCCACGGCGTTCCGCGCGATCGTCTCGCGATAGAACGAGGCGCTCAGCTTGGGCGTACGACGCTTGGTGTCGAAGTCGACGTGGTAGATACCGAAGCGCTGCTCATACCCATCAGACCATTCGAAATTGTCCATCAGGCTCCACAGAAAATATCCGAGCACGGGCACGCCCTCGGATGTCGCGCGCTGCAACTGCGTCAGATAATTGCGCAGATACATGATGCGGTCGACGTCGTAGATGGTCCCGTCCGCTGCCGGCTGATCGCTCGCCGACGTTCCATTCTCGGTGATATAGATCGACTTTACATTCCACAGCTTGGCCACATGGCGCGGCACCCAGTACATCGCCTCCGGGCCGGGCCTGAGCCAGCTCGCCTTCATGTGCGGAAACGAGGCGGGAAACGGCGCCAGCGAAAAGCCGCGCTCGTTGTCGGCGGCAACAACATAATGGTCGGGCGTATAGACGTTCAGCCCGACGAAATCGATCGGAGATGAAATGACGCGCAAATCATCGGCGGTGAATTTCGGCGCGTTGTTGCCGGCCCGCGCCAGATGCGCCTCGGGGTATTTTCCCTCCATCATGACAGTCAAATAGCCGGCGTTGAGTTCGCGCGTCGCGATCTCGGCGGCGTGGATGTTAGCCGGCGTTTCGATGGCTGGGATGCAGCTCACGGCATTTTCCGCCGGACCGACCCTGGTCCCGGCGCGTCCATGAGCCCGGATCGCCTGAACCGCAAGGCCGTGTCCCAGCGCAACGTGGTGACGGACCTGGTTCAATCCTGACTGAGGTAGTTTGAGGCCCGGCGCATCGGCGCCAAGGCCGTGGCCGAGGTGAACGAGCCGGGAGCATTCGTTGATGGTGAAGAAATGCTTCACGCGGTCACTCAAGCGGGCAGTGACGTGGGCGGCGTAGTCCGCGAATGCCTTTGACGTGTCGCGCGAAGTCCAGCCGCCGAAGCGATCCTGCAGCGCCTGCGGCAGATCCCAGTGATAGAGGGTTGCAAACGGCTCGATGCCGTTCGCCGACAACTCGTCGACAAGGCGGTTGTAGAAGTCGAGGCCTTTCGGATTCGGCGAGCCGACACCTTGCGGGAAGACGCGCGGCCAAGCAATCGAGAATCGATAGGCCTTGGCGCCCAGCGCCTTCATCAACCGGATGTCTTCCTTGTAGCGACGATAATGGTCGGTCGCGGTGTCGCCATTGCTGCGATCGGAGATGGCGCCGGGCGTGTGGGCAAAGCGGTCCCAGATCGATGGGCCGCGGCCGTCCGCGTTGACGGCACCCTCGACTTGATAGGACGAGGTCGCCGTACCCCATAGAAAACCATTCGGAAAGCCCAAGACCTTTTGATTCTGTATTCCGGTCGCTTGATCCGATTGAGCCATACTAGATCTGGCTGACAGCATCGAGATCCCAAGCGCGGACCAGCTTGCGATCCTGGCAAATTGGCGCCGGGAAAACCGTTTGAATGGCATCACTTCACTCACTGGGGCTGGAATCAATTTTGCGTAAACGCCATCGACTTTTAATGCTTCGTGTTTGAAGCGTCTTCACTATCACCGCTTCTGTATTGCGGCGCAATTGTGCACACGGCTGCATCGGCGGTCGACATGCCTGCGGCGCAGAGCTAAATAGGCTGATCTATTCGCCTATTTGGGAGCAGGACCAATCGGCTTTCGCACGCCGCTGGCGCTTTTTTTTCTATCGCTCGGCACCGTTGTCGCGGCGTGGTGGTGGCTGGCCACGCCGGTGGCGCTGACGCGCGCGCCAATCGATGATGCGGCGAAGCTGGAGTGCGTTTCCTACGCGCCATTCCGCAACGATCAGACGCCGCACGATCCGACGCTCATCGTAAGCCCGGAGCAGATCGCGGAGGATCTGAAGGAGCTTGCCAAGGTCTCCAAATGCATCCGCACCTATTCCATCGACAACGGGCTGGACAAGGTGCCCGAGCTTGCGTCCAGGGTCGGATTGAAGGTTCTGCTCGGCGTGTGGATCGGGCGTGATCGCGCGAAGAACGCTCAACTCTGCGACATTGCGGTCTCGCTGGTGAAGGAACATCCCGGCACGGTCGCGGCGCTCATCGTTGGCAGCGAAGTGCTGCTGCGCGGCGACATGACGGTGGGCGACCTTCGGGAAACCATTCGCTCGGTCAAACCGCGCGTGGACATTCCGGTGACCTATGCCGATGTCTGGGAATTCTGGCTGCGCTACCGCGAGGTCGGCGGCGATGTCGATTTCATCACCGCCCATTTCCTGCCCTACTGGGAAGACGTTCCGCCGCGCGCCGAGCATGCGGCCGCGCATGTGGATGATGTCCGCAAGCAGGTCGTCGCGGCCTTTCCCGGCAAAGAAATTTTGATCGGCGAAACCGGTTGGCCAAGCCACGGGCGGATGCGCCACGGCGCCCTGGCTTCCCGCGTCAATCAGGCACGTTTCATCTCCGAGATTCTCGAGCGGGCAAGGCGGGATAATTTTCGCGTCAATCTGTTCGAGGCGTACGACGAGCCGTGGAAGCGTCGCTGGGAAGGCACGGTGGGTGGCTATTGGGGACTGTTCGATGGGGCCGAGCGCAAGCTGAAATATCCAGCCGGCGTGGCCATCAACAACTATCCGTTCTGGAAGTTGCAGATGGCAGGCGGGCTGCTTCTTTGCATCTGCATATTCGCGGTTGGCTGGTTCACGCGGAAGCGTCAGGTGGCGCTGCCGCCGTTGGCATCGTGGGCTGCGGTCGCCATCTCCGCGTCCGTTGCCGGGATATTGCTGGGCGTGAGTGCCGACAAGATGCTCCACGAGAGCTACGGGCTCGGCGGTTGGCTGGTGCAGGGTTTTCTGTTGGCAGCGGCCGTGACAGCGCCGCTGCTGTCTACCCACGCGCTAATGTCGGGGCGGCCGCTTCCGGCGTTTCTTGAGGTGTTGGGACCGCGCAAGGGCCTGACCCCATTGTTCATGAGCAACATGCTGGGCGTTACGCTGATGGTGACGACGCTCATCGCCGCGCAGACCGCGCTCAGCCTGATATTCGACGCGCGTTGGCGCGATTTCCCGTTCGCCACGCTGACCATGGCCGTGGTGCCGTTCTGGACGTTGGCGTTTCTCAACGGTTCGAAATCCGGCGAACGGCCGCTTTCGGAGGCCGTGTTTGCAGGATTGTTCGCCCTGGCGGCGATCTATATCGTCTTCAACGAAGACTTCGAGAACTGGCAGGCCATGTGGACCAGCGCGATCTATTTGCTGCTCGGCAGCGCGCTGTGGCGGGCGCGCACGCCTGCCGCTGCCTGAGTTCACGGCCCCGGACTAACGCCTCTCACGCCCCGCGCACGATCTCGCGCACCAGCCCGACCGTCTCTTCGATCATCGCAGCACTGACGTCGAGATGCGTACAGGCGCGGATGCGGCCATCCATCGTCGCGAGCAGCACGCCCCGCTTGCGCAAGGCATTGACCATCCTGTCGCCGGCGACGCCAGCTCCGTCAGGCCTGAAGAACACCAGATTGGTCTCGGGCTCTTGCACCTCCATGCCCTTGATCTGCGACAGCCCTCGCGCCAGCGCCCGCGCATTGGCGTGATCGTCGGCGAGCCGATCGACGTGATGGTCGAGCGCATAGACGCAGGCCGCGGCGCAAATGCCGGCCTGTCGCATCGATCCGCCGAGGCGCTGCTTCCAGCGCCAGACATCGTCGACGAAAGCGCGCGATCCCGCAATCACGCCGCCGATCGGCGCGCCGAGGCCTTTTGAGAAATCGATCCAGGCCGAATCCCAGCCCGCGGCCATGTCGCGCGCTGATATTTTCGTGGCGACGCAGGCGTTCAACAGCCGCGCGCCATCCATATGGGTGATCAGCCCATGCGCCTTGGCGATCTCGACGATCTCATCCAGCGCCGCTTTCTTCCAGATCGTGCCGCCGCCGATATTGGCGGTCTGCTCGACGCTGACGACGGTCTGCGGCGGCTGGTAGCGCGAGCGGGGGTGCAGCGCGGCGCGGAACGTTTCGGGCGTGAACTGCCCATCCTCGCCCGGCAGCGGCGTCATCTGGAAGCCGCCCAGCGCTGCATGCGCGCCGCCTTCGCGCGCGATGATGTGCGCGCTGGCATGGGCCAGAACTTCATCGCCCGGCCGGCAATGCGCGAGCGTCGCCGCGACGTTGCACATGGTGCCCGAAGGCATGAACACGGCGGCTTCCTTGCCGAGGAGGTCGGCGACGCGCTCGCACAGCTGGTTCACCGTCGGATCGTCGCCGATCTGCTCGTCGCCAACCTCGGCCCGCGCCATCGCCTCGCGCATCGCCGCCGTCGGTCGCGTCTGCGTGTCCGACAGCAAGTTGATGCGGATGGGATCCGCCTTGGGATCGCGCGGGGCAGGGGTGTAGTGCATGGGGGAGTTCCTTCTCGCTCGTATTGTTATGGCCGGGCAAAAGGGCGCGTCCGGCGCCTCACGTCAAGAAGTAGGGCTGGAATCTTAGTGTGTATTTATACACTTGAAATTACATATCGAAGTGTGTGTGAATACTCATCAATTCTAGGGACATAATCTCCGCCTCGAAGGCGGATGGCTGGTGCAGGTCGCCCAAAAAGGAGGTCATGTCCAGTTCAAGCATCCGACCAAACCGGAGCGGGTGACGGTGCCTCACCCGCGGAGAGGTATACCGACCGGAACGTTCAGAGGCATCGAAAAGCAAGCCGGTCTGAAGCTGAAATAGACGAAATAGGAGTGGGTCCAGCGACCCGCCCTGCCATCAGCAGAGGACGAAAAGAAAAATGCGACAGTACATCGCCTTGATCCACAAAGAGACCGACAGCGATTACGGCGTATCGTTTCCGGATCTTCCCGGCGTGATCAGCGCCGGAAAGACTCTGGATGAAGCCCGCGATATGGCCGCCGAAGCCTTGGCACTGCATCTGAAAGGCTTGGCAGCCGATGGTGAAGCCGCGCCAGAACCGAGTTCTCTGGAAGAGATCATGAGGGACGCTCAAAACAAGGATGGCGTTGCCGTGCTCATCGCAACACCAGCCGCTGAAGTGAAGAGCGTTCGGATCAACGTGACGATGCCAGCCGACGTACTCGATCAAATCGACCGCTACGCCGAGCGGGAAGGGTTCACGCGCTCGGGCTTCCTTGCCCAGGCGGCAAAGAAGGCAATGGCGGTCTAGACTAGTAGAAAAGTTGCGGCCTGATGTCTTAGGTGGCAACTCGCTTCTGGGCGGCGGCCAAAATGTCGTCGGGCCTATCCGTGGTGAAGGTGCTGCAATCGATATGGTTGAACAGCTCTTGGTAGCGGCGCACGTGTTCGTCCCGGGCAAGGTCGGCCCAAGCAGCAAGCTCGGCTTCGGCCGGTCCGGCCGAGGGCATGAAGCGGGCGGGTTTGTCGGTCGTCTGCGACATCAGGTAGTTGTAACATGAAAAGGCCCCGGCAAACCGGGGCCTTTGATATCTCGGAATTGAAAACCGATCAGCGCGAATAGAATTCGACGATCAGATGCGGCTCCATCTGCACCGCGAACGGCACGTCCGACAGCGCCGGGATGCGGCTGAACTTCGCCGTCATCTTGGAGTGATCGGTTTCGATGAAGTCGGGCACGTCGCGCTCGCCGAGCTGGCTTGCTTCCAGCACAGGGGTGAGCTGCTTGGAGGATTCCTTGACCTCGACGACATCGCCGGGCTTGAGCTTGTAACTCGGAATGTTGACGCGGCGGCCGTTCACCTTGATGTGGCCGTGGTTGATGAACTGGCGCGCGGCAAACATGGTGGCGACGAACTTGGCGCGATAGACCACGGTGTCGAGACGGCGCTCCAGCAGGCCGATCAGGTTCTCACCGGTGTCGCCCTTCATCCGGCCGGCCTCGACATAAATGCCGTGGAACTGGCGCTCGGAAATATTGGCGTAGTAGCCCTTCAGCTTCTGCTTGGCGCGGAGCTGGACGCCGAAGTCGGACAGCTTGCCCTTGCGGCGCTGGCCGTGCTGGCCGGGGCCGTATTCCCTGCGGTTCACGGGGCTCTTGGGGCGACCCCAGATATTCTGGCCCATACGGCGGTCGATCTTGTATTTCGCCTCACTGCGCTTTGTCATCGCGTCCTCTGCTTAAGAGTTTGAGTTTTGAGGAAACGCGCCCTCCTGTGCACCGGGGTTGCCGGGGCCGACAGGTCCGCCTCGAAAGCTCGGGGAGGACCACGGGTCGCGAAACGCATCGCGGGCCGAAACCGGCCCGCGAGCAAGCGGGTCTTAGGGAGAAACCGCCGTTCTGTCAACGAAAAGGGCCCTCAGGCACTGTCATTCCGGGATGGTCCGCGGGACCAGACCTCAGATGCGCAATGATTCCGGATCTGGTGCTAACGCACCATCCCGGAATGACGCACAGGACCCGTCAGGTCGCGACTGCCCGGACCGGTTTGGGCTCGGTCTGCTGCCGATTGGCCCGCAATTCGGCTGATATTTCGCCGTTCAGCACCTGTTCCAGCCGGTTCAGCGCCTTGGCCATGGGGGCGGCATCGGAAATCCGGTGATCCCAGCGCAATACGACATCGATGCTCTGGTCGGGCTTTTCCACCCCATAGCTCAGGACCAAAGGTCCGGGGCTGATCGCATGGAGCTGGCCGGCGCCATAGGCGGCCACCGAGGTCACGCCAAAACTGCCGAAATAATTCGCCCGCTGGCGGCCGAAATTCAGGCCGATTGCCCAGAACAGCCGCCGCAGCGGCAGCGGCAGCCGCGTGGTCCGCAGGATCTTCCGGAATGCCGGCACCTCGTCGATCGGCGCTACCTTGGCGTGCCGGATCAGCGCGTCGACCTCGGCAAGGGGCATTTCGTCGGGCGCCGCGATCTTTTGCGGCAGGACGCAATCCTGGCCGTCCTCGACCCGGGCGATCGCCACCATCGCGACGCTGCGCGGCAACTCGTAGAAGGCCGGCATCGGCCATTTGACGTAGAGGGTGCGCAGGATCGGCTGTTCCTTCGCGACCAGCGCGAATGCCTTGACGAAAATCGCGGCCCAGCCCGGCCGCTGGGCGGCCTGCGTGCGGGCTTCCTGCAGGGCGCGGATATGAAGCGGCCGCGCGAGCGAAACAAAGGGCACGCGAATCGAGGCGTGCATGAGGTCGGCGACCAGGCGGCGCGGCAGTGTGATTTTTCGAACCGTTCCGCGCATCGCTCCGCTCAGGGTTTCGAAGGTAGGCAAATCAGAAAGCCGACAGGCCGCCTGGACCTGCCAGCACCTCATCTAGCACGAACAAGGCGTTTTGACGCCAGTAGGTTCGCGCCCGGATGGCGGGTCAACCGGCGTGGCGGCCCGCCAGCGGGGACGTGAATTTCAAGGATTTTGAGGGGTTTGCCGCCGTCTCGGAACCTATCGCTTGACCCCCTCGAAGCTGGCCGCGATGCCGCGCTGGAACAGCGACCAATCGAAGCCGAGCGCCAGCGCGACGTAGCCGCGGTCGATCATCTTGTTGGCCTGCTCGGCGGTGCGCGCGACGCCGCCGATCGGCACGCCGCTCCTAAGAATGCCTTCCTCGGCACGCTTCATCAGCGCCATCACCTCGGGATCATCGAGCAGGCCGCGCTTGTTGATGGAGGTGGCGAGGTCGCCGGGGCCGATCACCGCGAGGTCGATGCCGGGGGTTGCCATGATCTCGTCGATGCGCTCGACCGCCTCGACATGCTCGATGGTGATCATGCAGATCATGTCGTCGTCCGCAGCCGCCATGTAATCCGGCATCGATACGCCCCAGCGGAATGGCGCGTGGAAGGGGCCCCACAGCCGGTCGCCTTTCGGCGGGTAGCGCACGCTGCGCACGGCCTTTTCGGCATCCGCGCGGCTGCAAATCATCGGAAAGTTGATGCCGAGGGCGCCCAGGTCCATCGGCGCCTTCGCAAGCCAGGGCTCGTTGGCGGCAATCCGCACCATCGGCACGCAGGGCGTGCCAGAGGTGGCGGTAATCATCGCATGCGCCGAGCCGAGATCGATCGGCCCGTGCTCAAGATCGACAATGATCCAGTCGATCCCGGAACGGGCCATGATCTGTACAGTCTGGATCGAGGGAATGGTCGCTATCGCGCCAAAGGTCGGGCGGCCTTCGCGCCAGAGCTGTCGGAGGCGGTTGAGCGGCGCAGGTTTTGCGGAGGTCAAGCGGCATCTCCCTCATCAAAATGATCGATTCAAAATTCGGCGCTCGGCATCATATGGATAAATTCGCAGGCCATCGAGCCAGCTGTTTTTTGCGCGTCGCATTCGGCCCACCATGCATGCCGATACCTGCGTCAACCTCACAACTATATGTTAATACCTTGCCCGCAAAAATTGCGTTTACAAGAATGAGCGTGCCAGGGCGTTATGCGGACATTCTATGGTGTGCAAGCCATGCGCGGCGTCGCGGCGCTGGCTGTCGTCTGCGGGCACGCGGTAACCGCTCGCTCTGATTTGGGGACCCAAAGTGCCGCTGAAGGAGCGCACACCATCCTGGCGAGCGGTGTCGACATCTTTTTCGTCATTTCCGGGTTCATCATTGCGACTACGGCCGCGTCGCAAACCGACGTGCTGAATTTCGCTTTTAGAAGGGCCATTCGAATCTATCCGATGTATTGGCTCGTATTGCTTGGGGCGTTCATCAGTTCGTACTGGATCGCACCTAGCCCGGGAGATCGCGCTGCGCTGGACCTCGGCCACATCTTCGTGTGGGACTATCCGAACTGGTATATCCCACCCGCCTGGTCGATCGCTTTTGAAATGCACTTCTACGCTGTTGTCGCGGTGATACTTGCCATTGCACCGCGCCGTCTTTTCGAGCTCTTGTTCGCGGCGCTCGGCGTTGCGGTGGTCGCGATCATTTTTCACCTGCCTTTCGGGATCTATTCGCATCCCCTGATTTTAGAATTCGGCGCTGGTGTCTTTATCGCGTACCTTGTCCGGATGAAGGGAAAGCTGCCTATTTTGCCATATAATACCGCTATCTCGGCAGCCTTATTCGCTGCGGGCTGGTACTGGATTTTCGTCCACGGATCGAGCAATCCTCAACTCGCACGTGTGCCGACCTATGGTCTCGGTGCGGCGCTCCTCATCTACAGCGTCGTCTCGGCCGAACTCCACGGCGCTTCCTTTTCGCGCATCCTGCAATGGTTCGGCAGCATCTCCTATTCGCTCTACATCTCACATTATTTGCTGATCAGATGGATCGCGAACTTCCCCGAACTGTGGCAGATTTCTCCGGCCGGCGTCATCGTCGCCAGCATTTTGCTTTCGATCGGCATCGCGGCGGTCTTGCACCTGCTTGTCGAAGCGCCGGCGCTCAATTGGGGTCGCAAGCTCAGCCTGACGCGCGGGGGCGGCGGAGTCCCGCTTACCTTCGCTGGCGTGCGCGATCTTCAGAAGCCCTGAACGGGCTGATCAATGCCCGGCACTCTACGCCGGCACGCGGCCGCCGAAAAACGGCATCAGCGCCTGGCTCAACGTATGCGGTCGCCTGGACGTAAATATTATCTTCGCCCTGGCCTCATCGCTTTCGCGGCCGGGAGACCCCAGGAGCTCGGACACGCGCCGGGCGATCGCGGCTGCCGGATCGATCCAGTCGACCGGCCACGGCGCGAGCCTCGTCAGGCGGTCGAGCAGCAGCGGATAATGGGTGCAGGCCAGCACGACCGTGTCGGTGCGATTCTCGCCACTGCCGACAAAGCAGGGGGCAAGTTCCGCCGTGATATCCTCGTCGCACACGTCGTTTCCGCTGAGCGCGGATTCGGCCAGCGAGGCGAGCTCGGCCGATCCTACCAGCGTCACCTCGCAGCCTTGCGCGAAATCATCGATCAGGCGCCTGGTGTATTCGCGGTTGACGGTGCCCTTGGTGCCGAGCACCGACACGCGTTTGGTCTTCGAACTGGCGCAGGCCGGCTTGATCGCCGGCACAGTGCCGACGAACGGCACGCTATAAGCGCTACGCAGATGCGACATCACGAGCGTGGAAGCGGTGTTGCAGGCAATCACCACCAGGGCAGGGGCGTGGCGGGCGACCAACTCGCCGACCAGCGGCACCACGCGCGCGATGATCTGCTCCTCGCTGTGGTGGCCGTAGGGAAAGAACGCGTCGTCGGCGACATAGACGTAGTTCGCGTCGGGCCGGGCGTGGACAATCTCGCGCAGGACCGTGAGGCCGCCAAGGCCGGAGTCGAAGACGAGGATTGTGGGCGGGGATGACACGTTGCGACCTTAGCCGATCCGTGGTTACCGTTAGGTTGCTTCGAGGGTGCCGGCGGGGTCACGGAGCTCGTCGACGGCCAGTGTGACAATTTGGAACAATTCAAATCCGCTTGACAAGGCCGGAAAACTGCTGAGGTGGCTATCGGCGCCCAACGCGCAGGGTTCGACCGACGCGCGAGGGAGCCTTGTCAAACGCTTGCATCGTTTAGAACTTCTCCAATTTGGAACGGCGTTTTGCCCCTTCACGGCGTGGTGTCAGGCAGCGTATGCCAACCGGATAACGCCAGCCATATTGGAAACCCAGCATGTCTTTCTCGCCTATGCTCTCGAAGCTCTCTTTGTTTGCTGCCACGGTGCTTGTCGCGGCTGCCGCCGTCGGCGCCGCCCACGCGCAGAGTGCGACCGAGATTCAGCTCAGCTACAAGGACAAGAAATTCGACCCGGCCGAAATTAGCGCGCCTGCCAACACGCCGATCGTGATCAAGCTGAAGAACCTCGATGCCAAGGCGATGGAGTTCGAGAGCAAGACCCTGAAGGTGGAGAAGGTGGTCGCCGGCTCCACCGACGCTACCATCAATGTCCGCGCCCAGAAGCCGGGCCGCTACGAATTCTTCGACGAGTACAACGAGAAGGTTGCGCGCGGCGCACTGGTCGTGAAGTAGGAAAAATAAGCAACAGCCGTGATCGCAGCACTGATCATCGTCTTCCGTGAAGTCTTCGAGGCCGGCCTGATCGTCGGCATCGTGCTCGCGGTCACGCGCACGGTGCCGCACCGCAACGCGTGGATCGCCGGCGGCGTCCTCGGTGGCGTTCTCGCGGCTTGCGTGGTCGCGGTCTTTGCCGGCGCCTTGTCGAACCTGTTCGCCGGCATGGGGCAAGAGGTCTTCAACGCCGCGATCCTTGCGCTCGCCGTCGTGATGCTCACCTGGCACAATGTCTGGATGGCCCGCCACGGCGCCGAACTCGCGGGCGAATTGCGGGAAGCGGGAAGGGCGGTGGTCGAGGGATCGAAATCGCTGCTGGCGCTCGCGATCGTGGTGGGTGTTGCGGTGCTGCGCGAGGGCAGCGAAGTCGTGCTGTTTCTCTACGGTGTCCTGGCCGGCGGCAACGACAGCGGATTAAGCGTGGCGCTCGGCGGTATTGCCGGGATGGTGCTTGGCGCACTCGTCTGCATGCTGACCTATTTCGGCCTGGTGAAGATTCCAACGCGCGCCCTGTTCACGACCACGACGGTCCTGATTGCGCTATTGGCCGCCGGTATGGCGGCACAATCCGCGGCATTCCTCGAAAAGGCCAATTGGCTGACGGCGCTGGATAACGTGGTCTGGGATTCGGGCTGGCTGCTTTCCGATTCAAGCCTGCTCGGCAAGGCGCTGCACACGCTGATCGGCTACACCGACCAGCCGACCGCGATGCAGGTTGTGGTCTATCTCGCAATCCTGGCCGCGACCTTCGCGCTGATGCGGCTTTACGGTACGCCGGCGAAGGCTGGCGCGCCTGCGCCGGCGGAATAATCAGCTTTCGCCGAACACCCGTTTGAAGATCGTGTCGACGTGCTTGAAGTGATAGCCGAGGTCGAACTGCTCCTCGATTTCGGCATCCGTCAGGTGCTTCTTCACATCAGGATCTTTCTTCAGCAGCGTCTGGAAGTCGCCTTCGCCGCGCCAGACCGGCATGGCGTTGCGCTGGACGTATTTGTAGGCGTCCTCGCGGCTGGCGCCTTTCTGGGTTAGCGCGATCAACAGCCGCTGCGAATGCACGAGGCCGCCGAGGCGGTCGAGATTCTTCTGCATGTTAGCGGGATAGATCAGCAGTTTCTCGATCAGGCCGGCGAGCCGCATCAGCGCAAAATCGAGCGTCACGGTGGCATCCGGCCCGATCATGCGCTCGGCCGAGGAGTGCGAGATGTCGCGCTCGTGCCAGAGCGCGACATTTTCCATCGCCGGCATCGCATAGGCGCGCACCATGCGCGACAAGCCGGTGAGATTTTCCGACAGCACCGGGTTGCGCTTGTGCGGCATCGCCGACGAGCCCTTCTGGCCCTCGGAGAAAAATTCTTCGGCCTCCAGCACCTCGGTGCGCTGCAGGTGGCGGATTTCGATCGACAGCCGCTCGACCGAAGAAGCGATCACGCCAAGCGTCGCAAAATACATGGCGTGGCGGTCGCGCGGGATCACCTGGGTCGAGATCGGCTCCGGCACCAGCCCCATCGCTTTGGCGACATGCTCTTCGACGCGCGGGTCGATCTGGGCAAAGGTGCCGACGGCGCCCGATATCGCGCAGGTCGCAACTTCCTTGCGGGCGGCGACCAGGCGCTCGCGGGCGCGGGAAAATTCCGCATAGGCATAAGCGAGCTTGAGCCCGAACGTCACCGGCTCGGCGTGGATGCCGTGGGAGCGGCCGATGGTCGGCGTCAGCTTGTGCTCGAAGGCGCGCTTCTTCAGTGCGGCCAGAACCTTGTCGAGATCTGATATCAAGAGGTCGGCGGCGCGGGCGAGCTGCACGTTAAGACAGGTGTCGAGCACGTCGGAGGAGGTCATGCCCTGGTGCACGAAGCGGGCCTCCGGGCCAACGATTTCGGCCAGATGGGTCAGGAAGGCGATGACGTCATGCTTGGTCTCGCGCTCGATCTCGTCGATCCGCGCCACGTCGAAGATCGCATTCTTGGCCTTGGCCCAGATCGTCTTCGCCGCCTCCTTGGGGATGACGCCGATTTCCGCCAGCGCATCAGCCGCATGCGCCTCGATCTCGAACCAGATCTTGAAGCGGGTCTGGGGCTCCCAGATGGAGGCCATTTCCGGGCGAGTATAGCGGGGAATCATCGAAAACTCCGGACGAGCAGGGGCGGGGGCGGAAGGCTGTCCCCGGCCGATTTGTTTTTACGCCGCGCTTTAGCAAATCGTGTCGGGCGAGGCCACCCGTATGGGGCGCGGAGATGAGAAACCGGGTGCTCTGGCAGGACCGAACCCGCTCGGCGCGGGGCGCCCCGCCACTACAGGCTGGCCAGCCCGCACTCCACGGCCAGGCGGACAAGCTGCGCGTCCGTCCGCATGCCGGTCTTGGTCTTGATCAGATAGTGATAGTTCTGCACGGTCTTCATGCTGAGATTGAGGTTTGAGGCGATCTGCTCCGTGGTCGCGCCGGCGGCCAGTTGCCTGAGGATCTCGATTTCCCGCTCTCCGAGCTGATCGAGCACCGATCCCGAGGGGGAGAGGCTTTCCAGCGCCAGCACGCGGGCGATGTCGTCGCTCATCGCCTGTTCGCCGCGGACAAGCGAACGGATCGCCCGGATCAGCGCTGATGGGTCGGAGCCCTTCGTGACATAGCCGTTCGCCCCGGCGTTGAAGGCGGCCTTCACCTGCGTGGCCTCGCAGTGCATGCTGAAGACGAGAATGCGCGCGTCGGAGGAGCGGGCGCGAATGTTCCTGATCGCCTCGAGCCCGCTCGCGCCCGGCATCGATATGTCCATGACCACGACGTGAGGAGCATGCGCCTTGAACGCGCGATAGGCGTCCGCCGCGTTGTCGGCCTCGGCCACCACCTGGAAATCACCCTGGTGCTCCAGCACGCGCCGGTAGCCTTGCCGGACCACGGGATGGTCATCGACCAGCAGGATCGAAATGCCTTCGGTCTGCGAAGCGGTCATCAGGCTGCAAGCGGAATCGTGGCGGCCACGCTCACCCCGCGGTTCGCGTCCGCAATCGACAGCGAGCCGCCAAGCGCGGCCACCCTCTCGCGAATGCCGGTCAGGCCAAAGCCGGGAGATCGGGCCACTTTGGCCGCATCGCCCCCGCCGTCGTCCTCGACATGGACCAGCAGGGCGTTCTCCGCGCCGGTGCGCCGCTCGATCCGCAGCACGATCACCCGCGCCGAACTGTGCCGCAGCGAGTTGGTCAGGCACTCCTGGGCGACCCGGTAGGCGGTCGCAGCGACGGCGCCGCGGACGCCGGCGAGGTCGCCCTTGAGGTCGAGCTGGATCATCGGCTGCGCCGCGTTCCGCGAGCGCCAACTATCGACGAGATCGACGAGGCAGGCCTCAAGCCCGAGCTCCTCGGCGGGCGGATGGCGCAAGCGGTTCAAGGTATCGCGCAGACACGCCATGATGCGGTGGGTGGCTTGCGAGATCATTCGCGCGTCCTGCGCGACCTCGCTGTTGTCCTTTTCCTGCGCGCTGGTCGCTTCGATCGTGTTGGCGAAAGCGAGAATCGCCGTCAGGTTTTGTCCGAATTCGTCGTGTAGTTCACGGGCAAGCGCCCGCCGCTCGTCGCTGCGGATTTCGAGCAGGCGTCGGGTCAGCGCGGCGCGTTCCTCCATGGCCCGCGCGAGGCGGTCGCCGAGATCGCTCACGGCCCGTCCGATCATGGCAAGTTCCATCGATCGGAAGCGGGGCAGCGACGTGCTGTATTGCCCGCGCGCCATCCGCTGCAGCGCGGCGACGATCTGCTGCGCCGGCGCAAGCGTATGCGCAATCGCGAGTGAGGCAAGCAGCGCGATTGCCACCGCCATCAGCAGGGCGACGTGGATGTTATCGAGGATGTGCTGCCAGGCGAGTGCGATGGCGGCATTTGGATCGGCGGCGGCCGAGACGCTACCTGCGTTGGCTGCGCGCATGCTGATAGATCGCACGACCGCAGCGTGATCCCCAAGCAGGGTCTGTACCAAAGCCGCGAACCAGCGCGGCGGAGATTGGCCGATCCCCTTGCTCTGGCCGCAAAGCGGTTTTTCGAACGCGCCTGCCGGCTCGAACCGGACGCAGATGCCCGGCGAGATCAATCCCATCGTTTCGATGGTGCGCCATTCCGGCACCGGCAGCAGTTGCTCGCGCGTTCTGTTGCTGCGCAGCAGCAATTCGCGCCAGTAGAGCGCTTCCAGCGCCAACGAGACACGCTCGGCGGAAGCCGCCGTGGCACGATCGACGCTGCGATGGGCGTCGATCGTCGCCCAGACGGTTGCCGCTCCCAGGCACAGGATGACCACGACAAACAGACGGGCGACGAGCTGTAGCACGAGGCGCATGCGATCACTCCCGAACGTGCGGATAAGCGTAACAGCACCGCCAATTGGTGCCAATTGCAAGCCGGGCGGTGAGGTCCAATTCGGGAAAATTTCCCGACCAACCGTGGGCATATATCTTTGGACGCGGCCACGACCGCTGATTTATCAAAGCCTAGGGGCCTGTTTGCAGGCGGCCTTTGGGCGCGGCGCGCCTTTCCAGGGAGCTGACGCAGCATGAGTGCAACGGCTGGCGCGAAGACCGCATCATCTGGCGCGGATGAGTCGGAACGCAGCGTTCTCCTGTTATGGATGATTTTCACCGGGCTCTCGGTGTTCGCCGTGGTGCTGTTATGGCGATACGGGTTGCTCCATCTGATGGTCAGCTCAGACCGCACCTACATTTCGAGCGTCATTGCCGTCCTCTATATCGTCACCTGCTTTCATTGCTTCTGGCGGACGCGCGCGATCGCGCGTGAAGGCGAGATCACGCGACGCTGCCGCGCGATCCTGTCGGTTCGGGGCGGCGCCAGGGGGCTCGACGAGGATGCGCGCGCCCTGCCGGGCGGGCTGGTAACGGATCACATCCGCAGCCTGGTGCAGAAGGCGAGGGCGCAGGCCGCCGGGCGCATCGACCAGACGCTGCTGCTCCGCTCGCTGGCCGACCGGCTGCGTGGCTCCAACGGATTTGGCGCGTTCGTGTCCGACACACTGATGAAGCTGGGGCTGCTCGGCACCATCATCGGCTTCATCATCATGCTGGCGCCGATCGCCACTCTCGATGCGGCCGACAAGGTCGCGATGAAATCATCGATGGGCCTGATGAGCGACGGCATGGCGGTCGCCATGTACACGACGCTGGCCGGCCTGATCGGCTCGATCCTCGTCAGAATCCAGTACTACATGCTGGATGCCGCGACCCAGCGGGTGTTTTCCGATGCCGTCATGCTGACCGAGACGCACGTCGCCCCGGCCTTGGAACGTCATCTTGGAACGCCGGCATGATGGACGATTTCGGTCTCTATCCGCGCGAGGAGGCCTTCGATCCGCTCGGCGTCATGCTGTTCAAGGCGCTGCAGGTGATCGCTTTCCTGTTCTTTCTGGCGCTGCTTGCGGCCTCGCCTGACGCGAAGGACGGCAAAATCGATTCCAAAGCCGAGTTCATCATCACGATGGACTGGCCCGATAATCATCCCGATGACTTCGATCTGTTCGTGCAGGACCCCGCCGGCAACATCGCCTGGTATCGCCACCGCGAAGCCGGTTTCCTCACGCTCGACCGCGACGACCGCGGCGGCGCCAACGATTTCATCGTCGTCAACGGCAAAAAGATTGCGTCGCCGATCCGGGAGGAGATCGTCACCGTGCGCGGCATCGTCGCCGGCGAATACACCGTCAACGTCTCGCACTTTCAGGCGACGACGGGGCAGCCCGTCGCCGTGAACGTGAAGGTCCAAAAGCTCAATCCGACGGCGCAGGTGATCTTCGATAACAAGCTCACGCTCGATCACACCGGCGAGGAAAAGACCGCGCTGCGGTTTTGGCTCGATGCCGAAGGCAAGGTGGTTGATGTTCAGCAGCGGCAGAAATCGCTGATGGAGACGTTCCGTAATGTTGGCGCCAATGGCGCGGATCTCGATCCGAAAACCGGCGTCAGGATGCGCCGTGAGTAACCTGCAATCGGTCGTCCTCACGCTTTCTCTCGGCTATGCGCTGATCGGCGCGCTGTTGCTGATTGTCCTGGTCTATGCGCGCGTGCCCTGGTCGGCCAAGGCGGTCGCCGTGGTGGTAACGAGCGCGTTCTACATTGCGAGTTTTGTCGGCGTGCGCAGCCTGTTGGGTTGGGCCAGCGTCGACAGGCTGCCCGCAAGCTTCAAGCTGTTGCAGGCCCGTATCGTGGAGCCGCACTCTCTGGAGGGCGATCCGGGCTCGATCTATCTCTGGGTCGAGGCGCTCGATGACGGCAATCGGCCGAGCGGCGTGCCCCGCGCGTTCCGCATTCCCTACAGCGACAAACTCGCGCAAAAGACCGACAAGGCGGCCGGTGAGATCGCCGCCGGCCGACCCCAGGGCGGCCGCGCCGCCGATTTCGGCGATGGCGGGGGCAGCCTGCTCCAGGCCGCCCGGGAGTACATCACGCCTGGCATGATCATGGACACTTCGGGCGGTGATCCCTCGACCGGCGGGGGATTGGTCGCGGCGCCCCGCGATGGCGACGGGGTATCATTTACCCCGCTGCTCCCGCCGCGGATGCCGCCCAAGGACGAGCAGTAGGCCCCGGAGGGGGACCTCGGGAGACCGGTCAATCACGGGTTATTGACTGACAGATATTGAAATCTGTCAGCAAGACATGCTATATCCATTGCCGACGCCGGTATTGGGTGTCCCCCGGCTCGTTGGTTTGAGCCGGGTACTTGCAAAGGACTACGCCATGACGACCCATCTCATTCATCTCACCGCCCAAATCCAGCGCTGGCTCAACCAGAGCGTCGCCCGCCATCTGGCCGCCCAGGCCGAGCGGCTGGAACCGGTGAAACATTAATCCGCCAAAGGGATTACAAGGGAATTACAAGGGGGATTAGATGACCACCCGTCCCATCGTTTCGCAGGTGCGCGCATGAACGAAGTCGTGGTTCTAACCCCCGAACGGATTCTGGAGGTTACCGAGGACGTTTTGCGCCGCTATGGGCTCGCCAAGGCAACGGTGGTGGATGTCGCTCGCGCATTGGACGTCAGCCACGGCAGCGTCTACCGCCATTTCCCCAGCAAGGCCTCGCTGCGCGAGGCCGTGGCAAAGCGCTGGCTCGACCGTCTGAGCGCGCCGCTGCTGAAAATCGCTGAAAGCGCCGGCCCGGCGCCGGCGCGGCTGGACAAATGGCTGCGCACGATGTTTTCGATCAAGCACAAGCGGCTCGGCGACGATCCCGAGATGTTTGCGACCTACCTTACGCTGGCGCGCGAGGCCTGCAAGGCCGTGAACTGCCACAAGGACTGTCTGGTCGATCAGATTGCCCTGATCCTGTCCGATGGCGTGAAGCAGGGCGCGTTCCAGGTCGCCGACGTCAAGGCGACCGCGCGCGCCATTTTCGACGCCACCAGCCGCTTCCATCATCCAGCGCATGCCGAGGAATGGAACGAGCCGGGTGCCCCGGCGCGGATCGACGCGCTGCTCGCACTGCTGCTCAAGGGGCTGGAAGCGCCGCGCAAGCGGTGACGATCCTTCTGAAACCGAGTTGTAAGGCCAAGCTCTTTGTCCCGTGAGACGTGATGTCTGATCTTGGGGGCCCGCTTCGGCGGGCCATCGCTTTTCTCGTGGGCCGATCCTCGCGAGGCGAGGTCTGAGACAGGACGCAGTCGATGTCCCCGACGAATGTCAGAATAAAAACCCACTTTCCAGGTGGGGGACCCTTGAACTCAGCGTGGAGCCATCCATATGCCATCCAATCAGATGGTTTATATGTATGGGAGAAATTCGTGATGAGTAATGTACGGGAACTTCGACCGAAGCCACCTGAAACAGAAAAAATCACGATCAATCTTGGCTATGTCGACCTTGGTCACGTCGATCTAATGGTTCAGGAAGGGTTCTACTCTAACCGTACCGATTTCATCCGTACGGCGGTCAGGAACCAGCTCGAACGTCACGCCGACGTAGTAAGGCAGTCAACGGCCCGGAAAAGTCTGGACCTCGGACTGCGAAACTACACGCGCGAGGATCTCGAAGCGGTGCAGCGAGCCGGCGAGACGCTGCACATCAATGTTCTGGGCCTTGCCAGCATCTCCCAAGACGTCACGCCCGAGCTCGCTCGCGCGACCATTGCCTCAGTCTCCGTGCTGGGGGCATTGCACGCCAGTCCGGCGGTCAAGGCCGCCCTCGCCGACAGGATACGGTGAAGGCGATGCTGAACCAGGACATCATTCGGGAGGCGACACGCCTCACGCGCGCGGGCCAACTCGTTGAGGCTACTGGGCTCCTTCAGCGCATGCTTCGCGGTGAGAGTGCTGCAGACGCGCGATCGCGTACCGGCAGTCATATCGCCCTTACAGAACGCGAACCGCTAATCATTGAGGCGAAGGCCAATCCTATTGAGGAGACGGATAGTCATCCTCAATCAAGGCAAGCAAATTCCGCGCAACCGGGCGCGCACCGGGCGTTACTGGATAGCAAAAAGGGGCGCTCCGGGATCGGACTGCGAGGTGTGATTAAGCGCGCCCCGCCGTCCACGCCGGACATCGTGCCGGAGGGCGCCCGGTTCATCGAAGGCATGTACAGCAGTCCCGCGGGAAGTCGTGCCTACAGGCTTTTCATCCCGAGCCGCTATCAGGAACGACCGCTTCCTTTGGTCGTCATGCTTCACGGCTGTACCCAGTCGCCGGATGATTTCGCCGCCGGTACGAGGATGAACTTTATCGCCGAGGAACAGGATTGCTTCGTGGTCTATCCTGCTCAGCCCAGCCAGGCCAACCAGGCGAAATGCTGGAACTGGTTTCGCACAGCCGACCAGCAGCGAGGCAGAGGTGAACCCTCACTTATCGCGGGTATTACTCGCCAAATCATGCGCGACTACTCAGTTGATCGAAAGCGCATCTACGTTGGTGGGCTGTCGGCCGGAGCCGCCGCCGCGGCTGTCATGGGAGCAACATACGACGATCTGTACGCGGCAATCGGTATACATTCTGGCCTCGCGTGCGGGGTTGCCACGGATCTTCCCTCTGCGCTTGTCGCGATGCGACACGGCGGCTCCGATCACAAGGTCATTTCAGGTGGCCGGACACCCGTTCCGACCATTGTTTTTCACGGCGATCGCGACACTACCGTTCATCCAAACAACGGCGGTCAAATTCTTGAGCAGTCCGTGAGAACGATCAGCACACAAAAAAAGGTGCATCGCGGGCAAGTACCCGGAGGGCATGCCTATACCCGAACGATCCTGAGCGACGCGAGCGGACGTGCAATGTTGGAGCACTGGAATATTCACGGAGCCGGACACGCATGGTCCGGAGGCAGCGCTGCGGGCTCCTACACTGATCCGCGAGGACCGGACGCAACAAGGGAAATGCTTCGTTTTTTCCTCGAGCATTCGCTCCCAGAGGAGTAGGGCCGCTCGATCGGATCAGCCTGACAGGGCAGCAGGCGCACCCGGCCTGATTGCACGTCACAAGCGGCTGTTGTTTGATATCCCTCAACACGGGCGCAGGCACGGGCGCGATGATGGATGCGGAGGAAACGTGCGTCTTGCCATCTTTGCCGATATCCATGCCAACCGGCAGGCGTTCAGCGCGTGTCTCGATTTCGCGCGTGCCCGCGGCGCGGAGCGGATCATCTGCCTCGGCGATATCGTAGGCTACGGCGCCGATCCGGAATGGGCGGTCGATACGATGATGGGCCTCGTCGATGATGGCGCGATTGCCGTCATCGGTAACCACGACCACGCCGTCAGCACCCCGTCGGAAAGCATGAATGCCGTGGCCCAAGCCGCGATCGAGTGGACGCGCGGCAGGCTGAGCGCGCCGCAGCGGCGTTTTCTGGCGGAGTTGCCGCTGACGCTCCGCGACGACAATCGCCTCTACGTGCACTCCGAAGCCTCGCACCCGGCGCGATGGCACTATGTGCGCGACACGCCGGATGCCGCGCGCAGCATCGAGGCCACCGATGCCCATATCACGTTCTGCGGACACATCCATCGGCCGGCGCTCTATTCGATGTCGTCGGCGGCGAAGATGACAAGCTTCATTCCGACAACAGACGTCCCGGTGCAATTGCTCGGCGGCCGGCGCTGGCTCGTCGTTCTTGGTTCGGTCGGGCAGCCGCGCGACGGCGACCCCGCGGCGGCGTTTGCGATGCTTGATACCACCTCTCGCGAGATCACCTATTGCCGCGTGCCTTACGATGTGCAGGCCGCAGCTAGCCGGATCCGCGCCAACGGCCTGCCGCATTGGCTGGCCGATCGCCTGCTGGTCGGGAGGTGAGGGGAATGGCGAAGCCCGCCATCGCGCCGGGTGCGGAGCTCGACGGCTTCACGGTCGGGGAGTGCGTCCACCAGGGCGGCATGGCGACGCTGTGGACGGTGACCCATCCCGGCATCACCGTGCCGCTGTTGATGAAGATCCCGCGGGTTGCCGAGGGCGAGGATCCGGCGGCCATCGTCAGCTTCGAGATGGAGCAGATGATTCTGCCGCGGTTGGCGGGCCCGCACGTGCCGGGCTGTTTCGGCGCCGGCGATTTCGACCGGCAGCCCTATGTCGTCATGGAGCGCATTCCCGGCAACACGCTCTACAGCCGGATCGAGAAGCTGCCGGCCGCTTACGAAGAGGCGAGGGTGATCGGGGGAAAGATCGCCACCGCGCTGGCCGACCTGCATCGGCAGAACGTCATTCACCACGACGTCAAGCCGAGCAGCATCATGTTTCGTCCATCCGGCGAATGTGTGCTGATCGATTTCGGATTGTCGCATCACAACCAATTGCCTGATTTGCTGCAGGAAGAATTTCGTCTGCCCTACGGGACCGCGCCCTACATGGCGCCGGAGCGCCTGCTCGGCGTCCGCGACGATCCGCGCAGCGATCTGTTTTCGCTCGGCGTGCTGTTGTATTTCTTCACCACCGGGGTGCGGCCGTTCGGCGAGAGCGAAACGCTGCGCGGTATGCGGCGAAGGCTGTGGCGCGATCCCTATCCGCCGCGCAAGCTCAAGCCCGATTACCCGCCCTGGCTGCAGGAAATCGTGCTGCGCTGCCTCGAGATCGAGCCGGTCTGGCGTCATCCAACGGCTTCCCAACTGGCGTTCGAGCTGGCCCATCCCGACCAGGTCAAGCTGACGGCGCGCTCAGAGCGGCTGCAGCGTGACCCGCTCAGCACGGTCTGGCGCCGCCGCTTCAACCGCGGCCTGACGCAGCCGAAGCCGAAATCCGACGTCGCGGCGCAACTCGCTTCGGGACCGATCGTGGTCGTTGCGATCGATACCGAGGAGGGGTCGGGGGCGCTCAACGAATGCCTGCGCCGGGCCGCCGCACAGCTACTCTCAACATTGCCGTCGGCGCGGCTCGCCTGCCTGAACGTGCTCAAGCTCGGCCGCATCACCATCGACAGGACGCTGGACGAACAGGGCAACAACAAGCATATCGACCGCATGGTCGCGCTGCGCCATTGGGCGCAGCCGCTTGGGCTCGACGAAAGCCGGCTCACGGTGCACGTGCTGGAAGCGATCGATCCCGCCGCCGCGATCCTGGAATTCACTGCCGTCAATCATGTCGATCACATCGTGATCGGCGCGCGGCAGAATTCGATGCTGCGGACGTTGCTAGGCAGCGTCTCGGCCAAGATCGCGGCCGAGGCCGCATGCACCGTCACCGTTGTGCGCCCGCCGCGGCTGGCTTTGGCGCCGGTGCAGGACGGCGGCAAGGGGTAGCGCCGCGATGAGGCGGCGCGTGCCCTCAATCGAGGGGCTGCACGGGCGGCAGCGTTGTGGCGGAGCGTGGCGGGTTCGGCACGGGATAACTGGTGACACGGCCACTACGTTCGGCCTGGCCTGCAGAATTGGATGTGGCGCCTACGACTTCCGCCCTGGCGCCTCGCACGCTGTCCCTTGAAGAGTGCCTGCGGTGCCGTGACGACCGCGAGCCTTCCAGTCCCCACGAGCGCGAGATCGAAGGCCCTGCCGTATAGCCGACGAAGGCGCCGGCCACGGCTCCGACCGGGCCCAGCACGACGGCGCCGGCCACCGCGCCGAGGGCCGCATCGCCTGCGCGCTGCGCAAGCGCGGCAGAGGGCGCGAGTACCAGGAGCATTGCGGCTGTGGTGAAGGCCTTGATCATATTTTCGTCCCGTCCATGAAAGGCGGGATGCTGGTCGGCTTTTATGGCGAGATGCGTGAAGTTTTGTGGCCGGAGCATGGACTTTCGGGTTCCATGACCTGCCGCACGCCCAGTGTGGCTTTCCTGTCGCCCCCTTAAGTGTTTCGACGACATCGCCGTCGTCCCTGCGAACGCATGCGAAGGCAGGATGACCTGTGGCTAGATCGCTTCGCCGCGCGCCAGCGCGGCCGCGTTACGGATCGCGGAGATGTTGGTCCTGTAGGCTTCCACGGTGCCGCCCTTGAACACCGCGGAGCCCGCGACCAGCGCATTGGCACCGGCGGCAGCCAACTGGCCGGCGACATCTGGGGCGACGCCGCCATCGACCTCGATGTCGATCGGACGGCCCGCCGTCATCGCCCTGACATCGCTGACCTTGCCGAGCGCGGATTTGATGAAAGCCTGGCCGCCGAAGCCGGGGTTGACCGACATCACCAGCACCAGGTCGATCAGGTCGATGACATATTCGATCGCGCTCGCCGGCGTGCCCGGGTTGAGCGAGACGCCGGCCTTCTTGCCGAGCGCGCGGATTGCCTGCAGCGAGCGATGCAGATGCGGGCCGGCCTCGGCATGGACGGTGATGTGATCGCAGCCGGCTTTTGCGAACGCCTCGAGATAGGGATCGCAGGGCGAGATCATCAGATGCGCGTCGAAAATCTTCTTGGTGTGCGGGCGCATCGCCTTGATGACGTCCGGGCCGTAGGAAATGTTCGGTACGAAATGCCCGTCCATCACGTCGAGATGGATCCAGTCGGCACCGGCGGCGTCGACGGCGCGGACTTCCTCGCCGAGCTTGGCGAAATCCGCCGCCAGGATCGATGGCGCTATGACGAGGGGACGCGACGCAAATTGCTGGGACATGTGCGCTTTCCCGATGCGAGAGGGCGGAACGGCCCCGCGTAACATGCAGTACGGCCGGGGGCAATGCGGCCGACGACCTCTGCTGTGGGCGGAAAAATCTGCCGCGGCGGGCAGCTATTGCCGACTTCGCCGGACCGGAAGGGATGCGGGAAAGCCCGGCTTTATTGGGTTTTTCTTGATGGCACGGCACTTGCTCAGGAAAGCGGAACACGAGCAGTCGGCCGCTATCCACGCGGCATTGTTGGAGTTCCGCCATGTTCTTTGCTCTGGGCGCCGCGTCATCGGCTTTCGAGGCTCTCAAGGCGCTGACGTCGTCGAAATCGTCGTCTGCGGCATCCACCGGCGTCAGCCAGAACGCTGCAAGCCCTTTCGATCTGTTGTCCTCGAGCTCGTCGGCCTCGCTCGGCCAGGGTTCCGGATCCGGCGGCGGTTGTGCGCAGATCTCGCCGGAGACCATGAGCGCGCTGCTCGACGCACAGAGCCAGTCCAGTTCGGATGTATCGTCGCTGTCGATGCGCTCAAATTCGCTGAAGGATTGGTTCGCCAAGGTCGACAGCGACAGCGACGGCAAGATCAGCAAATCGGAGTTCGAGGCGCTCGGCGCCGACGGCAACAGTGCCGCCCAAGCCGACAGCGTGTTCGGCAAGCTCGACAAGGACGGCGACGGTTCGGTCAGCCTCAAGGAGCTGGCATCGGCGCTGAAGGGTACCAGGAAGCATCATAATGATCATGCTGCTGACAGCGGCTCCGGCGATGCTGGCGGATCGAACTCCGATCCACTCTCGCAGGCGCGCCAGAGCGCCACCACCACTTCCGTCACCAACAGCGACGGTTCGGTGACGACGTCACTGACCTATGCGGACGGATCGAAGGTGACGATGACGTCGCCGGCATCAGGAAGCTCATCCGCATCAGCGACATCATCCTACAATTTCATCGAGCGGATGATTCAGCGCGAGGCCAAGGCGATTTCGTCCGGCGCCACCGCATCGCTCTCGGTCAGCGCCTGAGCACGAGACCCGGCGATGATCCTTCGGATTGCGGTAGTTCTTTGCTTGAGCATGATCTCTTCGAAAAACCGGTACTCACTTTTCCGGACCATGCTCTAACCGAAACGATCGCCCCACGCCGGCAGCGCACCCAGAAAGCGTAGCGCGGTCGCACTATGCACGCCGCGCGCTATAGCGCGAGCCACCGTATTGGCGGCCACCATGCCGAGTTCGGTGAGGCCGAACAGCGGATCGATCGACTTCTTGCCGGTCGCGGCGGCGAACACCACGTCGCCGTCCAGCGGGGCATGCACGGGATAGATGGCACGCGCCATGCCGGTTTGCGCGATCATCGCGAGCCGCCTGGCCTGCGGTTTGGTCAGCACGGCATCGGTGACGACGACCACCAGCGTGGTGTTTTCTGACGGCGTCGCTAACGGCCCGCCCTTGAGGCGTGCTCTCAGCATGTCCGGCGTGAACGCGGCCGGCAGTCCGTGCCCGCCAAACTCGTTGTCCTTCTCGAATGGCGCGGCCCAGAACCAAGGGCCGTCGGCGACGGTGACGCTGCCCACCGCATTGACCACCGCGAGCGCGCCGACAGTCACGCCGCCTTCGGTCTGTGCCGAAGCGGAGCCGAGGCCGCCCTTGAAATTGGCAGTGGTCGCGCCGAGACCGGCGCCTACGCTGCCGAGCGCGAAATCGTCGGCAGCCGCATTGGCCGCGGCGTAGCCGAGGTCGCGATAGGGCGGGAAGCGTCCCCATGCCTTGTTGCCGCCGTTGAGCAGATCGAAGCAGATCGCGCCCGGAACGATCGGGATGATCGCGTCGCGAATGCGAAAACCGCGCCCCTGTTCGGCGAGCCAGGCCTGCACGCCGCCCGCGGCGTCCAGTCCGAGCGCCGAGCCGCCAGCAAGCGCGATGCCGTCGATCGCCTCGACGGTGCTTTCCGGGCTGAGCAGCGCTTCCTCGCGGGTGCCGGGGCCGCCGCCGCGCACGTCGATCGAGGCAATCGCGGGCGAGTCGAAAAGGATCGCGGTGACGCCGGAGGCGACGCTTGCGTCGTGGGCGTGGCCGATGCGAACGCCGGAAATATCGGTGAGCAGGTTTTTCAAAGTGCCGGTCCGTGGGCTGTATCTGCCGGGGGCGTTCCATCCACGGATATATCAGCCGCAGGGCTTGCTTCAACTGGCAAGCGCCAGTCGGATCATCCGGGCGAGTTCGGATTTACGATAGGGCTTTGCCAACAGCAGCACGCCGGAATCCAGGCGGCCATGATGGACGATGGCATTTTCGGTATAGCCTGAGGTGTAGAGCGTCTTGAGGTGAGGCCGGCGCTTCAATGCCTCGTCGACGAGTTGGCGGCCGTTCATGGTGCCGGGCATGATCACGTCGGTGAACAGCAGATCGACGGCGAGCCCATCGTCGATGATGCGCAGGGCATCGGAGGCGTTGGCTGCCTCCAGAGTCGTATAGCCCAAGCTCTCGATCTGGGTCATCACGTAGCGCCGCACCAGCGCATCGTCCTCGACGACGAGGACCGTCTCCTTGCCGCCCTCGATATTGGCCGAGACCGCCGCTTCCGCTGCGGTCTGCTGCAATCCCGTTGCCGGCGGCAAATAGATCTTGACGGATGTGCCGTGGCCTTCCTCGCTGTAGATCTTGACGTGGCCGCCCGACTGCTTGACGAAGCCGAAGACCATGCTTAGCCCGAGCCCGGTGCCCCTGCCGACTTCCTTGGTCGTGAAAAAGGGCTCGAATACCCGTTCGAGCAGCGCGGGCGGGATTCCGGTGCCGGTGTCGCTGACCGCAATCATCACGTAATTGCCGGGCGTGACCTCGCTGTGACTGCTTGCGTAGTTTTCGTCGAGGAAGACGTTGCTGGTCTCGAGCGCGAGCTTGCCGCCGTTCGGCATGGCGTCACGCGCGTTGATGGCCAGGTTGAGGATGGCCGTAGTGAGCTGGTTCGGATCGGCCAGCGCGGACCACGCGTGCTCGGCCAGTAGCGGCGTGATTTCGATGTGTTCGCCAAGCGTGGGGTGCAGCAGCTTGGCCGCCTCCAACACCAGCGCATTGACGTCGACTTCGACGGGCTGCAGGGGCTGCTTGCGCGCAAAGGCGAGCAGATGCTTGGTCAGGTTGGCCCCGCGCTCGGCGGCTTCGTCGATCAGCTTGGCGACGGCGGCGAGTTGGGGCTGATCGGCGACGGCTTCTTCCAGAATGCCGATGGTGCCGGTGATCACGGTCAGGATGTTGTTGAAGTCGTGCGCTACGCCGCCCGTGAGCTGGCCGACCGCATCCATCTTCTGCGCATGCCGAAATTGGGCTTCCGCTGCCTGCTTTTCCGTCAGGTCGCGTCCGATAAAGAAGTGGCGGCGAACTGGCTCCGACCACGTCCCAGTCCAGTTCAGCGCGACGGATTTGCCGTCCTTGCTGATATAGCGCGTCTCGAAATTGCGCTTGCTTTGTCCGCGCCGGCCCGCCCGCATTTCAATGCGCGTACTTTCGAGATCGTCGGGGTGGATGAATTGGATCGCGTTGTGTCCGACCATTTCCGACGGCTGGTAGCCTAGAATCTCGGTGACGCTCGGGCTGACCTGGATCAAATTCCCCACGGAGTCGCTCACCAGGATGAGGTCGTTCGAGGATTCGAAGATGCGCCGCCGCTCCTCCATCTCCTGGCTAAGCGCCTGCTCCGTTCGCTTGCTTTCGGTAATGTCGCGCGCGATCTTGGAAGCACCGATGATCTTACCGGAAGCCGACCGGATCGGAGAGATGCTTAGCGAAACGTCGACCGTGCGTCCGTCCTTGCAGACGCGCGAGGTTTCATAATGTTCGATCCGCTCGCCGCCGCCGACGCGTTCCAGTATATTGCCGATCTCTGCGCGTTTGTTGGGCGGGACGATGATATTGATGCTCTTGCCGACCGCTTCCGCCGCCGTGAATCCGAACAGCCGCTCCGCGGCGCCGTTCCAGCCCGAAATGGTTCCGTCGAGCAGTTTGGTAATGATGGCGTCGTTGGACGATTCCACGACGGCGCTGAACAGGCGCTCGCGTTCGGTGCGAAGATTCCTTTCCGAGACGATTTCCCGGCGCGATGTTCCGAGCAGGCGCGCGAGCTTGGCCTGCAGGCCGACGTTGTCGATCAGCAACACGGCAAGCACGAAGCTCGCGGCGCAGAGGCTGTAGATGCGGCCGAGATAGAAGCCGAGGTCGAAGCGGGCCACGTTCAGGATCGCCGACAGCGCAATATCGAACAACCAGGCGCTCATCACGACCATCAGCCAGATGTCGAGAACGAAATGCGGTCTGCGAAGCCACAGCACCATCAATGCAGCAAAGCTCAGGCACCATACAGTCGAGACCACCCCCAGCATGATGGGCGTGTAATGACCGCCGCTCAGAAGAATCGGCAGACGGTCATGCTGCGCGGTGACGAGCCAGGCGAACGCGGCCATCACGGCACTGACCATAACGATGCTCGTAACGACGGCCGCGCCGGCCGAGCCCCGGACCTTGTCGTTGTCCGTCGCCTTCAGCAGCGCATAGCCGAGGACCAATAGCGGGAATACGCCGTGCCAGACCATATAGAGCCAAACGGTGGTCTGCGTTCCCGCGCCGAGCAGCCCGCCCGGTGCAAACAGGCCGGGAAAGGTGACGGCATGGACGATGGCTGCCATGGCCGTAAACAAATATCCGCTCGCAAGCAGCAGCAGCCCCCGTGAGCGCAAGATCGCGAATTGTGAAAACAGCAGGACGGCGGTGATCAGATCGTTGACCGCCAGCGCGGACTGGTAGCTCGCGACGAACGCCGGGACAGGGGCAAGCGGCACGCCGGCAAACGGCACAGCACAGGCGAACAGCACCGCCGAGACGCCGACCACCGCCAGCGCAGACATGCGATCGCTGCGCGTCGCCTTCATCGTGGAAAGAAAGATGTTGCGCTCGTCACCCATGTCATCTTCCGGCCAAAATGGCAGCGAACGCGCCATGACAACAGCTTTAAAGCACGCAATAGCAATAATGCATCGACGCGGCCTGACATCCAGCCGATACCAGCGCGGGAATCGCACCGCCAAGCTACGCTAGCGGCGCCGCGGCGGGAATCAACCCAAGGTACGAATTAGCTGAAGGAAACAGCAGGGAAGCCGATCAGGGTAACCACCTCTTCACCGACCGGCTGAATAGTGCCTGCGGAACCGCCGAAATCGACGAATTTCTGTCGTAAGTTAGCACGACCGATCCGGGAGGCTTCGATGCCCCGCGTGCTTGTTGTTGACGATCAGGCCGGCGTTCGCACGATGATCGCCATCGTGCTGCGTATCAATGGTTTCGAAATCGCCGAGGCCGAAAGCGCCGCATCTGCATTGCAGCTGTTCGCGGATACGAGCTTCGACCTTGCGGTCGTTGATATATTTCTGCAGGGTACCAACGGTTCCGATCTGATTGCAGCGATGCGCGCCCGCGCGCCGGGCCTGCCCGTCATCGCGATTTCGGGAATGACCGCGCTGGATTTTCTGTCCGAAACGCCTGAACTTTCCGACATCGTCGGTCTACAGAAGCCGTTTCGGCCGCCGGATTTGATGCGCGCGATCGAAACGGCGCTGGGATCGGTCCGGCCACAGGGCGGTGCCGTAGCGAGGGCAACGCGTTAGTTCTGCTACGTCATAGCCGCTCAAGCTGTCATCCTGAGGAGCCCGCAGAGCGGTCGTCTCGAAGGATGTAGGCCACAGACGGCCCTCTTCGAGACGCGCGGAGCCTGTCATCGGGCCGCTCTACGCGCGGACCCGTTGGCGCTCCTCACGATGAGGGACTTATGATGCGCTGGTCCGTCCTGCACCGTCTTACCGCTCGGCGCGTCGCAGACCATTGCCGTCGACAGCAGCCTCGACGAGGGAAACCGGATCGGCGGCAAACTGCCGTTGCGACAACGGAACCGACAGACGGCAAAGGAGGCCTTCCGAGCGCCAGTCGAATTCCGCCCGGCCACCAAGCTGCGATTCGATGCTGGCGATGACACTTCTGGTTCCGAAGCCTCGCGACACCGGCTTCTCGACGCGCGGCCCGCCGGTCTCCACCCATGTGATCTTGAGCAGGCCCGCCTGATTCTCCCAGCTCACCGACAGCCGGCCCGACAGCGCAGACAGCGCGCCGTACTTCGCCGAATTGGTGACGAGCTCGTGCAGCGCCAACGCAACTGTCTGAGCTGTCGCCGGCTCAAGCTGGACCTCCGGACCGGACAAGTCGATCTGCTCGCCGGTGGAATAGGGCGCCAGTTCCTCGGCGATTAGCTTTCTTATTTCGGCGCCTTGCCAGCTCGACAACGAGAGCACGGTATGCACGCGCGCAAGCGCATTGATCCGTCCTTCGACGGAACGGACGTAGCTCTTCACATTCTCGCCGCGCGTCAGCCGGACGATGGATTGCGCAAGCGCAAGTGCATTCTTGGCGCGGTGATCGACTTCCCGCGCCAGCAGGCTTTGCCGCTCCTCGGCCTGCTTCCGTTCGGTGATATCGACGGTGACGCCGCTGACGCGGATGACGCGGCCGCCCTTGTCGGTGCTTGCCGCCGCCGTTCCCGCGCACCAGCGCATCTCGCCATTCGGCCGGATAATGCGGAATTCCGCTTCATATGATTTCGCGCCCCGGGCGAAGCTCGCCCACGCCTCGTGCAATTCATGAACGTCGTCAGGGTGAAGCAGCGCCTGGATATTGGCCGGCGTCAGTTCGAACTTGCCCGGATCGACCCCGAGTATTTGGTACTGGCCCTCGTCCCACATAAAGTCGCCATTGACCCAGTCCCAGTCCCAGGACCCCATCTTTCCGGCTGCGATCGCAAGGCTGCGGCGCTGCTCGCTTTCCAGAAGCCTGGCGTGCGATTCCTCCAGTTCGGCGGTGCGCGCGCGCACGCGATCTTCGAGTTCGACATTGAGTCGCTCGAGCTGGCGCGTCTTGCGATAGAGTTCGGCGAACACCTTGATCTTAGCGCGCAATACTTCCGGCACCACAGGCACCGGAACGTAGTCGACCGCGCCCATTTCATAGCCGCGCAGCCGGTCGATATCGCTGACCTGAATCGCGGAGATGAAGATCATCGCCGTCTTCTGGAAGCGGGGATGCTCGCGGATCATGGCAGCGAGTTCGAACCCGTCGAGTTCCGGCATGCAGACATCGACCAGGATGATGGCTACATCGTTCTTGAGCAGGAATTCGAGCGCTTCGCGCCCGGACGAGGCCTTGACCAGGTTCTCGCCGAGCTCCTTCAGGATGACCTCGTAGGCGAGCAGCTTCGCCGGCTGATCGTCAACCAGAAGAATGTTTACCTTCTCTTGATCCATCATCTGCTTACGCCGATCAGCGGTGTAACCACATTCGGATGGCGAGCAGCAACTGCTCGGTGTTGACGGGCTTGGCGAGATAGTCCGAAGCGCCGGCTTCGAGGCATTTCTCGCGGTCGCCCTTCATCGCCTTGGCGGTCAACGCAATGATTGGCAGGCGGCTGAAGGACGGATTTTCGCGGATGACGCCGATGGTCTGATATCCGTCCATCTGCGGCATCATGATGTCCATCAGCACGATTGCGATATTTGGGGTAGTCTCAACCAGCGCAATGGCCTCGTGGCCGGTCGTCGCGGTCAGCACCTTCATGCCGCGCCGTTCGAGAACGCTCGATAGCGCGAAAATGTTGCGTGCGTCATCGTCAACCAGAAGCGCGGTCTTGCCAACGAGATCCTCATCGGAGCTATTGAGCTTTTCGAGCATTCTCTGCTTCTCGACCGGCAATTCCGTGATCACACGGTGCAAAAACAGCGACGTTTCGTCGAGCAGGCGTTCCGGCGACTCGACGCCTTTCACCACGATGCTCCTCGCCATGGTGTGAAGTTCCGCATCCTCCTCGGCCGAAAGTTCCCGCCCCGTGAACACCACGACTGGCACGTTCGATAGCGCTTCGTCGTTGCGGAGCCGGTCGAGCACCTCAAAGCCGCTCATGTCAGGCAATCGCAGATCGAGCACGACGCAGTCACAGGGCTGGTTCCGCAGCGTCGACAGCGCATCGGCGCCGGTGGCGGCGGTGAGGATCTCGATGTCGTCATGGCCGAGCAATTCGGTGATGCTCATCTGCTCGGCGGCATTGTCCTCCACGATCAGCAGGCGCTTGCGGCGAGGTTTGGCGTATTCCTTGATCTGCGACAGCGCCGCGCTGACGCCCTCGGTCGTCGTCGGCTTGTTGACGAAGGAAAACGCGCCGCGCGCCAGCGCATGCTGGCGGTCCTCGTCCAGCGTGATGATCTGCACCGGAATGTGCCGCGTTAGCGGATTGTGCTTGAGCTGGCTCAGCACGGTCCAGCCCAGCATGTCAGGCAGGAATACGTCGAGCGAGACCGCGGTTGGCTGGAACTGCTTGGCGAGTTCGAGCGCTTCGGCGCCACGGCTTGCGACCAGCACCTTGAAGCCCTTGTCGCGCGCCAGATCGATCAGCACCCGCGCATAATGCGGATCGTCCTCGACAATCAGGAGGATGGTGTCTCCCGGCGCGAGATCGAGGCGGTCGTCCGGCAATTGCTCGATGACCCGCTCCTGCGTTGAGGTGGCTTGCAGCGCCGGCGCAGGCGTGAATGGCGACGGGGCAGCGATGCGCGGCGCGATCGTGGGGCCGGAATATTTCAGCGGCAAATAAAGCACGAAAGTGCTGCCCTTGCCGGGTGCGCTGCGCAGATGGATTTCGCCGCCGAGCAGGCTGGCGAGCTCGCGGCTGATCGCAAGGCCGAGGCCGGTGCCGCCGTATTTCCGGCTGGTACCGGCATCCGCCTGCTGGAACGCCTCGAAGATCAGTTTCTGCTTCTCCAAGGGAATGCCGATGCCGGTATCCGTGACCTCGAAGGCGACGACGGCTGGCGCGTGATTGAGGATCGGATGCTCGCCGCTCCAGCCGCCGACGGCCGCCGACACGTTCAGCTTCACGCCGCCTTCCGCCGTAAACTTGAACGCGTTCGACAGCAGATTCTTCAGCACCTGCTGCAGCCGCTTGGAGTCGGTGACCATGCTGCGGGGCAGGTTCTCGTCGACATTGAGGTTGAATGAGAGATGGCGGTTTTCGGCTTCGTGCTTGAACGGGCGGCCGACGGTCTCCAGCAGGTTCGACGTCAGGATCTCCTCGGCATCGACCGTCACCGTACCGGATTCGATCTTCGACAGGTCGAGGATGTCGCTGATCAGGTTGAGAAGGTCGGTGCCGGCGCCGTGAATGGTGCGGGCGAACTCGACCTGCTTCGGCGACAGATTGCCGTCGGGGTTTTCGGTGAGTTGCTGGCCGAGGATCAGGATGCTGTTGAGCGGTGTGCGGAGCTCATGCGACATGTTGGCGAGGAATTCGGACTTGTACTTCGAGGTCAGCGCAAGCTCGGTTGCCTTTTCCTCCAGCGCGCGCCGCGCCTGTTCGATTTCCTGGTTCTTTCTTTCCACCTCGACGTTGCGTTCGGCGAGCTGCTGGGCCTTCTGCTCGAGCTGTTCGTTGGTCTGCTGCAATTCCTTCTGCTGCGTCTGCAGTTCGCCGGCGAGCTGCTGGGATTGCTTCAACAGGCCCTCGGTCTGCATCGTGGCCTCGATCGAGTTGAGCACGATGCCGATGCTGTCGGTCAGTTGTTCCAGGAAGGTCATCTGCGACGTCGTAAACGATGAGATCGAGGAAAGCTCGATCACGGCCTTCACCTGGTTCTCGAACAGCACCGGAAGCACGACGATGTTCTTCGGAATCACGCGCAGCAGTGCCGAATTTACGGGCGCTGTATCGCGAGGAATGTCCGACACCAGCCGCTGGCGCTTGTCCATGGCGCATTGGCCGATCAATCCTTCGCCGAACTGCACGACCTGCGGATGCGGATGGGCGCCGTCGCCGGCGTAGGACGAGAGCAGGTGCAATTGCGGGCTGTCGGCGTTCTCGACCTGGTAGATCACGCCCATATGCGCGTTGACGAGCGGCGCCAGTTCGGTCAAGAGCAGCCGGCCGACGGTGGACAGGTCGCGCTGGCCCTGCAGCATGTTGGTGAATCTGGCGAGGTTGGTCTTCAGCCAGTCTTGCTCGGTATTGACCTGCGTCGTGAGACGCAGGTTGCCGATCATCGTGTTGATGTTGTCTTTGAGTTCGGCTACTTCGCCGCGGGCGTCGACCTGGATCGAGCGGGTCAGGTCGCCCTTGGTCACGGCGGTCGCCACTTCCGCGATCGCGCGCACCTGCGAGGTCAGGTTGGCGGCGAGCAGGTTGACGTTGCCGGTGAGATCCTTCCAGGTGCCGGCCGCGCCGGGCACGTTGGCCTGGCCGCCGAGCCGTCCCTCGACGCCGACTTCGCGCGCAACGCTGGTGACCTGATCGGCAAAGGTCGCCAAGGTCTCCGTCATGTTGTTGATGGTGTCGGCAAGCGCTGCGACTTCGCCCTTCGATTTCACCGTCAGGTTCTGCTTCAGGTCGCCGTTGGCAACCGCCGTCACCACCTTGACGATGCCGCGGACCTGTTCGGTCAAATTGGCCGCCATGAAGTTGACGGTGTCGGTCAAGTCCTTCCAGGTGCCCGCGACGCCCGGGACCTGAGCCTGACCGCCGAGCTTGCCCTCGGTGCCGACTTCGCGCGCCACGCGCGTCACTTCGCCGGCAAAGGCGTTGAGCTGGTCGACCATCGTATTGATGGTGTTCTTCAGTTCGAGGATTTCGCCCTTCACGTCGACAGTGATTTTGCGCGACAGGTCGCCGCGCGCCACGGCGGTCGTAACTTCCGCGATGTTGCGGACCTGCGTGGTGAGGTTGGCCGCCAGCAGGTTGACATTGTCGGTCAGATCCTTCCAGGTGCCACCGACGCCGGGCACCACGGCCTGGCCTCCGAGTCGTCCCTCGGTGCCGACCTCGCGCGCGACGCGCGTCACTTCGGCAGCAAAGGAGCGTAGCTGCTCGACCATCGTGTTGAGAGTATCCTTCAGCAGCAGGATTTCGCCGCGGACGTCCACCGTGATCTTCTTCGACAAGTCGCCGCCGGCGATCGCGGTTGCGACCTCAGCGATGTTGCGGACCTGCGCCGTCAGGTTCGAGGCCATGAAGTTGACGTTGTCGGTCAGGTCCTTCCAGGTGCCGGCGACTTCAGGCACCTGGGCCTGACCGCCGAGCTTGCCTTCGGTACCGACCTCGCGCGCCACGCGCGTCACTTCCGATGCGAACGCGTTGAGCTGGTCCACCATCGTGTTGACGGTGTTCTTCAGTTCGAGGATCTCGCCCTTGACGTCGACGGTGATCTTCTTCGACAGGTCGCCCTTCGCCACCGCCGTGGTCACCTCGGCGATGTTGCGGACTTGGCCGGTCAAATTGCCGGCCATCGAGTTGACGTTGTCGGTGAGGTCCTTCCAGGTGCCGGCGACGCCGGGCACGTTGGCCTGGCCGCCAAGCCGTCCCTCGGTGCCGACCTCGCGCGCCACGCGGGTCACTTCGCCCGCGAAGCGGTTGAGCTGGTCGACCATCGTATTCAGCGTTTCCTTGAGCTGCAGGATTTCGCCGCGCACGTCGACCGTGATTTTTCGCGAGAGATCGCCGCCGGCGATGGCAGTTGCGACCTCGGCGATGTTGCGCACCTGCGCAGTCAGGTTGCCCGCCATCGAGTTCACGGAATCCGTCAAGTCCTTCCAGGTGCCGGCGACGCCGGTCACCTGGGCCTGGCCGCCAAGCTTGCCGTCGGTGCCGACTTCGCGCGCAACGCGGGTCACTTCGCTGGCAAAGGCGTTGAGCTGGTCGACCATCGTGTTGAGCGTTTCCTTCAACTGCAGGATTTCGCCCGACACGTTCACCGTGATCTTCTTCGACAGGTCGCCCTTGGCGACGGCGGTCGCGACCTCGGCGATGTTGCGGACCTGGCCGGTGAGGTTCGAGGCCATCGAGTTGACGCTATCGGTCAAATCCTTCCAGGTGCCGGCGACGCCGCGCACCAGCGCCTGGCCGCCGAGCTTGCCTTCGGTGCCGACCTCGCGCGCCACGCGGGTCACTTCGCCGGCAAAGGCGTTGAGCTGGTCCACCATGGTGTTGATGGTGTCCTTCAGCTCCAGAATTTCGCCGCGGACGTCCACCGTGATCTTCTTCGACAGGTCGCCGTTGGCGACGGCGGTCGTCACCTCGGCGATGTTGCGGACCTGCGCCGTCAGGTTGGAAGCCATCGAGTTGACGCTCTCGGTGAGGTCCTTCCAGGTGCCGGCGACACCGAGCACGTTGGCCTGGCCGCCGAGCCGTCCCTCGGTGCCGACTTCGCGCGCCACGCGCGTCACTTCACCGGCAAAGGCATTGAGCTGGTCGACCATGGTGTTGAGCGTTTCCTTCAACTGAAGGATTTCGCCCGAGACGTTCACGGTGATTTTCTTGGAGAGGTCGCCGCCCGCGATCGCGGTAGCGACGTCGGCAATGTTGCGGACCTGCGCCGTCAGGTTGGAGGCCATGAAGTTGACGTTGTCGGTGAGGTCCTTCCAGGTGCCAGCCACACCAGGCACCTGGGCCTGGCCGCCGAGCTTGCCTTCGGTGCCGACCTCGCGGGCAACGCGCGTCACTTCGGATGCAAACGAGTTGAGCTGGTCGACCATCGTGTTGATGGTGTCCTTCAGCTCCAGGATTTCGCCGCGGACATCGACCGTGATCTTGCGGGAGAGGTCGCCACGGGCGACCGCGGTGGTGACGTTGGCGATGTTGCGGACCTGGGCGGTGAGGTTGCCGCACATCGCGTTGACGGAGTCGGTCAGATCCTTCCAGGTGCCGGCAACGCCGGGAACGATGGCCTGGCCGCCGAGCTTGCCGTCGGTGCCGACTTCGCGGGCGACGCGCGTCACTTCGGAGGCGAAGGAGCGGAGCTGGTCCACCATCGTGTTGATGGCTTCCTTGAGCTGCAGAATCTCGCCGCGGACGTCGACCGTGATCTTCTTCGACAGGTCGCCATTGGCGACCGCAATGGTCACTTCGGCGATGTTGCGAACCTGGCCGGTCAGGTTGTTGGCCATCGAGTTGACGCTCTCGGTGAGGTCCTTCCAGACGCCGGTCACTTCCGGCACCTGGGCCTGGCCGCCGAGCTTGCCCTCAGTGCCGACCTCGCGCGCCACGCGCGTCACTTCCGAGGTGAACACGCCGAGTTGCTTGATCATCGTGTTGACGATGGTGGCCGACTGCAGAAATTCTCCGCCCAGCGGGCGGCCGTCGACGTCGAGTTTCACGGTCTGCAGTAGATCGCCTTGCGCGACGGCGGCGACCGCGCGCGTGACTTCGCGGGTCGGCCACAAGAGATCGTCGATCAGCGTGTTTACGGAGCCTTCCATGTCCGCCCATGAGCCGCTCGAGAGGTCGAACTTGACGCGCTGGCGCGTCTTGCCTTCGCGCCCCACCACCTGGCCGACGTGCTCCAGTTGCTGCGCCATTCGCTGGTTGGCGGCGACGATCTCGTTGAACGTGTCGGCGATCTTGCCTTCGATGCCGATGTGATCGCCGGTCATGCGTACCGAGAAATCGCCGGCGCGCATTGCCTGCAAAGCGTGCAGCAGGTCCTGCATCGGATCGGACGCGCCGTTGGTGGTAGGTGGTTTGGATTTGGCTACCCGGCGAGCGGAGGGTGATGCTCCAGGGGAAAGATCACTCATGGTGTCTCCTCGGCCGGTTCGCGCAAATCACTTGGCTGAAATGCGATTTCACAGATAGAACCGCTGCCCCTGCGGCAGATCAAGTTGGAATAACGGTTAGGGTCGTGAAATCAATGACATGGAACTCAGCCCGGGGTTCCTCAATGCGCCCGGAACCCGATAGTTCCAACGCTCGCAAAAATTATTTGGAACCAAAACGAAAAACGCCCCGGCAAGCCGGGGCGTTTGAGGTTCTGATCGGCGCTGATCATCGAAGTGATCAGGATCCCTTGGGATTGATCTCGGCGTAGTTGCCCTTGGCGTCCCACTTGTAGACGACGTAATCGATCACTTTGATGTCGCCCTTGGCGTCGAAGCCCAGCTTGCCGAGCACGGTGTCCCAATCGCCGGCCTTGATGGTCTCCATGACTTTCTTCGGTTCGGTGGTCTTCGCCTTCGCCACCGCCTGCGACCAGACCTGCATCGCGGCATACGTGTAGAGGGTGTAGCCCTCGGGGTCGATGTTCTTGGCCTTGAATTTCTCGACGATCGCCTTGGCGGTGGCCTTGTTGCGCGGGTCGGGACCGAAGGTGAACAGCGTGCCTTCGGCGGCCGGACCGGTGATCGAAGCGAACTCCTTGTCGTTCATGGCGTCGCCCGCCATCAGCACCGTCTTGAGGCCCTGGTCGCGCATCTGGCGCAGGATCAGGCCGGCTTCCTGATGGTAACCACCGACGAAAACGAGGTCGATGTTGTCGCGCTTCAGCCGCGACACGATCGAGTTAAAGTCCTTATCGCCCTTGTTGTAGGACTCGAACATCTTCTCGGTGAAGCCAGCCTTGTTGAGCGCCTTCTTGGTCTCGTCGGCCAGACCCTTTCCGTAGGTGGTCTTGTCGTTGAGGATGGCGACGTTCTTGCCCTTGTAGTTCTTGACGATGTAGTCGGCGGCAACCAGGCCCTGCTGGTCGTCGCGGCCGCAGACGCGCGCCACGTTCCACAGCTTGCGCTCGGTGAACAGCGGGTTGGTCGAGGCCGGCGTAATCTGCAGCACGTTGCCGTCGGCGTAGGCTTCCGACGCCGGGATTGACGACGACGAGCAGAAGTGACCGGCAACGAATGGAATCTTGGCGCTGGCGAATTTTTCCGCCACCGAGCGCGCCTGCTTGGGATCGCAGGCATCGTCGCCGACCTGCAGCGCCAGCTTCTTGCCGAGCACGCCGCCGGCGGCGTTGATGTCGGCCACCGCCTGTTCGGCGCCGTTCTTCATCTGCCGGCCGAATGCGGATTCGCCGCCCGTCATCGGGCCCACCACTGCGATGGAAATCTCCTGCGCCAGTGCCGTCGTCGAGAGCGCCAGCGATGCGCCCAATGCCAGGCCGATGAGTTTCAGTGATTTCATGAGATATCCTCGCAGGTCAGTCGATTTCGGGAAGCACCCGGCAGGCCGGGTAGGAAAATCACACCTATTGTCGGCTGATTTTACGACGAAGTCATCGGCAATTTTCAGGCAAATCCACGATCGGTTCGCAGCATCTTGCCGCAGCGCGCGCCAAGGGTGGTGCCAAGTGTGCCGTAGGGCAGGTGGGACGCTACTCCCGCCGGCCGCCCTCCAGATAGGCAGCGCGGATTTCAGGGCGCTGCAGCAATTCGCTGCCGGTTCCGGAGAGCGTAATCAGGCCGTTGACCATGACATAGCCGCGATGGGCCAGTTTCAGCGCGTGGTTAGCGTTCTGCTCGACGATCAGAACGGTCAGCCCATCCTGCCGGTTCAGGGTCCGGATCGCATCGAAAATTTGCCGCGCGATCAGGGGGGCCAGCCCCAGCGATGGCTCGTCCAGCATCAACAGCCGCGGCCGGCTCATCAGCGCCCGGCCGATTGCCAGCATCTGCTGCTCGCCGCCGGACAGCGTGCCGCCGCGCTGGGTCATGCGTTCCTTGAGTCGCGGGAACAGCGCGAAGACGCGCTCCAGGCCGCTCGCCCGGTCGGCCTCGCTGCTATCGGTCGCATCCGCGCCCATCTGCAGGTTCTCCGCCACGCTCATGCGCGGGAAGATCCGGCGGCCCTCGGGCGACTGGGCGATGCGCAGCCGCGCGATCTCATGCGTCGGCACGCCGGTGATATCCCGGCCGTCGAATTCGATGCGGCCGGCACGGGCGCGCGGCCGGCCGAAGATGGTCATCATCAGCGTCGACTTGCCGGCACCGTTGGCGCCGATCAGCGCAACGATCTCGCCGGCATTGATGTCGAGATCGACGCCCTTCAGCGCCTCGATCTTGCCGTAGGCCGCCCGTAGCGAGCGGATCGCGAGCAGGGGGTGAGTCATGCGATGCTCCCCGTGTCCCGGGCGCACTGCGGCGGGTAGCGCCGCTGTGCAGAACCGGGACCCATGCTCCCGCGCACAAAAGCAGATCCCGGAACAGCGGAGCAGCGTTGCACGCTGCACCGTATCCGGGAAACGTGCGGAAAGACCCTCACGTTCCGCTCTCCATCACCGCGATGGCTTCCTCCTCGTCGGCGCCGAGATAGGCGGCGATCACCTTGGGATCGTCGCGGATCTGGCGCGGCGTGCCTTCGGCGATCTTGAGGCCATGGTCCATCACCACGACGTGGTCGGAGATTTCCATCACCACGCTCATGTCGTGCTCGATCAAGAGGATCGAGGTGCCCTGGTCGGCGCGGATCGACAGTAATAATTCGCTCAAAGCAGCGCTTTCGCGCGCGTTGAGGCCGGCGGCCGGCTCGTCGAGGCAGAGCAGCGCGGGCTGGGTACACATCGCGCGCGCGATCTCCAGACGCCGCTGGTCGCCATAGGGCAGGTTGCCCGCCGCATCGTCGGCGCGGTCCAGCAGACCGATGCGGTCGAGCCAGGTCCGCGCCAGATCGATCGCGGCCTGTTCGGCGCTGCGCCAGGACGGGGCGCCGATCAGGCCAAGGAACGTCAATCCGGAGGCGCGCATCAGCGCGTTGTGCTGTGCGACCATCAGGTTTTCGAGCGCCGTCATGCCGGGAAACAGGCGGATGTTCTGGAAGGTGCGCGCGACCTTGGCCAGTTTGGCAATCCGAAAATCGTTCAGACGCTCGAGCCGGATGGCGTGGCCGTCATCATGGGTGAGCCGGATGCCGCCCGAGGTCGGCTTGTAGAAGCCGGTGATGCAGTTGAACACCGTGGTCTTGCCGGCGCCGTTCGGTCCGATCAGCGCGGTGATCTTGCGCCGCTCGGCGTCGAAGGAGAGATCGTTGACGGCGACGATGCCGCCGAAGCGCATCGACAGGCGATCGACCGAGAGAATTTGGTTGCCGCTCATCCGTGTCCCTCCTTGACGAGGTCGGACGAGATCGCCTGGCTGCGCTTGAGAAACACGGTCGGCGCCCGGTGACCGATCAGGCCGCGCGGCCGCCAGATCATCAACAGCACCATCGCCATGCCGAACACCAGCATGCGGTACTGGTCGAGCCCGCGAAAGAGCTCGAAGCCGCCGATCATGGCGAGCGCGGCGAGCGCGACGCCGAGCTGCGAGCCCATGCCGCCGAGCACCACGATCGCCAGCACCAGCGCCGATTCATGGAAGGTGAAGGATTCCGGACTGATGAAGCCCTGCCGGGTTGCGAAGAACGCGCCAGCAAAGCCGCCGAACATGGCGCCGGTTGCAAACGCCGTCAGCTTCGTCGTAGTGGTGTTAATGCCGAGCGCGCGGCAGGCGACCTCGTCCTCGCGCAACGCTTCCCAGGCGCGGCCGATCGGCAGGCGGCGCAGCCGGATCGTGACCCAGTTGGTGAGAAGGGCCAGCGCAAGGATCAAATAGAACAGGAAAACGATGCGGTGGGTCGGCGAGAACTCGATGCCGAGCAGGGCAGCAAGCCCGTCGTCGGCGGGCGAGAGCGGAATGCCGAACAGCGTCGGCCGCGGAATGCCGGTGACGCCATTCGGCCCGCCGGTCAGGCTCTGCCAGTTGATGATGACGAGGCGAATGATCTCGCCGAACGCCAGTGTGACGATGGCGAGATAGTCGCCGCGCAGCCGAAGCACGGGAAAGCCGAGCAGCACGCCCCAGAGCGCGGCGAGAATGCCGGCAAGCGGCAGGCAGATCCAGAACGACAGCCCGAAATTGGTGGCGAGCAGCGCGTAGGAATACGCGCCCACCGCATAGAACGCGACATAGCCGAGGTCGAGCAGGCCGGCGAGACCGACCACCACGTTCAGTCCCCATCCGAGCATCACGTAGGTGAGCACGAGGATGGCGAGGTCAAGAATGTAGCGCTCATTGTAGAAGAGGACCGGCACCAGAAACGTGAAGACCAGCAAAACCGGCGCGACCAGGCGTCCCACGAGCGACAGCGCGCTTTGCACTGAAGCCGGCACCACTCTGACGGTGTCGACCGGTCCCCACCATTGCCGCAGCAACTCCATGAGGATGCTGCCGACGAACACGGCCGCAACCATCGCGGCGAGGTCATCGAAGCGCGTCCAGTAGATCAACTGTCCTTGCGGGCCGGCCTCGGTGCGTACGCCGATCATCAGCGAAAACAGCACCAGCGCCACGAACGCGCTGATCAGCGCTTTCTTGAGGATGAAGGCGGCGCCCGGAGCGCGCGAGGTTTGGTCGGCGGGGGGTGCGCTCACGCTGCGGCCCGTCAGACTTTTTCGACTTCGGGCCGGCCGAGCAGGCCGGTCGGAAGGAAGATCAGGACCACGATCAGGATCGAGAACGCGGCGACGTCCTTGTACTCGACCGAAAAATAGGCCGACCACAGCGTCTCGATCAGGCCGATCAGGAGTCCGCCCAGCATCGCGCCGGGCAGCGAGCCGATGCCGCCGAGCACGGCCGCGGTGAACGCCTTGATGCCGGCGACAAAACCCATGAAGAAATCGACCAGCCCGTAATAGAGCAGGTACATCATGCCGGCCACGGCAGCGAGCGCGGCGCCAATCACGAAGGTCATCGAAATGGTGCGGTCGACGTCGACGCCGAGCAGGGAGGCCATGGTCTGGTCCTGTTCGCAGGCGCGCATGTCGCGGCCGAGCCGCGTGTTTGATACCAACCAGGTGAACAGTGCGAGCAGCACGATGGTGGTGATGACGACGATGATCTGGACGTTGGAAAGCTGCACGACAAAGCCTTCAGCACCCTCATGCAGGGTGTAGCCGCCGGTGATGATCGGCGGCACCGGTTTGACGCGCGCGCCCTGGGCGACCTGCGAATAATTGGTCAGCACGAATGACATACCGATGGCAGAGAGCATCGGCGCCAGGCGAAACGAATGCCGCAGCGGCCGGTAGGCGATGCGCTCGACCGTCCAGCCATAAAGCGCCGTGATCGCCATCGATACCAGCAGCACGACCAGCAGGATCAAGGGGATGGCGGTCAGCCCGAACGAGACCAGGATCAGGAAGGTGATCAGGGCGATGAAGCCGCCGATCATGAAAATATCACCATGGGCGAAATTGATCATGCCGACGATGCCGTAGACCATGGTGTAGCCGATGGCGATCAGGCCGTAGATTGAGCCGAGCACGAGGCCGTTGATCAGTTGCTGGGCGAAATAATCCATGCGCTGCCGCTTGAGCCTGTTCAGGACTGAACACGCTCTGGTTTTCCTTTTGACGCGTTTTCTTCACGCGAACCGGTACCCACTTCGCTCGAAAACGCTATTAAGAAGCCTGCGACGCGGCGAGAGCTCCGGCAGCCCAAGACGACGCGTCGTGTCATTTTCTAACAGTGGGAACCAAGGGCGGCAACAGCGCCGGGTGCGGCTTATTTGGCTTGTACAGAGCTAGTTTTTGCGCAGCTGGTTCCGGCCCCACACTCCTGCCACGCCTTTGCCTTCCGATGATCGCATCGGAACCTGTGTTTCAATGCAACCAACGCCTGGGCCCTCCGTTGCTTCCGGCTACGTTTAAACAACGGAGATCCTCGATGAGCAAGATGAACCAGAACCCGGGCCAGCAGAACCAGAACCCGGGTCAGAAGCCCGGTCAGCAGCAGCAGGGCGGCGGCCAGAAGCCGGGCCAGCAGCAGCAGGATCCGGGCCGCCAGGGTCAGAAACCCAGTCAGGATCCACGGCAGATGCCAGAGTAGAAAATCAGAGTAGAAAAAGGTCCCGCCGAAAGGCGGGACTTTTTGTGCGCGGTCCAGCCGCATCATGGCCGGCCGGACTTGATTCCAATTCGTGTCCCGGACGCGGCGCAGCACCTGTTGGCGGTGCGCCGCACAGCCGGGCCCCCGATGCAGCCGCCACCTGGATCCCGGCTCTGCGTCGCGTCACTTCGTGCCGCGCCGCGTCCGGGACACGAGTGCTCGGCTATTCATCTTCTTTCGAAAAATGGATCACTAGAGGCAGGCTTTCGAAAACTGGATTTATTAGAGGCAGGCGAGCCCGGCCAAGATGAGTGCCTACCGCCATCGCGATGCCAAGCTAGCTCTTCAGCAAACCTAGTTCGGCGATGATCGCGTTCGCCTCCTTGATGGCGTGATTGGCCGCCGGCACGCCGCAATAGATCGCCTGCTGCAGCAGGATTTCCTTGATGTCGTCAGGCGTGAAGCCGCCTTCGGCGAGCGCTGCGCGCACGTGCAGGCGGAATTCATCCCACTGTCCCAGCGCCACCATGGTGCCGATCACGAGCACGCGGCGGGTGCGATGGTCGAAATGCGGCCGGGTCCAGATATCGCCCCATGCATAGCGCGTGATCAGGTCCTGGAACTCGGTGTTGAATGCGTTGCGGTTCTTGATCGACTTGTCGACCCATTCATCGCCGAGCACCTTGCGGCGCTGGGCCATACCCTCATCGCGGCGTTGGTTGTCGTCCATGGTAAGATCTCTCCCTGTCATTGCGAGGAGCCAAGCGACGAAGCAATCCATGTATCCGCGAGCGGATTGCTTCGCTTCGCTCGCGATGACGTCCTTGGTTGCGGTAACTACCGTTGCGTCAGGAAGCCGATCACCGCGTCGGTGAAGGCGTGCGGCTGCTCGACATTCGAAATATGCGCGGCATCGAGGATTGTCATGCTCGCGCCGGGAATCCGGCTTCGCATGAATTCGGCGTCCGCAACTGTCGTCGATATGTCGTGACGTCCGGTGATCACCAGCGTCGGGCTCTTGATCTTGGGCAGCAGCTCGCGCTGATCGAGCGTCGACAGCGCCTCGCAGCAGGCGATGTAGCCCTCGACCGGCGTGGTCAGCATCATCGCCTTCATGTTGGCGGTGATTTGTGGCTCGCGCTCACGAAAGTCCGCCGTCAGCCAGCCGGCTATGACGGTATCGGCCACCGCGGCGATGCCGCCTTGCGTCACCGCCTTGATGCGGTCATGCCAGCGCGTCGGGTCCGGGTAATGGCAGGTGGTATTGGCCAGGATGATCTTGCCAAACCTGTCGGGTGCGTTGGCGCCCAGCCATTGCCCGACCATGCCTCCCATCGACAGGCCGCACCAATGCGTCCGCGCGATGTTGAGATCGTCGAGGATCGCCAGCACGTCACGGCCGAAACGCTCCAGCGAGTAGGGCCCTGGCGGCACGTTCGACTTGCCATGGCCGCGCCGGTCGTAGCGGATGACGCGGAACATCTGCGTCAGCGCCTTCATCTGCGGCTCCCACATCTGCATGGTCGAGCCCAGCGAATTCGACAGCATCAGCGTCGGTCCGCCGTCGCGGCCTTCGACGGATACGTTGAGCAGGCAACCGTCGGCGTCGATCATCGGCATGGGTTTTGTTCCCTCGTCATGCGCGGGCTTGACCCGCGCATCCATCTTAAAAATTGAATCTATCCTGGACGATGGATTGCCGGGTCAAGCCCGGCAATGACATTCGGAGAGATTCGTCGGCAACATTACGCTTTGCCCAGCGAAGCTAGCAAACGGTCGATCAGGGCTTGCGAAGCTCCCTGATAGGCCATCGGCTCGAACAGCTTTTCAATCTCGTCGGCGCCGAGATGTGCGGTGACGTTCGCATCCTCTCGCAGCACATCGCGCAGATGATTCTTGTCCTTGACCGCCTTCTTGCTGGCGGCTTCGACCAGATGATGCGCGTCGCTCTTGCCGATCTTTTCGGCCAGCGCCATCGCCACCGCCTCGGCCATGATCAGCCCATCGGTCGCGTCGAGATTGGCCCGCATGCGCGCGGCGTCGACTTCCAGCCCTTCCGCGATATCCACAATGGCCGCAAGCGCGCCCGAGGTGACGAGCAGCAGCGTCGGTAGCGTTGGCCATTCCGCATGCCACGGACCGGCGCTGCGCTCGTGATCCTGCACCTGCGCCGCAAAGATCGTGGCGGCGAGATTGGGCGCCATGGTCGCCGCGGCGAGCGCGCTGGCTGCCGCCACCGGATTGCGCTTGTGCGGCATGGTGGAGGAGCCGCCGCGGCCTTCGCCAGACGGCTCGAACGCTTCGCCGACATCGGTCTGCATCATCAGCGAAACGTCGCGCGCAATCTTGCCGCAAGTGCCCGCGAGAATCGCGAATACAGAGGCCGCTTCCGCGATGCGGTCGCGGTGGGTGTGCCAGGGCGCGTCGGATAGGGGGAGGTTTAGTTCCCGTGCTAGTCTCTCCGCGACCGCCAATCCCTTATTACCGAGGGCTGCGAGCGTGCCGGCCGCGCCGCCAAATTGCAGCGCCAGCGCCTCGCTGCGCACGCGCTGCAGCCGCAGCTTGGAGCGGTGCAGCGCCGCGGCGTATTCGGCGAGCTTCAGCCCGAACGGCATCGGCAGCGCATGCTGCAGCCAGGTGCGGGCGACGACTGCGGTGTGGCGGTGCTGACGCGCCAGTTTGGCAAAGCCTGCGATCGCGCGATTGATGTCGGCGAGCAGTGCATCGATGCCGGCGCGAAGGCCGAGCATGGCGGCGGTATCGATGACGTCCTGGCTGGTCGCGCCCCAATGCACGTAGCGTGCCGCCGCGGCATCCGATTTGGCGACATTTGCGGTCAGCGCCTTGACGAGGGGGATCGCGAGATTGCCAGCCTTGGTCACCGCGTCAGCCAATGCGGCGATGTCGAATGATTCGGCCCGGCACGCGCTGGTAATCGGGTCGGCCGCGCTTGCCGGAATCACCCCGAGCGAGCCTTCCGCGCGCGCTAGCGCGGCCTCGAAATCCAGCATGTTCTGCAGACTTGCCATATCGTCGCAAATCGTGCGCATCGCTGCGCTCGACAGCATCGGGGCAAGCAAAGGGGAGAGGGACGTGCTCATTGGCGCGACCTAACCATTCCGGCCGGTCAATGCCAATGCCCCTTGTCGGGTTCGCGCCTGCTGCGGTTGCGAATATGCATTGCTCATCGCGCCAGCCGGCCTTCCTTTTGGCCCGGGCGTGCTTTACTTGGGGTCTATCAGGTTGACGCGATCGAGGAGGCACCCCCCATGGCCATGACAATGAACGGCGAAGTCCAGCTTGCGGCGTCGCGCGAGGCCGTGTGGGCCAAACTGAACGATCCGGAAGTGCTGAAGGCCTGCATCCCCGGCTGCGAGGAGCTGGAAAAGACCGAGGACAACGGCTTCCGCGCCACCGCCAAAATGAAGGTCGGACCGGTCTCCGCCCGCTTCAAGGGCAAGGTCATGCTGAGCGATCTCGACCCGCCCAACGGCTACAAGATCTCGGGCGAAGGCGAGGGCGGTGTCGCCGGCTTCGCCAAGGGCGGCGCCACGGTGGCGCTGTCCGAAAAGGATGGCGGCACGCTCCTAAGCTACAACGTCGAGGCGCAGATCGGCGGCAAGCTGGCCCAGCTCGGACAGCGGCTGATCAATGGCGCGGCCAAGAAGCTGGCCGACGAATTCTTCGCCAATTTCGGCAAGGCCGTGCAAGGCTGATCTTGAGGCTGCCTTAAGGCTGATTCCTGCGCGCCGGCCCTGGTCGAACACGCCCGTCAAGTCACTCAGGCCATGCCCCAGGCGAGGGGCTCCTGAGGTTGCTCATTAGCGGGATGGCCCATATTATGGGCTTTGGAATGACTATAAACGCCTGCGTTGCCGGTACATCCGGCGGTGCAGCCCAAGAGAGTGCTGATGGCCAAGATTTCCCTGATCGTGAACGGTAATCCCGTAAACGCCAACGTCGATCCCCGTACCCTTCTGGTCCAGTTTCTGCGGGAAAATCTCCGGCTGACGGGCACCCATGTCGGCTGCGACACCTCGCAGTGCGGCGCCTGCGTCGTGCATCTCGACGGCAGGGCGGTCAAGTCCTGCACCACGCTCGCAGTCATGGCTGACGGCCACGAGGTCCGTACCATCGAGGGCCTGGCGCCCGACGGCGCGCCGCTGCACCCGATGCAGGAGGCGTTCCGTGAGCACCATGGCCTGCAATGCGGCTTCTGCACCCCCGGCATGATCATGACCGCGGTCGATCTGGTGCATCGCAAGGGCCACGATTTGTCAGACCACGTCATTCGCGAAGAGCTTGAAGGCAATCTTTGCCGTTGTACCGGCTATCAGAACATCGTTGCCTCGATCGCCGCTGGCGCCAAGGCGATGGCCAAGTCTGATCTGGCTTAAAGTCCGACCTCGCTTAATCGATTTCATCGCGACCCGCGATCAGGAAGTTCTCATGTACGAATTCAAATATCATCGGCCGGCGACCGTGCGGCAGGCCGCCAACCTCCTGGTGAAGAACGAAGACGCCAAGGTGATCGCCGGCGGCCACACGCTGGTGCCCGTCATGAAACAGCGGCTAGCCAGCCCGCCGCATCTGATCGATCTCTCCCATATCGAAGGGCTCGACGTCATCGAGATGAAGGGCCGTTCGCTGGTGATCGGCGCGACTGCCAAGCATGCCGATGTCGCGACGTCGCCGATCGTCGGCGAAGCCATTCCGGCGCTCGCCGAACTCGCCGGCGGAATCGGCGATCCCGCAGTGCGCCACAAGGGCACGATCGGCGGCTCGCTTGCCAATAATGACCCGACGGCGGACTACCCCGCGGCTGTGCTCGCGCTTGGCGCCACCATCGTCACCAACAAGCGCCGCCTCAAGGCGGAGGAATTTTTCCAGGGCCTGTTCACGACGGCGCTGGAAAATGACGAGATTATCACCAAGGTTATGTTCCCGCTGCCGAAGAAGGCGGCTTACGTCAAATTCCGCAACCAGGCCTCGCGTTATGCGTTGGTCGGCGTGTTCGTTGCCAAGCGTCCTTCCGACGTGCGCGTCGCCGTCACCGGCGCGGGCTCTGAAGGCGTGTTCCGCGCCACCGCGTTCGAGGAAGCGCTGAAGAAGCGTTTTTCGCACAAGGTGCTCGACGGCATCTCGGTATCGCCGGAGGGACTGAACAGCGATCTGCACGGCAGCGCCGAATACCGCGCACATCTGATCGGCGTCCTGGCCCGCCGTGCCGTCGAAGCCGCGACGGCGAAGTAGGTTTGCCGCTTTCCGGCTCATTAAGATTGGCTATCCCATGAGTGCATCGACGCTACCCAAATCCGTCGATGGGATGCTGGAGCTATTGACCTCGCGCGGCTATCTCGCCGAGCGGTCGCTGGCGACGGTGACCTATCTGTCGCTGCGCATGGGCCGGCCGCTGTTTCTCGAAGGCGAGGCGGGTGTCGGCAAGACCGAAATCGCGAAGGTTCTGTCGGCGGCGCTGGGGCGCAAGCTGATCCGCCTGCAATGCTACGAGGGTCTCGACGTTGCCTCCGCCGTCTACGAGTGGAGCAGTGCGGCGCAGATGATCGCGATCCGGCTGGCGGAAGCCGCCGGTGACACCGATCGCGAGCAATTGTCGTCGGATATTTTCGCTGAACGCTTCCTGATCAAGCGCCCGCTGCTGCAGGCACTGGAGCCAGACGTCGCCGGAGCGCCGGTGCTCCTGATCGACGAACTCGACCGGGCCGACGAGGCGTTCGAGGCGTATCTTCTCGAAATCCTCAGCGACTTCCAGGTCACGATCCCTGAATTCGGCACCATCAAGGCGCCGCACCCGCCGATCGTCATCATCACCTCGAACCGCACCCGCGAGATCCATGACGCGCTGAAGCGCCGCTGCCTCTATCACTGGGTCGATTACCCCGAGGCCGAGCGGGAGCTTGCGATCGTCAAGTCGCGCGTGCCGGGCATTTCTGCGAAACTCTCTCAGCAGGTCGTCCACTTCGTGCAGGCGCTGCGCGACCAGGATTTCTACAAATCGCCGGGCGTTGCGGAGACCATCGACTGGGCCACCGCCCTGACCGAGCTCGACGCCCGCTCGCTGACGCCGCAACTGGTCGGCGACACGCTCGGCGCGCTGTTGAAGTACCAGGACGACATCGCGCGGATGCAGGGCGACACGCTGCAAAAGGTTTTGAAGGACGCGACGAGCGAAGATTAGTTTCGCGCGGCGTGACAGCACGCGCCGTCATTCTGGGGCGATGCGCAGCATCGAACTACGGTGCGCAATTGTGCACCTGAGAATCTCGAGATTCCGGGTCTGGTGCTAACGCACCATCCCGGAATGACGGAGAGGTTAGCGCACCATGACCACCATCGACCACCTCAATCCCCCGACCGGCCACATGGCCGACAACGTCGTCGGCTTCGCCCGCGCGCTCCGCGCCGCCGGCATTCCCGTCGGCCCCGGCGCGGTGATCGACGCACTCGACGCGCTGCAAGCAATCGAAATCGGCAACCGCGCCGACGTCTACGCCACGCTGGAGGCGATCTTCGTCAAGCGCCATGAGCATATGCTGATCTTCGCCCAAGCCTTCGACCTGTTCTTCCGCGCCGCCGAGGACTGGAAGCACATGTTGGATTCGGTGCCGCTGCCGGATCACGCCAAAAAGAAGCCGCGACCGGCCTCGCGCCGCGTGCAGGAGGCGATGGCGCAGCCCTCGATGCGCGATGAGACGCAGCACGAGCAGCAGCAGGAATTGAAACTGTCGGTCTCCGACAAGGAGATCCTGCAGAAGAAAGACTTTGCGCAGATGAGCGCGGCCGAGATCGCCGAAGTCACCCGCGCTATCGCCAATATGAAGCTGCCGCAGGCGGAGCTGCGCACCCGCCGCTACCAGCCCGATGCCAAGGGGCTTCGCCTCGACATGCGCCGCACCCTGCGCAGCTCCTTGCGCACCGGCGGCGAGATCATCGACATCCGAAAGCTCGGCAGGATTGAGAAGCCGGCGCCGATCGTGGCGCTCCTGGATATCTCTGGATCGATGAGCGAATATACCCGCCTGTTCCTGCATTTCCTCCATGCCATCACCGACGCGCGCAAGCGCGTCTCGGTGTTCCTGTTCGGCACCCGCCTCACCAACGTGACGCGGGCGCTGCGGGCAAAGGATCCCGACGAAGCCTTGGCGAGCTGTTCGTCCTCGGTGGAAGACTGGGCTGGCGGCACCCGGATTGCCACCTCGCTGCACAGCTTCAACAAATTGTGGGGGCGCCGCGTGCTCGGGCAGGGCGCCATCGTGCTGCTGATCTCGGACGGGCTGGAGCGCGAGGCGGACGCCAAGCTCGCCTTCGAGATGGACCGGCTGCACCGCTCCTGCCGCCGCCTGATCTGGCTCAACCCGCTTTTGCGCTATAGCGCCTTCGAGGCCAAGGCGCAGGGCATCAAAATGATGCTGCCGCACGTTGACGAATTCCGCCCGGTGCATAACTTGACCTCGATGGAAGGGCTGATCGCGGCGCTTTCGGCGCCGCCGCCGCCGCATCACATGAGCCGCATCCGCTCAGCAGCTTGAAAGGGCGTCAAAATGCTCAACCGCGACGAAGACATTCTGCAGGCCGCCGAGAACTGGCAGAAGGCCGGTCATGGCGTGGCGCTCGCGACCGTGGTCGAGACCTGGGGCTCGGCCCCGAGGCCGGCCGGCTCAAGCCTCGTCATCAATGATGACGGCACGTTTTTGGGGTCGGTTTCCGGCGGCTGCGTCGAAGGCGCCGTCGTGACCGAAGCGCTGGATGTGATCGCCAGCGGCAAGCCCAAAATGCTCGAATTCGGCGTTGCCGACGAGACCGCCTGGAATGTCGGGCTGTCCTGCGGCGGCACCATCCGCGTCTTCGTCGAGAAGGTGGGTCAATCGTGAAGCTGGAAACCCTCACACAGGTCAATGCCGAGCGCGCCGCGCGCCGGCCGGTCATCGTGGTCACCGACGTCGCCAATGGCGATCAGCGGCTGGTGAAAGCCAAGGATATCGCGACCGATCCGCTCGGTGCCGAGCTTTCAAAGCAGCTCCGCATGGGCAAGAGCGGCATGGTCGAGAGCGGCGGCAAGAAACTGTTTCTCAACGTCTACGCCCCGACTGCACGGCTTGTCATTGTCGGCGCAGTCCATATCAGCCAGGCGCTGGCGCCGCTCGCACGTTCGCTCGATTACGACGTGACGGTGGTTGATCCGCGCACGGCGTTCGCCAGCCCCGAACGCTTTCCCGACGTGCCGCTGATCGCGGAATGGCCTGATGTGGCGCTGCCGCCGCTCAACATCGATCACTACACGGCGTTTGTCGCGCTGACGCATGATCCGAAGATCGACGACCCGGCGCTGCTGCACGCGTTCGAGCGCGACTGCTTCTATATCGGCGCGCTGGGCTCGCGAAAGACCCACGCCAAACGCGCCGAGCGGCTGAAGGCGCAGGGCGCGTCGGATGCCGACATCGCGAGCATTCATGCACCGATCGGGCTTTCGATCGGTGCGGTGTCGCCATCAGAGATCGCGGTCGCGATCATGGCCGAGATCACTGCCGAACTGCGGCTGCCCAAGGAAGGCGTCAAGCAAACCGCGAAGGTGCAGGCGGCATGAAGTTCGGTCCCGCCAGTCCTGCCGATGCGATTGGCGGCGTCACCGTGCACACGCTGCGGCAGGGATCGCTGGTGCTGAAGAAAGGCACCACGATCGGTCCCGCCGAAGTCGAGGCGCTCAACAAGGCTGGTGTCAAGGAAATCGTCGTGGTGCGGCTGGAGGAGGGCGACGTCTCCGAAGACGAAGCCGCCGCCAGCGTCGCGCAGGCCGTTGCCGGCGAAGGCGTCACCGTCGAGCGCGCCTTTACCGGCCGCGCCAATCTGTTTGCGGCGCAAGCCGGTGTATTGGTGGTGGACCGCGCCGCGGTCGACCGCATCAACGGCGTCGACGAAGCCATCACCTTTGCGACGCTTTCGGCTTTCAAGCCGGTGGTCGAAGGCGAGATGATCGCGACGGTAAAACTCATTCCGTTCGGGGTCGAGGCGACGCTGCGCGATGCGGCTGTGGCTGCCGCGGGCCGGGACGTGCTGCGAATTGCGCCTTACGTCATCAAGCGTGTCGGCGTGGTTTCCACGCTGCTGCCGGGGCTCTCGCCAAAAGTGATCGACAAGACCTTGCGGGTGACGGCGGAGCGGCTGGCGCCGGCCGCTGCCAGCATCATTGCCGAGCGGCGCGTGCCGCATGACGAGGCAGCGCTGGCTGCGTCCATCAAGGAATTGCTGGGGCTCGGGGCCGAACTGGTGATCGTGTTCGGCGCGTCCGCGATCGCCGACCGCCGCGACGTGATTCCGGCGGCGATCACCGAAATCGGCGGCGCCATCGAGCATTTCGGCATGCCGGTCGATCCCGGCAATCTGCTGCTGATCGGCAGCGCCGGCGGCGTGCCGGTGCTGGGCGCGCCGGGCTGCGCCCGCTCGCCGGTGGAAAACGGTTTTGACTGGGTGCTGATGCGGCTGATGGCGGGTCTGAAAGTCACGCGCGCTGAAATCACCGGCCTGGGCGTCGGCGGCCTGTTGATGGAAATCGTGACAAGGCCGCAGCCGCGCACGGTTGCCGATACCGAAGCCGACCGCAACGTCACGGCCATCGTGCTTGCGGCCGGCCGGTCGACGCGGATGGGCGGTCCCAACAAGCTCCTGGCCGAGATCGACGGCAAGAAGCTGGTGCGCATCGTGGCCGAGCAGGCGCTGGCTTCGAAGGCAACGGACGTGATCGTCGTCACCGGCCACCAGGCCGATCTGGTCGAGCAGGCGCTGGCCGGCCTCAAGGTAAAGTTCGTCCGCAACCCGGATTTCGCCGGCGGGCTGGCCTCGTCGGTGAAGACCGGCATCGCGGCGGTGCCCGAAAACGCCGACGGCGCGATCGTCTGCCTCGGCGACATGCCGCTGATCTCCGCACAGCTGATCGACCAGTTGATCGAGACCTTTGCGCCGGACCGCGGCCATCTGATCGCGGTCCCCGTCAGCGACGGCCGCCGTGGCAATCCGGTGCTGTGGTCGCGGCGCTTCTTCAAGGAATTGATGACGCTGGATGGCGACGTCGGCGCCCGTCACCTGATCGCCAAGCACACCGAAGCGGTCGCCGAAGTGCCGGTCGATGGCCAGAGCGCCTTCCTCGACATCGACACGCCGCAAGCGCTGGAAGCGGCGCGGCGCGGGTAGATTCGTAAGCGTGGGCAAAGGCGCACTTGCGCCGTGCCCACAATCTATCCCAATGGCTCGGTTTGGATGGTGGGCACACGGAGCCTGTCATCGGGCCGCGCTACGCGCGGACCCGTTGGCTTTGCCCACCCCTGCGAAACCTCCCGTTCACCAAGTGGAAACTCCCGCGGGCTTAGAACTCTGCCTGTTACCTCGGGGGGAGGGGATTTTGATTGTTTCGACCGTCGCGGCGCAACACCGCGCATTGTTCGTCGTTGCATTGACGCTGCTACTGGCCGTCTCGAGCTACATCACCAAGGCGTGGGCGGCCGGCGCGGTCGCGATCGGCAAGTGCGGCGCTTACGGCCAGGCCTATGATTATGCCAGCGAGGCCGACGCGCGCACCGCGGCGCTGAAGCAGTGCAAGGGCACCTGCGCCGCGATCACCATGAAACGCGCCTGCGCCGCGTTCGCCGTCGACATGACCAATCCCTGCGGTCCCCACGGTTATGCCGTGAAACCCAAGATTTCGACTTCGCTCAACGCCGCGACAAAGAAGTGCTACGAATTCGGCGGCAAGGAATGCGTCATCCGCGCCTGGGCCTGCGACGCCAAGGGGTGATAGACTCGCCGTCATTCCGGGGCGATGCAGAGCATCGAACTATGGTGCGCAATTGCGCACCTGAGAATCTCGAGATTCCGGGTTCGCGTCTGCGACGCGCCCCGGAATGACGATCGCACCGGGAGACATTATGCAATTCGACACCAAGATCGCGGTCATCATCCGGACCGATCTCGAAGCCTGGCAAAAACTCAACGTCGCTTCCTTCCTGGCCGGCGGCATTGCAGCTGGTTTTCCCGAATGTATCGGCGAGCCTTATCTCGACGGCTCAGGCACCAAATATCTGTCGCTGATCGGCCAGCCGATTCTGATCTACGGCGCCGACCGTCCGGCGATCTCCCGCGCGCTCGAACGGGCGCTCGCCCGCAACGTGACGCCCGCCATCTATACCGAGGACATGTTCAAGACCACGCACGATGCCGCCAACCGCGAGGTAGTCCAGGGCGTGATCCGCGCCGAGCTCAACCTCGTCGGCCTCGCAATGCGCGCCGAGCGCAAGGTGATCGACAAGATCATCGACGGGCTGAAGTTTCACAGCTAGCGCTTGCGCCCGGCGGTCTTGCAGCAAGGCCGCAAAACGCGAATACTCCCGCCAGCCGGTTTCCCGAACGGAACTGCGGCCAAAAAGCCCGGCATAGGGCAACGAAGGAGGATATCATGGCGCGGGAGTCCAGGCGCGATGCGCCCAACGGCAACAACTTCGATACCAACCGGCGCAGGTTTTTGGGCAGTTCAGGGCTGGCTGCGATCGGCGCGGTGATAGGCGGCGCCATGCCATTCTCTCGCAACGACAGCGGCATTCCCAAGGCTCACGCGCAGACCGCTCCGCCCGCCGCGCCCCCATCGGCTGCCGCGCCCGCGCCGGCGAAGGGACCGCAGTACCTGAAATTCCCCGGCAAGCACGAAGGCCTCGTCGTGCTCGGCGAAAAGCCGCTGGTCGCCGAGACGCCCGAAAGCCTGCTCGACGATGACACCACGCCGATCGAGAAGTTTTACATCCGCAACAATGGGCAGATCCCCGAGGAGGCGAAGGATCCCGACTCCTGGAAAATCACCATCGACGGCGAGGTCAACAACAGACTCGAGATCACGGTCGGCGAGTTGAAATCGAAATACAAGGCGGTGACGCGGCGCATGGTGCTGGAGTGCGGCGGCAACGGCCGCGCAGGCTTCTCGCCGCCGGCGCGCGGCAACCAGTGGACCAATGGCGGCGCCGGCTGCGCCGAATGGACCGGCATTCCGCTCGCCGATCTGCTCAAGAAGGCCGGGTTGAAGCCATCCGCAAAATACACCGCCCATTATGCGGCCGACCTGCATCTGTCGGGCGACGCCAATAAGCCCAGCATCTCGCGCGGCGTGCGGTTGGAAAAGGCAATGGACCCGAATACGATGATCGTGTGGGGCATGAACAGCCAGCCGCTGCCGAACATCCATGGCGGGCCGGTGCGGCTGATCGTGCCGGGCTGGGCAGGTTCTGCCTCGCAGAAATGGCTGACGCGCATCACCATCCGCGACCGCGAGCATGACGGCCCCGGCATGACGGAGTTTTCCTACCGCACGGCGATCAAGCCGATGGTGCCCGGCGGCAAGGCCGACCCGGCGAACTTCCGCATCCTGGAATCGATGCCGGTGCGCTCGATCATCACCAATCCCGCGAACGGGGCGAAGTTCGCGGCCGGCACCAAGGAGCTGAAACTGCGCGGCGCGTCCTGGGCCGGCGATCTCACTGTCAAGCAGGTGGATATCTCCACCGATTTCGGCGCGAGCTGGCAGCGGGCCACGCTTGAAAAGCCGAAGAACAAGTATGACTGGCAGCGCTGGACCGCGACCCTGAAACTGCCGAGTGACGGCTACTTCGAGATCTGGGCGCGCGCCACCGATTCCAAGGGCGCGATGCAGCCGCATCAGTCCGGCTTCTGGAATCCGCAAGGCTATGGCGGGAACGCCATGCACCGCATCGCCGTGCTGGTCGGTTGATGCAGCGCTTTGCGTGGTTCGTGGTGGCCGGCGCGCTTTGGATGGCGCCGGCCGTGGCGCAAATCGGCTTCACGCCGCGTGACGAAAGTCCGGAGGAGTTTGCCGCAGGACCCGGCCGCGATGAAGCCTTCTACGCCTGCACCGCCTGCCATGGTTTCCGCCTGGTGGCGCAGCAGGGCATGACGCGCGCGCAGTGGGAGGATTCGATCAATTTGATGATCCGCCGCCACAACATGCCGCCGCTCGACGACAAGGATCGCGAAAAGGTGCTGAACTATCTCGAGACAGCCTATCCGCCGCGCGCGCCGGCCGGCCGGGGAGGCTGGGTGAACCCGTTTGCGAGGTGAGCGCTCGCGACTCACACTTTGCCCAGCGATCTCGCAGCATCGATGATTCGCCTGGTTCGGCGGACATGCGTATTTGATATCACAGCCATGTGATTGCGCCGCGCATTTTGCGCGGCGAGGTGCAAAATTGATGCATGATTGCGAGGTATTTGGTCTCGCATTTGCTGACACCAATACCTATCTCTCGAGTCAGGGAAGGAAATTCGCCCAGGGACAACTCCGATTAAGGGAGCCATCCATGGCGAACGTACTCACCACTGGGGCCTGGTTTTCTGCCCCGACCAGAAAACCCTCGTTTTTCAACCGATTGTTGCGCGTTCAAATCGAAGCCCGTCAGCGACGGGCTGACCGCGTCGTTGAGCAGCACCTTGCCGCCCGCGGGTTCAAGCTGACTGACGACGCCGAGGGTCAGACCGGGCGTCTGCTCACCAAGCCGGGCCGGCAGCCATGATCACACTCATTCTCGTGCACTCGGCAAGCAGGCTCGCTCGTCTTAGCAAGGAGGTTGTTGCGGCGTGGCACGAAGCTCAGCGCCTTCGTCGTCTCCTTCCCGGCCCGACCGAGGAGTAGTCCGTTGGCGTGAACAGGACGCGCCGAACCAAAAATCTCGAGCCTCGGTTCTGGTTCGATCAGCAGGCGTAGCCCGGATGAGCGACTTGTCCGCCGTAGCTCGAAAAGCGAAGGCGGAAGCGACATCCGGGTCTGGGCCCCGCATATCGCTTCGCCAATGCGGCTACTTGCCACCAGTGGTCATAAGCCGCTACCTCACGGCGATCGGTGAGACCGTGGAGCCCGAGCCGCCCTGAATCTTGAGCGGCTGCATTACAAAAGCGAATTCTCCGACGCCCTTTTGCGCGAGCTCGTCGAGCTTGAGGTTCTCCAGGAGATGGATTCCGTTCACCACGAGCGCGATCTGGTGCACGGGCAGTGACAATTGCTTGTCGGGGTTGGGCGCGACTTCGACTGGCCAGTTGTCGGCGCCGAGCAGCATCGGGTCCTTTGTGGCAAGCCAGAGCGCGGCCTGCACGCCGATGCCCGGGCAGGATTTCACGTAGCGCGGGTTGTCCTTGCCGTAGAGCTTGCCCCATCCGGTATGGATGATCACCGCGTCGCCGGGCTGCAGCGTCAAGTTTTGCTTCTTCAGAGCGCCCTCCAGATCGTCCACCGTGATTTCGTAATTGTCGCCCAGCATCTCAACGCCCTTGAAACCCGCAACGTCGATTAGGACGCCGCGCGTGAACAGCGCACCCACATTATGGATGCCGAACTTCTTGAAGCCGGTGCGATCTGTATTCTCGTCGACCTTCTGGCAATTGTACCAGCTATTGAGATGGGTCTGGTGCGCAAAGCCGTCGAACTGCGTGCCGACCTGGCCGAGCTCGGTGATGATAATCTCTTCGTTCGAGCCGCGCATGTTGGAGAACTGGTTCATGAACGTGCGCTTGGTATGCATGTCGAAGCGCCGCGTTCCGAAGAACGCCATGTTGGGACCAAGCACATGCGCCAGCTCGATCACCTCGCCGTTCCTGATCAGCTTCGCGGCGTTCAACACGGCCGCCGGCTTCTGGTGATTGGCCGAACCGCGCTCGTCGGCGGCGCCCCACTTCGATGGACAGCGTTGGCTTTCGGACGGGACCGTCCAGGTTGGTGCTTGCGCGTAGGCCGCAGCGGAAAATGCAAGCGTGATCACCGCACTCCATGTGAAAGCTTTCATCTGTAACCTCCCAGGAGAGGGCGCTCTGGAGACGGCGCCCCCCGGACAAATAATGCTGGTCCGATTGAGGCGGTTCAAGCGGCAATCTGCCTGATCACGGTGAGGTTGTTCTTCCACGCATGCCTCGAAGTCCGTTATGGTGAGGTCAAACGGGGGGAAGGCCCTTTGCGCCCACGCCAATCGACTTTCATTTTAGGGAGTAAGCACAGTATGAAACGCCGTACGTTCCTCAAAGGCAGCGCTGTGGTCGGCGCGACGACGCTGGTTGCGGCGCCTGCGATCGCGCAAGGTGCGCCCGAGATCAAGTGGCGTTTGACCTCGAGCTTTCCGAAATCGCTCGAAACCATCTTCGGCACGGCGCAGACTTTCGCGAAGTACGTGGCTGATGCCACCGACAACACGTTTCAGATCCAGACCTTTGCGGCGGGCGAGATCGTGCCCGGCTTGCAGGCCCTCGATGCGGTGAGCGTCGCGACCGTCGAGATCGCGCAGACGCCGCTCTATTTCTATATCGGCAAGGAGCCGGCCCTGGCCTATGCGACGGGCGCGCCCTTTGGCATGAACCATCGCCATCAGCATTCCTGGTGGACGTTCGGCGGCGGCGCTGATCTCTGCAATGAAGCGCTGAAGCCCTTCAATGCGCATGCGATTCTGTGCGGCAATTCCGGCACGCAAATGGGGCGGCTGGTTCCGCAAGGAGATCAAGACCGTCGACGATCTCAAAGGCCTTAAGTTCCGCATCGCAGGCATGGGCGGCCATGTGCTCGCAAGGCTCGGTGTCGTGCCGCAGCAGATCGCGGGCGGTGACGTATATCCAGCGCTCGAGCGAGGGACGATCGATGCCGCGGAGTTCGTCGGTCCCTATGACGATGAGAAGCTCGGCTTCTACAAGGTGGCGAAGTACTACTACTTCCCCGGTTGGTGGGAAGGTGGGGCGATGCTGCACATGGTCGTAAACGAAGAGAAGTGGAATGCGCTTCCCAAGCCATACCAGGCGGTCCTCAACCAGGCCGGTTCGGCGGCAGGCGCGTGGATGATCGAAAAATACGACAGCGTCAATCCTGCGTCCCTGAAGCGGCTCGTCGCCAACGGGGCGGAGCTGCGTGCGTTTCCGCAGCCGGTCATGGAAGCCTGCTACAAGGCCACGCAAGACCATTTGAACGAAATTGCCGAGAAGAGCCCGCTGTTCAAGAAGACAAAGGAGAGCCACGACGCGTACATGAAGGAAGTGCTGTTCTATACGCAGATCGCGGAAAACTATTACGACAACTACCTGCTCGGCAAAATGCGCAAGGGGTGAGTGTGTAAAGATCAGGCTCGCTTCCGTTGCGATCCTGATCGTCAGGCCGACGTGGCACTTATATAGGGAATGCTGCTCACCACAGCGGCCAGCAGGACTGTGTTGGACAGCATGCCGCCCCAATGCAGTTGGCGGAGCCGGCGCACCGCAGCGGCGTCGCCGGCATCCCGGGCGCTAAGCTGGGCATCCCACTGCCGCAAGAACCAGCCGCGCCCCCAGATCGCGACCGCCGCGATTAACGCGATTCCAAAGGCGAAAACCGGCCGACCGGCCGTGGCAAAGGCCACCATCCCGATGAGAGCGGCAATGCGCAACATCAGAAAATGGGCATTGAACATGCCGCGCAACAATTGCGCGACAGGCGGGATGTCGAGCTTCACCAGCAGAAAGGCAGGCGAGGCCAGAAAAAAATAGCCCATCGGAAAAAGCAGGATGACAATGGCAGCTAAGGCGATTCCGTCTGATGTCATGCGGTCACCCCTTCTTTCCCTCGGGCGAGGGCCGTTCCGGCGACACTTTGTAATGATACCGCGGACGTTCTTCGACACTATTGGGCTTTGGTCGGATCAGCCGCGCTTCCCGCCAATCGAGATGAAGGCCATGAGACAGGGCTCCGGCAACGGATTGCGCCAGCGATGGCGCGTACCGTTTTGCACAATGCAATCGCCCTGGCGCAAATGCACCTTCTGCCCGTCGTCCAATTCCAGCGTCATCTCGCCGCGAACCACGACGCCATAATCGATGGTGTCGGTCGTGTGCATGCCCGGAGCTTCGCGCTCGAAATGGTCGCCCATGCCGGGGACCTTTTCCGACAATTCTCTCAGCGCGCTCTCGAACGTCACGCCGGGCGGCGGCTTGTAGCCTTCGGGACGCCTGGGCGGATAAGAAATCAGGCGAAACATCGTGCCGCCTGGGTCGGGAAACGCTTTCGTCGATTTGAGCATCGGGTCCGGCTCCTGGCCGGTGAGCGCTGGCACGCCTTCTGTCATGTAGAGTTCATAGAAAGTCAGCCCCGGATTGGTATCGATCTCCACCACCTTGGGCGTGATGTCAAAGGACTTGAACACCGACTTGCCGGCCTCATTGCGGCCAGTCAGCGCCCGCTTTGGCGGTGGCAACTCGCTCGCATCTTTCGCGACAGCGGTCTGCGGCATCGCCAAGGCGGCGCCGCCGGCCATGGCGGAGAGCGCCTGCAGCAGTCGTCGCCGATCGCCGCCCTCAATTCGTTCGGAAGAAAGCTCCGCGTCATCAGCGGATTTGCTCTTGCCCCGCGGCCACCAGTCGCGAGAGAACCTTGCTGCGAACCTGCCCATCTGCGTTCTCCGTTGCAACCTGCAAATCAGCCCACCGCTACAAGCAGGGAATGAATGGCAGGCTGCTCGCAACTGTAGCAAGGCCAAGGACGTTGGCCAGACTACTTCCGGCTAGCTCATCAAACAGATTCAACCTGATTTGGGTCGTCCAGTCGTGTTCGCAAATATATTCCCCTTGTTCGCGACCCCAAATCACTGGCTATTTCCGCGCCGTCCCGTCTCGAAAAGAGGGGCGTATCGCGGTCGTCACGAACGCGAGGCGGGATGCGGTGGACGCGAGGGCGTCGGCGCGCAAAGTGGGCGCGCAAGATGAACGACGCTATTGCGTACGGCAAACCGTGTGGTCCCGACACCCGTGGCTGGTGCCAAGCTGCCGGTGGCGAATTTGATCCAACCGGATCGATGAGCCATCAAGCCGGCAGCGACGGAGGCAAGAGGAATTCCTCTCCGGGGAGAGCGCGGCATAAGCCGTCAAACCATTGCGCAGGGAATGCCGGAGTGCCTCGGCTGTACCTGTATGCTCGTGTGCGCATCTCTTAGCGCCTTTGCACACGAGACCGCGGGTGCAGCAAGCACCCGGCATTCCCTGCACCCTCCGATTTTGGGGAGGGGACATCAAGACGCAAACCTCGGGCGCGATGCGTCGCGAGAACGCCGATACGCATTCGCCCGTCATCGTCCGCGAAGGCGGACGATCCAGTATTCCAGAGACATTGATGATCAAACTCATAGAGCGGCAGCGTACTGGATGCCCGCCTTCGCGGGGCATGACGACTCGTTGTGGCGCTTCGGTGCTTCACTGTCATTGCGAGCGCAGCGAAGCAATCCATTGCCGCCTTATGCGCGGAGAGATGATTGCTTCGTCAGCTCCTCGCAATGACCTGGAAACGCCATAGCGACATCCCGCTGCATGGGATGTGACGCTTCTTTGGCGAGACGCAAAATCCCCCGCGAAGCGGCGCGATCGGCCGTTTGCAGCGACGCTCACGCCCATGTGAAAGGCCACTTCCAGTGGCGGATTGACAGTGACTGACCGGTCAGTCATAAATTAAGCATGACAAGTGAAGCTACCAAAGCCGCCAGGAAACCAGCTCCGAAGCCGGCCAATCGCCGGACCGGAGCGAGGGCGCCGACGTCCCCTAAGCCGAAGCCGGCCTCCAACCGAGCCCAGCGGGCGGCCGAGCGGCGCGGCGCCATTATCGCGGCGGCGATGGATGAGTTCATTGCGCGCGGGTTTGCGGCGACACGCCTCGACGACATCGCCAAGCGCGCCGGGGTCGCCAAGGGCACGATCTACCTGCACTTCAAGGACAAGGAATCGATGTTCGAGGAGCTGATCCGGACCGCCATCGTGCCGCTGGTCACCCGCCTCTGGGCGACACCGCCGCAGCCCGGGGCCTCGGTGCGCGACATGGTGGAGGGGTTTGCCAAAACCTTCATCGAGGAGGTGGCCACGACACGGCGCGGCGACCTTGTGCGGCTGATCGTCGCCGAAGGCCCGCGATTTCCTGCAGTAGCGGACTTCTATTACCGCGAAGTGGTGTCGCGAGGCCTCGCGGGCATGCGTGCGCTGATCGAACTCGGCATCGCGCGCGGCGAGATCCAACACAAGAACCTGGCGCGGTTTCCGCAAATCATGGTGGCGCCCGCGCTCATCGCCGTGATCTGGCAGAGCCTTTTCAGCAGACATGCGCCACTGGATGCGCTCGAAATGTTCCGGGTGCATCTCGATCTGATTTTTGGCGAACGGAGAACAGCATGACTTCGTCGCGAACGATAACGATCCTGGTCGCACTGGCGCTGGCCGCCGTGCTCGGTGGTTGCAACGAGCGCAGGGATCCGGGCTTCCAGGGCTGGGTCGAGGCCGACATGATCTTCGTCAGCCCCGACGAAAGCGGCCGTGTCACCAAACTCAACGTGCGCGAGGGCGACGAGGTGAAGCCCGGCATGCAGCTCTATACGGTCGACGACGATTTGCAGCAGGCCGACCTCAATCAGAACAAGGCGACGCTCGCCAATGCGCAGCAGACCTATGACCGCGCCGCGTCACTGAGCAAGACCGGCTCCGGCACGCAGGCCAACCTCGATTCGGCAACCTCGGCGTTGCGCGTCGCGGAAGCCCGCGTCAATACTTCCCAGACCCGGCTGGCGCGGCGGAGCGGCTTTGCGCCGGTCGGCGGCACCATCCAGCAGATCTATTTTCGCGAGGGCGAAATGGTGCCGGCGCAGCGGCCGGTGCTGTCGATCATGCCGCCCGGTAACATGAAGCTGCGCTTCTTCGTGCCGGAGACGGAACTGCCGAAGCTTGCGATCGGTGACGAGGTGAGGGTGACGTGCGACAATTGCGCGGCCGACCTGACGGCGAAGATCTATTTCATCGCGACGACGGCGGAATATACACCACCGGTCATCTACAGCCTCGATGAGCGCAACAAGCTGGTCTACCTGATCCAGGCGCGGCCGAGCCGGCCCGACGTGCTGCGTGTCGGCCAGCCGATCAGCGTGTTCCTCAATCCCCGGACGCCAGTGGCGGACAAGCGATGAACACAGTGCCTGCATCAAGCCCGGATATCGCCATCAATGTCGAGGGCCTGTCAAAATCGTTCGGCGGCCGCGAAGTCGTGCATGATCTCTCGATGCAGGTGAAGCGCGGCTCGATCTACGGCTTCCTCGGTCCGAACGGCTCCGGCAAGACCACCACCATCCGCATGCTGTGCGGGCTGTTGACGCCCGATGCCGGCGAGGGCACTTGCCTCGGTTACGACATCCGCCGCGACGCCGACAAGATCAAGCGGCAGGTCGGCTATATGACCCAGCGCTTCAGCCTGTATCAGGACCTCTCGGTGCGCGAGAACCTGGAATTCGTCGCCCGGCTCTACGGCCTGCGCGACGCGCGGGGCGCCGCGGCCGACATGATCCAGCGCATCGGCCTGAACGGCCGCGAGGAGCAGCTTGCCGGCGAGCTTTCCGGCGGCTGGAAACAACGCCTGGCGCTCGGCGCCTGCACGCTGCCCAATCCGCGACTGCTGCTATTGGACGAGCCGACCGCCGGCGTCGATCCCAAGGCGCGGCGCGATTTCTGGAATGAGATCCATGCGCTGGCCGCCGAAGGGCTGACGGTTTTGGTCTCCACCCATTACATGGACGAGGCCGAGCGCTGCCACGAGATCGCGTACATTGCCTATGGCCACCTGCTGGCGCATGGCACGGTGGACGAGGTGATCGCGAAATCGGCGTTGTCGACCTGGACAGTTTCCGGCGACGATCTCAACGGGCTTGCCGCCGAACTCGCCGGCAAGCCGGGCGTCGACATGGTGGCGCCGTTCGGCACCAGCCTGCACGTCTCGGGGCGCGACAAATCCGCGCTGGAGGCGACCATCGCGCCTTATCGCGATAAGAGCGGATGGCGCTGGGAGGACAGCGAGCCGTCGCTGGAAGACGTGTTCATCGACCTCATGAACCGCTCAAAGGATAATTTCCAATGAGTGCAACCGATGCTGCCAGCCAAAATCGCGACGTGCCGGAGCCGGCCTTCGGCTTCTGGCGGCGCAGCTTTGCGATGCTGGTCAAGGAATTCATCCAGCTCCGCCGCGACCGCGTCTCGTTCGCGATGATCGTGATGATCCCGGTGATGCAGTTGCTCCTGTTCGGCTATGCCATCAACACCACGCCCCGCCGTCTGCCGACGGCGGTGCTGATCCAGGAGGACAGCGATCTGGCGCGCTCGGTACTGAAGGCGCTGGAGAATACCAGCTATTTCCGCTTCACCCGCGAAGTACACAGCGTCGCCGAATTCGACGATCTCCTGCAGTCGGGCAAGGTGCTGTTCGGGGTCGAGATCCCGCGCGGCTTCGAGCGCGCGGTACGGCGCGGCGACCGTCCGGCGCTGCTCGTCGCCGCCGACGCCACCGATCCGGTCGCGGCCGGCTCGGCACTCGGCGCGCTTGGAATGGTAATGCAGACCGCGCTCGCGCACGACCTTCACATCGGCGATCCGCCCGCGATGCCGTTCGAGATCAGAGCGCATGCCCGCTACAACCCGGCCGCGGAATCGCGGCTCAACATCGTGCCGGGCCTGGTCGGCACCATCCTGACCATGACCATGCTGATCTTCACCGCGCTATCGGTGACGCGCGAAATTGAACGCGGCACCATGGAGAGCCTCTTGTCGATGCCGATCAAGCCGGTGGAGGTGATGTTCGGCAAGATCATTCCCTACGTGATCGTCGGTTTCGTGCAGGCCTTGCTGATCGTCAGCATCGGGGTCCTGTTGTTCGGCGTACCGATTCTCGGCAGCGTGGTGCTCTTGGCGTTGCTGACTACGCTGTTCATCACCACCAATTTGTCGATCGGCTACACCTTCTCCACCATCGTGCAGAACCAGTTGCAGGCAATGCAGATGTCGATGATGTTCTTCCTGCCCAGCATTCTGTTGTCCGGATTCATGTTTCCGTTCGCGGGCATGCCGGTCTGGGCGCAATACCTCGGCGAGGGCCTGCCGCTGACCCATTACATCCGCATCGTCCGCGCCATCATGCTGAAAGGCGCCGCTCCCTCCAACCTGCAATACGACACGATTGCACTCATTGCACTGATGCTGATTGCGATGACGATCGCGGTGACACGCTTCCGTCGCACGCTCGATTGAGGTTATAAGTGCTGGCAGCAAGAAGGTTGTGCGGTGGGTCCATTCGTCATTGCGAGCGAAGCGAAGCAATCCATGCTTCTTCAACGGGGCAATGGATGCTTCGCCGAGCCTGCCATCGGGCGCCGCTTTGCGCCGACCTGTTGGCTCGCAATTACGGAGAAGCCCAGGCGTCGTCCATACGCGTCCGGGATAGCAGGTGAGGCGATGGCTGGGTTCTGGGGCAAAGGGAAGAGCGACCAAGATTCGGGGGTATCAGCCGACTTCCAGCGCGCGTTGATGCAGGAAGTGATGACGACCGAGCTGTTGCGTATCAAGGCTCTGATCGCGACCACCGCGCTGCTCGCGATCATCCTGTGGACCATCTATTTCTTCGCATCCGAGGCGGTGAGCCGGGTCTGGCACGGCAATCTGAAGCCGGAATACCTCTATTCGATCATCGGGCCGTTCATCCTGTTCGAGCTGTGGGTGCATAGCCAGATCACCCGCCATATGCGGCAGGGCCGCGACCTGCCGGTGGTCCGGCGCTATATCGGCGCGCTGATCGAGACGTCGATGCCGACCATCGCGCTGGCGCTTCACATCAACAGCATGGGGTCGGTGGCCGCGCTCGGATTCGTGACGCCGATGATCTATTTCATCTTCATCATCCTCTCCACGCTGCGGCTGGATTTCTGGCTCTCGACCTTCACCGGCGCGGTCGCCGCCGTTCAGTTGTTTTGCATGGCGATGTTCTATCATCCGGCTGTCGGCGCAGAGGCCGAACCGCTCTACTATCACGCCGCGCGCAGCCTGATCGTCTTGATCTGCGGCATGCTCGCGGGTGCCGTCGGGCACCAGCTGCGGCGGCAGTTCGAGGCCAGTATCAAGGCGGCGACCGCGCGAGACCGCATCACCAATTTGTTCGGCCAACACGTCTCGCCGCAAGTGGTCGAGCGGCTGATGGCCGAGGGCGTCGGGACCGGGAGCGATATCCGCCGCGTCGCCGTCATGTTCGTCGATTTCCGCAGTTTTACCGCAGGTGCGCGGACGCGCACGCCACAGGAAGTGGTGAACCGGCTCGACGGCGCCTTTGCCGTGCTGGTCGATATTCTCGATCGTCACGGCGGCATCGTGAACAAGTTTCTCGGCGACGGATTTCTGGCGCTGTTCGGCGCGCCGCTCGAGGCGCCGGATCCCGCGCACCGGGCGGTCGCCGCGGCGCGCGAGATGCTGGAAGCCAATGCGCGGATCAACGAGGCGACGAGCTGGCCGCTGCGTATCGGGATCGGCATTCACCTCGGCGAGGTCGTCGCAGGCAATATCGGCTCGCCGCGGCGCAAGGAATACACCGTGATCGGCGATACCGTGAACTTCGCCTCGCGGCTCGAAGCGCTCAACAAGGATTTCAACTCGCAATTCCTGATCTCCGAAGCGGTTCGCGACGCGCTGGGCGAAGCGTGCCGCGATGCCGTATCGCTCGGCGAGGTGGAGGTCAGGGGCTACGAGCGGCCAATGGCCGTGTGGCGGCTGGGATAAGGGAGAGAAGAAATGCAGCGGCGTTACATCACTGTCGACGTTTTCACCGACCGCGCCTTCGGTGGCAATCCGCTTGCCGTGGTGCTCGATGCCGGCGGGCTGTCGACTGAACAGATGCAGGCGATCGCCACTGAGTTCAACTATTCGGAGACGACCTTCGTGCTGCCGCCGCGCGAGCCCGCCCACGACGCGCAGGTTCGTATCTTCACGGTGAACCGCGAAATACCCTTCGCGGGCCATCCTAATGTCGGCACAGCCTTTGTGCTGGCGACGCTGGCGGAAAAAAAGCCACCGGCGCGGCTGTTGCTCGAGGAAAAGGCGGGCCTGGTGCCGGTCGAGATCGTGAGCGAGCAGGGCAGGGTCGTCAGCACGGAATTCACGGCGCCGCAGCCGCTGAAGCGGATGTCGCATGTCAGTGTCGAACAGGCGGCGGCCTGTCTCTCGCTGTCGGCTGGCGACGTCAAGATTGACCGGCATCCGCCGCAGATCATCTCGGTCGGCCTGGCTTTCCTCGCGGTGGAAGTCGCCTCGCGCGAGGCGTTGCGGCGGGCGAGGCCCGATGCCGCGGCGTTCGCAAAAACCTTCCCGTGCGACGGCAGCGACGCCGTCTACTTCTATACGCGCGATGTGCCGGCCGGCGAAGAACCATGCAACTTGCAGGCCCGCATGTTCCACCCCGGCGCCAGCGGATTGTCCGAGGATCCCGCAACAGGCAGCGCGACCGCTGCGGCCGCGGCGCTGCTTGCCGATCTCGACGAAACCAAAGACGGCGAGCTGAAATTGCGGATCGGGCAAGGCGTCGACATGGGCCGGCCGAGTCTATTGCTGACCCGCGTCCGCAAGCAGAATGGCGCGATTGCGTCCATTCACGTCGGTGGCAGCAGCGTGAAGATGATGGAAGGAATGTTGCAGCTCGATCGCGAGGGGTGAGACATCGCCACGTGGTCATTGCCAGCGAAGCGAAGCAATCCATGCCGCCGCGCAAGGAAAGAATGGATTGCTTCGTCGCTTCGCTCCTCGCAATCACGGCTAAGTTAAACCTGCGGCGCGACCAGATTCTCCACCTTCACGCCCTCGCGGTCCTCGATGATCTCGGCGATCCATTGCCGGTGGCAATGCGTGTGATCGCGCTCGTAGCAGAGAATGCACACCGGCCCCGATTGCTTCACCAGCGCCGAGAGCTCGTCGAGCTCCTCCTTGGCCTGCGCCGTCTTCAGATGCTTGGAATAAATCCTATGCAGCAGATCGAACTTGCCGCTCCGCGCCGCCTCGCGGCCCTCCTTCGGCGTCCCGAGCCCCTTCAGGTGCAGGTAGGAAATGCCGCGCTCATCGAGGCCGGCCGCGAGTTGATTCTTCGAGAAGCCCGGCCGCCGCGAGGATGCAACGGCGCGCACGTCAACCAAAAGCTTGACGCCGGCGGCTTCCAGCTCGTCGAGCACCGCCTTGGCCGGCGTCTGCTCATAGCCGATGGTGAAGAGGCGTTTGGTCCTGCGGGCCATGTCGATGTCCAGTGCGCGGGTCTACGCTCAGGGAAGCTAGGGTGGCGCGCGCGTGATTTCCATATCCCGCGTTGCCGCCGGACCTGGCATACCGCATAGTTGTCCGAAAGAGCCTGTCGAAGGCCGCACTTGCAGGGGGAACACCATGAACCAATCTTGCCAGGCGTTCACATGCCTGCTCGCGCTCCTCTTCAGCATTGCCGGGGCGCACGCGCAGTCAGGCTATCCCGACCGTCCGGTGAAGGTCATCGTCCCGATCGGGCCTGGCGGCAGCTACGATCTGGTTGGGCGGCATCTGGCGGACGCGCTGTCGAAGCGGATGGGGCAGGCTTTCGTCGTCGAAAACAAGCCGGGCGCCGGCACCGTCGTCGGCACACAGGCCGCCAGCCAGAGCGAGCCGGACGGATACACGTTGCTGGTCGGCGGGCTCTCCAACATGGCGTTCAATTCGGCGCTATATTCGAAGCTCGGCTACGATCCGCGCAAGGATTTCGTGCCGGTCGCGTTGGTCTACAAGTTCGGTTACGTGATGGTCGGCCGCAAGGATTTGCCGTATGCCAAGCTGGCGGACATCGTCGCTGCAGCAAAGGCCAATCCCGGCTCGATCTCGGTCGCGACGGCGGGCGTCGGCACCGGTCAGCAACTGGTCGCGGCTGCCTTCATGAAGACAGCGGGCGTGAAATTTCAGGAAATACCCTACAAGGGCTCGCCGCCGGCCTTCACCGATCTGCTGGCGGGCCGCATCGACCTGTTCTTCGACTCGATTGCCGCCGGGCTCCCTTACGTGCGCTCGGGGCAGGCAAGGGGCATCGCCGTGCTGTCGTCGAAGCGCAGCCCGCTGGCGCCTGACGTGCCGACCATGTCGGAAGCCGGCGTGCCCGGCCTCGACGTCGATTCCTGGCTCGGCATTTTCGCACCGGCCAAGACGCCGGCGGACGTCATCACAAAACTGCGCCGCGAAATTCGCGCCTCGCTGCCTGAACTCAAGGAGCGTTTCGAGAAGAGCGGCGGTGAGCCGTGGGATCTGCCTGACGACAGGCTCGATGCCTTCGTCGCGTCCGAATACGACAACTGGACGAAACTGATCCGCGAGGCCGGCATCAAGCTAGACTGAATGTTTGATCATTTGACGCGCTCAATCAGCTCCATTGCGCCCGCCGGCGCGCGCACTTTGCCTTCGTGGATCACGTAGGCGAACACGTCGCGCGGCGCCTTCTTCGGCTTGGCCTTGTCGACGCGCGGCAGATCATCGGGCTCGCCGCCCGCGGCCCAGGCCTGAAAGCGTTTCGCCCAGGCATCGAGCTGCTTCGGCGGATAGCAGGTCTTGATCTCGTCATTGCCCTTCTGCAGCCGCGCATAGACGAAATCGCTGACGATGTCGGCAATCGCCGGATATTTGCCGTGCTCGGCGAATACGACAGGCGTTTCGAATTCGCGTAGCAAGGCGATGAATTCCGGCACGCAGAAACTGTCGTGCCGCACCTCGACCGCGTGGCGCAGTGCACGGCCGTCGAGTTTGCGCGGCAGGAGTTCGAGGAATTTTCCGAAATCGGCCCCGTCGAATTTTTTGGTCGGCGCGAACTGCCAGAGCACCGGACCGAGCCGGTCGCCGAGCTCGATCACGCCGGAATCGTAGAAGCGCTTTACGGAATCGCCGGCTTCCGCCAGCACACGGCGATTGGTCGCGAAGCGCGGTCCCTTCAACGAGAACACGAAGCCGTCGGGCACTTCACGCGCCCATTTGCGAAAACTCTCCGGCTTCTGCGAGCCGTAGTAGGTGCCGTTGATCTCGATCGAAGTCAGTTTCGACGCGGCGTAGGACAGCTCCTTCGCCTGCGCGAGTTTCTCGGGATAAAATACGCCGCGCCATGGCTCGAAGGTCCAGCCGCCGATGCCGATATAGATGTTGCCGCTGCTGTTTGCGGTCGATTTCGAGGACTTGCTCACTGGAAGACTCTTCGGAAAGGGGGAGGGCTCCGAGCCATGTTAACCAACTAGACCCCGATTAGCCAGTTTGTCACACTGGCGACAAGCTCTCGGAAATACGGGAAAGTCACGGAGTGCGATGGCCCGATCTATGGACATGGAAGTTCCTTCATCGGAGAATTGGCGTGCCTCTTGCAGAGCTTACGGGGACCGGAGCGAGGCTCCGTCTGGATCGACGCAACACGGGATGTAGTTTGGCTTCGAGCGGATCAATAATGAGCAAGCACCACCCGTCGCAATCCGCGTCTGCTCTCGGCAAGCCCGGTGCACCCGCGCAGTTCGGCGCGCTCTTGATGACCGACAGTGGGACGCAGCGGAGCGGTCCACCATACCTGTTCAGCGGACTGTCGGAATCTGAAATCGCGCACGTGTTGGGTTCGGGAAAACGCAGGGTGCTCTACCGCGGCGCGCAACTGTTCAGCCAAGGCAGTCCGCAAGACGGCATCTTCCTGATCGAGAGCGGCCGCATCAAGGTGTTCTACACCGCGCCCTCGGGGCGCGAGATCACGCTGGCTTACTGGCACTCAGGAAATTTCGTCGGGGGTCCGGAAGTTTTCAAGCAAGGCCTGCACGTTTGGTCAGGAGTCGCTGCCGTCAACAGTACGGTGCTGCATTTGCCGGGCGACGTGCTGCGGCGGATGGTGATGACGATCCCCGCGCTCGCGATCGGCATCATCGAGGGCCTCAGCTTCAAGGGGCAATGCTATTCGGCGCTGGCGCAGATGCTCGGCACGCGCTCGCCCACCGAACGGCTCGCGCAACTTTTGCTGCACCTGATGAATCTCTATGGCGTGGAAGAGCGCGACGGGGCGTTGATCGCCGCATCGTTCACCCACGCCGACCTCGCGCATATGACGGGCGTGACGCGCCAGTCCGTCACCATCAGTCTCAAGCGATTTACAGAGCTTGGTATCCTCACCGCGCACGGCTCCAACCTTGTGATCAAGAACGCGGACATGCTGAGCGACATCCGCGATGGCAAGCTCGCCAAGCCCGCGGCGTCGGACGAGGCCTGAGGGCTGGCGCCGCTCGCCAAGTCCACTTCATGCGCGGCGTAACCGTCGATGCCGGGCCGATTCCGTGCCTTGGAGCGTCCGGGGCTGAATTCAGCTGACTAATTTGTAGCCAAGGCGCTCACCCGATAGCCAATCCAGGCAGCATTCCTGTCCATTAATTGAGCAACGGGATATTTCTTCGCAATACGTTGCTCGCTTCGCACGATCGTCGTTTCCGATTCAAAGACCGCCGTTCAGAGTTTGTCTACCGGACGTCTCAAGCGGCCGGGATCGAAGCAAACGAGTTCACGGCAAATGACGTCTAGCCCCTTCATTTACGTTGCAGTTCGCGAACCGGGTCATCGCGAACAAGAGCCGCTGCAGGTCGTCAGGAGGGCTCCCCGTGGCATGTCGCTTGCACCATCAAACCATCAGGCCAGTCAATTTGCTCAGCGCCGAGCGACTCAGCCGCCCTTCGTGATGGCCGCCGGGGCGCCTCGCATGGGCACTGCACAAAATCCAGCACAGTTCGGTTCGAAAGGATTTGTCTAATGAGCGTCGGCCCTGCGTCCAAACTTTCTGGCTTCCTTCCCTTGCTGGTCGCTGCAACCGTCGGGTTGGTACCTGTGACGGCGAGCGCGGAGACCCTCGAAATCGGCATCGGCACACAGAACACGACGACCAATACGGTAACGGGTGGTGTTGTTCTGAAGGAGCTCGGCCTGCTCGAGAAGCACTTGCCCAAGACCGGCAAGTACAAGGATTTCCAGTACAAGCTGAGCTGGCAGAACGCGACGTCGGGCCCGCCGATCACCAACGGCATGATGGCCAACAATATCCAGATCGGCATGATGGGTGACTATCCGTTGATGGTGAATGGCGCCACCGGACAGGCCACCAAGAACGAAACCCAGCTCGTCGCCATCATCGCCTATAACGCCGTCGGCGGCGGCAACGGTATCGTTGTTCATAAGGACTCGCCGTTCTATGAACTCGGCGATCTCAAGGGCAAGAACGTCTCGGTGCCGTTCGGCTCCGCTGCGCACGGCATGATGCTAACATCGTTGCAGAAGCGCGGTCTGCCGCCGGACTTCTGGAATCTGGTGTCGCAATCGCCGGAAGTCGGCAGCACCAATTTGCAGGAAAAACGCATCGACGCGCATGGCGACTTCGTGCCGTTCGCCGAATTGCTGCCGTTCAAGGGCTTTGCACGCAAGATCTATGATGGCGCGGAGACTAAAACGCCGACATTCCACGGCGTCGTCGTGCGCAAGGATTTTGGCGAGAAGTATCCGGAAATCGTCGTGGCCTACATCAATGCGCTGATGGAGGCGAACGAGTGGATGCGCAAAAATCCGAAGCTCGCAGCCGAAAAAATCGAGGAGTGGACCAAGATCAACAAGGAAGTGGTCTACATCTTTCTGGGTCCGGGCGGCGTGCATACGCTTGACGCGACTATCAAGCCGCAGTGGGTCGACTCCGTCGGCGCGAACTATGCGATTCTGCAGAAACTGAACATGATCAAAGAGCTGAATATCGGCGCCTGGGTCAACGACAAATATGTTCGACAGGCCTTCAAGGAGCAGGGGCTCGACTACGACAAACAGCTTGCTTCGTTCGATACCTATAACGTCGGCGGCACCGATCCGATCTGCAACGCGCCGGTCAATGACCCCAAGAAGACCGGGGAGATCTGGATCCAGGGCGGCGATATCGTGCCATTCAGCTCGCCGGTTTGCACGCTACTCGGCGTGAAGAAATACGGCGCCGAAGGCAAGAAGTTCAACGCCGTCTACCTGGTCGATCGCCAGCTCGGCATCAAGGTGTTCGCCGACGCCGCCTTCTATTCCGTCGGCGGTAGCGACCCGAAGAAGCCGGATGTGGTGCCCTTCCTGCTGAAGAAGGATGCGGAAGCCTACGCGTCCAAGAACGGTGCCAAGCTGGCGACCTATGCCGAAGTGCTCGGCGCGATCAACGTCGGACAATAGGGTGGACTGATGGGCAGCATGGCACGCGCGAAGGTCGTAGCGTTATCGATGGTGGACAAGCATCCCGAACCTCAGCCGCTGCTGGCCGTGAAACTATCCCCAGCGGAAAATCCCACGGCGGAAGCTGGGGCTGACGCAGCTGCGCCAATCAACTCCTCTGCACTTCCGGCGCCGGAGCCAGAAGTCGTTCCGACGGTGTCGTTGACGAAGGTGTTTCGAAACCTGCTGGCGCAGATTACCCGTGAGCGCATCACCACCGCCGCACTCGCCTGCGTTTCGATCGGCGCCCTGTTCCTGTTCTGGTATATCGGGACGAAGTACCGAGTCGAGTTCTACATCCGCTTCAAGAACGTTCCGACGCCGTATGAAGTGTTTCAGCAACTGACGCAGGTCGGGCTGTCGAACAAGTACCTGGTCAATATTGCCATCAGCGTGCGGCGCATTCTGCTCGGTTTCTTCATCGCGATGGCGATCGGCGTGCCGCTCGGGCTCGCGATCGGAAAATATCAGCGCGTGCGCGACCTGTTCATGCCTGTCGTCGAGATCCTGCGGCCGATTCCGGCGATCGCCTGGGTTCCGATGTCGATCATGCTGTGGCCGAACAACGAGGCCAGCATCGTCTTCATCACCTTCATCGGCGCGTTCTTTCCTATCCTGCTCAATACCATCCACGGCGTTCATTCGCTGGACGGTGTGTTGATCCGCGCGGCGAAATGCCTCGGCGCAAGTGAATTCCGTCTCTTCCTCAACGTCATCCTGCCGGGCTCGCTGCCGCATATCTTCACGGGTCTTGCGGTCGGTATGGGCGTGGCGTGGGTCTCGCTGATTGCGGCCGAGATGATCTCGGGCCAGTTCGGCGTCGGTTACTTCACCTGGGAAGCCTATTCGCTGGTGGACTATCCCGCGATCGTGCTCGGCATGATCACCATCGGCTTTCTCGGACTGGCCTGTAGCGGCATCATCCGGATGGTTGGCAGCCTGCTGATGCCGTGGCTCGCGTTCGCACCCGGAGGCAAGCGATGATAATGGCGACAGCAATGGCCGAAACCCAGAAGGGCTTGATCGACGTACGCGACATGGGCGTGACGTTCGGCGCCAACGATAATAAGATTATCGCCGTCGACAACGTATCGCTCAATGTCCAGCCGGGCGAGTTCGTCTCGCTGATCGGGCCCTCCGGTTGCGGCAAGTCGACCTTGCTCAGCATCGTCGCCGGCTTCGTCAAGCCGACGAGCGGCGACGCGAAGCTCGACGGCAACGCGATCACCAAACCCGGTTCGGATCGTGGCGTGGTGTTCCAGCAATATTCGCTGTTTCCATGGCTATCGGTTCGCAAGAACGTCGAGTTCGGCCTGAAGATGGCCGGCCTCGAGCAAAGCAAGCGGAACACCACGGCGCGGGCGCTGCTCGATCTCGCGGAGCTCTTGTCATTCGAGAACCATTATCCGGACCAGCTCTCCGGCGGCATGAAGCAGCGCATCGGCATCGTCCGCGCGCTGGCGACCAGCCCGCAGGTGCTTTTGATGGACGAGCCGTTCGGCGCACTGGACACGCAGACGCGCGTGGTGATGCAGGAAATCCTGACCAACATCTGGCAGCAGTTCAAGATTTCGGTGCTGTTCATCACACACGACATCGAGGAATCGATTTTCCTCTCCGACCGCATCTACGTCATGACGGCGCGGCCCGGCCGCATCAAGGCGGAAATCAAGGTGCCGCTGCCGCGTCCGCGCCGGGCCGAGATGACCGACACGCCGGAATTCATGAACCTGGTGCAGGAGCTCAAGGGCCTGATCCGCGAGGAATCGCTGGCTGCCATGGCTCCGGAGATCAAGGATCGAGGCCTTTCAGGCTTTGGAATGAAAGTGGGACCGAAAGGAGTGGGCGACATCTTCTAACATCCGTTTGAACGTCGCGGCCGGACAGGCGCGAAACACCAAATCAACGACAGCAACCAAGGAGAGACGCGAACCGGCGTGCGCGTCAACGATGACCCGCGCCTGCGTCATAGATCGGAGAATTCAATGGCAAAGAAACCCAACATACTGTTTTTTCACGTCGACAACCTCGGCATGGGCGAGCTCGGCTGTTACGGCGGCGGCATTTTGCGCGGCGCCGATACCAAGCGCATGGATAGTTTCGCCAAGCAAGGCGTCAAGCTGACGCATTACGTCGTCGAACCGCAGTGCACGCCGACCCGCTCGGCGCTGATGACCGGCCGCTTCCCGATCCGTTCGGGCAATCACACCATAGCACTCGGCGGCAATGGCGGCGGCATCGTCAAGTGGGAGCGCACCATCGGCTCGATCCTCTCGGAAGCCGGCTACACCACCTCGATCTACGGCAAGTGGCACATCGGCGCCGAAGACGGCCGCTTCCCGACCGACCACGGTTTTGATGAATGGTACGGGCCGCTGCGTACCTACGACGAGTGCATGTGGCTCACTGATCCGCACTACGTAGCGGAGCGCGACGGCTTCTCGCACATGCATGAGGGCGTCAAGGGCAAGGGTGCATGGCCGCTTCTGGACGAGCAGCTCACCATGGAGACCAAGAAGACCTGCGACCTCGAGTACCAGAAGCGCGCCATCAAGTTCATGGAGAAATCAGTCAAGGCGGACAAGCCGTTCTACTGCTACTTCAACCACTCGCTGATGCACTTCCCGATGAGCCCGCGCGACGAATTCGTCGGCAAGAGCACCAACGGCGACTGGGGCGACTGCCTCTTGATGCTTGACCACGATTTCGGCGTGCTGCTCGACAAGCTCGATGAACTCGGCGTGGCCGACAACACCATCGTCGTGATGTGCGGCGACAATGGCGCCGAGGATCATCTGGCCGGCCGCGGCACCGGCGGCTTCTTCGACGGTTCCTACTTCAGCTCTGCCGAAGGCGGTATCCGCACGCCGCTCTTGATCCGCTGGCCGAACCACATTCCGGCAGGCGTTGAAAGCAACGAGATGGTTCATGTCACCGACATGTTCACCACGCTGTTGTCGATGACCGGATGCCGGGCGCCCGCGGATCGTCTGATCGACGGCGTCGACCAGAGCCCGTTCTTCCTCGGCAAGCAGCCAACCTCCAACCGCGAGTCCTGTATCGTCTGGCTCAAGGATGAGCTGCACGCTGTGAAGTGGAAGGACTTCAAGATCAACTTCAAGCGGCAGCAGCATTTCCACGATCCGGAGCTGCCGCTCGGCTTCGCCCGCATCACGCATCTGCAGGAAGACCCGAAGGAGCGTGAAGCCGTCAACCAGCGCTACGTGCGCTGGTGGGTAATGCAGCACGCCCAGCGCATCATCAGGGACTTCGAGGAGAGTGCGAAGAAGGAGCAGCTGATTCCGCCGGGAGCGCCGCTCGACTTCGTGCCCAAGCAGCACGCCAAGGCGTGAACGCAATGACTGCACCGACGAGAGCGGAAACGATCGCACTGGGTGCAGCCGGCAATCGCCGGGGAGAGGGCTGCTGCGCTCTCTCCGGCAAGGCCACGGCGGGCAACTTGCCCGGCGCGGCCAAGCTTGAATCCATGAAGTGGATTTCCGGCGGCGGTTTCTTGATGGGTTCCAACAGCTTCTATCGGGAAGAACGCCCGGTTCGTCCGGCCGTCGTCGAGGGCTTTTGGATGGACATTTACCCGGTCACCAACGGCGAATTCCGCAAATTCGTCGAGGCGACGGGATACGTCACTTATTCCGAACGTCCGCCGGACGCGGCGATGTATCCCGACGCGGACCCAGCGCTGCTGGTTCCGGGCTCGCTGGTCTTCGTCAAACCGGATCGTCCGGTCAGCCTGCGCAACAATCTCGCCTGGTGGGAGTATCGGCCCGGTGCGGACTGGCGCCATCCAGAAGGGCCTGACAGTTCAATTGTTGCCGGCCGTGACGATCATCCTGTCGTTCACGTCGCCTATGAAGATGCGCTCGCCTATGCCGCGTGGTGCGGCAAGGAGTTGCCGACCGAAGCGGAGTGGGAATTTGCCGCCCGCGGCGGCTTGGAAGGCAAGGCCTATCCGTGGGGCGACGCCGCCAATCCCGAGGGACGGTTCTTGGCCAATACCTGGCAGGGCCGCTTCCCTCACGAGAATCTCGCCGAGGATGGCTACGAGGGCACTTCGCCGGTCGACGCGTTTCCGGCCAATGGCTACGGCCTGTTCGACATGGTGGGCAACGTCTGGGAATGGACGTCGAGCCCATATGACGCCGCGCCGGATCAATTGCTGCAATCCTGCTGCCATCCGAACGCTGGCGATGACACGACCACGCGCCGCGTGGTGAAGGGCGGCTCGCATCTTTGTGCACCCAACTATTGCCTGCGCTACCGGCCGTCGGCGCGTCAGGGCGAAACGGTCGATTCCTCCACCTGTCACATCGGATTCCGCTGCGTCGTGCGTAAACCGCCGGGCTGATCAGCCTGCAGCTTTTCAACGAACAGCCAACGTCTTGGATATATCATGCAAGTCACCGGTCCCGCCGCAACACAATCTGACTTCGAAGACTCGCCATCAATCCTTGCAGTGCTTCGCGCGCCGAATCTCTTTGTTCGTGAATCGCTTGCCGGCGTCATCACGGCGCTGGCGCTGATTCCGGAGGTGATCTCGTTCTCCTTCGTCTCTGGCGTCGATCCGAAAGTGGCGCTGGTCGCCTCGATCGTGCTGTGCCTCGTGATGTCGATTCTCGGCGGCAGGCCCGCCATGGTCACGGCCGCTGCCGGTTCGATTGCGCTGGTGATTGGACCGATGGTGAAAGTGCATGGCGTCGGCTACATCCTCCCGACCGTCCTGCTTGCGGGCATCATCCAGATCGCATTCGGCCTCGCCGGACTGGCGCGGCTGATGCGCTTCATCCCACGTTCGGTGATGATCGGTTTCGTCAATGCGCTCGGCATTCTGATCTTCGCTGCGCAATTGCCTCACATCTTCAATGTTCCCTGGCTCGTCTATCCCTTATTCGCGTTGACAATTGCCATCGTCCTGGTGATGCCGCGGATGACGACCGCCGTGCCGGCGCCGTTGGTCGCGATCATTGTCGTGACTGCGGTCGTGATCGTGGGGCATCTGACAGTCCCGAACGTCGGCGGCGAGGGCACTATGGCGCCGGGACTGCCGGGCATCACCGCATTCGCGGTACCGTTCGACCTCAACACGCTCCGCATCATCTGGCCGACCGCCATCAGCGTCGCTTTTGTCGGCCTGCTCGAAACCCTGCTGACCGCCAAGCTCGTTGACGAGCTTACCGACACGCGTTCGCACAAGGGCAGGGAATCCTGGGCGCTCGGCGTGGCCAATATCGCCGCCGGCCTTTATGGTGGCATCGGCGGTTGCGCGATGATCGCCCAGACCGTCGTCAACGTGAAGATCGGGCAGGGCCGGACCCGCATTTCAACGGCAGTCGCCGCCATCGTGCTGCTGCTGCTGGTGACCGGGCTCAACGAATTGATGGCGCAGATACCGATGGTCGCGCTGGCCGCCGTCATGATGATCGCGGCTCTCAAGACGATCGATTGGCACAGCGTCAGGCCGGCGACGTTCAAGCGCATGCCAATCCCGGAAACGATCGTCATGGTGACCACCGTTGCGGTGACGGTCATCACCAGTAACCTCGCGATCGGCATCGCGGTGGGCGTGGTATTGGCGATGATCCTGTTCGCCCGCCGGGTCGCGCATGTCATTCGCGCCGAGCGCACGGTGAGCCAGGACGGCGCGTCGGTCCGCTACAGCGTCCATGGGCCGTTATTCTTCGGCTCCAGCAACGATCTGGTCGAGCGTTTCTCCTACAGCGACGACCCCAAGCGCGTTCTGATCGATCTCACCCATTCCCAGATCTGGGATGCATCGAGCGTCGCAGCGCTAGATTCGATCGAAACCAAATACCGCGAACGCGGCGCCACCGTCATCTTCACCGGCCTTGATCAGCGCAGTTCCTCGTTTCACCAGCGGCTCACCGGCCAGCTCGGCGCCTGAATTTTCGGATAGCGGCACGAAAGGATCAATCAATGGCCATCTTCCATTGGCTATCGAGCCTTACGAGCAAGATCATGCGAGCCTGGGCCGGCCGCTATCGCCCGGAGCGGCACTATATGCGCGGGTCCGGACCGGCATCGAAACGACGCCAGACCCAGGGCGCCGGTTCATAGGCGTGGTCGCTTCGCAAGGAAAAGGGCTCCGGCAAACCGGAGCCGTTCACGAGTCTTGCCAGACCGGTATGGCGTGATGCCTTAGGACTTGCCGCGCGTTTCCGGTGCCTTGCCTACGAGGCCCTGAAATGGCTGGAGAGTCTGCTTGGCGAGCTTGTTGTGAAGCTCGCAGATCTTCTGCGACTCGGCGACCGAGGTTTCATAAGCCCGCTTCACAAATTCGCTTTGAACCGTCATCGCCTTGTCGAGCGAGCGAACGCCGCTGAGTTGCTCGACAAAGGATCCGAATTCCTCGAGCGATTTCCTTGTGTAGTCGCGATAGGCGTTCGCGATGGTCTGCAGGCTGACGGGCGGAGGCTCCGCCGCGGGCTCGACGGGCGGGGACCGGATCGACGCGACCTCGGCTGGTGCCGGCTCGGCCGGCGAGGGCGCTGCAGTCGGCTGCGGCTCGGGCGACGCGGCCGGTGCATCGACCGGCTCGTCGACGGTCGGCTGATCCATCTTCGGGCTTTCCGCGTCAGCCAGTTCCGGCTGCAGTGGTGGATCCTGATCCGGGCTCTGCAATTCAACCGGCGCCGGGCTCACGGTCGGGCTCTCGGTCGGGCTCTCTTGGGGAGCGGCCTTTTTGCCCCGCTCTCCCTTGCGGTTGCGCCGTCCGGATTTCCCGGCCGGCTTGGCCTGATCTGTATTCGACATCTTGTTCCCCTATTCCTGTCAAATCAAAGGTCGAGACTCCGCCATGTTTGCGATCTAATCGCGGTTCTTGCTTGTCCGTTGCGCGGCACTCGCGTGGTGAGATTTTGAAGGTTGGCGTCGGCGGCGGCTTTTATCGCTGGGCTGATGTCGGGACTATTCCTCCGCGCGCTGTTCCCGTGATATCAGTTCCCAGTCAGGCGTTGGGGAAAATTGAGGATGAACTCGCAGTCAGTCGCCGGCCTCTTGGGAGCCATCGTCGCGTCAATCGTGATGGTGGTTGCAGTCGCCTACGGTCCTATCGGCCAATATGGAAAGCCCGCCAAACCGGCCAGCCTTCAGCAACCGGTGCCGGTGCAGGTGCAGCCGGTTCCTGCGGCGCCAGCCCCGCGCGGGCCGGTGATTCGGGAAGTGCCGAATTAGAAGGGGCGTTATCGCCCCTTGCGGAACGCGGGAGGTGTTCCCATATCCAGCTTAACGGCGACGTTAACGCTTCAAGACGCTCCGGCGCTGGGACGACCATGAATAGCTTGGCTGCGCCGGATGTACGCGCGCCTCTGTTCGTGGTCGTTGGCATTTTAGGCTCTTAGTTAAGGCCGTTTTCCCCCATTGACTGGCAGTTCCGGAACCCCCGCCTTGGCATGCGGGGCGGCTGCGGATATACGCTGGCCCCATGTATGATGCCATCAAACCGGGCCCCGAAATCCCGTCGCAGGCCGGTTTGCCTGAGCTTTCGGTCGTCGTCCCGACATTCAACGAACGCGACAACATCACCGTGCTGTACCGGCGGCTGCAGGCGACGTTGGCCGGTATTGCCTGGGAAGTCGTCTTTGTCGACGACAATTCCCCCGACGGGACCTGGGAAGTGGTGCGGGGGCTGGCGCGGAAGGATTCACGCGTCCGCTGCATCCGCCGGATCGGGCGACGCGGGCTGTCGGGTGCCTGCATCGAAGGTATCCTGGCATCGAGCGCGCCCTATGCAGCCGTGATCGACGCCGATCTGCAGCACGATGAAACACAACTTCCGAAGATGATCGCGCTGCTGCAGAGCGGCGAGGCGGAACTGGTAGTCGGCAGCCGTTATATCGAGGGGGGCAGCGCCGAAAGTTTCAACAAGCAACGGGCAGGGGCCAGTCAGCTTGCGACCGAAGTCGCCAAGCGCGCGCTGAAGGTCGAGATCGCCGACCCCATGAGCGGCTTTTTCATGATTCGCCGCGACCGTTTCGAGCAACTGGTGCCACAGCTCTCGACCCAAGGCTTCAAGATCCTGCTCGATATTGTTGCGACCGCGCAGGGCAAGCTGCGCACCATCGAAATTCCATACTCCTTCGGTTCGCGCCAGCATGGCGAGAGCAAGCTCGATTCCATGGTGGCGCTGGATTTCCTCGGCCTGGTACTGGCGAAGCTGACGCGCGACGTGGTCTCGCTGCGTTTTCTGTTGTTCGCGATGGTCGGCGGTACCGGCCTTGTCGTGCATCTCGTGGCGCTGTTCATCGCGCATGAAATTTTCAGGGAGCCGTTTGCGGAGGCGCAGGCCGCCGGCGCGCTGGTCGCCATGACCAGCAATTTCATCCTGAACAATTTCCTCACCTATCGCGACCAGCGGCTGAAGGGATTTGCGATCCTGCGCGGCCTCTTGCTGTTCTATCTGGTTTGCGGCGTCGGCCTGCTCGCCAACGTCGGGGTGGCGTTTTCCGTCTTCGAGCAGGAGCCGATCTGGTGGCTCGCGGGGTTTGCCGGCGCGCTGATGGGCGTGGTCTGGAATTACGCCATGTCCGGACTGTTCGTCTGGCGCAAGCGGTGAACCCAAAATGAATCCGGATGAGGCGCGCCTTGCCCTCAACTCGGGTCTGGCGATCCTGGCGCTGGTTGCGCTGCGGCTCGTAGCCGCGGCGTTCACGCCGATCACCTTCGACGAAGCCTATTACTGGATGTGGTCGAAGCATCTCGCCGGCGGCTATTATGATCATCCGCCGATGGCCGCCGTGGTGATCCGGCTCGGTACCCTGATCGCGGGCGATACCGAATTCGGCGTGCGGCTGGTTTCGATCCTGCTGGCACTGCCGATGAGCTGGGCGATCTATCAGGCCGCCGCCATCCTGTTCGACAGCCGGCGCGTAGCTGCCTCCTCGGCGATCCTTCTTAACATCACGCTGATGGCCGCGATTGGCACCCTGATCGTTACGCCCGACGCGCCGCTCCTGGTGGCGTCCAGTTTTCTGCTGTTTGCGCTCGGCAAGGTTCTGCAGACCGGCCGCGGCATGTGGTGGCTGGCGGTCGGCGCCGCCGCCGGCTGCGCGCTCTTGTCGAAATATACCGCGCTGTTCTTCGGACCCGCGATCCTGATCTGGCTGATAACGATTCCCAAATTGCGGCACTGGCTGATCTCACCCTGGCTTTATCTCGGCGGGCTCGTTGCGCTCCTGCTGTTTGCGCCGGTCATTCTCTGGAATGCCGAGCACCACTGGGTTTCCTTCATCAAGCAGATGGGGCGGGCGCGGATCGAGGATTTTCGGCCTGTCTTCATCGCCGAACTGATCCCGACGCAGATCGCGTTCGCGACGCCGCTGGTGTGGATCCTCGGCGCAATGGGGCTTTACGCGCTTCTCCACAGCCGGGCCGGCGCGCTGCCGGCGCGCGCGCTGGTCAACACGATGTTCTGGATTATCGTCGCCTATTTTGTCTGGCATTCGCTGCATGCGCGCGTCGAGGCCAACTGGTTTGCGCCGGTTTACCCGGCGTTTGCCGTCGCCGCTGCCGTTGCCGCCCATCTGGTCGCGTGGGAGCCGCGCTGGCAGCGCCTGGTCGATTTCTGCCGGCGCTGGGCGGCGCCGAGCGGCGTGCTGATGTTCGTGCTGCTGGTCGTGCAGGCCGATAGCGGCGTGCTGTCAGGTTATCGCCGCGATGCCACCGTGCGCAGCGTCGGCATCGGCTGGCGCGAAACGGCCGATGGAATTGAGGCAGTGAGGGCGCGCGTCGGTGCAACATGCGTGCTTGCATCGGATTACGGCACCACCGCGTGGCTCGCCTTCTATCTGCCGAAGGGCACCTGTGTCGCGCAGCACAGCCAGCGCATCCGTTGGGTCAACATGCCCGAACCTGATGCGGAGCAACTCGCCGGAAAATTGCTTTATGTCTATGAGGCTTTGCTTGGCGACACGCCCTATCTGAAGGACAGGTTTGCCGGTATCGAGCGGGTCGGCGAGGTCCAGCGCAAGCGCGGCCCACTGGTGATCGAGACTTATGCCCTCGATGTGCTGGAAGGGCCGAAAGGCGAGGTGTTCGACCGCACGCCGCCGCCGGAATTGCAATAGGACGCACTAGGCCAGTCACTCGGCTGCGTCGGGACGCGTGCGTTGGTCCAGCGTGGGGCGTTCGCTCCGCCACAGCCAGACCGTGAGCGAGCCGGACCGGCCGCGGATCTGCGCCTCGACGGGGCCGGCAAGGCTTCCGGTTTTCAGCCGCGCGCCGGTGCGTTCGGCTGCGATCCGCAGTGTATCACTCAGCGCCAGCCGAACATCATGGCGGGCCGCCACTTCCATCAGACGGCTTGCCACGTTCACGGTGTCGCCGGTCGCGGTGATGTGCTGATGGTTGCGACCACCGAGCCGGGAGGCGACGATCGGCCCGAAATGCGCGCCGATCTTGAAGCCGATTCGATGCGCGATTGCCGACGGCAACGCTTCGATCCAGCGTTCGGTCTTGACGCAGAGCGCGATCGAACATTGTGCCGCGCGCGTAGCGTCATCCGCAGCCGGCTCCGGCAAGCCGAACAGGATCATGGCGCCGTCGCCAAGGAAGCTCGTGATCATGCCGCCGCACCGCGTTGCTTCCTTGTCGACCAGCGCGTGAAACTCCTTCAATAGCCCTCTCGTGGCATCCGGATCGAGCGTTTCGCTGAGCGAGGTAAATCCGGAGAGATCGACGAACACGACGGCGGCATTCTGCCTGACCGGCGCCAGCAGGAAATCAGGATCGCGCATCAACCATTGCTGCAGTCCCGGCGTCTGGAATTGTTCGAGCAGCCTGTTTTGCACGGCGAGATGCTGAGCGTTACGCCGGCCCGACCATAGCTGGACGGCGCCGAATAGCATGAGCGGCGGCGTTGCTGCGGCAATGGTCGTCGCGGAGTGGAGCCAGATGCCGTGCGCGAAAGCAATCGCGTTTGCGGTCGCCCATGTCAGCACTACCGCGCTGACTGCCACGAGTCCGATCGGGTTTCGCCGCCACGCCAGCAGACCGACCAGCAACACCGGGAGCAGGATGGTCGTGATCGCCTCCGCGATGCGAACCGTCTGGTCGCGCACGAGGCCGTCTCCGGCGATCAGATGCGTAACCGCAGTGGAAATGATTTCCACCCCTGGCATCAGTGAATCGAATGGCGTCGGGAAGAAGTCGCCGGCGCCGGTAGCGGTCGCGCCGAGCACGACGATCCGACCCTGGATGGCTTCCTTGTCGACCTGGCCGTCGACCAGATTGGCGGCGCTGATCGTGCGAATGGTCTGGCGTGGGCCGTAATAGGAAATCGGCAGCGCGTAATCGGAAGCGGTCGCGATCGGCCGGTCGCCGAACCTGAGGCGCTCGGGCTCGATCGTCAGCGGTTGCTCGATTGCGATTGAGGCGACACGGAGCGGAAACGACAATTCGATCTTGTCGCGTGTCCGGAACAGCATTGGAACCAACAGCGGCGTGCCGGTCTGACCCGTCGCCACATTGGCAATACCGACTTCCGCGCGGTCGGCGAATGCCGGAAGCGGCAGCAGAAAGCGGTTGGCCTTCGGCAGGCGGGCCAGTGGCCCATCATTCTCAGCGGAAGGCTGAACGGTGTTCGAAAATACCGCAGCCGCTGCAAGCACCGTCGGACGCGCCGCGAGCGATTTCGCCAACGCCGCATCGCCGTCGGTGGGCCCCTTGTCGATCAGCAGGAGATCGATCGCGATGACTTTCGGCTCCAGCCGCGCGATCGCCTCGACGATTTTGGCTATCTCAGCGCGTGGCAGGGGATAGGTGCCGACGAGTTTGACGATGGTGTCATCGATCGCGACGATGGTAACGAGGTCCGGCGGCGTTTTTACGCCGCGTAGCAGCGTGCGCACATCGGTCAATGCCGACTCGAGTCGGTCCAGAAATCGCAAATGGCCGCTCGAATGGCCGAGCCATATCGCGCCTGCCCACAATCCCGTGCAAAGCAACGCAATCAGAATATGAAGACGTCGATGGCTCATCCGCTCGGCTTCTATTGTCCCAATCTTGCCATCAGGGCCGCAACGCGCGCGGGCGGCCAGCGCTTGACGATCAGGTCGCCCCACGGTTCGACATCGACGCCATCACCGGCGCCGAGCACGACACTGCCGCGGCCGGCGGGCCGCGCCACGCTCACGCGGCCGTCGACGACGAAGACCGATGTCTTTGCACCTTCGGCGTCCACCGTCCATTTGGTGCCGCGCACCGCCGCAATCGCCTGCGGCGTCACCACGTCGAACCTGGCGCGGCCCGGCTTCTTCGGCACCTCGAGCAGCAGGGCCTTGTTGCTGAGCTCGATGGAATCGACATGGCCGTCGCGGTTGCGATCCCTGAGTTCGAACTTCGCGCCGCCTTCGGCCACGATCGTGATCGCGGTTGGGCAATGGAGCGTCTGCGCTCCCTGGGCTGTCGGCGCGGATGTGCAGCCCAAACTCGCCGGCTGCGCCGCCGCAGGTCCGGCGAGCAAGAGACTTGCAAAAGCGATCCATCCGGCGCGTGCCAGCATTGTCATGGCAGCATCCCCTTCGGGTACGGGGCGAAATAAAATCAAATGCGATACGGTACCGTATCACACGCTACCGTTGAGTCCAAAGCCAATGATAGGCCCCCAGATGTGTCTGCGTTGAGCCCGTAAGGTTCGATGCAAGGTTGTGATACCCGAATCCGCGCAAAACGGCGGCAAAACGGGTCGAAAAATGGCGGTTTCGCTGTCGATTTTTTGCTGGCTGACGTCGGACCAGATGGCCGCCGGGCGTCTTGTAAGGGATCGAGCAAAACCGAGGTGTTCCCATGACCGGTTCCGCACTGAAGCCCGCCGCCGAACTCGCACGCGGAAACAGCGTGCGTTTTCCCAACGAGAGCGCCGAATATCGCCGCGCCCGCGAGCAATTGCTGACTGAAGAGATCGAACTGCGCCGTCACATCGAGCGGGTCGCCGAATTGCGCCGCGCGCTGCCGCCGGGCGGGGCGGTGACGAAGAACTATGAATTCGAAGGCGAGGGCGGCAAGGCGACCTTGCCGGACCTGTTCGACAACAAGCAGACGCTAGTGATCTACAGCTACATGTTCGGCCCGCAGCGCGAGCAGCCGTGCCCGATGTGCACGTCATTCATGAGTACCTGGGAAAGCAAGTTGCCCGATGTCGAACAGCGCATCGCCTTCGTGTTCGTGGCGCGCTCGCCGATCGCGCGATTGATTGAGGCGAAGAAGGCGCGCGGCTGGACGCGGCACCGGATCTATTCCGATGCGTCGGGCGACTACACACGCGACTATGTCAGCGCCGCGGATGCGGACGCGCCCGCCTACAACGTGTTCACGCGTCGCGACGGCAGCATCCGCCATTTCTGGTCCGGCGAAATGGGACCATCGACCGCCGACCCTGGACAGGACCCGCGCGGCGCGCCTGACATTGACCCGCTGTGGACCATCCTGGACACCGCGCCGGAAGGGCGCGGCAAGGATTGGTATCCGCGCTTGAGCTATTAGCGCCCCGCTCAACGCCGCCGATGGCAAGCTCGACGTCTTGATTCTTCGCTGCGAACCGATCGGACCTGTGTTGCGACTGGCATCGGATCCTCGGGGCCTTGAACGATTTTCGAAACGAAGTACTTGCAGTGGCGGAGAATGAAATGCGATCCGATCCTTACCTTGCACCCGCCAGGGCTCTGGCCGTTGAAGCCGGGCTCGACCCCGATGCGAAGATCGATCGGCCCGGCCAGCGGCCGATGCCGACCTGGCGCTTGTTTCGCGACGTGCAGCACACGCTGAGGCCATTCGCCGTGGCGATCGCCGGCGAGAATGAGTTCGACCCGTTCGAGGATTGAGGCCGAACTTGGCCCGTTAGGGGACATCCGGCGGTCGTTACGCCGGGTGTCCCTGATTGGGACTAATTCCCCGCATCACTACGGGGCAATTTTCCCAATAGTTCCATACATTTGAACCCGCCTTATATCCGCCCGCGTTTAAGCCGGATTTAACGAAAATTCGCCTTAATGACGCTCTGTGCCTCTGCGAGATGCTGCCTGGGATCTATCCGGACGCGGCATCAACTGGGGACTTGGTGGAATTGTTCTGGGCGTTGTGTGAATGAGTAAGCGTACGCGTGCGTTCGGCCCTGCGGCCCGCAACCGCAGGAAACCTTCCCGTAAAGGCGTTCCCCAATATTTCCTCGGCGGTGCCGCGGTCGCGGGCCTCGTGCTGGGCTGCGCCTGGACCGTTTACATAAACGTGATCGGCGCCAGCATCTATCCATCCGTGAACGGCGCCGCCGTCGAGGCGCCCGTCGCCAACAACGCGAGCACCGTCGCTGCGCGGGCCGTGCGGCCGGCCTTCGACGAAATATTCGCCTCGCTGGAGCCACGCCCGCTGGTAATGCCTGCGCCGGAGAACGTCGCGACGTCGCTGATGTTCAACGAAAGGTTCGCAGCCGCAGCCGCGCAAGGCGAGCCGTCGCGAGCGGCCGAACCCAAGCCCGTCGAATCGGCGAGACTGGCGGAAGCTTCGCCGCCAGCCGAAGCGCCGAAGGCGATCGCGGCGCCGAAGCTTGCCGAACCGGCGAAGCCTAAAATTTCCGCTCCTGCCACCAAGCTCGCCTTGAACGCACCGGCGCCGGCGGAGCCTGAAGCCAAACCCGCGAAGGCATCCGGCTCTACCGTTCGCGACATGGCGCAGCGCGCCAAGGCCGCCGTGATGTCGATTGCTTCCAACGACAAGCAGACCATGGTCGAGAAGCTGTGGGGCAAGCAGCCTGCGCAGAACTCGCTGCTCGCTTTCGCATCCGCCGACGCCAGCGTCACCGGCAGCATCATCGATACACGAAGCCAGAACCCGCTGATGGGCGGTTCGCCGCCCTACGATCGTCAGACTGCGGTCTACGATATCTCCGCGCGCAAGGTCTATCTGCCCGATGGCAGCCAGCTCGAAGCGCATTCGGGACTGGGCTCGAAGATGGACGATCCCAAATCTTCGCATGTGCGGATGCAGGGCGTGACGCCGCCCCACATCTACGAACTGAAGCCGCGCGAGGCGTTGTTTCACGGCGTGCCGGCGCTGCGGCTGACGCCGATCGGGGGCGAAGAAAAAATCTTCGGCCGCGACGGGCTGCTCGCGCACACCTACATGCTCGGGCCGAGCGGCCAGTCCAACGGTTGCGTGTCGTTCAAGGATTACTACGCGTTCCTCGACGCCTATCGCAACAAGGGCATCCGCCGGCTCGCCGTGCTGGCGAAGGTTCAGTAGGCGCGGAGCGTAGCGCTGCCGCGCTCGACGGTCAGATCCAATTTGCGACAACCGCATTATGCTGTCATGCCCCGCGAAGGCGGGGCATCCAGTACGCCGTGGCCTATCGGTTCAATCATTACTGTCTCTGGAATGCTCGATTCACCGCGGCGCCTGTCGTCGGCTTCGCTTCTCGCAGTGGCGAAAGACAATGACGCAAGCTCATCGCCGCGCATGCGGGGGATCCAATACGCTCCGGCTTCTCGGGTTCAATTACTGCTGTCTCTGGAACACTGAGTCGCTCGGTCCCGTCTACGCCAAGGCGCCGGGGCTTTCCCTCTTGGCTCGCCGTAGCTTTGGCGGAGGCGGCAAGCCGGGCGATGACGACTGAGTATGAGGAAGCGTTTTCGCGGCTCAGTTCGCCCGAGTTTTGCTTCTAGAATACGCCTACGGCTACACGCATTATTCGTTGCCGTTCTCGCCGGCGCTGTTTTAGGGCGCATCCTCGGCTCCATTCCCGCGCGCGGCGATGTGATCGTTTTCCGTCTGCCGAAGGATACGTCAACCGACTACGTCAAGCGTGTCGGGTCTTCCTGGCGATCGCATCCAGATGAAGGATGGAGCGCTTCATATCAACGGAACGGCCGTGAAGCGCGAGCGCGTCGAGGAGAGCGATGCGTGCGGAGGCGGACCGGACAAGGTGAAGCGCTGGCGCGAGAGGTTGCCGGAGGACGCGAGTTACGAGACGCTGAATTGCGTCGATAAAGGCTTTTACGACAATACCAACGCCTTCACCGTTCGCGCGGGCCATCTGTTGTGCTCGGCGACAATCGCAACAATTCCACCGACAGCCGTGTTCTCTCGGCTGTGGGATACATTCCGCTGGAGAACGTCATCGGCCGCGTAGGCATGATTTTCCTCTCACGCGATTCCGGCAGCACTGGCGCGGAGCCGATCATTCGTTACGGGCGGATCGGGGCGGTGGTGCGTTAACGGGACTGACGAGGGGAGAGAACCCAAAGCAAAGACCTCGGCGTCGCTTCCCGGTTTTGCATTTTTTGAGGACGGCTGACACCGCACGGATCGGCAGTTTCAAAGATGGAACAGTCGCTTTGATCGCGACTTGCCGTCGGCCGGAATGGAACCGTACAGTCCCCGTAAGCCTACGGTGTTACCCATGCGCATTTTGCGGTTGCGTCCGGCGGCTCATTTGCATCTAACTCCTGAGACACCGCGAGCAGTACCTCGCGCCCGAGCGTTTGGAGTTTGTTGTTAGAGCGAGAGCGTGTTTGAGTGAGTATGTGTAAAGAAGGCATTTTCAAACTTGTGTTAAAGCTCCCGTGCCACGACGCTCCAGACGGAGATGGTCGCGGATGGCTCACCACGGGTTTCCCGCAGTGACGTCTCCTGTGAGAATGGGTAATCGCCTACTTGCAGCATTGCCGGCATCTGACCTTGATCTGCTGAAGCCCGAGCTTGAGACGATTGCGCTCGATCAGGACGCGGTCCTTTCGCGGGCAGGCGACGCAATCGAGTACGTCTACTTCCCTCATAGCGGCGCCATCTCGCTGATGATCGACATGGCGGACGGACACACGGTCGCCACCGCCGCAGTCGGGCGTGAGGGGGCAGTAGGCATTCTTTCGGTGCTCGGGCCGTCACCTTCAGATATGACCGCGGTCGTTCGTGCGGCGGGCACCGCCTCTCGGATCCCGGCATCGCGATTTCACGCTGCTTTCAACCGCAGCCCTGCGATCCGGCACGCGGTCCAGATTCACGTCAGGGCGATGCTGATGCAGCTTCAACTCGGTTCAGCCTGCAATGCGCTTCACCCGGTCGAAGCCCGCATGGCTCGCTGGCTGCTCCAGCTTCGCGACCGCGTCGACCATAATGTGCTCCCGCTCACCCAGCAGGCGCTATCGCAAATAGTCGGGGTGCGACGCACGACGGTGACGCTCCTGATGCGCAAGTTGCGCGCGCGCGGAGCGATCAGGTCCGATCGACGAGGCCTGATCGAGATCGATCCGGCGCGGCTCGCGGCGGTCGCGTGCGAATGCCACAACGTCATGCATCTCGAAGTCGAGGAGATGTTCGCGCTCCATTCGGTCCGATCTCGCGCGGCGGTTCTGCCCGAGGATCGGCGCATTCCGGGAATTAAATCGGGCGGTGCCATGTGAGCGCGCTTCCGCGCGACTGCTCGACCTTCCGCGTCGCGACTTGTTGCTGCGGCATTCCGGAACGCCCATCAAAGGGCGGATTCTCGGTCCCGATCAGGTTCTCCGCCGCCAATCGCGGTTGAGTGCCGACTCGGATGCCGCCTCGAGCTTCGCAATCTCTCGCAACACCTTCGCCGTCTGGCGCAGCTCGTTGCGCTCAGGGCCCGGCTTCAGCCGTCGCGCTTCGTCAAGAAAGTCCTTGGCCTGCAGCAGCCAGGTGGACGTGTCGGTTGAGATTTGCATGCGCGCCATGGTGTCCCTCCATCGCGATCATCACCTGATCTGTGTCGAAGCTTACGTCGGGGAGGCAGCGCTGCGATGTCGCACACGGATGCTCGACTCGTCGACCCAGGCCTCGCGGGCAAACCAGGCGTGATCGGTGTGGCAGATCACGCAACGGGTCCGCGAGAAAAACACTGCGCTGCGGCTAAAGCTCTCGCGATCAGTCTTGATGCCGGTGGGAATCGGATGTCCGGTTCGCGGACATTTGACCATGACCATTCCCATATCGCCCTCCCTTGAGATTGGTTTGTCGATGTTTGAAAAAAGCACCGGCCGGTTGGAATGCGCCTCTTGTCGGTGCGGTTACTTGGGGGGCATCGCGCACCGCGTCTGATCGAGCATCGGGGTAGTGGGCCGCGTGCTCATCGCTTGGGCTTGTTCCAACCGGCCGGATCCCTCCTTGACGTAATCCTGGATGTGATTGAGCGCCGGTCTTTCTAGCCGGTTTGATGGAGAACCTTGGTAAAGTGCTTCCTGATCGGCTCACCCGTTTCCGTCGCAAGCTTCTGGGTAAGCGCCCACAATTCCCTGTTCTGGCCAGAAGCGGTGTCGAACGCCTTGCGCGCTTGTGCCGCGGACAAGCTAAGGACATCGGAAGCTGACTTGCTGCCGAACAGATTGACGAAGAAATCGAGCGTGGAGGCGGCATTGGCGTTTGAGATTTCAAACAACTTGAGCCCGTAATCAGTCGCGCTCCTCGCATTACCCGAATAGCTCTCGCGCAGCGCTTCCGTCATCTCCTCCGAGGCGACCTTGATTTTCTCGCAGCCTTCGCGTGCGCGGGCGAAGCTTTGCTCGGCAAGTTCGCTCACCACGCCAGGCGCGGCGATCTTCGAGAAGTCCAACCATGGCATTCCAAGAATATGCGTTCCGTTCGGCGTGGCTTTCATTTCGCTTTCATTCACGGCAACATCACCTTTCCAAGCGAAAGCGTTCCTCGCAACGCTGGCTTGCGTCACGAGAGCTCACGCTCCGCGTTCGATCGATTGTGGATGAGGATTTGACCCAGCCCTCGACGTTACTTTGCCTAGGAGAAGCGGGACTGTCGGTTCGGTTTGCGACTCTCGCGAAAAGTTTTTTTGAAAATTGTCAACGCATACGCTCGTATATTTGCGGAGCGCTGTGCATAACAGGGATATCGCTTAAGCAGAGGGAAGATTTTTCTTCAGCGTGACGTTGCGGAAACACGGCGCGGTTGCGGTCCGCGTCGGCCCAAACAAAAACCCCGGCATTGCTGCCGGGGTTCTGCATTTGTGGAGCGAGATCCCGGTTCTGCGGTGCACCGCGTCCGGGACGACTTCGTCGCTTAGAAGTCCATGCCGCCCATGCCGCCGCCCGGAGGCATTGCGGGGCCGCCGGCGTTCTTCTTCGGCAGTTCGGCGATCATGGCTTCGGTGGTGATGAGGAGAGCCGCAACCGAAGCTGCGTTCTGGATCGCCGCACGAACCACCTTGGTCGGGTCGATGATGCCCTTGGAGACCAGGTTGCCGTATTCGCCGGTCTGCGAGTCGAAACCATAGTTGTACTGGTCCTTCTCGAGGATCTTGCCGACGATGACGGAGCCGTCTTCACCGGCATTGATCGCGATCTGGCGGGCCGGCGCGGAGAGCGCCTTGCGCACGATCTCGACGCCGGTCTTCTGGTCATCGTTGGCGGTCTTGAGGCGCTTGAGCTGCTCGGTAGCGCGGAGCAGGGCGACGCCGCCGCCCGGCACGATGCCTTCTTCAACCGCCGCGCGGGTCGCGTGCATCGCGTCATCCACGCGATCCTTGCGCTCCTTCACCTCGACTTCGGTCGCGCCGCCGACGCGGATCACGGCGACGCCGCCCGCGAGTTTGGCCAGACGCTCCTGCAGCTTCTCGCGGTCGTAGTCCGAGGTGGTCTCCTCGATCTGCGCCTTGATCTGCTGCACGCGCGCCTCGATATCGGCCTTTTTGCCGGCGCCGTTGACGATCGTGGTATTTTCCTTGTCGATCATCACCTTCTTGGCGCGGCCGAGCATCTGCAGGGTGACGTTCTCGAGCTTGATGCCGAGATCTTCCGAGATCGCCTGACCGCCGGTCAGCACCGCGATGTCCTGCAGCATGGCCTTGCGGCGATCGCCGAAGCCCGGAGCCTTGACAGCCGCGACCTTCAGACCGCCACGCAGGCGGTTGACGACGAGGGTGGCGAGGGCTTCGCCTTCGACGTCTTCGGCGACGATGACCAACGGCTTGCCGGTCTGTACCACGGCTTCGAGCAGCGGCAGCAGCTCATTCAGCGAGGAGAGCTTCTTCTCGTTGATCAGGATGTAGGCGTCGTCCATTTCAACGCGCATCTTGTCGGCGTTGGTGACGAAGTAGGGCGAGATGTAACCGCGGTCGAACTGCATGCCCTCGACGACGTCGAGTTCGGTCTCCAGCGACTTGGCTTCCTCAACCGTGATCACGCCCTCGTTGCCGACCTTCTTCATGGCGTCCGCGAGGAACTTGCCGATTTCGGCGTCGCCGTTGGCGGAGATGGTGCCGACCTGGGCGATTTCCTCGTTGGAGGTGACCTTCTTTGAGTTCTTGACGAGGTCCGCGACCACGGCTTCCACCGCCAGGTCGATACCGCGCTTCAGGTCCATCGGGTTCATGCCGGCGGCAACCGACTTCGCCCCTTCACGGACGATCGCAGCCGCGAGCACGGTCGCGGTGGTGGTGCCGTCGCCGGCAGCGTCCGCCGACTTGGAAGCGACTTCGCGCACCATCTGAGCGCCCATGTTCTCGAATTTGTCGTCGAGCTCGATCTCCTTGGCGACGGTGACGCCGTCCTTGGTGATGCGGGGAGCGCCGAACGACTTGTCGAGCACGACGTTGCGGCCCTTCGGGCCGAGCGTGACCTTCACGGCATTGGCGAGGATGTCGACGCCGCGCAGCATGCGGTCGCGGGCATCGACGCCGAACTTGACTTCTTTGGCTGACATTTTGGGTTTTCCTGAGTTGATCTTTGTTTCTCACCCTGTCGGGGAGGCGCCTTGCGGGCGCTCCTCAGGGCGAGCGTGGCAGGCGATGTCTTAGGCGGCCTTCTTCTTGGCCGAGGTGGCGTCGAGCACGCCCATGATGTCGGACTCCTTCATGATCAGGAGTTCCTGGCCATCGATCTTGACCTCGGTGCCCGACCACTTGCCGAACAGCACGCGGTCGCCGACCTTGAGGTCGATCGGGAGCAGCTTGCCGGCTTCGTCACGGCCACCCGGCCCGACAGCGACGACTTCGCCCTGGGAGGGCTTTTCCTTGGCACTGTCCGGAATGATGATGCCGCCAGCGGTCTTCTCTTCGGCGTCGATGCGTTTGACCACGACGCGGTCGTGAAGCGGACGGAAGTTCATGCAGTCCTCCTAAACGTATGGGAATGTTGTAGAATTCTGGAATTTTGGCAGTCCGAGCCAGCGAGTGCCAGCCCGGCTGCGGGTGATTTAGGCCAGTATTCTTCGGGGGACAAGGGCTTCTAGCAGAAAAATTGGCACTCAAATATGTCGCCTGCCAATTTCATTAATCATGATTGATTGGCCGGCTGGACCCCCGGGGCCCGTATTAGCAGGTGCGGTAAGCTGCTGCTAACGCGTGAATTTTCAACAGTTCATTAAACATTTAGGCTTGTGATGGGTTGGTATCGTGCGTCACATTTCTCTCATGTGAGCGCATCTCCGCCGGGGTGGCTCGGTGTGCGGCCACCACGACAATGCGCTCCTGAAATGGAGGTATTAGCATGGTCTCGCGGGTTGGAGTTGCTTCCGACGACTTCCGGAAGCAGGTGCTGGGTTACGGGCTGACAACGGCGCAAATCCTGTATCGGATGCCGGATCACCCCTCGTTGCTGCAGACCTATGTCTGGCAGAATTACGATCTGTTTCCGAAATTCCCGGCGCTGAAGGACTTCCTCGCCTTCTGGCAGGAAAAGCTTGATGGCCCGCTGCATTCCGTGACGGTGGCGCATTCCCGGCTGATCAAGCCGGCGGAGCTGCGCGCGGTCGACGGTGTGTTCAGGCTGCATTGAATTTCAGACCCTCATGGTGAGGAGGCGCGCCAGCGCCGTCTCGAACCATGCGGCGCCGCTGACGCCATTCATCTTTCGAAACGCCTGCTGCGCAGGCTCGTCACGGATGAGGTCTGACAGAGTGTGGTGGGCACGGCGCAGATGCGCCTTTGCCCACCCTACAACTTGGATTCGTGTTAGCCTCCCGGGACAAACAAAGGGAGGCTCCAATGGCCAAGCAGAAGGCGGCATCACGTACCGCGGCGCAGCCCGCCGTGAAAAAGAAATGGTCGGGCCACAAGGCCGCAGCCAAATCCTCGGCCCGCAAGACCGTCAAGTCAAAGGCGAGGGACGCGCCGGCGGCCAAGGCCAAGCCGGCCACGAAGGCGCGGCCGAAGCAGCGCATCGCCATCAGTCATCATCGCGAAGAAGATTTCAAAGCCGACGGCCTGCGCGCTTACGCTAAATACCGCGACCTCGGCATTGCGGATGCGACCCACGGTCTGGCGCAGGCGCATGTGATCCGCCTGCAGGGTCCCTGCAATCCGGCGGAAGTTTCAAAGCTGCATTACCACGATGTCGAATTCCAGATGGTCTACGTGCTCAAGGGCTGGGTGAAGACCTACATGGAAGGCCAGGGCGAGACGCTGATGAAAGAAGGCAGCGCCTGGACCCAGCCGCCGCGCATCAAGCATTTGATCATGGACTATTCCGACGATGTCGAGCTGCTCGAGGTGATCTTGCCGGCGGAATTCAAGACGGTGGAATTGGCGAGCTGATCTGGTAGCCCGGATGGAGCGAAGCGAAACCCCGGGGGGCGCTGGGAACGATGGAACACCTGTCCCTGGATTGCGCTTCGCTCCATTCGGGCTATGGGTCTACGTCATCGCTCCTACTATCGCCCCCATCAAACACGTCGCCAGCGTGCCCGAGACGATCGACTTCAAGCCCAGCGCGTTGATCTCCTCGCGTCGATCCGGCGCCATCGTGCCGAGGCCGCCGATCATGATGCCGAGGCTGGCGAAGTTGGCGAAACCGCACATCGCGTAGAGCATGATCAGCCGCGAGCGCGGGTCGAGCGCATCTGCGCCGAGTTTTGAAAGCTCGAGATAGGCGATCAGCTCGTTGAGCACGGTCTTGGTGCCCATCAGGCTTCCGGCCGTGATTGCCTGGGGCCAGGGCAGGCCCATCAGCCAGCACACCGGCGCCATCACAAGCCCGAGCAGCCGCTGCAGCGAAATCTTGGCGCCGCCGATCTCGGGCAACAGTCCGAGGATCGCATTGACGAGGTAAACCAGCGCCACCAGCACCAGCAGCATCGCGACGATGTTGAGCAGCAATTCGAGTCCGGCCGCCGTGCCCTTGGCGATGGCGTCCATGGTCGAGGACGCGTGCATGTCGGGATCTTCCAAAGACCCGCCGGTACGCTTGTCCGAAGTCTCCGGTACCATGATCAGGCTGATCAAAATGGCAGCCGGCGCGCCGAGCACGGAGGCGATCACGAAATGCGCCGCCGCGTCCGGGATCAGCGGGGCGAGAAACGTGGCGTAGAGCACCAGCACGGTGCCGGCGATGCCGGCCATCCCGCCGGTCATGACGAGGAACAATTCGCTGCGTGTGAGCTGCGCCAGATAGGGGCGGATAAACAGGGGCGCCTCGACCATGCCGAGAAAGATATTGGCCGCGGTCGACAGCCCCACCGCGCCGCCGATGCCGAGGGTGCGCTCCAACAGCCACGCCATGCCGCGCACGACCGGCGGCAGCAAGCGCCAATAGAACAGCAACGTCGTCAGAACGCTCATGACGAGGACGATCGGCAGCGCCTGAAATGCCAGGATGAAATCCGCGCCCGGCGCCTTGAGATCGAACGGCAGCGCGCCGCCGCCGAGATATCCGAACACGAAGGAAGTGCCGGCGCGCGTCGCCGCCGCAATCGTACCCACGGCGTCGTTGATGGCGCCGAACGCTTTCGCCACCGGCGGCAGCTTGAGCAGCACCAGCGCGGTGACGATGGTGACGGCAAGGCCCACTGCCGTTTGCCGCAACGAAACCGCACGGCGCTTTTCACTGAGCGCCCATGCGATCGCCAGCAACGCCAGCACGCCAAACGCCGATTGCAGTTGCAGCATGAATCCCCCAAAGCCCCGCTGGTGATTATGGCAGCCTGGTCGAGCTGTGAAAACCCAGCTCGTGTCCACGGACGCGGTGCGGCGCCACTTCGCGCTGCGCCGCAGGGCCGAGAGTGCCATGGGCCCCGGCTCAGCAGCGCAGCACGTTGTGCCGCGCTGCGTCCGGGGCACGTCGTCATTGAGCGCATCGTGGGGCAGCCCGACCATTGACAACAGCCGTGAGCTCCGCCACCGCTCGCGTATGTCTGCCATCACGCCTGTCGGCGCCCGCGATCTGCTCAGGCGCGGGCCGTTCCTGTTCTTCCTGCTGTCGCGCAGCCTGTCGCGCTTCTCCAGCCAGATTGCGGCGGTCGCGATCGGCTGGCAGATCTACGACCTCACCGGTAGCGCCTTCGATCTCGGCATGATCGGGGTGGTGCAATTTTTGCCCACGGCGCTGCTGGTTTTCGTGGCCGGCCACGCCGCCGACCGGTTCGAGCGCAAGCGCGTGGTGCAGCTTTGCCAGGTTGCGGAAGCCGCGACCGCGCTGTTCCTGGCGGTGTCGACCTATGCCGGCTGGCTCAACGAGGTGCAGATATTCGTTGCCACTTTCGTGATCGGGATCGCCGGCGCCTTCGAGAGCCCAGCCACGGCCGCGTTGCTGCCGTTGATCGCGCCCAGAGGCTCGCTGCAGCGGGCGACCGCGATCTCCTCCGGCGCTGCGCAGGTCGCGACCATCACCGGCCCGGCGCTCGGCGGTCTCGCTTACGTCTTCGCGCCGAGCCTGCCTTACCTTGTCATCGTCGTGTTCTGGCTGGCGGGCGCGGTTCTGACCGGCTTCATCCACACGACCCGGCAGGAGCATGCGAAAGAGGATACCACCGCGGACGATATCTACGCCGGCGTCCGCTTCATCCGCAACAACCCGGCGATTCTCGGCACCATTTCGCTCGATCTGTTCGCGGTTCTGCTCGGCGGCGTCACGGCACTGTTGCCAATCTCCGCGACATCCTGCAGACCGGTCCGCTAGGGCTCGGAATCCTGCGCGCCGCGCCCGCGGTCGGCGCGCTCCTGATGACCGCCTATCTCGCGCGTCACACCATCAACCGCCATGTGGGATTGCGGATGTTTCAGGCCGTGATCGTGTTCGGCGCTGCGACGATGGTGTTTGCGCTGTCGCAATGGATGTGGCTGTCGGTGCTGGCGCTGGCGATGCTGGGCGCTGCCGATACGATCAGTGTCGTGATCCGCTTCTCGCTGGTGCAGCTCTCGACGCCCGACGAGATGCGCGGTCGAGTCGGCGCTGTCAATTTCCTGTTCATCAATGCTTCCAACCAGCTCGGCCAGTTCGAGAGCGGGGTCACCGCGGCGCTGTTCGGCACCGTGCCGGCCGCCGTGCTCGGCGGCCTCGGCACGATCGTGATTGCGCTGTTATGGATGAAGCTGTTTCCGTCACTGCGGAAGGTGGAACGCCTGGAGTAGGGCGCGTGTCTGAGGCGCACGTCGTCCCTTCGACCGCAGGGACCCATACGCCGTGCTCTCTCCATGTGGACGCGAACGACAGACGCCTCGTAGCCAATCAGCGCCGCGGCGTATGGGTCCCCGCGTTCGCGGGGACGACGTCAGCGAGTTGATTACCCCCGTCCCACGAATGGCATCTTGGTCGCCATGACCGTCATGAACAGCACGTTGGCGTCCAGCGGCAGGCCCGCCATATAGGCCACGGCGTCGCCGACAGCCTTCGCGTCCATGCGCGGTTCGTGTTTCATTGTGCCATCGGGCTGCATCACACCGGGGCCAGCGACCATGCGGTCGGTCATCGGGGTTGCGGCGTTGCCGATATCGACCTGGCCGACCGCGATGTCGTACATGCGGCCGTCGAGATTGGAAGCCTTGGTGAGACCCGTGATCGCGTGCTTAGTCGAGGTATAGGCGGCGGAGAACGGCCGCGGTGCGTGCGCCGAGATCGAGCCGTTGTTGATGATGCGGCCGCCGCGCGGGGTCTGTTCCTTCATGATGCGGAAAGCGTGCTGAGTACACAGGAACGGGCCGGTGAGATTCGTATTCACCACCGCCTGCCATTGTTCGAGGCTGAGATCCTCGAAATTGACGGGTGGCGCGCCCATGCCGGCATTGTTGAAGAGCACGTCCAGCCGGCCGTAGGTATCCATCACCTTGGCAAAAAGCGCTGCGATCGAGCCGGGGTTGGTCATGTCGGCGGAAACGCACAGGCTCTTGCCGATGTTGTCGCCGAGCTTCTTGGTTTCTTCCAGCATCTCCATGCGGCGCCCGGCCAACACCACGGTGAAGCCGGCATTCATCAGCGCCAGCGATGCGGCGCGTCCGACGCCGGTGCCGGCACCGGTCACGAGCGCGATCTTGTTGGTTGCGTCGGCCATTGTTTCCTCGCCTTTATTTCTTGGTTTCTGTTTCGGATTTGTAGGGTGGTCTCGGAATATTCTGATGCGCCGCGCGCAGCGCCGCCGACCAGCGGGAACGCAGATCGTGGAAATAGGGCTCGCCCGCCTCGATGCGGTGGTTGAGGTCGGCCTCGCAGGCGTCCGCACGGACCACCAGCACGTCGATCGGCAGGCCGACGCCGAGATTGGAGCGCATGGTCGAATCCATCGAGATCAGGCCGGTCTTGAGCGCCTCATAGAGTTCGACATCGTAATGCATCGCGCGGTCGAGCACCGGCTTGCCGTATTTATGCTCGCCGATTTGCAGGTAAGGCGTGTCGGTGGTGCATTCGATGAAGTTGCCGGCGGTGTAGACCATGAACAGCCGCATCCGCGAGCCCTTGATTTGGCCGCCGAACAGGAAGGAGACGTCGAAGGAGACGTCTTCGGATCGCAGCGCCGGGCCTTCGGTGGCATGGACCAGGCGGATGGCGCGGCCGATGCGCTGCGCTGCCTGGAACATGGTCGGCGCGTTCATCAGCGTCTCGACCTCACCGGTGTTGGGGTCTTCGATGCCCTCGGTTAAGGTCGACAGCACCGACTGGCTGATCGCCAGATTTCCGGCGCTGGCGATCGCCATGATACGCTCGCCGGGTTTCGAGAAAATATGCAGCTTGCGGAAGGTCGAGACATTATCGAGGCCGGCATTGGTGCGGGTATCCGCGATCATGACGAGACCGTCTCGCACCAGAATTCCGCAACAATAGGTCATTCCCAATCCCCGAACGCGTCCGTTTTTTCGGCGCCAATCTAGTAGCCAATTTCGAAGGAGCATCCAACCCCAATTCCCCTTGGCGCGGCATGTGCCGAGCGGATAATAAACCTCAAACGAAGGCGGGGGAACGCATGCGGAAATCAGCGCTGATCGGCTCGATTGCAGCCTTGTTACTACTGGGTAGCGCGGGCGCCCGGGCAGGTCCCTGGGAAGACGGCATGGTGGCCTACAACCGAGGAGATTATGTTCCGGCGATCCGCCTGCTCCGGCCGTTGGCCGAGTCCGGCAATCCCAAGGCGCAGTCTCAAATGGGGACGATGTACCGCAAGGGCGAGGGCTTCGGAAAAAGCGCCGCCCGCGCTTTCATGTGGTTCAGCGCGGCAGCCAAACGCGGCGACCGCAAGGCAAAGGCCGAAATGCGCGCGGTCGCGAAGACGATGACGCCTGCGGAGATGTCGCAGGCCCAGGCCATGGCGCAAGCCTGCGAGGCTTCGAACTACCAAAGCTGCGAGTATTGATTAAGCCGGCGGCCTCCGGCAGTCTGGCTGTTCGACAAGAACAAAAGCAAGAACAAAAAGGTTGGGAGGCCACCATGCGCGCCACGCGGTCATTGCTGAAACCAGTCGCATCCATCGCGCTGCTTTGCGTCGCGATCGCTTCTGCATCTCCCGCTTCAGCGCAGAAAAAGGGCGGCACGCTGCGGCTCTATCACAACGACAATCCGCCCTCGACCTCGCTGCACGAGGAAGCGACGATTGCTTCGGTGACGCCGTTTGCGGCGATCTTCAACAACCTCGTGGTGTTCGATCCGGCCAAGGTTCACGAGAGCATTGATACCGTCATCCCGGATCTCGCGGAAAGCTGGTCCTGGGATTCGACGAACACCAAGCTGACATTTAAGCTGCGGCAGGGCGTGAAATGGCACGACGGCCAGCCATTCACGGCCAAGGACGTGCAGTGCACCTGGCGGATGCTGATCGGCAAGGGCGGCGAGACCAAGGACTTCCACCGCAATCCGCGCAAGGTCTGGTACACCAAGCTGCAGGACGTCTCCATCAACGGCGATTATGAGGCGACGTTCGAGTTGAGCGAGCCGCAGCCGAGCTTGCCGGTGCTGCTAGCGAGTGCGTTTTCGCCGGTCTATCCCTGCCATGTACCGCAGCAGGTGATGCGCACCAAGCCGGTCGGCACCGGGCCGTTCAAATTCGTCGAATTCAAGCGCGGCGAACAGGTTCGCCTGGTGCGCAATCCCGACTACTGGAAGAGGGATCGTCCCTATCTCGACGAGATCACCTTCCGGATGATCGACAGCCGCGCTACGCGGGTGCTGGCCTTTGCGACCGGCGAATACGACATCACCTTTCCTTCCGACGTCAGCATTCCCCTGATAAAGGACGTGAAGGCACGCGCGCCGCATGCGATCTGCGAGATGACGACGACGGGAACGCAGATCAATTTGATGGTCAACCGCGTCAATCCGCCGTTCGACAATCCCGATATCCGCAAGGCGATGTCGCTGGCGCTGGACCGCAAGCCCTTCAACACCATTCTGATGGAGGGGCTGGCGCGGATGGGCGGCGCCATGCTGGCAAAGCCCGAAGGTGAATGGGGCATGCCGCCGGAAATGGTGTCGTCGCTCACGGGCTACGGCCCCGATACGGAGAAGAACATCGCCGAGGCGCAGGCCGTCATGCAGAAGCTCGGCTACAGCGACGCAAGACCGCTGCAGATCAAGATCCAGACCCGGAACCTGCCGACCTATCGCGATCCCGCCGTGATCCTGACCGACCAGCTCAAGAAGATCTACATCACGAGCGAACTCGACATTCTCGATACGCCGCGCTGGTACGCGCGGCTGGCGAAGAAGGATTATACGATCGGGCTGAACGTCACCGGCGTCAGCGTCGACGACCCCGACGGCAACATCGTCGAGAATTATTCCTGCAAGTCGGAGCGCAACTATACCCAGTATTGCAACGCCGAGGTCGACAGGCTGCTGGCGGCGCAATCTAGCGAGCTCGATAAGGAAAAGCGGAAGAAGATCGTCTGGGACATCGAGCGGCTACTGGTCGAGGACGCCGCGCGGCCGATCATCCTGCACTCGTCGGCCGGCAATTGCTGGCAGCCCTACGTGAAGAATTTTCGGCCGCACGACAACAGCCAGTACAATAATCTCAGGTTCGAGGACGTGTGGCTGGATAAGTGAGCTGTAGGGGTGGGCAAAGGCGCATCGCGCCGTCCCCACCATATTTCCACGATCTCAATGTTTAATGGTGGGCACGCTTCGCTTTATCTACCCTACGCAGGGCTACTGTGACTGGCTCTGCCACTGACCCGGCCGCCCGGCCTGCTCGACCTTGACGGCGACCGTCAGCGTTTCCGCACCGCCGCCATAGCGGGTGCCGCGCACCGGGGCGGCGCCCAGGTAATCGAGCCCGATGGCGACGCGGGCGTGGGCGTCGGTGGTGCAGAGGCCGTTGGCGGCATCGAAGCCGACCCAGCCGAGGTCAGGCACGTAGGCTTCCGCCCAGGCGTGGCCGGCCTGCTGGTGCACGGTGCCGTCGGAGCGCAGGAAATGGCCAGAGACGAAGCGCGCCGGAACGCCGCCGGAGCGGGCGCAGGCGATGAAGATGTGGGCGTAGTCCTGGCAGACGCCGCGCTTGAGCGCGAACGCTTCCGCCGCCGAGGTGCCTGAATTGGTCGGGTCCTCGTCGAACGTCATGTGCTCGTTGATCTGCACCATCAGCGCATGCAGAAAGCCGAGCACGTCGCCATCGGACTCCGAACGCATCTCGCGGGCAAAGGTCGCCATCGCTGGATTGACTTCGGTCAGCGCAGTTTGGCGCAGGAACAGACTCGGCGGAAAGCGTTCGTCGGTGCCGCGCAGCACGCCGCCGGTGTCATGGGTCTCGATCATGCCCTCGACACGGATGGTGAGGTCGGCGATAGGCCCGTGGGTCAGCACATGCGTGACGTTGCCGAACGCGTCCTGATGCATGTCGAGGCGGGAATCGGTGGAGACGTCGATCTGCCATTCGGCGACATACTGCCCGTCATGGCTGCCGGGTGTCATGCGCAGGATCTGGATCACGCCCGTGGCCGGCGGCTCGTAGCGATAGCTGGTCGAGTGGGCAATTCGCAGGCGCATGGCGTACCGTTGGTTTTCTCCGTCGTCATTCCGGGGCGATGCGAAGCATCGAACTATGGTGCGCAGTTGCGCACCTGAGAATCTCGAGATTCCGAGTCTGGTCCTTCGGACCATCCCGGAATGACGGAGTCAAATCAAATACTGCTTGGTGATGATCTCGCCCAGCCTTGAATTGTCCGCGATGAATTCCTGGATGAACTCATGGACGCCGTGCTGGAAAATATCGTCCATATGGCTGTGTTCAAGCCGGTTGCGGACCCCGCGGGCGTGGCGCTGGGAGGCACCCTGGCGGCCATAGGCGACGCCGATCTGGTCGAGATTGCGCACCAGATTGCTGTAACAGCTCGCCAGCGAGCGCGGCAGCGTGTCGTTCAGGATCAGGAGATCGGCGATCAGCCAGGGTTTTAAGGTCTCGCGGTAGACCCAGTGATAGGCGGTCAGCGCCGACACCGAGCGCAGGATCGAGGTCCACTGATAGTAGTCCAGCGGGCCGCCTACGTGTTCTTCCTCGGGCAGCAGCACGTGATATTTCACGTCGAGAATACGCGCGGTGTTGTCGGCGCGCTCCAGGTGCAGCCCCAGCCGCGAGAACCAGTAGGCATCGTTGCGCAGCATGGTCCGGTAGGCCGAACCGTCGAACCGCAGCGAGGTCTCCTGCACAAAGCGCAGAAACCTCGCCAGTTCCTCCCGGCTCGACCTGCCCTTGCCCCAGACTTCCTGCAGCTCGATCCAAGCCGAGTTGATAGTGTCCCACATCTCCGATGTCAGCGCTGTCCGCACCGAGCGCGAATTGAGCCGGGCCGCCTCGATGCAGTTCTTGATCGAGGAGGGATTGGCCGGCGAAAACGCCAGATACTCGACGACGTTCTGCTCGGTGGCCTCCGGATAGACCTCGTAGAAGCTTGCGCTGACGCCGGCGGTCAGCAGCGCCGATTCCCACTCATTGGTCTTGCCGATATAGGCAGCGGGAAGGGCGGTGACGCGCAAGGTCGCGTCAATGGTGCGCGCGATATATTCGGCGCGCTCGACATAGCGGGCCAGCCAGTACAGGTTTTCGGCAGTGCGCGACAGCATGGGTGAGTTCTCACAAAACGCGGCGTATGCCGAAAACACCTCCCCCTGAAAGGGGGAGGTGGACGCGAAGCGTCGGGTGGGGGTCTTCTCTCCATTCGGCGTATGCGGCCGACCCCCACCCCAACCATCCCCCTTGCAGGAGGAGGGGGTACTTGCTTGTCGCGCTCAGCATCAAATCACTCATCCAGTATCCAGGTGTCCTTGGTGCCGCCACCCTGGCTCGAATTGACCACCAGCGAGCCTTCCTTCAGCGCCACCCGCGTCAGCCCGCCCGGCACGATGGTGACGTGCTTGCTTCCCGTCAGCACGAACGGCCGCAAGTCGACATGGCGCGGGGCGAGGCCGGAGGCGGTGCAGGTCGGGCAGGTCGAGAGCGCCAGCGTCGGCTGGGCGATAAAGCCTTCCGGCTCGCGCTTGAGCTTGTCGCGGAACGCTTCGATCGTCGCTTTGGTGGCGGCGGGTCCGATCAGCATGCCGTAGCCGCCGGAGCCGTGCACTTCCTTCACCACCAGCTCGCTCAAATTGTCGAGCACGTAGGACAAATCCTTCGGCTCGCGGCAGCGCCAGGTCGGCACGTTCTTCAGGATCGGTTCTTCGCCGAGATAGAATTTCACGACCTCCGGCATGTAGGAATAGATCGCCTTGTCGTCGGCAATCCCGGTGCCGACCGCGTTCGCCAGCGTGATGTTGCCGGCCGCGTAGGCCGACATCAGTCCGGGCACGCCGAGCGCTGAATCCGGGCGGAAGGTGAGGGGGTCGAGAAAATCGTCGTCGACGCGGCGATAAATCACGTCGACGCGCTTCAACCCCTCGGTGGTGCGCATGAATACCTCGTTGTTCTTGACGATGAGGTCGCGGCCCTCAACCAATTCGATCCCGAGCTTGTCGGCCAAAAACGAGTGTTCGTAATAGGCGGAATTGTAAACGCCGGGCGTCATCAGCGCGACCGTCGGCTCCGCCGAGGCGGAGTGCGGCGCCACCGAGCGCAGCGCCGACAGCAGTTCGTCGGGATATCGCTCGACCGGGGCTACGCGGTGGCGGGCGAACAAGTCCGGAAACAGCCGCATCATGATTTCGCGGTTTTCCAGCATGTAGGACACGCCGGACGGCGTGCGCGCATTGTCCTCCAGCACGATGAAATTGTCGGCGTCGACACGGACGATGTCGATCCCTGCGATATGAACGTAGACATCGTGGGGCACGCTCTGGCCGTTCATCTCCGGGCGGAACACCGGGTTCTGGAAGACCAGATCGTCGGGAATGATGTTGGCGCGCAGGATGTCGCGGCCGTGATAGATGTCGCGCAGGAACATGTTGAGCGCGCGGACCCGCTGCTTCAGGCCCTTTTCCAGCACGGCCCATTCTTTCGCCGACATGATCCGCGGGATCACGTCGAAAGGGATCAGCCGCTCCTGGGCTTCGGCGTCGCCATAGACGGCAAAGGTGATGCCGATCCGGCGGAACAAGAGTTCCGCCTCCTGCCGGCGATATTCCAAGGCATCGGGAGACGTCTCCTTCAGCCAGCGGGAGAGCTCCCGATAGGCGGGGCGGAGGTCGCCGCCGGGCCCGTTCATTTCATCGAAGGCAACTGCCATAAATCCTGACTATCTCTCGAAGCCATGCGGCACAGTGCATGACTTCACAGGATGGTAGCAAGGCTCGGGCCAGCGCGATATGCATTGGCTTGCGGCATTTCGTGTGGGTAGCCGGCCGCGCTGCCCTAAAAAAGGCTGCCGGGTGCTTATTTCGGCAGCAAACCCCCGTGACTTCAACGCGTTGCTTGCGCAAAGTACGGGGCAGGTGGGGAGAAGTCATGAGCGAGATCGTCACGGCGGGTATACTGGTCATCGGCGACGAGATCCTGTCCGGCCGTACCAAGGACAAGAACATCGGCTTCATCGCTGAGTACCTGACCAACATCGGGATCGATCTCAAGGAGGTCCGCGTCGTCGCCGACGACGAGGCTGATATCATCGCGGCCCTTGATGCACTGCGGCATCGCTACACCTACGTTTTCACGACCGGCGGCATCGGCCCGACCCATGACGACATCACCGCCGACAGCGTGGCAAAAGCGTTCGGCGTCGGCATCGACCATCACCCGGAGGTCGTGGCGCGCTTTCGCGAGCGCTGGAGCGAGCAGGATCTGAACGAGGCGCGGCTGCGCATGGCGCGCGTGCCCGACGGCGCCGAACTGATCCAGAGCGCCACCATTCTGGCGCCGGGCTTCAAGCTCGGCAACGTCATTGTGATGGCCGGCATCCCCTCGATCATGCAGGCGATGATGGACATCGTCGCGCCCAAGCTGAAATCGGGGGTGCGGATGCTGTCGGACTCAGTCCGCGCCAATGCGCGCGAAGGCGACATCGGCGGGCCGCTGCGGGAAATCGCCATCGCCCACCCCGACACCATGATCGGCAGCTATCCGTTCATGGACGAGGATAAGAAACCGAACACCAACCTCGTGGTCCGCTCGCGCGATCCCGACAAGCTCCACGCCGCGATGACCGCGGTGAAGGAGATGCTGGCGGGTATCCCGAGATAGTGACCGCGCGGGTGATCTGGTCCGAAGTTCGCAATACGGGAGAGTAAAAGTGACAATTCGTTCTGGAGCGCGCTCATGATCGGGCGCGAAAATGTCGCGCAAGAGAAGGCCTTTCCGGTCTCTTGGGACCAGTTTCACCGGGATTGCCGGGCGCTGACCTGGCGGCTCAACGAGGTCGGGCCGTTTTACGCCATCATCGCGATTACCCGGGGCGGGCTGGTGCCGGCCGCCATCGTCGCGCGTGAACTCGGCATTCGCGTCATCGATACCGTCTGCATCGCCAGCTATGACCACACCCGACAGGGCGACCTGAAGGCTCTCAAGGGCGTTTCGGCAGAAGTGGCAAAGCTCGGCGGCGGCAGCGGCAAGGGGCTGTTGATCGTGGACGATCTCGTCGACACCGGCAAGACAGGGCGGCTGGTGCGTTCGATGATGCCGGACGCGCATTTCGCGGCCGTTTACGCCAAGCCGCAGGGCAAGCCGCTGGTCGATACCTTCATCACCGAAGTTTCGCAGGATACCTGGATCCATTTTCCCTGGGATACCGCGCTCTCGTTCCAGCCGCCGATCCGTCCGTGAAGCGGCGTGATCTTTCTAGCCTCGCCCCGCTGTTGCGGGGAGAGGTCGGCGCGTAGCACCGGGTGAGGGGACTCTCCGCGCATCCGGTATTCGTCGAGGCAGCCCCTCACCCCAACCCTACTCCTCGCAAGCGCGGGGCGAGGGAGCAGGAACGCCGCATGCCCCTTCAAAACCGCGTCACCCCCACCGGCGATATCATCGCGACCGCGCATCGCGGCATGTTCACCGGCAACCGCGGCATCATCCACGATCCCGCGACGAAGACCTTGCTGAAGAAGCGCTGGTCGAGCCCGGCCTGGATCACCTGCGTCTGCGAGTTCAGAGGTTGGCGGCGGCCCGTGATGGGCCGGCGGAGCTGGACCGAGCTGTTCTTTCTCGACGAGGCAACCGCCTTTGCCGCGGGCCATCGCCCATGCTTCTTCTGTCGCCGCGACGACGCTAATCGCTTTCGTGCGGCTTGGGAGACGGGCAATGGCATGAAGAACGTTCGGGCCCGTGAGATGGACGCTGTACTACATCGCGAGCGGCTGGAGCGCGGCAGAAAGCGGCTGCATTCGCTGCCGACGCCGCTGGCGCAATTGTCCGATGGGGCGATGGTGCAGCGGGGCGAAGAGTCTTTTTTGATCGTGCAGGGCAGGGCGCTGCAATGGTCGATGGCCGGCTATCGCAAGGTGGAAGGCGCAATCGGGGACGTAATGCTGCTGACGCCGCCGTCAACGCTGCACGCGCTTAATGCCGGATATCGTCCGATACTCCATCCAAGCGCCAGTTAGTTAGCGAAGCGATGCCGCTTGCGCGGTCTGCCCTCTCTCCCGCTTGCGGGGGAGAGCTGGAGTGGGGGCTCTCTCCGCGATTAGCGCACGTGAAGCGAGCCCTACCCTGGCCCTCCCCCGCAAGCGCCCCGCAAGCGGAAGAGGGGACGGAAACATCACCCGAGCCGTTCCCTCGCCAGCTTCGCGCCCGCGCCCAGCGCCGCCAGCTTCGCCTCTGCGATATCCCGCCGCATCGGGGCCATGCCGCAATTGGTGGTCGCGACGATGTGGCTCAACGGCACGAATTTCGCGACCTGCTCGATCACCGTGACGACATCCTCGGCCGTCTCCACCGTATCGCTAGCGACGTCGATCACGCCGGCTTGCACGACCTTGCCGGGGAGCAGCGCCAGCAAATCCAGCGGCACCTTCGAGTTGCGGCACTCGATCGCGACCTGCTGGATCGGGCTTTTGGCGATCGCCGGGAAAATATCCTCGTACTGCCGCCACTCGCTGCCCAGCGTTTGTTTCCAGTCGGTATTGGCCTTGATGCCGTAGCCGTAGCAGATGTGCACGGCGGTGGTGCAGGTCAGCCCTTCGGCGGCGCGCTCCAATGCCTTGATGCCCCAGTCGGAGACCTCGTCCATGAAGACGTTGAAGGCGGGTTCGTCGAACTGGATCACGTCGACGCCGTCGGCCTGCAATGCCTTGGCCTCATTGTTGAGCAGCTCGGCAAAGGCGAACGCCATCTTGACCTTGTCGCCATAGTACCGGTCGGCGACGGTGTCGGCGATGGTCATCGGGCCGGGGAGGGTGAATTTCAGCTTGCGGGTGGTGTGGGCGCGGGCGACACGGGCCTCATCCGCATGGACGCGGCCCTTCAGCATCAGCGGCGCGACCACCTGCGGCACCATCGCCTTATAGCGGTCTTTTCGGATGCCCAATTCGACCTTGTGGGCGAAATCGATGCCCTCGACCTTCTCCAGAAAGCCATGGACAAAATGCTGGCGTGCCTGCTCGCCCTCGGTAAGGATATCGATCCCGGCATCCTCCTGCAGCTTCACCGCCAGCATGGTGGCGTCGCGCTTGGCGCGGGCGAGCTCGTCACCCTTCGATCTCCAAGGCGCCCAGAGTGTGTTCGGCTCGGCCAGCCATTCCGGCTTCGGCAAGGAGCCTGCGATGGTGGTTGGAAACAGCATGGGAGCCTCCCGGTCGGTTCTGATTGAGCGCCTGTCTGCCATGTCTTATGGTCAAGGTACAGAACAACGAAAGTCGCCATCGGCCGGAAAATCTCGATCACATTGGAGAGGAACTGGGGCTTTCGCCAGGACACGAAGGAGTCCGTCGGAAAGCGGTGCCAATCCCTCATGAAGAGGAGGCGCCTGCGCCGTCTCGAACCATGAGGCCCCTCCAATGCCCTCATCCTTCGAGACGCGCGTTCCGCGCTCCTCAGGATGAGGATCGAGAATCAACAAAGGAAACGCCATGCTCGAATTCTTCTTCGACTGCTCCAGTCCCTGGACCTATCTCGCCTTTCACAACATTCAGCCGCTCGCCAAGGGGCTCGGCGTCGAGATCACCTGGCGGCCGATCCTGGTCGGCGGCATCTTCAACACGGTGAACCCGAGCGTCTACGCCGCGCGCGAGACGCCGGTGCCGTTGAAGGCGCGCTACATGAAGAAGGATCTCGCGGACTGGGCGCGCTCGGCGGGGCTCACGATCAAGATGCCGCCGACGGTGTTTCCCGTGAACAGCGTGAAAGCGATGCGCGGCTGCATCTGGCTAGGCAACGGCATGGTGCCGTTCGCGCGCGCCGTGTTCGAGGCTTATTGGGGCGACGACAAGGACATTTCAAGGGACTCGGTGCTGACAGAAATCTGTCAGAGGGTCGGCGTCGATCCCGTCAAATTCTTCGACGGTATCGGTCAGCAGGCGATCAAGGACCGGCTCAAGGCCAACACGGACGAGGTGATGGCGCGCGGCGGTTTTGGCTCCCCGACGATCTTCGTCGACGAGACCGACATGTATTTCGGCAACGACCGGATGCCGCTGATCCGCGAGGCGCTGCTGCGGCATAAGGAGCAGGCTGCCTGATGCCGAAAGTCGTCGTCTGCCGCGAACTCGGGCCGCCCGAGGGGCTGCGTCTGGAAACATTTGACTCAGTGCCGCTGTCGCCGGGGCAGGTGCGCGTCGCCATTCGCGCTGCCGGAATCAATTTTCCTGACATCCTGATGGCGGCCGGCGAATATCAGCTCAAGCCGCCACTGCCGTTTACGCCGGGCGTCGAAGCCGCCGGCGATGTTGTGGAGGTCAACGGGGCGGAAGGCGTCACGATAGGCGACCGGGTGATCGTCAAGATGCGGCACGGCGCCTATTCCGATGAGGCCGTGGCTGTGCCCTCGCAGCTCGTGCGCCTGCCGTCGACCTTCGGCTACGCCGAGGGCGCGACGTTTCTGGCCGGCCATGGCACCGCCTATCACGCCCTGATCGATCGTGGCCGGTTGGAGACGGGCGAAGTGCTGCTGGTGCATGGCGCGGGCGGCGGTGTTGGCCTCGCCGCGGTCGAGATCGGCAAGTTGCTCGGCGCGACCGTGATTGCGACGGCGTCGAGCGATGAGAAACTGGCGATCGCTAAAGGGAGGGGCGCCGATCATCTCATCCGCTATGACCGCGAGCCATTCCGTGACGCCGTCAAACGCATCACCGACGGGCAGGGCGCTGACGTGGTGTTCGATCCGGTCGGCGGCGAGGTGTTCGAGAACTCGATGCGCTGCATCAACTGGGGTGCAAGGCTGCTGATCATCGGGTTCACCGGCGGTATCGGGCTGGCCAAGACCAATCTGTTGATGATCAAGGGCGCCAGCGTTCTCGGCGTCCGTGCCGGCGAAGCGGTGCGGAGAAATCCCGCGCTTGGCGAGGCGCGGATCAAGGCGCTGACGGAATGGGCGGAGGCCGGGAAGGTGCGCCCCAACGTCTCGCACCGGTTGCCGCTGGAGGATTACGCGAAAGCGATGCGGCTGTTGATCGACCGCAAAGCGATCGGAAGGGTGGCGCTGACGATGGGGTAGCTTCCCGTCATGCCCCGCGAAGGCGGGGCATCCAGTACGCCGCGGCTCATCGGCTCAATCACGCTCGTCTCGGATTACTGGGTCACTCACCTTCGCGGTTGACGACAGCGTCAGGTAGGATGACTCCACTTATTTATACTCCCGCTCCGTCCACCACGGAAAATAGTCGGGCATATCAGTCGACACCTTGTTCTTGAATTGCGCCGGGCGTTTTTCCAGGAACGAGACAACGCCTTCCTTGACGTCTTCCGAGCGGCCACGGGCGTAGATGCCGCGGCTGTCGACCTTGTGGGCTTCCATCGGATCGTCGGCGCCAAGCATGCGCCACATCATCTGCCGGATCAGGGCGACCGATACCGGCGCGGTTTTGGCGGCGAATTCCTTGGCGAGCGCGCGTGCGGTCGGCAGCAATTCGTCCGGGGGCACTACCTTGCTGACGAGGCGGCCGGCGAGCGCCTCCTGCGCCGGGAAGACGCGGCCTGAGTAGCACCATTCCAGCGCCTGCGAGATGCCGACGATGCGCGGCAGGAACCAGCTCGAGGCGGCTTCCGGCACGATGCCGCGCTGGGAAAACACGAAGCCGAAGCGCGCGGCTTCGGAGGCGATGCGGATGTCCATCGCAAGCTGCATGGTGACGCCGATGCCGACGGCGGGGCCGTTCACCGCCGCGATCACGGGCTTCAAACACTTGAAGATGCGCAGCGTCACCTGGCCGCCGCCATCGCGCACCATGGGATCGCTGTAATCGACCGCGCCGCTGGCGAGCCGCTTCACCGGTCCGCGCCGCGCGTCGCGATCAAACGTGTTGGCACCGGAGGAAAGATCCGCACCGGCGCAGAAGCCGCGCCCTGCGCCGGTCACGACGATTGCGCGGACGTTATCATTCCTGTCGGCGGCGTCGAAGGCGTCGATCAGTTCCTGCTGCATCGTGCCGTTGAAGGCGTTGAGCTTGTCGGGCCGGTTCAGCGTGATGGTGAGAATCTGATCGTCGACCTCGTACTTGATGGTCTCATAGGCCATGGAGGATTCCTTCCTGTGTTCTTTTCTGGTTGTGTAGCTCGTCATTCCGGGATGCGCCATAAGGCGCAGACCCGGAATCTCGATCGGTTTGTCGCAGGAGATTCTCAGGTGCGCAATTGCGCACCATAGTTCGTCGCAGCGCGACGCCACGGAACGACGGCGAGAATTACTTCTTCGGCGGCGTCGGCCACGACCGCTGCGGACCGCGCAGGCCCTCAAACGCCTTGGCCATGCCGAGCACGCCGAGATCGTCGAAGCGGCGGCCGATGATCTGCACGCCGATCGGAAATCCCTTGGTGTCGTATCCGCCATTGATCGAGAGCGCCGGGTTCTCCGACATGTTCCACGGTACGGTGTAGCAGATGTGCTCGAACGGCCTGCCGGGATCGTTGACGGGGGCGGCGAACTCGGCCGGGAAGTTCACCACCGGCGACACCGGCGAGATCACGTAATCGAGTTCGTGGAATAGTTTTGCAGCCGCGGCGCGGATCGCCATGGTGGCGTTAAAACCCCTGACGACATCGACGCCGGAAAGTTTGGCACCGGCTTCTGCCCATTTGTGGATGTAAGGCAGTGTCTTGGCGCGCTCCTCGGGCGAAAGTTTTGAGAGGTCATCCCACAACCGGGCCCGCCAGAAATTATCGAGCCCGTCGAGCATCTCGCGCGTCAGGATACCGTTGACTTCGGTGACGATCGCGCCGGCGGATTCAAACGCCTTGGCGACGTTGACGGCGACCTCGCGCACTTCTTTTTCAAGCGGCTGGCCGGCGCCGGCATCGAGCATCAGGCCGATCCGGACTTTGCGCGGCGACTTGTCGAGCGTCTTCCAGTGGATACTGCTGTCAGCTGGCAGGCTCATGCCGTCGCGGCGATCTGGTTTTGACAGCACGCACATCATCAGCGCGGCGTCGTCGACGGTGCGGGTCATGGGACCTGCGACGCGGCCGACATAGGGCGGATCGATCGGAACGCGCCCGAGGCTCGGCTTCAGCGCGACGAGACCGCACCAGCAGGCCGGCAGCCGCACCGAGCCGCCGATATCGGTGCCCAGATGCAGCGGGCCGTAGCCGGCCGCGCCTGCCGCGCCAGCGCCGGAAGACGAGCCGCCTGGGTTCTTGCTGAGATCCCAGGGATTGCGGGTGAGGGGATGGAAGCTGGAGAGCCCTGACGACAACATGCCGTAGTCCGGCATCGTCGTTTTCGAGAAGATGATCGCGCCGGCTTCGCGCAAGCGTGCGGCGGGCGGTGCATCCTTTTCCGCCGGCACCAGCTTCACGCTGGCGGATCCCAGCGGTATCGGCTGGCCCTTGGTGGCGATGTTGTCCTTGATGGTAACCGGCACGCCGTCGAGCGTGCTCACCGGTTCGCCCTTCTGCCAGCGGTCGGTCGACGCCTTCGCAACCGCGCGCGCGCCGTCGGGGTCGAACAGATATAGCGCCTTGATGTGCGGCTCCCACGCCGCGACATGCTCGATCACTTCCTCCAGCACTTCCGAAGGCGAGAACTGCTTGGCGCGATAGCCGGCGATGAGGTCGGTGGCGGAGAGGTCGTGCAGAGAGGTGACTTCTTCATCAGGAGCTGAGTTATGCATGCTAACCTACCGGGAGCCGGGTTTCGATGATGCGGGCGAACACGCTGGCGCCGATCGGCAGGATTTTGTCGTCGAGCACATAGCCGGGATTGTGCACGGGCACCGAGCCGTCATGGCCGATCCAGAAATAGGCGCCGGGCACCGCTTGCATCATGTCGGCGAAATCCTCGCTGCCCATCTTTGGCGTCGCGCGCGTTAACACGTTGGCCGGATCGACCACGGTCTTCGCCACCGCTTCGACCACCCGGGACTGTTCCTCCTCGTTGACGAGCACGCTGAACGTGTCGCGGATATCGATTGTGATTTCGCACTGGAAGGTCGCGGCAATGCCGGCGCAGATCGTGCGCATGCGTTCGCGGACCAGCGCGCGCACGCCATCGTCGAACGCGCGCACCGTGCCGCCGAGCTTGGCGTCGCCCGGGATCACGTTGTTTGCAGAGCCGGCATGGATCTGTGTGACCGACAGCACCACTGCCTTCAATGGATCGACATTGCGGCTGACAATGGTCTGCAAGGCCTGCGCCAGCGTGGTTGCGATCACCACCGCATCCTTGGAGCGTTCGGGCATCGCGCCGTGCGCGCCGTAGCCCTGGATGTTTATGTCGAAGAAGTCGGCGCCGGCCATCGCCGGGCCCGGCAGGATCGCGATCTCGCCGTGATTGAGGTCGGGCGCGTTGTGCAGGCCATAGACCTCGTCGCAGGGAAACTTTTCGAATAGGCCGTCCTTGATCATGGCGCGCGCGCCGCCGAGGCCTTCCTCGGCGGGCTGGAAGATAAAATGCACGGTTCCGTCAAAATTTTTCGTCTCGGCCAGATAGCGCGCGGTGCCGAGCAGCATCGTGGTATGGCCGTCGTGGCCGCAGCCATGAAAACGGCCCGGAATGGTCGAGCGCCATTTCAGGTTGGTATTTTCTTGCATCGGCAGCGCGTCCATGTCGGCGCGCAATCCGATGCGTTTGCCGCCATTGCCTTTGCCCTTGAGCACGCCGATCACGCCGGTGCCGCCGAGGCCGCGATGCACCTCGATGCCCCATCCCTTCAGCTTCTCGGCGACAATGCCCGAGGTGCGCACTTCCTCGAAGCCGATCTCAGGATGGGCATGCAGATCGCGGCGGATGGCGGTGAGTTCCTCGGCATAGCCGTCGATACGTTCGATAGTGGGCATGTCTGTTTATCCCGTGACTGAAAATTTTGAGCGTGAAGGAGCGGATGGGGTAAAGGCTGGGCCGTTCGGCTTGAGGCGGATGCCCGGCCGCAGCCGCGTCCAGGGTAGCGCTGCTGTATCGGCCGGCATCGCGCCGGGTGCGGCGCAGATCAAGAGCTTTTCGGCGATCGGCTCAAAGTCGGCGCGGAAATGCACCGAGCTCTTGTTGACCAGGATTTTCTGTTCGGTCGGCTCGATGCCGACATAGCGGTACATCGCCTGGTCTGCGAGCTGCGCCTTGTAGGAGCCGACGACGACACGGACGTCGCCGATACGCAGGCAGGCCGAGGGGCCCATATCCATGTCGCGACCGCCATAATAGGGGCCGGGCGCCACGAATTTGCCGGCGGACACTTGCTCGACGACGAACGTTTCCTTGTACGGTGCATCGCCCGGGATGCCGGACTTGCCGCCGACTGCAAGCGTCACGGTGGCGCCAACGCCGGCCGCATGCGCCGCCTTGGCCGACTCCGGATCGTAAATTACGCCGGTGGCGGCACGCGACGCCCTGTTGCGCACCAGCGCACGGAGCATGCCGGTTGTGTCGGAATCGCCGCCGGCGCCGGGATTGTCCTGGGTGTCTGCGATGACGATCGGCTTCGTCGCCGTTTTCGCGAGCTCCATGGCGAGGCGCACACCATCATCGGGCGAATAGATGCGGCCGTCGAAATCGTCTTCATGGCCCTCGACGAGCGCGACGATCTTGTCGGCGGCAGCATCGGCATCGGCCTGCGTCCGGCCATAGGCGAACACGCTCGGTCCGCAATGGGGAAAATCGGCCGCGGGAAAGCCCGGCGCGAACGACAGCGTCGGCACTGCGTCGCTTTCGAGCGCCGCGAGCTTTTCATAAATGCCTTTGGTCGGCTGGTCGTTGGTGCATTGCCAACTGATTGGGATCAGGAACGGCAATTGCCGGAATGCCTTGGCCAAGCGTTGCCCATTGTTCAGCAACAGCGCGAGGTGTTTGGCACAGGCGCGGCCGGTGTCGGCCATGTCGACGTGGGGATAGGTGCGGTAGGCAATCAGCGCATCCGCATGCGCGATCATCTCGGGCGAGACGTTGGCGTGCAGATCGAGACTTGCGACCAGCGGCAGATCGTTGCCGATCACCTTGCGCACACGCGCCAAAATTTCGCCTTCGCCATCGTCGTGTTGTTCGGTCACCATGGCGCCGTGGAGGTCGAGATAAACCGCATCGATGGGCCCGGCATTGGCGATGCCGTCGACCATCTCCTTCATGACGCGCTCGAAGGCATCCGTCGTGACATGCGCCGATGGGCTGGCGGCCGCGGAGATCGTCGGAACCAGCTCCCACCCGTTCGCTTCAGCCGCCTCGACAAAGCCGGCGAGGCCGACATTGATCTTGCGCATGACCCTGAGGACGTCAGGCCCATGCGCCATCGGCGGCCAGCCGCCACCATGAACGAAATCCGCATAGGTCGCCTTGGTCGGCGCGAAGGTGTTGGTCTCGTGCAGGAAGCCGCCAACGGCGATGCGGGTCATAATTTCTCAGCCAGGGTTTTTCGGTGGGGGGACGTTAAGCGGGACATCGTGGCAAGCGCAAGCCAAGGAGCAATTCCGTTTTGCATGCCGCGTGGGCGTTAGCAATTTACCTTGCACTGCAATTAGCCCGTGCTCATTGCGAGCGGAGCGAAAAGCTTGCTCCGTCATTCCGGGGCGATGCGAAGCATCGAACTATGGGGCGCCCTTGCGCCCCTGAGAATCTCGAGATTCCGGGTCTCGTGCTAACGTACGATCCCGGAATGACGCTGACGCGTCACTCCGCGGCCACTTCTACCGGACGGAAATTGGCAAAATCCCAGCCGCGGCCGGGGGCGGCCTCGAGCAGAGCCCTGGTGTAGTCCTGCTGCGGATTGGTCAGCACCTGCGCGGCCGGGCCCTGTTCGACGATCCGGCCATGTTGCATCACGGCGACGTCGTCGCAGATTTGCGCCGCGACGCGCAGGTCATGGGTGATGAACAACAAGGCGATACCCAGGCGTTGCTGGATTTCGTCGAGCAGTTCGAGCACTTGAGCCTGGACCGAGACGTCGAGCGCCGAGACCGCTTCGTCCGCAACCAGCACGTCGGGGTCGAGCGCCAGCGCACGCGCAATCGCGATGCGCTGGCGCTGCCCGCCGGAGAATTGATGCGGGTAGCGCGACACCGCGTCGGCGGGCAGATCAACCAATTCGAGCAGGTCGCGCGCTTTCGCCAGCGCTTCCGCGCGCGGCATGCCGTAATTGATCGGGCCTTCGGCAATGGTCTCACCGACGGTGACGCGTGGATTGAGCGAGCGGTAGGGGTCCTGGAAGATGATCTGGATCTTTTTGCGGTGCGGCTGCAAGAGCCGCCGCGACAGCTCGGAGATTTCCCGGCCCGCGAGCCGCACGCCGCCGGAAGTCGGATCGATCAGGCGGACGATACACCGCGCCACGGTCGATTTGCCTGAGCCGCTTTCGCCGACGATGCCGAGCGTGCGGCCCTTGCGCAGGGTGAGGGTGACATCCTTAGCGGCGGCGACTTCGCGCGCCTTTCCGAGGAAGGAACGCTCGCGATAGACCTTGCCCAGTTCGTTGGCTTCCAGCACCACCGGTTCGTTGGTTTCCGCGCGCGCCGCCCGCGGCACCAGGCTCGGCACCGACGAGAGCAGGTTGCGGGTGTACTCCATGGTCGGCGTGCGCAGGATGCTGTCGAGCGTGCCGGTCTCGACCAGCCGGCCGTGACGCATGACAGCGACGCGATCCGCGATCTCGGCGACCACGCCCATGTCGTGGGTGATGAACAGCACGGCGGTGCCGTGATCGCGCTGCAGATCGCGGATGAGGGTGAGGATCTGCTTCTGCGTGGTGACGTCGAGCGCGGTGGTCGGCTCGTCCGCGATCAGCAGCTTTGGCTCTAACACCAGCGCCATCGCAATCATGATGCGCTGGCGCTGTCCGCCCGACAGGCGGTGCGGATAGGAGGCAAAGATGCGCTCCACATCGGGCAACCGGACATGCTCCATCATCGCAAGAATCTTCTGGCGGCGGGCGCGGGCGTCGAGATCGGTGTGGGCTCGCAAGACTTCGTCGATCTGGCGGCCAACCGGCACCACCGGATTGAGCGCCGTCATCGGCTCCTGAAAGATCATCGCCATCCGTGTGGCGCGCAACTGCCGCAGGCGCTTGTCGGTGGCGGTGAGCAGTTCCTCGCGGACCAGCTTGACGCTGCCGCTCGAGGGCACCAGCGCGCCCTTTTGCAATAGCCCCATCACGGTCAGCGACGTTACCGATTTGCCGGAGCCGCTTTCGCCGACAACGCAGAGGGTTTCGCTTTCGTGCACCTGCAGCGAGACGCCGTCAATGATGCGTTGGCCGGAAGGATTCTTGCCGAGGCCCACGACGAGCTTGTCGATGTCGAGGATGATGTTTTTCATTCGTATTTCTCAGCCGTCATTGCGAGCGAAGCGAAGCAATCCATCGCGCCGCGCAAAGAAAGAGTGGATTGCTTCGTCGCTGCGCTCCTCGCAATGACGGGGTGAGGTCTCCGTCACTTGCCCGCCTCCCGTTGCTTCATGCGCGGGTCAAGCGCATCACGGGCGGCGTCGCCGATCAAATTGACGCTGAGGATGGCGATCGACAGCAACAGCCCCGGCCAGAAGATCAGGGACGGCTTGACCTGGAAGTAGGCGCGTCCCTCGGCCATGATGTTGCCCCAGGTCGGCGTTTCCGGGCTGATGCCGGCGCCGAGGAACGACAGGATCGCTTCGGTGAGGATGGCGGAGGCGCAAACGTAAGTGCCTTGCACGATTAGCGGCGCCACCGTGTTCGGCATTAGATGCCGCCACATGATCTTGGGCAGGCTGGTGCCGACCGAGATCGCGGCCTCGACATAGGGCTCTTCGCGCGCCGACAGCACGACCGAGCGCACCAGCCGCGCCACGCGCGGAATTTCCGGAATGGTGATCGCGACCAGCACCGTCATCAGGCTGGCGCCGGACAGCGAGACCACGGCGATCGCCAGCAGGATGGAAGGGATCGCCATCAAGCCGTCCATCACCCGCATCATCACGGCGTCGACCCATTTGAAGAAGCCGGAGACGAGGCCGATCACGAGCCCGATGCCGATCGAGAAGACCGCAGCACCCAGGCCGATCAGGAGCGAAATCCGTCCGCCATAGATGATGCGCGACAGCACGTCGCGGCCGTAGGCGTCGGTGCCGAGCAGGAACTGCGCGCTTGATGGTTTCAGCCGCTGTGCCGGCGCCAGCAATTGCGGATCGTGCGGCGCGAGCAGGGGTGCTGCGATCGCCATAGCGATGATGAGTGCGAGGCAGACGGTCGCAGTCGCAATGATCGGCGTCGCCGTGAGGAATCCAAGTCTCGGCCGGAACGGCGTGGTGACCGGGATTGACGGTTGGGGAAGGGTTTCGATCGCCATCAGTAGCGAATCCTTGGATCAAGCAGGGTGTAGGCGACGTCGATCAGGAGATTGACGGTGACATAGATCAGCGACGTCAGAAGGATCATCGCCTGGATCACCGGATAATCGCGCGCCAGCACCGCATCGACGGTAAGGCGGCCGATGCCGGGCAGGTTAAACACGCTCTCGGTGACGACGACGCCGGAAATCAGCAGCGCGAATCCCGTTCCGATCACGGTGATGACGGGTACGGCAGCGTTGCGGAGGGCATGGCGCAGCAGCACGCCGGTCTCGCTGATGCCTTTTGCGCGCGCGGTGCGGACGTAATCCTCGCCGAGTACGTCCAGCATTGCGGCCCGCGTCATACGCGCGATCAGCGCGACATAGATAAAGGACAGCGTGCAGGTCGGCAGGATGATGCGCTCGAAGAACGGGCCGAAGCCCGCCATGATGCTGCGGAAACCCTGCACCGGAACCCAGCGCAGCTCGATGGCAAAGATCTGGATCAGCACATAGCCGATCACGAATACAGGCACCGAGAAGCCGACCACCGACAATCCCATCACGAAGCGGTCGACCCAGGTGCCGTGCTTCCACGCCGCGATCACGCCGAGCGGCACGGCAACGAGAATGGCCAGGATGATCGTGGAAAGTGCAATCGAGATCGACGGCTCGACGCGCTGACTGATCATCTTCAACACCGGCACATTCGAGATCAGGGACACGCCGAGATCGCCCTGCAGCAGCTTGCCGATCCAGGTGAAGAACTGGGTGTAGAGCGGCTCATTGAGGCCGAGCGAGGTGCGGATGCGCTCGAGCTGCTCCGGTGTCGCATTGTCGCCAGCGAGGATCGCGGCAGGATCGCCGGGCGTCAACCGCAGCAACAGAAACACAAACAGCGCGACCACGCCCATCACGGGAATGGCGGCGAGAATGCGGCGAAGCAGATATCCAAGCATCTTGATCCGTCAGTTGTGAGTGAATTGGGCAGCGCTGATCTTGAAGTTGGTTTCTGCGCCGTCAGCGTAGCATTTCAGCAAGTCCCGTGCCATTGCACCTGCGTTTTTTGCGATGCAGCTAATCGGTGCGAAAGTGCCCCGTCATCATTGCGAGCGACAGCAATGACGGCGCTAGGACCGTAGGGGCGGCGTTCCCCGATTACGCTTCGCTCCATCCGGGCTACAGGCACTCCATCACTCCAGCGTCGCCAATAATCCCGCCATCAGATGGCCGCGTTCGGCGAGGCTGTCTACTTCAATATGCTCGTTCAGCGTATGCGCATCGGCGCCGCGCACGCCGAGGCCATCCAGCGTCGGGATGCCCATGGCGCCGGTGAAATTGCCGTCCGAGCCTCCGCCGGCGCTTCCGTGAGGCAATTCGAGGCCCATCTGCACGGCAACCCGGCGCGCCTTTTCATGCAGCGCCAGCGTGCCGGCATCCGGTTCCCACACCGGACGGGTGACGCCGCGCGTCACGGTGAACGTCACATCGTTGCTGGTGCCTGATAGCGCCAGCATGCGCTCGACGCCGCGGTCGAGATCGGCCTGGCGTTTCGCCATGCTGAGCGCCTCGCCGGTGCAGGTGGTGGCGACGCAATTGACCCATTGGCCGCCATGCACAATGCCGACGGAAAACGTACAATCTTCGGTCGTCATGCCGTCGATCGCGATAATCTGGCGTGCCATTTCGCGGATCGCGGAACGGCCGGAGGAAAGCGTGGCACCGGCATGGCTCGGCTTGCCGACGGCCTCGAGATTGAAGCGCGCAATCGCATAGCGGCCGGTGACGACGCCGTTGTTGGGCCGACCCGGCTCGGGCACCAGCACATACTTATTTCGCGCCGCTTCGGCCTCGATGATGTCGCGGGTCGAGGGCGTTCCGACTTCCTCGTCGGGCGTGAACAGCACCGTGATCGGCAGCGGCGTCGTGAACGCGGCGCGGGCGAGTTGCCGGATCGCCTCCAGCGAAAGGTAATTGCCGCCTTTCATGTCGAAGATGCCCGGGCCGAAGCACTTGTTGCCCTCGCGCCGCCATTGCAGCTTCTCGATCGTGCCGACGGGATGCACGGTATCCATGTGGCCGGCGATCAGGATGCCAGGCTCGCCTTGCCTGGGATGCGGGAAGCGGGCGCGGACGCAGCCGGCAAAACCTTGCCGGCCGGCGATGCGCTCGATGGTCGCACCCATGATGGCCATGTCGCACGCGGCGAGGTCGAGCATGCGCTCGACGGCGGCCTTGTCCCAGGTTGGGCTTTCGCATTCCACCCAGCCACGCAGCCCCTGCAGCATGGCCTCGGAATCAAAGGGAAGATTGGCTGGGTTCATGGATTTCTCTTCGTTTTCTTTGTGTTGGGTTTCGAACACCGGCATGGCTTCGGAGCGTTACGAGAATGATCCGCGGCGGATTTGTAAAGTGAAACATGAACGCCCGCCCGACGACGATCTGCGGGGCGGTCATCCGGTCAAAGCGGATTGACGCGCCGCGTGCTTGGTGCAAGTCTTCAAATAGTCAGGATTTACAGCGTGTTAGTTCGCCCAAATAACGAACCGCATGCATAATGAATCAGCGGACTTTGAACAGTTTCACGTCAGGAGAGATCGAATGTTCCACATCATGCGTTGGAAACGTCCCACGATGGCGACCGCGTTGTCGGTGCTTGCGCTATCGGCGGCGCTGGCGTCGCTGGCCTTGACGTCGCGGGCCGTGGCTGCCGGCAAGAAGACCGTTACCGCGGTGATGCATTCGGACCTGCGCATCATCGATCCCGGATTCACCACCGCCTACATCACCCGCGATCACGGCTACATGGTCTACGACACGCTGTTGGCGACCGATTCCAATTTCAAGATCCAGCCGCAGATGGCGGACTGGAAAGTCTCAGATGACAAGCTGACTTACACCTTCACCTTGCGCGACGGCTTGAAATGGCATGACGGCACGCCGGTGACGGCGGAAGATTGCGTCGCCTCGCTGAAGCGCTGGGGCAAGAACGATAATATGGGCCAGAAGCTGATGGATTTTACCGCCAGCATCGAGCCGATTGACGCCAAGAGCTTTGCGCTGAAGCTGAAGGAGCCCTACGGGCTGGTGCTGGAATCGATCGGCAAGCCGTCGTCCTACACGCCGTTCATGATGCCCAAACGTCTGGCGGAAACGCCTGCCGGCCAGCAGATCAAGGAGCAGGTCGGATCCGGCCCGTTCAAATTTGTGCAGGCTGAATTTCAGCCGGGCGTGAAGGCGGTCTATGAAAAGAACACCGATTATGTGCCGCGCAAGGAGCCGGCGAGCTGGACCGCCGGCGGCAAAGTGGTGAAGGTCGACCGCGTCGAATGGATCACGATGCCGGATGCGCAGACCGCGGTGAACGCGCTGCAGTCGGGCGACATCGACTTTATGGAAAATCCGTCATTCGACCTGTTGCCGGTGTTGGAAGCCAACAAGGACATCAAGATCGAGACGCTGAACAAACTCGGTTTCCAGACGCTCGGCCGGATGAACTTCCTTCATCCGCCCTTCGATAACGTAAAGGTTCGTCGCGCCGCGCTTTTGGCGATGAACCAGAAGGACGTGCTGGATGCGCTGGTCGGCAATCCCAAATACTACAAGATCTGCGGCGCGTTCTTCGTCTGTGGCACGCCGCTGGCGACCGAGGAGGGCGCGGGAGGCCTGATCAAGGGCGGCAGCATGGCGGAGGCCAAGAAAGCGCTTACCGAATCCGGCTATGACGGAACCCCAATCGTGATCATGGCGCCTGGGGATGTCGTGACGCTGAAGGCGCAGCCGGTCGTGGCCGCGCAGTTGTTGCGCGACGCCGGCTTCAAGGTCGACCTGCAGGCCACCGACTGGCAGACCGTGGTGGCTCGCCGCGCCAGCCAGAAGCCTCCGAAGGAAGGCGGCTGGAACATGTTCTTCACCAACTGGGTCGGCGCCGATGTCATGAACCCGATCGCCAACGCATCGATCGGCGGCCGCGGCACCAAGGGCGGCTGGTTCGGCTGGGCCGAAAGCCCCAAGATCGAGGAGCTGAAGGACAAGTTCGCCCGCGCCGGTTCGCCGGACGAGCAGAAGAAGATCGCTGCTGAAATCCAGAAGGAAGCCTATGAGCAAGTGATCTACGTTCCGCTCGGCCAATACCTCGCGCCGAGCGCGTGGCGGAAGTCGCTGACCGGCGTGCTCGACGGTCCGGCAACGCCGATCTTCTGGAACATCGACAAGAGCGAGTAGGGCGGTTCGCTTCAATTCGAACGTCAAAAATCGCGACGGAGGACCGTTCCTCCGTCGCGTTTCTGTTTCCATCTTCAGCAGTGGCTATCGTGCGGCAGTTCGGGGCCGTCATTCCCAAGCGGCGGAGAGACCTGCGGCGGTGGCGGAGATGGAGAGCGCTGATCCCGCGCAGGCTCGCGCCCGGTTGCGGCAGCATTTTCCCGATCTTGTTCACTGGTCATATTGTCATACTCCGTTTTGTGCACGACAACATTCTGGTGGGCGTTGCGTTCCTCATACCGGATGCGCGGCCAGATGTTCCAGCAGCAATTCGCAAACCTGCTCCGGGGCCTGATCCGCAGCGAAATGCCCGACGCCGGGCAGCACTTCGAAACGATAGGGCGCGGCGATGAAATCAACCGTGCCTTCGGCGGCAGCGCGGCCGACGGTGTCGTCGGCGTCGCCCCAGATATAAAGCGTCGGCACCCGGATCGGACCGAGCGGCCCGCGGATCGCGCCGCGCGCGCGATACCAGGCCAATGCCGCCTCCATTGCGTCCTTGTTGCCGAGCACGGCGAGATGCATCGCGATCGCGTCAGAGGGAACGCCATTGGCCGACAGACGCTCGCGCAGCCATTTGGCGTCGTTCGCAAGCACGATGTCGGCGGCATCCGGTTCGAGAAACGCCTTGTGATGCTTTGAGCGCTGCGTCTGCTCGCTGTCGTTTGCCAGCGCACGGTTGAACGCGTTCGGGTGCGGCCGCGAGAGAATGGTGAGCGAGGCCAGCCGCTCGTGATGGCGGTCGGCGATGCCCCAGGCGATGCTGCCGCCCCAGTCGTGACCGACCAGGTGAAACCGCGCTTCGCCGTAGCCGGCAGCCGCCACGATCGCCATGGCATCCTCCATCAGGCGATCGATCAGGTAGTGCGAAAATTCGCGCGGATCGGGCCGGGCGCCCGGCGAGTAGCCGCGCTGGCTCGGCGCAACGGCGCGATATCCCATGTCGCCGAGCGCCGTCACCTGCGCGCGCCAGCAATGCATCGATTCCGCAAAGCCGTGCAGCAGCAACACCAGCGGCGTGCCCGGTGTGCCGGCGCTGATGGCGCCGAAGACAAGATGCGGGGCGATGGTGATTTGTTCGGACGCCAGCATGCGGCGATCCTAGAGAGGCAAATCCGGCCGGTCGATGACGGAATTGTGCAATAGCGGAAAAGTGCTGTATTGGAAGCCCGATCAAGGCGCCCAAGGGGACATTTCGTTGCATTATCTGAGGTCGGTTTTATTCGATGCGGCCGTGGTGATCCTGACGCTCGTCGTGTCGCTGACGGTGCCGGTGATGTGGCTGTTCAATGCCAGCAGCCGGACTGTGCGCGCGGTGTCGCAGGTCTGGGCCAACGGCATCATGTTCCTGATGAAGTATGTCGTAGGCCTCGATTACACGGTGCAGGGACGCGAGAACGTGCCTGACGGTCCCTGCATCATCGCCTGCAATCACCAGTCGCTGTGGGAGACCGCGGCGCTGTGCGCGATCTTCCCGGATGCCAGCATCGTCGCCAAGAAGGAGCTCCGAAAGCTGCCGATCGTCGGCTGGTTTCTCGACCGATATCCAATGATCCTGGTCGACCGCTCGGCGGGCCGCCAGGCGCTGCGGCAGATGGTCGATGAAGCAAGGCGCGCGGCCAGCGAAGGACGCAAGGTGCTGTTGTTTCCGCAAGGCACGCGCCAGGCGATCGGCGAGCCCGTGATATTCCAGTCGGCCGGCATCTCGGCGCTTTATACCAACCTCGAAGTGTCAGTCGTTCCCGCGGCATGCAATTCCGGCCTGTTCTGGGGCAAGAAAACTCTCATCACGCATTCGGGCACTATCACGCTGTCCTTCCTGCCACCGATCGCCCCGGGCCTGCCGCGCAAGGAGTTTCAGGAAAAGATGGAACGGATGATTGCGGAGGAGGCGAGCCGGCTGCTCACGCTGAGCGAGGCGAAGGTTTCGCGCTAGCCTGCGCGACGTGCAGCGAGCCAGCCAGCAAAGGGCGCCAGAAACGCCAGGCACCAGACAAACTGCGCAACTCGCGGCGCGGCGAATGCCGCAACGATACCAAGCGCGAACACGAAAACTGGAAACAGCGCCGTCGCCAGCAATTGCGGATCGCGGCGGCCGCGCAGCGCCAGAATCCACAGCACCGCGTTCAGCGTCGCGATCACCAGCAGGTGAAAACCGTAGATCACCGCGACCACACCATCCAGCCGGTAAACGCCGTAGAGACCATTGGTCACCGGCAGGATGATGATCGAGAGCAGAAAAAACAGGTTGAGAAACACCACGCCGCGTCCAGCTTCCGGCGCCACCGCCAACCGCCGGTGATGGCTGAACCAGAACAGCCCGGCGACCACGAAGCTGATCGTCAGCGCGATCACCGGCTGCGCATAGACCCGAACCACCTCGGTCCAATCAGGCGCATTGGCAAAGCTGCTGGCTTTCGGCAAATCATAGGCGAGCAGGGTCATGGCAACGCCGAAAATGGTGTTGCTCAGCATCTCCAGCCGGCGCATTTCGAACAGATGGACTTGCGGCAAATGCCCCCCGAGTACTGACGGTTCAGCGACCCTGATAACGTTCGATCATAGTCATTATGGCGTTCATCTAGGCCGTCACTGCGAGGTAGGCAATACGGCCCAATGCGCCAAGCAGCAGCGCAAATACAGCAAGGGCCTGGATGAAGAATCCCGGAGAACGGTTCTTTGCGGCACTTCGATAGCCAAGGAAATACACGATCCGGCCCACGATCCAGATCGATCCCAGAACCGTAGCTCCCACAGGGCTCCAGTACAGCGCGAACAGCCACAAGGACGGAAGGAATATCGGCATCCATTCAAGCGTGTTGAGGTGCGCGCGAATGGTGCGCTCGAGCAGTGGGTCGCCGGTCAGGGTTGGCGCGAATATGCCAACCTTGTTCCGTGTGCGGGCGACTTGTGCCGCCATTGCGAAGCAAAGCAGCGCTGTCATCAATGTGACGATCGCGACATAGAAATAGGACTGCATTTGGGGCCCCACATTCTCAATGATCCGATTTGGTGGCGGCTGCATAGCGATTAAGAACGCCAGCCCAGCCGTGCTCCGATTCAAACTGATCGCGAACGCCTTCTGCTCCCTCTCCCATATTCTCTAGCAGTCTATGTTCCAGCTCTATCCTCGTGCCGCCGCTCTCTGTTGGCACGAACTTCACCTCCACCTCGGTGAGCAACGAGGAATCGAACTGCCAATCAGCTCCGATGCGCCACGCCAGCACAAGCCGCGAGGGCGGCTCCCAAGCCAGCACATCGCCCCACGAACATTCGCTTCCGTCGTCTCCCACCTCGTACCAGCGTCCACCCGTTCTTGGTTCGATCACCGCTGATTTAAAGGGTGCTTTGCCAATCTTGTGCGACGCTGGCCACCATAGGCCGATATCCGACGTAAACACCTTGAACGCTTGCTGCGGAGGAACGGTGACGGTTACCGAACGGCAAATAGGCGCGGGCTTTATCTTCAGCATCACTTTTGCTCCTTATTGTCGATTTCGGTCTTGAGCGCGTCCAGTGCATCTCGCCACTGGCGATCAAGCCACGCTCGCATTTGGCCCAGCCCTGCCGGATCAACGCGGTAGATGTTGCGCGCTCCAGCCGCTTCCGCGCGAACCAACTTCGCCGACTTGAGAATCTTGAGATGTTGCGAGACCGCAGACTGGCTGACGGGCAGCGCCCTCGTCAGGTCGGCAACGGACTGCGGGCGTTTGGCAACGAGCTCAAAGATCTGACGCCGTGTTGGATCGGCAAGCGCCGTGATACCTCTCTGGTTGTTATAAGCCATGACTAATCATTAGTACAAACTTATGGCTTGTCAACTGCGATGTGCGTGCTGCCCCTTCCGGGACTTTAAGCGCGTCAGATGGGATGGAACTGCCCGACAAGGACGGGTTGGTAGCGTCCGGGATAGAAAGGCAACCCGCCATCGACATCGGTCAATTTGCAGAACGCGATGACCTACAATCGCCGTTGTGCGGTTTCTTTCAACGCAGGCTGCTTATACCGAAACCTGCCGCGCGATGTAGGCGGGTGGCTTGCCAAGCCGTAGCTCGCGGACACAAGGCCGGCCTTCGCCTGTCGGCTTCGGCGCGACGGCCTTCACTCGCTTCGCAAGCGAAGGCTGGTGCGGGCGGTGGGACTCGAACCCACACGACGTTGCCATCGAGGGATTTTAAGTCCCTTGCGTCTACCAGTTCCGCCACGTCCGCTTAGTCTCGGTAGATCAGATACTTAGCGCGTTTTCCGGAGAAGTGGAATTGGGATAATCTCCGGCCCGAACGCTCCCCACCTTTAAGTGAGCGCGGGCGCAGAAGCAAAGCCTCAATGCGGACACTTGGGGTGTTTACCTGCGGCGAGCTTTAGGCAATCTCAAGATAATCCACTTAACGAAGGTCCGATGCCCAGCTCGCTGTCCCATCGCCGGTTACTCTCGCGCAGCCTCGCGGCGCTGGCGCTGGTTGCGCTCGGGGGCGGCCTGTCCGGCTGCGCCGGGATGAGCGACACCATTTCGCCGGCCTTTGCCGATCCCGCGAAATACGATCTCTACGATTGCAAGCAGCTCGAGCCGGAGCGCAAGAGCCTCGCGGGGCGTACCGCGGAGGTGCAGGGGCTGATGACCAAGGCCGAAACCGGCGTCGCCGGTCCCGTGGTGGCGGAGCTCGCCTACCGCAATGAATACATCGCGCTGCGCGGACAGTCGAAGCTGGCCGATGAAGCCTGGCAGAAGAACAGGTGCCAGGAATCGAAACCGGAAGCCAAGCCGGCGCCGGTCCCGCCATCGATCGCGCCGGCTCCCGTTGCCAAGGGCCGTGCCAAGGCAAGCCGGGCCGCAAATTAGTGCGTTGTCGGTTGCGGCCCCCGAACTCCGCTCACACCCGCCAGTCGTAAATCCAGTCCTGCCGCGCCAGCATGCGCTCAGGGCCCATCGCCTTGATGGCGAGGTCGCGCGCCAGCGCCAGCGGGCCGGTGAGATGATAGATGCGCCCCTGTTGGCGCGCGGCGCGCTGCACCCGCAGCACGCGGCCGCGCCGCTGCCGGCCATAGCGCCTCAGCGCCGCAGGGGTGCCTGCTATTGGATCGCCCGGGCTTTCGCTCATGCATTTGGCGAGCACGGCGGCGTCCTCGATCGCCATTCCCGCGCCTTGCGCGGCAAACGGCAGCATCGCATGCGCGGCGTCGCCGAGCAGCGCGATCGCGCCGTCGGTCCATTCGGCGATATCGGGCAGGGTGAACAGCGCCCAGCGCCGCCACTCGTCGACGGCCCCGATCAGCATCCGTGCAGTCGCGGGCCAGCGTTGCGAGGCGAACGTGTTCTTCAGTTCGTTGGCATCGCCGGGTGCGCTCCAGCCCGGTCTGTTCCAGGTTCCCGGCACGATGGCGACCACGTTGATCTGCCGCGCGGCCGAGATCGGGTAGGCGACCAGATGCGCGTCCGGTCCCATCCAGAGCTGCACGCGGGCAGCGGTATATTCGCGCGGCAGCATCGTCGCATCGAGGGTTCCGCGCCAGGCGATCAGGCCGGAAAACCGCGGTTGCACCTCCGGGAACAAGTGGTTCCGCACCGCGGACCAGATGCCGTCGGCGCCGACCAGCGCCACCGCCAGCTCCTGTTGCCTCGCGTTGCCGCGGCGCTGGACCACTGTCAGCCCCTTGGCGTGCGAGGTCACGTCCTCGAACTGGCAGCCGAGCCTGAGGTCGATATCCGGATGGTCGTTGACCGCTGCCTGCAGGGCGCCTTGCAGATCGGCGCGGTGCATCACCCAATAGGGTGCGCCGGCGCGAAGGCTGGCCGCCTCGCCGAGCGGCAGGCGCGCGATCTCGCCGCCCGCCCGCGCGCTCATGATATTGATGGCCTCGGGCGTCACGGCGCGGGCTGCAAGCCGCGAGCGCAGGCCAAGGTCGACCAGGATCCGGCTGGCGTTGGGCGAAAGCTGCAGGCCGGCGCCGGCTTCCTCCAGCCGTTCGGCCTTCTCCAGAACGATGACACGAAAGCCTTTCGCGGCGAGCGAAAGCGCCGCCGTCAGTCCCCCGATCCCGGCACCAGCAACGATGATGGTGCGCGCGGCGGCCACCGAAAGGTCAGGCGACTTTGTCTCTCAGGACGCATTCGGGCGGGCGGGCCTCGCCTGCGGCCAGGTCGGCGGCAAAGCGGTACAACGTGGAACAATAGGGGCAGATGATCTCGTTGTCGTTGCCGAGGTCGAGAAACACGTGCGGATGGTCGAACGGCGGATTGGCGCCCACGCACATGAATTCCTGCGAGCCGATCTCGATTACTGAGACCCCGGCGTCGTTATGGAAATGCGGGACGACATGGTCGGACATCAGTTTCACCTTGGATTTCAACGATGAGCGCACGCAACCAACGCGACGCGGCAGCTTCGAAATGCCGCGCACCATAGTGGGGGGTGCCGATGATTCCTAGAGCCGATTCGGGATGTCCCCGCCGCACATTTGCTCATGCAAATTCGACACAATCTTGTCGTCGGAGAAAAGCCCTTCTTTCGTCGGGGCAGTTGTGTCTTAAAAGCGGCATACCATCTTGAGAAGGACGAAAATATTGGACTTTTTTGGATGAGGCGGTTGCGGTTCAGTTCGGCTCTGGCAGGGGCGCTAGGATGCTTGGCGCTTAGCGCGGCGGTGTGCGCGGCGCTGTGGCCGCACGCCCGCGAGGCCGGCGCCATTCTGGCGGCCCAGGACGATCCCGCGACACTGTCCGACATCCACATCAACTCCGCGTTGCGGGCCAACCAGGCGCTGGTCGCCAGCCATATCGAGGCAGCGCTCGCGGAGGGCGATTCCGATCTCGCCAACAGCTTCGTCGAACTCGCCCGCGACAAAGGCATTCCCATCAGCGATGAATTGTCGAAGCGCGTCAGCGATGCCGTTTCTGACGCAGGTTCGGCCTCGCATTTTGCCAAGCGCTTTGCCACGGGCCTGGTGACCGGCAATGCCGACGACGTGGCGAGCCTGTCGGGCACAGTCGCCGGCGACCTCTTCGTGTTCGGCGACATCAGGGACGTCGTGCGCGAGGGCAAGCATCTCGCTGTTGGCGAGGAGGTGGACCGGTTGGTGCTGGGCCTGGCGACGGTGGGCCTCGCAGTGACCGCCGCGACCTACGTCTCCATCGGCGGTGTCGGTCCGCTGCGCGCCGGTCTTTCCATGGTCAAAGATGCCCGAAAGGTCGGACGTCTCGGCGAGGGGCTGACGCAATGGGCCGGCCGTTCAGCGCGCGAGGTCGTCGATACGCCGGTGCTGCAGCAGGCGGTCGCGAAGGGCTCCGTGCTGCGGCCCGGTGAAACCATCAACGCGATCAAGGCGGCGTTCCGCGCCGAGAAGGCCGGTGCGCTGGTACGGCTGGCGAAAGATGTCGGACGCGTCGGCGAAAAGGCCGGCACACGCGGCGCGCTCGACACGCTGCGTATCGCGCAAGGGCCGAAGGACGTCGCCCGCGCCGCACGGCTTGCCGAATCCAAGGGCGGCCAGACCCGTGCGATTTTGAAGGTGCTCGGCCGCGGCGCGCTACTGCTGGCGAGCGGCGCTTTTAGTCTGACGATGTGGGTATTCGGCGCGCTGTTGGCGCTGTTTGGTTTCCTGTCGTCGATCAAGGCGACGACCGAGCGGGCGACCGAAGCGTGGCTGCGTCGCAAGAAAGCGCGGCGGTTGAGAAAGCAGGCGGCGGCAGCATGCTTGCCGTCCGCTCCCAGTCTGGTGAGCGCTGTCGTACACGGCTAGACTTGCGGTTATTGCAAGGCCGTGCATTTCCGATCCCCAAAAATGGAACTGATGATGCCGAGTTTTCGCAACGGCGCTGTCGAAATTGCTTATCTCGACGAAGGCGAGGGCGATCCGATCGTCCTCGTGCACGGCTTTGCCTCCAGCAAGAACGTGAACTGGGTCTATCCGACCTGGGTTTCCGATCTGAGGAAGGACGGCCGCCGCGTGATCGCGCTCGACAATCGCGGCCACGGCGATTCCGAAAAGCTCTACGATTCCGCTGCTTACGAAATCGCGATCATGGCAAGCGACGTCATCGCGCTGCTGGATCATCTGGGAATCGAGCGCGCCGACATCATGGGCTATTCGCTGGGATCGCGCATGACGGCGATCCTGGCGCGCGAGCAGCCGCAGCGGCTGCGCTCGGCGATCATCGGTGGCATCGGGATCGGACTGATCGAGGGCGGTGGCCCCGGCGAGAACGTGGCCATTGCGCTGGAAGCGCCGTCGCTGGAGGACATCACCGATCCGGTCGGCCGCACGTTTCGCGCCTTCGCCGATCAGACCCGATCCGACCGCCGCGCGCTTGCCGCCTGCCTGCGCGGCTCGCGGCGGCTGATGACATCGGAGGAAGCCGCCGGGATCGGCGTGCCCGTCCTGATCGCTGTCGGCACCAGGGACGAAATCGCCGGCTCAGCCGCGGCGCTCGGGAAAATTATTCCGGGCGCCGAGGTGCTCGACATTCCGAACCGTGATCACATGCGCGCGGTCGGCGACAAGATCTACAAGGTCGGCGTCATCGACTTCCTGTCGCGGCGGCAATGAGCGGTCGCGCGCCTCTTCATCGGTGAATTGCCTGATGGCCGCGATCAGCACCACCGTGGTCGCAAGCCACGCCATCCGCGCGCCGTAGCGATCGTGCGGACCGGATATCACGGCACATATGAAGGCATTGCCGAGCAGGGCGAACGAGACCGTGCCGGCGAGCAAGGTGAGATCGTCGAACGTTCGGCGCAGCACGCCGCGGCCGAACAGGATGACGGCCAGCAGCATTGACGCCAGCGCAACGGGAATGTGAATCCGGTTGATCGCGGTGAAGTCGAAATGCCAGCGCTGCTGCTGCGCCGCGCGCATCGGCTTCACCTGTGCGGGGAGAAAGCGCTCGATGATGCCGTAGGTATGGCCGAGCCAGCCATCAGTCCCTTCGCCGGTGGCGACGTGGACCAGTTGCTGAGCCGTTGCCGTCAGCGCCGCCTTCGCCTGCCAAGCCGGATATTCGGCGAGCGAATGCAGCACGATGAAGCCCATCTCGTCGTTCAGTCCCTGAAAGCGGCCGAGCGTGTTGAACATGCTGTTGCCCCACAGAAACTGGTCGGCGGTGGCCGGCAGCTTGTCTCGATAGGGGCAGAGCTTGAAGCTTTGCGTCGGACATTGATCGCGCAAATACTGCGCGACGATGCCGTCCTGCAGCATTCGTCCAAACGCCACGCCATATCCGCCGGGCGTCCACGCCAGCTTCCCGGACAACGCGAAATTGGTCGACAGCAACAGCGCAGCTCCGGTGACAATGGTGAGGCTGCCCTGCGTCAGTGCGGAAACGGAAATCCGCTCGCGCAGAAAGGGTCGCGCAATCCAGCCGACGCAGCACAGTCCGAGCAGCACCGCGAGCGTTGCGCTGTGGGTCGCCGCGGCGAAAGCGGTGAGCCCGAACAACAGGCATTTTTCCGAGATCGACGTCCGCTCGCCATGCGTGACCAGGATGAAGAACGAAAGCACCGACAACCCGGCGAAAATGTCAGTCAGCAGCGTGCTGGCAAGAAAGGGCAGCGAGGTGGCCAGGGCCAGCACGACGCTCATGGCCAGCAGGCGCAATGGCTGCGGCATGCCGAGCACGCGCATCGTCAACTGCAGGATCCACAGCGTTGCCAGCGCGTTGATCCCGAGGTTGATCCAGAAGCTCGAGTCCTCGCCGAAGTGAAGATAGAGGCCGAATGTGGTGGAGCGGCTGGGGACCAGGTAGCCCTCGTACCACCGCGCCAGATAGCCGCCGGTATCCCACTGGAGCAGCGGATAGCCATTCCACAGGGCAGGGGCCAGCAACATCAATGGGATGGCGATGGCGGCGATCCAGGCCGACCGCGAATCCGCAGCGGTACGCGCCCGCAATATCTGCGTGGTAATGTGGCTTCCCCCAATTTTAGGCGAGCATGCCGGTATGGCTGGCCAGCCGAAATTCACCAATAGTCGGACGCTATCCGGCTTGATTTCCGTAAAATCCGGGCCACCTTGATTTGAACCCTCACTGGCCGGCGGGGCTTATTTTGGCCAGCGCCTGCCCAGGACAGCCGTCCGCCCACCGTGCTACAATATCAACGAAACAAACGAATTTGCGAGAGCAACCATGGCAGTCCATCAGGTCAATCCGCAAGCGTCGAAGCTCGCCGCGCTCGATCCGATCTGGGACCGGGTGCGAACCGAGGCGGAGGACATTGTCCGCCGCGAGCCGGAGCTTGCTTCCTTCATCTATTCGACCGTGCTGCATCACGACCGCCTGGAGGAATCGGTGGTGCATCGCCTCGCCGAGCGGCTTGATCATTCGGCGCTATCGGGCGATTTGATCCGGCAGACCTATGACGAGGCACTGCGCGACGAGCCCGATCTCGGCAATGCGTTCCGCGCCGACCTGGTCGCGGTCTACGACCGCGATCCCGCAACCTCGCGCTTCATTGATCCGTTGCTCTATTTCAAGGGTTTTCACGCGCTGCAGACCCATCGCCTGGCGCACTGGCTCTATCAAAAGGGCCGCAAGGATTTTGCCTATTATTTGCAGAGCCGCTCGTCGGCGGTGTTTCAGACCGACATCAATCCCGCCGCCAAGATCGGCCGCGGCATTTTCCTCGATCACGCGACCGGCTTCGTCTGCGGCGAGACTGCCGTGATCGACGACGACGTTTCGATCCTGCACGGCGTCACGCTGGGAGGCACCGGCAAGGAGAACGAGGATCGCCATCCGAAGATCAGGCGCGGCGTGCTGATCGGGGCGGGCGCCAAAATTCTCGGCAATATCGAGATCGGCCATTGCGCGCGCATTGCCGCGGGCTCGGTGGTGGTCAAGCCGGTGCCGCACAACGTCACGGTGGCCGGCGTTCCCGCGAAGATCGTCGGCGAGGCTGGCTGTGCGGAGCCGTCACGCACGATGGACCAAATGCTCGGCGCTATCGGCCTTTGATTTTCCACACTTTCTGCCAGCCGTATTTGTGAAGTTACGGCTGGTAGTCTGCGCCGTCTCGTCCTAAAAACCTCCCGGAAATTCAAAGAATCCGATTGGAGACCGCCGTGGACGTTCAGGAAGTCAGGAAGCTCGACGCCTATCTCAAGCGTGTATTCGGCAATCCCAAGATCCGCGTCGTGCCGCGGCCGAAAAAGGACGACTCCGCCGAGGTCTATATCGGAGAGGAATTCATCGGCGTGCTGTTCGTCGATGACGAGGACGATGATCGCTCGTTCCAGTTTCAGATGGCGATCCTCGAGGAAGATCTGGCCGACGTCGGCTGAGGCGCGCCGCGACGCCGTAGGGTGGGCGAAGCGAAGCGTGCCCACCAGCTGTCCTTCGTAGTGTGAGTTGTTATGGTGGGCATGGCGCTGCGCGCCTTTGCCCACCCCTGCGAACCTCGGTCGTTCACTACCGCTTCGGCCCGCGCATTTGCGCCGTCAGCCGCTCCATCGCATTCGCAACATCGCGCCATTGCGACAGCCAGCTCCGCGGAAAGCGGAACGTCAGGTCGGCGCCGTCGACGCGGCGCTCACTGAGGCACATGCCGGGCGTCTGACCGTCGCGCGAACAGCGCGCGTTGAGGCTCGGCGCGCCGGCGGAGAACAGGTCTTCGTTGGCATAGGGCGAGCCGTCGCGAAAGGCGCGCATTGTCAATCCGTCGTCAATCGGTGTTGCCCTCTGTTCGAGGTAGCGCGGATAGATCGTACGCACCCGCGTGTCCGGCGCCAACGTGTCGTGGTGGGCCGATATCGACAGGAAGATCCGGTCGATCGGCTGCACCTTCTCTTCGATCGTATCGGCGCTGACGTGCTTTGGCGCATCGGGCGGTTCAAGCGACGGAAAGACGAAACTGAGATCGACTCGCTCCTGCGGCCCGGAGTGGCGCTGGATCTTGCGGCGGATCGCTGACGTCGGCACGTTGAAGAGCGTGGCGCCGACGCTGACCGGCAACCGATCGGGCGCGCTGGCGGGCCGCACCACCCAGGTCGGCCACAGCAAATAAACGACCAAGGCAATAGCGCCTGCGGTGACGGTTACCGCGACCATGATCAGGATCATATGCGAGCGCGGGTCCCTGCGGGTGTCGCGGGCAATGTGCTGGGCCGTCGAAAGCAGGGTCATGAAGGAAGCAGCGGTCGGGTTCGAGGCTCGGGCACGATCCCGAGAGCTAGGCGAATCATCCCGCGAATATGCCATGGGCCGTTTGATTTCCGCATGATTTCGCGGGAGTTCCGGCCGCGACAGCCATGCGCAAACGGGTGCCCGGCGGCGCGCTGTTAACCCTTCCTTAAGGATGCTGTGGCGGCCGCCGGCCAATTTTGCGAAAGCAGGGCCGCGGTTTGTCGAGTTAAACGGAAGCTGTCATGTCGCCCGATGCATTGAATTCCCTGTTCGCCCTGTGCATCGGCTTTGCGTTCGCAGGCGCGCTCGCCAACGGCTATCAGGCGATGGCGGCGCGGCCGGCGGGATTCGGGCTGCTTGGGGAAGGCGTGGCGCCGAAGACATTTGCGGCCGTGCCGTTTCTGGTTTTCGCCGCACCCTTCATCATCATGCGCAACACGTTGCGCGGCGCGACGATCGAGCGCCGCCGCTTCGAATTCGTGATGATGGCGACCGTGCTTTCAGGCTTCTGGAGCATGATGTCCGGCACGTTCTTCCTGATGACGCTGCGTGCTGCGGGCGTGCTGGCCTGAGGCTGGCGGCCTGCTAGCTTGATCCTGCGCCAGCGGCTGTGCCAAGCTCTCCGCCAACGGAGGCCTTTGCTATGGCGATCTACGAACTCGACGGACAGGGGCCTGAACTCCCCGCAAATGGAAGCTATTTCATCGCAGATACCGCCGTCGTGATCGGCAAGGTGCGGCTTCTGAATTCGGCGAGCGTGTGGTTCGGCGCGGTGCTGCGCGGCGACAATGAATGGATCGAGATCGGCGAAGGCTCCAACGTGCAGGACAATTCCACCTGCCACACCGACCGCGGCTTTCCGCTGACGATCGGCAAGAACTGCACCGTCGGTCACAATGTCATCCTGCACGGCTGCACGCTCGAAGACGACGCGCTGGTCGGCATGGGCTCGATCGTGATGAACGGCGCGAAGATACGCCGCGGCAGCATTGTCGGTGCGGGATCGGTCATCACCGAAGGCAAGGAATATCCCGAATATTCCCTGATCATCGGCTCGCCCGCGCGCGTGGTGCGCACGTTGACACCGGAGCAGGTGACGGCGATGGGAAGTGCTGCGAAATTCTACACGCTCAACGGGCCGCGGTTCAAAAACGGACTGAAGAAGATCGGCTGACGACAACCCGCCGGTTCCAAAGATCCGCGCCGACGAGTTACCGCGTAACGGGTTTGCTCCGATCGAACCTTCCGGGCGGCTCAGCCACCTTCGCTTTCGTTCGCCTCGCGAGGGCCAGCGACCTTTTCATGGCCGGCGGCCCAGAGCGCATGCTCCTCGCTGCCATCCCGATAGGGATTGGCTTCCGCCGGAATGTTCTGGCGTGCGGCGCGCTGGCCTTGCTCGAAAGGATCCGGGTCGGAATTCATGATGGCAACCTTCCGGTTTTCGATCTCGTCTTCCGCGCCGTCGCGGCCTTCGAAAGCCCGGCGCTTTTCTTCAGCGCATCCTTGAGGTCGATCGGAATACCGTGTTTCTTGAGCAGGTCCGCAAAGGCTTCGTCGGCCAGTTCCTGAAATGTCGCCATCCGGTCACGTGCAAGCTGTTTGAGCTTGTCGAGCGTGTCATCGTCGAAGGCGATCAATTTGCGCAAGCGTGACCACTCCGGCCGTCGAGCGGATGTGAATGAATGATCTGGCAGGGGAATCGTTCCGGGAGGAACAAGGCCAGGGCGCTGTCGTTGCTTTCGAAAAGGAGATTTCCGATGAAGCTGATGAAGCTATCGTCTGCGGCCGCCGCAGTTGCGGCCATCACAATCCTGATATCGCCCGTCACTTCGTTTGCACAAGGCGGAGGCGGAAGCAGCGGCGGCACCGGCGGAGGCGCGAGCACCGGCGGCGCCAGCGCAGGCGGCGCGGCGAGTGGTCCTTCCGCCGGCAGCAGCACCGCCGCTGGTTCGCCGAACGCGGGCTCTGCGGGCGCGGGCACGCAAAGCGTCACCGGCGTGCCGGCGGGTCCAGCCAGTCCGGGTGGATTGAACAATTCCGGCGAAGATCCGAGCGGCGCGGCGAACTCTTCCAAGCTGGCGTCACCGCCTGCACCGGGCACAAACGCCGCCGGGACCGCGCAATCTTCGGGCGCCGGCGTCAACACCGGCAGGGGTGTAACGACAGGCTCGGGAAGATCGGCAGGATCGGGAACGAACGTGACAGGCCCGCAGACGAGCGGCGATGCTGAGATCAACGAAGAAAACAAGACGGTCGATCGCAAGATAAAGGGCATTTGCCGCGGCTGCTGATCTCCCCAATACAGTCGCGCAGAAGTGAGCAAGATTACCCAGCCAACTCCAAGACATCGTCCTAGAGTTACTCCGGGATCTGTCAGGATCCGAGCCTGAAAGCGTCGAGCGTTCGAACGCAAGATCACGGAGGGATGGGTGATGTTACGCAAAATGATGATCGCCTTGTTCGCATCCGCGTCGGTCGCCATGCTGACGCCGGACGCGGCTTTGGCGCGTAGTGGTTTTGGTGGCGGGGGTTTCCACGGCGGTGGCGGTTTCCACGGCGGCGGTGGCTTCCACGGTGGCGGCTTCCGCGGTGGCGGCTTTGGAATGGGCGGTGGCGGATTCCGTCCGGCTGCGATCGGCGGCGGCGGATTCCGTTCGGTCGCGATCGGCGGTGGCGGATTCCGTCCGGCCGCGATCGGCGGTGGCGGATTCCGTTCGGCCGCGATCGGCGCGGGTGGATTCCGCGGCGGCACCCTTGCCGTCAACGGTTTCCGCGGCGGCTTTCACCCCGGATTTAGGCATCATCGGAGATTCCCGTTTGCCGCGGCAGCGATCGGCGTCGGCTTGGGCTACGGGCTCTACGGACCATACGGCTACTACGACGATTATGATTACGGCTATCCGTATTACGCCGGCTATGGCTACGACGATCCCTATTATTACGGCGACGGTGGCTGCTACATCGTTCGGCGGAGTGTGCTTACGCCGTTTGGCTGGCGCATCCGGCGCGTGCAGGTATGCGGCTGATTCCGTCCGGCGGGGATGAATAATGGCGTCTCGGTGTTATAACACCGAGGCTCGGTTATTGATTCGCTGATACGCCGTCCGCATCGCATCGCGGATGTTGAACATGCTCACAGCACCCGAACTGACATTGCTGCTTTTGGCTGTCGTGATTGGTCTGGGATCGGTGTTCGTCTGGATGGTCTGGGAGATCGAGCAGACGATGTCCAGGCCGCATCGCAAGGGCGGTCGCATCGGATAGCAACGTCACGCACAGTCGTGTCCCGCGCAAACCTGGTGTCTGCGTGACCGTTCTTATTTGCAGGTTTCCGATAAGTTGCGCTTGTTGGTTGATGCTGGCCTTTCCTCTTGGCCGCGTCGGGTGGAGGCGGGATATTGAAGACCTGTTTCACCTCACAGATTCCAAGCTAGCTCAACACCCCGTACTTCCTGAACCAGGCTTGCATCTGGGCCCAGGCGTCCTCGGCTGCGTCCTTCCGGTAGCTCGGGCGATAGTCGGCGTGGAAGCCGTGCGGCGCGGCGGGATAGATCTTGAACTCGGCGGTCTTCTTGTTCGCCGCCAGAGCTGTTTTGAAGGCTTCCACCGTTGCAACGGGAATGCCGGTGTCGGCCTCACCGTAGAGGCCGATCACGGGCGCCTTCATGTCGCCCGCGAGCTGCGTCGGGCTCTTCGGCCACACCGGGTTCGGCGGATCGACCAACGGACCGTAGAACGCGGCGCCCGCCTTGAGCGAGCTGCTGTGGGCGGCATATTCCCAGACCGTCCGTCCGCCGCGGCAGAACCCGATGATGCCGAGCCGCGAGGTGTCGCCGCCTTGCGATTTGGCCCAGGCAACGGTGCTGTCGAGATCGGATAGTAGCTCAGCGTCCGGTTTTGAATTCACGATCGGCAATAGCTGCGGCATATCCGCGATCTTGGTCAGGTCGCCCTTACGGAAATAGTAATCCGGCGCCACCGCGAAGGCCCCGAGCTTGGCGAGGCGCCGCGTCACGTCCTTGATGTATTCGTGCAGGCCGAAAATCTCCATCGCCACCAGCACCACCGGTGGGTTGCTGACGCCGGCCGGCCGCGCGAAATAGCCGGGCATCTCGCCGTCGGAGACCTTGATCATGGCGTCACCGGCGGTAAGGCCGCTGGTATCGGTCTTGATCACGTCGGCGCGCACCGGCCCGGCTGCAAGCGTGTATCCCGCCGTCACGGCGGCCGACGCGGTCATGAAGCCGCGTCGCGAGAATGGCGCGACCTTGGTCAGCCCAATGACGTCAGATGTTGGCTGGGGTTCGGCGCTCATGGCGGCCCTCCTTTTTTTGGGAGGCGCATTCAGCTTGCAAACCGGCGCGAACGCAAATCACCTGGTTGCGAGACATCAGGCGGTTGGGCGCGCGCAGCGCAACGGCCCAAAAATCGGGCACAAAAAACAAGGCCGTCGACGCAGTATACCGTCAACGACCTTGCCAGCCCCGGATATTGAAATCGGCTCACGCCATCCGGTGAATTGCAGGATGCCCGGGATTCCCGCGGGCATTTGTGAACCAGTTCACAAAGGCGGAAAAAAGTTCCGGCAAGGCGGGCCGCAGCGGTGGAAAATACCCCATGATCCGGGCCGCGGCGAATCCACTGGTCCTATGCAACGGGCGAAATCGTCGGATTGCCGGAAGCAGGCGGTGCGGATCGCGGTAGCGTCGGCCGCAGCCGCGCCAGCCCGTCAAAACGCCGCCCGGACCAGTCAGCCGCGCGCCTTGGCGCGGCTGCGATTCGCGCTCCGGGCCGAGCGAGGCTTTGCCTTGGCCGACCGCTTGCGCGGCGCGGGAGCGGCGGACGGTTCGGAGGTCTGCGCGCTGGCAAAGGATTGCCGCAAGCCGTCGATCGCTTCCGTCAGCGTTCCGACCTGCTCGGAAAGCTTCCTGGTGTCGGCCTGCTGCGCGGTGAGAAGGCGGCGCACCGTCAGGAGCTGGTCCTGCACCACCTGCAACTGGTCGATCGATTCCTGCTGGGTCGCTTCCAGACCCTTGGTCTTCTCGACCAGTTGCTCGGACGCTTGCGCGGCGCGTGCCTGCAACAGGCGGGCCGCGGCCGCGCGATCGGTCTCGGGAGCACTGCCGGTATAGGCGCGCCATAAGCCGATAGAGCTTACTCCAAGCACGACAATGACGAGAGCCGCAGCGGCGATCGCAATCGGCTGACCGCCGAAACGCGCGATGGGGCTGGCACTCCGGGGGGCGAGTTCGATCATGCGACTCCAAATCCGGACGTGATTTCAATGTCCCCAAATAGCACAGCCGCTCTGCCGCTAAAACCCGGGATTTGCGGGGCAGGTGAGGAATTCCGGCCAAGCCTTTGGAAATCAGGCTTTTCTGGCGCGGCCAGCGAGAGCTGGGTGTTCAGTGCTGTCGGATATGCGACTGGATGAATTGCCCGGCACAGGCCAACGCGCGCCGGCCATCCTCGAGTTTAGCATTCCAGACCGGCCAAGCGTGGATCATGTGCGGCCAGATCTGCAGCGTCACATCGACAGCAGCCGCCCCCGCGGTCTCGGCGAGCCGCGTGGCGTCTGCCAGCAACGTCTCAGCCGATCCGACCTGAATCAGGGCCGGCGGAAAGCCTGTGAGATCGGCGAATAGCGGCGAGATCAGCGGACCGCGGCGGTCAACGGGGGGCGGCGCATAGGCATCCGCAAGTTCAGCGAGATACGCCCTGTGAATCAGCGGGTCGACGGCTTCCTTGGTCATGAGCGTTCCGCCCGACATCGTGAGGTCGGTCCACGGCGAGACCAGCCAGGCGCAGGCCGGCAATTCCTCGCCGGCGGCGCGCAGCCGATGGATCAGCCCGAGCGCCATGTTTCCGCCGGCGCTGTCGCCGCCGACCGCGATGCGCGCCGGCGTAATGCCTTGCGTGCGCAGGAAATGCCACGCGGTCAGCGCGTCTTCATGCGCAGCGGGATAGGGATGTTCAGGCGCGCGCCGGTAGTCGATTGCGAGGGTACGGGTGCGTGCCGCGCGGCCGGCTTCCGTCACCAGGCGGCGGTGACTGACGACCGAGCCGGAGCAATATCCGCCGCCATGGAAGTACAGCAAGGCACGCGATGTCTCGCTGCCCGGCGCAATCGACCACTCGCCGGCGACGCCGGCACAATCGACTGGCTCGCATTCCACGTCGGATGCCACCGGCCAGGTCGATCCGACTTCGTCGAGCCGCTGCCGCCGCTCCGACCATCCGACCGGTCGCGGCTTCGAACCCAGTAATGCGCGGATGGCGTTGATCTCGCTGTGAGCCAAGGTGCGTTCTCCGGCTGCGGCGGTCCATCATCGCACATCGCTCGCGCAGTGCAAAAGATCGACAGGGCATGCCAGGCCGGCGGCCCGGCTCGCCAAAAATTTTTTTCTGCACCCTTGAAACCAAATCGCGGTTTTCCAATTTTTTTGCTGCCGCCGATGGGCGGCGGTCCGGGCGCCTTTGGGGCCCGGTCCTGGGACGGGCACCGGTCGTGTCCGGTGCCGCTCGTATCCAACTTGCTCTATGGAGGATTTGGCTATGCGCACATACGATTTCACACCCCTCTGGCGTTCAACCATCGGATTCGACCGCCTTTTCGACCTCGCTGAAACCGCGCAACGCATGGGCGAGGATAACTACCCTCCTTATAACATCGAACGTCTGGGCGAAGATCGCTATCAGATCTCGCTCGCCGTCGCCGGCTTTTCGACCGATGAGATTTCGGTCACCGCCGAGCAGAACACCGTGACAATCGAGGGCCGCAAGGCCGACAAGGCCCAGCGCGAATATCTATACCAGGGCATCTCGGCGCGTCCCTTCAAGCGCCAGTTCAGCCTTGCCGATCATGTGCAGGTGAAGAGCGCGTCGTTTGAAGACGGTTTGCTGCGGATCGAGCTGTTCCGGGAGGTCCCGGAAGCGATGAAGCCGCGCCGCATCGCCATTAATGGCGTGGCGCCAAGCAATGTTCAGCAGATCGAGGCGAGGGCGGCCTAAGGCCGGCTCGCGCCTCGCGAAGGGAAAGGCTCCCGCCCGGGCATTGCGGGCGGGAGATCGTGAGGAGTTGCTCTTCTCCTTCCCGTTCTTCGCGGGGAGAAGGTCGGGACGAGGGGCTGTTGCCACGCATTCGACTCGCGGAGAGAGCCCATTACCCCGACAACCCTCCCCCGCAAGAGCGGGGCGAGGGAGAAGAATAGCACTGCTAACTTTGGGGAGGATGAACCGATGATCGATCAGACGGACAATATCTTTGACCTAAATGCCGTTCTGCATCCGGCGACCGTGTTCGACCACCCGCGCGATGTGGTCGCCGACGCCACGCTTTCGCTGAGCGAAAAGCGCGCGATCCTCGCGTCCTGGGCCTCGGATGCGGCGGCCGTGACGTCGAATCCCGCGCTGCGCGAGTTGGCGGGCACGAGGCGCTTCGTTACCATCGACGAGATTCTCGAAGCGCTTTCGATGCTCGACCACAAACCGCCCGGACCGCCCGGCGGCAAGCCGATGCGGCAAAAATCGACCTCGCGCGTGGCGCTGGCGGCGTAGTCGTCAGATCAAAACACGATGGCCCCGCGGCGGCCCACGGGCCATCGCGGCTTATTGGCGCACATTCGAAATCGCTGTCAGGCCGATTTGCGGTGCACCATCTCCGTCAGGACTCGATCCGCCACAGCCTTCAGGCCGCCTAGCGTGGTATTTCCCTTCCTGGCAGCTTGAATGAGTTTCGTGGCAATCTTTTTTCGGGTTTCGTGGTCGCCACCGTGTTTCAATCCCCTGCAGGCCTCTTCCAGAACCACATCCAGATTTGCCGCGGTACGATCGTCCACATGGATCATTTTGAGCCCTCCAAGGCGACGAAAAGGACGATTAATTGAGAGCCAGGCCGGCAATGCTGTCTGTCACCTAACAGACATATTAGGAACTTTAATTCTCGCTTTCCGCAGCCAGAGGCCTAAGGTCGTCGATTATCGGCAGGTCCATCCGGCGCCGCTGACTGAGAGTTCTTTGCGCTCCCGCCGCCCACGCAGGAGCGCAGCCATGATCAGTCCCAGCAATCTGCTTCTCGCGTCGCTGTCCCCGAGCGACCTTGCCGCGCTTGAGCCTCGGTTGAAACCAGCCAGCCTGCAGCAAATGCAAACCCTGTATGAGGCGGGCGACCCGATCAGCACCGTGTACTTTCCGACCGGCGCCATCATTTCACTGGTCGTTGCGCTATCGACCGGAGAGATCGTCGAAGCCGCCATGGTCGGACGGGACGGCGTTGTCGGTGCGTCCTCGGCGCTGGATGGAAAAATTTCCCTGAGCCGGGCGATTGTACAGCTCTCTGGCCCGTCATTGACCTGCGACGTTGGCGTGCTGAAGACTTTGGCGATGCAGAGCCAATCCTTGCTGTCGTTGCTGATCCGGCACGAGCAGGCGCTGTATGCCCAGGCCCAGCAATCGACCGCCTGCATGGCCTCGCACCATACTGATGCGAGGTTCTGCCGCTGGATGCTGCGGGCAAGGGATTTGTCAGGCAGCGACACCCTCAACTTCACCCAGGAGTTTCTCGCGGAGATGCTTGGCGTCGGGCGGACCCACGTCACGCTCGTGGCACATACGCTTCAAGCTGCCGGCATCATCAAATACACCCGCGGCAAGATCCATATCCTCGATCTGGAAGCGCTGCGGGAGGCGGCCTGCGAATGCTACGATACCGTCAACTCGAATTATCGCGCGCTGCTCGGCGGCCAATACTAGAGCAAGCTGCAAAGCCACGCGCGCTCTAGTGGGAGGCCGCTCAAAAAGGTGCGGCCAGGCTTTGGGGGAAGCCTGGCCGCGCGCGAACCGGTCTGGGACGGGGAGGGGTGGGGATGTGACCGGGTCGCGGGTTCGTAAAATCCTTCTCGTTACCGATCGCGTGACGAGGCGGTAGCGACCGCCGGGCGGCTATCACCGAGCGAGACCCACACGTTCGGGTCACTCTGCGACTGACGCTTGACGAAGCGGTAGCCGGTCTCGGTCCAGGCCAGGACGTTTTCGTTCTGGTTGTCGAGCACGAACTCGCCCTTGTCGGTCTTCACCGTCAGCACCGCATGGCCCTCGCCCTTTTTGTCGCGTACCACCGTGATCAGCAGCGCCTCGCGCGGCCATCCGGCGTCGATCAACATCTTGCGCTTCAGAAGCACATAGTCCTCGCAGTCACCGTAACCGTCCGTCGGCAACGACCACTTCTCGATCACACCCCAATGATCCATGTCGGTGATCGGCTTGATGGTCTCGTTGACCCACTTGTTGACCCGCAGCAGATCCCGCCACGCCGTCTGCGACATCACGATGTCGCGCGGCTGTGAAGCGCCGCCGCGGCATTCGCCGGCGTTTTCGGCGCAGAATTCGACCCAGCCGATCGGCGAACGCGCGGTATCACCCAGACTAGCGTAGATTGCGTCGCCGGCTTTCGCCGAGACGCTCATCCCCAACAGGATGGCGATCACCGCCAGTCCCTTCCCCTGTCCCCTGAACAACATTGTGGCCCCCGTTTCTTGTTGGGACCACGTTTCGCACAAAGGATTTGCGCTGCAGCTAAGTCAGGCAAGTACATTTGACATGAATACTAGTAAAGCTAGCGGATATTTCGATCTATATTTGAATCGAACTCGAATAAAATTTGAAACAACTGCAATTGATTCAAATTTTATGGATTAACGCCTGTGGCGCTGCAATAGCAGGAGATGCGCGGGCAAAACCGCCCCGTGTTAACCGACTTTGGCCGGTGCCGGACAGCGAAAAGGCGGCATCCGGCAACCCGGCTACCGCCTCTTGAGACTGAAAAATAAGGGATTTTTGGCGGCTGGCGCTTTACCGCGCGGTAACCGCGTCTTCGAGCGCTTCGGCGACCTGCTCGTGCACGAACTCCAGCGCAAAGCCTTCTTCGAGATTTCGCACCACGCGCGACTGCACCTTGCCGAGCATGACCAGCGACTTCAGCGGCGGGCGGTTCTCTGCGGCGATCGCAGCCCCCGACAGCGACAGGTCGATGATCCGGCAGGTCATCTTGCTGCCGTCCTCGAGCGTGAGTAGCGCAATCGGGTTGCGCGGCACGATACGGTCGTGGCGGCGGTCTTCCGGCAGGTTGAGGATGTCGCGGTTGGCGAGCCAGGTGAGCTGGGCGGCGAGCTTGTCGCGCTTGCGCGCGGTGGCGCCGACCGTCATGGCAAAGCCGTTGTCGATGATGCGGGTGATCTTGCCCTCGACGCGGCCGATATGGTCGAGATAGGCGATCACGCGGTCGCCGACATTGCCGATGCCAGGGGCCAGCAGCGCCAGTCCGCCCGGCGACATGTTAATAATCTGGCAAGGAAATTCGCGGCGATCCGGCAGCATGTAGCGGCCGAGCAAGTGAACCTTGACGCGTTGGAAGCGCCGCCGCTCCTGCGCGGACGGCACCGTGGTTGTTTTCTTTTGCGCAAACGACATCTTCGCCACCAGACAGCCGGTCCTTCGGCGTCAGCAAGACCCTAAGGCCGACAGGGTTAATGATGTGTTAGCGGTGGTTGCAGGAAGCGCTGAACATTTCGGGACGGACAATTTGGCGCGGCTGTGGCGCGATCGGCGCCTTCGGAAAGTGGCATTCGGATTGTGCTGGCGCGTTCACACACGGTGAACGGCATGTCGGAGCCGACGTCGTGCCATGACGCGCCGCAGACAGGATTGAGGCAATCGCATCACAAGCCGATTTGGCGCGATGACTTCTATTTCTACACGAGTTGATTGAGGTCCTGCTTGGTCGTGTTCAGGAGCGACTCCAACCGTTCCTGCCGGAACGGCAGTTGTTCGGAAGCGGCTTCCCAATAGGACACTGCGAGAAAAAATTACGCAGAATTACCGATCTCAAACATAGCTCACATCCAATGGGCCAAGTATCTCTGGCAACAGGGATTTCGGTCAAGTCTGCACGAGGCGATTGTGCTTCGCTGCGTTGTTTCGGTACCGTTAGGATTACCTCGCCCGGCCGGGCCGGCCAAAAGCCAGCAAACGGAGGTTGCGAAATGCCGGGAGTGAAGCGGGAACGCGACGATGGCGTCGGCGTTCTGACATTGGATGAGCCTGCGACGCTGAATGCGATGACGCCTGATCTATTGTGCGACCTTGCGACTGCCATCCGCGAGACATGCGAGGATCCGCAAGTGCGGGCGCTTGTGCTGACGGGCGCCGGCCGCGGCTTCTGTTCGGGGCAAAACCTCAAGGCGGCGCAAATATTGGGCGACGACATCGCGGCAGGGGTGATGAAATACTACTGGCCGACATTCAAGGCGCTGCGCGAATGCCGCGTGCCGGTCGTGGTGGCGGTCAACGGCGTGGCGGCAGGCGGCGGGTTCAGCCTCGCGATGGCGGGCGACATGATCGTTGCCGCGCGTTCGGCGCGCTTCATTCAGGTATTCAGCCGCATCGCGCTGGTGCCCGATCTCGGTTCGACCTGGCTGTTGCCGCGTCTCGTCGGCCGGCAGCGCGCGCTTGAATTGATGATGACCAACGAGCCTCTCACGGCCGAGCTGGCGAAAGAGTGGGGATTGGTCCGCGAAGTGTTCGACGACGCGGCGCTTCGCGACGGCGCGCTGGCGCTGGCGCGCAGCCTCGCGAACGGGCCGACGCGCGCGCTGGTCGCGACGCGCCGCCTGATCGACGAGAGCGAACACGCCACCTATGCCGATCAGTTCCGTCGCGAGATCGAGACGCAGGCGGAAATCCGCATGAGCGCGGATGCGGTGGAAGGGCGCAATGCCTTTCTGGAGAAGCGCGCGGCGCGATTCAGCGGCCGCTGATGTCCCTGGCTGATATCGTCACGATCCGTGGTTGAAGGCGTGAGGCTGAAGCAGTGTCTGGCGGAGCGAAAACATAGACAAATTGGAGGAGTGTGATGCGCTCAAGAAGGGTAAGCGTTGGGCCTGCAAGAGCATCGCGCATCCGGACGCAGCGTGGGCTGCAATCAATATTCATTGGGAGCATTGTCGCATGAGCGAAGCAGAGATCTTGTTCGCGGCCCTGCGTCAGTCGGCCGGCGAAGACGTGGTGGACATGCTCGAGCGTATGGTGCGGGATGCCCCGGACCATGCCTTGAACAAAATGAATGCGCTTGACCTCGCTGCCAAGGAAGGCCTCGCCGAGGAGCGGGTCGTCGCGGCGCTGCTGAATGCGGTGGGGCTTGGCATTTTCGAGATGACATGGAATGTCATGTGCCCGAGCTGCGCAGGTGTTCTTTCCGCCAACAAGAGCCTGAAGACCCTGGACAAGGCGCAGTATAATTGCGCTTTTTGCGCCGCCGGCTATGAGACGACGCTCGACAACCTCGTCGAGGTGACCTTCACGGTGAGCCCGCGCGTGCGCAGGATAGCGGCTCACAGCCCCGACGAATTGTCCCTGGCCGAATATTACCGTCAGGTCTTTTGGAGTTCGGCCATCGATCTTCCGGCGGATCTGGAGAAGGTGCTGGACGAAGTCACGCTTGAAAGCGTCGACTTGCCGCCGGGAGAGAGGGCCATTCTCTCCCTGCAATTACCGGCGGGCACATTGATTGTGTTCGATCCCGTGACACATACGGCGCAGTTCCTCGAAGTCAGCGGCGGGGAGGCGAACGAACGCCAGACCTTGTCCGTGATCTTCAACAAGGTACAGGTCCCGGTTGAAAACGTTGCTTTGCGTCCCGGACCACTGCGCCTGGCCCTAGAGAACCGTACCGAGAGCCGTGTGCTGCCAGCGGTATGGATGGCGAACCAGGCGCTGGACGACCTCCTCAATCGCCGCAAGCCCATTCTCACCGCGAAGCGTCTCCTCACCAATCAGACATTCCGCGACATCTACCGGACCGAAACACTTGCCGTCGGCCAACGGCTCAAGATTTTGAGCCTGACTTTCCTGTTCAGCGATCTCAAGGGCTCGACGGAGCTCTATGAGCGCGTCGGTGATCTCGTCGCCTTCGATCTCGTCGACGAGCATTTCCGGTTGCTGCAGGAGATTATCGTTTCGGAAAGGGGCGCCGTCGTGAAGACCATTGGCGACGCGGTGATGGCGACCTTTGAGACGCCTGACCGCGCCATTGCCGCAGCGATTCGCATGCGCGAGGCGATGAGTGATCTCGGCGCCCAGCGTCAACATCAGAGTTTGCGTCTGAAGATCGGCATCCATGAAGGATCATGCCTTGCGGTCACGCTCAATTCCCAGCAAGACTATTTTGGTCAGACCGTCAATGTTGCTTCGCGCGTCCAAAGTCTTGCGGCCTCGCGCTCGATCGTCGTGACGAAATCCGTGGTCGAGCACGCGCAAACTCAAGTCCTGCTGGAGTGCAACGGGCTAAAGCCAGCGCTCAGACGTGTGGCGTTGAGTGGCATCGAGGACGAGATGTCGGTCTACGAGATTTCTTGAACTCTGCGGTTCGCTGAGGTTGCAAGTCGAGTCCTGCAGAGCTCACCATATTCCCTAGGCAACGTGGGGCCCAGTTAGCTCAGCCCACCTGACCCACGAACTGCTGCAGTTCCGGCGTGCGTGGCGCCGCAAACACCTCTTTGGGCACGCCTTCTTCATGCACCTTGCCGTGATGCATGAAGACGAGCTTGGTGCCGACGTCGCGCGCAAACCGCATTTCATGCGTGACCAGGATCAGCGTCATCCCTTCGCGCGCCAATTGCTCGACCACGCGCAGCACCTCGTTGACCAGTTCCGGATCGAGCGCCGACGTGATCTCATCGCACAGCAGCACCTTCGGCCGCATCGCCAGCGAGCGGGCGATGGCGACGCGCTGCTGCTGGCCGCCGGAAAGCTCGCTCGGATAGGCATCCATCTTTTCCGACAATCCCACCTTGGCCAGCACTTCGGCGGCGGTGGCGCGGGCTTCCGCCTTCGACACCTTGTTGACCACCGTCGGCGCCAGCATGACGTTCTCGGCCGCCGTCAGATGCGGAAAAAGATTGAATTGCTGGAACACCATGCCGACATGGCGGCGCAGTTCGCGCAGGTTGGTAGCGGCGCCGGCGACCTCGATGCCGTCGGCGACAATGCTGCCGGACTGGTAGGTCTCCAGGCCGTTGATACAGCGCAGCAGCGTACTCTTGCCCGAGCCGGAGCGGCCGATGATCGCCACCACGTCGCCCTTGGCGATGTCGAGCGAGACGCCCTTCAGCACCTCGTTGGTACCAAAACTCTTCCTGACGTCACGAATGCTAACGAGCGACATTGAGGCGGCCTTCGATTTTCTTCGCCCACCAGGACAGCGGGAAACACAGGCAGAAATAGATCAGTGCGACCAGCGAGTAGACCAGGAACGGCCGGAAGGTAGCGTTGTTGAGCATGGTGCCGGCCTTGGTCAGCTCGACGAAGCCGATGATCGAGGCGAGCGCGGTGCCTTTGATGACCTGCACGGAGAAGCCCACGGTGGGCGCGACCGCAATGCGCGAGGCCTGCGGCAGGATGACGTAGCGCATCTGCTCGATGTAGCTGAGCGCGAGGCTGGAGGAAGCCTCCCACTGGCCCTTCGGGATCGCTTCGACGCAGCCGCGCCAGATCTCGGTCAGGAACGCGCTGGTCCAGAACGTCAGCGCCAGCGTCGCCGCCGCCCACGGCGAGACCTCGAAGCCGAACAGTGCGATGCCGAAGAAGAACAGGAACAGTTGCATCAAGAGCGGCGTGCCCTGGAAGAACTCAATGTAAATCTTGGTGAACCATTCCAGCGCTGCGATCTTGGAAGTGCGCATGAACAGCAGAATCAGTCCGACGATGCCGCCGCAGAAGAACGCGATCAGCGACAGCACGATCGTCCATTGGGTGGCGATCAGCAGGTTGGAGAGAATGTCCCAGAAGCTGAACTGCAGCATGGCTCACCTCGCCTTGAAGATGACGCGGCCGAGCGCACGCAGCAGTGAGCGCGTCAGTAACGCAAGGAGGAGGTAGGCCAGCGCCGCCAGCAGATAGACCTCGAAGTTGCGGAAGTTTCGCGATGCCACGAAGTTCGCGGCGTAGGTGAGGTCCTCCGCCGAGATCTGCGACACCACCGCCGAACCGAGCATGACGATGATGATCTGCGACGACAGCGCCGGATAGATTTTTCGGAACGCCTGGTTGAGCACCACATGGCGCAGCACTTCCCATTTGCTCATCGCGAGGCTGAGGCCAGCTTCGATGTGTCCTTTCGGAACCGCCTCGATGCCGGCGCGGATGATCTCGGTCGAATAGGCGCCGAGGTTGATCACCATGGCGAGGAAGGCGGCGGTGGTCTCGCTGAGCTTCAACCCGAGCGCCGGCAGGCCGAAGAAGATGAAGAACAACTGCACGATGAACGGCGTGTTGCGGATCAATTCCACGTACACCGCGACGACACGGCCAAGCCAGCCGGGGCCGAACGTGCGCGCCGCAGCGCCCGCGGTGCCGACCGCGATGCCGGCCACCGTCGACACGACCGTCAGCACGATCGTGAAGGCCAGCCCGTACAGCAGCACGTTCCAGTAGGGAAGCAGTTCGGCGAATTGCAGCTTGTAGGACACCGCGGGGGCGCTTCGCGTCTAGAAGCCGGGCGGCAACGGCGCCTTCAGCCACTTCTCCGACAGTTTGGCGATATCACCCGACGCCTTCGCCTTGGTGATGATCTCGTTGACCTTGGCGAGCAGCGCCGGCTCGTTCTTGTTGAGCCCGACATAGCAGGGACTGTCCTTGATCACGAATTTCAGCGTCGGCGCGCGGGCAGGGACCTTTTCGGCGATCGCGGCGGCGACCGTGTTGCCGGTTGCGATCAGGTCGACCTGGCCGGACACGAAGGCGGCGATAGTCGCGTTGTTGTCCTCGAAACGCTTGATGGTCGCATCTGGCGGGGCGGAGGCGGTCAGCGCCTGCTCCTCGATCGCGCCTCGGGTGGCCCCGATGGTCTTGCCCTTGAGATCGCCCGCGCTCGCAACCGCGATTTCCTTGGTGCCGAATACGCCGGAGAAGAACGGCGCATAGGCAATCGAGAAATCGATGACCTTTTCCCGCTCTTCGTTCTTGCCGAGGCTGGAGATCACGAGGTCGGCCTTGTTGGTCTGCAAATAGGGGATGCGATTGGCGCTGGTCACCGGAATGATCTCCGTCTTCACCCCAAGTTCCTTGCCGATCAGGTTGGCCATGTCGATGTCGTAGCCCTGCGGCTTGAGATCGAGCCCGGCGGAGCCGAACGGCGCAAAATCCTGCGGCACCGCGATCTTGATCACCTTGGACTTCATGATGGAATCGAGGGCGTCGGCATGGGCCTGCGTCGCCACCGCGGCAGTGGCAATTGCGGCGGCAAGCATCAGTCTCTTGAAGAGCATTCTTGGATCTCCGAGGTTACGCCGAGTAATCGCCTCCGAGACCGCTCTCGGTGCGCACAGATCGGCGGATGTGGCCCGGCTCCACGTCGCAGTCCGACCCTGCCTGATGCCTTGCGTTTAGGCAATCCTTGCAGGTGCATTTTTTGGAGGCTTGCGTGGCGCGTTTTCGAGCATGATTCACGCCACCAGGCGTTGCGCGTAAAGCTGCGCACGCGGGCTTTCGGCCGAGTCCGTCGTTATCGCAGGCCCTCATACACCATGAAGCCTCGCGCGATCGCGAGCTTGCGCAAGGCGCGCGGAACGAGCTTTTGCGGCCGGTGCAGATAGCGCCATGACGTCACATTGAAATCCCTGATGGTGCCGAGGTCTTTTTCGAAAGGCGCCAGCAACCCGGTCAGGCTGATCGGCGCATGCGCCCGGTTGTTGAATGGCAGCAGCAGCAACTCCAGATGCGCGGTCGTGCCGTCCTCCGACGTCGCGGTGATGCCGGCAATCGCCGCCAGCATTTCTTCGGCGACGTAGCTGATGATGTCCTCGATCTCGCGGCGGCTATCCGGGGTGAACAGTGCGGAGAAGCTCGTATCCTTCAGGTCGCGGCCGAGCAGGGCACAGACCCGTGTCCCGGCGACACGAAACGGATAGCCGGCGTCGTTGTCGTAGGACAGCACGAAGATGTCGCCGAGTAGCTCGCGCACCGCGCCGGGTTCGATCTCGCTACGGTCCGGTGCCCGCGCGTCGCCGCGTTTCGCATCCCAATAGGCGAAGAACTCGCGGCTCGATGGGTGTTTCATGCTTACCTTTCCCCGGCTTGCCTTGGCGGGACACATCTGTCCCGCTTTTGCGCACGCCGCCTTCCCTTCTTCGTTGTGCAGGACAGGCCGTGCAGCGTCCATGCCGGGGCCGCGATTTGGCTGCTTCCCGCGCGGCTTTGCGTTGTTAACGTTAAATTAACTATGAGATTGGCGGTGGCGCAGCGGCGTGCGTAATGTGGAACGCATCAGGCGGCGCCGGCTTATCTGTCCGGCGCGGTTGGTACACAGGTGGCGCCAAACAGTTTGGTCATCGCGCGGGGAGGGGCGGGGATGTGATCCCGGGTCCGGGGTGCGAAAAGGCCAGCAAGACAAGGGAGGACGTTCTCAGCGTCCTCCCTTTTTCTTTTGTCTTTTGTCAGCGACATCGTGTCCGGCTCTGCGTCGCAACCGCCAAGGGCGCTGCGCCGCGTCCGGAACACGGATAGAACCGATTGTGCACTTGCACAGGGCGGGCAAAGCCGCCTATCTGGCCAATACACCTTGTCGTCGCCAGCTAAGGTCCTGGACCCCTTGGAAACCCAGCCGTACTCCCATCAGGTCGAGCCGCCGGACGTCCCGCATGAGCCTATCCTGACGCTGCCGGGCGCGCTGACGGCCTATATCGCCCTGATCGCTGCAATTCATTTGCGGGTGCTGCTGCCCGTTGAGTTGGAAAACTGGACTATCGACGTCTTCGGCTTCATTCCGAAGCGCTACGACTCCACCTTGCTCAACATCACCTTTCCCGGCGGGGCCGGCGCCAAGGTATGGACCTTCGTCACCTATTCGCTGCTGCATGCCAATCTTAGCCATATCGGCTTCAACGTGTTGTGGCTGTTGCCGTTCGGCAGCGCGCTGGCGCGCCGGTTCGGTGCCGCCAGGTTCTTCGTCTTCATGGCGGTGACGGCCGCCGCGGGCGCACTGGCGCATCTTGTCACCCACGAGCATGCGATCGCGCCAATGATCGGGGCTTCGGCCTCGGTATCCGGCGCCATGGCGGCCGCCATCCGCTTTGCCTTCGTGCGGGGGAGTTTTCTTTCGTTTCACCGCGGCGATGCGGATGCCGCCGCGAAGGTTCCGGCGCTGTCGCTTGCCCGGGCGCTGCGCAACACGCGCGTGCTCGGATTTCTGGCGGTGTGGTTCGGCGTCAACATCATCTTCGGCCTCGGGGCGATTTCGATCGGCACTGAGGGCGCCAGCGTCGCCTGGCAGGCGCATATCGGCGGATTTCTCGCCGGCCTGATGTTGTTTTCGCTGTTCGATCCGGTGCCGCGTGCAACGCCACATGCCGCAGATGCTTCATCGCCGGACGAGCCTGGCCGCGTCTGATCGCCGCTTGCGGCGAGAGGCGATTTCATTCATCATCCACACAAGTTGTAACGCAAGCCAATGCCGCTGCCGTGCATGACAGCCGCGCTTGTCGACTGCGCCCGAGATGAAACCGGCGCGGAACTGTTGATTGAAGACTCGCGAACAAGTCGGGCTCTCGGGGGCGCGATACGGATTCAGGAGGCGACAATGACGGTACGTTCAATTCTCGACACCAAAGGCCATCAGATCATGAGCGTCGAGCCAGATGTAAAGCTTTCGGCCGCGATCAAGATCCTTGGCGAACGCAAGATCGGTGCCGTGCTGGTGATGAACCAAGGGCGACTTGAAGGCATCTTATCGGAGCGCGACATTGTCCGGGTGTTGGGCGAGCGCGGCGCCAGGGTTCTCGAGGAGCCGGTGAGCGCCGTCATGACGCGCAAGGTCGTGAGTTGCCGGGAGTCCGACACCGTCGCCGGGATCATGGAAATGATGACGCTCGGCAAGTTCAGGCATCTGCCCGTTATCGAGGATGGCAAAGTGGTTGGCCTGATATCGATCGGCGACATCGTCAAGCGCCGTGTCCAGGAGTATGAGGCCGAGCAGGAAGCGCTGCGCGACTACATCAAGACAGCGTGAGCTTGGTTTGACACGTTTTCTTAACGTGAACCGGTGACCTACCCTCGGATCAAGTCCGAGGGCACGCTTCGCTTGAAGGCGCTACGCTATTCCTTGTCAGGCTTTTCGAGCGCCTTCTCGGCTTCGATCGGCGGCGGCGGCGCCAGGATATGGATCGCCTCCTGGATCGAGTCGATCGCCCGCTCGGCCGCACGCACGCCATGGGCGATCAGGTCGTCGGCGCGATGAAAATCGAACCAGCCGATCTTGCCGACGCGGGGCGAAATCAGGAGGTCCGGCGGATCGCCGGCAAGCCGTGCGCGGGTGATGCGGTCCTGCATGATGTTGAAGGCATCGACCATGACCGATGAGATGCCCGGCCGTCCGCCGCCGCCGAAGAATTCACGCTTCATCGTGCGCTCGGCGGAGAAGAATTTTCCGATCCCGCGTTTCCGCGGCTCGGGTTCGGGCAGCGTTTCCGGCATTACCGATACTGAAATGCCGGCCGTCGGGCCGTGGGAATAGATCGTCGTAGCGTGCGCGAAGACGTCGCTGGAGAGATTGGCAGCGATCACGATCTCCGCGCCGAGCGCGCGCGCCGCCGACACCGGCACCGGATTGACCAGGGCGCCATCGACCAGCCAGCGGTCGCCTACCAATATCGGCGAAAATATTCCCGGCAGCGCGTAGGAGGCGCGCATTGCGTCCACCATCGGGCCATGGGTCAGCCAGATTTCGTGGCCGGTGCGCACTTCGGTCGCGACGGTGGCAAACTTCACCGGCAGATCCTCGATCAGGCTCTGGCCGAGCGCCGCCTCAAGTTGGGCCGCAAGCTTGGCGCCGCCGATCAGGCCCGAGCCGTTCAGGCGGATATCGAGATAGGAGAGGACCGTTCGCGGCTGGAGGCTGCGTGCCCATTCTTCCAGCGTGTCGAGATGTCCGGCGGCATAGGCGCCGCCGACCACGGCGCCGATCGACGTTCCCACCACGACGTTGGGCATGATTCCATGAGCCACCAGCGTCCGGACGATGCCGATATGGGCAAAGCCGCGTGCGGCGCCGCCACCAAGCGCCAGTCCGATCACCGGCCGGCGGATACTGCCGAGCCCCACTTTGTCGTGGGCATCGGTGCTTTTTTGGCCGCGGCCCATCCAGCTATCCAACACGCAAACTCTCCTGCGGCTTCAACGATATTCGCCGCGGCGCAGCCGCGCCAGAATTGTCCATTCCAATCCGGATGCATGGTTTATGCCCGGCGAATGCCCGGACTAGGCAGGGAATGTGACTGGACCACGACCGCCGGACTAACATTGGGTGCCGGTGCGGGTTCCGCTAAGCGCCGCCGGCCGAACTTCGGCCAGGAAGGCTTGAATTTGCCGCGTTTTCAGTGAAAAGCATGGCGATGATTTCGGGCGGTAACGGTATCGTTGGATACGGGCGGGACGGATCGCCTTTCTTGGCGCTGGCGCTCGCCTTGGCGCTGGTTTCGCTGCTTCCGGCTCCGGCCTCGGCCCAGATGTTCTCGGACCGGCCGCCACCCGTACCGCCGGCCGCGGTTCCGGATGTCCAGACCGGGCCCGCCATGAATCTGGCGCCGCCGTCCGGCACGGGAACGATCCCGTCGCTTCCCGCGCCGCTGACCCAGCCGACCATCGTTCAGCCGTCGCTTGCCACCGTGCCACCGGTGGTGCCGCCGCCCGGCGCCGCGACCGCAGGCCAGGCGGTGCTATCGCTGACGGCGCGCTACGGCAAGGATCTGCCGGTCATCAACGGCGGGCTGGTGTGGCGGGTATTTGCCGACAAGCCCGACGATACCGGCACGTTCAAGCTGATCCGCGAGGAGCGCGGCGCGACCCCCAACATCGTGCTCCCGCCCGGCAATTATGTCGTCCATGTGGCTCTCGGCCTGGTCAGCGCGGTGCGGGCGGTGAGCCTGAAAGCGGAGACGGACCGCGTGTCCTTCGTGCTTCCGGCCGGCGGACTGCGCATCGAAGGCCGCGTCGGCACCAGCAAGATTCCGCCGAACCAGATCTCGTTCGCGATCTACAAGGGCAGCCAGTTCGAAGGCTCCGAACGCAGCCCGCTGCTTCCGAACGTCGCCGCAGGCGACGTCGCGCTGCTGCCGGAGGGCACCTACTACATCATCTCCAACTATGGCGATGCCAATTCGGTGGTGCGCTCCGACATCCGCGTCCAGGCCAGCAAGCTGACGGACGTGACCGTCTCCCACCGCGCGGCGGTGATTACGCTGAAGCTTGTCAGCGACAGGGGCGGCGAGGCGCTCGCCAACACCGCATGGTCGGTGATCACGCCGGGCGGCGACGTCATCAAGGAATCGATCGGCGCGTTTCCGCGCGTGGTGCTGTCCGAAGGCGAATACCGGGCGATCGCCAAGAACGAAGGCAAGGTGTTCGAACGGCCCTTCAACGTCGTCAACGGCGTCGACGGCGAGGTGGAGGTCGTGGCGCGCTGAGCGCATCGCCAAATTCTTCCGTGTCCCGGGCGCGGTGCAGCCTAGGCGATGCAAAGCATCGTCCGGAATGGCTACTCCTCAGAGCCGGGACCTAGCCCCCGCATGGACCCCGGATCAGCAGCGCACCACGCCGCGAACGCGGCGCGTTGCGCAGCATCCGGGGAACGCAATCGGCTAAAACCGCGTCACGATATCCGACAGCGCCGGGCGAGGCCGGTCCTCGGCCGGCTTGGCTGGCGTACCGATATGGATGAAGCCGGCGAGTCTCTCATCCGATTTCAATCCGAGCCCGTCCAGCACGTCGCGGTCGAATGCGAACCAGCCGGTGAGCCAGTTGGCGCCATAACCGAGTGCGGTTGCCGCGGTAACGATATTCATAGCGCTGGCGCCGGCGGACAGTTCCTGCTCCCACGCCGGCACCTTGGGATGCGGCCTGGTAAAGCTCACCACCGCGATCACCAACGGCGCGTCCATCAGCCGACGCTTCTCGATCTCGATGTCGGCGGCCGGCGCGGACGGGTTCTTTTTCGCAAACACCCGCGCAATTACGTCGCCGGCCCGCGCCCGGGCGTCGCCCTCGAACACGATGAAGCGCCACGGCGTCAGCTTGCCGTGATCGGGCACCCGCGCGCCGATGGTCAGGATGGTGTCGAGCTCGCTCGCCGTGGGGCCGGGCCCGCTCATCTCGCGGGGTTTTACGGAGCGGCGGACTTTCAGAAGTTCGATGGCGTCGGGCACAAGTATCTCTTTCGTCGATCTAGTATAATTTCTACCACGCAGATAGGTGAGCTACGAAGCGCATGGAAGCCAATTTAGACCGATTGTGATAGTATAGGCTGGACGCTTATCGCCTGGGCCTTCAGCCGTGTACGGACGATCGAATCTGATGACGAGTATCGCCGAGCCCTCAAGGAAATAGGGCGATTGATGAATTCCCGGGCCAATTCACCCGAGGGCAAACGGCTCGACTGTTGGTTGCTCGGGTGGAACTATGGGAGCGGAAGCAAAATCCGCTCCGCATGTTTCTTAAACCATTCGAGCCCGCTTCACGTCCGGCGGTGTCGCCTCCTCGACGAGAGCGGCCAGCGCCTCGTCGGTCGGCATCACCTTCTGTCCGTCGCTGCCGAGCCGGCGGATTGAGACCGAATGGGTCTCGGCTTCCTTCTTGCCGACCACGAGCAGGGCCGGGATCTTCGCCAGCGAATGCTCGCGGACCTTGTAGTTGATCTTCTCGTTGCGCAGGTCGATCTCGACACGCAGGCCTGCGCGCCGCGCCGCGGCGGCAACCAGCTTGGCGTATTCGTCGCCTTCGGAGGTGATCGTCGTGACCACCACCTGGATCGGCGCCAGCCAGAGCGGAAAGTTGCCGGCAAAATGCTCGATCAGGATGCCGATGAAGCGCTCCATCGAGCCGCAGATCGCGCGATGGACCATCACCGGCGCCTTCTTCGAGCCGTCGGCATCGATGTAGAACGCGCCGAAACGTTCCGGCAGATTGAAGTCAACCTGCGTGGTGCCGCATTGCCAGTCCCGGCCGATGGCATCGCGCAGCACATATTCGAACTTCGGCCCGTAAAACGCGCCTTCGCCCGGATTGATCGCGGTCTTGATCCGGTTGCTGCCGCTGGCCTGGATTTCCGCCAGCACGGTCGCCATCACTCGCTCGGCATGATCCCACATCTCGTCGGTGCCGACGCGCTTCTCCGGCCTGGTCGAGAGTTTGACCGTCAGTTCGCCCTCGAAACCGAAATCGGCGTAGGTCGACAGAATCAAATCGTTGATCTTGAGGCACTCTTCTGCAAGCTGGGCTTCGGTGCAGAACACATGCGCGTCGTCCTGGGTGAAGCCGCGCACGCGCATCAACCCGTGCATCGCGCCTGACGCCTCATAGCGATGCACCACGCCGAATTCCGCCAGACGCAAGGGAAGGTCGCGGTAGCTTTTCAGGCCGTGCTTGAAGATCTGGACGTGGCCCGGGCAGTTCATCGGCTTGAGCGCAAACCAGCGCTTGTCTTCGGCCTCGTCGCCGGCCGACTGCGCCGCGAACATGTTTTCGCGGTACCAGTCCCAGTGGCCTGAAGTCTCCCACAATACCTTGTCGAGGATCTGCGGGGCGTTGACTTCGTCGTATTCGCCGGTCAGGCGGCGGCGCATATAGGCGATCAATTGCTGGAAGATGGTCCAACCCTTCGGGTGCCAGAACACCACGCCGGGGCCTTCCTCCTGGAAGTGGAACAGGTCGAGCTCGCGGCCGAGCTTGCGATGGTCGCGCTTCTCGGCTTCCTCGATCTGCTTCAGATAAGCGTCGAGTTCGTTCTGTTTCGCAAAGGCCGTGCCGTAAATGCGCGTCAGCATCGGATTGTTGGCGTCGCCGCGCCAATAGGCGCCCGCCACCTTCATCAGCTTGAAGGCGTTGCCGATCTTGCCGGTCGAACTCATATGCGGACCGCGGCAGAGATCGAACCAGTCGCCCTGGAAATAGATCTTGATCGGCTCGTCGCCCGGAATGGCGTCGACCAGTTCGACCTTGAAGGCCTCGCCCTTGTCGCGGAACACCTGTTTTGTCTTCTCGCGATCCCAAACTTCCTTGCTGAAAGGCTTGTCGCGCGCGATGATCTCGCGCATCCGCTTCTCGATCGCAGCGAAATCTTCCGGCGTGAACGGCTCGTTGCGGAAGAAGTCGTAATAGAAGCCGTTCTCGATCACCGGGCCGATCGTGACCTGCGTGCCCGGCCACAGCGACTGCACGGCTTCCGCCAGCACATGCGCGCAGTCGTGCCGGATCAATTCCAGCGCGCGCGGGTCCTCGCGATTAATGAGTTCAATCCTCGCATCGCAAGAAATCGGGTCGTTGAGGTCGGCGACCACGCCGTCCAGCGCCACTGCCACCGTGCGCTTGGCGAGCGACGGCGAGATGCCCTTGGCGACTTCGAGCCCGGTGACGTCCTTGGCAAATTCGCGTTTCGCGCCGTCGGGAAAGGTGAGGGTGATCTTTTGCAAGGGTTCGGCCGGTTTCAAATTGGCAAGGCCAAACTGGAATCCTGGTGAAGGCGTATTTTGGTCAGGCATCTCGGTCTCCTAAAGCTCACTCCTGCGAACGAGCGCAGGTAAGCGGGAAGCAGCGGTATAGCAGGCGATTCGACTCCTGCAATCGGGCAATATGGCCAAATAGGCCGTGATGGCAGCGGCCGCGGGGCAAGATCTAGCCGCATCGCCCGGAAAAGAAGACTACTTCGCCGTCACAGCGACGTGCGCAGGGCCGCTCAGCATCAGCGCCGTCAAATCAATAAAACTCATGACGGCGATGACAAATAATCCGGTATCGCGTCCTTTTCTTGGCGTGGCTCGCAGTCTACATGCACCTGCATGAAACATGTGCCCGTGCCCGTCCACACCGAGCGCCGCTTTGCGCCGACTGCGCTGATGCTCGGCAACGTTATTACCGGCTGCTCGGTGCTGGCGCCGGCGGGTATGCTGGTCGAACTGTCTGCCGGTCTCGACGTCTCGATCCGCACCGCGGGGCTGTTGATCACATTCGGCGCGATCATGCTGTGCGTCGGTTCGCCGGTCACGGCGTGGCTGACGTCCAGGATCGAGCGGCGCACCCTGCTGACGGTCACTCTTGCGGTGCTGGCGCTCACCAACATTGCTTCCGCCTTTGCGCCTGACTATGCGAGCCTGCTCGGTATTCGTCTGGTCATGCTGGCCGTCGGTGCGCTCTACACGCCGCAGGCGGCGGGAACGGCCGCGTTGATCGTGCCTGAAGAAAGACGCGGCAGCGCCATCGCCTACATCTTTCTCGGCTGGTCGCTGGCGGTTGCCGTCGGCCTGCCGGCGATCACGTTCATTGCCAGCCGCTATGGCTGGCAGGCGGTCTATGGCGTCATCGGCGTGATGAGCGGCCTCAGTCTCCTCCTGCTGGCGTGGCGCCTGCCGGGTGGGCTGATCGGCGCGCCCGTCGATCTCAAGACATGGGCGGCGATCGGCCGCAACCGGATGATCCTGCTGCTGCTGTTGATCACGACCGCGCAGATGTCCGGCCAGTTCGCCGTGTTCACCTATATGGGCCCGTTGCTGGCGCGGCTGACGGGCGCAGGACCGGACCCGATCGCCGTGGTATTCGCCGTTTACGGCGTCTGCGGGGTCATCGGCACCGCGATTGCAACCCGCATCGTCGATTCCTGGGGTGCCTGGAAGACCTCGATGCTGTTCACGTCGGTGTTGCTGGCCGGCGTGAGCGGGTGGGCGCTCAGCGCCGGGATCTATTCGCTGATGGCTGTCTCAGTTGCGATCTGGGGTATTGGGTTTGCTTCCACCAATTCGATGCAGCAGGTGAGATTGGTCGGCGCAGCGCCTGCGCTGGCGTCCGCGTCGGTGTCGCTCAATACATCGGTGCTCTACGTTGGACAGGCCATTGGTTCGGCGATCGGCGGTTTTCTGTACGCCCGCGATCTCTTTTTCGCCAATGGCTATGTCGGGGCGGTCTTAGTCGCGCTAGCCCTGACGACGGTGATCCTGACTAGACCCAGAAAGGCCTGATCCGGCGAAGAAGGCGGGCTACCGGTTTGCGTACGGCGCGCTCGCAATCTGGGTCAAAGCCGGCGTTGCCGCCATCTTGACCAGCACGTCCTTGACCGGATGCTCGGTCCAGGCCTGCGTGACATAATCGCGGTGCGTGACGCCATCAGGCGTCTGCACGAACACAACGCTGCCGGGACGCAGCCGTCCGTCCATGCTCTCAGCCACGGTGATGCCCTTGTCGCGGAGCATCTGCATCAGCTCCTGATCGTGCCGCTTGGTGTAGCGGGTATACGAAGAGACAAAGAAGCCGGTGCGGTTTTTCTCGATCCAGGACGCGAACTTGTCGAGCTCGCCATAAACGGCGTCGAGCAGGAACACACCGCGGACCCGGTTCGGGAGGCCGCCAACCTCCAGGCTCCACGCCGTCGGCAGGAAGCCACCGCTGTAGCCGACGATCACGATCGGCATATTCGCGAACGCCTGTGCCGACTTCGGATCACCATAGAGGCGGGCGAGATGGCTGGCCGATTCATCGATGAAGCGCTTGAAGCCGCCCGGCTGCCAGAACTTGCCAGCGCTCGAGTCGGCGGCGTTCACCGCAAGCTGTGGCGCGAGCAGCACGGCGTTCACGCCGGAATCCGAGATCTGCTGCGGCACCAATTGCCGGTCGCGGACGTCGCGCTCCAGCGTCGCGCCGTTGCCGTGGAAGAACACCACGATCACGCCCGGCTTGCTGACATCGAATGTCTCGGGGACGTGCACCAGCACGCGGCTGTCGTTGTAGGTCTCGTCCTGCCAGTAGACCCTGCCGCTATAGCTGCGATGGCCCTTGCGGTCGCCCTTGGCGATATTGAGGAACGGTTCTTCGGAACGCGGATTAGTGCCGAAATAGGGGAAGGCGGAGGACTTCATGCTGACCAGTGTGGTCAACTCTTCGCGTTCGGTGCGGGGCAGGGTCAGCGTGGGCGTTAGCGAGGCGACCCTGACGGGCTCCGTCCGCACGGCGCGCGGCTGCGGCGCCAGCGCGACCTGGCGCTGGATTTGCGGCAGGCTTTCACCGGCGGTCGGGAAACGGTCGGCAAATTGCGGCGTGGGGAAGCGGTCGTCGAACGTGTCGGCGGAAGCCTGCGACTTGCCGGCCCGGGATTTGGCGCTGTCCGTGTTCGCCGCCAGTATTTCCGGGTTCGGCGCCTTGCCGCATTGGACCAGGACAAACGATAGCGGCACGATCAGTGCGGCCATCCTCGCCCACTGCCATCGAACGGGCAGCACACGGCGCGGCACGGCCGGGAACGTCGCCCCCCTGGCGGGATCAACTGTCGGGAAATTCGGATTAACTCCGACCATCCATTCCAATGCCCCAAGATTCACCGTCAACCGGCGTAAGCTCGCACGCGTTTAGGCGACATTACGCGTCCGGAAAAACTCCCCATGTCCGGAAGCGTGAGCAGATCATGCAATCGTGTCGCGATTGTGGGACCGTCACGATGTTTTCGCAATCCAGTAATGGCACGGTGGCGCTTGCATGGTATTATACAACCTATTTTGTATCTTAATTTAAACCATTGTTAACATTGCTTGAATTGGGGGGCGTCAGCCTGCACGATGCAGCTGTTGGCTGGGCGCTGAAGGTACGGTCCGAAATGGCGGCATCAGAAACGGGAAGCCCGGTTTGGCCCGGCTCGCTCTCCGGCAGCGGATCAACGATTTCGGTTCTGGTGGCGGTTGCCATTGTCGTTGCCGACATGGTCGGCGTCGGGGTCTTCACCAGCCTCGGTTTTCAGGTCAAGGATATTCCGTCGGGCTTTTCGATCCTGCTGCTGTGGACGGTCGGCGGCATCGTCGCGTTGTGCGGAGTGTTTTCCTACGGCGAGCTCGGCGCGATGTTTCCGCGCTCGAGCGGTGAGTACAACTTCCTCGGCCGGGCCTATCACCCGGCCTTCGGTTTTGTGGCGGGCTGGGTATCTGCGACGGTCGGCTTCGCAGCGCCAGTGGCGCTCGCCGCCATGGCGTTCGGCGAATACGGCAAATCGGTGCTGCCCAACGCGCCGCCGCTGGCACTTGCGATCGGCGTGGTCTGGCTCGTGTCGCTGGTGCAGCTCGCCGGTATCAGGCACTCCTCGACCTTTCAACTGGTCGCGACCATCCTGAAGGTATTGCTGATCGTAGCGTTCCTGGTCAGCGGGTTCGTGATCGGCACCGCGCAGCCGGTGACGTTCGCGCCATCAGCCTTCGACTTCGCCCATATCGTCAGCGCGCCGTTTGCGATCAGCCTGGTGTTCGTGATGTATTCGTTCTCCGGGTGGAACGCGGCAACCTACATCATCGGCGAGGTGAGATTGCCGGAGCGCAATGTGCCGCGGGCGATGCTGATCGGAACCCTAATCGTGCTGGTGCTGTATGTCGCACTCAACGCCGTCTTCTTGCACACCGCGCCGATCGACAAGCTCGCAGGCCAGCTCGACGTCGCCCGCATCTCCGGCAGCTACATCTTCGGTGAGTTCGGCGGCCGTATCGTCGGCGCGATGATCTGCGTCGGGCTGATCTCCTCGATCAGCGCGATGATGTGGATCGGGCCGCGCGTCATGATGACGATGGGCGAGGACATTCCAGTGCTGCGGGCGTTCGCACGGCGCTCGCCCAGCGGTGCGCCGGCTTACGCTATCCTGTTTCAGCTTACGGTCGCGAGCCTGATGCTGTTTACGCGCAGCTTCGAAGCGGTGCTCGACTTCATCCAGTTCGCGCTCTTGTTCTGCTCGTTCTTCACCGTGCTCGGCGTGATCAAGCTGCGCATCATGCGCCCGGATCTGCCGCGGCCCTACCGTGCCTGGGGATACCCGCTGACCACTGTGGTTTTCCTGCTCGTGACCGCCTTCATGATGTACTACCTTCTGACTGAACGGCCGTTGCAGTCGCTGCTCGGCCTTTTGATCATGCTTTCAGGCCTCTTGATTTACGCCGTGTTCCGCAAGCGGGCACATCAAGGCCCCGTGGCCGTATCTCAGGGTCGCGAATGAACATGCTGTACTGTCTGAGAACAGCGACGCTTGCTGCAGTCATGCTGCTGGCGGCCGCGGCTACCGTCCGTGCCGAACCCGCAACGGTGGACGACATTGCCAAATTTCTCGCGGGCATGATGCCATCGGCGGACTCGCCGCTGGCATCACTCACCAAGGATCCAGCCTGGCAACGTCACGCCAAATTCTTCGACACTGCGTTCGGCCAGCTCGAGCAGCGCCAGATATCGCGGATTCGCGCCTGGGCGGATACCAATCTGGCGGCACCAAAGCCGACCATGTTCTACATGTTCTCAGGCCCGGATTTTCTCTATGCGAACGCATTCTATTCCAAGGCCTCGACCTACGTGCTGAGCGCGCTCGAGCCGGTCGGCTCGGTGCCCGACCTGACGCGATTGCCGCGCGGCGGCATCGCGTCCGCGCTCTACAACGTCGAACGTTCGCTCAGTTCGATCCTGAGCTTCAGCTTCTTCATCACCAAGCAGATGAAGACCGATCTGAATGCAGGGCAGATCAGCGGCACCTTGCCGATCCTCTACGTGTTCCTGGCGCGCTCGGGCATGACCGTGAAGAGCGTCAGTCCGATCTCGCTGGACGACAAGGGGGCGGCGTATTTCGCGGGCGAAAATACCGGGCCGAACGCCGTGCGCGGCGTGCGCGTCATTTTCGTTGGCCCCGATGGGCAGGAAAAGACGCTGTATTACTTCTCGACCGATCTCTCCAACTCCGGCGTAAAGGCAAGCGGCTTTCTGAAATTCTGCGCGACCCTCGCGCCGGGCAACAGCCTGCTCAAGAGCGCGTCTTATTTGCTGCATTCCGGCAACTTCACGACGGTGCGCGACTTCTTGCTCAATAACAGCGCCACCATCATCCAGGACGATTCCGGAATTCCGCTGGCATATTACAGCACCAGGAAATGGCGCTTGTTCCCGTTCGGCCGTTATCTGGGACCGATCGACGAATTCGCCGGTCGCTACCAGGAATCATACGCTGCACTGTTCCGGCGTGCGCAGCCGATCGATTTCGGCATCGGCTATCGCTGGCGCACACACGAGACGAACGTGCTGCTGTCGGTGAGATTGCCCGACGATGGATCGCCCGCTATCGACGCCACGGCATCGACGGAGGCCCCGCCGCCACCGCCGCGTCCACGCAGGCCGCGGCCGCCGCCGGATTTTTGGCCGCGGCCGCAACCGGATTTTTGGCCACAGCCGCGGGGCGGATTTTTCTTGTGGCGCTAAGCAGCAATCCAAGCTCGCCGCCGCACTCAGGAAGCGTTGACGCCGCGCCAGCGTCCATAACGCCACGGCAGATACCAGCGCGCGCCTGATGGTGCTGTGAGCGGCACGTTGTCGATGCCGGATGTGCCCCAGGGATGGCAGCGCAACAGCCGCGCCAGCGTCATCCAGCCGCCGCCCCACAAGCCGAAACGTTCGATCGCCTCGTCGCCATACACCGAGCAAGTCGGCAGGTGCCGGCAGTTGTAACCGACCAGTGGCGACAGCGTGTGCCGGTAGATCCAGATCAGCGCGCGTCCCGCATTGCGCGGCAGACGAGCGACTCCGTTGGCACAGTCCGTGCATTGTTTGCGGGGCGACGATGAATGATCGACGGGTGCCATGATGGACGATGCACGTAGTTTTGCGGGAGTTCCAGAGCAAGGAACTCAATGCATGCAGATATTTACGCCACAGTTCACAATTATCGCACTGCGAAGCGACGTAGCAAGCCAAGGTATTATGGACGACACAGGACAGTACGGTTACCGTTTTCGCAACGCATCGATGACAGAATCATGTCGCGGTGAAGTGGGGCCATTGCCATTGCTCTCTGGGGCTTGGGGGAAGGAACCAAATTGAGGTTTGTCAGGTCGCTGAAATTTCGCGGCTGGGTGCTTCTTGGCGCCACCGCCTTTTGTCTCGGATTGCCTGGCGCGATCACGACGCTGGGTACTTCGGCGCAGGCTGGCGGCACCCTCGAAGAACGCAAGCAGCCGATGCACTTCAAGTGGAATGCGTGCCAGCCCGACTGCAGGGGCTGGGTCTCGGCCGTCGGCATCGTCACAGCGGATAGTCCGAGGGAATTCGATGAATTCGCCAAGGGGCGCCAACTCGCCGGCGCGACCATCGTGCTGGATTCCAGCGGCGGCTCGGTCAACGATTCCATCGCGCTTGGCCGCAGGTTCCGCAGTCTCGGCGCGCTGACGACAGTCGGCTCAACCGTGCGCACGCAGACCCCGCGCGGCGAGCGCGTGAGCGTCGTGCCGGAAGCCTATTGCGAGTCAATGTGCGTGTTCCTGCTGCTGTCGGGCAAGACCCGTTACGTGCCGCCCGTCGCGCATGTCCGCGTGCACCAGATCTGGATGGGTGATCGGGCCGACGATGCCAAGGCCGCAAGCTACAGCGCGCAGGACCTGATGATTGTCGAGCGCGATATCGGCCGACTCGCGAAATACACTTTCGAAATGGGCGGCACCGGCGATTTGCTGTCGCTGGCCCTCAGCGTGCCGCCGTGGGAAGATCTGCACGAATTGTCGCGCGGCGAATTGCGGCTGGCCAATCTGGTCACGACCGATGCGGTCGCCGACGTGTTCCCGCAGGACAATTCGTCGGTGCCGATGGCCGAGGCGAAGCCTTCCAAGCCGCAGGACCGCTTCGTCAGTTCCACCGTGGGGGGCGACGCGCAGCCGCAGCCGGGCAAGTCGACCAAGACCGCCGAAGCCGCGGCTCCGACCGGCGGTTCTGCGACCGCGCCGGCTCAGCCCGCTCAGCCGCAGAAGTAGCGAAGCGCAGCATCGAACCCGGAATCGCGAGATTCCGGGTCTGCGGACCATCCCGGAATGACGGTCCAGCCTTAGGCCGATGCCGGCTGCTTGGCCCTAGCTTCGATCTGGCCGATGGCATCCACCACGGCGTCGAAGGTCAGCAGGGTCGAGGCGTGGCGGGCCTTATAGTCGCGCACCGGCTCGAGCAAGGCGATGTCGGCCCATTTGCCCTGCGGGGGGCTGCCGTTTTCCTTCAACATCTTGCGCACGGTTTCTCGCAGTTCACGTAACTCGCTAGCCGTCGAGCCGACCACATGGCTTGCCATGATCGAGGAGGAGGCTTGCCCGAGCGCGCAGGCCTTCACGTCATGGGCGAAGTCGGTGACCACGGGCCCATCCATCTTGAGATCGACCTTGACGGTCGAGCCGCACAGTTTGGAGTGGGCGGTGGCGCTGGCGTGGGGGTCGGGGAGGCGGCCAAGGCGGGGGATATTACCCGCCAATTCAATGATCCGCTTGTTGTAGATGTCGTTCAGCATGAGAATCGGTGTCCCGGGCAGCGATCCGAGCGCCCTTGGCGGCTGGGTTTCATCGTCCTATATATGAACAGGAACGGCGGAAAAACAGCCCGGCCGTTTGCCGTAGGCGGACGGACAGGGACCAGACATGGAAACCAGTTCGGCCGTCCGCGTGTTGTGGATGGGACTCAGGCGCCCGGCGGCAATCCGCCCCGTCTGCCCGGTGACACTCCGGCCTTTGCGGGCCGGTCGAACGGAGAAGACATGGACGCATTGATCAAATCCCTCCGCCCCGGCAAGCCTTCTGAAGTCAAGCCTTCCGATTTGAAGTCTTCCGAAGTGAAATCGCCCGATGTGGCGCCGGAAGCCCGTTCCGCCGAGCTCGATCCGGCCGAGTTCCTGGCCGCTGCCGTCCGCGCCGACCTGCCTCGCCCGTCGCGCGCCGAGGCCGAACACGCCGTGCATACGCTGCTCAGCTATATCGGCGAAAACCCCGGTCGCGAGGGTTTGCTGGATACGCCCCGCCGCGTGGTCGAAGCCTTCGACGAGCTCTATCAGGGTTATCATCAGTGCCCGGCCGAGGTGCTGGACCGCACGTTTGGCGAAACCGCCGGCTATGACGATTTCGTCCTGGTCCGCGATATCGAATTCACCTCGCAATGCGAGCATCACATGATGCCGTTCTACGGCAAGGCGCATATCGCCTATACCCCGGTGGAGCGGGTGGTCGGACTATCGAAGCTGGCGCGGCTGACCGATATCTTCGCGCGCCGCCTGCAGACCCAGGAACACCTGACCGCCCAGATCGCGGCCGCGATCGACGAGGTCCTGAAACCCCGTGGCGTTGCCGTGCTGATCGAGGCGGAGCATACCTGCATGTCGGTACGCGGCGTCGCCAAGCACGGCGCGATGACCCTCACCAGCCGCTTCACCGGCATGTTCCGCGACAATCCGGCGGAGCAGCAGCGTTTTCTGTCCCTGGTGCGAGGATTGAACCGGTAGCCTCGCCGAAATTTATCCGCGAGGACTGCCGTGTCCACGTCAGCAACTACTAACGAGCGCGAGGAGGGGCTGGCGTTCCAGCCCAAATTCGACGCGTCAGGTCTCGTGACCTGCGTCGCGACCGACGCCGTGACAGGCGATGTGCTGATGGTCGCCCATATGAACGACGAGGCGCTGCGCAAGACGATCGCGACCGGCGAGGCCTGCTACTTCAGCCGCTCGCGCAATGCGTTGTGGCGCAAAGGTGAGACGTCGGGTCAGACCCAGCGCGTGGTCGAGATGCGCATCGATTGCGATCAGGATGCGGTCTGGATCCGCGTCGAGCAGCAGGGCGCTGCGTGTCATACCGGGCGGCATTCCTGCTTCTACCGCAAGATCGACGCCGCCGAGGGCGGTGCGCGGCTGACGTTCGTCGATGCCGACAGGCAGTTCGATCCGGCTGAGGTCTACCAGAGAGAGACGTAGAGGCGAGCTTCCCGCGGTCGTCATTTCGGGGCAGCCGTAGACTGAACCCGGAACCTCGAGATTCTCAGGTGCGCAATCGCGCACCTGAGTTCGCGCAAACGCGCGCCCCGGAATGACGTCACGGAGAGATCACTTAACCCGCCATTAACCATAATTACGGCAGTCTCGACCGCATATGGGCACTGATTACCGGTGCCTTGAGAGCCCGCGCGAGGTTTCGCGAGGAGCGGGGCACCAGAGATATGGCGGTCGACACATTTAGCGCCACGGCTGCGGCAGGTGTCGATCCCACGCGCGCGAAGATTGCGGGCTCGATCAAGCAGGCGGCATCCACCACCGGCACCAGCTTCGAATATCTGCTCACCACCGCGAAGATGGAGTCCAACTTCAATCCGAAAGCCGCTGCTACGACCTCGTCGGCGCGCGGGCTGTTTCAGTTCATCGATCAGACCTGGCTCGGCACGGTGAAAGAGGCGGGTGACCATCTCGGCTATGGCAAATATGCCGACGCCATCACCAGGGATTCCGACGGTCGCTATTCGGTTGACGATCCCGCGGCACGCGCCGCGATCATACAGCTGCGCGACGACCCGGATGCCGCCTCATCGATGGCGGCGGTGCTGACGCAATCCAACAGTTTCAAACTGACCGGCAAGATCGGCCGCCGCCCGACCGACGCCGAACTCTATATGGCGCATTTCATGGGCGTCGGCGGCGCCGGCAAGCTGATCCAGAATGCCGAAGACAATCCGAACGCGTCAGCCGTGCGGATGTTTCCAAATGCGGCGGCGGCGAACCAGTCGATCTTCTACGACCGTTCGGGGCAGCCGCGCAGCGTCTCCCAGGTCTATTCGGTGCTGAGCACGCGCTATGCGGCTGCCGCCACCTCGCCGGTGACGCGCACGGCGATGGCGGCCGCCGGCGGCGATCTGCCGCGGCGCGTCACGTTCGCGAGCGCCGCGCCGGCAGCGATGGCGATTGATAACGCCGCGTATCTCTCGAGCTTCCCGGATCAGCGCGCGGTGACGCCGGTTGCGGCAACCTCGCAGACTGCCGCTGCGTCACCCGAGCCGATCTTCCGCTCGCTGTTCCAGGCCGGCGAACGCACGCAGCCGATTTCGCCGGCAGTGCAGGAATTGTGGGGCAGCAATTCGTCGCTGGCGTCAGTTGCTTCCGCGAGCACCGTGTTGTCGGGATACAAGCCCGAAGTTCGCGCGCCGGGCCGGCTCGATCTGTTCAGCGACCGCAACGGCACGTTCAGTAGCTGATCTCAGCCCGTGTCCCGGGCGCGATGCAGCGCGTCGCAGAACCGGACCCATCCCAGTGTCGCGCGGCCGGATGGGCCCGGATCAGCAGCGCAACACTGCGAGTTGCGCAGCATCCGGGAGCCAAAGGTCGCCGTCGCCCTCGCAGCCTTAACAAAACGTCAATAGAACCAGCCGTTTATGGTGAACCCTTTGTTAAGCGTCATGGTTTATTTTTTCTAATAGTGGCACCGCGTCACGGTGTCGTCTCACGTTGCGTAAGCCAGGACCATGATCGTTCGGCAGTTCATCAGTTGGATTCGTACCGCTCCGGCAGGCGAGCGGGCAGAGGCGACGCGGGCGTTGGCGCGGGCCTGGTTGATTTCAGATCTTAGCGAGGACGATCGCATCGCCGCCGAAGGCGCGCTGTTGATGCTGCTCGATGATCCATCGCCGCTGGTGCGCCAGGCGATGTCGGAAGTCTTCGCGCGCAGCTCGGATGCGCCGGCCGCGATCGTGCAGGCGCTCTCGCTCGATCAGCCCTCGATCGCGCTTTCCGTGCTCGAACATTCGCCGCTTCTGATCGACGCCGACCTCGTCGACATCGTCGCCACCGGCAACAGCGACATGCAATGCGCCATCGCCCGCCGCATCAATCTGCCGCCCTCGGTTTCCGCCGCGATTGCCGAAGTCGGTTCGGCCGCCGCAGCGCTTGAGCTGATCGAAAACGCCTACGCAGAACTCGCGCCGTTTTCCTGGGACCGCATCGTTGAACGTCACGGTCATCTCGCCGCGATCAGGGAATCGATGCTGGTGCTGGAAGACCTGCCCGCCGCCACCCGCGTGGCGCTGGTCGCGAAACTCTCCGAGACGCTGGCGCAATTCGTCGTCGCGCGGAACTGGCTGAGCGCCGACCGGGCAGGGCGGCTGGCGAACGAGGCGCGCGAGCGCTCGGCCGTGAACATCGCGGCGCATTCGCGCGGCGATGACATGCAGGGACTGGTGCGGCATTTGCGCGCCACCGGGCAACTGACCGCCGGCCTGATCCTGCGCGCGCTATTGTCCGGCAATCTCGAACTGTTCGATGCCGCGCTTGCCGAGCTGGCCGACCTGCCGCTGGCCCGCGTCACCGCGCTGCTGCATGACCGCGGCGGCGCCAGCCTGCAGGCCCTCCTGATCCGCGCAGGCCTTCCCGAATCCACGTTCGGAGCCTTCCGTATCGCGCTCGAGGTTAGCCAGGAGACCGGCTTTGTCGATACGATTGGCGGCGCCGCGAGACTGCGCCGCCGCATGGTCGAGCGCGTGCTGACCCATTGCGAGACCGACCGCAAGGCCGCCGAGCCGCTCTTGATTCTGTTGCGGCGCTTCGCAACCGAGTCCGCGCGCGAGGAAGCCCGCCTGTTCTGCGAGGAGTTGGTGGCCGACGAAGCCTTCGTGCCTGCGGTGCGCGATCTCGCGGCGTAAGCTCAACTGCGCAACAACACACTCGGTGTCGTCCCTGCGAACGCAGGGATCCATAACCACGGCCGCTTGTTGGTAAGCGACAGACGTCGACCAGCGTTTTCTTGAGGGATAAGCCGCGGCGTATGGGTCCCTGCGTTCGCAGGGACGACAACGGGAGAGAGCGGCGAGTCTCTTACTCCGCCGGCACGATGCTCGGCGCCAGGATCGCTTCGAGATGCTCGGGGCGGTCGCGGTTGACCTTGAGCAGGAATTCATCCGTGATGCCGCGGAGCTGCTTGCTGAGCGCGCTCGCCATCACCGCGGTGTCGAGCTTGGTGCGTTCGCGCACGATCGCCTGAATCGCGTTGATATGGTGGGTGATCAGCTCGGGCGGGACCTGGTCGAGGTCGGGGGCGTGTTCGATGATGCGGCACAGGCTTTCGGCGGCGGCGCCCGCGGAAGGGAAGCCGAACGTGGCGGCATCGCCCTTGATGTCATGGGCCGCGCGAAACAGCTCTTCGCGGTTGTCGACGGTGAAACCGTTGCGGAGAATGACCGCGTGCGCGGCCGAGAGCCGGTCCGCCTCGATCGCCATCCAGTTCTTGAATTCGCCGGACAGTCCAGCAAGCGCCTTTTCCGCGCGCCCGACAGGATCGTCGAGATCGGATTCGGGAACGCGCAGCAACATCTTGCGCAACGGATTGGGTTGCGTGATCACGTGATGATCGGCAAACGATTTGACCTGTATGGTGCCCGGCTTTTCTTTCGCCATGATGATGTCTCCAGGGCCGCGCTAGACGTTCGACCGCGCCTTGTCGAGCAACGACGGCTGCTGCATCACTTCCATCTCGCCGCCGACCCGGCGCTCGGGGCCGATATAGGCGTTGTTGGTATTGCGCCGCCGATCGGGGCCGAAATAGGTCTTGGTTTTGATGAAGGGGCGCGGATTGGCGACGACGTTGAGGATGCGCTGATAGAGGCCCTTGGCCGAGATCGGCTTGGCCAGGAACTCGGTGACGCCGGCGTCGCGCGCGACCGTGACGCGCCGCTTCTCCGAATGTCCGGTCAGCATGATGATCGGCGCGTAAGGGTTACCCTTCGATTCCGGCTGCCGGATCATCTGCGCCAGTTCGAGGCCGTCGAAGATCGGCATCGCCCAGTCGGTAATGACGATATCGGGCACGTAGTGGCTGTACATTTCCAGCGCGGTGGCGCCGTCCTCGGCTTCATAGGCTTCGCGCGCGCCAAACGAATGCAACAGCGTCCGCAGGATGCGGCGCATATGCGGATTATCGTCGCAAATCAGAAATCGCAGCTTGTTGAAGTCAATGCGATACATGGTCCGGCCCGGCCCAGCAAAACGGTATACTGGCGTTAACCATATCGCGGCGCCGGTTAAGGAATGGTTGCGAAGGCGGGATCTTGAGCCCGTCGTCCCTGCGAAAGCAGGGACCCATACGCCGCGGCTTCTCGAGTTCGGGAGGTGACAATTAACCGCTGCGCGCGACAACTAACGCCTGTGGTTATGGGTCCCGGCTCGCGCTTCGCTTGGCCGGGACGACGGCGTTAGTACCCGAACTGCTCGCGCAGGATGCGTTCTTCGAGACTGTGACCGGGGTCGAACAGCATACGCATCGAAATCGTCTTGTCGGACAAAACCTCGACGCGGCGGACGTCGCGCACATCGTCATGGTCGGCTGCGGCTGCAACCGGACGCTTCTCGCCCTCGAGCACCTCGATCACCACAAAAGCAGAGTTCGGGAGCAGGGCGCCGCGCCAGCGGCGCGGGCGGAACGCGCTGATCGGGGTCAGCGCCAGAAGCGCGGCGTTGATCGGCAGGATCGGTCCCTGCGCCGACAGATTATAGGCGGTGGAGCCGGCCGGCGTCGCCACCAGGATGCCGTCGGCGATCAGTTCGGCCATCCGCTCGTGCTCGTCGATCAGGATGCGCAAGTGGGCGGCCTGATTGGTCTGGCGAAACAGCGCGACCTCGTTGATGGCGTGATGCAGATGCACGACGCCGTGAACGTCGGTGGCGCGCATCAGGAGCGGATTGATCAGGGATTCCCGCGCCGCCGCCAGCCGCGTATGCAAATCATGCGTGGTGTATTCGTTCATCAGGAAACCGACGGTTCCGCGATGCATGCCGTAGATCGGCTTGCCCGAGTGCATATGGGCGTGCAGCGTCTGCAGCATCAATCCGTCGCCGCCGAGCGCCACCACGACATCGGCGTCGTTGGCATCGTGGTTGCCGTAGAGCTTGACGAGCTGCGCCAGTGCGGCCTGCGCCTCGGCGCCTGCGCTCGCGACGAAAGCAATCCGGTCGTATCGCTTGGAAGTGGCCATCGGACGACGAACTCATACTTGGCGCGGATTGCGCCGCGCTCGTCTATACACCTTGGGCAGGCTTGTCGAGATGGCCGTGAGGCTCTTTCGCGCCGGTAACGTAAACCGGGATCGGTACGTCATTTTTCCTGCAATGTCCGGATCGGGTCCCAGTCGTCGCCCGGCGGGTTTTGGGCCAATTCCCGGGCCCGCGCGGCAAATAGCGACGCAGGGCCATCGATATCGGCTGAACGGCCAAAGCACTGCGCGGCGCGCTTGAACTCGCGGGCCCGCCAGTGTGCCAGCCCGTCGGCGTAGTTGGCGATCACCGCCTGTTGCGGCGGCGCCAGCTCGGCCGAGAGCGCCAGCAACTGGTAGATTTTCAGCGCCTGGGTACGTCCCTTGACCCTGATCGCGTCGAGTTCGCGCCAGGCGAAGGCCTCTCCGGCCAGCGCGACGGTCGTCTCGGACGCGATCACGGTGGTGCCGTAGAATTTGTTGGCGCCCTCCAGCCGCGAAGCCAGGTTCACCGCGTCGCTCATTACGGAATAGTTGAAGCGCCGCCGCGATCCGAAATTGCCGACCAGCGCCTCGCCGGAATTGATGCCGATCCGCTGCGCCAGCCTGTATTCGCGAAACAGGGCGGAGGAGGCGTTGAGTTCCGCCAGTTGCGTGCAGCAGTCCAGCGCGGCGCGCGCCGCGTTGGCAGCATGGTCGGGATCGTCGGCCGGGGCGCCGAATACCGCCACGATGGAGTCGCCAATATATTTGTCGACATAGCCGCCATGGCTTTCGATCACATCGGTCATCGCCGACAGATATTCGTTCATCAGCTCCATCAGGCCATCGGGCGACATCTTCTCCGCGATCAGCGAAAATCCTTCGATGTCGGAGAAGAACACCGTCACGTTACGGGTTTCGCCGCCGAGCTCCGGCAATTTGCTCGACGAGAGCAAGCGGTTGATGACGTGCGGCGCGAGGTAGAGCGCAAAGCTCTTCTGCAGCAGGCGGCGGTCCTTGTCGGCGACGACGAAGCGAAAACCGATCGTGGCGGACAATGCGGCAAGGCTGGCAAGGATCGGCTCGACCAGCGGCAGCGCCAGCGCGTGGTTGAAGGCGACGGTGGCAGCTGCCAGGCCCAGCACGATCATGGCCGTCCACGCAGCGAACGCGATAACGGGCCGGAACAGCCAGGCGGCCGCCGCGCCGAGCGCAGCAATCAAGGTCGCGATCAGCAAGCGGGGAAGCGGGCCTGGTTCGATCACGCTGTTGCGTGCGATTAGGTTGTTGACCGCGGTGGCATGGACATAGACGCCCGCGATCGTGCTTTTCTTGAAGCCCGCGGTAACCGGCGTGCTCTCGTTGGTGCAGCGCGGGGTGCGTGCGCCTTCGATGCCGGTTGCGAAGCGCTTGGACGTGAAGCGGCGGTCCTCGATATCGAGGACAGTGCCGAAGATCACGACCTTGCCGCCGAACCAGCGCCGGAAATAGTCCTTGTCGTTCTTGACGGCGCACGCGCGCAGATCGGCAAAGGAGAACGTCGGAATGTCGTCGCCGCCGCCTTCGAAATTCAGTGTCACCGTGTTCGGCACGCGGCCGGGCACCCGGTAGCCGGCGAGCGTCAGCGTACCGCGCTTGTCGAACTCGGGTGCGGCGCCGAGCGCCCGGGAGGCCAGTTCGACCGCCATCGAGGGCACCCTTGTCCCGTTGACGGTAAAACTCAGCGGCATGCGCCGCAGGATATCGTCGCTGTCGGCATGAACGTTGAGCGGACGGATGTTCAATTGCTGGCGGACCGCGACGCGCTGTCCCGGCGATGGCCCGACCGGCTGGTTGCCGCCCAGGACTTCTCCCAGCACCACCTTGCCGTTCACCGCCGCACCGGCAAGCGAACGAAGAAAGTCACGGTCAAATCCACGAACTTTCTCGCCGAGCGTGCCCTCGCCGAACGGAATCTCCGACTGCTCGATCGATTTCGGGATCACCATGTCGAAACCGGCCACCTTGGCGCCGCCTTCGAGCGTCGCTGACAGCACGCGGCCGATCTCGCCGGTCCAGGTCAGCATCGGCGCATCTTGGAACGGGGCGGTGCGGAGGCTCTCCTCGTCCATCGCGACGACGACCGCGGGCGAAGCGGCCGGATCCTGCCTACGGCCGAACACCTCCCAACGCAGCGCGGTGAGGATATCAATGGAGAGCCCGCGGATCGGTCGGGCCACAGGAGAAACTGAGGCGGCTGCGCAAACCAGCGCGATGGCGGCGATCACAAGCCTGTCGCGCGTGTTGCGCCTGATCCTCAAGATGCCGGGCCTGGCACGACTATTCCAGCCGCAATAGCCGGCCGACGATCGGCGTCGCGCCGGGTTTGGCCTGCGCATCCACCCGGAACACGATTTGCGATGACTTGAACGAGGCGGCGTAGAGGCCGCCGGGAGCCAGCGCGACGTTCTCGCTGGCGAAATCGACGAACCGTCCCTTGAGCTGGGTGCCGCCGAGGTCGATCTGCTGTCGCTCGCCCGCGACATCGAGGCGCCGAATGATCAGCTTGCCGCGTCCCTTGGCCTCCACCAGTGGCGAGGCGCCGTAAAGAGTAAGCTGCGGCTGTGGAAAGGAAACCGCCTTGTTGTTGTCGACGCTGCGCAGCACGGTGGCAGCGACGCCACTGGTTTCGCGCGTGGTCACATTGGCCTGGTTGGAATCGCAATTCGTTTTCTCGGCCTTGACCTCGGCAAGGTGAACGGCGCTCTCCTCGGTGCCGACGACGACGGTGCCGGCGCCGCTGATCGTCTCGCGCCGGCATGACTTCAGATAGCTCAGAATGATAGAGCCGCCGTCGCCGATCTTGATGACCGCTTTCGGCGTTACGTAGTCCATGAATTCCGCACCGGTGACTTTGCCCTGAACGTCTTCGACCACCGCGGCCGGCGAATCTGCGGCCGCCGGAGAAGCCAGCGCCAGCAGGCCGAGACAAACAGCAATCGAACGTTTCATTATAAGACCCCATTGAAGAGCGCAGGTTCGTTAGTCGCCCCAGCGCTTGAATGGTTTCATGGATAGATCAAAAATACCTGGCCGGTGCGCCGGCGGAACCGACCGATATCACCGATCGGTCGGCGAGGACAACCACCGGACGCACCGACCGCTTTCTCACGTGATGCTGTCGGGATTGTGATTTTCGAAAAGATTTCTCCTTGTTGTGCACCACGGCCTCATTATCGCAGTCTTACGGCAGAATCCGCGGGGCGGCCGGATCGTGGGGCGCGCAGGGAGCAAACGGCATGGCTTTTCGTTTCACAGCGGCGCGCGCCATGCGTCTTGCCGCCACCCTTCTGGTCGTATGTTGCATAAGCAGTGCGGGCGCCGAGGAGGCGAGTTCGCCGACCTCGCAGCAGCCTGCCGCGGCGACGCCGTCCCCGTCTCCTTCGGGCCAGAAGGGCGGAGCAGGGCGGGGCCCCGCGACGACTCCGTCGCCGGCACCCGAACAACATCGCCTGCCGCCGGATTCTACCACCCAGCAGACGCTGGCGCTGCCTGACCGGACTCTCAACTTCACCGCCACCGCAGGCTCGATCCGCGTGTTCGACGACAGGGGCGAGCCGCAGGCCGACATCGCCTATAACTCCTACCAGCTCGACAGCGCCGATCGCGCAAGCCGGCCGGTGACGTTTCTGTTCAATGGCGGCCCCGGCGCGTCCTCGGCCTGGCTGCAATTGGGCGCCGCCGGGCCATGGCGACTGCAGATCGGCGGCGATGGCGCGGTGTCGTCAGCCACTCCTGATCTGTTGCCCAATGCCGAGACCTGGCTCGACTTTACCGATCTTGTCTTCATCGATCCCGTCGGCACTGGCTACAGTCGCTTCGTCGCGTCCGCCGAGGACGTGCGCAAGCGATTTCTGTCTGTTGATGGCGATGTCAATTCGATTGCGCTCGTGATCCGGCGCTGGCTGGAGAAATACGATCGTCTATCGTCGCCGAAATTCGTCGCCGGCGAGAGCTATGGTGGCATTCGCGGGCCGAAGATCGTCCGCAATCTGCAGACGCAGCAGGGCGTCGGCGTGCGCGGGCTGATTCTGGTTTCACCTTTGCTCGACTTCCGCGATTTTTCCGGCTCCAGCCTGCTGCAATACAGTTACACGCTGCCGAGCATGGCGGCGGTGGCGCGTGAGGTGAGGGAAGCCGGCAGGGCGCCGCTGACGCGCGCCGATCTCGCCGACGTCGAACGCTACGCGCAGGGCGAATTTCTCACCGACCTCATCAAGGGGCAGGCGGACACACAAGCCGCCACGCGGCTCGCCGACAAGGTGGCGGCGCTGACCGGCATCGATCAGGCCGTGAGTCGCAGGCTCGCGGGTCGTTTCGAAGTCGGCGAATTCCGTAGGGAATTCGACCGCCGCAACGGCAGGGTGACTGGACGCTACGACGCCTCGGTCTTGGGCTTCGATCCCTATCCGGATTCGAATTCCGCGCATTTCGGCGATCCATCCGGCGATTCGCTGATGGCGCCGTTGACCAGTGCCGCGGTCGAACTCACCACCCGCAAACTCAACTGGCGGCCGGATGGTTCATACCATCTCCTCAGCGAGAGTGTGAACCGCTCGTGGGATTTTGGTCGCGGACCGGCCGAGTCGATTTCACAACTGCGCCAGATTCTCGCGCTCGACCCGAAGATGAAGCTGCTGGTCGGTCACGGACTGTTCGATCTCGCCACGCCCTATTTCGCGTCCAAGGTCCTTCTCGACCAGTTGCCAGCCTATGCCAGCCCGGATCGCGTCAAGCTCGTCGTCTATTCCGGCGGCCACATGTTCTATTCGCGCGACGGCGCGCGGAAGGCGTTCCGGTCGGAAGTTGAGGCGGTGATGAAGTGAGAGCAAAACAAAACCGGCGCAGTTTTTCCCACTGCACCGGTCATTGTCGTTCGTCATTGCGAGCGAAGCGAAGCAGTCCATATCGCGGCATAACGGATAGATGGATTGCTTTGTCGCTACGCTCCTCGTAATGACGCAGAGAGCATGGTGCCTCAGTAAACCAATCCCGTCCCCGGCGGCTTCTCCAGCGCCGCGGCGAGCGAGCGATATTCCTCGCTTGTCGTGCCGGTGAGCTGAGCGATCCGGTTCAGGTGATATTGCGCCTGATCGCGATTGCCCTGTTCGACCTGCCACAGGCCATAATATTGCCAGGTCTTGACGTGGTTCGGATCGGCCTTCAGCGCGCGCTCGTACCAGATCTGCGAAACCTTGTAGTCGCCGAGCTTGCGATAGGAATAGCCGATTAGGTTGGCGACGGCGGCCGAGTCGTCACGGCCGAGCGCCTTCAACTGCTCGATCGCCGATGCATAATCGTGCCGCTCGTAGATCGCGGCATAGGCGGCGCGGTAGCCGTCGGCGAATGCGGTTTGTTCGCTGCCCGGATGGGCTTCGCTGGATTTCTTCTTCTTCGGCGGCGGCGGCGGATCGTTATCGGGTGCTGCGTAGACGACGGTAACGACAGGGACTGCCGCAAGCGTGAGCGACAATATTGCGAGAGTCAAAAGCCTGATCGCTAGTTTATTCATGCATCTCTCCTGATGGCCGGCTCGGCGATCCTATACTGAAGGTCGCTGATGTGAACACCCGGCAGCCGCGAACATTCCCGTCCATGCACCTCGATTTTGTCAATTTTGCTTCGCCACGAAGATGTCATTCAGATGAACGGAGTCGAAAAGCCTGTTTCAGCGGGGGTTCAGAGCGCGGTCCCTAACGTCAGCTGCATGATCGGCGAGCCCGGCCATTCGACCGGAGATGCCCGCAGGTCCATGGAGAAGGAGACAACCATGCTCAAGACCATTTCTGCAGCGCTCGTTGCCGTTTCCGTTATCGCCGCGCCTGCGCTTGCTGGCACGCCGGCCAAGACCGCGCAGACCCCGGCCAACAAGACCGTCCAGGCTCCTGTGAACAAGACCACGCAGGCGCCCGCCGCCAAGGCGGAGCAGGGCAAGGCGAAAGCGCTGAATGCCAACGCGAGGATGGGCCGCCATCACAAGCACTACCGCCACCACAAGCACATCGGCCTGAAGACACAAGCGAAGCCTAACGTCGCGGTCAAGCATGTGACGTCGGCCGCGAAACGTAGCTGAATCTGATTCGCCGGCGCGCGCTTCGCCCCCATTGCCCCCGCGCCTGCGAATCTCAGGCCAGCCCACGTGCCATTTGCTTTGCTAATGCCGTGGGCTGGCGCGCGCTCAACTTTTCGAGAGCGGTATGCGCCGATAACCCAGTTGCGAATTCCCTTCTAGCGCTGATCGGTCTAAGAGACGGCGAACAGGCAGGGGAAGAGTTCGCTTGGGGCGTTCAGTCAAAATTGCGGCGATGATTTTGCTGCCGATCGCGCTTTCGGCCTGTGCGGCCAGCGACGACAGCAAGCCGATCACCTTTACCGAGGATCGCGGAGTTTCCAGCCAGCCTTTTCCGAAAAATTACCGTACCGAAGTGCTGGCGTTCCTGAAGACCTATCTCAACAATCCCGTCGGCGTGCGCGACGCCGTCATGGCCGAGCCGATTGAGCGCGTCGTCGGCGGGCGGCTGCGCTATGTCGTCTGTCTCCGGTTCAGCCCGCGCGAATCCGACGGCGGCTATCGCGAGCCGCGCGAACGCGCCATCCTCTTTGTCGACGGCCGACTCGACCGCATTATCGAAAACGCTGCTGAGCCCTGTGCAGGGCTGGCCTACGCGCCATTTGCGGAACTGGAGAAACTGACGCGCTAGATTCGCGCGTAGCCTGTGGCCTCCACACGTGGGTGTGATGCTTCGCGCCCACCCATATCGTATCCGTTTGTACCGAAACGGTTGACATCGGGCATGGCACGGTATTTACATCGCATACGATTTAATCGCATAAGATAGAGTGGAGGAGCCATGTCCCAGCCCATCCCTGAGCGCCGCCGCTTCCTCGGCGCCGCGGCCGCGACGCTCGCGGCCGCACCGTTCGCCGTGAGCGGCGCCCTTTTTGCGCAGTCGGGCGACGCGAAGCCCGGCGCGGGCAGGCCGAGCGCCCACACCTCGTTTGCCACGCTGAAGCAGGTCGAGGCCGGCGTCCTCAATGTCGGTTACGCCGAAGCCGGTCCCGCCGATGCTCCCGTCGTCATTCTCCTGCACGGCTGGCCCTACGACATTTACGCGTTCGTCGATGTGGCTCCCGTGCTGGCATCGGCAGGTTTCCGGGTCATCGTGCCGTATCTGCGTGGCTACGGAACGACGCGCTTCCTCGCAGCCGACGAGCCGCGCAATGGCCAGCAGGGCGCGCTCGCCATCGACGTCATCGCGCTGATGGACGCGCTCAAAATCGAGAAAGCGGTGGTGGCTGGCTTCGACTGGGGCGCCCGAACTGCCGGCATCGTCGCCGCGATCTGGCCGGAGCGCGTCAAGGCTCTGGTCTCGGTCAGTGGCTACCTGATTGGCAGCCAGGAGGCGAATGCTAGTCCGCTGCCACCGTCGGCCGAGCTGCAATGGTGGTACCAGTATTACTTTGTGACCGAACGGGGCCGGCTGGGCTACGAGAAGTATCGGCGCGAGTTTTCCAAGCTGATCTGGCAGCTCGCTTCGCCGAAATGGAATTTCGATGACGCCACCTTCGAACGCAGCGCGGCGTCGTTCGACAACCCCGACCATGTTGCCGTCGTGATCCACAATTATCGCTGGCGGCTCGGTCTTGCCCCGGGTGAGGCCAAATACGACGCGCTGGAAAAGCGGCTGGGCGAATTCCCCGTCATTACCGTGCCCACCATCACCCTCGAAGGTGACGCCAATGGCGCGCCGCATCCGGACCCGAAGGTTTACGCCAAGAAGTTTTCCGGCAGATACGCCCACCGGCTCATCACCGGCGGGATTGGACATAATCTGCCCCAGGAAGCGCCGCAGGCCTTTGCCGACGCTGTCGTCGAGGTGGCCCGCTCTTGACGGGACGGCCTTGCTGCTGCCAGCCGCGACGGCTGCCAGCACGGAGCCGTCTTCTGACGTTCCCCGGGACGGAACCGTGAACGAAATCAGATCACTTTTCGGCGAGGGCTGAACCTTGCCTTGGTCATCCCGGACATCGGCTAGGCGGGAAACCACCTCCTTAACCGCGGAAAAAGCCTTACGTGCGAGGGAACTAAAACGCTTTGTTGCTGTGCCGTCACAGTAGCGCGCCATCCGGTCGCGGGCGTTTGCCGCAAAGCAACCTAAATGAGGTCACGTTGTTTGGATTGGTATCCGCAATGTTCGTAACGGGGAAAGTACGATGAAGAAGATACTGCTCGGGGCTGCCGCGCTGGCCGTCATGGCGGCTCCAGCCTTTGCGGCCGACATGCCGCCCCGGCCGTACACCAAGGCGCCTGCCTATACCGCGCCTCAAGTCGTCTATAACTGGACCGGATTCTACATCGGCGGCCATGTCGGTGGTGCCTTCGCGGGCGACAACTCCCTGCAGGGCAGCGACGCCCGCTTCCTTGGCGGCGTGCAGGGCGGCTTCGACTACCAGTTCGCGCCGAACTGGGTACTGGGCGCCGAAGCCCAGTACAGCTGGCTGCCCAACAACAACAATAACGGCGTGCTGTTTCCGGGCGGGACGCTTGTGACCTCCAACACCGATCAGATCGGCTCGGTTACCGGCCGGCTTGGCTACACCTGGGGTCCGGCGCTGCTCTACGCCAAGGGCGGTTACGCCTGGCGCGACGGCAACAATCTCGGAGTGTCGGTGGCCGGCGCGCCGGCGGCCTTCACCACGAACGGCAACCACAAGGACGGCTATACGGTTGGCGGCGGCCTCGAGTACATGTTCGCCCCGAACTGGTCGGCCAAGGCCGAGTACCAGTATTACAATTTCGGCGACACGACCTTCACGTCAGGTCCCGCCGACATTGCCGGCCGCAGCTTCCGCAACGACGAGCACACCGCCAAGGTCGGTGTGAACTACCGCTTTGGCTGGGGTGGGCCGACTGCCCCCGGATATTGATACGGCTGATCGTATCGACACGAGAAGGCCGGCGTCGCGCCGGCCTTTTTGTAAGCGAATGCCGGAGCGGCCGCGTTGTCTGCCTCGCCGCGCGCGTGCTCCGCGTGGCAAAAAAATTTTCGCGGTGCACGCAACTTTTCGTCACGATGCGCTATTATGGTCTCGGCCGGCTGGTTGGACATCATAATATGCGTGCTTTTGCGTTAGGGCTGATCTTTTCCGCAGCGGCGTTTCCGTGCCTTGCTCAAACTATCCTGAAATCCGAACCGCTTATCCTTGCTCCATATGAAGTCGCCTTCGTGCAGGATCCCTCGTGCGGGGCCGGCAAGGTGCGCAAGGTAACGGGTGCGATCAGGGGACTGCAGCGGCGCAAGGCCTGTGTCACCCTTGCTTCGGAGCAGGCATCGCTGGTCTCGGCGACGCCGTAAGGTCCGACTTTCGGTCTCGGGTATGTCTCGGCGAACGAGACCCATCGCCGAGGCCCGTCGTGTGTCTGGCCGCTTGATGCCGGCCTTAAGACGCCAACTGCAATTCTGTTTGCGCTTCGCGCTCGGCGTCGGCCTTGTTTCGGGCGGGGTCTTCATGCGGCTCGAGCTGGCACGGCCTGATCTCGTAATCATGGTCCAGCACCGGACGGGGGGCAGTGTTGTCTTGCCCGGAGACTACATCGACGACGAGGCCGCTCTTCTGGGCGATCTTCCATACATCGGCCGCGGTCGGATAGGCCTTGCTCAGCTTGGCATCATTTGAGAACAGCGCGTAGGGCATTGTTAGCTCCGGTAAAAACGGTCAACGCGGAAGCGGGGGCCGGGTTTCAGGCTTGGCTGCCATGCGGCCATTCCACAGGGTGTTTCGGGAGCAAATTGGCTCGTTTCGGCGCATTTCCGTGGAGTCTCTGAGTCTTTAACGAGCCGTAAATTCCCGAAAAAAGAATCCCCGAGACTCGCCAGCCAGAATCGCCGGATGTTTCCGGCCATGAGAACGAGCCTCCAGACCTCCTGCGAGCGTGTCCAACTCACGCTGACCGTTTGCCTGCTGGCTGCTTGCGCAGCCAATATGGCGCTGGTCTATGCTTGGCTCTGAACATCGGGGCGGGGAACGCAACTCGGTGTCTACTTCGCCGGTCGCGCCGGGTGCTCGCCTTCCCGCAGCGCAGCGTGCACCTTAGCCATGGTCGCGGTGCAATAGGCCTCGCGCTCGCGGTTGAACCGCTCCTGGTGAGCGCGGAAACTAGCAACCCGCGCCTTGATCTCGGATTGGAAATCATCGGGCAGGCTGGGGTGCGGTACCGGAGCCGGCCTTGATATTTCGCTCGGTGCTTCCCTCGGCGCCTTTGCAACGGGCGTCGTTTCCGCCAGCAGGGCCTCCATGTCAGAAAGCGGCGGGGCCGAGCGGGTGGGTTCGGATGGCCCCACGGAGAGGACGGTGACCGATGTCGCGACCGTCTTCTCGGCCTCCGGCGGCTTGCCGGTCACCGATTGGACGAACGCCATCGTTTGCGCGATCAGGAGATCGCGTTCCCTCATCCATTTCATGAGACACCTCGGCCCAAGTCACTCCATCAAACGGCTTTTGTGGAATCAAGCGGCCGTGGAGGCGACGGGGGATAACTGCCGCTCTTTTGCGCGCAAGGTGACAAAACGGTGACAGTTCGGACCGCCAACGTGCACATGGCGCTTTGCGTGTCAGGTGATGGCGTCCGCAAGCGTGGTCGCGCGAAGCAAGATTTAACGATCACGCGGATTGGTGTTCGGGACAAAGGGCGCGCCGATCATGCGCACCGGCGGCTGGTCGCCGACATGGATGGTCCGCTTGTCGGCCGCCGGCGAACGCTCCACGCGGGCGGTTGTGCGGTCGGCGAACCGGACCGTATCGTCCGGCACAAGCAGCGTAGCTCCCGCCGCAATCGCCGAGGTGAACACCGCGACAATAGCGAGCAGCACCATATTGCAGTTTTCTTCGCGTATTCTCATGCCGGGAAAAACGTGACTGAGAGGGGTTGGTTCCTTCTCACCTGAAGGCTGAGTATAGGCCAAAGTAAACCATATAGTTGTGATTTGGCCGGGGGTTACGTTTGAAATTGCCATCTCGTCCAGACCAGGATGCTGCAGGCTGACGAATGCGCCAGATGCCGCTTCAGTGTCGTAAAACTACGGAGAAATGCGCATTAGGCAGGCGAATGGCCTGAAAAAGCAGCACGCGTGGCCATCAGATGAGGCCGACGAACTCTTTCCCCAGCTAAAGCGGGTTGCCATACATTTTTCGAGGCGCCACTCAGGCTACAGCTCCGGCTCGGCTAATGTGGCTGGCGCGGTTCGACCGAGGTAACCCTGTCTGCGGCAGGGAGCAGTAGGGGCTTGTCGGGTGTCGATTTCATGAATCAAATTATATACTATAAGTAATTTTATCAATTGATCTACATCAAGGTTTACATCTGATATGAAAATTCATTTTGGCCCGGGGGGCTGGGTCCAATGGCCGGACAGCGAAGAGTTTTCGATCGAGTTCATGAGGCTGCTCGGCATGGCCCAGGAAGGGGGCTCGCTGATCTCGGAATGCTTCCTTGTCGCAAGTCGCATTGACCCGAGGGATGGCGGCGATTCCTGGTATCGGGAATGGTTGAGGATGGCTGATATCAATAGGGAGCGCGCCAAGGCTGCCTTCGATCGCGGTCATGTGCTGACCGCACAAAGCAACTGGCTCCGCGCCATCAATTATTATCAAGCATCAGCGTTCGAGTTCGATGCTGCCGACAAGAAGCAGCAAAGCGTGCTCAGAACCATGCGAGCCTGCGCTCGCCGCTACATTGCGCATCTCACTCCCGCCGGCGAGGTCGTCGAGATTCCCTGGCTGGAAGGCTATCCGCTGGAAGCTTACTTCTTGCCGGCCCCGGCCGCTTCTCATCAAACCCCTGTCGTGGTGTGCATGGGCGATCCGGGGCATCGGAAGGAAGAATATCTCGTCAAGGTGGCGCGCTACGCCCGCGAGCGGGGAATGTCGCTGCTGGCCGTGGACCTCCTTGGATCCGGCAATGGCGCCAAATTCGATGAGGTAGTCGGTCATCCCGATCTGGAAACCACGGTAAGCCACGTGATGGATTACCTCACGACGAGGGACGACATCGACGAACACAGGATCGCAATTCTCGGCGACGGTTCGGGATCGTCCTTTGTGGCGCGTGGCGTCGCTCTCGACAATCGCTTTGCCGCCGCGGTTTGTGACGGCGGAATCTGGGACATGCACGAGCGCACCTTCTTGATGGACCGCCTCTCGCTGGGTAATTCCGTGTGCAAAGAAGGCGGCTGGCCGGGGCGAAAATTCCGCTGCCCGGTCCTGATTACCATGGGCGGGCAGGGCTGGCTCGAAGGCAACCATGTGACCGGTCTGTTCGAACGACTCAAGACCAGCAATCCCGACATTTCACTGAAGATCTTCGACAGCTCTGAAACTGCTGCCGCGCAGGGCCATCGCGACAATCCCACGCTCGCCAACGAGTTCATTTTCGACTGGATGGCCGATCGCCTTGTGTCGGTACCGGCCTAGCTCGTTACCGTCGGAGAGGTCATATGCCCATCGCTATCTTCAGGCTCGCCTTCTCAAGGCGGCCCTTCAGGGTCGCGAGTTTGCTGGTGAGCTCGCTGAGTTCACGGTCGCTGAATTCCGCGAAGACGAAGTTGTTAAGGGCCTCCTGCTCGGAGGCCAGGTTTGCAATGTGTTTATAGGTCTTATCCGTCAAGGACATCTGCACAACCCTTGCATCATCCGCCGACGTCCTCCGCCGCATGAAACCCTTCTTCTCGAGCATTTTCGACTGAGTCGTTACAAACGAGGGGTCTACGTGAAGCAACTTTGAGACGACCTTCACGGGGACGCCCTCGCCCTGATCCAGATCGGCCAGAGCCATCAGGATCATCCATTGCGGGCCGCTGATGCCGAGGGCTTTTGCCCAGAAATAACGGATCTCTTGGAGGTGCACGTTTATGGCGGCGATCTCCCAGGCGAGTTGCCTGGCGATGTCCTGATTCTTCCCGCCGAACTCATTCGACGCACCTTGCCTGCCGCGGCTCGACGAGTCCGATCCCTTGCGGAGTTCCTGTGCCATGGTTTCTCTCATTCCGAGTCAGCGTCTACTTACTTAACTGATTTACTAACAAAATCATTCGAGTGGCCGTCTTTCTTACGGTTCCCTAAACACGATTTTGCGAGCACCCGGTGTTGCCATGGCGACACAGTCGAACAGGATAGAGATAGCTGAGTATATAAAGTATTTTGATTAAGTAAGTTGCGCATGCATAGTTCCAAAGACGGTCGAGGGGGTCCTGGATCGTTCCGTTGCAGGTGGTTCGCTTAAGTCCCTCGCGTTCATGCGGGTGTGTCCGAAGACGCGAAACGACTGAGCGGTTTTTCGAAGGCGAGGGCGGATCTTTCCTGGGGGAACAGCCACAGGTCCGTCCTCGTCCTGACAGAGCAACTTGGAGGTTTAACATGACTATGATCAAGAGCCTTATCCTCGGCTCAGCGGCGGGTCTCATCGCCTTGAGTGGAGCGCAGGCTGCCGATCTTCCGATCAAGGCCAAAGCGGTCGAGTACGTGAGGATCTGCTCCCTGTACGGTGCTGGTTTCTACTACATTCCGGGCACCGACACCTGCATCAAGCTGGGCGGTTATATCCGCGCCGACGTTACGTTCAATGGTGGCAACTATGGCCAGCCGTCTTTTAGCGGCGACCTCGGCCAAGGCAATCGCTATCGCGACTACTTCAGCACCCGTTCGCGTATGCAGTTGAACGTCGATACGCGCACTGCCACCGAATACGGCGTTGTCCGCACCTTCGGTCTTGCCAACTTCAACTTCCAGAACCAGGGCACCAATAACCCGGCCGTTCTCAACGCGTTCCCGACGTCAGCCACACAGAGCCTTTTCGGAGTGGGCGGCGGCTACGTCAGCGTTGACCTGCTGTTCATCCAGTTCGCTGGTTTCACCTTCGGTAAGTCGGTTTCGGCCTACGCGACGCCGTGGCAGGCTTATCCGGGCAACAACAGCTCGTTCCTGTTTGGCGGTGCTGATTACGTTACCGGCGTCAACAACATCCAGTACACCGCGCAGTTCGGCAATGGCGTGTCGGCCACCATCGGTCTCGATGATCCGACCGTGTACAGCCGTACCGCTCTCCTGAACCTGGGCGCGGGTAACCCGGCGGGCGCTCTCACCGCTGGTTCGACGGCTTACGGCGGCACGCATGCTCCCGACATCGTCGGCAACATCCGCGTCGACCAGGCCTGGGGTCTGTTCCAGATTTCAGGTATGGCCCACCTCGTGAATGCTTCCTACAATACGCTTGCGGCGGGCGTGCCGACTGCGTTGTCGGAAATCTCCGGTCACCCCGAAGACAAGTGGGGCGGTGCGGTGATGGCTGCGTTGCAGATCAAGAATCTCCCGACCGGCCCCGGCGACGACATCAAGGTCGACGTCTCCTACTCCAAGGGTGTCACCAGGCAGGTGATCGCGGGCTCGAGCTTTGGGATGTTCGGCGGCACGGATCGTGCGGGTGCCTACCAGAGCGTCGGTTTCGGCCAGCTTGCTGACGGCGTGTATACCCCTGGTGTCACCGACGGCATCAAGCTGGTGGATTCATGGGGTATCCGTGGTGCGTTCAACCACAACTGGGATCCCTACTGGTCGTCCAGCCTGTTCGGCAGCTACGCTCAGGTGCGCTACGGTGGCAGCGCCTTGGATGTCACCTCGGCGAAGGGCGCGTGGTGCGCCAACTACACCGTCGGCAAGGCTCCGTCTTTGGACTATGCCTGCAACCCGGACTTCAACATTGCCCAGGTTGGTATGGTCACCCGTTGGACTCCCGTCAAGAACCTGACGTTCTCGGCTGAAGTCGGCGCGTTCTTCCTCGACCAGAAGATGACGGGAGCTGCCACCTTGGCGGCCGCGGTTCCCAAGCCGACCACCGTGTACGAGTTCAAGGACCAGAGCACCGTCTACCTGAACTTCCAGGCTCGGCGTAACTTCTGATCCTGATTGTTCGATCGGTCAGCAACAGAGTCCCCCAGCGGAAAACCGCTGGGGGATTTATTTTTGGTGTGCGCCTGTAGAAATCCGTCGCCGCCTGGAAGCGATCGCGGCGAAGACAATGAGGGCCCGCGGTTCCTTCTGACAGATATTGTATCAAGGGAAATGAGTTATCTCGCGGGCGCGGCGCGATGACGGTGTTTGCTTCGATCGCAATCATGCCAACGACCGCTCAAGCGCGGGACGATCCGTTTTGCATCAAGGGCGAATTCTGGCCGAGCACTGGCGGCGACTGCAGCTTCGGAACATACCAGCATTGCTTGGCGGAGGCATCGGGCCGCGGAGGTGCCTATTGCGATGCGAATTCTCGAACAAACGGACCAGGCGGTCCGGCTGAGCGTCGGTATGACTTCGCGGGAGTTTTGCCGCGCGAAATCGTGTTCATGGTGCCCATGCAAAAGCCCGGAAAACCCGGAACCGTCATAAATGTTATTTACTCAGGTAATTTTATAATGTACTGTGATGCTAGGTAGCCGGCAAATTCCTTGGCGGCCTCTTAGTCTCAAAGGAGACGCAAACTACTTTATGATAAACCTCCGAAACCTCCGGCAATGCCCTGCCGGAGGTTTTTCATTTTGGGCACCGCTATCCAGCGGACGGCAGGAAGGGAATCGCTCCCATCCCAATCGAACAGTGACCTGGCAGATTTTTGAATTCGATGGTGCCGGTTGAGAGGATTGAACTCCCGACCTTCGGTTTACAAAACCGCTGCTCTACCGCTGAGCTAAACCGGCGAATTGAAGCTATCGGGGAGCGTGAAATATCCCGCCCGCACGGGGCCGATCTTCGGCGGCTCGAATAGCAGACTTGGTCGCAAAGGGCCAGAACCTCAAGAACACGCCAGCGCACCTGAGGCACGAAAAAAGGCGGCCTTCCGGCCGCCTTTCCCGGACTCGATTTGCAATGTCCTATTGGCAGGGATGCCGCCGGCCGTCATCGCCGCGGAACCAGGTGCCGGGGGTGCAGACGAAGCCGTTGCGCCGGGCGTATTCGTCGCCGCCGATCGGGGCCCTGGCGGCGGCCACTGGGGCGGTGGCGATGGCTGCGGCGGTGCCGACCGCCCCGCCGACCACGCCGGCCGCGACATCGCCGGGCCAGAAGCCGCTGTCGTAGCGGTTATAGCTGTCCCGCCAGGTGCGATCCCGATACGCCTGATCCCGATAGGCCTGATCGCGATAGACCTGCCGCTGGTAACTGCCGGTATAGGGATTTCCCGGTCCCTTGTTCTGGCAGTTGGCGTTTGGATAAAATTGCGCGCAATAGCCGGGATCTCGGATGACCTCCTGCGCGGTGGCGGGGCTGGCGAGTGCGGACGCAAGCACCGCGGCAGCGGCGAGAATTCCGGATTTTGTCATGGGGGTATCTCCGTTGCAGGTATGCGAGCTAAGCGCCCCCGCTTCCGATCGTTCCGGTGTTCGCACTCCGGTTGAGTAAAACCGGCGTGATGCCGATCAACGGGAAGGCACCGGCCTTCGCGATTTTGGTTTTGCGATCCCCAAACCGGTGTGAAGTTCCGGGTCCTTCGCATTTGAAGATCAGGAAATTTGATTCAGCCGCGCGATGTCGACTGCCGCTGCCACGAGCTCAATCTGCGCGGCTATCTCGCAATTGACGAGAACGCTGTTGGAAAGCGACCGGGCGTGCTCCGCCGCCGACGGCTCGATCATGCGCACGGCGCTCTACAACGAGCAGCCCGACCGCCGCTCCTTGGCTTCGATGATCAGCCTGTTCAGTGAAGTCTTGACCTGACAAAGGCTTCGGCTTGGTGTTTGATCGAATCGTAGAAAGAGCAGGGACGTATGTTCGGAATTCTAGGGCTGGGATTTTTGCTGGGCATGCAGCATGCGCTCGAGGCCGATCATATCGCCGCCGTCTCCAGCATCGCCGCGCGCCGCAGCCATGTCGCCGATATCGTCAAGCACGGGCTGACCTGGGGGCTCGGCCATACGCTCACTCTGTTCGTCTTTGCCGGCGCCGCCATCCTGCTAGGTCGCGCGATCCCGGACGGTGTTGCAAGGCCGATCGAGACCGCCGTCGGCCTGATGCTGGTCGGCCTCGGGGCGCATGTGCTATGGCGGCTGTGGCGCGACCGCGTGCATTTTCATCAACACGGTCATGGCGACGGCACGGTGCATTTCCATGCCCATAGCCATGCCGGCGAAACCACGCCGCATGCCCGCGCCGCCCACATCCACGAACATGGTTTCCGCTGGCGGACCCTGCTGGTCGGCCTGATGCACGGCATGGCGGGCTCGGCCGCACTTCTGGTGCTCGCGGTCACGCAGGCTTCCAGCCCCGCCGTCGGGCTCGGCTACATCGCGCTTTTCGGGATCGGCTCGATGATCGGCATGGGTGCGCTGTCGATGGCGATCGCGGTGCCGCTTGCGGTCTCCGCCCGCTGGCTCACCTGGGCCAATCGTGGTTTGCAGGGCGCGGTCGGGCTGGCGACCGTCGCGATCGGAATTATGACGGTGGTCGAGACGGTGCTGGCCTGACGCGGGATCGCCTCTGCGTTAGGGGCCGGTGAATAATTAAAATGTGTTGGAGGAAATGGAATGAACCGCCGAGATTTTCTGGCTGGAAGCGCCGCATGTTCGCTGGCGGCGATGACGGGCAAGGCGTTCGCGCAGGCCGGGCCGCTGACCAAAATCATCTTTCCCTTTGCGGCCGGCGGTGGCGGTGACGCGCTTTGCCGGCTGCTGGCGCAGCACGTCGCTCCCTTGCTCGATCGCAACATCATCGTCGAGAACCGCACCGGCGGTGACGGGCTGATCGGCATCAAGGCGGTGAAGGGGGCCAATCCCGACGGCACGACCGTCCTCGTCACCACGGGACCGACGATGTATCTGCTGCCGATGGTCGAGACCACGCCGAGCTTCGATTCGGCAAAGGATTTCGTCCCGGTCAGCCAGCTCGTGCGGTTCGAATTCTGTGTCTTCGTCGGCACGGCCGTCCCGACCGAGGTCAAGGACTTCGAGCAATTCGTCGCCTGGCTGAAAGCCAACCCAGACAAGGCGACGTTCGGCGTGCCCAGCAACGGCACCATTCCGCACTTTACCGGATCGCGGCTCGAGCAGGCGCTGGGCATCAAGCTAACCCGCGTGGCCTATCGCGGCAGCGCGCCGATCATCAACGACCTCGTCGGCGGCCATATGCCGTTCGCGATTTCCACGCTGACCGACGCCATCCCGCAGCATCGCGCCGGCAATATCCGCATTCTCGCGGTCGGCAGCGCGGCCCGCTCGCCGTTCCTGCCGGAGGCTCCGACGCTGAGGGAGAGCGGCGTCGATCTGGTGGCGGATGCCTGGTACGGCATGTGGCTGCCGGCAGGCGCGTCGCCTGATTTTGCGAAAAAGCTGAGCGAGGCCGTCGCCGCGGCGCTTGCCAAGCCCGAGATCAAGGAAAAGCTTTCAGCGATCGGCCTGATCCCGGTCGGCTCGACGCCCGAAGGCCTGACGAAGGAGCTCGCTGCCAACACGGCATTCTGGCAGCCGATCGTGAAGGCGACGGGCTACAAGATCACGAACTAGGGCAGCACTCGGCTTTCAGCGACAAAAAAATGGCCCCTTGAAGGGGCCATTTTCACTCCTCAGCGTCTTCAGTAGTCGTCCCAGTAATGACGACGGATCACGACGCCTCGGTCGCCATAATAGTTTCGGTGGTACCATCCGCGATGCAAGCCGCGATCGTGTTCATAGAACCCGAAGCGGGGACCACCGTAGTAACGGTCACCGTAATAGTCGCGATCACCGCCCACATAGACACCGAATCCGCCTGCGCTTGCTGCCGTGGGCGCACCGATGGCGACAGTCACCAACGCGGCCAGCACGTAAAAGAACTTCCTCATTGTTCCTCTCCATTCGCTGTTTACCCGAGGAAAACGAATGCCGCCTTGGCCTGTTGCAGGGAACACCAAGAAACTTTCTTGAATGCGCGTTCACCATCATTGCATGAATGTTCATTTGCAGCGCCTGGTTCGAACTTGTGTGCGGAGACCAAAAGTCTGCTTAGATCTGGAAGTTCATGGAGCATTGACAAAATAAGGAGGGTTCCGTGAGCAATGAAGGTAGAGTGACGCACAAGCCGCGCGAACAACCTGCCGCAGAATAGTTTGTCATGCGACCAATCTACCATCCGAGCCTGGTCAACGGTCGCTACGGCGACCCGACGGTCTATGTGGAGACACTGTTCAAAACGCACAGTGTGCTGTTCGATCTCGGGGAAATCGCTTCACTGTCACCGCGGAAGATAAGGCGCGTTGATCAGATCTTCGTCTCGCATGCGCATATCGATCACTTCGTTGGCTTCGATCATTTGCTCCGTTTGCTGGTGGGACAGGAGAAAACTGTACATCTTTACGGCCCGGCCGGCTTTGCCGAGCGCGTTTTTCACAAGCTTCAGGCCTATCGATGGAATCTGGTCGAGAGCTACTGCGCCGATCTCGTCTTCGTTGTCAGCGAACTTGAGACGCCGAACTCCATCTCGACCAGGCAGTTCCGGTTGAAGAGGGCTTTTGCCGCGGAACCGCCGGTGTCGAAGACAATTCTCGACGGCGTTCTATGTGACGAGCGGACCCGCCGCGTCTCAGCCGCCATCCTCGAGCATGGCACGCCCTGCCTGGGTTTTGCCCTGCAGGAGGCGGCCCATGTCAACATCTGGAAAAATCGACTATCCGCGCGCCGGCTTCCGGTCGGTCCGTGGTTGCAGTGGCTCAAGCAGGCGGTTGTGGAAGGCCGGCCGGACGATCATTTGATACGGATCGATGGGGCGACGGCTTCGGACGGTCGCCTCGAGCCGCTCGGCAGCCTGCGTGAGCTCCTGACGGTCACTGCCGGCCAGAAAATTGCGTATGTAACCGACGTGGCCGACACGCCAGCCAATCGTGCCGCCATCGTGGCGCTCGTTCAGAATGCGGATATCCTCTTCATTGAGGCGGCATTCGCCGGGACGGATGCCGCATTGGCGTGGGACCGGGCCCATCTTACAACGACGGCTGCCGGAGAAATTGCGCGGGAAGCCAATGTGCGCCGTATCGAGCCGTTTCACTTCTCTCCGCGCTATGCGGGGGAGGAGGAGCGGATGCTGGCCGAGGTGATGACGGCATTCAGGGATCCCGCATCTGACGCAAAAACCTGAGCGGTATTTCATGCTCGAGGAAAAACATTTGCCGGCTGGACATCGGAAATTGGTGCGGCTCTTTCTATGCGGAGATGTAATGTGCGGCCGCGGCATCGATCAGGTGTTGGCGCACCCCTGCAGCCCCGAGATTTACGAACACTACATGCGATCAGCGGAGGAGTATGTTGTGCTCGCCGAGCAGGCCAACGGACCCATTCCGCGGCGCAACGGGCCCTCCTACGTTTGGGGCGATGCACTGGGCCAGTTGGAGCGCATGAAGCCGGACGCGCGGATCGTCAACCTCGAAACGGCAGTGACCCGCAGCAACGACCGCATGAACAAGGGCATCAACTACCGTATGAGCCCCGAGAATGCAGAATGTCTCGTCGCGGCCGAGATCGACTGCTGTGTATTGGCCAACAACCATGTGCTCGATTGGGGCGGCGCCGGCTTGCTGGAGACGCTGACGACTCTGCAGAAACTCAACGTCAAGGCGACCGGCGCGGGACGCAACGATCATGAAGCGCGCGCACCCGCGGTGCTGAACCTTGGCAAAGCCAGGCTCTTGATCTTTTCGTTTGGATCGACATCGAGCGGAATCCCGCTCGAATGGGCTGCGACTTCAGACGCTCCAGGCGTCAACCTACTGCCTGACTTGTCCGAGGCGAGTGCGTCAGAGATCGCCGACCAGGTCATGGCGCGGAGGAGGCCGGGCGATCTCGTCATCGTTTCAATCCATTGGGGCTCCAACTGGGGATATCACATTCCCCCCGAGCAGAAAATTTTGGCCCGGGTCCTCATCGACAAGGCAGGCGTGTCGATCGTTCACGGGCATTCTTCGCATCATCCGCGAGCGATCGAAATTTATCGAGACCGCCTCATTCTCTATGGCTGCGGTGATTTCCTGAACGACTATGAAGGCATCCGTGGTTACGAGCGCTACCGTGACGACCTTGCCTTGATGTATTTCGCCGACCTGGATCCGACCAGTGGCAGCCTCCATGCGCTCAAACTGGTTCCCCTGCAGATCAAGAACTTTCGACTCTCCAGGCCGGCGTGGCAGGACATCGAATGGATCCAGCAGACGCTGGATGGGAGATGTCAGCAGTTCGGAACAAGGGTCATTCTTGATTCCGAACGGCAGCTTGTCGTTATCGGGCCTCGGGCAGGGACCTAACTCTGGACACAATATCTCCCGTGGACCGCTTTTGGCGCGACGCAGACAATCTGCGAACGCCGATAGCGTTGAAAAAGTCCTCTTTGGCTGATGAGTGAAAGTTCTCAGGGCCACTCGCGCGTCTCTTGCGCGGCGACGTGAGGGGACCACATCGACTAACACAAAAGCGATCGCTGACGGTTCTACCAGTTCTACAGAGCCTCTTAGCGGCTTAGATCGCCCACATTCGATATTCGAAGATTTTCGGCGCCTCTCAATTTTCGGGTTTTTCAACACTATCGCCCAATAGCAGACTTTGTGCGGATTGGTTGGCCGACTCCTGCATTCGGCGTAGTGGCTCGAGAGACGCAAAGCGACGCGTCGCAGCCATCAATCCAAGGAACCGTACTGTGCGCGCGGAATTATTTGTAGGTCATCCAAAGGAGAAGCCTATGAAGAAGTTTATCATCGTCACTGCTCTTACTCTCCTGTGCGGCCCGGCATTTGCCCAGAACACTGGCCCCGCTCCGCAGACCGGCATGGAGAAGCCCGGAATGACGAACGGCGCCAAACAAGATGGTGCGATGGACACCACCGGCATGAGTACAACCAAGGGCAACATTAAAAGGGACAAGGACAGTGCACCGGGCAAGAAGGACGAGAAGAAGTGAGTAGTACGCTATGGTGCGTCCATCTTTTCAAGCACCAGACCTGTGCAGTCGCGGCCAGCGCTATATGTCAACGCTAACTGATCCGCACGGCTTGAAGGTTTGGAGCGAGCGCCCGCGCAAGCATCCCTCATGTTTCTGGGCGTAGGCAAGCACGCCCATGACAATCAAAGCCACCACGACCAATCCGATTACTAGGTTCTGCACCATGGCTGCCACTCCAGGTGAACTCATGAACAAGGCGACCGGCGCGAATCGTAGGGATCAACGCCGGGGCAGCGCGCCCTCTCAAGCCGACCATGGGGCTGGGTCCGAAATGGCACGCGCAGCCAAAGAGAGCACAACCATCGACCTGATGGCAGTGCAAACTCGCGCCGCGCGGCGCAAATTCGATGCGCGATCAGAAACCGCGTCCTCGAAAATTCGCCTGTTTGGCCGCCATTGCCGCGATGCTTGGCCTTTCGGGGCGAGCGGCCGAAAGGGACCTTGATAATCAGCTCTTCGTGCCCTGCCGGCGCTACCCGAAGGACGCCCGTGCCCCGCTCCAGGTGATGGGCCGCAATTACCGGAGGCTAAGCGGCGCTTGTCCGTAGTGGAACACCAAGGTCGCCCGGCAATGACCTGAAATTCGATTCCCGCGACAACCAACACCGGCGATTTCTGCTTCGGGTCTGTTTCCGGAAGTCGTCGTGGATCCGCACTACGTCCGTCGATCCCCGAGGAGCGGACGTCGATTACCGCTGCTGGCACGTCCGGTTCGTGCCTTCCTGATCAAATACATTCATGTGCCGGGCCGGGGTCTTACGGCTCCATCCCCGATCTTCTCTCTGATCGCGGAGTTTGGACCCTCGGCCTCATTCTCGTCAGGATTGCGGTGGTGGCCTCGCTGGTAGAGCGTTTATTCGCGAAACGATCATGACTGCCTGGCTGAACGGCAACACCTGCGGCAAAATTGTCGCAAGGCGTGGCGGTTCCCGAGACCCAGGTACGATGTTAATCGTCTGAATTGCTAGATGATTTTTCAACGTTGGCAGCGCCTTCGCGCGCTCGAGGGACTGTCAAACATGCCGCGTCCGCGCTTTGACTTGATGATGATTCCCAAGTTTAAATACCATTCTGTCTCTGATCGAAGTTGGGGTATCGAAGCAAGTGCGGCCGGGTTTTTGGTTGACCCGTCTAGCCGCGTCTGCCGATAGCAGGGGATAAGCACCGCATGAGTTCATATTTTCGGCGGCAGCTTGCGGATTACGTTGAATATCATCGTGATCCCTGGAATTGCGCGATGCATGTCTTCGGCATCGTGTTCTTGTTTCTGGCCGCTATCCTTCCGCTCAGCCTGTGGCCCATCACGGTATTCGGGTTCCAAACCAACGCGGCGACCATCGCGGTCGTACCGGTGCTCGTCTATTGGTTCTTGCTCGACTTCGCGCTTGGCGCCGGGATCCTTGGAGCCGCGGTTGTGTTGCTCTCAGCCGCTGCCCTGATCGTTGGTCAGACGACGACTGCCGGCATGTGGTCACTTACGGCCATCCTGATTGTCGTCGGCGTCGCATCGCAGATTGTTGGGCACCGCGTGTTCGAGCGGCGGCAGCCGGCGCTGGTCGACAATCCGACTCACCTGTTGCTGGGTCCAATGTTTGTCATGGCGAAGTTGTTTATCGCGCTGGGCTTTCGGCGCGATCTCGCCATTATCATCCGAGTGCATCCGCAAGGTGCTGCATCTTGATCTCAAATAGTTCAGCTTAAAGCGCAGCATGACGCGTATCCTGGTGACGGGCGGCAGCGGCTTCATAGGAAAGCACCTCGTCTCGGCGCTGATCGCGCGGGGTCGGGAGGTGAGGGTGCTTGATCTTCAGCCACCCCCTCGCGCGTTGCCGCAGGTTCAGTATGTCAGGGGATCGGTGCTTGATCGGGACCTGGTGGACCGCGCGATGGACGGGGTCGACGAGGTCTATCACCTGGCCGGCCTGCCGGGGATGTGGATGCCGCGAAAGGCCGATTTTCACACCGTCAACTTCGGTGGTACTGAGATCGTCATTGAGACGGCGCGCAAGCGCGGCATAAAGCGCTTCCTGCACTGCTCGACGGAATCCATTCTGTTCCGTGCCTCGCCATCGACGGTTCCTGTCGCTGACGATGCGTTGCTGCCGGACGACATGCCGGGTCCATATACGCGCTCGAAAATGCTCGCCGACCGGTTCGCTATGCAGGCGGCCGCATCCGGATACCCGGTGGTTATCGGCTGTCCCACCATGCCCGTCGGGCCTTATGACCACAACGTTACCCCGCCGACGGCGATGCTCCGGTACTTTCTCAACCGACGTCTTCAATTGCATCTGGATTTTGTCGTGAACCTCGTCGACGTGCGCGACGCCGCCGAAGGGCTGATCCTTGCCATGGAGCGCGGACACGCTGGACATCGCTACGTTCTCGGCGGCGAAAGCATGCCGCTAAGACGGGTTCTCGAACTCATGTCTGATATCAGCGGCCGTCGCGTCCGGCGCATTCAAGTGAACGGCAAGGTCGCCGAAATGGTCACTGCAACGCTGGAGTTCATCGCCGATCACGTGACGCGCCGGCCTCCGTCCGGCACGGCCGAAGGCGTTCGTATCGCATTGCGGGCGGGGGCGTTGTCGATCGAAAAAGCGCAACGAGAGCTGGGCTATGCGCCGGGCCCCGTCGAACCGGTATTGCGTGAAACCATTGCGCATCTGCTTGATGCCGGCCACAACCAACCTGAATGGGATTCAACGCCGAGTACTCGACCGTTCACGTCGGGCACCTGTTCGGCGGTTGATCCAATCGCTTGAGGTGGTCCGCGACATGCTGAACGATCCTGGTCAATGGTTGGCTTTCGCCTTGAGTGGGTGGACCACTACCTGGCCCACACAGTTGCTCGCCATCATCTGGATCTTGTGGGTCATCAGCTGGGTTGTGGCGTCGTTCTGGTCTGGTCAAACGAAGAAGCACGTGATGACCTGGGAGTCGCTCAAATACCGCTTCCCCATTTTCGCAGGGGCCATTCTTTTCTTGCCATTGACTGGCAAGGTGCTGGGGGAAAAGCCGCTCTGGCAGTTTGGCAGCCTCGGCATCTACGTGCTGGCGTGCCTTGTACTTGCGGGGATCTCATTCACATGGTGGGGGAGAATTCATCTCGGACGATTCTGGTCTAACGCGATCACGCACAAAGAAGGCCATCGGGTCATTGACACCGGCCCGTACGGGTTTGTGCGCCACCCGATCTATACGGGGCTTATCGCCGGGATGCTGGTGACGGGTGTAGCGGTCGGAACAGTGACCGCGATGCTGGGTGCGGTGCTGATCTCGCTCGGGATGGGGTTGAAGGCCCGCATGGAGGAGGGCTTCCTAACGGCGGAGCTCGGCGCGGATGCCTATGGATCGTATTGCCGTCGCGTTCCGATGCTGATTCCGTTCCTGCCGCGCACCTGACGTCGCTCTGCACCTACCGTTTCTATCGCGAGGCTGCTGGTGTCGCGACAGGTGGAGCAAGACGGCGCGGAACAAGGACGCGCTGGCCAACTGACAGCGGTGCACTGTCAGAATAGTCATTGGCCTGGGTAAGTGACCACAGCGGTACACGGTTAACTGCCGCAAGCCTCTGCAAGGTATCGCCCGAACGGGCGAGTTGCTGCGTGCCGCTGTCCCACAGCTCCAGCGGGGCATCGGAAGGAACGACGTAGCGCAGCGGCACCGCCTCTCCCTTATCCGGCAAAGGTGTCATCGCAAGTTGCGAAATTGCTGTCACCAACTGCTCGTGGATGGAATCCATCTTGTCGATGTTGATGTGGGTGACTTCCTCATGTTCCTTCAGATCGAAACTCGCATAGTGCCCCTGGTAACCTTGCTCCGCCACCACATCGCCGCCGCCCAATACGCTGTCGGACAGGAAAATATTAATGTAGCGCTCGACGTTCAGCGGCACCTTCGGGCTTGCGTGGGCCGGATCAATCGTGACCACCAAACTTACCGGAATGTTTTCGGACTTCAGTATCCCGGCGAACGTCAAGGCGCACAGCCCGCCCATCGAATGACCGATCAGGACGATCGGAACAGCATTGTCACGGAAATCGCGGATCGCCTGATCGGCGATCAGCCGGCAAATGGTGAATTCGTAGACGTCGGCCCGGATGCCGGCCTCTTCGAGGCGCTTGGTCAGGCGGTCCATCCCGCGCGAAAAGATCGGGCCGAGCGCGCCGCGGAACAGGTACACGCGCGCCTGCGGCTGGGTCGCGGCTGGGGGCATTTCGGGAGCAACCGTCGCGACAGAATTGGTCGCGCGTGCGACCGGACCGGCGACCGCCAGATTGCAAAGGGCTGACAAGATGCAGACGGAAAGGGCTGCACGGATCACCACGGCCGCAACCTGCGTCGGACTTCTCATGTACATTCCGCGCGATTTAGGCGTAAGGGCACGCCAGACCTTGAATGCCGGCAGGCGACGCCATCCGGTACTCTGCGGGTGATCTATCGTCGAGGAATCGGCAGAATTTGCGGCACTCGCCGCTTCGGCGACGGCGTGCGAACTACTATTGTACCGCCGCCGTGCTTGCCGTGCCGGGCGTCGCCGCGTTTGCCGCGCCAGGCTGCCGCGGCCTCTGCGCGCCCGAAGCAGGTACAGGTCGGCCGAAAACGACAGCGTCGATCTCGCTTATCACCTTCCGCTGCATGATCTGGTTCTTTTCGATGGACATGTGCCCGACGCCGGGCACGTCCTGTACATTGATGTTTTCGAGCTTGCCCTGGAATTGTCCGGTTTTCTGAACCGGCGTGCCGGCACCATTGGCGATGTAGAAGTTGATATAGCGTCCGACGCGTCCCGAGAGGCTGGTGCGAAAGACCGAATCGAGGCCGATTGCCAGCTTCACGGGAACACCAAGCTGATCCAGCTTGGCGACCATATCGGGCAGGGCGGTCGCACCCGACGAATGCCCGACCAGAATGACCGTCTTGATCCTGCCGCTCCTGTATCCGGCAGCGGCTTCGTCGGCGAGCGACGACCATGAGGCGAAGTTCGCAACAGTGACCGGGATACCCTGCGCCCTCAGCTGTGCCGCAATGTCATCGAGCCCCAGAGAAAAAATGTTGAGCACACCGCGGAGCAGATAGACATGAGCGGTCGAGGCTGCCGACGCGGAACTCTTCATTGCACGCGCGGAACTTGCGCCGATCGGCAGGAGCAGCAAGACCGCGATCGCTATCGCCTGCAGTCGACGCCACGATGCTTTGCCGAGAATGGAGGACCTGCGGTCAAATCCGGTGTCGCCGCGATATGGCTTCATTGCTCTCCTCGAAGGGCTGCGAAGTGTTTCGCCGGGTGACCGTAGCGCCCGCGTGCTCGGAACTGCAACAAGGGTGGGGTGAGCAGCCGCAATTTGTCGACACGACGTGTCTCCGCCGCAACACCAAATTCCAAACTTCACTGATTGTCTTACGTGCCGAGAGCAGAACGCTGTTCCATGTGCGAGGTCGGCTCTTATGGCTTCATGCCGATCTTTTCTCTGATCGCACCGAGTTCCGCCTCGTCCCAGATGCCGATCAGCACGCCGTTCTTGACCTGCAATTGCTGGGCCGCATAGGCCGCGATCTTCGCATTCGGCGTCGTGATATGCATCTTCGGATGCAGCGCCCAATCGAATAGCTCGGCTTGCAGCCGCGCCACGACCTCGGCGCAGGCAGGATCGGCGCCACGGTCGTAAAATTCCTGCGGGTCGGTTTCGAGATCGTAGAGCATCGGGCGGAAACCCGACGCGTGGATGAGTTTCCAGCGGCCGTCGAACACCATGAAGAGCCGGCAGCGCTCGATCGGCTGGTTCAGCATCACGCGGACATCCTGCATGGCGTAGTCATATTCGGAGAACACGGCCTTGCGCCAATCGGCCGGCGGCGCGCCATGCAGCAGCGGCAATAGCGAGCGGCCTTCCAGGATGTGATCGGGCGGCGTGGCGCCGAAATAGTCGATGAAGGTCGGCGCCAGGTCGATCGCCTCGACCAGGGCATCGCTGACCGTGCCGCGTGTGCTGTCGGCAGCAGGCGACGGATCGATCACGATCAGCGGGATCTTGGCCGATTGCTCGTGAAACAGATCCTTCTCGCCCATCCAGTGATCGCCGAGATAGTCGCCATGATCCGACGTGAACACGATCATGGTGGTGTCGAGCAGGCCGCGGCTCTCAAGAAACCGCATCAAGACGCCCATCTGGTCGTCGATCTGCTTGATCAGGCCCATATAGGTCGGGATGACCTTTTCGCGCGCCTCGTTGCGCGACATGTTCCGCGAGTAGCGCATCTCCATGTAGGCGGCGAACACCGGATGCGCGTTGGCGCGTTCTTGCTGCGAGCGGATCACCGGCTGCACGTCCCCAGGCCCGTACATGCTGGCGTAGGGCTCCGGCGCGATGTAGGGCCAGTGCGGCTTGATATAGGACAAATGCAGACACCAGGGCCTTCCATCGTCCTCGGCTTCCCCGATGAACTCCATCGCACGCCGCGTCATGTAGGGCGTCTCGGAATGCTCGTCGGGCACACGCGCCGCCTTGTCGGCGTGCACCAGCAGCCAGCCATTTTGTAAGCTGCCGTCATCAGCAGCGCCGGAATTGGCCCAATGCTCCCACGGATTGGGCGCATCATAGCCATGCTGGCGCAAATAATTATCGTAAGCCGGGCGCGGCCGTCCCGTCGGATGCAGGCCGTCGTCGCGCTCATAGGGCTCGAACCCGCATTCGGACACATGCACCCCGATGATCGAGTCGGCGGGGATGCTGAGATTCTTCAGTCCCTCCAGGTCGGGCGCCATATGCGTCTTGCCGACCAGCACGTTGCGCACGCCGATCTTCTTCAGGTGATCGCCGAGCGTCGGTTCGCCGACGCGAAGCGGCCAGCCGTTCCAGTGCGAGCCGTGCGAGCGCATGTAGCGGCCGGTATAGAATGACATCCGCGACGGGCCGCAGATCGGCGACTGGACGTAGGCGTTGGAGAATGACACGCCGCGTTTGGCCATCGCATCGATGTTCGGCGTCTTCAGGGTCGGGTGTCCGGTACAGCCGAGATAATCATAACGAAGCTGGTCGCACATAATCCAAAGCACGTTATTCGCAGGCGTTTTGGCTGTCATCTCAGGCATTTCGGCTGGCGTTGGGAGGAGGCTGGATGGTGCGATATCGCCGCGCAAATGACAATCGATCCGGCAGGCAGTCCCCGGGGTGGCCTTCCGATTCCCGGGTCGGTCTTCCAATCCCCGACGCGTTAACGTTTGGATAGCGCCATTTCTCGCAATTGAATGGCGATCCACGGTTGCGCGTTAGCCTTACCGGCAATTTGGCCCGCGGCCTTAACCCTTGAAGCGGCGGGTTGGATTAAATTGGGACGTGAGGAAAACCGGATCCCAAGCGATGCGCATTGGCTTCACACTGGCACTTTTCATCGCGGCGACGTCGACCGCCTTTGCTGGCGGCGGCTTCGAGATCGTGATTCCGGGCCGTCCCGGCGTACCCGTCATCATTAACGGCGTCGACGCCTCCTATGCGGTGGTCGAGGGTGATTGGGGCCTAGGCAAAGGCACCCATGTCGAGCCGACCATCTACGGCGGCCGCTACATCGATCCGGTACCGCGCGTTGGTCATTATTATCCGAGCGCCGGCCGCATCCCCGGCTACGGGCGCCTGGAAATCGAGCCGCCGGCGAACCGCCGGTTGCCGCAACCGGCCGAGAGCTACCATCAGTCCTGGTCGGCACAGTCGGCGCCGCTGCCGGCGCAATCGAACGTACCCGTCGATCCGCCCGAGATCATCTACGCGCCGCGCGATGACAGGCGATGGCCGCACCACCTTCCGCGCTGAGAAGAATCCCGACAACGAAGAATAGTAACAGGAGAGAGTAATGCGTCAGATACTTAAAGGATTGGTGGCGGCAGTGGCCGTCATGGCCGCAGCGCCCGCGATAGCCTGCGGTTACGCCCCTTGCGCAGCGCCGGTCTATGTCGCGCCGTCCGTGACCTACGGCTATGCGGGCTGCAGTACTTGCGGCGGCTGGGTCCGCGAGCGACTGCCCGATCCGGAGCAGCAGTATTATTACGTCAACCAGGGTCCGACCTACACTGGTCCGGGCAACTTGGCGCCGCGTCCGGTCTATCGCGAAGGCGCGATCTCCGGCTACGGCTATGGCTATAACCGTCCGTATCGCGCGTACCGCCACTATCATCGCCACAGCTATCACCACGGCTACGCGCCGCGTTATTACCACGGTCAGCGCGTGCTGCGCCGGTACTACTGATCTAACGATAGCTTGAGAGCTTCGGCGCCCGTTCGCTTCCGCGAGCGGGCGTTCCTACTTCATAAGTCCCAATCGGCTTGCGCCGATATAGAGCGCGAGCACTGCGGCATTCGAGACGTTGAGGCTCTTGATCTCGCCGGGCATGTCGAGCCGCGCCACCGCCCGGCAGGTCTCGCGGGTGAGTTGCCGCAAACCTTTGCCTTCGGCGCCGAGCACCAGCGCCAGCGGTTGCTGCAATGGCACGGCGGCGAGATCCTCAGTGCCCTCGCTGTCGAGCCCGACCGTCAAGAAGCCGCGGTCGTTCAGTTCGGTCAGCGCACGGGCGAGATTCTGCACGGTCACCAGTGGCACCAGTTCCAGTGCGCCGGAGGCGGATTTCGCCAGCACGCCGGTCGCCTCCGGGCTGTGGCGGGCGGTGGTGACGATCGCTTTCACCGCAAACGCCGCCGCCGAGCGCATGATCGCGCCGACATTGTGCGGATCGGTGATCTGGTCGAGCACCAGCACGATGCCGTCCTGCGGCAGCGTATCGATATCGGGCGAGGGTAGGGGATCGGCCTCTGCCAACAGTCCCTGATGCACGGCGTCGGGGCCGAGCCGCTGGTCGATCACGTTTGGCCGGACGATTTCCGGGGGAACGCGGGTATCGATATTCTCGTCCGCGAGCCTCCGGGCGGCGTTTTCGGTCAGGAACAGCTTTCGGATCCGCCGCCCCGGGTTGGCCAGCGCCATCGTAACCGTGTGCCAGCCATAGAGAATCACCGGCCCGTCGGGGCTCGAGTCCCGGTCGCGCCGGCCCGGCAGACGGGCGAATTTTCGCCCTTTTTCGAAGGGTTTGCCGCCGCCACGGCGGAACGGCGGCTTTCGGTCGCGGTCGCTCATGGGGAGCTTGTGTCACGGGGGCCGGAATATGGCAATTTGGCTTTATCGAACCTATTTTTGGTGATCCGCGTTGGTTGACTTTGCCATCCCGCTTCGCCCATAAACGCGCCGGCCGCAGCCGTTTCGAAACGGGCTTTCGGCCTCAGCGTCATCCTTGGGTCCGGTCCTCCGCCACTCGGGCGGCCGGTTCGGTGACGCTGTTGGACGGGGAAGTGTCCCGAGTGGCAAAGGGAGCTGACTGTAAATCAGCCGCCGTATGGCTTCGAAGGTTCGAGTCCTTCCTTCCCCACCATCCTGCTTCGCGCCAAGGCGCTTCGCAGGATTGCAGCCTGCCTGACCGCGAAGCAGGATGTCCTCCGTAGCCTTGGCGAAGGAGGGCCGCTCCAGATGCATTATGTTTACCTGTTACAAAGCGAATGCTATTCCGACCAGCGCTACGTCGGAATGGCGTCTGACGTTCAGAGGCGACTGTCGGACCATAATGCAGCAAATTTCCCCATACGTCGAAATTTCTGCCGTGGAAGACCGGTTACATACGTCGCGTTCTCGAACGAACAAAAGGCTCGCACATCCGAGCGCTATCTGAAGTCCGGCTCTGGGCACGCGTTTGCCAGAAAACGGCTCTGGTAGACTGCCGAGCCAGCCGGCAGCAGGCCAAGCCCTCAAACTCAAGGAGAGGTGCTCTGGCGGGACGGAAGCGCTGCTCGTTCGGTGTCATCGAACTCGATAGCATACAGTTCCCGAACAGTTCGGTGGCACTCGCACGCGCGGCGCTGCAGGAGATCCTCGTCCAGGACGCTTAGCTTGCCCCTGCTGTACGAGATCAGCCCCTCTTTTTGCAGTTGGCTGGCAACGCTGGTGACGCTGGTTCGCCTCACACCCATCATCTGCGCCAAAAACTCCTGCGTCACCGGCAGTTCGGTGCCCACGAGATCGCACATCCTGACCAGCCACTTGCACGTCCGCTGTTCAACGCTGTGAATCGCGTTGCAGGCGGTCGTTTGCTGCACTTGGCCGAGGAAGAATTGTTCGTACTTGATGAGCAGCGCGAGCAGGTCGGGAGAAGACAGGGCAACCGCTTTGAGGTGCTCCGCATCCACGACGCTTGCAAGGCCGGATACCTGGACCACCACCTTATGCAGCGACGCCTTGCTGTCGATCGCTTGTGCAGCCCCGAAAGCACCATCGTTTCCGATCATGCCACTTTCGATGGCCCAGCCATCTTCCAGTTCAACAACGGACGAAAGTATACCGCTGTGCGGGAAGTACACCTGATTGACGCGCGCGCGGCTCTCCACAATGACCTTGCCGTGTTGCACTTCGACAATGCGAAGATGCGGCCGGAGGTCTTCGAGATCGACCGGGCTTGCTCGGGACAGAATACGATTTTTTGAATGAGGCATCGTGCTTTCCAATTCCTTTGCAGGCGGGAGCACAACACTCTCAGCCACCGACGCCCAGGGGCATTGTGTCGGTGATGCATTCAATGTGGGGATGGTAGGCCCCGATAGCGAGTCATTTATTGTTCCTGTTTGGGGCCCGTTGCAGTGCAGTATGCCGTGCCATTGATGCGTATTTACAATAGGCCGGAGCCGGCCGCGCAAGTTTCTTGGTCATCGATGCGCGAGTTCGCCGAAGCCCAACGCGTGCCGGCGGGTGGTGGCCCGCGAGCTTCGGCTGGTATCGTGGGCACGGCGAACTCGCCGCATTTCTGATTACCAAGCTCGTCGCCGGCATGAAGCGTCAGCCCTGACCGGGTTCGCTCGTGGTTTCCGGCAACGCTTCACCGGGAAGATAGAGCCTGATCGGGCGGATTTCGTAGACGGCGGATGGATTGACGCGCCGCAGGTCGCGGGCAATCGCGATCGCTTCCTCCTCGTCGGCGCAATTCAGCACGTACAGACCCAGTAACTGCTCCTTGGTCTCGGCAAATGGCCCGTCGATGACCATTCCCGCGCCCGGTCCGCGCAGAGTGCGGGCTTCGGCCGTGCCGCCCAGCCGCGCCGCCGGCCCGAGCACCTTCTTGGCGTTCAGCCGCTCATGCACCGCCAGCAGTTCGCTCATCAAGGCTGCGTCCTCCTCCGGGCTCCAGGACGTGACCTCGGTTTCGACGTGATAGGCTAGCATGGCGTAGAGCATCGCTTTCTCCTTTATGGCGGGCGGATTGGCTGCCCTTTAAAGGACGATTCGACCCGGATCATCCCGACAAATGGTCTGCGACGAAACATTCCGGAAACACGATATATTAATCGCCCTTGAACGTGCCGTTGCAAGCTCACGGCTGATGAGGAGAACGCGAGCGAACGCGCACCCTTCGCGGAGACGGTCATGCGAAGCAAGCCAGCCATGATCATTTGCGATGCCGCCAGGTCCTGCGGGTCATCGTCGCAGGCCGGCGATTGGCACGACGTCAGCGGCCACCCGCTACTACCGCAGCTCGGCCATTAATGGCGGCGAGCGCATCGTCGAAAACCGCCGCGGCCGGCGCTTCGTCAATCTCTGCGGCTTTTGATCGGCAATTAAAAGGCGCGGCGGGATGGCTCCCGTCGCGCCCCGATTGTTGTGCTCGCTGGTCCAGGGCTGAGAGCGCCCCGATGCCAGGCCAAAAAAACAAGCCTAGCGGGCGATCCCAGCGAGGTGACAGCGCTTGGTATAAGACACTGGATCACCTCCTTTCATTGTTGATGGAAACATCAATATAAGCAGCGAATCAGGCCCTGTTAAGGGCCCGGACCGACCGATGGGTCCAACAGTACTGTTCAGACGAGGGCCGGTGGGGGCGGGTTGAGGCCGCCGGCACGGCGTGTTAGGTCAACGCCAGCGCGGGTGTAGCTCAATGGTAGAGCAGCAGCCTTCCAAGCTGAATACGAGGGTTCGATTCCCTTCACCCGCTCCAATCTTTTCTTGCATCGCTGGGCGCGTCGCTACTCAGGCCGCAGGCAACCCGCTGCTCATATAGCCGGGACGGCGGTTTTGAACCTCGGCAGCGGCCGCTGCCCGTGGTCAGCCGAGTTTAGGTAGCTTGCCTCGTGCGTTCCAGGAAATCTTCGAGACCAACCGGTACCTCATCGAGATCGATGCAGCGCTCGCGGAGTTCGTCGGCGATATCAGCCGTCACGTCGCGCGACCATCCCTCGCCAATGTTGAAGGCGACGATGCGCACCGGGTTGACGTACTGGCCTTCAAACAACTCGCGGATCAGCATGGCCCGCCCGGTACTCTCCTCGCTGGTCTCGCGCCATGCTCGTCCAATCCGACCCAGATCGTCGAGCACGAGGTAGACGTCGTGGTCCCCACCTTCCGGCACGATGGACGGCGTACGCATTTGCGAAACTCGAACCAGACACACTCTCGATTCAAAGCGCGACTTCGTGAGTCGTTCCTCGATCGATGCGCCTCCGCAACTGGCGGAGAGCATGGGAAGACTTTCTTCGCAGGCTGGGGCGAGCACCGCAGTGCGGTGCTCGCCCTCTTTGGCTTCCCTCTTTTGCTTTAGCCAATTGGATGGCGCGGGAAATTGGCGACAGCCTCAAGCGCCCACAATTGGGAAGCGTTCCCGCCGAGGCGAGCGCGCAGTGCGCCCCTGATCTTTTGTAGCGCGCGAACCTCGATCTGGCGGATCCGCTCGCGGGACACACCGAAGGTGGCGCCAAGCTCCTCCAATGTCTTCGGCTGTTCGGCCAGAAAGCGTGCTCCGATGATATGCTGTTCGCGGGGAGTCAGGCCGGCAAGCGCGTCTTTCAACGCGCGCCTTACCTGGTCGCGATCTTGTGCTTCCGACAACTGACTTTCGGGATCCGGCGCCCGATCGACCAGCCAGTCCTGCATTTCCTCGGAATCGTCCTCCCGAGCCATGGGTAGGTTGAGTGAAATATCACCCCGCATCCTCCCATTCATCTCGACGACCTCGCGGGAATCGACCGCCAGTTCGTCGGCAATGTATTTGACCTGCTCGGGCGACAGATCGCCGTCCTCGCCTGCAGAAATCCGGCTTTTCAGTTTTCGCAGGTTGAAAAATAGCTTCTTCTGGGCAGCAGTAGTGCCTATTTTCACCAGCGACCACGACTTCAGGATGTACTCATGGACGGTCGCCTTGATCCACCACATCGCATAAGTGGCGAGCCGGACACCTTTTTCGGGTTTGAACCGCTTCACCGCATGCATCAGGCCCAGATTCGCTTCTGAGATCAGGTCAGCGATGGGGAGGCCATAGCCGCGATAGCGTAGCGCCAGCTTCGCAGCGAGCCGGAGGTGACTTGTCACCAGGCGATAGGCTGCTTCGCGATCGCCTTGTTCGTGCCAGCGGCGCGCGTAGACAGCCTCGTCGGCCGCACTCAGCAGCGGAAATTTTCTGATGACGGCGAGGTAGCGGGAGAGCCCGCCTTCAGAGTGAAGCGCAGGTAGGTTCGATAGAACTGACAGGGTGCTCATATCCAATTCCTCCTCAGAGCAAAGTGGGTGCGAGCTACCGAGCATGTGCCGGGCCCGGAAACGGCGCCCAGGCGCATCAACCCGGCGGCGTTTCACAGAATGTCGCTGCTTGCAGATTGTTCCTTCGGGGATTGCTTGAAAGCCGATCGCCGTCAGCGGCGTGCCGGTGGAGGGGAGCAGCCCCGGCTGCCTCCACCGCCAAGCCGGCTCCGCCTGATTTCGTTGATGCTGGCTGCGGGCCCGCGAAGACCGCATCCGTCCGGTCGCGGCATGGATAACCGTAACGCTCACGCCGCGACGGCTTGAGCCGCTTGTGCCGGCGCCCGCGCGGCGCTTTCCGCCGGTGCGCTGCCGCGCTCGAGCGCCAGCGGGGCAAGCTCCACCTCGTGGAGGCGCGAGGGGCGGCCGTTCTCCGGCATGCCTTCGCAAGAAACCCAGGCAAGGCGTTCGAGGTCTCATCGGAGAAGGCGTGCTTCATCTTGCGGGACTGTCGCTGGTTTGCGTTCTGCTCCTCGGTCGCCTCAACGACATACGGAAGTCTCTGCCCCTCGGCGTAGCGGATCGCCGACCTGAGCGTCGGGAAGCTGAGCTCGACCGTCGCGAGCGGGTCGTCGTCCCCGGTCCATCCTATCAGGGGCTCGACATAGGGGGCGCTGCGACGCTCGAAGGTAAGCCGCCAGCCCTTGGTGCGGGCCTTTCCTGAGCTCATTGCCGATCGTGCGGGCCGGAAGATGCGAGCTACCGCATCCCTCGGGAATGGGGACGGGGTCAGGCGCCGGTCCGGCATATGATTGTCGTTCACGGCCGCTTCTGGCGTCGTCGTTTTCAATCCGTCAATTCCAACCCTCTCCATTTTGTCCCTCCCACTTCTGGCGAAGGAAAACCAGTTGCGGCCTGGCCTCCGTCAAGCCGCCCACGCGCCATTCTCTGTGCAACTATGACCAGGTCCACAGCCGGTCAGGAGGAGCACCCCTTGCAGATATCCGGGACGATGTCCTCGGCTCGGAAAGTCGGGATCACGGTGGTCGAACGGCTGGACGTCGTGTTCCGACCGGACACCGGCCGCTCCGGCGCTTCCGTCTGAACGACTACGTTCGAACTGCCAGGTTGCTTCGGCTTTTTCCGCTGCGCACCGGTCGCTTCGGTTGCGCTGAACAGCAGGGCGAATACGACGAAAGCTGCGAGTAGACCGCGCATCGTTCTTCCTCCAGCACTAGCCGTTGCGAGGAGAGAGCCTGATGCGCCAGTTCCTGGATGACGCCGCTCTCCGACCGGCAAGCCGCTTCAGCAGACGGACAACTGCCGTGCACCAACGCAGCACCGACTCGGCGTGATATGTCGACTTCATAACCACATCCTCCTGAAAGCAACGTGGGATACCCAACCGCCTTCTCCATGCGGATCCGGCGCGCCAATCCTGCACGGGCCTTGGCGGCGGTCGATCTAGGGAAGCTCCGCGCGGCGTCAAGAGGTGTGACGCTCGGACGCGGCGGCGCGCGCAGGCACTCGTTCCGCAGTGGCCGGACGGCGCCGTTCTGCGAACCATCACCACGGCGGCGGCGATGTGGCGCGTCGTGCTTCAACACCGGTCGAGGCGGTAAAAAAATCTAAACACGCGCGCCGATTGTAGCCTTGAAATCAAATCGGACGGTTCTAGTTCTTGTGGTGCCACAGGTATGGCGCCGGATGCCGTCAGGATCCGGCCAAGACCGCCGGGGACATCCCGGCGTTGCTCCTATCCATGTTGCTCAAGAGGAGGATGTGGTTATGAGAACCTACGATCTGTCTCCGTTCTGGCGTTCGACCGTCGGGTTTGATCGCCTGTTCGACCTCGTCAACGACACGATGAACGACAGCGATACGTATCCGCTGTACGACATCGAGCGCACCGGCGAGGACCAGTACCAGATTTCGCTGGCGCTGGCCGGTTTCACCCCGGAGGAGATCACCATCACCGCGGAGCAATCGACGCTCACGGTTGAGGGCCAAAAGGCCAAGAAGGGTGATCACAACTACCTGTACCAGGGAATCTCCATGCGGCCGTTCCGCCGCGTCTTTAAGCTGGCGGACTATGTCCAGGTCAAGGAGGCGACCTTTGAGAACGGTATGCTCAAGATCGCTCTGGTTCGGGAGTTGCCGGAAGCCATGAAGCCGCGTCGCATCGCGATCGAAACCGCCGGCAACGACAACAAGCAAATCGAGCAGAAGCAGGCGGCCTGACGGAATTCCGTCTGAGGCTGTCGAACCGCCTGTGCGCGGCTTGGCCGCGCGCGGGTGAGTTCTGTCCAGCGAGCATGAAGAACAGAAAGGAGGAGAACTATGGCACTACGTGATCTCATTCCGTGGAACAATGGCTCTCGTGATCTGAGCCTGCACCGCAACGAGCCCAATGCGTTCCTCGCGCTTCACCGCGAGATGAATCGGCTGTTTGACGATGCGTTCCGGTCATTCGACATCGCTCCGTTCAGCTCCCAGGCGATGGGCTGGCCGAACCTCGAGGTCAACGAGACCGAAAAGGAAGTCAAGGTCATCGCTGAACTCCCCGGTCTCGAAGAGAAGGACCTCAATGTCGAACTGAAGAACGGGATGTTGACCATCAGCGGTGAGAAGAAGAGCGAGACCGAAGACAAGGAGCGTCGCTTCAGCGAACGCTACTACGGGCGCTTCGCGCGTTCCATCCCGGTCGATGATATCGACCAGGATAAGGTCGGGGCGTCGTTCAAGAATGGCGTCCTCACCGTGACGCTGCCGAAGTCACCGACCGCGCAGCAGAAGGTGAAACGGATCGCCATCAACGGCAAGTAACCGCGGGGCTGGCGGGAGCATCGCGCCCCCGCCCGCGCCAAGGGTGCTGCCAATCAACAATGACAGGTCAATCGAACTGCAACAGTGAATTGAAAGGAGCCAGTGTAAGGAGTTGCAACCGTGAACAACGTCTGGAAAAAGGACATGATCGCCGATGTCGTCAATCTTGTAATCGGCCTGGGCTTGTTCGTGTCGCCGTGGGCCTTGGGTTTTGCTGCTGAAAGCCCCACGAACTGGAATGCCTGGTTGAGTGGCATCCTGATCGCTGCGCTTGCAGTAACAGCGCTGGCGATTTTCGCCGAATGGCAGGAGTGGCTAGCTCTTGCCGCCGGTGTTTGGGTGGCGCTGTCGCCGTGGGTGGTGCACTTCTCGGCCAACCAGACCACTACGACACTCCACGTCGTTGCCGGGGTCGTGGTGGCGGCCGTTGCGGCTCTGCGACTCTGGTATCTGCACCAGAGCCATCCCCGCGTGACGGCATGATGCTTGTAGAGGGAGGCCGTTGCCGGCCTCCCTCCGCTTTATCTCCATCGGGCGTCAGTTTGCTAGCGGATAGAAGGTGAACTCGCCCGCGGTCCGTATCTTCCTGCCTCGCGCCGAAAGACCAATCGCTCCCAGTGAGGGCAACCGCAAACCGCCGCCGGCTATCATGAGCGATTGCTCATGATAGCCAGCCTGCCGGAGCCGTACTCAATTGTCCTTGCGCGCGGACGCCGAGGAGGCGTCGGGGGTGTGCCCGTTGGCCGTGGACGAACGTGCGGCCATTGCCGAGAGTTCGAGTTGCGGTGCGGTCTGCCTGCGTAGCATCTTCTGATAGATCTTGACGTAATCCGCTGCCATTCGCGCCGCGGAGAAGCGCTCCTCGAAGCGGGCGCGGATCGCCTTGCGGTCCAGCGCCAGCAATTCCGGAACCGCGCGCACCGCCTCGTCGACGTCGGAGACGATCCGGCCGGTCAGCCCATCCTCGACGATTTCCGGCACCGATCCGGAGCGGAATGCCAGCACCGGTGTGCCGCAGGCCATTGCCTCGATCATCACCAGACCGAAGGGCTCGGGCCAGTCGATCGGGAACAGCAGCCCGGCGGCCCCACCGAGAAATTCACCTTTGCCATTGTCATTGATCTCGCCGATGAACTCGACCCCGCCGCCGTCGAGCATCGGTGCGATGACGTTGCGGTAGTATGCTTCGTCCGCCTTGTCGACCTTGGCTGCGATCTTGAGCGGAAGATCTGCCGCGCGGGCAATTGCGATAGCGCGGTCAGGCCGTTTCTCCGGCGAGATGCGGCCGAGGAAGGCCAAATAGCCGCCGTGCCGGTCGTGGCTGGGCGTGTGCAGGCCGGGCGGCAGCCCGTGATAGACGGTGCCGACGAAGTTCGCGCCCGGAAGCGGCGCGCGCTGGGCGTTGGATATCGAGACCAGCGGCATATCGGAAAATCGCCGGTAGAACGGCATGTGGTCGGGAAGGTCCTGCCTGCCGTGAAGGGTCGTCAGTGTCCGTCCGCGCTCGGACCGGAACAGCGGGAAATGCAGATAGTCGACGTGGAAATGCAGAATGTCGAACTCGTCGGCGCGCTCGCGCACCTTGTCGAGCATGACCATGTGGTGGGGTACGGGGTCGCGGACGTCGGGATCGAGGCGCAGGGCGCGGGGAGTGCAGGGAACGAGCTCGGCGGAAGTGATGGAGTCCTCGCTCGCAAACAGCGTCACCTGATGCCCCTGCCGGACCAGCTCCTCGGTCAGGTAGGCAACGACCCGCTCGGTCCCGCCATAGAGCCGCGGCGGCACGCTCTCGAACAGCGGGGCAATTTGCGCAATCCTCATTTGATCTCTCCGTTCATATAATCCGTCCGGTCTTGCCGCCGGACGCGCCCGGTGGCTGACCGCCTTGTTCTTGATTACGGTGTGCCGCGCCGCCGCATCATGCCGGCAGCGCGAGCCTATGAACTTGGAAGGGCCAGACTGGTTCCTGGGATGCTGTTGGGGAGAATGGGCGGTCGACGCTCCCTGTGTTCACGTGACGCCGGGTCATGTGGCTCGCCGCAACTAGGCGATAGCCGGTTAGCCCGCGGCCGGGATTTGACGATCGGATGATCCGCGCGCCAAGCGGGGGGTCGATTCGCTTCACCCGCTCCATCGTTTAAAATTTAGTCAAGATGTCGCTGCTATCGTGCCGCAGATGGATGCGCTGTGGGCCTCCGCGGGCGCGAAGCGAACACGCGCTGATTGTCCGCGTGACGCATTAATGGCAATCTGGTGCATTTCTAAGGGCGAAATACGCGCTTGCTAACCATGCCTTACGGAACGCCTGGACTCGCCACAAAATCAATCGGATTGAGACACAATGTCGGCGAGTAGGGTTGAAACGGTGCCCGCTCGCATCACGCACTTATTATTTTGCAGAGTATGGGCTCACAGGGGGACTGTAATGGGAGCTACGATCGGCATCACTCGCAGGCGTATGGAGCAATTGTTCTGGGCTTCGGCCCGCGACGCCCTGCGCCGGCTCAACATCGCCCCTCGGCGCAACGCGGCAGCGGCGCTGGTGTTGGCCGCGATGGCCGGCTCGATGATGAACGATCAGGTGCACGCGGCGCCTCCGGGCAGCAACGAAATCCGGATTGGCAACACCGCCCCCTATACCGGTCCGGCTTCCGCCTACGGCGTCATCGCCAAGGTCATCTCGGCCTATCTGGACAAGGTGAACGCCGAGGGTGGCATCAATGGCCGCAAGGTCAATATGATCACCTATGACGACGCCTACGACCCCAACAAAACCATGGAGATGACCCGCAAGCTCGTCGAGGACGACCAGGCCCTCTTCATCCTGGGAACCATCGGTACGAACACCAACGCGGCGATCCAGCCCTATTTGAACTCAAAGAAAGTCCCGCAGCTTTTTGCCTTGTCGGGCGCAGCAGCTTGGGACCAGCCGGGCGAATTTCCCTGGACCATGGGTTTCCTGCCGACCTACACGGCTGAAGCGCAAATCTTTGCGCAGTATATCCTGGAGAACCATCCCCGCAGCCGGATCGCCGTCCTCTATCAGGAGGATGGCATGGGCAAGGAATACCTGAAGGGCCTGAGGGACGGCTTGGGCGGCAAGGTCGCGATCGTGGCCGAGGCTCCCTACAAGGTCACCGATACCAATATCGATGCGCAGATGGCCAAGCTGAAGGCTTCCAACGCCGACGTCTTCATCGAGTTCACCACGCCGAAATTCGCCATCATGGCGATCCGGCGAAGCGCCGAACTCGGCTGGAGGCCGAACCATTTCGTGGCGTCGATCGCCAATTCGTACTCGGCGGTGATTCAGCCGGCTGGCCCGCAAAATGCGGAAGGGCTGTTGTCGGCGGCATACAGGCTGGAGGGCGAAGACGCGGCGGCGGCCGGCGACGCGGTGTTCCGCGAGTGGAGCGCCTTCATGCAGCGCTATGTCCCGAGCGTGAGCAAGACCAACGGCCAGGCCGTGCTCGGCTATCTGGTCAGCAAGACCCTGGTCGAGGTGCTCAAGAACTGCGGCGACGATCTCTCGCGCGAAAACATCATGAGGCAGGCCCGCGCGATCAAGGGTGTCCAGCTTCCCATGATGGTGCAGGGCATCCTGATCAATACCAGCCCGTCCGATCATGCGCCGATCGAGCAGATGCGGATGATGCGCTTTACCAACGGCAATTGGCAGCACTTCGGCCCGGTGCGAAGCGGCATCGATCCGGGCGCGGTCAGCGACTCCTTCAAGACGATCTTCAAGTACGGCACCGCCACCAAGCGCGATCTGGCCAACCAGCTCAACGCCAATACCGTGAGCCTGATGACGGGCTCGTTCGGCTCCACCTACGCCCAGGTGGGCGCCGATCTCGCCTCCGTGCTCGACAACGGCACGGCGCTGCGGATCCTGCCGGTCATGGGCCGCGGATCGGTGCAGGCGGTGGCGGACATTCTGCTGCTGCGGGGCGTCGACGCCGGCATCGTGCGCAAGGACACACTCGCCTATCTCGATCGCAAGGATTTCGCCAAGGACATCCGCAACCAGTTCGTCTATGTGGCCAAGATGTTCAATGAGGAGATGCACGTCCTCGCGCCCAAGACGATCACCAGCATGCGGGATCTCGACGGCAAGACCGTGGTGGTCGATTTGCCTGACAGCTCGACCTTCGTGACCGCGATCAACGTCTTCGAGCGGCTCGGGATCAGGCCGCATCTGATCTACCAGGAGCCGCGACTGGCGGTGGACATGCTGCGCAAGGGTGAGGTCGACGCGATCGTTGCGATCGAAGGCAAGCCGTTGCAATGGCTGAACCAGGTCAACGATCGCAACCTGCATCTGGTCCCGGTCGACTACGCCAAGCCGCTGCAGGAGGAGTACCTGCCTTCCAAGCTGTCGGCGGCGGACTATCCGGGCCTGGTGGCGGACGGCGGTTCGGTGGAGACGATTGCGGCCGAAGCGGTGCTGGCGTCGTATAACTGGGCGCCGAACAGCGACCGCTATCGCCGCCTGTCGCTTCTGGTGGATACGATGTTCGACAAGGTCGCGCAGTTGCAGCGTCCGCCGTTCCATCCGAAGTGGCGGGAAATGGCGCCGCGGGCGACGGTGTCCGGCTGGACCCGCTTCAAGGCGGCGCAGGAATGGCTCGATCGCAACATGCCTCCGGGCGCGGCCGTATCGGCCGCATCGGGTGCGGTGCGGCCTGCCGCGCCGGTTGCCGCGCCGGCCGCAGCACTCGCCCCGCAGGAACGCGATCCCCTGTATCGCGAATTCCTGGAGTGGCGGGCGAGCCGCGCCAAGGCCAGCAGCAGCCGATAGGCCCGATCATCACGGTTTGATAATGGAACGGCCCGCCTTGGCGGGCCGTTCTATTTTCAGCGACGTGCTGGCCGCTCCCGGGAATGCCGTATCCGTTCCTGCGCTCCTAATGACTTTCGGCGTGTCCGGGTGCCTTGCGCGTCAGCGGGCGGTGAACGGATGGGGTCATGCCGGTAATGCAGGGCTCAGCCGCACAAAATAGTGTATCGGCAAGCATCACAGCGCCGGACGTGTTCCCGCGCCACCACGCCAAAAATTTCGGAGGAAGTTCATGTCGGCTCTGCCACTTTCGGGCATCAAAATTCTCGACCTGACGCGGGTGCTCGCGGGGCCCCTGTCGGCGCAGATGCTGGCCGATCTCGGCGCCGAGGTGATCAAGATCGAACGTCCCGGCGGCGGCGACGATGCGCGCGCCTTCGGCCCGCCTTACCTGAAAGACCCCGAGGGCAAGCAGAACAACAACAACTCGTTCTATCTTTGCGCCAACCGCAACAAGAAATCCGTCACTGTCAATATCGCGAGCCCGGAAGGGCAGGAGATTGTCCGCGAACTCGCCAAGAGCTGCGACGTGATGATGGAGAACTACAAGGTCGGCGATCTCAAGCGTTACCGGCTCGATTACGAATCGATCAAGGCGATCAACCCCGGCATCATCTATTGCTCGGTGACCGGTTTCGGCCAGACCGGGCCTTACGCGCCGCGCGCCGGTTATGATGCGATCCTGCAGGCGATGGGCGGTTTGATGAGCGTCACCGGTCATATCGACGGCGAGCCCGGCGCCGGCCCGATGAAGGTGGGTCCTTCCATCGTCGATTACATGACCGGCATGAACGCCTCGATCGGCATTCTGGCCGCGCTCTATCACCGCAAGGCCAATGGCGGGGAGGGGCAGCATGTCGACGTCTGCCTGTTCGACACCGTGATCGCCGCGCTGTCGCATTACGCGCAGATCTTCCTCGTCAACGGCCAGACCCCGCCGCGGCGCGGCACCTGGGGCAATGGCGGCATGCCGGCCGGCGTGTTCCGCTGCACCGACGGCGAATTGATGCTGGTGGTCGGCAATGACGGCCAGTTCCAGCGCACCTGCGCCGTGCTCGGCGCGCCCGAACTCGCCACCGATCCGCGCTTCATCAAGAACAACGACCGCGTCGTCCACGGCAAGGAGATCATGGCAATCTTCGCCGGGCTGTTTTTGAAGAAGCCCGTCGCCTATTGGCTGGACGAACTGGAGAAGGCCGGCGTCCCGTCAGGGCCCATCAACGATTTCTCGCAGGTGTTCTCCGATCCACATGTCCGCTCGCGCGGCATGCAGGTCAAAGTCAACCATCCGTTGCAGCCCGATCTGTCGCTGATCCGCAACGCCATCACCTTCTCCGGCACCCCCGTGAAGGACTATCGCGCCCCGCCGCTGCTCGGCGCCGACACCAAGGACGTGCTGGCGACGATCGGATATGACGGGTCGAAAGTGGAAGCGCTGAAGGAGAAGAAGATCGTCTGATCTCGACAAATGCTCCTCCGTCATTCCGGGGCGCGCCACTTGGCGCGAACCCGGAATCCATAGGGCCGCACAGTCGGAAGGGAAAGATTCTCTGATGTGCACTGCACATCAGAGCTCTCGCTTAGCGAGCCCGGGAATAGCGACGGGAGGTTGCTTGCATCGATGGCTCGGGGCGTTCAGCCGAAATTTGCTCAATTTCCACACTCACAGTTCGATACTATCGAAGCATGATATCCCCGAAGTGAGCTAGTCTGGCACCTCGATCAATTTATTCACAGGGGCCAGCATGAAACGGGAGGTCATTCGCGTCGAACCGATCTCGTCATGGCTCGCGAAACGGAACGCGCCGGTTTCGCCGGTCACACGCGGCGGCGGCATGGTATTCGTCTCGGGCCTGCCGCCATTCGACCCGGCGACCGGCGAGATTTTCGTAGGTCCCATCGAGTGCCAGACCGAACTCGTGCTCGAGCAATTGCAACTGTGTCTACAGACTGCGGGCTCCTCGCTGCAGAACGTTATGAAGTGCAACGTCTACTGCACCTCGGCTGCGCATTTCGCCGCGGTCAATGCGGTTTATGCCCGCTACTTTCCGGAAGATCCCCCGGCGCGCATCTTCGTTTGCATTCCCGAATGGTTCGCGCCTTTCGATATCGAGATTGATTGTGTCGCGATGACATAGCGCGTTCAATTCAGCGCAGGCCCTGGCGGTCGACCAGAATCCGGTGGATCTGAATGAACTCCGGCAGCTCGATCAGGAATTCCGGATCCCGCGCGAGATGGTGAACCTTGGTCGGCTCGCCCTTGGTGAAAGCCGTCATCGCGTCGAGGTCTGGCCAGTAGGAAATCGTCGTGAACCAGCTCTCCTGTTCACGATCTTCCCGAAATAGCTGCACGCCCAGCGCCGTCTTCTCCAGGGGCGGGATCCCTTCCGCCTTCAGATAGGCTTCATATTTGTCTGCAATGTCAGGCCGTGTCCGGCCGCGCCAGATGCGCGCGATCGTCGATCGTGTCGGCATTAGAGCTCCATCATGCGATCCTTATCCCGGCGAGACGTCGATTGGCGTCAAAACGCCCGCAAGGCCTGATCCTACAACGAGATTGCCGACCTGTGCGTTCCCGACGGCTCGATCAACGTTTCGGCGCTGCCGGCATTTGGTTTATCCGCGCACAAGCAGACGGGGGATGCTCGGAGGCCGCCTGAGGTGGCGGCCTTTCGATTGTCGTTCCGCCGGTCAACGTTTTTGCTGGGCATCGGCCACGGCGCCCAGCATCTGCGTCGCAACCGTCAGGTCACCAATCTTCTTTCCCATTTCCTTGCCGGCTTCGGCGGAGAAGCGATAGTGAAAACCCGCATAGATGCGCGAGCTGGAAACTTCGTCACTATAGTCCTGCAGCCGCGTCCACTTGCGTGTAACGCCGGCAGCCGTCGGGCTCGTCAGCGTGATCTCGCCGACTTCGTTGCCCACCACATGCTGCAGCACCGTCGAAATGGCGCTGGCGACGATGCAATGCGCGCACGGATGTTCCGGGTGCATCGGCGTCACGCCCAAAGGCTGCCAGGATGCCTCGCGCGGGGTGGCGCGCAAGACGGTGGCGCCTGACGCGTACGGCGAAGTCGTGTGGTCCTGGCGTCGCGGTGCTGGCGCTAAGTTTCGCGGGTTAGCTCGCGGAGCGACGGTGGCAAAAGAGCCGTTCACCGGGGAGAGCTCGAAGTAAGCCGTAAAGCCACTGCGCAGGGAAGGCCGGGATGCTCCCGCTGTACCTGTATGCTCGTGTGCGTGTTCTTTTGCGCACTTTGCGGGTGCAGCCAGCACCCGGTCTTCCCTGCGCCCTCTGAATCGGAGGGCGGGAGTTGATAGCAAACCTCGGGCGCAATGCGTCGCGAGATCAAAGGCATATTCAGTCGTCATCACCCGCGAAGGCGGACGATCCAGTATTCCAGAGAAGAGAGTGATTGAACCCGATAAGCCGCGGTGTACTGGATCCCCGCTTTCGCGGGGGACGACAGCTTATGGCGCTTCGGCACTTGTCGTCATTGCGAGCGCAGCGAAGCAATCCATCTATCCCCACGCGGGACTATGGATTTGCTTCGCTTCGCTCGCAATGACGTGGAGAGAGAGTCGAGCCCGACCATGTATCTGCCTTCTCATCGCGCTTCCCGCGCCACCAACTTGCCCGGAGTCTTTTTCGCCGGCGTCTCGTCGCCGGTCAGCGCCATCACCGAGACCGAAACGACGCGGTCGACGATGGCACCGACGTCGTTGAGGTCGCATTGCCCTTCCGACAATCTGGTCAGCCGCTCTTTTTCCCGGATGGTGTGATGCGACATCGCCAGCGCGAAATGCAGTCCCCAATAGAGCTCGGCGTCGTCGCGGCCGGGCAGCGAGCGGCGCATCGCGGCGATGAATTTGCGCAAATGATCGACCTCGCGGTTCTTGATGCGGCGGATCGGCGGCACCGATTCAATGGATGCGCGGATCATGAAGCGTGCCGCGGTCGAGCCTTCGCGGTCGGGGCCGAGGCAGCCGCGCAGGGTAGGGCCCACCAGCGCGTGCAAGATGGCGTCGATCGGCGCGCGGCCGCCGCCTTTTTCCTCCGCAAATTTCAACTCGTTGAGCCGCTCGCGGTTGGTGGCGAGGCTGCGGGTCACGAATAGCTCCGCGATCAATTCGTCCTTGGAACCGAAATGATAATTCACCGCGGCGAGGTTGACGTTCGCTTCCGCCACAATGTCGCGCAGCGTCACGTCGCCGAACCCGCGATCGGCGTAAAGCTTTTCCGCGGCGGCAAGGATGGCAGACCGGGTCCGATCGCTCGACATGCCCTTATCCTCTTCCCGTCATTCCGGGGCGCGGCGAAGTCGCGAACCCGTAACTCGTGCACACTTCTGGATTCCGGGTTCGACGCCCCCGCGTCGCCCCGGAATGACGACCACGCAGGGAGTTGCAATTCAAACAGTTGTATGAAACTATCGTTTGAAGGGCTGAAAATGTCAATAACGTTTGCGAACGTGTCGCATATCAGCCACCCGGACTGTCAGGTTCACAATATGCCTTGCGGGCCATCAGCGGCGGGCAGACAGTGCGGCCAAACGATTTCAGAAGCTGAGAGCCGAGGAGCGTCCCATGAATTTCGACATGTCAGAGAAGCAAATGGAATGGCTGAACCGCGTCCGCGCGTTCATGAACACGCATGTGCGTCCCGCGGTGCCGATCTACAAGCAGCAGGACGCGGCGGGCGAGCGCTGGAAGGTGATTCCGATCCTGGAGGATCTGAAGAAGAAGGCGCGCGCTGAAGGCCTCTGGAACATGTTCATGCCGCCGTCGTCGCACGAGGACGATGAATTCCGTGGCGCGGGATTGACCAATCTGGAATACGCGCCGCTCTCCGAGGAGATGGGCCGCATCAGTTGGGCTTCGGAAGTGTTCAACTGCTCCGCACCCGATACCGGCAACATGGAAGTGTTTATGCGCTATGCCACCAAGGAGCAGAAGCGCAAATGGCTGCGCCCGCTGATGGACGGTGAAATCCGCTCCGCCTTCCTGATGACCGAGCCTGCGGTTGCATCCTCGGACGCCACCAACATCGAAACCCGTATCGAGAAGGATGGCAATCATTACGTCATCAACGGCCGTAAATGGTGGTCATCCGGCGTCGGCGATCCCCGCTGCAAGGTGGCGATCCTGATGGGCAAGACCGACCCGAACGCGGCGCGTCACCAGCAGCAGTCGCAGATCATCGTTCCGCTCGACACCCCCGGCATCAAGGTGGAAAAAATGCTGCCGGTGTTCGGCTTCGACGATGCGCCGCATGGCCACGCCCAGGTGCTGCTCGAGAACGTGCGCGTTCCCAAGGAGAATATCCTGCTCGGCGAGGGCAGGGGCTTTGAGATCGCGCAGGGGCGTCTGGGTCCCGGCCGCATCCATCACTGCATGCGCACCATCGGCAAGGCCGAGGAGGCGCTGGAGAAGATGGTGCGGCGGCTGTCGTCGCGCACGGCGTTCGGCAAGAAGATCATCGAGCATTCGGTCTGGGAGCAGCGCATCGCCGAAGCCCGCATCGATATCGAGATGAACCGCTTGCTCTGCCTCAAGGCTGCCGACATGATGGACAAGGTCGGCAACAAGACCGCGCAGCTCGAGATCGCCATGATCAAGGTGGCAGCGCCGAACATGGCGCTGAAGATTATCGACAATGCGATCCAGGCGTTCGGCGGCGGCGGCGTCTCCGATGACGCCGGGCTGGCAGTGGACTACGCGCACGTGCGCACGCTGCGGCTGGCGGACGGTCCGGACGAGGTGCATAACCGCGCCATTGCCAGACTTGAACTTCGGAAGTATGCAAACGCTACGCACTAACTAGTAAGGGGGAGCGAACGCAGCGCTCTCTCAAGCGTCATTCCGGGGCGCGCGAAGCGCGAACCCGGAATCTCGACGTTCCGGGTCTGGTCCTTCCGCCTTCGCGCTCAGGCGCTTCGGCGGACTTAAGCCGTGCGAAGCTTGCGCAGCAAGCGGAGAAGGGTCGGACCATCCCGGAACGACGGACAAGAAACTTAGGGGAGCGTCATCGTGGCGGACGGCGTCAGGAAAGACGAAGAGTTCTCGGGCACCAAGGAAGTCGAGGAGCGCCATCGTATCGACGAGGCGAACCTCGACGCGTGGATGCGCGAGCATGTCGAAGGCTATCAGGGACCGTTGAAAGTCCTGCAGTTCAAGGGCGGCCAATCGAATCCGACCTACAAGCTCGAAACGCCGGCCCGATCCTACGTGATGCGCCGAAAACCGTTCGGCAAACTGCTGCCGTCAGCGCATGCGGTCGATCGCGAGTTCCGCGTCATCGCGGCCCTCGGCAAGCAGGGCTTTCCGGTGGCAAAAGCCTACGCGCTGTGCACCGATGATGCCGTGATCGGCGCCGCCTTCTACATCATGTCGATGGAAGACGGCCGGGTGTTCTGGGACCCGACGCTGCCGAGCCAGACGCCTGACAACAGGCGCAAGATCTTCACCAGCAAGATCGAGACGCTGGCGAAGCTCCATGTCTTCAACCCGGAGCAGATTGGCCTCGGCGATTTCGGCAAGCCCGGCAATTATTTCGCGCGCCAGATCGATCGCTGGACCAAACAATACCGGGCCTCCGAGACACAACATATTCCGGAATTCGAGAAGGTGGCCGAATGGCTGCCGCGCACCGTGCCTGAGCAGAAGCGCGTCTCGATCGTCCACGGCGATTACCGCCTCGACAACATGATTTTCCACGCGACGGAACCGCGGGTGCAGGCGGTGCTGGATTGGGAGTTGTCCACGCTCGGCGATCCCATGGCCGACTTCACCTATCTGTTGATGCAGTGGACCATGCCGGGTCTGGCCAACGCCGATCTCAAGGCGCTGAACATTCCGAGCGTGGAAGAGGCGGCGCAGATTTACTGCAACGTCACCGGCATGGAAGTGCCCGATCTCAACTGGTACTTCGCCTACAATATGTTCCGCCTCGCCGGCATCACGCAGGGTATCGCCGGACGGATCCGCGACGGCACCGCTGCGAACGCCAAGGCGCTGGAGTCGGCGGCGCGCACGGTGCCGCTGTCGAAGTCTTCCTGGGAATACGCTCAGAAGGCCGGCGCGACCTAATCTGCGCGACTAACCGACTTGGCACTCTCACCGAATATCCGCGGCAGCCTGCTCATGGCGGTATCCATGGCGGCGTTCACCATGAACGACTCCGTCACCAAGGCGGTATCGTCAGAAATGAACTTCGGCCAGGTGATGCTGGTGCGCGGGCTGTTTGCGATCGTGCTGGTCGCGGCGTTCGCGTACCATCAGGACGCGCTACGCCCGTTACGCACGTTAATGATCAAACCGGTGGCGCTCAGGGTGCTCGGGGAGATCGGCGGCACGATCTCGTTCATGGCGGCGCTCGTGCATCTGCCGCTCGCCAACACCTCGGCGATCTTCCAGGCGCTGCCACTGGCCATCACGCTCGGCGCCGCCGTAATATTTGGCGAGCCGGTCGGATGGCGGCGGTGGTCGGCGATCGTCGCAGGCTTTATCGGCGTGCTCATCATCGTGCGGCCGGGCCTGGCGGGCTTCAACCAGTTCGCGCTGTTCGCGCTGGTGTCGGTCGCCTTCTGTGCGCTACGCGACCTCGCCACCCGGCGCATACCCGCAAAAATCCCGTCGCTGTTCATCACCTTGCTGACGACTGTCACGGTGACGGCGGCCGGTGGCGTCATCCTCGTTCCGCTCGGCGGCTGGACGCCGCCGTCCACTAATGCGCTTGGCCTGCAGGCGCTGGCCGCGGTACTGCTGCTGATCGGCTATCAATGCATCATCTCCGCGCTGCGCTCGGGTGACATCTCGGCGGTGGCGCCGTTCCGCTATTCCGCACTGCTATGGGCGATGCTGCTCGGTTATCTCGTGTTCGGCGACGTACCCGATGCAATGATGGTGCTGGGCGCTTCGATCATCGTGCTGTCCGGCCTCTATGCCTTCTACCGCGAACGCATCCGCCACCGCACGCTGGCGGCAGAATCATCCGGCCTGCCGCCGGATGGGTTGTGAGCGTTAACCGGCAAAAGGACCTGCTTGCGACCGCAGCGTAGAACATCAGTCTCGCGTCCCGGACGCGGTGCGGCAGGCAGTGACGCGCCGCAGCGCCGGGACCCATACCTGTCAGACGCCGCGGAAGTAATGGGCCCCGGCTCTGCGGCGCACCGCCATAGCGCGTCGAAGACGCGCGTGAACGCGCTTGTGGCGCGTCCGGGACACGAGGTCATCGCTAGATCGGCTTGCCGGTATACGGCATCGACGCCGTGAGGCCGCCATCGACCGGGATGGCCTGGCCATTGACGTAGGAGGCGTCATCGCTCGCAAGGAACAATCCCATCGCCGCGAGTTCGTGCGGCTGGCCGGCGCGCTTCAAGGGATTGAGCTGGCCGATCTTGTCCTGGGTGCCGCGCTCCTTGGCGCGGTCGAATACCGGCTTGGTCATGCCGGTCTCGATCAGGCCCGGGCAGATCGCGTTGATGCGCACGCCGGTACCGGAAAGCGAGTAGGCGGTGGTCTGCACCAGGCTGATGACGCCGGCCTTGCTCGCGCCATAGGGATGACCGCTGGCGCCGGCCTTCAGACCCGCGACAGACGCGGTGCAGACGATCGAGCCGGACTGCTGCCGGATCATGTGCGGCATCGAATGCTTGATCGCGAGGAACGGCCCGATCAGATTGATGCGCAAAACTTCCTGCCAGTGTTCGACGGTCTGCTCGGCCAGCGGCACCAGCCCGCCGCTAACGCCGGCATTGGCCCAGATCGCATCGAGCCTGCCGTATTTCGCAACCGCCTTGTCGATGAACGCCTTCACGTCGGCTTCCGAACCGGCATCCGCCATGACAGCCTCGACCGCGCCGCCGCCATCGCTGACGAGCTTGGCGGTTTCCTTCACGCCCTCAGCGCGGTCGACGATGACGAGCTTCGCGCCTTCCCTGGAGAACAGCACCGATGCTGCACGCCCGATGCCGCTTCCGGCACCTGTGATGACGACGGATTTGCCTTCGAGGCGGCCCATGAGATTCTCCCTTACCGTGTTATGCGCGCTGGCGTCTGCCGCCTTGCGGAATTCAAACAAGATTTCAAACGTCAGAGTCACTTGAGACAATGCGTGCTCTGACGTACAGCGACAACGAACAGTATTGAAGGGTTTTGGCGATGTCCAATGCAGACAAATCGCGACTGGTTACGACGCGATGGTGGTGGGTACGCCACGCGCCGGTTCGCGAGGACGGCGGTTGCATTTACGGCCAGAAGGATCTGGGCTGCGACTGCAGCGATCGCGTTGTATTCGAGGCGGTCGGAAAAATCCTGCCGCGCAACGCGGTCTGGTATGCAAGCAATCTGAAGCGCACGCATCAGACCGCGCATGCGATCTGGGAAGCCGGTTTTCCCAAGCCGATGGAGATGCCGCACGTGAACGCGTTCGCCGAGCAGCATCTTGGCGAGTGGCAGGGCATGAATCGTGCCGCATTCCTCGCGAGCCGGCCGATCGGCAGCCATTGGTTCGGCGCCATCGATGAGGCCGCGCCCGGCGGCGAGAGTTTTCTGGACCTCTACAATCGCGTCTGCTCCGCCATCGAGCGCATCAATCTCGAACAGGCGGGCAGGGACGTGATCGTCGTGGCGCATGGCGGCACGATCAGGGCCGCGGTCGGCCTTGCGCTCGGCGGCCAGCCCGAAAAGGGCCTGGTCTTCGATATCGACAATTGTTCGGTGACGCGGCTCGATCATCTCGCTAGCGAGGGCCACACCGGCTGGCGGCTGCCGATGGTCAACCAGCAGCCTTGGATGGCGGATGCTTCGCACAATGCGATGCATCAGCCGGCTGGACCGGAGATCGAGCCGCCGTCGACCAAGCTCGCATGATGCTCGGTTGTCGAAAGCTGCAAACGCTGCTTAGTTCGAATTGAAGACGAAACCGGCATCGCGCTGGATCAACATCGGGAGAGAGACATGAGCTTGTTCGATATGACCGGGAAAGTCGCCGTCATCACCGGCTCCACGCGTGGCATCGGCCGCGCCATCGCCGAGCGCATGGCCGAGCATGGCGCCAAGGTCGTGATCTCCTCGCGCAAGCAGGATGTTTGCGATCAGGTCGCCAAGGAGATTAACGACAAGTTCGGCAAGGGGACGGCGGTTGCGATCGCCGCGAACATCTCGAACAAGGAAAACCTGCAAAATCTCGTCGATGAATCCAACCGTGCCTTCGGCAAGATCGACGTGCTGGTTTGCAACGCCGCGTCCAATCCCTATTACGGTCCGCTCGCCGGCATTTCCGATGACCAGTTCCGCAAGATCCTGGACAACAACATCGTCGCCAACAACTGGCTGATCAACATGGTGGTGCCGCAGATGATCGAGCGCAAGGACGGCTCGATCATCATCGTCTCCTCGATCGGCGGCCTGAAGGGTTCGACCGTGCTCGGCGCCTACGCGATCTCGAAGGCGGCCGACATGCAACTCGCGCGCAATCTGGCCTGCGAATACGGCAAGCACAATATTCGCGTGAACTGCATCGCGCCCGGTCTGATCAAGACCGATTTCGCGAAAGCGCTGTGGGATAATCCAGAGACGCTGAAGGCTTCCACCGCGCGCTCGCCGCTCTTGCGCATCGGCGTGCCCGACGAGATCGCGGGCGCCGCGGTGCTGATGGGATCGAAGGCCGGTGACTTCATGACTGGCCAGACCATCGTGATCGATGGTGGTGCTACGATCAGTTGAGGATGTGTCCCGGACGCGGTGCAGCGCGCAGCGCTGCTCCGCGGAGGGGGGACCATGCATCCCAGCACACCGATGAGGCCCGGCTCAGCGACGCATCACTTCGCGCTGCGTCGCGTCCGGGGCACGAGACCTTACTCGACAGCCGCGTACACCAAATCCCGCAGCATGTTGCGGATATATTCGCGCTGGCCGGGGCCCTGCATCATGAAGACCGTGAACAGCTCTTCCGCCGGATCGATGAAGAAGAACGTGCCAGCCATCCCGCTCCAGAAGAACTGGCCGAGCGAACCCGGGAACGGCGCCATCCCCTGATGTGTACGGACCGCGAAGCCGAGGCCGAAACCATGACCGGGCGGCATCAGCGGCGAGTCGACCTTCACGGTCGGGGAGAGATGATTGGATGCCATCAGCTCCAGCATCTTGGGGCCGATGATCCTGCTGCCGTCGAGCGAGCCGCCGTTGAGCAACATCTGGCAGAACCGCGCATAGTCCATCATGGTCGAGACCAGCCCGCCGCCGCCGGATTCCATCGCGGGCTTCTCGAGCATGTTGAAGAGCTGCACCTTGTCGCCGTTCCACGGATCGGTCGGGAACGGTTCCGCCAGGCGGCCGGCATTCGCTTCTGGTGTATGGAACGCGGTCTCGGCCATCTGGAGCGGCGCCAGGATGCGTTCCGTCAGGAACGCGCCAAGCGATTTTCCGGAGACGACCTCGATTATTCGGCCGAGGACGTCGGTCGAGCGGCTGTAGTGCCACTCCGCGCCGGGCTGGCAGATCAGCGGCATGCCGGCGATCATGGTCGCGTGTTCGGCGTTGGTGATCTTCCGGCTGCGCAGCCGAGACTGCTGATAGAGCTGCTGGACCAGGCCGTTACCCGTGTGGTCGTAGGTCAGGCCGGAGGTGTGCCGCAGCAGGTCCTGAACGGTCATCTGCCGCTTCACCGGGATGAGGTCGAGCTTGCCGTTGTTCTCGACACCGACCTTCTGGTCGGCAAACTCCGGAATGAACTTTGCGACGGGATCGCCCAGAATGAAGTGGCCGTCCTCGACCAGCATCATGATGCCGACGGAAACGATCGGCTTGGTCATCGAGAAGATGCGGAAGATGCTGTCATGCGCCATCGGTGTGGCTGCCGCCGGGCTCTGACGGCCGATCGTATCGAACCAGCCGATCTGTCCGCGCCGAGCCACCATGACCGTGGCGCCGGGGAGGGTTCCCTTGTCGACCTCGCGCTTGAAGGCATCCGAAATCCGCTCCAAGCGGACACTCGAGAGGCCGATGGTTTGCGGCTTCGCCTGCGGGAGAGAAGGGGTCTGGGGTGTGGCTGTCTGGCAGGCGGCGGTCTGCGCGTTCATGTTATCTCCCGTTGCGCTTATTGTTGTGGCGATCAAGTCTGGCGCAGAAGGCGTGCTTTGGATAGGGCGGTAGCCGCTTCGCCCTTGCAATCGGGGCATGCCCTATGCTTGAAACGGCGCGAACCGGCCGCGCATGCCGGTTCCCTGCAGGAGTGTAGCTCAATTGGTAGAGCACCGGTCTCCAAAACCGGGGGTCGCAGGTTCGAGCCCTGCCACTCCTGCCAACTAAATCAAATACTTACGCTGAGTTTCGAGAATGGCCGGCGATCCTTTCCCGGATTGATTCGCGCCGTCCCCCGCCTTTGCGGAGCGTCAGATCAACAACGCCAACGCTGATCATTCAGCCGGCCGGGCCAACTCGCCGGCGATCGCGTGGGATTTGTCCGTGATCGGCAGACCAGCATGGGCGTGGGCCCATTTTTTTCAACGCGCTTGACCGGTCGTAGGCGACAGCCGTCATGATGGAGCCGGCTGTTCCAACCAGCAGTTGCGCGATCATCCCCGTCCGAAGTGGTCGTCAGGACAAAATGCCCGATTAACGAAAGCTAGATGCCGACCGCAAACACTTCGAGGGTTGCTGGCCGCACTTGACCAGAGGCGTCCAGATGGTGGCGTGCAGTCTCGCCGCATCATTGGTACGAAGCGCGCGCCAGGATGATCAGGATGGCGAGGTGACGGAAGAGATAGGGCGCCAGATTGGGCTGATCGTTCAGGTTGAAGGCTTCGAACAGAACGCGCGGAAACACCTTCTGAAGTTCCGGTCTCAGCTCGGCTAGTGTCATGACCGCCGCAAAGGGCAAACAGGCCATCCCGAACATGAGGACTGCCCTGGACCGCACCAGGAAGTGCAGGCGGACTTTGTGAATTCCGGCAAACCGAACTTATGGGCGCTCGCAACACACCTCGATCGCCGGTTCCGAGCCTGCGCTCCTTGGGGGCTGGCTTTGATTCCTGACGTCGCATCGCTGAAGTGCGATTTGTTGCTGCCACCGGTGATATTCACGTTGTCATTCGTAGTGGTCTACGGGCGCCCCGATACGACGATCTACCGGCGCCATCTTCTCCTGGGCGCATTTGTCACAGTCCCACTGTTCGTCGTGAGCAAATAGCTCATCGGATTTTCGTCAGCCGCGCGGCCCCGAGTTCGGCCTTAGGTGCGAGGGCTGATCCATCGTCATTAATTTGCTGTGCGCAGACTTCTTCTCTTCGGTGCCGAACAGACGAAGGCGATCGATGATGAGCACAGTCCCGCCACGCGCCGTGACCGCGAGGAACATTTCAATAGGGCGTGAGTTCGTCTCCAAAACCAACGAACCCACAGGGCGGTGACGACATGACACGATCCGTAGAGGAGCTACGACGGGACTCCGAGCAAAGCCGCGCGCAGCTTGCGGCGACCGTCGATCGGCTGAGGGAACACATCGCCGATACTGCAGAAGATATCCGCTACAAGGTTTCGCCGGATGGCATCAAGGCGGAGGTGTCCGGGTTCATCAGTCACAAGACCCAGAACTGGCTTGGCACGCTCAGGCAGCAAGCCATGGAAAACCCGATGCAGGCGATTGCCGCCGGCACCGCGATTGCGGTCCCGGCGCTGCGGTTGGCCCGCGGTTTTCCGGTCCCGCTCCTGATGATCGGCGCAGGGCTCGCCCTGAGTTCAAAGAGCGTCCGCGCCGCCGCTGCGGATGCAGCCGCGCCTGGCATCGAAAAGGCCAAGGAAGTGATGGACGAGACTGCGGCACGCGCGCAGTCCCTCGGGGATGGCATGCGAAAAGCGATGTCCCACGCAGGGAGCCAGGCGACCGGTGTGGCTAGCGAAGCACAGAATGCCGCGGGCGGAACGGCTGGCGATCTAAGGGATCGTGCAGGTGAGACCGCCGATGCCCTTGCCGGCAAAGCCCGGGCCGGCATGGATGCCGCATCGGAAATGGCAAAAGATACGATGGAAAGGGCAAGAGATACGATGGACCGTGCTCGCTCCACCGCAAAAGACGCGGTAACTGCCACTCCAGCGGCAGCAAGCAAGGTGATCCGAGACAACGCTGCCTTGATCGGCGGTCTTGGAGTGGCGATTGGTGCGATCCTTGCTGCTTCGCTCCCCAGTACCAGGGTGGAGGCGGGCGTGATGGGCAAAGCGAGCGACCGGGTGAAGCAAGCCGCCGGCACCGCAGCCCAATCCGGATTTGACGCGGCCAAAGATGCCGCCATGTCCGCCGCAGACGCCGCGGCAAAAAGCGTTTCCGACGCTGACCTCGGCAAGCACGCAAGTCGGATCACCGAGGGCGTGACCGAGAGGCTCCAAGAAGTGGCTGACGACGTCGTGACGACGGCATTTGATCCTTCCCGTAACCCGAATAGCTGAAAAAGAGGCCGCCATGAGCGATTTGGACCTCAACACCCGCAACGCGAATTCCTCTCAGGACCAGAATACAACGACCTCGCCCCAAGATTTGAAGGACCAGGCCGCGGATGCCGGCGCAGAGATGAAGCAGCGCGCCGGCGATGCGCTGAGGGCGTCGACGGATATGGCGCGCGACAAATTCAAGGAAGCCGCGGATGCCGCCAAGGACGTGGCATCAGGAACTGCGGATCGCCTCCAGGATAAGGCCGGCGAACAACAGCGTACGGGCGCGGATTTCGTCAGCCGGCTTGCCGGCGATATCCGGAACGCGGCGCGCGCCTTCGAGAATGACGCACCGTTCGCCGCCCGCAGTATCAATTCCGCGGCTGAATATGTCGACGAGGCCGCCGATAAGATCCGCAGCGGGACTCTCCGCGATCTCGTCGATGGCGCCACGGACTTTGCGAGGCGGCAGCCTGCGGCTTTTCTCGGGCTCTCGGTGCTTGCCGGTTTCGCCGCGGTCCGCTTTCTGAAGGCGTCCGGAAACCAGACTTCTTCCTCACCATCATCATATAGGGAAGAGGCGTCATGAGCACCAAAACGGATATTCGGACGATCTCGAGCCTCCTGGGCGATGCGCTTTCGCAATTCGCCAAGTTGTTTCAAAACGAAGTCGATCTCGCCAAGGCTGAGCTTGGCGAGAAGGTTCAGCAAATCGGTGTCGCCGTTGGTCTAGTCGCGGCCGGCGCCGTCCTCGTCATTCCTGCGATCGTCATGGCGCTGTTTGCGCTTTCAGCCGCCCTGATAGCCGGTGGATGGTCGCAGCCGGTCTCCTATCTGATCTCCGCGGTCGTGGCCGCGGTGGTTGCGGCGATTTTGTTTGCGATCGGCATGAACCGGCTGGACACGCGCAACCTGGCGCCGCGCGAAACGCTGCGGCAGCTCGAAAAGGACAAGGATACCATGAAGGGAATGGTGCGATGAGTGGAACACAGGAGAGTTTCCTGGAAGGGCTGACGGCTGCTGCCCGCGACAACCCGCTTGCCGCGGTCTTGATCGGAGGCGGCGCACTTTGGTTACTCATCGGCGATGAGAAGTTGAAGAACGCGGCGAATTCGGTCAGAGCCGCTGCCGCGCCACTTGCCGATACGGCTGCGCGCGGTCAACGGGCCGCTGCCTCGAAATTCGAGAACAGCTACGAATCCATCCGGGATCGAACCTCCCGAATGCAGGACGAAGCCTCACGAGGCATCAATGAGACGGTTCGCAATGCGAGAAGCGGGGCTTCCGACGCCATCTCGGACGCGGCGGACACGATCAGCGATCGGTTCGACGAAAGCGTTACGGGTGCACGGCAGATGTGGGACCGGCTGGGCCGGGCACTGCCGCGGAAGGAAACCCTTGCGCAGGCGCAATCGTCGCTTTCGGATCTCCTTGAACGACAGCCGTTAGTCCTCGGTGCCGTCGGCCTGGCGATCGGCGCCACGGTGGCCGGCGCGCTGGCCAAGTCCCGTGTTGAGGACGAGTGGGTAGGCGAGCTTAGCGACAGGGTGAAGGCGGACGTGAATGCCCGTGCCGGCGCCGTGTCGCAAAGCGTCAGAGAGGCCTCCGACACTCTCAAAGCGGAACTCGGGGATGCCGGCGCCGAATTATCCGATCGGGTGCAACAGGCAGGCCGGGATGCAATGGATGCGGCCCGGGAGAAAGTAGGGTCCTAGGGCAGCGAGCGCCAGCATGGAAAAATGGTGTTAGGCCAACGATTTGGCCCAATTCTTTGGCGCTCTTGTAGAACTAGCCGAAGAACGCGGAAAGGACCGCCATGTCCGACGTGGCGGGTGTGTCGCCGCGCAGGTCGGCATCGATCACCCTCCGACAGGCGTCGACGGTAACGGTGTCGCCGAGGTCGTTTGCCGCGTCCAGAATGGTCCACGCGGTCTCGCCCGAAGGTCTTTCGCAGTCTTGGCCCAACAGTGCCATGGTCGTCTCACTCCCCAGCGGCGCAAACAGGATACCCAAGAGCATTTAAAATCGGGATCGCGGCCTTGTTGGCATTTGAGCCGATCTGGTACCGGCGGTTAACCAATGGCTCTGCCCCCGTTTCAGCCAACCGAGAGGGGGCCGCGGCACGCCGTACCTTGACCTTTTGACCGGCCGGCAGTAGATACCCGCCACCTGCTGCCGGCCCGCTTGATGCGGATATCCGGCGCGGCTTTGAATTCCCCCGAACAATCGAGCCCGCTTGGCGGCTCATCCTTCGAGAGAGGGCTGGGCGTAAGAGGGCTGTTCGGATTCGCTTTAAATCACAATCGTCTCACGAAGGACGCGGTAACCACGATGGCTTTCAGCCCGTTCAAATTCCTGCAGGAAGTGCGCTCGGAGACCGCCAAGGTCACTTGGCCGACCCGCCGCGAGACGACGATCACCACGATCATGGTGTTCGTGATGGTTGCATTGGCTTCGATCTTTTTCTTCATGTCGGATTTGATCATCCGCAACGTCGTCACCTTCCTGCTGGGCGTCCACTGATGAGCACCGGAACCGTTACGATGGACAAGCGCTGGTATATCGTTCACGCCTATTCCAACTTCGAGAAGAAGGTCGCGGAATCGATCCGCGAGCAGGCGAAGCAGCGCGGCCTCGAGGAACTGTTCGACCAGGTGCTGGTGCCGACCGAAAAGGTCACCGAGGTGCGCCGCGGCCGCAAAATCGACGCCGAGCGCAAGTTCTTCCCAGGCTACGTACTGGTGAAGATGAAGCTGACCGACGAGGCGTTCCACCTCATCAAGAACACGCCCAAGGTCACGGGCTTTCTCGGCGCCGAAAACAAGCCGATGCCGATCTCCGAGTCCGAGGCGATGCGGATCCTGCACCAGGTGCAGGAGGGCGTCGAACGGCCCAAGGCATCGGTGTCGTTCGAAATCGGCGAGAACGTCCGCGTGGCCGATGGACCGTTCGCGTCGTTCTCCGGCGTGGTTGAGGAAATTGACGAGGCGCGTTCGCGCGTGAAGGTCGCGGTGTCGATCTTCGGCCGCGCCACGCCCGTCGAACTGGAATTCGGTCAGGTCGAGAAGGTCTGATCGGTGCCGTCTTTGCCGGGCTAAAAGCGCGAAGCACGTCTTCGCTCCGGATGCCCCGGCAATTCATCGCCCTTCGCAAGAAGGCTCTTTTCGAAGGGAGATGATGCCCGGGTAAAGCCCGGGCATGACGAGGAGAGCAAGCGGCGAAGCCGCTTGAGAAGAGCCGTGGAAGGGGACTGACGGTCGCCAGCCGTCATGCGAACCGCACCACGGTCCTGTGAAGCTTCCGGATTGTCCGGAGCAACATGAGGAGCAGTAAATGGCAAAGAAAGTGACCGGATACCTGAAGCTTCAGGTGCCGGCGGGTGCGGCCAATCCGTCGCCCCCGATCGGTCCCGCGCTTGGTCAGCGCGGTCTCAACATCATGGAATTCTGCAAGGCGTTCAACGCGCAGACGCAGAAGGAAGAAAAGAACACCCCGATCCCGGTGATCATCACCATCTATGCGGACCGTTCCTTCACCTTCGAGATGAAGACGCCGCCGATGTCCCATTTCCTCAAACAGGCGGCCAAGATCCAGTCCGGCTCGAAAGCTCCGGGCCGCGACAAGGCCGGCCAGGTGACGAAAGCGCAGGTGCGCGAGATCGCCGAGAAGAAGATGAAGGATCTCAATTGCGATACCATCGAATCGGCCATGAAGATGGTCGAGGGCTCCGCCCGTTCGATGGGTCTGGAAGTTGCGGGGTAACGGACCATGGCAATCGGAAAACGTTTGAAGAAGGTCCGTGAGGGCATCGACCGCGAGAAGCTCTATCCGCTCGCGGACGCCATCAAGATGGTCAAGGAACGCGCCAAGGCGAAGTTCGACGAGACGATCGAGATCGCGATCAATCTCGGCGTCGACCCGCGCCATGCCGACCAGATGGTCCGCGGCGTCGTCAATCTGCCGAACGGCACCGGCCGCACGCTGCGCGTTGGCGTGTTCGCCCGCGGCGCAAAGGCGGAAGAAGCCAAGGCGGCGGGAGCTGACGTCGTCGGCGCCGAAGATCTGGTCGAGAAGGTGCAGGGCGGCAACATCGATTTCGATCGTTGTATCGCTACCCCCGACATGATGCCGCTGGTCGGACGTCTCGGTAAGGTGCTCGGCCCGCGCGGCATGATGCCGAACCCGAAGATCGGTACCGTGACCATGGACGTCACGTCAGCCGTGAAGGGCGCAAAGGGCGGCTCGGTCGAATTCCGCGTCGAGAAGGCCGGCATCGTGCAGGCCGGCGTCGGCAAGGCGTCGTTCTCCGAGGAAAAGCTCGTGCAGAACGTGAAAGCGCTTGCGGACGCGGTGGCGAAAGCAAAGCCGGCCGGCGCCAAGGGCACCTATATCCAGCGCGTGGCGGTCTCCTCCACCATGGGCCCGGGCGTCAAGGTCGAGCCGGGCACGCTGCTCGGCTAGCCCACGCGTCACACATCAATAGCAAAGGCGGAATCGGGAAACCGGTTCCGCCTTTTGCGTTTGGCGATCCTGGGAATGGATCGACTTCTATCCGTTTCGCTGCTTCGCGGGATCGATACCCGGCACAATGGCGCGTGGCTGGACGGGTGGGGCCGGGGAGTTGCCCATGACAGTGGCCGCGGTGCGGTTCACGCCAACGATCAGCGTCGCCAGATAATGGTCCGCCTCTTCCTTGATGTCGCAGAAGCCACCCCGCGTCGCGTCTGACAGCGCCAGTCCGTCGTTGCTGTTGAAGGTGTTGCGTGAGGCCTTCCGCCGGTACGCGCCGACATTGCCGAAGATGTATTGGCTGAGCGCGTCGGGGAAGTACATCTGGCCGGTGAGAAGGCTCTTGTCGTCGAGAAAAATCTTGAAGTGCACGTGTACGGTGCGGCCGGGGTACCATCCTGGATAGATGCTGCGGAATGTCACCTCGCCGCGCGTGTCCGCGATCTGGGTGCCGCGCATGAAGGTGCCGCCGCTGGTATCGATGTTCCGCGTGTCGCCCTGGCCGGGGTAGCCGGAGTAAGACCCGTCAGCACGGGTATGCCACACGTCCACGCGCGCGCCTTGCACCGGCGCGCAGTTCGCCGCTTCCATCACGACGAAGCGCAGCCGCAACGGCACGCCGGGCTGACCTTCGGTGATGTCGGAGCGCAGCAATTTGGGATCGAAATAGAACGGGCCCGGCACGGACGCCGGAGTCAACGTGCAGGAGGGACGGAGTGCAACGGCCGGTACGGAGTCTGCATTGGCCGGCCTGGATAGGGCCGCAAGCGCCGGTGTTGCAACCAGAGCGGAGAGCATGGTGCGCCGGCTCATTCCGGAACTTCCGAACATCTGCCATTCCTTCACTGCGGATGTGTGCGGCCCCGAACCATAGTATCTGGCGCACCTCCGCTTGCGTAAGTCACAAAGCGTTGTGCTGCAGGCCAAATCGATTGATCAACCCGCAAGGTTGAACCGGCAGGAATGAAATGCCCGAGAAAGTCCTGATCTATTCGCGTTTTCCGAAGGCCCAGATGGAACGTTTTGGCGAACGCTTCGAGTTGTTGAACGCCGCGGGCAAGGCGCCCAACGAGGTGTTCTCGGCCGATCAACTCGCGAGCATTCGTGCGCTGATCACGGCGGGCGGCACGCCGCTGCGCGCCGAGGCGATGGACATGATGCCGAAGCTGGGCGCGATCATCTGCTACGGCACCGGCTATGACGGCGTCGATCTGGCCGCGGCGGCGAAACGTAACATCGCCGTCGGTCACAGCCCCGGCGCGAATGCGGCGTCAGTCGCCGATATCGCGGTTACCCTGATGCTGGCGGCCACGCGACGGCTGCTCGTGGCCGACGACTATGTGCGGGCTGGGAGTTGGGCGGCCGCAAAGCCGTCGCCGATGATGCGCCCGCAGGCGGGCATGCTTGGCCGCAATATCGGCATCTACGGCATGGGCGAGATCGGCCGCAAGATCGCGGCGCGCGTTGCCGCCTTCGAGACCGAGGTCGGCTATTTCAGCCGCAGCAAGCACGATGTGCCGTATCGGTATTTTCCGAGCCTGGATGCGCTTGCGGAGTGGTGCAGCGTCCTGATGGTCGCGGTGCGGGCCGGCGCGGACACCCATCACGCGGTAGATGCCAATATTCTGCGCAAGCTCGGCAAGGACGGTTACGTCGTCAATATTTCGCGCGGCTCGGTCATCGACCAGCCGGCGCTGATTGCGGCGCTGACCGATCAGACCATCGCCGGCGCAGGCCTCGACGTCTACGCGAAAGAGCCGCATGCGCCGGACGCCCTGACGGCGCTGCCCAATGTCGTGCTCTCTCCGCACATCGGCGGCCATACGCTGGAGTCGCATGTGGCGATGCAGAACTGCGTACTCGCCAATCTCGACGCATTCTTCGCCGGCAAGCCGCTGCCGTACAAGGTGGTGCTCGGCTGACCTCAATGCATTCCCGCAACCGGAAGATGGCGCAGCTTGTCGGGATTGCGGACGACATAGATCGCGGCGATTTTTTCGCCGTCGATCGCCATGCTCAGGGTGAGGTCGAGTTCGCCATCCAGATAGAGTAGGGCGCCGATGGCGCCGTTGATGACAGCCGGCTCGATACGGACCTGCTGGCCGGCGGTTTTGCCGGCAATGCCGACGAAGAAGCGGGCAACCCTGTCTTTTCCAACAATCGGATTGCGCGCCGCGAATTTGCGGCCGCCGCCATCGGTGATCGCAACCGCATCCTCGCGCAGCAATGCAGCCAGCCGGCTGACATCGCCGCTCGAAACCGCCTCGCTGAAAGCATGCAGGAGGCGCGCGTGATTGTCCGGCGCGGCCGCAGGTGCCGGGCGGTTGTCGCGCACCGCTCGGCGGGCGCGCGAGGCGAGTTGACGGCAGGCGGCCTCGCTACGGTCGAGCATCGCGGCGATTTCGGAAAACGGCGTGTCGAACACATCGTGAAGCAGGAAGGCCGCGCGCTCCATCGGAGAAAGCCGGTCCAGCGCCAGCAACAGGGCGAACGATAGATCATCAGCCAGTTCGGTGGCGGCTTCGGCTGACAGACTTTCCGCGTCGAACACGGGCTCCGGCAGCCAGGGCCCGATATAGATCTCCCGCTGCGCCTTCGCGCTCTTCAGGCGATCGAGGCAGAGCCGGGTCACGACGGTGACGAGAAACGCTTCCGCATTGCGGACGTCCTGCGCGCCGGCAAAGCGCAGATAGGCGTCCTGCACGACGTCTTCAGCATCGCTGCGGCTGCCGAGCATGCGATAGGCGAGCCCGAGCAAGCGCCCGCGATGGGGCGCCAGCGGGTCGTTGTCATGCGGCCTGTTTGACGACATCGACATTGTGCCCATTCACCGAGACACGGCGGCACTCCTTGGCATAGCCGAGCCCGGCTTTCACCATCGGAAACATGCGGCCGAGCTGCAGCGCCAGTGTCAGATCTATCACGGCTTTCTGGCCCCATTGGGCGCGCACGGCATCGCGAAACTCATCGTCACTGGCGGAGCGGCGTACCACGGCATCGGCAAACCGGAACCCGAGCGTGGTTGCCTCGTTCATGGCGCGCGGATCGCGGCGAAGAACCGCTTCGATCTGATCCTTGGGCATACCCGCTTCGAGCGCCATATCCACGACCAGTTGCGTGCACGGGCCGCAATCCTCCGCCAGCGCGCCGACGATTTTGGCGGCGAAGCTGGCATCGGTCGGGACCGCCTCGCGGTGCGCGGCCGCCTTCATGACGGGCGCGAACTTGAAGAAGGCAGAGGACGATTCGTTCAGCATCATTTCGAGATAGCTGACGTCGTAACCATAGCGTTTGGCGAATGCACGCAAACTGCGGCGGGCGATCCAACTACGCATATTTTTCTCCTTGGTTGGGAAAGGCGGAATAGAGGGCAAGTGCGGAAGGCAGGACCACGGCGACAAGGTCGAACGCGACGTGATGGACGTGCCCGCTAACGATCAGCGCCAGGTGGATCAGACCGTGCGCGGCGAGGAAGCCGGCGCCTGCGACCGCTGCCGGCCAATAGCGCGGGCGCCATGCCCGCGCGGCCAGCGCAAGGCCGGCCACCAGAAATGCTGCGCCGACGTCCTGCACGAAATGCGGGTTGAAGGGGCCGGTCTCGGTGACGCCGGGAACGTTTTGGTACCAGAGGGGGCCGGCAAAAAGCATCGCCAGCCCGTTAAGAACGGTCAGTATCGCAAGAACTGCCGCTATCTGACGCCGCATGGGAACCTCCTGCGGCCAAGACGAGCCTGGGGAGGGCAGTGTGACGGGGCGAATCAAAAATTTTGGCGGGTTTCAGACTAAAATTTTGCCCGGGAATTTTGCTTTGGCTGGGCCGGCAAACTGGTGTGAATTTTGCTCTTGGCAAGCCCGGCAAGACTCGTTAAACAACGGCTTCCGGGCGTGCTGGCCGTAGCTGGCACGTCTGTGCGCGCATTCCGAAAATCCGATACGGTAGGAGATCATTCCTTTCAGGACATCCGCTTGGATTGCTCGAAAGGAAGGAAAACTCATCGCTTCGGTGGATTGCGGCAGGGGTCTTTCGGCTTGCCGGATGGCCTCGATCCTGTCCGAGACTGCAGGCGCCCGCGAAGGAATTCAAGTTTCTCCAACGGCTTAATCTTACAGCCTGCATAGACGGGTGAAGACCGGATTTCGCTTTAACGCCGCTTTGCCGCGGCGCAATGGCTGATTTGGTTCGAACCTCGACACCCCGCGCCATCTGGTTCGGGAGGGCAGGCTTTTCAAATGTCGTCTTGCCCGGCGTGTCCTAGAGACTGGTGTCTAGAGGTCAGGTTTTGGGTGAGGCGATGGGTGCAACCCGGCGGTCTCGCTCCTAGCGAAGGCCGCCAACCGGAGAGAGCTTGCTGTGGAAAGAGCGGCAAAAAAGGACGCGGTTGAGGCGCTGAACGAGGTCTTCAAGACCACGAGCGTCGCAGTCGTCGCCCACTATTCCGGCCTCACCGTGGCCCAGATGCAGAAGCTGCGCACGCAGATGAAGCAGGCGGGCGCGTCAGTGAAGGTCTCGAAGAACCGTCTCGCCAAAATTGCTCTTGAAGGCACGGATGTCGTTGCCATCGGTTCCCTGCTGAAGGGGCCGACCGTGATCGCGACTTCAAACGATCCGGTAGCGGCGCCGAAGGTTGCCATGGAGTTCGCCAAGACGAACGAGCAGTTCGTCATTCTCGGCGGCTCGATGGGTAAAACCGTCCTGGATGTGAACGGCGTGAAGGCGCTTGCCTCGCTGCCGTCGCTGGATGAACTGCGCGGTAAGCTTGTCGGCCTCCTGGTGGCGCCGGCAACCAAGATTGCTCAGCTCTCCACTGCGCCCGCGGCCAAGCTCGCGCGCGTCGTTCAGGCCTATGCCTCAAAGAGCGAAGCGGCCTGACCCTTCGCAAATCAAATCTGGTTCGAACCAAACCTTTAAGGAACTGATCAATGGCTGACCTACAGAAAATCGTCGACGACCTCTCGAGCCTCACGGTGCTCGAAGCTGCCGAGCTCGCGAAGCTCCTCGAAGAAAAGTGGGGCGTTTCCGCCGCTGCCGCCGTGGCGGTGGCCGGTCCCGCGGGTGGCGGCGCCGCCGCTGCTCCGGCTGAAGAAAAGACCGACTTCACCGTCGTTCTCGCTTCCGCCGGCGAAAAGAAGATCGAAGTCATCAAGGAAGTCCGCGCCATCACCGGCCTGGGCCTCAAGGAAGCCAAGGACCTCGTCGAGGGCGCGCCCAAGCCGGTCAAGGAAGGCGTGAACAAGGAAGAGGCCGACAAGCTCAAGGCCCAGCTCGAAAAGGCTGGCGCGAAGGTTGAGCTGAAGTAACGCAAGTTGCTTCGGCGAAATCCGCGGACAAGCGAGGCGTCAGCCGAGCGCGATCCGGGGATCTGCCAAGGACGTGGATGGCCGGGGAAAATCCCGGCTGTGACGGAGGCGGTAGAATTCAGTGCAAAAACTGGCGCGATGGGGTAACCCGGAGCACGGCGTACACAGAAAAGTGTGGGGATTCGCGGGGTTAGCCCCTCGAATCCCCACGTTTCCGCCCCATATCAGGGCGGCAGCAGGAAAAGGCGGTAGGCGGCGGGACGGCAGGGTTCCCGGCGTAAGCCGTTGGGAGACAGTCAGATTTCGGGCTTTTTCAGTCCGTGAAGCCACCAGTTGTGACGGGCGGGTGCAGTCATGCGCCCCGCGCGTCGTTTTGCGTTTTGAAGGTCTAAAGTGCGGGTTCAGGATTTAATTCCTGAAAGTGGGCTTTGTACCTTTTGAGCGATTCGATAATTCAACCCGGGGGCGATGGCAGTCGCGCTTCGGAAGGTTCGCCCACTAAGGCGACGAAAATGAGAGGCCACGATGGCGCAGCAGACATTCACCGGTCGCAAACGGGTCCGCAAGTTCTTCGGACACATCAAGGAAGTCGCCGAGATGCCGAACCTCATCGAGGTTCAGAAGGCGTCCTACGACCAGTTCCTGATGGTCGACGAACCCCCCGGCGGACGACTGGACGAGGGCCTGCAGGCGGTGTTCCGCTCGGTGTTCCCGATCTCGGACTTCTCCGGCACCTCGATGCTGGAATTCGTTCGCTACGAATTCGAGCCGCCGAAATACGACGTCGACGAGTGCCGCCAGCGCGGCATGACCTATGCTGCGCCGCTGAAGGTGACGCTGCGCCTGATCGTGTTCGATATTGACGAGGAAACCGGCGCCAAGTCGGTCAAGGATATCAAGGAGCAGGACGTCTACATGGGCGACATCCCGCTCATGACCATGAACGGCACCTTCGTCGTCAACGGCACCGAGCGCGTCATCGTCTCCCAGATGCACCGGTCGCCCGGCGTGTTCTTCGATCACGACAAGGGCAAGACCCATTCGTCCGGCAAGCTTTTGTTTGCCGCGCGCGTGATTCCGTATCGCGGTTCCTGGCTCGACATCGAGTTCGACGCCAAGGACATCGTATTCGCGCGCATCGACCGCCGCCGCAAGATTCCCGTGACCTCGCTGATGTACGCGCTCGGTCTCGACGGCGAGACGATCCTGTCCACCTTCTACAAGAAGATCAATTTCAAGCGCGCCAAGGACGGCTGGCGCGTGCCGTTCGACGCCGCCCGTTTCCGCGGCTACTCGACCATCAACGACCTGATCGACGCCGACACCGGCAAGGTGGTGCTCGAGGCCGGCAAGAAGCTGACCGTGCGCGCCGCGCGCCAGTTGCAGGAAAAGGGCCTGAAAGCCCTGCGCCTGTCCGACGAAGAGCTGATCGGCAACTATCTCGCCGAGGATCTCGTCAATCCGAAGACCGGCGAGATCTACGCCGAAGCCGGCGAGGAGCTCACCGAGAAGTCGCTGAAGGCGCTCAACGAGCAGGGCTACAAGGAGTTGCCGCTGCTCGACATCGACCACGTCAATGTCGGCGCCTACATCCGCAACACGCTGCATGCCGACAAGAACATGACGCGTGAAGACGCGCTGTTCGACATCTACCGCGTGATGCGTCCGGGCGAGCCGCCGACGATCGATTCGGCGCAAACCATGTTCCAATCGCTGTTCTTCGACGCCGAGCGTTACGACCTGTCCGCGGTCGGCCGCGTCAAGATGAACATGCGCCTCGAACTCGACGCGCCCGATACCCATCGCACGCTGCGCAAGGAAGACATTCTGGCCGTCATCAAGACGCTGGTCGACCTGCGCGACGGCAAGGGCGAGATCGACGACATCGACCATCTCGGCAACCGCCGCGTGCGTTCGGTCGGCGAACTCATGGAGAATCAATACCGCATCGGCCTCCTTCGTATGGAGCGTGCGATCAAGGAGCGCATGTCCAGTGTCGATATCGACACCGTGATGCCGCAGGATTTGATCAACGCCAAGCCGGCCGCTGCCGCGGTGCGTGAGTTCTTCGGCTCCTCCCAGCTCTCGCAGTTCATGGACCAGACCAACCCGCTGTCGGAGATCACCCACAAGCGCCGTCTATCGGCGCTTGGACCGGGCGGTCTGACCCGCGAGCGCGCCGGCTTTGAGGTGCGCGACGTGCATCCGACCCATTACGGCCGCATCTGCCCGATCGAGACGCCGGAAGGTCCGAACATCGGCCTGATCAACTCGCTGGCGACGTTCGCGCGCGTCAACAAGTACGGCTTCGTTGAAACGCCCTATCGCAAGGTGAAGGACGGCCGCGTCACCGACGAGGTCGTGTATCTCTCGGCGATGGAGGAGGGCCGTTACCGGGTGGCGCAGGCCAACGTGCCGCTCGACGCCAAGGGTCGCTTCACCGAAGACCTGATCGTGTGCCGTCACGCCGGTGAAGTGCTGCCGATCACGCCGGACAAGGTCGACTACATGGACGTGTCGCCGAAGCAGCTCGTTTCGGTCGCCGCGGCGCTGATCCCGTTCCTCGAGAATGACGACGCCAACCGCGCGCTGATGGGCTCGAACATGCAGCGCCAGGCGGTGCCGCTGGTTCGCGCCGAGGCGCCGTTCGTCGGCACCGGCATGGAAGGCGTGGTGGCCCGAGACTCCGGTGCTGCGATCGCCGCCCGCCGTTCCGGCGTGATCGACCAGATCGACGCCACCCGCGTCGTGATCCGCGCCACCGAAGATCTCGATCCGACCAAGTCGGGCGTCGATATCTACCGGCTGATGAAATACCAGCGCTCCAACCAGTCGACCTGTATCAACCAGCGTCCGCTGGTGAAGGTCGGCGATATCGTCAAGAAGGGCGACATCATTGCCGACGGTCCGTCGACCGATCTCGGCGAGCTCGCGCTCGGCCGCAACGTGCTGGTCGCGTTCATGCCGTGGAACGGCTACAACTTCGAAGATTCGATCCTGCTCTCCGAGCGGATCGTGAAGGACGACGTCTTCACCTCGATCCACATCGAGGAATTCGAGGTGATGGCCCGCGACACCAAGCTGGGACCTGAGGAAATCACCCGCGACATTCCGAACGTTTCGGAAGAAGCGCTGAAGAACCTCGACGAAGCCGGCATCGTTTATATCGGCGCCGAAGTCCGTGCCGGCGACATCCTGGTCGGCAAGATCACGCCGAAGGGCGAAAGCCCGATGACGCCGGAAGAGAAGCTCTTGCGCGCCATCTTCGGCGAGAAGGCTTCCGACGTCCGCGATACCTCGCTGCGCGTGCCGCCCGGCGTGCAGGGCACGATCGTGGAAGTGCGCGTGTTCAATCGCCACGGCGTCGACAAGGACGAGCGTGCGCTGGCGATCGAGCGGGAAGAGATCGAGCGTCTGGCGAAGGACCGCGACGACGAACAGGCGATTCTCGACCGTAACGTCTACGGCCGCCTCGCCGAGCTCCTGGAAAACCGCCAGGGCATCGCGGGTCCGAAGGGCTTCAAGAAGGACACCAAGATCACGCGCGCCGTGCTCGAGGAGTACCCGAAGTCGCAGTGGTGGATGTTTGCATCACCCAACGACAAGCTGATGGCCGAAATCGAGGCGATGCGGAAGCAATACGACGAATCGAAGAAGGGCCTTGAACAGCGCTTTCTCGACAAGGTCGAGAAGCTGCAGCGTGGCGACGAACTGCCGCCCGGCGTGATGAAGATGGTCAAGGTCTTCGTCGCGGTGAAGCGCAAGATCCAGCCCGGCGACAAGATGGCCGGCCGCCACGGCAACAAGGGCGTGGTGTCCAAGATCGTGCCGATCGAGGACATGCCGTTCCTCGAGGACGGCACGCATGCGGATATCGTGCTCAATCCGCTCGGCGTGCCCTCGCGCATGAACGTCGGCCAGATTCTGGAGACGCATCTCGGCTGGGCCTGCGCCGGCCTCGGCAAGCGCATCGGCCAGACCATCGACAGCTATTATCAGAAGCAGGACCTCAAGCCGCTGCGCGAGACCCTGAAGAAGATCTATGGCGACGATGAAACTATCAAGACGCTGAACGACAACGAGCTGATGGAGTTGGGCCGAAATCTGAGCCACGGCGTGCCGATCGCAACGCCGGTGTTCGACGGTGCCAAGGAAGCCGACATCGAGGAGATGCTGAAGCTCGCGGGCTTCGACGCCTCCGGCCAGTCGACCGTGTATGACGGCCGCACCGGCGATGCTTTCGATCGAAAGGTCACGGTGGGCTACATCTACATGCTCAAGCTGCACCATCTGGTCGACGACAAGATCCACGCGCGTTCGATCGGTCCGTACTCGCTCGTCACCCAGCAGCCGCTGGGCGGCAAGGCGCAGTTCGGCGGCCAACGTTTCGGTGAAATGGAGGTGTGGGCGCTGGAAGCCTATGGTGCGGCCTACACGCTGCAGGAAATGCTGACCGTGAAGTCGGACGACGTCGCCGGCCGTACCAAGGTGTACGAGGCGATCGTGCGCGGTGACGACACGTTCGAGGCGGGTATTCCGGAATCGTTCAACGTGCTGGTCAAGGAAATGCGCTCGCTCGGCCTCAACGTCGACCTGCACAATTCCAAGATGGGACCGGCACCGACATCCGAGGCGGCCGAGTAACGCTGAAGATTCCATGTCCGGCCCATGCGCGAAGATGACTTCGCAGATGGGCCGGACATTCGCGCTCCACTCGGACGTTGAGCGGGGTGCGGGCCAAGAAGAATTTCGAATTTGCTGCCGGTGACGACCGGCACGCGAGGAGAAGACGATGAACCAAGAAATTATGAATCTCTTCAATCCGACGACCCCGGCCCAGGTCTTCGACCAGATCCGGATCTCGATTGCGTCCCCGGAGAAGATTCTGTCCTGGTCCTACGGCGAGATCAAAAAGCCGGAGACCATCAACTACCGGACCTTCAAGCCGGAGCGCGACGGCCTGTTCTGCGCCCGCATCTTCGGGCCGATCAAGGACTACGAGTGCTTGTGCGGCAAGTACAAGCGGATGAAGTACAAGGGCATCATCTGCGAAAAGTGCTCGGTCGAAGTGACGCTGTCGCGCGTCCGGCGCGAGCGCATGGGCCACATCGAGCTGGCTGCGCCCGTCGCCCACATCTGGTTTTTGAAGTCGCTGCCATCCCGCATCGGCCTTCTGCTCGACATGACGCTGAAGGATCTCGAGCGGATCCTGTACTTCGAATACTACGTCGTGCTGGAGCCGGGTCTCACCGCGCTCAAGGACCGTCAGCTCTTGTCGGAAGACGAGTATCTGAAGGCGCAGGACGAATACGGCCAGGATTCGTTCACCGCCATGATTGGTGCGGAAGCAATCCGCGAGCTGTTGAAGGGTCTTGAGCTCGAAAAACTAGAGCAGTCCTTGCGCGCGGAGATGCAGGAGACCGAATCCGACATCAAGCACAAGAAGCTCGCCAAGCGGCTGAAAATCGTCGAGGCCTTCCGCTATTCCGGCAACAAGCCGGAATGGATGATCCTCACCGTGGTGCCGGTGATCCCGCCGGACCTGCGTCCGCTGGTGCCGCTCGACGGCGGCCGCTTTGCGACCTCGGACCTCAACGACCTCTACCGCCGCGTCATCAACCGCAACAACCGCTTGAAGCGGCTGATGGAGCTGCGCGCGCCCGACATCATCATCCGCAACGAAAAGCGCATGCTGCAGGAGGCCGTCGACGCATTGTTCGACAACGGCCGCCGCGGTCGCGTTATCACCGGTGCGAACAAGCGCCCGCTGAAGTCGCTGGCCGACATGCTCAAGGGCAAGCAGGGCCGCTTCCGGCAGAATCTGCTCGGCAAGCGCGTCGACTATTCGGGCCGGTCCGTGATCGTGGTCGGTCCCGAGCTGCGCCTGCACCAGTGCGGTCTGCCGAAGAAGATGGCGCTCGAACTGTTCAAGCCGTTCATCTATTCGCGGCTCGACGCCAAGGGCCTGTCCACCACCGTTAAGCAGGCGAAGAAGCTCGTTGAGAAGGAGCGTCCCGAGGTCTGGGATATCCTGGACGAAGTGATCCGCGAGCATCCGGTGCTCTTGAACCGCGCCCCGACGCTGCATCGCCTCGGTATTCAGGCGTTCGAGCCGGTGCTGATCGAAGGCAAGGCGATCCAGCTCCATCCGCTGGTTTGCGCCGCGTTCAACGCCGACTTCGACGGCGACCAGATGGCCGTGCACGTTCCACTGTCGCTGGAAGCGCAGCTCGAAGCGCGCGTCCTGATGATGTCGACCAACAACATCCTGCATCCGGCGAACGGTCAGCCGATCATTGTGCCGTCGCAGGACATCGTGCTCGGCCTCTATTATCTCTCGATCATGCGTGAAGGCCTGCCCGGCGAGGGCAAGATCTTCGGCGACATGGCCGAGCTCGAGCACGCCCTGCATTCGAAAGTCATCCACCTCCACACCAAGATCAAGTACCGGTGGGAGGGCATCGACGAGAACGGCAAGCCGGCCAAGCGCTGGATCGAAACCACCGCGGGCCGCGTCATGCTCGGTAATGTGCTGCCGAAGAACCCGAAGATTTCGTACGACATCATCAACAAGCTGATGACGAAGCGCGAAATCTCCGGCGTGATCGATCAGGTCTACCGTCACTGCGGCCAGAAGGAGACGGTGATCTTCTGCGACCGTATCATGGCGCTCGGCTTCTACAACGCGTTCAAGGCCGGCATCTCGTTCGGCAAGGACGACATGGTCGTGCCGCACTCAAAGTGGAAGATCGTCGATACCACCCGTACGCTGGCGAAGGATTTCGAGCAGCAGTACAATGACGGCCTGATCACGCATGGCGAGAAGTACAACAAGGTGGTCGACGCCTGGTCGAAGGCGACCGAAGAAATCGCCAAGGAGATGATGAAGGAAATCTCCTCGACCAAGAAGACGCCGAAGGGCGCCGACGCCGACATCAATTCGATCTACATGATGGCGCATTCGGGCGCGCGCGGTTCGCCGGCCCAGATGCGCCAGCTCGCCGGTATGCGCGGCCTGATGGCGAAGCCTTCGGGTGAGATCATCGAGACGCCGATCATTTCCAACTTCAAGGAAGGCCTGTCGGTGCTCGAATACTTCAACTCGACCCACGGCGCCCGCAAGGGTCTCGCGGACACCGCGTTGAAGACTGCGAACTCCGGTTACCTGACCCGCCGTCTGGTCGACGTGGCGCAGGACTGCATCATCACGCAGGACGATTGCGGTACCAAGCTCGGCATCAAGATGCGCGCCATCGTCGATGCCGGTACGGTGGTCGCTTCGCTGGCCTCGCGTATTCTCGGCCGCACCGCGGGCGAGGATCTGCGCGATCCCGCGACCAACAAGGTCGTGGTCAAGCGCGGCACCCTGATGGAGGAGACGCATGTCGACGCCATCCAGCAGGCCGGCATCCAGGAGGTGAAGATCCGTTCGGCGCTGACCTGCGAACTGGTCAACGGCATCTGCGGCAAGTGCTACGGCCGCGATCTGGCCCGCGGCACGCCGGTCAATCATGGTGAAGCGGTCGGCGTCATCGCCGCCCAATCGATCGGTGAGCCGGGAACGCAGCTGACGATGCGCACGTTCCACATCGGCGGCGCGGCGCAGATCAACGAGCAGTCGTTCGTCGAGTCGAACTTCGAGGGCAAGGTCACCATCAAGAACAAGTCCATCGCCCGCAACAGCGAAGGTCACTTGGTCGCGATGGTCCGCAACATGGTCGTTGCCATCGTCGATGCCGACGGTACCGAGCGTGCGACCCACCGCATTCAGTACGGCGCGCGCATGCACGTCGACGAGGGCGACACGGTCAAGCGCGGCCAGCGTATCGCGGAATGGGATCCGTACAGCCGGCCGGTGCTCACCGAAGTCGAAGGCACCATCGGGTTCGAGGACCTGGTGGAAGGGCAGTCGATCTCGGAAACGCTCGACGAATCCACCGGTATCGCCAAGCGCGTCGTCATCGACTGGCGTGCGTCGCGGGGTGGGGCCGATCTGCGTCCGGCCATCGTCGTGAAGGGCAAGGACGGCAAGGTGCTCAAGCTCGCGCGTGGCGGCGATGCCCGTTACATGCTGTCGGTCGACGGCATTCTGTCGGTCGACGTCGGTGCGAAGGTCAAGGCCGGTGACATCCTGGCGCGTATCTCGACGGAAAGCGCCAAGACCCGCGACATCACCGGCGGTCTGCCGCGGGTGGCCGAACTGTTCGAGGCCCGCAAGCCAAAGGACGCGGCGATCATCGCGGAAATCGCGGGCACCATCCGCTTCGGCCGCGACTACAAGAACAAGCGCCGCATCTCGATCGAGCCGATGGACAAGACCGAGGAGACCAGGGAGTACCTGATCCCGAAGGGCAAGCACATCCATCTGCAGGACGGCGACATCGTCGAAAAGGGCGATTTCATCGTCGAAGGCAATCCGGCGCCGCACGACATCCTGGCGATCAAGGGCATCGAGGAACTCGCTGCCTATCTGGTCAACGAAATCCAGGAGGTCTACCGGCTGCAGGGCGTGCTCATCAACGACAAGCACATCGAGGTGATTGTCCGTCAGATGCTGCAGAAGGTCGAGATCACCGACCAGGGTGATACCGACATGATCTCGGGCGAGCAGGTCGACAAGATTGAGTTCGATGCGCTCAACCTGAAGGCAAAGGAAGAGGGCAAGAAGCCCGCCACGGGAACGCCGGTTCTGCTCGGCATCACCAAGGCGAGCCTGCAGACCCGCTCGTTCTTCTCGGCGGCCTCGTTCCAGGAGACCACCCGCGTGCTCACCGAAGCCGCCGTCAACGGCAAGGTGGACCCGCTGGAAGGCCTCAAGGAGAACGTCATTGTCGGCCGGCTGATCCCGGCGGGCACCGGCGCCTCGATGGCCAAGATCCGCGAAGTCGCGGTCAAGCGCGACAAGCTGATCCTGGACGAACGCGAGAAGCAGGCGGCCATCGTGCCGACCGCTCCGGAAGCGGAACCGCTGGCGCTGCCGCCGGCGGAATAAGGGTTCCACTCCGATCAACAGGAAAGCCGGCTGCGAAGCCGGCTTTTCTTTTTGCGAACGAGGATATGTGCTTCACCCGGACGGGTGACCGCTGCTATCAAGTCAGGAAATGGCCCCCCGCCATCACGGTAATGTTTGCAAATCCCCATGAGCGAGTCGGCTCATTTTGATTCCCTGATCGACCGCATCTACGAGGCGGGGCTCATTCCTTCCCTGTGGCCGGCTGTGCTCGGCGAACTCGGTGCCGCGATCGGCGGCAACGGTGGCTTTCTGTTCGGCGTGCGCGACGGGTACACGAGCGCGGTCAATTCTGTCGAATATGATCAGCTCATGCCCGTTTTCCTGAGAGACGGATGGAGCGAACGCGATCCAAATCTGCCGCGCGCCATTGCGCTTAATCATGCAGGCTTCGTCACCGACTATGACCTCCTCTCGGAAGAGGAGATTGCGACCAACGACGTCTATTGCAACTTTTACCGCCAACACGGCATTGGCTACCGCGCCGGGACGATCATTCCGATGCCGAGCGGCGATTCAATCGCGATCGTGATGCCGCGGCATCAGGATCACGGCCCGGTGCCGCGCGAGGTCGTCGATCTGCTGGATGGGCTGCGGCCGCATCTGGCCCGGGCCTCCCTTGCCGCAAACCGCATCGGTTTCGAGCGCGCCCGTGCGCAGGTTGATGCATTGCAGGCGCTGGGGCTGCCGGGAGCAGTGCTGCGCGGGTCCGGCGGGGTGTTCGCGGTCAACAGCCTGTTCGATGCGCTGGTGCCTTCGCTGTTTCAGGATCGCGCCCAGCGCGTGACGGTAACGGACGTGGCGGCGGACGCGCTGCTCGCGGAAGCGCTCGCCACGCTGCCGCTTGCCGGCGGCCGGACCGTCAAATCCATGCCGGTGGCCGCAACGGCAGGTCACGTGCCGATGGTGCTGCATGTCATTCCCGTGCGCGGTTCCGCGCGCGATGTCTTCACGCAGGCTACCGCGCTATTGGTGGTGACGCCGGTCGATCGCGCGGCGGTGCCGACCGCGGAAGTTCTGCAAGGCCTGTTCGACCTGACGCCGGCGGAGGCGCGCGTGGCGCGGGGCGTCGGTCAGGCTGTAACCATCGATGCGCTTGCGGATGCGACCGGCGTCAATCGAGAGACGGTGCGCAGCCAACTTAAGGCCGTGCTGTCGAAGACCGGGCTGTCACGCCAGCAGGAGCTTGTCAGTCTGCTCGCCGGCAAGGCGTTCCGTGGCGGATAGACAACCTCGCCGTGCAGCTCCGGAGGTGGGACCGCCGGCACAATGAGACCTCCGCAAGAATACGGTGCGAAGACAAATGGTCGGCGCAAGCCGGCCTTTTTGCTGCTTTCTTTCATTGCTGCGTTGCGAGGACCTGCTTTGTTCATCTTCCCTTCAGGGTGAAAAGCGCTTTTGCTAATGCGGTTTAGACCGGCTGATTTCCTAGAGGCAGGGGGAGCCGGAGGGCGACGGAAAAGACATGTTGGATCTTGCAATCGTAGGCGGCGGCCCAGGCGGACTGATGAGCGCCTGGTACTTGAAGAAAAAGCTCGGCGATCTCTGCCGCGTCACGATTTACGAGGCGTCCGACCGTGTCGGGGGCAAGATCGTCTCGCGCAAATTCGATTCCGCGCCGGCGATGTATGAGGCAGGCGTCGCCGAAATCTACGATTATTCGATGACCGGCCCGGATCCCTTGCGGGAACTGATCCAGCATTTCGGCCTGCAGACGATACCGATGGACGCCGAGCAGGTGCATCTCGATGGCGAGCTGCTAAACGATGTACCGGGCATGCGCCGCAAGTATGGCGAGAAGACTGCAGCTGCGATCGAGGCGTTCCGCAAGCGCTGCGCCGACATGGTATCGCCGATCGAATATTATGAGGGCGTCGGTGCCCACGACAATGAGCACCCCTGGGCCTACATGACCTGCGAGGAAGTGCTCGACAAGGAGGTCGACGATCCCACCGCCAAGCGCTTCTTCAAGGTGATGGCGCGCTCGGACATTGCGACCGAAGCCCACAACACCAATGGGCTCAATGCCCTGAAGAACTTCGTGATGGATGTGGACGGCTATATCGGCCTGTACTCGATCCAGAACGGCAACGAGCAGTTGATCGAATGCCTGCGCTCGGAAGTCGATGCCGACATCCAGCTCAACCACCGCGTGCTGAAGGTCGGAAAAACCGCTTCCGGCCGCTATCAGCTCAACATGATGAACGGGAAGGGGCCGGAGACACGGGATTTCGATCTCGTGCTGATGTGCCTGCCGCATTCCTGGCTCGCCACCATGGGCTGGGATGGCGAGGAATTGCGCAAGTCGATGGTCAAGCATGTCGCTTATTTCGACCGGCCGGCGCATTACTTGCGGGTCTCGATCCTGTTCGACGAACCGTTCTGGGGCGAGAAGATCCCCGGCGCGTGGTTCATGTCGGAAACGTTCGGCGGCTGCTGTGTCTACAACGAGGGAGCCCGCCACGACGTCGGCAAGCACGGGGTGCTGAACTGGCTGATCGCCGGCTCGGACGCGCTGGCATTTGCCAATCTCAGCGACCAGGAACTGATTGACGCCGCGCTCAAATCGTTGCCGCCGTCTCTCGGCAATGCCCGCGATTATTTCCTGGAAGGCAAGATTCACCGCTGGCTGTCGTCGGTGAACGCGCTGCCGGGCGGCTTGCCGGTGCGTGACGTCATGACCAACCATCGCCCGGAGCCGAAGCTGCATCCGGGAATCGTGGTGGTCGGCGACTACCTGTTCGATTCAACGCTGAACGGGTTGCTCGACTCCTCCGATGCTGCCACCGACATCATCCTGACCGAGATGATGCGGCTGCGGCGCGCCCGCGCGCAACGGGGCGAGGTGTCGTCCGACAAAATCGACCGCAGCTATTTCGATAATTATCGGGGGTTGGGCCCCTACAGCGAAGTCTGGGGCCAGTTTACCGATCCGGCCTATCTGACGGAACTGATCAAGATCGTCTGGAACAGGGCCAAGGGTTACAAGCTCCTGGTCGCCGGCTCCGCCAGCGGCGAACTGGTCGGCGCGTTGCGCGAGCGCGGCATTGATGCCTGGGGTATCGAAAACAATCGGGCTATCCACGCCAAGACACCGAAGGCGCTGAAGCAGTTCAACAAGCTCGGCACGATCGTCGACATGCCGTTCAAGGGTGACGAGTTCGATTTCGTGTTCGAGACCAGCCTGTGTCATGTCGCCGAAAAACAGGTGCCGCGGGCGGTGCGGGAGCTGAACCGCGTCGTGAAGACCGGCCTGGTATTCGGGTCGGTGACCTCGGACATGGCACCCGCACTGATTGACCGTTACGATCTGTTGCGCGGCGTGAAGAAGCTCGGCACCTGGTGGGAATGGTCTGAATTGTTCTTTGGCAACGGATTCGACCTCGCGATGCACCGCCGCGACTGCACCGATGCGGTATGGGCCGCGACGCTGGCTGCCAACAAGGGGCCAGGCAAGTGGTATGCCGACGCCGACAGCCTGCGCTATTCGTTTTTCGACAAGGTCGAATCGGACGATTGAGCACCGACTGGCTGTATTGAGCGTGACCGCACTCCGCTGAAGCGGAGCCGGTCACGCCAAATGTTTGCCGAATTGATCCCGATCGCATAGAATCGTTGCGGTAGCGCTCGCCGCTGCCGCGTTCGATTTGCGGTCATGCCGGCCGTGCAGCATCGGTTGGTTTCATGGCGCCCAAGCCTCCTTCCTCGGATGATCAGAATCCCGCGCGGGCGGACGATCCTGAACTCGCGAAGAAGCTCGCGGCCGGAGCTGCCGCCGTGCCCGTTTCCGGTAGCAGGGCGGCCGGCATCCAGCCTGACGACGGCAAGGACGACGAAGCGGACGAGCTCGAGCTCGGCGACGATGATGATGACGAGGACCTGGTCGTTTTCACCGCCAAGGAAGCCGCCGGCGCGCTGGCGACCATCTACGGCTTCGTCAAGCCGTATCTGAGCAATTACAGGAAGCTGCTCGTCTTCGTGACATTCGGCGTTCTCGTCGAGACGCTGTTCAACGTCATCATGCCGCTCAGCCTGAAATTCCTGATCGACGATGCGCTCGGCGAAGAGGACTTTCAGGCGCTCTACAAGATCCTCGGCGTGCTCGCGGCCGCCGGTATCATCACCTCGATCATCGCGGTCTGGTACGAGCGCTGGGATGCGCGGCTGGCGGCGTGCGTCATTGCCGATGTGCGGACGCGGCTGTTCGAGCACGTCCAGAACCTGCCGGCGTCGTATTTTGCCCGCACCAAGCGCGGCGAGATCCTGTCGCGCTTCTCGATCGACCTCGCCGCCTTTGAAAGCTCGGTCAAGACGTTCGCCAACAGCGCCGCACTGCCGTTTCTGGAGCTGATCGCCGGCATCATTCTGATGCTGTTTTTAAACTGGCAGCTTGCGGCGGTGGCCTTGCTGGTGTTTCCGATCACGCTCATCGGGCCGCGGATCCTGACACCGAAGGCGGTGCAGGCGAATTACGAGCAGAAGCTCAACGAATCGGCGCTGCTTGGCACGGTTCAGGAAAACGTGGCTGCGCAGGCTGTGGTCAAGGCGTTCAGCCTGCAGCGCCGCACGCTCGGCTGGTTCACCATGCGCAACCAGGAAGTGCGCATCAAGACGGCGTCGGCAGTCTTCCTCTCTACAATGGTGGAGCGCACGGTCACGATTTCGGTGCTGCTGCTGCACCTCGTCGTGCTGGCGATCGGCGCCTATCTCGCCACCAAGGGCCAGATCACCATCGGCACTTTCGTCACCTTCGAGAGCGCGTTCTGGGAGGTATCCTACAATATCGCCCATCTGATGCACTTCATCCCGGTGTCGATCCAGTCGGCGGCGGCGGTGCGGCATATCCAGGAACTGCTGGATGAGCCGACCCGCGGCGCCGACCGGCCGGGCGCGCCCGATTTGCCGCCGATCACCAACGACATCACCTTCGACCGCGTCACCTTCGCGTATGAAGGCAGCGACACGCCGGTGCTCGATAATTTCAGCCTCAAGCTCAATGTCGGCAAGCGCATTGCGATCGTCGGCCCCAGCGGCTCGGGCAAGAGCACGCTGCTCAACCTGATCCTGCGTCTCTATACGCCGGACGAAGGGCGGGTGGCGATCGACGGCGTCGATATCCGCCGGGTGACTCGCGAATCGCTGCGCCGAGGCATGGCAATCGTGTTCCAGGAGAACATGTTATTCAACATGTCGATCCGGGAGAACATCCGGCTTGGCAAAGAAGGCGCCACCGACAAGGAGGTCGAGGAAGCCGCGCGCAAGGCGGAGATTCACCGCTACATCATGAGCCTGCCGCAGAAATACGACACGCCGGTCGGCGAGCGCGGCGACACGTTGTCGGGTGGCCAGCGCCAGCGCATCGCGATCGCGCGCGCCATCATCCGTAATCCCTCGCTGCTGCTGCTCGACGAAGCGACCTCGGCACTCGACCAGACCACGGAAGCCGCGATCAACCGCACGCTTCTGAAGGTGGCGGAGGGGCGCACCATGATCTGGTCGACCCACCGCCTGACATCAGTGGTCGAGATGGACGAGATCATCGTGATTTCAGGCGGCAAGGCGATCGAACGCGGCCCGCATGCGCAGTTGCTTGCGGCTAACGGCGTCTATCGCAAGCTCTGGGACGACCAGGGCCATACGCCGCACAACACAAACTCTCAGGCCGACGACGACAATGAAGACGACGACGATGATGAGGATGACGACGAGGAATGAGCGGGGCGGCTTGATCCCGCGCTGGCGCGCTTGCGCATCCGCCGCAAAGCGCCTTCGCCAAACCACGCCAGGAAGCGGGCCCAGCGCTGCGCACGCCAGTAAAGCCCGTTTTCGATCGTGACCTTGCGGAAGCTGATCGCCTTGGCCATCGACCAGGCGTCGCAAGCCTGCTTGATCGGATCATCATAGAAGGACGCGATCTTCTCCACGCCCATGCCTTCGGTCGCAAGCCAGGCAGGAATGTGGACGTTGCAGAGTTGCGCGACGTCGGTGAACACCTTGTCTGTCCCGGTGCCGGTAACCGGGCAGGTGGCCGCAAAGGCATCGCCGACCAGAACGACGCCCGCCTGGCGATAGCCGGTGGAGACGTAGAGATCGGCCGGCCGGATCTTGACGTCGCCGGCAATGGCGTATTCGCCGGTGATCCGGCGCAGCCTGGGCAGGGCGGCATTCATGGTCTCGACCGGCCGGTGCCGCATCTCGCGCAGCCAGGGGTCGTCGACCTCACGGTAGACGAACAGGTTGGTCCGCATCCGGTTGCCGACCGGGAACAGCGTCACATAGGCGACGCGGCCGCTTGTCCGTTCCGAAAAGTAGGTCAGGGCCGGAAATTCGAAGGCGGGGCGGCCCACTGGGACGATGTCGAATCCGATCGAGATGGAGTGGCTGGTGCTGATGATCTGGCGCTCGATGCCGAGATTGCGGCGCAGCCCGACGCTCAGTCCATTGGCCAGGACCACGAGCCGCGCCGAGACGATTTCGCCGTTGGACAGCGTGAGCTTCGGCCGCTCGGCGCTGGTCGAAACGTCGTTCACCTTGGCGTAGACGAGTTCGGCGGGAGGTGGGATTTCGGCGCGGAGCGCGCCGATCAGCGCGTCATACATGATGCCGTATTGGCGGCTCGGCTTCTTGTCGAGCAGGTAGCCGAATCGCGCGATCCAGTTTTCGCCGTCGTGGGTGGCCGAGCGAAGCACCGAATCGGCGATTCCGGTCTGGTAGAAACGGCCGAGCTGCTCGTCGCCGCTGATTTTTTCGACGCGGAAGTCGAAGGGATAGACCTGATGCGGATCGATCAGGACGGTTGGAATTCCCGCGCGGCCGAGCATGGCGGCCGCGGTCGAGCCGGCGAGGCCGCCGCCGACGATCGCAATGTCAGTGTACTTCATGAAGAATCCCGGCCTTGTTGCGCAAGTTTGCGCCCGGAAAGGCAAAGAAAGGCTTAGCCGGGAAAAACCGGAACCCGGGAATTATGTTTCTGGTTGTATTTATCCGGGTAAAATAAGCGACTCGACGCGCCCCAAGCTAAGGCAGGGCATCGCGTTTCGGCTTTCCCGATTTCGCGGTAAACGCTGAATCCGCAGACGCCATAGGCATTTCCAGCGTTCTCGTTTTGCTTGACTTAGCTATCCACCGCTTATAGAAGACGGCCACTTAACGACAGGCGGTGAGCAACGCCAGCGTCGGAACGGAACACCCTTTCAAATCCTTATGGGCAATTCCTAAAGGTACTGGACGGGCACCAACCTCGACGAATGCCGCTCAAACGCTGTCGATCATATTGCTAGGCAATGCCAGGACGATTTTAGTTCTCTTGAGCACGTCCTCTTGAGAGTGAACTCGGATGCATGACCTCGGAAGCAGGCCGGACAGCGAACGCTGATCGGTCTTCAGTCGCGGTCCTCTGTGGCGTCGAAGCGCTTTCCGCTCAGCGATGGGTGGTTGGCGCGATTTCGCTTTGCGCGGATGTTTTTCGCGTGAGGCGGGCCGAACGGAACGGCTAGTTCCGAGAAGAATTTGCGAAAGCCATTCAAGGTTTCGCGTGAACTAAAGGGTGAAGGCTGACATGCCGACGATCAACCAGCTGATCGCAAATCCGCGTACGGTACAGAAGTCGCGCAAGAAGGTGCCGGCGCTGCAGCAGTCGCCGCAGAAGCGCGGCGTTTGCACGCGCGTCTACACCACGACGCCGAAGAAGCCGAACTCGGCGCTTCGCAAGGTCGCCAAGGTGCGCCTGACCAACGGCTTTGAAGTGATCGGCTACATCCCGGGTGAAGGCCATAACCTTCAGGAACACTCGGTGGTGATGATCCGCGGCGGCCGCGTCAAGGACTTGCCCGGCGTGCGCTACCACATCCTCCGCGGCGTCCTCGACACCCAGGGCGTCAAGAACCGTAAGCAGCGCCGTTCGAAGTACGGCGCGAAGCGTCCGAAATAAGCGGGAACAGACAAGATGTCTCGTCGCCATTCTGCCGAAAAGCGTGAAGTCAACCCGGATCCGAAGTTCGGGAACATCATTATTACGAAGTTCATGAATTCGATCATGTACGACGGCAAGAAGTCCGCCGCCGAAAACATCGTCTATGGCGCGCTCGCCATGATCGAGGCCAAGACCAAGCAGGGGCCGCTCACCGTATTCGAGCAGGCGCTGGAAAATGTCATGCCGACCATCGAAGTGCGGTCGCGCCGCGTCGGTGGCGCCACCTACCAGGTGCCGGTCGAAGTGCGTTCGGTCCGCCGTCAGGCACTGGGCATTCGCTGGCTGATCACGGCCGCGCGCGAGCGCAACGAAAAGACGATGACGGAGCGGCTCTCGGCCGAGCTGCTCGATGCGTCGAACAACCGGGGGAACGCCGTCAAGAAGCGTGAAGACGTGCACCGGATGGCGGAAGCCAACCGCGCCTTCTCGCATTATCGCTGGTAACGGCGAAGAACGGATTTAAGGAACAGCCCATGCCCCGCCAACATGCCATCGAGGACTACCGTAACTTCGGTATCATGGCGCATATCGACGCCGGCAAGACCACGACCACCGAACGCATCCTCTATTACACCGGCAAGAGCCACAAGATCGGCGAAGTGCACGAAGGTGCCGCGACGATGGACTGGATGGAGCAGGAGCAGGAGCGTGGCATCACGATCACCTCAGCTGCGACCACCGCGTTCTGGAACGGCAAGCGCCTGAACATCATCGACACCCCCGGCCACGTCGACTTCACCATCGAAGTCGAGCGTTCCTTGCGCGTGCTCGACGGCGCCGTATGCGTGCTCGATTCCAACCAGGGCGTTGAGCCGCAGACCGAAACCGTCTGGCGCCAGGGCGACAAGTACAAGGTTCCGCGCATTGTCTTTGCCAACAAGATGGACAAGACCGGCGCCGACTTCTTCAAATGTCTCGCCGACATCGTCGACCGCCTCGGCGCCAAGCCGATCGCGATCCAGCTTCCGATCGGCGCCGAGAACAACTTCAAGGGTCTTGTCGATCTCGTGAAGATGCAGGGCATCATCTGGAACGATGAATCGCTCGGCGCCAAGTTCGACTATGTCGATATCCCGGCCGATCTCGTCGAGCAGGCGAAGGAATACCGCGAGAAGATGGTGGAGGCCGCCGTCGAGCTCGATGACGACGCCATGGCCGCTTACCTCGACGGCAAGGAGCCGGACGAGGCGACGCTGAAGCGGCTGATCCGTAAAGCCGTGCTGACCGGCGCGTTCTATCCCGTGCTGTGCGGCTCGGCGTTCAAGAACAAGGGCGTGCAGCCGTTGCTCGACGCCGTCGTCGACTATCTGCCGTCGCCGATCGACGTGCCCGCGATCAAGGGCACCGACGATGACGGCAACGAGGTGGTGCGCAAGGCCGACGACAAGGAGCCGCTGGCTCTGCTCGCATTCAAGATCATGGATGACCCGTTCGTCGGCACCATCACTTTCTGCCGCATCTATTCGGGCATCCTGCAGTCGGGTACCGGCGTGGTGAACTCGACCCGCGAGAAGAAAGAGCGCATCGGCCGCATGCTGTTGATGCATGCGAACAACCGTGAAGACATCAAGGAAGCCTATGCAGGCGACATCGTCGCGTTGGCTGGCCTGAAGGAAGCGCGCACCGGTGACACGCTGTGCGATCCCGACAAGCCGGTGATTCTGGAAAAAATGGAATTCCCGGAGCCGGTGATCGAAATCGCGATCGAGCCGAAGTCGAAGGCCGACCAGGAAAAGCTCGGCGTAGCACTTGCGAAGCTTGCCGCCGAAGATCCGTCTTTCCGGGTGTCGACCGATCAGGAGTCCGGCCAGACCATTCTCAAGGGCATGGGCGAACTCCATCTCGACATCAAGGTCGACATCCTCAAGCGCACCTACAAGGTCGACGCCAACATCGGCGCGCCGCAGGTGGCGTTCCGCGAGCGGGTCACCAAGCGCGCTGAAGTCAAGTACACGCACAAGAAGCAGACCGGCGGTACCGGTCAGTTCGCCGAAGTGTCGATCATCGTGGAGCCGAACGAGCCCGGCAAGGGTTACGAGTTCGAGTCCAAGATCGTCGGCGGCGCGGTGCCGAAGGAATACATCCCCGGCGTCGAAAAGGGCCTCAACAGCGTGATGGGCTCGGGCGTCGTCGCCGGCTTCCCGGTGGTGGACGTCAAGGTTCAGCTGGTCGACGGCAAGTATCACGACGTCGACTCATCGGCGCTGGCCTTCGAAATCGCATCGCGCGCGGCGTTCCGCGAAGCGCTGCAGAAGGGCAAGTCTGTTCTGCTCGAGCCGATCATGAAGGTCGAAGTGGTGACCCCGGAAGACTATACCGGTTCGGTCATCGGCGACCTGAATTCTCGGCGCGGCCAGATCCAAGGCCAGGACATGCGCGGCAACGCCAACGTCATCAACGCGATGGTGCCGCTCATGAACATGTTCGGGTATGTGAATAACCTGCGCTCGATGAGCCAGGGACGCGCGACCTTCACGATGCAATTCGATCACTACGCTGAAGCGCCGGCGAACGTGTCGGCAGAAGTCCAAAAGAAGTTTGCCTGATTGTCGTTGGTTGCAAGCTAACGACTGAACGGAGAGTCAAATGGCCAAAGCAAAGTTTGAACGTACTAAACCGCACTGCAACATCGGAACCATCGGTCACGTCGACCATGGAAAGACATCGCTGACCGCAGCGATCACCAAGGTGCTGGCTGAAACCGGCGGTGCGACGTTCACGGCGTACGACCAGATCGACAAGGCGCCGGAAGAGAAGGCGCGCGGCATCACCATCTCGACCGCTCACGTCGAGTATGAGACGAAGAACCGCCACTACGCCCACGTCGACTGCCCCGGCCACGCCGACTATGTGAAGAACATGATTACCGGCGCGGCGCAGATGGACGGCGCCATCCTGGTCGTGTCGGCTGCCGACGGCCCGATGCCGCAGACCCGCGAGCACATCCTGCTCGCCCGTCAGGTCGGCGTGCCCGCGCTCGTTGTGTTCCTGAACAAGTGCGACATGGTCGACGATCCGGAACTGCTCGAGCTTGTCGAGCTCGAGGTCCGCGAACTGCTCTCGAAGTATGAATTCCCGGGTGACAAGATCCCGATCATCAAGGGCTCGGCGCTTGCCGCCCTCGAAGACAAGGACAAGAAGCTGGGCCACGACGCCATCCTCGAGCTGATGCGCAATGTCGACGAATACATTCCGCAGCCGGAGCGTCCGGTCGACCAGCCGTTCCTGATGCCGGTCGAAGACGTGTTCTCGATCTCGGGCCGCGGCACCGTCGTCACCGGTCGTGTCGAGCGCGGCATCATCAAGGTCGGCGAGGAAATCGAAATCGTAGGTCTGCGCGACACCCAGAAGACCATCGTCACGGGCGTCGAAATGTTCCGCAAGCTGCTCGATCAGGGTCAGGCCGGCGACAACATCGGCGCGCTGCTCCGCGGCACCAAGCGCGAGGAAGTCGAGCGTGGCCAGGTGCTGGCGAAGCCGGGTTCGGTCAAGCCGCACACCAAGTTCAAGGCTGAGGCCTACATCCTGACCAAGGAAGAGGGCGGTCGTCACACCCCGTTCTTCACCAACTACCGGCCCCAGTTCTACTTCCGCACCACCGACGTGACCGGCGTCGTGCATCTGCCCGAAGGCACCGAGATGGTGATGCCGGGCGACAACATCGCGATGGAAGTGCACCTGATCGTGCCGATCGCGATGGAAGAAAAGCTGCGCTTCGCGATCCGCGAAGGCGGCCGCACCGTCGGCGCCGGCGTCGTCGCCGCCATCATCGAATAAGCGAATCGGTAATGGCGAATAGCGAGTGGACCAGCTCCATTCGCTATTCGCTACTCACCACTCGCCCTACGCGACAAAGAAAGACAAACGGCAATGAACGGCCAAAATATTCGCATCCGTCTCAAGGCGTTCGACCATCGAATCCTCGATACGTCGACCCGCGAGATCGTGAACACGGCGAAACGTACCGGTGCCCAGGTTCGCGGACCCATTCCGCTGCCCACCCGCATCGAGAAGTTCACCGTCAACCGTTCGCCGCACGTCGACAAGAAGAGCCGTGAGCAGTTCGAGATGCGCACCCACAAGCGCCTTCTCGACATTGTCGACCCGACCCCGCAGACCGTCGATGCTCTCATGAAGCTCGATCTGGCCGCCGGTGTCGACGTCGAGATCAAGCTCTAAGATTTTCAAGGATCGTCCGCCGTTAGCGGACAGAAAGAACAGGAAGCACGCCGATGCGCTCCGGAGTGATCGCACAAAAGGTCGGGATGACGCGGGTCTTTACGGAGGCCGGCGAACATATCCCTGTGACCGTGCTGAAGCTGGGCAATTGCCAGGTGCTGGGCCACCGCACGACCGAAAAGAACGGTTACGTTGCGCTGCAGCTCGGTGCGGGCACCCGCAAGACCGTCTATCTGCCCAAGGCAGAGCGCGGCCAGTTTGCGGTCGCCAAGGTCGAGCCCAAGCGGAAGGTCACCGAGTTTCGCGTCTCCGAGGACGCGCTGATTCCGGTTGGCGCGGAGATCCAGGCTGACCATTTCGTGGTCGGCCAGTTCGTCGACGTCACCGGGACCTCTGTTGGTAAGGGTTTTGCCGGCGGCATGAAGCGCTGGAATTTCGGCGGTCTGCGCGCCACCCACGGCGTGTCGGTTTCGCACCGTTCGATCGGTTCGACCGGCGGACGTCAGGATCCCGGCAAGACCTTCAAGAACAAGAAGATGCCCGGTCACATGGGTGTCGATCGCATCACCACGCTCAATTTGCGTGTGGTGCAGACCGACGTCGAGCGCGGCCTGATCCTCGTCGAGGGCGCCGTTCCCGGCTCCAAGGGCGGCTGGATCTCGGTGCGCGACGCTGTGAAGAAACCGTTGCCGAAGGAAGCTCCGAAGCCCGGCAAGTTCAAGGTCGCCGGCGGCGAGCAGGCTGCTGCTGTACCGGCTGAGCAGGAGGGCGCGTGAGATGGAACTGAAAGTCACGACCCTTGAGGGCAAGGAAGCCGGATCGGTCCAGCTCTCGGACGCGATCTTCGGTCTCGAGCCGCGCGCCGACATCATCCAGCGTTGCGTGCAATGGCAGCTCAACAAGCGTCAGGCCGGAACGCACAAGGCCCAGGGCCGCGCCGATGTCTGGCGCACCGGCAAGAAGATGTACAAGCAGAAGGGCACCGGCGGAGCCCGTCACGGCTCGGCCCGCGTGCCGCAGTTCCGCGGCGGTGGCCGTGCGTTCGGTCCAGTGGTTCGCTCGCACGCGACCGACCTGCCGAAGAAGGTGCGGGCGCTGGCGCTCAAGCATGCTTTATCGGCGAAGGCCAAGGACGGCGGCCTGATCGTGATCGACAGCGCGCAGGTCAAGGAAGCCAAGACCAAGGCACTGGTCGGTCACTTCTCCGGTCTTGGGCTCACGAACGCGCTGATCATCGACGGCGCCGAGCTGAACATGGGTTTTGCGACTGCTGCGCGCAACATTCCGAATATCGACGTGCTGCCGATCCAGGGCATCAACGTCTACGACATTCTGCGCCGTCAGAAGCTGGTACTGACGAAGGCGGCAGTGGATGCGCTGGAGGCGCGCTTCAAATGAAGAATATCGATCCGCGCCACTACGATGTGATCGTAGCGCCCGTCGTCACCGAAAAGGCGACGGTTGCGTCCGAGCACAACAAGGTCGTGTTCAAGGTTGCCAGCAAGGCGACCAAGCCGCAAATCAAGGAAGCCGTCGAGAAGTTGTTCGACGTCAAGGTGAAGAGCGTGAACACGCTGGTCCGCAAGGGCAAGACCAAGGTGTTCCGCGGCAATTTCGGTTCGCAGTCGGACTCGAAGCGGGCTGTCGTGACCCTCGAAGAGGGCCACCGCATCGACGTCACCACCGGACTATAAGGCGACACAGCGATGGCATTGAAAACATACAATCCGACGACGCCGGGCCAGCGCCAGCTGGTGATGGTCGACCGTTCGGCGCTCTACAAGGGCAAGCCGGTCAAGGCGTTGACCGAGGGCAAGCTCGGCAATGGCGGCCGCAACAACACCGGCCGCATCACCGTGCGCTTCCGCGGCGGCGGCCACAAGAAAGCCTATCGCCTGGTGGACTTCAAGCGGAGCAAGGTTGACGTTCCGGCCGTCGTCGAGCGGCTGGAATATGATCCGAACCGCACCGCGTTCATCGCGCTGATCAAGTATCAGGACGGCGAGCAGGCCTACATCCTGGCGCCGCAGCGTCTGGCCGCGGGCGATACCGTGGTAGCCGGCAACTATGTCGACGTGAAGCCGGGCAATGTCATGCCGCTCGGCAACATGCCGGTCGGCACCATCGTCCATAACATCGAGATGAAGATCGGGAAGGGCGGCCAGATCGCCCGTTCCGCCGGCACCTACGCCCAGATCGTCGGCCGCGACCAGGACTACGTCATTCTGCGCCTGAACTCGGGCGAACAGCGCCTGGTGCACGGTCGTTGCCGCGGCACCATCGGGGCGGTGTCGAACCCCGATCACATGAACATCTCGATCGGCAAGGCCGGTCGCACCCGCTGGTTGGGCTGGCGTCCGCATAACCGCGGCGTCGTCATGAACCCGATCGACCATCCGCATGGCGGCGGCGAAGGCCGCACCTCGGGCGGCCGCCACCCGGTCACGCCGTGGGGCAAGCCGACCAAGGGCAAGAAGACCCGTTCGAATAAGTCGACCAACAGATTCATCCTCCTAAGCCGCCACAAGCGGAAGAAGTAAGGAACGCCGGACATGGTTCGTTCAGTCTGGAAAGGCCCGTTCGTCGAAGCCTCTCTGCTCAAGAAAGCAGATGCTGCGCGCGCGTCCGGCCGTCACGACGTCATCAAGATCTGGAGCCGCCGCTCGACCATCCTGCCGCAGTTCGTCGGCCTGGTGTTCGGCGTCTACAACGGCCAGAAGCATGTGCCGGTCTCGGTCAACGAGGAAATGGTGGGTCACAAGTTCGGCGAGTTCTCGCCGACCCGTACCTTCCATGGCCACTCTGGCGACAAGAAAGCCAAGAAGGCTTGAGGAATAGACGATGAGCAAACCAAAGCGCGAACGTAGCCTCGCGGACAACGAGGCCAAGGCAGTCGCCCGGATGCTGCGCGTCAGCCCGCAGAAGCTCAATCTTGTCGCGCAACTGATCCGCGGCCGGAAGGCGTCGGCTGCGCTCGCCGACCTGCAGTTCTCGCGCAAGCGGATCGCGGTCGATGTCAAGAAGTGCCTGGAATCGGCGATCGCGAACGCCGAGAACAATCATGACCTCGAGGTCGACGATCTCGTCGTCGCTGAGGCGCATGTCGGCAACGGCATCGTCATGAAGCGCTTTTCGCCGCGCGGCCGTGGCCGCTCGGGACGTATCTATAAACCGTTCTCGCACCTGACCATTGTGGTTCGTCAGGTCGAGGCCGAGGCAAGCGCTTAAAGCGGCGCGGGAGAAAACGATGGGTCAAAAGATCAATCCAATCGGACTGCGTCTCGGCATCAACCGCACGTGGGATTCCCGTTGGTTCGCCGGCAAGAGCGAATACGGCAAGCTCTTGCATGAAGACGTCAAGATCCGCGAGATCCTGCACAAGGAGCTCAAGCAGGCGGCAGTCGCCCGCATTGTGATCGAGCGTCCGCACAAGAAGTGCCGCGTGACGATCCATTCGGCGCGTCCTGGTGTCGTGATCGGCAAGAAGGGCGCCGACATCGACAAGCTGCGCAAGCGGGTTGCCGACATCACGGCTTCCGACGTCGTCATCAACATCGTCGAAATCCGCAAGCCCGAGCTCGACGCCACGCTGGTTGCCGAATCGATTGCGCAACAGCTCGAGCGTCGCGTCGCGTTCCGCCGCGCCATGAAGCGGGCGGTGCAGTCGGCGATGCGTCTCGGCGCCGAAGGCATCCGCATCAACTGTTCGGGCCGTCTCGGCGGCGCGGAAATCGCGCGCATGGAGTGGTACCGCGAAGGCCGCGTGCCCTTGCACACGCTGCGCGCCGACGTCGATTACGGCGTGGCGACCGCGTTCACGACGTTCGGCACCTGCGGGGTCAAGGTCTGGATCTTCAAGGGCGAGATCCTCGAGCACGATCCGATGGCCCAGGACAAGAAGATGGCCGAAGGCGAGACCGCGCGTCCGCGCCGCGACGCTGCGTGAGAAATTAGAGAAGGTTTGAGGGCTTAAAGCCATGATGCAACCAAAGAAAACGAAGTTCCGGAAGGCGCATAAGGGCCGTATCCACGGCGTTGCGACTTCGGGTGCGACGTTGTCGTTCGGCCAGTTCGGCCTGAAGGCGATGGCGCCCGAGCGCGTCACCGCCCGCCAGATCGAAGCCGCGCGCCGCGCGCTGACCCGCCACATGAAGCGCGCCGGCCGCGTCTGGATCCGCGTGTTCCCGGACGTGCCGGTGTCGAAGAAGCCCGCCGAAGTCCGCATGGGCTCCGGCAAGGGTACGCCGGAATTGTGGGTGGCGCGGGTCAAGCCGGGCCGGGTGATTTTCGAGATCGACGGCGTCAACGTGCAGACCGCGAAAGAAGCGCTTACGCTTGCCGCCGCCAAGCTGCCGATCAAGACGCGCTTCGTTGCGCGCATTGCGGAGTAGTGCTCATGGCCCCGATGAAAGTTGAAGACATCCGCGCGATGAGCGACGACCAGAGGGAGGACGCCGTCCTCAATCTGAAGAAGGAGCGTTTCAATCTGCGTTTCCAGCGCGCCACCGGGCAGCTCGAGAACACCTCGCGGCTGCGCGAAGCCCGCCGCGATATCGCCCGCATCAAGACCATCGCCGCGCAGCTTCGCGCGAAGAAGAAGTAAGAGGCCGTATTATGCCGAAACGTACCCTTCAGGGCGTGGTCGTGAGCGACAAGCAAGCCAAGACGGTGGTGGTGCGCGTCGATCGCCGCTTCACCCATCCGATCTACAAGAAGACGATCCGCCGCTCCAAGAACTACCACGCGCACGACGAGAACAGCGAGTTCAAGCCGGGCGACATGGTGTGGATCGAGGAAAGCAAGCCGATCTCGAAGTTGAAGCGCTGGACTGTGGTCCGGGGCGAACAGAAGAAAACCGCCTGAGATTCATTCGGCCTGGCCGGATGAGTAATCAGGAAAAATTTTAGGCGCTAATTCGAGCGCATCAGAAAGAGGACGAGGTGCATCAATGATTCAGATGCAGACCAACCTCGACGTGGCCGACAATTCAGGCGCACGCCGTGTCATGTGCATCAAGGTGCTGGGGGGCTCCAAGCGCCGCTATGCCACCGTGGGCGACGTTATCGTCGTGTCGATCAAGGAAGCGATTCCGCGCGGCAAGGTGAAGAAGGGCGACGTGATGAAGGCCGTCGTGGTGCGGGTCCGCAAGGACATTCGCCGCGCCGACGGCTCGGTCATCCGCTTCGACCGCAACGCCGCCGTACTGATCAACAACCAGTCGGAGCCGGTCGGCACCCGTATCTTCGGGCCGGTGCCGCGCGAGCTGCGCGCCAAGAACCACATGAAAATCATCTCGCTTGCGCCGGAGGTGCTGTGATGGCTGCCAAGATCCGGAAAGGTGACAAGGTCATGGTGCTGACCGGCCGCGACAAGGGCCGCACCGGCGAAGTATTCGAGGTCCGCCCCGCCGAGAACAAGGCGCTGGTGCGCGGCATCAACATGGTGAAGCGTCACCAGAAGCAGACCCAGAACCAGGAAGGCGGCATCATCTCCAAGGAGTCGCCGATCCACCTGTCCAACATCGCCTATGTCGGCAAGGACGGAAAGCCGACCCGCATAGGGTTCAAGATTCAGGCCGATGGCAAGAAGGTACGCATTGCCAAGAGCTCGGGAGCAGAGATCGATGGCTGATACGGCTTACACGCCGCGCCTGCGCGCGGAGTATGACAAGACCATTCGTGGCCAGCTAACTGAAAAGTTCGGCTACGCCAACGTCATGCAGGTGCCGCGGCTGGACAAGGTCGTGCTCAACATGGGCGTCGGCGATGCCGTCAACGACCGCAAGAAGGCCGAGACCGCGGCTGGCGAACTGACGCAGATCGCCGGCCAGAAGGCGATCGTGACCTATTCGCGGATCGCGATCGCGACCTTCAAGCTGCGCGAGAACCAGCCGATCGGCTGCAAGGTCACGCTGCGGAAAGCGCGCATGTACGAGTTCATCGATCGCCTGGTGAACGTGGCACTGCCGCGCGTGCGCGACTTCCGTGGTCTGAACCCGAAGAGCTTCGACGGCCGCGGCAATTACTCGCTCGGCCTCAAGGAGCACATCATTTTCCCCGAAATCGATTTCGACAAGGTTTCGGAAGCCCGCGGCATGGACATCACCGTCTGCACCACGGCGAAGACCGACGACGAGGCGCGTGCCTTGTTGACTGCATTCAATTTCCCGTTCCGGCAGTGAGACGCAGCTAAGCCTCTCAAACGCGGAAACCCAGGAGCCAAGCATGGCAAAGAAGAGTTCGATCGAGAAGAACAACCGGCGCAAGCGGATGGCCAAGAACGCCGCGCCTGCGCGCGCAAAGCTGAAGGCGATCATCGCCGACAAGACCAAGCCGATGGAAGAGCGGTTCGCGGCGACGCTGAAGCTTGCCCAGATGCCGCGCAACTCGTCGACGACCCGCATCCGCAACCGCTGCGAGCTGACCGGCCGTCCGCGTTCGAACTACCGCAAGAACAAGCTTTCCCGCATCGCGCTGCGTGAACTCGGCTCCAAGGGCCTGGTTCCCGGGCTCGTGAAGTCGAGCTGGTAAGGAGGGTCGTCACGATGTCAACGCACGATCCGATCAGCGATCTCATCACCCGCATTCGCAACGCGCAGATGCGTTCGAAGTCCAAGGTCTCGACCCCGGGCTCGAAGATGCGCGCCAGCGTGCTCGAAGTGCTGAAATCCGAGGGCTACATCCGCGGCTACGCCAGCGTCGAACACGCCTCGGGCCGCAGCGAACTCGAGATCGAGCTGAAGTATTTCGATGGCGAGCCCGTCATTCGCGAGATCGAGCGGGTCTCCAAGCCGGGTCGTCGGGTTTACGCCTCGGTGAAGAACCTGCCGCGCGTGAACAACGGTCTCGGCATTTCGGTGTTGTCGACGCCGAAGGGAATCATGGCTGACCACGAAGCGCGCGACGCGAACGTGGGCGGCGAAGTTCTCTTCACGGTGTTCTGAGGAAGGATTTTTAGCCATGTCACGTGTTGGCAAACGGCCTGTGGCGATCCCGTCCGGTGTGACGGCGACCGTCGAGGGGCAGACCGTCAAGGTGAAGGGGCCGAAGGGCCAGCTTCAGTTCGTCGTGCATGACGACGTCGAGGTGAAGTCCGAAAGCGGGGCGATCACGGTCGCGCCGAAGTTCAAGACCAACCGCGCCCAGGCCATGTACGGCACCGCGCGCGCGCAGGTGGCGAACCTGGTCGAGGGCGTCACCAAGGGCTTTGAGAAGAAGCTCGAGATCACCGGCGTCGGTTACCGCGCCGCGATGCAGGGCAAGAACCTGCAGCTCGCGCTCGGCTACAGCCACGACGTAGTTTATGCGATCCCGGAAGGCATCACCATCGCGGTGCCAAAGCCGACCGAGATCACGATTTCGGGCACCGATTCCCAGCGCGTCGGGCAGGTCGCCGCCGAGATCCGCGCCTACCGTCCGCCGGAGCCCTACAAGGGCAAGGGTGTGAAGTACGCCAACGAATTCATCTTCCGCAAGGAAGGCAAGAAGAAGTAACGGAGCCGGTCATGTCACTCAAGGTCACGAATGCCCGGCGCAAGCAGCGAGTGCGCAACTCGCTGCGCCGGTCCGCCAATGGACGCCCGCGTCTGTCGGTGTTCCGTTCGTCGAAGCACATCTACGCTCAGGTCATCGACGACCTGAAGGGCGAGACGCTGGCTTCCGCCTCGTCGCTGGAAAAGACCATGCGCGAGGCCGGCAATACCGGCGCCAACATCGATGCGGCCAAGGCCGTCGGCAAGCTGCTGGCGGAACGCGCCGTGAAGAACGGCGTCAAAGAAGTGGTGTTCGATCGCGGCAGCTATCTCTATCACGGGCGCGTCAAGGCGCTCGCGGACGCCGCCCGCGAAAGCGGACTGAGCTTCTAACGAAACCGTTTTGGATAATTACGAGGACAGGGGCTTTCTTCCCCTAAAGATTGGAAAACACCATGGCAGGTGAACGCGAACGCGGCGGACGCGAACGGAGCAGGGATCGCGAGGAGCGCGACAGCGAGTTCGTCGACAAGCTCGTGCACATCAATCGCGTGGCGAAGGTCGTCAAGGGCGGCAAACGCTTCGGCTTCGCGGCGCTGGTCGTGATCGGCGACCAGAAGGGCCGGGTCGGTTTCGGCCACGGCAAGGCGCGCGAAGTGCCCGAGGCGATCCGCAAGGCTACCGAGTCGGCCAAGCGCAATCTGACGCGCGTGGCGCTGCGCGAAGGCCGCACGCTGCATCACGACATCGCCGGCCGTCACGGCGCCGGCCGCGTTTACCTGCGCGCCGCTCCGGCCGGTACCGGCATCATCGCCGGCGGCCCGATGCGCGCGGTGTTCGAGACGCTCGGCATCCAGGACGTGGTGGCGAAGTCGATCGGCTCGTCGAATCCCTACAACATGGTTCGCGCGACCTTCGACGCGCTGAAGCATCAGGATTCGCCGCGTTCGGTCGCCGCCCGCCGCAACATCAAGGTCTCCACGCTGCAGTCGCGCCGCGTCGGCGGCGACGCCGAAGTGGTGGCTGAATAACCGGCGCGTATTTCAAGCGCTCTTTGGAGTTAAGACGATGGCCAAGGCCGCAAAGACGATCAAGGTCGAGCAGACCGGCAGCGCGATCCGCCGCCACCACTCGCAGCGTTCGACGCTGATCGGCCTCAAGCTCAACAAGATCGGTCGTGTGACCGAACTGCAGGACACGCCTGCAATTCGCGGCATGATCGCCAAGGTTCAACATCTCGTCCGCATCGTCGGCGAGAAGTAAGCAAGGAGACAGGGCGATGAAGCTCAGCGATATCGCCGACAACGCCGGCTCGCGCAAAAAGCGCATGCGCGTCGGTCGTGGCATCGGTTCGGGCAAGGGCAAGACTTCGGGCCGCGGCGGCAAGGGCCAGACCGCGCGTTCGGGCGTGCGCATCAAGGGCTTCGAAGGCGGCCAGATGCCGCTGCATCGCCGCCTGCCGAAGCGCGGCTTCAACAACATCTTCCGGCTCGACTTTGCCGAGATCAATCTCGACCGGCTGCAGGAGGCGATCGACGCCATGCTGGTCGACGTCAAGGAAACCGTCACGGTCGAATCGCTGGTCAAGGCCGGCGTGATCCGCCGCGCCAAGGACGGCCTGCGGCTGCTCGGCCGCGGCGAACTCAAGGCCAAGCTCGCGATCGAGGTGCATGGCGCCTCGAAATCCGCGGTTGCGGCGGTCGAGAAGGCCGGCGGCACGGTGAAGATCCTGGCCCCGGCCAAGAAGCAAGAAGGCGAGGCGGCGTAACATCTGCGTCATCGCCCGCGTGTGAGCGGGCGATCCGCAGGGTGGGATGATGGACTTATTGAAGCCGAGCACCAAATAATGTCCGGCGTCTGCCGATGGCCCCGTTCGGGCATCGGCCTTCGGGGCGGCGGGAGAAAGCCTGAACATGGTCTCAGCAGCAGAACAACTTGCGGCAAACCTCAATTTCGGCGCTCTGGCGAAGGCCGACGAACTGAAGAAGCGCATCTGGTTCACGCTGGGTGCGCTGCTTGTTTATCGGCTCGGCACCTATATCCCGCTGCCTGGCATCGATCCCGCGATCTGGGAACAGGTGTTCAAGTCGCAGGCCGGCGGCATTCTCGGCATGTTCAACATGTTCGCCGGGGGCGGCATCCACCGCATGGCGATCTTCGCGCTGAATATCATGCCGTACATCTCGGCATCGATCATCATTCAGCTGCTGACCACGGTGTCGCCGCAGCTCGAAGCCTTGAAGAAGGAAGGCGAGGCGGGCCGCAAGACGCTGAACCAGTACACCCGCTATCTGACGGTCATCCTCGCCGCGTTCCAGTCCTATGGCATTGCGGTCGGCCTTCAGGGCGCCGGCAACGTCGTCAGCGATCCCGGCGTGTTCTTCCTGCTCTCGACCACGATCACGCTGACCGGCGGCACCATGTTCCTGATGTGGCTCGGTGAGCAGATCACCTCGCGCGGCATCGGCAACGGCATTTCGCTGATCATTCTAGCCGGCATCGTCGCCGAACTGCCTTCCGCACTCGCGAATATGCTGGAACTGGGCCGTCAGGGCGCACTCTCGACCGGCCTGATCCTGATCGTGATCGTGATGGCGGTCGCCGTGATCGCCTTCATCGTGTTCATGGAGCGCGCGCAGCGCAGACTTCTGATCCAGTATCCGAAGCGCCAGGTCGGTAACAAGATGTTCGAAGGGCAGTCCTCACATCTGCCGCTCAAGCTTAACACCTCGGGTGTGATTCCGCCGATCTTCGCCTCGTCGCTGCTCTTGCTGCCGGCAACGGTTGCGAACTTCAACGCCGGCAAGGGGCCGGAGTGGTTCCAGTGGCTGAACACCCAGCTCAGCCACGGCCGTCCGCTGTTCCTGTTCCTCTATCTGGCGCTGATCGTGTTCTTCGCCTTCTTCTATACCGCGATCGTGTTCAACCCTACCGAGACCGCCGACAATCTGAAGAAGCACGGCGGCTTCATTCCCGGCATTCGTCCGGGCGAGCGCACCGCCGAATATATCGATTACGTGCTGTCGCGCATTACCGTGCTGGGTGCGATCTATCTGGCGATCGTGTGTCTGATTCCCGAAATCCTGATTTCCTACGCCTCGGTGCCGTTTTATTTCGGCGGAACCTCACTTCTGATCGTCGTCAGCGTGACGATGGATACGGTGGCGCAGGTGCAGGGTTATCTGTTGGCCCATCAGTATGAGGGGCTGATCCGGAAATCCAAGCTGAGGGGCCGTCGCCGCTGATTTCGCGGATACGCGTGGTCTGAAATTCAATACAGGGTGTGCGGCGATTCGCTCACCAAGCCGGGGGCGAATAGTCATGAGATTGATCCTTTTGGGTCCGCCGGGCGCGGGCAAGGGGACCCAGGCACAGCGGCTGGTCCAGAAATACGGCATCATCCAGCTCTCGACCGGCGAGATGCTGCGTGCTGCGGTCGCCGCCGAAACGCCGATCGGCCTGCAGGCCAAGGACATCATGGCCAGCGGCGCGCTGGTGCCCGATGAGATCGTGATCGGCATTATCTCCGACCGTCTCGACCAGCCCGACATGAAGAAAGGTTTTATCCTCGACGGCTTTCCGCGCACCGTGCCGCAGGCCGCGGCCCTCGACGAGCTCCTGAAGAAGAAGCACATCAAGCTCGACGCCGTGATCGAGCTGCGCGTCAACGAGAGCGCGCTTCTGAACCGCGTCGAGACACGCGTCGCCGAGATGCGGGCCCGTGGCGAGGAAGTGCGAATCGACGACACCCCGGAGGTGCTGTCGAAGCGGCTGGCGAGCTACCGCGCGCTGACGGAGCCGCTGATCCACTATTATTCCGAGCGGCGGAAGCTCGCTACTGTCGACGGCATGATGACCATCGAGCAGGTCACGCGGGAGATTAACCGGATCCTGTCCGCCGTCGGCGCGGTGGAACCCAAGGCCGCCCGGTCAGCGGCGCCGGCCAGGAAGGCCAAAGGGGCCGCCAGGAAGAGCGCGAAGCCGGCGGGTAAAAAACCCGCCAAAACCGCAGGGAAGGCGGCCAAAGCGGCTGCAAAAGACAAGAAAGCGGCCTCCAAGCGGGCTGGGACGGCGACCCGCAGGGCCACCGCGGCTGCCAAGGGGCGGTCGGCCGGCAAGGCTAGAAGGGCGGTCAAAAAGATTGTGCCGAAGGCTGCCAAAAAGGTCACGAAAAAGCGAGCTAAGCGGTAGAGGCAGTTGACGAAACCGAGTTGAATCCTTTAATAAGCCCCGCATCCAAGTCGGATAGTTTTTTGACGATGCCGGGCCCCGCAAGAGATGAGGGGAGGGCGTCGTGTTCGCGTTTGCGGACACTTGCCCGAGTTAGCAAGAACATGGTCCGGTCCATAGGGGATCGGCGACAGGAGAGAAGTCCGTGGCCCGTATTGCCGGCGTGAATATCCCGACCAACAAGCGCGTTCTGATCGCGCTCCAGTACATCCATGGCATCGGCCAGAAGAACGCGTCCGAGATCATGGAGAAGGTCAAGATCCCGACGGATCGTCGTGTCAGCCAGCTGAGCGACCAGGAAGTCCTGCAGATCCGCGAAGTGATCGACCGCGACTATCTCGTCGAGGGCGATCTTCGCCGCGAGACCGGCATCAACATCAAGCGTCTGATGGACCTCGGCTGCTATCGCGGCCTGCGTCATCGCCGCGGCCTACCGGTGCGCGGCCAGCGCACCCACACCAACGCGCGCACGCGCAAGGGCCCGGCCAAGTCAATCGCCGGCAAGAAGAAGTAATTGGCGAATAGGGAATTGCGATTGGCGAATAGAAATCTACTCGCCATTCGCCACTCGCGTTTTTTAGGTGTAGCCGCTGGCAGTACGGCGGCGTTTGAGATCACAGGAAGGTTTTAGGTAATGGGCAAGGAAGCCACCCGCGTACGCCGTCGCGAACGCAAGAACATCGCCTCCGGCATCGCGCACGTGAATTCGTCCTTCAACAACACGACCATCACCATCACCGACGCGCAGGGCAATACCATTGCCTGGTCCTCGGCCGGCACGATGGGCTTCAAGGGCTCGCGCAAGTCGACCCCCTATGCCGCGCAGGTCGCGGCCGAAGACGTTTCCAAGAAGGCGCAGGAACACGGCATGCGCACGCTGGAAGTGGAAGTTGCCGGCCCCGGTTCGGGCCGCGAATCGGCACTTCGCGCGCTACAGGCGGCGGGCTTCACCGTGACGTCGATCCGCGACGTGACGACGATCCCGCACAATGGTTGCCGTCCGCGCAAGCGCCGGCGCGTTTGATGTCTGGTCGCGGGCGGTTTTGCCGCTCGCGATTGCTTTTGGAATTTTCCGCGGACTGATCCGCGATCTCCAACGCCAGTGATCTGACGACGGATCGACTGGCCCGGTCTATTGACCCGAAGGGGTGACAAAGTGACGATCCAGAAAAATTGGCAAGAACTCATTCGACCGAACAAGCTGCAGGTAACGGCGGGCCCCGACACGACACGGTTTGCGACCGTGGTCGCCGAGCCGCTCGAGCGCGGCTTCGGCCAGACGCTCGGTAACGCGTTGCGCCGCATCCTGCTGTCGTCGCTGCAGGGCGCCGCCGTGCAGTCGGTGCACATCGACGGCGTGCTGCACGAGTTCTCCTCGATCGCGGGCGTTCGCGAGGACGTCACCGACATCGTGCTCAACATCAAGGACATCTCGATCAAGATGCAGGGCGAAGGCCCCAAGCGCATGGTCGTGAAGAAGTCCGGTCCGGGCGTCGTTACCGCCGGCGACATTCAGACCGTCGGCGACATCGTCGTGCTCAATCCCGACCTGCAGCTCTGCACACTGGACGAGGGCGCTGAAATCCGCATGGAGTTCACGGTTGCCGCCGGCAAGGGCTACGTCGCCGCCGAGCGTAACCGGCCGGAGGACGCGCCGATCGGCCTGATCCCGGTCGACAGCCTGTTCTCGCCCGTGCGCAAGGTCTCCTACAAAGTCGAGAACACCCGCGAGGGCCAGATCCTCGACTACGACAAGCTGACCATGACGATCGAGACCAACGGCGCGATCTCGCCGGAGGACGCGGTGGCCTATGCCGCGCGCATCCTGCAGGATCAGCTCAACGTGTTCGTGAACTTCGAAGAGCCGCGCAAGGAAGTCGCGCAGGAGATCATCCCCGATCTCGCCTTCAACCCGGCGTTTCTCAAGAAGGTCGACGAGCTCGAACTGTCGGTGCGTTCGGCAAACTGCCTGAAGAACGACAACATCGTCTATATCGGCGACCTCGTGCAGAAGTCGGAAGCGGAAATGCTCCGCACCCCGAACTTCGGCCGCAAGTCACTGAACGAGATCAAGGAAGTGCTGGCCCAGATGGGCCTGCATCTCGGCATGGAAGTGCCGGGCTGGCCGCCGGAGAACATCGACGAACTCGCCAAGCGCTTCGAGGATCATTACTGAGCATTCGTTATTCCGGGCGCGTGAGCGCGAACCCGGAATCTCGAGATTCCGGATTGTCGCTTTGCGAGGTCCGGAATGACTGGGGCGAACGCAGGTAGCCCACCTGAGCAACAAGTCCGACGAACCGTCGCGACGAAGACTAATCAAGGAATAAATCAATGCGTCACGGCAAGGTTCATCGTAAGCTCAACCGCACCGCCGAGCATCGCCGCGCGATGTTCGCCAACATGTGCGCGGCCCTGATCAAGCACGAGCAGATCGTCACCACGCTGCCGAAGGCCAAGGAGCTGCGCCCGATCGTCGAGAAGCTCGTCACCCTCGGTAAGAAGGGTGGGCTCGCCATGCGGCGGCAGGCGATCTCGGAAATGCGCGACGTCGACCAGGTCAAGAAGCTGTTCGACACGCTGGCACCCCGCTACAAGGACCGCCAGGGCGGCTACACCCGCATCATCAAGGCCGGCTTCCGCTACGGCGACAACGCGCCGATGGCCGTGATCGAATTCGTCGACCGCGACGTCGACGCCAAGGGCCAGGATTCTGGTCCGGTGGAGGAGAAGTCCGCCGAAGCGGCGTGAGTTTTTCGGATTGCAGTTTCAAAAGCGGCGCTTAAAGCGCCGCTTTTTTGTTGCCCGACGCGCCCGCCATCGCCGCCAGCGCGTGACTTCGCAGGAACCGTTCCGGGCCGTCAAACGTTTGACAGGCATGAGTAGGGCGTTCGTCAAGGACACAGAGGACGTCGAAGGTCTGCCTGACCGGCCAATCTCCGATCTTCCGAATGATGTAACGGCTGAAGGTCTCCGCCGGATCGAGCAAGCGTTGGCCGCGGCCGAGGCGGGCCAGGCTGCGGCGCAATCCGCGGGAGATCGCGCGGCGCTGGCCAGCGCTCGCCGTGACTTCCGCTATTGGAATGCTCGCCGCGCCACGGCAAGGGTGGCACCCGAGCCCACGGACAATTCCGTCGTGCGTTTCGGCCACACCGTCACCATCGTGCGCGAGGATGATCGGCGACAGACGTTCCGGATCGTCGGCGAAGACGAGGCTGAGCCCGCGCACGGGACGATCTCGCACGGCTCGCCGCTGGCGCGCGCGCTGTTCGGCAAGGGCGTCGGCGATGTCGTCGTCATCGCCGGAGGCGAGGCGGAAATCGTCGAAATCCGGTGATGCGTAACGCCGCGAGGTGAAGGATGTCAGCCTACGTTATTTCCGAAGTCGAGATGCGCGATCCGGCAGGGTTCGAGGTCTATCGAACGATCGCCGCGAAGGCGATCGCACATTATGGCGGCCGCTATTTGATCCGTGGTGGCGCTGCAAATTTGATCGAAGGCGAGCCGCCGCCGAAAACCATTATCGTTGTCGAATTTCCGACAATGGCGCGTTTGCGCGAATGGTACGCCTCGCCGGAATATGCCGAGGCGTTTAGAGTGCGGCAGACCGCGCTGGGTCGCCGTCTGATTTTCGTCGAGGGCGTCGCGCCGGTTTAGGCCAGCAAATGCTATGAAGCGGGCGTTCAGGCGGAACAAGGACACGCAGAAACCGTTTTTCCTGATGCCGCGCTGATGCGGCTTGAGGAGGACTACATGAAGAAGCTGCTTATTTTAGCGGCGGCAGCGTCGCTGGTTGCGACCATGGCCAACGCTCAAACCACGGTCATCACTCCCGGAACGACCACCGGAACTGGGGGCGCTACGGTACAGATTGAGCCGGAGTATCGCACGAAGATCAAGAGCTACGTGACCGAGCACAAGATCCGTCCGATTGAAACGCGGGAAAGAATCGTGGTGGGCGCCAAGGTGCCGACCGACGTCGAGCTCGAGGCAGTGCCTTCGGATTGGGGCCCGTCAGTGACGAAGTATCGCTATGTCTACTCGAACAATCGCGTGATGCTGGTCGACCCTGCCACGCGCACGGTAGTGCATGAGATCGACTGAGGTACTCTCGTCGCTCCATGCCGCCGTGTCAGGCGGCCCTTTTCATTCGCTGGATCACCAGTGATGCCAGTGGCGATGATAAAACCGCGGACGCGGATAGTAGGCGAATGCCGGGCGAACCACGCGACGGTAGCGAACGACGGGCACGAAGGGCTCGTCGTAATATCCGCCGTAGTAAGCTGGTGCATAACCGCCGTAATAGGCCGGGGCATATCCGCCGTAATAGCCGTCATAGTATCCGTAGCCCGGACCATAGGCGTAAGCGCTCGAAGCCAATCCGCCGATCACTGCGCCTGCGATAAGCCCGCCGGCCAGCCCGGGAAAGAATCCGCCGTGCCGCGCTTCCGCGGGCGCCGGCGCTGCGATGGTGGCGAGGCCAAGAGTTGCCGCCGCGGCCAAGGCTAAAGGTGCTTTCCTCATGGACTACTCCTTTCCGTAAACAGACATTCGCTAAACACATTCAGGTGAAGTTCGTTGCTTAAGTGTCGGCTTCCAAAAGGCCTTTCGCGGTAAATTTAATTTTGATGAATACCCGTTCAGGCGACGGTTCGACAGGGAGCCGCTCTTAGGCGAATTCCCATTTTTTCCGATCTGGAACTCGCGGCCGGGAGAGGTCGCGTTTCGCGGGTAACGTCCATGCTACCAGCCCTCCAGCACGATCTTGCCGCGCGACTTGCCGCTTTCCAATAGCGCATGGGCCCGTTTCAGATTGGCGGCGTTGATGGTGCCGAAGGTCTGGTCGAGCGTTGTACGCAGCACGCCCTTGTCGAGGAGGTTGGAGACGTCGTTCAGGAGGTGGTGCTGGGCGATCATGTCAGGCGTCTGGAACGAGGAGCGCGTGAACATCGATTCCCAGTGGATCGACACCGCCTTCCCCTTGAAGGCCGAGACAGTGAATTCCGGGGGATCGTCGATCAGGCCGAACTTGCCTTGTGGTGCGATGAAATCCGCGATCGCCTTGTAGTGCTGGTCGGTGAACGTGAGGCTCGCGACCAGCGCGACCGGCGGCACTTTCAATTTCTCGATCTGCTCTTTCATCGGCTGGGAATGGTCAATCACGGCATGCGCGCCGAGATCGAGGCACCATTTCTGCGACTCCGGACGCGTGGCGGTGGCGACCACCGTCAGCCCGGTCAGGCGGCGCGCCAGCTGGGTCAGGATCGAGCCGACGCCACCGGCGCCGCCGGTGATCAGCAAGGTGCGCGGATCGAGGCTCTTGCCCGGCACGGCGCCGAGCCGGTCGAACAGCAATTCCCAGGCGGTGATCGACGTCAGCGGCAGCGCTGCGGCCTGCGCGAACGACAGCGATCTCGGCTTCTTGCCAACGATCCGCTCGTCGACCAAGTGAAATTCCGCGTTGGTTCCCTGGCGCAGGATCGAGCCGGCGTAAAATACCTCGTCGCCTGATTTGAACAGGGTGACGTCGGGGCCGACGGCATCGACGATGCCAGCGGCGTCGTAGCCCAGGATTTTTGTCTCGCCCTCGGGCGGGGCGGCGCGCTTGCGGACCTTGTAATCGACCGGGTTGGCGGAGATCGCCTTGACGGCGACGCGGATGTCGCGGCCCGTCGGTTCTGGCTTGGGAGCTTCAAAATCGATCAGCGAATTCGCGTCCTCGATGGGAAGCGATTTTCTGTATCCGACGGCCTTCATGTCCCTGTCTCCCTGGCTGGGTGAAATCGTTGGAAGCCTACCTGTCGCGCTGGCATCGGAATGGCAAGTACTGTAAATTTGGGGAACTAGTCCCTTTCTGGATACTATTGGGAAAAGCCCCAGGAAAATCCCATGAAGCGGCGGAATTTTGCCCGTCGGCCGGGCTGCGCTGTCGAAGCCACGCTCGACCTGATCGACGGCAAGTGGAAAGGCGTGATCCTGTTCCACCTGCAGGCCGGCACCCAGCGCTTTGGGGAGTTGCGGCGGCGGATGCCCGGAATTACCCAGCGCATGCTGACCAAGCAGCTTCGCGCGCTCGAGGACGACAAGCTCGTGATCCGCAAGGTCTATGCCGAGGTGCCGCCGCGGGTCGAATACTCGCTATCGGAGATCGGCGAGAGCCTGCGGCCGGTGATCGAGACGCTCAGGGCATGGGGAGAGGGCCACCAGGAAAGGCTATCCTGTGCGCCGGCCTCCGATACCGTCAAAGCTTCCGATCGCGCGGCCTGACCGGCAGTATTGTGTACCGAGTTACCTTCTCTCGTTACCGCCTCGCATCTATATCTGAGGCCATCAATTTGGGATTCTTGCATGACGTTGACGATCCGCTCTTTCGCATTGCTGCTGGTTTCCGCAGTCGTTGTAGCGCCGGCGCTGGCACAGGATCGGCGGGTGCCGTCTTCGGGCGCCGAGTTGCGGCTGTCCTACGCGCCGATCGTGCAGCGCGCGCAGCCGGCAGTGGTGAACGTCTATGCCGCCAAGACCGTACAGAACCGCAATCCGCTGTTGGATGACCCGATCTTCCGCCGCTTCTTCGGCGTCCCGGGCATGCAGCCCGAGCAGATGCAGCGCTCGCTGGGATCAGGCGTGATGGTCGATTCTTCCGGGCTCGTGGTCACCAACAACCACGTCATCGAGGGCGCCGATCAAGTCAAGATATCGCTCGCCGACAAGCGCGAGTTCGAGGCCGAGATCGTGCTGAAGGACAGCCGTACGGATCTGGCCGTGCTGCGCGTGAAGGACGGACGGGAAAAATTCGCGACGCTGGACTTTGCCAATTCCGATGAATTGCTGGTCGGCGACGTCGTGCTCGCGATCGGCAATCCCTTCGGCGTCGGCCAGACCGTGACCCACGGCATCGTGTCCGCGCTGGCCCGCACTAAGGTCGGCATCACAGACTACCAGTTCTTCATTCAGACTGATGCTGCGATCAATCCGGGCAATTCCGGCGGCGCTCTGGTCGACATGACCGGCAAGCTGGTCGGCATCAACACCGCGATCTTTTCGCGCTCCGGCGGCTCGCAGGGAATCGGCTTTGCGATTCCCGCCAACATGGTGCGGGTCGTCGTGGCCTCGGCCAAGAGCGGCGGCAAGGCCGTCAAGCGGCCGTGGCTGGGTGCGAAACTGCAGGCGGTGACGCCCGAAATCGCCGAGACGCTGGGGCTGAAACTGCCGAACGGCGCTCTGGTCGCCAATGTCGCGCCGAACAGTCCGGCCGCGCGCGCCGGGCTGAAAGCGTCGGACCTGATCGTCGCCATCGAAGGGCAGCCGATCGACGATCCCAACGCGTTCGACTATCGCTTCGCCACAAGACAGCTCGGCGGCGCCGCGCAAATCGACGTGCAGCGTGGCGGAAAGACCGTCAAGGTCGCGGTACCGCTGGAGACCGCCCCCGACACCAACCGCGATGAAATCGTGCTTACCGCGCGCTCGCCGTTCCAGGGCGCCAAGGTCGCCAATATTTCGCCGGCGGTTGCCGACGAGCTGCACTTGGATTCGCAGACCGAGGGCGTCGTGGTGATCGATCTCGCCGATGACGGTACTGCGGCCAGCGTCGGCTTCCAGAAAGGCGACATCATCCTTGCAGTCAACAATCAGAAGATCAACAAGACCAGCGATCTCGACAAGGCTTCAAAGACATCGTCCAGGCTGTGGCGCATCGTTGTGGTGCGCGGCGGCCAGCAGATCAACGTGACGCTCGGCGGATGAGCCCGAAGAAACCCCGCGAGGCGACTAATCTCTTTGCGGCGGCAGGGATGGAGGAGGATGCGCCGCGTCCGCTTCCAGACCGGCTGCGCCCGCGCTCGCTGGCCGATGTCGTCGGACAGGATCACATCCTCGGCCCCGACGGCGCGCTGACGCGCATGCTGGAGACGCGCACGCTGGGCTCGCTGGTATTCTGGGGGCCGCCCGGCACCGGCAAGACCACGGTGGCGCGGCTGCTGGCGGACGCCACCGAACTGCATTTCGAGCAGATTTCGGCGGTGTTTTCCGGCGTCGCCGATCTGAAAAAGGTGTTCGACGCGGCGCGCGCCCGGCGCGAGATGGGCAAGGGCACGCTGTTGTTCGTCGATGAGGTGCATCGCTTCAATCGCGCGCAGCAGGATTCATTCCTGCCCGTGATGGAAGACGGCACCGTGGTGCTGGTCGGCGCCACCACCGAAAACCCGTCATTCGAGCTCAACGCCGCGTTGTTGTCGCGGGCCCGCGTGCTGGTGTTCCACTCGCTCGATGCCGCCGCGATCGAAAAACTCTTTGCGCATGCCGAAAAGGTCGAGGGCCGAAGACTGCCGCTCGATGCCGAGGCGCGCGCCGTGCTGGTGCGGATGGCCGATGGCGACGGCCGCGCCGCGCTGACCTTGGCCGAAGAGGTCTGGCGCGCCGCGCGCAAGGACGAAATCTTCAACGCCGCCCAATTGCAGGAAATCCTGCAGCGCCGCGCGCCGATCTACGACAAATCCGCCGACGGCCACTACAACCTGATCTCGGCGCTGCATAAATCGGTGCGCGGCTCGGATCCCGATGCCGCGCTGTACTACCTCGCGCGCATGCTGGATGCCGGCGAGGACCCGCTGTTTTTGGCGCGGCGCGTGGTCCGAATGGCGGTCGAGGACATCGGCCTTGCCGATCCGCAGGCGCTGGTGATCTGCAACGCCGCCAAGGACGCGTTCGACTTCCTCGGCCATCCTGAGGGCGAGCTCGCAATCGCGCAGGCCGTGATCTATCTCGCCACCGCGCCGAAATCGAACGCCGCCTACATGGCCTTTGGCGCGGCGATGCGTACGGCGAAGGAGGGCGGTTCGCTGCTGCCGCCAAAACATATTCTGAATTCGCCGACCAGGCTGATGAAGTCGGAAGGTTATGGCGCGGGCTACGAATACGACCACGACGCGCCGGACGCCTTCTCCGGGCAGGACTACTTCCCGGAAGCGTTGGGGCGGCAGACCTTTTACAATCCACCGGACCGCGGCTTTGAGCGCGAAATCCGCAAACGGCTGGATTACTGGGCGAAGTTGCGTAGGGAACGAGGCCAGCGCGAATGAACCGTTTCGGAAAGTGTTTTGGACGAACAATCGTGGCAGTCGCCTTCGTCGTGACCCTGGCGTCGACGCTCCCTGCAGCCGCCGATAGCATCGAGGTGGCACCGGGTGTGCAGGTGACGAAGCGAAGCTATACGGCACCGATCAACGAGCAGCCGTTCTTCGGCTTTGCAGTCAAGAATCCGGAAGAGAAAGCCTCAGACGAGAAATTCGTCGGCGCCATCGTCGGGGCGACCGGCTCTCGCGAGAAGGCCTTCGACGAAATAACCATGCGTGGCTGGAGGGCGATCAATACCGGCAAGATACGAGAGGCCGCACTGCGATTTAACCAGGCGTTCCTCATTTCACCCGAGCAGAGCGCCATCTATCACGGCCTCGCAGTGGTCGCTCAATTTCGCTTCAATGACCTCGACGCCGCCGACGAACTGTTCGGGATCGCGCTCAAACAGCCCAATCCGGTGAAGGCGCTGAGGGCCGATTATGGCCGCATGTTGCTGATCGCGAAACGCCCGCGCGACGCGCTGCCGGTGCTGGAGCAGGCGGTCAAGGATGCGCCTGACTTCAGTGATGCCTGGACCAATCTTGCCATAGCGCGTTTCCAAAACGGTGACGCGGCAGCGGCCTGCGCGGCGGCGGAGGAGGCCGCCAAGCGCCGTCCGTCAAACAATTCCGGGGGCGACCTGACCGCCGTGAGAAACGCCGCGCAGTGTAGATAGCGCGGTGGTCTTCCGCGTCAGCCCGATCTTACTTCGTAGACTCGAATGCTCGAAATGAAAGGGTTGCCTTGCGCCATCTTCTCGGCGTCATCGAGCGTTGCCGCGTTGACAATTGTGAAGCCGGTGATCGAGTCGGGGCCGAGCGGGAGGTCCTTCGTTCCGCCCTTCGAGATTTCGCGACCATTGCCGAAGCCACCCATGTCGACGGTATGAGGCTTGGTGGCCTCGAACCACTTGCCCCAGGCGGCCATGATTTCCGGAGTGGGCTTTTCAAATCCGTAATGCAACAGCACAAACTTCTTCATGCTCGACTCCTTTCACCGATCGGGGCAATTGCTTTCTCTTTTGAGGCTTCGCCTTTGGTGCGATCGCCTCGCCTGACGGAACCGATTTGTCGAACAGATCGATCAGCGACTGCGGTGATTTCGTCCAGGCCACCGGTCCCTCCCGTCAGTTTGACGCGGGCGTCATGCGCCGGCGTTCCGCAAGGTCGAACAGAAGGGGAAGTTTGCGGACCAGCGCCATCGAGCCGCTTACTCTGGCCCGCTTGGCCTCGATCGCGTCCTGAACGGATACGCTCGTCCCGACAATCTGCAGTACCGCGTCGAATGGGGCTTCGAGCGTTCCCTTGCAATCGGTGATGCCTCTCTCGATGGCCGTCCCGAAGCCGCCGCCCGCGACGGTGAAGCCTGCGGATCCCTTGCCGTGGGTGACCACGAGGCCGACCCTGATTTCCGGCACCGGTGAACGCTTCGCAATGGCATCGAGGCCAAGCAGCACCCAATCCGGCTCGAAGGTGTCGCCCGGCACCGGTGGGAACAGGAAGCGGCCGCCCCAGCGGATCAACTCGCGGATCGCAGGCTGAACTTCCCGGCCAATCTCGGTCAATTCGTACACCTGCGCATTGGCCGGCGGGGGCAAGGCGGTCCGCCGCACGACGTTGCACTCGATCAGCGCGGTGAGGCGCGTTATCAGCAAGGTGGGACTCATGCCGTCAAGATGGTCCAGGAGATCGCCAAATCGCTTCGGCCCAAGAAGAAGCTCGCGGATGATCAGGAGAGTCCAGCGCTCGCCGATAATCTCCGCCGCCCGGGCGAGTGCGCAGAATTGCGGATAGTGAAGATTGCTCATGCCTTGCGGTTGGTTTCCTCCGTGTCATCTTCGGTAAGCGAGGGCGATCAACGGCCCCGCGACGGCGAATTGCAGGATCGTGAATGCGGTTTCGAGCAGCACGTAATCCGGCACGGAAACCATCACATTCTTGGCTGCAACAGCGAGTGTGGTGAACGACCACGACAGCAGGCCAGCGCCAAGCCCGTACAGGAGCCCATCCTTCAGGAACGAGCCGCTACGTTGTGCGAATACGCGCGGGAACAACCACGAGAACATCGCGCCCTGGATGATCATCGAACCCAGTCCAAAGGCGATCACCGGCTCGTCGCGGTAGATCTGCAGCGCGTGGTACTTCTGCGCGAACAGGACGAGGTGCCAGACATAGGCGATCGGAAACGAGGGAAGCAGGTAGGCGGCAAAGCCAAGCCAAAAGCTGCGAATGCCGGTTGGACGGGCAACGGAGGATGCTGCTGGCATCGGACAAACTCCGGTTACTACATTTTTTATAGTACGCAGTCCAAAATCTGGAGTCAAGTGAAGGAAGTAGCGCGGCGATCTTTGGCGGGCCGATGCGGTTGAGTTCGAGGAGTTTCCAGGCCAGATCCTCCGAATCGAGCTGCGTTCCGTAAAGGCCGTGCTCGCGAGGACAGCGCTATTGCGGCCAGCGCTGTTCTCGAAGATGCCATCCCCAATGCTCCTTCGTTTCTTCAGTATTCGGCCTAACATGGCCGATCCAATAGCTAATTTGGGCCGATTTCACCGTGACGATTCGCTGCATTTGCGCTACCGAAGGGCTCACCTTTGGAGCCGAAAGCAGATGAGCCGCCGCGACCGAAAACCGCTAGCCAAGTCGCGTTCGTCGGGCGATCGCCCCAGAGGCGCTACACCTTTTCGCGACAAGCCGTCCGGTGATCGGCCGCAAGGAAAGCGTCCGGGCGGCAAGCCCGCGCGAGTTGCCGAGCCGCGCCGGGAGAAGCCGGCTGCCGTGTTCGTCGAGCCCGAAAAGGCCAAGGCCGAAGTGCCGCTGCCGACGAAAGTTGAGACCGTCGTCGTCACCGCCGACGAGAACAACATGCGGGTCGACCGCTTCCTCGAGGCGCGCTTTCCCGGCCTGTCGTTCTCTCACATCCAGCGCATCGTCCGGAAGGGCGAGCTGCGCGTCAACGGCAAGCGCGCCGACAGCAAGGACCGGCTGGAAGAAGGCCAGAGCGTCCGCATTCCCCCGCTGCGGCTCGATGCGCCGAAGGGCGCAGGTGCGCTCTCCGAAGCCGCCACCAAGACGCTGCAGGCGCTAAAAGAGATGACGCTTTACGAAGACGCCGACGTCCTGGTGCTGAACAAGCCGGCGGGGCTTGCCGTGCAGGGCGGCTCCGGCATCACGCGCAATGTCGACCAGATGCTGGAGGTGATGCGCGATGCCAAGGGGCAGAAGCCGCGGCTGGTGCACCGGCTCGACAGGGAAACGTCGGGCTGTCTTCTCGTCGCCAAGACCCGCTTTGCCGCCACCGCCTTGACCGGATCGTTCCGCCACCGCTCGGCGCGCAAGATTTACTGGGCGCTGGTGGCGGGCGTGCCGAAGCCGAAGCAGGGCCGCATCTCGACCTACCTCGCCAAGGAGGAGAGCGAGGAAGACAGCATCATGCGGGTGGCCAAGCATGGCGACGAGGGCGCCAGCCACGCAGTGACGTACTATGCGGTGGTGGAGACCTCGGCGCAAAAACTCGCCTGGGTGTCGCTGAAGCCGGTCACCGGGCGAACCCATCAATTGCGCGCCCACATGGCGCATATCGACCACGCCATCGTCGGCGATCCCAAATACTTCAACAAGGAGAACTGGGACCTGCCGGGCGGACTGCAGAATCGCCTGCATCTGCTGGCGCGGCGGATCGTGATCCCGCACCCGCGCGGCGGCGTGATCGATGTCAGCGCGCCGCTGCCGCCGCACATGCTGCAATCCTGGAATCTGCTCGGACTGGAGCATGATCGGTTCGATCCGATCGAGAACGCGCCGGAGGAATGACGCGGCCATCCGCCTGCCGAAAGCGCAATAACTGTCAAACCGGAAGCGCGTGCATCGCATATTGTTCGGCTATGTTATCCGATTGAGGACTCCGCATGATCGGAAATCTGCTTCGCACCGCGCTTCTCCATTGCCTTGTTGCGACGGCCGCCGGTATCGGCGCAACGGCCAACGCTCAGACGCTCGCCCTCGTCGGCGGGAGTGTCTACGCTTCGCCCGACGCTGCGCCGCTCGCCGGCGCCGTGGTTCTCACCGCCAATGGCGCCATCGCCGCGCTGGGAAGCCGCAGCGACGTGCAGATTCCCTCCGATGCACGCGTCATCGACTGCACCGGCAAGACGGTGGTCGCCGGCTTCTGGAACAGCCACGTCCATTTCACGCAAGCCGTATGGCGGAACGCCGGCTCCGTTCCCGCCGCGCCATTGCAAGAGCATATGCGCGAGATGCTGACGCGCTGGGGCTTTACGACCGTCTGGGACATCGGTTCAGACGGAAGAGATACGCTCGCGCTGCGCCATCGGGTTAACTCCGGCGAAGTGCCGGGCCCGGATATTTATACGGCAGGCAGCATCTTTCCCAGGGATGGCCATCCCGCCTACCTGCCGGCCGAGATGAAGCTGCCGGAAGCTTCCACGCCGGAAGAAGCCACGCAATTGACGCGCACCTATATTGGCTTCGGGCTCGATGGCCTCAAACTGTTCACCGGCTCCTTCAAGGGCACCGGCAAGCCGGTCGTGAACATGGACCCGGCCATCGCCAAGTCGGCGGTCGATGTGGCGCATGCTGCCGGCAAGCCAGTGTTCGCCCATCCACAAAACATGGCGGGCGTCGACGCCGTCATCGCGGCGGGCGTCGACGTCATGGCGCACACCGTTGCCGGCGAACCGGTCTATTCGCCCGAGCAGCTCGCACAGTTCAAGCAGCAGGGCATTGCCCTGGTGCCGACGCTGTCGCTGTTTGCAAAGCTTCCGGTCGGTCCGGATATCGCTGCGCGCCTCGTTGCTTCGACCGTCAGTCAGCTCAAGGCGTTCTCCGACAATGGCGGTCCGGTCCTGTTCGGCACCGACGTGGGCTTCACCAGCTATTACGACACCACGCTCGAATACGAATTGATGCACCGCGCGCTGTCGGAACGTCAGATCCTGGCGTCGCTGACCACCAATCCCGCGCAATATTTTAAGGCGGCGAAGAAGGGACGGGTTGAGAAGGGATTCGACGCCGACCTCGTCGTGCTCGAAGGCGATCCGCTCGCCGACGTCATCAACTTCGCCAAGATTGCCTACACGATCCGGGCGGGAAAGGTGATCTATCAAAGGCCGTGAGCGCACCAAGCCTCCGTCATTCCGGGACGCGAGTGGCGAAACGGCTATTCCGGCGAACGGAACCGAGCACAAGCAGGCGGGCTGCGACGCGGCCAGCGGAACCAGCTTAGCGGCTTGCCGCCGCAACTTCCTCATCGCCTTTATTTGCATCCACCGGCATCGTATTGTCGGGACTGGACTATCACCGACCGCTGGACACCGCATGCGCGAACTATTCGATGAAGCCGCTGGACAGTCTCCGCTCGATCCGACCGAGGCGGTGCGCCGCGCCACGCGCGCGCCCCAGCGCAAGCGCTTCTACAAGGAAGCCGGCGTCGCGCCGGCCGATGGCGGGTTTGCCGTGACGCTCGACGGCAAGCCGATCCGCACGCCGTCGGGCCGCCAGGTCATAGCGCCAGCGGGCGCCATCGCCGAGCAGATCGCCGCCGAATGGAATGCGCAAGGCGAGATCATCGACCCGCTGACGATGCCGCTGACGCGCTTTGCGAATTCTGTTGCCGAGGTCGCCGATCGCGTCGATGCCGTGGCCGACGATGTCGCAAAATACCTCGGCACGGATCTGCTGTTCTATCGCGCCGGCCATCCCGAGGCGCTGGTCGCCCGCGAAGCTGCGTATTGGGACCCGGTGCTGAGCTGGGCCGCGAACGAGCTCGGGGCCCATTTCATCCTGTCGGAGGGGATCGTGCATGTGACCCAGCCGGAGCAGGCGATCAAGGCCGCCCGTAGCGTTTTTCCGACCGACCCCTGGTCCGTGGCGGCGCTGCATGTGGTGACGACGTTGACAGGCTCCGCGCTACTGGCATTGGCATTGCTGCGCGGGGCCCTCGATTCCGACGAGGTTTGGGCGGCCGCCCATGTCGATGATGACTGGAACGTCGAGAAATGGGGCGTCGACGAGGAGGTCGCAGCCCGCCGCGCCGCTAGGTTCGTCGATTTCCAGGCCGCGGTGACCATTCTGGAAGCCCTAAAGGTCTGAGCGCCCGCCGTCCGGTTAAGGAGAGGTTTACGACGCCGGGTTAGCCTCCGGGCTTGGCCGAGACCTCAAATCATGGCGACTTCCATCAATCCCGTTCTCCCGGTGCTTGCCGCCCAAGAGGCTGGCGGCATCGCGCCCGAACTCGTCCTGCAGCCGGGCAGCCTGGTCAACGCCCAGGTCCTGAAAGTGCTGTCCGCCGATCTCGTGCGCATTGCGATCGCCAGCCTCTCGATCGACGTGGCCTCGGAAATTCCGCTGCAGCAAGGCCAGAACCTGCAGCTTGCGGTCTCGCAGAGCAAGGACGGCATCCGCCTGGCCGTGGTCGGGCAGGGCAGTGATGCGGCCGGAGCATCCGCCGACGCCGTCACCTTATCGCCCGATGCGCTGGCTGATGCCGCCGTCAATCGGCCGGCTATCGTATCAGCGAAGAACGTGCTGACGCCGCTGGAGCGCGCAACCGTCTCCGCCGCCGCCCAAGCCGCGGTGACCGAGCAGGACAGCCTGGCGCCGCTGTTTGCCAATCTGGGCTCGGCGGTTTCGTCCGGCAGTCTGCCGCCGAAATTGCAAGAGGCGATTGCGCAGGTGCTGGCGCAACAGACCAGTCTCGATCAGAATTTGGACGGCGCCGACATCAAGACGGCATTCCAGAAGTCCGGGATCTTCCTCGAAGCGTCACTGGCGTCGGGCACAGTTTCTCCAAGCGGCGTACCCGACCTGAAGGCCGCACTTATCGTGCTGCGTCAGACGCTGCTATCGGCGCTCGGCGTCAATTCGACGAGTGCGCCGCCGGCGATCCCGGCTGTGGCGCAACAAGCTGCGCCACAGGCTGCCGCGAGCCTTGCGGCGCCTTTGTCGCCCACCGTCGATATGCCGGAAATCCTGCTGCCGCAGGCGCGATTGCCCGCAGCCGAAAATCTCGCGCTGCCGGTCCATGCCGCCCGAAGCCCGCTTGCGGCGGCGCTTGATGCCGGGCCTTCGTCCGGTGCGACGCTGAACCTGCTGCAGGAGGCGCTGCAGGAACTCGGGCTTCCTGTGCGGCTCGCAGCCGCCAGCCCGAAAGACGTTCGCGGCGACGTCACATTCCATACCAACACGCCGCCGCCGCCAATCCGCGGCGGGCTGCCGGCCGCACAGCCAATCGCTTCGCCCACCATCGCGCCGCATGCGGCGCTCGAGGCGACCGCGCATCATCTGCTCGATGATACCGATGCCGCCATCGCGCGGCAGACGCTGCTACAGGTGGCCTCCTTGCCCGATCGCATCGATAATGCGGCCCCGAAAGCTGACGTCATGGCGCCACGCTGGCATTTCGAAATTCCCTTCGTGACGCCGCAGGGCACCGCAATGGCGCAGTTCGAGATTTCCCGAGATGGCGGCAGCGAAGCTGTCGAAGCCGCCAAGCGGGTGTGGCGCGCGCGGTTTTCGCTCGACGTCGAGCCGGCCGGCCCGGTTCACGCGCTGATATCGCTGACAGGCGAAAAGACCTCGGTGCGGATCTGGGCGGAACGGCCGGCGACGGCGGAGCAACTGCGTGCCGGGACGCCGCAACTGAGCGAGGCGCTCAGCCGGGCCGAGTTGCAGCCCGGCGAGATCGTGATACGCGACGGCGCGCCGCCGCAGGCCGCACCCGCCGCCCGTGCTGGCCACTTTCTGGACCGCGCGCTATGAGCGTCGAGACCAGGAGCAAGCTTGCGGTTGCCCTGCATTACGACAAGACCGGCGCCCCGCGCGTCGTCGCTAAGGGCAAGGGCGTCATCGGCGCGAAGATCATCGAGCTCGCCCGGGAACACGACATCCCGATCGAGGAGAACGAGGTGCTGGCGGGCGCCTTGTCTCATGTCGAACTCGGCGACGAAATTCCGCCGGAGCTCTACAAGGCCGTCGCCGAGGTGCTGATCTTCGTGCTGCGGCTGTCGGGGCGGATCCGCTGATTACAAGTCTTTCGCGTCGCCAGCGGAGGCCCGGCTTGCGTCGGGAACATCGGGCAGCTAAAGGCCCGCTTGTCATTGTTTTACCACGATGCCATCTGCATCGTCTCGCCGTCCCTCAACAAGCTCGGATATCGCTGTGATCAATCGTCGTCATGCGCTCGGCCTCCTTGCTGCGACCACCCTTTTGCCCGCGCGCGCCCTTGCCAACGTCTCCTATCAGCGCAGCGAATTTCGCGACGACCTGGCCAAGCGCTTTTTCGATCTCGGCACCGTTGGCACCTTCGTCGGCTACAAGGTGGACGATTATCTGATCATCGCCAGCGACAAGGTGCGCTCGGGCGAGGGAAGGCTGCCGGCCTCGACCTTCAAGATTCCGAATTCGATCATCGCGCTCGAAACCGGCGTGGTCGAAGATCCCGACAAGGACGTCTTCAAGTGGGATGGCGTGACGCGCAGCATCGAGCCCTGGAACAAGGATCACACGCTGCGCTCGGCGATCGCGGTATCAGCGGTGCCGGTGTATCAGGAGATCGCGCGCCGCATCGGGCAGGAGCGTATGCAGAAATATGTCGACCTGTTCGACTATGGCAACCGCGACATCGGCGGCGGCATCGACCAGTTCTGGCTGACCGGAAACCTGCGCATCGACCCGATGCAGCAGATCGATTTCGTCGACCGGCTGCGGCGCGGCGTGCTGCCGGTCTCCAAGCGTAGCCAGGAATTGACCCGCTATATCCTGCCGGTGACGAAGGTCGGCGACGCCACCATCCGCGCCAAGAGCGGTCTGCTCGGCGCCGAGCAGGGCAAGCCGTCACTCGGCTGGATGGTCGGTTGGGCCGAGAAAGGCAGCCAGCAGACGGTGTTCGCCATGAACATGGACTGCAAGGAGCAAAGCCACATCGCCGCCCGCATGACGGTCGTGCAGCAATGCCTCGCCGATATCGTGGCGATCTAAGTTGCGATCAGCGGCGGTTTAACGCCAGCGAGACTGCCGTGATGTTGGTGCCCTGGGGCTGGATCGATACCGTCTGCTTGCCGCCACGGGTCGTCAGCGACAGATGGGCTGAAAAGTTGTTGCCACGGGCGGCAGCCTCGACGTGATCGCCGGCGGCGCGCCCGGTAAGTGTTCCGGAAGCGTTGCGGCTCGCTTCGCTCCATGAGCCCGAAATCGCGCCGCCACGGTATTCGACTTCGCTTGCGAGATCGAAATTGTAGCTCGGGCTGGCGCACCTCAGATTGAGTTGAAGCTGCTCGCCGCTTCCGGCGACGTTGTATGACGCGCGGCAGCGCAATTGCTCGCGTTGTCCGTCACTGGTGCTGAGCACGCCGCCGCCCGACCACGTACCCGCCATGGCGATGAAGGGCGAAGCGGGTGCCGCCAGCGCCGCGCTGCCGGCCAGGCATAACGATGTGGCCAGTAATGCCATCCGCGTGTAATTGTATCCAGACATCTTGATGGCCTCCTTCGGTTTGGCAATCAACGCCACCAACGGGTTCACGGTTCCTTCACCCGGCATAGTGTGCGGCGATGTTCCGTTGCCCGAGATCGCGATGCCTCTCCGATATCTGGGTAGATATCCGGACGATTGGGTCGGCTCCCGCGCTCGATCGACTGGTGCGGGGGAGCAAGTTGTACTAGCTTGCCATGGCTACCAGGGGGCTATTGCATGCCGCATCGTCGCCCGGTGCTGTTCGGAGGCTCGGCGTTTGCGCTTTAGCCAGATGGGGGTTGGGCCCAGATGCCACCGGGGCAGGATGTTGCCGCCATCCTCAAGGAGAGGGTGGATGTCGGGCGTGAAACGATGAGCCTCGTTGCCGCTTTCCTCGACGGAGAGCGGCACAGCATCACGGTGCATGGTCAATCCGGCTCCTCCGACAATCGGCCGCTGGACGGCGATACGATCTTCGAGATCGGCTCGATCACGAAGGTGTTCACGGCGTTAGTATTTGCCGACATGGTGCTGCGTGGCGAACTCGCACCGGATGACCCTGCGGCGAAATATCTGCCTGCTGGCATCAGGATGCCCGATTTCGAGGGGGCGCCGATCACGCTGATGGACCTTGCGACCTACACGTCGGGCCTGCCGCGGATGCCGTCGAACTTCGCGCCGAAGGATTGGAGCAATCCTTACATCGACTACACCGCCGAGCGGCTCTACGACTACCTCTCGAACCACAAGCTCGGCCACAAGCCCGGCAAGCACTACGAATACGCCAATCTCGGTTTCGGCCTGCTCGGCCACATCCTCGAACGGCGCGCCGGCAAGAGCTACGAGGAACTGGTCGTCTCGCGGATTTGCGCGCCGCTCGGGATGGAGGATACGCGTATTGCGCTTTCGAGCTCGATGCAGCAACGTCTGGCACGCGGCCACAGCGCCGCGCTGGCACCGGTCGGGAACTGGGATTTTTCAGTGCTCGCCGGCGCCGGCGCGTTCCGTTCGACGGCGAACGATCTGATGAAATTCTTGCGGATGTGCATGAATCCCGCTGACGGGCCGGTCGCTGCCGCGCTGAAGATGACGCTTTCCGAGCGTCGTCCAAGCGCGGAGGAGCGTGATGTGGCGCTGGGTTGGTTCGTTTGGTCGCGGTTCGGCGATGAACTGATCTGGAAGAGTGGCGGCACCGGCGGCTATGCGACCTTCATCGGCTACTCGACCAAAACCCGGCGAAACTGCATCCTGCTCTCCAATGCGGCCGATTATGACCCAAATATCGCGCTTGGCATGCATCTCATCAACGCGGCATACCCGCTCGCAAAAATTCGCCGCGAGGTGCCGGTCGATCCTGCCGTGCTTGCAACCTATGCCGGGCGTTACGAGGTGTCGCCGACCTTGATCCTGACGGTGCGTTCCGATGGCGGGCGGCTGTTCATCCAGGCAACGGCACAGCCCGAGTTCGAGGTTTACGCCGAGAGCGAGGCCGAGTTTTTCTGTCGCGTGGTCGACGCCCAGATCAGCTTCGCGCGGCCGGAAGGCGGTGGGGTGCCGTCGCTGACGCTGCATCAGAACGGCAATGACCTATCGGGCAAGCTGTTGCTTTGAGGGCAGGTACAACTATCCGAGCTTAAACAAAACCTGTAGGAAATCACTCACCGCTTTCTGCGCTTCCTTCGCGGTCGCCGGGTTGCCGCCGACATGCGGATTGATCGCGATGCAGGCGTCCTTGTAGGTGAAGGGCGCTTGCGTGTCGGCGTTCATGAGAACGCCGCTTTCGCCTTCCGTGAGCCGGCAATTGCGCGCGGACTGTGCATTGGCTGAAACGGCGATCGCGCTGACGCCGAGCAGGCCGGCATCGAAGCCGTGCTGGGAATCCGGATATTCCGTCAGCACCACGTCGCGCTTGGCCTCCTGCAGGCGGGCGAGATAGGCCTTGCAGCTCGAGACGGGGTTGTAGTCGTCAGGCGTGCCATGAAAAATCCGGATCGGGCGCGCCACGACGTCAGCGTCGGTGACATAACTCGTCGAACAATCCGGATAGAACGGAATATAGGCGGCGAACTGCGCGCCGGACTTGTTCCAGAGCTTGTGGAAGCGCTCGAGGCTGGCGTAGAGCGTGGCCTGTCCGCCACGTGAAAATCCCATCAGGACGATTTTGTCAGGATCGACACGCGGATGTTTGGCGAGGATCTCCAGCGCGCGGTAGATGTCGACGATGAAATTGAGCCGGCCGAGCAGCGCCTGGTTCGGGCCGACCATCGTCAGCCCGCGGCCGCTGAAGCCGTCGATGACGAAGGTCGAGATTCCCATCGCATTGAAGTGGCGCACCCAGGGGTCCATGCCGGCGCCGACGCCGCTCGACCCATGCATCAGCATCACCACAGGAAGCTTGCCGGTACCTTGCGCAATGCGGAATTCGCCGGCCACAGTGACCTCCTTGCCATTGGCGTCACCGGTCAAAAACTGCTGGTCGGAAATCGTCAGCGACGGAATGGGGTAGATTTCAGTGCGCGCGGCGATATCCTTCGGGATCGACTGCGCCGATGTTTCGGCGCAAAAGAACAATGCGCCGGTACAAAAAATCGCGGCCGTAACGGCCACACGCCAATTCGCCAGCATCGATCCCCCCAATTTGCGCTGTCCTGCGGCAGCTTTGGGGAGACTACATCAAGCTACAAATCGGCTGTCAATTCGAAGGCTTCCCGATCCGCCCCATGTGGGTGAAGCCGAAACCGGCGGCATATTTCAGCCCGTAGCCGAGCGCGCGGTCGAAGCCGATATGGGCCAGCCAGATCATGGCGATCGAGAGCGTGAGCGGCGCGGCGGTTGCAAATCCGGTCGTCATGATAGCCATCGGCGCGAGGTAGCTGTGCGCGGCGTTGTAGACGAAGGCCCCGGTTCGCGGTCCTCCCAGATAGGCGGCAAAGCTGAGGTCCGGCACGAAGAACAGCAGGGCGTAAACCCACCAGTCGCCATCCCAGATATAATAAAGCAGCGTCATACCGATAAAGAGGGCTAATCCCTCGAGCCGCAGCACCGTTCGCACACCCCCTGTAACGGCGCCTGAGGTGTCGGCGCTTGCGGTATCGGTCATTCCATTCCCCTGATCAGGATGGGCATATAGGGCGTGCCGGATGGCGGTGCCAGAGGCCGGAACGGGTGTTTCCGGATCGGAAAATGCCGTGTTAGAAGGCCCCTAAATCGACCTAAAGACGGGCGGAAAGCAGCATGAAGGATATCCTGGACACCCTCGAAGAACGGCGCGCCGGCGCCAAGCTCGGCGGCGGCGAGAAGCGCATCGAGGCGCAGCACGCCCGCGGAAAATTGACCGCGCGCGAGCGCATCGAGCTTTTGCTCGACAAGGGCTCGTTCGAGGAATTCGACATGTTCGTCGAGCACCGCTCGACCGAATTCGGCATGGAGAAAACAAAAGTGCCGGGCGATGGCGTCGTCACCGGCTGGGGCACCGTCAACGGCCGCAAGACGTTTGTGTTCGCCAAGGATTTTACCGTGTTCGGCGGCTCGCTGTCGGAAACCCATGCGCTGAAGATCACAAAGCTGCAGGACATGGCGATGAAGGCGAGGGCGCCGATCATCGGCCTCTATGACGCCGGCGGCGCGCGCATCCAGGAAGGCGTGGCGGCGCTCGCGGGCTATTCCTATGTGTTCCGCCGCAACGTCATCGCCTCGGGCGTGATCCCGCAAATCTCCGTCATCATGGGCCCGTGCGCCGGCGGCGACGTCTATTCGCCCGCGATGACCGATTTCATCTTCATGGTGAAGAACACCAGCTACATGTTCGTCACCGGCCCCGACGTGGTGAAGACCGTCACCAATGAGGTCGTGACGGCGGAAGAGCTCGGCGGCGCCTCGGTGCATGCGACGCGCTCCTCGATCGCCGACGGCGCCTTCGAGAACGACGTCGAGACGCTGTTGCAGATGCGCCGGCTGATCGACTTCCTGCCGTCCAACAATACCGACGGCGTGCCGGAATGGCCGAGTTTTGACGACATCGGCCGCGTTGACATGTCGCTGGATACGCTGATCCCCGACAATCCGAACAAGCCCTACGACATGAAGGAGTTGATCCTCAAGGTCGTGGACGAGGGCGACTTCTTCGAAATATCGGAAGCCTTCGCCAAAAACATCGTCACCGGCTTCGGCCGCATCGCCGGCCGCACCGTCGGCTTCGTAGCCAACCAACCGATGGTGCTGGCCGGCGTGCTCGACAGCGATGCTTCGCGCAAGGCCGCGCGCTTCGTCCGGTTCTGCGACGCCTTCAACATCCCGATCGTGACGTTTGTCGATGTGCCGGGCTTCCTGCCGGGCACCGCGCAGGAATATGGCGGCCTGATCAAGCACGGCGCGAAATTGCTGTTTGCGTACTCGCAATGCACGGTGCCACTCGTCACCGTCATCACCCGCAAGGCCTATGGCGGCGCCTTCGACGTGATGGCGTCAAAGGAAATCGGCGCCGACATGAACTACGCCTGGCCGACCGCGCAGATCGCCGTGATGGGCGCCAAGGGCGCGGTGGAAATCATCTTCCGCAGCGACATGAACGACCCCGAGGCGATCGCCAAGCGCACCAAGGAATACGAAGACCGCTTCCTGTCACCGTTCATTGCCGCCGAGCGCGGCTACATCGACGACGTCATCATGCCCCATTCGACCAGGAAGCGGATCGCCCGCGCGCTGGCGATGCTGAAGCACAAGAAGATCGAGATGCCGGCGAAGAAGCACGACAATTTGCCATTGTGACAGGTGTTGTAGGTGGGTTAGCGCAGCGAAACCCACCGGCCGCACCAACCGCGTATCCGAGACTTCGGTGGGTTACGCTTCGCTGACCTACCCTACGAAGCTCGCTGTGACACATGGCGGGCGATTGATTGCGCGCTCAGGACGGTGCCCCCTTTTCGAGAAATGGCCTCCAGGAGAGCGCTTCCTCCTGGCTTCGCTAAAATCGCCATCCTCCAAAAGCCTGCCGACGCATGTGAGGTATTCACAAAGGAATGACGCATCCGGCAAGTGGTACACGTGCTCGTTCGGGACCCACAGCTCGAATTTGCTGGCTGAGCTCAATGCCGACAGCAGTGCAGGCTTGAGATCAGGCACACTGTCCGGCCATCGCGACGACGCGGTCCGGGTCCTGATGCTCTCTGAAAGACTGCGAAAATTCCAGCCGAGGCTGCGCAGCTCGGAGGCTTTCTTCTCGTCCGACCTCCGGTTCAGCCATTCCCGTGAGACGCCAACGACAATTCCGGTCAGGAAGACCAGCGCAAGTTTGAACCAGGGCTGTTGGCCCAGTGCCAGGAAGTTACTGAAAACGGGCATGGCCGTTGTGTCACGAAACGCCGCCGTGGCCATACCCTCAGGATCGGAGAAGATGTTTTCCTCCAACCATTTTTTGACGGCAGGCGCGATCAGCGGGACGAGCAGAAGACCCCAAATCCCGAACAGAAGGTTCTTGAGCCACCTGGACATAGGGCTCTATTGTCTAGCATGCAGGCGCAGCGATCCAGCCGAATTAAAGCCCAAATCATTCCAGCCACGACCGAAGAACCCAAGTGCGGCTGCCGCCTGCCGCAGCGCATCTTGCCTCCTCCTAAACTCAAACTCCCAGGCCAATAGTGCGTAGGGCGGGTTAGTCTTACTGCGTCATGATTTTTCTGCGCGTGCGTGATGCTGCGACGGCGCCGCAACACGGGCATCGTATGATCATTTTGCTGAGGGCCCGGCTCAGCCGCACACGCATGGTTGCGATCGAGTTCGGGACGTGGCGTTCAGGCCGCAAGGGCAGATCCTCTGGGTCGATAATTGTCGGGTAAGGGAGGGATCTGGACCGGCGCGGTGGAACGTGGTCCTGAGGGGGGAATCGTCGCCTGCTCGGCGATGAGGAATCCGTAAGCCGCGATGCACAGGGTTGCGTGGTGATGGAAGCCG
>NZ_JAAVLX010000001.1 GCF_013114825.1 Bradyrhizobium australiense | reverse complement strand
AGTGCAGCAGCGACTGGTGTTGTGCCGCCGTGCGCGCTGGAGCCGTCCGCGCCGCCATCGGCTCAACGCTTTTGCGTTCCCCGGGCAGCATCAGACCCATGCAATAGTCGCGCAGCGGTCTCGTCCGCTCCACGTGACCGATCACGCTTCCAAGTCCGGCTACATACTCCGCAAACCGCGCTTCGCTATCTCCACCCTGATCGAGATTCATCTGGCCCTCCGCGCGCCAAATATTGAATCTCCACAATTACTTGATTCTCAGCCTCAATGACTGCGACCGTCTGACTCAGTACGACTAGCGAAGCTTAATCCGCCGATTTGCCCGAGTGGCAGGCGCTGCGGCGCAGCGCTACGCGCCGCACCGCAGCCGGGACACGGCCGTCACAATCCCAAGTACGCCTTTCTTACATCCGGATTGACGCTGATCTCCGCGGCGCTGCCCTGCATCAGGACGCGGCCGGTTTGCAGGATGTAGGCGCGGTCAGCGATTTCGAGGCATTCGGACATGCGCTGCTCGACGATCAGCACGGTCATCCCGGCATCGCGGATGCGCTTCACGGCCTGGAAGATTTCATCGACCAGTTTTGGCATGATGCCCTGCGACGGCTCATCGAGCATCAACAGCCTTGGCCGCGTCATCAGCGCGCGGCCGATCGCCAGCATCTGCTGCTCGCCGCCGGAGAGCGTTTCGGCTCGCTGCTCCAACCGCTCCTGCAGGCGGGGAAATAGTTTGAACACGAGATCGAGCGGCGCCTCGCGGTTCGCCTCGCCGCGATAGAGATAGCTGCCGAGCCGCAGATTGTCGCGCACCGACAGGCGCGGAAACAGCCGGCGGTTTTCCGGCACATAGGCGATGCCGCGCGAGGTGATGACGTGCTGCGCCATGCCGTCGATGCGGGCATCGTCGAACGTCACGGTGCCCGAGCGCGGACGCTCCGCGCCGGCGATCGATTTCAAAAGCGTCGACTTGCCGGCGCCGTTGGCACCGGCGACGCAGACGATCTCGCCCTTTGCCACCTCGATCGAGACCGCCGAGATCGCGACCAGGCCCTGATAGGCAGTGGTGACTTCATGCACCGACAGCATGACGGTCTCCCAGATAGGCGGTGATGACTTTCGGGTCGCGGACGACGTCGGCAGGCTTGCCCTCGACCAGCACCTTGCCGAGGTCGAGCACGATGGCGCGGTCGACCAGCGGCATCACGATTTCCATGACATGCTCGACCATCAACACGGTAACGCCGGTGTCGCGCACCTTGCGTACCAGTTCCACGCCCGTCTTGGCTTCGACCGGCGTCAGTCCCGTGAGCACCTCGTCGAGCAGCAACAGTTTCGGCTCGGTCGCGAGCGCACGCGCCACCTCGAGCCGGCGCTTTTCGGACGGCACCAGATCGCTGGCAAGCACGTTGGCGCGCCGCCCGAGGCCGCAGAACTCCAGCACCTCATGCGCCTTGCGACGGGCATCGCGCATCACGGTGGTGCGAACCAGCGCACCGACAATGACGTTGTCGATGACGGTCATGGTCTCAAAGCTCTTCACGACCTGGAAAGTGCGGCCGATGCCGCGCTGGCAGCGCTCGGCAGCCGGCAATGCAGTGACGTCCTCGCCGTCGAAAATGATCGAGCCCTGGGTCGGCGGCAGCACGCCCGCGATCAGGTTGAACAGCGTCGATTTGCCGGCGCCATTCGGGCCGATCAGGCCGACGATCTCGCCGCGTCCGACCGAGATCGAGACATCGCTGTTGGCGATCAGGCCGCCGAAGCGCTGCCACACGCCGCGGGTTTCCAGAAGAGGCGTTGTCATCGCGCCACCTCCTTGCGCTTGGGCGAGAACAGTCCGACGAGGCCCTGCGGCCGCGCCAGCGAGATCGCAATGATCAGGCCGCCATAGACGATGAGGTCGACGCCTCGGCCGGAACCGCCGATGAAGGAGCGTGTCAGCTCCGTGAGCGGGATCAGGATGATCGCGCCCAACAGCGGTCCCCATAGCGTGCCAATACCCCCGAGCACTGCGGGCAGCGCCATCAGCAGCGAGAACTGGAAACCCATCACGCTTTCAGGATCGATGTAGGAGACGAACTGCGCATAAAAACTGCCGCCGACGGCGACCAAGAAAGCGGACACGGCCGCCGCGCCCATCTTGGAATTGAACACGACCACGCCAAGGCTCTCGGCGGCGTCCGGATTGTCCTTCACGGCGCGCCACCAGTAGCCCCATTTGGAATCTTCCAGCCACCAGGTGACGAACCAGGCCACGCAGGCCAGCGCCAATGCAAAGTAGAAATACGGCAGCTTGCTGCGCGTGAACTGAAACTTGAGCCAGCTGTCGCCGCGCACGGGGATATCGATACCTAGCGCGGCACCTGCCCAATCCCAGTTGTGGAACAGCAAAAGCCCGATCTCGGCGATGACGATGGTGGCGATGACGAAATAATGCCCGCGCAGCCGGAAGCAGGGATAGCCGAGCGCCATTGCAATGATTGCAGAGATGATGCCGCCGCCGAGCATGCCAAACCACGGCAGCACCCCGAACTTGGTGAACAACAGCGCGGTGGTATAGGCGCCAATCCCGAAATACAGCGCGTGCCCAAGCGAAATCTGTCCGCAATAGCCGGAGAGGATATTCCAGCTCTGCGACAGCGCGCCATACATCAAGGTGAGCACCATGATGTTCTGGACGTAGACGTCCTTGACGAACAGCGGCACCACGGCCGCGATTGCCGCCAGACAGAATGCGACAACGAGATCGCGGCGGCGGCGCCCTGCAAAGCTGGTATCCATCACATCGATCCGAACAGGCCGCGCGGCCGAATAAAGACGACTAGCAGATAGACCGCGTAGATGCCGACCGACTTGAGCGAGGGCGGCAGGATCAGCGCGGTGGTAGCCTCGACGAGGCCGACCAGGATACCGCCAGCAAAGGCGCCAAACACGCTCCCGAAGCCGCCGAGCGCTACCGTCACATAGGCGATCAGCGCGAACGAGGCACCAACGTCGGGGTAGATGTAGAAGAAGATCGCCATGACAGCGCCGGACAGGCCCACCAACGCCGCGCCGAGACCCCAGCCCAATGCAAACACCTTGTTCTTGTCGATGCCGACCAGCGCCACCGCGCCGGCATCCTCGCGGGTTGCCTCCAGCGCGCGTCCGAAATCCGTGCGGTTGATGAAGAGATACAGCGCGCCGAAGGCTGCGATCGCTAGCAGGGCTCCGACCAGTTGCGGTACGGGCAGGAAGATGCCCGCCACCGAGACCGTCTTGCCGCCGAGCCACGAATTGGTGACGCTGCGGTAATCGGGCGTGAAGAAGTACTGCGCCAGGCCGCGCATGACGATGGCAAGGCCAAAAGTCGAGAAGATCTGCACCATGCCGGCGTTGGCCTTGGCGCGCACGGCAAAGCGCACGATCAGCAGATAGACCACGGCTCCGAACACAAACAGCGCCGCCGCGACCAGCGGCGCCGACAGCAACGGGTCGATTGCGAAGAATGCGAACAGGAAGAATGTCACGTACATCGCGATCATCAGGAATTCGCCGTGCGCGAAGTTCACGACGTCCATCAGGCCGAAGATCAGCGCAAGGCCAACCGCGATAAGGCCGTAGAGCAAGCCCATCAGAAGGCCGCTCGCCAGGCTTTGGATAATGGTTTCGGCGGTCACCGGGTCGCCCCCATTGCTCGTCGTCCCTGCGAACGCAGGGACCTATAACCACTGGAGTCGCATTTGAAGGAAGGATGTGAGGCCACGGTGAAACTGATGCTCCTCGGCGTATGGGTCCCTGCGTTCGCAGGGACGACGCTGCATTTACGATATCTCTTCAGAAGCGTCCGCCTTATTTCATCGGCCAGGACGCTTCCGCGACTGCGGCCTGCGTCGGAAAGATGGTGACGAACTTGCCGCCGACATACTGCAACAGCACAGGGTCCGCGTCGTTGTTCTGGCCCGTTTCGTCGAATTTAACGCGCTTCCAGGGCATGATCGTGACATCGCCGGGCATATCAGTAGCGACGAGCGCCTCGCGAATCTTGTCGCCGTCCGTCGACTTGGCGCGGTTGATGGCATCCGCCATCACGATCAATCCCATGAACTGCCGCGACGAATAGTCGTTGAAATCCTTGCCGGAACGTTCCTTGAACATGTCATTGATCTTGCCGACCATCGGCCGCTTGGCCGCGAGGTCGAGCGAGAAGCTGCCGCGCGAGATCACGCCTTCGAGCTTGTCGCCGACCGCATCATAGAGCGCCTTTTCGGAGAAGCCGGCGTCCTGCGCCACGATCGCGTTTGGTTTGTAGCCGAGCTCGGCCATGGTCTTGACCAGCAGGATGCCGTCGGTGGTGTAGCTCGAAGGCATCAGCACGTCGGCGTTCGCAGCCTTCAACTGCTGCACCTCGGCGGTCAGCGACGGCGAGTTGGCGCGGTACTTGATGTCGGAGACGACCTTGTAACCACGCTCCTTCGCCAGCTTGAGCTGTGCGTTGGAGGAGTCGGTACCAAAGATAGTGTCCTCATGGAATAGCGCCAGCGTCTCGATTTTGGTGCCCTTCTTCTTCATCGCATCGAAGAAATCGAACATCGCGGTCGAGAACATCTCGTCATGCGGCGCGGCACGGAAATAGAACTTCAGGCCGCGGCGGTGCAGGCTCGGCGAGGAATTGTCCGCCGAAAGGAACGGAATCTGATAGCGTTCGCAGATCTGGCTGACGGTGACGGCCACCGAGCTCTGATAGGTGCCGATAACGGCACATACTTTTTCCTGCGTGATCAGACGCTCGGCTTCCGCGCGGCCCTTTTGCGGATCCGCCTGATGGTCCGCGAACACGAGCCGAATCTTGGCGCCGCCGAGGCCCGGCAGCCCCTCACCCTTCGCCAGCGGCAGGCCGAAATCATAGTTCTTGTTGATGAGGTCCGCTGCGGTCTCAAAGGCCTTCTGCGCGTCGACGCCGATCTGTGCGCTGGCGCCCGACAACGGATAGATCACGCCGATCACCACTTCGGCAGTTTGCGCGCGGCTTGTGAGCGGCGCGAAGGCGGCAGCGGCAGTGGCTCCAAGCAGCACATTTCGGCGCGTGATGTTCATGGCGGTATCCTCTGTTGGTCGGCAACTATCGATGAAACGGTTGATGGTTACGGTAAAGCCTCAATGCGTGGCATTGATTGCATCAAAGCACGGCAAGTTGTTTGTTCATGAGATCGGTCACCAGCATCAGTCCGGGCGCGTGCGTGATCGCAAACGGGACCTTGGCGGCCGCGATCACCGATTGCGGCGTGACGCCGCACGCCCAGAACACCGGAAGCTCGTCCGGCCCGACTGGCACCGGATCGCCATAGTCGGGCTTATTGATGTCGGCGATGCCGATCGAATGCGGATGACCGAGATGCACCGGCGCGCCGTGCACGGCGGGAAAGCGCGAAGTGACCTGCACGGCGCGGATGGCGTCTGCCGGCTTGAACGGCCGCATCGATACGACCATGGGACCTGCGAACGGGCCCGCCGGGCTGCACGCGATATTGGTGCGGAACATCGGCACGCGAACCTTGCGCTCGATGTGGCGGATCGGAAGCCCCTCGTTCAGCAGCGCCTCTTCGAACGAGAACGAACAGCCGATGACGAAGGTGACGAGGTCATCGCGCCAATGCGTCATGATGTCGGTCGGCTCTTCTACCACCTCGCCGTCGCGCCAGACGCGATAGCGCGGCAGGTCGGTGCGGATATCGAGGTCGATACCGAGCGCCGGGATGTGGGGATCGCCGACATCGGACATGCCGATGATCGGGCACGGCTTGGGATTGAGCTGGCAGAACCGGTGAAAGGCGCTCGCGAGTTTTTCCGGCAGGATCGCGAGGTTGCCCTGGACGAAGCCGTTGGCGACACCGGCCGTTGACGAGGACATGCCGCTACGGCAGGCATGCCGGGCCGCCACGCTCGGCGATAAATCCGCCGTATCGTGACCGGGCCGTTCCGTCCTCGCCAAGCTGGTCATCGTTGTCCCCGCTTCCATTCTTGTCGACATCCACTCCCGCATATGGCTATGATAATGTCTAATCGTCTTTTTTAATCAAGTTAAATAAGTACAACTTATCGATGTGCGGCCAGAGGGTGCATGACGGATTTCAAGGCAATTGAGACTTTCATGTGGGTGGTGACGCTGGGCAGCTTCCGCGGCGCGGCCCAGAAGCTCAACACCACCCAGCCTGCGATCTCGCAGCGGATTGCCCAACTCGAACGCGAGGTCGGCGTGAAGCTGTTACAGCGCGACCGCCGCATGGTGCTGCCGACGCCGAGCGGACGGCAGTTGATGGTTTATGCCGAGAAGCTGATCGGATTGCGCTCGGAAATGCTCGCCGTGGTCGGCGATCGTTCGGCGATGCGCGGCGTGCTGCGGCTCGGCGTCGCCGAAACCATCGTGCACACCTGGCTGTCGCAGCTCATAAAGAGCGTCAATTACGCCTATCCCAACCTCTCGCTCGAAATCGAGGTCGACATCACCTCGAACTTGCGAACGCGGCTCTTGGCGCAGGAGATCGAACTCGCGTTTCTGCTCGGGCCCCTAACGGCGCCGAGCGTCAGCAATCGCGTGCTGTGCGACTATCCGGTCGGCTTCCTCGCCAGCCCTTCGTTAGGGCTCGGCATGCGCCAACTGACGGTGCATGATCTCGCGAAATTTCCGATCATCACCTTCCCGCGCAAGACGCCGCCCTACGAGGTCGTGCGCTCGCTGTTCAACCGGCCGGACCTGCCGCCGATCCGCCTGCACGCCAGCGCCTCGATCGCAACCGTCATCCACATGGCGATCGAAGGGCTCGGCATTGCGGTGATTCCGACCGCGATCGTTGAAAGCGAAATGGCCGACGGACGTCTGCAATTGCTGTCGACCGACGTGCAATTGCCGTTGCTGACGTTTTCGGCAAGTTGGCTGGCTTCGCCCGATACGGTGGCCGTGGAACGCGTGGCCGAGCTCGCGGCCAATCTGGCGCGGGGCAGCGTCATTGTTGACGCGCCGCCGCAGGCGCGTCATTGAAATTCGAACAAGAGCGACAAGTGCCCGTCCACCTGATTCCGGAATGATGCATGACCAAGATCGGCTCCAACCTGCAAATCGATTCCGCCCGGCTTTGGGGCACGATCCACGAAACCGCCAAATTCGGCGCGACGCCCAAGGGCGGCGTGCGCCGGTTGACGCTCGGGCCTGAGGACAAGCAGGTGCGCGACTGGTTCCGGAACGCCTGCGAGGCCGCGGGGCTGGAAGTGCATGTCGATGCGCTGGGCTCGATGTTTGGCCTGCGCAAGGGACGCGACATGTCGAAACTGCCGGTTGGGCTCGGCTCGCATCTCGACACCCAGCCGACCGGCGGCAAATACGACGGCGTGCTCGGCACGCTGGCGGCGCTGGAAGTGGTGCGTACACTCAACGATGCCGGCATCGAAACCGAGACGCCGATCTGCATCTGCAACTGGACCAACGAGGAAGGCTCGCGGTTTGCGCCGGCGATGATGGCTTCCGCCGCCTACGTCGGCGATTTCACCACCGACGACATTTTGTCGCGCAAGGATGCCGAGGGCATCACGGTGGCGCAGGCGCTCGACAGCATCGGCTATCGCGGCCAGACCGCGGTCGGAACGCAGAAATTTTCAGGTTTCGTCGAGCTGCACATCGAACAGGGGCCGATACTGGAGGCCGAGAACAAGACCATCGGCGTGGTCGATTCCGGTCAGGGCGTGTTGTGGTACGACGGCAAGATCACCGGTTTCGAGAGCCATGCCGGTTCGACGCCGATGCCGCTACGCCGCGACGCGCTGGCGACGCTGTCGGAAATCGTGCTGGCGATGGAAGCAATCGCGAAGAAGCACGGCCCGAAGGCGGTCGGCACCATCGGCGAGGCCGTGATCGCCAATCCCTCGCGCAACGTCATTCCAGGCGAGATCGCCTTCACCGTGGATTGCCGCAGCGCGGATGCCGCCATCATGGACGCGCTGGATAAGGATTTGCGCGCTGCCATCGCCGAGATCGCGGCGCGACGCAAGGTCAAGGTCCAGTTCGATCTGATCTGGCGCAAGCCGCCGACCCATTTCGATCCCAAGCTGGTGGATGCGGTGGAGAACGCCGCAAATATGCTCGGCTATTCGCATCGCCGCATCACCTCCGGCGCCGGGCATGATGCCTGCAACCTCAACACCGTGATGCCTGCCGCCATGGTGTTCGTACCCTGCAAGGACGGTATCAGCCACAACGAGCTGGAGGACGCGACGCAAGCCGATTGCGCGGCGGGCGCCAACGTACTGATGCATACCGTGCTGGCTCTGGCCGGCGTCGCGTCCTGATATCAAAACAAGAAACGGGGGGAATGCCGTGCGCGGAGTTTTTGTCGACGCCAATGAATCGCTGGCCGTGATCTTTGAGCGGCTCCAGAAGCCCGGCGATCCCGAGGTGCTGATACACCGGAATCCCGATATCACTTCGGATCAATATCCCAAGATACTCGACGGCGCCGAGATTGCGATCGTCGACCACACGACCCTGCCGACCGAAATTGCGAAGAAATGCACGGGGCTGAAGCACGTGGTGTTTCTCGGCACCGGCGCACGCAGCTACATGAATCCGGAAGAGCTCGCTGAACTCGGTATCGCCGTGCACCTGATCAAGGGCTATGGCGACACGGCGGTCGCGGAATGCGCTGTTGCGCTGATGTGGGAAGGCGCGCGCGGCCTTGCCAAGATGGATCGCGGCATCCGCGCCGGCAACTGGCTGCGCGATGACGGCATGCAACTGACCGGCAAGACGCTCGGCCTGATCGGTTTCGGCGGCATTGCCGCAGAAGTCGCCCGGATCGCGATCGGCTCGGGCATGCGCGTCATCGCCTGGAACCGGTCGCCGAAGAAATTTCCGAAGGTCGAGTTCGTCGATCTCGACGAACTCTTGACCGAGAGCGACGTGGTTTCGATCCACCTGCTTTTGAACGACGAGACGCGCGGTCTGATCTCGCGCGCCTGCATCGAGGCGATGAAACCCGGCGTCATCCTCGTCAATACCGCGCGCGGCGCGATCGTCGAGGAAGAGGCGATGATCGACGCGCTGAAATCCGGCCAGATCCGCCATGCCGGGCTCGACGTCTTTAACGTCGAGCCATTGCCGGCGGATCATCCGCTGACCAAGCTGCCGAATGTGACGCTGTCGGCGCATTCGGCGTTCCGCACGCCGGAAGCGAGCGAGAATTTGATGCGCGCGGCGTGGGAGCATTGCCGAAGGATTGTGAGGGGGTGACCCCTCTCCGTCGTCTCGGGCGAGCGAAGCGCGCCCCGGGAACCGACAGCCGCCGATGGTTATATCGCGCCGGGTTGGAGCCAGAGCCGATACGAATAGCGAACGGCTGTGGTTATGGGTCCCTGCGTTCGCATGCGTTCGCAGGGACGACAGCAATGAATGCTAATCCACCATCTCCGCCACTGCCTTGCCGCAGGCCACCGTGTCGGCATTGCCGCCGAGATCCCGCGTGCGCAACGTGCGTTCGCCGAGCGTGCGCTCGATGGCGCCGACGATTGAAGCTGCGGCCTGCTTCTCGCCGAGATGCTCCAGCATCATCGCACCCGACCAGATCATGCCGATCGGGTTGGCGATGCCTTGGCCAGCGATATCTGGCGCCGAGCCGTGCACCGGCTCGAACACGGACGGAAAATTGCCTTCCGGATTGATGTTCCCCGAGGGTGCGATGCCGATCGTGCCGGTGCAGGCCGGGCCGAGGTCGGAGAGGATGTCGCCGAACAGGTTGGAACCGACCACCACGTCGAACCAGTCGGGATGCAGCACGAAGTTCGCGGTGAGAATGTCGATGTGGTACTTGTCCCACTTCACAGCAGGATACTTCTGCGCCATCGCTTCCACGCGCTCATCCCAATAGGGCATGGTGATCGAGATGCCGTTCGACTTGGTCGCCGACGTCAGGTGCTTCTTCGGGCGCGACTGCGCCAGATCGAACGCGAATTTCAGGATGCGGTCGACGCCGGTGCGCGTCATCACGGTCTGTTGCGTGACGAATTCTCGGTCGGTATCGGGGAACATGCGGCCGCCGACGGAGGAATACTCGCCTTCGGTATTCTCGCGCACCACCCAGAAATCGATATCGCCGGGCTTGCGGTTGGCGAGCGGCGACGGCACGCCGGGCATCAGCCGCACCGGGCGCAGGTTGACGTACTGGTCGAACTCGCGGCGAAACTTGATCAGCGAGCCCCACAGGGAGATGTGATCGGGGATTTTCGCCGGCCAGCCGACCGCGCCGAAATAGATCGCATCATGCTTGCCGATTTTCGCCTTCCAGTCCTCCGGCATCATCTCGCCGTGCTTTTCGTAATAGTCCCAGGAGGCGAAGTCGAAATGATCGAAATGCACGGCGACGCCGTGCTTTTTCGCCGCCGCCTCGAGCACGCGCAGCCCCTCCGGGATCACTTCCTTGCCGATGCCGTCACCGGGAATGACCGCGATCCGATACTGCTTTTTGGCGCTGCTCATCGAGAGTTTCCTTGTTGTCTTAGCCCGGCCGCTAATGCCGGTTATTTGATCGGCTTGCAATGGACCAACTCTGCCTGCCGCGCAACGCTGCACTGCAATGTTGACCGAGACGGCGCCTGCCGCTTACCAATTTCGCTGACCGTCTTCCACCCTCCTCTCACCACACGAGAATTCCATGGACCTGCATCTGCGCGGCAAGCGCGTTCTGATCACCGGCGCCTCCAAGGGCATTGGCGCGGCTGCGGCCGAAGCCTTTGCCGAAGAGGGCTGCGACGTCATGCTGGCCGCCCGCAACGGCGAGCAGTTGGAAGCGCTGGCCGAGCGGCTGCGCTCGGCACACCAGATCGGCGCTAGCGCCCATGTCGTGGATTTGCGCAAGGGCGAGGACATCGCAAGGCTCGCCGAAGAAGCCGCTGATATCGACATCCTCGTCAACAATGCCGGCGATATCCCCGGCGGCTCGATCGAAAAGATCGACGAGGCGGCCTGGCGGCATGCCTGGGAACTGAAGGTGTTCGGCTACATCAACCTCACCCGCTCCATCTACGCCCAGATGAAGGCGCGAGGGCACGGCGTTATCGTCAACGACATTGGAGCTGCCGGTGAAAAGTTCGACGCCAATTACATCTGCGGCAGCGCCGGCAACGCTGCGCTGATGGCATTCACCCGCGCGCTCGGGGGAAAAAGCCTCGCCGACAACATCCGCGTGGTCGGCATCAATCCCGGCCCTGTCGGCACCGAGCGTCACGTCACGCTGTTGAAGACGCGGGCAAAGAACCAGTTCGGCGATGAAAGCCGCTACAAGGAATTCCAGAAGAGCCTTCCGCTCGGCCGCCCCGCGCACGCGCGCGAGATCGGCGACCTCATGGCGTTTCTGGCGTCTGATAGGTCGGGGTATACGTCGGGTGTGATTTTTACGGTGGATGGGGGGCATACGTCGGGGTGGGGCTAGGATACGTCAGCGATCAGCCGCCACCGTCATTGCGAGGATCCGCGAATGCGCGCCCGATGACAGGCTCCGCGACGAAGCAATCCATTCTTTCCTTTTGCGGAGCGATGGATTGCTTCGCTTTGCTCGCAATGACGGCTTAGGCCGGCCATGCGCTATCTCCGGTCGGCCACAACTTCCATGTGTTTCCACTTTGCCGGAAAATGTTCTACAGCACCATCTGCGGCGAAGAAACGGAAACGGAGATAGCGAAGTGGCTGATCAGGGGCTGATGCGTGAGACGGCGGTTGCCATCGTCGGCAAGCTGAAATCGGGCGAAGTCACTCCCCTTGATCTGCTGGACGTGCTGGAAAAGCGCATCGCCGAGGTGGACGGCAAGGTCAACGCACTGCCGACGCAGTGCTTCGATCGCGCCCGCAAGCACGCCACTTCGCTGATGAAAAAGCCGGTCGCCGAGCGCGGCCTGCTCGCCGGCCTTCCGATTCCGATCAAGGATCTCACCGCCGTGGCGGGCGTCCTGACCACGCAGGGCTCGCCGATCTATAAGGATGCGATCCCCACCAAGTCGGACATCCTCGTCGAGCATCTCGAGAATAATGGCGGGGTGATCTACGCCAAGTCGAACACGCCGGAATTCGGCGCCGGCGCCAACACCTTCAACGAAGTGTTCGGCCCGACGCGCAATCCCTGGGATACGTCGCGCTCCGCCGCAGGTTCTTCGGGTGGCGCGGCGGTCGCGCTCGCGACCGGCACCGCATGGCTGGCGCACGGCTCCGACATGGGCGGTAGCTTGCGCAACCCCGCGAGCTTCTGCGGTATTGTCGGCCTACGCCCGAGCATCGGCCGCGTCGCACATACCCCGATCGCCGCAATCGATCGCAATCTCGGCGTCCAGGGCCCGATGGCACGCAATATCGAAGACGTGGCGCTGCTGCTCGATGTCATGAGCGGCGAGCACCCCGCCGATCCGCTGTCGCTGCCGGCGCTGCCGACCTCGTTTCTCGCAGCCGCTCGTTCCGGCAACAAGCCGAAGCGTGTCGCCTATTCGCCCGATCTCGGAATCACGCCGGTCGATCCCGAAGTCGCCGCTGTCACCCGCAAGGCAGCGCAGCGCTTCGTGGAGCTAGGTGTCATCGTCGAGGAAGCCCATCCCGACTTGCGCGAGGCCCATGAATGCTTCCACGTGCTGCGCGCCTTCGATTTTGCGCTCTCCAAGGCGGCGCTGCTGCGATCAAAACGCGATCTGCTCAAGCCCGAAGTGATCTGGAATATCGAGGCAGGCCTCAAGCTGACGGTCGAACAGATCGAGCGCGCCGAGGCGCAGCGCGTCGCGATGACCGCGCGCACGCTGGAATTTTTCGAAAAATACGATCTGTTGCTCGCGCCTGCGACGATCGTGCCGCCCTTCCCGGTCGAGCACCGCTATGTCGCCGAATGCGGCGGCAAGAAGTTCGACAATTACGTCGAATGGCTCGGCATCGTCTACGCAATCACGCTGGTGTGCTGTCCGGCGCTGTCGCTGCCCTGCGGTTTTACCGAATCGGGCCTTCCGGTCGGGCTGCAGGTGGTCGCACCGCCGCGCGGTGAGGCGCGGCTGCTCGCCGGAGCCAAGGTGCTCGAGGATATTCTGGGCGTGCGCGGCACAACACCGATCGATCCCAAGGCACCCAAATAATTCAGATTCGACAGGACAGCGCCGCAGTCTCTCACCGCCGGTGCTCCGGTTCAAGTCCGGGAACTCCGCGCGGGCATCGCCGTTACCTTTGGTTCTGAACGGCGAGCTGATCCGCTCTCAAGGGATCGTACATCGCCTCCCTTGGAGTCCGGTCATGACCGATCAAGCCATCAAACCCGCGGACGATCACTTCGACATCAAGGACGTGGAGCGGCGGGTCAAGGCGATCTTCATCGGCTCGGTCGGCAATCTCGTCGAATGGTACGACTTCTACGCTTACACGGCATTTGCACTGTATTTCGCTCCGGCGTTCTTTCCGAACAGCGATCCGGTGGTGCAGCAACTCAATGCGGCCGTGCTGTTCGCCGCGACCTTCCTGATGCGGCCGCTTGGCGGCTGGCTGTTCGGCTTCATCGCCGACCGCTATGGCAGACGGCTGTCGCTGACGCTTTCTGTCGTCTGCATGTGTTTTGGCTCGTTGATCATCGCGGTGACGCCGACCTATGCCACGATCGGCATCGCCGCCCCCGCCATCCTGGCGCTCGCGCGCATCATCGAAGGCCTGAGCCTCGGCGGCGAATACGGCGCCAGCGCAACCTATCTCACCGAGGTAGCCGATCCCAACCATCGTGGATTCTATTCAAGCTTTCAGTATGTCACCCTGATCGGCGGCCAGCTCACCGCGATCATGGTGCTGTTGCTGCTGCAAAAGGTATTCTTGACGCCCGAACAGTTGAAGGAATGGGGATGGCGGATCCCGTTCGTGATCGGCGCCCTGCTCGCGATCTTTGCCGCCGTGATGCGGCGTAATCTGCATGAGACGGAGGCGTTCGAAGAAGCCAGGAAGGTGATAAAGCCGACGGGCTCGATCCGCGGCCTGTTGAAATATCCGCGCGAACTGTTGCTGGTGGTCGGCCTCACCGCCGGCGGCACCGCGGCGTTCTATACTTTCACCACTTACATGCAGACCTTCGTCAAGCTGTCCGTTGGCCTCACAGAGGACCAGACCACCTTCGTGATCTTCGGCTCGCTGGTCTTCGCGACCCTGTTGCAGCCGATCTATGGCGGGCTTTCCGACCGCATCGGCCGAAAGCCGCTGCTGATTTTCTTTGGGCTGGCCGGTACGCTGGCAACCGTTCCAATCCTGACCACGCTGAAGCAAGCCACGTCGCCCTTTACGGCTTTCCTTTTGATCTGCGCCGCCTGGCTCTTCGTTGCCGGCTATACCTCGATCAACGCGGTGGTGAAGGCCGAATTATTCCCGACCAACGTCCGCGCACTCGGCGTCGGCCTGCCCTACGCCATTACGGTATCGCTGTTCGGCGGCACCGCCCCCGCGGTTGCGCTCTACTTCAAGACCTTGGGGCATGAGGACTGGTTCTATTATTATCTCAGCGGCATGATCTTCCTCTCGCTCGTCATCTATGCGACGATGCGCGACACCAAACATGCGTCCGCAATGCATCGCCACGAGTGACTGTTCAGATATGGCTGACGAGAATGAGCCACCGCCGGAAAGCAAGTTGACGCGCAGCAAGGAGCGCTGGGCGCGCGAGGGCAAATTCCTCACCGGCAAGATCTCGCGGCCTGAGAAAGCGCGTCTGCCGCCGGGCCAGCATCTGACCAGGGATTGGCCGACGCTCGATCTCGGGTTGACCCCGAACATCCCGCGCGAGCGCTGGCGCCTCGACGTCTATGGCGCGGTGGAGAATCCATTGTTCTGGGATTTTGCGCAGTTTTCCGCGCAGCCGCAGAGCCAATTCGAGTCCGACATTCATTGCGTCACCACCTGGTCGCGCTACGACAATCAATGGGAGGGGATGGCGACCCGCGATCTCCTCGATGTTTGCCGGCCGCGCGAGGAAGCGCGGTTCGTGGTGCTGCATTCCCATGACGGCTACACCACCAACCTGCCGCTGGAGGATTTCGCGGCCGAGGACGCGCTGCTTGCCCATAGCTGGTCCGGCGACCCGCTGGAGCAGGAGCATGGCGGCCCGGTGCGGCTCGTGGTGCCGCATCTCTATTTCTGGAAAAGCGCGAAGTGGCTGCAAAGCATCGAGTTTCTCGCAAAGGATAAGCCGGGCTATTGGGAAGTCCGCGGCTATCACAACCGCGGTGACCCGTGGGCTGAGCAGCGATATTCAGGCGACTAGCGCAAACCGGGGGAACAGCCGTGCCGAACGAACGCTTTCAATTCACCGGCGAAGGCGGCCATCAGCTTGCCGCTGCCCTCGATATGCCGGATGGACCGGTGCAAGCCTACGCCCTGTTCGCGCATTGCTTCACCTGTGGCAAGGACGTGCTGGCCGCGAAACGCATTGCAACGGCGCTCGCCGCAAAAGGCATCGCGGTGTTGCGCTTCGACTTTACCGGCCTCGGCTCCAGCGAAGGCGAATTCGCCAACTCGACCTTCTCCTCGAACGTCGCCGACCTCGTCCGCGCGGCCGCGCATCTGCGCGAAACCCTAAGGCCGCCCACACTGCTGATCGGCCATAGTCTCGGCGGCGCAGCGATCCTTGCCGCCGCGGGGCAGATCCCGGAAGCAAAGGCGGTCGTCACAATTGCCGCGCCTTCCGATCCCGTGCATGTCACGCATCTCTTCAAGGACAGTATCGAGCACATCCGCACGCACGGCGAGGTCGAGGTCCAGCTTGCCGGGCGGCCGTTTCACATCAAACGCGAATTCCTCGACGACATCGCCGAACACAGTCTGGCGGCGCACATCGCAAAACTTCACAAGGCGCTTTTGGTCATGCATTCGCCGACCGACGACACGGTCGGCATCGACAATGCCACGAAGATTTTCGCCGCCGCCAAACATCCCAAGAGCTTTGTCTCGCTGTCGGGCTCCGATCATCTTTTGAGCGGCAAGCGCGACGGCGCCTATGTCGCCGGCGTCATCGCTGCCTGGGCCGAGCGCTACATCGAGTCCTCCGCAGCGCAGCCTGTTTCTGCCGCCAGCGCGGCGCCGCGCCACGTCGTGGTGCGCGAAACCCGCAACAGCAAATTCCAGCAGATCGTCACCGCAGGTCCTCATCCGATGGTGGCGGATGAACCCGTCGCCGTCGGCGGCCAGGATAGCGGGCCCGGGCCGTATGATTTCCTGCTCGCAGGCCTTGGCGCCTGCACGTCCATGACGATGCGGATGTATGCCGACCGCAAATCGCTGCCGCTGGACCGCGTCACCGTGACGCTGAACCACAGCAAGATTCACGCAAAGGATTGCGCCGAATGCGAGACGCGGGAGGGCATGCTGGATCAGATCGACCGGGTGATCTCGATTGAAGGCGCGCTCGACGCCGATCAGCGCGCGCGTCTGATGGAGATTGCCGACAAGTGCCCGGTGCACCGGACGCTCACGTCGGAAATCCGGATCGTGACGAGGGCTGCGGAGTAGCGGACCGGCGATGGGCCGCATGGTTTAAGACGCGCAGCTTCGCTGCGCTCCTCACCTTGAGGGGATAGACGACCTCATCTCTGGAATAAGCGCAATTGCGCTTATTCCGAAAGAGCATCGCGAAGCGATGCGTCTCGAAGGGTGAAAGCCCGGCTGTCGAAACGACCTTCTAAGCCGCGGCCAGTGGCCGAACCCGCAGTGCGCCGCGCAGACCGGCGGCGGTGCCGACGAGGATACCGGCGAAGGCAATCAGCGAAGCGAGCGCCAGTGTGGAAAATCCGGTCAGCCCCTGCCCGATCGAGCAGCCGAACGCCATGACGCCGCCGATGCCCATCAGCGCCGCACCGCCGCCCGAGCGCAGCATGTGGCGCGGCGACTGGTAGCCTTCGAGCTGAAAGCGTCCGGTCAACAGCGCCGTCACGAGACTGCCGGCGAACACGCCGAACACCGTGACGATGCCGAAATTGAGGCTCGAGCCCGTCGACAGCATGACATATTGCAGGGCGTCGGCGATCGGCGCGATAAAGGTAAGCGAGGTTACCGGCACAGGGTTAAAATCGTCGGCGCCGAGATAGCCGGTGGCGAACCAGCCGGCAGCCACCAGCAGGCCGATCACGAGACCCGCGGCGATCTGGCCCGGCGATCGCCGGAACACCGGATGCGCAAAAGCAAAGATGATCAGCGCGGCGGAGATAATCGAGGCGGCCAGCATGCGCGCGGCTGTCGCACTCAAGCCCGCGCCGGCGAGCACGGCCGGTACCGAGTTCGCGGTCGTCGTTGTCTGAGACGCCCCGACCATTGCGATGCGCGACGGGGCGATCAGGCCTTTCAGCGTCATCTGGGCGAAGATCGCCAGCACGACCACCACCACGAATGAACGGAGATTGCCGCGGCCGAGCAGCACCAGAGCGCGCGAGCCGCAGCCGTTCGACAGCACCATGCCATAGCCGAACAACAGCCCGCCGAAGAACATCACCGGCGCGGAAAATGAAGGCTGCAGATAAATCGACTTGCCGATATCGACGAGCCCGCCCGCGGCCAGCAACTGCGTCATGGCAACCGCGACGCCGATCGCCAGCGCATAAGTGCGCACCAGCCGGCCGTCGCCTTCCGACCAAAAACCTCTGAGACTGCTGAGCAGGCAAAACCCGCTCAACAAGCCCACTGATCCATAGACGAAACCGATCAGCAGTCCGCTGATGACGACGATAGTGGCACTGTCCAGCACTGGTGTTTCCCTGTCCCCTCGCGGCCGATCCAGCCGTTACCGCTCAAATAGGAAGCCATTTCAGCAGTTGCTAATATGTTGAAAACCTGGATGCGTCCACGGCCCAACCGTACATAGAATGAATCGACCGCCGAGGTTGATGGTGGCGGAATAAAACAGTTGCGCCCGACTGGAGTGGGGAAGATTTATTCTCCATGAAAAAATGGAAGGATCCCGCGCTTCCAGCGAATGCCTGTTTTCACGGCCGCAGGATTACCCTATCTCGCGATGAGCCGGCGACCGCGATGAAGGCAGCGCGAGCCTGTTCCAGCGGATAGATCGCGGCCGGCTTGATCGCGAACGGCTTGAGATGCCCACTGGCAAAGCCGGGGCTGAGTTCCCGGAGCACCGCGCCGGTCGCGTTCGATGACAGGCCGAGGGTGTCGATGCCGACATAGGTGTGCTGGCCGCGATAGAATTCCAGGATATTGAACGGCACGATGCGGTCGACCGCGGCGATCAGGATCTGCCGCCCGCGCAAGCCGAGCGATTGATGCGCGGCCTGGAAATAGGGATCGCCGACCGTGTTGAACACGATATCGGCGCCCTTGCCGCCGGTGAGTTCGCGCACGCGCGCGGCGACATCGGTCGCGGAAGCGTCGATGACCTCTACCGTTGAGTTGGTGTGGCCTTCGTAGGGCTCGCTCTTGCGCACGACGCCGATCACGCGCGCGCCATACCAGCTCGCGATCTGCACCGCCGCCTGCCCGACCTTGCCGTTGACGCCCATGACCAGCACGGTCTCGGCACTCTTCGGAATACCGGCGCGGCGCAAGCCTTCCATCGCAGTGACGAAGGGCACGCCGATGCCGGCGGCCTCTTCCCATGAAATGGTTTTGGGCTTCTCCACCACGGCGTCGGCTTCGACCACGAGATGCGTGGCGTGGGTGCCATCGCGACGAATACCGAGATCGCCCGACGAGCCGAACACCTCGCCCCCGATCCAATCCTGCGGGCCATCGATGACAACGCCAGCATAGTCGCGGCCGGGCGTGCGCGGAAAGACGGCATAGGGCATCAACCCGGTGGCGGCTTTCACGTCGGATGGGTTGACGGCGGCGGCCTTAATTTCGATCAGCAGATCGTTGTCGCCACGCGACAGCGGGCGCGTCTCGATCACGGGCGCGAGCGAAGCAGCGTCGGCGACTTTCGCCGGCAGGCGGACGCAGCGGGCCTGCACCGTGGCAGGTCGAACTTCGGGATTTTCGGCGACTGACATCAGGGATTCCCGCTCGGCTTCTGAGCAGGAGTTACCCTTTCGGCCGCTTGTCGTAAACACGTTTCGCCTTGCCGAGCGAACGTTCCAGCGTGTCAGGGGCCACCGCCTTGATGCGCGCGGTGATGCCGATGGTGTTCTTGATGAAGAGCGCGACCTTTTCGGCATGCGCGAGCAGCCCGCTGCCGTCCCAGCTTTCGGGACGGGCTTCGGCGAGCACGGTCATCTCGTCCATGCGCCCTTCGCGCGTCAGTTCGATGACGAAATGGCCGCCGCACCAGTCGGTCGCAAGCAACGCTTCCTCGATCTGCGTCGGGAACACATTGACACCGCGCAGGATGATCATGTCGTCAGAGCGGCCGGTGACCTTCTCCATGCGCCGCATGCCGGGCCGCGCGGTGCCCGGCAACAGCCGCGTCAGGTCGCGGGTACGGTACCGGATGATCGGAAAAGCTTGCTTGGTCAGCGAGGTGAAGACCAGCTCGCCCCTCTCGCCGTCGGGCAGTACCGCGCCGGTCTCCGGATCGATCACCTCGGGATAGAAATGATCCTCCCAGATGTGCAGGCCGTCCTTGGTCTCCACGCACTCCTGCGCCACGCCGGGGCCGATCACTTCCGACAGCCCGTAGATATCGGTCGCATCCATGTCGAACGCCTGCTCGATCTCGGCGCGCATCGCATTGGTCCAGGGCTCGGCGCCGAAGATGCCGAACTTCAACGACGATTTGCGCGGGTCGAGGCCTTGCCGTTTGAACTCGTCGAGAATGGCCAGCATGTAGCTCGGCGTCACCGTGATGATGTCGGGCTTAAAATCGTTGATCAGTTGGACCTGCCGCTCGGTCATGCCGCCGGAGACTGGCACCACCGTGCAACCTAATTTCTCGGCGCCGTAATGCACGCCGAGCCCGCCGGTGAACAGGCCGTAGCCATAAGCATTGTGGATGATCATCCCGCTGCGCCCGCCGGCGGCGCGGATCGATCGCGCCATCACCTCCGACCAGATGTCGATGTCGTCTTGGGTGTAGCCGACCACGATCGGCTTACCGGTTGTGCCCGAGGAGGCGTGAACGCGGACCAGCTTTTCGCGTGGCACGGCGAACATGTTGAAGGGGTAATTGTCGCGCAGATCGGTTTTTACTGTGAACGGGAATTTCGCGAGATCGGAGAGTTGTTTGAAATCGGACGGATGCACACCGGCCGAATCGAACGCCTTCTGGTAATGCGCGACATTGTCGTAGGCGTGCTGGAGCGACCAGGCGAGGCGTTTGGTCTGCAACGCCATGATCTCGTCGCGCGAGGCGCGCTCGGCCTCATCCAATTCAGCGCTGTAACCGCTTCCGCTCGATTTCAATCTTGCCATGGCCATGGCGCGTTCCCCTTGCTTGCTATTCTTGTGTGGCCTCGTTGACCGTGCTCGGCAGCCACGTCCCGGCGATGGTGCGGGAGTGACCGCGGAACTCGGCAATCACGACATCGCCTGATGTGACTCGAACGTCGTAGATCCCGGAGCGGCCGTTGCGCGAAACTTCGCGCGCGGTCGCAACCAGCACGTCGCCGAGCTTACCCGGACGGATGAAGGCGATGTCGCATTGCGCGGCGACCGCGCGCTCGTTGTGCGAGTTGCAGGCAAAGGCGAAAGTTGAATCGGCCAGCAGGAAAATGAAGCCGCCATGGGCGATGCGCTGGCCGTTGACCATATGCGGCTCAACCGTCATCGTCAGCGTTGCCTGCCCTGGCCTGACCTCGACAATTTTCATGCCGAGGCCCTTGCTGGCGTCGTCTTCCTTCCACATCGCATCCGCGCAGGCGCGGGCGATCTCGTCGGGCGACAGCGCGACGTTCATAGCGGGTTGCCCGAGCTGCGAGACGGATCCACGACGTTCTCTCCCTTATGCGCACGGGCCTGTTATCAGGCCTCGTGACGTAATCGGTCAGTCTGGGGACGAAGCACCTGAGGTGTCAACGATCCCGCGAAACCTTGATCCAACTGCTTCCGTCATTCCGGGGCGCGCGCAGCGCGAACCCTGGTGCGCAATTGCGCACCAGGGAATCTCGAGATTCCGGGCCTCGTCCTGCGGACCATCGCGGAATGACGTTGTGGTCACACATGGTCATAATCCACCACGACCTTGTCCGAACACGGCCGCGCCTGGCAGGTCAGGATGAATCCTGCCTTCAGCTCCCACGGCTCCAGCGAATAATTGACTTCCATTTGCGCCTCGCCCTCGACCAGCTTGGCGCGGCAGGTCGAGCACATGCCGCCCTTGCAGGCGAACGGCAAATCCATGCCGGCGCGCAGGGCGGCGTCGAGGATGGCCTCGCCCTCGGCAACCGGAACTTCGCGGCGCTTGCCGTCGATGATCAGCGACGCCATCGCCTTGGGCGGCGCGGACGCCGTGACGACTTTCTTTGGACGCGGCTTGCCGCCGAACTCCGAAACAAATCGCTCCACGTGAATGCGATCCTCGGCAATACCGATCTCGCGGCAGGTTGCCTCGATGTCCTCGCTCATCCTGGCGGGACCACAGATGAAGACGTGGTCGACCTGTGCGGCCGGCACCAGCGAGCGCAGCAGCACACGCACTTTCGCGCCATCGAGCCGGCCGTGCAGGATCGGGATGTCCTGCTCCTCGCCCGAGATGACGTGGAACAGCGACAGCCGCTGCATGAAGCGGTCTTTCAGTTCCTCCAGCTCTTCGAGGAACAGCATGCTTGACGTGGTGCGGTTGCCGTAAAACAGGAAGAAGCGACTATTTGGCTCGCGCGCCAGCACGCCCTTGATGATCGACAGGATCGGCGTGATGCCGCTTCCCGCGGCGAAGCCGACATAGACCCGGGCTTGATCCGGCGCGTGGGCGATCCCGAAACGGCCAGTCGGCGTCATAACCTCGAGTTCGTCGCCGGTCTTTAATTCTTCCGCGGCCCAGTTCGAGAACGCGCCGCCATCAACCTTCTTCACCGCGATGCGCAGCTCGCCATCATCAGGCCCGGAGCAGATCGAATAGGAACGGCGCACTTCCTCGCCGTCCATCGTGGTGCGCAAAGTGAGGTATTGCCCCGGCGTAAAGCGGTAGTCGCCTTCCAACTCCTTCGGGATCGCAAATGACATCGATACAGCATCGGCTGCCTCGCGGCGGAGATCGCTGACGGCAAGACGGTGAAACCGGGGCGTAAGCGACATGATCAATGACACTTGAAATAATCGAACGGTTCGCGGCAGGCTTTGCAGCGCCACAGCGCCTTGCAGGAGGTCGAGCCGAATTCGGAAAGCAACTCGGTATCCCCGGAACCGCATTGTGGGCATGCCACCTGCTGCTCACCGAACAACGCACGGCGAGAGCTCGAGGCCTGCGGAGGCGCGATGCCGTATGCCCTGAGCTTGTTGCGGCCGTCCTCGCTCATCCAGTCCGTGGTCCAGGGTGGCGACAGCACGGTGCGGATGGTCGGGCGCGCAATGCCGGCGCGCTCCAGCGCCAGCTCAATTTCGAGCTCGATCATGTTCATCGCGGGGCAGCCAGAGTAAGTGGGTGTAATCGCGACCTCGACGCGGCCATCGCGAACCTGAACGTCGCGCAGCACGCCGAGATCGGCGATGGTGAGTACGGGTATTTCGGGATCGACCACCTGCGACGCTGCCTCCCAGGCACGCCAGCGCAGATCGGCATCGCTGAGGACCGCGGTTACCATGTCGCCCCCGGAAAGCTCCGTTGTATCGACTGCAACTCGCTGAGCAGATGGCCGAGATGCTCGCTGTGCCGACCGCTGCGGCCGCCCTGCTGCATCCAGTCGTTATCAGGTAAAGCGAGCGTCGCCTCGCTCACGACGCTGCTGATCGTATTCAGCCATTGCGGACGCAGCGGCGCCGGATCAATCGCGATGCCGGCGTCGATCAGGCCGCGCTCGCTGTCGTCGACCGAAAACATCTCGCCGGTAAAAGCCCAGAGTTCGTCGATGGCGGCTTGCGCACGGCGGTGGCTTTCCTCGGTGCCGTCGCCCAGGCGGATGAGCCATTCCGAGGAATGTCGCACGTGATAGGCGCTTTCCTTTTCCGATTTGGCCGCGATTGCCGAAAGCGTCGGATCGCTGGAGCGCATCATCGCGCGCCAATAGAGATCGGCGAAGGCCGCATAGAAGAACTGCCGCACCGTCGTGCGGGCAAAGTCGCCGTTCGGCTGCTCCAAGAGCAGGAGATTGCGGTACTGCCTGACGTCGCGGAGATAAGCGAACTTGTCCTCGTCGTTGCGCCCGCCCTCCACCTTCGCCGCATAAGAATAGAGTTCGCGCGCCTGGCCGAGCAGGTCGAGGCCCATATTGGCCAGCGCCATGTCCTCTTCCAGCATGGGCGCATGACCGCACCATTCCGACAGCCGGTGCCCCAGAATCAGCGCATCGTCGGCGCGGCGCAGGGTATAGAGCACCAGCGGTGTTTCGGAGACGGTGATGTTGGCTGCGGCCATATCAGTAACCTGCTTCTTTGGTCGTGATTGCAAGGAGCGAAAGCGACGAAGCAATCCAGACTTACTTTGCGGCGCGATGGATTGCTTCGCTTCGCTCGCAATGACGGAAAGACTACATATGCCCGACTTCCTCGGGCACGTCGTAAAACGTCGGGTGCCGATAGATCTTGGATTCCGCCGGTTCGAACATCATGCCCTTCTCGGACGGATCGGACGCGGTGATCGCGTTCGACGGCACCACCCAAATCGAAAGGCCCTCGCCGCGGCGGGTATAAATGTCGCGCGCGGCCTGCAGCGCCAGCGTCGCGTCGGTGGCATGCAGCGAGCCGACATGCTTGTGCGCCAGTCCGTTGCGGCTGCGGATGAAGACTTCCCAGAGCGGAATGTTCGGCGTTGCCATTGCGCTTCTCCCTACTCGGCCGCCTGCAAGGCCGACCGCTGCCTACGCTTCTCCGCATAGGCCATCGCGGCCTCGCGCACCCAGGCGCCGTCCTCATGCGCCTTGCGCCGCGCCGCTAGACGATCGCGGTTACACGGTCCGTTGCCGGCCAGCACCTGCTTGAACTCTACCCAGTCGATCGCGCTGTATTCCCAGTTGCCGGCTTCATTTTGTTTCATGCCGGGATCGGGAACCGTAAGCCCCAGGAATTGCGCCTGCGGTACGGTGGCATCGACGAACTTCTGCCGCAGCTCGTCATTGGAGAAGCGCTTGATCTTCCACTTGGTCGAAGTGTCGCTGTGCTGGCTGGCCTGGTCGGGCGGACCGAACATCATCAAGACCGGCCACCACCAGCGATTCAGCGCGTCCTGCGCCATCGCCTTCTGCTCGTCGGTGCCGCGGCACAGTGTCAGCATGATCTCAAAGCCCTGGCGCTGGTGGAACGATTCCTCCTTGCAGACGCGGATCATCGCGCGCGCATAGGGACCGTAGGAGCAGCGGCACAGCGGAATCTGATTCATGATCGCCGCGCCATCGACCAGCCAGCCGATGGTGCCGATGTCGGCCCAGGTCAGCGTCGGGTAATTGAAGATCGAGGAATATTTTGCCTTTCCGGCCAGCATCAGGTCGACCAACTCTTCGCGTGAGGAGCCGAGCGTCTCGGCGGCGGCGTAGAGATAGAGGCCGTGGCCGCATTCGTCCTGCACCTTCGCCAGCAGCGCGGCCTTGCGGCGCAGCGACGGCGCGCGGGTGATCCAGTTGCCTTCGGGCAGCATGCCGACGATTTCGGAATGCGCGTGCTGGGAAATCTGCCGCGTCAGCGTCTTGCGGTAGGCGGCCGGCATCCAGTCGTTGGGCTCGATCCGCTCGTCGGCATCGATGCGCGCCTGAAACTGCGCAGCCCGCGCGGCGTCCTCAATGTGGCGGTCGTCGCCCTCGGACGTATTGAGCGCCTGCGTGTACATGGCGGACCTCCCAGGATTTGTTGGGAGGAAATATATAACACAAATCGCGATATGCAATATATTTCTGTAACATATCTACAACCCGTCAAACCGCCTCGAAAGTTCCGCGCCGGGCTTTGGCAGGGGTCCGCTTTCATTGGTCGCGTGGCGATCAAGCCATTGTTCCGACGCGGGAAGTATCGCCCGGTAGATCTCGCCGCAGACCGCTCGAGCGGCCCTGCCCGGCCAGTCCGCAGGCAGAAGCGCGGTCGGCAGCAGGGGGTCACGCAGCACGACACGACGGTAATGGTGGATCAAGAGGATCCGTGCGGTGAAGGCGTCGGCCTCGGTCAGCCGCTCGCCGCGGCCGAGCCAGCCGTGCAGCGGCTCGAAGGTTTTCATGAACTTCTGGTAGGCGTCGGCGGTGCGATCGAGTGGCCAGCTTTCGCTGAGCAAACGCCGCCCGCTATCGTCTTCGGCGGATACTTCGAGGCGAATGGCGCCGCCGGCTTCCGCCGGCACCGGCACGCCCGACGGCGCGACCCACACGCCGGGCAACGGACTGCCGAAGCCTGCATTCTTCAGGGCCTCGCGCGCGGCGTCGCGGTCTCCGCCATTGCCGATCAGCAGCAGTTCAAACCGTCCGGTCCAGTCCGAGGCCGGCGGGCCGTAGATGTGCCTGGTCGCGATATCAAAAGTCTGCCGCTCGCCCCGAACCAGACGATAGAAACTGTTGCGGCCCACTTTAACGCGCTCGAACCAGCCGTCGGCCGTCAGCCGCGACATCGCGGTGCGCACCACGCTGGCGTCGATGTCGAGTTGCTCGAAAAATTCGAGCAGCGTGCCAAGCCAGACCGAACCGCCACGCGGCACGATGGCATCGCCGAATACGGTGATAACGATCGAGCCGGTGCGCGATGGTTCGCGCTTCAACTGCTGGATGATGCGGGCAAGCGGCGGCGGCATACGGCAAGGCATAGCGCGTTTTGCGGGAGAGCGACAATGTCGGTGACCTTTCCCTCTCCCCGTCCTTCACGGGGAGAGGGTTAGGGTGAGGGGCTGCTTCCGCAAATTCGATGGAATTGAGTGCGCGGAAAGTCCCCTCATCCGGCGCTTCGCACCGGCCTCTCCCCGCAGGTGCGGCGAGGCTAAGAGCGCGCGCGGCGGCGCGCTCAGCGATGCGGGTTCGGATAAACCAGGCTGCGCCAGCCGCTTCGATCGAACGGCGACCATTCGCCTTCCGGCTGCGCCAGACGATCGGCAACCGCATAGACCACCGCCGGATGATGGCCCATGCCGCAATGGCTGCTCTCGACCTCGATGCTTTCTGACGTCGCTGACGTTTTCTCCATACAGCCCTGCCAGGCGCAGACACCGTCGGTGCGGCTGAAGATTGCAGTGGTCGGCACCGGCGGCGTGGCAGCCAGCGCGCCGCCGAAGCGGGCGTCCTCCTCGTCGGCGCGGCGGCCGCTCGCCATTTCGTAGACGCGCCAGGCGTTCGTCGCTTTCGGTCCCGACGCAAACGGGCTGCCGAGCGTGATCACCGAGCGCACACGCTCCGGCATCATCTTGGCAAGCTGCCGTGCGTAAAGGCCACCGAGGCTCCAGCCGACCAGCGAGACCTTGCGGCCGTGCGCGTCGTTCAACTCCTGCACCAGATCGACCATCGCGTTCTGCACACCGTGGCGCAGTCCGAGATTACGGCCCTGGCGCCAGCCGCTGACGGCATAGCCGCGCGTGCGCAGGAAGCTGCGCAGCGGTCGCGTCGAGGTGTCGGACGCAACAAGGCCGGGCAACACCAGCACCGGATGACCGTCGCCGCGTGGCGCCAGGCTGAGCAGCGGCAAAGCGCCGAGAAACGCGCCGAGCTCGTGAATGGCACGCCCCTCCAGAAGCATCAGGGTTCTGGACGGCGGCGAAAGCGTCTGCGCAGCAACGGACATCACATCTCCTCTCGGGCTCGGCCCCTTAGGTTGCGGAAGCCGGCCACTGGTTCAGCTAGACGCTAATGGTAGAATCGTTCGGCACTGCAATATGGTTCCATAAAAGCTAGGGAACCGGCTTTCCCCTTGCAAGCGGTGCAGGTCACACCTGTAATAACTAAAAGCGTTGACGTGATTAATTGGTCACAACAGCCGCAGCAGATATTCGAGTGTGTAGAGCGCCAATCCTGCAAGCCCGCCGATCAGCGATCCGTTGAAGCGGATGTATTGCAGGTCGCGGCCGATGTTGATTTCGATCAGCGAGATCAACTGCCCCATGTCCCACGCCTTGACCTGGTCGGAGATGAAAATCGAAACGCCGCTCTTCTGTTCGGCAACGACCGTTCGCAGCACGGCCACGAGCCCCTGGTTGATTTCGGCGCGCAACTCGGCATCGCCGGCCAGCGCCTCGCCTGCCTTCACGAACATGCGCACCAGATATTGCTCCAACACCTGGGTCTCACCTGACGCACTACGCTCGAAGAACGTCCGCGTGTTCTCCCAGATGTGACGCGCGAGGCTGGTCAATTCGGGCCGGGCCAACAGATCGCGCTTCAACCCATCGATGCGCTCAGCGTAAGTTGGATCTGTGCCGAGGCGATCGACAAAGGTCAGCACCATGCGATCGAACTCGCCGCGGAACGGATGTTTGGGATCGTTGCGGACTTCCTCGAAGAAGGCGGTCGCCGACGCGACGATCTTGTTCACCAGAAATTTGTCGGCGCGATAGAGTTTCAACAGGGTCGGCAATTCGGCGCGGATCTTTTCGCGGATCATCGCCATGGTCTCGGCCTGCGTCATGGTCTGATGCACCGCGCGCAAGATATCATCGAGCAGGCCTGAATGCCGCCCCTCCTCCACGAAAGCGCGCAGCGTTCCGGCCGCGAGCGGCGCCAGATCGACCGCCATCAATTGCGCCGTGATGCGGCGGCTGACGAAGGTCATTAGTCCGGAGGTCTCCGTCGCCGCGACCGCTTCGGGCAACAGCCGTAGCGCAAAGCGCGCGAGATCCTCGCTGCGCTTGCGGTCGCGCAGCCAGTCGGCGATGAAGGAGCCGAAATCGATCTGCCGCAGTTTCGCCTCGACCGGGGCGGCCTCAAGGAAATGCTTCTCGATGAATTCGCCAAGCTTGTCGGCGATGCGGTGCTGGTTGCCCTGGATGATCGCGGTGTGCGGGATCGGCAGTCCCAAAGGCCGCTTGAACAGTGCCACCACGGCATACCAGTCGGCGAGGCCGCCGATGGTGGCTGCTTCGGCAAAAGCTGCGATGAAGCCGAAGACCGGATGCAGCGGTAACAGCGCTCTTGCTGCGAGGAAGATCGCAAACGTCACCACCAGCACCGACGTTGCCAGCCACTTCACGCGCCGCAATTCGGCGGCGCGGATGGCATCGCCGGGGGTGTCGATGACGAAGGTGGCGGGAAGCGTCATGACGGCTTTCGGATGGACGACGACCCTCATCTTGAGGAGCGGCGTCTTCGCCGCGTCTCGAAGGGTCAGGCCCCATCGTGGCCTCATGGTTCGAGACGGCGCAAGGGCGCCTCCTCACCATGAGGGTTCAGGACTGACTTATGAAAGACGCCCGACAAAAAGAAGGCCCGCCAAAGCGGGCCTTCGAAACGGCAGTTGTCAGGCAGATCGCGATCAGGCGGTCTTGGAATAGACCTTGGCGAAGTTGTCCTGCGCGGTCTTGGCGCTGTCGGCGACGAGCTTGCCGAGATATTCGGTGGTGGCCTTCGCCCGCGTGACGAGCACTTCGCCGCGCGCACGGACCAAGTCCGACTGGATCTGGGCGGCTTCGCTCAGCGACTTGGCCGAAGCGAGCTTGTCGATGCCGGCGAAGAACGCTTCCGCGTCCTGATAGAGCGCCTGCTGGATGTTGCGGCTGATCTTGGCGGCTTCAGTAACCGAACCGGCAACGGCGGTCTCGATCGCAGCGGTCGCCTTCTCCGAACCGGCGTAGAGGTCGGCGGCGCGCTCCTTCGCGGTCTCGGTCTGCTTCTTCACGAACTCACGGGCGGCTTCCGGAACTTCCAGGTTCTGGAGCTTTGTGAACGCCTCGGTGACGGGCGCAAAGGCTTCCTTGACGGTATTCAGCACGGAATTGGTTTCGGTGGTCATTGGGTCTCTCCATCCTCGGTTTGAGCTATGGGCTCACCCCGTCCGGATTGGCCCGGGGCACGCGTGTTGTGCCATAGTTAATGGTGCAATGCAATATATCTGTTGCATCGCGGCATCACGAAATCGTGATCGACCTTTTTATTGGGCGATCTGCCCGGGAACCGGCGGAAAGGTTCCCCTGATCAGTGCTGGACGGCCCCAGGGAGCCCGTACGCTTCCATCTGTGCCCGAACCTGCGCCACATTGTGCCCGAGCACGATGATGTCGTGTTTTTTGCCGTCGACGTCCCGAACATGGTCCCGCAACAGGGCCTCGGCCCGAAAGCCGAGGCTCTCGAACAGGGCGATTGCCGCCTGCTGGTCGACCGTCATCTGGACCGAGAGCTTTTCCAGCCCGGCGCCCAGCGCTAGCGCAAATGTCTCCTGCGACAGTGCCCGGCCGACCCCCTGTCCGCGGACATCCAGCGACACCACCATCCGGATCTCGCCGACATGGGGCGACCAGGAATGCGGGTCGCGCACCAGCGTGCCGCAGCCGACCACTGCCCCAGCCTTTACTGCCAGCAGGCTTACGATCTGGCCGCGCTCGATCTCGTTGACCCAGGCGGACAGGACTTTTGGCTGGCTGATATTGCGCGGCAGAAACAGCAGATCATGGGTCGGGAGTTTTTGCGCAAATGCCAGCACCGCGGCCTCGTCAGCGCGGGACATCATGCGGAATTCGATCTCGCCGGCGTCGGTCTTGACGTGGCGGGGATAGGAACGTGTCTCGCTCATGTTGATCTCTTACCTAGCCAGGAGTCCAGTCTCGGCCACAACCGCTTGATTGCATTGGCGCCGGCGACGAGGCTGACGTGACCTCCCTTGAGGATCACCTCTTCCTTGTCGGTCGAGCCGATCTTGGCGATCAGATGTTTTGCGGCATCATAGGGCACGATGTGATCGTGTTCGGCGACTGCATGCAGGATCGGCACCTTGATCCTGGAAATGTCAGCCGCGCGCCCACCGACTGACATGGTGCCGTTAAAGAGTTTGTTGTCCCACATCAGGTCCTTGGTGATATCGCGGAAATACTCGCCCGCCAGTGGCAGCGTATCGGTCGCCCAGCGGTCGAACATCCGGTAGGACTTCACGAACTCGTCGTTCCAGATGTTTTCCCACAATTGCACCTGGCTGACGGTGCGCGAGGCCGGCCGCAGCATCTCGAATGATGACAAGATCATTTCCGGCGGCACATTGCCGACGCTGTCGACGAGGCGGTCGACGTCGAAATAGCGGCGGTCCGAAAAATTCTGGAACAGCTTCATCTCGCGGAAATCGATCGGCGTGGTGAAGCAGATCAAATTCTTCATCGGCCCGTCGTTGAAAATCGAGCCGTAGAGGAGCGACAGCACGCCACCGAAGCAATAGCCTATCACCGTGACGTCTTTCTCCCCTGAATCCTGCTGCACGCGGCGAACGCAATCCGGGATGAAGTCGAGGACATAATCCTCCATCCGCAAGCTCTTTTCTTCCGGCTTCGGCGCGGTCCAGTCCAGCATGTAGACGTCGTAGCCGCGCTTTAGCAGAAACTCGATGAAGCTCTGGCCGGGCACCATGTCGAGGATGTAGCCCCGATTGGTGGTCGCCATCACGATCAGGATCGGCACGCGGTAGATTTCATTCGCAATCGGGCGATAGTGATAGAGGTTCATGGTGCCGCGGGCGGCCAGGATGTCCTTTGGCGTCGAGCCGAGCGAGGGACCCGATGAAGCGATATATTCAACGCCCTTGATGCTGCGCTGGATCGCGCGCTGCACTTCGGACTGGACCCGCTCCGAGATGGAAGCGAGATCGAGACCCGCAGGAGCGTTCATTTTGGCTCCCCCTCCGACGGCGGACGCTTGGTGCGCGGCGGCCGCGGTGCGCCGTAGCCGCTCTCCGGCGATAGCGAGTTGTGGTGCACCTGGTGCAACAGCGTCTTGATCTCGTTGAGCTGGCCCTCGATCGACTGCAGCCGCTCGGCCATGCCGACGAGTTGCGCCCGGCTCGGCAGGTTCATTGCGAGCAGGTATTTCTCCATCAACTCGCCGAGCTGCTTCTGCGCGCCTGCGGTGACGCCGCCGACCTGGTTCATCATTTTTGAGAATTCGGGCGAGGCCATTGCCTCGTTGGCAAAGGAGTTGAACCCCTTTTCCAACTCTCCAAGCATGGTCTGCCAGATCACGGCAGGATCGTTGCCCTTATCGGCCATCGCGCCCTCTCCCGAAAGGTTACGAGCGCTTGCCACGCTTCGCTTGTGTTTGGTCCATACCACACCGTTGCGGCGGGTCGGTCAACCACTGCGACGCCTTCTGCGGTGCGGGAAACCGTGCCATAGTTACTGAAGCCACATATCACTTGAGGGATGACACACGCGATGCTCGCCCATCAGCCGCCTCAGATCGCCCGCGCCAATGGCCTCGACATTTGCTACGAAATTTTCGGCGATCCGGCCGCGGAACCGATGCTCTTGATCATGGGGCTCGGTGCCCAGATGATCCATTGGGAAGACGATTTCTGCCGCCAGCTCGCCGCGCGCGGCTTTCGCGTCATCCGTTTCGACAACCGCGACATCGGCAAATCCTCGCACCTTTCCGGCGGCAAGCGCCTGACACCGTTCGAACTATTAAAGCTGCGGTTCCTGAGAATCCCGGTGGCAGCACCCTACAAGCTGATCGATATGGCCAAGGATACGGTCGGCCTGATGGACGTGCTCGGCATCCAGTCGGCGCATCTGGTCGGCGCGTCGATGGGCGGCATGATCGCCCAGGAAGTCGCGCTCTCGTTCCCGCAGCGGGTGCGCTCGCTGACTTCGATCATGTCAACGACCGGCAACCCCAAAATACCGCCGCCAACGCGCGAGGCTGCGGCCGTGCTGATGGCACCGCCGCCGCGGACGAAGGAGGAATATTTCGAACGGTTCGCCAGGACCTGGAAGGTGCTGCGTGTCGGCTCGTTCCCGGAAGACGAGGCGCTAGACCCGGCGCGTGCCGCCCGCACCTATGAACGTGGTCTCAATCCGAACGGCGTCGGCCGGCAGTTGCGGGCGGTGTTGGCCTCCGGCAGTCGCAAGGAACGGCTGAATCACTTGAAAATTCCGACGCTCGTCATTCACGGCACCGTCGATCCGCTGGTGCACCCCGAAGGCGGCAAGGACACCGCGGCGTCGATCCCGGGCGCAAAACTGCTGATGATCGAAGGCATGGGCCACGCACTGCCGGTCCCGATCTGGCCGCAGATCATCAACGCGATCGCCGAGCACGCGCAGGGCGCCGCGGCGAAGGCGGCGTAGCGCCTGCGTAGCCCGGATGGCGCGCAGCGCAATCCCGGATTCGAGCAACATTGGCAGCGGCCCCGGGTTGCGCCGCGCTCCACCCGGGCTACGCTTCTGATGCTAAGCCTTTGTCGCGATCCAGATCACGTGGCGCACGCCGCGGCCTTTGCCAGTGGCGCGGATGTTGACTTCATTGACGTCGAAGCCTGCGCTGCGAAGACGTTTTGCGAACGCAGGATTGGGCCCTGACGACCATATGGCAAGGACGCCGCCCGGTCGCAGTGCGGCGTGCGTCGCACGCAAGCCTGCAGCGTTGTAGAGCGCATCATTGGCCTCGCGAGTCAGCCCTTCCGGTCCATTGTCGACATCGAGCAGAATGGCATCGAACTTCGAGCGGTGCGAGCGGATGATTTCGGTGACATCCGTCTCTCGAATGCTCACGCGGGAATCATCCAAGCTGTCGCCAAAAATTTCTGCCATCGGGCCTCGGGCCCAACTGACCACCGCCGGCACCAGCTCCGCCACCACGATCTGGGCTTTATTGCCGAGCGCAGCGAGCGCGGCACGAAGCGTAAAGCCCATACCCAGGCCGCCGATGAGCACATGCGGCTTTGCGACCTTCTCGATCTTCTTCGCAGCGAGCGTCGCCAGCGCGGCTTCCGATCCGGATAGGCGGCTGTTCATCAGCTCGTTGTTGCCGAGCTTGATGGAGAACTCCTTGCCACGGCGCATGAGGCGGAGTTCGCTGCTGGTGCCAGGAATGCGGGTGGTGTCGAGCTTTTCCCAGGGAATCATGCAGAAGCTTTAGCACGGTCGGCCAGTCCATGCGCGACAACTGTCATCGCCCGACTTGACCGGGGCGATCCAGTATCCCAGAGGCTGTGGTTATTGCGCGCCACCTCACGACCGCCGCGGCGTACGGGGTCCTCCGCCTTCGCGGAGGACGACAGCGGAGCAAGATCTATCCCCCCGCCCACACATCCAGCACGTAGCGGTTCCTGGTGCCGAGATCGTCGATCCAGCGCAGGCCGGCATCGGCGTCAGCGCCCGATTTCTCGCGATAAATCGCAACCAGCGCGGCCTTGACGTCGGGCTCCATCTTGCCGCCGTCGCCGCAGACATAGACGATCGCGCCCTGCTCGATCAGGCTCCAGACGCGGTCCTTCTGCGCCGCCACCTGATGCTGCACATAGGTCTTCGGTCCGTCGGCGCGCGAGAATGCGGTATACAGTTCGGTCACGCCATCAGCGGCGAAAGCCTTCAATTCGTCCGCATAGAGAAAATCCTGTTCGGGATGGCGGCAGCCGAAGAACAGCATCGCAGGACCGAGTTTTGCCCCCTGCGCCTTCCGGTGTGCGCGCTCCTGCAGGAAGCCGCGGAATGGCGCCAGCCCCGTGCCAGGGCCGATCATGATCACGGGTTGGGCCGGATTGTCCGGCAGCCGGAAGCCGGCCTTGGTCTCGCGTATGGTGGCATGCACAAAATCGCCTACGCGGCGTCCGGCGAGATAGTTCGAGCAAACGCCTTTGTAGACGCCGCGCCCTGAACTCGCGGGCGATTCCACCACGCCCACGGTGACGCTGCAGCGCGACGGATCGGACGAAGGCGAGGAGGAGATCGAATAATACCGCGGCGCCAGCAGCGACAGCATTTCCAGATAGGCGTAGAACGGCAGTTCGCAGGCCGGATGCTCTTCCAAAAGATCGAACACCGACTTGCGCCTGGCCAGGACGTCCGAACGGTAACGCTCCGTGGACGTCTGGTCGTCGCCGACATAGCCGAGTAGCTTCGGCTTGGTAACGGGGCAACGCGTGTGCTCCGACATGATCTGGATCTGCTTACGGGTTGCGAGCTGCTGCAACTCGACGAATTCGGTCAACAACCGGCCGACCGACACGGCATCGCCGACCGGCAATTGCGCGCGGCGGCCTTCGGCGACATGAAGTCTGATCTGGTCGGCGGGCAGAAAACCGAAGCGGCGCGCGACGGAATCGACCAGCGCCGGATCATTGCGCGGCACCACGCTGAGATGGTCGCCGACGCGGTAAGTCATACCCGGCGGCAATTCCACCTCGACGTGGCGGGTCGAGCGGTCGGAAGGATTGGCGCCGGCCTTGTTCTGCAGTTCGGCATTGACCAGCACCTTCATCGGCGCGACGCCGCCCTGGGTCACGATGGCGTTGACCGCGGAAGGCGCCACCGGTTCGATCGAATAGAGCGGTGCGTCGTCGGCGCTGCGGGCGAAGCCGGAATCGATACCCAATTCCTTCATCGCCGCAGGTGCAGCCGCCGCGAACCATTTTTCGAACTGGCCGTCGAGATCGCTGCGGGCATCGCCCTCGCCGCGGGCGTAGAGGCTGCCCGCGCCGTGCACCGCCAACTGCTCGTCGATCATGCGCGGCACGGACTGGTACGTCGCGGCCCAGTCACTGTTGCCGCAGCCGAACACGGCGTAGCGCACCTTGGCGAACGCATCTTTCTGCAGGCCGCTGTCCAGCCATTTGACGAACTGCGTGGCGTTATCAGGGGCGGCGCCATTATAGGAGGCGCAGAAGATCAGCAGCGCGCCCTGCTCCGGTAATCTGCCGACGTAGTCGTCGAGCGTGCCGAGTTTTGTGGCAAAGCCGTTGACCTCGGCGAGGTCAGCCACCCGCGTCGCCAGTTCTTCCGCCGTGCCGAGGTTGGAACCGTAGAGCACCAACAGCGGCGTGTTGTGTCCCGGACGGGTTCGCGCCTGCGGCGCCGCCGCGCTCGAGGCAGCGGTCGTAACGGCGGCACGGCCGGCCAAGGCGCCGCGATCCTTGTCCGCGCGCGGGCGGACCTTGATTTTAAAGCCGTCCGGCTTGACCGTCAGCGTTTCCTTCAGGTGCATCTGGTAACGATGCACATCGATCAGCTTGAAGCGCTGCAGGATCATGCCGATCGCCAGCGCCGCTTCGTGCATCGCAAAGCCGCGACCGATGCAGGCGCGCTGGCCGTTGCCGAACGGCTTCCAGGCGTTGATCGGCCGCCTGGCTTCAGCCTCGCGGCTGAAATTCTCCGGATCGAAGACGTCCGGGTTCGGGCCCCAGACGCTGGGGTCGCGGTGCAGCGCCATCACCAGCACGGTGATGAACGTATTCTTCTTCAGCTTGTACTTGCCGCCGATGGTCTCGTCATTGAGCGGCGTGATGCCATACGCCGGTGCCGGCGGCCACAGCCGCAGCGCCTCCTTCAAAATCTGCGTGATGTAGGTGAGCTGGGTGGTCTGCTGATAGGTCGGCTTCACGTTGATATCGGGGCCGAGCACCCGGTCGACTTCCTCATACGCCTTCTTCAGCACTTCCGGATGCTTGAGCAGCGCGTAAATCGTGCAGGAGAGAAGTCCGCTGGTGGTCTCGTGGCCCGCAATCAGAAAGGTGTTGATCTGGTAGCGGATGTTGATGTCGTCGAGTTGCTCGCCGGTTGAGCGGTCGACGCCGGTCATCATGGCGCCCAGCATGTCCTTCTTGCCTTCGGCGGCTTCCGCGTTGCGGCGGCGCTCGGCGATGATCTCGTCGACCATCTTGTTCATGAAGGCGACGTCCTGTGCGAGCGTCTTGCGCCGCTTCTGCATCCAGAGATTTTCCAGCGGCAGACCGCGGGTCATCATGATGGTCTCGAGCGAGCGCACCAGCGATTCCACGAACGGGTGATAGTCGCGGCGGTAGAACGAGTTGAAGCGATAGTCGAAGCCGCAGAGACCAATGGTGTCGAGCGTCAGCGCCGTCATGTCGTGCACGACGTCGATTTCCTCGTCGGCGTTGAGCCGCTCCCATTTCTTCACGAGTTGCTCGGCGATATCGACCATGCTCGGGTGGTAGGATTGCATCGCGCGGTTGCCGAACGGCTGCAGCAGGATGTTGTGCGCCTTGCTCCAGTTCGGCTCCGACGTATCAGCCGTGAACAGTCCGTCGCCGCCAACGGCGCGAACGCGGCGCAGCGAGCCGCGCACCGTCTTGTCGAAACGCTTCTCGTCGGAGAGTTCGTCGATCAGATCATGCCCGGAGACGATCACGATCGGCGCGCCCATCATGTCGAGCCAGAAAATCGGCCCGAGCTCCTTGGAGAGCTTGACCAGATGCTGCACCGGCGCATTGGGATCCAGCGACAGCATGTTGCCGACGACGGGTTTCTTCGGCGGATGCGGGATCGGACTAAGTTTGTTGCTGGACGCCATTGTCGAAGTGTCTCCCTGCCCTGCCTCATTCCCCGTCATTCCGGGATGGTCCGAAGGACCAGATCCGGAATCTCGAGATCTCAGGTGCGTAATTTCGCACCATAGTTCGATGCTTCGCATCACTCCGGAATGACGATGCGAGACAATTCGCTCGCAATAACAACCTGCGCCGTACGCTCTACCCAAACCGCCTTCTACGCCATTCGATCAGCTTGGCGCTGACCTCGTCCGGCTTTTCCTGCTGTGTCCAATGGCCGCTGTCGCGCACGAGATATTTTTCGAGATCGGGGACGAGCTTCTCCATGCCGTCGGCAGCCGATGGCGGCAGCACGTGATCGTTTTCGGCCATGATCATCAGCGATGGTACCCGCACGGTGTGGTCCAGCCACTCCGAACGCTGCCAGTTGCGCGACATATTGCGGTACCAATTGATGCCGCCGGTGAAGCCGGTTTTAGTGAAGGTATCGACGAACACCTTCTTTTCCTCCGGGCTCAGGATCGGCGTGCGCGGATCATGTTTGGCGTCGTAGCCGGCGATCATTTGTGGAAACGCCAGGTTGAGCCTGGGCGAGGCGCCAATACCGGCGACCGGCTGGTCTGCGGGCGCGGTGTCGCTGCGTGGCACCGGCTTGCGCATGAACGCATCAAAGGTCTGCTCGACTCGGCTGCCGAATATTCGATCGGGTTCGCGCGCCGGGTCCTGAAACTGCACGATATACATCTGGTCGCCGAAGCGCATGCGGTACAGTTCGATGGGATCCGCCGGCGCGCGGTCCATGTGAGGGGTATTGACACCGACAACGCCCGCGACGCGATCGATATGCCGCAGCGGCATCTGCCAGACGACGAAGCCGCCCCAGTCGTGACCGACGAAGATCGCCTTGTCGATCTCGAGATGATCAAGCAGGCCGACTAGATCGTCAGTCAGGTGCTCGATGTCGTAGTCCTCGACCGGCTCGGGCCGGTCGGTGGACCCGTAGCCGCGCTGATCCGGCGCAATCACGCGGATGCCGGCCTCGCTCAACGCCTTGATCTGGTGACGCCAGGAGAACGCGATTTCTGGCCAGCCGTGACAGAGAATGACCGGCGGCTTGTCGGATGTGGGTCCCGCCTCGTAATAGCCCATGCGAATACCGTTCACCTGGGCGAACTGCACTCCCGGCATTTCAATCATGGCAAGTTCCTATTCAGCCGCGCTGGTCATGCTCGGCGGCGGTGCGAACGCCGCCTCCAGCGCTTCAAATTCGAGCGGGAGCATGTCGCAGAGAACCTGGACATGCGGAATGATGTTGGCGCCGGCGATGAAGCCGAAATCGAGCTGGTCGCGGTAGCTCTGCACGGTGATGTTGAGCGCAATGCCGTGCGTCGAGATCGACACCGGGAAGATGTGCAGCAGCTCAGCGCCGGCGGCATACAGCGTCTGCCGCGGCCCCGGCACGTTTGATACGGTGATGTTGGCCGCCGGCGGCAGCACGTCGGAGAGGTTGGAGCGGCTGTAGAGCAGCGCAAGGATCTGGGTCACGATCGGCGCGCCCAGCATCGAGAGGTTGGAGACTTGCGGCATCAGCGCCCGCAGCGGATGCGACATCTCCTTCGACTTGGTGGATTGCGCGATGATGGTTTCCAGCCGCGTCTTGGGATCGTCGACATTGGTGGCGATCGCGCAGATCATGCCGAACACCTGGTTGTTGGCTTCGGCGTTGCCCTCCTCGCGCAGCGAGATCGGCACCGCAGCCGTCAGGGATTTGCTGGGCAGTGCGCCTTGGCTGATCAAATAGCGCCGCACCACGCCTGAAGACAGCGCCAGCACGACGTCGTTGAGCTTGCCGCCGGACGCCTTTGCCAGCCCCTTTGCGCGCGACAGCGAGATCGAGGTGCCGGCGAAGCTGCGTTCCGACGAGATCGTCTTGTTGAGGATGGTCGGCGGCGAGGCCATGCTGGCCAGGCTGTCGCGCGACTTCGGATCCGAAATTTTGCCGACTACGTCGGACATGCTCTTCAGCATCGTCGGAATGCTGCTGGCGAATTTTACCGCGCTCTCGATCTGGAACATGGCGTTATCGAAGAGGATCGAGCCGAGATCGCTTTTTCCCGAGCGCGGCAGTTCGAGACTCTTCGGCGCCGCCTTAGGGTCGAACGGCTGGGTCCAGAGCTGCTGGTAGGAATCGATCAGATTGGCGGCAATGTCGCGCGGCTCCGGCGCCACCTTGCGCGCCGTCGGCGGATCGACCTGACGCGGCACCGGCGTGATGTCGTAGATCATGCTGGTGAGCGCGGCACCGGCGCCACCGTCGATGCAGGCGTGGTGCATCTTGGAATAAAGTCCGATCTCGTTGTCCTTCATGCCTTCGAAGACATAGAACTCCCAGAGCGGGCGGGCGCGGTTGAGCAATTTGGCATGCATCCAGCCGACGATGCGCTCCAGCGTCGCGCGATCGCGCGGCGCCGGCAGGCTGGCGCGGAAGATGTGGCGGTCGATATCGAACTGGTCGTCCTCCACCCAGGACGGATGATCGATGTCGAGCGGCGCCTTCTGCAGACGGGCTTTCAGGATCGGCGCGATGTGCAGCCGCGAGGCGATCATCGCCTTGAACTCTTCGAAGAAGTCGCCCTTGTAGTCGTCGGGCAGGCGGAAGATCGCCATGCTGCCGACATGCATCGGCATTTCCGGGGTTTCCAGATACAGAAACGACGCGTCCAGCGAAGACAGCTTCCTGGCGTCCGCCATATTTTCCTCCCGCAGTAGAAAACGCGGCGCCTTGGCGGCGCTTCTGGCGTCTGGAATGTCTTTTTTATTGGAGCATATCCGAAAGCCGACAGCCATCCTGCATCAATTGCAGAACGGGACTTTTCGCGATTACGCCCTTGGCTCAGCGCGTTGGTTCAGGATTGTGCATTTTCGGCGGGGCCGTAGGCAATGGCAAATGGTCCTGATCGGTCAAAATGCTTAAATTCGCCCTCCGCCTGCGCCAGGCGATCGGCTACTGCCCACAATGCTGCGGGGTTGACGCCGAGCCCGATATGGCTGGCGAAGTGCACCTCGATGTTTTCGGCGGTTGCGGAGGGGCGCAACAGGCTGGTGTGCCAGTTCACGATGCCGTCGGTCCGGGAATAGATCGAGGTCGCCGGCACCGGCAGGTCACCGGCGATCGCCAAACGGATTTCCGGATTGTCGTCGACGGTTTCCCCTGACAACGCCTCATAGAGCCGCGTGGCATTTGTCGCCCGGATGTCGTTGGCAAACGGGCTGCCGAGTGTGATCACCGAGCGCACCATGTCCGGCATCTGCAGTGCGAGATCGCGCGCATAGACGCCACCGAGACTCCAGCCAACGAGACTGACCTTTCGGCCAGTGGCTTCATAGATATGCCTCAGCAGACCTTGCACTGCTCCGCGCTTGGAAGCGACGCCGCCGAAATTGCGGCCCAAATCCCAAGCATAGGTGTCGTAGCCGAGTTCTTTCAGATAGCGCCGCATCGGCGCCATCGAAAGATCGCTGGCGAGAAAGCCCGGGAGCGCCAGCACCGGATGCCCATCGCCCCTCGGCGCGCGCAATAAGAGCGGCGACAGCAACAGGCTCGAGTTCAGTTCGAACAGCGCCCGCGTTTCGGCCAGCATCAGGAAGAGACTTGGCGGCCGAAGCCGCTTCTCTTCCGTTGCCGCACCGCCTTCCGCGATGGCCACTCTCACTTGTCCTTCTTGGCCATGCCGCCGAGCCCGGCCATGGTCACGAACATATCCTGGAATCGCTCGGCAACCTTGGGATCGAACGTGAACCAGCTCTGGATCAGCGACTCCGGCGAGACCTTTTCGATATTTGCCATCACCTGCTGCTGCATCTTTTCCATCACAGCGGTCTGCATCGGCGAGACGTCGGGCAATCCGAAGAACTGCCTCGCCTCCAGCGGCGTGCAATCGATTTCGACGTTAACTTTCATGACCGCTCCTTATCGCTGCCCTCGCTGCAGTATCGCCACGATGGACCGAGTCACGCAAGGACAACAGCCGGTCCCCGGCCCGCTCAATTCCCGATATGGTCAACCAAAGCGTTCGATGGCAAACGGCCTGACATCGGCAAACGGGGTCTCGCCGGTCATCATTTCGGCCAGCAGGCGGCCGGTGGCGGGTCCAAGCGTCAGGCCGTGGTGTTGGTGACCGAAATCGAACCATAACCCGCTGTGTCGGGGAGCCTTGCCGATGACCGGCAGCATATCGGGCAGACAGGGCCGCGCGCCCATCCAGGGCTTGGCGTCGACCGGGGCGCCCAGCGGGAACAGTCTGTGGGCCCGCGGCAAGGCCCGCTCGACCTGGATCGGCGTTGGTGGTGCATCGCGGTGGGCAAACTCGGCGCCGGTGGTGAGCCGAATGCCGCGATTCATCGGCGCCAGGAGGTAACCGAGATCGGTGTCCAGCACGGGATGATTCAAGACCGCGTTGCCGCGCGGCTTGAGGTGCAAATGATAGCCACGCTTGACCTGAAGCGGGATCGAATAGCCGAGCGGCGCGAGGATCTGGTCCGACCACGGGCCCATCGCCACCACGACTTCGCGTGCCGTAATGGTGCCTTCCAGGGTTGCTACCCGCCACCGTCCGCTCGCCTGTTCGAGCGTTCGGGCATCACCGACCAGATAGCGCCCGCCCTTGCGGCCGAACAGCGCCGCATAGGCCTTGGCCAGCCCACCGGGATCGGGGACAAATCCCGGCGCGGGAAAATGGATCGCGCCGCTGAAATCGCCGATCAGATGCGGCTCGCGCGCCATGATCGCAGGCCGATCCAGCACCTCGCCGGCGACGCCGTGCTGCCCCGCGCGCTTGAGATCCTGCACCGCATTCGCAAGCGTCGCCTCGGAACGAAACAGCTTGATCCAGCCGGTCCGCCGCAACAACTCCGGCACGTTGGCTTCCTCAATCAGCGCCTCATGCTCGATCAGGCTGCGCTGGATCAGCGGCAATTCGGCCATTGCGCTGTGCAGTGCACGCTCAGGTGAAGAGGCGAGGAAATATCGCGTCAGCCACGGCAAGAAGGCGGGCAAATCCCTGAAATGGTAACGCACCTGCGGCGCGCGCAGAAACGCGTAGCGCAGGATCTGGCCCACGTCCCGCGGAAACATATAGGGAAAGACCGAAGCGCATTCGATCAGCCCGCCATTGCCGTAACTGGTTTCCTCGCCGGCTGTGTCATGGCGGTCGATCAGAACCACGTTCCGGCCGCGTTTCTGCAGGTGCAAAGCGGCGCTGACGCCGACCATGCCCGCACCCAAGACGAGAACGTCGGCCTTCAGTTCCGCCATTCGGCACTCCGGAAGTTCAATGTAACGTGCTTGCGCATACGTCTTGAGCTGAGACTAGTCATTTTAAGCTGAGACTAGTCATTGCCGCACCGCCGCGCAAACCGGCACGCAGTGCGGGATAATGAAGCTTGCGCGGCGGCTGGACTCTGGCAACATGGCTCGGCAATATCCGGCGGAAATTGCTGATCAAAGCGGGGAAATCGAACAAATGTCGGTACGTCAGACTTTGCTTGCAGCGGCCACGGCTTGCATCCTAGCCGTGGCAATGGCGCCGGCATCGGCCCAGACCCTGCGCTATGCCAATCAGGGCGACCTCAAGTCGCTCGACCCGTACACGCTCAACGAGAGCACCACCCACGCCCATCTCGGGCACATCTTTGAAGGTCTCATCGCCCGCGACAAGGATCTGAAGATCATCCCCGCTCTGGCGGAGAAATGGGAAACGCCGGAGCCAACCCGGTGGCGGTTCCATTTGCGCAAGGGCGTGAAATTCCAGAACGGCGACCCCTTCACTGCCGACGACGTCGTGTTCTCGGCGGAACGTGTTCAGAAGAAGGGCTCGAACCTGCAGACCCGCATTCCCAGCGGTACCAAGGTCGTCAAGGTCGATGACTACACGGTGGACTTCATCCTGACCTCGCCCAATCCCATTCTCAATTCGCAATGGGATACCTGGTACATCATGAGCAAGAAGTGGGCCGAGGCCAACAACGCCGTCGAACCCACGCCTGCGGCAGCAACGACACCAAGCTTTGCCTCGCTCAACGCCAACGGCACCGGCGCCTTTTCGGTCGAAAGCCACCAGCCGGGCGTCAAGACCGTATTCAAGGCCAACCCGAACTGGTGGCGCAAGCCCGAACATAACCTCAAGGAAATCATCTTCACGCCGATCGGCTCCGATGCCACACGCGTTGCCGCGCTGCTGTCCGGCGAAGTCGACGTCATCGAGCCAGTTCCGATCCAGGATATTACGCGGGTGGATTCGAGCCAGAACGCCCAGGTGCTGAAGGGACCGGAACTTCGCACCATCTTCATCGGCATGGATCAGGTGCGTGACGAACTGCTCTACTCCAACGTCAAGGGCAAGAATCCTTTCAAGGACATCAAGGTGCGCGAGGCCTTCTTCAAGGCCATCGATATCGAGTTGATCAAGACCCGCGTCATGCGCGGCCTGTCGACGCCTTCGGCGCTAATGATCGCCCCGCAACTGTTCAAGCTGTCCGGTGACTTCAAGCGGCCGAAATTCGATCCCGACGGCGCCAAGAAGCTTCTGACCGAAGCCGGCTATCCCGATGGGTTCGAAGTCACGATGGACTGCCCCAACGACCGCTATGTCAACGACGCCGCGATCTGTCAGGCCGTCGTCGGCATGCTGGCCCGCATCGGCGTCAAGGTGACGCTGCTGGCCCAGCCCAAGGCGCAGTATTTCGCCAAGGTGCTGAAGCCCGGTGGCTATCAGACCTCGTTCTATCTGCTCGGCTGGACGCCCGGCACGCTCGATTCCCACAACGTGCTGCATGACATCATGGGCTGTCGCGACGATCCGAAGTCCAATCGCGGCGAGGCCAATCTCGGCGGCTACTGCAACAAGAAGGTCGACGAACTCGCAGAGAAGGTCTTGCAGGAAACCGACACCAACAAGCGCGACCTCCTGATCAAGGAAGCGTTCGAGATCGCCGCAAAGGATTTCGGCTATATCCCGCTGCACCAGCAGGCGCTGGCCTGGGGCGTGTCGAAGAAAGTGAAACTGAGCCAGCGCGCCGACAATCAGGTCCTGCTCTACTGGGCAACCAAACAGGATTAGTCGGGCTCGACACAGGTCCCGGTGGCTCTAGCGGCTTCCGGGACTTTTCGTTTCCAGGCGACAGCGATGTCCGCCGCCGCACCACGAGAGCAGTGAAAGGAATACATGCTCGCTTTCACTCTTCGCCGCGCTATCCAGGCCATCGGCGTCATGATCGCAGTCGGCGTCATCGCGTTCTCGATGTTCCGTTTCGCTGGCGATCCCGTCAACCAGATTGTCTCCCTGGATACGCCGGCCGCCGAGCGCGAGGCGGTGCGCAAGTCGCTCGGGCTCGACGATCCCGTGCCGGTGCAGTTCGCGCGCTATTTCGGCAACGCCGCGCAATTCAAGTTCGGGGTGTCCTACCAATTCCGCCAGCCGGTTTCGAACCTGCTGATGGAGCGGATGCCGGCGACGCTGGAACTCGCGGCCTGCGCCACGGTGTTCGCGATGGTGTTCGGCATCCTGATGGGGGTCTATTCGGCGCTGCGGCGCGATACGATCCTGACAAAATTCTTCCAGGCGGTGTCGCTGATCGGAATCTCCCTGCCGACCTTCCTGATCGGCATTCTCCTGATCTACCTGTTTTCTGTTACGCTCGGCTGGCTGCCTTCATTCGGCCGCGGCGACGTGGTGCGGATCGGCTGGTGGACCACCGGCCTGCTCACTCTTTCCGGCCTGAAGGCGCTGATCATGCCATCGATTACGCTAGGCCTGTTCCAGATGACCTTGATCATGCGGCTGGTGCGCGCCGAAATGCTTGAAGTGCTCCGCACCGACTACATCCGCTTCGCCCGCGCCCGCGGCCTGACCACGCGCGCGATCCATTTCGGCCACGCGCTGAAGAACACGCTGGTCCCCGTCATCACTGTCGCTGGCTTGCAGTTTGGCTCGGTTATTGCATTTGCGATCATCACCGAAACCGTCTTCCAGTGGCCGGGTATGGGATTGTTGTTCGTACAGGCCGTGCAAAATGTCGATATCCCGATCATGGCCGCCTACCTGCTAATGGTGTCGCTGATTTTCGTCACCATCAATCTGGTGGTCGACATTCTCTACACCATCGTCGATCCGCGCCTGCGCTCGACCATCCGCCGTCCGGCATAAGCGAGACATCCGATGTCCGACGCCGTCGTCCCACACCGAGTAGAGCCGAATGCGCCGGCGGCGCGTTCCGGCACGGGTTGGCTGAAGCGCGCGCTCGACAGCGACATTTTCTATTCGTTCCGCCGGTCCCGAATGACGATGGTGGCGGCGGCCGTCACCATCCTGTTCTTCCTGCTGGCGATCTTTGCATCGCAACTTGCGGTGCAAAACCCGTTCGATCCGGCGCAACTGCAATTGATGAATTCGCGCATCTCGCCGCTGTGGACCGCCGAAGGCCAGAGCCCGTTCCTGCTCGGCACCGACGAACAGGGCCGCGACGTCTTTTCCGCCATCCTCTACGGCCTGCGGATTTCGCTTGTCGTCGGCGTGCTCGGCGTCATCTTTGCCGGCACGCTCGGCATCACCCTTGGCCTCATTGCAGGCTATGTCGGTGGCGCGATTGACGGGCTGATCATGCGTATCGCCGACGTGCAGCTCACCTTCCCGGCGATCCTGATTGCGCTCTTGGTCAACGGCGTCGCCAAATCCGTGTTCGGCAACCGGCTGGATGCCATGAGCACGCTGGCGGTGCTGGTGGTCGCGATCGGTCTCAGTTTCTGGGTGCAATACGCCCGCACCGTGCGCGGCTCGGTGATGGTCGAGAAGAACAAGGACTACGTCGCGGCCGCGCAACTGATCGGCCTGCCCGCGCCAAAAATCATGCTGCGGCACGTGCTGCCCAACACCATGGGACCGATCCTGGTGATCGCGACCATCAACCTCGCGCTCGCCATCATCACCGAGGCGACGCTGTCGTTCCTCGGCGCCGGCATGCCCGACACCATGCCCTCGCTCGGCACCTTGATCCGGATCGGCAACAATTATCTGTTCGCCGGCGAATGGTGGATCGTCGCTTTCCCCGGCATTGCGCTGGCGGGACTGATCCTCTCCATCAACCTGCTCGGCGACTGGCTGCGCGACGCGCTCAATCCAAAACTCCGATGACCGTTCCTGTCCTCTCCGTGCGTAATCTCGAGGTCGAATTTCTCACCCGCCGCAGCACGCTGCGCGCCATCAATGGCGTGTCCTTCGATATCGCCAAGGGCGAAGTGCTCGGCGTGGTCGGCGAATCCGGCGCCGGTAAATCGGTCACGGGACTAGCCGTGATCGGGCTGATCGATCCTCCCGGCCGCATCGCGGGCGGCGAGATCTATCTGTCGGGGACGCGGATCGATCACCTGCCGCCGGAAGAAATCCGCCGCATCCGGGGCAAACGGATCGGGATGATCTTTCAGGATCCGCTGACGAGCCTCAATCCGCTCTACCGGATCGGCGACCAGATCGTCGAGACGATCCGAACACACATGAATCTGTCGGAGACCGCAGCGCGCAAGCGCGCCGTCGATCTCTTGGCCGAGGTCGGAATCCCTGCGCCGGACAAGCGCATCGACGCCTATCCGCACGAATTCTCCGGCGGCATGCGCCAGCGCGTCGTGATCGCGCTGGCGATCTGCGCCGAGCCGGAACTGATCATTGCCGACGAGCCGACCACCGCGCTCGACGTCTCCGTGCAGGCGCAGATCATTTCGCTGATCAAACGCCTCGGGCGCGACCACGGCACCGCCGTCATGCTGGTCACCCACGACATGGGCGTGATCGCCGAGACCTCCGACCGGGTCGCGGTGATGTATTCGGGCCGCATCGCCGAGATCGGCCCGGTGCAGGATGTGGTGCAGAACCCGCTGCATCCCTATGCGAAAGGCTTGATGGGCGCGATCCCAACGCTCGCCGGCGAAGACAAGCGGCTGGTGCAAATTCCCGGCTCGATGCCGCGGCTGTCGGCGATCCCGCCGGGCTGCCCATTTAATCCGCGCTGCGCCTTTGTGTTCGACCGCTGCCGCGTCGACCGGCCGGAGCCGCTCAAGCACGGCTCGCACGCCGTGGCCTGTCATCTCTTCGATACCACGCCCCATGAAGCGGCGAAGGAGACCGCGGCATGAGTCCGCCCTTTGTCGATGTCAGGAATTTGCGCCGCGTGTTCGACGTCTCAAAGCCGTGGCTCAATCGCGTGCTGGAAGGCGGCCATCTGGAATTTCTGAAGGCCGTCGATGGCGTGACCTTCGACATCAGGAAGGGCGAGACGTTCGCTCTCGTCGGGGAATCCGGCTCGGGCAAGACCACCGTGGCGCGGATGGTTGTGGGACTGCTGCCGCCGAGTTCGGGCGAGGTCATCATCGACGGCGTCTCGATGACGAGTGCCAGGCAAGCGCAAGCACGGCAGCGGCTGCGCCGCCGCATCCAGATGATTTTTCAGGACCCCTACGCGAGCCTCAATCCCCGCTTTCGGGTCGATGCCATCGTGTCCGAGCCGATCCGAGCTTTCGATCTGATCCAGGGCGAGCGCGATATTCGCCTGCGCGTAGGCGAATTGTTGAGCCTCGTCGGCCTGCACCCCGACGATGGACTAAAATATCCGCACGAATTTTCCGGCGGCCAGCGCCAGCGCATCGCGATTGCGCGTGCGCTGGCCTCCGAAGCCGAATTCATCGTCTGCGACGAGCCGACCTCAGCGCTCGATGTTTCCGTGCAGGCGCAGATCCTCAATCTGATGCGCGACCTGCAGGACAAGTTTGGCCTGACCTATCTCTTCATCAGCCATAACCTCGCCGTGGTCCGCCACATGGCGAGCCGGATCGGCGTGATGTATCTCGGCCGTATTGTCGAGATTGCGGAAGGACGCGAGCTGTTCGCCAATCCGCGAATGCCCTACACCAAGATGCTGCTCGGCGCGGTTCCGGATCTCGCGATGTCCGGCCGGCAGCGCATTCCGGTCAAGGGCGAGATCCCCAATCCGATCGATCCGCCACCCGGCTGCGCCTTCAACCCGCGCTGTCCGCTGGCGTTCGACCTTTGCCGGCGGCAGGCGCCCGCTTTGATCGACGGTGTTGCCTGCCATGCCGTCAACCATTCGGTTGAAGCGGCGGCCTTGGTATGATCACGGGGATGGGAGCAATGCGTGGCATGCCACCGGTTGGCAGCCAGCCTCGCCTGTGGTCAAGTGCGCCAGCACCGCGATACCAGCACGGCATTGGATTCTCATGAGCAACATCAACCCCGATCCCTTCACCACAAGGCCGGAAATCGAAGGCACCTTTGGTGTCGTGACCTCGACGCACTGGATCGCCACCGCTGTCGGCATGAGCATCCTGGAAAAAGGCGGCAACGCCTTTGACGCCGGTGTTGCTACCGCCTTTACGCTGCAGGTGGTCGAGCCGCATCTGAACGGTCCGGGCGGCGACGTGCCGATCATTGTGCACGACACCAAGCGCGGCCGCACCGAGGTGATCTGCGGCCAAGGGCCTGCACCGGCGAAAGCCACGATCGCGCATTACAGGGGCGAAGGCCTGGAAATGGTGCCCGGCACCGGGCTCCTCGCCGCCTGCGTCCCCGGCACGTTTGAATCCTGGATGCTGCTGCTGCGTGACTACGGCACGATGCGGCTGCGCGACGTGCTGGAGCCCGCGATTGCCTACGCCCGCGACGGCTATCCGCTGGTCGAGCGTGCTTCCGCAACGATCCAGGTCGTCGAGCAGTTGTTCAGGAAGCACTGGACGACGTCGGCGGCGGTCTACCTGCCGAGCAACGAAGTGCCAAAACCCGGCACGCTCTTTACCAACAAGCAGCTCTCGGAGACCTATGCCCGCATTCTCAAGGAGGCCGAGAGCGCAGGCTCCGACCGCGTGGCGCAGATCGAGCGCGCCCGAAAATCCTGGTCGCAGGGTTTTGTGGCGGAAGCGATCGACAAGTTCTGCCGCACGCAGGAAGTGATGGACGTCTCCGGCTCACCGCATCGCGGCGTGCTAAGCGCCGACGACATGGCGCGCTGGCAGCCGACCGTCGAGGCGCCGCTCACTTACGACTATGGCCGCTATACCGTCTGCAAACCCGGCGTCTGGAGCCAGGGTCCTGTGATGCTGCAGCAGCTCGCGCTGCTGAAGGGCTTTGAACTTGACGGGCTCGATCCTGCCGGGCCCGACTTCATCCATCTGCAGATCGAATGCGCGAAACTCGCCTTCGCCGATCGCGAGAAATTCTACGGCGACCCCAAATTCACCGACATCCCGATCGCGACCTTGCTGTCGGACGCCTACAATGACGAACGCCGCAAGCTGATCTCTAGAGATAAAGCCTCGCTCGACTTTGTCCCCGGCTCGATCGAAGGCTTTGGTTCGGTCGTCAAGCTGCGCCGTGCCGAAGGCCATCGCGACGCGGTCGGCGCCATGGGCGCGGGCGAGCCGACGGTCGGCCGGTTCGGCGAGGTGCGCGGCGACACCGTGCATTTCGACATCATCGACCAGGCCGGCAACATGATCTCGGCGACGCCGTCCGGCGGCTGGCTGCAATCCTCACCGGTCATTCCCGAACTCGGCTTCTGCCTCGGCAGTCGCGCGCAGATGTTCTGGCTGGAAGAGGATCACCCGGCCGCGCTCGCGCCGGGCAAACGTCCGCGCACCACGCTCTCGCCCACGATGGCGCTGCGCGATGGCGAGCCGTACATGGCCTGGGGCTCACCCGGCGGCGACCAGCAGGACCAATGGACCACGCAATTCTTTCTGCGCCATATCCACGCCAAACTGAACCTGCAGGAAGCGATCGATGCGCCCGCCTGGCACTCCGAGCATTTCCCGATCTCGTTCTGGCCGCGCACCGCGCGGCCCGGCGTGCTCGTGCTCGAAAGTCGCGTGCCGAGCGCGACGGTCGACACGCTGGAGAGCCGCGGCCATGTCGTCGAGATCGGCCCCGACTGGTCGGAAGGCCGCCTCACCGCAGCCTCCAGGGTCGGCAGCCGCCGCCGCGCCGCCGCCAATCCGAGGGGCATGCAGGGCTACGCGGCGGGACGATAGCTAGAGAAGAGACAAGATGACCTGGTCGATCATCGCCCGCGATCCCCAAACCGGCCAGATCGGTATCGCCGTCGCGACCCGATTTTTCGCAGTCGGCGCGCGCGTGCCGCATATCGCGCCCGGCATCGGCGGCATCGCAACGCAGGCGCTGGTCAACCCCTACTACGGCATTGACGGCGTGAAGCTGTTGCAGGAAGGCCGCAGCCCCCGTGAGGTGGTGGACACGCTGATTGCCGCCGACGATGGTCGCGAGAGCCGACAACTGCATGTCATGGATGCACAAGGCCGGATCGCCGCGCATACCGGAGCCGAATGCATCGACTGGTGCGGACATCTGCAGGGCGATGGCTTTTCCCTTGCCGGCAACATGTTGGCGGGCGGCGCCGTGCTCGATGAAACGGCGAAAGTCTATGTCGCCAACGCCGCCCTGCCCTTTGCGCAGCGGCTGATCGCGGCGATGAAGGCCGGCGAGGCCGCCGGCGGCGACAAGCGCGGCAAGCAATCCGCGGCGCTGTTGATCCATGGCGAGGAGGAATGGTCCGATCTCGACCTGCGCGTCGACGACCACACCGATCCGCTCGCCGAGCTCGAACGTCTCGAACAGGTGAGCCGCGAGCGCTGGGTGCATTTCCGCCCGTTCCTGCCGACGCGGAAGAACCCGGCCGGGATCACCGATCGTGCAGTGATCGAGCAGGCCGCGACGACAGGCAAGGCATGACCGAGAGTCCGCTGATCGAAATCGAGGGCCTGCGCGTCGTCTTCCACGGCGATGATGGCCGCACCACCCACGCAGTCGACGGTGTCGATCTCAGCGTGGCCAACGGCGCGACGCTCGGGTTGGTCGGCGAATCCGGCTGCGGCAAGAGCGTGACTTCGCTCGCCGTCATGGGATTATTGCCAAGGCGTTCCGCTGAGGTCTCGGGCTCGATCCGTTTCGACGGTTTTGATCTGCTCGATATCCCCGACGACACGCTGCGCGACCTGCGCGGCAACCGGCTTGCGATGATCTTTCAGGAGCCGATGACTTCGCTCAACCCGAGCTTCACCATCGGCGACCAGATCGTCGAAACCATCCTGCGCCATCGCGGGGGGTCGCGGCGGCAGGCGCGCGAGCGCGCCATCGAGCTGCTGCGGCGCGTCCACATCCCCTCGCCTGAAAAACGCATCGATGAATATCCGCACAAACTCTCCGGCGGCATGCGCCAGCGCGTGATGATCGCGATGGCGCTGGCCTGCGACCCGCGCCTTCTGATCGCGGACGAGCCGACCACCGCGCTCGACGTCACCCTGCAGGCGCAGATCCTCGATTTGATGCGCGAGCTGAAGGCCGCGAGCGGCGCCGCGATCATCCTGATCACCCACGACCTCGGCGTGGTCGCCGAGGTCTGCGACGAGGTCGCGGTGATGTATGCCGGTGAGATCGTCGAGCGGGCGCCGGTCGACGAGCTCTTCGCCAATCCACAGCATCCCTACACCGTCGGCCTGCTCGGTTCGATCCCGCGACTCGGCCGCCGCGCCTCACATCTGGCGACGATCGAGGGCATGGTGCCGAACATGACGAACCCGCCCGCCGGCTGCCGCTTTGCCGCGCGCTGTCCGTTTGTCGTCGAAGCCTGCATCGCCGCGCCGCCGCCGCTTGCGATCGTGAGCGCGGGCCATGCCTCGCGCTGTATCCGCGCGCCGCTGGAGCGGCTGGTATCATGATCGCGCCGCTCTCCGCTCTCGTTCCCCGGGCGCAGTGCAGCGCAAGCGAAGCGCGGCGGTGCACTGCAGAACCGGGGCCCATCTGTGGTCTCACGCACTTTGGCTCCCGGTTCTGCAGCGCATCGCTCTGCGCTGCGCCGCGCCCGGAACACGATACGGGCGGGAGCACATCATGACCGCGCTCCTCGAAGTCGATGGCCTCGTAAAGCATTTCGTCGCCGCGCGATCGGTGTTCGGCCGCCCCACCGCCTACGTCAAGGCGGTCGACGGTGTCAGCTTCACGGTTGAGGCCGGCAAGACGCTGGCGCTGGTCGGCGAATCGGGCTGCGGCAAATCCACCGTCAGCCGGCTGGTGCTGCGGCTGATTGAGCCGGATGCGGGCAGCGTTCGCTTCGAGGGCCGCGATCTCGGCACGCTCAGCGCCAACGAATTACGCGCGTTCCGCCGCCATGCGCAGATTATTTTTCAGGACCCCTATGCCTCCTTGAACCCGCGCATGACGGTGAGCCAGATCCTGAGCGAGCCGCTGGCGCTGCACGATCTGGTGCCGGCCCCGCGCCGTCGTGAACGGGTCGAGCAGCTGCTACGGCTGGTCGGACTCGAGCCCCGTTTCGCGCGCCGCTACCCGCATGAATTTTCCGGCGGCCAGCGCCAGCGTATCGCCATTGCGCGGGCGCTCGCCGTGGAGCCAAAACTGATCATCTGCGACGAGCCGGTCTCCGCGCTCGACGTCTCGATCCGCTCGCAAATCCTCAATCTGCTGCGCGACCTGCAGAACCGGCTCGGCCTCGCCTACATCTTCGTCTCGCACGATCTGGCGGTCGTGAAGCACATCGCCGACCGCGTCGCCGTGATGAATCTCGGTGGCATCGTTGAGACCGCGGACGCTGCGGCGCTGTTCGCCGCGCCCCGGCATCCCTATAGCCGCGCGCTGCTGTCGGCGATCCCTGTACCCAAACCGCAGGCCCGGCGCGGCCGCATCGTGCTGGAAGGCGAGATGCCAAGCGCGCTCAATCCGCCCTCCGGCTGCCGCTTTCACACCCGCTGTCCTTACGTCATAGAGCGCTGCCGCACCGAAATTCCGCCCCTGCTCGCCGACGGCGCGGGACACGCCGCGGCGTGTCACCGCACGGCCGAATTGCCGTCGCCCGGAGCCATCGTTCCCGCCGATGGCGGCTTCTCGCCGGTGCTGGAAAAATTGGTCGCCGCCTTCAGCGGTGGCACGGAAGGTGCACGCCGCGGCGGGGTTGATATATCAGTGACCCGGCCAAGTGCGGTGTAATCGTGGATAAGGGGAGGCAGCAATGAAAATCGTTCGTTTGGCAGTCACCGCGGCGGCGCTGCTGCTGTCGCTTCCGGCAACCGTTCAAGCCCAAACCACGCTGCGGATTGGGCTCGCCGAGGATCCCGATATCCTCGACCCGACCATGGCGCGGACCTATGTCGGTCGCATCGTGTTCGCATCGTTCTGCGACAAGCTGTTCGACATCGACGAGAAGCTCAACATCGTGCCGCAACTCGCGCTAAGCCACGAGACTTCGGCCGACGGCAAGGAAGTCACCATCAGGCTCCGACCCGGCGTCAAGTTTCACGACGGCGAGACCTTCAATGCCGAGGCTGCAAAGTTTTCGCTGGAGCGCCACCTGACATTCCCGGGCTCGTTCCGAAAGCCGGAACTGGCAGCCGTCGATCATATCGATGTCGTCGATCCCCTTACCATCAAACTGATATTGAAGGCGCCCTATTCTCCGCTGGTCGCGCAGCTTACCGATCGCGCGGGAATGATGGTGTCGCCCAAGGCGGCCAAGGAGGCCGGCGACAAGTTCGGGCTGCGTCCAGTTTGCGCCGGTCCCTACAAGTTCGTCGAGCGCGTGCAGCAGGACCGCATGGTGTTCGAAAAATTCGCCGACTACTGGAACAAGGACAATATCCATGTCGACCGCATCGTCTATCTGCCGCTGGTGGACGCGACCGTCCGCCTGGCCAATCTGAAATCCGGCGGACTTGACCTGATCGAACGGGTGCTCGCGACCGACCTCAAGGAAGTGCAGGCGGACTCGAAGCTGAAATTGTCCAGCGCGATCGAGCTCGGCTATCAGGGCGTGACGCTGAACGTTGGCAGGGACAAGGCCAAGGGGCCGCTCAGCCAGTCCGCCAAGGTGCGGCAGGCACTCGATCTTTCGCTCGACCGCGAGGCGATCAGCCAGGTGGTGTCCAACGGCGAGTTCAAGCCCGGAAACCAGTGGGTCAACCCCGATCATCCCTACTATCAGAAAGCCTTTCCGATACCGAAACGCGACGTCGCCAAGGCCAAGGCGCTGCTGAAGGAAGCGGGCGTCACCACGCCGATCAGCGTCGACTTCATGGTCTCGAAGGGCGCGGAAACCGAAGCGGCGGCGCAGGTGATCCAGTCGATGGCGGCCGAAGTCGGCTTCGACATGAAGCTCCGGGTCACCGAGTTTGCGACCTCGCTGAAACAGGCCGAGGCCGGAGAATACCAGGCCTATCTCCTGGCCTGGAGCGGAAGAATCGATCCGGATGGTAACTCCTATGTTTTCCTAAAGACCGACGCGCCCCAGAACTACAGCGCCTGGTCGAACAAGGAGGCCGACAAGGCGCTCGACGACGGCCGGCTTGTCACCGATCAGGCGCAGCGCAAGGCGATCTATGAAAAGCTGGCCAAGATCGTGCTGGAGGAGAAGCCGCTGCTTTACATCTACCACCGCCGCATCCTGATCGCGCATACGACCAAGCTCGAAGGCTACAAGCAGATGCCGGATGGGCTGGTGCGCGTGGTCGGGCTGAAGCTGAAGTGAGGATGTTGCGCGGGCACACTCTCTCCTCTCCCTCCCCCCTTGCGGGGGAGGGCTGGGGTGGGGCGTGCCACGAACTCAGAATCCCGTTGGATTACCCCTCTCCCTGTCCCTCCCCCGCAAGGGGAGAGGGAACGACGTGGCGACGACCTTTCCACCAACTCAGTTCTCGTACCTTCGGACCGCGTGCACCATGCTGAACTTCCTCGCGCGGCGTATTGTCCAGCTGATCCCGACGCTGTTCTTCGTCTCGATCCTGATCTTTTCGCTGCAGCAATTGCTGCCGGGCGATCCGGCGCTGGTCATGGCAGGCGAGGAACGCGATCCCGACGTCATTGCGCAGATCCGCCAGCAGTACCGGCTCGATCAGCCGGTTCCGGTGCAATATGTCTACTGGGTCAAGGGCGTGCTGTCGGGCGATTTCGGCGAGTCCTTGCGCAACAAGGTGCCGGTGCGCGAACTGATCGCGCAGAAGCTGCCGGTGACGATGCAATTGGCGTCGATGGCCATCGTCATCGCCTTCCTGATCGGCATTCCGGCCGGCATCGTCTCGGCGGTGAAGAAAGGCACGGCGTGGGACTATGGCGCCAATTTCTTTGCGCTGTGGGGCATCTCGACGCCGAATTTCTGGCTCGGCATCATGCTGATCTTTCTGTTCTCGATCCAGCTCGGCTGGCTGCCGGCATCGGGCTATGTGCCGCTGACCGAAAATTGGCGCGCCAGCATCGCCTCCACCATCATGCCGGCTTTCGTGCTGGGCAACGCGATTGCCGCGATCCTGATGCGGCATACCCGCAGCGCCATGCTGCAGGTGCTCGAAAGCGATTACGTCCGCACTGCCCGCGCCAAAGGCCTTTCCGAACGCTCAGTCATTCTCAAGCACGCCATGCGTAACGCGCTGACGCCGGTGATTACGCTCGGCGCGCTCGAACTTGGCACGCTATTGTCGGGCGCGGTGTTGACGGAGCAAATTTTCTCGATTCCAGGTTTCGGCAAACTGATCGTCGATGCCGTCTTCAACCGCGACTATGCAGTCGTGCAAGGCGTCGTGCTGACGACGGCGACGATCTACATCACGCTCAATCTCATTGCCGACATCGCCTATGTCCTCGTCAATCCGCGGCTGAGGGCCTAACCCATGGCCGACACCACGCTCAGTGCGTTACCGATTGCCGTCTCCGACGAACTTGAGAGCCCGGCACGACGCGCCCTGCGCCGGTTATTCAAGCGCAAGGGCGCGATGGCCGGGCTTGTCGTGATCGGCACTTTCGCGTTGCTCGCGCTGTTTGCCCCGCTGATCTCGCCCTATGAGCCGATCGCGACAAGCTGGTCGCTGGTGCGCAAGCCGCCTTCCGCGTTGCACTGGTTCGGAACCGACGAGCTCGGCCGCGACATTCTCGCCCGCGTGATCTATGGCGCGCGTGCGTCGCTCTTGGCCGGTGCCATCTCGGTCGGCATCGCGCTTTCGATCGGCGTGCCGCTCGGCCTCTTGTCAGGCTACCGTGGCGGCTTCATCGATGCCCTGATCAGCCGCATCACGGATGCGATGCTGGCCTGCCCCTTCCTGATCCTGGCAATTGCGCTCGCCGCGTTTTTGGGTCCCAGCCTCGGCAACGCCATGATCGCGATCGGCATCTCGGCGACGCCGATCTTCGTGCGGCTGACCCGCGGCCAGGTCATGAGCGTCAAGGTCGAGGATTATGTCGAGGCCGCGCGCGCCATGGGCAATCCGCGATGGCGCATCGCGCTGTTTCACATCCTGCCGAACATCATGCCAGCGCTATTGGTACAGGCAACGCTGTCGATCGCCGCCGCGATTATCGCGGAAGCCGCGCTGTCGTTTCTCGGCCTCGGCCAGCAGCCGCCCGCGCCGTCCTGGGGCAGCATGCTCAACGCCGCGCAGCGCTTCCTGACCAACGCGCCGTGGATGGCGGTCTGGCCGGGACTTGCGATCTTTCTTGTCGTGCTGTCGTTCAACCTGGTCGGCGACGGATTGCGCGATGCGCTGGACCCGAGGGAGCGGTAGTTAAGACCCTCATGGTGAGGAGCGCGCTCGCGCGCGTCTCTAATGAGGCCCCGCCGGGTATCCTTCGAGACGACGCTCCGCGCTTCCTCAAGGATGAGGGGAACACTCGGGCCTCTAGATCACCAACTCCCTCATTACCCGCCGGCAATCCATCTCATATTCGAGATCGATCACCGGCGGCCGGGCGAAATGCCAGGTCAGGCCGGAGCGCGCGGCGCCGCGGCGGACCAGCGCGTCGGCAAAGACGTGGTGGAAATCGTGGATGGTATAGGTCTGCACAGCAGTTGCGTCTTTCCAGCCGAAGCCGAACTCGCCCATGCGCCGCTCCATCACGCCGGCGACGTAACGAACCTTCTCCGCAATGCCCTCGGGACTGACGTCGCGGTAACGCACCGTACGTTCGGCATAGCTCGCATTGCCCTCCTGCGACTCGCCGCTGCCCGCGATCACGAAGCTTGGCGCCGTGTTCTGGCTCGGCCGCGTAAACGAAAAGGCATAGAACGACGGTTCGGCCGGCGGATCGATCTGCGGGCAGACATTGCTGCGCGCCACCGGATTGGTGGTGCCGTCATAGACGCCCCAATCCGCCAGCGTCTTGACGTAGTGCAGGTTGAAATTGCGGAAACCCTCATCGGTGAAGGCGGCTGGCGAACGCAGTTCGCAGGCGCAGAACGACGTCAGCGGCCGGCCCGCCGCCTGAATATATTTTGCGATCTGCGCAAAGCCTTCGGCCAGCGGCACCCACTTGTCGAAGCGCACCCGCTCAATCTCATATCCGGGATTGGCGGCCACGCCGCCTGAATATTGGAATACGGCGGGAATGAACCGGTAGTTGCCGGCGGAAAAATCGCTCGTCATGTGGCCTCGCTGCTTTTCTCTTCTTCGTAGCATGGAGGGCCGGCGGTGTCGCTGGGGCGGGCGTCGCGCCGAAACGAAAAACGGCGGCAACGATTTCCGCTGCCGCCGCTTTCGATTTTTCCAGCCTACGAAAAGCTCAGGTCGGCTTCAGCGCATTGTTGCCGAGATCGAAATCGGCGATCTCCTTGGTGCGCTGCGAACTGGCCTCCGCCTGGTGGTCGGTGGCCAGCCAGACATAGACCGCCGGCAGCACGAACAGCGTGAACAGCGTGCCGATCGACATGCCGGCGACGACCACGAGACCGATGGAGAATCGGCTGGCAGCACCCGCGCCGGTTGCGGTCAGCAACGGGATCAAGCCGGTGACCATCGCCGCCGTCGTCATCAGGATCGGCCGCAGCCGGATGCGGGCCGCCATCTCGATCGCCGAACGCTTGTCGAGGCCTTCCTTGAGCTGCAGCTCGTTGGCGAATTCGACCATCAGGATGCCGTGCTTGGTGATGAGGCCGACCAGCGTCAGCAACCCGACCTGAGTGTAGATGTTGATGGTCGCCACGCCAAAGAACAGCGGGATCAGCGCACCGACGATCGCCATGGGAACGCTGATCATGATCACCAGCGGATCACGCAGGCTCTCGAACTGCGCCGCCAGCACCAGGAAGATGATGATCAGCGCGAAGCCAAAGGTGATCGCGAGCTGATTGCCTTCCTGCACATATTGCCGGGAGTCGGCCAGATAATCGTGGCCAAAACCGGAAGGCATCTTCTTCGCCTCGCCCTCCAGGAAGTCCACCGCCTGCCCAACCGTCACGCCCGGCATCGGCACCGCCGAGAAAGTCGCGGAATTGAGCTGGTTGTAATGCGTCAGCGAATTCGGATCGGTGGCGGTTTCGATCGACACGATGGTCGACAGCGGCACCAGCTGCCCGGTGTTGGTCGGGACGTAGTAGCCGCCAAGCGATTCCGGCGACAGCCGCTTGTCACGCGGCACCTGCGGGATCACCTGATACGAGCGACCCTCCAGGTTAAAGCGGTTGACATAGTTGCCGCCCAGGAGCGTCTGCAGCGTGCTGCCGACCTGCGCCATGTTGATGCCGAGGTCACTAGCCTTGGAACGGTCGATCGAGACGCGAACCACCGGCTGGTTGAATTCGAGGTCGCTATCGGAGACGATGAACAGGCCGCTCTTGCGCGCGGCATCCTTCAGCTTCGCCATCTGCTCATATACGGCCTGAAAGCCGGCGGTCGAATTGATCACCATCTGAATCGGCAGGCCACCCGGCCCGCCCGGGAGCGGCGGCAGGTTGAACGCAAACGCCTGGACGCCTTCGATCTTGCTGATCTCCGCCTGCACCAGCGGCTTCAGCTTGATCGAGGAACGCTCACGCTCGTCCCACGGCTTGAGCAGCATGCCGGCGATGCCGCCCTGCGGCCCATTAATGCCGTTCAGGACGAAACGCAGGTCGGTTTCGGGAAATTTGGAAAAGGCCTTGTCGAGCTTGTCGCCATAGAAGTCGACATAATCGATGTTGGCGTATTTCGGCGCCTTGGTCACCGAGAACACGATGCCCTGGTCCTCTTCGGGCGCGAGCTCCTTCGAGGTGTTCATATAAAGGAATCCGACGAGGCCCAGGATCGTCAGCGCGAACAAGCCGGTGATCGGGCGATAGTCGAGCGAGCGGTCGAGCTGGCGGCCGTACCAGCGTGTCATTGAGCCGAACACCCGGTTGACCAGCCTCGAGAACCGCCCCTCGTCCGCGCTCTTCAGGAGGACCGAGCACATCATCGGCGACAGCGTCAACGCGATCACGCCCGACACGATTACCGAGCCCGCCAGCGTGAAGGCGAATTCGCGGAACAGCGAACCGGTCAGGCCGCCGAGGAAGCCAATCGGCGCGTAGACGGCGGCAAGCGTAATCGTCATGGAGATCACGGGGCCGACAATTTCGCGCGCGCCCTGCAGCGACGCCTGCACCGGCGTTTTTCCTTCCTCGAGATGGCGATGGATGTTCTCCACCACCACGATGGCATCGTCGACCACGAGCCCGATCGCCAGCACCATCGCCAGCAGCGTCAGCAGATTGAAGCTGAAGCCCATCATCAGCATCAGGCTGCAGACGCCGATCAGCGACAGCGGAATTGTCACCACGGGAATGACAACCGAGCGGAACGAAGCCAGGAACAGGAAGATCACGACCACGACGATCAGCACGGCCTCGATCAGCGTATTCTTCACCTCGTCGATCGACGACTGAATGAACTTGGTGGAATCGTACGCCACCTTCATTTTCATCGACGGCGGCAGGTTGCGTTCCAACTCGGGAAACAGCGCGCGCACGCCCTTGACGAGCGTCAGCGGGTTGCCTTGCGGGGTCGCCTGTACACCGATGAAGATCGCACGCTCGCCGCTAAACGCGACGCTCGCGTCCGAGCTCTGCGCCGCAAGTTCGACGGTCGCGATGTCCTCCACGCGTACGAAGCCGCCGTCCTTGGACTTGACGATCATCTTCTTGAACTGATCGAGGTTCCGCAGATCTGTGTTGGTTTGTACGTTCGAAACGATGAAGTAGCCCTTGGACTGACCGGCCGCGGCCTGGAAGTTGTTGGCCGCGATTGCCTGCGAGACGTCGCTCGGCGACACGCCACGGCCCGCCATTCGCACCGGATCGAGCCACAGCCGCATCGCAAATGTCTGGCCGCCGAGAATGTCGGCGGATGCGACGCCGTCGACCGTCGATAGCACCGGCTGCACGACGCGCGTCAGATAATCCGAGATGGCCGAGCCCGAGAGTTCGTCGCTGGAGAAACCGAGATACATCACGGCCGTGGTCTGGCCGGTAGTCTTGGTCACGATCGGGTCGTTAGATTCTTTCGGGATCAGGTATCGCACCGAGTTCACCTTGGCGAGAACTTCGGTCAGCGCCTGGTTCGGATCGAAATTCAGCTTGATGTAGACCTGAATCGTGCTGGTGCCCTGCACCGACGAAGACGTGATGTAGTCGACGCCCTCGGCGGAAGCGACCGCCTGCTCGATTGGCGTGGTGATGAAGCCCTGAATCAGGTTAGCCGACGCGCCCGGGTATGAGGTGGTGATGTTGACCACTGTGTTCGAGAGCTTCGGGTATTGCCGGATCGGCAATACGCTGGCGGCGCGCAGACCGATCAGGAGGATCAGCAGACTGACGACGACCGACAGGACCGGACGCTTGATGAAAATATCGGTTAAAGCCATCGTAAAATATCCCGCTGAGATCAGCATTTCCGGCGCGCGGTCGAGCCATAAGACCGCCGCCCATCATTCGCAGCGGCTCCTCAAGGGAGCCGCATCATCTATCAGTAGCGCGGCGGCTTCGCCGGAATCGGAGGTACCGGATCGTTCGAGATCGTCACGGCCGCTCCGGACTGCAGCTTAAGCTGTCCGACGGCCACGACGCGGTCACCGTCCTTCAGACCTTTCAGGATTTCGGCGCGCCCTTCGACGCGTTTTCCGGTCTGCACGAAGGTGCGCGTTGCGATCAGGCTGGTCTTGCCGTCCTGTTCTTTCTTCTCGCTGAGGAGGTAGACCGAGTCACCATAGAGCGTGTAGTCGACCGCGGTTTCGGGCACGGTGACGACCGGCGGCTTGTCCGGCAGCACCACGGTGGTGGTCACGAACATGCCGGGCTTGAGGATCCTGTCCGGATTCTGGATCGTCGCCTGCACGCGGATATTGCGCGTGTCGGTCGCGATCTGCGGCTCGATGGTGGTGATCTTGCCCTCGAAGGTGCGGCCCGGATAGGCGTCGACCGCGATACGGACGATCTGGCCGACCTTGAGCTGGCCGGAGTCCTTCTCCGTCACGGTGAAGTTCGCATACAGCATCGACAGATCGGTCAGCGAGACGATCTGCGTCCCCGCAGTCAGATATTGTCCGACTTCGACCTTGCGAACGCCGAGTTCGCCGTCGAACGGCGCCCGCACCAGCTTCTGCGAGATGATCGCTTCGGTCTTGGCGATGCCGGCGCTGGCCTGGTCGAACGCGGCCTGCGCGGAATCCACGGTCGCCTGCGGCCCGAACTGACGCTCAGCCAGCTGCTTGGCGCGATCCAGCGAGAGCTGTGCCACCCGCTGCTGTGCCTTGAAGTTGGCGAGATCGCCCTGCTCTGGACCATCGAACAACTGCACCAGCGGCGTGCCTTCCTTCACGCTGGCGCCCGCCGTGAACATGATATCGGTGATGCGGCCGTTCACGTCAGACGTCACGTTGACCTGATGCACGGCGGCGAGATCGCCGACAGCGGTCAGGAGGTTAGGAATGGTCTCCGACTTCGCCGCGGTAACGTTGACGCTCACCGGCGGCGGCTTGTTGTTCGCAAAGAACTGCGCGATCATCTTGCCGCGGAAGTAGTTGAACCAGACCAGGCCGCCGACCAGCAAGGCCAGCAGCAGCCCCACGACGATAAACCAGCGCACCATCCGGACCGGCCGCTTGTGCGGCTTGTCGCTAATCGGCTTGCCCGAAATTTTGGGTTCAGTCACGATATTCATGTCATGCACTTTCTGCAGCTACCGATTGTCCCGAATTCGGTGACAGCTCGCCGTCCAAATGAGAAGCAATTGCGGCTTCGGTAAGTCCGATGCCGCGCAGGATGAATTGACACAACTGCCGCTCTAAATCGGCGGCGTTGCCGTAGGAAAGACAGGGCACGGCCGGAAGCCGCGTCAGCGCCGACATCAGCACGGTGTGATGGGCGAACCAGAACAGGTTGAGCGGATCGCTGCCGATCCGCGCCGCATCGCCAGCGGCGACCGCACTTTCGATCGATGCGGTGAACACCGGCCCGATCAGGCCGCCGATCTTGTCGTACAGCAGCCGCGCGAACTCGCCGTCGTCGAGATGGCTGGTCGTCATCAATCGCAGCCGTTGCGCTTCTTCCTGATCCGAACCGTCCGACACCTCCATGAAATGGCCAACCATGCCCTTGACGAGTTCAACCAGTGTGGCAGTTGAAGGCTCCTGGCCGAGCAGGTGTGCGAAATCCGGATCAGCCTCGCACTCCTCGGCGAGGATTTCGGCATAGAGCGCAGCCTTGGACGGGAAGTGTTTGAACAACAGCCCTTCCGAAATCGCCGCAGCCGCCGCCACGCTCTTGGTTGTGGTGCCGGCAAAGCCGTTTCGGGCAAAGCACCGCTTGGCGGCGCTCAAGATTAATTGCCGCCGCAAGTCACCGGTCATGCGCAAGGTAGACATGGGGGCGTGAGTAATCACTCACCTTGACGAAGTCAAGGATCTACTGCAGCGCATCAAGCGGATTCTGTCGCGGGGTGTCGTCAAAGACACACTTCATCGCTTTGTTTGAGCACGATTTTTCCGGAAATCAGGCGCTCGCCTTGCAGGCTTATCCTGAATTGGCCGCAACCCGAACGCGCTTTTGTGGTGTGGGCTGGAAGCTGCGCCGACTTGACGCCTTAACAGCGGCATCTAAGGTAGTTGCAATTGCGACTAATTTGACGGTCGCTTACCTGTCCCTCTTCCCCAACGAGTACGGCGAGCCATGAATCTGGATGCGCGCGAACTGGCGGCCACATTCGACCTCGAAAAGCTGACGCCCGACTTCTATGCCAACCCCTACCCGACCTATCGCGCGCTGCGGGAAATCGAACCGGTCAAGCGGTTGCCGAATGGGTCGTATTTCCTGACGCGCTACGACGATCTGGTTGCAGCCTACAAGAACACCAAGGTCTTCTCGTCCGACAAGAAGAAGGAGTTCTCGCCGAAGTATGGAAGCTCCCTGCTCTATGAGCACCACACCACGAGCCTCGTGTTCAACGATCCTCCCGCCCACACCCGCGTTCGCCGGTTGATCATGGGCGCCTTGTCGCCGCGCGCGATCGCCGGCATGGAGCCCGATCTGGTCCGGCTGGTCGACCGCCTCCTCGGCGCCATGGCCGCCAAGGGCAAGGTGGACCTGATCGACGATTTCGCGGCCGCGATCCCGATCGAAGTCATCGGCAATCTGCTCGACGTGCCGCAGGACGAGCGGGAGCCCCTGCGCGACTGGTCGCTGGCCATTCTCGGCGCACTGGAGCCGGTGATCGGCCCGCAGGCCTTTGCCCGCGGCAACAAGGCGGTGAAGGATTTTCTGGCGTACCTCGAAGGGCTGGTGGCGCGGCGACGGGCCAAGCCCGGCAATCCCGATCGCGACGTGCTGACGCGGCTCATTCAAGGCGAAGACAATGGCGAGCGGTTGACCGAAAAGGAGCTCCTGCACAACTGCATCTTCCTGCTCAATGCCGGCCACGAGACCACCACCAACCTGATCGGCAACGGGCTGGTCGCGTTGTTGAACCACGCCGGCGAGAAGCGCCGGCTGATTGAAAATCCCGATCTGATCAAGACCGCGATCGAGGAAATGCTGCGGTTCGAGAGCTCCAACCAACTCGGCAACCGCATGACGGTCGAGCCGTTCGAACTCGGCGGCATCGCGATGCCGCCGGGCACGCCGGTGACGCTGTGCATCGGCGCCGCCAACCGCGACCCCGCGCAGTTCTCTGACCCCGAACGTTTCGATATCGGCCGCACGCCGAACCGGCATCTGGCCTTTGGCACCGGCGCACATCAATGCGCCGGTATGGCGCTGGCGCGGCTCGAGGGCGCCATCGCGATCTCGCGTTTCCTGGCGCGCTTTCCGGATTATGCGCTCGATGGCGAGCCGGTCCGCGGCGGCCGCGTGCGCTTCCGCGGTTTTCTGAGCGTGCCTTGCACGGTCAGCTAGTCTTGCTGCGTCATGGCACCCCCCTCATCCCTGAGGAGCCCGCAGCGCGGACGTCTCGAAGAATGTAGGCCACAGACGGGGCCTCGTGGTTCGCCCAGCGCTGCGGAGCATCGTCCGGAGACGCGCTTCGCGCTCCTCACCATGAGGGACTTATGACGCAGCAAGACTAGAACGCAGGCGACCTGCGTCAATGCTGCGTCGTAAAATCGCAATGTAAGTCATGGCCACGACGAACGATTTCTGCGCTCGCGCGTTGATGGTTCCGGGCGACAGGCATGAGGGAGTGAGATCATGCTCTCGCGCGGCGCTCGCATAGCAGCATTTTTTCTTGGTGTGTCCGCGATCGCGGTGAGCACCGGCTCGTCCGCCCAGGATCGAAGAGGCCATGGTCCAAGCGGCGCAGCTGCGCCAGCAGCCCGACCGGCAGGACCACCACCGGCGATGGCCCGCCCAGCGGCGCCTCCAGCGATGGCACGCCCCGCCGCGCCTCCGGCTATGGCACGGCCCGCCGCGCCGGCGTTCCGTGCAGCTCCCCCACCACAGCGTCCAGCCATGGCCCCGCATGTCGCCCCGCGGATCGCTGCGCCACCGCGATCGGCCGGACCGCGTATCGTAGCGCCGCGACCTGAAATTCATCGTGCCGCACCGCCGCAGCGACCGGCCATGGCGAGGCACCCGGAACCGCGCATCACCGCACCATCGCGGCCAGGCGCATCGCCTGTCGTGGGCGCGGGATCGTCGCGGAAGGAACAGATCGAAACGCGTGCGCAGCAGCGCGAGCAGCGCATCCAAGAGCGGCGGCAAATCGTGCAGCAGCGGCAGCGCGACATGCTGTCGCGCCAGAGCACGGATCGTCAGAGCCGCATCGATCGCTTGCAGCAGCGCGTCCAGCAATTGCAGTCGCAAAAGCCGGAAGGTCTCCGGGCGCAACGCGCGCAGGAAAGACAGCTGCAGGCACAGCAACGGCTACTCCAGCGAGAGCAGCGCATGCAGCAAAGCAATCAGGCGCGCCTGCAGCGGCTGGGACCACAGCCTTCGGCTGAACGAACTGCTGCCGCCATGCAGGCCGCGGCCCGCGGACGATTTTCCGCACAGTTCCGCAGCAATGATGCCCTGCAAGCCCGAGCGGCGCTCACAGCCAGGGAGAACCGCTGGGCTCCCCGCCACGCCTGGCGGCGTGGCCATCGCGCAGCGTTCGTGGCATGGCTCGGTCCGGTCTTCTGGCCTTACGCCTATTCCGACATCTTCAATTACACGTTCTGGCCCTACGCCTATGACCCCGGCTATTGGGCGTATGCCTACGACGACTTCGTCGATACGGTGTTTTGGGGCACGGACAGTCCGTATTCCGCTTATGCCAGATATCCTGAGCCCGGGGCGGCAGTCACCGATTTCCGAGCGGGCAAGCGCGCAAGGGTGAGCCAGCAGACGCTCCGGCAAGTGTGCAGAGAACCGGACGAGGGCGTGACTGCCTGGCCGATTGCGTCGATCAGCCGCGCCGTGCAGCCGACGCCCGAGCAGCGCACCCTGCTCGACGAATTGAAGACTGCCGCGGCAAAGGCCGCCGACGTGTTCAAGGATTCTTGCGCCGACTCCTTTGCCATGACGCCACCCGGTCGCTTGCGGGCGATGACGAACCGTGTTCGTGCAACTCTCGAGGCGGTGATGATCGTGCGGCCGGCGCTCGAGAGGTTCTATAGTTCGCTCAGCGACGAGCAACAGGCGCGTTTCAACGCGCTCGGCCCCAATATCGGCGAGCGTTCGCAGCAGCAGGAAGCGAAGGCTCAGTCCGAGGGCTGCGGCGATCCGAAATCCAGCCTCACCCAACTGCCGATCGAACGGATCGAGGCGGTCGTACGGCCGGCGGGCGAGCAAAAGGAAGCGCTCGACCGCTTGAGCGACGTGACCAAGAAAGCGGTTGCAGGACTGCAAGCAGTCTGCCCGGAGGACGTGCCACTTACGCCGGTCGGGCGGTTGGAAGCGATGAAGCAGCGGCTCCAGGCCATGCTCGAGGCAGCCGATTGGGTGCAGGGCGCATTGGATGCGTTCTATGCCACGCTGAGCAGCGAACAGAAGGCGCGCTTCAATACGCTGCAGCAAGTCGCAAGCCCGTGAGTGAAACCCAATCCTTTTGGACGAGGATCGAATGAGGGAATGGCACTTGGTCACACCGCTCGCCCGGTCAACATCCATAGACCATCTGCGCCATCGCAACCGGGTGTTCCTGATAAGCGCTTTGAGCGTACTCGCGTGCATGCTCTCATCGCCTTCCGCCCTACCCCAGGCGTCGCAAGGCACGGAGGGCGTCTCAGGCCAACAGGCGTTCAACAATGCCTGTCGAACGTGCCATATGGTCAGGGAGGGCGACAATCGGCTGGGCCCCAACCTGCACAAGATTGTCGGCCGCAAGGCAGGGTCGCTGCCGGACTACGCGTTTTCCAGCGCAATGAAGGAGGCAGGATTCGTCTGGGATGAGGACAAGCTCGATCGCTTCATCGCAAACCCCGATGAGGTCGTGCCCGGCAACAGCATGAAGCCGTATGGCGGCCTCTCATCGAGCGAGGACAGAAAAAAGATCATCGCCTTCCTTGCTCAATCACAGTAATGCCGCAGTCCCAGGAGGGTAGGCGCGGCTCTTCGTTACTTCACCGTGCGTGCGAAAGCCAAAGCGCGTTCCGTCGCCTGCGCTACAATCATCGCAGAGCGTTCGTCGAGATGAACACCATCCGCCCAGCGCAGCTCGCTTCGGTTCACTTCGATGGACAGCTGTCGATTGGAATCCGGAAACGCGGCATGAGTGATTTCCCGTCTGATCGACACTCCGGACGGCTCGGTGCGGCTCGATCCGGCCCTTGATGTCGGGAGGTTCTAGTTGCCCGCAGTGTTGAAGCGGGAAAGGTCGCAATCCCGTTCGGCATATTTCACGCGCCGTAGGCCCTCGCGGTCTTCGACCACTGTCGGCCGGCAGCGTTCCCTCCAGGCAGCCTGGGCGGCTTCATCGGCCTTCAGTTCTTCCGCGGTCCGGGGCGCAATCTTTACGGTGCCGCTGCCGCCGACGTAGAAATTGGTTTGCTGGCTGGGAAGCAGCGGCGCGCCTGAGGCAATGGCCGCGGCCTTGGCATCCGCCGCAGCCCGCGCCGCGCGGGCGGCAGCGGCGGCATCCGCCGCATGGCCGTGGTCCATCGCAAATTGCGCGGACGCGGACGATACCGAAGCGACGACAGCCGAGATTGCGATGAAGACGCGCATGGACACTGCCCCTTGAAATGAATGTCGTGTGTCAGCAATGACCGACAAGCATTGAGGCGACGTAAAGCGGCGTCACTAACCGGATCGCAATTTGGTCGATAAAGATTTAGCGGTCTTTCGGGCGCGCTGCGCATTGCCCGCCCTTCGTTGAGGCAGGGCTCGGAGGTCTCCCCGATCGCAGCGAGGAGAAGAAGCCTGCTACTCGCTGCGGCCGAACTCGCAGCCCTTGCGGGCGTAAACGAGGCGGATGACGCCTTCGTTGTCGTAGGTGCGCTTCGGCTTGCAGAACGCTTCCCACTTCTCGATGCCGGCCCGCCTTGCCCTTTCGTCTTCCTGGCTCTGTGTCTCGCTGCGCACCGGATCATCCAGATAGGACGTCGTGCACACCCGGCCGTAGAACTTGCTGTAGGTGCAGCGTTCCACGACCTGCCAGGCCTGTGCCGACGACGACAGCAGGATGAGGGCCGCAATTGCGTAAAGGATTTTCATGTTGTCGCTCATCGCTCGAGGAGACTTTCTCCGTGCGATTAGCTAGCGCCGGAGTTTATCGAGGCGCAACGGTAACCCTTTGTTAAGCTAAATACCCGCGGAAAAGGTTAAATCCGGAACCGCGCGCTGTCTCTTGACGCGACACTATCACAACCAGAACGCGCGTCAGTTCACATACGAGACAACATCGTCCGTCATTGAGACAGCGAACCAGCGACTTTGATTGACGGCTGCTAGACCACCGTCCGATGCCGCTCGATGCAGGTTCTCAAAACCTCATCCATCGGCCTTGCCCACCAGTCATTGGAGAAGATTTCGATCTCGGAATAGCCGGCAAAGCCCTGCGCCTCGACCGCTGATCGCACAGATGTGATGTCGATGACGCCGTCGCCCATCATGCCGCGGTCGTTGAGGATGTCTTTTGTCGGCACCAGCCAGTCGCAGACGTGAAACGCCAGCAATCGATCTTTCCCCGCGCGCGCAATCTGCGGCATCAATTCCGGATCCCACCAGATGTGATAGACATCGAGCGCGACGCCGAGCGCGCCGGTACGCTCTGGATCGAGCTGGTCGCAAATATCGAGCGCCTGCTTCGTCGTATTCACGCAGGCGCGGTCCGCGGCGTAGGCCGGATGCAGCGGCTCGATCGCGAGCGGCATATTGACCTGTCTTGCATATTCCAGCATTTCCGCCATGGCGTCATGGACCTGCGTACGCGCAGCCACAATATCTTTAGAGGCTGCGCTTCCCGGGCGCGAATATTGCGGCAGGCCGCCGACGACCAGCACGATGCAGGGCGCGCCTAGCGCTTTGGCTTCATCCACGGCACGGCGGTTGTCGTCGCGCGCCTCGATACGGTGCGCCGCATCTGCGGTAAACATGCCGCCGCGGCAGTAGCCGGACAATTCGAGCCCGGCATCACGCACTGCCCGCACCGCGCGGTCGAGGCCGACGGCCGCAACCTCGTCGCGCCAGGGATCGATGGCCCGGATGCCATGCCGCGCGCAGGCATCGATGATGGCGACGAGGTCGCCCTGCTTGCGAACGGTCGCCGTGTTCAGAGATAGCCAGCGATGATCGGAAGAAAAATCGCGCATCAGGGTTCGATGCCGCGAGTTGCCAGCACCGTCTTCATGCGCCGCGTTGCCAGTTCGGGGTTGGAGAGAAGCCCGGCCTTGTCGGCAAGCCGGAACAGTTCGGCCAGATGCAGGGTCGAGCGCGTGCTCTCCTGCCCGCCGATCATGGTGAAATGATCCTGGTGGCCGTTAAGATAAGCCATGAACACGATGCCGGTCTTGTAGAAGCGTGTCGGCGCCCGGAAGATATGGCGCGACAGCGGCACCGTCGGCCCCAGCACGTCGTGGAAACCGGCCGCGTCGCCGGCGGCCAGCCGCGACAGCGCGTAGGACGCCGCCGGCGCGATCGCGTCGAAAATGCCGAGCAGCGCATGCGAGAAGCCTTGTTCATCGCCCGCGATCAGTTCGGCATAGTTGAAATCGTCGCCGGTATACATCTTTACGTTCTTGTCGAGACGCCGGCGCATGTCGATCTCGCGCTGCTTGTCGAGCAGCGAGACTTTGACGCCATCGACCTTGGCCGCATTGGCGTTGATGATGGCGACCGCGGTATCCATCGCCGTGTCGAGATCGGCCGTGCCCCAGTAGCCTGATAGAGCCGGGTCGAACATGTCACCGAGCCAATGGATGATAACGGGCTCGCGCACCTGTGACAGCACGCGGTTATAAACCTTGGCGTAGTCGTCGGCGCTACGGCCGAGTTTTGCCAGTGCGCGCGAGGCCATCAGGATGATGCGACCGCCAGCCTTCTCCACGGCCGCGATCTGCCGCTCATAGGCGCTGATAACGTTGTCGAGCGACTTCGCATCTTCCACCGCAAGATGGTCGGTGCCAGCGCCGGAAAACACCAGCGCACCACCTCTCGCCTTCGCCGCCTTTACCGAGCGCTGTATCAATTCCAGCGAGGTCGGCCAGTCCAACCCCATGCCGCGCTGTGCAGTGTCCATCGCTTCGGCAACGCCAAGGCCGAGATCCCAGACATGCTCGCGAAAGGCAATGGTGCGGTCCCAGTCGATGGCGGATGTCAGCCACGGGTCGTTGTCGGCGAGTGGGTCGGCCACGACGTGCGCCGCCGAAAAGGCCACGCGGTTGAGCGCGCCTTCAAGCTTCGCCGGAAACGTTCGCGATGCCGCCAGACGATAGGTCTCGATCGAACGGTCTGCCGTCGGCATTTTCAGGGACGGCGACGAGATCGGCAGGACGGGCTTGTTCATGGCTATGCCTCCTCATACTTCGATCGGGGCAACGTCGATCCAGCGCCGCTCGCGCCAGCTCTGCAGCGCGCATTCGGCAAGCTGCACACCCTTGGCGCCTTCCAGCAGCGTATACTTGTAGGGCGCATCTTCGCAGACGTGCCGGATGAACATCTCCCACTGTTCCTTGAAGCCGTTGTCGTAGACGACGTTTTCCGGAACTTTTTGCCAGTCGGCGTAGAAGTCGTGGGTGCGCTTCTCGTCCGGATTCCAGACCGGCCGCGGCGTCGCCTGCCGGGCCTGAATCACGCAATCGGTCAGGCCCGCCACCGCCGAGCCATGGGTGCCGTCGACCTGGAAGGTGACAAGGTCGTCGCGATAGACCCGCGTCACCCAGCTCATGTTGATATGAGCGATCACGCCGCCCTTGAGGCGGAAGGTGGCGTAGGCGGAATCATCGGCGGTCGCCGTATACTTCTTGCCCTTCTCGTCGAAGCGTTCGGGGATGTCGGTCGTGCCGAGACAGGAGATGCTCTCGACTTCGCCGAAGAGATTGTCGAGCACGTAGCGCCAGTGGCAGACCATGTCGAGGATGATGCCGCCGCCGTCCTCACTGCGGTAATTCCACGATGGCCGCTGCGCCTCCTGCCAGCCGCCTTCGAACACCCAGTAGCCGAACTCGCCGCGCACCGAGAGCATCCGGCCGAAGAAGCCGGAATCGCGCAGAAACGCGAGCTTCTTCAGGCCAGGCAGGAACAGCTTATCCTGCACCGTGCCGTGTTTGACGCCTTTGGTTTTGGCGAGCTTCAGCACCTGGATCGCTTCTTCGAAATTTGTCGCGATCGGCTTTTCGCAATAGACATGCTTGCCGGCTTCGATCGCCTTGGTCAGCAGCGACGGACGTGCCTGCGTGGTGGCGGCGTCGAAGAAGATCGTATCGTTTTTGTCAGCAAGCGCCTTGTCAAGATCGGTCGACCAGCGCTCCACGTTGAAGCGCTTCGCAAGACGCTCGACCTTATCCGCGTCGCGGCCGATCAGGATCGGATCGGGCAGGATGCGGTCGCCGTTCGACAGCAGTACGCCACCCTGGTCGCGGATCGCGATGATGGAGCGGATCAAATGCTGGTTGAGTCCCATCCGGCCGGTCACGCCATTCATGACCAGGCCGAGGCGTTTGGTTGTCATATTGCTTTCTCCAAGGGAATTTTTGGCGTGGGCTGCGTGAGCGGCGACATCGCGGACCAGTCCGGATGCGTGGCCGTAGCGAAGCCAGGTGTGGCCAGCGATCCCGTGAGGAGACCGCCATCATGGATCGCGAGTCGGATTTTTCCGCCTTCGCGTATGTAGAGGTCGGGATGCGCAGACAGGAACGCCTCCGCCTCGGTGACCGGAGTGTCGCCAAAGCCATCGACGTAATGGTGCCCATTGCGCTCGGCATGGGTGACGCCGATCAAGGCGCCTAGCGCGAGATCCTGCTGCACGGCCAGTCCCGCCTGGCAGGTCAGGTCTTCGCCTGCGATGAGGCATTTTTCGCCGCCGGCACTCCATTTGGCCGCGCGCGTGGCGTTGATGACCGACTTGTAGATGCCCTTGCAGGATTTCGAAGAGATGCCGCGGTAGCCGAGCGCGCGCGCCACCGGAAACGCATCGTAGGAATCATCGGCTTCGTCGACGATGAAATCGCGCCGCGCCAGCGCGCCGAGCGGCGATGCCTTCGTGATGTTGCGCGGCATCGGCTGCTCGATGTAGAGCAGCTTTTGCGCGATCGGCTGCAACGCAGCATCGTGGTCGAGCCGGTCAATCAGCGTACTCAGCGCCGCGAGATCGGCATACTGCTCGTTGGCGTCGAGCGTAACGCGGTAATCATGGGACAACGTGGCGAGTTCCTTGCCGATCCGGATCAGCCGATCGGCATCATGCGCCGGGTCGCCATTGAGCTTCAGCTTGAAATAGCGCGCGCCGGCGTTTTCGCTGATATCGGCAACGCCCCCCTCGCCTTCGATCTTGTCGTCCATACCCACGGTATGCCGGATCGCGACGCGCTCAAGGCGCTTGCAGCCCGCGAGGAACCGCCACACGTCGGCATCGGCCAGATCGCGCGACAGCCGTGCATCGACGCCAGCGATATTGGCCGCCATGCCCTCGAAGAAGTTGGCACCGGTGCAACGCAGCAGCGCATCCAGGATCGCCTTGTCGATCTCGGCCGGCCCGTACGCCGCGGCCAGCGGCGGAATGTCTTCTCGCGCGCAGGCCTCGATCTGCGCGCCGATGCAGGCTGCATGCAGACCGAACGCGGCCTCGAAACCAGAATGCGTCAGATAGATATCCCGCGCGATCAGCAGCGAGCGCCGCAACTGCTCGACCGTCTGCTCCGGCGCAAGATGCGGTCGCTTGTCGAACCATTTTGGAACCAAGAACTCGGCGCTCGCGCCGACAGCCCTGCCCTTGCCTTCGACCTCGATCTCGATCCGCACGAAGGCCTGCGGCGTCGCTTTGATGACGACCGCGCCGAACCGGAACGGCCGGACGAACTGCACCGGACGTTCAAAGAAGGCAATGTCCTTTACGGCCAAGCGATACGGCATTGAGCCAGCTTTCAATCCAGCGCGCTTTGAGTGAAAAAGTGCTTGCGAATCCGCTGCACCAACTCCGTAAAGGCGGGATCGGCCATCGCGTCCAGCGAGCGTGGGCGCGGCAGCGGGACGTCGTAGATCGCGGCGATCGCGCCGGGACGTTCGGTCATCACCAGCACGCGATCGGCCAGGAACACCGCTTCCGGTATCGAATGCGTGATCAGCAGCACGGTCTTGCCGGTTTCGCGCTGGATGCGCATCAATTCGACATTCATCTTCTCGCGCGTCATGGCATCTAACGCGCCAAACGGCTCGTCCATCAGCATGATCTTAGGATCGTGCACCAGCGCCCGGCAGATCGAGGCGCGCTGCTGCATGCCACCGGACAACTGCCAAGGCAATTTCTTCTCGAACCCTTCGAGCCCGACCAGCTTCAACAGCGCTTTCGCCCGCGGCAGATATTCATCGCGCGGCAATTTCTTCATGTCGATCGGCAACATCACATTGGAGAGGATGTTGCGCCACGGCAGCAGCAGCGCGTTCTGGAACACGATGCCGACATTGCCGTGCGGTTTTGTGACTTGTTCGCCTTCGACCAGAATCTCGCCGGTCGATGGCGCCAGCAGTCCGGAGATCATTTTCAGCAGCGTGGACTTGCCGCAGCCGGACGGACCGACCACGACAAAGAACTCGCCCTCGTTGATATGAAAATCCAGCGGCCGCAGCGACGGCACGTCGCCGTCGCGCGAACGATAGATCTTCGAGACGCCTGATAGCGTGATCCCCGCCGCCGCGCCGCCGGCGCGATCGGACACCAGGCGCAGATGTGCGGCTGGCTGATCGATCTCGGTTGGTTTGGTCGCAGGATTCATTTAGCCAAGTCCATCTTTCTATCGTCCCTGCAAACGCAGGGACCCATAAGCCGTGACCTATCGTGTGGGCATGCTCGCAAAGACCTTCTGCAACAACGAAGGCCGGTGGTTATGGGTCCCTGCTTTCGCAGGGACGACGATAGATGCGTCATCAGCGGCTCACGAACCGCCCTGCGGCAGGTAATCGTTGGTGTAAAAAGCCTTCGGATTGTCCTTGGCCTTGGCGTCCAGCCCGCCGTATTCGACCATCAGATTGACCGTGTCGGTCATGTTCTGGTCGGTGACCTGGAACGGCCGCTTGTTCTTGGTTTCGGCCGTGCGGTAGAGCGGGATCGTCAGCTCAAAGCCCTGCGTCAGCGTCTCGATCTTGCCGCCCTTCGGGTTGGCGTCGAGGATTGATCGCGCAGCGCCCTTGGGGTCCTTCTCGGCGGCTTCGACGGCTTTGGTCGTCGCCGACATGAAGCGCTTGACGAGATCGGCATTGGCCTTGACGAACTCGGTGTTGGCGACGATGCCCGAGCAGACCATGTTGATGCCGTAGTCGGCGAATTTGATCGCATTGACGTCCTTACCCGTCGCGTCCTTGATCTTCATCGACTGGTCCATGACGTAGCCGAGCAGAAGGTCAGCCTGTCCGTTGATGACCGCGTTCAGCTTGGTCTGGCCGTCGCCGGCGACTGTCTGGAAGTCGCTTTCCTTCAGCCCGGTCTTCTTCAAAAACAGCGGCCAGATCTGCGTCATGGAATCGGCCGGCGTGATCGCCACCGTCTTGCCCTTGATATCCTCCGGCTTTTTGATGTTCTTCTCGACAAAGCCCATCGCCGACATCGGGCTAGTCTGCAGCAGCACGCCGGTGGCGACGATCGGGGCGCCCTTTACCGCCGCGCGCATCATCGTGGGCACGTCGACATAGCCGAAATTGGCGGTCTTCGCCGCAACGGCCTGCGTGGTCGCCGCCGAGCCGCGGCCTTCCTGGATCTCGAGGTCAATGCCTTCGGCGGCATAGATGCCCTTGGCCTTACCGAAATAGAACGGCGCGTGCTCGCCATAGACGTACCAGTTCAGCATCAGCACGACCTTGTCGGCAGCCGATGCCGGAAGCACCGAAAGTGCGGTCCAGATCAAGGCGGCGGAGATCGCCGCTATCACTCGTATCATGGTGTTCCTCCCGTTGGGTGATGCAGCCCTTGGATAGGCCGCCTGTTGGTTTGGCTTAGGAAGCAAAAATGATGTCGTCGCGCTGGCTGACATGCCAGGGAATCACGAGCCGTTCGATCCGATCGACGATCCAGAACAGCACCACGCCGAGCAGCGCCAGGATCACCAGCGCGGCAAACATCGTCGGCAGATCGAAAGTGCCGATCGAGCGCTGCATCACGTAACCGATGCCGGAATTGGAGCCGACGAACTCGCCGACCACGGCACCGACTACGGCGAGCGTCACCGAAACCTTGAGGCCGGAAAAGATCGCGGGCATCGCGTGCGGCAAGTTAACCGCGCGAAACACCTGAAAGCGGCTGCCCTGCATCGCGCGCGCAAGATCTACCATGTCGGGGTCCACCGACTTGAAACCCTGAACGGCTGATACCACCACCGGGAAAAACCCGAGCAGAAATGCCGAGATCACCTTTGGGATAATGCCGAAACCGAACCACACCACGAACAGCGGCGCGATCGCGATCTTCGGCACGGACTGGGAGAACACCAGCAGCGGATAGACATAGCTCTCCACTGTCTTCGATCCCGCAATCAGCATCGCGACGGGAATTCCGAACAGCGCCGATAGCGCAAAGCCGCAGATCGTGGCGTAAGTGGTGGGCCAGGCCTGCCGCAACAGCTCCGGCCACTCCGTCCGCAACACCGCCACGACGTCGCCCGGCGCCGGGATCTGGTAGGCCGGAATCTGGAACAGGCGGATGGTGAGGTCCCAGGCCACCACGATGAACAGCAGGAACAAAAACGGCCGCACCCACGCCGCGTTCAGCGCTTTCGCCACGCCACTCTCGCGTTTCAGCTCGGCCACGTCCCGCTCCCTGATTGATCGTCTTTTCGGAGAGGAAATTAACCCGTTGGATAAATACTGGCAAGCGGGTTTTCATGCGGCGAAATGGCCTGTTCCCGTCGCCCCTGCGAAAGCAGGGCCCATAACCACAGCCGCGCACGTGGCGAAGGTTGGGGCCGCTTCCCGGTGCAGTAAATCAGGGTCGGTGGCTATGGGTTTCCTGCGTTCGCAGGAACGACGGGCTCACACCGGCTGATGCGCCGGCGGCCGCACGTCCTGCCCTACGGCCTTGCCGAAATCCGCCGTCGATTTCCCCGTCAGCGCCGCCAGCACCAGCGCGACCATGTGGGCGAGGCGCTCGTCCCTCGCCTCCTTCTTCAGGAGGTCGCGGCCGAAGATCACGGAAAGCGTGGCGCTGTTGGAGAGGTAGAAGAAGCACAGCGCCGCGATCGAGATGTAGAGCTGCACCGGATCGACGGCGACGCGAAAATCGCCGCTTTCGACGCCGCGGGTCACCACGGTGCGGATCATCTCGACGAACGGCGAATGCATTGACTTCACCTTGGTCGAGCGCTTCAGATGGCGCGCCTTTGCGAGATTTTCAGTGTTGAGCAGCGCCAGGAATTCCGGATTGCGGAGGAAATAGTTCCAGGTGAAATCGATCAGCCGTTCGATCGCCTCGGGCGGATCGAGATGTTCGAGATCGAGCCCGCGCTCCTCGGAGCGGATCTTCTCATAGGCGCCCTCGAGCACCGCGAGGTAGAGGTCCTCCTTGTTGCCGACGTGGTAGTACAGCATCCGCTTGTTGGCGCCGGCATTGGCCGCGATGCGGTCGACGCGCGCGCCGGCCAGGCCATGGGCGGCGAATTCCTGCTTGGCGGCCTCGAGAATGCGAAGCCGCATCCCCTCGGGGTCGCGCTGCCATTTCTGAACGCGTTTTGCCTTTGCCAAATCAATCGCCCGGTAGTCGCATAGAGCAAGCTGTAGCACGCAAGGAAGCGTTTGAGAATGAAGGTTGTTCACCCTCCCCTGGAGGGGGAGGGTCGGGTCACGTTGAGCGCAGCGAAACGTGAGACGGCGTGGGGTGATCTCTCCACTCGCGCCACCGCCTCAGTTGAGAGACTGTCACCCCACCCGTATCGCATCTTGCTTCGCGATGCGATACGACCCTCCCCTCCAGGGTAGTGCAAGTCTCACTCGGGCTTCCCCGCCGATGCTTGCACCAGCAGGGTCGGGACGCCGCATGTGCCGCCGCGCACGGTCATCACCCGCGTTCCCGGCTTGCGGCCGGTGCGGACTTCCGAGACGTCGACGCCGGCCTGAACTAGCCGCGCATGGGTGGCGTCGATGTCGGCGACGCGCCAGCACAGGCCGCGCAGTTTGTCCTGCGACGTATCCGTCTCCTTGCCCGGCCGGTGCGTGACCTCCACGATGAGGTCGCCGCAGCGGAAGAACATCAGCCGGCCCCAATCGGAGTGCGAGCGGTCGAGCGCCATGTCGAGGCCGAGCCGCGCGCCATAGAGCGCCGCGGCCCGCTCCGGGTCCGACGTCGAAACCACGACATGGTCCAGCGCCGTGATCGAGCCGGGCGTGGTTCGCACCGACAGCGGGCGCTCCCTGTCGCGCTCGAGGAAGAACAGGCGGACGCCGCGCGTGGCTTCCGTTGCCGCTCGCGTGCGCTTCCATGACAGCGTCGCGCCGGAGACCGCATCACGGCTTTCGATCTCAGCTATCGGATCCGGCTTTAGCGTCAACCTCTCCAGCCTGCGATGCATTTTGGCGATGTCGCCGGTCCGAAAGCAAATGCTCGCCAGCCCCTCACCCTGGGCGGCCAGAACGGTGCGAATCCGATCCGCATTTGCGCCCTCGCCGCTCGGCGCCACCAATTCAAGCGTGGTATTGTCGAGCGTGAACAGCACGCGGTCCGCGCCGTCGCCGCTGTACTGCCAGGCCGGCGCGCGCGCGAACAGCGTCTGGTAGGCCGCGCTCGCCGCGTTTACATCGCCGGTGAGGAGGACGACATGATCGAGGCCGGTGATCACGGAAAAAGCCCCCGCACGTTTTTGGCGGCGCGCACCTTCTCGACGCCGATCGCCATCGCCGCCGTACGGTGCGGAATCTTGTCCGCCTTCGCTCGCTGCAGCATCTGATCGAAGGCGCGATCGAGGATCGCATATTCGCGCCGCGTCACTTCCTCTTCCTCCCAAAACAATTGCTGCAGGTCCTGCACCCATTCGAAGTAGCTGACCACGACGCCGCCGGAATTGCAGAGAATGTCAGGAATCAGGAACATTTCGCCCTGTCGCTTTTCCAGGACCAGATCGGCTTCCGGCGTGGTCGGACCATTGGCGCCCTCGGCAAGCACGCGGCACTTCAGCTTTTCGGCGACCTTCGCATCGATCACGCGCTCCATCGCCGCCGGTACCAGCACGTCGCAGGACAAAGTAAGGATCTGTTCGGGATCGAAGGCGAGCTCGTTAGAGAACCCGGCGATGCTGCCATGCGTGGCGGCGTGCCGCACCAGCGTAGGAATATCGAGCCCGGCCGGATCGTGCAGCGCGCCGGTATGATCGCTGACAGCGACGATCTTCAGTCCATATTGATGCAGCTCCAGCGCGGCATAGGAGCCGACATTGCCAAAGCCCTGGATCACGGCGGTCGCGGTGCCCGGATTGATCGAAAGCTCCTTCAGCACCCGCCTGGCGAGATAGGCGACGCCGCGCCCCGTCGCTTCGCGCCGGCCAAGCGTGCCGCCCGACGATACCGGCTTGCCGGTCACGATCTCAGTCACGGTTTGGCCCTGGTACATCGAATAGGTGTCCATGAACCAGGCCATCACCTGCTCATTGGTGCCCATGTCGGGCGCCATCACGTCGGTGTGCGGACCGACGAAGGGAATCATCTCCTGCATGTAGCGCCGCGACAGCGCTTCCAATTCGCGCTTGGAGATGGTGGAGAGATCGACATTGACGCCGCCCTTGGCGCCGCCATAGGGCAGCCCGACGAGCGCGCATTTCCAGCTCATCCAGATCGCAAGCGCCGCGACCTCGCCGATATCGACGGAGGGTGCGAATCGCGTGCCGCCCTTGGTAGGGCCGAGGGTGAGGTGATGCTGCACACGATAGCCTTCGTACACGGCGACCGTGCCGTCGTCGCGGTGAATCGGGCAGGAAACGGTGATGGCCCGCTTCGGCATCAGAATACGGTCGCGCTCGTCCATCGGAATTTCCAGATGGTTGGCGATGACGCCAAACTGGTTAACGGCCATGTCGAACACTGGACCGGAATAAACCGTCATCATTTCCTCCACTTTTGTCGCGCTGCTGGGGAAACCCGGCCAGCCGTCAGCCGTTATACGGCGGTATGCCCGAGAATACCTAAGCCCCCTTAAGGACGGTCGCAGTCTCCTCTATACTCCCATCTCAAGCTGAAGACGGCACGGTTGCGAATAATTTCAGCGAATGCATCCGATAACCAGTGCTAATGTGCACGCCGCGCCGGGACCATCTTCGCCCAACACGACATGACGGAAAACGCATGCAGGCCCTCTTCATCGGACAGACCTATATCGATGTTACCTTCATCACCGACCACATGCCGACCGGCGACGAAAAACATGTGGCCTCCGCCTACGCGGTCTCGTTTGGCGGCAACGCCGTGACGGCGGCGTTCTGCTGCGCCAAGCTCGGGATCGTGCCGGACCTGATCGCGACCATGGCCAATGACTGGCTCGGCCGCATGTTTCAGGATATGGCCGCGAAATACGGAATCTCGATCCATCCGCGCAAGGTCAACTCCTCGTCACTATCCTTTATCATGCCGAAAGCCGGCAAGCGCGCCATCGTGCGCTGCCGCGACGACGAGCACATTCATCCCTTCCCGATGCTGAACTTGAAGGGCTGCCGCGCGCTGCATGTCGACGGCCATCAGCCGGACGCCGCGATTCACTACGCAAAACTCTGCCGCGAGGACGGCATTCTGACCTCGCTCGACGGCGGCGGCCTGCGCACCAACACCCATGAGCTCCTGGAATTCATCGACGTCGCTATCGTGGCCGAACGCCTGTGCGAGCAGATGGACAAGACGCCGGAGGCCATGCTGGATTATCTGAAGAGCCGCGGATGCCGGATCGGCGGTGTCACCATGGGCGAGAAGGGCCTCCTCTGGTACGACGAGACCGGCGCCGTCCGCCGCCTTCCCGCACTTCCGGTTACACCCGAACGCGTTATCGATACTAACGGCGCAGGCGACGTCTTCCACGGCGCCTATGTCTATTCCTATCTCGCCAATCCCGCTAAAAGCTGGCAGGAGCATTTCGAGCTTGCGCGCGCCGCCTCGACCTTCAAGGTCCAACGTCTCGGCAACGAGGCCGGCCTGCCGACGCTCGCCGACATCGAGGCGATCACGCGGGAGTTTCAGGTCAACGCTTGAGGAAGTGAACGGGGGTTAGTACGCATGGGGCGCGTGTTCGTCGCGGGTAGCATCAACATGGATGTGGTGGCGACGGCCGACCGGCATCCGAAGATCGGCGAGACCGTCGCCGGCAAGGCGGTGCATTATTTTCCTGGCGGCAAGGGTGCCAACCAGGCCGTGGCCGTCGCAAAACTCGGCGCACCGTCAACGCTGATCGGCCGGCTGGGCATGGACGCGTTCGGCCAGCAATTGCGGCAGTTTCTCACCGCCCAAGGCGTCGACCTCGCTCTGGTCAAGGACACCCCCGATATTCATACCGGAACGGCCGTGATCACCATCGCCGACGCCGACAACACCATCGTGGTCGTGCCCGGAGCCAATGCGCTGGTCAGCGACGACGATGTCGCCGGCCCCGCGCTTGCCAAAGGCGATGTTGCCGTCAGCCAGTTCGAAATTCCGCAGCCCACGATCGTCGCCTTCTTCAAACGGGCGCGCGCGGCCGGGGCAATCACCATCCTCAATCCGGCGCCGGCGATCGCCTGTGGCCCGGAGCTGCTCGATCTCGTCGATATCCTCATCCTCAACGAGACCGAACTTGGACTTCTCGCGCAGACCGAGCTTCAGGAGACCGACGACCCGGCCCGTTTCGCTGAAGCGACACGGCGTCTGCCAATCGGCCCCGACAAGATCATCTGCGTTACCCTTGGCAAGCGCGGCGTGCTCGCGCTTGTCGGCGGCGAGCCCTCGCTGTTTGCGGGACGCGCCGTGAAGGCAGTGGACACCACCGGCGCCGGGGATTGCTTCGTCGGCGCCCTCGCCGCGCAGCTTGCCAACGGAAAAGCGATCCGCGACGCCATCGAACACGCCAATGCCGCCGCATCGATCTGCGTGCAGCGAATGGGCGCCGCGCCGTCGCTGCCGACGGCGGCGGAGGTGGCGGCGGTGTTGAGCTCGTAGCCCGGATGGAGCGAAGCGGAATCCGGGGCGCTCACGCCGCTTGCAACAGCCCCGGATTGCGCTGCGCTCGGCCGCGTCCGGCTTAAGTCAGCGCACTCTTCAGGTCGAAGCCGGGATTGGCCGCCTGCTCGGGCGTGATCGAGCCGTGGGCAGCAAGCAGGCGTCGTCCGAACATGTGATCGCCCGCGCGATTGACCGACTCGATGCCGACGAGTTGTTCATCCCTGTAGCAAAAAGCCGAGAATGCCGCCTGGGCGCGATCGCCGCGCACCACCACGCGGTCGTAGCCGGTGGTTAGCCCAGCGATCTGGAGCTTGTCGGGCCCCTGATCGCTCCAGAACCAGGGCAGGCCGTCATACGGCTTGGCATCGCCGGTCAGCCAGGCCGCGACGCAGCGGGCGTGGTCGGTGGCGTTCTGCACCGACTCCAGCCGCAGCGAGCCGCCGAAACGCGGGCTCGCAAATAGCGCGCAGTCGCCGATCGCCGAGATATTGGAATCGGCGGTCAGCAGGTGCTCATCGACGATGATACCCGATGCAACCGGCAGGCCGGCGTCAGCCGCCAGCTCGACGTTGGGCAGGACGCCGACGCCGACTACGATCAGATCGGCTTTGATATGCCGGCCGTCGCTGATGCTCACACCGGTGACCTTGCTGCCGTCGCTCTCGATGCTCGTGACCTGTACGCCGAGATGAATCCGGATACCGGCCGCGGCGTGCCGCGATTGAAAGTATTCCGAGATCTCCGCCGTCACCGCGCGCGCCATAACCCGCGGTGCCAGCTCAACAACGTCGACTTCGAGGCCCTTGGCCCGCGCCGTCGCCGCGAACTCCAGCCCGATAAACCCGGCGCCGATGACGATGACGCGCTGGCCTGCCGTGATGTAATCGCGCAGGGACTGGCTTTCGTCGAGCGTCCGCAAGTAGCGCACACTGTCGAGATTGGCATTGGGAATGTCGAGCAACCGATTGCGCGCACCGGTCGCCAACACCAGATGGCAGTAGTCGAGCGATGTGCCGGAGGCGAGCAACACCCTGCGCGCGGCGCGGTTGATCGATACCGCACGGTCGGAGATCAGGTCGATGTTCTGGTCGCGATAGAATTTTTCCGGCCGGAACATCAGGCTGTCAGGCCCGCCGGTTCCCTTCAGATAAGCCTTGGACAGCGGCGGGCGCTGGTACGGCAGATGGCCCTCATCGTTCAACAACGTGACTTGTTCGGAAAAGCCGTGCTGGCGCAGCGAGGCCGCAAGCTGATAGCCGGCGTGGCCCGCGCCGATGATGACAACCGCTCCTGCCGTCATAGGGACATCCTACGTTCGAGCGCACGGGAATGACCCATGTCGTTTCCTCTCCAGTGATTTTGGCTTGCCTGCCTCGTCCCTTGGGAGCGGCGCTCGTGTCCGTCCCGAACGATGACGGGCGCTATCTGACCTCATGGTACGACGAGACGCAAGAGCGTCGGAGGCCTTGAGGCGGTCTTTGCCGCATTTTGCGAGCCCGGCCGGGGATTGTCACCTCTTGCCTTCTCCATTTAAATGTCAGGCCTATCAGCGTCCCCGAGGCAGCCATGTCGACTTCCGATGATACCGCCGCCCCTGCCCTGCTCAGGATTGAGGGCCCGATTGCGACGATCACGCTCAATCGCCCCGCGGCCTTCAACTCCATCAATCTCTCGATCGCGCAAAAGCTCGAGCAACTCGGCGCCGAGGTCGAAGGCAATGACGACATAAGGGTGCTGGTGATCGAGGGCGAAGGCCGGGCCTTCTCGGCCGGCGGCGATCTGCAGACCATCGGAGCCGCCGCCGCCAACGATACGATCGCGCCCGTGGTCGGCGAACTGCTGAAGCACTATCATGCTTTCATCGAAACGGTGCGGCGGATGCCCAAGATCGTGCTGTCCAGCGTCCATGGCTCCGCCGCCGGCGCCGGCATGGGACTCGCCTTCGTCACCGATCTGTGTATCGCCGCCGATGATGCCCGCTTCACGCCGGCCTATGCCAAGATCGGTGTCTCGCCGGATGGCGGCAGCACCGTCGGCATGGTCGGCACCGTCGGCACCCGCCGCGCGCTGCAGATCTTTCTGGCCGAAGACAGCTTTACCGCGCAGCAGGCTTACGAATGGGGCTTGGTCGCCCGCGTCGTTCCGGCGGCGGAGTTGAAGGCTGAAACGCGCAAATTCGCCGAGCGGCTGGCACAGAACCCGGCAGCGGCGATCGCCGGCACCAAGTCGCTGGTCTATCAGTCCGCGGTAACGCCGACGAAGCAGCAGCTCGATGCCGAGGAAGCGAAGATCATCGATGCCATGCAAACCGATGAATTTCGCATTGCGGTGAAGAAGTTTACCAGCAAGGGGAAGTAGCGGCGCGCCGGTGCCGTCTACTCAATTATCATCATCCGCGAAAGCGGATGATCCAGTACGCCGCGCTCTTTCGATTCAAATTCAATGCCTTGGAGTACTGGACGTCCCGCTTTCGCGGAGCATGACACCACAGAGCTAGCCCTTTCCCTGCCCGCGCATAAAATCGAAATCGCAGCCCTCGTCGGCCTGCAGAATCGTCTCGTTAAACAGGTGCGCGTAGCCGCGCTTCGCCCATTCGGGCGTTGCGGCCGGCGCAAGCGCCGCCCGCCGCTTCTCCAGTTCCGCGTCATCGACCAGGAGATCGATGCTGCGCTTGGCGACATCGAGCCGGATCATGTCGCCGTTCTTCACCAGCGCCAGTGGCCCGCCCACGGCGGACTCCGGCGTGATGTGCAGCACGATGGTACCGAACGCAGTGCCGCTCATCCGCGCGTCCGATATTCGCACCATGTCCTTGGTGCCGCCGCGCGCAAGCTTCTTCGGGATCGGCAGATAGCCAGCCTCGGGCATGCCCGGCGCGCCCTTGGGGCCGGCGTTGCGCAGCACCAGCACGTCGTCAGCGTTGACGTCGAGATCGGGGTCGTCGACCCGCAGCGTCATGTCCTCGACGGATTCGAACACCACGGCACGGCCGGTGTGCTGCAGTAGTTTTGGGCTCGCTGCCGATTGTTTGATGACGGCGCCGCGCGGCGCGAGATTGCCGTGCAGCACCGCCATCGCGCCTTCGGCCTTGATCGGATTGTCCCGCGCACGGATGGCGTCCTGTCCTGGAACATCCTCCGCGCCCGCCACAATATCGCGCAGTGTCTGCCCAGTAATGATCTTTGCGTCGAGATCGATGAGGTCGCCGAGTTGCGCCATCAACTTCGGCACGCCGCCGGCATGATGGAAATGCTCCATGTAATGCTCGCCCGACGGTTTCAGGTCGACGAGCACCGGCACCTCGCGGCCGAGCCTGTCGAACGTCGCGAGGTCGATCTTGTGCGGCGAGCGATGGGCGATCGCAGTGAGATGGATCAGACCGTTGGTCGAGCCGCCGATAGCCTGCATCACGACCTGCGCGTTGCGGAACGATGCCGGCGTCAGAATCGCGCTTGGCCTCGGTCCCTTGGCTTTCGCCATTTCGGCCGCCACCCTGCCGCTGGCCTCCGCCGAACGGAACCGCTCGGCGTGCGGCGCTGGGATCGTCGCGCTCATCGGCAGTGATAGCCCGAGCGCCTCGGTGATGCACGCCATGGTGCTGGCCGTGCCCATCACCATGCAGGTGCCGACCGAAGGCGCGAGCCGGCCGTTGACGGCTTCGATCTCGTTGTCATCGATTTCGCCCGCGCGATATTTCGCCCAGAGACGGCGGCAATCGGTGCAGGCACCGAGCACCTCGCCCCTGTGGTGCCCGACCACCATCGGCCCGACCGGAATGACGACCGTCGGCAGGTCGGCCGAGACTGCGGCCATGATCTGCGCCGGCAACGTCTTGTCGCACCCGCCGATCACGACCACGGCGTCCATCGGCTGAGCGCGGATCATCTCCTCGGTATCCATCGCCATCAGATTGCGCAGGTACATCGAGGTCGGATAGGCAAAGCTCTCGGCGATCGAAATCGTCGGGAACACCATCGGCATCGCGCCACTCAGCATTACACCGCGCTTCACCGCTTCGATGATCTGCGGAACGTTGCCGTGACAGGGGTTGTAGTCGCTGTAGGTATTGGTGATGCCGACGATCGGCCGATTGAGCGCATCATCCGAATAGCCCATCGCCTTGATGAAGGCCTTGCGCAGGAATAGCGAGAAGCCAGCATCGCCGTAGCTCGTCAGTCCCTTGCGAAGTCCGTCGGCCATTTTTTTCTTCCTGTCGTCGTGGATGGGCACTTAAGGAGCCTAGCAGATTATTGTCAATGTTGATCCTTGGACGTCAAAAGCGGGGGTACTACCCCCAACACAAGAGCAATATTATTGACAATGGTGCGCTTGCATGCTGTTTTTCCATCAAAACTGGAAACGCGCTCATGAACCAACCGTTGCGCATTGGCCTCATCGGCGCCGGCATGGTGAGCCGCCATCATCTCGTCGGCTGGGCAAGCATATCAGATCAAGCCCGCGTCGTGGCGATCGCTGATCCCTCCAGCGAAAACGCCGCGCGGCGCGCGAGCGAGTTCGAGATATCGCAGACCTTTCCTGATGCCGAGGCGATGCTCAAGGCAACCGAACTCGACGCCATCGATATCGCAGCGCCCCGCGAAATGCACGCGCCGCTGGTGCGGCTCGCCGCAAAACACCGGCTGCCGGTGCTTTGCCAGAAGCCGCTCGCGCCCAACCTGCAGGAGGCGACTGATCTCGCCGCTGAAGTTGCGGATCTGACGCGGCTGATGGTGCACGAGAACTGGCGATTTCGCGGCTATTACCGTGATGCCGCAGCTTGGCTCCGCGAAGGCCGCATCGGCAACATCAAGCAGGCGCAACTCACGCTCCTGACATCAGGCGTGCTGCCGGGGCCGGACGGGCTTTCTCCGGCGCTGGAGCGGCAACCCTTCATGTGTCGGGAACGGCGCATGCTCGTTGCGGAGGTGCTGATCCATCATCTCGATACGCTGCGCATGCTGCTCGGCCCACTGCGCGTCACGGCGGCGCAGCTCTCCCGTTCCAGCGATCTCCTCGCCGGTGAAGATGGTGCGGTGATCCAGCTTACGACCGGCAGCGGCGCAGGCGTTTCGGTCTTCGCCAGCTTTGCCGCCCACGGCCATCCGGCTACGCAGGTCGACCGGCTGGAGATTCTCGGCGACAAGGGCGCGATCAGGCTCGACGGGCCATTGCTGATCTGTTCGGGCGCCACGCCCGCCGAGCGCACCTACGATCTCGCGATTGAATATCAGGGCTCCTATAATCGGACGATTACGCATTTCGTGAAATCGCTGTGCGACAACACGCTGTTCGAGACGGCGCCGCAGGATAATCTTCAGACGCTGCTGCTGGTGGAGGATTGCTATCGGCTATCCGGCTGGGAGGCTTCGCGATGAAGCCTCAGCAAGCGTCCGCCGAAACGCCTACCCTGTCGCGCGAGGAGGAACAGGCGGAAGTGATCCGCCGGCTCGAGGAGGACATCATCTTCGGCCGCTTCGCGCCGGGCTTGCGGCTGGTCGAGGACACGCTGATGCAGCGTTACGGCGCCAGCCGGCATTTCGTGCGCCAGGCGCTATTTCAAATGGAACGCCAGGGCATCGTGCTGCGCGAGAAAAACATCGGCGCGACCGTGCGGTTCTATTCGGCCGAGGAGGTGCGGCAGATCTACGAGGTGCGGGAAATGCTGACGCGGCAGGCGGCGCTGATGATTGCGCTACCCGCTCCCACCAGCCTTATCGAGCAGTTGAACGAGCTGCAGCGGCAGTATTGCGTCAAAGCCGACGCGCAGGATTTGCGCGGCATCCACGAAGCCAACGACGCGTTCCATGTCGCGCTGTTCTCCGCCTGCGGTAACCCGTATCTGGTGCGCTCGCTGCAGGACTACATGAACCTGACGCTCCCGATGCGTGCCAAGAATCTCGCCGACACGCAGGGGCTGGCACTGTCACGCCGCCAGCACGAGCTCATGATCGAACTCTTGAAGGGCCGCGACAGCTGGGCACTGGCGCAGCTCTGCGTCGATCACATGCAGTTCAGCAAGTCGGATTACCTGGGCCGGATTAATCGCGACTCGGACCAAGATAGAGACCGTCATTCCGGGCAGGCGAAGCGTGAACCATGATGTGCTGTTGCACCATCTGAGAATCTCGAGATTCCCCGATGCGCAATCGCGCATCTGAGGTTCGCTACGCGCCCCGGAATGCGCCTCCGGCGTCACTTCTTCCAATCGATGATCCTATTCTCGTCCCCGTCGAACTCCATGCTGCAGAACGTGCCGCCCTGGTAGTAATCGCCGACCGGATCCGGTTTCAGCTTGGCCTGCTCGGCCATCGCGTGTTCACGGAAATCCTCTCCACGGCCGGTCGGCCGATAGCCGAGTTCGTAGGCGCGATGGTTGTCCCACCAGGCGCGCTCGTTATGGGAGGCGCCGTAGAAGATCTCGAAATGGATGTCGGGATGCTCCAAACCGATGCGGCAGAGCTGCACCAGGTCCTCCGGCTTGAGCCAGATTGAAAGCCTGCGATGATCCAGCGGCTTCTCGCCGAAATTGCCAATCCGGATACAGGTGGTGCGGAGTCCGTGCTTGTCGGCATAGAGGGCACCTACCGCCTCGCCGAATACCTTGCTGACGCCATAGCGGCTGTCGGGGCGCGCGGTGACGTCGGTGCCGATCCGGTGATGGCGCGGATAGAAGCCGACCGCGTGGTTGGACGAGGCGAACACCACGCGCTTGACGCCCTTCTTCCGGGCCGCCTCGAACACATTGTAGCCGCCGATGATGTTGGCCTGCAGGATCGAATCCCAGGGGCCCTCCACCGAGTAGCCGCCAAAATGCAGGATGCCGTCGACGCCTTCGCAGATCGCCTCGACCTGGCCTAGATCGGCGAGATCGGCCGCCTTGAACTTTTCGTCCTTGCCGAGATCGGCCGGCGGCTTCAAATCGCTCAGCAGCAGGTCCGGGTAGATCGGCGGCAACAGCTTGCGCAAGGATGTGCCGATCCCGCCGGCGGCGCCGGTCATCAATATGCGTGGCATTTCGTTCCTCGTAATCTCGCGATCGATTTGCGGTCATTAGCCGGGAATGATAGCAAACTCAAACGCTCAGGGAACGCAACAACGAGATCAGCAAATGTCCGATGCAGCATCGCATTCAGCCGGCTGGCGCCCGGCCACCTATTACCCCGATCCGGCCATCCGTGCACTCGATCCGCGCTTCGAAAAATATTGGCTCAAGCTGTCGGCGGTGGAGCGGCTGGCCACGGGGTTGCGTTGGGCCGAAGGGCCGGTGTGGTTCGGCGATGGACGGTATCTGTTGTGCAGCGACATCCCAAACCAGCGTATCATCAAATGGGAGGAGGAGACCGGCGCGGTCAGCGTCTTCCGCAAGCCATCGAACTTCGCCAATGGCAACACCCGTGACCGTCAGGGACGCCTGATCACCTGCGAGCATGGCGGCCGGCGGGTGACGCGTACCGAATATGACGGGTCAATCACGGTGCTGATCGATTCCTTCGACGGCAAGCGGCTGAACTCTCCCAATGATGTCGTCGTGAAGTCCGACGGCTCGATCTGGTTCACCGATCCAGTGTTCGGCCTGCTCGGCAATTACGAGGGCTACAAGGCCGAGCCCGAGGTCGACGCCAATGTCTACCGGATCGATGCCGCGACCGGCAAGGCCACCATCGTCGCCGAAGGCGTGCTGGGACCGAACGGGCTCGCCTTCTCGCCGGACGAAAAAATCCTCTACATCATCGAATCCCGCGGCGTGCCCAACCGCAAAATTCTCGCTTATGACGTTTCGCCTTCCGGTGACAAGCTTTCCAACAAGCGCGTGTTTGTCGATGCTGGACCAGGCACGCCGGACGGCTTTCGAATAGATATCGAGGGCAACCTGTGGTGCGGCTGGGGCATGGGCGACCCCGAACTTGACGGCGTGGTGGTGTTCGCGCCCGATGGCGTGATGATCGGCCGCATCGCGCTACCCGAACGCTGCGCCAATCTCTGCTTCGGCGGCTTGAAGCGCAACCGCCTGTTCATGGCCGCCAGCCAGTCGATCTACGCACTCTATGTGAACACGCAGGGCGCGCCGGGCGGATAGGTTTCAGCGTACACGGCTGTCGTCCCGGTGGAGAGCCGGGACCCATAACCACAAGATCGAGTTGTGAAGCAGGCTGGAGCACCAGCCTTCGCAAAACGACTCCTGTGGTTATGGGTCCCGGATCAGCGCTCGCTACGCTCGCTTGTCCGGGACGACAGGATGGTCAGAGACTCGCCCGCTCACCCCTTCTTTTCCTGCGCGGCGGCGGTTTGCTTGACGAGCGCGTCTTCAAACGCCTTCTCCAACGTCTCGGCATAGGCGTTGAACTCGCCGGGATTGACGAACGGGTTAGGTCCGCCTTCGGCGAGCTTGGCGCGCTTCTCGGCCATCTTGTACATTTCCGGATGGGGCGCGAGCAGCACGTCCACTTTCATGTCCTTCGCCCGCGCGAACGTCTTCCGGTAGTCGGTAACGATTCCGGAATAGGTCGGACTGCCGGCGAGGCGGTTCAGCGCCACCGTGCCGCTGCAGAAGATGAGGACGGACCGTGTGGCGTCGCCGTCCTTCACCGAGAATTCCCAGCTCGTGCAGCCCGGCGAATGGCCGGGCGTCTCGCGGGCGGTCAAGGTTACATCGCCCACGGTTACCGTGTCGCCTTCGCGAACCGTGCGATCGACCTTCACCGGCGGAAACGCCAGTGCCGTATCTTCCTGCGCGCCGGGATAGTAGCCGCCTTCGAGCAGCGGTTTGTCGGCTTCGCCCGCGACCATCTGGGCGCCGCTGGCCTGCTTCATTTCGGCGAGGCCGCCGGTGTGGTCGATATGCGCGTGGGTGTTAAGGAGGTATTTGATGTCGGCGATCTTGAATCCGAGTTTCTCGATATTCGCTTTGATCTGCGACGTTGATTCCGGCATCACCGTATCGACCAGGATGTGGCCCTGCGGCGACGTGATCAGATAGGACGCCAGGCCGACGGTTCCGACATAATAGACGTTGCCGATCATCTTGAACGGCTCGGTCGGCGTGTTCCACTTCACCTTGAGGGCCGCGATCAGGTCCTTGGGAGTCTGCGCGTCCGCGGCGGCGGTCAGCGACATCAGCGCGACGAGCGCAACGGCAATCTTCTTCACGGGCATCCTCCTCTTTTCTTATTGCGTCGTCGGCAGTTCCGCTTGCGCATTGACGCGAGCTTAGCCTGACGATGATTCTGGTCAAAAAAAGCCGGCCGCGGTTCCGCAGCCGGCATCTTCACGAACGGCGCGAGCGGCGCATCCATTACGCCGCGTTGTAGCCGGCGACCGCCTTCACCTCGAGATATTCCTCGAGGCCGTACTTGCCCCACTCGCGGCCGTTGCCGGACTGCTTGTAGCCGCCGAACGGCGCGGTACGGTCGTTCGGCACGCCCTGCAGGTTGACATTGCCGGCGCGGATCTGGCGGGCCACGCGGCGCGCGCTTTCCACCGTGTCGCCCGAGACGTAACCGGCGAGACCATAGGGCGTGTCATTGGCGATGCGCACGGCATCGGCTTCATCCCTGGCGCCGATGATGGTCAGCACAGGTCCGAAGATTTCTTCACGTGCGATCGTCATCTCGTTGGTGACGTCGGCGAAGATGGTCGGGCGGACATAGAAGCCCTTGTTGACGCCCTCGGGGAGACCGGGACCGCCGGCGACCAGCGTGGCGCCTTCGTCGATGCCCTTCTGGATCAGCGCCTGGATCTTGTCCCACTGGCCGCGATTGACCACGGGGCCGATCGTGGTGCCTTCGGCACGCGGATCGCCGGCCTTGGTCTTGTCGGCGACGCCCTTTGCGATGGCGGCGACTTCCTTCATCTTGGACAGCGGCACGATCATCCGCGACGGCGCGTTGCAGGACTGTCCGGAGTTGTTGAACATGTGCATCACGCCGCCGGTGACGGCCTTGGTGAGGTCGGCGCCTTCGAGGATGACGTTCGGCGACTTGCCGCCGAGTTCCTGGCTGACGCGCTTCACGGTCGGCGCGGCGCGCTTGGCGACGTCGACGCCGGCGCGGGTCGAGCCGGTGAACGAGATCATGTCGATATCGGGATGCTCGGCCATCGCGGCGCCGACTTCGGGGCCGAGGCCGTTGAGCAGATTGAACACGCCCTTCGGCACGCCTGCTTCATGGAGGATCTCGGCGAAGATCAACGCCGAGGTCGGCGTGAATTCCGAGGGTTTCAGGATCATGGCGCAGCCGGCGGCGAGCGCGGGCGCGACCTTACAGGCGATCTGGTTGAGCGGCCAGTTCCACGGCGTGATCATGCCGACGACCCCGACCGGCTCGCGCACGACCACGGCCGAACCGAGCGTCTCTTCGAAATGGTAGTTCTTCAGCACCTCCAGCGTGGAGGCGATGTGGCCAAGACCGGCGCCGGCCTGCAGGCGTTCGGCCATCGGCAGCGGCGCACCCATCTCGTCGGAGACGGCGGCACCGATCTCCTTCATGCGGCCCTTGTAGATGGTGATGATCTTTTCCAAGAGCGCGATGCGCTCTTCGCGGCTGGTCTGCGAATAGGTCACGAAGGCTCGCTTGGCGGCGGCCACGGCCTTGTCGAGGTCCGCCTTGGAGCCGAGCGCAACTTCATACATCGCTTCTTCGGTCGCCGGATTAATGACGGGGGTGGACTTCTTGATGACGGGATCAACCCAGGCGCCATCGATGTAGAACTGCATGCGATTGACCATCGGAAACCTCTTTAATCTCGGAGCAATGAAGGAGGAACGGTAGCGTTCGGCAGGCATCCTTGCACGAAAGCCAGGGCAGTTGAACCCGCCATATGCGGGGTGCCGCGATGCGGCAGGCGCTGGATATAAGGACGGGGGCGTTGGTGTGGCAAGTGTGCCTCTTTTCACCGTCGTCCCTGCGAACGCAGGGACCCATACGCCGCGGCCTATCTTGGGGTGCACTGGCAGACGTCCTCCTAGACAACTCCTCCCTGTGGTTATGCGTCCCTGCGTTCGCAGGGACGACGGCTATACCGCCATCTTCCTATGCCGCACGGGCGCGCCTACCGTGAGGCTTTCCGCCGCGTCGATGATGGCGTTGGCGTCGATGCCGTAGTGGCGGTAGAGGTCGCCAATGGTGCCGGTCTGGCCGAACTGCTCGACGCCGAGCGCTTCAGTGCGGTGGCCGCGGACGCTGCCGAGCCAACCGAGCGCGGCCGGATGACCGTCGATTACGGTGACGAGGCCGCAATCCCGCGACAGCGGCGCCAGCAGCTTTTCGATGTGGCTGAGGTGCTGCACGGCGCGGCGGTCGCGCCGCAAATTCCGCGCAGCGGACCAACCCGCATGCAGCTGGTCAGCGGAGGTTACCGCCAGTAAACCGACATCGCGGTGGCTTTCGCCGATGAAGCCCACCGCCTCGATCGCCTCGGGCGCGACCGCGCCGGTATAGGCGATCACGACGTCGCAATTGGCGCCTGGCTCACGCAGCCAGTAGGCGCCCGAGGTGATGTCGTTCTGCAGGGTCGGCGTCATGATCCGCTGCGGCTGGTCGACGGTGCGGGTCGACAGCCGCAGGTAGACCGAACCGCCCTCGCCGTTCTCCCGTTGCATGTGGCGGAAGCCCCATCCCATGATCACGGCAAGTTCATCGACGAACGCCGGCTCGAACGAAGCCAGCCCGTCCTGCGCCATGCCGATTAGGGGCGTCGCGATCGACTGATGCGCGCCGCCTTCCGGCGCCAGCGTGATGCCGGATGGCGTCGCCACCACCATGAAGCGTGCGTCCTGGTAACAGGCGTAGTTCAGCGCATCGAGGCCGCGCTCGATGAAGGGATCGTACAGCGTGCCGACCGGCAGCAGCCGTTCGCCGTTGATCTGATGCGACAGCCCCAACGCCGAGAGCATGATGAACAAATTCATCTCGGCGATGCCGAGCTCGAGGTGCTGGCCCTTCGGCGAGAATTCCCAGCTATAGGCGGACGGGATCTTCTCCTGCCGGAACAGGTCGTGGTTCTCGGCTTTCGCGAACAGCCCGCGACGATTCACCCAGGCGCCCAGATTGGTCGAGACGGTGACATCCGGCGACGCGGTAACGATGCGCGAAGCCAGTTCGGTATCGCCGCGCGCGAGTTCGTTCAGCACCAGCCCAAAGCCCTGCTGCGTCGCCATCTGTGCCGCCGGCTTGAAGGTAAGCCGCTCGGGCACCTCGATCACAGGCGCGGTCAGTCGGCGGCGGCCTTCCTGGTTGAAGGGCGCAGCCGCCAAAAATGCTTCGAGCTCGGCCGGCGTCTGTGACAGGCCTTCGAACTTGTCCCATTCGTGGCCGGAACGGATGTTCTGCGTTGCGCGCCACTTCTCCATCTGCGCAACCGTCATCAGGCCGGCGTGGTTGTCCTTGTGGCCCTGCATCGGCAGGCCGACGCCTTTGATGGTGTAGGCGATGAAGCAGACGGGCCGATCGTGATCGATCGATTCAAATGCCTCGATCATGCTGGCCATGTCGTGTCCGCCCAAATTGGACATCAGCGCCAACAACTCGTCGTCGCTGCGGCGATCGATCAGTTGCGATACTTGCCCCTGATCGCCGATGTCGTCCTGCAAGTGCTTGCGGAACGCAGCGCCGCCCTGGAAGCACAGCGCCGCATACATCTGGTTCGGGCAATTATCGATCCAGCGCTTCAGCGCCTCGCCGCCGGGTTCGGCGAACGCCGCCTGCATAAGGCGGCCGTACTTCACGATCACCACCTCCCAGCCGAAATTGCGGAACATGGTCTCGAACTTCTCCCACAGCCCTTCCCGCACGACGGCATCGAGGCTCTGGCGGTTGTAGTCGACCACCCACCAGGTATTGCGTAGCGCATGCTTCCACCCCTCGAGCAGCGCCTCGAAAATGTTGCCCTCATCCATTTCGGCATCGCCGACGAGCGCGATCATCCGCCCTTCTGGCCGGTCCTTCATCCAGCCATGCGCGGTGACGTAGTCCTGCACCAGCGAGGAGAACAGCGTTTGCGCGACACCGAGGCCGACCGAGCCGGTGGAGAAGTCGACGTCGTCGGCGTCCTTGGTGCGCGACGGATAGGACTGCGCGCCCTTGAAGCCGCGGAAATTTTCCAGCTTGTCGCGGGTCTGGTGGCCGAACAGATACTGGATGGCGTGAAACACCGGGCTCGCATGCGGCTTCACCGCGACACGATCCTGCGGACGCAGCACGGAGAAGTACAGCGCCGACATGATGTTGGCGAGCGAGGCGGATGATGCCTGATGGCCACCGACCTTCAGCCCGTCGACGTTGGGCCTGACGTGATTGGCGTGATGGATGGTCCACGACGACAGCCAGAGCACCTTGCGCGCCAGCGCGGTTAGCATTTCCAGGCGTTCGGGCTCGATGGGCATGGCCGTGCTCCGGAGACGTTCAGTATGCGCCGATTTTAGCGGGCGGTGAGCCACCAAAATTCTCAATTTCCTGCGACATACCGCCCAATATTGGGATAATTTCCCACCATTAGCTTCCAAACCCCGAGTTCATCCCAATGCCCTCACTCGACGCCATCGACCGCAAGATTCTCGCTTTGTTGCAGTCCGACAGCCGCATGACCATGCAGGAGCTCGCCGACAAGGTCGGCCTGTCCGTGTCGCCGTGCCATCGCCGCGTCAAGCTTCTGGAAGAGCGCGGCGTCATCACCCGCTATATCGCGACCGTCGACCAGAAATCGCTCGGGCTGCATGTCAGTGTTTTCATCTCGATCAAGCTGGCGCGGCAGAAGGAAGAGGATCTCAACCGGTTTGCCAAGGCGATCTCGAAATGGGATGAGGTGCTGGAGTGTTATCTGATGACGGGCAACCGCGATTACCTCTTGCGCGTGGTCGCCGCCGATCTCTCCTCCTACGAAGCGTTCCTGAAGAACAAGCTGACGCGGCTCGACGGCATTGCCTCGATCGAGTCGAGCTTTGCGCTGAGCCAGGTGAAGTATTCGATCGCGCTGCCGGTGTAGCTGTCGTCCCTGCGAACGCAGGGACCCATAACCACAGATGTGCATTGTTGAGGGAGGCCGTCGACCATCCTCCCAGAATAACAACTGCCGCGGCGTATGGGTCCCGGATCGCGCTCGCTACGCTCGCTTGTCCTGGACGACGGCGCTGGACGTTGCATGGGTTCGTCTTCCCCCGAAGGCGGGGATCCAGTACGCCGCGGCTTCTCGGTTCGATCATTGGCTGTCTCTGGAATACTGGATCGTCCGCCTTCACGGACGATGACAACTGAATGTGACTTCGCGATCTCGCGACGCATGGCGCCCGAGGTTTGCTATCAACTTCCCGCCCTCTCCAATCAGAGGGCGCAGGGAAGACCGGGTGCTGGCTGCACCCGCGGTCTCGTGTGCAAAGTGCGCAAAAGAGAACGCACACGAGCATACAGGTACAGCGGGAGCATCCCGGCCTTCCCTGCGCGATGGCTTTACGGCTTACTTCGAGCTCTCCCCGGTGAACGGCTCTTTTGCCACCGTCGCTGCGCAAAATGAAATCTGCGCAACTTAATGCCAGCACCGCGACATCAGGACCACACGACTTCGCCGTACGCTTCCTGCGCGTACGTCTTGCGCATTCAGCGTCCATCGCATCTCACCGCACGTTCGTGACGATCGCGAGCCGCCCCTCAATTGGGTGAGACGGGCGGAGTTATGCGACTGATTTGCCTCTCGCGTTAAGCGGAATATTTTTGATTCTTTTTGATTCCTGGGCTTGACACGATTTCGGAAAATCAGAAGTGATTTGCCGATCGTCAGCTGTTTATCGAAGCGAAGTCTGCCGATCTTGCAATTACTAGCCAAGGGAATGCCGATCCAACTGGTCTGGCCGCCGACACGGGCGCCGCTGGACCGCCTCCGGCGATTCCTGGATTTTCTGGCGAGCAGCCTGAAGGCGGATCTTCTCTAGCCTCTAGAATATCCGCGCGTCAGAATATGTTGTAGCCGGGCGCCAGCAGATGTCCGGGATCATGGCGCCGCTTGGCTTCGCGAAACTGCGGCCAGCCTGATCCGAAATGAGCCTCCCAGTCTTCGGGCGACATCGCAAAGGCACCGACCGGGTACTGAACGCCGCCGGCTTCTCGAATGCGATCGTAGAACGTACGATTCGCCGCGATCATCCGCTGCGCCGCCGCCGGATCGTTCGACACCGGGATGCGAATGAGATTGAAGGCATAGACGACGTCCTCCGCCGGCAGTCGGACCAACGGAGTCCGAAACGCTGCTGTTAGCACGGAATAATAGGTAATCCGGCCGAATGGGCCGACATCGTCCTGCGTCAAGCCGGTCAAGGCATCGCCTGCGATCCGTTCGGCGTTGCTGCCGCGCAGGAACGTCAAAAGCCAAGGCTGCGGATTGAACCACAGGCCCTTCGACCGAAGCAGATTTTCGAACTTTCCAAACGCCAGGGCATCCTCGCGATAGGTCAGGTCGGCGATGACGGCGGCGCCGCGCTCATCTGACAATCCGGAAAGCACAGCCTTGTCGTCGGGCGCCGAGCCGCTGCCATAGGTTATTGCGCCGTCGAGTTGGTACCGCCAACCGCCGCTTCCATCGGGAAGAATGGCCCCCTGCAACTGGTCGAAGCGTCCTTCCGTCAGCACGCGCCGCTGGTGCGCCGTCAACAATGGCAAATCGCGGTAGAAGAGCTGAAAGCGCCTGATACGCTCGGGCGCGCGCACCAGACGCAGCGTTGCCCGCGTAACGATGCCGCATTGGCCGAGGCCGGCGCGGACGCCATCGAAGAGATCCGGGTTAGCGACCGCCGAGCAACTCAGTTCATTGCCATCACCCGTCACCACGTCCAGCGCGATGACGTTGTCTGTTTGCATGCCATGCCGGGATGACGTGGCTCCGATGCCTCCCACCGCGATCGTTCCCGACCGAGAGGCCGAGACAATTGGTCAGTACGGGCGGCGTAAGTCTCTCCGCCAAGGTCGCGTCAAGCAGATCTCGCCACGGCGCTCCGGCGTCGACCACGACGCGATCGTGCCCGACATCGCGGACCGAGTTCATCGCGCTCATATCGACCACGATGCCGCATTCGGCCAGGGAGCGGCCATAGATCGAGTGGCCCTGCCCGCGCGCCGCCACCTTGACGCCCTGTTGTCTCGCCCATCGCATCAGGCCGGCAATGTCGGCGCTCGATGCGGGCCTGAGCACGCCGCGCGGTTGCTTGTGAATGAGGCGGCCAAAATCATGGGCGGCAGCGGCGCGACCCTCCGGATCAAGGCGGACATTGGCAGGCAGAGACGGATCGTCTGCCGAGACCGTCTGCGCCGACGTCGTCAACCCGCTGGCGCGCGAAGCGAGCGCGGCGGCGACGCCGAGGCCTGCGCCCAAAAACATACGTCTGTCCGATGGCATGAAGCCCTCCTTGTCCAGAGGGCGTCAAAGCTTGGCTACGCTCGTCCGCAAAGCTGCGGCCTCACGCGGCGTGAGGCAATGGCCGCCGCGCCGGTTGGACTGAAGCGGACGCATGGCCGTTTTCGCCGGATTTACGTCATTTCAGACGGACCACGGCGGCAGTAGACTGCGGTTGATTGAGATGAGTGAGGCGCGTGCCGGCAAACCGATGAATTCGCGACGTGTATTGTGGAGCGCGCTCGGCGCGGTCGCGCTTGTCGCCGTGATCGGCGGAGCCTGGATTTTCTCGCTGCCGCCGGCGCCTTCGGCCGCAGCCCCGCCAGCGATCACGCAACAAGAGCGCGATGCGACGGTCGCGGCGCTGAAGCCGCCGAAGCGACAGCGGCCGCTGATCGCGATCATCGGGATCAACGACGCCACCGAGACCACCGATTACCTCATGCCCTATGGCATCCTCAAGCGCGCCGACGTCGCCGATGTGGTCACGCTGGCGACGAAACCGGGACCGGTGACGCTCTATCCGACGCTCAAGGTCGAACCGCAGGCGACCGTCGCGGAGTTCGATGCGCAGCATTTTGATGGCGCCGACTACGTCATCGTCCCTGCCATGAGCCGCGACGACGATCCGGAGGCGCTGCAATGGATCCGGAGCCAGTCGGCCAAGGGCGCAATCGTGATCGGCGTCTGCGCCGGCGCCAAGGTGGTTGGCGATGCCGGGCTACTGCACGACAAGCAGGCCACCACGCACTGGTATTTCGTCAAGGAGCTTCGCGGCAAGCATCCGACGATGCGCTATGTCAGGGATCGGCGGCTGGTGGTCGACAAAGGCGTGGCGACGACCACCGGGATAACGGCGTCGATGCCGATGTCGCTCACCTTGATCGAGGCGATTGCCGGCCCCGACAAGGCGCGCGCCGTTGGCAGCGAGATCGGGCTCGCCGAGTGGAATGCGCGCCACGAGAGCGACGCGTTCAAGTTCACGCGCCCGTTTGCGTTGACCGCCATCCGTAACACGGCCGCGTTCTGGGCGCACGAGCAGCTCGGCATCGAGCTCAAGGACGACGTTGATGAAGTGTCGCTGGCGCTAGTAACCGACGCGTGGTCGCGGACCTACCGCTCGCAGGCGGTGACGTTCGCCAGCTCTGCCGGCGCGCAGCAGAGCCGCGGCGGCTTGCGCATCCTTCCCGATCAGGTCGCGGCGAACTGGCCCGCCGCGCGATTGCTGCCAGCGACCGAGGATGCGAAACCGACCGAAGCGCTGGACAACGCGCTCGCGGGTATTGCCGCGCGCTACGGAACAGATACAGCCGACTTCGTCGCGATGCAGCTTGAGTATCCGAAACGTCAACTGCCGTAGGGTGGGCAAAGCCAACGGGTCTCGCGAATGCGCGCCCGATGACAGGTTCCGCGTGCCCACCATCAAACATGAGAATGTGGATGAATGGTGGGCACGGCGCTGACGCGCCTTTGCCCACCCTACATCGCTACGCTGCCCTCACCGCCACGGCTCGACGATAATCTTGGTATGCACTTCCGGGTTGGCGAGATCGGCGAATGCCTTGGCGACGCCGTCGATACCGACGGTAGCGGTTACCATCGAGGCGGCATCCACCTGCCCTTCCGCGATCAAGCGGAGCGAATAGGCGAATTCCTCGGGCGTGTAGCCCAGCACGTATTGAACGTTGAGCTCCTTCATGATGCCCAGCATCGGTTCGGAGCGGTCGGTTTCCATGCAGACACCGACCACGGCGATGCGGGCGTCGCGCGGCGCGCCCTCGAACACCTGCTGGATCAGGCCGGGCATGCCGACGCATTCGAAAATCAGCGCGGGTTTCAGCGCCGGCAACAGCGCCTGCAGCGGCGGGCGTGCAGCTTTTTCCTTCGGCGACATCTGGGCGTGCTCGGCCCAGGTCGCGTAAGGCAGCGTGCGCGCGGGATCGACGACGACGTCGGCGCCGAGCTTTTCGGCGAGCGCGCGGCGAGCCGGCGAATAATCGGCGGCGACGATCGGGTGCAGTCCCCTGATCTTCAGCGCTGCGATGACGGCGAGCCCGACCGGCCCGCAGCCGATCACCAAGGGCACCTCGCCGCCTCTGATGTCGGCTTTTGCTACCGCGTGTACACCGACGGCCAGAGGCTCGGTCAGCGCGGCGTGTTCGGCGGCAAGGCCGTTCGGGACTTCCAGCAGCAAGGCCTCGCTGAGCAGCATGCGCGCGGCGTAAGCACCGACATTGTCGTTGGAGTAGCCGATGCCCTTCGGGCCTTCCGGGGTCAGCAGCGCCGGCAGCGAGCAAACCTTGGTGCCCGCCTTGAACTTGCCCGTGGTGTCAGGACCGTAGTCGAGCACCTCGCAGCAGAATTCATGGCCGAACACGACGTCGCGCGATAGATCCATCGGCTTGCGGCCCGGGAAATATTTGGCGAGCTCCACCATGCGGTGCGCATGTTTGCGCGCATGCAGGTCGGAGCCGCAGATGCCGCAGGCCAGCGACTTCACCAGCACCTGCCCGGCACCGGGCTTTGGCTCCGGCATCTCGTCGACGACAATTTCCCCGTTGCGGAAAATGGCTGCGCGCACGAATGATCCTCCCGGTGATTTTTTCTCACCTTAGCATGGAGGATCACCACGAACAGCGTACAAGCCTCTTGCTGGCGCGGGAATTGGTGCCTTCTTGTCGGTGGCCCGGATCAAGCGTTCGGTGACGACTCACCCGAGACCGTAAGAAGTTGTGACTGCCGTACCCGTTCGCGATGGGCGGTATAGAGGCCAGAGGCGACGATGAAAGCGGCGCCGGTGATGGTGTAGGCATCCGGCACTTCACCGAAGATCAGGAAGCCAAGCAGGCTGACCCACAGCAATTGCGTGTAGGAGAACGGCGCCAGCACGGAGGCGTCGGCATAGCGAAACGCCAGCACCACGATCCACTGCCCCGCGGTGGAGGCAATGCCGATCAGGATGCCGAAGGCGATATCGTGCCAGGTCGGCATCACCCAGACGAACGGCACCAGCGCCGAAAGAATGAGGAGCCCAGCGATCGACGAATAGGTCATGGTGGTGATGGCGCGCTCGCTGCCGCTCATCATCCGCGTCATGATCAGCGTGCAGGCCCAGGCCAGCGCCGAGACCAGCGGAAAGAACGCAGCCGGGTGAAACGCGCCGGTGCCAGGACGCAGGATGATCAGCACGCCGACCAGGCCAACGCCGGTCGCGATCCAGCGGCGCAAGCCGACCTTCTCGCCGAGAAAGATGATCGACAACGCCGTGACGAACAGCGGCGCGACGAAGCCGGTGGCGGAGGCTTCCGCAATAGGAAGGAACCGCAGGCCGGAGATGAAGAACAGCGACGAGCCGAGCAGCGCCGCGCCGCGCAGGAGATGCAGGCCGCGGCGTTTGGTCTGCAGCGCGTACAGCGGGGAACCCGGCATCATCGCCGGGGTCATGATCATCGCGAACACCAGGAAGCGAATCCAGGCGATCTCGATCGAGGGCAGCGTCGCTGACAGATATTTCGCGGTGACGTCGGAGGTGCCGAGAAACACCGTCGAGGCCAGCACCAGCGCAATGCCCTTGAACGGCCGATCGGCGCGCGCGGGCGCCTTGCGGACGGTGGCGGTTTTCTTCGATGGCAAAGGTAATGGAGCGCTGTCCAGCCTCGCGGCTGCGGCGGGGGGCGGTGTCACGGCAATCTCGAAGGCAGCAATTTTCGAATCGGGCGAGGTTCTAAAAAACACCAATTCGCCCGATGCGACTAGGCCTGAAAACAGGATGCGGATATGCGCTGAGGGCGCGATTGCAACACTTTGTTAAGGACGGTGTTCCGCTGACGGCGTTGGCGCATCAATGGTGGCGCGAACTCCGCTTCAACCTCGCCCCGCTTGCAGGGAGAGGTCGGATTGCGAAGCAATCCGGATGAGGGGTACAGGTCCATCGATAGGCATAGTGCTCGCGGTGAGAGCCCCTCACCCCTACCCTCCAAGAGCAAGCTTCGCTTGTCTCGACCCCGCGAAGAGCGGGAGATGGGAGGGACTACAGCATCGGGAGACCACGCGGTTTGGGTCCGCGTGGAAAAGCCTTGTCGAGTGCGACAATCTCGGCATCGCTCAACTTCAAATCCCCTGCCCGCGCATTCTCCGCCGCGTGTTCCGCGCTGGAGGCTTTTGGAATCGCGAGCACCGACGGCGCGCGCGTGAGGAACGCCAGCGCGACCTGGCGCGGGCTCGCTTTGTGCGCCTCGGCAATCGCCTGCAGCACCCCGCCGCTCTTGCTGCGCAGCGACGGGAAATCATCATGGCCAAACGGCGAATAGGCGACGACGCCAACGCCATGCTTCTCGCACCACGGGATCACGGCGTGCTCGATCGCGCGCTCCTGCAGATGATAGAGCACCTGATTGCAGGCAATCTTGCCCTCGCCCGCGACGTCGAGCAGTTCGTCGAGATCGTCACAATCGAAATTGCTGACGCCCCAGGAACGGATCTTTCCGCTCGCTACCAGCTCCTCGAATGCGGCGACCGTCTCCTCGAACGGATAGGAACCTCGCCAGTGCAGGAGATAGCAATCGAGATAATTGGTCTTTAGCCGCTTCAGCGAGCGCTCGCAGGCGGTAACGGTGCCGCGCCGCGAGGCGTTGCTCGGCAGCACTTTTGAGACCACGAAGAGTTGTTCCCGCGGCAGGCCTGCGATCGCGTCCGCGATCACGGGTTCGGCATCGCCATACATCTCGGCGGTGTCGATATGGGTCATGCCGGTTTCGATACCACGGCGGAGCGCCGCGATCGCCGCCTTGCGGTCGCCGCGGTCGAGGTACCAGGTGCCCTGCCCGATTACGGAAACGTCGGAGTTATTGGTGCCGAATTTTCTTGTTTGCAAGATTGCCTCGTTCGTCCAAAGTCGCGGGTGCTGACTTTAGACGAATGACGCGATGATGTCTCCACATCGTCGTCCCTGCGAAAGCAGGGACCGATAACCACGAGAATCAGATTGGAAGGAAATCGCGGCCCCGGCGTTCGCGCCAAAACTCACATTGGTGGTTATGGGTCCCGGCGCAAGGCCGGGACGACAATTGTGCGCGTGGCGCGCACAAGGGCTAATAATTGCTCGCCGTCGCCTCGTTCGGAATCCCGTCGATCGGGCATTCGTCGGTGCCGACCGTGGGCCGCGTCATCGCCTCGACCATTTCGCGGGTACCTTCGGGGTCGGTGATCCACTTGGCATAGAAATCGTACGGACAGGCCGCGAGGCCCCGCGCGCCTTCGCCGGAATTGATCATGCCGGTATAGCCGCGATGCAGCAGCTTGAAGAGGTGGTTCTGTGACTGGCCGTTGCGGCGCGCGTCGCGGATCAGGCTCTTCGACAGACCCGCGTACTGGATGCCGTACTCCTCCTCGCCCGTCTCGCCCAGCGTGCGGCCGTCGAAGCCGATGATCGCGGAGTGGCCGAAATAGGAATAGACGCCGTCGAAGCCGGCGGCATTGGCGACCGCGACATAGACATTGTTGGCCCAGGCCATTGCCTTGGAAATCAGGATCTGCTGTTCCTTGGCCGGATACATGTAGCCCTGGCAGCGCACGATCAGCTCGGCGCCCTTCATGGCGCAGTCGCGCCAGATTTCCGGAAAATTGCCGTCGTCGCAAATGATCAGGCTGACCTTCAATCCCTTGGGACCTTCGGAGACATAGGTGCAGTTGCCGGGATACCAGCCTTCGATCGGCACCCACGGCATGATCTTGCGGTATTTCTGGACGATCTCGCCCTTGTCGTTCATCAGGATCAAGGTGTTGTAGGGCGCCTTGTGCGGGTGCTCCTCGTGGCGCTCGCCGGTGAGCGAGAACACGCCCCACACCTTTGCCCTGCGGCAGGCTTCGGCAAAGATTTCCGTCTCAGTCCCTGGGATCGACGACGCGGTCTCGTACATCTCCTTGGAGTCGTACATGATGCCGTGGGTGGAATATTCAGGGAAGATCACGAGATCCATGCCTGGCAGGCCGAGCTTCATGCCGACAATCATGTCGGCGATCTTGCGGGCGTTGTCGAGCACCTCGGCCTTGGTGTGCAGGCGCGGCATTTTGTAATTCACTACAGCGACGCCGACTGTGTCGTTGCTGCTGGAAATATCACCGTGAAGCATTGGAATCGCCTGTTCTTTTGGTTTGAGTTGCGTCGATCAGTGACTGATCATCCAGGGTCGCGCAGTCGGAAAGCCTTTGGCGCCGCTCTTTGTCTTGGTCAGCAGCCGGGCCGGCTTCTTGCGCGAACAGCAGCCACAGCCGGAGCCATGCGAAGCCTTGTATTCGCCAAGTGTCTTCGGCGCGTGGGCGCTGCGCTCGTTGGTCGCGATCGCCTTACGTTTATCCGAGGGCATGCAGAAGAAAGCCGGCGCGGTCAGGATCACGCGCGGCGATTCATTCTCGCAGCGTGGGCAGTCCTGCGGCTCATCGCATTCGGCCATCGGCCGCATGTCGGTGAACGGGCCGCAACCGTTGCAGAGGTATTCGTAGACGGGCATCTGGTTTCCTTGCGCAGTGTCATCGTTCAGCGGCGGATGCGGGCGGCCGGCACGCATGCCGTCCTGCATCCTTCGCGCGCTAGATCACTTGTCCGGCGAGATCGGCATCTGGATGTCGCCCGTGATGTGTTTGATCGGACCTGCCGACGACGGCATGATGTCGAAGTCAAAGATCTCCGTCGGCAGCCACAGCGTGGCGCAGGCGTTGGGCACGTCGACCACGCCGGAGATGTGGCCCTGGCACGGCGCGGTGCCGAGGATCGAATAAGCCTGCGCGCCGGAGTAGCCGAACTTCTTCAGATATTCGATCGCGTTCAAACACGCCTGGCGGTAGGCGATGTGGACGTCGAGGTAATGCTGCTTGCCGGCCTCGTCGACCGAGATGCCCTCGAAGATCAGATAATCCTTATAGTTCGGCGTGATCGGCGACGGCTTGAACACGGGATTCTTGATGCCATATTTGGCGACGCCGTCCTTGATGATATCGACCTTCAAATGCAGCCAGCCGGCCATTTCGATGGCGCCGCAGAAGGTGATCTCGCCGTCGCCCTGGCTGAAGTGCAGGTCACCCATCGAGAGCCCCCCGCCCGGCACATAGACCGGAAAGAAGATTTTCGAGCCGCGCGACAGATCCTTGATGTCGCAATTGCCGCCATGCTCGCGCGGCGGCACGGTGCGCGCGCCTTCGGCGCCGACCTTGGCCTTGGCTTCACCTTTCGCGCGGCCGGCATGCGCAGTCGCGGCGAACGGCGGATTGGCGAGGCCCGGCACCCGCGTCGGATTGGTCGCGATCAGCGCGGTCTCGCGTTCGTTCCAGGTCGCCAGCAATTTCGGATCGGGCAGACAGCCGATCAGGCCGGGATGGATCAGGCCGGCAAAGTTCACGCCCGGCACATGGCGCGACGAGGTGTAGAGACCCTTGATGTCCCAGATCGATTTCTGCGCCAGCGGGAAATGATCGGTCAGGAAGCCGCCGCCATTTTGCTTGGAGAAGAAGCCATTGAAGCCCCACAGGCTCTCCTTGAGTGGACCGACGTCGAGCAGGTCGACTACCAGCAAATCGCCGGGCTCGGCGCCCTTGACGCCGATCGGGCCGGAAAGGAAGTGCACGATCGACAAATCGATGTCGCGCACGTCGTCGGCAGAATCGTTGTTCTTGATGAAGCCGCCGGTCCAGTCATAGGTCTCGATGATGAAGTCGTCGCCCGGATTGACCCATGCCACGATCGGAATATCGGGATGCCAGCGGTTGTGGATCATGTCGTTGTCGTAGGCCGACTTCGAAAGATCGACCTTGATCAGTGTCTCTGGCATCGATAGCTCCCCTTTTAGACAGCACGGTTTGCGGGTTTACACAGACAAGAATTTCGAGACTTGCGCGGCATCGACGAGCTCGCGCGGATCATCACGGACGATCTCGCCGTTCTCGATGACCAGCACGCGGTCGGCGATATCGAGCGCAAAACTCAACACCTGTTCGGAGACCACGATCGACAGGCCGCGCTCGTCGCGGATCCGCTTCAAGGTGCGCGCCATGTCCTTGATGATCGACGGCTGGATGCCCTCGGTTGGCTCATCGAGCAGCAGCACCTTCGGCTTGGTGGCGAGCGCGCGGGCAATCGCGAGCTGTTGCTGCTGGCCGCCGGAGAGATTGCCGCCGCGGCGGTTCTTCATCTCCAGCAGCACCGGAAACAGCTCGTAGATGTCCTCGGGCACTTCGGAGCCGCCCGACACCACGAGACCGGTCTCGATGTTTTCCTTCACCGTCATGGTCGAGAAAATCATACGGCCCTGCGGCACGTAGGCGAGCCCCTTGGCGACGCGTTCGTAGCTCGGCAGAGCCCTGAGCTCGGCGCCATCCATGGTCACCGAGCCGCTCTTGGTCGGCACAATGCCCATCAGCGATTTCATCAGCGTGGTCTTGCCCATGCCGTTGCGACCCATGATCGCAATGATCTCGTTGGGTGCGACCGACACATTGAGGCCGTGCAGCACTTCGCTCTGGCCGTAGGCGACGTGAAGATCGGAGATAGCCAGCATGAACGTGCTCCTTAATCCCTGCGCATGATCTGGTCCGGAAACCGGACGCCACTTTCCGGGATCATGCGCTAATGTCCCAGGTAAACTTCGATCACCTTCGGATCGTTCTTGACCTTCTCCATGGTGCCCTCCGACAGGATCTGGCCCTGGTGCAGCACCGTGACCTTGTGAGCGATGTCCTCGACGAATTTCATGTCGTGCTCGATGACCAGCACCGAGCGGTCCTTGATGATGCGGTTCAGGAGCTCGGCGGTCTTGGCGCGCTCGCTGACGCTCATGCCGGCGACGGGCTCGTCGAGCATCAGCAAATCCGGGTCCTGGATCAGCAGCATGCCGATCTCCAGCCACTGCTTCTGCCCATGGCTGAGCAGCGCCGCGCTCATGTCGAGGCGGTCCTTGAGGAAGATCATTTCGGCTACTTCATGCACGCGGTCGCGCACGGTGGCGTCGCGCGTAAACGTCAGCGCGCCGAAAACGGTACGTCCGCGTGGAAACGAAATCTCGAGATTCTCGAACACCGTGAGGTCATCGTAGATCGACGGGGTCTGGAATTTGCGCCCTACCCCGGCCTTCACGATCTGGTTCTCCTTCAGCTTCGTCAGCTCCTTGCCGCGAAACTCGATCTTGCCTGACGTCGCCCTGGTCTTTCCGCAAATCAGGTCCAAAACCGTGGTCTTGCCGGCGCCGTTGGGGCCGATGATGACGCGGATCTCGTTCTCCTCGACATAGAAGGAGAGATCGTTGACCGCCTTGAAGCCGTCAAAGGATACGGTGAGCCCTTCGACCGCGAGTAGGAAAGGTTTGGGTTGATGACCAATCAGCATGATGTCCTCCTCACTCTGCCGGCGCGCCGTCGGCGACGGAGTTGTCGGTCCAGGCGCTTTCGGCCTTCGGCTTGCGTGACGAGATCAGCCGGTCGATCCGCGGCTGGACGTGATCCTGCCAGATGCCGGCGAGGCCATTGGGGAAAGCGAGCACCACCGCGATGAACAGTCCGCCCAGACCGAACAGCCAGAGCTCGGGGAAAGATTCCGAAAGGCTGGTCTTGGCGAAATTGACGAGCAGGGTTCCGTAGACGGCGCCCAGGATCGAGAGCCGGCCGCCGACCGCGGTGTAGATCACCATCTCGATCGACGGCACGATGCCGACAAAGGATGGCGACATGAATCCGACCTGCAGCGCGAACATGGCGCCGCCGATGGCAGACAGGATGGCGGCGACGCAGAACGCGAAGATCTTGAAGTTGGCAACGCTGTAGCCGGAGAAGCGAACCCGGTCTTCCTGGTCGCGCATCGCGACCAGGATACGGCCGAGCTTCGAATGCCTGATGAACTGGGCGATGAAGATGCAGATGAACAGGCAGCCTACCTCGAAGAAGTAGAGGACGATCTTGGCGTGGTCGGGACGGATGTCCCACCCCTTCAGCGTGCGGAGGTCCGTCATGCCGTTGATGCCGCCGGTGTAGCCCTGCTGACCCACGATCAGGATGGTCAGGATCGCCGCCACCGCCTGCGTAATGATGGCAAAGTAGGTGCCGCCGACGCGGCGCTTGAACATCGCTGCACCAATAATCAGCGCGAAGATGCCCGGCACCAGAATAACGGCGGCAATGGTAAAGGTGAGGCTATGGAACGGTTTCCAGAAGAACGGCAGCGCCGTGATCTGATTCCAGTCCATGAAATCCGGGATGCCGGGGGTCGACTGGATCTTGGTGTTCTCGACGCTCGATGCCTCGAGCTTGAGGAACATCGCCATGCAGTAACCGCCGAGGCCGAAGAACACGCCCTGTCCCAGGCTGAGAATGCCGCCATAGCCCCAGCAGATCACCAATCCCAGCGCCACGAAGGCGTAGGTCAGATATTTGGCGACGAGATTGAGCCTGAAGACGTCGAGGCAGAGCGGCAGGATGACCACGAGAAAGGCGGCAAGCACCAGAATGCCGATCAGCTCTGAACGGTTGGTAAAGCGATTGGCGTTCATGGCGTCAGCCCCTTTTGTTACTTGCGGACCTTCAGGGCAAATAGCCCCTGCGGCCGCAGCATCAGAATTCCGACCACCGCGAGCAGCGTCAGCACCTTCGCCATCGATCCCGACATGAAGAATTCGAGCGTCGATTGCGTCTGCGAGATCGAGAAGGCGGATGCGATGGTGCCGAGCAGGCTCGCGGCGCCGCCGAATACGACGACCAGGAAGGTATCGACGATATAGAGCTGGCCTGATGTCGGCCCGGTCGAGCCGATCATGGTAAAGGCGCTGCCGGCGACGCCAGCGATGCCGCAACCCAGCGCATAGGTATAACGATCGACTTTCGCGGTGTTGATCCCGACAGCGCCCGCCATGATGCGGTTCTGCACGACGGCGCGGACCTGCCGACCCCAGCGCGATTTGTACATGACGTAGGCGACCGCACATGTAATCAAAACCGTCAGCGCCATCACGAAGACGCCGTTGATCGGCACCTCGATCGAGTCGGTCACCTTGAGGGAGCCCAGCATCCACTGCGGCAGTTCGACGCCGACTTCACGCGCGCCGAAGACCGAGCGATAGGCCTGCTGCAGCATCAGGCTGAGGCCCCAGGTAGCGAGCAGTGTATCAAGCGGCCGCTTGTAGAGATGACGGATCAACACCCACTCCACCAGCATTCCGAGCGCGCCGGAGGCGAGGAAGGCCAGCATCATCGCGAGAAAGAAATAGCCGCTGAACAGGCTTGGCAGATAGGACTGGAACAGGTTCGACGTCATCCAGGTGACGTAGGCGCCGAGGATCATGAACTCGCCATGCGCCATGTTGATGACGCCCATCTGGCCGAAGATGATCGCAAGACCGAGTGCCATCAGAACGTAGACGGAAAACAGGATCAGGCCCGCAAAACCCTGCATGACAAAGATGGAGCCGAGGTCACCGATCGAGTATTCGCCGAACATCTGAACTTCTCCGTCGAGGGGAAGGGTCCCCCGCGCCGCGAGAATATTCGCGACGCGGGGTCGTGAGCGCGGATTGACGGTCCACGCCAGGGAGCTGCTTGGGAAGTTGCGGGAAGTTCCGCAGCCCTTACTGATAGCCCTTCGGGAACGGATCGGGCTCGACCAGATCTGATGTCTCGAAAATCAGTTCGAACTGGCCATCAAGCTTGGCCTTGCCGACGCGGGTCTTCGACCAGAGGTGATGGTTTTCATGGATGCGCACGTAAGCTTCGGGCGCGCCCTTGAATTCGATGCCTGGCGATGCGGCTGCGATCTTGTCGACGTCGAAGCTGCCGGCCTTCTCGACCGTCAACTTCCACAGCCACGGGCCGAGATAGGCGGCCTGCGTCACGTCGCCAATCACGGTCTTCTCGCCCCACATTTTCTTGAAGGCGGCGACGAAGGCCTTGTTGTTGGCATTGTCGAGCGACTGGAAGTATTTCATGCAGGCATAGGCGCCCGCGATGTTTTCGCCGCCGATGCCGTCGATTTCGTCTTCGGTCACCGAGATCGTCAGCAGCGCCTGTTTCGAAAGGTCGACGCCGGCTGCCTTGAGCTGCTTGTAGAAGGCGACGTTGGAGCCGCCGACAACGTCGGTGAAAATTACGTCAGGTTTGGTCAGCTTGATCTTGTTGATCACCGAATTGAACTGGGTGCTGCCGAGCGCGTAATATTCCTCGCCGACGACCTTGCCCTTCAGCACGTTCTCGACGTGCTTGCGCGCGATCTTGTTCGAGGTGCGCGGCCAGATGTAATCCGAACCGATGAAGAAGAACGATTTGGCGCCCTTCTCCTTGGCGATCCAGTTCAACCCGGCGAGGATCTGTTGGGTCGCTTCCTGACCCGTGTAGATGACGTTCTTCGACTGCTCGAGACCTTCGTAGAAGGTCGGATAGTAGAGCATGCCATTGTACTGTTCGACCACCGGCAGCACCGCCTTGCGGGAGGCCGAGGTCCAGCAGCCCATGATCGCCGCGACCTTATCGTTGACGAGCAGCTTCTTGGCTTTTTCCGCAAACGTCGGCCAGTCGCTGGCGCCGTCTTCCTGGATAAACTTGATCTTGCGCCCGAGCACGCCACCGGCGGCGTTGATCTGTTCGATCGCGAGCTTTTCGGCCTGGATCGAACCGGTCTCCGAAATCGCCATCGTGCCGGTCGCCGAGTGCAGGATACCGACGGTGACTTCGGTATCAGTCACTGCAAGGCCCGTAGTGTTGACGGTGGCGGTTGCGGGACCTGCCCCGAATGAGGGCCGTGGAAGGATCGAAACGAACGGCAATGCCGCCGCCCCCATCAGCAGTTTTCGGCGAAGCGGCGACTGCAAACCCTTGTTTGGTTCGTCTGACATGAGCACCCCATTTTTGTTCAAGAACGCTTATTGGTCAGGCGAGGATTGCCCAGAATTGTGCACTGCACAGATACGTGGGATCGCGTATACTGCACCGCAAAATAGCGACGTAGATTTTGGTACGGAGTTTGCTGGCTAGCGTGGGTCAGTCGAGCCGGGCAGGAGCATCACAGTGGCAGGGCGGCAGCGGATAGACCGCGTCAGGCGCCAGTATAATCAATGGGTTGCCAACCAGACGCTGGAAGATTACGCGCTGCGCTTCACCGCCAAGAGCGCGCGGCGATGGTCCGCCGCCCGCGTCGCCAATACCGCGCTCGGCGCCATCTCTTTTCTGGCGCTGGAAGCGATCGGCGGCACCATTACGCTCAATTATGGCGCCGCCAACGCCACGTCAGCCATTCTGGTCGTCAGCGTCATCATCTTCCTCTGCGGCCTGCCGATTGCCTATCATGCCGCCAAATGCGGCATCGATATTGATCTGCTGACCCGCGGCGCCGGCTTCGGCTATATCGGCTCGACCATTACCTCGCTGATCTATGCCTCGTTCACGTTCATCTTCTTCGCGATCGAGGCGGTCATTCTCGCGAGCGCGCTCGAAATGTGCTTCGGAATCCCGCGGCCGCTCGGCTATCTCATCAGCGCCGTCGTCATCATTCCGCTGGTGACCTACGGCATCACGCTGATCAGCCGCTTTCAATTGTGGACGCAGCCACTCTGGATCGTCCTGCACATCCTCCCTTTCGTCGCGATTGCCTACGCCAACCCGCACTCGTTCACGGAGTGGCGCAAATTCGCTGGCGAGCATGGAGACGCAACCGGCCATCTCGATCTGCTGCTGTTCGGCACCGCTGCCTCGGTGGTGTTTTCGCTTGTTGCGCAGATCGGCGAGCAGGTCGACTTCCTGCGGTTTCTCCCCCGCGACCGCCGCACATCGCGGACGTCGTGGTGGATTTCGCTACTGATCGCAGGCCCAGGCTGGATCATCTTTGGGGCGCTCAAGCTGCTGCTGGGCTCGTTCCTCGCTTTTTTCGCGTTGAGCCACGGGCTCTCCAACGAGCAGGCAGCCGAGCCCGCGCATATGTATCTCGAGGCGTTTCGCTACGTGCTGTCGCAGCCGGACATGGCGCTAGCGCTGACCGGAACGTTCGTCATTCTCTCGCAGATCAAAATCAACGTCACCAACGCTTATGCCGGCTCGATCGCCTGGTCGAACTTCTTCTCGCGGCTGACGCACAGCCACCCCGGCCGTGTGGTGTGGCTCGTCTTCAACGTCCTGGTCGCGCTGCTGTTGATGGAAATCGGCGTCTACAAAGCGCTGGAGCAGACGCTGGCGCTTTACTCCAACGTGGCGATTGCCTGGGTCGGCGCGCTGGTCACCGATCTCGTCATCAACAAGCCGCTCGGCCTGCGGCCGCAGCACATCGAGTTCAAGCGCGCGCATCTCTGCGACATCAACCCGGTCGGCGTCGGCGCGATGACGATCGCGACGATCGTCTCGATCTCGGCCTTTTACGGCCTGTTCGGCCCGACGGCGAAGGCTCTCTCCGCCTTCGTGGCGCTCGCGGTTGCCTTCGTCACCGCGCCGCTGATCGCCTGGGCGACCGAGGGCAAATATTACATCGCGCGAAAGCCGAGGCGGAGCTGGCAGAACCTGGAAGCGATCCAGTGCTGTATCTGCGAGCATTCGTTCGAACCGGAGGACATGGCGTCCTGCCCGGCCTATGCCGGGCCAATCTGCTCGCTGTGCTGTTCGCTCGATGCGCGCTGCCACGATCTCTGCAAGCCACATGCACGCGCCGGCGCACAGGTGTCTGACATGCTGGGCAAACTGCTGCCAGAGACGATCTACGCCCGGATCAATTCGCAATTCGGGCACTATCTCGGTGTGTTCGCGGTTTCCGCGGGGCTGGTCGGGCTGACGCTCGGGCTGATCTACCTGCAGACCTCGGCGGCAATGCCCGTCGAGGAATTCGCGCTATCGGACGTGCTGTGGAAGGTGTTCTTCGCGCTCACCATCATCATCGGCGTGGTGGCGTGGCTGTTCGTGCTGGCGCAGCAAAGCCGCCGCGCGGCAGAGGCGGAGACGCGACGGCAGACTGCGCTCTTGATCCAGGAGATCGACGCGCACAAGCGGACCGATGCCGAGCTGCAGCGCGCCAAGGAAGTGGCGGAGTCAGCTAATCTTGCCAAGAGCCGCTATGTGGTCGGGCTGAGCCATGAACTGCGCTCGCCGCTGAATGCCATCTCGGGCTACGCGCAATTGCTGGAGCAAGACACCGGCCTCGCCACAAAACCGCGCGATCAGGTGCGCGTGGTTCGCCGCAGCGCCGATCATCTCTCGGGATTGATCGACGGTATTTTGGATATCTCCAAGATCGAGGCCGGCCGGCTTTATCTGTCGCGTGACGAGGTCCGCCTGAGCGAATTTCTCGATCAGCTCGTCGGCATGTTTCGCGTTCAGGCCACGACTAAGGGCATCGATTTCGTGTTCAAGCGTCCTTCGGTGCTGCCGCTCGTCGTCTATGCCGACGAGAAGCGGCTGCGGCAGGTTCTGATCAACCTCTTGTCGAACGCGCTGAAGTTCACGCAGACCGGCAGCGTGCAGTTCGTCGTGCATTACCGCAGCCCCGTTGCGGAGTTCGAGATCATAGATACCGGGCCCGGTATCCAGCCGGACGACCTCGAACGCATCTTTGCCCCGTTCGAGCGCGGCGCGCTCGGCGTCTCGCAGCCGCAGACCGGCACCGGCCTTGGGCTCACCATCAGCCGGCTCTTGGCGGGCGTGATGGGCGGCGACATCAAGGTGACCAGCGAGGTCGGCAGCGGCAGCACGTTTCGGGTTAAAATCCTGCTCTCGGAAGTCACTAATCCGACCCGGATCGCGCCGGTCGAGGCGCCGATCTTCGGCTATCATGGCCCGCGCAAGACGATCCTGATCACCGACGACGATCCGATCCACCGCGATCTCCTGCGCGAGGTGCTGACGCCGCTCGGCTTTATCCTGCTCAGCGCGCCCGATGGACCCGGCTGTCTCGCGCTGGCGCAGCATTGCCGGCCTGATTTGTTCTTGCTCGATATCTCGATGGCTGGGATGGACGGCTGGACGGTCGCGGAAACGCTGCGCACGAGCGGCCATCACCAGGCACGCATCCTGATGGTGTCGGCGAGCGCGCTGGAAGCGCATGGCACGCCGCTGGCGCAGCCGTTCCACGACGGTTACCTGATGAAGCCGATCGATATTCCCAAGCTCCTCGAAACCATCCGGCAATTGCTGAAGCTCGAATGGCAGTATGAGGCTGACGACGTCCCTGTCCCGCATTGGAGGCCGGAGACCGGCTCGCGACCGCCGGTGAAACACGTCGAGGAACTGATCGGGCTCGGGCAACTGGGTTATGTCCGCGCGATCCAGGTCAAGCTCGACGAGATCGGCAATGACTATCCCGAACATGCCGACTTCGTGTCGCAAATGCGCTCGCTGATCGACCGCTTCGATCTCGACCAATACATGGCGACTTTAAAGACTTTGCATAGCTATGATCATTGAACCCAAAAAGCGCGACGTCGCCCTCGTCGTCGACGACTCGCCGGAGACGCTGCGGCTACTGACCGACGCGCTCGACGGCGCGGGCATGACAGTCATGGTCGCGCTCGATGGTGCTTCCGCGATGCGGATCGTCGACCAGATCACGCCCGATATCGTGCTGCTCGACGCGGTCATGCCGGGGATGGACGGTTTCGAGACCTGCCGGCGGCTGAAGCGCGATGCCGGGCTCGACCACGTGCCGATCATCTTCATGACGGGCTTGGCTGAGACCGAACACATCGTTCGCGGCCTCGAAGCCGGCGGCGTCGACTATGTGACAAAACCGATCGCGGTCGAGGAGATGCTGGCGCGCATCCGCGTCCACCTCGCCAATGCGCGGCTGACCCAGAGCGCCCGCGCCGCGCTCGACGTCTCCGGCCGTTATCTGCTCGCCGTGAATGCCGCGGGCAAGATCATGTGGGCGACACCGCAGGCGCAGAAATTGCTTTCGGATACGCTCTCCGCCGGTAGCGACGACGACGTCGTGCTGCCGGACCCGATCCCGCAATGGCTCGACGAGGCGCGCAAGGGCAAGGCCGGCACGAAGACGGCCGTGATGGCGGCGTTACCCGGCAACGAGCAGCTTCGGCTGCAATATATGGGCAAGCTCGGCGCGAACGAATTCCTGCTGCGGCTGGCCAAGGATTCCAGCACCGAAACGCCCGCGGAATTCTCCAGCGAGTTGGGGCTGACGACGCGCGAGGGCGAAGTGCTGTCGTGGCTCTCCAAAGGCAAGACCAACCGCGACATCGCGCAGATCCTCGGCCTCTCCCCGCGCACGGTCGACAAGCATCTGGAGCAGATCTATTCCAAGCTCGGCGTCGAGAACCGCACCGCAGCCGCCGCGATTGCGGTGAATGCCAAGAACAGGAGGGGGTGAGGGACTGGTTGCCGCTCCCTCTCCCCGTCCTTAACGGGGAAAGGGTTGGGGTGAGGGGCTGCCTACGCACATTCGACTCGCGGAGAGAGCCCCTCACCCCGACCCTCTGCCCGCAAGAGCGGGGGCGAGGGAGAGGAAACCCCCTCATCCTGAGGAGCGCGGAACGCGCGTCTCGAAGGATGAAGGCCATGCTCGGGCCACATGGTTCGAGACGGCGCTGACGCGCCTCCTCGCCATGAGGGTCGAGCGGATCAGTTCGCCGCCGCCAGTTTCTCCGGCGCGGTGCTCGACTCCATCTGCGCAATCAGCCGCCTCAGTTCCGGAATGCAGGAGCCGCAATTGGTGCCGGCTTTGAGTTTGGCGCCGATTTCGGCAGCCGAACGCGCGCCGGCGGCAACCGTATCGCCAATCGTGTTGCGGCCGACGCCGAAGCAGGCGCACACGATCGGGCCGGTGTTGGCGAGGCCGTCGGCCGATTTGCCCGACAGCAGCATGCGGCGCTGATCGTGATCCAGTCTATCGGCTGCAAATAGGTCCTTGACCACGTTCCAGTCGCCGGCATCGCGCGCCGGGCCGATGAACAGGCAGGTGTCGATGCGGTCGCCGTCAAAGGATGCTGCGCGGTAGACGCCTCCGCCAAAGTCCTTGTATTCGGCGACATCGTCGCGCAGGAAGGATTTCAGCCAGAACTGCCAGTCTGCGACATCGGCATTGTCGGCAAACAGGTAGCCGTGCCCACCATTGACGGCGACGCGCGCCACCCAGGCATGTGCGGGCAGTCCGAGCGGCTTGCGCGACAGCGCGAAACCGCGGAAGACATAGTCGTAAGGCGCAACCGAGGCCGGCGTCGCCTTGTTCTCGGGCTGGCCCGAGAACGGATCGGTTATCGGCGCCACCAGCGAGCCGACGCGTGCACCGGTCGCATTCGCCTCGCTCCAGTGGATCGGCGCGAACAGCATGCCGCGCTGCTGGCGTTCGCTGACGATAACACGAAGCGTGCACTGCCCGTAATCGGTGATGACCCGCGCGAAATCGCCGTCAGCGACGCCGTACCGCGCGGCGTCGTCGGGATGGACCTCGACGAACGGCTCCGGCAGATGCTGGCCGAGCCGCGGGCTTTCCCCCGTGCGCGTCATGGTGTGCCACTGGTCGCGGATGCGTCCGGTGTTGAGCCGCAGCGGTCGCGCGGCCGTGGTCTCGGTCCGCAACGCCGGCATTTCCGGCGCGACGAAGCGGGCCTTGAAATCGTTGGCGAAGAAACCGCCTTCAGCGAAGAAGCGCGCCTGCGGCTCGGCACCCTGGCGGACCGGCCATTGCACCGGCGCCATCGCGTCGAAATCGTTGTCCGACAACGATTGCAGCGCGCCGATGTCGAAGTCTCGCGCGCCCTCGTTCTCGAAGGCCGAGAGCGCGGCGTGCTCGCGAAAAATATCCGCTGCCGAGGTGAAGCTGAAGGCGGCGCCGAAGCCGAGGCGCCTGGCGACCTCGCCCATGATCCACCAGTCGGGCTTGGCTTCTCCCGGGAGGGAAAGGAACGCGCGCTGCCGCGAGATGCACCGCTCCGAGTTGGTCACCGTCCCGGATTTCTCGCCCCACGCCTGCGCCGGCAGCAGCACATGCGCGCCGGCATCCACCGTGTCGTTGGAAATCACGTTCTCGGAAACCACGAAGAGATCGAGCTTCTTCAGCGCCTCGCGAACACCGTCCGCGTTCGGCAGCGACACCGCCGGATTGGTGCCCATCACCCACAATGCCTTGATTTCGCCGCGCGCAATCGCCTCGAACATCTGCACCGCCTTCAGCCCTTCATGGGTGGCGATGCACGGCGCCTTCCAGAACCGGCGCACGCGATCGATGTCCGGTGGTGTAAAGCCCATATGAGCGGCCAACTGGTTGGCGAGCCCGCCGACCTCGCGCCCGCCCATCGCGTTGGGCTGTCCGGTCAACGAGAACGGCGACGCGCCCGGAAGGCCAATCCGTCCGGTGGCGAGGTGGCAATTAAGGATGGCATTGACTTTATCGGTGCCCTGCCCCGACTGGTTGACGCCCTGCGAATAGAGGGTCACCACGCGCGGCGTATTGGCAAACATCTGGAAGAACGTGGCGACGTCCTGCTCGGACAGGCCGGTCGCCAGCGCCGTGGCTCCGACGCTGCCGGCGATGCTGCGCGCGCGGGCGATCGCGTTGTCGAAGCCGGTGGTGTGGAGCGCGATGTAATCGCGGTCGAGCGCGCCGTTGTCAGTGAGGTAAACCAGCAAGCCGCTGAACAGCGCCGTATCCGTGCCCGGCTTCAGGCCCAGGAATAGATCGTCATCGCCGACAGTATCGGTCCGGCGCGGATCGATCACGACGATTCGCGCGCCGCGCTTCTGCTTGTTGACCAGCATGCGCTGGTACAGCACTGGGTGACACCATGCCGCGTTGGAGCCGACCAGCACCAAAAGGTCGGCGTCGTCGAGATCCTCGTAACATCCGGCACGGTGTCGGCACCGAAGGCGCGGCGGTGGCCGGCGACGGACGAGGCCATGCACAGCCGCGAATTGGTGTCGACATTGGCGCTGCCGATAAACCCCTTCATTAGCTTATTGGCGACGTAGTAGTCCTCCGTCAGCAACTGACCGGATAAATAAAAGGCAACCGCACCCGGGCCGTCGCGCGCGACAATGTGCTGAAAACGATGTGCGACATGGTCGAGCGCGTCGCTCCAGGCGACCCGCTCCATGTTTCCCTCGCCGCAGCGGATCATTGGATACAGCAGGCGATTGGTCAGGCCGAGCGTCTCGCCGAGCGCCGAGCCCTTCGAACACAGCCGGCCGAAATTGGCGGGATGCTCGGGGTCGCCCGATATTGCCGCCCCGCCCCGCCCGTCCGGCGTCGCCAGGATGCCGCAGCCGACGCCGCAATAGGCACAGGTGGTTTTGACTGCGCGGAGATCGGGATCGACGACGGTCATGGCAGCAACCGGTTCATGCAGCTTCCGACCGCGTCGCCAGCGAGCGGCCGAACATCATGTCGGCACGGATTCTGGCCGTGGGCTGACGCGTGCGGATCAATTCGAGATACCAGAGCGCGTCGGCGACATCGCCGATCAGCGCCGCGCCCGTCAGTCGCCCGTCCGCGATCACCAGCTTCTTGTAGGTGCCGTGGTTGATGTCGGAGAGCACGATGGCCTCGCTGCCGTCGCCGCCCATGAAATCGCCGGCGGAGAATACACTGACGCCTGAAACTTTCAGATTGGTCGCAACGATGCTCCCGCTGTACAACGCTTCACGCCCGGCGAGATGCCGCGCCAGCACCCTCGCCTGTTCATAAGCCGGCTCGACCAAGCCGTAGCAGACGCCGCGATGTTCGGCGCACTCACCGATCGCGAATACGTCGGCTGCGCCGGTCTGCAGACGGTCATCGACCACGATGCCCCGGTTGACAGGGATACCAGCTTCCATGGCTAGCGCGATGTTGGGACGAATGCCCGCGGCAAAAATCACGGCGTCGGCCTCGATCCGACGGCCGTCCGTCAGTTCGACGCCCTCGACGCGCGTCACGCCATGGATGCACGCGGTGTTGGCGTTGAGCAGGATCTCGATACCCTTGCTCTCGACGAGGGATTTCAAAAGTTCGGCTGCAGGCGCGTCGAGCTGACGCTCCATCAGGCGGTCCATCAGGTGCACCAGCGTCACCGGTGCGCCGGCCTTGGCGAGGCCATGGGCCGCTTCGAGACCCAATAGTCCGCCGCCGATCACGACGACACGCTTTTTCTGGGCGGCCAGCGTCAGCAACAGGTCGACGTCCCTGCTGTCGCGAAACGTGTGCACGCCGGCGAGATCGGCGCCGGGTATATTGAGCCGCAGCGGCGACGAGCCCGTGGTCAGCACCAGTTTCGAAAACGGAATGCTCTCGTCGTTCTCGATCTTGAGTTCACGGCGACCGAGATCGATCTCGGTCGCCACGCAACCATATTTCAGGGTGACGCCGCGGTCGCGCCACCACGACGCCGGCCGCAGCTCGATGTCCTGCGAGGTGGTCTCGCCGGCCAGCACCGATGACAACAGCACGCGATATAGGCGAGCCGCGGTTCGTCGCCGATCACGGCGATGGCGTAGCGGCCCAAAGCCACCTTGGCGAGTTCATCGACCAGGCGGGCGGCGGCCATGCCGTTGCCGACGATGACTAGCGGCTCGCTCATGATGGCGCATTCCTTACTCGGCGGCTTGAGCGCTGCCGTAGGCTTCCGAGATCATGTAGCCGGACAGCGTGGCGTAGGCTGCGGTCCAGGCTGCGGCGACATCAGGCGTCCAGGCCGCGCCAAGACCTTTTTCGAGCGTCCACAGCAGCACACCGCCAACGACCGGATAGTGCTCGGCCTTGGCGCCGTAGCTGACGTGACGCTTTGCCAAGGCGCTGGCGGCCGGCAACACCGATTCGAGATTGCTCAACCCGTTCACCACCACGGCCAGCGTCGCCATCAGCTTCTTGCGCTGCTCTTTCATGTCGACAGGAAACATCGCCTTCACCGTTGGCGCGACCTCGAATAGGCGATCGTAGAATATAACGGCGGCCTGCTCCAAAATCGGCGCAACCTTGGCGAAGCTCTCCTGAACCAGATTGATTTGCGTTGGATTCACCGAAACTCTCCTCGTGATGTTAAGGACAATCCAGTTGGTCGCGCGGCGGGAACAATAGTTCACCGCCAGAACTCCATAAGAGAGGCGCCTACGCCGCCTCGACGAAGCGATGCCGCTCGTAGAGGAATTCGAGCACCCGCTGCCGGCACTTGAGATAGCCGGGGTTGGTCGCGAGCTCGAGCCGCTTGCGCGGCCGCGCCAGCGGCACTTCCAGCACTTCGCCGATCCGCGCGCTCGGGCCGTTGGTCATCATCACGATGCGGTCCGATAGCAGCACGGCCTCGTCGACGTCATGCGTGATCATCAGGATGGTGTTGCCGAGCTTCTGGTGCAGCGCCATCACCGAGTCCTGCAGATGCGCGCGGGTCAGCGCATCGAGCGCGCCAAAGGGCTCGTCGAGCAAAAGCACCTTCGGCTCCATGGCGAGCGCCCGCGCAATGCCGACGCGCTGCTTCATGCCGCCGGAAATCTCCGACGGGCGCTTGTCCTTGGCATGCGCCATCTGCACGAGGTTGAGATTGTGCATTACCCAGGCATCGCGCTCGGCGCGGGTCTTGGTCGACGAAAACACCTTGTCGACTCCGAGCTTGACATTTTCGTACACCGTCAGCCACGGCAGCAGGCTGTGGTTCTGGAACACCACTGCGCGATCCGGTCCCGGCGAATTGACCTCGCGGTTCTCCAAGAGCACGCCGCCATTGGTGGCGCCGGTGAGGCCGGCCACAATGTTGAGCAGCGTGGACTTGCCGCAGCCGGAATGGCCGATGATCGAGACGTATTCGCCCTTCTCGATCGTCAGGTTGATGTCCTTCAGCACCTCCGTCGTGGCGTTGCCGCGGCTGAAGGCCTTGTCGATATGGTCGAGCTTCAGATAGGCCTGCATGACTTGATCCTTCAGTTCAGCGCGGTGCCGCGGGTCACGATCTTCGCCATTCCCGCGATCAGGCGGTCGAGCACGAAGCCGATGATGCCGACATAGAACAGCGCCAGGATGATCTCGCTGATGTGCGAGGAATTCCAGGCGTCCCAGATGAAGAAGCCGATGCCGACGCCGCCGATCAGCATCTCCGCCGCAACGATCGCAAGCCACGAAAGGCCGATGCCGATGCGAAGCCCCGTGAAGATGTAGGGCGCTGCGGCCGGGATCATGATCTTGGAGAAGAACTCCAGCGGATTGAGCTGCACGACGGCTGCGACGTTGCGGTAATCCTGCGGAATGTTGCGGATGCCGACCGCGGTGTTGATGATGATCGGCCAGACCGAGGTGATGAAGATCACAAAGATCGCCGAGGGCTGGCCGTCGCGGAACGCGGCCAGCGACAGCGGCAACCAGGCCAGCGGCGGAATGGTGCGCAGCACCTGGAACAGCGGATCTAGCCCGCGCATCGCCCATACCGACTGGCCAACCAGCGTGCCGAGCGCGATGCCGACGATGGCCGCAATCGAATAGCCATACGCGACCCGCTGCAGAGAGGCGGACAAGTGCCAGAACAGGCCTTTGTCGATGCCGCCGTTATCGAAGAACGGATCGAGGATCAGCTCCTTGGTGTCCTTGAAGACGCGCGACGGCGGCGGCAGGGTCGAGCCGGTGCGGCGGCATACCAGCTCCCAGAACAACATCAGCAGCGCCAGCACGATCAGCGGCGGCACGACGCGCACCGCGATCTCCTTGCCCATCTTGACGTATTTCTCGGCTCGCGGCGCCTGCTTGGGCGTCATCGTCACCACCGGCGCCGCAGAGGTCGGCGAAGCGGTCGGAATGGCCACGGCGGTGGCTTCAGCTTTGATCGCGGGCATCGTCATTGAAAATGCATCTCCGTGTTCAATAGGCGGGCCGCCCGCAACCGCGCGCGGCCCGAGCTTGATCAGACTTCGACACGCTTGATCGAGAGCGACTTCAGGTACGCAGCCGGATTCTCCGGATCGAACACCTTGCCGTCGAAGAAGGTCTCCTTGCCGCGCGAGGTCGAAGTCGGAATTTCTGCAGCGGGGACGCCCAGCGTCTTGGCTGCTTCCTTCCAGAGATCCTCACGGTTGACCTTGCCGATCAGCGCCTTTGTGTCGAAGCCCGCTTCATATTTGCCCCAGCGGATATCCTCGGTGAGGAACCAGAGATCGTGGCTCTGGAACGGGTAGGAGGCGTGATCGCGCCAGTACTTCATGATGTGCGGCGAATTCTCGACGACCTTGCCGGGGATGCCGTAGTCGAACTTGCCCGCCGAACGGTCGTAGACGTCGTCGACCGGACAGTTCATCCATTGCCGCTTACCCATGATGGTGGCGAGCTCTTTCTTGTTCTCGGCCTTGTCGGCCCATTGCTGCGCCTCCATGATCGCCATCAGGATCGCCTTGGCCGCCTTCGGATACTTGTCGACCCAGGCCGCGCGCATGCCGAGCGATTTCTCCGGGTGCTTGTTCCAGAGCTCGCCCGTGTTGACGGCGGTGTAGCCGATGCCCTGGTTGATGAGCTGCAGATTCCAGGGTTCGCCCACGCAGAAGGCGTCCATCGTGCCTACTTTCATGTTGGCAACCATCTGCGGTGGCGGAACCACGATCGTCTCGACATCCTTGTCGGGATCAATGCCGCCGGCGGCGAGCCAGTAGCGGATCCACAGGTCGTGGGTACCGCCCGGGAAGGTCATCGCGACCTTGGCCGCCTTGCCGGCGGCCTTCTTCTGCTCGAACACGGCTTTGAGTGGCGAAGAGTCGGTGCCGATCTTGAGGTTGGCATATTCCTTGGCAATCGAGATGCACTGCGCATCGAGATTGAGCCGCGCCAGGATGTACATCGGCGTCGGCACGTTGTTCTGCGTCACCTTGCCAGCCGAGATCAGGTAGGGCATCGGCGTCAGGATATGCGCGCCATCGATGCCGTTCCCTTCCGAGCCGAGCACGAGGTTGTCGCGGGTCGTGCCCCACGACGCTTGCTTGGCGACCTCGACGTCGGGCATGCCGTGCTTGGCGAAAAATCCCTTGTCCTTAGCGACGAACAGCGGCCCGGCGTCGCTCAGCGCAATGAACCCGAGCGTCGCCTTGGTCACTTCCGGCCCCGCCCCTTGCGCAAACGCGCCGGCGGGGAAATTCAGCTTGGCCGCCGCGAGCAATGCCGCCGTACCGCCGGTCGCCTTCAGGAGCTGACGGCGGCTGAAACCACGTGAGGTCGGAATAATGGGCTTCGTCATAGGTATTTCTATCCTTCGTTGGAAACGGGGCCGTCCGACTGGGTCACCGCGCGAGGCGCAGGAGGGCGCGTTCCGGGGAGGCCCGGAGTGCGGCGTCACAATTCGGATGAGTGGTCTCAAGGGACGGCATCAATGGCGTCAGCACTAGCTATTCAAGCATCGTGCCAAGGATCGCGCGGTGAAAAAAGCGCAGTTTCATCAACGAATTGATTGATCATCGCGGCAAAAAGCGGCAGCGGTCACGAACCAGTCACGGCATTCTAAAATTGCGATTCGCTCAATTCTTGTGCGGCGCACAAGAATTGAGCAAACGCAAAAACAGACGTGCTACGCGCCCTCGACGGCTTTCGCCATCATCGGTTTCGGCGCGCTTCCCTCGCCTGGCTTCACGCGGAATTCGTAGCTCATCAGGTGCCACGGCTCGCCCGCGGGCTTGCCGTCCGGCATCGTTGGATCGGTGCGCTTTTCGATTCTGGCGACCAACTCGTCCTTGACGCCGAACACCACGTCGGAATCGAGATATTTGTCGCCGTCGATGAAGACGTGGGTGATGAGCGGCTGATAGCCGGGCGCATCGACCAGGAAATGGACGTGGGCCGGCCGCATCGGGTGACGGCCGGTCTGCACAATCATCTCGCCCACCGGACCGTCGGTCGGAATCGGGTAGCTACACGGCAGGATGGTGCGGAAGAAGAACCTTCCATCGGCGTCGGTGATGAAGCGCGCCCGCGACGACGGCCCTTCGGTCGCATAGTCCGACTTCTGGGAATCATAGAAGCCATCATCGTCGGCATGCCAGATATCTACCGGCACGTCCGCCAGCGGCTTGCCCTCGAGGTCGGTGACGCGGCTCTGCACGAACATCCGCTCGCCGGGTAGCGTGGCCGAGATATCGGTGCCGTGCGGCATCACCTTGTGCTCGCCGACATAGAACGGGCCGAGCACCGTGGTCTCGGTGGCGCCCTCACGCTCCCGGTGGTTTACGGCATCGACCAGCATCGAGACGCCGAGCACGTCGGAGAGCAAAATGAATTCCTGCCGGATCGGGGTGCATTTCTGGCCGGTCCGCGTCAGAAAATCGATCGCGTATTCCCATTCCTCGAAAGTGAGGTCTGTCTTGCGGACATAGTCGTGGAGCGACTTCACCAATTCCTGCAGCAGGAATTTGGCGCGCGGATCCGGCGTATTGTCGAAGCTGCGGATCACGGCGGCGGTCAGTTCGGTCTCGCTGAATTGGCGCATTTTTGCTGTCCTGCGGGATAGATGAAGCTGGCGTCAGCCTACACCAGCGCCCCACTCCACATAAACATGGCCGGTTGGAACGGAGGACACTTTTCGGCTATCAAGACCCACCTCGCCCAGCCGGAGATCAGCGCCGATGCTAGCCCCTACCCACGCCTCGCCCGAACAAGCCGGAATGTCCAAGGCGGCGCTCGATCGCCTCGAAAATCACCTGAAGCAGCGCTACGTCGATGCCGGCCGCTTCCCGGGGACGCAGCTCCTGATCTATCGCCGCGGCAAGGTCGTCCATTCGACCGCGCAGGGCTTTGCCGATCTCGAGCGGAAGGTGCCGGTCAAGGACGACACGATCTTCCGCATCTATTCGATGACCAAGCCGCTCACCTCCGTCGCCTTCATGATGCTGGTTGAGGAAGGCCGCGTCGCGCTCGACGAGCCCGTGCATAAATATATTCCGGCATGGAAGAACCTCGGCGTGTTCGTGGCCGGTACGAACCCGGCCTTTCTGACGCGGCCGCCGTCACGGCCGATGCTGATCGTGGACCTGTTGCGTCACACCGCCGGCCTGACATACGGCTTCCAACAGCGCAGCAATGTCGATGCCGCCTATCGCGAGAACAAGATCGGCGAAGTCATCAAGGCCGGCACGCTGCAAGGCATGATCGACGATCTCGCAAAAATTCCGCTGGAATTTTCGCCGGGCGAAGCCTGGAATTACTCCGTCGCCACGGATGTGATCGGCTATCTCATCGGTCTGATCAGCGGCAAGCCGTTCGAGCAGTTCCTGAAGGAGCGCATCCTCGATCCGCTCGGCATGAACGACACCGATTTCTTCGTGCCCAAGGACAAGGCGCATCGGTTCGCGGCGTGTTATTCAGCCGATGCGCAAGGCGGCATGACGTTCCACGCCACCGAGCGCAAGGGCACGCTGACGCTGCAGGACGACCCGGCGACGAGTTCGTTCCTGGAGCCGCCCTCCTTCATCTCCGGCGGCGGCGGCCTGTGCTCCACCGCGGCCGACTATCTCACTTTCTGCCGCGCGCTGCTCAATGGCGGCGAACTCGGCGGCGTCCGCCTTTTGGGCCCGAAGACGCTGAAGCTGATGACGTCGAACCATCTGCCCGGCGGCGTCGACCTGCCGGCGATGTCGCGCTCGCTGTTCTCGGAAGCGGCCTATAACGGCATCGGCTTCGGCCTCGGCTTCGCCGTCACCATGAACCCGGCGCAGACCTTGATTGCCGGCAGTCCCGGCGAGTTCAACTGGGGCGGTGCGGCGACGACGTCGTTCTTCATCGACCCGGTGGAAGAACTGATCACGATCTTCATGACGCAGGTGCTGCCGTCGAGCGCCTATCCCTTGCGGCGCGAGCTGCGCACCATGGTGTATGCCGCGATCATGGACAGCAATCTCTGAGACACACGGTCATTCCGGGGCGATGCGAAAGCATCGAACCATGGTGCGCAGTTGCACATCCGAGAATCTCGAGATTCTCGGATGTGCAATTGCGCATTCTAGTCGTCGCTTCGCGCCGCCCCGGAATGACCCAAGGTAAGTCCTGGTTCCAACGCGCGAGGACGAGCGCGCTGCAGTCCGGCACTTTTCCCGAGAGCAGGCTTACATCGCTCTAATATTCTTGGCGAAATTCGGCGGCTTCTCCTATGCTTGCGTCGATTGGGCGTCGATCCGGGGCTTGCGTTGCCGAAACTTTCATTGCCAGTGCGTCTCGCCCTTCTGGTTGCGGGAACCACGCTGCCGCTGATCCTTTTCGCGGCCGGCATCGTTTTCAACCAATACAAGCAGGACCGCCAGAACGCGACGCAACGGGTCCTTGAAACCGTGCACAGCATTCGCCTCGTGCTCGACGCCGAGATGCAGCGCATGACAGGCGCGCTGCAGGTGCTGTCGCTGACCAACTCTTTGCGCAACGGTGATTTCAACGGTTTCCGTCGCATCGCCCAAGGCTTCCTTGACCAGTACGGCGAAGGCGGCGTCGTGCTGGTAGCGGGCCGCGATGGTCGCCAGTTGTTCTCGTCGCTCACCTCGGATACCGCAAGCCTGCCACCGCGCAACAACCTCGCCATGGTGGACAGGGTGTTCGCGGAAAAGAAGCCGGTCTATTCGAACCTGTTCTTCGGTGCCGTCAAGAAACGCTTGATCGTAACGGTCGAAGTGCCCGTCATCGTCGATGGCGAAGTACTCTACGACATCTCCTTCAGTCCACCGATTGAGATCTTCCAGGCGATGGTCGAGCAGCAGCGGCCAAGCAAGGACTGGACGATCTCGATTTTCGACGGCGAAGGCACCAACTTCGCGCGTGTGCCTAACCCGCAGGAGACCGTCGGCAAACGTGCATCGCCCTCGCTCTATGCGGAGATGTTCAGCAATCCGGAAGCCACCCTGCCGACGGTATCGCTCGAGGGCGTGCCGCTGATTACGAGCTTTGCCCGTTCCTCGCTCACCGGCTGGACGGTTGCCGCCGGCATCGCCGAAAGCTCGCTGGTCGCGCCGCTCTGGCGCAACCTCGCGATCACGAGCGTGATGGGCGCCATTCTCCTGATGGTCGGTCTCGCCTTCGCGGTGCGGATGGCAACCCAGATCGCCCGCGGCGAGATGCTCCACAATCTTCTGATCGAGGAACTCAACCATCGCGTCAAGAATACGCTCGCGGTCTTGCAGTCGATCGCCACCCAGACCTTCCGCAGCGCGAGCCGGGCGGAGCGCGAGAAGTTCGAGGGAAGGCTCGGCGCGCTGGCAGAGGCGCATAATTTGCTGAGCCAGGAGAAGTGGCAGGGCGCGGAACTGCGGGAGGTGATTGCGCGGGTGCTGCAGCCCTATCTGCTCAACAATCCGGAGCGGGTGCGGATGTTCGGACCGCAGGTTCCGCTGTCGCCACGGCTCGCCGTGGTGCTGTCGATGATCGTGCACGAGATCGCGACCAATGCCGCCAAATACGGCGCTCTGTCGAACGACACGGGGACCGTGGCGGTGGATTGGGAGATGCTCGAAGAAAGCGACGGGCGCAAGTTGCGCTTGATCTGGACCGAGGCCGGCGGCCCGCCCGTCACGGCACCTGTGCAGCGCGGCTTCGGCTCGCGGCTGATCGAGCGCAGCGCACGCGACCAGCTTGGCGGCGAAGCAACCGTCGATTTCCTGCCGCGCGGAGTCGTCTACACGGTAAGCTGCACGCTCGACAGGGAAGAATAGCTATTTAAGCATCTCCGGCACGATCAGACGCGGCAGCAACAGCGAAACGCTGGGCCAGATGATGACGGCGGCGAGCACCAGCAGCATCGGTATCAGCATGATCACCGTGTCTTTCAACGCGTAGCGCAGCCGCACGCCCGCGATCGAGCAGGCGATCATCAGGCACAGGCCATAGGGCGGCGTCACCAGGCCGAACGCCAGCGACACGATCGAGATGATCGCAAACTGCACGGGGTGCAGATCGACCGACTTTGCCAGCGGCTCCAGCACGGTTCCGACGATGACGATCGCCGGAATGGCATCGAGGAAGCAACCGACGACCAGAAAACAGAACGCGATGAAGAAGCCCGCCCCCATCGTGCCCATGCCCCAGGTCGAGACATTGGCCAAAAGCTCCTGCGGGATCTTGTAATACGCCAGCAGCCAGCCGAACGCGCTTGCGGTGCCGACGCAGAACAGCGCGACGCCGGCGAGGCGTCCGGTATCGAGCAAGGCCTTGTAAAGTTCGCGGACGCCGGTCTCGCGGTAAAAGAACGCCGACAACACCACGGAATAGAGCACGGCGACGCAGGCGGATTCGGTCGCGGTAAACCAGCCGAGCAGGATGCCGCCGACGATGATGAACGGCGTCATCAATGCCGGTATCGATCGCCAGATGGCGTAGCCGATGTCGGTCCAACTGGATTTCGGGTAAGTCGGATAGCCGCGGCGCACCGCGTAGACATGCACGGTCGCCATCTGGGCGCCCGCGATCAACAGGCCCGGGACGATGCCGGCCAGATACATCGCCGCGATCGATGTCGAGATCAGCCCGCCCCACACAATCATCAGGATCGAGGGCGGGATAATGACGGCGAGCACCGCCGATACCGCCGTGATGGCGATCGAGAACGAGAGGTCGTAGCCTTCCTTGGTCTGCGCATCGATGAAGATCTTGGACTGGCTGGCGGCATCCGCGGTGGAAGAGCCGGAAATGCCGGCAAAGAAAACCGACAGAACGACATTGATCTGCGCCAGCGATCCCGGCCAGTGCCCGACCATCGAGCGCGACAACGCCACCAGGCGGTCGGTGATGCCCCCGATGCCCATCAGGTTGGCGGTCAACAGGAAGAACGGCACCGCCAGCAGGATGAACGAGTTGTAGGCGTTGAAGGTCTCCTGCGCGAGCGTCATGATCGACAGGCGCGGCTCGATCAGCAGGATCGGCACGCAGGCAAGTCCGAGCGCAAACGCGACCGGCACGCGCACGATGAGCAGGCCAATGAAGACGCCGAACAGGACGAGCGCGGCTTCTCCGGCAGAAAAAACATTACCGCTCATTGCTTTGCCCCAAGCAGAATCCGCATTTCGTCGAGGATCTGTTCGCCCGCAAACACGATCCAGGTCATGCCCGCCACCGGCCATGCGACATGAATCATCCAGAGCGGCAGATCGGCCAGTTCCGACGTCCTGTTCCACGCAAACCGTGTGAATTCGAGTCCGGCCCATACGAACACCAGCGCCAGCGCCAGAATGCCCAGACGCGCCAGGATCCGCACGGCGGCTTCGCTTCGGCGCGACAGGTCCGGCCACACATCGACTTCGAAGTGCTGCGCCTCTCTGATTCCGACCATGGCGCCGATCATGATGGTCCAGATGAACAGGAAACGCGCCATCTCCTCGGTCCAGATGTAGGACGGGATGAGCGACGTATAGCGCGAGATGACCTGCAGGGTGACCGGAACAACCAGAATGCCAACGCATGCGGCGAGCAGGATTTCCAATAGTTTTGCATAGGCCGCCGTCGCGCGTCGCCATAGCGACGGGTTCGGCGGCATCGATATTTCAGTCATCGTGGCTCCGGGAGGTAACGATCACGGAATGGGGCAAGCCGCATGGCTTGCCCCACGTCCTGTCGCTCGGCGCGACAGTTCTCAGGCGACGTTGATCTTCTCGAAGATGGCTTCAGCGCCGATTTCCTTAGCGTAGGTCGCCATCACGGGATCGGCGAGTTTCTTCATGGCGTCGCGCTCCTCGAAGGGAATGCGCTTGAGCTTGCCCGCCTTCTCTAGCGTGTCGAGCTTGACGACTTCCTCGCTCGACTCCAGTTGGCGGCCGTAGTCGCCGGCTTCCTTGCCGGCCTTCATGATCGCGTCCTGCAGATCCTTCGGCAGGGTCTTCAGCGTCTTCACCGAGAAACAGATCGGCCGGATCGATACCGCGTGCTGCGTCAGGTTGAGATGGGGCGCGACTTCGTAGAACTTCATCGCCTCGACGCCTGCCGCCTCGTTCTCGCCGGCGGCGATCACGCCGTTCTGGATGGCGTTGTAGACTTCGTTATAGGCGATCACGGTCGGGCTCATGCCGACGGCGGCAAACGTCTTCGACCAGATCGGCGCGCCCTGCACGCGCACCTTGAGGCCCTTGAGATCGGCGAGGTTCTTGAGCGGCTTGTTGGCGAAGATGTTGCGGACACCGCCGCCGGCATAGCCGATCAGAACCACCTCGGCCTTGGCCGCGACTTCATCGGCGATCGGCGCCAGAATGTTCGCCTCGACCACCTTGTTCATATGCTCGATGCCCTTGAAAACAAAGGGCGCATCGATGAACGGCGCTGCCTTGGCGAATGTCGACATGTGGGCCGGCGAGACGATGCCGTAATCGACCGCCTTGCCTTGCGACATGTACTCGAAATACTGCTTTTCGAGGCCGAGCGAAGAGTTGCGGTGCAGCGTGAAGTTGATCGGCTTGCCGTAATATTTCTTCACCAGTTCTTCGAAGCGGAGCAGCGCCCGGTTGAAGGCGTGATCGTCGTTGAACTGCACGGCGCCGTTGAGCGAGATTGACGTCTGCGCCCGCAGGATCGACGGCATGCCCAGGACGCCGGCCGCAGCCGTCGCACCAAGGCCCGCAAGTAGGGTTCTTCGTTTCATAGCTTCCTCCCCAGTAAAGCCCGTCCCTTGTAAGCGGGACTTTGGCCTGGCCGACGACGCGGCCACTACCGCAAAGCGTATGCAAAACGGTGCGGCTGTGGAAGCCAATTTAAGTAGTACCAAGGCCAATAAGCCGCAGACGGTCAGTCCGATGAATGCAACATTTTGGGCAAATCCCGCCCCGGGCTCGGGCCGAACCTGCGTCCCCTGGCGCCAATAGCCGTAGGCGCGACACGGCCTCGCGGCATGCGCGTCGCCGCGCGACATCGACGATGGATGCCGGCGCCACGGTGCAGCCAACCGACACGGCGCAAATATTGCGCGACGTCGGATCCGGCCGGCCCGCATGCACGACATTCCCATTCGAACGACGCTGCACCAGATCAATTTGCAGGATTCCGATAGCGCGGCGAGCACGCGGTTTGCCGCTATTTCCCGGCACGCCCGATCAGAAAGCGGAGCTGAACTCTGCTGCATTTTATCAGGCATCAGTGGCGGCGGAAATTTTCAGCAACAACCGCCGATGCGCTGCGAACGACTGCACAATCAGCCCGCAAAACCCGTGGAAATCCGGTGCTTGATCGCGACACAGTATGCATGTGGCTAAAATCTGTGGCCTTTGAACTCGCGGTGGTTGTGGTTTGTCAAATATTTTGCCAAATGTAGCGGGCGGGGTTTTTGTCAACACGCCCCGGGTGCCGACAGCTTTAGGTAGTTGCCGGTGCCGGTATCAGGATGCTTCCAATACGCTCAGGCGTTTGGCTACCATCCCGCAATCTCAGGAATTCCGTGGTTCCCTCTGCAACTCACGGACCGGACTGACTTTAACGCGGTACATATGGATGAACCCCTGACCTACTCTTGCCAGGGTTTCCCGATTGAAGGACGGTAAAACCAGAATGAACAGATCAGCAGCGAAAAAGATGAAACAGCGCAGCGCCGGCAAACCCGATATCGAATTGGGTAAGCGGATTCGCCTGCGGCGTGTGGAACAGAAAATCTCGCAAGCGGAGCTTGGCGACAAGCTCGGCGTCAGCTTCCAGCAGGTTCAGAAGTACGAGAAGGGCGTCAATCGTGTCGGCGCTGCTCGTCTTCAGCAAATCGCTACCGCGCTCGACGTGCCGGTGACGTTCTTCTATGACGGCGACGGCAAGGCGCGCGAAGTCGAGAGCCTGCTCTTCCTGGACAGCGCGTTCAGCCTGAGGCTGCTGCGCGCCTACAGCAAGATCAAGGACCAGACTGTACAGCGTCAGTTGGTGTCTTTGATGGAATCGATCGCCGCCAACGAGGGCTAGGCATTATCGCGCCTGGATCGCAGCACCGCGGACCCGATCAATCGACGCGAGAAATCGCCGGGTAGCCTGTTGCTGCGCTGGGCCAATCTTGAGCTGGCCGGGACTAGACTGCGACGCCATCAGGATGGGGATGGCGGTGTCCGGGTGCACCACAGCTAAAGCCGACGCGGCAGGTCTGCGACGACCACCCAGGTTCGACCATCAACAACGATTGCATTACCGTCACGCCGATGCCCGCCACACGCGATGCGCGTGAGTCCGCTCGTGCCCTGACGACCTCACCATTGGCCGGCGCCCTCTGCTGGTAGCACCTGCAAATGCGGCGATTGACCTCGGCGCGAAGCTTGTCCGACAATGGACCACGCCTCACGACTGAAAGCCGCAACCGATGCTCGACATCCCAAAACCTGCCGAAATATCCCAAGCCGACGGCAAGATCCTGCACAGCGTCAGCGATGGCGTCGGTGTCATCACCTTCAACAATCCCGACAAGCGCAACGCGATGTCGCTCGAGATGTGGGAAGGTCTGGGCTACGCGCTGACGGCGCTGCGCGACGATCCTGACGTGCGCGTCGTGATCCTGATCGGCGCCGGCGACAAGGCCTTCGTCTCGGGCGCCGATATCAGCCAGTTCGAAAAGACCCGCCATAACGCTGCGGCGTCGGAAGAATATTCCAAGCGAAGCGAGGCGCAGCGCGCGCTGCTCGCAAGTTACCCCAAGCCGACCATTGCCTGCATTCGGGGCTTCTGTCTCGGCGGCGGCATGCAGGTCGCGATGCTCACCGATATCCGTATCGCCTCTGACAGCAGCCAGTTCGGCATTCCAGCCGCCAAACTCGGCATCGCCTATGGTTATGACGGGCTCAAGCACCTGGTCTCGCTGGTCGGCCCATCCTGGGCGCGGCTCATCATGTACACGGGCATGCGGATTGAGGCTGCGGAAGCATTGCGCATCGGATTGGTCGACCGCGTGCTGCCGGATACGGAATTGTGGGAGGCCACCATGGAGATCGCCCGCACCATCTCCGGCAACGCGCCGCTCGCCATCAAGGCTGCCAAGATCACCATCGCTGAAGTGCTCAAGGACGAAAGCAAGCGCGACATGGAGGCGATCAAGGCGATCGGCCGCGCCTGCATGGACAGCGAAGATTTTCGCGAAGGCCGAACGGCTTTCATGGAAAAGCGCAAGCCGCAGTTCAAGGGGAAGTAACCGGCCTCGATGCGCCAATCAGCGAAAAACTATCCGTCATTGCGAGCGAAGCGAAGCAATCCACGTCTCCGCGAAAAGAAAGAATGGATTGCTTCGTCGCCGCGCTCCTCGCAATGACGGCCCGGCGTCACAATGCCTCGATTACCGCCTTCGCAATATCCGCCGTACCGTTGCTGCCGCCGAATTCCATCGGCTTGATTCCGCCCGCATACGCCTTGTCGACCGCGCGCTCGATGCGCTCGCCGGCTTCCGCTGCGCTTTCGAGGCCGTGCTTGTCGGCGAGCCAGTCCAGCATCATCGCCGCCGACAAGATCATCCCGGTGGGATTGGCCTTGCCCTGCCCCATGATATCGGGCGCGGTGCCGTGGCACGGCTGAAATACGGCGTAGCGGTCGCCGATATCGGCCGACGGAGCCATGCCGAGCCCACCGATCAGGCCAGCGGCGAGGTCGGAGAGAATGTCGCCGAACATGTTCTCCGTCACCATGACATCGAAGTCCCAGGGGCGCTTCACCATCATCAGCGAGCAGGCATCGACATAGAGCCGGTCGGCCCTGACATCGGGATGGCGCCTGGCCGCCTCGTCGAACATCTCGCGGAAGAACGCGAACGCCCTGAACACGTTTGCCTTGTCGACGCAGGTCAAGCCGCCGTTCGCTCGTCCCCGCGCCTTGCGGCGCTCGGCGAGCTTGAACGAAAACTCGAACAGCCGCTCGGAGGTCTTGCGCGTGATGACGAGCGTCTCGCGCGCCTCCGTGTCCGTTACCACGCCCTTGCCCATCGAGGCGAACAGGCCCTCGGTCGATTCCCGGATCAGCACGAGATCGATGCCGCGCTGGTCGGCGCCGACGATCGGGCTCGGCACGCCCGGGATCAGCCGCGCGGGGCGCACGCCGGCATAGAGATCGAAATGGAAGCGCAGCTCGATCTGCGGAGCGATCTCGGTGTTGTCAGGGTAGCGTACCGATGGCAGGCCGCAGGCGCCAAGCAGGATGGCGTCCGCCTCCTCACACAGCCGCACGGTGCTGTCGGGCATCGACTTGCCGGTCGCGAGATAATTGTTGGCGCCGGCCGGTGCCTCGGTGAAGCGAAACTTGAGGCCCGACGTCGCCTCGATCTTGCGCAGGACTTCCAGCGCCGGCACCATCACTTCAGGGCCGATGCCATCGCCGCCGAGCACGGCGATGTGAAAGGCGTTATTTGCGGACATGGGGTTCCTTGAAAGAGATTTGGGAATTTTCCTCGTCATTGCGAGCGAAGCGAAGCAATCCATCGCGCGGCATAACGGATGGATGGATTGCTTCGTCGCTACGCTCCTCGCAATGACGGTGGCAACAGCGAAACTTACGGCATCAGCACGGCGCGGCCGACAAGCTTACCTTTCTGCAAATCGGCGAGAGCTTCGTTCGCCTTCGCGAGCGGCATCGTCGTCACCGGAATGGGCGCGATCATCTTGTTGCGCACGAGTTCGAGCAGTTCCTGCGTCTCGCGCAGATTGCCGACATAGCTGCCCTGGATCGTGATCGCCTTGATCGGGATCAGCGGCAGCGCCCAGGGCGCGCCGCCGCCGAACAGGCCGACGATGACGAGCTTGCCCCCTTTGGTCAGGCAGTCGAAGCCGAGTTGCGTGGTGGCGGCGTTGCCGACGAGGTCGATCACGGCGCGAATGGGTTCGCCGGCCTTCTTCGCGAGTTGCTCCAGCGCGTCCGGTGCCTTGCCGTCGACGGTTGCAAGCGCACCGGCGGCCTCGGCCGCCTCGCGCTTGCGCGCATCGATATCGACGACGATGGCGCCCCTGCCGCCCATCGCTTTCAACAGCGACAGCGCCATCAGGCCGAGACCGCCGGCGCCGAAGATGACGATCGGCGAGTCGAAGGCGAATTCGACCTTCTTCAGCGCGCTATAGGTTGTGACACCTGAACACGCATAGGGTGCCGCGGTGACGGGATCGAGCCCCCTCAGGTTCAACAGATACTTCGGGTTCGGCACCGTCATGTGGTCGGCATAGCCGCCGTCGCAATAGACGCCGAGCGAATTTGGTTTCACCACGCACATGTTCTCATCGCCGCCAATACACGTCGGGCATTTGCCGCAGCCGAGCCACGGGTAGACCAGCGCGACATCGCCGACCTTGAGATCGCCCTTGTCGGCGGCGGTGACATCGGGCCCGAACGCCACCACCTCGCCGACGGTCTCGTGGCCCATCGTGCGCGGCAGGGACACGCCGCGGTCTTTCAACGACAGCGGCTTGCGGCCATGGCCGAGATCGTAACCGCCTTCCCAGATGTGAAGATCGCTATGGCAGACGCCGGCGGCCTTCACCTTGATCAGCACCTGCGTACCCGTAGGCTGCGGCGTCTCCTGATCCACCTCTTTCAGCGGTGCGTTGAACTCGGCGACCTGAAAACTTTTCATCGCTTCTCTCCCGTTATTCTTGTTCTTGAACCATTTCTTGAACGCTAGACCGTTCCTGAGAACGGACATTGCCACGTCCGTCCGATCGAGACAAACGCGGGCGGCGCTTCCCCGGGTATTCAGATCAGCGGGTGATGGCAAGCCACGAACTGGCTCGGCGCCACAGCGCGCAGTTCCGGCATCTCGTCGCTGCATCGTTGATCGGCGCGGGGGCAGCGGGTACGAAACCGGCAGCCGGACGGCGGCGCGATCGGCGACGGCGGCTCCCCCACGGGCACGGTCTCGGCGGGGCGCACGTCCGGGTCGGGCATCGGAATCGCCTCGATCAGGAGCGCGGTATAGGGGTGCGCTGGCTTGACGAAGAGCTGCTCGGAAGGCCCGACCTCGCAGAGCCGCCCCAGATACATCACCGCGACGCGGTCACTCACGGCTTTCACCACCGCAAGGTCGTGAGCAATGAACAGCAGCGTCAGTCCGAACCGGCCCTTCATCTCCTCGAGCAGGTTGAGGATCTGGGCGCGTATCGAAACATCGAGCGCGGAGACCGGCTCGTCGCAGACGATGAACTCCGGGTTCAGGATGAGCGCGCGCGCGATGCAGATGCGCTGGCACTGGCCGCCGGAAAACTCATGCGGCAACCGTCCCACCACCGGGGTCGGGTCAAGCCCGACCGCGCTCAGCACCTCGTGGACGAGCTGCTTGCGCTTCTCCGGATCCTTGACGCCCGCGATCACCAGCGGCTCGGCGACGATGTCGCCGATCTTGCGGCGCGGATTGAGCGAGGCGATCGGATCCTGGAAGATCAACTGCACGCGCCGGCGCATCAACCGCAAGGCGTCGCCTTGCATCTCCGTGAGATCGTGGCCGTCGAACAGCACACGCCCGGAGGTCGGGCGGCGCAGTTGCAGCACCGCACGGCCGAGCGTCGATTTGCCGCAACCGGATTCGCCGACCAGCCCGAGCGTTTCGCCGCGGGCAATCTGCAAGGAGACGCCGGACACGGCATGAACGATCCTGGAGCCGACAGGATATTCGACAACGAGATTGTCGACTTCGAGCAATGCGTCAGACGAAATCGATGGAGCGGATCGCAGCATCATGCGTTGGCATCCGCGTGGGCTTCTATCGGGTGGAAGCAGGCGAACTGATGCGCGCTCGTCTCGGCCGCTTCCAGCGCCGGCTTCTCGTTTTGGCAACGGGCCAACGCATAGCGGCAGCGCGGCGAGAACGAGCACCCCTTGAGCGGCCGGGTCGGATCGGGCGGACGTCCCGATATCGCCGGCAGCGGGGTGTGGGGTGCAGCATCGAGTTTGGGGAGCGCCGCCAGAAGCGCTTCGGTATAGGGCATCCGCATCTTCTTGAACAAGGCCGGCGTCGGCGCGCGCTCGACCACGCGGCCGGCATACATCACCGCGACCTCGTCGGTACGGCCGGCGACGACGCCGAGATCGTGGGTGATGATGATCATCGCCATGTGCCGGCGGCGCTGCTCCCGCGCCAAGAGGTCGAGGATCTGCGCCTGGATCGTCACGTCGAGCGCGGTGGTCGGCTCGTCGGCGATCAGGAGTTTTGGTTCGCACGACAGCGCGATTGCAATCGCTACCCGCTGCCGCATGCCGCCGGAGAGCTGGTGCGGATACTGCGCCAGCCGCTGCTCGGGCGCAGGTATTCCGACCGCCGCGAGCAGTTCGACGCTGCGTCTGGTAGCCGCGGCATCGTCCAATTCGAGATGCTCCTGCAGCGTCTCGATCAACTGGGTGCCGATCGTCAGCACCGGGTTGAGCGAGGTCATCGGATCCTGGAACACGACCGCCAGCGACCGGCCGCGAAGCTTGCGCAGTTTCTCCGGTGAGAGCTGCAGCAGGTCCTGCCCGTCGAACATCACGCGGCCGGAGAGCTTTGCCTTCTTCGGCAGCAACTGCAGGATCGCGCGCGACAGCATGGTCTTGCCACAGCCGGATTCGCCGACGATGCCGAGCGTGCGTCCGGCGCCGACGACAAGGTCGACATGATCGACGGCGCGCAGATTGCCGCGCGGCGTCGGCAGATCGACAATGACGTCCTCGACGGAAAGCAGCGTAGTTCCGGTCACAGCGCGCCCTGACGTGGATCGGTGAGCGCACGCAGCGTGTCGCCGACGAGATTGAAGGACAAGACGGTCAGGAACATTGCCGCCGCGGGCATGAAAGCGAGCCGCGGCGCCACATCGAGGCTCTCACGCCCCTCCCCGATCATGCTGCCCCAACTCGATATCGGCGGCGGCACGCCGAGCCCGAGGAAGGACAAGGCGCCTTCGACCACGATAGTGACGGCAACGGCAAGCAGGAAGAACGCGAGCAGCGGCAGCATGACGTTTGGCAGCAATTCGCGAAGCAGTATCCGCGCATGCGTCGCGCCGAGGGCTTGCGCCGCGATGACGAACTCACGGCGCGCCAGCGTCAGCGTTGCCGCCCGCGCCACCCGCATGAAGGCGGGAATTCCGAGGACGCCCAGAATGAGGGTGAGATTAAGAATCGACTGCCCGAGATAGGCGGTCACGGCCAGCGCCAGGATCAAGGGCGGAAACGCCAGCAGCACGTCCATGCTGCCGACCACCACCGACTCGAACCGGCCGCGGAAATAGCCCGCGAGCATGCCGAGCGCGCCGCCGATGGTGAGCCCTATCACGGGCGCGCAAAGCCCGACCACAAGCGATATCCGCGCACCGAAAATCAGCCGGGACAGTTCATCGCGGCCAAAACCGTCGGTGCCAAGCCAATGCTCCATGGAAAAGGGTGCGCGCCGCTCCAGCATGTCCATGTCGGTCGGGCTCGGCAGCGGCAGGACAGGTGCAAAGACCGCCACCGCGAACACGAGAGTCATCCAGCCGATCGCCACCCAGAACAGAATGCCAAGCCGCCGGGCCTTGCGCGCAGGCTGGGTTACGGCCTCCTCGGCTACTTCAAGTTCAAGAGTGGCCATGGCGGATCCTGGGATCGAGAACGGCGTAAAGCATGTCGACCACGAAATTCGTGATGACGAAGCCCGCACCGACCAGCAGCACCACGCCCTGCAGGATAATCAGGTCGCGCGTAAGGATCGCGCCGATCAGCAGCCGGCCGATGCCCGGGAGCGCAAAGATCGTTTCGACGATGACGGCGCCACCGATCAGCCGACCGATATTGATGCCGGTGATCGTAACAAGCGTCAGCGACGATGGTTTGAGGGCATGCACGAAGAGGATGCGCGCCGGAGGCAGGCCTTTTGCTTTTGCCAGCGCGATATAGTCTTCCTGCAGCGTCGCAATCATGTCGGAACGCAGCACGCGCATGATGCCCGGCCATTCCGCCAAGGCCAGCGTCAGCGACGGCAGAACGAAGAAGCGCAGGTTGGCGAGCGGGTCTTCGCCGAACGGCAGATAGCCGGTCGCCGGCAGCCAGCGCAGTTCGACCGCGAAAAAATAGATCAGCAGGATCGCCGACAGGAAGGTCGGCACCGACAGCATGCCAAACGCAGTACCGGTCATGAAGCGGTCGAACGGTCCGCCGCTGCGCGCCGCGCAGATGATCGCCAGGGGAACGCCAATTCCGAGCGCGCCGAGCTGCGCCAGCAGCATCAGTTCGATGGAGACCGGCAGCCGCTCGGCGACCGCTTGAAGCACCGTTTGACCAGTGCGGAACGAGCGGCCGAAATCGCCCTGCAGCACCCCGCCGAGCCAGTTCAAATAGCGCCACCAGATCGGCTGATCCAGCCCCATGTCGCGCCGCAACGCCGCCACGTTCTCCGGCGTCGCCTGATCACCAAGGATGGTGTACGCAAGATCGCCCGGAAGCAGCGACGCGATGGAGAACGTCAACAGAGAAACCGCGATCAGCACCGGCAACAGATACAACAGCCGGCGTGCGACGAAGAACGCCATAGGCGGCTATTCCTTCCAGGCACGCGATACGTCGATCACCCCGCTATACATCTTGGGAAGTCCCTTAACCTTGGCGCTCGATATCGCGTAATAGGTGTTCTGGAAGGCCCAGAACCAAATCGCCTCCTTGTTGATCAGTCGGCTGATCGCGCAATAGTCCTCGATGCGTTGGGCGGTATCGGCCGTGGTACGGGCGCGATCGAGCAGCTTGTCGAGTTCCGGATTGGAGTAGTTGGCCAGCGCGACCGGGCTTCCGGTCTTGAAGTTGGCGTACATCTGCGTATCAGGATCGGCGAAATCGACGATGCGCCAGGGCGTCATCTGGAACTGGCGCATGAAGGCGCGCGGCGGAATGGTGGCCTGATCGACCTGCTCAATCTCCATGTTGGCGCCGATACGCTTCCAGAACTGTTGCAGCACCTGCCCATTGGCGCGGCCGCGTGGGGTTGCGGTAAAGAGAGTCTTGAACTCGACGGGCTTGCCGTAATCCTTGATTAGCGCCTTCGCCTTCTCGACATCCTCGGGCAGCGCGCCGTCGTCCTTGCACTTGATCCAGGAGCCGTCGCCGTAGGGATTGCTGGCCGGGCGAGCCAGACCGTTGGTGATCGCCTGGGACCACTTCTTGCGATCGAGCGCCATGACAATGGCCTGGCGCACGCGCACGTCGTCGAACGGAGGGGTTTTGGTGTTGAAGGCGTAAACTACGGCACCGGACCCCTCGTATGTGTGTACCGCGAGCTTTGAGTCCTTTTGTGCCTTCTGAATGTTGTCGGGGTCGTACTCATCATCCCAGATCAGGTCAACCTCGCCCGATTGCAGGCTCGCAAAGCGCGACTGGGCGTCGGGCAGCGGCTTCAGAGTGATGCGGTCAAAGTAAACCTTATCCTTGTCCCAGTAGTTCGGATTTTTCTCCAGGACCATGCGATCACCGGCCGTCCACGACTTCAGTATATAGGGCCCGGTGCCGACGGGATTGCGGTTATAATCGTCGCCCTTGGTCTTCCAGGCCGTCGGAGAGTGAACCGCGGCATTCTGGTTTGCGTAAGAAATCAGTAGTGAAGGGAAGTTCACCGAAGGATCGTTGAGGTTATAGACCAACGTCAGTTCATCGGGGGCCTGCACATTGTTGACGTTGGAGATATAGAATGCGCAACGGCACTTGTTCGCAGGATCTTTCTGGCGGTCGAAATTCGCCTTGTAAGCCTCAGCGTTGAACGGCGTGCCATCGTGAAACTTGACGCCTGGACGCAGCTTGAACGTCCAAGTCTTGAAGTCTTCCGAACTGCTCCAGGACACAGCGAGCTTGGGCTGCGGCTTGCCGTTGGCATCGAGATAGGTGAGCGTATCGAAGAGCGCGGATGACGCAGTCAGTGCCGCGGTGTCGTACACACCAACCTTGAGCGGATCGAAACCGGGGATATCGAGTTCGAGTCCGACGGTGATGCTGCCGCCCGCCTTCTGCGCGCTGGCGGGCATTGTCGACAGCGCCACGCCAAATCCCGCCACAAGAAATATTCGCGCCAGCACGCTCGAACGGATCGCCGCCTTCATTGATGTTTCCTCCGACATGTCGTCCGTCCGGTATTCCGGATCGTGATCACTGCGGTAAGATTGTCTGGAATCACCGTTGCGGGCAAGGCCGTTCGCAAGCTGCGGATGAAACGCCGCAGCTTAACGTTTCGCTATGCGGATCGCGTTCTTTCAGCCGCGCGCGGTGACCTGCGCCTAGCCGGCAAAGGCTGCGATTTCATCCTCCGATAGACCGGTCTCCTTCAGATACGCGCGCGTATGTTCGCCGAGCGTCGACATGCGCCGCGCCGCCGACACTTTGGCGCCCGACATGCGGAACGGCAGATTGAGGACCTTGAAGCTGCCGCCGCCGTCCTCGACTTCGGCCAATGCGCCACGATGGGCAATCTGCGGATCGCGCAGCGCTTCGGCTACCGTGCGATAGGCCGATGATGGAACGCCATGCGCATTGAGCGCGGCCAGGCACTGCGCGGTCGCCACGGTGCGCGACCACGCCTCGACGCCTTCCATCAGGCTGGTCCAGTTTTCCCGGCGGTCGGAATACTTCGCGAAGCGCGGATCGCTCACCCATTCAGGATGTCCAATTACCTGCATCAGGCTCTGGAAGGTTTTCTCGCTGGCGATTGCCATCATCACATAGCCGTCGGTCGTCTCGATCGGACCGAACATCGGCCGCTGCGTCGGCTTCACCTCGAATTGCGACCATTGCAGTTCGTTCAGCGTCAGGCTCAGCATCGATTCCAGCATCGAGACGTCGATATGCTGGCCCTGTCCGGTTGCCGCACGCTGATACAATGCGGCCGAGATCGCGCCGAACGCATAGACTCCGGTGAGCACGTCGGCGTGATAGATGCCGCAATAGTCCGGCCGGCTTCGTCCCGGCTGGTAGGCCAGGTGCGCCATCTCATAGCCGGATGCCGCGTGAATCACCGGCGCATAGGCCGGCAGCTCCGCCGACGGCCCGGTCTGGCCGTATCCGGAGATCGAGCAATAGACCAGTTTTGGGTTGAGGCCGTGCAGGGAGGCATAATCGAGCTTCAATCGCCGCATCACGCCCGGACGGAAATTCTCCACCACCACGTCGGCAGTCGCGACCAATCGGCGAACAGCTTCGACACCCTTGGGCGATTTCAGATCGAGCACGAGGCTGTTCTTGCCGACATTGAGCTGGCCGAAAGCGGTCGAACAATGATTCCGCACCGGAGGACGGGTCCGCATCGTCTCGCCTTCCTCGGTTTCAATCTTGATGACCTCCGCGCCCATATCGGCTAACATGCGCGTGCAGTGAGGCCCGGCAATCGTGGTTGAGAAATCGAGGACGCGTAGGCCTGCGAAGCTGCCTGTCATATTCCTCTGATCGTTACCGGTATTAGTCATTATCTTGTAGCTCCTCGGGCCTCACGGCACTTGTTGTTGGCGCGGCGTGACCCTAATGGGCGCCGCCGCGGCGGGAAAGCCTTTCGCACTAGGAACCGATAGCGAGGGCCCGGCATTATCACCAGTAACTGGACCCTTAAGTAAACTGGACCCTTTCTTGCATTTCCCCTCATCAAGGCTGGTAGAGGGCATTCCTTTGAGAGTCTTATTCATCACCACGGAAATGGATGATTTCGTCCGGGTGGGCGGGCTCGCCGCCGTGTCCGCCGCCCTGCCCCGCGCGCTTCGCCGCCGGAGCGACGTCCGTGTCATGCTGCCCGGCTATCGGGACGTCGTCGAGCAACTCACCCACGTTGATATTGTTGGACAATGTGACGCGCTGGCGGAGATGCCGGCCTGCTCGGTCGGGCGGGCAGCGACCAAGGACGGCCTGCCGGTCTACGTCCTGATCTGCCCGCAATTATATGACCGGCCCGGCAACCCCTATGGCGATGAATCCGGCCAGGACTGGCCCGACAACGACATCCGCTTCGGACGATTTGCATCAGCCGCCGCCGAACTTGCCTTGGGCAAGGTGGACAAGAATTGGGCAGCGGACCTGGTTCACGCGAATGACTGGCAGGCCGCATTGACGCCGGCCTACCTGGCCTGGCAGAACGCAAGACTTCCTTCGATCCTGACCATCCACAACCTCGCCTATCAGGGGCTGTTTCCCCCGGACTCGCTGCGCCGGATCGGGGCGCCCGAAAGCTCCTTCCACATTGATGGGCTCGAATTCTACGATCACGTGTCGTTCCTGAAAGGCGGCCTCGTCTACGCCTCGCATCTGACCACCGTCAGCGCGACCTACGCGAAGGAGATCACCACGCGCGAGCTCGGCTGCGGGCTCGAAGGCCTGTTGAAGCGCCGCTCGGACGCCGATCAACTGACCGGCATCCTGAATGGCATTGATGAAAGCTGGGATCCACGCGCCTGTGCACAATTGGCGCAGACTTTTGGCGCCGGCGATTGGGAAGGCAAGCAGGCGAACGCGGACTATGTCCGCAAGCAGTTTGGACTGGCACTGTCACGCGGACCGATATTCGCGCTTGTCGCCCGCCTCGTCCACCAGAAGGGCGTCGACCTCGTATTATCAGCCGCCGACGAAATCTTCGAGGCCGGCGGGCAGATCGTCGTGACCGGCAGCGGCGAGCCCCACATCGAGAAGGCGCTGGTCGAGGCACATCTGCGCCGGCCGGACGCGATCAGCGTTACCATCGGCTTCAACGACGGACAGGCGCGAAGGATATTTGCCGGCAGCGATTTCACGCTGATGCCGTCGCGGTTCGAACCGTGCGGGCTGAGCCAGATGTATGCGCAGCGGTTCGGATCGCTGCCGATCGGCCACCAGACCGGCGGGCTGGCGGAGACCATCAAGGACGGCGAAACCGGATTCCTGTTTTCGAAACCGTCGCCGGAGTCGTTTCTCGGCGGCGTGCGACGGGCATTCGAAGCTTTCCGCGCCAAGGACCGGCTCGACGCGATGCGGCGCAGCGCAATGGCGCGTTCGTTTAGCTGGGATCTTTCGGCGGCTTGCTACAACGCGCTCTACAAGAAGACAGTCGCGCCTTCAATCGTCACGTTACGCCCAGCTACTCCGCCGCTTCCGGCATAACTTCCATCTGCTCGTGCAGGATAACGCCGGATAGCGGATCGAACTCGCCGACCCACGGCTTGCGCCCGAGCACGTTTTTGGTGTGGCGATAGCCGGCGTCCCAGCGCTGCATGATGCCGGACGGACTGAAATCGATATCCTTGGTGTGGTCTTCCCGGCTGAGCTGCGGCGCGAGCAGCCGCACCACATGCATCCGGGTCGGACAGCCATAGGTCGTCAGCTCTCTCACCGCCTCGCTGTTGCGCTCAGCTTCGGGAAGCCGCGCGGCGAGCTGGTTGATGACATGGCGCAAGCGATGCGCCTGCTGCTGTCGCTCGATGTGGCTGGCGATCCGGCTCGAATACTGCACGTCCTTATGCCGGTTCAGCACCTCCGCCATGGTGGTCGGCTCGGCGCCGGACGGATTCCACAGATGCACGGCGAAGATCAGCGAGTTCTTGCGCGGGTTATCGTCGAATACGGCCTCCGTCGGCGTGTTCGACAATATGCCGCCGTCCCAGAAAAGCTCGCCGTCGATGCGGATCGCCGGGAATGCCGGCGGCAGCGCGCCCGACGCCATGATATGCCTGACGCCAAGCTCGCAGTCGCGGCTGTCGAAGTAGCGCATCTGGCTGGTACGGACATGGGCGGCGCCGACCGTCAGGCGCGGCGAGCATTGATTGACCAGGTTGAAATCGACCAGCTCGCTCAAGGTTCGCTCCAGCGGCGCGGTCGAGTAATAGCCGGCATTGTCCGCGCCAAGCGGATAGCGGTCGCCGGCATGGGCCAGCGGGTTGGGCCGAAAGAAGCCGGGAATGCCGTTGGTCACGGTCGACCAATAAGAAAGCTTTTCGTTGAAACCCGGAAAGATGTCGCGAAAGGTCCAGACCGGACTCTGTTCCATCTTCTTCCAGAACTCGCGAAGCCGCGACAATCGGTTCTGCGGCGCGTTGCCGGCGATCAGGCTGGCGTTGATGGCGCCGATCGAAGTGCCGATGATCCAGTCCGGCTCGATGCCGGCCTCGTTGAGCGCCTGATAGACGCCCGCCTGATAGGAGCCGAGCGCACCGCCGCCCTGCAGCACCAGAACGACCTGCCCCGGCTCGGATCTCGCCAGCGATTTTATATTCCGTGAAGAACCGATGTCATTCATGTTGCGCTCCTGAGATTCTTCTCGCGCTCAATGCGCGGTCCAGCCGCCATCGACCGGCAGCGCGATGCCGGTGATCGACGCGGCTGCGTCGCTGGCGAGAAACACCGTCAGCGCGCCGAGCTCCTCGACCGTGGCAAAGCGCTTGTTGGGCTGCTGCGCCAGCAACACATCGTGGATGACCTGCTCGCGCGAAATGCCGTGCGCCTTGGCTTGGCCGTCGATCTGCGCCTCGACCAGCGGCGTGTAGACGTAGCCCGGGCAGATCGCGTTGCAGGTGATGCCGTCCTCCGCAGTCTCCAGCGCCGCCACTTTGGTCAGGCCGACGACGCCGTGCTTGGCCGCGACATAGGCCGCCTTGAAAGGCGAAGCGACCAATCCGTGCGCCGAGGCGATGTTGATGATCCGGCCGAATTTGTTCCGGCGCATCACCGGCAACGCCAGCCGCGAGGTGTGAAACGCCGATGACAGGTTGATCGACAGGATCGCATCCCATTTCTCGACCGGAAACTGGTCGAGCGGCGCGACATGCTGAATGCCGGCATTGTTGACCAGGATGTCGAGCCGGCCGTGACTGGCGACCGTGGCCGCGATCATCTCGGCGATTGCCGCGGGGCTGGTCATGTCGGCCGCGGAATAGCTGACCTCGACGCCGAAATCGGCGGAAAGCTGATCGCGGGTCCTGGCGATCTCGGCCGCGGTGCCGAAACCGTTCAGCACCACCGCCGAGCCGGCCTCGGCCAGCGCGCGGGCGATCCCGAGCCCGATACCGCTGGTCGAACCGGTGACCAGTGAGACCTTGCCTGTCAGCGGCCGTAAGGCCGGAGCGTCCTGTGTCTTGAGCTGAATATTCATGGGCCGCCCTTTCGCGTGGCTGGTCCGCGTCGTAACGAGACCATTTCCACCGCAATCTGCACGCCGGGCACGGCTTTGAGGAAATGCCGTTTGGCTTCCAAAACCATACGCCGGCGCTATGGCGGTTTGGGTAGTCATCGGGGGGCGCAATCGGGTAGCTTTCCTGCACGACAGACCGGGGCACAGCCATGGAGATGCATCAGGTTCGCTACTTCCTTGCGGTCGCGCGCGTGCTCAATTTCACGCGCGCCGCCGACGAGTGCAACGTCACGCAACCATCGCTGACGCGGGCCATTAAGCAGCTGGAGGCCGAACTCGGCGGAGATCTGTTTCGCCGTGAGCGCCCGGCTGCGCAATTGACCGAACTCGGCCAGCGCATGCACCCGCTGCTCAAGCAATGCTATGAGGCGGCGACTGGGGCGCGCGAACTTGCCTCATCCTTCAAGAGCGGCGAAGTCGGCGCGCTCCGGATCGCATTGACCCATTCCGTCGATCTGTCGCTGTTGATTCCGCATCTCGACCAGATCAAGCGGATGTTCAATCGTCTGGAGTTTCGCTTCTTGCGCGGCAACGCCCGCGAAGTCGCGGAATATCTCAAGAAGGGCGAAGCTGAACTCGGCATTGCCGCCGAAATCAGCGAGGAGTGGGACCGGCTCGACACCTGGCCGCTGTTTACCGAAAACTTTCAGCTCGTCGTCAACAAAAATCATCCGCTGGCGTCGCGCGATACGATCGATTTCGGCGATCTTCGCGCCGAACAATTGCTGTCGCGGAACTACTGCGAACATGCGGCGCGGGTGAACTCTTCGCTTCGCGAACATGGCCTCGACGTCGATCGTAGCCACGAGATCGCATCCGAGCGCGATTTGATCGAACTGTTGGAGGCCAATATCGGCATCGCCGTGGTGCCCGATACAGCGTCGATCCCGCCGACGCTGCAGCGCGCCAGCGTCGAAGGGCTGGATGCGCGGCGAACGGTGAATCTTTACGGCGTGGCGGGGCGTGAACGGACTGCCGTGGCATCCGCCGTGATGCGGATGCTGCGCGGCGCCAACTGGCAGCAATTCATTGACAGGAATGGAACTCCCTAAGAACTCCGCCGGAATCTGCCCCAATCGGCTCCCCTCGCTTTCCGCCGCATTTCCGCTGGTTATCGGCCCCTTTTAATCGGGGACGAGCGCACCACATAGGGGAACGTGGCTGGGAATTGGAGGGACCGATGAGACCTCATCCGCGCCCGAACCGCAAAGATTGGGAACAGATCGCCGAGGATTTGCAGGAGACTGCGGATAGGCTTCCGCCCGGTGACGACAAGGAAGCCGCCGAACGCAAGGCGTTGCAAATGAGGAAGGCAGTCGAAATCAGAAATTGGCTGACTTCCCCAGGCATGCAACCACCCCGCTGATGCGGTGCTCCGCCCGCCAGAATCGGGGTGAATGCCTGCTCGATAAAGAGCGACCCCGCCATTTGAAGTCGCAAAAGCCGAAAAATGACGGGGCGTTCGGGGTATTTCGCCTTCTATGAAGGCTTCCTGCTCCGGGCAGGCAAAACCTTCGAGGCGTGATCACGTCCCGGGCTTCTTCAAGATTTTTGGTCCTCGGCGCTTTTTTCTTCCCTGAAAATTTTCCACCGGTTCCACCTCCGTGAAGGTTTGCATTCGGTCGGCGAGCCTCCGGTTGTGTTCGGCAGCGATCCCTTCGCGCGTCTTGCACGCTTGGGGTAATTCACGGAACTGCTTTCCCTTCCCGGAATTTCCGTAGTTGAGGCAAGGTCGCCATGACCGAACGCCGGCGTCGTCGAGCTTGCGGACGTCGGCTCGCCCGGCAACGTATGGGACCTGCGCCAGGCGCTGCCCCCGAAGCTGCGCCAAGTTCGGTTTCGATCAAGGGAGATCAACCATGCCGCAGATCCACGCCGACAGACAAGCCGTTACCCAGATCACGATCGTCGAGTCGGAGCCCGAGAAGCAGGCGGAGGCGTTGTCAGTCATGACCGAGCGCGCCCGCTTCATGGCGCGTCAGCCGGGGTTCATTTCGATCAGCCTGCATCGCAGTCTGGATGGACGCCGTATCGTCAACTATGTGCAATGGCAGAACAGCGAGATGCTGCGATCGGCCCATCAATCGCCGGAGTTTCGCAGGCAGTGGGGCCACTTTGACGAAATCACGAGCGAGATCGATCCACATCTCTATGAAGTTTCGGCAGTCATCGACGGGGGAGCTAAATAACGCAGCTCCGTCCCTACACGCATCACCGCTTTCGATGGGGAACGGGTGCAGGTGTACCATAACAGAGCCGATCCAGTGATGCTGAAATCAGCGACCGCGACGAATGTCAGGACCGGCGAGGTAATCCGAACGCGATTGCGGCCTGGCTGAACCAGTGGGAACAATCTGATGCAGGGCTCTCGACCTTTGATCACGCCCTCCGGGAGGGGAATCCTGGATCCCGGGACCGGAGCTCCCATAAGTGACGACTACTTTCTTGCCGGATTGAACGATGAGCTCAGCGATAAAGGCTTCTTCGTTACCGCCGCCGATGATTTGATCACGTGGGCCCGCAGCGGATCGTTGATGTGGATGACATTTGGCCTCGCTTGCTGCGCGATCGAAATGATGCAAATGGCGATGCCCCGCTACGACGCCGAGCGGTTTGGATTTGCGCCGCGTGCCAGTCCACGGCAGTCGGATGTGATGATCGTGGCCGGTACACTGTGCAACAAGATGGCCCCTGCGCTGCGCAAGGTTTATGACCAGATGCCCGAACCCCGATATGTGATTTCGATGGGTTCGTGCGCCAATGGCGGCGGCTATTACCACTATTCATACTCCGTCGTGCGTGGCTGCGACCGCATCGTTCCGGTCGATATCTACGTTCCGGGCTGCCCGCCGACTGCCGAAGCGCTGCTGTATGGCGTGCTGTTGCTGCAGCAGAAGATTCGGCGTTCAGGCACCATCGAACGCTGACGTCGAACGCCCGGAAAACGGGAACCTTGCCGGAACTTCGCGCGAAAATGCTCTGGGCGCGATCCGCAAGCCGGCGAGCGGATTTCTGCTATCGCTCTTCGCTTGCACGCTTCAGCGCGGCGATCAGGTCGTCGATCTCCATGCGCTTGCGGAAATCGGGATCGACGAAGCGGGCTTTTACCAATCCATCACGGCCAACCACGAAGGTGGCCGGGATCGGCAGCACCCAGCCGTCATTGCCTTGGAAACCCGCCATGTCCTGGTAGGAAAGCAGCCGCTGGATTTCAGCGCCGAGCCAGATCGCAAGATTGAGCGACAGCGCGTAGCCGTTGTCGAGATCGGTCAACACCGGGAACGGCGCGTTGGCGTCGGATTTGAATTTCTCGGCATAGGCCTGCGTCTCCGGCATGATCGCAACCGTCTGCGCACCCAATGCCCTGATCCGGTCCTGGGCCTGGATCACCGCCCGCACATTCAGCCGGCAATAGGGGCACCAATGGCCGCGGTAGAACATCACCGCGACGGGTCCCTGCTCGAGCAGCGATTTCAGGCTGACCAGCCGGCCGGTCTCGTCTGGCAACAGGAACGGCGGCATCATCTCGCCCGGTCTCGGCGCGTTCTCGCCGCCGCCGTTCTCATTGAGCCGCGCCACCAGCCGGTCGACCGCTTCGCCATAGGCCGGAAAGATCTCCCGTCCCGCCGCGGCATAGGCCTCGAGCTGCTCGCGCAAGGTACCTTCCATGTCGCGGCATTGCTGGAACGCCTCCTTGAGGCGTTCGGCGTTGACTGGCGATAGCGTTGTCGTCATGGCTTGCTCCGGCATCTCCGTATTATTTTCCGGCCCGGGCCGCCGCGCAAGGGCGGCTCGAGCGCTGACAGCGCTCCCGCTTCAGGGCAGATAGAAATTGCCGGTCGGGTCGAGCATGCCAGAGGTCGAGTAGAGCTGGCCCTTGTCCATGAAGAACACGGTGTTATCAGGCACCTTCTTGGCGTTCTTCATCATCGCGTCATGATTCTTTGGCGTCGCCGCCATGGCCATCGCCGACATCTTCCCGGGGCCGGCATACATGTAGGCCATGCCCGGATTGAATTCCCAGGGAACTTGCGAGAAGGCCGTAGTGGCAATGGCGGCAAATGCCGCAGCGGCAATCAGGGTCTTGGAAAAGCTTTTCATGGGGGATTCCTCTGGATGGTGGTGACGCCCGCCAATCGGGCGCTGTCCCATCAGAGGACCGCCTGAGCTGAATGAGAAATGCCGTTTCACAATCGGTTCGATAGCCGCGACGTATTGAGAGATGGCCAATAGCGAAGCGCTATCGACTTCAGAGCGAATGCGCATTTCATATCGGCCGGCTGAGCCTTCATCCTGTCGTCGAAGGCATGCGCCCATCAACAGGAGATTTCCGATGATAGCTCATTTGACGAACCGCGTTGCAAATTTCTGCGCTTTGCTGCTTCTGGCCTTGCTGGTCCTGTCCGTCGTCTCGGCGGCACGGGCCGACGGCGACGATGGCATCGTTCGCGTCAAGAGCGCGGTGCCGATGGCGGAGGCGATCAGCCGCATCAAGGCCGACATCGCTGCGAAGGGCATCAAGTTTTTCAGCGAGATCGACCAGTCGAAACTCGCGGCCGACGCCGGCATCAAGCTGCGTCCCTCGACGTTATTGGTGTTCGGCAATCCGCCGCTCGGGACGCAGTTCATCACATCGAACCCGAACGCCGGGCTCGACTGGCCGGTCCGGCTGTTGCTGACGAAGGACGACAATGGCGACGTCTGGGCAGTCTGGACCGATTTCAGTTGGATCGCCAGGCGCCACAAGATCAGGGATCGTGTCGCGCAGTTCGAAATGGCTACCAAAGTGGTGAGCTCGATCACCTCGACCATCACGACCAAGTAACGGTGACGGCCTGCTTGCCGTTAGCGTCAGGCGTTGCCAACAGAGGATTTAGTTCGATGACACCGGAGAAATTTGACGTGGTCATTCTCGGCGGCGGCAATGCCGGCATCGGCGTCACCGGACCGGTCAGGCGCGCCGGCATGTCGGTCGCAATGATCGAGGCCGATCTGCTCGGCGGCACCTGCCCGAACCGGGGCTGCACGCCGAAGAAGGTGCTGGTTGCAGCCGGTCACGCGCTGCATGAGATCGAACGCGCATCCATTCATCACATTGGCGTCTGCAAGCCGAAACTCGACTGGGCGGCGCTGATCGACCGCGAGAAGAACATGATCAAGGACATCCCCGCCAATCTCACCCGCGCGATGGCGAGGCGCCATGTCGAGGTCATCAAGGGCCATGCCGCCTTTGCAAGTCCGAATGCCATCCGGGTCGGAGACCGCGAACTCGAGGCCCGGCACATCGTGATCGCGACGGGATCGAAGCCGCGGCCGCTACCCATTCCGGGAGCCGAACTGATGATCACCTCGGACGAAATGCTGAGCGAGCGCGAACTGCCCGGCTCGGTAATCTTCGTCGGTGGCGGCGTCATCGCGCTGGAATTCGGCCACATTTATGCCCGCTCCGGCGCTGCAGTCACGGTTCTCGAAGCGCTGCCGCAATTATTGCCCGCCATGGATGCCGAGGCCGTCGCGCGTCTGCAGGCAGAGAGCGAACGCATCGGCATGCGCGCCAGGACCTCTGTGAGCGTCAAACGAATTGAAAAGGCGAACGGCCGACTGCGCATCGTCTTCAGCCATGACGGCGCCGAGCATGCGGCCGAGGCTGACCGTATCGTCAACGGCGCGGGACGCGTCGCCAACGTCGATACACTGGATCTCGCCGCGGGCCAGGTCGAGCACGCCAATGGTCGCGTCGCGATCGACAGACATTTGCGCTCGATCTCTAACCCCAGTGTCTCCGTTTGCGGCGATGCCGTTCCGACTTCGCCGCAACTGTCGCCAATCGCGACCTATGAGGGTGACATTGTCGGCCGCAACATCGTCGAAGGCCCAAAATACACCCCGGACTACGCCAGCATGGCGACATCTGTCTACACGGTGCCGCCGCTCGCCTCGGTCGGTCTGACGGAGACCGCCGCGCGGCAGACGGGGTTTGCGATCGACGTCCACGTCAACGACATGCTCGACTGGTTCTCCGCGAAAACCTATGCCGAAACCGTGGCGTGGTCGAAAGTAATCGTCGATCGGGCCACGGACCGCATCCTTGGTGCTCATTTCGTCGGGCATTCGGGGCAGGAACTGGTGAACATCTTCGGATTGGCGATGCGGTTCGGCATCACGGCCACCCAGATCCGGGACAATGTCTACGCCTATCCGACGTTCTCCTCCGACATCAAACACATGCTCGGCCACGGTTAGCCGCATAGCGCCGAGCTATCGAGTCAAAAGCTAACCGGCATTTCCTCTCGTGTGCAATTTCCGTGATTGTCGTGACGTAGCCGGCCGGACCATTCGAGGCCAAGGCAAGACACAAACAGAGGAGACCAACGACATGTCCATATCCAACGTCACGTCACACACGGTTTGGCAGGGCCTCGCCCTTGCCGGCATCATCGCAGGTTCGGTCGCGACCGCCTCAAGCGCCGTGGCGGGCGAATGCCCGGCCGGCAAGATGCAGGCGAACGTCCGCCCGATGGTCGACCACAAGCCGGTCGGCGTCACCGACGTCACGCTCGGCTCGATCAACCTCGAGAAGCAGCCGGCCAATATCAGGGATCGCGAGCTGCGTTTCCGCAAGCTGACCATCGAGCCCGGCGGCGTCGTGCCCTGGCACAGCCATGACGACCGGCCTGCGCTGATCTACATCCAGCAGGGCGAGATCGTCGAATACGCCAGCAACTGCTCGGAGCCGATCGTGCACAAGGCCGGCGAGATCAGGCCGGAAGTCGCCGGCACCTCGCACTGGTGGAAGAATCTCGGCAAGGAGACCGTCATTCTCTATGTCGGCGACGTTCGCAAGGATCCGCACGATCACAACATGTAAGGAGCTGTAACGAGCGCCACCGACGTCTCATTGCTGGATGTGACGGCCTGGGAGTCCCCGTGTCGCCCCACATGCCCGGGGCCGTCACATCCTCTTTCTTCAAGAGCATTAAGAAGCGCCATGACCGACACGACCGCGCAAATGAAATCGGAAGCGACGGAAATGCACGGTCAGTCACCCGGCATGGTCCTGCGATCTCTCGTTATTGGTCTCACGGCCTTCCTGACGGTGGTCGATCTGTTCGCGACACAGGCGATTCTTCCCTCGCTGACCCGGCACTACAATGTAACGCCGGCCGCCATGGGTATTGCGGTCAATGCCAGCACCATCGGTATGGCCGTCGCCGGCCTCGTTGTCGGCTTCCTGAGCCCACACATCGATCGCCGGCTCGGCATTCTCGTCAGCCTGGTCGTGCTCGCAGTCCCCACCGCGTTGCTGGCGATCGCGCCTGATCTCACGACGTTTACGGTGCTTCGCATCGCCCAGGGCCTCTGCATGGCCTCAGCGTTCGCGTTGACGCTGGCCTATCTCGGCGAGCAATGCAGTTCGATGGATGCAGGCGGCGCGTTCGCGGCCTATATCACCGGCAACGTCGCAAGCAATCTGATCGGCCGGCTGGTGTCGGCCGCGGTGGTCGACACGCTCGGGCTGGCCTCGAACTTCTATTTCTTCGCGCTGCTCAATCTCGCCGGTGCCGTGCTGGTTTACTTCACCATCCATCGGGCCAAGCCGATGCATGCGATGCACGCTGCGCGATCGCCGTTCGCGGCAACAATCGAGCATTGGAGTGACCCAGCGCTGCGTTCGGCCTTCGCCATCGGCTTCTGCATCCTGTTTGCCTTCATCGGCACCTTCACCTTCGTCAATTTCGTGCTCGTGCGGGAGCCACTGTCGCTCGGGCGGATGGATCTCGGCCTCGTCTATTTCGTTTTCGCACCTTCCGTGGTCACGACACTGTTCGCCGGCAAGGCGGCAGCTCGCTTTGGTGCGCGGCCGGCGATCTGGGGCGCGCTGGCCGTCTCCGCTGTGGGCCTGCCTCTGATGCTGTCTTCGCATCTCCCGGAAGTTCTGACCGGCATGGTGCTGGTGGGCGTCGGCACGTTCTTCGCGCAAGCTTGCGCTACCGGCTTTGTCGGGCTGGCCGCCAGGGACAATCGTGGCATTGCCAGCGGAACCTATCTTGCCTGCTATTTCCTCGGGGGCCTCGTCGGCAGTGCCGTGCTGGGTCAGTTATTCGATCGCTTCGGATGGAGCGCCTGCGTCGCCGGCGTCGGCGCGTCGCTGGCCGTCGCTGCACTTTTGACCACGCGCCTCACGCTTAAGCCTCAATCCGCCGGGTCTCCGGCATGAAGGCCCAGATCATCGTCAAGCCCAGCGCCGCGATCGCTGCAAGCCCGGTAAAGGCGATACTGCTGCCGAAGGTATCGCTGATATAGCCCGCCAACACCGTGCTGAGTGACGCGCCGATGCCGGTCGCAGTGCCGACCACGCCCTGCGCCAGATTGAAGTGGCCGCTGCCATAGGCGACATCGGCCACGATCAGCGGCACCATCACGCTGAGCACGGCCGCGGTAATGCCGTCGAACACCTGCACCAGGACCAGAACATAGGGATCGCGAACGACCGCAAACAGCAAGCCGCGGATCGCCAGCGCGGCGAACGCCAATAGCAGCAGCGGTCGCCTCCCCCAAGCCTGCGCCTTGCGCCCGACCGAGGGTGAGGTCAACGCGACGATCGCTTGAGGTACGATGATGCAGGCCGCGATCAGCACCGGCGCCCATTGAGCCGATCGCGTCGTGACGACGCCGGCCATCAGCGGCAGCATGGCGGCGTTGGCGAGCTGGAACAGCAATACGCCGCCGGCGAAGATCAGCAGCGGGCGCTGCCGAAGAAGATGAAGCACACTGGTCGCTTCCTTGTCAGCAGCCTTGGTATCGCCGTCCTCGCTCAAGGCACCGTGCGCCTGCGCCACGTTGATTTCCTGGCCACGAATCCGGGCAAGCGCCAGCAACGTGGGGATTGCGAGAAGGAAGGTGACGAAGAAGACCGACTGGCTCGACAACAGATAACCGCATGCGCCCATCAGCGCCGCCGCTGAACCATTACCTAGGGACGCGAAACGGGCATTGCGCCCGAGCCGTTCCCCGATCGCAAACGGCCCGACCAGGCCGAGGCTAATCGCGGCGATTGCCGGACCCAGCACGCAGCTTGCAAGCGCATGCAAGACGGCGGCCGCAGTCACTACCGGGAAGATCGGCCATAGCGCGTACGCCAGCGCGGCGCAGCCGATGGTGGCGACCGCGAGCCCCGCCACCAGCCGCTCGGAACGGGCGGCATCGACGACGGCTCCGCCCGGCATCTGCCCGAGCAGGCCGATGATCCCGCCGATCGACAGCACGAAGCCAATCTCGACCTGCGTCCATTTCTGCGTGGTCAGGTAGACCGCGATGAACGGACCGAATCCGGTCTGCACGTCGGCGAGAAAGAAGATGAACCAGTCGAGGCCGCGCTGGCTCTCGCGCGACGGCTTGGGCCGCTCGCTGGGCGCGGGCGGCAGCGGCACAACATTACCGTCGCCGGCGGATCGCCCATGGCGATCGTCGTTCATCGGATCGAGCGACGGGGATGGGCGCGCGATCAGACCGTTTCTCCTTTATTTGTCGAAATCCCACGGCTGTAAGCGGCCGGCCGCACCGAGCACGATGACCGGCGCGTCCTGCTTGTATTCCGGCGCCGCCGTCACCTGTTCCTTGGTCAGCTCGAGCGTGATGCTGTCACTCTTGTTGGCAACACGGCCAAAATGCAGCGCACTCCAGTCGACGACGATCTTTCGGCTGCCGACACCGAGAAAGCCGCCGAAATCGATGACGGCGGCGCGTACAGTGCCCTCGCGGTCCACGATCACATCGACGATGCGTCCCATATTTTCGTTGGCCGGACTGCGGACCTCGCGGCCCAGAATGCCGAGCGCGTCGCGGGCGCCGATCACGGTGACCGACGGCGGAGGCGCCGGCTCCTTTTTCGTGGCATCTTTCGCTGCATCAGCCGGAGCCGCACGGCTTCCCTGCGTTCCAGCATCTTCCGCTGCCGAAACCGGAAGGCTCATCGTTAGCCCGGCGATCAGCGATATGATGACAATACCGGCGCGCATCTGGCCTCCTGAACTGCGAAGACGCATGGATAGCGAATGCACGACCGCTAATGCGTCAATACGATCGACACCTGAATCTGTCCGCGCGTACGCAATACCTCGAGCGACACTTCCTCGCCGTGGCGGCGGACCCTCAAGTCGACGCTGGAAGGGCCAAGCCGCAGATCGCGTAATACCACCTCGTTGAGAAATTCCGGCAAGCGCGGGTCACGGAGACGTATCTCGCCGCGCGTGGCATCGAATTCGAGGCCGAGCGCTGCTTCCAGTAGCGTAAAGGGCGTCGCGCTGGCCCAGGCCTGCGGCGCACAGGCAACGGGATAGAGCACCGGTCCCCGCCGCTTTTCCCGCCGGAATCCGCAGAACAATTCCGGCAGCCTTCGCAAGTCCATGTAGCTTGCGGCGTCGAACAGGCCCTTGAACAGATGCGCCACCGAATGCTTCAGCCCGTAGCGTGCAAAACCGAGCGCGATCAGCGCGTTGTCGTGCGGCCAGATCGACCCATCGTGGTAGGACATCGGGTTGTAGCGAACCTCGCCGTAGGCCACGGTGCGGATACCCCATCCCGAAAAGAACTTCTGGCTCATCAGATCGGCCGCAACGCGGCGGGCGCGATCGGTTCCGACGATGCCGGTGAAGAGAAGCTGGCCGGCATTGGAAGTTCGGACCTTGCACGGCCGCTTGGCGCCATCCAGCGCCAGCGCGTAGGTGCCGAGATCCTCGCACCAGAACGCCTCCTCGAAGCGCTCGGCCAGCAGCAGGGCTTCGGATTCGAGCTTCGCCGCCTGATCAATCTTTCCCAACCGCCGGGCGCAACGGGCCGCCAGCCGCTTGGCGGCGAAGACATAGCCCTGAACTTCCGCCAGCGCGATATAGCCCTCGGCGAGCTGTCCGTCGGCGTGGAAGATCGCGTCATAGGAATCCTTCCAGCCCTGATTGGCAAGCCCCTGCTCGGTGGCGCGCTGGTACTCGATGAAGCCGTCATCATCGGGGTCGCCGGGGCCGTCGATCCAACGCAACGCCGCCTCGACCGCGGGCCACAGTTCGGCCAGCGTTTCCTCGTCGCCGGTGCGCTCGACATAGAGGCCGGCCAGCAGCACGAATAGCGATGTCGAGTCGACGCTGCCGTAATATTGCGCGAACGGCACTTCACGCAGCGCCGCCATCTCGCCGCCGCGCATCTCATGCAGGATCTTGCCGGGCTCGGCGTCGGCGAGCGGATCGACGGCCTTGGCCTGAAAATGAGCCAGCCGCCTCAGCACACCCTTGGCAATGCGCGGATCGACCCACAACATCTGTAGCGCGGTAATCAGCCCGTCGCGGCCGAACGTGGTCGAATACCAGGGAATGCCCGCATAGGGGTATCGGCCCTGCGGTGTATCCGTCATCAGCATGTTGAGATCGGCCATCGCCTGGCACAGCACCTCGTTGAAGATGTTGTTCGACGTCTCGATGCTGGCTGCGCCGACCGTCGACCGTCGCATCTCGCGGCGATGCGCCAGCAGCCCGCGATAGAACGGTACCGGCTTCTGCATGGCCGGCTTGTTGCAGGATACCGCAACAAACAATGCGATCACTTGCCTGGGCGCCAGCTCGAAATGATAGGTTGCCGAATTGACGGCGAGCCGCGTCGGCCGCGGCTCGAAATGCAACGCCGTAATGCGGGTCTGACCGTCGAGCCCGCTGTACTCCAGCACGACGTCGGCAGGGCCGAGCAACCGGCTGGACCCTACTCCCCGGCGCGACCGGCGCTCGCCGCGCACCTCGAACAAGTCGGCGAAATCATTATCGAACAGCAGCGTCAGGTCGAAGCTCGCCGGCCGGTCGCCGTGATTTTGCAGAGCGATGCGCTGGTAGGCCGTGCCGCGCCACAGGAAAATCGAGCGCACGATGTGCAGCGTGTCCTTCTGCAGCGCCAGCCTGCCGTTACGGTACACGTCGGAATTAGTGAGGTCGACGGTCAGCGCGGAATTGTCGTCGCGCAGATTGGAGCCGAGCAACAGCGGCTGGACTTCGTCGAGCACCATCTCCAGCCGGGCGAGATAACGCGTATCAGCGTTGAACAGACCGTCGGGCCCGCCGGCGGAGGCGCCGATATCACCGTGGCTGTCCAGCACGATAAAGGTATCATCATGCTTGAGCGAGCAGCGCGGCCGCGTCGCCGGGCCCGTCATCGGAATGTAGAACGGCGACTCCGCGACGTGATCGGCAGCCTGAATGGTGATCAGTTGGGTGACTTCGGCTGTCATTTTGACCCCTCAAGCGATCTTCTTGCGTTGTGATGGACGCATTGGGACGCAAACGCTACTGCAGCAGATCAGGCCGCGTGGGTGGCGAGGCGGCCCAGTTCGCGCGCAACCAATTCGCGGTAAGGGCCCCTTCCCTGCAGGAGAATATCCGGCGGTCCGTCTTCGATGATCCGCCCACCCTGTAATACCACCACGCGATCAAAATTGCGCAAGGTGGCGAGACGGTGGGCAATTGCAATCACGGTGCGTCCTCGCATCAACCGTGTCAATGCCTCGCGGATCGCCTCTTCGGACTCGCTGTCGAGCGCAGCGGTTGCTTCGTCCAGCAACAGGATCGGCGCGTCTTTCAAGAAGGCGCGCGCGATGGCGATCCGCTGCCGCTGCCCGCCGGAGACCTTGATGCCGCGATCGCCGACCATCGTTGCCATGCCTTCGGGGAGATTCTCGATGAAATCGCAACGCGCCGCGATCGCCGCGCGCAGCACCTCGTCGTCGGTCGCGTTCGGACGTCCATAGCGGATGTTTTCCATGATCGAGCGGTGGAACAGCGAGATGTCCTGTGGCACGACCGAGATCGCCTCGCGCAGGCTTTGCTGCGTCACCCGCGAGATGTCCTGGCCGTCGATGGTGATGCTGCCGTGCTGGATGTCATAGAACCGCTGCAGCAAGATGAACAGGCTGGATTTTCCGCCGCCGGAATGGCCGACCAATCCGACCCGCTGTCCCGGCTGAATGCGCAAGGAGAACTTCTCGAACACCTGAACGCCGCCGGGATAGTGGAACGAGACGTTGTTGAAGCCGACGGCGGCGCCGCTGCGGATCAGCGGCTCGGCCTCGGGATGGTCCTTCAATTCGTGCGGCAGCAGCAAAGTGGCGATCGCTTCCGTCAGGCGGGCGACATGCTGGGTCACGTCGACCAGCGCCACCGCAAGATCGCGCGTCGCGCTCAGGATCGAGAGCCCGAGCGTACAGACCAGCACGACGTCGCCAGTGGTCGCTGTGCCCTGCTGCCACAGCGTAATGACCCATGCCAGCAGCGCGATCGTCAGTACGATGGTCACAACGGCGTGAAGCAAACGCAGCTTCTCCAGATAGCGGAGGCTGCGTCCACGAGCGTCGAGTTCCCGCTCGACGGTGGCGTCGAAGCGGTCGTGTTCGTAGCTGAGGCCGCAGAACGCACGCACCAGCGGAAGATTGCTGATGACGTCGACCATCTCGCCGTCCACCGCCGCCGCTTTGTCGGCGAAGTCGTCGTGCAGCGGCTTGCCTGCCGCGGCGAGGTGAAACATCGCCATCAGCATGATACCTGCGATGACGATCAGGCCTGCGGACATCGCCAGGCTGACGGTTCCTATCAGCAGGATCGCGGAGACGGTCGCGATGCAGGGCGGCAACACGTTCCAGACGAACATGTTCTCAACGGTGAAGACGGCGTTGGACGTCGCGGTGATACGGCTGGTCAGCATGCCCGGTAGCCGATCGGAGAAGTAGCTGGGGGCGTGGCCGGTAAGATGGCGGAACATGTCGCGACGAAGATCGCCGGTGACTCCCACGAAAGTGAAGCTCGCCGTCCAGCTCGCGACCCGCCACAACAGATTGTCCGCCGCGATCAGCGACATGAGAAAACCGAATGCCAGCCATACGCTACTCGCGTGCGACGAACCGGCCGTCAGACTGTCGACCAGATTCTTCACGCCATATTGCGTGCCCACGGAGCAGGCAACTGCTGCAACGACAGCAGACACGATGACCACATGGGCCGTGCGGCGCCGGCGCAGATAGCGCAAGACAAATGGAAACGGCCGCCGCACATATCCTGAAAGATTGTCCATGTCGTCTGCAAACCTGTTGAGAGTGAAAGGGAATCCCTAACGCGTATCGCGCACGAGGTCGTGAACGGTGCCGCTTCGGGTTTGCGGGGGCGTGGCCATCACCGCGCAACAATTCTGCAGCATCAAGTCGCCTTCAATCTGTTGGTGTCAGATGGCATCAGCAAGACGGTCGTGTGGAAGAACCAAGATACGCCGATGATTGGAACTTCGCAGATGCAAGAACGTTCCAGCTTCCGGCACGCCGGTGCCGATCTGCGGGCTGAGGGCTTTATCCAACCAACATTCGAAACAGGAGACGAAAGATGCGCATCGCGCAGGTCGCCCCGCTGACGGAGGCTGTTCCCCCCAAACTGTACGGCGGCACCGAGCGGGTGGTGCACTGGCTGACCGAAGAACTGGTAGCGTTAGGACATGAAGTCACCTTGTTCGCCAGCGGGGATTCCCGCACTTCGGCGAAACTCGATGCGACGTGGCCGAAGGCGTTACGCCTCGACGGCTCGGTACGCGACCCCAACGCGCTGCACATGGTGATGCTGGAGCGCGTGCGGCAGAAATGCGACGATGAAGAGTTCGATTTTCTACACTTTCATCTCGACTACTATCCGTTCTCGCTGTTCTACCGGCAGCCCACGCCGTTCCTGACCACCCTGCACGGCAGGCTCGATCTGCCGGAGCATCAGCCGGTATTCAATACCTTCTCCAAGGTCCCGGTGATCTCGATCTCCAACGCGCAGCGCCGGCCGGTGCCGCAGGCCAATTGGGTGCGCACCATTCACCACGGGCTGCCGGAAAATTTGCTGACACCCCAGCCCGTGCAGCCATCCTATCTGGCCGTGCTCGGACGGATCGCACCGGAAAAGGGCGTGGATCGCGCCATCCGCATCGCTACACGATGCGGCATTCCGCTCAAGATCGCAGCCAAGGTCGATCGGGCCGACCAGGACTATTACGACGAGTTGATCTCACCGCTCATTAAGGCCAATCCGCTGGTGGAATATATCGGCGAGATCAGCGATCGCGAAAAATCCGACTTTCTTAGCGGCGCGATCGGCCTGTTAGTGCCGATCGACTGGCCGGAGCCGTTCGGCCTCGTCATGATCGAAGCCATGGCCTGCGGTACGCCGGTCCTCGCCTATAACCGGGGTTCAGTTCCGGAGATCATCGATGCCGGGCTTACCGGCTTTGTCGTGGAAGATGAAACCAGCGCGGTCGCCGTGGTCGACCGTCTTGCCGCGCTCGACCGCGCTGCCATCCGCAAACAGTTCGAAGCCCGCTTCACGGCGCGCCGCATGGCGCTCGACTACCTTGCTGCATATCGCGGCCTGATGGAGGAAGAGCCGCGGATCAAGCTCGTCAGCAGCGCGGAGTAATTGCTGTAGCACCTTCCCTCGTCGTCGCAAGACGACCGTAGGGTGGGCAAAGCAGAGCGTGCCCACCATCGCATGGATCCGGACGGATGGTGGGCACGGCGCTCACGCGCCTTTGCCCATCCTACAAGATCGCGACAACGTCAGCTCGCCATCGTCCGTTTCGGCTCGACGATCTCGAACATCCGCGGGAATTCGTCCATCAGCATCATCAGCTCGCCGAACCGCACCGGATTGCCGCTAACCTCGATCTTTCCGCTTCCGACCGCTTCGGGAAACGTCGTCAGCTTGGCAATCACTTCGTCGAGCACGCCGCGCGGCAGCGTGAAGCTGGCGTCGGCATCGGCGGCTTGCCCGCCGGCGACATAGGTAAGTGCGCAGTTTTCCAGATGGAGAATAAAGCTCTCCTTGGTGTCGGTGAAATGCCAGTTCAGCACAACCCGCTTGCCTTCGGCTTTCGGACCGTTGAGGCGCACGCCGAGCACGTCCCAGAGCTGTTCGGTGCGGAGCGCAGCGAGCGTTTCAAGCGGCATCGCGGCGCGCGGCGGCGTCTTCGGCATGCTCTGGCGCAATTCCTGCGCGCCAAACAGATAGGCATTGCGCCAGGTCGAACTTTCAGAGGCATAGCCGAGCTGTTCGAACGTATCGGCGAGCAACGCGCGCGCCGCCTGGTTGTCGGGATCGGCGAACACCAAATGGCTCACCGCCTGCGCGACGAAGCGGAATTCGCCCTTGGCAAAATCCTCTCGTGCGCGCGCCAGGACTGCGTCCGCACCGCCCATATACTCGACATACTTCTTGCCCGACTCGACCGGCGGCAACGGATCGAGATTGACGGGATTGGCGTCGTACCAGCCGAGATACTTTTGGTAGATCGCTTTCACGTTGTGCCTGATGTGGCCGTAATAGCCACGGCCATGCCAGGCGCCCTCAAGGCTCGCCGGCAGGCGGATGGTTTCGGCGATTTCAGCTGCGGTCAGCCCGTGATTCATCAACCGGATGGTCTGGTCATGCGCGAATTTATAGAGGTCGCGCTGCTGGCGGATCATGGTGTCGATCCGCTCCTGACCCCAGACCGGCCAATGGTGCTGGCCGCACATCGCATCCGCCTTGCCGCCCCACATCTGCAGCGCCTCGCCGAGATATTTTGACCAAGCCAGTGCGTCGCGTACGTCGGCGCCGCGGAACGGCAGCAGGTTGTGAAAATTATGCGTGCAGTTTTCCGCAAGATTGAGAAGCTTGTAACGCGGTATGAAGAAATGCATCTCTGCCGGCGCTTCGCTGTTCGGCGCCATCTGGAATTCGAATTCGACCCCATCGATGGTACGCCTGTCGCCAGTCGCCATGATCAGGTCGGTTGGACGGACGAGTGCGACCGCCCCCGCCGCCATAGTCTTGCCCAGCCCGCAATCGACCTGTCCGCGCACGCCTTTCGCAAGGAACGGACCGAACTGATATTGCGCCCGCCGCAGCATGGCAGGACCGGCGATGATGTTTTCCGAAACCGCGTGCTCCATGAACAGATTGGGCGCGATGATCGGCACGTTGCCGCCGCTAGGCGTTGCATCGTCGAGTACGCCCCGCGCGCCGCCCCAATGGTCGGTGTGGGTATGGGTGAAGATCACGGCTGCAACCGGCCGCTTGCCCCGGTGCTGGAAGTAGAGCTCCATCGCTGCCCGCGCTCCCTCGATCGAGGTCAACGTATCCACCACGATCACGCCGCTGTCGCCCTCGATCAGCGTCATGTTGGCGATGTCGAGCCCGCGCACCTGGTAGACGCCGGACACCACCTCGAACAGGCCGTGATGCATGTTGAGCCGCGACTGCCGCCACAGGCTGGGATCGACCGTCGGCGGCGCTGCTTCCGCGGACAGGAAGCCGTAGGGCTCCAGGCTCCAGACCACCCGGCCCTGAGGCGAGACAATCTTCGCATTCTCGATCGTGCCGAGGAAGCCGCGCGCGGCGTCGTCGAAATCGCGCGTGTCGCAGAACGGCAGCGCCTTCAGCGTTGCCGCATGCTGTGCGATGACCGGCGCGGAAGCTTCCTTCGGGGATTCCCTCGACAGTTCGATCGTGGCTGGTTGGCTCATTGTTGTGTGCTCCCTTATGCAGAAGAAACAGAAGGTCGAAATTCGAACAGCGTCAGCGAAACTGCAGCCCCTCGAACTGGCGGCTGTCGTGCCAGGCGTCGATATGTGCCTGCGAGCTGGACATCGACGCAAGAGCGCGGAAGAAATTGACCGTGGGAAGCACTACTACCGCTGGATCTATCGTACCGTGCTCGCGGATTGGCGCGAGCTCGAAGGAATCTTCCGCAAGCGCAATATCGTGCCAATCACACCGGCTTGGCATCTGCGCGTCCCGATCGCTCAAACCTGCGACCCATGGGTGCAGCTTGACCCAGCGCAGCAGCAAGTCCTCAAACGGCACCACCGTCATTGCGAAGAGCGTAGCGGGGAAGCAATCGATCTTTCGGCAAGCGGCAGCATGGATTGCTTCGCTTCGCTCGCAATGACGGCTGAGACACCTACCCTATTTCTTCACCTTGCTGGCATCCATCTTGACCGACGTATCCAGCATCTTGGTCGAGAACGCGGTATTCACGTCAAACGGCTTTTCCATGCCGAGATAGGTGTGCACCAGCTCGTAGTCCTTCTTCATCCGCTCGGCGTCGATCCAGCCCAATGCCTTGGTCGTGGTGAATTCGTCCGTCATCAGGAACTTGATGCGCTCCCACTGGCGCTGCTGGTTCTCCTTGTCGAGACCTGAGGCCTGGTCGAGCAGCGCCTTGAGGCAAGGCGCGACGTCGGCGACGCAGGCGGCGTAGGCCTTCTGGCTGACCTTGACGAACTCCTCGACCAGCTTCGGGTTCTTTTGCAGATAGGCACCGTTGACGATCAGCGAATTGCCGTAAGGGTTCAGCCCGATATCCTTCCAATTGACGTAGCCGAGATCGGCGCCGAATTCGATCACCTTGAGATCGTGCTCGTTGTAGAAATCGCTGATGATATCGACGGTGTGGCTCTTCAATGCCGCGATCTTGGCAGTCGGGCCGACATTGACGAAATTCACAGAGTCAGGCGCGATGCCCACCGCCTTGGCAAAGGCCGGCCACATCACCCGCGACGCATCGCCCGGCGGATTGCCAATCTTGTGGTTCGGAAAGTCTTTCGGCCCATTCACGCCGTAGCTCTTCAGCCAGTAAAAGGTCTGTCCGGTATTGGCGTAGATGCTCATCAGCGCCACCACGTCGGCGCCCTTGCTCTTGGCCACCAGTGCGGTCGCGAGATCGGCGATGCCGAACGGGGAGCCGCCGGAGCCGACCTTCAGCGAGGACACGCCTGAGCCCTTGCCGACCTCAATTGTCAGGTCGATGCCGGCCTTCTCGTACCAGCCCTGCGATTTGGCGTAGTAGAACGGCGAATGATCGGCGGTCGGGGTCCAGTTAAGGATCAGGTTGACGGACTCGGCGGCCGCACAGGGAATGGCCGGCACCGCAACCGCAAGCGCAAGTCCCGCAATTCGCAAAGCCTTCATTGCATCCTCCTCGTTCTGCAACCGATCTTGTCGTAGCTCTTCTGTGACGCTACCAATGCAACAAGGGACCTGACGACTTGTCAACTATTTGGTTGGAAATGCCTAAAAAACGTTCTGACGATACCAGGCCGCAGCGGCGCAATCCGGCCGCGACCCGCAAGAAACTGCTGACCGCGGCACGACGCGAATTCGCCAGCAGCGGGCTCGCCGGCGCCCGAGTCGACGAGATCGCCGCGCGCGCGGGCGTCAACAAGCAGCTCGTCTATCATTATTTCGGCGACAAGGACGCGCTGTATCTGGCGGTGCTGGAATGGGTCTATGAGGAGATCCGCGCCCAGGAGCGCAAGCTCAATCTCGAGGGACTGCCGCCTGAACAGGCGATCAAGAAGCTGATCGAAAGTTCCTTTGACCACCTCGCCGCCCATCCGGACTTCATCGTCCTGCTGAACGACGAAAACCGCGGCGGCGCCCGGCACGTCCGTGGCTCGCGAAAACTGGAAGCTATGCATTCGCCGCTGGTCAGCCTGGTTTCGACCATTCTCGGCGAGGGCGTGAAGGCCGGCATATTCCGTAAAGGTATTAACCCCGTGCACCTCTATATCTCGATTGCCGGGCTGAGCTATTTCTACTTTTCGAACACGCCTACCCTGTCGGCGATCTTCGGCAAGGACCTTTCGAGCCGGGCCGCGCGGCAGGCCCGTCGCAGGCATGTGGTCGATCTGGTGCTGCATTCGCTGCGGCCCTAATCAACCAGATGGTTGATTACTGAGAGAGGCCGCGGTAGATTGGCGCCGCGCGGCGGGGGAACCGGCCGCGCATCCAAAGGGAGTGCGCGGTGTCCAGCGGTGACGGCGGATCGGCACGGTCTTTCGCGATCATCCTGATCGTGCATCTGGCTGTGATCGTGCTCTGGCAGGTTCTAGTCGACGCCTTCCAGGTGCCAAAATTCATTCTGCCCTCGCCACTTGCGACCGTCGCGACACTGGGTTCGCCCAGCTATGCCTGGCTGTCCAACCTCGCGGTGACGGCTGCCGAAATTCTCGGCGGGTTCTGCCTCGGCGCGCTGGTCGGCATCATGCTGGCCGTGCTGTTCACCTGGTCGCCGCTGGTCAGCCTGTTGCTGCTGCCGCTGTTTGTGACACTGAACATGATCCCGAAGGTGGCGCTCGGCCCGCTGTTTATCGTCTGGTTCTCTTACGGGATATTCCCGAACATTCTGATCGCATTTTCCATTTGTTTCTTTCCGATCCTGCTCACCACCGCCCGCGGACTAAGCGAGGTCGAGCCTGATCTGCTGGACCTCGTGAAGTCGCTGCGCGGTTCGCGCTGGACGCTGTTCCGGAAAATCCAGTTGCCGGGCGCGCTGCCTTATGTCTTTTCCGGAATGAAGGTCGGGGCCATCCTGGCGGTGGCCGGTGCGATCGTCGGTGAGTTCATCGCCTCCGAGCACGGGCTCGGTTATCTCATGATCCAGGTGCAGGCCTCCCTCGATACGCCGGCGATGATGATGGCGGTGGTGCTGCTGACCTTGCTGGGCGTAGCGCTCTACGGCCTCGTGCTCAGCCTCGAACGGATGTTCGTCGTCCGGGACATCCGGCTGCAATAAGACAGGGAATGAACATGCTGCTGACGCGCGAAAACCTGCCGCAGACGATCGCCGATATCGCCGCGCTCGACGAGCTATTGTGCCGCCCGAGTCAGGCGTTAATCGACGATTTGCGCAAGGTCGACGGCGACATCATGATTTTAGGTGTTGCCGGCAAAATGGGGCCGACGCTGGCCGGCCTTGCAAAAGCGGCCGCGCCGGAGCGCCGCGTGATCGGCGTGGCCCGCTTCAGCGATCCCGCCGTCAAGGGCTGGCTGCAGGCGCGCGGCGTCGAGACCATCCATTGCGATCTGCTCGACGAGGCCGCCATCAAGGCGCTGCCGAAGATTCCGAATATCGTCTTCATGGCAGGTCGCAAGTTCGGCGCCGAGGGCGACCTCTCGCTGACCTGGGCGATGAATTCGCACGTCCCCGCCCTGGTCGCGCAGGCCTTTGCGACCTCGCGGATCGTCGCGTTCTCGACCGGCTGCGTCTATCCGTTCGTGCCGGTCTCCGGCAGAGGTTCGGCTGAGGACATGGCGCCCAACCCGCCTGGCGAATACGCTCAATCCTGCGTCGGGCGGGAGCGAATATTCGAGTATTTCTCACGCAAGCATGGAACGCCCGGACGGCTGTTTCGGCTGAATTACGCAATCGATATGCGCTACGGCGTGCTGCACGATATCGCGAGCAAGGTGCTGCAGAGCAAGCCGATCGACGTCAGCCTCGGCCATGTCAATTTCATCTGGCAGGGCGACGCTTCTTCACAAGCGCTGCGCTGCCTCGCACATTGCGAGACGCCGACCTCACCGATCAATGTCAGCGGCCATGAAATCCTGGCGGTGCGCGATCTCGCCGCGAAATTCGGCCAGCGCTTCGGTCGCGCGCCCGTGATTGTCGGCAAGGAAGAGCCGACGGCATGGCTCACCGACACGTCGCAGGCCGTGAAATTGTTTGGCCTGCCGATCGTCGATACCGAGCAGCTCATCAGTTGGACCGCCGATTGGGTCTCGCGTTCGATGCCGAGCCTCGGCAAGCCCACCAAATACGAGGTGCGCGATGGCCGCTATTGAGCCCATCGACATCGTCGAGCTCGGTGTCAGCGATGCGCCGGCGGGGTTGGTGCTGTCGACCGAAGCCGGCTGGAACCAGAACGAAGCCGACTGGCGCTTTTTCCTGAGCAAGGGCGCCGTGTTCGGCGCGCGTGACGGCGACCGCTTGGTGGCGACAGCCGCGCTGCTGCCGTACTCGGCGGGAAATGCCTGGATCAGCATGGTTCTGGTGACCGCACACTTCCGTCGCCGCGGTCTTGCGACCAGGCTCGTCGACGCCTGCCTGGAAGCGGCCGCGCGGCGCGGGCTCACAAGCTGGCTTGATGCTACGCCCGCTGGCGCGATCATCTACGGTCCGCTCGGCTTCACGCCGACACTGCAATTGCGGCGGCTGCGCTTGGAAGAGCCGCAAGGCACCACAGCGACAAGGCCGCTAATTGCTGGCAACCTCGACGCCTTGGCCGCGCGCGATAGCAGCGCCATGGGATTTGTCCGCAGCACATTGCTGTCGGAATTTGCTGCGCGCCCGGGTTCTCGCATCGTGTCGGATGCTCGAGCCATGGCCCTCGTCCGCGATGGGCGCACCGCCCGGCATATCGGTCCGCTGCTGGCCGATCGCGCCGATCAAGCGCTGGCGCTGGTGGACGCCATCATCGGCTCCGAGACCGGACCTTGGCTGATCGACGCCGTCCATTCTCAGGAAGAGTTTCTGCACGGGCTTGTCAAGTCAGGCTGGGCTATCGAGCGGCCGTTTCAGCGAATGCGCTTTGGCTCCGCGACCGCCTCGCCCGCGCAACCGCCGTTCGCCGTCGCCGGCCCGGAATTCGGATAGGAACAGCCGCCATGCATCATAGCGAAATCAAGGCCGAGGTTCGAAAGCTGATCGCCGACGGCACCGTGCTGCCGGCGCATCCGCTCGCGCTCGACGCCAACCGCGCACTCGATGTCAGGCATCAACGCGCTCTGACGCGCTACTATCTCGATGCCGGCGCTGGAGGCCTCGCCGTCGGCGTCCACACCACGCAATTCGCGATCCGCGATGTTGGCCTGTACCGGCCGGTGCTGGAGTTGGCAGCGGAGACCGCCGCGTCATGGACTAAGCGGCCGGTTGCGATGGTCGCAGGCCTCGCAGGTCCGACCCAACAAGCCATTGCGGAAGCCCAGACTGCACGCAGCATCGGCTACCACGCCGGCCTGCTCAGCCTCGCTGCAATGAAATCGGCTTCCGAGGACGAGATCATCGCGCATTGCGAAGCGGTGGCGCGCGAGATCCCGTTGATCGGTTTTTATCTGCAGCCGGCGGTCGGCGGCGTCATCCTCAGTGCCGATTTCTGGCGCCGCTTCGCGGCCATTGACAACGTGATCGCCATCAAGATCGCGCCGTTCAACCGCTATCGGACGCTGGACGTTCTGCGCGGAGTGGCGGCGGCCAACGCACTCGACCGTGTCGCGCTCTATACCGGCAACGACGATCACATCCTGCTGGACCTCACGCTGCCCTTCGACCTGCGCGACAAGGGCGTCGCCACGCGAGCGTACTTCAAAGGCGGCCTGCTCGGGCACTGGTCGGTGTGGACCGCGAGCGCGATCAAGCAGTTTGAGATGTGCAAGGCGGCGCGCGGCAAGGACACCGTGCCGGCCGACTTGCTGGCGCTCGACGCGCGTGTCACCGATTGCAACAGCGCGTTCTTCGACGTCGCCAACAATTTTCACGGCTGCATCGCCGGCTGCCATGAAATCCTGCGGCGGCAGGGATTGATGCAGGGTCTCTGGTGCCTCGATCCCGCCGAAGGGCTGAGCCCGGGCCAGATGCGGGAGATCGACCGTGTCTGCCGCGAGCATGCCGATCTCTCCGATGACGCCTTCGTGAAGGCGAACCTGCAGAAATGGCTGGCATGACGGCGGAGGAGCCCTTCATCAGCCTGCGCAACGTCCGCAAGGTCTACCGGTCCAAAGGCGCGGAATTCCTCGCCGTCTCCGACGTCACCATGGACGTGAAAGAGGGCGAACTGGTTTCGCTGGTCGGCCCGTCCGGCTGCGGCAAGACCACCGTGCTGAAGATTCTGGCCGGATTGCACGAGGCCGACGGCGGCACGATCAAAATCGGCAACGCAATGACGGCGTTCGATCCGGCGCGCGATATCGGCATGGTGTTCCAGCAGGCCTTGCTGCTCAAATGGCGAACCATTCTCGACAATGTACTGCTGCCGGCCGAAATCGTCGGCCTGCCGATGAGGGCCGCGCGGAGGCGCGCCCGCGATCTGCTCGACCTGGTCGGCCTCGCCGGCTCTGAAGACAAATATCCGCAGCAATTGTCCGGCGGCATGCAGCAGCGCACGGCGATTGCCCGCGCCTTCATCCACGATCCCAAGCTGATCCTAATGGACGAGCCGTTCGGCGCGCTCGATGCGCTTACCCGCGAGCAGATGAACCTCGAAATGCTGCGGATCTGGCGCGAAAGCGGCAAGACCATCCTGTTCGTGACCCACTCGATCCAGGAAGCGGTGTTCCTCGCCTCGCATTGTGCCGTGCTCACCGCAGGACCAGCGCGAATGGCTGACTATTTCCCGATCGAGCTGCCGTTCCCGCGGGCACTGCCGATCAAGACCACCGACGAATTCGGCGCCTATGCGCGGCGGATTTATGCGCGGCTGGGGCTGAGCCCGAGCGCTTAAGCCGACGGGTTTCCTCCAAAGTCCGCAATCGCGGATCTACTCGAACGCCACGGGCCCCGTGTCGCGATAGGCCCAGCAACTCTCCCGCGGCAGCGAAACCTGGGTCTCGACACCGACCTGATGCCGGGCGGCGGTGCCGAGCTCGACCACCTCCAGCCGCCGGCCGAACAGTTCGATGCCGTAGGCCGTCTGCGTGCCCTGATAGCGGCGGTCGAGAACGCGGGCGGGAAAAATGTTGGCGCCATCATGTTGGCCGATCGCGATGTTCTCCGGCCGTAGCGCAATGCGCACCTTCTCGTCCGGGCCGAGCGACTGCAGCAACGCCACCTCGCCCCGCCGCCCGTCGCCGAAATCGACCGTGCCGAATTGGCCGTTGCGCGATACCAGCGTGCCCGCAAGCTCGTTGGTCGCACCGGTGAAGTTGGCGACGAACAGATCCGCCGGACGGTTATAGATCGCATCCGGCGTATCCATCTGCAGCAGTTTGCCGTCGCGCATCACGCCGATGCGGTCGCCGAGCACGACGGCTTCGGCCTGGTCATGGGTGACATACAGCGCGGTCATCCCGGTTTGCTTGAGAATGACGCGGAGATCGTCGCGCAGCCGCAGGCGCAGCTTGGCATCGAGGTTCGACAACGGCTCGTCGAGCAGCAGCAATTGCGGCCGGTAAACTATGCTGCGCGCCAGCGCCACGCGCTGCATCTGGCCGCCTGATAATGCGACCACCGGCCGGTCGGCATATTCCGACAGGCCGACCAGTTGGAGCGCCTCGTCGACCTTGCTGCGGGCGTCGCTGCGCGACAGTTTCCGGTGCTTGAGTGGATAGACCACGTTCTGCCGCACCGTCATATGCGGCCACACCGCGTAGGACTGAAACACCATGCCGAGGTCGCGCAACCTCGGCGGCACCAAAATGCCACGCTCGGGCGACGAGACGACCTTCCCGGCAATGCTGATTTCACCCGATGTCGGGTGCTCCAGCCCCGCGACGCAGCGTAGCGTCGTGGTCTTGCCGCAGCCGGAGGGGCCGAGCAGAACCACGATCTCGCCGGCTGGCACGCCAAAACTGACGCCATCGATCGCCGGCCGGCCGATCGCAAACTGCTTGCGCAGGTCGGTGACTTCGAGGGTCGCCGTCATCGGTTCAACAGGTTGCCTGATATGACGATCATTGCCCGTAGCCATAGGCCTTGTTCCACTCGGCCACCCAAGCCGCGTGCAACTTCACGTACTCGTCGAACTTCGGAAACCAGACCTTGACCATTTTGGGATCAAAGCCTTCCGGATATGCCGGCGGCACCTTCAGTGACGTGAGATTGCCGAGCTCCTTGATCATGAAGGTCTGGCCCTCCTTCGAGAGGCACCAGTTGAGAAACAGTTTGGCAGCATTCGGGTGCGCGGCGGTTTTCGGAATGCCCGTTGCATAAGGATTGACCGGCGCGCCTTCCGGCGGAAAGAAGATCTGAATAGGCGCGCCGTCCTTCTGCTTCGGATAGATCGCGTTGTAGAGCAACGGCCCCATCGCGATTTCGCCGCGCACCAGCGAATCTGACATCGGCGCACCCGATGGATAGAGCACCGGATGAGTCGCAGCCTGCTTGGCCCAATAATCCTCGCCGAGCACCTGGCGCTCGAACATCACCCGGGTCCACGTGGTGCCGCCCGACGGAGCGATCACCTGCCCGGTCAATTTGTTGTATTCGGGCTTGGTGAGGTCCATCCAGGTCTTCGGCGGGTTCTTTACCAGCTCAGTATTGTAGGCAATCGCCCACACCAGTGTGACACGCGGCCAGAGCTGCGGTGCGATCTGCGCCTCAGGATTATAGTCGGCGGCATTCGGCGGCGCGTAATCCTGGAACATGTCCGCCAAAGGCTGCATCAGCGCGCGGTCGGAATGATCGACCACGTCGGCGATCAGTTTTCCAGCCGCCGCCTCGGTCTTGACGCGGGTGATGAGCTGGCCGCCTGGCGCGCGTACCATCTCGACCTTGATCTCGGGGAAGCGCTTGTTGAACGCCTTGATGACCTGCTGCTCGACTTCGGCGAAGTTCGCGGTGTAGTACACCAGCTTCCCCTCGGCCTTCGCCGCCGCAATCAGTTCGGGCGAACCGAACTCCTGCGCCTGCGCCGGTGCGCCGCAAGCAAGCGCGAGACCGGCGATGGCGGCAGCGGCAGCAATGTTGGTGAAGATCCTTCCAGTCATAGCCAATCCTCCCCTTCCTCTTGTTATCCGGTTCGGGCGACACTGCCCTGCGCCGCACCGCGCGACAGCCAATTGGCGCCGCCGATGAGAACGCCGAGCAGAACGGTCTGCACCAGGCTGAATGCCGCAGTTTTTCCGAGGTTTCCGCCTTCGTAATAGTCGAGCAGCAGCACCGACATCACCATGGTGTTGCTGGTATAGAGAAACAGCGACGAGCCGAGTTCACGGATCGCGAGCACAAACAATAGCGTCATCGAGGCGATCACGCCCGGCCGCGCCAGCGGCAGCACAATCGTCCTGATGGTGCCGAGCACGCCCTTGCCGCAGACCCAGGCGGCTTCCTCGAGCTCGCGATGAATCTGCAGGAATGAGGTCGACAACGCCTTGACCGTATCCGGCATGAAGCGCGCGATGAACGCCAGCGCCAGAATCCAGATCGTGCCGTAGAGCCCAGCGGGAATGCCGATCCAGGCCCAGAGATAGGCGACGCCGACCACGAGGCCTGGGATCGCGACCGGCAGGGTCGAGATCACGTCGATCCAGCGGCGGCCCACCACCTGGGTGCGGTGAATGGTGTAGCCGATCGCAAACGCCAGCGCACCGCCGACCATCGCGGTGATCAGCCCGACTTCGACGGCGTTGTAGATCGAGCGCATGGTCAGCGGATTGTCGAAGATACTTTGAAAATGCATCAGAGAATATTGCCTGGCATCGAACAGGCTCGAGACATCGCGGATGAACATGAACTTGCGGAACGCGGCGACGATCAGCGCGAACAACGGCAGCACCACGACGACCAGGAGGTAAACGATGCCGAGACCGAAGGTGAACCAGCGCCAGCGCCCCAGATCGAGGCTGCGCGGACGGAACGCCTTGCCGGCGACGGTCGTATAGCTGCGGCCGCTTAGCACCGTGTGCTGCAGGAACACGAGCAGGCCGGTGACGACCATCAGGATGATCGCCACCGCAGCGGCGGTGTTGTAGAGCGGAGGTGACCAGTTGGTGAGCTTGAAAATATAGGTGGTTAGCACGGCAAGGTTGGCCGGCGCGCCCAACACCGCCGGAATGCCGTAGATGCCGAGCATCACGATGAACGACAGCAGCATGCCCGAGACGATCGCCGGCATGATCAATGGAAACGTCACCGAGAACAGCGTGGCGAACGCACTGGCGCCCGAAATCTCGGCGGCCTCCTCCAGGCTCGGATCCATGTTGCGCAGCGCCGAAGAGGTGAACATGTAGACATACGGCGCGTAGTAGATGCCGAACACGAACACCAATCCCCACATCGAATAGAAATCGACGCGCCAATCCAGCCCCACCCATTTGAACATGGTGTTGATCAGGCCGGTCTTCGGCGAGCCGAGGATCGCCCATGCAACACCCGCGACCAGCGGCGGCGCGAACAATGGCAGGATGCTGGCGGCCGCGATAAAGCCTTTGAACGGCGTATTGGTGCGGACGACGATCCAGGAAAACAGCAATCCGACCGCGACTGCGATCAGCGTGCCGCCGCCACAGGCAATCAGCGTGTTCGCGAGCGCCTCGGCGACATTCGGGTTCGCCAGCACGGTGAGGAAGTTGGTCACCGAGAGATGACGGAGGCTGATGCCGTCGACCACCGGATTGGTGTCGGTAAGCGCACCGAGCAGCAGCATCAGGATCGGGTAGATAACGAGAAAGCCGAGGATCGCCAGCAGGAGGGAAACCCACAGGCCGGACCCTACGCGCCCACGCCTGCCCTCACTTGCGCTACGCATGGCTTCGCTGCGCCGGCCCGCCAGTCCGTTCAAAGCGTTTCCTCTCGCCGGCGACCGTCTTCTTATGACATTGCGGTCGCTGTGCGCCTCAAGCCTAGTCGATCGCTTGGCGGCCGTGAAGGTATCCGAAAGTCGGCGCGCGGATTTGGCGCGAAAGGGCTTTTTGCGATGCCGGCCGTCGCTTCGCATACGCATCATGCAGCGGCGTGCCTGTGGCACGCGCCGCGTCCGTAGTACACGCCGCAGAGGGCGCGACCGCCCCTGGCGTGGAGAGCCCAAGAGAATGTCACTGGATACGACCGCGAAGCCGCCCGCCACGCCCATCGACGGCTTGCCGCCGGAACTCAGGCGCTGGGCGGTCGCGGCGATCTTTACCGCGCTAGCGATGGCTTCGCTGGATACGGCAATCGCTAACATCGCACTGCCCGCCATCGCGGCCGACCTCCATGTCAGTCCGGCCGACGTGGTCTGGGTCGTCAATATCTACCAGATCGCGCTGGTCGCGACGCTGCTGCCGCTCGGCGCGCTCGGCGAGATCGTCGGTCATGAACGCATCTATATCGGCGGTCTCGTGCTGTTCACCCTGGCCTCGCTCGGCTGCGCCTTGGCATGGTCGCTGCCCAGCCTGACGGCAGCGCGGGCGCTGCAGGGGTTGGGCGCCAGCGGCATCATGAGCGTGAACGCGGCGCTGGTCCGTTTCGTCTATCCGACGCACATGCTCGGCCGCGGCTTCGGCCATAACGCGCTGGTCGTCGGTACGGCATTCACGTTCGGTCCGACGATTGCCTCCGCGATCCTTGCAATCGGAACATGGCCATGGCTGTTCGCGATCAATATCCCCTTCGGCGTGATCGCAATCTGGATCGGCCTCAAGACCTTGCCGAAAACGCCGCGCGCAAAGCACGCGTTCGATTTTGCGAGCGCGGCCCTGACCGCAAGTTGCCTCGGGCTCTTCATCATCGGCATCGGCAGCGCGGCGCATCAGGCCCCGCCTGTCCTGGTCGGAGTGGAGCTTGGCGCGGCATTGCTGCTCGGCTGGATCATGACCCGACGAGATGCAGACCATCCCGCGCCGATGTTGCCGATCGACCTGTTCCGACGGCCGATGTTTGCGCTGTCGACAGCCACGTCGGTTTGTTCATTCGCCGTGCAGGGACTGGCCTTCGTCTCGTTGCCCTTCTACTTCGAAGACGTGCTGCACCGGTCTCAGGTGGAGACCGGTTTTTTCATGACGCCCTGGCCGCTGGTCGTGGCAATCATGGCGCCGATTGGGGGCCGGCTGTCGGACCGCTATCCCGTCGGCATCCTCGGCGGCCTTGGCCTGGTATTGCTTGGCATCGGCATGGCACTGCTGGCGACGCTGCCACCAGACCCCAGCACCGCCAACATCGTCTGGCGCACCGTGATTTGCGGGATCGGCTTCGGTTTCTTTCAAACGCCCAATTTGCGGGCGCTGATGTCGAGCGCACCACCGCACCGCAGTGGCAGCGCAAGCGGCATCGTCGCAACCGCACGCCTGACCGGGCAAACGCTCGGCGCTGCTCTTGCAGCCCTGTGTTTTGCCCTTGCCGGCCATGATGGCGCGACGCTTGCATTGGCACTCGGTGCCGGTTTGCTGCGCTCGGCAGCGTGATGAGTTTCCTGCGTTTGGCCGTGGGTGCTCCGCGTAGCACATGAGGTCATCGCCCGGCGATCGAGCGAGCGCGATGGGTTTGGAGGGCGAGTTGCGAATTCTCACTGTGCTGGCCGGCGTATGTCTTTTGCTGTTTCCGGCAGCCCTTCAGGCCCAGATCGTCTGGGACATGCCAACGGAATATCCGCAAAACGCGATGCCGGGAATTGGCCTGACGACCTTCACCAAACACGTCGCCGAGTCCAGCGCAGGCAAGCTCGACATCAGGCCGAGCTTCGACGCCAAGGCCGGCATCAAATCGGCCGGCATGCTCGCCGCGATTGCGGATGGCCGGGTGCAGGCCGGCGATGCCTTTGCCGGCGCGCTCGAGGCCGAAGACCCGATCTTTGCGCTGCCTTCGCTGCCGTTTCTGGTGACGTCGACCGCCGACGCCAAACGCCTTGCCGATATCGCGCGGCCGCATCTTGCGGCGGCACTGCAGAAGAAAGGCCTGCGGCTGCTTTATCTGACGCCATGGCCGCCTTCAGGCATTTGGTCGAAGACGCCGCTGACGTCGCCGCCCGACCTGGCCATTCTTTCCATCCGGACCTATGACAAAACCTCAACCGAGGTATTCCTAAGCGTTGGTGCCAAGGCCGCAGCGATCAGTTTCGCCGACACCATGCCGAAACTAGTCGATGGCAGCATCAATGCGGTGTTGTCGTCAGGAGATGGCGGCGCCGGCCGCAAGCTTTGGGAGTATCTGCCCTATTTCAGCGAGATCAGCTATTCGCTGCCGCTTTCGATCGCGAGCGTCAATCAGGCGGCCTATGACGGTTTGAATCCGGACACGAGAGCCGCGGTCGATGCCGCCAGCCGTCAAACCGAGAGCGAATTGTGGCTCGCGCTGTCGACGCGGCTGGAACAGAACTATCACCGCATGCGCCAGAACGGCGTCACAATTGATTCAAATCCCGCGCCGTTGATCGTTGAAGCGCTGCGAACGGGAGCAGCGGCGGCGCAGCGTGCCTGGTGCACCCGGTCGGGGTCCGTCTGCGCGGAGATTCTCGACACCTTCAAGACCAGCAAACCATAGCGGTCCGGACCACGGCGCCGGCAATTTCGAGATTGCAGCGCCATATAACCCCGGCCAATCAACTTTCATCCCCGTGCGCAAGCGCATTTTCTTGATTTGAACTGTTCCAAGTTGCAGGCCATCTTCCCGCGCGCAGCTCACTCGGTGGATTGAGCTAATAGGGGATACGCGATGGCAAACCTCACAATAAACGGCAAAACAATCAATGTGGACGTCGAAGACGACACGCCGCTGCTTTGGGCAATCCGGGAGAATGTCGGGCTGACCGGCACCAAATATGGGTGCGGCATTGCACAATGCGGCGCCTGCACCGTTCATGTCGACGGGGTCGCAATGCGCTCCTGCGGCGTTACGGTCAGCGAAGCGGCCGGCAAGCAGATCACCACGATCGAAGGTCTCGCCTCAAATGGCGCGCTACACAAGGTGCAGCAGGCCTGGGTTGCCAACGATGTGCCACAATGCGGCTATTGCCAGAGCGGCATGATCATGGCGGTCGCAGCGCTTCTCAAGGAGAAGCCGAAGCCGACCGACCAGGACATCGACGAGGCCATCACCAATATCTGCCGCTGCGGGACCTTCCAGCAGGTCCGCGAGGCGATCCACGCCGCTGCAAGCGCGTGAGGGGGGACGCCATGAACCAGCACGTGATGCCCAAACTCAACCGCCGCGCCTTCGTGATCGGCACCGCGGCCGCCGGCGCCGGCCTGTCGCTCGGCCTTGACCTTCCCTTTGGTGGGCCGACCGTGGTTCGCGCCGCTGATGGTTCGCCCGAGGTCAATGCCTGGGTGGTGATCCGCCCCGACGACACCGTCGTGATCCGCATCGCCCGCTCCGAGATGGGCCAGGGCACCCTCACCGGCCTCGCCCAGCTCGTCGCCGAAGAACTCGAATGCGACTGGTCGAAGGTCGTCACCGAATATCCGACGCCGGGTCAAAGTGTCGCACGCAAGCGCGCCTGGGGCGATTTCTCGACCGGCGGCAGCCGGGGGATCCGCTCCAGCCAGGACTATGTCCGCAAGGGCGGCGCCACCGCGCGCATGATGCTGGTGCAGGCCGCCGCGAACGAATGGAAGGTGCCGGCTTCCGAATGCACCGCTTCCAACAGCGTCATCACCCATACGCCATCGGGCAAGACCACGACCTACGGTAAAGTGGTGGAAGCCGCCGCAAAACTCGAACCGCCGGCCGATGTGAAACTGAAGGATCCCAAAGACTGGAAGATTGCCGGCAAGGGATTGAAGCGGCTCGACACCGTCGACAAGACCACCGGCGCCATGATTTACGGCGCAGACGTCAAGCTGCCGGGTATGCTCAACGCCGCGATCAAGGATTGCCCAGTGTTCGGCGGCAAGCTGAAAAGCTACGACGAAGCCAAGATCACCGGCATGAAGGGCGTGAAAAACGTGGTGAAGGTTGGCGATAGCGCGGTCGCGGTCGTTGCCGACACCTGGTGGCACGCCAAGACCGCGCTGGAGGCGCTGCCGATCGAGTGGGACGAAGGCGAGAACGCAAAGGTCTCGAGCGAATCGATCGCCAAATGGCTGGCCGAGGGCCTCGACAATGCCCAGCCCGCCTATATCGGCAACCAGAACGGCGACGCCAAAGCGGCGATTGCCTCGGCCGCCAAGAAGGTCGAGGCGGTCTACAACTATCCCTACCAGAACCACGTCACGATGGAGCCGCTGAATGCTACGGCGCTCTACACCGCGGACAAATGCGAGGTCTGGTGCGGCACGCAGAACGGCGAAGCGGCCTTTGCCGCTACGCTGGAAGCGTCGGGATTGCCGGCCGAAAAATGCGAGGTCCACAAGCTGATGCTGGGCGGCGGCTTCGGCCGCCGCGGCATGACTGATTATGTCCGGCAGGCGGTTCTCATCGCCAAGCAGATGCCGGGCACGCCGGTCAAGCTGTTGTGGTCGCGCGAAGAGGACATGGCGCACGGCAAGTATCATCCGGTCACGCAGTGCAAGCTGACCGGCGCGTTCGATGCCGATAATAATCTGACAGCGCTGCATGTGCGCTTGTCAGGCCAGTCGATCCTGTTCTCGGTGCGTCCGGCGGCGCTGGAAAACGGCAAGGATCCGGCGGCGTTCCAGGGCCTCAATGCCACGGGTGAAGCGGCGATCGGCTATTCCGTGCCGAACCTTTTGGTCGAGCACTCCATGCGCAATCCGCACGTTCCGCCGGGCTTCTGGCGCGGCGTCAACGTCAATCACAACGCGATCTATCTGGAATGCTTCATGGATGAGCTTGCGAATGCGGTCGGCCAGGATCCGCTGGAATTCCGCCGCAAGCTGATGAGCAAGCATCCGAAACATCTCGCCGTGCTCAATGCCGTGGCCGACAAGATCGGTTGGGGCAAGCCCGCGCCGCAAGGCATTCATCGCGGGATTGCGCAGGTGATGGGCTATGGCAGCTATGTCGCGGGTGCTGCGGAAATCTCCGTCACCGACGGCAGCAAGATCAAGGTGCATCGCATCGTCGCCTCGACCGACCCTGGCTACGTCGTCAACCCGGCGCAGGTCGAACGGCAGATCGCGGGGTCCTTTGTCTATGGCCTGTCCGCCCTGTTCTACGGCGGCTGCACGGTGAAGGACGGCAAGATCGAGCAGACCAACTTCGACACCTACGATTCCATGCGGATCGCCGCGATGCCGAAGGTGGAATGCGTCATGGTGCCGAGCGGCGGCTTCTGGGGCGGCGTCGGCGAGCCGACCATCGGCGTTGCCGCGCCCGCGGTGCTCAACGCCTACTACGCGGCGACAGGAAAGCGTATCCGTTCGGTCCCGCTGAAGGACCAGAACATCACGTTTGCCTGAGAGTAATGGGCGGCGGCCCGATCCGGCCGCCGCTCTCCTTTTCCGGATGTTGCCATGGTCGCCACGCGCCGGATGACGCGCAGAGATGTCGCTCGCGGCATCGCCGCATCCGCGGCTGCGGCATTGCCATGCCCGTCCTTTGCGCAAGGGACGGCGCGCGTCGCGGTCATCGGCGGCGGGTTCGGCGGCGCAAGCTGCGCCCGCGCGCTGCGGCAGCTTGATGCAAAGCTTCAGGTAAGCCTGATCGAGCCGAATCAAACGTTTACGGCATGTCCGTTCAGCAACGAGGTGATCGTGGGCATGCGGGAGATGCCCGCGCAGCAATTCACCTATCATAAGATCGCTGCCGCAGGCGTCACCGTCATCCCGCAAGCCGCTGCGGAAATCGATCCGCAAGCGCGCACAATTGTCTTGGCCGACGGCAATTCGCTTGCCTACGACGGCCTCGTGCTTTCCCCCGGCATCGACCTGCGCTTCGACGCCCTGCCAGGCTATGACGAAGCCGCATCGATCAAAATGCCGCACGCCTGGAAGGCCGGCGAGCAAACCATGCTGCTGCGCAAGCAGATTGAAGGCATGGAGGATGGCGGAACGGTGGTGATCGCCGTCCCCGCGGCTCCCTTGCGCTGTCCGCCCGCGCCCTACGAGCGCGCCTGCCTGATCGCGCATTATCTGAAAACCAGAAAGCCGCGCTCGAAGGTGCTGATCCTCGACGCAAAGGACGGCTTTTCGCAGCAAAAACTGTTCGAGGCCGCTTGGAAGGAGCTCTATCCCGGCATGATCGAGCGGATTTCGCTATCACAGGGCGGAAGAGTGACATCGGTCGACCCCGCGACCAGCACCATCATCACCGATTTCGGCAACTATACAGCGCAGGTCGCCAGCGTTATCCCGCCGCAGAAGGCCGGTCGCATTGCCGAGATTGCAGGCGCTGCCGACAATACCGGCTGGTGCCCGATCGATCCCGTCAGCTTTGCCTCGAAGCTCGTGCCCAATATTCACGTCATTGGAGACGCTTGCATCGCCGGGCAAATTCCGAAGGCCGCGTCGGCCGCGAGCGCGCAAGGCAAGGCATGCGCCGCCGCGATTGTCGCCATGATGTCGGGCAGAACGCCCCAGACGCCCCGGCTGAGCGGCGCCTGCTACAACACCGTCGCGCCGGGTTACGCGTTCTCGCTATCGGGCGTGTATCAGCCCAAAGAGGGACAATTCGCCGAGGTCGAAGGCGCGACAAGCCGAGTTGATGCGCCGCGCGAAGTGCGCCAGCGTGAGGCGGACGGCGCAGAAAAATGGTTCAAGGCGATTACCGAGGAAACGTTTGGCTAGATCGACGATCCATATTGGGATGTGGCTTGCTGCGGCCCTTCTCACCCCGCCCGCCCCGGCCGGCGCGCAGGCGCTGCAGCCCTATGCCGTGGTCGGCGACGCCATTCCCGAGCCGCTCACGAATGCGCGAGGCGACATTTCGCGCGGCCGCGCGCTCGTCGTCGAACGTTCCAGTACTTGCATCCTCTGCCACAGCGGCCCATTTCCCGAACAGAAATTCCAGGGCGATCTGGCGCCTGATCTTTCCGGTTCCGGCAACCGCTGGTCCGAGGGTCAGCTTCGGCTTCGGCTGGTGGACGCGTCCCGCCTCAATGCGGCGACCATCATGCCGTCCTACTACCGCGTGGACGGCCTCACTCGCGTCGGGGCGCTGTGGCGCGGCAAGCCGATCCTGTCGGCCGAACAGATCGAGGATATCGTGGCGTATCTCGTAACGCTGCGCGAATAGGAAGGCACGATGCAGCAATCACCCAATTCGTCACGCCGCCAGTTTCTCGGCCTCGCCGGTGGCGCAGCCGTGCTCGGCGTCGTTCCCATTGTCACCGTTCGTCCCGCCGAGGCGACGCCCGCGATGCTTGCTGCTGCCATCCGCAATGTCGCCGGCGGCGCCGCTGTCAAAACCGGCAAGGTCAAACTCGACATCCCGCCGCTGGTCGAGAACGGCAACACCGTGCCGCTGACGGTGAGCGTCGCGCACCCGATGGCGCCGGAAGATCACGTCGTGAGCATCCACCTCTTTAACGAAAAGAACCCGCAGCCCAACATCGGCAATTTCCATCTCGGCCCGCATAACGGCCGCGCTCAAGTCTCGACCCGCATCCGCCTCGCCGACAGCCAGAAGGTGGTCGCGATTGCAAAACTCTCCGACGGGTCGTTCTGGTCGGCCAGCGTCGATGTCGTGGTAACGCTCGCCGCCTGCACCGAGGAGGTGATCTGATGGCATCCGCCCTGATCAACGTTCCAGCAAAAGCGAAGCGCGGTGATATCATCGAGATCAAGACGCTGATGTCGCACATCATGGAAACCGGCTATCGCCATACAGCTTCAGGCGAAGTCGTGCCGCGCGACATCATCACGAGCTTTACTTGCCGCTTTAACGGAAACGAGATATTCCGCGCCGATTTGTTTCCCGCTGTCGCGGCCAACCCGTTCTTCTCCTTCTTCACGACCGCGACCGAAAGCGGCAAGTTCGAATTCGAATGGATCGGCGACAAGGGTTTTTCCGAAACCGCTTCCGCCTCGATCTCGGTCGAATGAGATTTTTGGGCGCGATAGCCGCCGCACTGCTGGTGGCAGGCGCCGTCGGCGCTGCCGAGATCCCGCAAGCCGACCGCCGCTCCGGTTACAGCTTCATGAAGCCGGACACCAAGACGATGCAGGACGACGACACCGCCAATCCCGGCATGCTCTGGGTGCTCGACGGCGAAACACTGTGGAACCGCAAGGTGGGCTCCGCGGGCAAGGCCTGCGCCGATTGCCACGGCAATGCACGCAACAGCATGAAGGGCGTGGCTATCAGCTACCCCGCCTTCGACAAGGCAACCGGCCGTCCCATCGATCTGGAGCAGCGCATCAATTCGTGCCGCACCAACCACCAGCAGGCGACGCCGCTTCCCTTCGAGAGCCGCGAGCTGCTGGCGCTGACAGCCCTTGTCGCGCGGCAGTCGCAGGGCGCATCGATCGAAACCGGCGCCGACCCGCAGCTCGCCCCCTTCATCGCCAAAGGACGCGAGCTCTACATGCAGCGGCAGGGCCAGTTCAATCTCGCCTGCGCCAATTGCCATGACGACAATTGGGACAAGCGGCTCGCCGGCGCCGCGATCACGCAAGGACACCCGACCGGTTACCCGCTCTACCGGCTGGAATGGCAATCGCTGGGCTCGCTGCAGCGACGCCTGCGCGCCTGCATCACCGGCATCCGCGCGCAGGCCTATGATTACGGCGCGCCGGAACTGGTTGAGCTGGAATTGTACCTGATGTCGCGGGCGCGCGGGATGCCGCTGGAAGCGCCGGGGGTGAGGCCTTAATTTCAACCCTCATGGTGAGGAGCGCGGAACGGGCGTCTCGAACCATGAGGCCCCACTCGGGCCTCGCCCTTCGAGACGCTTGCTGCGCAAGCTCCTCAGGGTGAGGGGATAAACTATTGCTGGCGCTTTGAATTACCGCTCCGCGAACGCCTTTTCGACCACGAACTGCGCCGGCTCGCCGTGATTACCTTCGACAAAACCCCTGCCGTTGAGCAGCGTGCGCGTGTCCGTCACCAGTGCCGGGCTGCCGCAGATCATGACGCGGTCATGCGACGGATCGAGCGTGGCCAGCCCGATGTCGCCGAACAGTTTTCCTGAAGTGATCAAGTCGGTGATGCGGCCGCGGTTGCGGAAGGGATCGCGCGTCACGGTGGGATAATAGATCAACTGGTTGCGGACATATTCGCCGATCAGTTCGTCGCTCGGCAGTTTTTCGGTGATCATCTCGCCATAGGCGAGCTCGGCGACGCGGCGGCAGCCGTGCAGCAGCACCACCTTCTCGAACCGCTCATAGGTCTCGGGATCCTTGATCACCGAAAGGAACGGCGCCAGCCCGGTGCCGGTGCCGATCAGGTAGAGGTTGCGGCCATCCTCGAGGTTGTCGATCACCAGCGTACCGGTAGCCTTGCGGCTGACGATGATCTCGTCGCCCTGCTTCAAATGCTGGAGCCGCGAGGTCAACGGGCCGTCCGGCACCTTGATCGAGAAGAATTCGAGCCGGTCCTCGTAATTGGCGCTGGCGACCGAGTAGGCGCGGAGCAGCGGCTTCTCGCCGACCTTCAAGCCGATCATCGTGAATTCGCCGTTGCGGAAACGGAACGAGGGATCGCGCGTGGTGGTGAAGCTGAACAGCGTGTCGGTCCAGTGATGGACGCTCAGCACGCTCTCCTGGTTGAAATTGCTCATCGCGCCGTTCCCTGACCTGCAAGCCGATTGACCGGCTAAATCATTCGTATACGATCATTCGTATACAAACAAATAATCCAACTTGATCCGATCGTCAAGCCGGGCAGAATGTCCGGTGAAGGCATTGAACCAAAAGGAAAAACCATGGCCCACGACGCACCCCAGGCGACCGGTCCGAGCAAGCTGGTGATCTGCAATATCGGGCTCGTGCTGTCGGGGGCGTTGGAAAAGCCGATCCTGGATGCCGATACGATCGTCGCCGAAAACGGCCAGATCACTGCCATCGGCCGCCTCAAGGACGTCAACACCGAAGGCGCCACCACGACAGTCGATGCCAATGGCACCACCGTCGCGCCGGGCCTGATCGACAGCCATGTCCATCCCGTCGCCGGCGACTGGACGCCGCGGCAGAACCAGATCAACTGGATCGACAGCTATCTCCATGGCGGCGTCACCACCATGATCTCGGCCGGCGAGGTCCACATGCCCGGCCGTCCGCGCGACGTCGTCGGGTTGAAGGCGATGGCGATCTTTGCGCAGCGCGCGTTCTGGACGCTGCGCCCGGGCGGGGTGAAGGTTCACGCCGGCGCGCCGGTCATCGAATGCGAGATGGTCGAGGACGATTTCAAGGAAATGGCCGCAGCCGGCGTCAAGCTGCTCGGCGAAGTGGGCCTGGGCGGCGTCAAGGACGGCCCGACCGCGCGGAAAATGGTCGGCTGGGCGCGCAAATACGGCATCCAGAGCACGATCCACACCGGCGGCCCTTCGATCCCCGGCTCCGGCCTAATCGACAAGGACGTGGTGCTGGAAGCCGATACCGACGTCGTCGGCCATATCAATGGCGGCCACACTGCGCTGCCCGACGATCAGATTCGTTGCATCTGCGAAGGCTGCAAGCGCGGGCTAGAGCTCGTTCACAACGGCAATGAGCGCTCGGCGCTGTTCACGCTGCGCACCGCGCGCGAGATGGGCGACCTGCACCGCGTCATCCTCGGCACCGACGCGCCGGCCGGCTCCGGCGTGCAGCCGCTCGGTATTTTGCGGATGGTCTCGATGCTGTCTTCGCTCGGCGAGCTGCCGGCCGAACTCGCCTTCTGCCTTGCGACCGGCAACACCGCGCGCATGCGCGAACTCGATTGCGGAATCATCGAGGTCGGCCGCTCCGCCGACTTCGTCATCATGGACAGGGCGCAGCATTCGCCCGGCAAGAACATCCTGGAGAGCGTCCAGCTCGGCGACCTCCCCGGCATCGGCATGACCATCATCGACGGCATCGTTCGCACCCAGCGCAGCCGCAACACGCCGCCGGCTGGCAAGGTACCGGAGATCGTCAGCGGGCATTGATGCCGGCGGCCCCGCGGTTGCGCCGGGCGCGCCTGAAAAAATCACGTTAAGCCTCGAAAGCGGTGAACGAATTGCCGGTCAGAATTGTCGGCCAAGGCGGCCGCATGCGGCGGAGTTCGGGCCATGGCAAGCCGGAAATTCGCTACCGCACCAGATGGCCGGGACGGGATTGATCAACTGGCTGCCGCGCGAGAATTCAACTCACCCGCCTTCGCGTTTTGGCATCGTCGTGGTTATCGCCACCCTCTTCGCACAATCGCGAGAATCGGAACGCACCGGTATCTCGATCTGAGTTCATACCCTGAGGATTTGGTCTAGATACGTACCGGCGGTCAGCCTCATTTTTGTGAGCCCACTCACACTCGGTCCTGCCAGCCAGGGTGGAACCCGCGCACGGCTGCTTGCGGCGAACAGCCAGCATGGTACGCTGTGGGTGCTAGAAAGATTGCTTTCCTCACACTGTATTCGCAGTTGGGAGCCAATCCGAGCCATGGCCCAAATTCGGGACATCAAGTCGGGCCGAACTGGTGAGCCATCGCGCGAGCCAATGCCACGCCGCCTTGCGGCCATCGTGGCAGGCGATATCTCCGGTTACAGCCGCCTGATGCAGATCGACGAAGAAGGGACGCACAGTCGCGTCAAGCGGATCGAGCGCGACCTAATCGACCCCAGCATCAGAGAACACCACGGCAGGCTTGTCAAAACCACAGGCGACGGCTTCATCGCCATTTTCGACAGTCCCGTCGAGGCCGTGCGAGCCAGCATCGTGATCCAGCAAAATCTGGTTGGCCGCAATGCATCACTGCCCAAGCATCATTGGATCGAATACCGGATTGGCGTCAATCTTGGCGACGTCATCATCGAAACCGACGACGTCTATGGCGACGGCGTCAATATTGCGACACGGCTTGAAGGCATAGCTCACGCAGGCGAAGTCTATATCTCCGGCGGCATCTACGAACAGATAAAGCATAAGCTGGTTTGCGGATACGAGTCGCTCGGTGATCGAAAGGTCAAGAACATCACCGATCCGGTCCGGGTCTACCGCGTGCTTCCCGACCCCTCCGCCCTTCACGAAGTCCGGAACCGGCGCGAACGCATCCTGATCCTCTTGCTCTTCCTTGCGATAGCGACCATTGCGGGCGGCTCTCTCTGGTACATGCTCGCACAACCTCGCAAGGCGACAGATCAGGCATCGGCTCCCGTGTCATCTCCAGCGGAAGCGCCGAAGGCGCGTGCACCTGCCGCTAAACAACCGGTGCCGCCTCAACCCGCTCCTTCCGCGGCACCAACTCAACAACAGGCGGCGCCTCGACCTGAGTCGTCGCCAGCAGCGAAACAGGCGGCGCCGTTACCGCCGGCATCTCCCGCCGCACCCGAGCCTCAGCCGTCGACGCAAGCGGCCGCACCGGTTCGAGAACCCGAGATGGTCTCACTTCGGGGCGGTAGCTTCGCGATGGGCAGCAACGAAGACGCTTCGGAAAAGCCGGTCCGTCAGGTAATGGTCAAGCCATTCGCGATGGGGAAATTTCCCGTCACCGTGCAGGAATGGAACGCATGCGCCGCCGCAAAGGCATGCGGATTCGCGGCGGCCGGAAAGGACGATGCGCCTGTTACAAACGTAAGCTGGAGCGATGCCAAGCAATATGTCGCGTGGCTCGCCGAAATCACCCGAAAGCCATATCGCTTGCCGAGCGAAGCCGAATGGGAATATGCGGCGCGCGGCGGCACGCAGACCCGATACTGGTGGGGCGACCAGTTTCAGCCCGGCATGGTCAATTGCAAGAACTGCAGCGACATTTCAGCCAACGAGCAGCCGGTCAAGGTCGGCAGCCTCAAGCCAAATCCTTTTGGGCTGTTTGATATGGGGGGCAGCGTCGATCAGTGGGTCGAAGATTGCTGGCACCGAAATTATCAAGGTGCGCCGGCGGACGGGTCAGCATGGGTCGAGAATGCATGCGCCTCGCACGTCATCCGTTCCGGCTCCTGGCGGAAGGACTCAGACTATGCCCGGCCATCAAACCGCGGCAGCTATGACACCAACGTGCGATATCCCACCCACGGTTTTCGCGTCGCGCTATCCCTCAAGTAGCGTTAAGAGGACGGTCATGAAGTTCGTGCAGTGGATCGCTCTCTCAGCAGCGCTCACTTCCCTGCCGTTCGCCGCGTACTCTCAAGGCAAACCCGCACACAAGGATGCCCTTCTCTATTTCGTGTGGCCGCAGAACGGCGCTGTCATCAAAGGCGGATTTTGGTGCCGGTTTGGTCTGCGCAACATGGGCGTGACGCACGCCGGCGACAACTATCCGAATAGTGGCCATCACCATCTTCTAATCGATGTAAAGGAGCCGCTCAATCCGAACGAAGAGATTCCGCAAGACAAGTCACATCTTCATTTTGGGGCGGGTCAGACCGAAGCCCGGATCGAACTTCCACCCGGCAAGCACACGCTTCAACTTGTGCTGGGCGACGCCGGCCACTATCCGTTCAAACCTCCGGTAGTCTCCGAAAAAATTACGGTGACGATCAAGTAGTGGCCCTGGGCCTCGAATTACCGATCCTGCGTGATCGGCTGATTGGTGGTCCAGTCGAAAGTGCCCTGGTCGCGCTCGTCCACCGCCCGCTTCCAGCCCATCTCTTCCGACCGGCGCTTGAAGTTCAGCCCCTCGGGCGAGTGCCGGGTGATGCCGTCGAACAAAGTGGCGATCATCTGCGTCCCCATCAGGCCCATATTGTAGAGCGCCTGGTTCACCATCAGCTTCTGCATCATGAGCTGGTTCTGCGGCACGGTCGCAATCCGATGCGCAAGTGCGTCGACCTCCTCATCCAGCCTGTCGGCCGGAACGGCTTTCAGCACGAGGCCGAGCGCGGCTGCCTCGACGCCGGTGATCTTGTCGCCGGTGAACAGCATGCGCTTGGCCTTTTCGGCACCGAGCCGGTAGACCCACATCGCCGTCGTCGGGCAGCCCCAGACCCGCACAGGCGGTAGCCGATGCGCGCATCCTCTGCCATCACGATCATGTCGGAGCAGAGCGCGATGTCGGAGCCGCCGGCAACGGCAAAGCCCTGCACCTTGCAAATCACCGGCCGTTTCGAGCGGAACAGGCTCATGAACTTATTGGTGTTATCGGACATCGCCGCGTAGTCCTGCATAGGATCCCACGGCATTTGCTGGGTGTAGCGGTTGGCCTTGTCGCCGGAGGCGTAGGCGGTCAGGTCGTATCCGGCGCAGAAGGCGCGGCCGGCGCCGGCGAGCACGATGACATGCGCGCCCGCATCGCTGTCAGCGCGGGCCACTGCGTCGGCGAGCGCGCACGGCAATTCGTCGTCGATCGCATTCATGACTTCGGGCCGGTTCAGCGTGATGCGTGCGATACGGCCGTCGCGCTCGTAGAGGACTTTGGCCATGTGCGGCTCCCTTAAGAAGGTCAGATCTTCGCGAAATCACCGTGGCGGCCCTTGCCGCTGGCAAAGCGCGCCGCGCCGCTGACGCCTTCCTTGAAAATGGCTTCGACGCCGTTGGCCCATTCCTGCCGCAGGGCATCGCGGACCGGCAACCCGTAGGTCTCGACCACCGAGCGCCGATCAACCCGCACAGCCGCCTGCGGGAAACGCGCGATCTCCCGCGCCATCGCTTCGGCCGCGGCGCGTGCGCCACCGGCCTCGACCACCTGCTCGCACATGCCGATGCGCAGCGCTTCGTCGGCCGGCACCTTGCGCCCGGTCAGAATGATTTCCATCGCCCTGCCCTGGCCGACCAGCCGCGCCAGACGCACGCTGCCGCCGTCGAGCAGCGGAATGCCCCAGCGCCGACAATAGACGCCGAAATAGGCGCTATCGGCCATCACGCGGATATCGCACCACAGCGCAAGCTCCATGCCGCCGGCCACCGCCGGTCCTTCCACTGCGGCAATCACCGGCTTCGACAGTTCCAGCCGCGTCGGTCCGAGCGGCCCGCGCGGCGCAGGGTTTGCGCCGGTTGGAAACGCCAGCCCATCGACGACGTGACGTTGAAACGCATCGCGATCAGAGAGCGTGCTGGCGAATTTGAGGTCCCAGCCGGCGCAGAACGCGCCGCCCTCGCCCCACAGCACCGCGACGCTTGCAGAATCGTCGGCATCAAATTCCCTGAAGGCCGCCGCCAACGCCTCGGCGCTGTCGGGATCCATCGCGTTGCGCGCCTCGGCAAATCGGCTGTGAATGACGGTCCACACCGCGCCCTGCTTCTCGATCCGGACCATTTCGCTTACTCCCTTACTATTTTGTTCTACGTGCAGCTCTAACAGTCGCACCCTTCGCGCGCGGAAGGCATTGCGCCAGCATCATGCGAAGCAGCGTCTGCGCATTGGTGTAGAGAAAATCGAGCCGGCCCGCGATCTGCAGCACGAGCGCCCCGATCATCTGGCTGGTCAGCAGCGCCACCCACGGCCGAACTTCGGCTGGCTTAAGCCCGCGCACTTCGGTCAGCGGCAACGCGATGCGTTCCAGCACCTTCCAGAGCGCCTGCTTGAGTTCTTCATCCGACGGCTTGCCGACGCCCAGCCGCTTGAGTCCGCGAAAGGCATAGAGGCCCAGATTTATCTCGAAGCGGTGATCGAGGTAGTAATTCAGGAACGCCGCGCAGGCCGCCTCGACCTGCGCTTCCGGAGTCCGCACGGCGGACACCGCCTCGGCGACGAAAGCATCGAGCGCCGCCAGCGACTGTTTCAGCAGTTCGGCATAGATCGCCTCCTTGCTGTCGAACAGCGGATAGATCGCGCCTGTCGTGCAGCCGGCGCGAACCGCAATGCCGCGCATGGTGGCGCCCTCCAGCCCCTGTTCGGCGAATTCATCGCGGGCGGCGCGCAGCAGAAGCTCGCGCTTCGCCTCCTTGACCACGTCGGACCAGTCCTTGGCAGAGATTGCGGGCTTATTCATGATAACAATGTTATCAATTAATGTGACACGAAGTCAATGGTAACATGGGTTTATCTGTATACCAAAAATAGTGATCATGGCGCAAAAGCGCTGGCAGATGATAACGAGCCCGGAAATCGCCGCGCAAACTTCTGGGCGACGATCACCGGCGTCGCGCTGCAGATGGTCGCGAGCGGAACGAGCGAGATCGGCAGCAGCGTCGATGCGCTGGCGCTGGTCGAACCCAACCTCGTCGACCGAAGGCCGGCCCGAACATCCCGGCCGGAAAAATCCAGAGTGAGTGTGATGCGTGAGTCCGCTGCTAGAATCCTTCCCACCATGAAGTGACGAACCAGCCTTCGCCGCTGCGTTCAATCAATCTCTCTTGCCGCTGTGCGCCGCGACCGCCGTCGGCATCGTCGCGTTCGCGAGTGCCTAAGCACCGATGATCCGGCATCGAGGATGCGTGAGCTCCTCGCCGCACAGGCAGAGCGCAAGGCACGGGTCTGATCCAGCTGCGGCTTCGCGGGTTTGGCGCAACTGCAGGCATTGGCGCCGGATTTAGCACTATCGTTGTTTTCGCCTGCCGCATTGCGGTGTATGGTTGATCGCGCAAACCCTGGCCGGCGGCACTCGCGAGAGGAACTCAACGAGCCGGGTGATTTCTTGCTGCTGCATGCCGCTGAGCCGTGTTGCTGACCATCAGGCAAACAGGGAGGCAGTACGATGAATATTCGGCCCGACCCCACGTTTCACGCTTCGCCAAAGCTTGCCATGGAAGCTCCGCCGGAGAGCTTCGCCTATACCGTGCTGCTCAGCCCGGATGCTTCAAAGCCGGACGCACTTGCGGTGATCGACGTCAAGCCGGGCTCCTCGACCTACAGCCAGGTCGTTCACACCGTGACGATGCCCAACAAGGGCGACGAGTTTCACCATTTCGGCTGGAACGCCTGCTCGTCGGCGCTATCGCCGCTGACCGGACATGCCTTCCTGGAGCGCCGCTACCTGATCATCCCCGGCATGCGGTCCTCCCGCATCTACATCGTCGATACCAAGCCGGATCCCACCGAGGCGACGATCCACAAGATCATCGAACCTGAGGAAATTTTCAGGAAGACCGGATATTCGCGGCCCCACACCGTTCATTGCGGCCCGGAAGGCGTTTACGTCAGCACGCTCGGCGGCGGCGGCAAGAACGGCACCGACGGACCGCCCGGTGTCTTCATCATGGATTGCGAAACATTCGAGGTGCTCGGACGGTGGGAGCTCGATCGCGGTCCGCAAACGCTGCATTATGACTTCTGGTGGAACCTGCCGCGCGATTACATGGTGACGAGCGAGTGGGGGTTGCCGCCGCAATTCGAGAACGGAATCCTGCCGGAGGATCTGCTCTCGAACAAGTACGGTCACCATATTCACTTCTGGGATCTGCGGGCCCGGCGAAACGTGCAGACGATCGATCTCGGGGCCAATCACCAGATGGGGCTGGAAGTGCGTCCCGCGCATGATCCGGTTCGCGAGTACGGCTTTCTGGGCACCGTCGTCGACACCACCAACCTCGAAGGTTCGATCTGGACCTGGTGGCGCGAGGGCGGCAAGTTTCACGTCGAGAAGACGGCGACGATCCCACCGGAGGCGGCACCGAAGGAGCAATTGCCGCCTCTGCTGCAGGGCTTTGGCGCCGTGCCGCCGCTGGTGACTGACATCGACCTCTCGATGGACGACAAATTCCTCTACGTCGCCTGCTGGGGCACCGGCGAGATGCGTCAATACAATGTCAGCGAACCGCGAAGGCCGAAGCTTGCCGGTTCGGTACGCATCGGCGGCATCGCACGCCGCTCGCCGCACCCGAACGGCAAGGCCTTTGGAGGTGGCCCGCAGATGGTCGAGATCAGCCGCGACGGCAAGCGGGTCTACTGGACCAACTCGCTCTATTCGACATGGGATGATCAGTTCTATCCCGATGGTGTTCCGGGCGCCATGGTAATGGCCAATACCAAGCCGGACGGCGGCCTCGAGCTGGCAGCAGACTACTGGGTCAATTTCCCCGACGGTTACCGCGCGCATCAGATCCGGCTCGATGGCGGCGACTGTTCGACGGATTCGTTCTGCTATCCGTCGGTTTGAAGTTGAGCGCAGCCGATTGGACACCTGCCTGGCTCTGGCTGGCTGTCATTGCGAGTGGCCTCTACCACGGCGTCAACCCGGGAATGGGCTGGCCGCTCGCCGTTTCGGCTGGATTGATGGAGCGGAGTCCGCGGGCGCTAGTGGCCGCGCTCTGGCCGCTCACGGGTGGCCATCTGCTCGCGATGCTCCTGGTGATCCTGCCCTTCGCGCTATTGGTTGCCGTGGTCGAATGGCAACGCACGATACAAATCGGTGCCAGCCTCCTTGTCATCGGCTTCGGTCTGTTCCGGTTGGCCAACCGGCGCCATCCAAGGGCGCTCGCGCGGATATCGCCGGCGCAATTGGGGCTGTGGTCGTTTGCTGTGGCGCTCGCGCATGGCGCGGCGCTGATGCTGGTGCCGATCTACCTCGGGCTCTGCCGCCAAGCCGAGCTCGACAGCGGCCACGCAGCCGCGGCCACGCTCATCAACACCAATCTCGGCATGGCCGTGCTGGTCGCCATCGTCCACGCTGCCGCGATGGTCGTTGCCGGCGGATGTTGCGCATGGCTCGCCTATCGCTATCTCGGCCTGAAATTCATATCCCAGAGCTGGTTCAATCTGGATACGACCTGGGCCGTCAGCCTCATTCTAGTGGGCGTGATTGCGCTTGCGCTTAACTTGAGCTGACACGAACTGCGCCTTAACGCAGCTTATCGAGTAATGCGATCAACGTCTCGCGCTCCTTTGCATCGAGCGGGGCCAGCGTCTCGCGACTGATCGCGAGCGCGTTCGGCGCGGCCTTCTCGGCCAGTTGCTGGCCGGCGCGCGTCAGGCTGACTAGCAGGCGGCGGCCGTCTTCGGGGTCCGGGCTGGTCTCGGTCAGGCCGCGCGCGGTGAGGCGATCGATCACGCCCTTGATGGTCGCGACATCCATCGCCGTCAGCCGTCCGAGCAGATTCTGCGAGCACGGTCCGGTCTCGGTCAGCTTGGCGAGAGCCGCCCATTGCGTCGGCGTCAGGTTGATGCCGATCTCGCGGGCGAAGATGGTGGCATGGCGCTGCCAGACCTGACGCAGGATGAAGCCGATCTGTTCGTCGAGAATGTAGGACGGCCGCGGCGGCTTGACGCTTCGTTTCGGCGAAACACTCCTTCCCATCTGCGTTCCCCGCCCTTCCCTTCGCCGATCACAGCGACAGATGCGCGTCCCGGATATCCGGCCGCGCGTCGAGTTCGGCCATCGTGCCGCCGAAGCAAATCCTGCCGCGCTCGATGATGTAGGCGCGGTCCGAAATCAGCCGCGCGAAATGCAGGTTCTGCTCCGAGACCACGATGCTGACGCCTTCGTTCTTCATGGCCAGGATGGCGTCGACCATCTGCTCGACGATTTTTGGCGACAGCCCTTCCGATGGCTCGTCGAGCAACACCAGCGACGGATTGCCCATCAGGGTGCGCGCAATCGTCAGCATCTGCTGCTCGCCGCCGCTCATCCGCCCGCCCGGCCGGTTGCGCATCTCGCCGAGATTAGGAAATAGCGTGAACAGTTTTTCGCGCGTCCAATGCGGTGCATTCGGCCGTTTTGGCTGGCGGCCGACCTCGAGATTTTCCTCAACCGTCAGGTCCGTGAAGATGCGCCGCTCTTCCGGCACATAGCCGAGCCCGCCACGCACGATCGCATGCGTCGGCTCGCGTGAGACGTCCCTGCTCTCGAAGACGATCCGTCCCGAACGGTTCTCGACCAGGCCGACGATGGAGCGGAACGTGGTCGACTTGCCGGCGCCGTTGCGGCCGAGCAAAGCCACCACTTCGCCCTCACCGACTTCGAGCGCAATATCGAACAGGATATGCGCCGGGCCGTAAAAGCTGTTGAGATCGGCGACCTGCAGCTTCATGCGCCGGCTCCCTCGCGGTGACGCGCATCATAGAGCAATCCTTCGCCGAGATAGATCGCGCGCACCTGCGGATTGCCACGGACTTCCTCGGGCGAGCCTTCGGCGATCAGGCTACCGCGGTTCAGCACCAGGATGCGGTCGGCATGTTCGAACACCACGTCCATGTCGTGCTCGGTGAAAAGCACGCCGATCGATTGTTCGCGGGCAATCCGCGCGGTGAGCCGCATCAGTTCGATCCGCTCGCGCGGCGCCATGCCCGCGGTCGGCTCATCCATCAGCAACAGCCTGGGTTGGTTGGCGAGCGCGATCGCAAGCTCCAGCCGCTTGAGATCGCCGTAGGCAAGCTCGCCGCAGGGGCGCTCGGCATAGCCGACCATGCCGACCAGATCGAGCAAGCGGCCTGCCTCGTCGCGCGCGTAAGCCGCCGTCGAGCCCCAGAGATTGAACAATTGCCTGCCATACGACACCAGCGCCACCTGCACGTTCTCGCGCACGGTCATCGTCGGAAATGTCGCCGTGATCTGGAAGGTGCGTCCGACGCCGAGCCGCCAGATGGCGCGCGGCTTTCGGCCAATCGTATCCTCGCCCAGCAGATTGATCCGTCCGGTGTCCGGCACGTTCTGGCCGTTGAGCATGTCGAAGCAGGTGCTTTTGCCCGCGCCATTCGGCCCGATCAGCGCCAGGATTTCACCGGCCTTGAGCTCGAACGAAACGCTGCGCACGGCATGGACGCCGCCATAGGACTTGCTCAGATTCTGGACCGACAGCAATGTGGGAACCATGCTCATTCGGCGGCCTCGATCCGAGAGGTGACGAGCGCAGATTTTTTGGCTTTGGAGGATCGCCGACGATTCCTGATCGTCTCCAGCGTGCCGACGATGCCCTTGGGGAACGCCACCACCATCAGCACGATAAAGCCGCCCAGCACCAGCTTGGAGAGATCGGTCTGGCTGACCAGCCAGATGTTCGCCGCCTTGAACACGATGGCACCGATCACCGCGCCGGAAACCGTCTCCACGCCGCCGAGCAGCACCATGACCAATGCATCCACAGACAGCGAGATGCCGACGCTGTCCGGGAATACGCTTCCCTTCAGATAGGCGAACAACGCGCCGCCGATGCCCGCCACCGTGCCTGATATGACGAAGGCCGTCCATTGCACGCGCTTGCCATTGATGCCGATCGCCTCGCTACGCAGCGGCGAATCCCGCGTCGCGCGCAGCGCAAAGCCGAACGGCGAGAACACGATCACGCGGAGCAGAGCAACCACCAGCGCCGTGATGCCGAGCGACAACCAATAGAAATTGGCGGGGCTCGCCGCCCATTTCTCCGGCCACACACCCAAAATGCCGTTGTCGCCGCCGGTCACCGTGACCCACTGGAACGCGATCGACCAGACGATCTGTGCAAAGGCCAGCGTCAGCATCGCGAAATAGACGCCGGACAATTGCACCGCGAAGAAGCCGAATACCGCCGCACCCAGCAGGCCCAGCACCGGGCCTAACAGGAGCGAAACCATCATCGGCAATCCCGCCGCCTTGGCGAGGAATGCGACGCCATACGCGCCGAGCCCGAAATAGGCGGCGTGGCCGAACGAGGCGAGCCCGCCGACCGACATCAGGAAATGCAGGCTGGCGGCGAAGACGACGAAGATCGCAATCTCCGAGCCCACGGTAAGTGCGTAATTTCCGGCGAACAGCGGCAGCGTCGCCGCAAGGGCCAGTGCGCTGATCGACATCATGCGCTCGCCTGAAGTGAGCGGTCGCCATGGATTGACCGTCAGGCCCGGCGTGCGACGCGCGGCAGCTTCCGGCTTGCCGAACAGGCCCCACGGCCGCACGATCAGCACCACCGCCATCACCAGAAACACCAGGATGATGGAGATCTTCGGGAAAATGAGAATGCCGAAGGCGTTGAGTTCGGACACCAGCACGGCAGCGACGAAGGCGCCGATGATGCTGCCGAGCCCGCCGATCACCACGACCACGAACACTTCGACGATGATGCGAAGATCCAGCGCGTGATGCACCGCGTCACGCGGGATCTGCAGCGCGCCACCGAGCGCCGCGAGAAAGACGCCGAGCGCGAACACACTGGTGAACAGCCATTTCTGATTGACGCCGAGCGCCGCCACCATATCGCGATCCTGCGTCGCCGCGCGCACCAAGACGCCCCAGCGCGTGCGCTGGAACAGAAGCCAGAGCACGCCGAGCACGACCGGGCTGAGCGCGATCAGGAACAGATCGTAGCTCGGAATATTCTGGCCGAAAAAATCGACCGCGCCTCTGAAGCCGGGTGCGCGACGACCGAGCAGATCGTCCGGGCCCCAGATCATCACGACGATGTCCTGAACCATCAAGGTGAGGCCGAACGTCGCCAGCAACTGGAATAGCTCCGGCGCGTGATAGATCCGCCGCAACAGCACCATCTCGACCAGCACGCCGATGACGGCGACAATCAGTGCCGCGACGACGATGCCGCCCCAGAAGCCGAGCGCCCCGGAGAGCCGCTCGGTCAACGTGAATGCGACATAGGCGCCGAGCATGTAGAACGCGCCATGGGCAAAGTTCACGATCCGGGTCACGCCGAAGATGATCGACAGCCCCGACGCGACCAGGAACAGCGACGCCGCGCTAGCGAGACCGGTCAGGAACTGAACGAAGTAGAAGGCCATTGGCGGTCCGGGTTCGCAGAAACATTGGGGCCTTCATCCTTCGAGACGGCGCTTCGGGCCTCCTCAGGAATGACGGTCGTCGGTCTTACCTCTCCCTGCCTGCGGGGAGAGGTTCGGATCGCCCTTGCGATCCTGGTGAGGGGTGCAGGTCCACTTGCTGCCACAACTCGTGGAGAGAGCCCCTCACCCCTCTCTCTCTCCCCGCGAAGAGCGGGGAGAGAGAGGGGAGAAATCAATCCTTGGGGCGAAGCTTTTCGACCTCAGCGTCGCCCGGCAGATAATCCGCACCCTTGCGATAGACCGAGTTCACCATCACGCCCTTGCCGTCCTTCAGCGCGGTCTTGCCGACATAGGCACCAAGCGTCGACTGGTGATCGATCTTACGGAAAGTGATCTCGCCAAACGGAGACGGCATCGACAGTCCTTCAGTCGCCGCGATCAGCTTCTCCGGATCGGTCGATTTGGCTTTCGCCAGGATCGCCGCCGCCGCCTTGATGGTCTGATAGCCGACGATCGAGCCGAGCCGCGGATAATCGTTGTACTTGGCCTGGTAGGCTTTCAGGAACTTGTCGTGGTCCGGTGTCTTGATGTCGTACCAGGGGTATCCCGTGACGATCCAACCCTCCGGCGTCTCGTCCTTGAGTGGATCGAGATACTCCGGTTCACCGGTCAGGAACGACACGACGGAGCGGTTCTTGAACAGGCCGCGGGTATTGCCCTCGCGCACGAGCTTTACCAGATCGGCGCCGAAGGTGACGTTGAGGATCGCCTCGGGGTTAGCTGCGGCAACCGCCTGTACCACCGGGCCGGCGTCGATCTTGCCTTGCGGCGGCCACTGCTCGTCGACCCACTGAATGTCCGGGCGCTTCTCCGACATCAACTTCTTGAACACCGCAACCGCCGACTGGCCGTATTCATAGTTGGGCGCAATTGTCGCCCACCGCTTGGCCGGCAGCTTTGCGGCTTCCTCCACCAGCATCGCGGCCTGCATGTAGTTGGAAGGACGCAGGCGGAACGTGTAGCGATTGCCTTTCGACCAGGTGATGGCGTCGGTCAACGGCTCCGCGGCCAGGAAGAACACTTTCTTCTGGTTGGCGAAATCAGAGACGGCGAGACCGATGTTGGAGAGGAAGGTGCCGGCCAGCATCGCAACGTTCTCGCTCGACACCAATTCGTTTGCGGCGGTCTGCGCGTCCGCCGGCTTGCCACCGTCGTCTTTGGAAATGACGACGAGTTTCTTGCCGTTGATGCCGCCAGCCGCATTGACCTCCTCCACCGCCAGCTGCCAGCCCTTGCGGTAGGGCTCGGTGAAGGCAGGCAACAGCGAATAGCTGTTGATCTCGCCGATCTTGATCTCGCTCTGCGCCATGGCCGAACCAGCCATGCCGGCGACCGCGATCGCCAATCCCGCTCCCAGCAAATGTCTCCGTCGCATCCCTACCTCCAATGTTGACTGTCATTATCTCAAGCCATCTTCGCCTTTGACTTCCGCAACCGTCAGTCCGCCGACGCGCGGCAGCGGCCTGCCGCTGTCGGTGACCGCGACCGCGACCATGATCTCATTGGCGCGCGGCGCGTCGTTGATCTGCACTTCCATGCCGTCGAAATGGCTGCGCACGAACGCCGCATCCTTATGGCCGAGCGGGATATCCAGCGTCGTTCCCGGGCCGCTGCGTTTCTTCGACGACGGGATCAGCGCCGCGCCCTTGCCCAAAACTTTCCGCACCGGCGCGCCCATCTTCGGATGCAAGATCGCTGCCGCATGCTCGAGCTCGCCGTTTTCTCCGACCGCAGCCGCCTTGCCGTAGCTGTGCGCCTTGGCGCCATCAATGCCGAGCGCCGCGACTGCCCGTTTCGACAGCAGTTCACCAAGCTCCTCGCCGATCGCGATCAGCGGTGAAAGGTCCTCCACATATTTTCCGGCAAACGGATTTTCGATCACGGCAATCGCGGCCGCGCGCCGTGTCGGCGGCGCAACTTTTTGTCCCATCTCCAGATGGGTCTCCTCGACCACTGTAACGATCTTGCGAATGATCGCGCTCATCTTACTCGCCTCGCTCCCGATCAAACATGCGCCCCGCGCTCTATCGCGCCTCGATGAAATGCTGGCGACGCTTCGGCCTTCATCCCACTTGCTCCAACCATCACGGTCTCGCCTAGTAGACGCAAGGCCGCACCTTCGATCAACCCCGCCGCAAGCAGTTGCTGTGCCCGGCTCACCCCCGCCCTTAACGCCTCCTCGATCTCACTTTCCCGGAGCAAGCCGACGTCGCGGGTCACGAGGCGCGCGCCGAGGTCGCTGTCGGGCTGCAGCTCATTGGCCGGACAGCGGAGGACGGCGGGATGACCAGGCAAGTCGACGGCATTGGCGATGATGGTGGCCGCGGCATCTGCTTGCGATGCCGTTCGCGCCAGCACGGTGACGGCGTCGGCGATCCCGAGCGAAAAGCTGCGGCCGTGCCGCCCGCTGGTGGCGATACCCCGCGCCGCATCTTCGGCTTCAATAGTGATGGTTTGCATCACACCGCGACTGTCCGGCCGGTCCATCAGTCCAACTGTGAATCCCTCGCTCTCGGTCAGATGCAACGCGATGTCGCCGCCATTATTGACGTAGGCACGATCAAGCCGCGCCGCCTCCAGCAGCGCGCCCAGAATTTCTTCCGCAACGCTGCCCGCCACCGCAGCCATCGGCGTGATGAAGTGCTCTGCCGCGAAAGGCGCCACTGCCGCATGCATGCGACGTGCAACAACGCCATTCAGCGCGCTTCGCGCGGGATCGGCGGCCTTTCGAAGTTCGATCAACTCGTCGCAGAGTTCATCGAGCAGGCCGGTAAAGCGCTGCGCGGCGGCCTCGTAAGCGGCGTGCACGTCGCCTTCACTCCCCTTCGCCTCGATAATCAGGTCGATCGGACCGTCCTGCAAATGCAGCCGCTTGCCGTCAGGAAGTAGCGCGATTTGCGGGAGCCGTTTCATGCGTGACGTCCGGGTACATAGGACATCGGGCGAAATTCGCTGTTTTCCCGCAACGACGCCAGCGGACGCACATGATCCATGTGGCCGCCGAGCGCCGCGTAATCAGACAGTTTCAACGTGAACTCGATCGGCGCCACCAGCGCCGGCGTCGGTACATAGCCAAACGCGCCGGCCGGCATCTGCGTGACATCGACCATGAAGGTGATGCCGCCGCCGGGCCAGACATAGACCGGCGCGCCGCCGCTCGTAACCCGCGTCAGCGCGTCCTTCACCGAGCGCGTCAGCCGCACCGGATTGTCGGTGACGCCGGCGCGGAGCGAACCGCCGGCACCGCCCATGAACAGCACCGTGCACAGCGCCGGTTCGCAATTTTCCTGGATGCGTTCGACCGAGAACTGCAGATCGGGCGGCATTGGCTTCTCGACCGGCCGCAGCGCCTCGTCGAGTTCGTAATAGGCGGCGTGCTCGCCGGTGGTCGAAACCATCAGCATGGTGAGCCCGGGCCGCGCCTCCTTCGGATTGAACGGTCCCAGCACCGACAGCGGATCGGAAATATTGGTGCCGCCCCACCCCGTCCCGGGATCGGCGACCTGGAAATAACGGCCGGGCGTCGAGCGCCGGCCCTTCATCTTGATCCCGGTATCGGGAATATCGAGCAACTTGCCGGCCTGGTGTTCCGAGAGGACGCCGGTGATGTGGTCGTCCACGACAACGACCTCGTCGACCTTGCCGTGCCATTGCTTGGCGAACATGCCGATCGTCGCCGAGCCGCAGCCGACCCGCATGCGCTCTTCGGCAACACCATTGACAACCGGCGGCCGGCCAGCCTGCACCACGACGGTAGCGCCGCCATCGATCGTCAGCTCCACCGGCTTGCAGTTGGAAAGTTCCATCAGCGCGTCGCAGGTAACGCGGCCCTCCTTCTTGGAACCGCCGGTCAGATGATGCACGCCGCCGAGCGACAGCATCTGCGAGCCGTACTCGCTGGTCGTCACGTGGCCGATCGCCTCGCCTTCCGCGCGGACGGTCGCCGTTTCGGGACCGAGATAGCGGTCGGTGTCGATCTTCACCTTGACGCCGCAATAGCTGAAAATGCCTTCGGTCACGACGGTGACCATGTCGACGCCATCGACTTCCGAGGACACGATGAACGGTGCAGGCTTGTAGTCGGGATAAGTCGTGCCAGCACCGATCGCCGTGACGAATACATTCGGCTCGTGAACGAGCTTGCCGTCCCAATCGCCGCCGGCCTGGAACGGCACCAGCCGTCCACCGTGCGAGACCGTTCGCTCCAGCACAATATGCGGATCGACACGCACCAGCTCGCCATTGTGGTTGGCGTAGCGATCGCAAGCGCCTGCCGCGCCCGGCTTGATGTAGCACATCACCGGACAGGCGTCGCAGCGGATCTTGTCGCCAGTGGCAACGGTCTCGTCAGTCATGAACAAGCCTGCAGTCGGGAAGGCGCCGATCATAGCCGCTTCTTCGCGGGTCCGACCATTTGTTCGTATACGAATGATGTTGCGCGCGGACGCAAACGCTGTCAAGCGGGCCCGGCCGGGAAAGGCCCGACTTGCCGCATAATACCGCATCTGCGTCGCCGTTCTGTTCATAAAGCGAGCAGCGCGCTGCAGCGCGGGATGCGCGGCTTGCACGTTTGTACACAAACGGTATCTTCCGGGAGCGTCCGGCGCGTAGTTTGCAGCGCAATGAGGGCCTAAGGGAGCATGACGCAGACAACGATGCGGCTGACCATCAACGGCAACACACACGATGTCGATGCCGCGCCCGATACCGCATTGCTCTATGTGCTGCGCAACGACCTCGCCTTGAATGGACCGAAATACGGTTGCGGGCTCGGCGAGTGCGGCGCCTGCGCCGTGCTGATCGACGGCGTCGCCGCGCGGTCCTGTGTGATCCCGATCGAAGGCTGCGCCGGGCGCGACATTGTGACGCTCGAAGGCCTCGGCACGCGCGAGCATCCCGATCCCGTGCAGCAGGCCTTCATCCATGAGCAGGCCGCGCAATGCGGCTATTGCCTCAACGGCATGATCATCGCGACGAAGGCGCTGTTGCTGCGTTCCCCTCGCCCGTCGGAGGCCGAGGTGCTGGAAGCGCTGCGTCATCATCTGTGCCGCTGCGGTGCGCATGTCGAAATCATGCGCGCGGCAATGCGCGCCGCAGGCCGTCTCGTTGAGGCGCAGACGCGATGACCGTCCTTGACACGGCCGAGAATCGCGAACGGTTGCAAGGCACGCTGTCCGTCGTTCGCCCCGCGTCACCGGTCGAGGCCGTCAAGTTCGAGACGTTTATCAAGATCACCGCCGACGGATCGGTTACCGCCTATAATGGCCACGTCGATCTCGGGACCGGCATTCGCACCGCGCTCGGGCAGATCGTCGCCGAAGAGCTCGACGTCTCCTTTGCGCGTGTCGTCGTCGTCCTTGGCGACACAACCCTCGTCCCCAATCAGGGCGCGACGATCGCAAGCGAGACGATCCAGATCACCGCAGTGCCGCTGCGCAAGGCCGCCGCCCAGGCGCGGCAGTATCTCCTCGCACGCGCAGCCGACCGGCTGGAGTTTGCGGTCGAGCACCTCGTCGTTGAAGACGGCCTCGTCCGCGGCAAGGACAATCGCAGCGTCAGCTATGGCGAACTGATTGCGGGGGAGACCATTCGCCTTGAACTCGCCGACGATGTTCCCGTGAAGGCGGTGAGCGCCTACAGCATCGTTGGCCAATCGGTCCCGCGCGTCGATCTGCCGGCGAAGGCGACCGGCGAGCTGGTCTATGTGCACGACGTGCGCGTGCCCGGCATGCTGCATGGCCGCGTCGTTCGCCCGCCCTATGCCGGCGTCGATGTCGGCGACTTCATCGGCAACAGCCTGATTGCGGTGGACGAAGCCTCTGTGCGCGACATCCCGGGGCTCGTCGCCATCGTTCGCATCGGCGACTTCGTCGGCGTCGTCGCCGAGCGCGAGGAAAATGCGATCAAGGCGGCGGCGCAGCTCAAGGTGAGCTGGAAGCCGGTGCCGACGCTGCCCGATCTGAAGGATATCGAGACCGCGCTGCGCGCCAATCCGTCGACCCCGCGCAGGCTGATTGACAAGGGCGACGTCGAGGGGGCAATTGCCGATGCCGCCAGGCCAATGCCGCGCACGTACATCTGGCCCTACCAGATGCACGCCTCGATCGGCCCATCCTGCGCGGTCGCCGATTACCAGGACGACCACACCCGAGTCTGGTCCGGCACACAGAACCCGCATCATCTGCGCACCGATCTGGCGCGATTGATCCACCGGCGCGAAGCCGAAATCGAGGTGATCCGGCTGGAAGCGGCCGGCTGCTACGGCCGCAACTGCGCCGACGACGTGTCTGCCGATGCAGTCCTGCTGTCGCGCGCCGTCGGCCGCCCCGTCCGTGTGCAGTTGACGCGCGAGCAGGAGCACGCCTGGGAACCCAAGGGCACCGCGCAATTGATGGATGTCCACGGCGGCTTGAACGCGGATGGCAGCGTTGCCGGATATGATTTTGCGACCTGCTATCCATCGAACGGCGCACCGACGCTGGCCCTGCTGCTGACCGGCGCCGTACCGCATACGCCGGCCGTATTCGAGATGGGCGATCGCACCGCGATCCCCCCGTACGATTACGAGAATCTGCGCGTGGTGGCGAACGACATGCCGCCCATCGTGCGCGCATCCTGGCTGCGCGGCGTCTCGGCGCTGCCGAACACGTTTGCGCATGAATCCTGGATCGACGAATGCGCATCTGAAGCCGGCGTCGACCCGATCGAATATCGCCTACGGTATCTGAAGGATCCGCGCGCCGTCGATCTCGTCAATGCGGTGGCCGAGCGCGCCGGCTGGAAACCGCGGCCGGTGCGCGAGGGCAAGCAGGCCGAGGGCGACATCGTGCGCGGGCGCGGCTTTGCCTATGCGCTCTATGTGCACAGCAAGTTTCCCGGCTATGGCGCAGCCTGGTCGGCATGGATCGCCGATGTCGCGGTGAACAAGGCGACCGGCGATGTCAGCGTGACGCGCGTCGTTGCAGGCCAGGACTCCGGCCTGATGATCAATCCGGATGGTGTGCGCCACCAGATCCACGGCAATGTCATTCAATCGACCAGCCGTGCGCTGATGGAGGAGGTCTCGTTCGATCGCACGTCCGTAACGGCTCGCGAATGGGGCGCCTATCCCATCATCAAATTCCCGGAGGTGCCTGAGATCGACGTGCTGATGTTGCCGCGGCAGGACCAGCCGCCGCTCGGTGTCGGAGAATCCGCCTCCGTCCCCAGCGCGGCGGCGATCGCCAACGCGATCTATGACGCGACCGGCGTGCGTTTTCGCGAATTGCCGTTCACGCCGGAACGCATCCTGCGGGGACTGCGCGGCGAGGAGCCGGCAGCAGCCGAAGTCCTGCCCTCGCCGACAACGGCGCCGCAATCCGATCTCAACCGATGGAAGAACCCATTCGCCGGACGACGCGGCGTGTTTGCGACAGCCGCAGCGCTGTGCGCCGCCGTGGTCGGCGTCGGCGCCGCGGTGTTGCCGTGGCGAGCGATCGCGCCGATCACGCGACCCGATGCCTCGGTCTATTCGGCCGCGACCATCGCCCGCGGCCAGCAACTCGCCGCGCTGGGCGACTGCGCAGTGTGCCACACCGCTGCGAATGGCGTGCTCAACGCCGGCGGACGGCCGCTGCCGACACCGTTCGGCACAATCTACTCGACCAATATCACGCCCGATGTCGAAACCGGCATCGGCGCCTGGTCCTATCCCGCCTTCGAGCGCGCGATGCGCGACGGCATTCACCGCGACGGACGGCATCTCTACCCGGCATTCCCCTATCCGCATTTCGCCAAGACGACCGATGCCGACATGCAGGCGCTCTACGCCTATCTGATGGCGCAGTCGTCGGTGCGAGCGGAGACGCCGGCCAACGCGCTGGCATTTCCGTTCAACCTTCGCCCCCTGATGGCTGGGTGGAATGCGCTGTTTCACAAGCCCGCCGTGTTCCAGCCCGATCATGCAAGATCCGAGATCTGGAATCGCGGCGCTTATCTGGTCGAAGGCCTCGGCCATTGCAGCGCCTGCCATTCGCCGCGCAACGGGCTGGGCGCCGAGAAGACGAACGCCTATCTCGCCGGGGGATTCGCGGAGGGCTGGGAAGCACCGGCGCTGACCTCCTTGTCGCAAGCGCCAATCCCGTGGAACGAGGACGAACTGTACGCCTATTTGCGGACCGGCGAATCGCGCTTTCACGGCGTCGCCGCGGGGCCAATGGCGCCGGTGGTGCGAGAACTCGCGGCGTTGCCTGATGCCGATATTCGCGCCATGGCGGTCTATCTCGCCTCGTTCAACGAGACCGCGATCGATCGCTCGGCACAGCAAGCGCTTGCCGCCAGGCTCGAAGCATCGACCGGCACGCGAACGCTTGCGGCCGCCAGCGTCGGCGCGCGCCTCTATCAGGGCGCCTGCGCGGTGTGCCACGAGGTCGGCGGCGCGCCGCTGTTCGGCAGCCGGCCGTCGCTGGCGCTGAACAGCAATCTGCACAGCGCCATGCCCGACAATCTGATCCAGGTCATCCTGCACGGCATCGCGAAACCGGCCACAACCGACCTCGGCTATATGCCGGCGTTCAGGGACAGCCTGACCGACGGCCAGGTCACCGAACTGGTCGCTTATCTGAGGCAACAATTTGCTCCTGATAAGCCGGTCTGGAAGGATATTCCTGCTGCGATTAGCCGTATCCGGCGGGAACAGGCGCGCTGAGCTGCCATGCCGCCGGCAAAACCCACTGGTTGGGCGGCCCCCGGCACGGTAGAGTTCCAGCATGGCAGTGACCGATATTGCATCCCGGACCTATAACCACGGCTGGCGGCTCGACCCGATCGTGCGCAGCCTGCTCGATACCGATTTTTACAAGCTCTTGATGCTGCAGATGATCCGGGAATTTTATCCGGAGCAGCGCGTCACCTTTTCCGTCATCAATCGCACCCGGCAGGTCCGCCTCGCCGAGATCATCGATGAGGGCGAACTGCGCGCGCAGCTCGACCACGCGCGCACCATCCGCTTCACCAAGAAGGAGCTGATCTGGCTCGCCGGTAATACGTTCTACGGCAAGACCCAGATGTTCTCGCCGGACTTCATCCACTGGCTCGCCAACTTTCGCCTGCCCGAGTACGAACTGAACAAGGTCGACGGCCAGTACGAGTTGCACTTCCACGGGCCATGGACCCACACCACCATGTGGGAAATCCCGGCGCTTGCGATCATGAACGAGCTGCGCTCGCGGCAGGCGACCAAGGGACAGGGACGCTTCGTGCTCGACGTGCTCTATGCGCGCGCCAAGGCCAAGCTGTGGTCCAAGGTCGAGCGGCTGCGCAAGCTCGAAGGCCTGCGGCTGTCGGACTTCGGCACACGCCGACGCCACGGCCATCTATGGCAGCGCTGGTGTGTCGAGGCCGTCAAGGAGGGCCTCGGCTCCTCCTTCACCGGCACCTCCAACGTGCTGCTGGCGATGGACAATGATCTCGAAGCGATCGGCACCAATGCGCATGAATTGCCGATGGTCGCGGCCGCGCTTGCCAATTCGGACGAGGAGCTGCGCTGGGCGCCCTATCGCATCCTCGATCAATGGCGCCATACTTATGGCGGCAACCTCCTGATCGCGCTGCCCGATGCCTTCGGAACCAAACCATTTCTGCGCGACGCGCCGGACTGGGTCGCCGACTGGACCGGCTTCCGCCCGGATAGCGCGCCGCCGATCACGGCCGGTGAAGACATCGTCAAGTGGTGGAAGCAGAAGGGTCGCGATCCCCGGGAGAAGCTGCTCGTATTCTCCGACGGCATGGATGTCGATTCGATCGAGGAGACCTATCGCCACTTCGCCGGACGCGTGCGCATCTCGTTCGGCTGGGGCACCAACCTCACCAATGATTTCGTCGGCTGCGCGCCTGACGGATCGGCCGATCTCGATCCGATCTCGCTGGTCTGCAAGGTGACGTCGGTCGATGGGCGGCCGGCGGTCAAGCTTTCCGACAATCCGGAGAAGGCGACCGGCACGCCGTCCGAGATCGAACGTTATTTGCGCGTGTTCGGCAATGCCGGCCGCGTCCGCACCGCCGTGCACGTCTGAACCGTCGAATACTTCCCGCCACCACTTGATCTGACGAGCCCCGCATGCCCGCACCCAAGCCGCCTGCCTTCGAAACCCTGAGCCTGCATGCCGGCCAACGGCCGGATCCCGCGACCGGCGCCCGCGCGGTTCCGATCTACCAGACCACGTCCTACGTGTTCCAGGATTCCGACCACGCGGCTGCGCTGTTCAATCTGGAACGCGCCGGGCACATCTACACGCGCATTTCCAATCCCACGACGGCCGTGCTCGAGGAGCGGCTGGCCGCGCTCGAATCCGGCGTCGGCGCGATCTGCACAGCGAGCGGCATGGCCGCGCTGCATCTGGCGATCGCAACGATCCTCAATGCCGGCGACCACATCGTCGCCTCGTCCTCGCTCTACGGCGGCACCATCAATTTGCTCGCCCACACCCTGCCGCGTTTCGGCATCACGACGACATTCGTCAAGCCGCGCGCGCTCGATGAATTCCGCGCCGCGATCAAGCCGAATACGCGGCTCGTGATCGGCGAGACCATCGGCAATCCCGGGCTCGAAGTACTCGATGTTCCGGCGGTCGCGCAGATCGCGCATGACGCCAAGATTCCGCTTCTGATCGACAACACCTTTGCAACGCCGTTCCTCAGCCGCCCGATCGAGCTCGGCGCCGATATCGTGATGAACTCCGCGACCAAATGGATCGGTGGTCACGGCATCGCGATTGGCGGCGTTATTGTCGATGGCGGCCGCTTCGACTGGCATGCGTCAGGCAAATTCCCGCAGCTCACCGAACCGTACGCCGGCTATCACGGCATCGTCTTTGACGAGCAGTTCGGCCAGGCCGCCTTCATCATGCGCGCGCGCACCGAGGGCCTGCGCGACTTCGGCGCCTGCCTGTCGCCGACCAACGCGTTTCAACTGCTGCAAGGCGTCGAGACGCTCGGCGTCCGCATGGAGCGCCACATGAGCAACACGCTCGCGGTGCTGGAGGCGCTGACCGCCAACAAGGCGGCCGAGTGGGTGCTGCATCCCGCACTCGAAAATCATCCCGACCATCAGCTCGCGAAGCGGCTGCTGCCGCGCGGCGCCGGATCGATCGTCAGTTTCGGCATCAAGGGCGGACGCGCGGCGGGCAAAAAATTCATTGAGTCGTTGCGGATGATCAGCCACCTCGCCAATGTCGGGGACGCCAAGACGCTGGTGATTCACCCCGCCAGCACCACGCATCAGCAGATGGACGCGGCTCAGCTGAAGGCCGCCGGGATCGGCGAGGAGCTGGTGCGATTGTCGGTCGGCATCGAAACCGTCTCCGACATCATCGACGATCTCGGCCAGGCGCTTCGCGCGTCGCAGAGGGTTTGAACCATGCAGCTTTCCGTCAATGGCGTTGATACCTTCGTCGCGACCGGCGGCCGTCCGTTCGATCCATTGCTGCCTACGGTGGTGATGCTGCACGGCGCCGGCTTTGATCATTCGACTTGGGCGCTGCACAGCCGCTGGTTCGCGCATCACGGCTATTCGGTGCTGGCGCCCGATCTGCCCGGCCATGGCCGTTCGGCAGGCATCCCGCTGCCGACCATCGCCGATATGGCCGACTGGACCGCGGCGCTGCTCCATGCCGCGGGCGCACCGAAGGCGAAGCTGATCGGGCATTCCATGGGTTCGCTGATCGCGCTGGAGACGTCCGCGCGGCATCCCGAGAAGGTGTCCGGCCTCAGCCTGATCGGCACCGCCGCTACGATGACGGTCGGGCCCGATCTGCTCAAAGCCGCTGAAGTCAACAACCCTGACGCCATCGATATGGTTTCGATCTGGGGCCTCGGCTTCAAGGCCGAACTCGGCGGCAGCCTTGCGCCGGGACTGTGGATGCATCAGGGCGCGCAGCGCGTGCTGCAGCAAACGCGGCCGGGCGTGCTCCACAACGATCTCAACGCCTGCAATACGTATCAAAATGCGCTCGCGGCCGCAGCCCAGGTCAAGGTGCCCGCGACCTTCATTCTCGGCGAGCGCGATATGATGACGCCGGCGAAGGGCGGCAAGGCGCTCGCGGCGGCGACGCCGAATTCGCGCACAGTCATCGTGCCAGGCGCGGGCCACATGATCATGGCCGAAGCACCCGACGAATTGCTGGCGGCGCTGCGGCAGTAGCGCCCTCTCTCCCCTCATCCCTGAGGAGCGGCGTCTTCGCCGCGAAGGATGAAGGCCACCAGCCGGGCCTCATGGTTCGAGACGTGCTTCGCGCTCCTCACCGTGAGGGTCTGACATCACTACCGCGCCGGCTTGCGCTCCACCGGGTGAATGTCGATCCCGCGCAACCTCCCCATCCGCAGCACGTCCATCGACAGCGTGCGGCCGATGCGGTCGCGGTCGAGGGCGCGGATCAAATCGTCGACGCCGTTGATCTCGGCGCCATCGAGCTTGATCACGACATCGCCCGGCAACAGGCCGGCCTTCGCGGCCGGGCTGTCCGGCTCGATCTGCGCCAGCAGCGCACCCATCTTGTTGTCGACGCCGGCGACCACCGCGTGCCGCCGCGGAATCGGCGCGGTCTGGCCGGCGACGCCGATATAGGCGCGGCGGACATAGCCGTGGCGGATGATTTCCGACAGCACGAACTGCGCGGTGTTGCTGGCGACTGCAAAGCAGATGCCCTGCGCGCCATTGATGATCGCCGTGTTGATGCCGATCACCTCCGCCGCCGACGACACCAGCGGCCCACCGGAATTGCCGGGGTTGAGCGCTGCGTCTGTCTGGATCACATCTTCGATGGTCCGCCCGCTGATCGAGCGGATCGAGCGGCCAAGCGCTGACACCACGCCGGCCGTCACTGTCGATTCGAAGCCCAGCGGATTGCCGATCGCGACCACGAGCTGGCCGCGACGCAGCGTCTTCGAATTGCCGAGCGAGGCGTAGCGCAGATCGCGCGCGCCGTCTGCCCGCAAAAGCGCAAGGTCGGTGTCGGGATCTACGCCGAGCACGTGAGCGTCCGTGACGAACCCTTCGGTATCGCGCAGGCGGATCTCTTTCGACGATCCGACCACATGGCTGTTGGTCAGCACGAGACCATCCGGCGAGATCACGATGCCCGAGCCAAGTCCGCCGCGCTCGCGCGCACTGCGCACCTTCGGCCCGGTTTCGACGCGCACGACGGCGGGACCGACGCGTTCGGTCACGTCGATTACGGCATTGGAATAGGCATCGAGCAGAACCCGGTCGTCCGGGGCAGGCTCGGCCTTTCGCGATGACAGGCGGTCATCGGCGATATCTGAGGTGAAATCCAACATGGCGAGATTCCTTCGGCCTCATCAGATGGTGGCCGGGAACTCCTCGCGCAAGGTCCCATTCAGTGCAGGGCTGGCCCGCTATGGCGCCCCTCTGAGCTTCGCCGGCCGCGCCTTGACGGGATCGAGCAGCGACCAGTCGCCATGCTCCAGCGTGTAACCCTTCGGGAACGGGGCGCGCAGCTCGAGCCCGAGCGACCGCAGCACGCGGTCATCGCGGTAGTAGCATTGCAGGACGACGCGGACGAGCGTCGCAGCCGCAACTCCGCCCGTGGCGCGGAACTCCTGCGCGACGGCATCACGTCTGGCCGTATCGAGTTCGGCCAGCGGTCTGCCGGCGAGGCGCGCCAAATGGTCCAGCGCGGCACGCACCATCGCAGTGTCGCGGCCGAACGTCGCCAGCATGTCGGCCTGGATCGCAGGATCGTCGGCGCCGGGCACCTCGTACTCGTCGCTGGCGGGAATGATCATCGCGGCGACGGTGCGGAGATCGTCGCGCTGAATTGACGTCAGTTCATTGGCTGCGGACATCGCGGTCTCAATCGAAGAGGTTGGCAAGGCGTTGCTTCATCTGGTCGGCGACGTAGAGCGCAATCGCCTGGATGGTCGAGGTCGGGTTCACGCCGCCTGACGTGACGAACACGCTGCCATCGACGATGAAGAGGTTCTTCACGTCGTGCGAGCGGCCCCATTCGTTGACCACGGAGCACGCCGGATCGGTGCCCATGCGCGCCGTGCCGAGCAGATGCCAACCTCCCCAGGGGATCGGACTATTGGTGCAGATGTCTGTGGCGCCGGCGACCTCGAGAATCTCCCGGCCGCGCGCCAGTCCATGCTCCATCATCTTCCAGCTGTTCTCGCTGATCGTGTAGTCGATCCTCGGCGCAGGGATCCCGTGACTGTCCTTCAAGACGGGATCGAGCGTGACGCGGTTGTGCTCTTCCGGGAGATCCTCGCAGATTGCGGAGACGCCTAGCCGATGGCCGTGGAGCTTGCGGAACACGCGGTGATGATCGGCGCCCCACGGCAGAATGCCTTTCTGCTCGCTCGCGACGGCCTCGAACACCGGCCCTGCGCCGCGGACGAACTGGATGCCGTAGCCGCGGACGAAGCCACGCGAGAGATCGGTGTCGTAAAATTCCTTGCTCCAGAGGCAGGTCGGCGGCGCGCGATTCGAGTCAGTCGGCTCCTTCACGTAGCCGTAGATCTGCGCATAGGGATGGAACATCAGGTTCTTGCCGACCAGACCGGATGAATTGGCCAGCCCATTCGGGAAGCGGCCGGAGACCGAGTTCAACAGCAGCCGCGGCGTGCCGACGCCGTTGCAGGCGATGATGACGACCTCGGCCGGCTGGAACTGCTCGACGCCATCCTTGTCATAGTAGACGACGCCTGAAGCCATGCCATGCTCGTCGGTCAGGATCTCGCGCACGCGGCAATTGGTCTTGAGCTCGACGCCGGCGCGGATCGCCTGCGGCCAATAGGTGATGTCGGTCGAGGCTTTGGCACCTTGCGCGCAGGCCGGCGTGCAATGGCCGAGATTTATGCAGCGCGCCCTGCCCTCGTAATCCATCGTCGCGACGGTCGTATCCGACGGCCACCAATGCCAGCCGAGCTTGTTCATGGCCTTGCCGATCAGCGGGCCGGAAAGACCGAGCGGCTGCGGCGGCATTGGCGGGTGCGTCAGCGGCGACAGCGGGTCGCCTGACAGGCCCGAGACGCCCATCATGCGGTCGTTCTCTTCGAAGAAGGGCACCAGCGTGTCATAGTCGATCGGCCAGTCATCAGCGACGCCGTCGAGCGTCTTCGCCTTGAAATCGGACGGATGCAGCCGGGGCCAATGCGCGGTGTACATCACCGTCGAGCCGCCGACGCCGTTGAAGTTCACGACCTTGATCGGCGAGTTGTCGTCGTTGATCGGGTAATCCTCCGGCCGGCCGCGGACGTTCGGGCTGGTCGACCAGTCTCCATAAAACTTCGCCTCCCAGTCGCGCCCGGTGCTCGGATATTCCGACGGCTTCATCCAGCCGCCCTGATCGAGGCAGAGGATATGCATCTTGGTTTCAGCCAGGCTCCACGCCACCGCCGCGCCGGACGCACCGGCGCCGATGATCAGGACGTCAACGGGATCGTTCATTGCGGTCGCTTCGCTCCCTGAATTAGCGTCACCTTGAAGGTGATCTGGGCTCCACGATAAGCGCAGAGGCAGTCTGCCGTAAAGCTGAGCGAGACGGGTCTGGCGGGATAAACGCGCAACCCTGCCACGCCCTCATACGGGTTTGCCCCTGGCGCAAGCCGGGATAGCCTTGCAGCAAACCATTCGCTCGGGAGCGACGCCTATTTTTGACTACGACGCCATCATCATCGGCGCGGGCATGTCGGGGCTGTACCAGCTCTGCCGGCTGCGCGAACAGCGTTTGCGGGTGCGCGTGTTCGAGGCTGGCACCGAGGTCGGCGGCACCTGGTATTGGAACCGTTATCCCGGCGCGCGCTTCGATTCGGAGAGCTATTCCTATGGCTACTCGTTTTCGAAGGAGTTGCTGGAGGAATGGGAGTGGTCGGAGCATTTTGCCGGCCAGCCGGAGACGCTGCGCTATCTCAACTACGTTGCCGACAAGTTCGATTTGCGCCGCGATATCCAGTTTCGAAGCCGGGTGACAGCGGCCGTATACGAGGAAGATACGCGGAGCTGGACCATCACGCTCGAGGACGGCAGCCGCTTCAGCACGCGATTCCTGATCACCGCGATCGGACCGCTGTCGACGCCGACGCTGCCGCGGATCGAGGGACGCGACGATTTCCAGGGCGCATCCTTTCACACCGCGCGATGGCCGAAAGAGCCGGTGGATTTCACCGGCAAGCGCGTCGCCGTGATCGGCACCGGCGCCACCGGCGTGCAGACCATTCAGACCATTGCCGGGCAAGTCGGCCATCTCACGGTTTTCCAGCGCACGCCGAACTGGTGCGCGCCGCTGCACAACGGCAGGATCGATGCCGAAACGCAGCGTAAGATCAAAGCCGGCTATCCCGAAATCTTCAAGCGTTGCCAGGAGACATTCGCTTGCTTCCTGCATACGCCGGACCCGCGCGGCGCGTTCGAGGTGTCGGACGAGGAGCGCGAGGCATTCTATGAAAAGCTCTATGGCGAGCGCGGCTTCGGCATCTGGCAGGGCAATTTTCGCGATATCCTGATCGACCGCAAGGCCAACGTCACGATCTCCGATTTCGTCGCACGAAAAATTCGCCAGCGCGTGAAGAACCAGGCGGTGGCTGAGAAGCTGATTCCGAAGAACCATGGCTTTGGCACCCGCAGGCTGCCGCTCGAGACCTTCTATTACGAGGTCTATAACCAGGACAACGTCGAGCTGGTCGATATCAACGAGACGCCGATCGAACGGATCACGCCCGCCGGCATCAAGACCAGTGCGACGGAATACGAATTCGACATCATCATCTACGCGACCGGCTTCGATGCCATCACCGGCAGTTTCGACAAGATCGATTTCCGCGGCGCCGGCGCCGCGCGGCTGAAGGACAAATGGAAGCGAGGACCCGAGACCTATCTCGGCATCATGGTGCATGAATTTCCGAACATGCTGATGCTGATGGGGCCGCACACTGCGCTCGGTAACATTCCGCGTAGCATCGAGTATAGCGTCGACTGGGTCACCGGGCTGATCATGTTTGCGATGGAAAAGGGGCTGACGCGGCTGGAAGCGACGCCGGAGGGCGTGAAATCGTGGACCGATCACGTCAAGGCGCTCGGCGAGGGATTGCTGTCCAACGAGATCAACTCCTGGATGACGGGCATCAATTCCAACGTCGAAGGCAAGCAGACCCGTATCGTGGCCCGCTACAGCGGCAGCGCGCCGGCCTACCGTGCCAGGTGCGATGAGGTGGCGGCGAAGGGGTATGATGAGTTGAGGCTGGGGTAGCATACGGTGCCGCTCCTCCCTCTTCCGTTTGCGGGTCGCTTGCGGGGGAGGGCCGGGGTGGGGGTATCTCCGCATCACGTGCGCACCGAATGGATAGAGCTTCCCCCGCCCCCCGCGCGCTGCGCGCGCGTCGGCCTCCCCCGCGCGCGGGAGAGGCTTTCGAGGACGCGGCTGCTGTCGTGCGAGCATAAATTTGCATTCTCGCGGCGCATTGCGTCCGAGGTTTGCTCTCAACTTCCCACCCTCTTGTTCAGAGGGCGCAGGGAAGACCGGGTGCGCGCCGCACCCGCGGTCTCGTGTGCAAAGTGCGCAAAAGAACACGCACACGAGCATACAGGTACAGCGGGAGCATCCCGGCCTTCCCTGCGCAGTGGCTTTACGGCTTACTTCGAGCTCTCCCCGGCGAACGGCTTTCTTGCCACCGTCGCTGCGTAGGGCGTGACCCCTTGCGCAACTTGATGCCAGCACCGCGACATCAGGACCACACGACTTCGCCGTACGCTTCCTGCGCGTACGTCTTGCGCATTCAGCGTCCACCGCATCTCACCGCACGTTCGTGACGATGGCCAACGTCCCTCCATCGGGTGAGACGGGTGGAGTTATGCGCGTGATTTGGGTGAGAACGAAAGCGGATTATTTTTGATTCCGGGGCTTGACGTGATTTCGGAAAATCAGAAGTGATTTGCCCGTCGAGCAGTCACATACGAGATCACATATGTCAGTCCCCGTAGGATGGGCAAAGCCAACGGGTCGCGCGAATGCGCGCCCGATGACAGGCTCCGCGTGCCCACCATCGCGAAATGCGCTCGAGGACGGATGGTGGGCACGGCGCTATCGCGCCTTTGCCCAGCCTGCGGATTTGCCCGTCGTCCCGGCCAAGCAAAGCGCGAGCCGGGACCCATACGCCGCGGCCGTCATTGTTGAGCGCGGGGGTCAACGTCCGTCTTTGGCGACGCAACCCTGTGGTTATGGGTCCCTGCTTTCGCAGGGACGACGGTGTACTACCACGCATCAATGCACGGCCGCTTCTTTGTCGCGCGCGCTTCCGGCTTCGGCACCGAGCGCAGGCCCGACATGATCCAGTGCCGCGTGTCGGCGGGATCGATCACTTCGTCGATTTCCAGCACCGACGCGATCGAGACCGCCTTGCCGTTGGCATAGAGCTCGGCGACTTTGGCCTTGTAATAGTCTTCGCGCTCGACCGGGTCTTCGATTGCTTCCATTTCCTTGCGGAAGCCGAGGCGGACATAGCCTTCCAAGCCCATGCCGCCGAATTCGCCGGTCGGCCAGGCCACCGTGAAGAAGGAGGCGTGAAAGCCGCCGCCGATCATCGATTGCGCCCCTAAGCCGTAGCCCTTGCGCAGGACGATGCCGAACAGCGGCACGGTGAGACTCGCGCCGGTCACGAACATCCGCGCGACATGGCGCACGATCGCAGTCTTTTCGGCTTCAGGGCCGACCATGAAGCCCGGCGTGTCGCAGAGCGATAAGATGGGAATGTCGAAGGCATCGCACAGCTGCATGAAGCGCGCGGCCTTGTCGCCGGCGGGCGCATCGATCGCGCCGCCGAGATGTTTTGGGTTGTTGGCGATCAGGCCGAACGGCTTTCCTTCGATGCGGATAAAGGCGGTGATCATGCCGACGCCAAAGTCGCGTCGGACTTCCAGCACCGAGCCTTCGTCAGCCATGAGATCGATGACGTTGCGGATATCATAGACGCGCAGGCGGTTTTCCGGGATTGCCCGGCGCAGCAGGCGCTGGTCCGGCGCTTTCCAGTCGGCAACCGCACCCTGGAAGTAGGAGAGATATTTCTGTGCCGCGATCGTCGCTTCCGCCTCATCCTCGACCAGAATGTCGATCACGCCGTTCGGCGACTGGAACGATACCGGACCCACCTCGGCCGGGTGATAGATGCCGAGCCCGCCACCCTCGATCATAGCAGGTCCCCCCATGCCGATCGAGGCGTTCTTCGTCGCGATGATCACGTCGCAGCAGCCGAGCATCGCGGCGTTGCCGGCGAAGCAATAGCCGGAGACGACGCCGATCACCGGCACCAATCCTGAGAGCTTGGCGAACTGCACAAAGGACGGCCCGTCGAGCCCGGTCATGCCGAGCCGATCGGTATCGCCGGGCCGGCCGCCGCCGCCCTCGGCATAGAACACCAGCGGCAGCCGCCATTGCTCGGCAAGGCCCAGCATGCGGTCGATCTTCTTGTGGTTCATATGGCCTTGGGTGCCGGCGAGCACGGTGTAGTCGTAGGCGATCACCATGCAGCGGGCGGCATCCGCGCCGAATTTTTTCGCGTTCACCGTCGCGACGCCCGAGATCAGGCCGTCGGCCGGCGTGTTGCGAATGAGGTCGTCGACCGTGCGCCGCCTTCGCTGGGCGGCGATGGCGAGCGAACCATATTCGACGAACGATCCCTCATCGACGAGGTGCGCGATATTCTCGCGCGCGGTGCGCTGGTTGGTCTTGCGCCGCCGCTCGACCGAGGCCGGGCGGTTTTCGTCGAGCGTGATGGCGTGACGCTCGATCAATTCGGCCAGATCGGGACGGATGTGGTCGAGATCGACATCCTCTTCCTCGGCGATATCATGGGCGTCGATTTCGGCAGGCTCCAGATAGAGAATCGGCTCGTCCTGCATCAGCGTGACGCCGGCTTCGGCCGCGATCTGCGTCACCCGGCCGCCATGCGGCGCCGTGACCAGATGCTCCATCTTCATGGATTCGAGCACCGCAATCTGCTGACCGGAGCGAACAAGGTCTCCTTCCTCAACGTCTATCGCGACGATCGTGCCTTGCAGCGGCGCTGGCACCGCGACCGAACCCGCTGGGCCGGTTGCAGATGCCGCGACCGCGATCGCGAGCGTCTCGTCATCGGCAGCGCTGCCGGATTCGACCAGTTCCGTCTCCGCCGTCGTATTGGTTTCGCCAACCAGATCGGCGACATGCTTGTCAATAAAACCGGTGCTGAGGCGGTTCTCGACAAAATCCGGATGCGCCAGAATCGCTGCGAGGAACGGGACGTTGGTGGCAACGCCACCGATCCGGAACTCACGTAGCGTCCGCGAGGCCTTGTGCACCACGTCGGTCCAGTTACCGCCCGGCGAATGCACAATGACTTTGGCGAGCAGCGAATCAAAGGCGGCGCTGGTCCGGTAGCCCGAATAGCCAAAGGTGTCGACACGCACACCGGGGCCGGACGGCAAGTCAAACACGGCCAGCGTGCCGCCCGTCGGTCTGGTCGCGCCGGTCTCGTGCATCACCTCCATGTTGACGCGGAGCTGCATCGCAAAACCACGCGGCCGGGGGATATAGCCCTGGGCGAGGCCGAGGGAACCGAGCGTGGCGCCGGCCGCGACCGCGAGCTGCGACTGCACGAGATCGAGGCCGAGCACTTCCTCGGTGACGGTATGCTCGACCTGCAGCCGCGGATTGGCCTCGATGAAGGCGAACGCCTTGTCGCTGCTCCTGGCGTCGTTATCGACGAGGAATTCGAAGGTGCCGAGATTGTCGTAGTTCGCGGCCGCCGCAAGATCCTTGGCGGCGTCGATGATGCGCGTGCGCAAGGCATCGTTCAGCGACGGGCTTGGCGCGACCTCGATGAGCTTCTGGTTGCGGCGCTGGATCGTGCATTCGCGCTCCCACAGATGGCTGATTGCGCCGTGGTGGTCGCAGATGACCTGCACCTCGATATGGCGGGCATTGCGAATCAGGCGCTCGACATAGACGCCGTCGCTGCCGAAGGCCGCCATCGCCTCGGACTGGCAGCGCGCATAGGTCTCCTCCAGCCGGCCCACGTCATCGACGGTGCGCATGCCGCGGCCGCCGCCGCCGGCGATGGCCTTGATCATGATGGCACCGCCCGTGCCCAAGGATTCAAGGAAGGCTTCGGCCTCATCGAGGCTGGTTGCCCCGCCGGTGCCCTCGATGACCGGCACGCCGCATTTTTTTGCCAGGGCCTTGGCCTGCGCCTTGTCGCCGAACAGATCGAGCGCTTCCGGCGACGGGCCGACGAAGACGATGCTTTCCTCGATGCAGCGCCGGGCGAGCGCGGCGTTCTCGCTGAGGAAGCCGTAGCCGGGATGCACGGCGTCGCATCCGGTTGCCTTGGCGGCTGATATAACGGCCTCGATGTCGAGATAGGCCCGCGCGCCGCGTCCGGGGATTTCATGCGCGGCATCGGCGGCGCGGACATGCAGCGATTGCGCATCGTCGGCGGAATGGATCGCGACGGTAGCGAGCCCGGCGTCCCCCGCGGCGCGCGCGATGCGGATGGCGATCTCGCCGCGGTTAGCGATCAGCAATTTATTGAAGGACATGAACGGTTCCGTCTGGACATCAGCGCGAAATGATGCGGCGATCGGCTCACCTCGCCCCGCTTGCTTCCGATACCCCAATCAGCAGCGCGATGCGGCTACCGGCAGTTTCTTGTTTACTCGACATGAACCGTTGCCGAGATTCTGCGCAAGTGGAATTTCGTTCCACATTACGGAATTTGCACCGTAGACTGAGACGCTTAGCGCTCTATCGGCAATCGAGCTGGGCTTCGAACCAGCTGTGCAGCGACGCCGAGAGCGGCGGCCAAGCCCGCTCAAACGGCGAGAGTTGCCTTGCGTTGGCGCGGTAGATCCCACGTAACTCCCGCTCGATCGCGGAAAGATCGACACCGGTGCATCGGTCTTCGCTGACGATCAGCCGACCGTCGACGACCACGTCGCGCAAGACAGAGGCATTGCCGCGCGCGAACAGGAGATCGATGGGGTCGACCGGCATGATCTGGTCCCGATCGAGCCGGTCGAGATCGACCGTGACGAAGTCGGCCGGTGCGCCTGACATCAGCGCGCCGCTCCCGGGCGCGCCGGTCGCCTTCCGCCCATTGGCGATGGCGAGTGCGAGGAATTCGGAAGCGGTCCAGGTTCGCTCAAAGCCAAGGCCGCCGTGCATCATCTGCACCAGCCGCATCTCGCGCAGGATGTCGTCGTCTTCGTCGAGCGCGAGACCATCGACGCCGACCGCGATGGCGCAGCCGCATCGGTGCGCCGCGGCGATCGGGGCAAGGCCGGAGCGCAGATGCAGGTTGGAGGAGAAATTGGTGACGATGCGCGCGCCGGAAGTGGCGATCATCTCGATCTCGTCGGGACGGGCATGGATACAATGGGCCAGGGTCAGCCGGTCCGACAGAAAACCGATGTCGCGGAGATAGCTGACCACCCCGCCAGGGAAATTCGCGTCGGCCCAGGCGCGTTGATGGATGGTCTCCAGCAGATGCATGTGGATGCATCGACCGGTCTGCGCCGAATTCTCTGCCACTGCCTCGAGCAAAGGTCTTGAGCACCATTGCACGCCGGCAGGACCGAGTTGAACATCGATCTTTGGACCTGCGATGGCCGAGGCGATGGCATCCGTGAGTTCGAGATAGGTCTTTGGCGACATCGGCGCGCGGACAAACAATTCCTCAATCGTCCTGCGGTCGTCGCTGGAAAGCTGCGACAGCACCGGCTCGCTGTCGCCATAGACCACCGGGTTCTGGTCGCGCACGGCGAGCGCAAACGCGATGCGGATGCCGACGTCGGACGCCGCCCGCGCAATCGCCTTGGCCTCCTCGACCAGCGGCATGGTGCCGCTCGGCCGGGTGTAGTGCACCATCATCGCCGCGCAGCCGGCACGAGCCGATCGCGCCAATGCCGAGGCCGCGGTCAGATAGGGATCGACCGGCGTCCCCAGCGCGGAGCGGAGGATCCAGCTTTCCAGCGGCATGCCGAGTGCACCGAACGAGGACGCGGTCGGCCGGGCGTGGTCGTGGGCGTTAACGAAGGCTGGAAGAATGAGAGAGCGCGGGCCCGTCATGGGCGGCGATGCCTCGGTGATGGAGGTGATGAGGCCATTGTCGTGATGGAGCACGGCGTTTTCGAGCAGGCCGCGATCGGGACCGGAGAACAGGCTATCTGCGGCAACTTCGGCGGCCACGATAGGGCGCTCCGTCATTGCGAGGAGCGCAGCGACGAAGCAATCCATCTTTCCCCGTGCGGAGGCATGGATTGCTTCGCTTCGCTCGCAATGACGAGCTGATAAAGCACCGCCGTCAGTTCGCCGTATACACCAGCTCCCGCTCCGCGCGCGGCGGCAGGAATTCGCGGGAGAAAATCTCCGACGGTGCCGGCGCGCGGGCGAGCTGGTAGCCTTCGACGATGATGCCGATGGCGCGGGCCATGCGGTCGTCCTTAACGTCGCCGACGCCGATCTCCTTCATCTCGGGCGAGACGATTAGCTTGTCGAAGGAAAACTGCAGGCGGCGCTTCTCGACCTCGATATTGATGAGGTTGTCGTAGTTCACCGCCGCCTTCATGCCCGCATTCTGATCCTTGGCGATCGCGATCATGGCCTTGTTGACGGCGCGAACAAGGCCGGCGACGACCTTCGGATTGGACGCCAGCAGCTTGCGCGAAACCATTACGCCATTGGAATAGAGATCGAGGCCATAGTCGCCGAACGAGAACCATTTATAGTCCTTGTCGGGATCCTGGCGGTTCAGCACCAGGTTGAAGTAGCTCGTGATGTTGAACACCAGCGCTGCGTCGATGTCGCCCTTGATCAGCATCGGCTCCTGCAGGTTCGGCGCCATGTTGGAGATCTTGATCTTCTCGCCCTCCAGCTTGTTCTTTTGCGCAAACACCGGCAATAGCCGCGTGGTCGGCGTGCCCTGCGCGCCGCCGAGCGTGTGGCCCTCAAAGTCCTTGATGGTGTTGATGCCGCTGGTCTTCTTGGTGACGATCGCAAACGGCGGCTGGTTCCAAATCATGTAGACCATCACCGGCGCGTCCTGCGGCTTAGTCGAGGCGTTCTGGATGATGGCATTGACATCGCCGAAGCCGGCATCATAGGCCCCCGACATGATGCGCGTCACCGTCGCACCGGAGCCCTCGCCCTGGTCGATCACGACGTTCAGCCCTTCTTCCTTGAAGAAGCCGTGGTCCTTGGCATAGAAAAACGCGGCGTCGGACCCCTGCGTCTTCCAGCCCAGCGTGAACTTGATCGTCGTTTCCTGGGCGCCGGCGGCGCCGGCGAACAAGGCAATTCCCAACAGCGCGGCGCTTACTCTGGCTAACATCTTGTTCTCCTCGATAAGGGGTGGATAACGGGTCGCAAAAACTTTCACGTCGCGATCACATCGCTCTTGCGGGTGGCCCAGCCGGTGATGCGGCCCTCGATTACCGAAAAGATCACGTAGAGCGCGACGCCGAGGCCGGCGAGCACGAATAGCCCCGCGAAGACCAAGGGCACGTTGAAATTCGAGGACGCCGTCATCATGACGTTGCCGATGCCGCGGTTCGAGGCGACAGTTTCCGACAGCACCGCGCCGACAAAGGCGTAGGAGATCGCGACCTTCAGCGATGCAAAGAAGAACGGCATGGTGCGAGGCAGCCCGACGTTCCAGAGAATGTCGAACTTGCTGGCGCCGAGCGCTTTTAGCACGTCTTCGAGTTCCGGTTCGGTGGTCGCCAGTCCCGTCGCGATGTTGACGACGATCGGGAAGAAGCAGATCGAGAGCGCGGTCAGCACCGCCGGCACCGTGCCGGAGCCGAACCACAAGACGAAGATCGGCACGACGGCGACTTTCGGGATCGAGGAGAAGCCGACGAGCAGCGGATAGGCGGTATCATAGGCGGTCTTTGAGACGCCAATGACAGCGCCCAACACAACGCCGAGGCCGACACCAAGGACAAATCCGATCATCGTCGTCGCCAGCGTCTGCAGGATATGCGGCCACAGGATCGGGAATTTCTCGAACAGCGTGACGAACACCTGCGACGGACGCGGCAGCACCAGGTCGGACATGCCTGTCACGAGGCAGAACAATTCCCAGGCGACGAAGAACAGCATGATCAGTGCCGCCGACCAGACCTTTTGGCGGTAATCGAGATCGGGCATGGTCAGGCCGCTCCCTGTGCTGAGGCGGTGCGGGCATCGACGATGAAGGCGCGGAGTTTTTGGTTGAGCGCGACGAAATCGGGCTCGAAGGTCATGGCGACGGTGCGCGGACGGGCGAAGTCGACGCGACTGTCGTCAAGGATGCGGCCCGGACGCGCGCTCATCACGCAGATGCGGCTGCCGAGGAATGCGGCCTCGCGCAGATCATGGGTCACCAAGAGCACGGTCGGCCTGTGGGCGATCCAGAGATCCTGCAGGATCGACCACAGCTCTTCGCGCGTGAACTGGTCGAGCGCGCCGAAAGGCTCATCGAGCAGCAGCATGCGCGGCTCGTGGATCAGCGCGCGGCACAGATTCGCGCGCTGAAGCATGCCGCCGGAGAGCTGCCAGGGGTAGCGGTTGGCAAAACCCTTGAGGCCGACCTGCTCCAGCAGCGCGTTGGCCTTGTCGCGGAATTCGGTCTTGCGCAGTTTTCGGAATTGCGAGCGGAACGGCTCGACGATCTTGAGCGGCAGCATGATGTTCCGCTCGATCGACATCCACGGCAGCATGGTCGGATTCTGAAACGCCATGCCGACGCGCAAGGCGCGGGCGGCGACTTCCCGGCCGCCGACAATGACAACGCCTGATGTCGGCTGCACGAGACCACTCACCAGCCGCAGAATGGTCGACTTGCCGCAGCCCGAAGGACCGACCAGCGCGACGAACTCGCCATCGGCGATCCGCAGCGTCGTCATGGACAGCGCCGGCACGGCGCGAGCGCCGCGGCCGAACGTAACGGAGGCTTCCGAGAGCTCGATGGCAATCGGCGCGGCGAAGCCCGGAACCAGCGTGCCCTGAAATTCGGAATGTGGCTGCATGCGCATCATGGCTGGAAGTGCATGCAAGCGGGATGCCAGCCAAAACTTGCCTTTGGAATCAAGGATCCTTCGGTGATCCTTCGGTTTGCCGCCCCATCCGGCGGATTCCTTTTGTGCAATTCCAACCTCAAACTGCATGCAATTGGGACGCACAATCAGGCGAGAATTGTGATATGAGAGCACCATTCGAAGCACCCCGTCAGGATTCGCCAATGGCGCCTCGCCCCGCCAGCAAGACCGCTGAACCGTCCGACAAGGTCAGCGTGATCTGCCGCGCGCTGCGCCGCGCCATCATCGAGCAGGCGCTTGAGCCCGGCGCGAAATTGCCGGAGGATTCGCTGGGAGAACGCTTCGGCGTCAGCCGCACGATTGCGCGGCATGCGCTGGGCCAGCTCGCCGCGGAAGGACTGGTCGAGCTTCGCCGCAATCGGATCGCGGTGGTGGCAACCCCGAGCTGGCAGGAAGCCCGCGATGCGTTCGACATCAGGATCGAGCTCGAACGCCTGGTGGTGCGCCAGCTCGCCGGCAAGCTGACGAAGAGCCAGATTGCCGAACTGAATGCCCATGTCGATGCCGAGGACCGCGCGCGAGACGACTCGGATGCGGTCTCTATTCGCCTCGCGACCGAATTCCACATCCTGCTCGCCAACATGACGAACAGCCCGATCCTGGTGCGTTACGTCAGCGAGGTCGCCTATCGCTGCTGCCTGACGTTATCGCTCTACAGCCGCCCGCATTCGTCGGAATGCGCGATCAACGAGCACCGCGCGATCATCGCCGCGCTGGTCAAGGGCGATGAGGCCAAGGTGATGAGCCTGATGCACAGCCATCTGGACTCAGTGGCCAGCCGGGCGCTGGTAGCCCCTGCCCCGCCGCGCGGCCGCGATTTGCTGGATATTCTGGCGCCCTATGCGGAGGAAGGCGACGGCGCGCGGGTGGTGAAGTTGCCGAAGGTAGTAAGGGGACGGTAGCGCCGCCCTCCGTCATTGCGAGGAGCGCAGCGACGAGCAACCCATACTTACTTTACCGCGCGATTGATTGCTTCGCTGCGCTCGCAATGACGAAAACCTCACGCCTCAATTCCCATTTGCACCAGAAGCCGCTCGGCGCTGTCGTTCCAGACGTCCATCTTCAGGATCTGGCCGTCCTTGACGACGAAGCGATCGACATAGCGGTTGCCCTCGAACGGCGTGCCGTCGATCCATTCGCCGTAAAGCGTGCCGATGCTGTAGACGACGGTTTCGTCCGCGCCGGGGCAGACGTCGAAACGGTCCATCTTCTTCTTGACCCAACGATAGCGCCGGGCGTTGAAGGCGGTCGGCCCGCGCGGGTGGTCGAACTCCCGGCCGCCGGTGAAGGTGATGATCGTGCCTGATTTCATGTAGGCCGACGCGGCATCGGGATCCGGGATCATCGAGGCCGTAAGATAGGCCTCGACCACCTCGGCGTCAGACATTCCCTTACATTCGGCTTTGGCGGCGACGGACATGGCGGTTTCTCCTCATGTGGGGAATACTACAGTCCAGCCCACAAACTGCATGCATATAATTTGAACAGTTAAGCCTCCAAATTGCACACAATCTGGGGCTGCCCGGCGCTCCCGCTTCCGATAGGTTGAGAGCTTCTCCAGCCTCACGCCCGATGAACACCAAAACCGCCTTTGACCTGATCTTCCGCAATGCCAGGACGCGATCCGCCATCATCCCGGTCGATATCGGCGTCGCGAGCGGACGCATCGTCGCCATCGAACCCCGCCTCGCCTGCGAAGCGGCCGAAATCGATGTCGGTGGGAGTCTCGTCCTGCCCGGCTTCGTCGATACGCATATTCATCTCGACAAGGCCTGCTTGCTCGGTCGCTGCGCGCACGATCATGGCAGCGTCAGTGAAGCCATTGCCGCGGTCGCCGCCATGAAGCGCGATTTCACGGTCGAAGACGTCTACGCCCGCGGCGGGCGCGTGATCGAGCGCGCCATCGTGCATGGCACCACGCGGATGCGCACCCACGTGGAAATCGATCCACGGATCGGCTTGCGCGGATTCGAGGCGGTCAAGGCGCTGAAGCGCGACTACACCTGGGCGCTAGATCTCTCGATCTGCGTGTTTCCACAGGAGGGCCTGACCAACGATCCCGGCGCCGAGGAACTGCTCATTGCGGCGCTGCGCGATGGCGGCGAGGCGATCGGCGGCTGTCCCTATATGGACACCGACCCGAACGCGCATCTCGAAAAGATTTTCGACCTGGCGCGGGAATTCGATGTCGATATCGACCTGCACCTCGATTTTGATCTCGATCCGTCGTGGTGGCATCTCGAAGAAGTCTGCCGCCAGACCGAGCGGCGCAACTATCAGGGCCGCGTCGCGATCGGCCACGCCACCAAATTGTCGGCGCTGCCGCCGGACCGGCTGAAGGCGGTAACCGCGCGTCTCTCAAAATCCGGCGTCGCCGTCACCGTGCTGCCCTCGACCGATCTCTATCTGATGGGCCGCGACGCCACGCATAATGCGCCGCGCGGGCTGACGATGGCGCACAAGCTCGTTGCGGACGGCGTTCTCTGTTCGGTCGCGACCAACAATGTGCTCAATCCCTTCACGCCATTCGGCGACGCCTCGCTGCTGCGGATGGCGAATTTCTACGCCAATGTCGCGCATGCCGGAATCAGCGAGTTCGACACCTGCCTCGATCTCGTCACCGAGTTGCCGGCGCGGCTGATGAACCTGCGCGATTACGGCATCGCTCCGGGCAATCCGGCGGACCTGATCATTCTCGATACCGATAGTGGGACGAACGCGATTGCGGAATTGCCTGATGTGCTGATGGGATTCAAGAACGGGCGGCAGGTGTTCGAGCGGCGGAAGCCGAGGTTGTTTCCGCCGCCGGGCTAGCTGATCGAATTCAGTGGCTTCATCCTTCGAGACGCGGCGCGAGCGCCGCTCCTCAGGGATGAGGTCTGAGACCCTCATGGTGAGGAGCGCGGCGAAGCCGCCCGTCTCCGGACGATGCTTCGCATCGCCGGGCGAACCATGCGGCCACGGCGCGCCGGATAGGGCACGATCTGCATTGACGGTCTGCGCTGCCCTGCGATTGACCTCCCCGCCGATCCGTTGTTGTTATCGATCAACAACAACAAGCCCGGGGCAGGAAATCATGAAAAAGGCCACCACTGTCAGAAGCGTCGAAACGCTCGCCTGCGACGCCGGATGGCGCAACTATCACTTCGTCAAGATCACGACCGAAGACGGCATCGTCGGCTGGGGCGAATACGACGAGGGTTTTGGAGCCCCCGGCGTGACGGCGGCAATCGAGCGGCTTGGGGCGCGCGTCGTCGGCAAGAATGCGTTTCAGCACGAGCGGATTTATGCCGAACTGTTTGCCGCGACGCGGCCGGCCGCGGGCGGCGTGGTCGCGCTGGCGCTTGGCGCGATCGAAAACGCGCTGCTCGACGTCAAGGCCAAGGCGCTCGGCGTGCCCTGCTACGAATTGCTCGGCGGCAAGATCCGCGACCGCATCCGCGTCTACTGGTCGCACTGTGCGACCTGGCGCATCAACCATCCCGACTGGTTCAAGCCTGCCATTACCGATCTCGACGGCGTCAAATCGATCGGGCGCGAGGTGCGCGAAAAAGGCTTTACGGCGATGAAGACCAACATCTTCGTCTATACCGACGGAAAGCCGCAGGGCTGGCGGCCCGGCTTCGGCTCGCCCTTCGAGCCCGAGATCAACGTCGATCGCAAGGTGCTGCGAAACCTCTGCATGCACCTGGAAGCGATCCGCGACGGTGCCGGCCCCGATGTCGATCTGCTGCTCGACCTCAACTTCAACGCCAAGACCGAGGGCTACCTCAGGATACTGCGGGCCATCAAGGACATGGATCTGTTCTGGGTGGAGATCGACACCTTCAACCCGCAGGCGCTGGGCTACATCCGCCGCCAGAGCCCGCATCCGGTCTCATCCTGCGAGACGCTGTTGGGGCTGCGCGAGTTCCTGCCCTATTTCAACGAACAGGCGATGGATGTCGCGATCATCGACACGCCCTGGAACGGGGTGTGGCAATCGATGAAGATCGCCGCCGCCGCCGAACATTTCGAGGTCAACGTCGCCCCGCATAACTTCTATGGCCATCTCTGCACCATGCAGAACGCGCATTTCTCGGCCGTGGTGCCAAACTTGCGAATCATGGAAACCGATATCGATCGGCTCGCATGGGACCACGAGCTGTTCACGCACGTGCCCGAGATCGTTGATGGTCACCTGGTGATACCGGATCGCCCGGGCTGGGGCACCGAGCCCAACGAGGAAGGCCTTCGCGCCCATCCGCCGAAGAGCAAGGGCGGGCTGTTGAATTACGGGCAAAAGAGGTAAGCGCCGATATTCCTTAGGATGGGTGGAGGGCAGCGATACCCATCAAATCTGGTGCAAGATGCTGATGGGTATCGCTGCAGCGATACCCATCCTACATGGTCGTCGCTCAATTATCGCTCGGCCTCGCCGCGAACGCGCTCTCGATCACGTCGCCGATCGGCTGCCAGGCGCTGCCGTCGAACTGCACCAGCCGCATCTGCTCGATCGGGTAGAAGTCGGCCGGTCCGGTATTGATCGCAATGCCCGGCAGGACAACCGGGCTTTGATAGCCCTTCAGCGACGCGGCCTGCCGCATGATGTTCTCGCGCGACAGATCGTCGCCGCACTGGGTCAAGACCTGGACCAGGGTTTCGGCCGCCGCGTAGCCGAAGATGGCGTAGCCATCCTCCTTGTCGCCGTCGGGATAGTACTTGTCCATGAACGCAAGCCACGCCTTGATCGCAGGGTCTTCTTTCCACGTCGTGTCGCTGGCATCCTTCAGGTACGAAGTGGAGATCACGCCGACGGAATTCTGAAGCCCCGCCGGTCTCAGCGCGTTCGCGATCGAAGCCGCCGCATTGACCAGCAGCAGCACTGGATGCCAACCCAGTTCGGCCGCTCTACGGATGGCACGCGCCGAGATCGGCGGCGCGCAATTGAGCACGAGCACTTCAGCGCCGGAGCTCTTCAAGATCTCAACCTGGGTATCGATCGACATATCCGCATCAATGGCAATGTCTGCAACGATCATGTTGGCCGTGATGCCGAGCCCCTCCTGCAATCCCCGGAACAGATCGCGGCCGAACTGATCGTTCTGCCAGAGCACAGCGATCTTGTAGCTTGGATAGGAGGCCTGGATGTAATTGGCGTAGATCCGGCCCTCGGCACGAAATGTCGGCTGCCAGCCCATCGTCCATGGAAATCGCTTCGGCTGCGCCAACTCCTCGTCGCCGGAGGCGACAAAGAGCTGCGGGACGTTTCTCTCGTTGAGATAGGCTCGCGTCGCCAGGTTGCTCGGCGTGCCGAACGACCCGAACATCAGGTGCACGCGTTCCTGCTCGACCAGTTCGCGGGTGTGCTCGACCGCCGTTCTCGGATTGGAGCTGTCGTCGCGGGAGATGAACCTGATCTTGCGCCCGTTGATGCCGCCGCGCTCGTTAATCATGTCGAAATAAGCGGCCTCCGCCCTGCCGATCGAAGCGAACGCCGCCAGCGGGCCGGTGTACGGCATGATGTTGCCAATGCGGATTTCGGTGTCGGTCACGCCGGCAGCCCAGGCCGGCTGCGAGATCGCCAGAACGGACGCCAACACCACTGCGGCGAAGGCGAAGAAGGCGGGTATCAGCCTTGTTTTTGTTATTGTTTGCATCAAGGTGGCCTCAAACGCCAAGCTCGCGGGAGCTTGTGTCGCCTAACCCAGCCGTGGCGATGATACCGCCGAAATGGGCTTATTGAAATCAAATGTTGGAGCAGCCCCGATTGTCATACCCCGCGAATGCGGGGTATCCAGTACGCCGCACTCTATCCGTTGATCACTGCCGTCTCAGGCTACTGGATCGCCCGCCTTCGCAGGCGATGACAATTGAGTGTTTGGCAATCAGCGCAACGAAATATCCAGCCATCCCAGCGCATTCACCGTCACGCGGTCACCGGCATCAACCAGCACCGTCGTGGTCTCGGCTTCGATGATGGCGGGGCCGGTCAGGCTGTGGCCCGGCTGCAGGTCGTCAAGCGTGTAGACCGGAACGTCGCGCCAGCCGCCGAAGAAGGCCTGCCGCTGGCTGCGCGGTGCGCAGGCGACCGATGACGACACAGGTTTCTTATCTGAATCCAGTCGCGCGACTTCACCGACCGCCGCCACGCGCGCGTTGACGAACACGACTTCCTGGCCGCGCGAGGCGTAGGTGTACAATTCCTCGTGCCTGACGTGGAAGCGGTTCTCGATCCGCTCGACGAGATCGGCAGCGCTCCAGTCGAGGCTGTCGAGCGAAACGTCGATCTCAAAGATCTGTTCGCCGTAGCGCATTTCGGCGGAGCGCTCGATTGCAATCTTGCCGTTGAACCACGAGCGCAGCCGGCCGGCGGCCTGCTGCTCAAGTCCGGCAAAGAGTTCGCGCACCTCATCGGCCGCAATGTGCGCACCGGCGCCGTAATGCGTGCGGCTGACCTCGTAGCGGAGATCGCTGGTCAGCATGCCCCAGGCCGACAGCACCGAGGCCACTGTCGGCACGATGATGCGCTTGATCTCGAGTTCGCGCGCCACCTCCGCCGCGTGCAGGCCCGCCGCGCCACCGAAACTTAACAGCGCGAAGCGTCGCGGGTCGACACCGCGGCGCAGCGTCATCAGGCGGATGCCGTCCGCCATGTTCAGGTTGATCATGCGGTAGATGCCGGCGGCGGCCTCTACGCGCGACAGCCCCATCGCGACGGCGACGCGATCGACGGCTGCGTCCGACGCCGTGCGGTCGAGCGGGCGCTTGCCGCCCATGAAGGCGGAAGCATCGAGATAGCCGAGCACGACATTGGCATCGGTCACGGTGGCGGCCTCTCCGCCATTGCCGTAGCAGGCTGGGCCCGGCACCGAGCCCGCGCTTTCCGGCCCCACACGGAGGGTGCGGCTGGTATCGACGCTCGCGATCGAGCCGCCGCCGGCGGCAATGCTCGCGATATCGAGGCTGCGCAGCGCGATGCGCTGGCCGGCCAGGATGCCGTCGGCGGAGAGCGAGGCCTGCCCTCTTGTTATCAGCGAGATGTCTGTAGAGGTGCCGCCCATGTCGAACGGCACCAGATCGGGAATACCGACCAGGTCAGAACAGCGCCGTCCGCCGGACATACCGCCCGCCGGTCCCGACAGCACGGTGCCCGCGGCCAGCCGCGAGGCCTCCTCGACCGGCGCCATGCCGCCATGCGAGAGCACGACAAAGAGGCTGCCCTTGAAACCGGCCTCGGTGAGCCGCGTTTCGAGATTGGTGAGATAGCGCCGCACGATCGGCTCGACATAAGCGTTCACGATCGTGGTCGAGATACGCTCATATTCCTTGATCTGCGGCAGTACGTCGCTGGAGCGCGAGATGCTGATGCCGGGCAGTGCCTGCTTCAGTTTTTCGACGGCTGCCAATTCGTGCACCGGATTGAGGTAGGAATGCAGGAAGCACACCGCGACCGAGGTCGCGCCCGACTGCCTGATGCCGGCAATCGCGTCATCGAGCGATTTTGCATCGAGCGGAATCAGGACCTCGCCGCTCGCCCTGAGCCGTTCCTTCACGCCGAAACGGAGGTCGCGCGGTACTAAAGGCGCAGGCGGCGGCGAGCGGAGATCGTAACGATCGGGTTTCAGACCCTCGCGCATCTCGATGACGTCGCGATGCCCTTCGGTGGTGATCAGCGCGACCTTGGCGCCCTTGCGCTCCAAGAGCGCATTGGTCGCAACCGTAGTACCATGCACGAGGCGGTCGGTCGCGGCGAGCATTTTCGCACGCGTGACATTCAGCCGCCGCGCCAGCTCTTCCAGCCCCGCCATCGCGCCGATGGATTGATCCGCCGGGGTGGAGGGTGATTTTGCGAAAATGGTCCGCCCGGTTTCGTCCGTGGCCACCAGATCGGTGTAGGTCCCGCCGACGTCAACGCCTATTCTGAACATGATTAGCTACGCTGCTCCGCCGCGGCTTGAGTGAGGCCCTGCTCGCGGTCGCGCCTCCGCGCTTCCGCCGATCGCTTGGCGGGCGGTCCCCAGCCGCCGCCGCCGGAGGAACGTATCTCGAGGCAATCGCCGGGGCGAAGTTCGATGTCGACCTCCTTGGTGCGCAACACCCGCGGCTCGCGGCCTTCAGACAGCAGACGATAATGATGCGGCTTGCCATCCTCGCCGCCGAGCATGCCGCAGGGACCATGCCGCGCGCCATCGCCGGCGGTATTGCCCTTTGCGGGCTTTTCCGTCTCCAACACCAGATCGAGCGCCACACCGAGGCCACCACGATACTGGCCGTCGCCCCCGGAGCCGGGGCGGAATTCATGCGTGCGGAAGTGCAGCGGAAAGCGTACTTCGGCGACCTCCAGGCTGCCGAACTTCAGCCCGCCGACCGAATGCCACTCGCCGATCGATGACCAGCCGTCGCCACCGGATGATGCGCCGCCGCCGGGACGCGCCTGGAACAGGTGCCAGATGAAATTCTTGCCGGTGCGCGGATCCTCGCCCTGGATTGCGATCCGGAATCTGCGGCTCCAGCCAGCCATCGCACGTTCGGGACAGGATGCCGACAAAGCTTTTACGATCGCCTCGACGATTTCGTTCGAGGGATGACTGGTGCACAGCGTCACCGGCCGGCCGGGATCGGCCCACACTACCGTGCCCTGCTTTGCAATCACCTTCAGCGGTCGCAGCGCGCCGGTGTTCTTGGGAATTTCAGCGTCGATCAGATAGGCAAAGGCCATCGCGACCGCGGCCTGCATGTTGGCGTGCGAGGAGTTTACAAAACTGGTCGACTGCGGATCGGAATCGGAGAGATCGACCTCGACGTCGCTGCCCTTCTTGGTGACCTTCGCAGCGATGCGGATATCGGTCCTGCCGTGGCCGTCATCATCGAGAAGTGCCTCGCCGTAGAACACGCCGTCCTTCCAGGTCGAAACGACGGCGCGGGTCTGCTGCTCGGTCGCGTCGAGGATGGCTTCAACTGCCGATTCGACCACGGGCGCGCCGAACTCCGCAAACAATCGCGACAGCCGCCGCTCGCCAAGATGCGCAGCCCCCAGCATTGCCGCGAGGTCGCCGCGGAATTCGCGGGGGTTGCGGATGTTCAGCGCCAGCAGATCGAGCAAATCGTCGCGCAGCTTGCCGGCTTCATAGAGCTTGATCGGCGGGACGCGCAGGCCTTCCTGATAGATCTCGGTGGCGGCGGGGTTATAGGCGCCATGGGTGGCGCCGCCGATGTCGCTCTGGTGTGCGCGCACGATGGTCCAGAGCAGCCGCCGCTCGCCGTCGAACACCGGTACGAAGGCGGTCAAATCAGGCAGATGGCTGCCGCCGTGATAGGGATCGTTGAGGAGGATCACGTCGCCTGATCTAACGTCTTTGAACCGATCCTCTACCGCCAGCGTCGCCCACGGCAGCGCGCCGACATGAACCGGCAAGTGATCGGCCTGCGCGATCAGCCGTCCCGCAGTGTCGCAGATCGCCAGCGAAAAATCGCGGCTGGAATTGAGTATCTGCGAATAGGAGGTGCGAAGCATCGCCTCGCCCATTTCCTTCACGATCGAGCTGAGGCGGTGCTGGACGACGGAGCGCGTGATGGGATCGATCCTGGCGGACATGGTTACCCGTTGTTGTCAGTTGTTCAGCGCCGGAGTGTAGGATGGGTTGAGCCCGTGCGAAACCCATCACCTTCGGCCAACATTGATGAGTATCGCTTCCGCCTACGCTCGTGAGCTACGGCGGACAAGCCGCTCCCCCCATTCTACGTATACAGCAAAAACATGATGATCCCGACGATCAAGGCCGCCGCCATGAACAGCAGCACCGCGGGCAAGCCATAGACTGCCGCGACCACGCCGGTTGCCGACTGCATCAGCGCGGCGCCGAGGAAGAACGCGAGGTTGATCGCCGACAGCGCCTTACCGGCGTTCTGCGCGTCCACCAGTTGCCGCGTCATGCCGTAGAGCAGCGGCTGCGCGGAGATGGCGATGCCGATCAGGACGAACAGCACGGTGTCGAACTGCGCCGGGATGGCGGCAACGCCGAACAGCTCCGAGACCGGATAATGCGGCGCGCCGGCCGCCATCAGCGCGAGTAGCAGTGCGGCAACCGCGTGCGCTGATGCCAGCACCTCGCGGCGGTGGCCGATATTGCGGTCGAGGATTCCGATCAACAAGGGACCTACGATCAACGCCAACGTGAACAGGCCGAGCGCGTTGCCGGCCTCGATGCGGCCGAGCCCTTTGACCTCCATCAGCCACGGGCCGCCCCATAATCCGCGCAGCACCAGCGAAGCCGCCAGCGAGACCAGCGACAACGCGATCAGGCCGCGTAATGGTCGCGACAAGCCGATGCGCAGGACCTCGACCATTTGCGACAGCGGCGAGGAATCATCGGCATGCGCGGCCGGCTGTCTCGACACCAGCGCAAACACGGCGACCGCTACCACCGCGCCGAAGCCCGCGGAAATCCAGAATCCGGCCCGCCACCCCCAGTGCTCGACGACAAAGGCCAGCGGGCTCGACGACAGCAACATGCCGACATTGCCGATCGAGAGAATGATGCCGGACCACAGGCCGAAGCGCGCTGCCGACATCTGTTTCGCGGCCAATGTCATCGGGCACATCAGCATGCCCGAGGTGGCGACCCCGAGCAGGAACTGGCCGAACAGAAAACTCTCCGGCCCGGTCGCCAGTCCCGATGCCAACGCGCCGACGATGGTTCCCGCCAGCAGACCGAGCGAGACCGGCCGCACGCCAAAGCGATCCATTGCCGCGCCGACGGGAATTTGCGAGGCGGCAAAGGCGAAATGGTAGACCGAGGTGAGGCTCGCCAGCGTCTGCGGCGAGGTTCTGAAATCCGCGGCCATCACGTCGAGGCTGATGGCCGGAATGGTCCGCAGCAGCGTCGACAGCATGTGACCGCAGGCCAGCGCCAACAGCGCAAAAATCAGGGCGCGGAAATTGACATCCGCGCCGTCGGCCTTGCCGTCGTCCATGAGCCGTCTCGCTCCAAAACTGTTTCGGGGCGAGGTAGCACCAATATGGCTCAGGGGAAAGCAAGGATCGTCATTGCGAGCCAACGGGTCGCGCGAATGCGCGCCCGATGACAGGCTCCGCGAAGCATTATCGTGCCGCACGAGAGCTATGAATGCTTCGTCGCTTTGCTTCTCGCAATGACGAGATGAGAACGCGAATCCGCCCGCTCGCCGCGGTCAGTTCCTGTGGAACACGAGCGTTCGCAGTTCGATGCTCTCGCGCGGCGGCGCATCGGCCGGCGTGGTCGGATCAGTGAATGCCGTATGCGGCCCGAACCGCGTGCGACCGTCGGTCGCGGAATCATAGCACTTCAAGAGCAGCGCCTCGTCGGTCCGCATTTCCGGAATGTAGTACCAGCGATGGTTCGGATTATACTTCATCGAATAGGTCTCGCCGCTGCGGTTCGGATAGATCAGGTCGGAGGCGACGAGATCGCCCGGCTCAACCGTCCGGCCGTCGCACATTGCAAGCGGCGCATCCAGCACGGGCCCGCGGATCGGCCGCCAGAGATTGATGACCTGCACCCGCCCCTTCAGAAGTTCCTCAGCCTCGTCGGGCAGGTGTTCGCGAACACGGTTGGCGCCTGATCTGTGGGTCTGGTCGACATGGACCCGCGTGGCCGGCTGCCGTGGGCCGGCGCCCCTGATATCAGCGGCGCCCTCCACGCGCTTGCGCACGGTATGGTCGAAGATGAAGACACGATCGGCTTTCAGTGTCGCCTTCAGGAAGGCTTCCACGGCGGGAAAGTAGACGCCGGTTACTTCCTTGTCGTCATAGAAATTCCTGACGATGGTGGGATGGCGGACCAGCGCAAAGCCTTCGCGGTCCAAAGAGAGGTTGGCCGCGATCAGGCGCGCGTCGAAGATCGGGACGTTGTGCGGTTCGGGAAGCGCGGTGGATTTGGGCTCGCCCGGCGGCGGATCGAAGGCGTAGGTGCGGGGCTTTCCCGGCGTGGGCGCGAGATAGTTCAGTTCGGCCGTGACGAAGGGAAGCGATTCGAGTTTTGCTTGCTGCAGGCCCATGGTGGTCTCCGGGACTCCATTGTTTGTTCTGCTTGATCTTGGCGCGGCCGCCGAGTCCCACAAGGCGCGTTCGAAAATAGCAACATTGCCGTTCCCAACCGCGGCAAACGGGAAAAATCCTTGTCGAGGATGCCTGCCAAACCGGATGGTATTTCCGGCGCTCACGCGTTCGTCATCGCGCGAGAGCTTCGCGTTACCGGCCCGCTCCCTTGCCGATGGCCTCGGAAAATGACCGACCGACGATATCGGTCGCGTCAAGGTTCTGCTTGATCAGTCCCGAGCGGAAATAGAGATCGATGGTCTTCTGCTCGTCAGCGGCGACGCCATCGTCAATCGGCGTGACCTTGGCTGCCGCTGGCGCGCAGGCCGAGATGATCCCAGGTCTCCACGATTCGCGTTCCCGGACGGCCTGCCGGAACAAGAAAGAATCCGATCGGCGCGCCCGTCGAATAGATCTTGCGGCCGCCCAGCCGCCAACCGGTTTCGGTGCGGCGGGCGATGCTCGCGGGCAGTCCTCCCCGCGCCGACGATCCAAGTTCAGGTTCGACGCGAAGCGCGTTGATCAGGGCGATGCCGTCGACCGTCTCCCGGGCAAGCTTGCGCGACAGACGAGTGGGCCAGCGCGAACTGCGCGCCATCACGAGGTGCTGGATGTAGTGCATCGACAGCACCAGAGCGGTCGACGGATCGGCCTTGCCGATAATGCCGAGAATGCGTGCCGCCTCCGCGGCGCCCGCGCCGGCCCCGCCGAGCGCTGCCGAGACCGTCAGCGCCAGCAGCCCCGCTTCGGACAGATCCTCGAAATTAGCGAACGGAAAACTGCCGTCGCGGTCGTAGACCGGCGTCCGCTCCGCGAAGGCCTTGGCCAGAAGCGAAGCACGCGCGACATGGTCCGGCTCAGCCTGCCGTTGCGGCTCTCTCGCGATATGGCCCGACGCTGTCACCATGTGGCGTCCAGTCCGAGCAGGCCAAGGATCTGCTTGCGCAGGTCTGCGAGGTAGGGGTCGCCCCGGTGACGCGGATAAGGCCGTTCCACCGCGATATCCGCCTTGACGCGCGCCGGCCGGTCGCTGAGCACGACCACACGATTGGCGAGGAACAGGGCCTCCTCCGCGTCGTGGGTGACGAGCGGTGTCGTAAAGCGCTTGCGTTGCCACAACGAGACGATTTCGGCCTGCATGGTGATCCGCGTCAGCGAGTCGAGCTTGCCGAGCGGCTCGTCGAGCACGAGGATTTTGGGATCGTTGACGAGCGCGCGCGTCAGCGCGACGCGCTGGGCCATGCCGCCCGAGAGCTGATGCGGATAGGCATTGCGGAAGCCGGAAAGCCCGACCAGATCGATGGCCGCATCGACCCGCTGACGCTGGCTTTTCAGGATGCCCTGCGCCTCCAAGCCCAGGGCAACGTGTCCCAGACCGAACGCCATGGAAACAGCGTCGGATCCTGGAATACGACGACACGCGAGGGGTGCGGCCCCTTGATGCGGACATCGTCCTCGCGCAACACCCCGCTGCGCGGCGCTTCCAGTCCCGCAACCAGCCGCAGCAATGTCGACTTGCCGCAGCCGGAAGGACCGAGCAGCGCGACGAATTCGCCCGGCTCGATCGAGAGGTTGACATCTTCCAGGACAGGCAGCGCGGCTCCATCGATATCGAAGGCGTGGCTGACTTTCTCGATATCGAGTTCGGCACCGGCGGCGGGATATGCGACCACCTCGGCAGCGGAATGCGCTACCATTTGACGACTCCCTTCTGCCAGACGAGCAAGCGATCCCGCGTCCGAAGCAAAAGCGTGATCGCGCCGGAGCACAACAGCGACATCACGATCAGCGCCGCGTACATGTTGGCGTAGGCGCCCAGCCCTGCGCCCATTGCAGATACCAGCCAAGCCCGGCCTTGACGCCGATCATTTCCGCCACGACCAGCACGGCGAATGACGATCCGAGTCCCATGAACAGGCCGACAAACACATGCGGCAGCGCCGCCGGAATCGCGACCTTGAGCACGAGGAAGGACGGCTTGGCGCCGAGTGTGCGCGCGACGTCGTAATGACGCCCGACCAGGTCAGCACCGTCACGGGAAAGCCGGTCGCGAGCGCAATCAGGAACGTGCTCGCGCTCCAGCTCGATGGAAAGGTGAAGAAGGCGATCGGAAGCCATGCGGTTGCCGGCAGTGGTCCGATGACGCGCAGCACCGGGTGCACCCAATAGCCGACGCTTCGCGACCAGCCGATCGAAACGCCGGTCAGAAACCCGATGGTGGCGCCGATGATATAGCCGCCGAGCTCCGGATTTTGTGAGGTGAACATCGCGGCATCCAGCAGCGCCCGTGTGAGCGCACGGGCGATCTGCGGCTCATCCCGAACCAGGCTGCCGCGAATGCCGACGATGCAGCAGCTCTTGTCGCGGTATTCGCCGTCGAGGTTGGATGCGACTTCCTTGTACTGGATGTCCTTCAGCCAGAGATGGGCGAGCGGGTCTGACGCCAGGAACGCCTGAACCTCACCCTTCTCGACCGCGAGATTGAGAAGATTGCCGGGGTAAGGCCGCCAGTCCACGTCCTTGTTGGGATCGATGCCGAGCTTGGCAAGCTTGATCGAGAAGAAGTTCTTGTCGGGGCCGGCGAGATCGCCAACGGCGACGATCTTGCCCTTGAGATCGGCGAGCTTGTCCACGCCGGAATTGGTCCGTGTCAGGACGCGCATGCAGCCGCCATGCGTACCGGCCGTCAAAGCCCTGTTCGAGTGGCTTCAGCCAGCGCAACGCCATGCCAAGCCCAGCATCGCTCTTGCCGGTGGCGATCGCTTCCAGGAGCTGGTCCGTCGAGCCGCTGTAATTGACGAGTTCGATGTCGAGGTTCTGCTTCTGGAAGAAGCCGTAATCGATTGCGACGGGAACCGGCGCGAGGCAAACCGCGCCCGCATTCCATGAAAGCTTCAGCTTGCGCGGTGCGCCTGATAGCGGCGTATCCGATGCCGTTCTGCAGATGGGAAATTGCGAGAAGTCGATCGCCGGCGTTGCGGGGCGGAACGGAAATGCCTGCGCGCCGAAACGCCGAGCGGCGCCGCCAGGGCTGCGGCTGCGCCGGAGCGCAACAGCGCGCGCCGGTTCAGCGCCTGTCTGCCGTGTTGCTTGTTTTGCGACATTCTTCTTCTCCTTTGCAGCAAGCGCGCGATCACGCTCGCGCAACGCGCAAGCGCGCTGCCGCCTGGCACCGTGATTTGTTGAAATTGCTTCAGTCCCGACGAGAGTTTCTGCTTCTCGTTCCGCTGAAGTTGACGCTGCGATGATGCGCGGCAACAATGGGATCGTCAATAAAATGGAATTTTGAATGTTGAAACGGAGAGAAAGTTTATCTCCCTGTTCCTTACCTCCGACGCTCGAACGGTTTTCGAGCGACGACTTCCAGCTCAATTAACAGGCAGAACAACATGCAAGTCACGATGAAGGACAGAGTCGCCGTCGTCACCGGCGGCAGTAAGGGAATTGGGCTCGCCGTCGCGCGGCGATTTTCCGCCTCCGGCGCGAGAGTCGCGATCCTCGCACGCGGCGCAGCCGACCTGGCGGCGGCGCGGGAGCTGCTCGCCAAAGACGGTCTCAAAGTGCGCGATTACGTCTGCGACGTCTCGAAGGCATCAGACATTGCGAAGGCGCATGCAAAGATTGTCGCCGACCTCGGCCCCATCGACATCCTCGTCAACAACGCAGGCACGGCGCGGACGATGGCGTTCGAGAACATCTCTGACGAGGCCTGGCAGGAGGACCTCGACCTCAAATTGTTCGCCGCTGTCCGCTTCAGCCGGCTGGTCTGGCCGGGCATGAAGGCGCGCAAATGGGGCCGCATCATCAACGTGCTCAACACCTACGCCAAGGCGCCGGCGGCCTCGTCGGCGCCGACCTCGGTCTCCCGGGCAGCCGGCATGGCGCTGACCAAGGTGATGGCGAGCGAAGGCGGCGAGCACAACATTCTGGTGAACGCCATGCTGGTCGGCCTGATCATGAGCGATCAATGGGTGAAGCGGCACGCGGCGCAGGCGCCCGATATGGACTTCGAGGTGTTTGCCAAGAACCTCGCCAAGGGCACCCCGCTCGGGCGCATCGGCACGGCGGAGGAATTCGCCAACCTGGCCTGCTTCCTCGCCTCCGAGCAGGGATCGTTCATCACCGGCACCGCCATCAATGTCGATGGCGGCCGGTCGCCGGTGGTGTAGGCGCTTTAGGCGCTGAAGGCGCGACACGCTCAGATCGACCTCGCCTCGCCCGCGGGGAGAGGTCGAAATTCAAACGCAGCTTGAATTTCGGGTGAGGGGGACTCTCCGCGAACACCTCTCCTAGAGAGATCGCGGAGGCAGCCCCTCACCCCAACCCTCTCCCCGCAAGAGCGGGCGAGGGAGATTCAAGATTAAACCGCGTCCTTGGCAGCCTTGACCGGCCGGGCCCGGACGATCTTGCGGGCCGGCTTGGCCTTGAACATCATTTCCTCGCCCGTAAAGGGGTTGGTGCCCTTCCGAGCCTTGGTCGCCGGCTTCTTGACCACGACAAACTTCGCGAAGCCGGGGACGAGGAATACCCCGTTCTTCTTCAGTTCCTTGTGACCGACGTCAACGAGCGTGTCCATCACGTTCTTGACCTCTTTCTTAGAAACTTCGGTGGTGGTCGCGATCTTCTCGATGAGCTGCGACTTAGACATTTGGGTGGCCATGGTTGCTCCATTGATTCTGGCACAGGCGACGATATGGCGGAAAACGCCTAAAAAACAGGGTTTCCGACATTCTGCACAACTATCTCGCTAGTCGAGTTGCAGTGATTCGTCCAATTTTTCGCTGAATTTCAGGCCTCCGGAGCCGCAGGAGCCTGTTTTTAAGGGGTTTGAGGCACCTTGTTCGGGCGCTTTCCCGGCAATCCCAGACTGCTCCCGCCGCTCCACCTCTATTCTGGCGAGCCGCGATATGGTTTCCACGCGCGAAAATAGGCAACTCGATCAGCCGGTGAGCACGTTGTTTTCTGGAAGGATTTTCCGGGCCGCGCGGCGATTTGAAAATGACTCGCGTTCCGCTTCCATCGTAACATCCGGCCCAAGGCGGACGCGTGAACGGTCCGCCATCTAATACTTGTTCGGAGACTTCGCATGGATCTGACGCGCCTTGAGATCAATCGCCGCAACGTACTGCTGACGTCGGCGGCCATCGCGACCAACGTGGTCAATCCGATGCGGGCCTTTGCGCAGGAAGCGCCGCGCAAGGGCGGCGTGTTCAACGTCCATTACGGCGCCGAGCAGCGCCAGCTTAATCCCAGTATCCAGGCTTCCACCGGCGTCTACATCATCGGCGGCAAGATCCAGGAGAACCTCGTCGATCTCGACGCCAACGGCCAGCCGGTCGGCGTGCTGGCGGAAAGCTGGGAAGCCTCGCCCGACGGCAAGACGGTGATATTCAAGCTGCGCAAGGGCATTACCTGGCACGACGGAAAGCCGTTCACCTCGGCCGACGTCGAATTCACCGCCATGAACATGTGGAAGAAGATCCTCAATTACGGATCGACGCTACAGCTCTTCCTCACCGCGGTGGAAACGCCGGACGCCCAGACCGCGATTTTCAAATACGAGCGGCCAATGCCGCTGAACCTCCTGCTCCGCGCCCTGCCCGACCTCGGCTATATCTCGGCCAAGCACCTCTATGGGAGCGGCGATATCAGGCAGAACCCGACCAACCTCGCGCCGGTCGGCACCGGGCCGTTCAAGTTCGTCAAATATGAGCGCGGGCAATATGTCATCGCCGACCGCAACGAGAACTACTGGCGTCCCAACGCGCCCTATCTCGACCGCATCGTGTGGCGCGTGATCACCGACCGCTCCGCGGCGGCGGCTCAGATGGAAGCAGGCGAGCTGCATTACTCGCCGTTCTCCGGGCTGACTCTCTCGGACCTGGCGCGGCTTTCCAAGGACAAGCGCTTCATCGTCTCGACCAAGGGCAACGAAGGCAACGCGCGGACCAATACGCTGGAGTTCAACTTCCGCCGCAAGGAACTGTCCGACATCAGGGTTCGCCGGGCGATCGCGCATGCGATCAATGTGCCGTTCTTCATCGAGAACTTTCTCGGCGATTTCGCCAAGCTAGGCACCGGGCCGATCCCTTCGACCTCGACCGATTTCTATCCGGGGCCGAACACGCCGCAATATCCCTACGATAAGGCCAAGGCTGTCGCGCTGCTGAATGAAGCCGGCTTCAAGCCGGGCACGGGCGGCACGCGCTTCACGCTAAAACTGTTGCCTGCGCCGTGGGGCGAGGACATCTCGCTGTGGTCGACTTTCATCCAGCAATCGCTCGGCGAGGTCGGCATCCCGATCGAGATCGTGCGCAACGACGGCGGCGGCTTCCTCAAGCAGGTTTATGACGAGCACGCCTTCGATCTCGCCACTGGCTGGCACCAGTACCGCAACGATCCTGCCGTCTCGACCACGGTCTGGTATCGCTCGGGCCAGCCCAAGGGCGCGCCCTGGACCAACCAGTGGGGCTGGCAGGACCCGAATGTCGACAAGACCATCGATGATGCCGCGACCGAAGTCGATCCGGCCAAGCGCAAGGCGCTCTACGCCCAGTTCGTCAAGGAGGTGAATACGGAGCTGCCGGTCTGGATGCCGATCGAGCAGATTTTCGTCACCACGATTACGGCGAAGGCACGCAATCATTCCAACACCCCGCGCTGGGGTTCGACGAGCTGGCACGATCTTTGGCTTTCGGCTTAAGCCGATATCAGCCAAGATAGGTCTATGCGCATCCTTGGCCTTGCGGGGCGGCGGCTTGCCGCCTCGATCCCGACCTTGATCCTGATCCTGATCGGCGTGTTTCTGCTGCTGCAGTTCGCACCGGGTGACACGGTCGATGCCATGATGGCGCAGATGGGCGGCGGCGATGCCGCGACCGCCAAGGAGCTGCGCAAATTCTATGGGCTCGACCTTTCGATTCCCGCCCAGCTTGGCAATTATCTCTGGCGGCTGGTGCGGCTCGACCTCGGCTTCTCCTCGATCTATGGCAAGCCGGTGGCCACCGTCATTCTGGAGCGGCTGCCGCCGACGATCCTTTTAATGACCGCTTCGCTGTCGTTCGCGTTCTTCTTCGGGCTGGTGTTCGGGGTGATTGCCGCGCGCGGCGTCAACCGCTGGCCGGATACGCTGATCTCCACGCTGGGCCTGATCTTCTACGCCACGCCCTCATTCTGGTTCGGCCTGATGGCCATCGTTGTGTTCTCGGTCTATCTGCAATGGCTGCCGCCAGGAGGGTTCGAGGACATCGGAACGGTCCGGACCGGCATCTGGCGCGTCTTCGACATCGCGAGCCACCTCGTGCTGCCGACGCTGACACTCGGGCTGATTTTTCTGGCGATCTATTTGCGCATCATGCGCGCCTCGATACTGGAAGTGCTGAACCTCGATTATGTCCGAACTGCACGCGCAAAAGGTCTCGACGAGACGCGCGTGGTGACGCGGCACGTGTTGCGCAATGCGCTCTTGCCGATGGTCACGCTGATCGGACTGCAGGCCGGAACGATGCTCGGCGGATCGGTCGTGGTCGAAAGCGTGTTCTCGCTGCCGGGGCTCGGGCGGCTCGCCTACGAGTCCGTGGTGCAGCGCGACCTCAACACGCTGCTCGGGATCGTCTTCGTCTCGGCGCTGCTCGTCATCACCGTGAACTTCATCGTCGACCTGATCTATGCGCGGCTCGATCCGCGCATCACGGCCGAGGGCTGACGCCATGGATGCGGTCAAGCGCTATTTCCGAAGTCCCGCCGCGGTCGCTGGCCTGATCCTGCTCGTGATCGTGGTCGCGATGGCGATCTCGGCGGGCTGGCTCTATCCGCGCGATCCGCTGGCGCTCGCCGGCCGGCCGCTGATCTGGCCGTTCTCCAATCCGCGGTTCCTGCTCGGCACCGACAATTCCGGCCGCGACATCGCCGCCCAGATTTTCTACGGCGCGCGGATCTCGCTGTTGATCGGCGGCGTCGCAACCGCAATTGCGATCCTGATCGGAATCCTGGTCGGCGCCTTCGCCGGCTATTACGGCGGCTGGGTCGACAACGTCTTGATGCGGATCACCGAAGCATTCCAGACGCTGCCGAATTTCGTGCTGCTTTTGGTGCTGGTCGCGGTGTTCGGCTCGACGCTGACGACGGTCACCATCGCGGTCGGCGTGGTGTCGTGGCCGGCGCCGGCGCGGCTGACCCGCGCGGAATTTTTGTCGCTGCGCAACCGCGAATTCGTCCAGGCCGGCCGGATACTCGGCATGAAGAATATTCAGCTGATTTTCGGCGAGATCCTGCCCAATGCGCTGCCCCCGGTCATCGTCTATGCCAGCGTGGTGATGGCGGTCGCGATACTCCTCGAAAGCGCTCTCGCCTTCCTGCGCCTTTCCGATCCCAACGTGGCATCCTGGGGTAATTTGATCGGCCTCGGCCGCGACGTGCTGCGGGTGCAGTGGTACGTCTCGGCGATCCCCGGCATCGCCATCCTGGTCACCGTGCTCGCGGTGTCGCTGGTCGGCCAGGGCCTCAACGACGCGCTTAACCCGAGGTTGAAGGGCCGATGAGCGGGACAGAGACCATCCTGTCGCTCGAGCAGTTGGGCGTACGCCTGCCCCGCGGCGCCGACCGCGCGCATGCGCTGTCGAACGTGTCACTCGAAATCGCCTCGAACGAGATCCTCTGCGTGGTCGGCGAATCCGGCTCCGGCAAGTCAATGATGGCGAATGCGATCATGCGGCTGCTGCCCAACGAGGTGACGATCGACGGCGGCCGGGTGATGTTCGAGGGTCGCGATCTCTGCAAGGCGTCGATCGCGGAAATGCGCGAGGTACGCGGCGCCGGCATTGCCATGATTTTCCAGGAGCCGATGACGGCGCTTAATCCGCTGCGCACCATCGGCGACCAGATCGCCGAGATGTTCTCGATCCATACCGAATTGTCGAAGGCGGAGATCGGCGCGAAAGTACTGGCCCTGCTCGCCGACGTGCGGATTCCCGATCCGAAGCTGGCGGCGAAAGCCTACCCGCACGAACTCTCCGGCGGCCAGCGGCAGCGCGCCATGATCGCGATGGCGCTGGCGCTCGACCCGAAACTCCTGATTGCCGACGAACCTACCACGGCCCTTGATGTCACGACGCAGGCGCAAATCCTAAAACTGATCCGCGACCTGCAGCAGCGCCGCAGGACGGCGGTCATGTTCATCACCCATGATTTCGGCGTAGTGGCTGAGATCGCCGACCGCGTCGTGGTGATGCAGCACGGCGTTATTGTCGAGCAGGGTACGGCTTCCGACGTGCTGCACCATCCCCAGCACGCCTATACCAAACAGCTCATCGCCGCCGTGCCGCCACTGAACGCGCCTCCCCCGCGGGCGCTTGCCTCCGACAACATCCTGACGATCACAGATGTCTCGAAGACCTATCGCACCGGCGGTTTTCTCGGGCGTGGCGCGCGGGTGACGGCGGCCGTGAAGCACGTGTCGCTTAACCTGCCGCGCGGCGCGACGCTCGGCATCGTCGGCGAGTCCGGTTCGGGCAAATCGACGCTGGCGCGCTGCATCGTGCGGCTGATCGATCCGGATGTCGGCTCCATCGTGCTCGACGGTAGCGACTGGGCAAAAATGCCGCGTGAAGAAGTGCGCCGCGAGACGCGGCATATCCAAATGGTGTTTCAGGACCCGTTCGCCTCGCTCAATCCGCGCCGCAAGGCGGCCGAACTGGTAGCGCAGGGGCCAATCGTGCACGGCACGCCGCGGGCAAAGGCAATTGCGGATGCCAAAGAGCTGTTCGCGCTGGTCGGGCTCGATCCTTCTGCCGGCGACCGCTATCCGCACGAATTCTCCGGCGGCCAGCGCCAACGCATCGGGCTGGCACGTGCGCTGGCGCTGAAGCCGGACGTGCTGATCGCCGACGAGCCGGTGTCGGCGCTCGACGTCTCGGTGCAGGCGCAGGTGCTGAAGCTGCTTGCTGGATTGCGTCAGCGGCTCGGACTCTCCATCGTCTTCATCACCCATGATCTGCGCGTCGCCGCGCAAATCTGCGACCTCGTCGCTGTCATGAAGGATGGGGAAGTCGTGGAACACGGACTCGCGGGCGAAGTGTTCGGGAATCCGCAGCATCCGTATACGCGGGCGCTGCTCGATTCGATTCCCGGGGGTGCGTTCGCGCGCGAACATGCGACGGAGGCGGTGTAGCGCATCTAATCCCTCTCCCTGCGAAGATCGGGGCTAGGGAGTAGCAAGTCACGCCATCTCCTTGGCGTCGCGGCGGCGATAGACCAGCAGCATCAGTGGCGCGAGCTTGCGCAGGATGCCGTGGGCGACGACGGGCACTGGCTCGGTAAACGGCAACGCCAGTTCGTTCTCCGGCACGCCGCGGACGGCCTTGGCCAGTTCATTGCCGAGCGGAATGGTCAGCGCCACCGCACGGCCGTTGCAGCCGGTCCACCCATAGGCATTAGGGCCGAGCTTGTGGATGCGCGGCAAAAAGTCAGTGGTCATGCCGACATAGCCATTCCAGACGTAGTCGAACGAGACCTCGCCGATGTGCGGCCATAGCCGTTGCAAGCGCTCGGTGACGCGCGCCTTGATCCGCTGCACCTTGTTGCCGGGGCCGATCACCGCGCCGCCGGTGACGAGACGGTTTCGCGCGTCATAGCGCGCGAAATACAGTTCACCATGGGTATCCGACATCGCCTGCCGTCCGGGAATAATGGTCTTGCGGACGTTATCCGACAACGGTTGCGTCGCCATTTGCCAGGACAGCACCGGCATCACCTCGCGCGCAATCTCAGGTACCAGCGATTTCGAGAACTCGCCGCTATAGGCATTGCTCGCCACGACAAGTGCCCGGCCGGAAATCTCGCCCTTCGCTGTCTTGACCACCCAGCGGTCGCCCCGTCGCTCAAAACTTTCCGCCGGCGAGCGCGCGTAGATGCGGCCGCCGAGGCCGAGCACGGTGCGCGCGAGACCGCGGGCGAGCGCCAGCGGATTGATGTGGCCGCCGGTTTTGTTGCAGAAGCCGCCGAACCATGCATCGGAGCCGAGCATGTCCCGCGTCTGCTCGCGCGACAGCAACTCCACGGGCGCGCCGAATTTTGACCACTGCCGCACGCGCCGTTCCGCAATCTTGATGCGGCCGGGCGAATGCACCGGTTGAACCCAACCGGCCTGTTCTCCCTCGGCGGCGATATTGTAGCGCCTCGTCACGTCGAACAGGTATGAAGCGCTGTCGCGCAACATGCCGACGAAACGTTCGCCGGCCGCGCCGTGTTTTTTGACAATGTCCTCTGGATCAGGCCGAGACAGCGTCGGAATCACCTGGCCATTGTTGCGCCCGGACGCGCCCCAGCCCGGCTCTGCAGCTTCGACGATTGCGACATCGACGCCCGCCTCGCGCAGATGCAGCGCGGTGGAAAGACCGGTGAAGCCGCCGCCGATCACGATGACATCGGCCTGCTGCGAGCCGATCAGTTCCGGTAAATCAGGCCCCGATGGCATCACGGCTGCCCACAGTGAGTCGGGCCAGCGGACGTTGCTCGTATTCATTGTGATCCTTTCTTGCAGGCGCCTGATCGTTCTGCTTAGCTTAATACGCTTAATCATGCCGGGGAACAAAAGAGTGGCACTCAAAAACGTCATCGGAATCGATCACGCCGTGGTCATGGTGAGAGATCTCGACAAAGCCGCCGAAAACTACAAGCGGCTCGGCTTCACCGTGTCGCCGCGCGGCACCCACAGCGCGCATATGGGATCGGGCAACTACACCATCATGTTTGACCCCGACTATATGGAATTGCTTGGCGTGCTGACGCCGACAGAACATAATGCTCCGGCGCGGGCGTATCTGGAAAAGAATGGCGAGGGCATCGAGCGCATCGCGTTCACGGCGGTGGATTCGGCTTTAGGCGCGGAAGAAATTCGCGCGCGCGGCTATCCACCGATTGGACCGACCGATTTCGAACGGCCGGTGACGATGCCCGATGGCACGATATCTGCGGCCAAGTTTCGCACGTTCCAATGGCCGACGGCGGAGGCGCCGGGCGGCGTGCGCATCTTTGCCTGCCAGCACAAGACGCGCGAGACGGTGTGGATTCCCGAACTGATGCAGCATGCCAACGGTGCCAAGCGCCTGAAGCAGGTGCTGATCGTCACCCCGGAGCCGGCAGACGACGCCGCGCAACTCGCGAGCATGATCGATCGTGAGGCACGGGTCGAACCGGACGGCGTCATTGCGGTCCCCTCGGGCGGCGACCGTGCCGACTTCGTATTCCTCACAAAGACCCAGCTCGGCACACGCTATCCGGGCGTATCGCTGGCAGGCCTGCCCGAGCGCGGCGGCGCCGGGCTGGTGATCGAGGCCGATCTCGCAGCCGCGGAGAAGGCGCTCGGCGCTGTCGGCGTCAAGAGCGCTGATGGCGTGGTGGTGCCGCCGGCCGAAGGCAACGGCACGATGCTTGTGTTCGTGAAGGCGTGAACGTGCGAGCCTCATCCTGAGGAGCGCGAAGCGCGTCTCGAAGGATGAGGCCGCCAGCCGGGCCTCATGGTTCGAGACGGCGCTGCGCGCCTCCTCACCATGAGGGTAGCGATCACTCCGCCGGCGCCGCTGCGGGCACCTGCGGATGCGCTCTGTAATCCGTACTCGGATTGGTCTTCGCCAGCGCAAACAACCCCGTCGCCATCACAGCGTAAGCAAGCGCCACGCCCGGTGTCACGCCGAGACCGCCGCCGACGCCGACCGCTTCGCCGTGCATGAAGCCGAAATAGGTCATGACCGCGCCGGCCAGCGCAAAGACTGACGCCTTCATGAAGTCGCGCTCGATCACGAACACGCCGATCGCGCCGAGCACGAGGCCGGCGAGGATCGAGCCGCCGCCCATCACCTCCAGCCCGCGATAGAGTACGCCTTGCTGGGGCAGCGCTGATATAGCCGCGGCCTTGACCGCGTCGATCTTGTCGGCGGCGAGACCGCCGACGGCCTGCGCGGCCGCGATCGTCGATCCCAGCATGGTATCGATCTGTAGTTTTGCCCACGCGGCGAGATGCGGCGTCAGCGCCAGTACGATGGCGGGCGCGTGCTTGACCGGTGTGGTCTGGAACGCCTGCGCTCCGATCAGCATGCCGATATAAAGCAAGATCGGTGAGATCGCGACGACAGGCACCAGCGCCAGCAAGACCGAGATGATGCCGAACCAGCTTAGCAGCACCACCATGATGCCGGTCGCCGCCGAATAGCCGATGCGCCCGCCCATCGCTTTCCAGCCGGGATGGCCGATATAGACCGCGTTGATGAAGGGATTACCCATCAGGCAGCCGATCAGGCTGACGACGCCGTCGGCGGTGAGCACGCGCGTGGTCGGATATTCGTCGCCGGCCGCTTCCGCGCTTTCGACATTGTCCATGGCTTCGACGAGATCGTAGATGCCGAACGGGATCGCGGTCACCAGGATGATGCCGAGGAATTCGAAGCCGGAGAAGACATGGCCGAAGGCGGGCAATGGCACCGAGAAGCCGAAATTTGCAAAGGCATCGCCGACGCCCGTCAGGCTCAGGCCGCCGAGCCCAAGGCCGAACAGGTTGGAGCCCCAGGCGATGAGCATGCCGACGGCGATGGCGACAAGGCCGGCCGGAATACCCTTCGGATATTTCACACCACCGAACCAGCTCACCAAAATAATGGCAAAACACACCAGACCGATCTGCGGCGTCATGTACATTTCCAGCGCCGGGCGCATTGAGATGAAGGTGACGGAGACTCCGGCGAGCGTGCCTAGCAGCGCCGCGCGCGGCGTGACCTTGCGAATGTACGGCGCGATGAAACCGCCGATCATCAGGATAAAGCTCTGGAAGAACACCCAGACCAGGCCCGCCGACCAGCCCTTGACGGGATCGCCGGTCTTGAGCGTGATCGGCAGCATGATCACGAAGGTGACGATGAACATGTGCGGCACGCTGACGCCCGACGGCAGCGCGCAGACGTCGTTGCGCCCGGTCTTCTGCGCCAGCCGGTAGGCGAGATACGCGTAATAGAACGTCGACAGGCACATCATCAGGCCGAGTGCCGGCAGGATGCGGCCGAACACGATCGTATCAGGCATCTTCAGCACGAAGCGCAACAGCCCGGTCAGCACCAGCATGTTGACGAGGATGTTGGTGCCGAAACCGAACAGCGCGTTCCAGTCGCCCGACGTCCACAAGGCTGGCTTGAAACCTGATGTCGTTGCCGTACCCGTCGTGCTCATCGCAATCCCCCCGTTACTGCCGTTGTCGAAATCTCCGGTGAAATTGCCCTGAGCACCGCGGCCGAGTCCGAGACCCAGCCGAAGATGCCGCCCTGGGCCTTGATCATTTTCAGGCCCATCTCGTGGAATTCGGGAAAATAGGACGCGCAGCCATCTGATAGCACCACGCAGCGATAGCCGCGGTCGTTGGCCTCGCGCACGGTGGTGTTGACGCAGACCTCGGTGGTGACGCCGCAGACCAACAGGTTCTCGATGCCGTAGCGCTGCAAGACGATGCCAAGGTCGGTGGCGTAGAACGCGCCCTTGCCCGGCTTGTCGATCACGATCTCGCTGTCGAGCGGATAGAGTTCGGGAATGATGTCGTGGCCGGGTTCGCCGCGAACGAGAATGCGGCCCATCGGGCCGGGATCGCCGATGCGCAAGGACGGCGCGCCGCGCTCGACCTTGGCCGGCGGTGCATCCGACAGATCGGGCAGATGACCTTCGCGGGTATGAATGACCAGCATGCCGGTCGCGCGCGCCGCATCCAGCACCGCGGCAATCGGCTTCACCGCTCGCGCAAGCTGGCTGACGTCGTTGCCGAGCGTCTCGCCGAAGCCGCCCGGCTCCAAGAAGTCGCGCTGCATGTCGATGATGAGAAGCGCGGTCGCCGCCCAATCGAGTTCGATCGGCTCCGGCTCCGCTGCGAGCTTTGCTGAGTTCGCCATGACGTGCGCGCCCCGAACGAGAGAACTCGTTGGGGCTGGTCAAGCAAGGCGCGTGCCATTGTGTACAATGGCGCCCGGCGATGAGCCTGGAAAGAATCGGTTGTAATGTCAGTCCGTTATCCGCTGATACTGATCGCGTGTCGCCTTCATCGAGCGCATCGCAGGCGAGCAGTTGCTCATTCGCTGTGCAAGCTACGATGACGCTTGCCCGATCGACGGACCGACGATCCACCCTTTCCTGTTCGCACCTGCGCGAGCAACTGGACCAGCCAGGCAAGACCGGTATCCATCATCGCCACTTTCGGAAGGACGATGTTGATCGAGAAGCGCGGCAATGGCAGCGGCGCCTCGATGGCCACGACGTCGAAGCGGGCGCCATGGACCTCCAGAAACCGTCTCGGCAGCGCGGAGACCATCTCAGTTCCGGCCAGCACGGAAACTGCGAAAGTGAAATTTGGCACGGTCAGGGCCACGCGCCGCGTCAGGCCTAGCTTTGCGAGCTCGACATCCACGAAACCGGAAACATCGCCGGTGTGCGAAACGACGAGATGCTCCATCTCGCAATAGCGCTTCAGGGTCGGAGTGCGCTGGAACGGATGGCCCTTGCGCACGGCAACGACGAACTCTTCCTCGTACAGGGTCTGCTTATGGAAACGGACCGGAACGTCGTCGAGAGGTATGATCGCGATATCGATTGTCCGGTCTTCGACCTCCTTCACCGCGTCCTTCCACGCAAGATGGAGCGCGGTGAAGCCTTGCGCCGGCAGGAGCTGCCGGATGCCCACATCGACTCCCGGCGCCACTTCACGCAGCGTCTCCAGCAGCGGATGCAGGATTACCGACGAAATCCCGTCCGGCGCGCCAATGACGAAGCGGCGGGTTGAATGCCGCGGATCAAACGGAGTGGCTGTCGAAACAACGCCGCGGATACGCGCGAGGATTTCGGCCACCGACGTTGCGAGCTGGCAGGCACGCTCCGTTGGAACGACGCCCTTCGGAGTCCTAAGAAACAAGGGATCGCCGAGCAGCGCTCGCAGCCGGCCAAGGCCATGACTGATGGCCGACGCTGAAAGGTGCAACCGCTCCGCCGCCCGGCCGACATGCCGCTCCTGAAAGACGATCTCGAACAGCACAAGCAGGTTGAGATCGATCCGCGAGAGGTCAATCTGGTTCAGCATAATGCTGAAATCATATCACTGGATTCAAGATGATTGAAATGAGATTTGGGACGTATCGCCGGTCAGTCGCCGGCCCAACTTGATTGGAAGGATACCGAAAATGTTCAAATCGGGCCATTGGATGAATCGCGGCCGGCCCAAAAGAAAGCCCGGCCGCTTCTGGGAGAACGGCTTCTGGAGGCGCACAGCGCTCAAGGCCGCGCTCGCAATGCCGCTGTCCGCCAGTGCTGCCCAGGAGCCAGTTTCGCCAATTTCGAAGCAGGAACTTGGCGATCTGGTCAGGAAAACCGAAGCTCAGGCTTCGGCCTTCATGCGTGGCGACGTGGACAGATGGTCCGGCCTGGTGCGCATCCCTGATGACTTTACCCTGATGCAGCCGTTTGGCGGTGAAGCCAGCCGGGGCTTCGAAATGAGTCCCGAGCGGCTGGCGCGGCTGGCCAGCTACTTCAGGAATGGCGATGCCAAACTCGAACTCGTCGAAACTTACGCGTCAGGCAATCTAGTCGTGCTTGCGATGATCGAACGTGAGCACGGGGAAGTCGGCGGCTTGCCGGACCAGGACTGGTCGCTGCGCGTGACGCAGGTCTACCGCAGGCAAGGCGCGGAGTGGTGGCTGGTTCACCGCCATGCCGACCCGCTCGTTCGCCCTGTCGGGCTTGAGACTGCGGCCGCGCTGGCCCGCGGCGCAAATCTCGACGGGCGGTAACAAGTTCAGGTCCTTGCTGCCTCCAGTGGCCGGAAATTCTCGATCAGCCGCAGCAATACCCGGGCGCCGCCGTCCGCGTCGGCAAGTTCGACATGCTCGGCCGGGTTATGGCTGATGCCGCCCCGGCAGCGGACGAACAGCATGGCGACATCGGCGATATCGATCATCGCCATGCCGTCATGCCCCGCCCCGCTCGGCAGTTCGAACACGCCATAGCCTTCGGCCGCAACCGCTTCCGCGACCTGCGCTTTCAGCCACGGCGCGCAGGGCACCGTGCGGTTTTCATGGGTGACGTCGATCTGTAGCGACAGTTCTCGATGCTTCGCGATCGCCTCGATCTGCCGCATGATCTCGGCGACGGCGCGCGTGCGGTGCGGATCGGTCGGCGCGCGGATGTCGAGCGTGAACGACGCCCGTCCCGGGATCACGTTGGTCGCGCCCGGCAGGGCGGTGATGACGCCGACGGTGCCGACCAGGCCCGCGCCCTCGGCCTTGCAGAACTGCTCGACCGCGACGATGCATTCGGCAGCGCCCGCCAGCGCATCGCGCCGCAGCGCCATCGGGACCGTGCCGGCATGGCCGGCCATGCCGGAGAGACTTGCGGCGAGCCGCGTGGCGCCTGCGATCGCCGTCACCACGCCGACAGGAATGTCTTGTGCTTCCAGCACCGGCCCCTGCTCGATGTGCAGCTCGACATAGGCGTGCAATTCGCGGCGGGTACGCGCCGCCGCACTGATCTGGCCAGGATCGAGGCCAAACTGCACCATCGCGTCGCGCATTGAGACACCGTCACGATCGCGCGCGTCGAGCACGCTTGCGTCGAAGGTGCCCGCGACCGCCCGGCTGCCGAGCAGCGTGGAGGCAAACCGGACGCCCTCTTCGTCGGCGAAACCGACGACTTCGATCGCGAATGGCAGCCGCACGCCGCGCCGGTTCAGGTCACCAACACAGGCAATCGCCGTGATCACGCCGAGCGGCCCATCCCATTTGCCGGCGTCGCGCACGGTATCGTAATGCGAACCCAGCATCAGGCAGGGCAGTCCTGGGCGGTCGCCTTCGTAACGGCCGCAGACATTGCCGATGGCATCGAGATGCGCTTCCATTCCGGCATCCCGCATCCAGGACAGAATGAGATCGGCGGCGGTCCGATGCTCAGGCGAGAGGAAGATCCGCGCCAGATGCTCCGGTGTCTCGGAAATCATTCCGAGCTGGTTGATCCGGCTTACGATTTCATCGCCGAGCCGTGATCGCGCCGTCCCGCCACTGGCCGTCTGTATCTCGTTCATGCTGTTCCAATGAAGGCGCCGCGAGCGGCGCCTTCCGAAATTGTGGAGGGGCCTTTTAACCCCTTCCCACCGTGCACTCAATCTGGCCATGGGGCTCGTCGGTCGGCAGGAAAACGTCGTTGTTGTTATCGAGCCCGAAAGCCGACAGGTTCATCGGGATGAAGTGCATGTTGGGGCATGCCATGCTGATTTCCGAGATCTCGGGCACCGCCGCCAGCGCCGCCTCGCCCATCCGGTAGAGGCTGTCCTGCACGCTCATGCTGTAGGTCGTGCTGAACACTTCGAGCACGGTATCCATAATCTTCGTGTTGGCCGCCGGATAGTTCGACGGCTTGCCCGACCATTTCCAGGACGCGACCATGCTGGTCGCGCACATGCGGTCGGCGGTTTCCGGCAACGTGGTGTAGCGATCCCGCGGATAATTCTCCCAGCCGGACTGCGTTGACTTCATGAAGGCGAACCCGTCGATGCCGGAGGCCAAGGTCGACGGCCCGACCCGCGCGGCCGCGACCTCGACGAACGGCCTGCCATTGTTGTCGAGCACAAAGCTGTGGGGATGCGGCTTGCCGCCAAAGCTCAAGCGACGCCATTTGGTCTCATGGGCTGATATCGCAACCGAGGCGATCTGCGGATAGGTGTCAAGATATCGCTTCGCCAGTACCTGGCAGAATTCCTCGGTGCAGAGGCCGGTGTTCTCGCGCGCGACGACATTGACGATGTTCTTGATGGTGTCGGTTGCCACTGAGGTGGAATTATCGGCACGGGTGTAGGCGCGGGCAAAGTCGCCTTCCATCATCGCCTTGATGCTGAGCTGGCTAACCTCATGGCGGTCGCCGTCCCGGTGAATCCGCATGACCCGGACGCGGCCCTTCCCGTATCGGTTCTTGATCAGCGGCATGCGGGGCCTCCCGTTCAACGCGGAAATTTGCCGGGACTACGATCGCCCGGTATGGTTGCAATATTGAGCAACCTTCGTGCCACAGGGCAAGGCTCCGGGGACGAGCTTCTGGCACGAGCCTTGTATCGGTTAAGGCGGGCCGGGAGGCCTGCATCAGGGGGGTCCGAACATGAGCAGCGAAGTCCATCCAGTCGACCAGATTTTGCCGACGCCACGCTTGCTGGCGCTCGGCCTGCAGCATGTGCTGGTAATGTATGCCGGCGCGGTTGCCGTGCCGCTGATCATCGGCCGGGCGCTGAAGCTGCCGCCGGAAGATGTCGCGTTCCTGATCAGCGCGGATCTTTTCGCCTGCGGGATCGCCACCCTCGTGCAATGCGTCGGCTTCCCCGGCGTCGGTATCCGCCTGCCGGTGATGATGGGCGTCACCTTTGCCTCCGTCAGCCCGATGCTGGCGATGGCTGCCGCGCCCGACATCGGCCTGCTCGGCATTTACGGCTCGGTGATCTCGGCCGGAATTTTCGCCATCCTTGCCGCGCCGTTCATCAGCCGGCTGTTGCCGCTGTTTCCGCCCGTCGTGACCGGGACCATCATCCTGGTGATCGGCATTTCGCTGATGCGGGTCGGCATCAACTGGGCCGGCGGCGGCCTGCCGACCTTGACCAAGATCGTCGATGGCGTGCCGGGCGCATTCCCCAATCCCGGCTACGGCCAGTTGCGAGGCCTCGGCATTGCATTGTTCGTGCTGCTCGTCATCCTCGGCCTGATCAAATGGGGCTCCGGTTTCGTCGCCAATGTCGCGGTGCTGCTCGGCATCGTCGCCGGCGCGATCCTCGCAGCCGCGCTCGGCGTGATGCATTTCGAGAAGGTCGCTGCTGCGCCATGGGCGGCGATCGTGCTGCCGCTGCATTTTGGGCTGCCGAAATTCCAACTCGTCCCCGTTATCACCATGTGCATCGTGATGATCGTGGTGATGATCGAATCGCTCGGCATGTTCCTGGCGCTTGGCGAGATCACCGGCAAGATATTGGATCGCGAGGCGCTGACCCGCGGATTGCGGGCCGACGGCGTCGGCACGCTCCTGGGCGGGCTATTCAATACCTTTCCCTACACGTCGTTCTCGCAGAATGTCGGACTCGTCGGCGTCACCGGGGTGCGCTCGCGCTGGGTGACGATCGCCGGCGGCGGCATTTTGCTGCTGCTCGGGCTCGTGCCGAAGATGGCGGCGCTGGTCGAGGCGGTGCCTCTGGTGGTGCTCGGCGGCGCCGGCCTCGTGATGTTCGGCATGGTGGCGGCCACCGGCGCGCGGATTCTCACCGCGGTCGATTTCAAGAACAACCGCTATAATCTGTTCGTAGTGGCGATATCGGTCGGCTTCGGCATGATCCCGCTGGTCTCGCCCAATTTCTTCAAGAACTTGCCGCACGAACTCCACCCGCTGCTCGAGTCGGGTATCCTGCTCAGCGCGATGGTGGCGGTGACGCTGAACGCGTTCTTCAACGGAGTGGGCGGCAAGACGGCAGCGGAGGCGGATGCTGCGACAGCGGCGGCAACCGCGACGCACTAGTGTGGCGGTTCATAGGGTTGGCAAAGGCGCACTTGCGCCGTACCCGCCCTATGTCCGCAACCGTCTTCTTGAGTGGTGGGCACGCGGAGTCTGTCATCGGGCGCGCGTTCGCGCGACCCGTTGGCTTTGCCCACCCTACGACTCTAGCTCCCCCGATACGTCGCATAACTCCAAGGCGTTACCAGCAGCGGCACGTGGAGATGGCCTTCGGGATCGCTCACCGAAAAATGTAAGGGAATCCGATCGAGAAACGGGGGATCGGAGGTCGGCACATTGCGGCCGGCAAAATAGCCGCCCACGCGAAACATGAGCTCGTAGCGCCCGATCGGCACCGGGCGCCCGCCGATCAGAGGCTGATCGGTGCGGCCATCGCTGTTGGTGAGGGCCCGCGCCACGACGCGTGACGTGCCGAGTTCGGATAATTCCGTGAGTTCAATCGAAATCCCCACCGCGGGCCTGCCGCTGTGCGTATCCAGCACATGGGTCGACAGCCGTCCATGCACCGGCAGCCGGTCATCGGAAACCACAAGCTGGTCTAGGCGGAGCGCCGCAATCCGGCAAATTTCCGCAATCGCCGTCCGCATCTCGGCTTTCGCGTCGTTCGGCAGACGGCGCTCGAAATCGCGAAGAATGGAATCGCGGGTGTGGCGGCGGACGCAGACGATGTAGGGAAATCCGAATTTGGCGCGGTAGGCGCTGTTGGCGCGCTCGAAGGCCTCATATTCGGCATCCGACAGCCGGTCGAGGCCGACGCTGTCCTGCTCGGCGGAGGATTCCGCGGTGAGGCCTGTGGCGCGCTGGGTCTTGTTGGCGAGATCGGGATGCGCCCGGATCAGCGTCATCAGCGCCTCGTGCGGCGCGCGGTCGACCGCAGCCGTCATCGCCGCGAACAGCGGGCCGATGCCTGCAAACGGCCGCAGCACGGCTGCCGCCTCGGCCACCCACGGCGAATGCTCGAAAACGTTGGCGAGCGCGGCGACGAACTCGTCCTGGCTGCAATGATTTAGATCGGAAAGCTCTTTCAAGATCGACCTGCCTATCCGATATCGAAAGCGTCATCGGCGAGGTCCGAGAGGTTGGCGTGCCAGTGCTGCGCGATCTGCAGCCGCGTCGGTATCCAGACGCGCTCGTGCTTTCCGATGTAATCGAGGAAGCGCATCAGCGACGCGGCGCGGCCGGGGCGGCCGACGACCCGGCAATGCAGGCCGACCGACATCATCTTCGGCGCACTCTCGCCTTCCGCATAAAGAACGTCAAAACTGTCCTTGAGGTACGTGAAGAACTCCTCGCCGTCGCCGAAGCCCTGCGCGTTGACAAAACGCATGTCGTTGGCATCGAGCGTATAGGGGATGACCAGATGCGGCTTGGAGCCGCGCGCCTTGATCCAGTATGGCAGGTCATCGGCATAGGAGTCGCAGAGATAAAGCAGACCGCCGACTTCCATCAGGAGCCGCAGCGTATTGATCGAAGAGCGTCCAGTGTACCAGCCGAGCGGGCGCTGCCCCGTTGCCTCGGTGTGGACGCGGATCGCCGCCGCAATCTCGGTCCGCTCCTCAGTTTCCGACATGTCCTTGTGCTCGATCCATCTGAGGCTATGGCTGGCGATGTCCCAGCCGGCCTCCTTCATGGCGGCAACCACCTCAGGATTTCGCTGCAGCGCTTTCGCGACGCCGAACACCGTGACCGGCAAATTGCGTTCGGCGAAAATCCGCCACAGCCGCCAGAAACCGGCGCGCGAGCCATATTCGAACATCGATTCGATGTTGGCGTGGCGCTGTCCGGGCCAGGGCTGCGCGCCCAATACGTCGGACAAAAAAGCCTCCGAGGCGCGATCGCCGTCGAGGACATTGTTCTCGCCGCCTTCCTCGAAATTCACCACGAACTGCACCGCGACCCGCGCATTGCCGGGCCACTTCGGATCGGGCGGGTTGCGGCCGTAGCCGCGGAAGTCGCGCGGGTAGGTCGGCGCGGCCACGTCAGACTTCCTCGAAGCGGATCTTCTGCGCACCCTTCCACAGCACCGTCTTGCCGAACGCAGTCAGGTTCTCCAGACCCGAAGTCAGGGTGACGAAATGGTTGCCGGCGAGCTGGCCCATCTTGCTCGCAAAATGCACGCCGCCATAGGCCAGCAAAATTTCGGTTTCGCTGATGCCGCCGGGATAGAGAATGATCTGGCCCGGCGCGGGATAGCTGGTGTGGTTCTCGTAGGAGACGCCGAAATCGAGATCGCCGAGCGGCATCCAAACACCCTCGCCGCTCCAGCGGACGTGGATCGCCTGGCTCTCGAACGGCATCGCCTTGCGGAAGGCGGCAACCGTCTTGGGCGCCAGCTGCTCCTCGAAGCGGGCATGGAAAGTGAATTCGCCGGCGCGGACAATCAGTTGGCTCATCGATCTCTTCTTCTGGATGTATTGCGGAAGTGGCTCAGCCGTATCCATTACAGCCCGAACAAGCGGACGCAAGGCCGATTCCGGCCCCGTCCGGCAGTTTCGGCGAGGACATCGGAGCCGCGAACTCGCCTGTGCAGGACCTAGCTATGGGCCCTCGCCGGCACCGGGTGGGGCTGCGCCTCGCCACGCTCGAAAGCGCCGCTGAAGTCGGCGAGCGGCGGCGATATCATGGCGCGTTCACGCGGGAAGGCTTCGGGCATCTCCTCGCGAATGAAGGCGAGCAGCTTTTCCCTGATCTCGCAGCGGAGATCCCAGGATTGCGGCGCGGATCTGGCACTGACCAATGCGCGAAGCTCGATCGATCGCGGGCTGGCCTCGATCACCTGGAGATTGACCACGGCGCCATCCCACAACTTTGACTCACGCGCGGCCTCCTCTAACCGTTGCCTGATCCGCGAGACGTCGGTGCAGTAATCGACGTGAAAAGTGATGGCGCCGATCAGCGACTGGGTGTCGCGGGTCCAGTTCTGAAAAGGGCGCTCGATGAAATAGGACAGCGGGACGACCATCCTGCGCCAGTCCCACAGCCGGACCACAACATAGGTCGAGGCGATGTCCTCAACCCACCCCCATTCGTTCTCGATGATGACGGCGTCCTCGATCCGGATCGGCTGCGTGATTGCGATCTGCACGCCGGCGATGAGGTTTGAGAGCAGCGGCCGCGCGGCAAGGCCGACGATCAGGCCGGCGGCGCCGGCGGAGGCGAACAGGCTGACACCGTACTGCTTGACGGATTCGAAGGTCATCAGGGCGGTGGAAACGGCGATGATGACAATCAAGGTATCGATTACGCGCTTGAAGACACGAACCTGGGTGACGTGCTTGCGGGCGAGAAAATTCTCATCGGTATCGAGGCGGAAGCGCTGCAGATAACGCGCGGCCCCCATGTCCACGGCGCGAACCGTAATCCATCCGGTCAGCGCGATCACGGCGACGACAAAGAAGTGCCTGAGCTGTTCGCGCAGCACGTCGTTCAAAGGCGCCAGCGGCAGCACCAGCGCTACGGCGACGAGACAAAGCGCGAGCCGCGCCGGGCCGGCGACGCGTTGCAGAAGCAACGTCACAGCGGGCCAGCGCATCCCGATCGCGCGTTTAATGATTGTTGCGGCAATGCTGTGCACGAACAGTGCCACGGCAACGGCGCCGACGACGAGGCCGAGCCCCACCAGCCATTGTGGCACCCAGCCAAACATCTGCTCGAACTTTGACAGAAGATCTTCCATGCCGGATCCCCGCTGCGCAGCACCGTTCGGCCGCTAACGCATTGGTCCTTGCATTGCTCCCACACCTGACGCAGCGCAGCAATTCGCTAAGCGCATCGCGAAAATCAATCGGCGAACGGGAACTTTGCCTTGATGGTACGCGGTTGCGGCGCGCGATCGCTCAGGATTCGCCGCGCCAGAATGCGGTCTGCAGGGGCAGCTGGTGTTTGATCATTGCGACGCCATCGACCATCTTCAGGCCGCGCGCGGCGCAAGCCTGCATGAACTCGGTCCGGCGTGCCGCGATGATATCGAACACGGCGCAATCATCCGGCAGCCTCGCGGGATCCATCGGCAGGGTGTCCGTCTCGCGAAGCCCGAGCGAGGTGGCGTTGACGAGCAGGCCGGCGTCGTCGAATTTTTCGTCCAGGCTGATCTCAAGATCGACGAAACGGCTGCGGAGTTTTCGGGTGAGGATTTCGGCCGGCGCTGGCGTTTCGTTCAGGATTCGCAGCCGCCTCGCACCTGCGGCAGCCAGCGCGTGGCAGATCGCGCGGCCGGCGCCGCCCGCTCCGATCACGACGCAACGGCGGTCGGGATCGAAGATCCCCGCCTCGCGCGCGGCATTCAAAAAGCCGCCGCCATCGAAGGATTCGCCGACCAGCCGACCACCGGCCTCGATCCGGATCGTGTTTACGACACCTTCGAACTCGGCGGCCGGCCCGACCGCATCGCACAGTTCGAACGCCGCCGGCTTATGCGGCATTGTAAGATTGAAGCCGGCGACGCTGGGCGATTTCGCGAGCGCGCGGATCGTTTCGAAAAAATGTTCCGGCGCTATGTCGAGCGGCACCATGTGCCAGTCCAGCCCGTTGCCGTGGAAGTAAGGCGTGTAATGGCGGGGCGCGCCGACGTGTCCGGCCGGATGGGCAAAGATGAATACAAATCGTGAAGCACCGGTCGGAAGCCGCATCGCTCTTATCCTTTCACGGCGCCGGCTGTCAGCCCGCTCACCAGATAACGGCGCACCGCGAGCGAGAAAATGAGGACCGGCGCCATCACCAGCGAGCCGCCCGCGGCGATCTTGCCCCACTCCCATCCCTCGTAGTTCATGAAGTTGACTACGGCGACCGGCGCCGTGCGCGCGTTGGTCCGCGTCAGGATCAGCGCAAAGAAAAAGTCGTTCCAGGCGTAGAGGAAGCACAGGATCGCGGTGGCGGCGATACCGGGCGCGACCATCGGCAGCACGATTTCCAGGAATACCACGCGTGTCGACGCGCCGTCGACCAGCGCCGCCTCTTCCAGCGACGGCGGCACAGTTTCAAAAAACGGCTGCATCATCCAAATCACCAGCGGCAGGTTGAAGCTGGTGTAGACCAGCACCAGCCCAGTGACAGTGTCGAGCAGCCCGATCCAGCGATAGAACAGAAAGAACGGGATCGTGAACGCGATCGGCGGCGCCATCCGCGTTACCAGGATCGCAAAGCTCAGCGCGTGCTTCCCCCGCCCCGCCCATCGCGACAACGCGTAGGCCGCAGGCACGCCGAGCAACAGCGCCAGCGCGGTCGAGAACGAGGCGCTCATCAGACTGTTGCCGAACGAGGCCGCAAACGCGCTGCGCCACAACGACGCATAATTTTCCAGCGTCGGCGTGAAGATCAAGGGCGGCGGAAACTGCAGGATCAGGTCGTTGGACTTGAAGCTCATCTGCAGAAGCCAGAGGAACGGCGACAGCAGCACGATCAGCGTCACGCCGATCGCAACAAGCCGGCGCGCGCTGGCCGAACGGCGGACCGGGCCTGTCATACTCCCGCTCATGCCATGGCTTCGCGGCGGCGGCCCATCCACACCACGCCGAGGCTGACCGCAACGACGAGCAAGAGCATCACGATGGTGACCGAACAGGAATAGCCGATCTCGTTGAAGTCGAATGCGAGCAGATAGGCGTAATAGTTCGTGACCTCTGTGACGCTGCCCGGCCCGCCACCGGTCAAAAGGAACACGAGCGGGAATGCCTTGACGCTGTCGATCAGGCGAAACATGCCCGAGATGACCAGAATCGGGGTGATGAAGGGCAGCGTGATGTAGAAGAAGATCTGCAGCCGGTTGGCGCCGTCGACCAGAGCGGCTTCGGAAAACTCCTCCGGAATGGTCTGCAGCGCGGCCAATACCATCAGGAAGGTGAAGGGCATCCATTCCCAGGTATCGGCGATGATGATAGCGGTCAGCGCGAAATCGACGCTCGAGGTCAGCGACGGCATGGTCACGTTAAGCAGGCTAGCGGCGTAGTAGAGTGGGCCGATGTCGGGCGTATAGATCAGCTTCCAGATAATCGCCACGACGATCGGCGGCAGCACCATCGGAATCAGGAACAGGGTGCGGGCGAATTCCACGACGCGCGACTGCGTGTGCAGCAATAGCGCCAACAGCATGCCGAGCAGGACCTGCAACAGCACGCCCCAGAACGACAGCTTGGCCTGCACCCACAGCGAATTGACGAAGCGAGGGTCGCCGGGGAGCAGGCGATAATTGCGCAAGAGTGAGCTGAAATCGGTCGACGATCCCGGATTGACCAGTTGGAACGGCGTCAGGCTGGTTACTACCAGATAGATCGCGGGCAGCACCGCAATCACGAACAGCACGATCAGGCTCGGCGCCAGCGCCAGGCGGTTGAAGCGGCGGCGCTCGGCGTCGACCAGTCCCTTTCCGCTCAAAGCGCGGTCCCGGCCCGGCGGAGATTGGCCACCGCCTGCTCCTGCGCCGCGTTCATCGCCGCTGCCGCCGCAAGCTGCCCGGTCGCCACTTGTTCAAATGCCTTGTTCAGGACATCACCAATGATCGGAAACTCCTTCACCGTGCGATAGGCCATGTAGTTCTCGCCCTTGGCCGGAAGCCCTAGCACTTCGAGATAGAGCGCGCCGAGGTCCTGGCCGTTGACGGTGTTCAGCTTGCGGTATTCCTCACTCTCGATCACGGATCTGCGGCAGACCGAAGAATGGCCGTGCTCCTTGACGAGCCGCATCGAGATTTCGGGGCTGAGCGCCCATTTGATGAATTCCCAGGCCGCTTTCTTGTTTTTGGCGTTCTTGGGAATGCCGAGACCTTGGCTGTTCGCGGCCGGGAAATCATGCACGGGGCCTGCAGGCATTCTGACGACGCGCGAGGTGTCTCTCACCTTGCTGTCGTTCGAGAGCAGGATCGGCGTAATCCAGGCGCTGGAATGAATGAAGATGTTGGAGCGGCCGGTCATGTGCGATTGCCGCGCCTGATCCTCGGTGTAGGTGAGCACGCCGCGCGGCGCGTAGTTCCTCAGCAGGTTCGCGTAATATTCAACGGCCTGAATCGCTTCCGGCGAGTTCAGCGTCGGCATGATGTCGGTGGGCGGGTTGCGGAAGATGTTGCCGCCAAAGCCCCGGATGTAGGGCGGCAAGCACCAGTGATGAAGCTGGAAGCTGACGATGCCGTTGACATTGTCGGCGCCATTCATCGCGGCGCAGACCTGCTCCAGCTCGGCAAAGGTCTTCGGAATCTTCAGTCCCCGCTTCTCCATCACGTCCATGCGCGACAGGCCCATCACCATGGCGCCGCCTTCCCAGGAATAGCCGTAGGTGGCGCCCTTGGCGTCGCGGTAAGGCACCTGCGCGCCTTCGACAAAATCCCTCGGATTCCATTCCGCCGGAGTCAGGTTGGGATCGCCGGTGAACTCGTCGAGATTGGCGAGCAGCCCCGCTGCTACCCAGCGCGCGGCAAGGATGAAGGTGACGTTGACGAAATCGAATGCCGAGCCGCCCGACGACAATTCGAGATTGGCCTGCTGGTTGTAGACCGGAAACGCCGAGAGCTGCAGATCGACCTTCATGCCGGTCTGCGCCTCGAACTCCGGAATGTAATTCTGCAGCAACGTGAAGAAGCGGTGCTGGAAGGACGCGCCGCGCAGCGTGACGCCGGCAAACGGTTTGGTTTGTGCAATGGCCGGTAGGGGAAATGCGACCGCGCCGAGGATGGCGGCGCTGGCCCGGAGCAGCGTTCGGCGGCTGAGGCCCGCGGGTTTATGGCTCGAATTCTTCCTGGTCATGGCGCCCTCCCTGACGGTCTTTTTCGACAATATGACCGACATAAAATCTACTGTCAAAAGGAGGCTTCTCTCAAAATCGCTGTTTTGGCGTTATCAATTGACATCGTATCGCAATAAAGCAGACAATATTATTTCAAAGGTTTGAGGGTCATCATTTGCCCAGGGAAGTCGAGCTCCGCCAGTCCAACACCCACGTCGCGCGCGAAATCGCCAAGCTCATCGTCTCCGGCGCATGGCAGGAGGGAAGGACGCTGCCGCGCGAGATCGAGCTCGCATCGCAATTCAGTGTCAGCCGAACCTCGATCCGGGAATCACTGTCCATCCTCAAGGCAAAAGGTTTGATCGCGGCGCGGCAGAAGGCCGGAACCCATGTACGCGAGCGGATCAACTGGAACATGCTGGATGCAGAGCTTCTGGAGTGGACGTGGGCGCTGCGTCCCACGGAAGAGTTCGCCCGCCAGCTCACGCAGGTGCGCCGGATCGTCGAACCCGAGGCTTGCGCGATCTGCGCCGAGCGCGGTTCGGATGCCGACCTCGCCCGGATCGAACGGGCCTATCGTGAGATGGACGCCGCCGGGATGAACAGCCGCGCCTATTCCGAGCCTGATTTGCGCTTCCATCGCGGCATCCTGACAGCGACCGGCAACGACTTTCTGGTCGCCTTCGGCGCCACCGTCGAGGCGGCGCTTCGGATGTCGTTCGATCTCTCGACGCTGAACCCGGGCGCGCCGCGCAAGAGCCTGCCCTATCACCGCGCCATCCTCGACGAGATCTGGGCGCGCAATCCCGACGGCGCGCGGCTCGCGATGCATCGCCTGATGGACCTGACCGAGCGCAACATTACTTTGGCCTTGTCACGCCGGCATGGCGAAGCGATCGCGGCAGCGGATGCCAGCCGTGAACACGACGCGTAACGGAACAGTCCTAAACGCTTGCTTTCCCTTGGTGTTGCGCGTTTCATTCCCGTCAAGCATCAAGCGCCGGGGAAACACTCATGCCCGCGAGAATCATCGGAATGATCGGCACCCAGCAGGAGGGCGCCGCGGTTCACCTGATCAAGGGACAGATATCGCGGCAATGGGTAGTCGATTTCACCCGGCTGCATGAGCAGTGGAATTACGATTCCGTCCTGGTCGGATATTACGCCTCCGCCGCCGAAGGGTTTGCGATTGCGCTCTATGCCGCCGACCACACCGAGCGGATCAAGTTCCTGATTGCGCACCGGCCGGGCTCGGTGGCCCCCGCACTGGCCGCGCGGCAGGTCGCGACCTTCGACCAACTCACGCAGGGCCGGATGGCGCTGCATATCATCGCCGGCACCAGCGACGCGGACCAGGCCAGCGAAGGCGATTTTCTGCCCAAGAACGACCGCTATCGCCGCGCCGGCGAATATCTGGAGGTGATGCAGAAACTCTGGACCAGCGACGACCCGATCGATCATAAGGGCGAGTTCTACCGCGTCGAGGGCGGTTTCTCCGATATCAAGCCCTATCAGAAACCCTTTCCTCCGCTGTTCTTCGGCGGCTCATCGGAGGGCGCGCTGGCGATGGGAGCCAAGCATTGCGACGTGTTCGCGATCTTCGGCGAGCCGCTGAAGGAAACGCGGGAACGGGTGCAGGATTTCCGCCGGCGCGCCGCCGTCTTCGGGCGCCAGGTGGGCTTCAACATGTCGCTGCGGCCGGTCATGGCGGATACCGAAGGTGCGGCGTGGGACAAGGCGAACGCCCTGCTGGCGGACGTCGAACGCAAGACCGGCGCCGCGCCGCAGCCGACCAATCATTCCGCCGAGCGCCTGCTCGGCTACGCCGCGCGCGGCGATGTCCATGACGAACGGCTATGGATGGGGATTGCGCGGGCCACCGGCGCCCCCGGCAATACGTCCTGCCTGGTTGGAACGCCCGAGCAGATCGCGGCAGCGGTGCTGGAATATTACCGGCTCGGCATTCATTCCTTCCTGCTGCGCGGTTTTGAGAATCCGCACGACACGATGGCGATCGGCCGCGACTTGATTCCACGCATCAAGCAAGGCGCGCTTGCGATCGACCGGCAGGCCGAAGCGGCCGAATAGAGTTCACCTCAAGCATCCGCAGGCATCTCAAGATGCCGGCGCAACATCTTGGCGCACGAAGAGAAAACGCATGAAAGAATTTGCATGAAGGCGGTCGTTGTCGACAACTACAATTCGATCGACGGCATCTCGATCAAGGAGATCGATACGCCCGACCTCGCCGCGGGCGAAGTCCGCGTCAGGATCGGCGCGGCGGCAGTCGGCTTCGTCGATGGCTTGAAGGTGCAGGGTCTCTACCAAACCAAGGACCCGCTGCCGTTCGTGCCGGGGACGGAGTTTGCCGGAACGGTCGATGCCGTCGCCGATAAAGTCGGCGCCTTCAAGCCGGGCATGCCCGTGATTGGAATGGCCCGTTCCGGCGCGCTCGCCGAGTATATCTCGGTACCGTCAGCGGCACTACAGCACCTGCCGCCGCAAGTTCCCATCGAGGCCGGCGCATCGTTTCAGGCCAACTACCTGACCGGGCTTTATGCGCTGGAGGCCCGTGCGGCGCTGCGCGAAGGCGAGATATTGCTGGTGCTGGGCGCGGCCGGCGGCGTCGGCATCGCCGCGGTTCAACTCGGCAAGCTGATGGGCGCGCGGGTGATCGCCGCCGCCTCGACGGCGGAAAAGCGCGACTTCGCGGTTCGTCACGGCGCCGATCAGACCATCGACTACACCCAGGCGGACTGGCGCGACACGCTCAAGGCGCTGACCGGCGGGCATGGCCCGGATGTCATTTTCGATCCCGTCGGCGGCGAAATAGCGCTGCAGGCGTTTCGCTCGATCGCCTGGCGCGGGCGGCACCTCGTCGTCGGATTCGCCTCCGGCACCATTCCGGCGCTGGCGTTCAACCTGCCGCTGCTCAAGGGCGGCGCGCTGCTTGGCGTCGATCTCGCCCAGATCCAGAAGCGCGAGCCGGAAACACACGCCCGCCTGATGGCGCAATTGTTCGACTGGCTGGCATCGGGCAAATTGCAGCCCGTCGTCGGCAAGATCGTGCCGTTCGAGAATTTCCGAGAGGCATTCAAGACCATGCAGTCGCGATCGGCGCTTGGGAAGATGATCGTGAAGTTCGGTTGAAGCGACGCGTCGAAGCAGGATACGGACTGATGTCTTTGGAAGATAGCAACAAATCGCGCCGCTTGATGCATAGGCGGTCGGTCGAATGCGAAGGCTTTCTGCGCGACGACGGACTCTGGGAAGTCGAGGCGTGGCTGCGGGATACAAAACCCTTCACCCAGCGTGCCGATCGTTTCCGTGGCGAACTGAAGCCGGGCGATCCCGTGCACGACATCGGCCTGCGGCTGGCGATCGACGACCGCATGACCATCCTCGAGGCGGAGGCGATGATGCGCGCGACGCCGTATCCGACCTGCATCGAGGTCGAGCCGGTCCTGCAGCGCCTGATCGGCGAGCGGATCGGCCCGGGCTGGCGCGAGACGGTGCGGCGCAAGATCGGCCGGCTCGAGACCTGCACGCATCTCGCCGAATTGCTCGGTCCCGCCGTGACCACGCTGTACCAGACCATGTCCTACGGCATGAACCCGGAAGGCCGCGATACGCTGGAGAACCAGCAGAACTCGGGCCAGCGCCCGTTCTTCATCGGCGGCTGCCACTCCTGGCGCACCGACGGCCCCGTCGTCGCGGCGATGTTTCCGCAGTTCGCGACCAAGCCACCGGCGAGGGATTAGGCGCGGACGCGATCGTAGATCGCCAACGCTGCGGCCAGCGCGCATCCGGCGATGATGCCGAACGTCAGGTCTTCGATCAGCGTGAGGCCGAAAGTTGCGATCAGCACCGCCGCACTGCGCCAATCGTGAAGCAAGCGAAGGAATTCTTCCTTCTCCGCCATGTTCCAGCACACCACCACCAGCACGCCCGCCAGCGCAGAGAGCGGGATGAAACTCGCTAACGGCGCCGCGACCAGCATGAAAGCCAGAACGAAGATCGCATGCGCCATGCCGGAAACCGGGCTGCAGGCGCCCGCGCGAATGTTGGTCGCGGTACGCGCGATCGTTCCGGTCACGCTGATGCCGCCGAATATAGCGGAAGCGACATTCGCGATGCCCTGCGCCACCACCTCCATGTTGTAGCGGTGCTTGCGCCCGGTCATACCGTCGGCGACCTTGGCGGACAACAGGCTCTCGACCGCCCCTATAAGGGTGAAGGAAAGCGCCGCCGGCAACACCTCAAGCACCGCAGCATAAGAGATCGACGGTAGCTGCGGTGACGGCACGCCGCTCGGCAATTGTCCGAAATGACTGCCGATGGTCTCTACCGGCAGATGAAACAGAGAGGCGGCGGCCGAAGCAAGCGTGACAGCGATCAGCATTCCCGGCCAATTCGGCGCCCGCCGCCGCAGCAGGAAGATCAGGCCCGCCGACCCCACGCCAACCGCCAGCGCAGCCGGACTGATGGTCGGCAAAGATTGGCCGAGCATCACAAGCTTCGGCAATAGCGGCCCGGGTTCGACCGCAGGCAGCTTGAGGCCACCGAGATCCCTGAGCTGACTGGCAAAGATCGTGACCGCAATGCCGCAGGTAAAGCCGACTGTCACCGGATGCGGAATATAGCGGATCAGCGCCCCGAGCCGCAGCAGACCGATCAGCGTCAGCATGAAGCCGGAGATAAAGACCGTCAGCAGCAGCCCCTCGATGCCGAACCTCGTCACGGTGGCCGATACCAGGACGATGAACGCGCCGGCGGGACCACCGATCTGATAGCGGCTGCCGCCCAGCGCCGACACTAAAAAGCCGCCGATAACGGCGGCGTATAATCCGCGCTCGGGCGAGACGCCCGAGGCGACGGCGATCGCCATCGAGAGCGGGAGGGCGACAATGGCGACGGTCAAAGCCGCCAGCAAATCCTTTCGAAAGCAGCCGAGATCGTATCCCTCGGACAGGACGGTGGCGAGCTTCGGGCGATAATGATGGGCAGTGGCGGAGCCGTCGGGCATTTGGCGGGCGAACCAATCTGGATTCGGAGATTATAGTTGAAGACCCGGCGGACTGCCACCGGATCAAAATACGGGCTGAAGCGATTTCATTTGACCAGGCGCATGGCTTCAACCAACGCTGCCAGCAATCATCCCCGCTCGCGACACAGGCATGCGACTACATGCTTCCCGCTCGTCCCTTCCGCCTGCCCCAATGATGCTGCGAGGCTCCTTTCGCTGCCCGGACGGACGGAAGCTGATACCGGTGCGTCCCGAAGCCGCCTTGGTTCGCGAGACCGCGACCGCGGCATGCCAAGTCGCTCAGACCTGTGATAATCTTCCGCTGAACGGCTCCGGTTCTTCGGAGAGTGACGATGAGAACCATCACGGCGTCGGCGGCTCGCAAGCTCGGCAAATTCCTGACCAAAGACTTCCGCGAAATCTTTGGTCCGACGCACGACGATCTGGCAGAGCGCCTCGGGTCACTTGCTCGGATCACCATCGAATGTATTGGAAGAAGCGACGCTCTCTATCACAATTATGAGCATACGTGGCTGGTTACGATGGCCGGCCGCGACATCCTGCAAGGCCTGATGATGTCGCGCCGCATCGAACCTTCCGACTACACGCATCTCATCGTTGCCTGCCTGCTGCACGACATCGGCTATGTTCGCGGCATATTGAGCGGCGATACCGACGACGAGTTCGTGGTCAATGAAGATGGACGGAGAATTGCCTTGCCTCGCGGAGCCTCCGATGCCGCGCTGATGCCCTACCACGTCGACCGTTCGAAGCTGTTTGCCGTGGAGCGGCTTGGAAATTCACCAGTGATGGACGCCGCGCGCATCGTGGAGGCGATCGAACATACGCGTTTCCCGCCTCCACCCGAGAGAAAGACGACGGAGACGAACATACCCCGTCTGGTTCAGGCGGCGGACCTGATCGGGCAACTTGGCGACCCGATGTACGCAAGGAAGGTCAACGCACTTTTTTACGAATTTGAAGAAACAGGGATGAATCGCCAGCTTGGATATTCATGTCCGGCGGATCTCGTGGAAAAATATCCGGATTTCTTCTGGAACAGCGTCTCGGAGCATCTCGATGAGGCCATCAAGTACCTGAACCTGACCGCTTCCGGACGTCAATGGATCGCCAATCTTCACCACCATCTATTATGCGCGGAGAATGCGCGGCGTCTGATGGGGCCGCAGCACTGACAGGGAGCGCGCCGCGGCAAATCACGGGCTGGTCACCAACGGCAAATTCGCCGAGCGGCTGGTGGCCTTCGAGGCCGCCAAGCAGGCGCGAATGCCGGCCTGAGGATAATCAACCGGCGTGTTCGATGGCGCGGATGGCACCACGCAGCTCGGCTAGGCCGCGCAGCCGGCCGATCGCGGTGTAGCCGGGATTGGTGCGCTTGGTGTCCGCAAGATCGTCGAGCATGCGGTGGCCGTGATCGGGCCGGAACACGATCTGATTTTCCGGCGAACGCGTTCGGTTCTCCGCCAGTAAAGCCTTCAACACCGCGATCATATCGACATCGCCATCGAGATGATCGGACTCGAAGAACGACAGGCCATCGGCTTCCCGCTTGGTCGCCCGCAGATGCGCGAAACCAATGCGCGGCGCGAAGCGCTTGGCCATCGCGGGCAGATCGTTCTCCGTGCGCACGCCGAGCGAACCGGTACAAAGGCAGATGCCGTTGGCCTTGGATGGCACCGCGTCGAACAGCGCCTGATAATCCTCCGCCGACGAGGCGATGCGCGGCAGGCCGAACAGCGGACGCGGCGGATCGTCCGGATGCAGCGTCAGCATGACGCCAAGCTGCTCCGCCACCGGCGCGATGCGTGCGAGAAACTCGCTGAGACGCTGGCGCAGCACCGCGGAATTGATCCCGCGATACTGCTGCAGCCGGTCGCGGAACTGCGGAATGGTCAGCGGATCGGTGGTCGATCCCGGCAGTGCGCTGGCAATGTTGGTGATGAGAACGTCGATGTCGGCCTGCGTCATCTCCGAATAGACCTGCTTCGCACGAAGCCGCGCGGCCTCGGAATATTCCGCCGGCGCTTCGGGGCGCTGCAGGATGTGTAGGTCGAACGCCGCGAATCGGTCCTGGTCGAAGCGCATCGCCTTGGCGCCGTTCGGCAGCTCCCATTCGAGATCGGTGCGGCACCAGTCCACCACAGGCATGAAATTGTAGCAGATGATCTTGATGCCGGCGGCAGCGATCGCCTCCATGCTCGCGATCCAGGCCTCGATCGAGCGGGTCGCTTTGCCGCCCATCCGCTTGACGTCGTCCGGCACCGGAATCGATTCCACCACCGACCAGGTCAGCGGCGAGCGCCCGGGCTGCGAGTGCTCGATCAGGTTCTTGCGCTCCTCGACGGCTGAGCGCGTCCAGGCTTCCCCAATCGGCACCTGATGCAGCGCCGTCACCACGTCGGTCGCGCCGGCCTGGCGAATGTCGTCGAGCGATACGGGATCGTTGGGCCCGTACCACCGCCACCCCTGCAGCATCATGCGGAAGCTCCTGAAATGAGAACTGCGATCAAGCCGTCAGCACGACCTTGACGCTCTGCGACCGGTCGAGCGCCAGCCGCACCGCGTCGGGTGCGACCGCGAGCGGGCGTTGTGCGGTCACCAGCGACAGCACGTCGACGCTGCCATCGCCAATCAGTTCGATCGCGGTGAAGAATTCCGCCCCGAAGCGGAACGAGCCGCGCAGGTCAATCTCTTTCGCCATCACGGCATTCGCCGGCACCGGGATCTGCCCGCCCGGGAGGTTGCCGACCTGAACCACGACGCCGCCGCGCCTGACGACGCCGATGGCGCTGGCCAAGCCCGCCGCCGTTCCCGAGACCTCAAAAGCTACATCGAACGGCTGCGCCGCGGCCTGCGCCTTCAGCGCCTCTTCGCCGCCGGAGATGTCGACGACATGGTTCGCGCCCAACCTCGTGGCGAATGCCAGCGGCGCCGCCGCGATGTCGACGACGGTGGTCTCCGCGATGCCTGCGCGCTGCGCCGCCAGCATGGTCAGGAGGCCGATGGGTCCGGCGCCGAACAGCACCGCGCGCTTGCCGGTAACGTCACCGGCGCGGGCGACCGCATGCAGGCAGACCGCAAGCGGCTCGGCGAGCGCCGCCGCCTGATACGTCACGTGATCGGGGATCTTCACGCATTGCGCCGGGATTGCGTCGAAGTAAGACGAAAAGCCGCCCTGCATATGCGGGGTCTTCGAGGCCGATCCCATGAAGAAGATGTTTTCGCAGAGATTGGGCCGGCCTTCGAGACACGGTTTGCAATGGCCGCACCAGCGCGACGGGTTAACGGCGACGCGATCGCCGACCTTCAGGTCCGGGGCGCTGCCCGCGATCTCCACGACTTCGCCCGCGATCTCATGGCCGAGCACAAGCGGCGAAGTCACGACAAAATCGCCGGTGCGGGCATGGCGGTAGTAATGCATATCCGAGCCGCAGATGCCGCCGGCACCGAAGCGGATGCGCACCATGCCTGACGCAAGCGGATCAAGCGGCCGCTCCATCATGCGCAGATCTTCCGGGCCAAACAGGGTTGCAGCCAAAGCCGTCGATGTCATTTTGAGAGCCCCATGTATTTTGGCAGCCAGAGCGTCAGCTCCGGGATGTAGGTGATGGCGACGAGCGCCAAGAGCAGCGGCACCAGCCACGGCAGGATCGCCATCGTCGTGCGCTCGACGGACAGCTTTGCTACCCGCGCCAGCACGAACAGCACCATGCCGAGCGGCGGGTGAAGGAGGCCGATCATCAGGTTCAGCGTCATGATCAGGCCGAAATGAATGGGATCGATGCCCAGTTTCAGAACGATCGGCAGCAGGATCGGCACCAGAATGGTGATGGCGGCGATGGTGTCGATGAAGCAGCCGACGAACAGGATCAGGATGTTCGCCAGCAGCAGGAACACCCATTTGTTGTGGGTGATCCCCAGCATCGCGTCCGTCAGCGTCTGCGCCGCCTGCGAGACCGTGAGCAACCAGGCGAAGATCGAGGCCGCGGTTACGATGAACAGCACGGACGCCGTGGTCTCGATGGTATCGAAGGTTGCTTTCGCGACCGTCTGCAGCGTCATCGAGCGATAGCGGACCAGCCCGAGGAACAACGACCAGATCACCGCGGCAACCGCGGCTTCGGTCGGCGTGAACCAGCCGAGCGTCATGCCGCCGATCAGGATGACCGGCGCCATCAGCGCCATCACGGCAGAGAAGTCGAAATACCAGTCGAGCGCCAGCAGCGCCACGAGACCGATGCCGACCGCCATGTTCACCGAAAGCCCGCCGACAACCAGCAGCCAGACAACCAATGGGAACGCAAGGACGATGAAGATCTCGATGGCAGCCGAGCCAAGCTGCGGCCAGGAGAACGGCGAGTCACTGCCCCAGCCGTTCTTGTGGGCGAAATAGGCGACCGTCGCCATCATGGCCAACGTCATGACCACGCCAGGTATCACGCCGCCGAGAAACAGTGCGCCGATCGAGACGTTCGCCATCATGCCGTAGATCACGAACGGCAGCGATGGCGGGATGATCGGGCCGAGCGTGGCGGATGCCGCGGTCACGCCGACGGCGAACTCGGTCGAATAGCCGTGGTCCTTCATCGCCTTGATTTCGATGGTGCCGAGCCCCGCGGCATCCGCGATCGCGGTGCCCGACATGCCGGAGAAGATCACGGAACCGACGATATTGACGTGTCCGAGGCCGCCGCGCATCCAGCCCACCAGCGCAACCGCGAATTTGTAGATGCGGCCGGTCACGCCCGCGATGTTCATGAGATTGCCGGCCAGAATGAAGAACGGCACAGCGAGCAGCGGAAAGCTCTCGACGCCGGCAATCATGCGCTGCGCCAATGTCACGTCAGGCGTGATGCCGGTGACCAGAATGTAGACGAGCGACGACACCGCCATAGCGAGCGCGACCGGCAGGCCGAGCAGCATCAGCAGCAGAAATCCCCCAAGCAGCAACAGCATCGCCCTACCCTTCCGTTCCGTCGAACGCGCCGGGTCGCTCCAGGATGGAGAACCCCCGTCGCCAGTTCTCGACCGCGATCTGGATCGAGCGCGCGAACATCAGCACGAAGCCGAGCAGCACGGCGTAATAGACAAACCCCTTTTGAAGCTTGATCGTCGTCATCCGCTCGTCGCCGATGATCTGGATGAATTGCCAGACCAGCTTGATCGCATAGCCGAAGAACGCGATCCGGATCAGGTCGATGACGGTCGAAAGCGCGCGCGCCGGCGGATGGGGCAAATAGCGGAACACGAGATCGACCTGAATGTGCCGTGACAGCCGCACGCACATCGCCGAGCCGATAAAGACCACGCCGATCAGGCAATAGGTCGCGATCTCCTCGGTCCAGGCATAGCTGTCGTTGAGCACATAGCGGGTGAAGAACTGCAGGAACACGGAGAGCGCCATGACCCAGAAGATTGCGAGAGCCAGCCAGTCCTCCGCCGCATACTGCCCGAGATCGGCGCCCTTGGGGACCTCGTCCTCGAATGTATGGGCGATCTCGTCCGCCGTGATCTGCTTGTGCACTTCAACCGTCGACATGCGGCCTCCCCGGGCTGGCGTATTCGCGGCTTCCGCCGTGCCTGCCGCCGAAAATCGCGGCAGGCACGGACGAAAAGCCTAGCCGTTTACTTCACCGCCTGGATACGATCCCAGTCGGACTTACGGTAGTCGAAGCTCTCGAAGCTCGTAGTCTTGAGCACGGTGTCGCGGAACTCGTCCTTGTTGACCTCGGTCACCGTCAGACCCTTCTGCTTGAAGAAATCGACCAGCTTGGCTTCATTGGTCTTGATCTCGGCGGTTGCCTTCGCCGCCGCTTCCTGCGCGACGTCGGTGAAGATCTTGCGGTCTTCCTCTGACAACTTTTTCCAGAGCGCGCCGGAGACCACGGTGTTGAGATGATCGACGATGTGGCCGGTCAGCACGACGTGCTTCTGCACCTCGTAGAACTTCTTGGCCTCGATCGTGGTGAGCGGGTTTTCCTGGGCCTCCACGGTGCCGTTCTGCAGCGCGAGATAGACCTCGGCAAACGCAATCGGCGCGGTGTTGGCGCCGCAGGCGCGCGGCATCGCCAGATAGGCCGGCACGTCGGGCACGCGAATCTTGAGGCCCTTCATGTCGGTGCAGGACTTGATCGGCTTGTTCGACGAGGTGTGACGCACACCGTAATAGGTCACTGCCAGAATGTGGTGACCGCTCTTGTCCTCGTAGCCCTTGGCAAGCTCCTTGAAGACGTCGCTCTTGGTGTACGCCAGGAGATGATCGGCATCGCGGAAGGTGTAGGGATAATAGGTCACGCCAATCGGGGGATAGCTCTTGGCCGCAAAGCTCGAGCCGGAGATGATCATGTCGACGGAGCCCAGTGAAAGCCCCTGGTTGATGTCGGTTTCCTTGCCGAGCTGTGAGGCCGGATAGACATCGATCTGGTAGCGCCCATTGGTGCGCTTGTTGATCTCGCCCGCGGCCCAGACGGAAGCGGTGTGGAACGGCTCCGAGGTTTCGTAGACGTGGGCCCATTTCAGCTTGCTCTGCGCCATGCCCGATGTGGTCGCCGCCAACAGCGCAGCCGCAGACGCCGCAAATGCAATCGTCAATTTCTTCAACACGTGAATTTCCTCCATCGTTACAATTTGCTTTTGTTACTCAAACGGCCCAACATTTCGCCGGACCGTTCGAATTCTCCTCGTTTCAGCCGCTCCTGGCGCGCACGCGCGAGGCGGACGAAGCTTCCGCCCCGAAATTTTGCGCAAAACGGGCCTGCGAACGCGCCAAGTGCTCGCGCATCGCCATGCGAGCGGCGTCCGGATCGTGCGCGGCGATGGCATCGCGGATCGCGCGGTGCTCGGCCAGCGCTGCATTCCAGGATTCCGGATTTTCGAAATAATGCGCGAGCTTGGCGAAATAGGGATTGAGCCGTTGGTCGAACAATTCGCCGACCACGCGGACCAGCACGGCGTTGTCGAGACATCCGGCGACCGCGACATGAAACGCGCGGTCGTGGATCATCGAGGCTTCGCCGGGATGCTGCACGGTGGCCATCGCGTCCAGCGAAGCGTCGATCCGCGCGATATCGTCGGCTGTCGCGACCCGCGCCGCCTGTTCGGCAATGGCGCCTTCGAGGAATTCGCGCGCGCGCAAGAGTTCGAATGGACCTTCGATCTCGGCCGTCAATGGCAAAGGCGGAGCCAACGCCGCTGGTTCACTGACATAAATTCCGGAGCCGACTCGGATCCGAACCCGGCCCTCCACCTCCAGAGCGATCAGAGCTTCGCGCACGGTCGGGCGCGACACTTTCAACTGTTCGGCAAGGTCGCGCTCGGTCGGAAGCCGACTGCCCACACGGTATTCGCCGCTGTCGATCAAGGCGCGAAGCTGATCGGCAACCTGGCGATAAAGGCGTCGCGCTTCAACGGCTTCGAGCGGCACGCTCGGCTCTCCCTGACGATCCCCTCAAGTGAATCGGATTTTTCTTGCTTTGATTTGCCCAAGGCCAATAAATCGGGAACATTGGCCTTACCAATTGACCAACGATTGATCGATCGAGCCTGCCATGTCAAGCGAAACGGCAAAAATCCCGCCTTCCGGCCCAAAAGACGGCAGTTTCCGCCTTTCGAACGCTAACCTTCATCGGCTTCCGGGCCGGATCCGGCAACCGGCGTATGACCGCTCGCTGATCTCGCCAGGCGTCGTTCATCTCGGAATTGGCGCGTTCCACCGGGCACACCAGGCGGTGGTGATCGACCATCTCTTGGCTGGCGGCACGATGGATTGGGGAATCGTTGGGGCCAGCTTGCGCAATCCGGCGACACGCGACGCCCTGGCCCCGCAGGACGGCCTTTACACGCTGGCCATTCGCTCCGGCGCGGGCACCGATCACCGCATCATCGGCTCGGTTCTCGCTATCGACGTCGCCACCGAAAAACCTGGCCAGTTGATTGCGCGCTTGGCGAACCCGGCCACACGTATCGTGTCGCTGACGGTCACCGAGAAGGGCTATTGCCATACGCCGCGGACCGGCGATCTCGACGAGCATCATCCCGATATCGTTCATGACCTGCAGAATCCGGGCACGCCGCGCTCGGCCATCGGATTCCTGGTAGCCGCGCTCGCGCGCAGACGGATCGCGGGCGAAGCCCCCTTCACCGTTCTCTCCTGCGACAATCTTTCCGCCAACGGCCAGACGGTCGGGCGCATCGTGATGCAGTTCGCTGCCTTGGGATCGCGCAATCTCGCCAAATGGATTGAAGCCGAGGTGGCGTTCCCTTCGACCATGGTGGACCGGATCGTACCGGAGACGACCGAGCTCGACCGGGCGGAGATTTCTTCAGCGCTCGGAATGATCGACGCATGGCCCATCATCACAGAACCGTTCACGCAATGGATCGTTGAAGACCATTTTCCGGCCGGGCGGCCGGATTTTGCGGCCGCGGGCGTGCAACTGGTTTCGGATGTAACGCCGTTCGAACATATGAAGCTGCGGCTGCTCAACGCCAGCCACTCCGCGCTCGCCTATCTCGGATATCTCGCGGGCCATGAAACTATCGCCGCAACCATGACCGACCATCGCTTTGTGGCATTTGCCCGACAGGTGATGCAAGACGCAGCGCCGACGCTGGCGATGCCTGCAGGCACTGATCTGGCAGCCTATAGCGCATCGCTGCTGCAGCGCTTCTCCAATCCGGCCCTGCACCATCGCACCTGGCAGATCGCGATGGACGGATCACAGAAACTGCCGCAACGGCTGCTCGCCACCATGCAGGACCGGCTGCGGCTGGGGTTGCCAATCAATACCCACGCGCTCGCGGTGGCCGGCTGGATGCGTTACGTCACCGGGACCGACGAGCAAGGCCGCGCCATCGACGTGCGCGATCCCCTTGCGAGAGAATTGGCTGATATTGCCGAGCGCGCCGGCCCGATGGCGGAGCGGCTTGCTCCCGCGCTGCTGGAGATCAGCTCCATCTTCGGCACGCTCGGCAACGATCCTCGCATGCGCAGCGCCGTCACCGAGGCGCTCGCAAAGCTTTACGCACTGGGCGCGCGTCAGGCGGTGCAGACGTTTCAGCCTAGATGAAGCAAACTCTAGCGCGGCACCACCGCCGTCGCCTCGATCTCGACGAGCGCCGCTTTCTCGACCAGGCGCACCACCTGCACCAGCGCCATTGCCGGATAATGCGCGCCGAAAATCTCGCGATAAACGCGGCCAAGCTCTTTCAGGCTTGCGAGATATTCCTCGATGTCGACGACATACCAGGTCAGGCGCACCAGATGCTCAGGTCTGGCGCCACCCTCGGCGAGAATCTCGGCAACGTTGCTCAACGTCTGACGCACTTGCGCGACGAAATCGGGCTCCAAGCGGCCCTGCGTATCCCAGCCGATCACGCCGCCGGTCACCACGAGGCGACCATCGGCGGCCATGCCGTTGGCGTATCCTTTCGGTATCGGCCAGCCGCTCGGCTGCAGCACTTGCGAGCCCGGCGACGAGGTGTCGGTCGTGGGATGAGGCACCACACTCAGCGTGGGGCCTTTGGGGGCGGTCACCGGCTTTTCTCCATCGGGTTACATATTATTCCGCGGCAACGCTTGGCGACGCCGGGCCGGCCGCAGCCATCTGCCTCAGCGCAAAGCGCCTCAGCTTGCCCGTTTCGGTCTTCGGCAGTTGCACGACATATTCGATCGCACGCGGATATTTATAGGGTGCAATCGTCTGCTTGACATGATCCTGCAAGGCCTGCGTCAGCGCAGCGTCGGCAGCAGCGCCCCCCGCCAGAACCACATAGGCCTTGACGATCATGCCGCGCGCCTCGTCGGGCGCGCCGACCACGCCGCATTCGGCGACGGCCGGATGCGACAGCAGCGCCGCTTCGACCTCGGGCCCTGCAATGTTGTAGCCGGAGGAGACGATCATGTCGTCCGAGCGGGCGACAAAGGACAGTCGGCCGGTCGCGTCGCGGATAAAGGTATCGCCTGTCAGGTTCCAGCCGGCGCGCACATAGTTCGACTGCCTCGCATCGGCGAGATAGCGGCATCCGGTCGGCCCGCGCACCGCAAGCTTGCCGACCGTACCTGGCGGCAATTCGTTCATGTCGTCGTCGACGATCTTGGCCTCGTAGCCCGTCACGGGATGTCCCGTCGTTCCCGCCACCGCATCGCCGACGCGGTTGGTGATGAAGATGTGCAGCAGTTCCGTGGAGCCGATGCCGTCGAGAATGGTCTTGCCAGTCTTGCGGGTCCAACTTTCGAACACCGGCGCCGGCAACGTCTCGCCGGCGGAAACCGCCAGCCGCAGCGACGACAGATCAGCGCCGTTGTCCATCGCTGCCATCATCGCACGATACGCGGTCGGCGAGGTGAAGCAGATGGTCGCCTTGTAGGTCTCGATGATCTTGACCATCTCGGGTGGCGATGCGGTTTCCAGCAGCGTCGCCGTCGCACCGAACCGCAGAGGGAAGATCGCAAGACCGCCGAGCCCGAAGGTAAAGGCCAACGGCGGCGAGCCGACGAAAACATCATCCTCGGTGACGTTAAGCACTTCCCTGGCATAGCCGTCCGCAATGATCATGAGATCGCGATGGAAATGCATCGTTGCCTTAGGCTCGCCCGTAGTGCCTGAGGTGAATCCGAGCAGCGCGACGTCGTCGCGGCCCGTCTTCACGGCGTCGAACTTCACCGGCTTGTTCAGCGCCACCCGGTCGAGCTCGGCATCATGGTTGGACGTGCCGTCGAAATTCACGACCTGCTTCAGGAAGCGGTTGGTCTTCGCGCACGCGACCAGCTCATCGGCAATACGGCTGTCGGTCAGCGCCAGCGCAATCTCCGCCTTGTCGACGATCTTGCCCAATTCGCCGGCACGCAGCATCGGCATGGTGTTGACCACGATGGCGCCTGCCTTGGTGGCGGCAAGCCATGCCGCGACCAGCGCCGGATTGTTGCCGGAGCGGATCAGGACGCGGTTGCCGGGCTTGACGCCGTAGTTCTCCACCAGCGCATGCGCGAGGCGGTTGGACCAATCGGCCAATTCTTTGTAGGTGCGCTGGCGGCCGTTGCCGATCAGCGCGATCCGATCGCCCCAGCCTTTTTCGACGATCCGGTCGGTCAGTTCGACTGCGGCGTTTAGATATTCGGGATACTGAAATTCCGGCCGGTCGAGCAGCAGATCCGGCCATTGCTCTGGCAACGGCAGATTTCGCCGCGCAAAATCGTCGACGTGACCGGACGGGCCAAGAGACCAACCAGGGGTCCTGCTGGGACCTGACATTTTCAATCTCCCCTCGCTTCCACCTATGAAAGGCTCGAGATCAATATCGAAGACGCCCGGCAACGCCGTCTTGCAAATCATTTTAGGCTTAAAGCAATTTTTCGCAAGGGTGGAATCACGTCTTCCCACCGGAGCGATTAACCACGAGCGGGAACCTGCCCCTCAGACGGCCCGGTAGTCCGGCGCCGCCGCAAGGAAGCGGCCATAGGCTGCGGCGTCCGGCGGGGTGAATTTCTCCACCAGCGGATCGCCTCCCCTGACGAAAGCATCACCGACATAGCGTTCGAACTCGGATTTACTCATCTCAGCCGAATGGCAAGCGCCTACCGCGCCAAGTTCGGCGAAAAGCCATCGGCGACCCTGCGCGGGATGAACTAACGCCCGGCGAGTTGCTTCAGCCGCAGCGTCATCGGCGAGTTGGGATCGGCGAGCGGCGCGATGGCGGTAAAATGGTTGGCGTCGGGAATCGTCGCAAATCGCGTCGCGATGCCGGCCGCGCCCCAGGCGTCCGTGATGATGCGGCTCTGCCGGAGATATTCGGCGCTCTCGTTGCCCCCGACCACGGCGTCCAGCATGCCGTGCGACGGCGATTTCCAGAACAACGGGCTCACCGCCCTCGCAGATGTGTCGTCGAGTTTCAACGCGGTGTTGATAGACGTCTTGACCAGCGGACGAAGATCAAACAAGCCTGAAATGGCGTAGGCCGCGGTTACGAGATCCTCCGGCAGCGACGCATCGAACGCACGCCAGTCGGTCGCCAGCAGGCAGGCCGCGAGATGGCCGCCCGCCGAATGGCCGCTGACGACGAGTGGCCGTCCGAGCTTTGCCAGTTCCCGCGCCGCCGCCCGCATCTCATCAATAATCTCGCCGACGGAAACGGCGGGACACAGATCGTAGCTCGGCACCGCGACGTCGATGCCATGGGCATTCAATCCCGCGGCCAGGTGGCTGAACGCCGAACCATCGAGTGCCTGCCAGTAGCCGCCATGGATGAAGACGACGATCGGACCCGCACCATCGCCCGAAAACAGATCGATCCGGTTGCGTTCGCCTGGGCCGTAAGCAATTGTCTTATGACGCGCCTGATGCGCTTCGCGATAGGCTGCGGCATCGCGCGACCAGCCGGCCATGATCGCCGAGTGCTCCGGCACCCGCGCGCGATTGTTGTATTCGGCCTCGTAGTCCACATCCGCGCTCAACGGATCACCCTTCCCGTATCAGCCTCAGCCGCCCCGCGACCTTGCGGACTTCTGCGCCGACGCCTTGGTTTTGGCCAACAGGCGCATCAGCTCGCGGACGTCCTTCGGCGTCAGGTCTCCAAAGATATCGGCGATCCATAATTCGTGCTCCGCCGCCATCTTGCGGAATTCGGCACGACCCGCCTTGGTCAGACGGATCACCTGTACGCGGCGATCAACCTCCGAGGTGCGCCGGTCGAGATGCCCGGATTCGACCAGGCGCTCGACGAGGCCAGTGACGTTGCCGTTCGAAACCATCATACGCTTGGACACATCGGACAGCGTCATGCCCTCCGGCACCTTGTCGAGCTGCGCCATCAAATCGAACCGCGGCAGCGTGACATCGAAGCGTTCGCGCAAGCGGCTGCGTACCTCGCCCTCAATCAGGGTCGTGCAGGTCAGGAGGCGAAGCCACAGCCTGAGTTCGTCGCCATGATGCTCCGGGAGCTCGACGGCTTTGGTCTCTGAATCGAGAGTCATGGTGCTATCTTGTCGGCATTGGACGTTCGGCGAGCCCGAACAGATCGCAGCTTGGGATCATTGTCCAGATTTCTTTAAGTTTCAAGCAATTGGCGCACGGCTTGCATGGATGCGTTGTGCTTGCAGGTGCCATCACCGTCAGAATAAGCTGCACCTTCGAGCAATTGGTGTGGCGTTGGGTGCCGGCCGCACAGCGGACGAACGGAGAACAACATGAAGCAGTCGTTGAAGCTGACCGGACTTGCCGTGGTGCTGGGCGTTGCCGCCGGGCCGGCCGCAGCGCAGGAGAAGATCAAGATCGGCGTGATCACGACCTTGTCCGGCCCGGCGGCCGTACTCGGCCAGCAATCCCGCGATGGCTTCCAGCTCGCGGTCAAGGAGCTCGGCGGCAAGATGGCCGGCAAGGACGTCGAAGTCGTCGTCGTCGATGACGAACTCAAGCCCGATGGCGCCGTGAACAAGGCCAAGGGCCTGCTCGAGCGCGAGAAGGTCGATTTCGTGGTCGGGCCGATCTTCTCCAACATCCTGCAGGCCATTCACCGGCCGGTGACCGAGAACAAGACGTTCCTGATCAGCCCGAACGCAGGGCCGTCGAGCTATGCCGGCAAGGAGTGCAGCCCGTTCTTCTACGTCACCTCCTACCAGAACGACCAGGTTCACGAGATCCTCGGCAAGGTCGCGCAGGACCGCGGCTACAAGCGTATGTACGTGCTGGTGCCGAACTATCAGGCCGGCAAGGATTCGGCGGCCGGATTCAAGCTCGACTACAAGGGCGAGATCGTCGAGGAGAGCTACACGCCGCTCGGCACGCTGGATTTCCAGGTCGAGCTGACCAAGATCTCCTCCTCCAAAGTCGATGCGCTGTTCACCTTCATGCCGGGCGGCATGGGCGTCGGTCTCGTGAAGCAGTACCGGCAGGCCGGGCTTGCCGACAAAATTCCGGTACTGTCGGCGTTCACGGTCGACGAATCGACCCTGCCCGCGCAGCAGGATGCCGCCGTCGGCATGTTCGGCGGCGCCAACTGGGCGCCGAACATGGACAATCCGCAGAGCAGGAAGTTCGTCGCTGCCTACGAGGCAGCCTATAACAGCGTGCCCGGCACCTACGCCATGCAGGGCTACGATACGGCCATGCTGATCGACAGCGCGGTGAAGGCGGCAAAGGGCGACCTCAAAAACAAGGACGCGGTGTCCGCCGCGTTGAAAAAGGCCGAGTTCACTTCGCTGCGCGGCGACTTCAAGTTCAACGCCAACGGTTATCCGATTCAGAATTTCTATCTGACCAAGGTCGCCAAGCGCCCGGACGGCAAATTCCAGACCGAGATTGTCGAGAAGGTTTTTTCCAACTACGGCGATCGTTACGCCAAGGATTGCACGGCCGCGAAATAATGTTTGAAGGGAGCAACACATGAAGACCGAAATCGCCGGCATCACCCGCGCCAATGAAGGCATCCAGGGAATTTCCTGGAGCATTCTCGGCCAGACCTATGTGCCGAAGAACGTCACCGAGCATTCCTTCTCGTGGCACGCGACGTTCCCGCCCGAGACGTTCGTGCCGCCGCACATCCATCCCGACCAGGACGAATATCTTTATATCCTGGAGGGCCAGCTCGATTTCTTCCTCGACGGCGCCGACACCCAGGCGACGCCCGGCGATCTGGTTCGGCTGCCAATGGGCAAGCCGCACGGCATCTTCAACAAGTCGGGACGGACCGCGAAGACGCTGTTCTGGGTGTCGCCGACGCGGCGGCTCTATGATCTGTTCTGGGCGATCCACAACATGAAGGAGCAGACGCCGGACGCGGTGGTAGCGCTGGCGGCCGAACACAACATCCACTTCCTGCCGCCGCCTCCGGGGGCGTGAGCGCGCGTAGCCCGGTGGCGTTATGTCCGCACCGCCGCTAGCCCGAGCGGCGGCGGGGCGAAGCCGGCCTTGGAGGCGTAGCCGCGCACGATCGCCTCGCGCTGGGCGTGGCTCAGCACCTTCTCGATATCGGTGAAGCCGTCCGGCGCCAACTGCTCGACCGCGTCGATCACGCCCTCGGGGCCGCCGCGTCGATTGGAGCGCACGATCTCGGCCGTCATCGGCAGGCGCTTCTTCTCATAGGCCACCAGCGCCTGACGCGGATGCTCGCTGCGCGCCAGTTCATCGGCCAGCGCGCGGGCGTCGAGGATTGCCTGCGAGGCGCCGTTGGAGCCGACCGGATACATCGGGTGCGCGGCGTCGCCGAGCAGCGTCACCCGTCCCCAGGTCCAGTACGGGAGCGGATCGCGGTCGCAGCATGGATATTCGTAAAATTCCGGCGTTGCCGAGATCAAACTGCGCACGTCGACATACGGCACCTTGAACCGCTCGACATGCGGCATCAATTCCTCGCGCTTGCCGGGCCGCGACCAGTCCTCGCGGCGCGGCGGCGCCGAATTGCCGTCGCCGATCTTCACCATCACGGCCCAGTTGGTCAGCCGGGTCGACGGACTCGAGCCTTCCGCAATCGGATAGACCACGACCTTGGCATTCAGCCCGCCGGCCACGATCATCGAGCGGCCAGTCAGGAAGGCCGGCCAGTCGCGCGCGCCGCGCCACAGCATCAAGCCGTTCCAGCACGGCGGGCCTTCGTCCGGAAACAGCATTTCGCGCACCCGCGAGTGAATGCCGTCGGCGCCGATCAAAATATCGCCGCGCGCGGTTTTGACGTGGGCGCCGGTGCGGTCGAAGAAGTGCGCCACCACCCCGCCCTCGTGCTGCGCAAAGGCGCCGAGACGGCAACCGGTGTGAATCGCCTCGCCGCCGAGACGTTCCTCGACGGCGCGATGGATCACGCTTTGCAGGCGGCCGCGATGGACCGAGAATTGCGGCACGTCGTGGCCGGCATCGAGGCCGCGCGGCTCGCGCCAGACTTCCTGGCCGTGGCGGTTGAGATAGTACAATTGATCGGTGCGGATTGCGGCGGCATCGAGCCGGTCCAAGAGGCCGAGGCCGGTCAATTCTCTGATCGCATGCGGCAGCGTGTTGATGCCAACGCCTAGCTCGCGGATGCTGTCGGACTGCTCGAGCAATTCGCAGTCGATACCGCGGGCGCGCAGCATCAGCGCGGTGGTAAGGCCTCCGATGCCGCCTCCGACGATGATCGCTTTCATGCGCTACTCCACTCAAGCTCTATTCTTTACCTCGCCCCGATTGCGGGGAGAGGTCGGATCGCTGTTGCGATCCGGGTGAGGGGGTATCCGACTCACCGCGTTCACTGCTCACGGTCACAGCCCCTCACCCCGCCCCTCTAACAGCGAGCTTCGCTCGTCTCGACCCCGCGAAGAGCAGGGAGAGGGAGGGACTGAGCCGGAGCCTGCCATTCACGCTATTCGGCTGCAAGCGGCTTTGTCGCCTCGGCTTTCAGCTCGGCGCGGGTTTTCGGTTTAGCCTTAACTTTGAGGTCCTCGAAATCCTGCCGGTCGCGCACGCTGTTGCGGAAGATCTGTTCCTTGCCCGGTAAATATTGCGGCGGGCAGGCAATATCGGCGCCATACCAGGCGGCCGCCCGCATCGTGAAGGACGGATCGACCAGATGCGGCCGGCCCAACGCGACGAGGTCGGCGCGGCCGGCGGCCAAAATCGTGTTCACCTGATCCGCGGTCGTGATGTTCCCGACGCACATGGTGGCGACGCGGGCTTCATTCCGGACCTGATCGGAAAACGGCGTCTGGAACATACGGCCGTAGACCGGCTGGGCGTCGCGCACGGTCTGGCCCGTGGAGACATCGACCAGATCGACGCCGGCCTCGCCGAACGCACGCGCGACCGCGACCGCATCGTCGCCGGTGATGCCGCCCGCGGCCCAGTCGGTGGCGGAGATGCGCACCGACATCGGCTTGTGCGCCGGCCACGCTGCGCGCATTGCCTCGAACACTTCGAGTGGATAGCGCAGCCGGTTGGCGAGCGTGCCGCCATATTCGTCAGTGCGCGTGTTGGTCAGCGGCGAAACGAAGCTCGCCAGCAGATAGCCATGGGCGCAGTGCAGCTCCAGCATATCGAAGCCGCAGGCCACGCCGCGCAATGTCGCCGCCACGAACTCGGCCTTGACGCGGTCCATGGCGGCGCGATCCATTTCGCGCGGCACCTGGCTGTCGGGGAAGTAGGGCAATGGGGAGGCCGAGATCACGTCCCAGCCGCCCTCTTCCAGCGGCCGGTCCATGCCCTCCCACATCAATTTGGTCGCGCCCTTGCGGCCGGCGTGGCCAAGCTGCAAGCAAATCTTTGCCGACGAATTGGCGTGGACAAACTCGACGATGCGCGTCCAGGCCGCCTGCTGCTCGTCGTTCCACAGACCGGTGCAGCCGGGCGTGATGCGGGCCTCGCGGCCGACGCAGGTCATCTCCGTGAAGATCAAACCCGCACCCCCGATCGCGCGCGAGCCGTAATGCACGAGATGAAAATCGCCGGGCACACCCTCTTTCGCCGAATACATGCACATCGGCGAGACCACCGCGCGATTCGCCACTTTCATCTCGCGCAGTTTCAATGGCTGGAACATCGGTGCCACGGGCTTGTCGAGATCAACGTCAAAGCCCTTCGCACGCACCTGCTTTGCAAATGCCTTGTCGACTTCACGGACGAATTCCGGCGCGCGCAGCGTCAAATTATCGTAGGTGATCGCCTTGGCGCGGGTCATGACGCCGAACGCGAACTGCACGGGATCGAAATCCCAGAAGCGGTCGACATGCTCGAACCAGACCAGCGACACGTCGGCCGCGTGCTGGGTCTTCTCGACCTCCTCGCGCCGCCCCTGCTCGTAGCTCTGCAACGCGGCGTTGACGGTCGGCGCCTGCGCCATCGCATCGGCTAACGCAATCGCGTCTTCCATCGCGAGCTTGGTGCCGGAGCCGATCGAGAAGTGCGCGGTCGCCTTGGCGTCGCCCAGCAGCACCATGTTGTCCTTGACCCAGCGCTGGCTGCGGATCATCGGGAAATTGCGCCACATCGAGCGGTTGATCAGCAGCGGATGGCCCTCGAGGTACCAGCCGAAGATTTCCGCCATGCGATCGGCGGATTGCTGTTCGTTCAAGCCTTCAAGCCCAGCGCGCTGGAAGGTTTCGGCATCGGTCTCGAAAATCCAGGTCGAGCGCCCGGCTTCATACTGATAAGCGTGCGCGATGAACGGGCCCCACTCGGTCTCCTGGAAGATGAAGGTGAAGGCGTCGAGTGGCCGGGTCGAGCCCATCCACGCGAACTTGTTGGAGCGGAGATCGATCTGCGGCTGGAAATGCTCGATGTGCTTGTCGCGGAAGCGGCTGTTGATGCCGTCGGCCAGCACGATGAGATCGGCGTCGGCGAGGCGGGCCTCGTCATCGATGTCGATTTCGAACAAAAGCGTCACGCCGAGTTCGCGCGCGCGCTCCTGCAGGATCAACAGCAGCGTGCGGCGCGAGCAGCCGCAAAAGCCGTTGCCGCCGACGCGGTGGACGGTGCCGCGGAAATGCACGGCGATGTCGTCCCAATAGGCGAATTCCTCGGTGATGCGGCGATAGCTCGGCGGATCGTACTTTTCGAAATTATCCAGCGTGGCGTCGGAGAAGACGACGCCGAAGCCGAAGGTGTCGTCGGCGCGGTTGCGCTCATAGACGGTGATCTCGGCCTGCGGCCGCTGTTTCCTCAAGAGGATCGCGGCATAGAGACCGGCCGGTCCGCCGCCGATAATCGCGATCTTCATCTGCCGCCTCCGAACAGGCTGTCTGGCTAGTCCGGAAATTACTTTAAGCATAAAATAATATTCGGGCAAGGGGCCCGTTCGTAGCCCGGATGAAGCGAAGCGCAATCCGGGGTTCTCGCCAGGTGAGGCAGTGGTCCCGGGTTTCGCTTCGCTGCACCCGGGCTACGGTTAACGTCCGTCAATTCCCCTGGAACGCCGGGGTACGCTTGTTCGAGAACGCCTCGAACGCCCTCGCGAAATCTTCCGTGGTCATGCAGAGCGCTTGCGCCACCGCTTCGGCCTCGATCGCTTCCTCCACCGACATCGCCCATTCCATCGCCAGCATGCGTTTGGTCATGGTGTTGGCGAAAGTCGGCCCCTCCGCAATCTGCTTGGCCAATAATTGCGCCTGCGGCAGCACCTGTTCCGCCGTGACGATGCGGCTGAAGAAGCCCCATTTCTCGCCCTCCTCCGCTGTCATGAAGCGGCCGGTGTAGAGCAGTTCCGACGCCCGTGATTGCCCGATGATGCGCGGCAGGATTGCGCAGGCGCCCATGTCGCAGCCGGCGAGCCCGACCTTGTTGAACAGGAAGGCGACCTTGGCGCCTGTCGCCGCGAGGCGCAAATCCGACGCCATGGCGATGATCGCGCCGGCGCCGGCGCAGATGCCTTCGACGGCGGCCACGATCGGCTGCGGGCAGGCCCGCATCGCTTTCACCAGGTCACCGGTCATGCGGGTGAACGCGGTGAGCCCCTTGGTGTCCATTTGAATCAAGGGACCGATGATCTCGAATACGTCACCGCCGGACGAAAAATTGCCGCCCGCGCCGGTCACGACGATGGTCTTGACCTCATCGTCCATCGCGCAGGCGCGGAAGAAGTCGGTGAGTTCGCGATAGCTTTCGAACGTCAGCGGATTCTTGCGCTCGGGACGATTGAGCGTCACCGTGGCGACGCGATCGACGACCGCCAGCAGAAAATTCTTCGGCGAATAGTCGGCCAGCGGCAGCGTGACGGGATTGGCAGGCTTGCTCATGAGATCTCCCTGTATTGCAATATTGTTGGTCGGTCAGACCTCGCCGCCGGCAACCGCGATGGCCTGTCCCGTGACGGCGCCGGCACCTTCGCCGCAGAGCCAGAGCACGGCATCGGCCACTTCCGACGGCGCCACAAGGCGTCCTTGCGGATTGTGCTTCGACAACTCCGCAATCGCCTGATCGCGGCTGCGGCCGGTTTTTTTGATGATGTTGTCGATCGAGCCTTCGAGCAGATCGGTCTCGGTGAAGCCGGGACACACCGCGTTCACGGTGATGCCGCTCTTTGCGGTTTCCAGCGCCAGCGAACGGACGAGGCCGATCACCGCATGCTTGGCGGCGCTATAGGCCGAGACATAGGCGTAGCCTTTCAGGCCAGCGGTCGACGCGACGGCGACGATCCGGCCGCGGCGGCGCTCCACCATTCCCGGCAATACCGCCTGCGCGGCATGAACCACACCCATGAAATTGACGTCCATCATCCGCTGGAACAACGCCGCATCGGAGCGGCCGAATGGCGCTGACTCCGCCGCGCCCGCATTGGCGATGAGGATATCGATCGGCTGCCGCGCGGCGGCTTCGGCAATCGCCGATTTGACCGATGCCTGGTCGGCGACATCCGCTACGGCCGCAAACTGCGCCGCGCCCGATGCAACGGCTTCATCCAATGTCGCGCGATTGCGGCCGAGCACCGTCACTGTTGCGCCTGCCTTCGACAGCGCCGCCGATATCGCAAGGCCAATGCCCCGCCCGCCGCCGGTGACGAGCGCATGGGAGGAACGCGACAATTGGGACATCGGTTATGCCTCCAGGATGAGGGTTCAAGCATATATTTTAAACCTCAAGCTTTTGCAAGGAAGGGGCCGTGGCTTCGGTTTGGGCCTCATAGTTCGAGACGCGCTGCCGCGCTCCTCCCTGAGGGTCTCAGAACTTCATCTTTAGGGTGCGCGAATGCGCCGTCTCGAAGGATGTAGCCACCGCTCTCTCCACGTCATTGCGATCGAAGCGAACCAATCCATAGCGCCACATGCCGCGGAATGGATGGCTTCGTCGCTTCGCTCCTCGCAATGGCGGTGGGTATAGTTTCGCGATCTCGCGGCACGATCTGCCCGAGGTTTGCTTCAGAATTCCCGCCCTCTCATTCAGAGGGCGCAGGGAAGACCGGGTGCTTGCTGCACCCGCGGTCTCGTGTGCACTTGCGCACTAAGAGCACGCACACGAGCATACAGGTACAGCGGGAGCATCCCGGCCTTCCCTGCGCAATGGCTTTACGGCTTACTTCGAGCTCTCGCCGGTGAACGGCTCTTTTGCCACCGTCGCTCCACGAGATAACCCGTGAAACTTAGCGCCAGCACCGCGGCGCCAGGACCACACGACTTCGCCGTACGCGTCCGGCGCGTACGTCTAGCGCGCCCTCTGCGTCCATCGCATCTCACCGCACGTTCGTGACGATCGCGAGCCGCCCCTCAATCGGGTGAGACAGCCGGAGTTATGCAGATGATTTGCTTTCGAAGTTAAGCGGAATATTTTTGCTGGAAGGGCTGGACATACTTTTGGTGATTTGCCCGTCGGGCAGTCACATACGACATCACAGATGGCAGACCTCATGCGGAGGAAGCGCCAGTCCGTAGGGTAGGCAAAGCGGTAGCGTGCCCACCATCAAGAAGCGCGCTCGACGTAAAAATGGTGGGCACGTCGCTAGCGCTCCTGCCCACCCTACACGTCTACATCAGATAATCTCGTCTCTCCGCAGCGCTGCAATCGCGGCCGCGTCGTAGCCGATATCGGCCAGCACGCGATCGGTGTGCTCGCCGAGGGTCGGCGGGCGCGAAACGATTTCGCCTGGAGTTTCCGACAGCCGCACCGCGGCGCGCGCCGTGGGCGCGGGGTTCGGCAAACCGGGATAGTCGACATCCTGCATGAACCCGGTGGTGCGGATGTGCGGATGCTCCAGTGCCTGTTGCGGGCTCAAGACCGGACCGGCTGGGATCATCGCTTGGCCGAGCGTATCGACAGCTTCCTGCGTGGTGCGCTCGGCGCACCAGCGTGCCATCCGTTCGCTGATGATCAGTCCGTGGTCGCCGCGCTTGATGTCGTCGGCGAAGCGGGGATCGCTGAGCCAGTGCTCCTCGCCCATCAATCTGGCCCAGCGGATGAACAGCGGGTGGCCGGTGACCTGGCACAGCACCCAGCCGTCGCTGGTACGGTAGATGTCGGCGGGCGCCGCGGTCTGGCCAAGATTGCCAGTGGGCACGCGGTTGGCTGATATCACCGCCTGCTCGATCAGGGTCGCGTTGGTGAAGGAGAGTGCGGTCGCGAGCAGCGCGCCCTCGACAATCTGCCCTCGCCCGGATTTGCCGCGCTCGATCAGCGCGACGAGCGTACCGAAGGCGCAATGCAGCGCCGTGCCGAAATCAACCCAATTCACGGCGGCGCGATACGGCGGATCGCCCTTGCCCGTCATGTACACCGCGCCCGACATCACCTGCCCAACGCCGTCGAAGCCGACGCGATCGGACCACGGCCCTGGCCCACCGAAGGCGGTCGCCGTCGTCAGGATGATGTCCGGCTTGATCGCCTTCAGCGAGTCGTAGTCGAGCCTCATCGCGCGCAGCGTCTGCGGCGGCAGATTGGCGACCACGACGTCTGATGTCGCAAGCAGCCGGCGCATCACCTCCTGGCCTTGCGGCTTCATCGGATCGAGCGTGATGCATTTCTTGTTGCGGTTGACCTGCAGGAACAGCGCGCCCTCGCCGCCCTCACCGACGGGTGCGACAAAACGGTCCTCGCTGCCGTCGCGCTTTTCCACGCGGATGACTTCCGCACCGAACTCCGCCAGCAATGTCGCACAGTAAGGCCCCGCGATATAACGCCCGAAATCGAGGACGCGAACGCCCTCCAGAACTCCCCCCATCGATTTTTCCTTTGTCTCGCTGCTCGATTATGCCGAACTTCTATCATGTTGATGAATGAATTGGATGACCATACAATCGCTGATCCTCTTTGAACGGAACATCCAGAAATGACCTCGACTGCACAACGACCCTACCGCGGTGTTTTCCCCGTCGCCCCGACCATCTTCGACGAGTGGGGCGAGCTCGACCTCGCGGGCCAACGCCGCTGTATCGACTTCATGATCGATGCCGGCTCGAACGGGCTGTGCATCCTAGCCAATTTCTCCGAGCAGTTCGTGCTGACCGATGCCGAGCGCGAACAGGTGATGCATGCTGTGCTGGAGCACGTCGCCGGCCGCGTGCCCGTGATCGTCACGACGACGCATTTCGGCTCGCGCATCTGCGCCGAGCGCAGCCGCCAAGCGCAGGACGCGGGGGCTGCGATGGTGATGGTGATGCCGCCCTATCACGGCGCCACTTTCCGCGTGCCGGAAAAGGCTATTTTCGACTTCTACCGCACCGTGTCCGACGCCATCGACATCCCCATCATGATCCAGGATGCGCCGGTTGCCGGGACGCCGCTTTCGGTCGACCTGCTGGCGCGCATGGCGCGGGAGATTTCGAACATCAGCTATTTCAAGATCGAGGTGCCGATGGCGGCGGCCAAGCTGCGCGACCTCATCGCGACCGGCGGCGACAGCATCGAAGGACCGTGGGACGGCGAGGAAGCCATCACACTGATGGCCGATCTCGACGCCGGGGCGACCGGCGCCATGACGGGGGGCGGCTACCCTGACGGCATCCGGCAAATCGTCGATCCCTATCTCGCGGGGCGACGCGAGGAAGCGATGGCGGCCTATGCGCGCTGGCTGCCGCTGATTAATTACGAGAACCGCCAGTGCGGGTTGCAGGCTGCCAAGATCCTGATGAAGGAAGGCGGCGTGATCGGTTCGGACGCGGTTCGTCACCCCCTGCAACGGATTCACCCGGCGGCTCGCGCCGGTCTGATCGAGATCGCCCGCCAGCTCGATCCCGTGGTGTTGCGCTGGGGACGGTAATAGATAGCCGCCATCAATCAGCACCGCTCTCCGGCACGGCATAACCGCCTGCTCACCGCGGCTTGATGGAGGAACGTCGCCGCTCTCTGCGCATTAAGGCGGAGAGGCGCGGGACGGTCGCCATGAGCGATGTAAGTTACCTGCACGAAACGAAGCTTGATCCGGCCCGGGGCGAGCCGGACGGGTCAGCAGCCCCAGGCGATCAGGGCCGCGGCCGCCGCGCGGTGTCCCCGTGGCAAATTCCCTGGAGGGGATGGAAGGACATCCTGATCCGGACTTACCAGCAGGTCAGCGAAGACCGGCTGCTCGCGGTCGCCGCAGGCGTCGTCTTCTATGGCCTGCTTGCCCTTTTTCCGGCGATCACCGCCCTCGTCTCAGCCTACGCACTGTTCGCCAATGCAAGTACGATCAACGACCACATGACGATGCTTGCGGGCATCCTGCCGGAAGGCGCGCTCGGCATCGTCAGGGATCAGGTCGGCCGCGTGCTTGCCAAGGGCGACGTCAAGCTCGGGCTGGCGTTTCTGTTCTCATTCCTGCTTGCCGTGTGGAGCGCCAATGGCGGCATCAAGGCCATCATCGATGCGCTCAATGTGGTTTATGACGAGGACGAGAAGCGCGGATTTTTCAAGCTCAACGCGGTTTCCCTCGCCTTCACCTTTGGCGGGCTGGTCGCGGTGCTGCTCGCCATCGGCTCGGTCGTCGCGCTTCCGATCGTTCTGTCCACCATCGGGCTCGGGTCCGTTACCGATGCCCTGTTCCGGATCGGACGGTGGCCACTCCTGGTCCTGACGATGCTTTTTGGCCTTGCGGTGCTCTATCGGTTCGGACCAAGCCGCCGTTCGGCGCAATGGCGCTGGCTGAGCGTCGGCAGCGTGGTTGCAACGCTGACGTGGCTCGCGGGGTCGGCCTTGCTATCGTTCTATCTCGCCAATTATGCAAATTACGACGCGACTTACGGCTCACTCGGCGCCGCGATCGGCTTGATGATGTGGATGTGGATGTCGACGATCGTCGTGTTGTTTGGCGCCGAACTCAATTCGGAGATCGAACATCAGACCGCAGCCGATAGCACGGAGGGCGGAAACAGGCCGATGGGGCAGCGCGGGGCGAAGATGGCCGACACGATCGGAGAAGCAAAGTCATAGGCGCAGAGGCGGAATGTTCCTGTTTTTCTCGAGCAGGCTGGGCTGTCTTGGCTCGCTGCTACTTTCGGCCGCCGTGACCATCGGCCTGCTTTTCGCGCTGGGCGTTCTCCATTTTTGATTGCGGAATTGCGGCTGGCTATTGCGCGCGAGGCGGTGCAACTCGGTTCGGGCATCACGATCACCAGATGATTCACCGGCTCACTTTGACAATCACACCTTCATTCGGCCTCAGATGCGTCGGGCCCTCGACCTTGCCCGCCTCGCGGTCGAGGTAAGTCGACATCAGCCTGCTGCCGCTGCCCTGCCATTCCAACAATCTCGGCTCCCTGCAGAGATTGAGAGCGACCAGGATTTCGGTTTCGTCGAGGGTTCGCGCGAACCAGAAGATGTCGTTGTGCGCCCGCCGAGGGCGATATTCACCGTGCGACAGGCATCGCTCCCTGCGCCGCAGGGCGATGAGCTCTCGGTAGAGATTCAGCAATGATCGCGCGTCGCGCCGTTGCGCCTCGATGTTGCGCGAACGATCTTCGCTGAGCGGCAACCATGGCTCGCCGGTGGTAAACCCGCCGCGCGCGGTATCGTCCCAGCGCAATGGCGCACGCTCGGGATCGCGATTGAGATCAAATCCCTTCACCAGCTTCTCGAACGGGTCCTGAATTTTCTCGGGCGGAATCTTCACCTGCTCCGATCCGATCTCATCGCCGGCAAACAGAAACGGTGTGCCACGGATCGTCATCAGCAGCATCGCCAGAATTCTGGACTGAGCCTGGCCGAGCTTGCTCGCCACCCGATGCTTGTCGTGGCCGCCGATCACGAAGTCGGGCCAGGCGCCATCCGGGATCGCATTGAAATAGGCATCGATCGTCGCCTGCAGCGCGACGGCATTCCATTCCGTGTCCAAAAGCGCGAAGTTGAGCGGTAGATGGAGCCGCGGCTTGCTGTTGCCGTAGAAATGGCCGATGCGATCGGTCTTGCCCTGCACCTCGCCGCAGAGCAGCCTCTCGTCATACTCGTCCAGAACGTTCCTGATATACTCGATGCAGCGCATGGTTTCGGGACGGTCATCGGTGAAGACAGGCGTATATTTCTGCGGCGGGGGCGTGTTGCCGTCGGCCTCGGGATCGGCTGGATTGTCGCGCAGAAGCTCGTCCTTGATCAGCACGGCGCTGGCGTCGACGCGAAACCCATCGACGCCGCGGTCGAGCCAAAAGCGCATGGTGTCGGCCATGGCCTGGCGGACCTGTTCGTTTCGCCAGTTCAGATCGGGCTGGCTGGTCAGAAACGAGTGGTAGTAGAACTGCCGGCGCGCCTCGCACCATTCCCAGCCGCTGCCGCCAAAGCGGCTCAGCCAGTTGTTCGGCGGGCCGCCGTTCGCTCCAGCTTCCGCCCATATGTACCAGTCGGCCTTCGGATTATCTCGAGAGGTGCGGCTTTCCTGAAACCAGGCATGCTGATCGGAGGTATGGTTAGGGACGAAATCGAGAATGAGTTTGATGCCGGCTTCGTGCAACGCACGTACCACACGTTCGAAATCTTCCATCGTGCCGAAGCGGGGATCGACCGCAGAGAAATCGGCGATGTCGTAGCCGAAATCCTGCATCGGGCTCTTGCAGATGGGCCCAAGCCAGACGGCGCCGACTCCCAGCCATTGCAGATAATCGACCCGTTGCAGCAGGCCGGGAAGATCGCCCTGACCGTCGCCATTGCTGTCCTGAAAAGAGATCGCCGCAATCTCGTAGATCACCGCATTGCGCCACCACGCGGCGTCGCGCGGGCTTGCAGGCTTGCTCGAGATTTCCTTCCTACGCACGCGTGCAGCAAAGCTCCGTTCAAGCGCTAAACGCGAGGCTTAAATGGTTGTTCCTATCAGTTCCCCGTTCCGAAGACATCAGAGCTCGATGACGAGACCCTCGTCTCCACGCAGCGCAAGGCTGTCGGTTGTCGCTTCGCCGTCCCGGTCTGCGCCAGTCGACACCAGAACTTTTCCGCTGGCGCCTGGCTCGAAGGTGAGAACCTGCGGCTGGTCTGTCAGGTTCAGGGCGATGAGCAGCTTGGAATTATCGAGCTCCCGGTAATAGACTAACAAATCCCCATCGAGAGCGTACGACCGATACGAGCCAAGCGACAGCGCGGGCGTTTCCTTGCGAACGCGCAACAGGCGGCGGTAGAGATTCCAGATCGAAACGGCATCCTCGCGCAGGTTCGCGACGTTGTTCGATCGCCAATTGTCCGAGAGCGGCAGCCACGGATCGACACTGCTGAAGCCGGCATTCTGGGTCCCGTCCCATTGCATCGGCGTCCGGCAGCCGTCCCGGCCGATGCCGATCCCCGGCACGTTGCGCTCGAAGGGATCGCGCACGCGATGCCGGGGAATATCGACCTGAGGCATTTCCAGTTCATCGCCATAATAAATTGTAGGCGTTCCCCGCAACGTCAGCAGGAGCATGGCAGCGACGGCGGCCTGCCGTTGCCCCACTCTGCCGGCAACACGCGGCCTGTCGTGGTTGCCGAGCACCCAGTTCGGCCACCCGCCTTTCGGCAGAGCGCCTTCATACTCCGTGATCAGCGCCTGGAGATGCTTTGCGTCCCAACGCGCACTAAGCAATGCGAAATTGAACGGCAGGTGCACCCCGCCGAGATTCCTGCCGTAGTAGGCAACCAGGCGCTCGACCGGCAGGTATATCTCTCCGATCAACAGTCGATCGGGAAACTCGTCGATCGTCCGGCGCAACGTCGCGATGACGTCGTGGACCTCCGGCAGATCGGTGGTGTAGAGCGGGACCAGCGCTTCATTCGGCGGCCTGCCCGCGTGGTAGTTTTGGTTGGGCGGATTGTCGCGAAACTGCCTGTCCTTGATCAAATGCCAGATGACGTCGACGCGGAAGCCGTCGACGCCCTTTCGCGCCCAGAAGCGAAGCACGTCATGCATCGCTGCCACGACTTCCGGATTTCGCCAGTTCAGATCGGGCTGGGAATTCAGGAATGCATGATAGTAATACTGGCCGGTCGCCGCATCGAATTCCCAGGCGCTGCCGCCGAATTCGGACAGCCAGTTGTTGGGCGGACCTCCGCCGGGGGCCGGATCGCGCCAGATGTACCAATCGCGTTTCGGGCTGGTGCGCGAGGCACGGCTCTCGACAAACCACGCATGCTGGTCGGAAGAATGGTTCGGGACAAAGTCGAGGATCACCTTGATCCCGTGCGCATGCGCCTCGGCAATCAGCCGTTCGAAATCAGCCATAGTGCCGAAGATCGGGTCGACATCGACGTAGTCGGAGATGTCGTAGCCGAAGTCTTTCATCGGCGAACGGAAGATCGGCGAAATCCAGATCGCATCGACGCCGAGTTCGACCAGATAGCGCAGCCTCCGGGTGATGCCGTTGAGGTCGCCGATCCCATCGTCATTGGTGTCCTGAAAGGACCTCGGATAGATCTGATAGATGACGGCGGATTCCCACCACGGCCTCGATCCATTCATGCTGTCAATCGTTCCGATGCGAGGACCACGTAGCCGGGCCGCGAATGATGGTGCCGAAGGACGGCGAAATCTTCATGACCGCCAGCCGCCGGCGTCTTCGCGACAACAATTCATCGGGGTAGCTGCGGTTCCGAGCCGCGTGACCGATGCCAACGCTGGAACCTTCGTTTCGGTCAAACGTAAAAATCAGGGAGGACTGATATGACGGAACAACAGATCTTTGCCTTGCTGCTGGGCGAGGCGGCGATGGCCGTTTGGGGCGATATGCCGCGCGACATCCAGGAAGCGCTGTTCGAGACCGCGATGCGCGACCGCGAGGACCTGCGCCATGGCCTCGCCTGCCTGCTGCATGAGCGTCATCCCAGGACTCAACACCCGGCGAAACCGGCGTGACGGCGAGCACCCCCTAATCCGCGAACGCGACATCGGCGATGACGGGCAGATGGTCCGAGCATGTCCGGGCCTTGCGGTCGGTCCAGGCCGAGCGGATCATCCCATCGCGCGTGACATAGATCCGATCCAGCCGTAGCAGCGGAAAACGCGACGGGAATGTCCGCAACCGCGTCCGAACCGGACAGGTCTGGGCGAGTACGCCCCGCACCGATCGGACCCAGAACCAGTCATTAAAATCGCCGAGCACGAACGTCCGCTTCGGCTGCACCAGATCAACCAAGGCATGGGCCTGCGCGTGTCTTTCATGGATGCTCAAACCGAGATGAGTGGCAACGACCGTCGTCTCGCCCACATTCGACCGGATGCGCGCCGAAATAGCTCGGCGTGGCTCCCGTTCCTGATACGAGACGTCGACCACTTTCGGCGGCTCGAGGAAAGGCCACTTGCTTAGCAGCACCTGTCCGTAATCGCCGTCCTGCGTGACGATCGAACGGGCATCTATGCTGTGGTCTCCGACCGCTTCCGCCAGCCGGGCAAAGGGATCATCGGTGCGTCCGCGCGAATCGACTTCCTGCAGCGCGACCACGTCTGGCGACCAGTGCCGGATGACCGAACAGACGCCATCCAGATTGAATTTCGGATTGAGGTGGAAGATGCCGTGAACGTTCCACGTCATGATGCGAAGCGTAGCCATCACGTTCTTCGCCCCGCCAGCCAGGTCACCAGGAACTGCACGCCGAGGCACACCGCGATCCAGGCGAGGATCGCCAGTGACAGCAGCAGCGCATTGCTCCAAGAGGCGTTTCGCGCCAGATCCGCGATCTGCGCGCCAAGCGCGGCCATAACAGCGATTCCCGGCGCCATGCCAAGCACCGTGCCGAGCATGAAATCGCGCAGGCTCAACTTGCTGGCACCCGCCACCACATTCACGATCGAAAACGGCGCGATCGGCACCATCCGGATCATGGCAACCGCCACAACGCCCTTGCCGATGATGCGGCTCTGAACCCGGGCGGCCCGGCGCCCCAGCAGCCGCTGCAACCGCGCCTGACCCAGCACGCGGCCGATCGAAAACAGCGTGAGCGCACTGAGCAGCACGCCGGCTCCGGCACTTAAGAAACCTATCCACGGCCCCAGCGCCGCCGACGTCGCGGCGATCAAGACCAGCACCGGAAACACCACGAGCCCGCCGAGGACAAAGGCGGCAATCGCGAATAGCGGCGCGAATTGCGACCGCGCCGGTTGCGAGATGATCGAGGAGACGAACCCGACATCAGTGAAATCGCGCAACGATGTGAATTGCCAGGCCAGCGCGAGGCCGGCGAGCGCCGCGGCGAGACCAGATACGGCCAAAATGGTTTTTGCCGTCCACATGCGATTGGCGGCGCGGTCGAGGTGAAGCGGTTCACTGGGATCGGCAACGGGTTGCACCACGATCGCCATGCCGCCGACTGACGCGGCCGAGTCGATCGGCTGCAACGATTTCGCAGCCTCGTGCTGCGCCAGGCGATCGAGAAATCCGAACAGGTCGGCTTCGTTACTTTCGATTTCCCGTTTATCGACGCCGCAGAAATGGCCGATCAGACTGCGGCGAAGCCCGGCGATATATTCACAATGCGCGTCGGACGTGGCCTCGAAGGCCAGATCGCATTCGGTGTCCGCCCCCATCGAGCGATTATTGAGGTTGGCCGATCCCACGCGCAGGATGTGATCGTCGACGATCATCACCTTGCTGTGCACCATGATCGCGGCCGCCTGCTCGGCATCCCGCGTCGATGGATAGAGAAAGCGGACCCGATCCATGACGGCTCCCGCCACGAATCGGGCAATGAATCCACCGCGCCCGCTCTGCATGGCCTGCGATTCGAGCCAGGACGAATGCATCTTCGGCGTGACGATCAGAACGCGAAGCTGCGGCACGTCCAGCATCCGCTGCACCAGGAGGCGCGCGATCTCGGTGGCGCTGGTGAACTGGTTCTCGACGTAGATGAAGCGGTCGGCCGCGTTGATGGACGCTTCGAACAGCCGCGCGACTTCGTTCACGCCGCGTCCGCTTGCGCTTGCTATCTCGGTTCGAGCAATGCCTGCCGTCATGCCCCGGCATTGCACCGGGACCGAGGCCGGCCAGCGCTCGCCGGTGACCGCTATGGATTTTTCGATCGTGCAGCCGGCGGCGCGCCACCTGTTCTCCGCCACTTCCGTCAGGCTGGCCGCAGCCTCGCCATCCACCATGCACTGCACGTCGTGAAACGGCGGATAGGGTTTGCCGTCGGGATCGACACGAAGCGGATGACGGAGTTCGTGCGCGCTGGTGTCCCAGCGCCGGATCGTGAGGTCGAGACCGCCGACGAAGCCAAGCGCACCGTCAATGACGACGATCTTCTGATGCTGTGCTGAGCCCAAAGGAAGGCTGGAGTCGAAACAAAAACGAAGCCGGTCCGACGCATGCGCGGTGAACTTGGCGACTGAATTCCACTCCCGCTCCGCGGCGTAGAGGGCCGGGAAATTCCAGATCAGGATGTTGATCCGCAGCTCGGGCTTCGCCTTCAGCAGCGCCTTGAGAAACGCACCAAGCTCTTGCGGATAGCCATCGTCGGCATACCCGGAAGGTCCGACGAACCGGGTCTGGCTGTGGATGTCCCAGCCGATGATGTACACCTGCCGCGTTGCGAGCAGCAGCGCTTCCCGCAAAGCGGCGAAATATGCGGCCGCATCGTTGAGGATTGTCAGCCGCCCTGCCTTGCACCTTCTCCAGACGGTTTTGCCAGGAATGAGGATGGATGAGGTTTGCAGCAGGCGGCACCTCGGCAAAACATGAGACGCTATGCGGGATCACGAACCAATGTTCGCCCGACGACAAATCAACGCCTTGAAGGCAGGACGGTTCCAGCCGGGCGGAACTTGCCGCCGTTCCTCCGCCTTCGGCCGATCACCGCCTCGCGCGTTCGCGCGGATTGCCTCCGTCAGTGAGAACCCCGGCATCGCGCTCCGGCCCGGGTGGGAGATTCTTCTTCCTCGACCACGGGTTCAATGTAGGTGCTGTGCAGCGATGTCGGCGACTTGAAACCGTCGAACATGACGCGGACAGTGCTGCGCTAGTGGCCGGAGCCGATGATGACCCCTTCCCGGCGGGCGAGATTTGGGCATCGCGCCGCGCCGAGCGCGCTCATCCTGACGCGTTTTCGTTCGGCCAACGGCATCCGATTCTGGCAGCCCCTTATGACATCGTGTTCTCGGGCCAGCCGCCTTCATCGATGTGCCGGTGATGAAATGCGTTCGTTCTCGAATGAATGGCGGGAAATCCACCGGCGCACCATACGGTTGACGAATGGTGGTGTCCCGGAGGTCTTCGCGACGGTCAGCCAACGCCCGACCCATCGATGAAAAGGCTTTCGTTGTTCGACCAGCTGCAGACCAGGTCCCCCATCAGGGCGAGAACGAATGTGCGGCGATCCGCGGAGGCGGGAGCCGCGGCAGCGAGCAGGTCGAAGTCCGGTTTTGGAGGCAGCTTGCTGACCAACATGGCAATGTGTCCGCAGATGCAGGTCGATTCATTCGATCGTAACGGCCTCGTCGCCAACGACGTGTATTTCGAAAGATATACTAGCGTATGGGAAGCTGCTTTTCTGCAATTGCTGCAGGAACGAAATGTCGCTTTCTCGCTGCTATCTTGCTGTAGTTCCCTCGTTTTCGACGACTTCTTGTCACAGCTGCGACTATTGGCATTCAATATTGGCATTCCCTTTCAACAAGAGTAAACTCTTGTGCCACAATTAAGATATTAGTGATCTGTTTCATAGCGACCCGGAAGGGCCCGAATGAACCTATCGATAGTCACAAGACGTAATGTAAGGGGCGCGTTATGTCGGTCCCATTCAAGAAGACTGTTTTCCTCATAGACGCGAAGGCCTTCAGACGAGCTCGAGCCGAGAGCTTCCTAGGTCCGTGGGCGAAGAACGAAAACGTCGAGCTGATTTCGCTCAATCCTGGCGAAGCGCATGCGAGGCTTGTCGAACGCACCGAATGCGACATGCTGATCTACAGCGTCGGCACGCCCGCCCCCCACGAGGTATTCACCGAGATACAGGTGCTACATACCCTTCGGCGGGACGCGGCACTCGCTATTATCTCCGACGATGAACATCCCGCCACCGTTCTCGCCGCGATCCGTTGCGGGGCCCGGGGCTACTTCAGCAATTCCATGGCGCCCGAGCTTGCGTTGCACGCCCTTTCGTTCGTCCTCCATGGCGGCACTTACTTTCCGCCGACTGCCATCCTGGCCAGCCAGACCTTCAGCCCGCCGGCGCACGTAACCCAGGAGCAAGCGTTTCCGGGATTTGAACAACAGACGCAGGCGCCCCCTCTCGGGCCGGAGGACTCCCTTTACGACCAGCAAGGCTCCCTTTTCGACGACAGGGCGGCCAACGGGCAGCGCGACCATGGCTTCAACGGCGCGCGCCATGCCCCCGAGTTTACGGAGCGGCAGCATGCCGTTCTCGCTTGTCTCTGCCAAGGCGACCCCAACAAGGTGATCGGTCGCAAGCTCGGCATGACCGAAACGACAGTGAAAGTCCATGTCCGCGAAATCATGCGTAAGCTGGGCGTGAGTAACCGGACCCAGGTCGCAATCGCCGCGGCGCGCGTCTCCTTGGACCGCCCCATCGAACTGATTACTCCAGATCCACCCATGACGGTCAGGTCGTCCATATCTCACTAGCGATGAGGTTTGGCACTGCGGGCCGGCCGCCATTGCACCATCCTGGATCGGCAATCGGGCTCCACAAGGAGCGCCTGGAGCGGATGTGGGATCATGGGTGCAAATCCTTCCGATGTAGGGGCCACTAAAGAACATGGTACTGCGGAGGCTTTCGCGCTCCCCGTTCCGTTCTCGTCGCTCCTGCCGGGATAGCGGAAGCAAGCAACTCCGAAGGATGGGTTGGGCCTGGTGGGCCTTCGCCATCCGCCGGTCTGTCCGGCGGCGGGCCCTCGTTGCCGAAGCCGGCTGTATCTCATTGCAATCCTGTCATATATGATTACCATCATATAATAGCGATCGAACAGGAGAACCCACAATGGCCACAAGTCCCGATCCCGTCGTCATCCTTTCCGCCGCCCGCACGCCGCTTGGCCGGTTCATGGGCGAATTGTCCCCCTTCAGCGCGCACAGGCTCGGGGCTCACGTGATCGGCGCGGCGCTGGAACGCGCGAAACTCGCGCCGGAGCGGATCGAGGAGGTGTTCATGGGCAACGTGCTGCCGGCTGGACAGGGCCAGGCGCCGGCGCGCCAGGCTGCGCGCGGCGCCGGACTGCCCGACGCCACCGGCGCCACCACGGTCAATAAGGTGTGCGGCTCCGGCATGAAGGCGACCATGCTGGCGCACGACATCATCAATGCCGGTTCAGCTTCGATCGTGCTATCCGGCGGCATGGAGAGCATGTCGAACGCGCCCTATTTGCTCGCCAAGGCGCGCGGCGGCTACCGCGCAGGCCATGACCGGATCATCGATCACATGATGATGGATGGGCTGGAAGATGCCTACGAGACCGGCCGCTCGATGGGGGACTTTGGCGAGGCCACCGCGGAGGCCTATCAGTTCACCCGCAAGGACCAGGACGCCTACGCGATGGAGACCTTGACCCGCGCGCGCAAGGCGGTCGAGGGCGGCGCGTTCAGGGCCGAGATCGCGCCGATCACATTGTCCGAGAAGGCGGGTCCTCGTGTCGTCGCCAATGACGAGCATCCGCTCAAGGTGGACCCTGCCAAGATTCCCGGATTGAAGCCCGCGTTCCGCAGTAGCGGCACGATCACGCCGGCCGCTTCCTCCGCCAATGCCGACGGCGCCGCCGCGCTGATTCTCGCAAAACGCTCGCTCGCCGATCGCGACGGGCTGCCGGTGCTCGCAGAGATCAAGGGCCACGCCACCCACAGCCAGGAGCCACAGTGGTTCACCACCGCGCCGATTCCGGCGATCCGCAAGCTGCTCGACAAGGTCGGATGGACTGTCTCCGACGTCGACCTGTTCGAGATCAACGAAGCGTTCGCGGTGGTGGCGATGGCGGCGCAGAAGGATCTCGGCATTGCCGCCGAAAAGCTCAACGTCAATGGCGGCGCTTGCGCGCTCGGCCACCCGATCGGCGCCACCGGCGCGCGGTTGATCGTGACGCTGCTGCATGCGATGGAAGCGCGGAACCTGAAACGCGGTGTCGCGGCATTGTGCATCGGCGGCGGAGAAGCGACCGCGATCGCCGTCGAGCGCATCGTACGCTGATCCGGTGAGCATTGATGTTATCGTCGAAATCCTCGCTGCCGTTTGCGGCGGCATTTGAAACTGCAAACGGCACGAGCTCCGGAATTGCTGCGGCTAGTCGACCCTGCTCCAGGGAGAGGCGTGGCGACGGCACTTAGGAACCAACCATCGCAACCACGATTGAACATTTGGGTGGCTGCGAAGGGTGTTGTCCTGTGTCTGAGACCGCGGCGAAGGCGCGTCACCAACCTCGGAAAGATGGCAAGCGTCGCGGCTTCATGCGCGCGATCGGCCTCGGCGTAGTCACGGGGGCCGCCGACGACGATTGCTCAGCCATCGGCACTTACGCCAGCGCGGGCGCTCAATTCGGCCCCGCGCTGCTTTGGACCGCACCCGTCACCTTCCCGATGATGTTCGCTGTCGTGTATCTGTCCGCCAAACTTGGGCAGGTGACGGGACGCGGTCTCTTCCACGTCATCAAGGAGCACTACCCCGGCTGGATCCTGTGGCCCGCCTTGATCGCCGTGCTGATCGGTAACACCATCGAGGCGGCCGCAGACCTCGGCGGCATGGCCGCCGCGCTGAACCTGTTGATACCGCTGCCCATCCCGTGGATCGTCATTGGAGTAGCCGCGACCATTCTCGCCGTCCAGATTTGGGGCTCCTACCAGCTTATTCGCAATATTTTTCGGTGGCTGGCTCTCGCGTTGTTTGCATATGTCGGGTCGGCCGTCCTCGCCAAGCCCGATCTCGCGGAAGTGCTACGCGGCACGTTCGTTCCCACGATCGAATTTTCACGCGAGTTCCTGTCCATTCTGGTTGCGATTGTCGGCACCACGCTTTCCGCCTACCTCTACACTTGGCAATCGAATGTCGAGGTCGAAGAAGAAATCGAACAAGGGCGCACCAAGCTGGAGCAGCGGGAGGGCGCAACATCCGACGAGCTGCGCCAATCCCGCATCGATATCGTGGTCGGAATGCTGTTCTCCAACCTGATCATGTACTTCATCATTCTCTCGACCGGAGCAACACTTCACAAAGCGGGAGAAAAAAATATCGAGACGGCCGCCCAGGCGGCCGAAGCATTACGCCCTTTGGCAGGAGATGCCGCGGGGCTGCTTTTCACCGTCGGAATCATAGCTGTCGGCTTTCTTGCGGTGCCCATCATGACGACCGGCGCCGCTTATGATCTCTGCCAGGTGCTGGGGTGGAAGAGCAGCCTTCACGCCAAGCCGAAAGAGGCGGGGAAATTCTATGCGCTGATCGCATCCTTTACGGTGATCGCGGTCGTCATGAATTTCCTCGGCTTCAATCCAATGAAGGCACTGGTTTATTCCGGCATCGTGCAAGGCTTTTCGACACCGCCATTGCTGCTGTTCATCATGCTGATGACAAGCAGCCATGCGATCATGGGCGACAAAACCAACAGCACCTGGACGAATCTGCTGGGTTGGGCGACAGTGGCGGTGATTTTTTCGGCAAGTGCAGGTCTGGTGGTTTCCTGGTTCTTGTGAACGAGCTCGTGCCCGGCAACCGCTTAGAGCAATGCATCGAGGCGCGATGAGACCGATCAAACGTCAGGCTCTCTTCGGGTGCAAGGTCAACACCGAGCGCGAAGCTGCCTGTGCGCGCATCACCTCCTCAATGGCAGCCACGAGCGCCGCCTGGTCGAACGGCTTGGTAATGCGTGGCAGATGAGGCTGCGCGGAGCCCAGAAGCTCGGCATATCCTGTGCAGAGCACCACGGGCGTGCCGGGACGCTCGGTGGCCACGGCCTCGGCAAGTTGTAGTCCGTTCATCCCCGGCATGGCGTAATCGGTCACGACGATGTCGATCTTCGGCATTCGGCGCAGAAGCTGGACAGCCTCCTCGCCGGAGCGCGCCTCGATCACGGCGTGGCCGAGATCATCGAGCATCGCAGCGACGCTGTCGAGGACGAGAAGGTCATCATCGACGACCAGCACGGAAAGGGGTCGGCTGCTGCGCGGCGCGGAGCGCGACGGCTCCGCCGCATGGGCCACCTCCACCTCTTCGTCCGGAGCGGCAGGCAGCCAGATCTCGGCCGTGGTCCCCTCGCCGATGCGGCTCTTCAGCAGCAAGACGCCTCCGGACTGTTCGGCCAGTCCTTTCACCATCGAAAGGCCGAGACCGGTTCCCTTACCGACCCCCTTGGTCGTAAAGAACGGCTCCTGGGCATGCTTGAGCGTCTCCTCGTCCATGCCGCCCCCGGCGTCGCTTACCGAGAGCGCGACATATCGTCCCTCGGCAAGGCCATCGATGGCATGCTCTTCGCGTGCGGCGATGCTGATTGTCCCGCCGCTCGCCGTCATTGCATCGCGCGCATTGACGGCGAGGTTGAGGATCGCGAGCTCGAGCTGGTTGGCATCGACCTTCACCTTCGCGAGCTCGATCGGAAAACGGGTCTCGACCCGGATGGCTGGATCAAACTTCAGGAGAGCCGCCATCCCACGCACCAGTTCCGGGACATCCACGATGACGGGCTTGAGGTCCTGCTTGCGCGCGAACGCCAGCATGCGCTGGGTCAGCGAGGCACCGCGCAGCGCCCCCTGGATCGCGTTGTCGAGCAGCCGGTGAATCCTGGGATCTTCCGGCTGGAGGCGCTTCTTCGCCAGTTCGAGACTGCCCAGGATCACGGCAAGTATGTTGTTGAAGTCGTGGGCGACGCCGCCGGTAAGCTGTCCGACAGTCTCCATCTTCTGCGATATCACGAGTGCGTCGCGCGTGCGCTCCAGCGCCTCCTGGGACCGGCGGCGTTCCGTCACATCGCGCACGATCTTGGCGAAGCCGACGGCCTCGCCATGCTCGTTTCGCACCACGCGTATGGTCGCCTCGGCCCAGAAGCGGCTGCCATCCTTGCGAACGCGCCAGCCCTCGCCTGCCGATTTGCCTTCCCGCTTTGCGTCCAGAAGCACGGCATCGGGAACTCCGGAGTCGCGGTCCTCTTCGGTGTGAAGGATGGCGTAGTGCGTCCCGACGATCTCGTCGCCATAGCCGATCAGCCGGCGCGCGCCGAGATTCCAGTTTGCCACCCGTCCCTCGGGATCGAGCATGAAGATGGCGTGATCGGCCACGCCCTCGACCAGCAGGCGGAATTTCTCCTCGCTTCGCCTGAGTGCCTCGGCTTCGCGATCGGCACGTTCTGCCGAGGCGCGGTCGTACACGGCCGCGGCGAGCCCGATGACGAGGACGACAATCGTGGTGCCGGCGACCAGGAATGCGAGCGGCGCCTGCCCCACCGCGCCGTGCGCTGCGCGGCCAAGGACGGCGTCCGCGGGAACGAAGGAGGAGCCCTGCATGGCGGCGTAGTGCATCCCCGAGATCGCCACGCCCATGACGACCCCCGCCGATACGCGCTCGAGCACGCTCGTCATGTGAAAGGCGAGGCGTAGCGCAATGATGGACGCGCCGATCGCAATGGCGATGGAAAGCACGACCCAGACGGGATCATAGTGGATGGAAGCCGCCATCCGCATGGCGCTCATGCCGGTGTAATGCATGCCGGAGATCGCGAGCCCCATGCCAATGCCGGAAATAACGAGCGCGTTCGACCGCTGACTTACGACGACGAACGCGGCTGCCGCGACCAAAATAGGAAGGGCAAGCGAGAGGAGCGTGAGGAGCGGATCATAGGAGATTTCCACGCCGGGCAGGCTGAACGCCAGCATGGCGACAAAATGCATGGACCAGATGCCGCCACCCATGGCGACGGCCGCAGCCCCGAGCCAGCCCAGGCTGGCGGAGCCGGAAGCAGCCCGCATGCGAGTCGCAAGATCCAGCGCCGTATAGGAGGAAAGCGCGGCGATCAGGACTGACAGCGCGACAAGAACGGGATCATGTGAGCCTGGATGGTGATGCATTCCGTTGACGACGCAGGGAAAGCATCTCAATAGCACCGATTTTGCGACCGTGCATTGTTCCCGCGCCGAATGGCGATCCCTCGAAGAAGCCAATTCGGCGGAGAGCCTGGCTGGGGCGGGAGGGATCGAACCTCCGAATGGCGGAATCAAAATCCGCTTGATTATTCAATCATTTCAGGGCGCATTTGGAAAAAAGCGCAGAATTTCACTCTAGCAACATCAATAGCTTGGCAGTTATTTCCAAATGAAAGCGACCTTGCGAGACGAACCAGTCGCCGAAGTACCGGCCGCAACTTCCGTACTCAGTCTGCAAGCAGAGCTTGGCCTTTCCGGCAGTTATAGCGCGACGCCGGGCCGATCCGGGCAAATGCCGATCGCCATGAACGAGCGAAGCAGGTTCAAATCCCGGAGGTGCACTTGGCGCGCTCGGTCGCGTCACACGCGGATTTTCCTCTACGGCTCATTTTGCTGGCGCCGCGATCGTCGTGGCCTCGGCCGGCGGAAGGCACGCGGCGAGCATTGATTTTGCAACACCATCGTCCGGAAAGGCTCTCAGGATGTCGTCGTAGCGGGGGGCGGCGTGATCCAATTCGCCTCGCTCGAAGTGCAATGAAGCTTTCAACGTCAATTCGCACAGTCTCACCGCATCGTCCGATGCCTTCAGCTCGGGATCATCGCTAGCCCTGATGCCTAAAAGCTCGTAGATCATGAACTCCCGCTTGCGACCTTTGACCTGAACCTTCTTGATCGGCCTTGCCACGATACTTGGCCCGATGGCCTCGACCACGCTGTCACTGATGCAGATCGCGGTACCGAAGGTCTTGTTGATGCCTTCCAGGCGGGCCGCGACGTTCACCCCGTCTCCCATCACCGTGTAGCTCAGCCGCTCGCTGGAGCCGACATTGCCGACCAGCACATCCGCGCAATGCAGGCCGATGCGGAGATGCAAGGACGGTCGCCCCTGCCTGCTCCAGTCCACGTTGATCAGTTGCATCCTTCGCATGGCGCGCATCGCGCCGCAGCAGGCACGCAGCACGTGGTCGTCGCGATAGACCGGAGCGCCCCAGAACGCCATGATGCCGTCGCCGATGAACTTGTCGACGGTGCCGGACTCCTCGGCGATCGCGTGCGAGACAGCTTCGAAATAGACCGAGAGCTGTGCGAGCAGATCGTTGGGCGCCATATGTTCAGCGAGACCGGAAAACTCCTCCAGGTCGGTGAAGAGCACGGTCAGGAAGCGCTCTTCGACGCCGAGCGTCAGCGGGGTTCCAGTCTTGATCAGCTTGCGGACCACGTCCAGTGGCACGAACGAAGAGAATGAGCGCAGCGAGGTCTCGAACAGCGAAACCGCGGTTTGCAGCTCCTTGATCTCCTTGATGTTGGATGATGCCGGGGCCGCGTGCGAGAACGTCAGATCCTCGACTAGCCGCAATTCCCGCGACACGCCTTCGATCGGGCGCGACAATCGCCGCGAGAACACGTAGATCAGCAGCAGCTCGATGCCAGTCAGTGCCGTGATCAGCACGATCATCTGGCGGTTCGTTCGTTTAAGGGTGCCGACAAAGTCGTCGGTCGGCGTCAGGGTGATGACCTCCCACGGCTTGCCGAAACTGCCCGGAAACGGCGTAAACGACGCGCTGATTTCTTCGCCGTTCTGCGGCGAGCGGAACAGGAAGTCGTCGCTGTTTGTCTCACTGTGCAGCCGATAGGCTTCGCGCACGTTTTCGTCGGCAATGGTGTCCAGTTTAGCAATTTCCACTCTGTTGTCCTGCTTTCGGACGATCTTGTGCAGGTCTGGCGCCGCGATGATCGTCCGGTTGGCCGGATTGGCTATTAGTGTCGTGCCACGAGCACTGGCGCGGTGACTGGTGAGAAACCGCGACAGCACATTGAGCGTGATATTCGCCGAGGCACAGCCAATGAATGCGCCGTCTTTGACGATCGGAAATCTGACGGAGATGATGGGGTAGCCGGTATCCGGATTGATCGAGGGCTCCTCGACGATCAGCGCCCTGACCTCCTTCGCGGCTTGGTACCCGGGCAAAGTCCTGATGTCGAGTATGGTATCGACGTCGTAATTGCCCACGATGCGAGGCCAGGCATCGAAGAAGGTGCGGTGCCGCACGCGCCGTGGGGATCCAGCAAAGCTGTCGATATAGCTCGAATGCCAGTTCGCCGACGCTGGAATCTTGGAGTCGGCTCGCCTGCGGTCGTCATCGATCCGGGTCACGACCCGATGATAGCCGTCCTCCAGGCTGACATAAACCGCATCGATCTGCGGTGCCGACGTGAGCGCCCGATAGAGTAGCTCCCGGCTTTCTTCCTGCTTAAAAGTCGTGGGATCCTGCGCGGCGACCGTCGCGAGCAACTCGAGCGTGGCTGCAACCGGATTGATGAGGTTTCCTGCGTCCTCGATGCTGGCCTGCTTGGTTTTGGTCACGACGTCGTTCAACGTCGCATTGATCGCTGCGGAGTTTTGCTGGTAGTTGTAGACCAGGATGAAGATCAGCACGGGAATGCTGAGAAGGACGAACAATCCCGACATCACCCCGCTAAGCCGCAATTCGCCGAACACGCGAGCATTCCGGCGGTAGCCGATCAAGCCCAGTATGGAGACAATTGCCAGCGCAAGCAGACCCCATAGCTGCGGCTCTTTCAGCTGTGCTCGCCACCCTCCATCGTCGGACACATAGATCAGCCACTCTGGAAGCTTCGCCTCGTTCAACATTCCAATGTCGACATAGGCCTGGGCGATGGCCTTCCAGCGCTCGATGCTCTGATGGCCAATCGGCATGAGATGCGGCCGAATCAGCAGTTCCGTCCGCGCCGCTTCGAACAGCAGCGCCTTCCGATCTTTTTGTGTGGAGTAGTTGCGTCGTATCAGGTCGACAATCTCCTCCTTGTGGGCGAGCGCATAGGCCCAGCCCTTCAAGCTTGCAGCGCGAAACGCCCGTACCCGCTCGGGATGCTTCGCTACCTGCTGCTTCGAGGTGCAGAGATTGTCGCCGTAAAAATCGAAGCCATAGGCGCGCGGCGAGAAGAACAAATATGGCGTGCCGTACTCTTCGAAAAGATAGGGCTCGCTGGTGCTGTAGGCCACCATCGCACCTGCCTTGCCACTGAGCAGATCACGCGGATCGCCGGCGTGGGTGACGCGAGGCAGGCTCGCGTAGTCGACCCCTTCGTGCTTCAGCATCGCCGCAATGTCGTCGCTACCGGAAGCATCCATCAGGCGGTGCCCCTTCAACTCAGAGACCACATGGATGCCGGCGCGGTGCGGCACCAGGATGATCGCTGCAGAGTGCTGAAAGATCACGCCGAGGACGACGTTGTTCGCACGCATGGCGCTGTTGACGAGTACGCTGGTCGTGCACACGCCGAAGTCGGCAGCTCCTTTGGCCACCTCGGCGCCCGCGTCGACGCCGGGGCCGCCCTCGCGAACGTCGACCTCCAAGCCGCTATCCCGATAGAATCCCTTCTCGACCGCGGCGTAATAGCCCGCGAACTGGAACTGATGTTTCCACTTGAGTTGCAGCGAGACTTGATCGAGCGCGAAGGCCGGCGCGAGCGAAAAAAGCACAAGCCCTACCATCAGGCAAAACGCGAACACGACGCCGCGCCCCTGACACAATCTTCGCGCTGCGGACATGTCGAGCTCTATGCTCATATGTCAGCCGTTCGCAGGCAAGGCCCGTCGATTCAGTTTTGACGCAATTCAAGATAGTGATTGCAGTTGGTAGCTTATCAAGCTTCGGTTGTCCTTCAAAGTCATCCTTGGCTTTTCAATTGGGCAGGAGTCCTTACCAAGCCGGGCTCGCGTGGAACGTAGCCCTGCAGCAAAAGGGTAGCTCTGAGTGCTTAGTACCCAAGTCAGTGTTTCCGGCCCAAACCCTCTGATCGAGTGCAGTCACTTCGCGGACTATCGTGAGCCGCAGTGATGAGAGTACCAGCCATTCGGGTCGCGACAGCCGACACAAGCCAAATCTTCTCGAGGCGGCCCCGCTCCACCGCATCACAAGCTTCAGCCGAAGAACTCCACGGCGCCCGTTTCGAGGTTGTACATGGCGCCGGTGATCTTGATGCTACCCTTACTCTCCAGCTCAGCCAGAACGAGGCTGTCTTTGCGGATAGCGGCCACGGTCATCTCGATATTCTTGCGCGCAACGGCATCCACGAAGGCGTAGTTCTTCGCCGAGCGCTCGCCCGTATAGGCTGTTGCCTGAACTGCGGGTTTGATCTTGGCGAGCAATCCAGTGAGATTGCCCAACTCGGCGTTATCGATGGCGCCCGTGATTGCACCGCAGGCGGTGTGACCCATGACAAGCACGACTTTGGCACCCGCCAGTTTGCAGGCGAACTCCAGGCTGCCGAGAATATCCGCGCTTTCAACGTTACCCGCGACCCGATAATTGAAAATATCGCCGATGCCGAGGTCCATGATGACCTCGGCTGGCGCACGCGAATCGATGCAAGAGAGCAATGCTGCCGCGGGATATTGTCCCGAGGCGCTTGCCTTCTGTTCGCGAAGATAGTTGCGCTCTTTCCTTTCGCCACTCCGGAAGCGCGCATTTCCGCTTTTCATGGCCTGGATGATTTGGTCAGGGGTCAACTTGTCGCGCAGTTCTTTTGTAAGAGCGTCCGCGCGGGCGTTATCCGCGAAAAGCACGCCCCCACCGCCGAATGCGGCTGCGGTCGCTCCGCTCGCGATCTTCAGAAAATCCCGGCGGCCGAAACAACTGCAGCCCTGATGATGTCCTGACTTGTGATCCACCGGCATCCCTCTCTCCAAAAAATTGCATTTTTGAACAAATGCGGCGAGGCGAAATACTAACCCAGGCCCATGACACCGACAAAGCGCGGAGCGAGACCAAGATGCAATCAGCATGGGGTAGGTACGTTCCACTTACATATCGGACGTGGCCCAAATCGCACAATCGGAAGTTTAATCCATTTTACCGCTTGCCCCGCACCACGAGAGATTGCATCATTGAGCGATTGGTCGGTCCCCTTGAGGGGTAGCCCGATGAAATGCGTTCAACAATTTCTGTGTCCGGCCTTTTTCCGTCGTCGAGCATTTTCGCCGCGAGCCGCGGCCATGATCGTCGTCATGGCCGTTCTGGGGTCGATCGATCCTGCGAGCGCGGACGAGGACGGGATCAGCTTCTGGCTGCCAGGAACGTTTGGAAGCCTGGCTGCGGTGCCGACCGTACCCGGATTATCCGCCGTATCGACCTATTACCACACGTCGGTGACTGCGGGCGCCAACGTCTCGGCTGCGCGTGAGATCACGATTGGCCAATTCACCCCGAGCGTCACCGCGAACCTTGCGGCGAACCTCAAGGCGACCGGGGATCTGCTCCTCCTCACTCCAACCTACACGTTTGCAACGCCGGTTCTGGGAGGACAGGCGGCCGTGAGCATGACCGGCGTTTTCGGGCGCACAAGCACCTCAATTAACGGAACGCTGACGGCGATGGTCGGCCCGTTCACCTTCATGCGATCCATCAGCAACAGCGACGAGCTTACGAGCGTCGGCGATCTTTACCCGATGGCGACGCTGAAATGGAATCAAGGCGTCAACAATTTCATGGTCTATGCGAGAGGAGACATTCCGGTGGGCGCCTACGATGCGAGCCGCCTGTCCAATGTCGGCATCGGCCACGGCGCCATCGACGCCGGCGCGGGCTACACATACTTCGACCCGACGAAAGGCCATGAGCTTTCGGCGGTCGCGGGGTTCACCTACAACTTCAAAAATCCGACCACCGACTACCAGAGCGGCGTCGACTTTCATCTCGACTGGGGCGCGTCTCAGTTCCTGTCCAAACAGGTTCACGTCGGGCTCGTCGGATATCTGTACGAGCAGGTAGGATGCGACAGCGGCGGAGGCGACAGGATTGGCTGCTTCCGATCGCGCGTAGCCGCCGCGGGGCCTCAGATTGGATACATCTTTCCGGTTGGCGAGATGCAGGGATATCTCAACCTGAAGGGATATTACGAATTCGCCGCCGACAATCGACCGCAAGGCTGGAACGTGTGGCTCTCCTTCGTGATCTCGCCGCCGACACCCGGTGCACCGCCGTCGCGAGCTCCGGCGGTGTACAAGTAGCGTTCGTAGCTGGAGCGCATCAAGTGCGCATCGCCATTTTCGTCGATAGACCCTTTTCCGATTGCCGATTGGAGGCGACCACTCATTGAAGGGCGCGGAGAGACCCGCGCCGATCGAGCCGTTGCGGAGGCTCTACTTTGATACTTTGATCACTGCGGTTCATCCTAACCCTGCGACGAGCGGCCATCCGATTTGGGCGTCACAAACAATGGTGTGCGACAGGAGGACACTATGGGCGTTGACAAAGTTGCCGGCAATTCGAGCCTCGAGACGGACGATGTGGTCCACCTCGTGAATCGGCGCAGTCTTCTTTTGGCAGGCACCGCGGCGGCCGCTGCATCCACATTTGGCGTCATCCCAACAAGTGCCCAGCAGTCGTCGGCTCAAGCGGTTGCCTCCGCACCAGATCACTATCACCCCAAGGGCAAGCCGCCCTCAACTCACACCATCAACATTCAGAATGCCCTGCGAAATTCAATGCCATTCGACGACAAGCTCGATTTCGAGGAGGCAAAAAAGGGCTTCATCGCGGCGCCGCTGTACCGGCAGATCAAAGCGGAAGCCGGCCACGTTGCCTGGGACATTGGGAAATACGATTTCCTGCTTCAGGGAAAGGACTTTGACAGCATTCATCCCTCACTGCAACGCCAGGCAATCTTGAACATGGGCTACGGGCTCTACGAGGTGGTGCCTGGTGCGATCTTTCAGGTGCGTGGCTTCGATCTCTCCAACATCTCTTTCATCAAGTCGAACACCGGTTGGATCATTTTCGATCCGCTTACCGCCAAGGAGACCGCGAAGGCAGCCCTCGAGTTCATAAATGAGAGGCTTGGCAGCCGCCCAGTTGTTGCGGTGGTCTACTCGCACGCCCATGGAGATCATTTCGGCGGAGTTCGGGGCGTAGTGGATGAAGCTGACGTGAGGAGCGGGAAGGTCAAGATCATCGCTCCCGAGCACTTTCTCGAACACGCGGTCTCGGAAAACGTCATGGCGGGGAATGCCATGACCCGGCGCATGGCTTACCAGTATGGTGCAGTTCTGCCCGCAAGCGCCTATGGCCACGTCGATCAAGCGATCGGCAAGACGACCGCGGCGGGTAGCGTCGGCCTGATTGCGCCAGATATCGAGATCAAGCTGCCGTTCGAGGAGCTAACGATAGACGGCGTTGCAATGGTTTTTCAAAACACGCCGGGCACCGAATCGCCAGCAGAGATGAATACCTATTTTCCGCAATGGCGCGCATTCTGGTCGGCAGAGAATGTGACAGCGACAATCCATAACATCTACACGTTGCGCGGCGCGATGGTGCGCGATGCCCTTGCGTGGTCAAAGCACATCAACGAGGCGCTTTGGCGCTTCGGCCAGGAAGCCGAGGTCATGTTCGCCTCCCACTCCTGGCCGCGCTTCGGCAACGCCCGCGTTCAGGAGGTTCTGCGCGGGCAACGCGATACATATGCTCACCTGAACAACTACGTGCTCTTCCTTGCCAATCAGGGCGTAACGATCAGCGAGGTGCACAACGTCTACCAAGCGCCGAAGAGCCTGCAGAACAAATGGTACGCGCGTTCGTATCACGGTTCTGAGTTTCACAACTCGCGTGCGGTTATCAACCGCTATATCGGTTACTGGGACTGCAATCCGGCTACGCTGACGCCGCTGTCACCATCGGATTCAGCCCCGCTCTATGTCGAGATGATGGGCGGTGCGAGCAGGATCATGGCCAAGGGTCGCGAGCTCTTCGATCGAGGCATGTACCGCCATGGCATGGAAATCATCAACAAGCTCGTCTATGCCGAACCGAATAATCAGGACGCCAAGGATTTGCTCGCCGATACTTTCGAGCAACTCGGCTATCAGTACGAATCTCCCAGTCTGCGCAACAGTTTTCTGGCCGGAGCGAAAGAGTTGCGTGACGGGTATCAGCCTGGCGCGAAACTGAAGTCTTCCGGTCCGGATGTCGTTCGCGCCATGACCACTGGACTTTTCCTGGACTTCCTGGGCGTGCGTGTGGACAGCAAGAAGGCCGAAGGCATGAAGTTCATCATCAACATCGATATGCCGGATGTTAACGAGCAATACCTTGTCGAGATGAGCAATGCCACCCTTACAAATATCAAAGGACGGCAGGCCAAGAACCCTGATCTCACCATGACTCTGAACCGCTCTGATCTCGAAACAGTCATGGCGGGACAATCAAGCTTCGACGCTCTGGTTTCTTCAGGAAAGGCGAAGCTTAGCGGAGATCTCAAGGCGCTAGCTGACTTGCGCTCGGTTGTGGTGCAGTTCAATCCTGCCTTCCAGCTTATGCCCGGCACAGTGAAGGGGGCGACGCCGCTCCAGAGCGCACAGGTTGATCCCTTCGAGCAGCCCGAGCCAGAATTCTTGGCCGAATAGTCCCGATCGGGCGACGCTCTTTTTGCCCGCATTTGGCGGCCGCGCGATGCGGGAGATCAGATTGGGTGAAGTCCCATTTGCGGCTGTCTGTTTCCGGGTGCTTGGACGCAATTACGATGCTGCGGTGGTCTCCGCCGGCTTCATAGGCTTCAGCCTCGGCGCGACCCCCACGGCCATGTCCAACATGAATACGGTGACCCAACGTTATGGTCGATCGCACGTAGCATTCCTCATCGTGCCCCTTGTCGGGCGTTTTTCATCGATGTTGTGAATGCGCTCGTGGTCCGGCTGTTCCTCGCAGCCGTGTGACTGATCATAACACGACATATCGTTCTTGGCGCAAATGAGGCATGGGTGAAACCGCAGGCTTCACTTGGTCATGACCAGAGAATGACAGTGGGTAGCCATTTCACCTCGCGCATTAGAAGCTCCATTTCCAAACGCGCCCAAAAAACTTGGCGGAATAGAGGTGCTTACACAACGAACTCAGCAGCTTAAGTGCTGGCTGGGGCGGGAGGGATCGAACCTCCGAATGGCGGAATCAAAATCTGCTTGATTATTCAACATTTTCAAGACGCATTTGGAAAAAATGCTCAAAACAGGCCCCAGCAATCTCAATAGGGTGGGAGCCGTTTCCAAATGAAAAGCAGCCCTCGATGAGGAGGCGGGCTGCGCGCGCCGACCGGGAAGAGAGACGCTCCAGCGCGGAGACTTCCGATAGAGCCGCTGACTAGACTAGGTCGGAAAGCGCGTACGAAATTCGGGCAGCTCCGACGAACCAAAGGGTTAAATGGGTTCGAGTCAGGGGAACACTACCGCTCTTGCCTTCTTCAGTCTTCCGCATGACTGTGTTCGCATGGCCAGCCAAATAGCTCTTGCGCTCCCGTAGCTGAATACTGAAAGGCCCGCCGTCCAAATCGCGACATGATCAATGTCGCGAAAGTCAAAGATAAACCTGAGTTCGGCGGCTGTAATAAGGCTTGAAAACAACCAGCTCAGGTAGCAGGTGCCGGCAGCGCGGCAAGGACCTGTCGATCGAGATGGGTGACCAGCTCAGCCGGCAGCTTCAGCCGATGCGCTAGCGCCTCGAGATACGCTTTCTCAGCTGCCTGGTCCGGATCGATCGCAATACGCGAGGCGAGATAGAGCTCGGCTGCCTGTTCCTGGCTCTGTGCGGCAGCTGCGATTTCCGCCATGTCGACCGGCTTGGCCAACGCATCAAAGACAAAGGCTTTCGCCTCGGCGTCGAGGTCCAACTTGTCGACCTGCTCAAACAGGAGCTTCTGTTCCGTCCCGTCGACATGACCATCGGCTTTGGCGGCGCCGATCATCGCGCACACCAGCGCGAGTTCGAACGGTTGGCCGTTGGCGGCAGGTCTCGCCGCTGGCAGAAACGCGGGATCCGTCTGCTGGATGTCGGAAGGGGTCGCGACCGGCGCCGATGCGGCGTTCTGGCCCTGCCTCCAGTTCTCGTAGGCTTTGTAAGCGAGCGCACCCAGCGCGGCAGCACCGCCGTAGCCAACGATCCCGCCAGCCATTTTGCGCGCCTTCTTGTTGCCGAGCAGCAGCGTCAGCAGGCCTTCGGCCGCTGCGCCGCCAGCAAACCCACTGAGACCGCCCATGCGGTCCATTATCTGCCCAGCCTTGCTGCCGGTTTGCTGCAGCATTCCCTGTGCATTGTCGCCGAGGAATTGTTCGAGTAGTTTGCTCGGGTCCATTCTCTGCTCCTCTTGTGATCCGTTGACGATGTAAGGAAAGGACGTTCGGCTTCGACGCGCTCAGCATGGTCTTCACAGCAATGAAATGCGCGAGTCTGAAACGCGAGCGGCCCAGCTTGAAAGAATCGAGGAACACGGTCCGGATCATCTCCTCAATGAGCCATTCCATTTGCGATAAGCGTGGCGCTTGCCGATTTCATGGGCCTGCAAGTGCCAGGTCAATTAGGACCACCTGGAGCAGTATCGTCAGCGCATCGGCTGTGATGATGAAACCAGTCATGACAGAGATCCGGGATCCAGCAAGTACGGCAGCGATTACTCGCTTCTCGGTGATCCACGAGAGCAACTCATGACCTTCGACTTCGGAAGGGACATCGTGACGAGCCGAATGAGCCTGATTGCCTGCAGCTCGTGCGAATGAAGGTAACGATCCGCTGCGGCCACTCGCTCTGCAATCTCGATGACATCGGGTGCGAGAGACAGTCCCGAGACGGGCCGAAGTACGTCGATAGCAAAGTCTGCAAAGTCTAGCTGCTCGAGGCGGCGTGTGCGCTCGTCGAACAAACTGTCGATACAGGACGTTGCGATCGTGGGGACAAGCTGCCGATCATTGATGTAGCGTACAACTTCTTCGCGCTCAATCGTGTCTACATGTCTGTCGGCAATGGCAACCAGAGCTGCCGCTGTCACGAGGGCGGCGGCTGCCTGTTGATCGCATTCGGTGGGATCGATGATCTCGTGTCGGATGTTGGCGCGTGGTTCCGTGCTCGGCATCGTATTGCTCCTCAAACGTGGCCGCTACTTGCGCGCCGGAGCTCCGAATCGCCTGATCAGGCAGATGACATCTCTGGGCCCTGTGGTCGGCCGATCCATCGCGTCTGGCACGGGATTGGTGATCCGACATCACGAGGTTGGCCGATTTGATTCGACGTCCTCGTCAGAGGGGCCCGGATTCGATTATTATGGCTACAGCTAGAAAGGAGCTAGTTGAAATCAAGACGATGGAAGGTATCTGCGACCACCTGTCGCGCAAACATCGCAGGGCTGCACTCGTCCGCGGTTACTTGAAAAGCAGAAGCTGCGGCGATTCGCCACAAATTCCTGATCGCGATGGAATCGCGACAGCTTTGCAAACTTACGACGCAAGTTGACGTGACGTGCGACATTCGCAACCGCTGCCAAGGCCTGACAAGCAGGTTATTTTCCTGGCCTCAGCGACGTGACCTATCCCAGGCAGTGAGAACGAAGATGAGAATATCCCGGCGCGAAGTCGTGGCATTGGTCGCAACGGCGGCGCTGTTGTCGACGGAATCAGCCTCGGCCGACATCACGGTGTTGCGCGGAACCGTCAACTATCGCGAAAGCATGGCCCTGCCGCCCAATGCCTTCGTATTGGTGCAACTCCTCGACGTCTCGCTGCCGGACGCGCCAGCCAGGGTGATTGCGGAAGACCGCATCCGCGGCGCCACCGGCGGCCCAATTCCCTATCGCCTGTCATTCGACCGGCAACAAATCAACCTCGACCACAGTTACGCGCTGCAGGCGCGCATCTTCGACGGCGATCGTCTCCTGTTCATCAATGCGTCGCATCACGCAGTCTTCGCCGGCGGCCGCAACAGCACACGTATCTTGGTGCGCCGGATCGAGGCCACGGCGGCGCACACTGTATCGATAGTCGGCAAATGGCTGGCCGAGGATATTCTTGGAGGTGGCGTCATCGACCGGCTGCAGACCATCCTGGAGATCGCCCCCGATGGTGTCGTTACCGGAAGCGGCGGCTGTAATCGTTTTCGCGGCAAGGCCATCATCGATGGTGAGCGCATCAGCTTTCGCCAGTTGACGTCCACGAAAATGTCCTGCGCGCCTGCGGCGATGCAGCAAGAAGACAAATTCCAGCAGGCGCTTGAAGCCACGCGACGCTTTCGCGTGGATACGCAGGAACACAGGCTTATTCTGCTCGACGATGGAGACAAGCGCGTCGCGCTCTTCGCCGAGGTGTCCGCGTGAGGTTCGGGGGAGCGGAACGCGAGATTGGCGCAACACGGTGAGAAGTTCTTTCTTGCTGATTCCCCCTCCCCGCGTAGTGCGCTCGCTTCCGCGAGACCTCGCCAGGGGGACGTCTGCTGGAACCGAGCCATTCATGGCCAGTTGAAGTTCGCCCGCTAGTTTTCTCGGGGGCATCAACGAGGAACCATTATGAAGACACTCGCCCTCTGCTTCATGCTGCCGCGTAGCTTGGCTTGAGCCCCTTCGCGTCAGCGCCGGCAATTGCCTTTCCGGCTCCGCCACCTGCTGGCGCAACTGCGTCTTCGGACGCAATGGCTGTCCAGGATCGTCGCTACCCTCGAAGGGTCTGCACGACGCGCACGGTCATCAAGCGCAGCTATCACGGTCGCCGGATCGTCAAGCGAGTTCGCGTTTGCCGATGGCGATGACGAAAGACGCCATCCGGCCGGTTTAGCCGAATCGAAGGAGCGGCAGCATAACATGCAAGCCGCACACGCACGAAAGGAAAGCCCGGCAGAGATAACCGGGCTTGTCCTCAGTCATGGGTAGAGCAGTCCAAGAATGCGCCGCCGATCGCCGAACTCCAAGGCCTGATGACGGTAAGGACAGCGACGTGCAGTCGGTCAAGTCAATCTGTGTACGTAGTAACCGCCTGCTGCGTTGTTCCGGTTACAGCGCCGAAATCGTTTCCAGCATTGTCGCGCATTGGCGGCGAGCGTACCGCTCAAGACACCCGGAGCAGAAATATTTTGCCGACGGTATGGTGCAAGACATCGTCACGGTCTGTCGCGTTCATCCCCTTAACGATCGACGATTTTCAGCGCAACGCTCTCTCTGGCATGCGGTAGAGGAAAGTCGAGATCGCGTGCGCTCTCCGCGGCATGTGTGAGGTAACGGAAACCAGCTATATCGGCCGGCCTCCCCACCAAATATCCTTGAACTTGATCGCACAGCTCGGCACCCAAGAAACCGAGTTCCTCGCGCGTCTCAACGCCTTCCGCCAACACCGGCAGCTTGAGCCCGCGCCCAATGCCGAGCACCGCCCGAACGATGGTGGCCGCCTGCTCGTTGGCCTGGACCGACTTGATGAATGAGCCATCGATCTTGATCTTGTCGAACGGGAATGCCCGCAAGTTCGACAACGACGAGTAACCGGTCCCGAAATCGTCCATTGCGATCCGGACCCCGAGCGCCTTGAGCTGACGCAATGTCGCCAGCGCCCGATTGAAATCGCGGATCAGCGCGGTTTCGGTGATCTCCAATTCAAGCCGTCCCGGCTTCAGCCCGGTTTGAACAAGGATTTCGTGAACGAGTTGTGTAAACTGCGGATTGTGCAGTTGCATCGCGGAGACGTTCACGGCGACGCTGAGCGGGTTAGTCCAGCCGCTGGCTTCCTGGCATGCCTGCCTCAGCACCCATTCGCCAATGTGCTGTATCGCACCACTTTCCTCCGCGACGGGAATGAATAAGCCCGGTGGAACCTGACCGCGCTGCGGATGGCGCCACCGCAACAAAACTTCGAAGCCCGCGATCTCGCGCGTATCAAGCCGGGCTTGCGGCTGATAAGCCAGTTCAAACTCATGGCGTGCAATCGCGCTGCGAAGATCGCGTTCCAGCATGCGCCGATCTCGCACCTCAATGCCCATCTCGGCTTCAAAGAAGCGATAAACTCCGCGACCATCGGTTTTGGCGCGATAGAGCGCGGTATCTGCGTGGGTGAGAAGACCCCGTCCGTCCTGGGCGTCGTTTGGGAAAATCGCGATGCCAATGCTGGTGGAAACGAACGAGGCCGTGGTCGATGATTCATTTTCGATCCGCAGCGTGTCGATGATACTCTCGGCGATGCGGCCCGCCGCCGAAGGACCCGAGAGATTTGTTGCGATAATGGCAAATTCATCGCCACCGAGCCGCGCCATCATCTGGCTCCGATCGAGAACGGCGGTAACGCACTTCGCAACCCTCTTCAGGAGCGCGTCACCGGCCGCATGACCGAATAGATCGTTTACTTCCTTGAAGCGATCAAGGTCGAGACAGAACACGGCGAATGACTGACCCGAGACTTGGTGCACCTCGATTTCGTGGTCGAGCCGGGCATTGAAGCTATTTCGGTTAGGCAAGCCCGTTAGTGCGTCGTGGTGCGCCAGGAAATGAATATGTTCCTCGGCTTTCTTCCGATCACGCAGATCGCGGACGGCGATTGCATGATGCGGCTGACCGGCGAAATCGATCGTGCGAAGGATGAATTCAGCAGGAATGAACTGGCCGTTGACATCGCGCAACTCAGCCTCGACGCGCTCCCGTGGCCTCGTGACCAGCCTGTGCCTGAGAGACTCCTCGGGCAGGCAGATCGCCAGCGATTTCCCAATTACATCGTCGGGGACATAACCCGTCAGCTCCGTCAGGCTTGAATTGATCGAAACGATCTTGTCGCCATAGCAAACCAACAATCCCTCGGCCGAAGCATCGGCAAGTCCGCGCATGCGATCGACTTCCAATTCGGCGCGATGGCGTTCACGGATATCGAGCGCCAGGCCTGCGCAGGCGAGGAACAGGATCGCCAGCGACGCGAGCGCGACGCCGAGCGCAAGCCAGCCGGCAGGGATTGCCATTTCCGACACCGCGACTGTCGGGTCCGGGATGATTGAAACCGCGCCCATGGCGGTGAAATGATGGCTGCAGATTGCCAGCGTGAGCAGCATCGCCCCGATGGCCTTCCATTTCAACGACCCGTCGCGCAAGCCGGCGGGCAGCGCCGTCGCTCCGATTGCGGCACCCAGGGCTATGGAAGCGACAACGAGAGCGGCGTCCCACTGAATCCGTCCGGCGATCTCGAAGGCTGCCATTCCGGTGTAGTGCATCGCCGCGATGCCGCCGCCGACCGTCGCCCCCCCGATCCAGCGCCCGGCAGGCACTCTAGTTCCGGACGCGATTGAAAGACCCACGCCGGTGAGCAGGATCGCCGCAAGGAGCGACAGTAGGGTAAGGATAATGTTGTATCCGCTTGGAATGCCTGGCGAGTACGCAAGCATAGCGATGAAGTGGGTCGCCCAGATGCCGAAGCCGCTCGCGGTGGCGGCGACGCACAACCAGATATCGCGCATATAGCCAGTTGTCTTGCGGACGTGATTTAGAAAGTTGATTGCTGCGAAGGACGCGAGTGCACATACAGCGGCTGCCAGCACCACCAGTCGCAGGTCATGCTCGTAAGCGATGCAGTTGTATATGGTAAACATCGAGATAACGCCCCGGTAAAATATCTTGCATACTTTCAATTCTGCTGGACCGTGCAGCCATCGGCCTTGCGCAATCCTGAATAAGGCTTACACAACTGACGCTATGGTTTCTTTTCAGCGAACTGCCCGTCGGTAACCGGTCCGAGCGCCCCAGAAACTCGTTGATTGTCGTCACTTGTCCGAAGATTGGATAGGCCAGGCGCTGGCGGTCTTGTGCGCCTCCTCGGCAAACTCTGCGACTGTGTGATCAGGATTGTCCCGTCAGGGAAATCGTGGCACGCATTCGCTGGTGGGCCTGGAGCGGTGGGTCGTTTGGCGCGATCTTTATCAGACCTTTGGAGCGTGTCGCGAACCAGCTTCGGGCCCGCGGCGCTGATCACTCTTCTGCTGCCGCAGCAGATGATCGCATCCATTACCATCGATCACTTCGGCTGACTGGGCCTCGCGCAAAGGTCGATTGATCTTTCCCGCCTCACATCCGGATAGGGATGAAAGTCGTTCGGGACTGGAGGATCGAGATCTTGTTGCTGCCGCAGGCCGATCTCTCCTTCGGCACAGGACCCCGTGAGGATGACTGGCTTATGCGCTGCGGCCAACGTGCTGCTGAGCAGGAGCCCCCGATAGAATCCCCAAAGATGTTGGGTGAGGAGGCTGACGCCTCCGGCGCCAGGCTCTCCTCGCTGCGCTCACCGAGCCGCCTAGAGGCGTCTCGGCCCTTCGGCTACAGGCTCAAACCGCTCCAGTTTCGCACCAGAAACAACCCCGCCGAACGACAACAAACGCCATCGAAATCAAACGAAAGCACAGCAAAATCAACGAACCCGATTGAAGTCTGCCGCTGATAACGGTCCGGTTGCAGGTTCGAGTCCTGCCGGGCCCACCAGCAATCAACGGCTTAGCTGTTTTTCATATCACAGCCCCGATGGCCAGCGCACCAGAAACGCCCCGCTTCGTTGCGACGCGTGCTGCTTCAGCTGTCCTCAAGCTACTTCTTTGGCTTAGATCTGACTACGATCTCCCCACGCGATCGTAGAGTTGGCGGCAATTTCGCAATCGGAGCTTAAGCAGCGGGTTGCATTCCGGTCGTGGGAACAAGCTCCCTCCGGTTGAGAACCTGCGAGCGGGACGTGCAGATAGCCAATGTCCAGAGAGGGATGTGCATGAATCGACGAATGCCGTTGATACCATGGGCTCTCCCCCAGAGACGAAGCCATGGCCGCTTACGGACGATGGTTGCAAATCGGAGTCGACGGGAGGCGATTGGAAATTGGTCGAGGTCGCCAGTCAGGCAGCCTCGCCCAGCGCGGCTCCGAGAATCGTCTTCTGGTAAGCGGCGAGCATCCCCGGTTCCTCAATCGATCCGTGGTGGTGCAGCTGCCGCCAGGTGCCGTTTCGCCGTGTAAACCAGCGCGCTGTACGGAATCGAACATCTATCTTCCGATCGGAAGTCGTGCACGTGCCGAACTCGCGCCCCACGAACAATGCCAGTCGTCGCCGCCTTGGCTGGTGAAACCGTGGAAGGTTACCTGGACGATCGCGGGGCCACCGAACAGTTTCATGTAGCCTTCACTGATCGGCTTCCAGCCGCGCCGGATGCCGCCCATCGGGTTGTCCATGCTCGGAGCGTCGCCCTGCTCCCAGTTCGCCGCAAGCCCGCCAAGGTCACGCGCGTTGAAGGCTCTGTAAAAATCGATCAATGCGTCGAGCGCATCCCCGCTGCCGCCTCGCGCCTCGCGCTCCGTAACTTCCGTCAATCTTGCGGTCATGGTGTTTCTCCCTGTTGTGAACTCTCAATAGACCCGTTCCTTGGGCGGAATTGCCTGCACCTCGTTCGACAGTGGCTGCAGATGTACCGGCCTGTAATCGAGCCGGGCGCGGCCAGCACACGCTGTGCTTGAGCCAGTTCTCATCGTCGCGCTTCGGGAAACCGGATGCTCATGTACGATCTGGCAGCGATCGCGCTCGGGAATCCGAAACGCCGCGGCAAGAGCACTGTGCGTCGCGTTCAGGAGGGCCTTGAGTTGATCGGGACTGCGGCCTTCTAAAATATCCAATCGAAGCAGTGGCATGTGATTTCTTTGCCTGGATTTCGTCGCGGATACCCTGTGTTGCCTCATTCACGCCGTCAGCGCTCGCGCGGTTCGCGAACGCTCTGTCCGAGTTACAAATTGGCTATGAACATATCACGAGCTGGGGCGACTCCGCGGCAAGAAGCGAGACGTGCCGGCGGACGTGAATGCATTTGGGAAAAGCTAATCGAATTTGTCAGACCAACAAGCAAACCGCTCTCTCTGACATCGGATTTTACGCGGGCGTTTCCAGCCGCGCTGCGCAGTTCATTCCATCACCAGACGTCGGGTGGCCTCGTCCGAACGAACGATTCCGCCTTCGCCTTCCAGTCGGTTGCTCTGTTGACGTCCTGGCGAGTAAATTTCAATCGGACACCAGCTCCCACATCGCCAACCTCTTCGACGGCCCCGGCTCCAAACTTCTCGAAGGCGCGGCTCACAGGCGTCGCCCTCTGAATAGAGCCAAGCGCTGCCGTTTGCCTCTGTCAGGGCTATGGCTTCGGCCGGCATTCCCGCAGCTTCCGCGAAATCCTCGCGGCTAACTCCCGTTAATGCGCGCGCGGCCGCAATCAAGCATCCTGTCATTTTAATCCGGGATGCCATGTTCGGGTCTCGCGACTAACGAAACCGATGCGTTGTTGCGTTTCTCGGAACAAGTCGAGAATTGAGTAGTCGGCAACACGCTCAATCTTCACCGCCTTGCTTCCGGCCCCGTATCCTGTCCTGCAGCTCAAGGCTCTTTGTCGAAATGCTTGCCAGGACAGGCAATCGGGAGTGCCAGCCACGGCGGATCGCCATCAGGCGAAGTCCAAAACAGAGTGCGGCTCCGGCAATCGTCGTCACGGTTGGGGGAGTATGCAGCAGGCTGCCTGCAACCACCACCGCCGCACCGGCTAAAGCCGCAACGGCGTAAAGATCGGCACGCAGCACAGTGGGAATCTCGGCGACGAGGACATCGCGGACCATGCCTCCGCCTATTCCCGTCACCATGCCCAGCAGCGCTGCCATGACCGGATTCAAGCCGAGGGCCAGCGCCTTTTGTGTGCCGGACACGGCGAAGAGCGCCAGTCCTGCAGCGTCGAACAGGAGGACGGAGTTGCGCCACCGATCTACGCCTGGAAACCAGCAGAAGGTGAGCACGCCCGCAAGAAGCGAAACGGCCAAAAATCGCCAGTCGTTGATCGCTGCGGGCGGAACCGCGCCAATCATCAGATCGCGGGTGATACCTCCGAAGTTTCCCGCCACGAACGACAGCACCAGAACGCCGAAGACGTCGAGCCGGCGCTTGACCGCAGCGCTCGCTCCGCTAAGTGCGAAGACAAAGGTCCCGATTAGATCGAGCACCAACAGGAGCGTGTTCATTGCGGTCGCCGGCCCCACGTGAGGTGAAATCGTACTCTACAAATCCGCGCCTCGCAGCTTTGGTAGCGGGAAGCGCTTCGAACGCCCTACCCGAACATTTGGGTTATGGCTCTGTGGCAGCGGCGACCCGTGGCGAAGACCGAATCGACACCTCCCTAACAATCTGAGACGCGAACCACCGCGTTGCAGGTTCAATTCTGCCGGCTCCGCAATAGAGTTGCGGCGGCTGGCTCAGTGCTGCTCGCCTAGAAAGCGATTTCAGCTCGAAACTGATACGATCCTATCTCTCAGATTGTCCAAATTGCACGCGTCAATATCCCAATCTACGACGAGCACGTAGTCGACCTGTACCAATTGATCCACGCGCCGTATCTCATGACGCTAGGTGCAGAAACAAAGGATAACGCGCACCTAAGTTCGATGAGAGCAGGAGAAACCCGTTCAGAATGAAGCTCCTGAACAGAGCGCCGATTGCTGGGTAATTTCAATTGGCTGGGGCGGGAGGGATCGAACCTCCGAACGGCGGAATCAAAATCCGCATTCAACTGTTTCAATGAGCGTTTCGAAAATTGCTCTCACCATACTGTTTCTGGCTGCTCCCGAAGCCGGCGGATTCAGGAGGCAAACGGGACCTGAAGGAGCGTTCCTGGTGGTTGGAACCTTTGTAGCTCAACCGGGTTGCGCTCGGGTGCAACCGAGTTTGGGCCAAAATGACGTCCTGGCTGAGATTGAGTCTGGCGATCGCCGGAGCTTGCGTCCTCGCCTCCTGTACGGGATGGCAATCGTCATTCAACGCTCAGGCGCCTCAGGCAGACGAAATCAGACGCCTCCTCTTGATCTTCATCGCCGTTTCCGCCGTGGTCTGGATCGGCGTGATGGTGGTCCTGTTCTTCGGCATGCTTCGACGCAAGCGGCAGAACCAGCAGCCGCTCGATCTTCATGAGGGATTTGAACGCCGCGCCGGCAGCGTCGTCCTGATTGCCGGCCTGCTGACGACGGTCACCGTATTGGCTCTTTCGTTCGTCAGCTACGGCGCCCAGCGTACCGTGTTCGCCAATGAGGCGGATCCGGTGACCATCAAGGTGACGGGACATCAATGGTGGTGGGAAGTCCAATATCAGGCGGATAGCCCGCATCTGAGTTTCACGACGGCCAACGAAATCCGGGTTCCGGTCGGCAAGCCGGTTACTGTCGAGTTGGAATCGGCCGACGTGATTCACAGCTTCTGGGTCCCTAGCCTGACCGGCAAGATGGACCTGATCACCGGTCAGCGGAATTCCCTCCAGTTTACGGCGAGGACTGCCGGCATTTATCGCGGACAATGCGCGGAGTTCTGCGGGATACAGCACGCGCACATGGCCTTTACCGTAAGAGCGCTGCCGCCGGACGAATATAGCCGGTGGCGCCATCACCAGAACCAGGGCGCGGCAAGTCCCGGAGATCCGCTCGGTATTCGTGGCGAGCAATTGTTTCGCGGCAGGGGTTGCGGGCTCTGCCACACGATCCGCGGTACCCTTGCCGGCGGCCAGTTCGGTCCTGACCTCACCCATGTCGCGAGCCGGGATACGATCGCGGCCGGAACGCTACCCAAAACTTCCGGCAATCTGGCCGCCTGGATTTCCGATCCGCAGCACATCAAGCCCGGCAATCTTATGCCAAAAATGGCGCTGCAATCCGACGAGATGATCGCGATCGTCCATTATCTGGAGCAGCTGCAGTGAGCGAACTCGTCAGCACGCCCGACCGAGAGCTGCGCGACAACGATTTGGATCACTCCGAGCTTTCTGCCCGGCTGATTGGGCTATGGCATACGCCATCGGGCTGGCTTGGCCGGCTGGCCACCGTCGACCACAAAGTTGTCGGCAAGCGGTACATCCTCACGGCATTCGCCTTCCTCGCGCTCGGCGGTATTCTGGCCGTGCTGATGCGGCTTCAACTCTCCGGCGCCGAACGGAAACTGCTGTCGCCTGATCTGTACAACCAGGTCTTCACCATGCACGGCTCGACGATGATGTTTCTGTTCGCCGTACCCGTGATGAAAGCCTTTGCGGTCTATTTCGTCCCATTGATGGTGGGAACGCGCAATATCGCCTTCCCGCGGCTGAATGCGTTCAGCTACTGGATATTCCTGTTTGGCGGCTGCTTCCTATGGGGTTCTTTTTTGTTCAACGCAGGCCCTGACATTGGCTGGTTTGCCTACGTTCCGTTGTCCAGTCTGCAATTCAACCCGAGCAAACGCGCCGACGTCTGGGCGCAGATGATTACGTTTACTGAAGTCGCAGCGCTCGCCGTAGCGGTTGAAATCGTCGTCACCGTGTTCAAGCAGCGCGCGGTCGGCATGACGCTGGATCGCATTCCGATTTACGTCTGGGCTATGCTTGTGACCGCGTTTCTTGTCCTTTTCGCAATGCCTTCAGTCATGATCGCCTCGACGACGCTGATCCTGGACCGTCTCGTGAATACCCATTTTTATGACACGGCATCGGGCGGCAATGTGCTGCTTTGGCAGCATCTGTTCTGGTTCTTCGGCCATCCCGAGGTTTACATCATCTTCATTCCGGCCACCGGCATGGTCTCGATGCTCGTGGCCACATTCGCACGGAGGCCGGTGGTCGGATACACGGTGATCGTTCTTTCCTTGATCGCCACCGGCTTCCTCTCGTTCGGATTGTGGGTGCACCACATGTTCGCAACCGGCCTGCCCCAGCTCGGAGCCAGCATGTTCACGGCATCGAGCATGCTGATCGCCGTTCCCAGTGGCCTGCAGATCTTCTGCTGGCTCGCGACGCTCTGGGATGGCCGCCCGGTTTACCGCACCCCATTGCTGTTCGTGCTCGGCTTCATTGCTATCTTTGTATTGGGCGGGCTGTCGGGCGTGATGGTCGCCTCGGTCCCGATCGATATGCAGGTCCACGACACCTATTTCGTCGTGGCGCACTTTCACTACGTCCTGATCGGGGGCGCCGTATTTCCGCTGATTGGAGCGCTCTATTACTGGTTTCCGAAGATCACGGGCCGAATGCTCAGCGAGAGGCTTGGTCGCTGGAATTTCTGGCTCGCCTTCATCGGTTTCAACATTGGTTTTTTCCCGATGCACATCCTCGGCCTGATGGGGATGCCCCGACGTGTCTATACCTACACGCCCGAAATGGGCTGGGATCATCTGAACCTGCTTTCGAGCACAGGCGGGGTGGTGTTCGCGACAAGCTTCGTGCTGCTCATTTTCAACGTGATCCACAGCCTGCGGCGCGGAGAGCTGGCGGGCGATAATCCCTGGGACGCCTCCACCCTCGAATGGGCGACGAGTTCGCCGCCACCGCCGTACAACTTCTCCCGAATCCCGGTGGTGACGCATCGTGACCCGCTCTGGGCAGACGCCGGCAATCTCCCGGTGGTTGCTGGATTAAGCGTTGAGCGGCGCGAAGTGCTGCTGAGTTCGGTCGCCGATGCCGAACCGCACACCCGGGAATCCTCGCCGGAGCCGAGCATCTGGCCACTGCTCACTGCGATCGCCACCACAATATTCTTTATCGGCTCGATCTTTACACCGTGGGCCGTGGTCTGGGGCACCCCGCCGATCGCCGCCGCGCTGATCGGCTGGTTCTGGCCGAGCGGCACAAAGGAGGACGAGGAGTGAGGCAGACCATCGTCCGCAGCGTCAATGACCTTCCAACCTACGGCTTCGGTTCGCAAAGTGGGCCGTGGTGGGGAGCGATGGCCTTCATCGCACTCGAAGGAATGGGATTTGCGGTCGCCATCGCGGCCTATCTTTATCTGTACGCCGTGAATCCGAAATGGCCGATCAGTTCGGCGCCGCCCGATCTGTGGCCCGGGACGCTTGAAACGGCCATCTTCCTTCTCAGCGTCATTCCGAACGAACTCACCAACCGCGTGGCGCATCGGCTCGATCTGCGCGGCGTGCGGATCGGCCTCATCGTCATGTCAGTGATCGGAGTGGGGCTTCTGGTGGTCCGCGGATTCTCCTTCGCACACCTTAATACGCGATGGGATCTGGACGCCTACGGCTCGGTAGTGTGGTTTGTACTCGGCCTCCACACCACACATCTTGCAACTGATGTCGTCGATACCATCGTGTTGACCATTCTGATGTTCACAAGGCACGCTACTGCAAGGCGATTTAGCGACGTGACCGACAACGCTTTTTATTGGAACTTTGTCGTAATCGCGTGGCTGCCGCTCTATCTTCTGCTGGACTGGATACCCCGGCTATGAACGCGATCGATGCATATCGGAACCCGTTGTACTGGGCGGGCGTCGCTCTCGGGCCAGCAGCCTTTGCTGTGAACCAGCAGACCGTCTATGCGATCACAGCACAAGCCTGCAATGCCGCAGTCTCACCGGCGGTCGTCCTCTCAGTTCTGATGGCGCTCGTCGCTGCGCTCGGCGCGCTAGTGTCGTTTCGAGCGATCCGCCGCGACGCGGCTGCGGAATGGGCGGAGGCGCAGGGTGGACGCGCGCGAAACTTCATGGCCTGGCTGGGATTTGGCTCCGGAGTCATATTTGCGCTGGTTATCGTCGATCAGCTGGCCGCGGCGCTGATGATAAATCCATGCCTGCGCTGAGTTTTGTTTCCACCTTCTTGCTTGTCCTTGCGGCTGCACCAGCCACCGCCCATGACCTGTCCGGCGTACTCAATTCCACATGGAGCTACGATCCCTGGCTGCTCACTCCCCTCTACGTCGTCGGCATCAGCTTCTATGTGGGCACGCAGCGGATCTGGCAAACGGCAGGATTTGGGCACGGGGTACAGGTCCGCCAGGTCGCAGCCTTCTGGACGGGATGGCTGGTGCTGGGACTAGCCATCACCTCTCCCCTGCACTGGCTCGGGGAGCGATTGTTCAGCGCGCACATGATCGAGCACGAGCTGATGATGATGGTCTCGGCGCCGTTGATGGCCTACGCCCGCATCAACGGCGCCATGTTATGGAGCCTGCCGCGAGGATGGCGGCCCGCCGCCGGCCGCGTCCTCACATCAGGCGTGATCGGAGCCTGTTGGTGTGCGATCAGCCATCCTGTCACCGCAACGGCGCTCCATGGCCTTGCCCTCTGGCTCTGGCATGCGCTGCCCTTCTACCGGCTTGCCCTCGAAAACGTGGCCGCACACCGCCTGCAGCACATCACCTTTTTCCTTACAGCGCTGTTGTTCTGGTGGGTACTCTTCTACGGACGCGGAACTGGACGCAGCATGCGGATTCGGGACGGTATCAGCGTGGCCTGTCTGTTCGTCACCGTGCTGCACTCCGGCTTGCTGGGCGCCCTCCTTACGCTTTCACCGCGCGTCTGGTTTCCGCAGCAGGGATTATTAGCGGCCGATTTCGGCCTGACGCCGCTCGAAGATCAGCAACTGGCGGGACTGGTGATGTGGATTCCGATGGGGACGCTCTATACCTGCGCCGGGCTTTTTTTCGCGCATCGCTGGCTCTCGCGTTCAAGCCGGACTGCAGCCGCGAGGCTGTCCGGAACAGGAACGTTGGTCCAGTGATTTTGTTCAAACGGAGCGCTTTTCACCTGGAGCTTAGCCGATGCACAAGACCATGACTTCGTCCGCAGCGATCGCGCTGATTGTCATGCTGGGCACATCGTTTTCCAGTGCGCAGGTCCCGAACAACGCAGATGGCAAGCCATCATGCCCCGTCGACCACGCCCGCTTGGCGGACATTCTGAAGAAGAGCGTTAGGCCGGCTGGTGGCCCGAGCAATGGTGGGCTCGACAACAATGAATGGGCGGCCGTCGTCAACCGCGACGGCATCGTTTGCGCTGTGGCCTTCAGCGGCAACAAGGCTGACGACCAGTGGCCGGGCAGCCGCGCCATCGCTGCGGAGAAAGCCAACACCGCAAACGCTTTCAGCCTGGCGAACAAGGCAATGGCGACCGCCAATTTATACGCTCAGTCGCAACCTGGCGGCTATCTGTTCGGCGCCGCCCTGAGCAGTCCGCCCAATGCGGCCGCGCTCTACTCCGGCCAGCCCGCGCAATACGGGACATCGCAAGATCCCCTTGTGGGCCAGCCGCTCGGCGGCGTCATTGCGTTCGGTGGCGGGCTTGCCCTCTACGACAGCAACGGGCCGGCCGGTGGCCTTGGCGTGAGCGGCGACAGCGCCTGCGCCGATCACAATGTGGCTTGGCGAGTGCGGCATCTCCTCGGGCTTGATCATGTGCCGGCGGGCGTCAATCCGAACATGAAGGATGCGATCATCTACGACATCGGCCCGGACGGGAAAAGCACATCCGGATTCGGTCATCCCAAATGCGACGGCAAGGAAGATCAGATCGCCGTCGACCTTGGCGCAGGCGTTCAGGGAAATGCAGTTCGATAAGCCGTCTCGCGCGCCTCACGTCATAGTTCCCAGCGCGAGGAACCAAACCAGAGTAGAAGGATTGTAGGTTCCGTCCGACCTATCGATGCGTCGCGCGGAGTGACCTTATGATTTTGACCTGTCTTCGCAAGATAGCGTCGGCAGCAGGCTGGATTGCGATCGGAGCGGTATGGTTTCCGACCCTTGCGTTTGCTCAAACGCCCTCTGGCGATTTGGCAGCGCGAATGAAGGACCCCAACCAGTGGCCGATGGCGGCGCGCGACTACGCCAATACTCGCTATAGCGAGCTTGACCAGATCAACACCTCAAACGCATCACAGCTCCAGCTCGCCTGGACGTTTTCGGTCGGCGCCGATCGCGGACAGGAAGCGGCGCCCATCATTGTTGACGGAATGATGTATGTCGTTGGTCCCTATGATGGCCCCTATCCGAACCGGGTGTTTGCGCTAGACGCTACAACTGGCGAGTTGAGGTGGTCCTATGCCCCGCGGCCCGAGCCCGCCGCGAAAGGCGTGGCCTGCTGCGACGTGGTCAATCGCGGACTGGCCTTCGACCAAGGCAAGATCTTTTTGAACACGCTGGACAATCATACGGTGGCTATCGACGCCAAGAGCGGCAAGGAGCTTTGGCACACCAAGCTCGGCGAAATCAATCGCGGCGAGACAATCACGATGGCGCCGGTGGTTGTCAGGGGCAAGGTGCTGGTCGGAAATAGCGGCGGCGAGATGGGTGTTCGCGGCTGGATCACCGCACTGGACGCGGATACCGGTGCGATCAAGTGGCGCGCCTATTCGACTGGACCCGATAGCGACGTTCTGATCAGCGATGATTTCAAACCCTTCTATGACAACCTCAAGGGCAAGGATCTCGGCGTCACGAGTTGGCCGGCCGACCGCTGGCAAGTCGGCGGCGGCACCGTTTGGGGCTGGATCTCCTACGATCCCGAGTTGAACCTGATCTACTACGGCACCGCCAATCCCAGTCCATGGAATGCCAACCAGCGCAGCGGCGACAATCTCTGGAGCACGGCCATCTTTGCGCGTGATCCTGACACCGGCCGCGCCAAATGGGCCTACCAGATCAATCCGCATGATCTGTTCGATCATGATGAGATCAATGAGAATGTTCTCGTCGATCTCGAGATCAACGGCGCCATGCGCAAGGTCCTGATCCACCCCGGCCGCAACGGCTATATGTACGTGATCGACCGTGCGACAGGTGAGGTGCTCTCGGCCGACGCCTACGACCATGTAAATTCCTACAAGGGCGTCGACCGGAAAACGGGCAAAATCATTCCGAATGACGACAAAACGCCACTTCTAGGCCAGACCATCAACGATATCTGCCCGGCTGCACCCGGCGCAAAGGATTGGCAGCCCAGTGCGTGGTCGCCCCGGACCAAACTGTTGTACGTGCCGCACCAGCACCTGTGCATGAATTTCAAGGCGACCGAGGTGGGCTACATCGCGGGCACTCCGTTCGTCGGGGCGTCCGTCGATATGTATGCGGGCCCCGGCGGCTACCGCGGCGAGTTCATGGCCTGGGATCCCGTAGCCAAGAAGAAAGTATGGGAGATTCACGAAAACCTCCCCGTCTGGACCGGCGCGCTCGTCACCGCCGGCGACGTGACGTTCTACGGCACGATGGACCGGCTCTTCAAAGCGGTTGATGCCAGGAATGGAAACGTCTTATGGCAGTTCCGCGCCGGGTCGGGGTTTATTGGGCAGCCAGTGACCTATCGGGGGTCCGACGGTCAGCAATATGTCGCGATCCTGTCCGGCGTTGGCGGATGGCCCGGTGTGGTCGCGAACGCCGAGGTCGATCCGCGCGTGCGCAACGGCGCGCTGGGTTTTGCCGGAGCGACGCAGGATCTGCCTTTCTATACCGCTGGTGGCAGTGAGCTTCTGGTGTTCAAGCTCGGTCCGGGCGCAGCCGCCAACGCCGCTCGCCCCGCACCACAGGACAATAGCAATGCGCAACCTCGTTAGCTTGGTGCTCCTGTTCGCGTTGGCGATGCTGAACTCTCAGGCATCTGCTGCCGGAGACGCGGGAACGCTGCGCGTATGCGCCGATCCGAACAATTTACCGTTCTCAAATCGCGCAGGCGAGGGCTTCGAAAACAAGCTTGCCGAGTTGGTGGCCTCTAGTCTCGGCAAGAACGTCAGCTACACCTGGTGGGCGCAGCGCCGCGGCTTCGTCAGACACACGCTAAAAGCCGGCGATTGCGATCTGGTGATGGGCGTACCCGCCCACTACGATCTCGTTGAAACGACGCAGCCCTATTACCGCTCGACCTACGTCTTTGTCAGCCAGACCGCGCGTCACCTCCAGCTCGACGCGATCGACGACCCGCAGCTGCGCACGTTTAGGATTGGTGTGCACCTGATCGGCGATGGCGGCAACAACACGCCTCCCGCGCATGCGCTTGGGCAGCTGGGAATCGTCGAAAGGGTCCGCGGCTACATGGTCTACGGCGACTACCGCGAGCGCAATCCGCCGGCAAGATTGATCGAAGCCGTCGAAAATGGTGAGATAGATGTCGCGGCTGCGTGGGGTCCACTGGCTGGCTATGCGGCAAAGCAATCCAGGGTGCCGCTGACCGTGACGCCAATAGTAGGCGGTGAGCGGTTTGCGCCACAGCAGTTTCAGTTCGACATCGCCATGGGCGTTCGCAAGGGCGATCATGCTCTGCACGATCAGCTGAACGATTTCATTACGCGCAACGGCGCTGAGATCAATGCTCTTCTGGCGGAATATGGCGTGCCGCTCGCACAGGATCGGCTCTCCTCCATTAATGGAGACCGCCAATGATCTCGGGATGCGCCGCACTCAAGCTAGCCTTATCCACGCTTGCTGTTGGTCTGGCCGGCGCACCGGCGTCGGGCCAGCAAAGCCTCCCCCAATCCCAGCAAGCCCAACAGCCCAGCGTTTCGGTGCGCCCTGACTTCGGGGCGACGGTCGGCAATGTGCAACCCGGTACTTTCATGCAGGTGCCTATCAGTAATCTCGCGCCTGGTGCTTCGCCAATACGTCCAGCGATCAAAAATCCTGCGCAAGGCGATCCCAACGCACTGAACCGGGGCATGCAGTATTTCATCAATTTCAATTGTGTCGGATGTCACGCCGACAATGGCGGCGGCGGCATGGGGCCTGCGCTGAGCAACAACATCTTCATCTACGGTTCGGCCCCTGAAAACATCTACCTTTCGATCTATCAGGGACGGCCGAACGGAATGCCCGCCTGGGGCGCGGTGCTCCCTGACGCCATGATCTGGGACCTCGTCACCTATATCGGCAAGATCAGCAATGAGCCGAACCGGCAATGGGGCCGCACCTTCGCGCCGTCCCCGCTGTCGCCGGACGTGGAGCAGCTTCCAGCGGAGCTCGTGACAAGCGCAGATCCTTGGTCCGCCACCAAGAAGTTCGGCTCAGGCCAGAAGCCCTAGATTGCTTTGCGGAGGAGAAGCAAGGGATCAGGAACGATGTGGACCCCACGGCGCAATTTAATCGTGACCGGGAGGCGAATGTTGCCGAAGCGGCTTCATGGGGGGAAATCGCGAGCAGCTTGTTCGAACGCAATGGGTCCGCTCGTCGCCACAGCATGCGCATGCCTGTTGTTCGGGTGCGACGCGATTCCGCAGCAAGGCCCGGTGAACTTTTCAGGAAATCCGGAGCGCGGTGTCGCGCTGATCAAGCAATATGGCTGCGGCAGCTGCCACCTGATTCCGAAAATTGCCGAGGCCACCGGCAATGTCGGCCCTCCGCTGCTGCATATCGGTACCCGCACCTACATTGCCGGGTTTATCAGCAATTCCCCTGAAAACATGTCGCTCTGGCTTCAGGATCCGCAAAAGGCGCTACCCGGCAACGCCATGCCTTGGATGGGCATCACGCCGCAGGACTCCCGCGATATCACCGCATTTCTTTACACCCTGAAATAATGGGCCGCCGCGAGACTACGGCTATGGCCGGTGATAGTTCTGCTTCAGGAGGAGAAACCGCTCACCGTCAACCGATTTTCGTCCGCGCCTTGGCCGCCAGCACATTCGCGACAATAGAATCCGCTTCCGACAGGTAAAGAACGAACACCGCAATCCCATCGACATCGATATTCCGCTGCATCCGGAACTGGCGAAGAGTATCGCTGCTGCCAAGGTCGATATGCAGCTGACCTTCTTGCTCACCCAGTTTGGCAAGCCCTTCACGGCCAACGGCTTCGGGAACAAGTTCAAGGACTGGTGTCGCCAAGCGGATCTCCCGCATTGCTCTGCCCACGGCGTTCGCAAAGCCACCTCGACGGCCCTCGCTGAATCCGGAGCGACGCCGCACGAGATCATGGCGATCACGGGACACCAAACTTTGGAGGAGGTCGAACGCTACACGAAGGCGGCAAGCCGCAAAAAGACCGCCGATGCCGCTATGTCGAAATTGAAATGAGGAGGCACAACGCGCGACAGCACATGTGAACACATCACGTACACACAGTGTCCCACCGAAACCACAAGTGGGACGAACCTCAAAAAATGGCAGGGATTACAATGATGAAACCGCGTAATGGCGCTCCCTAGGGGAATCGAACCCCTGTTTCAGCCTTGAGAGGACGACGGCCAAGCTGTTGAGCAATGACCTCCGAACCGCGAACTGACAACCGCACCAGTTTCGCACCAGAAATGACCTCATCGAAACGCAACAACTCGATCGAACGCAGGCTAAACCGCAGCAAAATCAACGAAGGTGACCGATAGTCTGCCGCTCATAAGGGTCTGGTTGCAGGTTCGAGTCCTGCCGGGCCCATCACGCTTCGCCCTTCGGGCTAGCGTGGCGCAGCCACGCGGGGGCCTGGAGGGCGAAGCGTGGGTCCGGCGTAGCTTGAGCGAAGCGAAAGCAAAGCTACGGGCGAAGCCGATACTCGCTCCGAACTAAAACATAGAAAACAACCCCATGCAAAGTAACAGGGGGTCGCTGGCATGGATGCTTCTGCGAAACATTTTGACACGTCGGGCAAATCACGGGCACTACTAGATCATTGCGCCATCTGTAAAACGCCCCTGCGCCTGCCCGACAGAGGGCTGTTCGGCGCGATTGCAGGCAAAATCCGGCCAATTGAAGTTGCACCGGCTCGCGCGCGGTCGATCACTCAAATTCACCCTGCCGATATCGTTGAGAACCAGCTCTTGTCGTAAGTGGCTATGATCCGTCACGACAAGTGCTTACCAAGTAGATGCTGAGCTCGTTTGTTTTGATCATAGGGATTGTTCACCCCTTGTTCGCGCAGCCATTTGATTTGCAGGTCGTAGGCTTGGCGCTCAAGCGCGGCGAGACAGGACAACTCCATCTTGTTGAACCGCTGCACATGATGCACCAATTCATGCAACAGGGCGCTCTTCTGCCGCAGATCATTGGTTCGCCACTCCTGCGGCAGGTAAATAGAGCCCTCGTTGCGATTATAGAGCGCTTGCAACTCCAGCCCGCTATTTTCCGGCGAGCCATGTCGAATTGCCATTTCCGCCGGTGTCACGAAGTGGATCGGCGGATGATCGGGAGCCGACAAACCGGTCTGGGCAACGATCCATGCGATGTAGATTGCGATCGGGCTATCCAAGGAAACGACCTGCAGCAAGATCGCAATCCCCGCGCGATGCAATGCCGCGGATGGCGTTGTCAGCATATTTGGAACCAATGGCCTCGACGACTGGCCGCGCGATGGCGGCAGTTGCAGGGTCATGAGCGCCAGGATTGGCAGTGCACGATGTCAGGCAATAGACGCGGTCAGCCGCGTCATCGGATTCGCTGATGCCGCGGAACCGATTATAGCCGCTTCAGCGTAATCGGTTGCCAGAAAAAGCGGCACGCTTCAGCATGCGCTTCCAGCACGTCGATGCCGATATCGCGTAGAAAATCAGATCTGTCCCTGATATCCGCGCGCAGTTTTGACCGGAAGCAGGCGCGCTCCCACCATGTCAAAGGCAGCCCCAAGATCACCGGGATGCGCAGATCATAGTCGCCTGAGGCAAATCCTGCGCCTACTATGACCCCGCCAAAGGTCCGTCGCCGCGCAATGTCATGGCCGGCGTGACCAAACATGTTTCTGTAAATTTGCAAGAAAACCTCCTGAGGCAGTTGGTCCGCGATGATTTTTAAAACCGAGGCGTTCAAATATTCACCATTCGATATCGATTGCCGCTCCGGGTGTGAGTAATAAGAAAGACAACGCCCGCGTCTCGGAGGCGCTAGATCGCGCGATCAATCGCCACTGGAAATACAAACGTCATGTCGTGAAAACTCTCCACCGGAAGATCTTTGATCTCTCGGTGTATCCCGGCGACGTCGATGCTCGCGCTTTTGGTGGAGCCTGCGTCCGCAGCAGCAATCGGACTGGAGAAGAAAGTCAGCTTCACCCCGACCCCGACCAGGATGAGTGTGACGACCGCGATAACGGGATGTGCGCGCATGAAGGTTCCTTCGGTTGCAATTCCCAGGATTGGCAATGCTTGATGTTATGCAATCGACCGCCGCCACCGCATCATCGGAACCAATGAGGCCCGTGCGAGTGCTGATCGAAGGATGCCCGTTTTGAGTCATCAGCTTTGCGGGAGCAAACGGCCGACGGAAGGTAGTCTGAGACAAAGCTTGATAATTAGAGGAAGCGCGAGGACCGGAATGACGCTCGCAGCGACGTAGCCCTCCGCGAGAGATGGCAGACCAAAGCTGGCTGCTGCCCACACCAGAGTGACGTTACGGTTTCCGGTCACGAGGCCTATCGTTCCGGCGGTCTGCAGCCCCAGTTTCGCGAACATTAAAGTAGCGAGCGCGCACAGTCCGAAGTTGGCGACGATTGCCGCAGCGAGCATTACATCGAAGCTGAGCGGGTTGTTGATCCAGTGGGCCCGAATTCCTTGTGACGTCGCCAGTCCGACGATGATGAGTCCAATGACGGCGATCCCGGTGGCAGCGCGTTGATCGGGCAGAACGGGGATCAGATGTCGGCGGAACCGTATTGTCAGAAAGGCAACCAAGCCTGCAGCGCCGATGATGGTGAGCAGTCGGATAGCCAGCGCGCTCATATCGAATGCAATTCCGAGTCCGAGCACTGTGGCAAAACACGGAATCGAAATCGGCGTGAGCAGGGTTAGTGCAATGGACGCGAGTAGCGCGAGCCGTGGTCGCAAACCAAGCATCCCCGCAATCGCGGCAGCGCTTCCGACCGGCGGCGCCAGTAGCGAAAGCAAGACACCGGCCCGCAGCGCAGGATCAAGCGGAAGAAAGGACAGCAGAATGGCCGCAGCCAGAGGAAGCACCAAGCCAACCCAAGCAAGCACTAGGGCTATCAAAGGTAGACGAATCCTGGCTTCGGACGGAGCGAGACCGGCAGTTAGAAACGAGCCAAGTGTCAGGAGGAATGCTGAGACAGGCAAAAGATCATAGCCGAAATGAGCGAGGGGATGGATCAACAGCCCCGCACAAAGTGAGATCACCAGAAGCGTCGGTCCTTGTCCGCCGAGCGTGGACAATATCTTGCCAACGAACATATCGGCTCCTCGTTTGCGTGCGCATCGGAACTGCTTCTTCGGATTGCAAGACTCTCGCGACCGGAATGTGCGGCGCACGGCTCGCATGACACCCGGATTGGCGATGCTTGATGTTATGCAATCGACCGCAGCCGCCGCATCATCGGAACCGATGAGACTGGTACTGTTGTTGTGCGCAGCCTTCCGATCGTAACGCCCGGGCCCGTGGGCCACGCAAACCACCTCCGCGGCCGGCCGTTTCGCTGGCCGTGCCGCCCGACAGTGTGGATGATGGCGATGTGGTCTTCGCGGGCGAAGGGGCCCGGCCAAATTGCAATTGCGCCGGTCCCACAGGGCCCGGGGCCGATGAAGAAACAGGCCGCCTCAGGAATAATGAACAGGCTGCTGTGGGGACCGAACCTGAGGCGTCGAGTTCTGCAAAAGGCGCAGCAGATCGGCCTGCCGGGTGGTGTCGGTCTTGGAAAAGATGTGCTGCAGGTGGGTGCGTGCGGTCGGTTCGCTGATGCCGAGCATGTCGGCTGCTTCCTTGGCACCCAACCCCTGGGTAAGGGCCAGCAGCACGCGGAGTTCGCCGCCGGTCAGCCCGTAAAGCCTGGCAAAAGCCTCACCCGGCATCAGCGGCGCCTCAGCAGGATCCTTTGTGAACACTGCTACCGATGCTGCAAATGGCGCGATAATGCCGCTGCGCTGACCGCGATCGACCGGAAGCAGGGTTGCGACATAGCCGGCGCCTTCGATATCCGGGATCGCAAGGGAATGCTCGCTCGTATCCAAGTCGATATCGTCGCGCGACGCCTTGTCGATGGCCGTCGACAGCGCAGCGCGCGTGGCGGGATCGGTGGGAGAAATCCGGTTGTTCACGATGCGAATGGAGTTGCCGGTTTTGACCTGCCTCTCGGCAGCGGCATTCATATAGACGACGCGGCCATCGCGTGACGTGAGGAAGACACCTGTGACGAGTGCATCAAGCGTTTTTTCCAGCATCTCCGACCTCAGTGCCCTGATATCGAGCGCATCCGAGATGGCGAGGGCACGGCAGACGTGCGGGGAAAGAAGCTTGAGCAGCCCGATCTCGAGCTGTTGGTAATGCGGCGCCTTTCCGCTCCGTGAGGCATGCATGGAGGCCATGCGACCGCCAGTCCGCAACGCCGGGAACCAGATTATGTCCAGTAGTCCGAACGGCTCGAGCACTTCTCGAGCGAAACGGCTTCCCAACAATTCGAGGCGCATCATGGAGAGAGCACTGACATCACCGATCTTCGAGACGATGTCCGCTGCTGCCATTGGACTTTGTGCATATTGGCTTCCCAGCTTTTCCAGGAATTCCGGCTGGTATCCGAACACGAACAACTGATCATTTTGCACGTGCCGCATATCATGAACGCATATCCCGCCCGCTGTGCTTTCACACAGATCGGCAATCTTCCGGCAAGTGTCTGGCCACTGATTTGGATCGAGCGCGCAATCATAGATCGCGCCGATCGTGTCCGACAGCTCCCGGGCGGAGACACCGTCCAAACCGATCACGTAGAGCCCTCCCTAGCCGCGCCACGCGATAGTGCGCGCCAACGGATGCAATGATCGCGATAGGAGTGCATGATGGTCCTCCAATTCTTGCGGCCGATGCCCGGTACCCCGCCAATTGAGCACTGCCGCCGTCGTCGCCGGCGTCAGTCCGGCGTGACAGCGGGGTTAATTTTGCTCGGAGCGCCAAGAAAAGCGTAGAAATTGCTTCCTGGAGGGGCTTCATCGTGCAAAATCCGCGTGCGCCAATGGACGGCGCGCCGTCCCCGAGGTTTGGTCTGTCGTTGCTGGGAAGCTTCGAGCTGACTGGACCGGACGGCATCGTCGACCTGCCGAGCAAGAAGCTTGCGGGCTTGTTGGCCTATCTGGGCTGCGCCGCGCCACGGCCGCAGTCGCGTGAGAAGCTGTCGACGCTGTTGTGGGGCTCGCGCTTCGATGCACGGGCCAAGCAGAACCTGCGCCAGGCCCTCTTCCGGCTGCGCAAAGTGCTCGGCGCGCACGTTCTGGAGAGCGACGGCGAGGTCGTATCGCTCAATGCGGCGGTGGTTTTATGCGATGTCGGCCGGTTCGAGGCCATGGTCCGGGAGGGTAGCCGGGACGCATTGAGCGCGGCAGTGGACCTCTACCGGGGCCCGCTGATCGATAACGTTGCTGTAGGCGAAGAGGGCTGGAACGAATGGCTCACGGGTGAACGCGAGAGGCTGCTGGAGCTCGCCCTTGGCGCCATGGTCGGGCTCGGCGATCGGGAACTGGCCGTCGGCCGCGCCGAACACGCTCTGAAGGCGGGCCGTCGCGCCATCGCGCTCAACAACATGCGCGAGGACGCCCATCGGTTGATCGTACGGGCGCTCGCCGCCACGGGGCGCCAAGCCGAAGCGCTCAAGCACTACCAGGATCTCGTTGCGCTGCTGAAGCGCGAACTGAACACGGGGCCCGATGCGGCGACCCGGTCGCTCGTTGCCGAGTTGCACAGTGCACAGCCGCCGAGCGGGTCGCCCGCTGTCAAGGAGATCGCGCTGGCGCAGCCCGAACGACCATCGGTTGCGACGCCACCCTTTGCCAATCTGAGGGACGACCCCGAAGCGCCGGGCGATGCAGCGTCGTCTGCGGCCGTAGCCGGTTCTGAGCGGCGACAGCTCACGATCATGGCATGCAACATCGTGGATTCGATGGCTCTTTCGATCCGTCTTGACCCCGAGCATATGCGTGATCTGATCATTTCTTTCCACAAGATGATCGAAGATGTAGTGTCGCGATTCGATGGATTTATCGCCCAGTATCTGAGCGACGGCGTGCTCGTCTATTTTGGCTACCCGGCGGCTGATGAGCATGACACAGAACAGGCTGTGCGCGCCGGTCTTGCCATTCTCGATGCGGTTCGAACGAAGGCATCTTCCAGCACGCCTTTTCAGGCAAGCGTCGGCATCGCGACAGGGCTGGTTGTCGTTGGCGAGCAACTGGGGGCGAGCGATACCGGGCAGCGCGTTGCGATCGGCGGGACGCCAAACCTGGCGGCGCGGCTGCAAGCCGTGGCACCGCCAGGCGAGGTTATTATTGCGACCAGCACGCATCGGCTGGCGGGGCGGATGTTCGACTGCCGCGCCTCAGTGCCATCGAGGTGAAGGGACTGTCGCAGCCGGTCGAGGCGTGGCAGGTGCGCGGCGAGACGGCCGGCGTTAGCCGCTTCGAGGTGCGGCGCGCGGGCGCGCTGACCCCGCTCGTTGGCCGACAGGAAGAGATTGAGCTGCTGCTGCGCCGTTGGGATCAAGCCAAGCTCGGCGAGGGTCGGGTCGTGCTGCTCACGGGCGAGCCCGGCATCGGCAAGTCGCGTATCGCTGAAAGCCTGCTGGCCGCGCGCGAGAGCGAGCCGCATGCTCGCATTCGATATTTCTGCTCGCCCTACCATGTGCAGAGCCCGCTCTACCCGTTCATCGCGCAGCTCGAGCGGGCCGCGGGCTTCGAACCGGGGAGCAGCGCCAATGTGAAACTCGACAAATTGGAGGCCTTGCTCAAGGCCGCGACGAAAAATGTGCTACGCGACGTGGCGCTCGTTGCCGAGCTGTTGGGGGTGCCGGCGGACTGGCGCTACCCGGCGTTGGCGCTCAGCCCGCAGCAGAAGCGCGAAATGACTCTCACCGCCCTTCTCGACCAGCTCGCCGGCATGGCGGCGCAGCGTCCCGCTCTGATCGTGGTCGAGGACGCCCATTGGATTGATCCGACATCACAGGATTTGCTCGATCGAATAGTTGCCCGCGCCGCCAACCTGCCGGTGCTGCTGGTGGTCACGGTACGGCCGGAGGTCCAGCCGACCTGGGTCGGCGAACCGCATGTGACGATGCTGCCCTTGAGCCGCCTCGGCCGTCGCGACAGCGCCGGCATTATTGGCGGTATAACCAAGGACAAGGCGCTGCCCGACGCCGTTGTCGAACATATCCTGGCGCACGCAGACGGCGTGCCGCTGTTCATCGAGGAGTTGACCAGCACGCTGCTCGAGGGCGGTGTCCTCCGCGAGACTGCCGACGGTTACGCGCTCGACGGGCCGCTTCCGGAGTTCGCCATACCGACAACACTTCAGGCCTCACTGGTGGCGCGCCTCGATCGGCTCGCCTCGGTCAAGGATGTGGCGCAGATCGGCGCGGCGATCGGACGGGAGTTCTCGCACGAGCTGATCACGGTGGTGTCGGTGTTGGCCCCGATGGAGCTCGACGCGGCCCTTGAGCGGCTGACCGGGTCCGGCCTCATCTCCCGACGCGGAACGCCGCCGGACGCGAGCTACTCATTCAAGCACGCACTGATACAGGACGCCGCCTACGCCACGATGCTCAAGAGCCGGCGCAGGCAGTTGCATGCAAGCATCGCCAAAGTGCTGGCCGAACGGTTTCCGGCGTTGGTCGAAAGCCAACCTGAGGTTGTCGCCCTTCATTTCACCAAGGCGGGGCTTGCGAGCGAGGCGATCACCTATTGGCTCGATGCGGGTCAACGCGCCGCCAAGCGCTCGGCAGATCAGGAAGCAATCATTCATCTTGAGCGGGGATTAGCGCTCCTCAATACGCTGCCGGAGTCGGCAGACCGGGATCGCCTTGAGCTCGATTTCCAGATCGCCTCAGGTACACCGTTGCTGGCGGTGCGTGGATACACAAGTTCGGAAGTAGGAGCTGCGTGCGAGCGCGCAACTATCCTCTCCGAGAAGCTGGATGACGTAGGACGCCTGTTTGCGTCGCTCTATGCCCAGTTCTCTTACTGCAATGCGACCGGCAACACTCACAAGGCATTGGAATTCGCAGAACGCTGCCAGACGCTAGGCATCCGCCAAGGCGACAGGGTGATGCAGCTGATGGCACACCGTGGAATCGGGATTGTGTTGTATCAGCTTGGAAAATTTGAATTGGCTCGGAAAGAATTCGAGCAGTCTCTTGCGCTGTACGATCCCGAGCGTGACCGATCCCTTGCGGCCCGGTACATCACTGATCCATTCGCGTCTGCATCAGCATTGTTGGCGTTAGTCGAATGGATTTCAGGTTTCCCCGACCGTGCAGCAAGAATGCAGGCACAAGCTCTCAGCTACGCAGCCGCACTCAATCACGTCAACACAAGCGGTTTCGCTCACTTTTTAGCGGGAGCCGCGCTTGAGCAGCTTTTCGGGAATGCGGCCGCAGTGCTAACTCATACGCAAATCTTGAGTGCTCTTGCAACGGAGCACGGCGTGCTGGCATGGCGGAGCAGTGGGATCATTTTTGAGGGCTGGGCAGTCTCATGGATTGGCGGACCGGAGAGCGGCATTGCTCTGATGCAAAAGGGCATTGCTGATGTCGACGCCAAGAACCTGACATTTTTTGTTCCGCTTTTCACGAGCCTGTTGGCCCAAGCTCGTGGTCGCATTGGCGATTTCCGGTCAGCCGTGGCTCTGTGCATCGATGCGCGAGAAAGAGCGCAGCGCTCTGAACAATACAATTGGGAGGCGGAGCTGCACCGGAATGAAGGCGAGGTGCGGCGCGCCGCGGGACATTCATTGACCGATGTGGAAGAATGTTTTGCTAAGGCGCTCGACGTGAGCCGCGCGCAGGGCGCCAGGATGTTTGAACTCCGCGCCGCCACGAGCCTCGCGCGGCTATGGCACGACCAGGGGAGGCATGTTGAAGCCCGTGATCTACTTGCGCCTATCTATGGCTGGTTCACCGAGGGCTTCGACACAGTCGACCTGGAAGATGCCAAAGCGCTCCTTGCTCAATTGAGAGCATAGGTCTGACTGGATGGCCCATTGCTGAATGGCCACTTGTGTGAGGTGTTTCGGACGCCGGCCGCTTGGGAGATGGCACCGCGTGTTTCTGCGGCCGGCATCCGAAACCCTTCAGAGGACCGGCCACTCGAGCGACGTGCGCGGACCGCACCAGTTTCGCACCAGAAACGTCCTCGACAAAGCAGCCAGAACGCAATCGATTTCAAACGAAAGCTCAACAAAATCAATAAGGCCGACCGATATCCCGTCGCTCATAACGGTCTGTATGCAAGTTCGAGCAATCCAATTTCGGAAATGAATTCAGCGAGGCACCATTTCCGCACGGATGGTCCGCTCGCGTTTCGCTCCACAATCGAGACCCGGAGCGCGAGTGCTGAGATTGTGCTCTGTCGACTAGCGATCGTCCGACCAGTCGCTGGCGTCATAGCAGTCGGTTAAAGATGTAGAATGGAGGCCGGCGATATTCCTCCGGCTCGGCGACGCTGTCTCGGCAAACAATCCTTTTTCTACGCCAGGGGCGCCAAATGCCGCCTCAGGTAAAACTGGACTCCTAGTGGCGGATCTTCTCCCTGTTAGATGGCCGGACGAGAGGCCGGAGCTTTGTTAGAAGGAGTAAGCGAGTACGACGCCCACACTTTGCGAGAAACCCGTTGCTTTAGAACGTAACTAGCGGGGTTTGGTTGAGCGACCGAAGAGATATCATGGAAATGCGCAGGTCCAATTTTTTCGCTGCGATGAGACGCGAGAGGGTTTGAGTTTTGACGCGCTCAAGCCGTCCATCGATCATTCCCGTTGGCAGCTGGCCTCGGCGCATGTCCGCCGCAATGGCCGCAGGATATTGCGGTGAGACAACCGTAGACGGCTTCCTCAAACGGGTCGGAAAGGATTATCCTCTGCCTCGTGTGGCAGAAGGGCGTAGACGGCTATGGTTGATCGACGATCTGGACGCAGCGATAGCGCCAAGCATGGAGCAAAACGATCTCGCCGAGGATTTGTGACCGTGCAATTACCTCGGCACGTCATTCCCAAACGGCTCGCGGGCGGCGAGACGGCCTACTACTACAATGTGCCGACAAAGTACCGGAAGCTGAAGTGCTCGGTCCAGAACGAGCCGCTCGGCACAGACTTCGCCGCGATGACGAAGCGCGCCGATGTTTTGAACGGTCAGTTCGATGAATGGGACACGCAGCGGAAAGGGCTTCCGGTCAGTGCACCCAACATGCCGAAGCACGGCACCGTTGATTGGCTTTTCCGGGAATACAAGATCAGCAGGGCCTATCTCGACAAAGTCGCAGTGCGTTCGCGCGATGACTACGAATGGGCGATGGATCAGGTCTGCAACACGCTCACCAAGAAGCGTGATCGCGTCGGCGACCGCCTTGTAAGGACGATCACGCCGCGTGCCGCCGACAAGCTCTACGACAAATTTATCGAGCGCGAGACCGGTTGAGCGCCTGCGGACCGGCGAAAAGCTGGTCGTACTCTGCCGTAAGGCCTGGCGGGTCGTCCGTCGCCTCTTCCCAGACGAATTTCCCAAAGACGTTCCAAACCCTTGGATCGGGGTTACTATGAAGCCCGCGTGAGAAAGAAAAAGCCGGCGGTGACACGGGACGAGGTCTACAACTTTGCGTATGGTTGCATCGAGCACGGCGAGGTCGAGGCCGCAGCGGTCGCCGTGATTTGTTTCGAGTGGCTGCAGCGTCCCGAGAACGTTATCGCCGGACACATCAAATGGAGCGGCTACCGCACCGGCCCCAAACCAACGATCCGGATCGAGCACCACAAGACCGGAAATTCTACGAGGAAGCTGAGGAAGTGCTGTCGCACTTAAAGCGTCGCGGCACGCCGATGATCTTATTCGAGGTCGAGAAGGGTAAGGCCAAGCCGTTCGCCTTCAGCACAATGCAGCACAAGGTGCAGCGCATGCGTGTGAAGCTCGGATTGCCGGCGCACTTCACGTTCGATGCTTGCCGTCACGGTGGCATGACGGAACTGGAGGAAGCGGAGTTGACCGACGGACAGGGCCGCGCGCTGTCAGCGCACCGCACGCAGCAGAGCTACGTCGGCTACGCCAAGCGTACCGAGAAGCGAGTGCTCGCGGCGACCCGCAAGCGGCATGCACATAGGCTGACGAACGAAACGGTGACAGACGTTCAGAATGAGCAGCAGAAAAGCGTTCAGAACGAAGGCCGTGAACAAAGCGTGATTGCTGAGTGATTTCAATTGGCTGGGGCGGGAGGGATCGAACCTCCGAATGGCGGAATCAAAATCCGCTGCCTTACCGCTTGGCTACGCCCCAATAGTCCGGCCCCGAAAACATGGGGATCGGCCGGCACGATCCGTGCCCGGCACCGCCGGTCTATAGAGGGAGTCTCGCCATTTCAACAGGCAGCGGGGGCGAATTTCACCCAAAATCGGCTCTATCAATGTGAGCCTTTATAAAGGATCACCGCTTCGGGTGTCCCGGGCCGACTTCCGCGCCCCGGGCGGGACTGATACGGCCCACCGGAGAGTTGAGAGAACCCCGGTTTCGTGGGAAGACGGCGGCAGCTCATTACCCAAAAAGCGAGATTATCGTCATGACTTACCGCGCGCCGATCTCCGACATCCTGCTCGCGCTCAACCACGGCGCCGGCCTGCAGGCAGCCGTGCAGGCCGGCCATTACGGCGATTTCGACGGCGACATTGCCGCCGCCGTGCTGGAGGAAGCCGGTAAATTCGCCGGCGACGTGCTGGCGCCGCTGAACCGCGTCGGCGACGAACAGGGCATCAAGCTTGCGGATAACAAGGTGACGACCGCGCCGGGCTGGCCCGATGCTTACCGACGTTGGGCGGCTGCCGGATGGAACGCAGTGTCGGGCCCAGAAGCGTTTGGCGGCCAAGGCCTGCCGCTGGCCATCAACGCCGCCTGCACCGAAATCTGGAGCGCTTCGAACATCGCCTTCGGTCTTTGCCCGCTGCTCACGCTCTCGGCGATCGAGGCGCTCGAGGCCCATGGCAGCGACGAGCTGAAACAGATCTATCTGCAAAAACTTGTGTCCGGCGAATGGACCGGCACCATGCAGCTCACCGAGTCACAAGCCGGCTCCGACGTCGGCGCGCTGCGCACCCGCGCCGAACGCGCCGGCGACGGCAGCTATCGCATCAAGGGCACCAAGATCTTCATCACCTATGGCGACCACGACATGACCGACAACATCGTGCATTTCGTGCTGGCGCGCCTGCCCGATGCGCCCGCGGGCACCAAGGGGATATCGCTGTTTTTGATTCCGAAATTACTCGTCAATGCCGACGGCTCGCTCGGGGCGCGCAACGACATCCATCCGTCCGGCGTCGAGCACAAGCTCGGCATGCACGCCTCCCCCACCTGCACCATGACGATGGGCGATCATGGCGGCGCCATCGGCTACCTGATCGGCGAGGAAAACAAGGGCATGCAATGCATGTTCACGATGATGAACCAGGCCCGCCTCGGCGTCGGCCTTGAAGGCGTCGGCATTGCCGACCGCGCCTATCAGCAGGCGCTGGCCTTTGCGCAAGAACGCAAACAGGGCCGGGCCGTCGGCAAGAAAGGCGACGGGCTCGATCCGATCATCGTGCATCCTGACGTCAAGCGCATGCTGTTGCAGATGCGCAGCATGACGGCCGCCGCGCGCTCGATCTGCTATGCGACGGCGGTGGCGTTCGATATCTCCGCACGCGCCAAGGACCCGAAGGTGCGCGCCGATGCTGCCGCGCGCGGCGCGCTGCTGACGCCGATCGCAAAGGCATTCTCCACCGACATCGGCAACGAGGTGACGTATCTCGGCGTGCAGATCCATGGCGGCATGGGCTTCATCGAGGAGACCGGCGCCGCGCAGCACTACCGCGACGCGCGCATCACCTCGATCTACGAGGGCACCAACGGCATCCAGTCGATCGATCTCGTCACGCGCAAACTCGCCGCCAATGGCGGCGCATCGGTATGGGCCCTGCTCGATGAACTCAACGGCATCGTCAAGCAGGTCGAAACATCGAACGATCCCGGCTTCGGCACGACAGGTGCAAAACTGCGCGACGCGCTCGGCTCGCTCGAGCGCGCCAGCAAGTGGCTACTCGAGCGAGTGGCGTCTGCGCCGAACGATGCGCTTGCCGGCGCCACGCCCTATCTGCGCCTGTTCGGTTCCACACTCGGCGGCTGCATGCTGGCCGGCGAAGCGCTGGCCGCGAAGAGCCATGGCGATGCCGGCGATCCGCAGCGCTACGTGACCGTCGCGCGGTTCTTCGCCGAGAACATCACCGTGCAGGCGGGATCGCTGGAGAAGACGGTGACGGATAGCGCCGAAGCGGTGAACGGCGCGGACGCGGTGTGGCTGGGGTGACGGTTGGTAGCACCGTTAAACCCTCATGGTTAGGAGGCGCGCAGCGCCGTCTCGAACCATATGGCCCGGCTGGTGCCATTCATCCTTCGACACGCGCGAAGACGCGCTCCTCAGGGATGAGGTCGGGCAGCCTGATGGGATTGGAAGAGGATAGGCCGACCAATCTACGGAACGCAACAGCCACTGCGACAGCGGCCAGGCTTCCAGCCCAGTCCGCTCAAGATCAAGGCCGAGCGAATGGAACCAGGCGATCAATACCTCCGGTTCGCTTGCTACCTTGGCCTCCCGCACGATATTGCCGCTCGCGTCAACAACACACACGCTTGAGCATTCCAAAGACACGTCGATTCCGGCATAGTGGTTCATGGTCGTTCCTCAATGATGCTTGGAGCGGGCTTGCCCGACTCCGTTCAACACCATCAGTTTGAGGGACGACCGCCTTCGCCAGCAAGCCGCGAGCGAGCGCGCAACCACACAGCGCCGTAGCGAGTGAGCGGCTTGCTGTGAGCCCGCCGGCCCGTTACCCCATCTATAGGCATGCCCTTTGTCGGGTAGCGGCACGCAAGTCCCAAAAATAAACAATAAGTTCCATCATGCTGCTCGTTGTTTTGAAGCAACACCCTTGAAAAAAGGGATGATCCCGTAGTCTCTCGCCGTTGCGCATTCATTTCGCAATCCGAAGAATGAACGCCGTCGCGTGCTTGTGTAATCAGGCTCATGCGGAGCCTTGGGAGGCCGGATCATGGACCCCTGGCAATTGGCGACGACGGCGCAGCGCCGCATCAATCTTGTCGCGGGCCTGGCGCTCGCGAGCTGGGTTCTGGTTTGCCTCGCCAGCTTCGGTTCGGCCCCCATCGAACGCGTCAGCGCTTCTGTCAAGAATACCGGTGCTTCCACCGAGAACGCCGACGCCTCCATTGAGAACGCCACTGCGCCTTCAATTGTGGAACACCAGGAACCAGCTCTCGCCGCAAGCACGGAGCCTGCGGACACGCCGCCGGTGATCGCTGTTGCAAGCGCCGCCATTGATGCCATCGATCTGCCGATCCGTACCGCGCCCGTGATCGAGAAAGCACCTGATACGACGCAAGCTCCTGACACGATCGCAGGCTCGGATGACCCGAAAACTTTTGTCGTGGCCTCGCTGACCGATCCGGCAGAGGTACTATCGCCCGAAGCTTCCTCCGCCGAGGTAGCGACGACGATCACGCCCGATCCCGCACCCGACAATGCCCAGCCGGCTGTTCGCACCCTCGAAATCAACGAGGAATGTCTGGTCGCGGAGATCTGCATCGATCGTTATTTGTGGGCCCTCTATGAACGCGCGCCCAAGATCGACGCCATCAAGGTGCATGAACGGAGGAAAGTCACGGTCAAGAGGAAAGGCAAGACGGTGACTGTCACCAAAACCTTTACCAGGCGCGTCGACGAGGATTTTACGTGGAAGGACCCGAAGGCCGCGGAAAAAGCCGGCATGGCGATGATGGACTATGTGATCGGCGGTATGGATCGGAGCTTCAAGCTAAAGCTCTTTCATACGCTCCATGCGGCGGAGCAGGCCGGGCTCTCGCCCGGCATCACCAGCGCGTTTCGCGATGACTACCGTCAATCGATCGCCAGCGGACTGAAGGCGGCAAGCGATCGATCCTACCATGGCGGCAGTTTGCGCGGCGGCTATGGCCGCGGGCTTGCGGCCGACGTGGTGAGCGTCAAGGGCGCGAGCCGGGCGCAGCGATGGGTCTCCACGGAAAAGCTCTGGAAATGGATCGATGAACGCGGCAAGGAATTTGGAATCGGGCGGCCTTACCTCGACAGAGATCCGCCCCATCTGGGGCCGATCGACGGCAAGGAATATGCCTCTCGCCGCGGCGGAACGAAGACGCAAGAGGCGCAAGCGAGTATCAAGAAGCGCGTCCGGGTGACCGCGCGGCACGATCACAAGCGGCACGATCGCGGCGTGGCGAAACAGGCGAGAACCGCAAAATTGTCGAAAGCCAGGACCATGTAGCCGGTTGAGGCACGCCTTCCCGCTGATGCGGGAGCAAGTAGCCCGCATGCGTGCAGCGACATGCGGGAGAAGCCCCGGATATCGCGGAGCCTGTCATCGGGCACGCGACCCGTCGGCTCTTCCGGCCCTTAGCTTGAATTGGCGATCCCTTTTCACCTCGCCTCCTTTAGCGTCGCGAAGCGGCCGCAGCGACCGTCAAGGCGATCGCTGCGGGATCGCAGCAGAGCACCATCAACATGATCAGCCAGCGAACTGCGGCTTCGGGTGCGGCGCCGACCATCGTCGCGAGATACCGGATCGGTCCTGTGGATGCCTCAATGCGGGAACGTTCACCGGCCAGCGCTGCGCGTTGCGCCTGCAGCCCTACCAGCGTCGCGGTGGCCGCCTGCCGCTGCGTATCCAGCCCGTCCCGCGTCGCGCGCTCCTGCGTTGCGATGTTGATCGCCCGCGTCACCCGGCCACGCCGTGTCGATTCATCCACGGCGCGGTCGATCTGCGCGATGCGGCCGGCCAAATCGGCAACGACAGCCGATTGCGCCGAGACCCGAGCGTCGAGCGATTCAATGCGCTCGGTAACGCTGGAACGCGCGGTGGCCGCGACGCTGACATGCGCCTCGACCAGCTTGCCGAACACGCCGGCGGCGTTGATCAGCGCAAGGCCGGCAACGAGGGCGACCATGACCGAGCGCATTTTCCAGTTGGTCCGGCGCCAATGCGCCGCCAGCCATCCGGCGATCACGAGCTTGCCGGCTTCCATCGTGGCGGCGAGCACCATGACGCCAACCGGATCACCGGGAAAGATTTCGGCCATGCCGGCGACTGAAAAATAGGCAGCAACCGTCGCCAGCGCGAGAGCCGCAAAAAGGGCAAAGGCGCGGCTGGCGCGTTCGCGTTCCGGAGGCGCGGGAATGGGCTCCGGCACGGCGAGCGCAGCGGAAACCGTCGGCGGCTCGAGCGGCGCGCTCGGCGACTCTGGCTCGACGTTGGCCTTGGTTGCCTCCGTTTCCTTGGCCTTGATGACCTTAGTCGCCCTGGTGGCTTTGGTACGACCGGCCGCCGAAGAGGAGCGGCTGCGCTTCTTTGCTGCCAGGGGCGCCTTGCCGGATGGTTCAACGCTGAGGTCTTCCGCCGGTGTTGCCACCAGTCTAGGGGCGCGATTTGAAGCATTGGCCCAGGCGTCAAGCTGATGCCTTATGCGCACAGCGTCGCTGTCGCCCTCCGTCAGTTCGGTCGCGGAGATCGCTTGTGTGGTTGCACGGCCTGTCATGTGGCACCCCGCCTGGTAACGGCGCAAGCCAGCTTCTCCTCGGCGAAGAACTGGAGTGCGCCGTAACCTTCCGTGTCGACGGCATATCTAAAGCTTCCATCAACGGTCGGAAACACGGCGACAACCGTGCCGGACTCGTGGTCGTTGGCGACGTTTTCGACTTGCTCGCCAATCGCAAACTTCGACATCGAAAACTCCTTCTGGATTCGTCGATGCGATTATATCTCCACGCGTAGGCCGTAGCTTCTTAACGATGTACCTTCCGGAATTTAGGACGATGGTTGTTGCACTAATGCCTCATCCGGCTCGCAGAGGGAACCGCTCTACAGGTGGAACGTCAGACGGCACAGCGCGATGTTCGGATTGAGTCCGAAACGCATTTCAAAGCCAACATCAGTCGCCCAGCTTGCGAGTTGCAGAGTTGCTCGCGACTGCCGTGCTGGGCAAACGCGATAACCATCGGGCGGTGAGCGCAGCATCGATATCGCTCAATGCATAGACATGGGTTTCGCGGAGTTTATCATCGGGCCGGCCAAAGGCCGGACCCGTTGGCTCTACCCATCTTGCGAGGGATGCAATTTCTTGCCGCGGGCGTCAGCACAAGCCGAAGCGAGGCAATCCAGAACTGTTGCCGCATGATGACAGTTACAGCCATTCCGGCGCGGCCACCGTAGTTCTACGCTTTGCGAATCGTCCACCCCCGGACTCTACTGTCCGCCGCAATTTGTATTCCTTGAGCGTTCTATCGGCCGTCCTGCGTCCAAAAGGACGCAGCTGCTGAAATGCGTATTTTCACGGTCCAATTTCCTCCGTGCGACGCCCCAAACGCTACGGCGCGCACCAACTCTGGCATGAACTCTGCATGATGTGAGTGAACTGGATATTCAACAACGAAGGTCACCATGCTTGTCACTCTTGTCGCCGTTCTCTGCAACAGCCAGCTTTGTCTCGAAAAAATCGTCACCACCAGCGAGCAATCCGGCATCACCATGAACGCCTGCGCGGTCAACGCGCAGATCGGCATTGCCGATTGGCTCGCGAAGGGACCATATCGCGAATGGCGATTGCAACGATACAAGTGCGTGCTCGGCAAGTACGTTCCGAAGAACGAAGCCTGAGCACGCGCAACCCTGTAGGATGGATGGAGCGAAAGCGATACCCATCAATTGCGCCTTAAAACAGTGATGGGTTTCGCTGCGCTCTGCGCATCCTACCAGATCTACTCAATCGGCTTCAGCCCGGCCTCGATTGCCGCGCGGCGCGGCTCGAGGAAGGGCGGCAGCGCCAGCTTTTCGCCGAGCGTTTCCATGGGCTCGTCGGTCGCAAAGCCCGGGCTGTCGGTGGCGATCTCGAACAGGATGCCGTTGGGCTCGCGGAAATAGAGGCTGCGGAAATAGAAGCGGTCGATCTCGCCGCTGTTGGGAACGCGTAGCTCGTTCAGCCGCTGCGTCCAGGCGTGGTACTGCGTCTCGTCGGGGGTGCGGAACGCGACATGGTGGACGCCACCGGCACCCTGGCCGGCGATCGGAGAGGACTTATCCTCGATCACATGCAGTTCGGCGGCTGGACTACTCTCTCCTTTTGCCTCGCCCATCTCGAACACGTGAATCTCCGCGCCGTGGGCGGCATACTCGCGCACGCGGCGCATGTTCATGACCTCGGTCAGCACGAAGGCGGTGCGCGAGAGTTCCTGCACGGTCAACACGATCGGACCGAGCCCGCGGATCTGGTGCTCTGCCGGCACCGGGCTGCGTTCCCACGGCGAGGCCGGTCCCGCACCGCCATCATCGACCAGCACCAGCCGCTGCCCCTCACCATCCTCGAACGGCAGCGTCAGGCGGCCGTCGACTTCGACGATATCGCGGGTCGCCGCGCCGGCATTCTTGAGGCGATCCCGCCAGTAGCCGAGGGTCTTCTCGCCGGCGACGCGCAGGCCGGTACGCGAGATCGAATTGGTTCCGCGCCGCTCGGGCGCGGCCGGGAAATCGAAGAAGGTGAGATCGGTGCCCGGATTGGCTTTGCCATCCGCATAGAACAGGTGATAGGCGCTGACGTCGTCCTGGTTGACGGTCTTCTTCACCAGCCGCATGCCAAGCAGGCCCGTGTAGAAGGCCAAATTCTCCCGCGGCTTCGCCGAGATCGCGGTCAAATGATGAATTCCGCCTAGCTGCATTGCATTATCCTCACACTACTTCCCGGGAAAAATCGCCCGGGACAGTTTGGCCTCTTGCCGGATCATGTAGGATATGGCCCGATGAATGGCCAGCGGCACCGTCGCCGCTCGTGACCTCAAGGACAGCTCCATGACCGGGCACCTCATTGTGTCGGACGAAGATGCGACGCGCGTAATCAAGTTGCGACGGCCCGAGAAAAAGAACGCATTCACCCAGGACATGTATCGCGGGATGAGCGATGCGATCGACACCGCACAGAACAATCCCGATATCCGCTGCATCATCATCACAGGCGGTTCGGGCGTATTCACCGCCGGCAACGATCTCGAGGATTTTCTCAAGGAGAGTACTTCGAATACCGATTTGCCACGCGCCGCCTCCAACGCCGTAAAACTGCTTTACTCGCTGGCGCACAACGTCAAGCCGATCATCGCCGCCGTCGACGGTGTCGCGATCGGCATTGGCACCACTATGCTGTTCCATTGCGACTATGTGCTGGCCAGCACGACCGCAATCTTTTCCACTCCGTTCATCAATCTCGGACTGGTGCCCGAAGGCGCTTCCAGCCTGTTGATGCCCCGCACGATGGGTCACCAGCGCGCTTTCGCTATGCTGGTTATGGGCCGCAAGTTTTCCGCCGACGAGGCGCGCGAGGCGGGCTTCGTCAATGTGGTGGTAGCGCCCGGACACACCGAAGCCGAGGCGCGCAAGGTCGCGCGCGAGATTTGCGCGTTGCCAGCGGAAGCCGTCGCGATCTCGCGCAAACTGCTAAGACTGCCGCCGGAGGACATGACGCGCCGGATCGACCAGGAAGGCCATCTGTTCGGCGAACGGTTGCGCTCGAAGGAAGCGGTGACTGCGTTCAAGGCGTTCTTCGAGCGGAAGAAGGGGTAGCTATCGTGTAGGGCGGGCAAATGCGCGTGAGCGCCGTGCCCACCATCTTCCACTTAGAGCAAGTTCGAGTGTGTGTTGGTGGGCACGCTACGCTTTGCCCATTCTACGAAGTCCAGCCTTGATCCCGTACATCCGTGCCATGAGAATTCTCTTCCGTCCTATCCTTGCATTGATGATCATGCTGGCGCCGGCCGCGTCATCTCGCGCGCAAGCACCAGCGCCGGTGGACCTGCGCATTCTCGCGATCAACGATTTTCACGGCTATCTCCGCCCGCCGCCGGGCGGGATCACGATCGCCGATCCCGAGGACAGGACGAAGAAGGTGACCGTCGCCGCCGGCGGCGCCGAGCATATGGCGACGCTGGTCAGCCAGCTTCGCGACGGGCACAAGAACTCGATCTTCGTCGCGGCCGGCGACCTGATCGGCGCCAGCCCGTTTTTATCGGCGATGTTCCACGACGAGCCGACGATCGAGGCGCTGTCGATGATGGGGCTGGCGCTTTCCTCCGTCGGCAATCACGAATTCGACGAGGGCAAGGACGAACTGTTGCGCATGCAGAATGGCGGCTGCCACCCGGTCGACCAATGCCAGGGGCCACACCCGTTTGCGGGCGCGAAATTCCGTTATCTCGCCGCCAGCACGTTCGAGAAGAGCAGCGGCAAGACGGTGTTTCCTCCATACGAAATCCGCACGTTCGACGGCATCCCGGTCGCCTTCATCGGCCTGACCCTGAAGGGTACGCCGGGCCTTGTCTCACCTGTCGGCATTGCCGGCCTCGAATTCCGCGACGAGGCGGAAACGGTGAACGCGCTGATCCCGGAACTGAAGGCGCGCGGCGTCGAGGCCATTGTCGTGCTGGTCCATGAAGGCGGCCTACCGACGGGCGATTACAATGAATGTCCCGGCGTTTCGGGGCCGATCGTCGATATCGTCAAAAAATTCGACAGGGCGGTGGATGTCGTGGTCTCCGGCCACACCCACCGCGCCTATGTCTGCGAGATCGATGGGCGGCTCGTCACCTCCGGCGACAAATACGGCACGCTCGTCACCGGGATCGATCTCAAGCTCGATCCGGTCACGCGCGACGTCATCAGCGCCAAGGCCGACAACAACATCGTCCGCACCGCAACGCTGGCGAAAGATGCTCAGCAAACCGCGCTGCTGGAAGCCTATGACCGGGTTGCCGCACCGATCGCCAACCGCCCGGCGGGCTCAGTGACGGCGACGCTGTCGCGCGTGCCCAATGCCGCCGGCGAAAGCCCGCTCGGCGACATCATCGCCGATGCGCAACTCGCCGCGACCAGCACGGAAGCGAAGGGCGGCGCGGTCATCGCCTTCACCAATCCCGGCGGCGTGCGCGCCGACGTAACGCGTAAGGAAGATGGCGCGGTGACCTATGCCGACCTGTTCGCCAGCCAGCCGTTCCGCAACCAACTGGTGACGCTGACGCTGAGCGGAAAACAGATCAAGGACATGCTGGAGCAGCAATGGCTCGATCCGAAGCGGCCGCGGATCCTGCAGGTGTCGAAGGGATTTTCTTATGCGTGGGACGCTACGAGGCCTGACGGCGAACGCGTGCTGGCGGAGCGGATGTCGCTGAACGGGCAACCGGTCGATCCCGCCGCGAGCTATCGCGTCACTGTCAACAATTTCCTTTTCGTCGGCGGCGACGGTTTCACCGTTCTCACGGAAGGAACCGCGCCGCAGGTCGGCATCTACGACGTCGACGCGCTGCACGCCTACTTTGCGGCGAACAGCCCAGTCAGCCCGACCGCCGCCGATCGCATCGTCAGGATCAACTAAGGCGAACGGCCGTGGGCCTTTCCGAGCGGCCTCTAACCGCCTAGATTAGCCCTCCCTTACCGGCGCGCGCCTTACGCCAGGATTTTGCATGACGCTGCTTCTGACCCACACCGCCTGTCTCGACCATGTCACGCCTCCGGGGCACCCCGAGCGCCCTGACCGGCTGCGCGCGGTCGCCGAGGTGCTGGCGGATGAACGCTTCAAGCCGCTCACACGCGGCGAAGCGCCGGAAGGCAGTCTCGATTCGGTCATGCTGTGCCACGGCGAGCATTATGTCGGCGAACTCCGCCACATCGCTCCGCAAAGCGGGATGATCTATATCGATGGCGACACCTCGATGTCGCCGGGCACCTGGGAAGCGGTGATGCGCGGCGTCGGCGGCGCGGTGACCGCGACCGATGCGGTGATGGCCGGAACCCACCAGAACGCCTTCGTCGCGGTGCGCCCGCCCGGCCATCATGCCGAGGTCTCCAAGCCAATGGGCTTCTGCTTCTTCGACAATGCCGCGATCGCAGCGCGGCACGCCCAGCTCAAATACGGCATCGGCCGCGCCGCGATCGTCGACTTTGACGTTCATCACGGCAACGGCACGCAGGACATCTTCTGGCACGATCCCACCGTGATGTATTGCTCGACGCACCAGATGCCGCTGTTTCCGGGCACCGGCGCCAGCGGCGAGCGCGGCGAGCATGACACCATCGTCAATGCGCCGCTGGCTTCCGAAGACGGCAGCGCAAAATTCCGTGCCGCGTTCGAAAACCTGATCCTGCCGCAACTACAGAAATTCTCGCCGGAACTGATCATTATCTCCGCCGGCTTCGACGCGCATTACCGCGACCCTCTCGCCTCGATCAACCTGAAGGCGGACGATTTCGGCTGGGTCACCCGCAAGCTGATGGATGTGGCGGACAATAGCGCCAGCGGCCGGGTTGTCTCGGTGCTGGAGGGCGGCTACGACCTGCAGGGGCTGAAGGAGTCGGTGGCGGCGCATGTCACGGCGCTGATGGGCGCGTAATCCCCGCCACAAAGGCCCGTAAAGCCTTTGTTTTGACGCGTTTTCTCCATGCGAGCCGGTATCCACTTCGCTCGAAAACGCTATAGTTTGATTCCGCGCCTGAACGGGGCGCATTCGGGAACTAAATATGGCCGAAAATAACCAGATGGACGTCAAAAAACTCTCCTTCGAGCGGGCGATCGAGGAGCTTGAATCGATCGTGAAGCGGCTTGAGGACGGCAAGGTGCCGCTGGAGGAATCGGTCGCGATCTACGAACGTGGCGAGGCGCTGAAGCGCCGCTGCGAAGAATTGCTGCGGCAGGCGGAGGCCCGCGTCGACAAGATCACGACCGATGCCAACGGCCAGGTCACGGGGACCGAGCCGCTCGACGTGCAGTAAACCCGCCGTCTGCTCTTTCGGGGTTCGGTGCAACAATCGGGAATGTTGGGCGAATTCCGCCCTCCCGGCCATGGGAGACCGACCGGCCGAATTAGTTCTTTGCCCCCCGCACAGCCTGATATAGTCCGTCACCACTCGGGGACACTACGTGCGCGTCCAGCACCGCCATATCATCTATATTCAGGGCTACGATCCGCGCGGGCTGGCGCAATATTACCGCATGTTCCGGACCGAGCTGCGCAAGTTCGGCCGGCTTTACCAACTCCAGGCCACCATCAGCCGGCCAAAGGTGGCGTCCGACGACGAGATCGCGTCCTGGACCATCGATACCAAGGCTGAGGACTGGCAGACCCGCACGTCCTACGACTTCCTCCGGTTCGAGGATTTCATCCAGCAAGACCTGGCGTCGCCAATCTGGCGCACGGTGTTCAGCGCGGTCTGGATTTACTGGCGCCTTGTCTTTGCCGGCACCATCGCCCGCTTCGGCAAGGCGAACTGGCGTTTTGCAACTTTCATCACCTATCCGCACCTGATGCTGTTGCTGGAAGCCGCGTGTGCCGCCGCCGTCGCCTTCGTTTTCGAGAAGGGTCTGAACGCCATCGGCATTCCCGACGTTTTCAGTATCGCCATCGCGGCCGCCCTCTTCGTTGCCCTGCTCGGCACGGTGCTGAAATACACCGAGAATGCCACTTACGTGCTCTATCTCCTGTGCGACACGATCTGGACTTGGGAGTTCTCGCACCGTGAGCGCCCGGAATGGGACCAGCGCATCGGCCGGTTTGCGCAGCATCTGGTCGATGTCGCCAAGAGCACTGACGCCGACGAGATCGTCATCGTCGGCCATAGTTCGGGATCGTTTCTGTCGACGGAAATGCTGGCGCGCGCGCTCAAGCTCGATCCCGCGCTCGGCCGCCACGGGTCGCGGATCGTGCTGCTGACGATTGGCGGCAATTTCCCGATCGTTGGCTATCACGCCGTGTCCACGGAGTTTCGCGAGCATCTGCGGATGCTGGCGGTCGAGCCGTCGGTCGACTGGATCGACTGTCAGGCCCGCAAGGACGTGATGAATTTCTACCAGTTCGATCCGATCACGAGCCACGGCATCGATGTCGGAGCAGCCCGGCGCAACCCGAAGATCGTGCCGGTTCGCTTCCGTGACGTCATCCGGCCCGAGCACTACAAGAAATTCCGCTGGCAGTTCTTCCGCGTGCATTTCCAGTTCGTGATGGCCAACGAGCTGCCCAACGCCTACGACTTCTTCATGATCGTCTGCGGGCCGCTCCCGCTCAGCGCGCGCATGGCCGTCCCCGACGCCGCGCTTGATATTGCCACCGGCGACTCCGGGGCGCGTGATCGGGCCTGGAAGAGGATCGAATCAGCCCCGATGGCGGCTGGAAGCGCCGTTGATTTGGGAAAAATGGAACCTTCCGTCCGCCGCAGCGGTTGAACAATCCGGTTTTTTCCGCGACCTACCAAGGAACCGATCCTGCTCTCCGGGTTGGCTTTGACGGCTGCTTTGGTGTAAAGCTTGCCGTTCCATGGGCTGAGGAAAGTGGCCTGCCGCTGATTTCCGACGCCAGCAAGTTCTTCAAATCGCTAAGGAAACTGACCGGGAAGGGTTAAAAGCTACCAACGTGATGCATATCACATGGTTTGAACCGGAGTGCATCTAGGCTTTCAAATCAGATACCGGCCCGCCGAGGTGGCACCTGGCATCTGAATTCTCACTGCGCGGTTAACGCGTACCCCATCTCGCGTCGGGTTATCGCCCCGACATGCAAAATTGGAATATCGCTGTGACCACATTTAGTAAAACGCCGCTTCTGGACACCATTCGCACGCCCGATGATCTTCGCAAGCTCAAAATCGAACAGGTGCGCCAGGTCGCGGACGAGCTCCGCCAGGAAACCATCGACGCCGTCTCGGTGACCGGCGGCCACTTCGGCGCCGGCCTCGGCGTCGTCGAACTGACCACCGCGATCCACTACATCTTCGATACGCCGCGCGACCGCCTGATCTGGGACGTCGGCCACCAGGCTTACCCGCACAAGATCCTGACCGGCCGCCGCGACCGCATCCGCACGCTGCGCACCGGCGGCGGTCTCTCCGGCTTCACCAAGCGCACCGAGAGCGACTACGACCCGTTCGGCGCCGCACACTCCTCGACCTCGATCTCCGCCGGCCTCGGCATGGCCGTGGCGCGCGACCTCTCCGGCGGCAAGAACAACGTGATCGCCGTAATCGGCGACGGCGCGATGTCGGCCGGCATGGCCTATGAGGCCATGAACAACGCCGGCGCGATGAATTCACGGCTGATCGTCATCCTCAACGACAACGACATGTCGATTGCGCCGCCGGTCGGTGCGATGAGCGCCTATCTCTCCCGCCTCTATTCCGGCAAGACCTACCGCACGCTGCGCGACGCGGCCAAACAGATCAACAAGCGTCTGCCGAAAATCCTCGCCAACCGCGCCAACCGCGTCGAGGAATATTCCCGCGGCTTCATGATGGACGGCGGCACGCTGTTCGAGGAACTCGGCTTCTATTACGTCGGCCCGATCGACGGCCACAATCTCGACCATCTGCTGCCGGTCCTGAAGAACGTCCGCGATATGGAAACCGGCCCGATCCTTGTTCACGTCGTGACGCAAAAGGGCAAGGGCTACGCCCCCGCGGAAGCCTCCGCCGACAAGTATCACGCGGTCGTCAAGTTCGACGTCGCGACCGGCGCGCAGGCCAAGGCCAAGCCGAATGCGCCGGCCTACCAGAACGTGTTCGGCCAGAGCCTGGTCAAGGAAGCCGAGAAGGACGACAAAATCGTCGCCATCACCGCCGCGATGCCGTCGGGCACCGGCGTTGACATCTTCAACAAGTCATTCCCGCAGCGCACCTTCGACGTCGGCATTGCCGAGCAGCATGCGGTGACCTTTGCGGCGGGTCTGGCCACCGAAGGCTACAAGCCGTTCTGCGCGATCTACTCGACCTTCCTGCAGCGCGGCTACGACCAGGTGGTCCATGACGTTGCGATCCAGAGCCTGCCGGTGCGTTTTGCGATCGACCGCGCCGGCCTGGTTGGCGCCGATGGCGCGACCCATGCCGGCTCGTTCGACAACGCCTATCTCGGCTGCCTGCCGAACTTCGTCATCATGGCGGCGTCCGACGAAGCCGAGCTGGTGCACATGGTCGCCACCCAAGTAGCGATCAACGACCGTCCGAGCGCGGTGCGTTATCCGCGTGGCGAAGGCCGCGGCGTCGAAATGCCGGAAGTCGGCATTCCCCTCGAGATCGGCAAGGGCCGCATCGTCCGCCAGGGCAACAAGATCGCCCTGTTCTCCTTCGGCACACGTCTGGCCGAATGCGAGAAGGCCGCAGACGAACTCGCCGCGCATGGCCTCTCCACCACCATCGCCGATGCGCGCTTCATGAAGCCGCTCGATGTCGATCTCTTGTTGAAGCTGGCCCGCGACCACGAGGTGCTGCTCACCATCGAGGAAGGCTCGATCGGCGGCTTTGGTTCGCACGTCATGCAGACGCTGGCCGAATACGGCATGCTCGACGGCGGCTTGCGCATGCGCGCGTTGATCCTGCCCGACGAGTTCATCGACCACGATACGCCGAACGCGATGTACGCCCATGCCGGCCTTGACGCCAAGGGCATCGTCGCCAAGGTGTTTGATGCGCTCGGCAAGGACTACAAGACCGAGACCGTCAAGCTCGCCTGAGGGCAAGCTCCGTCGATTTGATCGGTTTGACCGCGGCCTCGTTCCACCTCTCCCGCTTGCGGGGATCGAGACGAGCGAAGCTCGCTTTTGGGTCGCATCGATGCGATGCGGGTGGGGGAAGCTCTCCCACTCGAACAGTACGCATCGCGGATGCACCCCAGCCCAGCCCTCCCCCGCAAGCGGGAGAGGGAGCGCAGTCCCGCCGTGATCGGCTATTCGACTGACCCCATCACGTCCTGGCGCCGGTAATTCCATGAAGATCTATCTGGCAGGTCCCGACGTGTTCCTGCCGGATGCCATTGAGATCGGCCGCCGCAAGGCCGCGATCTGCGCGCACTATGGGCTAACCGGCCTTTACCCGCTCGATAACGTAATCAACCTCACTGCCCCCGATGCCTCGCTCGCGATCTTCAAGGGCAATGAAGCAATGATGGATGCGGCGGATGCGATCATTGCCAATCTTACGCCGTTTCGCGGCCCCAGTGCCGACGCCGGCACGGTCTATGAACTCGGCTACATGGCCGGCCGCGGCAAACTCTGTCTGGCCTACAGCAACGACCCCGCAGCCTATCTTGAGCGCGTAAAACGGAACTACGACGTGACCAAATCCGCCACCGGCCATCTGATCGACGGCGACGGGCTGACGGTGGAAGATTTCGGCCTGCCCGACAATCTCATGATGATCCACACGCTCGATCTGCATGGTGCTAGACTGGTGACGCCGCAACAGCGGTCTCAAAAAATCTGGCACGATCTCACCTCCTTTGAGGCCTGCGTCGCTCTGGCGGCGGATCGCGCCACCGGCAAATCGGACTGAACTTGGCTGACAAGAACGACAGCGAAACTTCTCCCCGCACGCGCGTGGACGTGCTGCTGGTCGAGCGCGGCCTGTTCGAGAGCCGCGCCCGCGCGCGCGCCGCGATCGAGGCCGGCGGCGTGATGGCCGACGGCAGGCCCGTGTTGAAACCGTCGGAGATGATCGCCGCCAGTGCCGAATTGTCTGCCCAGCCCGCGCACCCTTACGTCTCACGCGGCGGCGTCAAGCTCGCCGGCGCACTGGAGCAGTATCCGATCGAGGTCGAAGGCCACGTCTGCCTCGATGTCGGCGCGTCCACTGGCGGCTTCACCGAGGTGCTGCTGGCGAACGGCGCGAGCATCGTCTTTGCCATCGATGTCGGTCACGGCCAGTTGCATCCCTCGCTGCAGAACCATCCCAAGGTCGTGTCGATGGAAGAAACCGACATCCGCAAGTTCGAGGGCAAGCGCCTGCCCGCCCGGCCCGATATCGTTGTCATCGACGTCAGCTTCATTTCGTTGAAGGCGGTGCTGCCGGTGGCACTGTCGCTGGCCGCAGCCCCGATGCATCTGCTCGCGCTGATTAAGCCGCAGTTCGAGGCGGAGCGGAAACATTCCAAGCACGGAATCATCCGCAACGCGATGGTGCATCAGGCGATCTGCGACGACATCTCGGCGTTCGCCGCTTCTCTCGGCTGCACCGATATCCAGGTGTTTCCGTCATCGATCAAAGGCGGCGACGGCAATATCGAGTTCTTCATGGGCGCGCGCCGTGGCTGACAGCGAACGCCTCGTCATCGACCATGTCGGCCATCACGGCGACGGCGTCGCCATATCAGGCGGCGGCAATATCTATGTGCCGTACGCGCTCGGCGGCGAAACAATCGAGGCCGGTCCGGTGCCCGGCCACCATCCCGACCGCCGGCGTTTGCTCAAAGTCGAGGCCGCAAGCCCGGCGCGGGTCGCGCCGTTCTGTCCGCATTTCGGCGTCTGCGGCGGCTGTGCGATCCAGCACTGGGACGCCGAGCCCTATCGCGCCTGGAAGCGCGAGCTCGTGGTGACGACGCTTTCGCAGGCGGGGATCGATTGCGACGTCGCGCCCCTGGTCGATGCCCATGGCGCGGGCCGCCGGCGCATCACCCTGCACGGGCGGATGGGAACGCATGGCGTGCTCAAGGTCGGCTATGCGGCGGCGGGTTCGCACGACGTCGTTCCGATCGACCGCTGCCCGATCCTCGATCCGCAATTGAGCGGCGCGATCGAGGCCGCCTGGGCCATCGCCGAGCCGTTGATTGCGATGGGCAAGCCACTCGACATCCAGATCACCGCGACCAATAGCGGCCTCGACGTCGATGTGCGTGGCTCCGGGCCGGTATCGTCAGCCATGATCGCGCTTCTGTCGCGCATCGCCGAACAGCACCGGCTGGCACGGCTGACGCGCCATGGCGAACTGTTGCTGATGCGAACGCCGCCCGTGATTTCGATCGGCGCGGCGCAGGTCGTGCTGCCGCCCGGCTCCTTCCTGCAGGCAACCGTGGCGGGCGAGGAAACGTTGGCCGCGCTGGTGTCCAATCATTCCAGGCGCGCCAAACACATCCTCGACCTCTTCTGCGGCGTCGGTCCCTTCGCACTGCGGCTTGCGGCGAAAGCGCGGGTAACCGCCTTCGACAGTGACGCCGGCGCGGTAGCAGCCTTGCAGAAGGCTGCGACTTCCACCTCAGGACTGAAGCCGGTCAAGGTCGAGCCGCGCGACCTGTTTCGCCGTCCGCTGATGCCGCAGGAACTACGCGACTATGACGCGGTGGTGTTCGATCCTCCGCGGCAGGGCGCGCAGGCGCAGGCGACGCAGCTTGCGGCGAGCAAAATACCGGCGGTGGTTGCGGTCTCGTGCAACGTCACGACGTTCGCACGCGATGCGAAGATGTTGATCGACGGCGGCTACCGCATCGAAGGCGTCACACCCGTCGACCAGTTCCGCCACACGCCGCATGTGGAGCTGGTGGCGCGGTTTAACAGGTGAGCTCGTAACCCGTTGCCCGGATGGAGCGCAGCGCAATCCGGGGCTGGTGCAGATGGCGACGGTATTCCCGGATTTCGCTTCGCTCCATCCGGGCTACGAAAATACTCATCTCCCCCACCTATCCTGCCAGATCTTCTCCCCGATCATGCAATTGACCCGCGGCTCGCGGCCCGCGGCAGGTACCACCGGACGTTCCGGGGTGCGGCCGGCGACTTCCAAGAGCAGCTTGGTGCGGATCGCTTCCTTGAACTTGTCGCGGTCCTTGATGGTCACCACGAACGAGCCGGGGCCGCCGACGACGCAGTCCTCGTAATAAAAATCGAGATTGTCGATATCCATGGTGGAGTAAGACGGCTCCTTCACCATGATCGGCAGGCCGTTGATGACGATGCCCTTTTCCACAGCGGCATCGCGCGCGATGACGACCGGCGCGCCGTTGTTGTTCGGGCCGTCGCCGGAAATGTCGATCACCCGCCGCAGGCCGCGATGCGGGTTCTCGTCAAACAGCGGCATGGCGAAGTTGATCGCACCCGAAATCGAGGTGCGCGACGCCCGGCGGATCGGGGTCTTGATGATCTCGTTGGCGACGGCATCGGCCGTCTCGGGCCCGTCGATCACGCGCCACGGGATGATGATCTTCTGATCGGTGGAGGCCGCCCACTCGAAATAGGTGATCGCGATCCTGCCGTTCGGGCCGCTCTTCAGCGCCTGCAAAAACTCCTTGGAGACGATCGCCTGCGCATAGCCCTCCCGCTGCAGCGCCAGTTCATCCATGTCCATCGAATAGGAGACGTCGACGGCAAGGACGAGCTCGATGTCCACGGTCGGATTGGCTTCCTTGTCGGTGAGCTGACGGCCAGCGGCGTTTGCCTGATGGCCCGCCCCGTTCGTTGGGTTCGGCGCGGCAACCCCTGCCACATCGCCGACAGCGAGCACGCCGGCTACAAGCACGACCCCGATCGAGACATACCAGCGCATTGCGGCCCTCCCGTCGAACGGCAGCGATGGTGACACGCAAAATGGCCGACGCAAAGCGCTGAAATCATTTGTCCTTCACATTCGGGTTAGGATCGGCTTCGTTCACAGGAGATCTTCTTGGCCGGTTCCGTGACGCGATTGACCTATCCGGTATCCGGCTCCGAATTGAACGAATGGAGCGCTCGGCGCGACAGATGCGGTGCAGCCGGCCCGGAACGGCCGCATTGGCACGATCATGGTCACGCCGCCGAAAATTCCAGCAAATGACAGTATTCCGCCAGCGATGCGCCCGATCGTGATCTGGGCCGGGATAGTCGCAGCGCTCGTCGTGACGGTGCTGTCGCTGCCTTTGGTGTTTTCTGGTCCCGGCGAGCCGAAAGTGGCGCAGCCGGAACCGGTGCTGACGCCGGAGAATGCCGTCGAACTCTGCCAGCAGCTCTTTGACGAGCCGAAGGAGTATATCGACGACGCCGCCAAACGCCGGCGCTGGGACCTGCGGCGCGACAGCTGCAAGATGGCGTTCGAGGCCACCCCTGCGAACGCAGAACTCAAGGCCGCGTATGCGCGCAGCCTGCCTTATGAGCGCAAGGCCGAGGCGGTTGCCATGTTTCGTGAAGCGGCATCGTAGGGCAGTGCCGAGGCCTACTACCAACTCTACGAGCATCATCGATCCTGGGATCGTGGCCATCTCGACCGGGTACCGCTCGTGACGCGCGGCGAAGCCGATCGGGCCCTGCACAGGGCCGCCGAACTCGGCCATCCGCGTTCGATGCTGACCTTGGTGCGCGGTCTTGAGGACGGTGGTATCGTCAAACGCGATGGCGTCGCCGCGCGATATTGGGCAGAACGTGCCGTCGCCCATCCTGCGAACGACGCAAGCAAGGCAGGCATGCTGGTAACGCTCGGTCGTCTGCTGGCGACGTCGGACAAGCCCGACGAGCGGGCCCGCGGCCTCGACATTTTGGAAAGAACGGCACAGGCCGGCGTGTTCGGCGCCAAGCGCGAACTGGCGATCGCAATCCGCAAAGACAACCCGGTGCGCGCACGCGAGTTGCTCGAAGAAGCCCGCCGTCCCGATCCCGGCGGCGCCATCGTCCCGCTTGCCGAAATGCTGATCGCAGGCGAAGGCGGTCCGGCCCACCCCAAGCGCGCCGTGTCGTTGCTGAAGGGCGTGTCCGATAGCTGGATGGCCAAGGGAATGCTCGGACAGCTCACCCTCGAGGGCAAGCTGCTGCCGCGTGACATCCAGGAGGCGGTCAATCTGATCGACCGCGCCAGCACCTGGGATTTCGATGCCCGCACGCAGGTCATCCGGCTGCTCGCCGAAAACCCGCAAACGCGGATCAGCCATCCCGAGATAACGCTTTACGCCGCCGTGGAGGCCGCGGAACTCGACGAACCCGGCGCAATGAAAGCCCTGATCGAGCTGAAACTCTCGGCAAACGCCCAGTTTCAGGACCGGCCCGGAGCCTGTAAACTGATCGAGACGGCCGTCAGCCGCGGCGATCAGACCATGGCGCAGCGTCTGGCGGATTGCCGCGCCAACTAAGCGCTGCCGACCGTCTGAGTTCGTTCGCTTCGGGACTTAGCTGGAAATGGCAGACACCGTCGTTGCGCCAAAAACCAAGATCAAAACCAAGGTCGAACGGCCGCGCCTGCACAAGGTCATCCTGATCAATGACGACTACACGCCGCGCGAATTCGTCGTCACCGTGTTGAAAGCCGAATTCCGCATGACCGAGGACCAGGCCCACAAGGTGATGATAACAGCGCACCGCCGCGGCGTCTGCGTCGTCGCCGTGTTTACGAAGGACGTCGCCGAGACCAAGGCGACCCGCGCCACCGACGCCGGCCGCGCCAAAGGCTATCCGCTCCTGTTCACGACCGAGCCGGAGGAATAGCCGTCAACGCGTGGCTCGGATGGAGCAAAGCGAAATCCGGGGTCAGTCCCTCCGCTCACCAAAATTGCTTGTGTCGATACTCCCGTCGCCGCCCCAATCCGGTGACAAAACGCCGGCGCGGACATAGCGATGCAGCGAGGAAAACGGCCAATCGGATGGCGACCTTGCCAGTCGGTGCTTCAATCAGCGCGGATGATCTTCGATCATCCAGCGTGACTGTGAAGAAGAACGTCCCGCCGGGGGCGAAGTTGCTCCGATAGTGGACCATAGAGCCAGTCCCCGGATTTCGCTTCGCTCCATCCGGGCTACGGGGTTAACCCGCCGACGTTTCGTCAGCCAGGCCATAGACGCGCGCGGCCTTCGAAAAACCGGCGACTGGAAACTCGCCAAGATCGCTCCATCCTCCCCGGCAGATGCCGGCGAAACCTTCTGACGCCACGACCGTGCGTCTGAGTTGACTAGCGATCTTCTCCAGCCGCGCCGCCAGATTCACCGCGGGACCGATGCAGGTGAAGTCGAGCCGGTTTCCGCCGCCGATATTGCCGTAGAGAATTCGCCCCACGTGCAACGCGAGGCCGAAACGAAAACGTTCGACCGCGTCTCCGATCGGATAATTCAGGTCGGCCACGCTGGCGCGGGATTCGTGAGCGGCCTCCAGCACGTGCGAGCAGACCTGCTGCTCGTCGCCGACATATTCGTCGATCGGAAATACCGCGAGCAGCCCGTCGCCCATATATTTCAGCACGTCGCCGCCGTGCTTCTTGATCGCGGCGACCTGGCAATCGAAATAACGGTTCAGAATGTCCACGACGGCCTCGGCCGGCAGCCGGTCCGACAACGCCGTGAAGCCACGCAGATCGGAGAGCCAGATCGCGGCATTCATCGTCTCGGTGTGGCCGCGCCTGATCTGGCCGCCCATGATCCGCTCGCCGGCGCTATTGCCAACGTAGGTGTCCAAAAGGCTCGCAGCCATGCGGTTGAGGCTGAGGATCTCGACGACGCGCGCCAGCGGCCGCACCAGTCCGCGCAGCGCGTCCAATTGCTCGTCGGTGAACCCGCCCGGCTGCTTCGTGGTCCAGCTCGACGCGTTGACCGTGCCGCCAACGAAAGGAAGCGGCAGCGCGACGTAATCCGTGACGCCTTCGGCACGCAGGTCCTCGATGATCGGAAAGCGCTTGCTGGCGGGATCGTCGACGCGAGCCCGAACCTCGATGCCCTGCTGGAACACGATGATCAGCGGGCTCGAATGGAAATCTGGCGATTCCAGAATTTTGTAATCGACCGTGCCGATCTCGACCTCGGCACCCGGCTTCCAGACGAAGCTGCGCCCGTAGATCTCCGGATGCAGGGTGCGAACGAAGACGCCGACGCGCCACAGCGGCAAGCCGGCCATGACCATTCGCTCGCAGCACTCGGCCATAAATCGGCGCGGGCTTGTCGCGGTTCGCCCGCCGTCGATCAGCCAGTCCGTCAGCTTCTGCAGTTCGGAGACATTCATCACGCCGGTATTTGCCGCGCAAGTTAAGCGCGCGTCAAGGCAAGACGAACGCTTGACGTTGAGAGGCGTCCGGCGTCAGCCGACCTGCCCGCGATGGCGCAGGAAGTGATCCGCCAGCACGCAGGCCATCATCGCCTCGCCGACCGGCACCGCGCGGATACCGACGCAGGGGTCGTGGCGGCCCTTGGTCATGATGTCGGTATCGGCGCCAGCGCGATCCACCGTCTTGCGCGGCGAGAGGATCGACGAGGTCGGCTTGACCGCAAAGCGCACCACCACCGGCTGGCCGGTCGAGATGCCGCCGAGCACGCCACCGGCATGGTTGGACAAGAAGCGCGTGCCGTTATTGCCGGTCCGCATCTCGTCGGCGTTTTCCTCGCCGGACAATTCAGCCGCGCCAAAGCCTGCGCCGATCTCGACGCCTTTCACCGCATTGATGCTCATCATGGCAGCCGCCAGGTCGGCGTCCAGTTTGGCGTAGATCGGCGCGCCCCATCCTGGGGGTACGCCTTCGGCGACCACTTCGATGACCGCGCCGATCGAGGAGCCGCTCTTGCGGATGCCGTCCAGATACTGCTCGAAGAACGCGACCTTGTCCTTGTCGGGACAAAAGAACGGATTGCGCGCGATCTCGTCCCAATCCCATTTGTCGCGGTCGATCTTGTGCGGGCCCATCTGCACCAGCGCGCCGCGCACCTTCACATCAGGCAGGATCTTTCGTGCGATGGCGCCGGCGGCAACGCGGGTTGCGGTCTCGCGCGCCGACGAGCGGCCGCCGCCGCGATAATCGCGCAGGCCGTATTTGGCCTCATAGGTGAAGTCGGCATGCCCCGGGCGAAACTTGTCCTTGATCTCGGAATAGTCCTTGGAGCGCTGGTCGGTGTTCTCGATCAACAGCGCGAGCGGCGTTCCCGTCGTCACCTGCACGCCGGTTTCGGGATGCGCCATCACGCCGGACAGGATCTTTACCGTATCCGGCTCCTGGCGCTGCGTGGTGAAGCGCGATTGTCCCGGACGGCGGCGATCGAGATCATGCTGGATGTCCTCTGATGTCAGCGGGATCAGCGGCGGGCAGCCATCAACCACACAGCCGATCGCGACCCCGTGGCTTTCGCCGAAAGTCGTCACGCGGAAGAGGTGGCCGAAGGTGTTGAAGGACATCTGCTGCGTAGCTCGCCAAAGTAAGCCAATTCTGACTTGTCGTAACGCGCGCCGGCACGGCGGTCAAACCGGCAACCGTCATTTCGGGGCGATGCGAAGCATCGAACTAGGGTGCGCCCCTTGCGCACCCCAGTTCGGTCCTGCGGACCGCCCGGAATGCCCGCGTTAGTAACTTCGCCCTTAACTATACCTCCGCAAGTCCCCGTCGCGGAACACGTAGACGGCGCCCTGCTCGATCACGAGATCGGCGGCGCTGGCCGGCGTCTCCATGCCGAGCGCCACCATCAGCGCCCGCGCGGTGCCGCCATGGGCCACCGCGACGGTATCCGCGCGCAAGGAATCATACCAGTCGCGCATCCGGTCCTCCACCTCGGCATAGGTCTCGCCGCCTTCCGGCGCCATCGTCCACTTCGCGGTCAGCCGCTTGGCATACAGCACCGGGTCGGCGGCCTGCATCTCGGCCAGCGTCGAACCCTCCCAGACGCCGTAGCCGATCTCGCGCAGGCGATCATCGAGCGCGTATCCATCCGCCGGGAGCTTTAAGGCACCGCGCACCAATTCCATCGTCGCCCGCGCGCGCAAAAGCGGGCTTGCAACGAACGGCAGCGCGGACTTATCGCGGCCATCGCGCGCGAGAAGCTCGGCGAGGACCTTGCCGGCGTGGGCCGCCTGCTTGCGGCCGAGATCGTTCAGCTGAACGTCCTGCGCGCCCTGCAGCCTGCCTTCCGCATTCCACGACGTCTCGCCATGGCGGATGTAGTAGATCACCGGCGCGGGCATCGGACTATCACGCTATTCCTTAGCTACCGAATTGGAGAGCGCGATGTCGGGCGCATCGGGACGCTTCATGCCGACGACGTGATAGCCGGAATCGACGTGATGCACCTCGCCGGTGACGCCGCGCGACAGGTCCGACAACAGGTACAGCGCGCTGTCACCGATTTCCTCGATGGAAACGGTGCGGCGCAGCGGCGCGTTGTATTCGTTCCACTTCAGGATATAACGGAAGTCGCCGATGCCGGATGCGGCGAGCGTCTTGATGGGCCCCGCCGAAATGGCGTTGACGCGGATGTTCTTCTCGCCGAGGTCGGCTGCGAGATAGCGCACGCTGGCTTCGAGAGCTGCTTTGGCGACGCCCATCACGTTGTAGTGCGGCATCCACTTTTCCGCGCCGTAATAGGTCAGCGTCAGGATCGAGCCGCCTTCGGTCATCAGCTTCTCGGCGCGCTGCGTGATCGCGGTCAGCGAATAGCAGGAGATCAGCATGCTCCTGGAGAAATTGTCCTGCGTCGTCTCCAGATAGCGGCCGTCGAGCTGGTCCTTGTCGGAGAAGGCGATGGCGTGAACCACGAAGTCGATCTTGCCCCACTTTTCGCGGAGCACATCGAACACCGCATCGATCGTCGCGTCATCGGTGACGTCGCAATGGCCCAGCAGGAGGCCACCCAACTCCTTGGCCAGCGGTTCGACCCGTTTCTTTAGCGCATCGCCCTGCCAGGTGAGCGCGATTTCCGCGCCCGCGTCGTGGCATGCCTTGGCGATACCCCAGGCGATCGAGCGGTTGTTGGCGACGCCGAGGATCACCCCGCGCTTGCCGTGCATCAGACCTGATTTTTGCGACATCTGCTTTCCAATCGCGCTGCCATCCGGGCTTTCCATTCGGGGTTGGAGGTACACCAGCACTCCCGCGCGGTCGAGCCAATTCCGTCCCGGATTAACGCTGTTTCGGGTGCGGCTCAATGGCTGGAATAGACACGTCAATTGGGTGTTATGTTGGGTAAGGCGTTCGCGCCTCATGACTCCTGCAACTCTTGCTTTCGGTGCCGATGAGCGCGTTTCGTCAAAGTGTCGAAGCCATGATTCCGGCGCTCCGCCGCTATGCACGTGCACTCGCGCGCGATGCCGACATCGCCGACGACCTGGTGCAGGATACGCTGGTGCGTGCGTTGCGTTCGGAACGGCTGTTTCTCGGCGGCGACGTCAGGAGCTGGCTCTATACGATCCTTACCAATTTGAACAAGAACCGGCGGCGGTCCTTGGCGCGGCGGCCACAATTCATGCCGCTGCTCGACAACAACCCGGACGCCAGCGGCACCGAGGCGGAGGGCCGCGACATCGCGCGGGCGCTGGCGACGCTGGTGGAAGAACAGCGCTCGGTGCTGCTCCTGGTGATGCTGGAAGGGCTGAGCTACCGCGAGGTCGCCGACATCCAGGGCGTGCCGATCGGCACCGTAATGTCCCGGCTTGCCCGCGCACGCGCCCATGTCAAGGCTTCGCTCGAGGGCGAACGGACGGCACTCAGGCGGGTGAAATGACGAAGGCGCATGAAACGCGTTACGCATAGACAGAGCAGGATTAGGCAGAGACGACAATGACCGACCGCAACATCCCCGTCACCGAAGACGAGCTGCATGCTTACGTCGACAACGAGTTGCCGGCGGAACGCTGCGGCGACGTCGAGGCGTGGCTCGCCGCGCATCCCGACGATGCCGCACGGGTGCAGTCGTGGCGCGCGATGGCGGAAGCGCTGCATGCCCGGTACGATTCGGTGATCGACGAGACGGTGCCGAAGCGGCTCGAGATCGAGCGGCTGGTGCAACAGCCGCGCAAATGGGTGTACGGCGCGGTGGCGGCCACGCTGGCGGCGTTCATCGTCGGCGGCGGCACCGGCTGGTTCGCGCGCGGCGCAGCAACTGCCCCCTCGGCTTTCCAGAATCTGACGGTGCACGCGATCGAAGCGCACCGGCTTTACGTGGTCGAGGTGCGGCATCCCGTCGAGGTGCCGGGCAGCGAACGCAGTCATCTGCAGCAGTGGCTGACCAAGCGCTGCGGCTGGGTTGTCCGCGCGCCCGAGCTGACGGGGGCCGGATTGAAACTCGTCGGCGGACGACTGTTGCCGGGTTCCGCAGGCCCGGCATCCTTCATGATGTATGAGAGCGCCTCGGGCGAACGTTTCACGATCTACACCGCCAAATCCGACGCCGAGGCGACGCAGATGCGCTACGCCGCGGAAGGCAAGGAGAGTACGCTGTTCTGGGCGGATGACGGCGTCGTTTACGCGGTGGTGTCCACTGGCGTCGACCGGGGACGACTGACCCAGATCGCCCAAGCTGTCTACGATCAGATGGAAAAGAAGGGCTAACCCGCGGCCCGGGCGAAGCGCGGCGAGACTCGGGATCGCCGCGACGAGATGGAGCGTTCCCGGATTGCGCTTAGCTCCATCCGGGCTACCGGTCGCTCCATCCAGGCGATGCGCTGCGGCAAAAAAGCTACGCGCGGCAGCAAGAAAAGCGGCGGATCGGCAACACCGCGCCACTTGTCCAAATTCTGACATCGAAAATCTGGAATCAAAACACCGGCGCGTCTCATTAAAGCACCGGGTGATCACGCGAAAATGAGTAGCGTTCGATCCGCCGATCGGCGCAAGCGGCCTCGATTGGGGTTTGGTACCGCGCTGGTCCCCCTTTCGAGGCCGCCCTTTTCCCGGGAAACCCTTTGTTTCCAGGAAAGAAACGCGCTTTTTTGGGAAACTCCTGCTCGGAACCCCGCTATCTAATTCCACGCAAAATCTGCGCCGCGAACCTAGCCGAATCAGCCAAAATCGCTGCGCGGATTGTAGGGGTGGCCATCGCGCCACTTCTGCATCAATGCCTCAAGCTCGCTGTCGTTCCCGTCGGGCAAGATAATTCGGGCGCTGACGAACAGGTCCCCGGTTCCCCCGGGCTTGGGCAGGCCCTTGCCCTTGAGGCGGAAGGTGCGACCGCTCGAGGTATTTTTCGGGATCGAGAGCTCGACCGCGCTGCCGAGCGTGGGCACGCGGACCTTGCCGCCCAACACCGCCTCATAAAGCGTGATGGGCAGATCCAGGCGCAAATCGCTGCCCTCGACCTTGAAAAAAGGATGCGGGGCGATGCTGACCGTAATCAGGAGATCACCCGGCGGGTGGCCCGGTGCGGTTTCGCCCTGCCCCTTTAGCCGGATCTGCTGACCGGCGGTGACGCCTGCGGGGATCTTGACGTTAAGCTCCTTGCCGGTCGGCAGACGGACGCGTTTTTCCCCGCCCTTGACCGACTCTTCCAGCGACACCGTCATGGCGACGTTCAGATCGAGGTCGAGACCGATTCCGCCGGTGTCGAATTCAAACGTCCGGCCGCTGCCGCCGGGACGTCCGCCCCTCGCCGCGCCTCCGAACATGCTGTTGAGGATATCCTCAAAGCCCGCCCCGCCGCCCATGCCGCCGGGCCCGCCGCCGGTGCGGAAGGTGTACGATTCGAAGCCGCCGGGTCCACCAGCGCGGCCGCCGCCTGGGCCGCCGCCAAAGCCCTGAAAACGCGGCTTGCCCTCGGCATCGATCTCGCCGCGGTCGAACTGCTTGCGCTTGTCCTCGTCGCCAATAATCTCGTTGGCCGAATTGACCTCGGAAAAGCGGGCAGCCGCCTTCGGGTCGTTCTTGTTGTTGTCCGGGTGATGCTTCTTGGCGAGCTTGCGATAGGCACTCTTGATCGCCGCAGCGCTGGCGCCCCGCGGCACCCCCAAGACCTCATAGGGGTCTCGCATCCGTCACGTCTCCTTCACGGAAATTCGGTTTCTGAAGCTTAGGGCAATCTGCCCGCTTTGGCTTCATCTGGGGAGCCAGTTGCATTTTTGCAACTAGCCCATTCTGCTCGAAAGCGCCGTGAGGCGTTATCCCCTCGTCCACGGTTTGATTGTATGGATTTCCCATCGGCCATGGCCGGCCTTGCAGGCGGCGCCCTGCAGCCAGCTTTCCGAGCGGCCGTTGACGTAGCTTGCCAAAAAATCCCGGCAGGTGCGCCCATCTTCGGCGGAGTAGGCCTGGGACAGCGGCGTCACCGAGCCGCGCGCGCCGGTCTCCGGATTTTCCCAGGGCTGGCTGGAATCCCTGTCGCCCTTGGTCAGCACGTCGGAGGCGGCGGTGCGGGCAAAGGCGAGATCGCTCTCGGTCGGCACGGCCGGGTTGGTCGGCGGCTTGCCCAACGCGCCGGTGACGTCGGCAGCATCCATCCTGGCGTAGGCATCCGGGCGCGACAGGCTGCAGCCACCCGAGCCGAGACCAATCAAAATCAACGCCATCACAGCGCCCTTCGGCCCGATCGCCGATAGGCCAACGCGTCCCCATGCCCTATATAGGGCGAGCCCGCATCGGGGCTGCAACGCGCTCTGGGACGCGAGGGTACGCAACTGGGACTCCTGCCATGACGGACACGACCTCCATCAAACACCCGACACCGTTAACATCGGGTGATTTTACCGCCGCCGAGGAACCGTTTGCGCTGTTCGCCGAGTGGTTTGCGGAAGCCGTGAAGTCCGAGCCGAACGATCCCAACGCGATGGCGCTAGCAACCGTCGATTCCGACGGGCTGCCGGATGTCCGGATGGTGCTGATGAAGGGCTATGATGCAGAGGGTTTCGTATTCTACAGCCACATCGCCAGCCAGAAGGGCCGCGAACTCGCCGCAAATCCCAAGGCGGCTTTACTGTTCCACTGGAAGTCGCTGCGCCGTCAGGTGCGCATCCGCGGCAACGTGTCGCCGGTGACGGACCAGGAAGCCGACGCGTATTTCGCCACAAGGCCGAAGCAGGCGCAGATCGGTGCCTGGGCCAGCAAACAGTCGCAGCCGCTGGAGAGCCGCTTCGCCTTCGAGCAGGCGATCGCCAAGGTCGCAGCCAAATACGTGATCGGCGAAGTGCCGCGGCCGCCGGGGTGGAGCGGCTGGCGCATTCAACCGTCCCGCTTTGAGTTCTGGCACGACCGCCCGTTCCGCCTGCACGATCGCATCGAATTCCGCCGCGATGCGCCGTCACAAGCCTGGAACAAGGTGCGGCTCTATCCCTAAACTCAGAGCGTCATGGCCGGGCCAAACCGCGAAGCGAGTCTCCGTGTAGGATGTCCCGGCCATCCACGTCCCACGCTGTGACCAAGCACGACGTGAATGCCCGGGACAAGCCCGGGCATGACGGAGAACGAGAGAACCTAGATGCCCGCTTCATCCAACGCGCCGCGGCGCACGCTGCTTCTGACCGGTGCCAGCCGCGGCATCGGCCACGCCACCGCGATCCGGTTTTCCTCGGCCGGCTGGCGCGTCATTACCTGTTCGCGGCATGCCTTCCCGGAAGTCTGCCCGTGGGGCGCAGGCCCGGAGGATCACATCGAGGTCGACCTCGGCAGCCACGACGACACCGTGCGCGCGATTTCCGAGATTCGCAGGCGGCTGGAGAATGACGAGCTGCACGCGCTGGTCAATAACGCGGCGATCTCGCCGAAGGCGCCGGACGGCGGTCGGCTCGGTACCATGGACACCGACGTCGAGACCTGGAGCCACGTCTTTCACGTCAACTTCTTCGCACCGATCATGATCGCGCGCGGACTGATCGAGGAATTGAAACACGCCAGGGGCGCCGTGGTGAACGTCACCTCGATCGCGGGCTCGCGCGTGCACCCGTTCGCGGGCGCGGCCTATGCGACGTCAAAGGCGGCGCTTGCCTCGCTGACGCGCGAGATGGCGTTCGATTTCGGCCGTGTCGGCGTCCGCGTCAATGCGATCGCGCCCGGCGAGATCGACACCTCGATCCTGTCGCCGGGTACCGAGAAGATCGTCGAGCAACAGATTCCGATGCATCGCCTCGGCACGCCGGACGAGGTGGCCAAAATCATTTATGTGCTGTGCACGGAAACCAGTTCCTACGTGAACGGCGCCGAGATCCACATCAACGGCGGCCAGCACGTTTAGTGTTGAGCGCCGCCATCGAAGCCATCGAAGCCGTCAGACCCTCATGGTGAGGAGGCGCGTTAGCGCCGTCTTCGGACGATGCTCCACATCGCCGAGCGAACGACGAGGCCCGTGGCCCATCCTTCGAGACGCGCGCAAAGGCGCGCTCCTCAGGATGAGGTCGGTCATTGCGGAGACAACGTTCACTCCGCGTAAAATTTCCGCTGCGCCGTGCGTAGCGCAGTCACCGCAGCGACGTTGAACGTGCTCGAACACTCGTCCTCGTTCTCGCCGTCCGCCAGCACAGCACCGCAGTGCCGGCAAAGCCGCGTCGAGAACGCCGGCGCCTTGCCAACGACGCGGCCCTGCTGATAGCGCGCAAGATCGATGACGTTGCGTGGCGACATTATGAGTTTCTCAACCATGGGATCCTCGCGGCGTGAGAGATGCGTTATCGCAGACAAGTTTCGACCATTCGTTCAGTCCACTGCTCAAATTTTAGCGGTGAGATTGAGCCGATCTTTCGCACGTCCAGAAACCGCGGGGAACCGCCGCCCTACAGCCACTTCTTCCACTTGAAGAGGAAGTAGGGCAGCACGGCTGCCATGAGCATCATGATAAGCGCCATCGGGTAGCCGTGCGGCCATTCGAGTTCCGGCATCATCTTGAAGTTCATGCCGTAGATCGAGGCGATCAGCGTCGGAGGCATCAGCACGACGGCCATCACCGAGAACAGCTTGATGATGTTGTTCTGCTCGAGATTGACGACGCCGAGCATGGCGTCGAGCGTAAACGTGATCTTGTTGGACAGATAGGAGGCGTGGTCGGTCAGGGAACCGACGTCGCGCTGCATGGTCTTGAGCTGTTCGCGCATGTCCTTGGACCATTTGACGCCTTCCATCACCGCCGACAGGAAGGTGACGACGCGGCCGATCGAGACCAGGCTTTCGCGGATCTTGGAGACCAGATCCCCCTTGCGCCCGATTGCGATCAATATCTGCGAGTATCGCTTGGCCTGGCCGTGGCGCTCGCTTTCGGGCTCGAAGATATCATGCGAGACCTGATCGACCTCGGCGCCGGCGCGCTCCAGAATGTCGGCGCAGCGGTCGATTACCGCGTCGAGCAGTTCCATCAGCACCATTTCGCCTGATATCCCCGGCAGGCATGAACGCGCCAGCTTGTGCTCAACGAGAGCAAACGGCTTCGGCTCGTCGTACCGCACTGTCACCAAACGGTGACCGGCGAGGATGAAGGTGACGGCCGTGGTCCTCGGCATATCGGTGTCGGATTGGCACATCAGCGTAGCGGTCATGTAGCGGGCGCCGTTCTCGATATAGAGCCGGCTGGAAATCTCGATCTCCTGCATGTCTTCCCGGGTCGGCACCGCGATCCCAGCCAGCCGCTCCACCGCGCGGTCCTCCTGCATCGTCGGGTTCAACAGGTCGATCCAGACCGCATTGTCCGGCAATGCCGCCGGGTCCGCGGCCGGGAGCTTCTTCAGGGAGGATTCGGAGGGAACAAACACCGAAAACATGGGCAACTCCGGAACGGGCAGAAATCCACCCAGGGGTACTAAACCCGATTCTGGCAAGCGCTTCATGACCCGCGCATTAATCGGCGGTCCATATTTATGGCAGCGGGACGGCGCCAGTGCGGCTTCAATTCGGCCTCGACACACCCCCTGCCCGCCAATCAACCGGAACTCGCAAAATTTGCGGCACAAAAGCCACAGCTGGCCTTCCGCAGCGCCGAAGGGGCGTGCAAATGCTGGCATATCAGCCGGCTTTTGCGGATAATGGGATTAATGGAATCGTCGCGTTTGAGGCGCAAGATTGCGGCTTGCGAACGCCGGACTTTCGATTGGAAGTGTGCCATGTCGTCGCTGAAAGTTATCTTGGGGCTGCTCGCCGCCGGCCTTGCGTTATCCGGCTGCATGCCGGCAACCACCTATCAGGCCGCCCCTGAAGCCACCCTCAAGCCGAACGACAAGGCGCAGCTCGCCAAAGCACGCTACGCCGCCGTTCCGCCGGCGGAACCGTTCCGCCGTGCCATCGTCGATTATCACCGGAAGGAACTGCCCGGTACCATCGTCGTCGATTCCGACAACCATTACCTCTATCTGGTCCAGGACGGTGGTAAGGCGATCCGCTATGGCGTCACCGTCGGCGAGGAAGCGCTCGCATTCTCCGGCATCGCGCGCGTCGGCAACATGGCCGAATGGCCGAAATGGACGCCGACTGCCGACATTCACAAGCGGATAGAAGGCCTACCTGCCTCGGTGCCCGGCGGCGTGGACAATCCGCTCGGCGCCCGCGCGCTTTATTTGTACCAGGGCAACCGCGACACGCTGTTCCGCATCCACGGCACCAACCAGCCGGAATATATCGGCGCCTCGATCTCCTCGGGCTGCATTCGGATGACCAACGAGGACGTCATCGACCTCTACAGCCGGGTAAAGACGGGCACGGTGGTCGTCGTGCTCGAGCCCAAGCAGGGCGACTCGCCGTTCAATTCCAAGATGGCGCTGCAAGGCGGGGGCAACAGCGGCCCGATGGCGCAATAGCCGGCATCGGCCAGACCGTAATTGAAGATCAAGAGCGCCGGTTTTTCCGGCGCTTTTTTGTTGCGGACTTCTCCTCGCGCGGCGGCTCGGCCTTATCCGGTTTCGCGGCATTCGATTCTTCAGCATCCGGCTTGGCAGCATCGGGTTTCGCGTCAGACTTGTTCGCATCAGACTTGTTCGCGTCAGACTTGGCGTCGTCGGGCTTGGCGGCGACCTCGCGCGGCGGCGCCTCCCCGGGCCGTTCGGCCGGTAATAGCGGCGCTGTCTGCGGCAGCGGATCCCACACATCCCACTGACAGATCCGGTAATTGTTGCGCCGTTCCATCAGGTCGAGATGGATATGATCCTCGTGGTACCAGTCCGAGCCCGGACCCAGCACCGTCGAGAACCGCGCGCAGACGGAATGCAGCACGGTCTCGCGCAATTCCCGCGGCACGGTGCGATCGGTCAGCGAAATCGTGCGGCCATTAGCGAGGTTGAAGGCGCGAACGTCGAGCGCGTTGGCGCGGCCATGTTCGGAGAGCTGCGCGCCGACGATGCGGTTGCGGCCGCGGCATTGGAACGAATCGAAATTGTCGAGATCGGAGACGGTGGTGCCGAGGCGCTCCGCCAGCGGCGCGATGTCGTTGCGGATCCAGTCGGCGATCGCGGACGCCATGGTACAACGCAGGATCGCCGCCGGCTTCACCGAAACCTGCCGCTTGTCCGGCAGCACGATCGCCTCCAGCCGCACCAGATCCTCGCCCCCGCAGCCGCCGGCCCCGCGAATATTGGGAATCGAGGGCGCAATCGCGATGGCCTCGGTGAGCGCCAGCCGGCAGGCGGATGGTTGTGGGGTGGGCTGCGGTGCGGGCTCAGCCTGCTCACTGGGCTTGCCGTTCGGGGGAGACGCCTGTTGCTCCTTGTCCGGCTTGTCGCGCCCGGCTGACGGAGCATCGGCCGGGCGTGGCTTCGGCAGCGGCACAGCCGTCCGGCGTGCCGTCGCCCGCGGCCTTGGAGAAGCATCCCTGAACAGGTCTGCCCACGGCGCCGAGCGAGACGTTTTCGCCGCGATGGCCGGCCCGGTCGGCATGCCAAGCAGGAGCGCCACTGCGGCAGCGGTAACCATTGCCGGTTCGATGCGGCCAATGGCGCCAGTAGCCCATTTTCGGCTTGCTTTCCGCACGGTAAAGTTCATGTCAATTCCATGAACCCACCCGCCGATCCAGTCGGCGGATCGTGCGGCAACAAACAAACCATCGGAGGAAAGTGCGTATGCTCGGATTGATGCAAGATTGGCCTTTGCTTTGCCATCGGATTATCGAACACGCGGCGAAGTATCACGGCACGCAAGAAGTCGTCACGCGATCGATCGAAGGTCCCATTCATCGCACCAATTACGCCGAAATTCATGCACGCGCGCTGAAAGTATCGCAACGGCTCGACCGCGACGGCATCAAGCTCGGTGACCGCGTCGCTACCATTGCCTGGAATACCTGGCGCCATCTCGAATGCTGGTACGGCATCATGGGAATCGGCGCGATCTGCCACACCGTCAATCCGCGGCTGTTCCCCGACCAAATCGCCTGGATCATCAACCATGCGCAGGACCGCATGGTGATGACCGATATCACCTTCGTGCCGATCCTGGAAAAGATCGCGGCCAACCTGCCGAGCGTCGAGCGCTATATCGTGCTGACCGACAAGGCGCATATGCCGCAGACGACGCTGAAGAACGCGGTCGCCTATGAGGATTGGATCGCGGAAGTGGACGGCAAGTTCAAATGGAAGGACTTTGACGAGAATACCGCGGCCGCGATGTGCTACACCTCGGGCACCACGGGCGATCCCAAAGGCGTGTTGTATTCGCATCGCTCCAACGTGCTGCACGGGCTGATGGCCAACAATGTCGACGCTCTCGGCACCAGCGCCGCCGAGACAATGCTGCCGGTGGTGCCGTTGTTCCATGCCAATAGCTGGGGCATCGCGTTCTCCGCGCCCTCGATGGGCACCAAGCTCGTGATGCCCGGCGCCAAGCTCGATGGTGCTTCGGTCTATGAACTTCTCGACACCGAGAAGGTCACGCACACCGCCGGCGTGCCGACGGTGTGGCTGATGCTGCTGAACCACATGTCGGCCAACAATCTGAAACTACCCCACCTGAAGAGCGTGGTGTGCGGCGGCTCGGCGATGCCGCGATCGATGATCAAGTCGTTCGTCGATATGGGCGTGCGCGTACGCCACGCCTGGGGCATGACCGAGATGAGCCCGATCGGCACCGTGGCCGCGCTGAAGCCGCCGTTTGCCGAACTCACCGGCGAGGAGCGCCTCGACATCCTGCAGACCCAGGGCTACCCGCCGTTTGGCGTCGAGATGAAGATCACCGACGATGCGGGCAAGGAACTGCCGTGGGACGGCAAGACCTTCGGCCGCCTCAAGGTGAGCGGGCCCGCGGTCGCCAAGGCCTATTTCAAGGTCGATAGCGACATCCTCGACGACGAAGGCTATTTCGACACCGGCGACGTCGCCACCATCGACCAGCACGGCTACATGCGGATCACCGACCGCTCCAAGGACGTCATCAAGTCCGGCGGCGAATGGATCTCGTCGATCGACCTCGAAAACCTCGCGGTCGGCCATCCGGCGGTCGCGGAGGCAGCCGTGATCGGCGTCTACCATCCCAAATGGGATGAACGTCCGCTGCTGATCGTCCAACTCAAGGCCGGCCAGCAGGCGAGCCGCGAGGACATCCTGAAATTCATGGATGGCAAGATCGCGAAATGGTGGATGCCCGATGACGTCGTCTTCGTCGACGGCATCCCGCACACCGCGACCGGCAAGATCCTGAAGACCGCCCTGCGCGAGCAGTTCAAAAGCTACCGCTTCCCGAACGCAGCGGCGTGACGCGAAGCCCGCGCTCGATTCAAAAAGGCCGCCTTCCGGCAAAGCGGGAGGCGGCCTTTTCCTGAAAAGTCTTGCTCAAGCGGCGCGTGCAACACGCCGGTTCAAGATCAGCGCGAGAGCGCCAGCGCGTCGAGCTGTCGCTGCGCGTCGGGTTCGCCCCATTCCTTTGCCCGCTGATACCAGGTGCGGGCCTGCGCGACGTCCGCCAGCGGGCCATCGGCGCCCATTTGCCTGAGCCGCGCCGGATCGTAGGTGGTGCCGACGAGCAGCGCCGCGCGCGCATCCCGCGCTTCCGCTCCGCGCATCAGCAACAACCGCGCCGACTGCACGTCGCCGGCGGCGAGCAGGTCCTGTCCGCGTTTGATCAGGGCAGCGATTTCCTTCGGATCGAGGCTGCGTACGACCTCCGCCTGCCGCGGCGCGGCTGGCACCGGCACGGCTGCGGCCACGGCTACCGGCGGCGGCGGTGCGGCGACCGGCGCTGCAGCCACCGGGGCTGGCGCGGCAACCAGCGGCGGAGCGGCAGTCGGCACAGGCGTCCAAGTCAGCCGCGTGGAGGTGCCGGTAAGCGCCACGCCATTACCGTCACGCAGTTCCGCCGTCACCAGCATCTGGCCGGTGAAGCCGTCCGGCGGAATGACCGAAACGCCTGAAATCTCCGTTGCCGGCACGCGCCACTCGCTCGGACCGACACGCTTGCCAGACGTCAGCCGTGCGCCGGCAGTCAGTCCATTGATGGATACGAACGCGTCAGGCGGCGGAGCGCCGACATGAATTCCGAGCGGCACAGGATCGTTGGCAAACCCGGTGCCGTCCTGCACGGCCAAGGTCGCCGTACGCCTCGCCGGTTGCGGCTGCGGCACCGGAAGGACCGATGATTTCACCGATTGCCAGGCAGCCGAAAGCGACGCGTTATCCTGGTTTCCGGGGCGCTGCGACGACGGAATGGCCATGACGAGGAGCATCGCGATGCTCGCCGCAATCGCCACCGCGATCGAGAAACGGATGACCTGCTGAAGCAGCGCACGGCGTCCCGACAGGTCGCGGAGCACGGATGGCGCTTCGACGGGCGCGGTCTCCCGCGCCTCCTGCATGGCTTGGGCCACGGCTTTGGTGAACATTTCGGAATCCTGGCGGCGTGGCGGCTTGCTGAAGGGCTGCAAGGGCGGTACTTCCGTCGGCATTCGCGGACGCCAACCATCGTCGTTCTGCATGAGCATCGTGCCCGGTTGATCGCTGCTCGTCCGTTCCCTCAGCTCACGCGGCGCATAATATGCCGGATCGTTCGGGCCGACATATCCTTCGTGCTTTGTATCACTCATACTGAACACTCGCCCTCATGGGGCCTTCCGCCAGCCCCGCGGACGTATGCCGATTGCGCCCTATGCGATCCTAGAACTCCGGGGGCGCAACCGCAATTTTTTTGCGGCTCCGCCCGGCAACAAGGACCAGGAGTTGAGATCATCCTGCAGCGCTTCCGGCTGACGCCCGCCGTTTCCCCTTTGGCTGGCGTTCGCCGGCGTCCCGTGCAGGACAGTCCCGTGTTACGGCAAATACGACAACCCAGCGGCGAGAGGTAGACGAAAATTGGACCAACTTCAATCTACAACTAATAATCAATTTACGGGGATAGTTAACCCGTGAGGTTGCACCGCGCGACGCATTGCCCCGATTAGTATCGCCTGCAAACCTTGAAATTCGCGCCGCGCCGTGGTCTCAAGCTTGCGAGTTTGCAGCCCGGCCCTACCGGCGGCCAGACAGATTTCAAAACCCGGCAGATTCACCGATGGCCCGAAGGTTTTCCGCTCCCTACCAGTCGGAGCCCGTGTCCAGCCTCGCCACCTGGTCGCGCAACCTGGCCATCTTCGCCGTGGTCGCAGTGGTGGTGTCGATCATCATCGTGCGCTTCGGGTTTCTGGAGGTGAAACCGGCGCTCGCGACCTTCTTCGGCGCGCTCGGTTTGGCCGTACTTTCGATCCTGGTCGGCCTCGCCGCCTTTGCCTCGATCTGGCAAACCGGTTCGCGCGGCATGGGCCGGATCCTGCTGGCGTTCCTGATGAACGCCCTCCTGCTCGCCTATCCGGCCTACCTTGCCCTGCAATACCGCAAGCTGCCGCCGATCCACGACATCACCACCGATCCGATCGATCCGCCGCGCTTCGAGGCACTGGCGCGGCTGCGCAGCGGCGAAGGCGCCAACTCCGCCGTCTATGCCGGACTCTATTCGGCCGAACAGCAGCGCATCGCCTACCCCGACATCGAGACCGTGGAGCTCGAAGTGCCGCCGCAGCGGGCCTACGAAGTGACGCTGGCGCTGGTCAACAAGCGCAAATGGCTCGTGATCGACGAACGGCCGCCGCAGCCGCCGCGCCGCATCGGCCGCATCGAGGCGGTGGCGCGGACGCCGATCATGGGATTCCGCGAGGACATCTCGATCCGCATCACGCCCGACGGCGAGGAATCGCGCGTCGATATCCGCTCCTCCTCGCGCTATTTCGAAAGCGATCTCGGCAGCAACGCCGCCCGCGTCAGTAAGCTGATCGAGGACATCAACGCGGCCGTCGACGCCAAACCGGCGGCGCCGAAAAAGCCGCAGACGCCGGCCAAGACGCAGGCAAAGAACGTGAAGAAGTGACGCGTCAGTGTCATCCCGAGGCGCGCTAAGCGCGAACTATGGTGCGCAATTGCGCACCTGAGGATCTCGAAGTGAGGGACAAGAACACCTAGCGAGATTCTCAGGTACGCAATTGCGTATCATAGTTCATCGCTGCGCGATGCCCCGGAATGACGGCGCCCCTAACTCGCCAACCTGTACGTCCCGCCGATCACCGGATCGCTGTCGGTGGCGACGATGCCGCGGGCGACCAGGTCTTCCAGATGCGCCAGCACGGAAAAGCCCGCGGCGTTGGTCAGCCGGGGATCGATGCCGATATAGATCGCGCGCACCAGGGTCGGGATGTCGGCCTCGCCCTTGGCAAGGCGATGCAGGATCGAGGCCTCGCGTGCCTGGCGGTGGCGCGTCAGGAAGCGGACGTAACGCGGCCCTTCCGGAATTTCCGGCCCGTGGCCCGAGAAGTACAGATCCTCCTCACGGGCTTCCAGCCGCGCCAGCGAGGCCATGTAGTCGATCATCGAGCCGTCCGGGGGCGCCACGATCGAGGTTGACCAGCCCATCACGTGGTCGCCGACGAAATTGATCTTTCGCTCGGGCCACGCGAACGCCAGATGATTGGCGGTGTGGCCTGGGGTTGCGACCGCCTCCAGTGCCCAGCCCTGCCCTTCGATGACGTCGCCGTTCTTCACTTGGATATCGGGTCTGAAATCGCGGTCGGCGCCGGATTCCGGACTGTGCTTCTCGCTCTCGAAACGCGGCCGCGAGGCGCGGTGCGGCCCCTCGGCATAAACCGGCGCGCCGGTGGCGGCCGTGATCCGCGCGGTGTTCGGCGAATGATCGCGGTGGGTGTGGGTGACGAGAATATGCGTCACCGTCTCGCCGCGCACAGCATCGAGCAGCGCTTTAGCATGTGCTTCATCATCCGGTCCGGGATCGATGATCGCGACATTGCCTTGGCCGACGATGTAGCTGACCGTGCCGGTGAAGGTGAACGGGCTCGGGTTGTTGCAGAGAACGCGCCGCACGCCGGGGCGGGCTTCATCGACCACGCCCGGCTTCAGCGGAAAGTCGCGGTTGAATGGGATGTCGTCGTTGTCGGCCATTGCCAGCTGCCCGGGATCCGGTCTTGTAGGATGGGTAGAGCGCAGCGAAACCCATCACGCAACGCATGGTGGGTGATAGGATGGGTTTCGCTTCCCTCTACCCATCCCACGACGTGCGGCTTACGAAAACGCCTGTATCCCCGTGATCGCCCGGCCCAGAATCAGGGCGTGGACGTCGTGGGTGCCTTCATAGGTGTTCACGGTTTCCAAATTCGCGGTGTGGCGCATCACGTGGTACTCGATCTGGATGCCGTTGCCGCCGTGCATGTCACGGGACACACGCGCAATGTCGAGCGCCTTGCCGCAATTGTTGCGCTTGACGATCGAGATCATCTCTGGCGCCATCTTGCCCTCGTCCATCAGGCGGCCGACGCGCAATGAGGCCTGCAGGCCGAGCGCGATTTCGGTTTCCATGTCGGCGAGCTTCTTCTGCACGAGTTGCGTTGCCGCGAGCGGCCGGCCGAACTGCTTGCGGTCGAGCGTGTATTGCCGCGCGCGGTGCATGCAGTCTTCGGCAGCGCCCATCGCCCCCCAGGAGATGCCGTAGCGGGCGCGGTTGAGACAGCCGAACGGCCCCTTGAGACCCGACACGTTGGGCAGCAACGCGCTCTCCGGCACCACCACGCCATCCATCACGATTTCGCCGGTGATCGAGGCGCGCAGGGAGAGCTTGCCGCCGACCTTCGGCGCCGATAGGCCCTTCATGCCCTTTTCGAGAACGAAGCCGCGGATCTGGTTGTCATGCGCGGCCGACTTGGCCCAGACCACGAACACGTCGGCGATCGGTGCATTGGAAATCCACATTTTGCTGCCGGTCAGCCGGTAGCCGTCGGACACCTTTTCGGCGCGCGTCTTCATGCCGCCAGGATCGGAGCCGGCATCCGGCTCGGTCAGGCCGAAGCAGCCGACCCACTCGCCGGTGGCAAGCTTGGGCAGGTATTTCTTGCGCTGGTTCTCATCGCCATAGGCGTAGATCGGGTACATCACCAGCGACGACTGCACCGAGTTCATCGAGCGATAGCCGGAATCGACCCGCTCGATCTCGCGCGCCACCAGGCCATAGGCGACGTAGCTCGCGTTGGCGCAGCCATATTCTTCCGGCAGCGTGACGCCGATCAGGCCGAGCTCGCCCATCTCGTTGAATATCTCGCGGTCGGTCTTCTCTTCCAGATACGCGTTGATGACGCGCGGCAAGAGCTTGTCCTGCGCATAGGCGCGCGCGGTATCGCGGATCATGCGCTCATCTTCGGTGAGCTGGTCGTCGAGCAGGAACGGATCGTCCCACTGGAAGGAAGCCGCATCCGGCTTGTCCTTGGTTTGAGGGCGCACGCTCATGAAAATCCCTTTCGCATCACTGTCCTGTTGGAAATTGTCGACAAAATAGTGCGCTATCGGCGGAAGCGCAAATGTTTCACCATGTCATTCCGGGGCATGCGAAGCATGAACTATGGGGCGCCCTTTGCGCCCCCGAGAATCTCGAGATTCCCCGATGCGCAATTGCGCATCCGAGATATGGTGCTGACGCACCATTCCGGAATGACGACTATCCCTCCAACTTCTCGTTGGAGACAATCTCGATGCCGAACCCGGATAATCCCTTGTAGTCGTGCACGGAGGACGTGAGGTTGACGATCGAGGTAATGCCGAGATCGCGCAGGATCTGGGCGCCGACGCCAACTTCACGCCATTGCCGGTGGCGATCGGCCTCTGCCGTTTTCTGTTCGCCGACCGGCTCGACGGGAACTCCGGCCGCACCATCGCGCAGGTACACCAGCACGCCGCGGCCAGCCTTCTTGAAATGATCGAGCACGATCTGCATTCGCGCCTGGCCGGTGAAGAGATCCTTGACGATGTTGGGCTTGTGCAGCCGCGTCAGCACGTTCTTGCCGTCGCCGATGCCGTTATAGACGAAGGCGGCGTGCGCGATCTCGTCGAATGGCGAGCGATAGGCATAGCCCTGCAGCGGGCCGATGGGACTGTCGGTCGTAAACGTCGCGACCCGTTCGATCAGCTTCTCGCGCGCCTGGCGGTAGGCGATCATGTCGGCGATCGTGACGTGCTTGAGCTTGTGGGCGGCGGCGAAGCGCGCGACCTGCTCACCCTTCATCACGGTGCCGTCGTCGTTCATCAGTTCAGAGATGACGCCGACCGGCGGCAGGCCGGAGAGCTTGCAAAGATCGACTGCAGCCTCGGTATGGCCGGAGCGCAGCAGCACGCCGCCGTCGCGGGCGATCAGCGGGAAGATGTGGCCGGGCCGGGCAAAGTCGTTGGCGCCCGCGTTGGGATTGGCGAGCGCTCGGCAGCAGGAGGCGCGCTCCTCGGCCGAAATGCCGGTGCCGCCGTCGGGCTTGTAGTCGATCGAGACGGTAAAGGCGGTGGTGTGATTGGATTCGTTATGCGCCACCATCGGATCGAGCCGCAGCCGCCTGGCGTCGTCGGTGGTGATCGGCGCGCAGACGATGCCGGAGGTATGGCGGATAATGAATGCCATCTTCTCCGCGGTACAGAGCGAGGCCGCGACGATCAGATCGCCCTCGCCCTCGCGGTCGTCATCGTCGGTGACGACGACGAGTTCGCCCTTGGCAAAGGCTTGCAGAACTTCCTGGATGGTATCGGCCATTTTCTCTGGATCTCGCTATCTTCAGCCAGTGCATTAGCCGGACTCAATGTCCTGCGCCAGCGTCAATACGCGGGGCAGAACGGCGTCCGCAGGCATACCAGAATGCCAGCCCGTAGCCCGGATGGAGCGCAGCGCAATCCGGGGAAGGCGCCCCCGTTTGCGAGAGTCCCGGATTTCGCCGCGCTTCATCCGGGCTACGCACGCTACGCAGGGCCATTTTTACGGCAGCACCTCGCGGCGCTCGCTGAGCAGCGCGTCGGTCTCGGCCCGCTTGTCCGCCAAAAGCCCAGCCTGGGCCGCTTCGATCACCTTGTAAAGCTCGTGGGCGTCGCTGAGCCTGGTCACCGTCACGTAATCGGCTCCGGCCTCGTAGAGGTCGACAACATTTGCCAGGATCTCCGCGGTGGCGACGATCTTGGCGGTCGGATTGAGCGAGCGGACGTGGCGCACCAGCTTTTCGTTGTCGGCGCCCTTCAACAGCGAGTCCGGGATGCTGAGGATGATCAGCTCGGCCTTGCCGACGCCGGCGTGCACCAGTGTATCGACGTTGCTGATATCGCCGTAGACCACGTGCATGCCGCGATCCGTTAAGGTGCGGAACACCAGCGGATTGAAGTCGATCACGGTGATCTGCTCCAGCACCGCCGGATTGAGGCGCTCGATCTCGGCAACCAGCGCGCTGGCTGCGCGAAAGAACCCGAGAATGACGATCCGGCGCGCCTCCCCGTGCCCGCCCTCACGCCCTCCGTCGGCCTCATGCTTGTGATCGAGATCGCGAAACCCGATCCGCTTCAGCGGGCCGATCAGGCTGCGCGTGACCTGGTCGCTGCGGCCCATGACAAAGGTGCTCAGGACCGCCAGCACCACGAAGGCGAACGATGCCGCGCTCGACGTCTCGGTCCTGATGTGACCCGCCATCACGCCGGTCTGGATCACGACCAGCGAGAATTCCGAGATCTGCGCCAGGTTGATCGCCGGCAACAGGCTGGCGCGCAGGCCCTGCTTCATCAGATAGAGCGGCGTGAACGTCGTCACCACACGGCTGATGACGGTGAAGGCCGCGATCGCGAGCGCCAGCCCGATCACCGACGCACCGGGGATCGGGATCGTCATGCCGATTGAAACGAAAAACAGCGTGATGAAGAAGTCGCGCAGCGTCGTCACCTTGGCGGTGACGTCGAGCGCATAGGGGAAAGTCGACAGCGAAACCCCCGCTACCAGCGAGCCCATCTCGCGCGACAGGTGCAGCCTCTCCGCGATCTCGCCGATCAGGAAGCACCAGGCCAGTGCGCCGAGCAGGATCAATTCCGGCCGGCGCGCGATCTGATGGAACAGCCACGGCAGCACATAGCGGCTGAGCACGAGCGCCGTCGCCACCAGCACGCCGACCCGGGCGATCGATAAGAGGATCACGCTCACTTGCAGACTATCGAGGCTCGGCTGCACCGCCAGGAACAGGATGGCGAAAATATCCTGCAACACCAGCACGCCGAGCGTAATCCGCCCCGGCAGCGTGTCGAGCTCGCGCTTCTCGTAGAGCACCTTGACGATGATGACCGTGCTCGACAGCGCGCAAGCGACGCAGAGATAGAGCGCGTCGAAATCCCCGCTGCCTATCGACAGGCCGATCCCGATGAAGAACAACAGTCCGAGCAGGCAGCCGCCGATCAGTTGCCCGCCCGCGGCAAACAGGATGACCTTGCCGGCGCGCACGATCTTCTTCAGGTCGATTTCCAACCCGATCATGAACAGCATGAAGATCAGGCCGAGTTCGGAGATGACGGTGATCGACTCCCGGGACTTGACCCACTCCATGCCGAATGGACCAATGAAGAACCCGGCGATAAGGTAGGCCAGGATCAACGGCTGCCGAGAAAAATGCGCCAGCAGGCCGAGCCCCCAAGCGAACAGGATGCATAAGGTGATATCGCGAATAAGCTCGTGCATGGTTCCGGACTTCCCCCTCCTGCAACCTAGAGGTCCCGGCGCAAGGGTCAAACAAGCAATGTGTCACAGCCGTAGAAAGGGGGCTTTTCTCGCGATTCTAGCTACGTTGTCGATCCTGTGCGGCCCCACCGCCAGCGCCCAGACCGCGGGCGCAATCGAACAGAATTTCGCAAACTCCCTTACGGCGATGCCTGCGGAAGGCCTTTCCGTATCAGGCGCATTCTACGTGCCGGTCTATTCCAGCGTCTCGATGAGCCAAGGCAAGTTGCGGGCCGATTTTTCGGTCACGCTGAGCGTCCACAATGCCTCTGAAACCCGCCCCCTGGTATTGAAGCGGATCGTCTATTTCGACACAGCAGGCAGGATGGTGGAGAGCTACCTCAAATCCCCGATTGCGCTAAAACCGTTCGCGACCGTCGAGGTCTTCATCGCCGCAAATGACGTGCGCGGCGGAACGGGAGCCAATTTCGTGGTCGACTGGGCGGCCACCGGCGAGATCGCCGAGCCCACGGTCGAGGCGTTTATGGTCGGCGGCGTCGGGGCCGGACATTATGCCTTCATCAGCCAGGGGCGGCCGATCAGGGTCGTCGGCAAGAACTAGGTTGCAAGAATTAGGCTGAACACGAGATAGAGAGCCGCCCGGTCGGCCCTCTCAACAAGAAACAAAATGGAGTGAACATTCATGTCTACCGCTTCCTTCGATTTTGCGCCCTTGCTGCCCGCCGGATTGCCAGCGCCGGCAGCGCGGTGGACCGGCCTTGCCAGATACAGCTTCGTCGGCGGCAACAATGATCCCGAGCAGGTGCCGGTCGAAGGCCTGATCGACGCCGTCAATACCGTGCTTCGGCGCGAGGGCAAGACGCTCGCGACCTATGGCCTCGCCAGCGGCCCGCAGGGCTATCGCCCCTTGCGCGAATTCCTCGCCGCGAAACTCAAGCGCGATGCCGGTATCGCCTGCATCGCCGACGACATCATGATCGTCTCCGGCTCGCTGCAAGCGCTCGATCTCGTCAATCAGACCCTGCTTGCGCGCGGCGACACTGTGCTGGTTGAACAGGAGACCTATCAGGGTGCGCTGACCCGGCTGACCCGGCTCGGTGTCAAGACGGTCGGCATTCCCCTAGACGATCAGGGCATGCGGATGGACGCGCTGGCGGCAGCCCTGGCCGCCCACAAAAGCCGCGGCATCACGCCGAAATATATCTATACCATCCCGACGGTACAGAACCCGACCGGCAGCATCCTGCCGCAGGTACGCCGCGCGGAGATGCTGAAGCTGTCGCAGCAATACGGCGTGCCGATTTTCGAGGACGATTGCTACGCCGACCTGATCTGGAAGGGCGAGCGGCCGCCCGCGATCTATGCCATGAGCCAGCACGGCGGCGTCATCCACATCGGCTCGTTCTCGAAGTCGATCGCTCCTGCCCTGCGGGTCGGCTTCATCGTCGCACCTTGGGAGATGATGTCGCGGATGCTGGCGCTGAAGACCGACGCCGGAAGTGGCGCGCTGGAGCAGATGGTGCTGGCGGAATATTGCGCACCGCACTTTTCGACCCATGTGCCGAAATTGACGCGCGGCCTGCGCGCCAAGCTCGACACGCTGATGGAAGCGCTCAACGAGCAGTTCGGCACCGCGGCTGAATTCGAGGAGCCCGAGGGCGGTATCTTTCTGTGGCTGAAGCTTCCCGACAACGTCGATACGCTGAATCTCTACCAGGCCGCGCTCGCCGCAGGCGTCGCCATCAACCCCGGACCGGAGTGGTCGACCAACAAGGCCTATGCCGGCAGCCGGCTGCGGCTGTGCTTTGCCAGCCCGTCGCATGAACAGATTCGCGAAGGCGTCGCCGTACTCGCCGAAGTCTGCCGCAAGGAATTCGGCGTGCCGGCTCGAATCGCGAATGTAGAGAAGCGAGCTCGGAGCTGAGCGCGTCTCGCTACCCGGTTGCACGAAGCCCTTGTCGCAGCGAAACACCAGCGCAATCCGCGACAGGCGCACGATTGACAGGTTGACCTTGCCCGCTTCGCTGGGCCGTAGCGCTCGGACATGCCGGACGGACGCGCGAAGTCGCGGCGCGACATGCCCTATTCAGCCTTGATGCCGGCCTCGGCAATCAGCTTGCCCCATTTGGCACTCTCGCTCTGGATGAATATGGCGAAGGCTTCGGCTGAGGTGGGCGCGGGTTCGGCGCCGAGAACGCGGATTTTCTCGATCGCGGCGGGATCGCTCAATGCCTTCACGAAGGCAGCATTCAACGTGTTGACGATCTCGGGCGGCGTGCCGGCGGGCGCGACGATGCCAAACCAGCCGATGGATTCGAAGCCGGAGAGGCCCTGCTCCGCCAGCGTGGGAACGTCGGGCAGGAAGGCCACGCGTTTTGCGGCAGAGACGCCGAGCGCCTTCAACTTGCCGTCGCCGATCAACTGCTTGGAAGCAGGAATATCCAGCACGGCCAGCGGGACGTGGCCGGCAAGAACGTCCGTGGTCGCCGGCGCGGTGCCGCGGTAGGCGATCAATTGAATTCCGATACCAGCTTTTTGCGCAAGCAACGCCGAGGTCAGGTGCATCGCCGTTCCGTTGCCGCCATGGCCGATCGACAGGCCCTGCGGTTGAGCTTTGGCCTTTGCAATGAGATCGGCGACGGAACCAATAGCCGATTGTTGCGAAGACACCAGCACGAACGGGATTTCCGCCAGCAAGGTGACCGGCGCCAGATCCTTGATCGGATCGAACGACATCGCCGCGCGGTTGAGATGGGGATTGACGGTCAGCACGCCGGCCGCGGCCACGCCGAGCGTGTAGCCATCCTGCGTCGCCTGCGCCACCGCGCCGATCCCGATATTGCCGCCCGCGCCCGCCCGGTTCTCGATAACGATCGGCTGACGCAGCATTTCCGCGAGCGCCGGCTGCAGTGCGCGGATCACGATATCGGCACTGCCGCCGGGCGGAAACGTCACGATGATCTTGATGGGTTGATCGGGATATGCGTTTGCTGTTTCAATTGCCGATAACGACAGCGACAAAACAACAACAAGGGCGCGGATCATGCCTTGCCGGATCGACGGAAACATTCAGGGTCCCCCGATGATCTCTGTGGCGTTCAGTAATGCATGATCGTCCCAACGCAGCAAGCGACAAGGCGGCAAGTGACATGGTGAAGACCAGCGTTCTCGTGGTCGGCGCCGGCCCGGTTGGCCTCACTCTGGCAATGGACCTCGCAACGCGGGGAATTTCCGTCACTGTCGTGGAGACGCGCGCCGCCGGCGAGGCGCCGAGCGTGAAATGCAATCACGTTTCGTCGCGCTCGATGGAGATTTTCCGCAGGCTCGGACTGGCGCAAAAGCTGCGCGACGCAGGACTGCCGGCCGATTACCCGAACGATTGCTCTTACCGCACCACAGCAACGGGCATCGAGCTCTCGCGCATCCCCATTCCTTGCCGGCGCGATCGTTATACCGCCACGGGGGGGCCGGATACCGATTGGCCGACCGCCGAGCCGCCACACCGCATCAATCAAATTTACATGGAACCCGTGCTGTTCGCCCATGCTACAGGCATCGAGGGCTTGCAGATTCTGAGCCGCACCGCGTTCGAGGATTTCAGCGAAGCCGATGACGGCATCGTTGCGACCGTCCGGAATCTCGATACCGGAGCCGCCTTTCAGATTCGCGCCGACTTCCTCGTCGGCTGCGACGGCGCGCGTTCGCTGGTTCGCAAGGCTATCGACGCCAATCTGCAGGGAACGCCGATCATCCAGCGCGTGCAATCGACCTATATCCACGCGCCCGCCCTGCTCTGCCTGATGGACCGGCCCGCCTGGATGACGCTGTCGCTCAATCCGCGGCGCTGCGGCACGGTGGTCGCGATTGACGGCAGCGAGAAATGGTTGATCCACAACCATCTCAATCGCGAAGACGAGACATTCGAGTCGGTCGATCGCGACGCCTCGATCCGCGCCATCCTCGGCGTTGGCCCCGATTTCGAATACGAGATTCTGAGCAAGGAAGACTGGGTCGGCCGCCGCCTCGTCGCCGACCGGTTTCGCAAGGGCCGCGCCTTCATCTGCGGGGACGCAGCGCATTTGTGGATGCCCTATGCCGGTTACGGCATGAATGCCGGGATCGCGGACGCCACCAACCTCGCCTGGCTGCTCGCGGCCTATCTGCAAGGATGGGCCGACATTGCCATCCTCGAGGCCTATGAGGCCGAGCGCCTTCCGATCACCGAACAGGTGTCCCGCTTTGCGATGGAGATGGCGGGCAAGGTCCTGAGCCAACGCCGCGCTGTTCCCGAAGAGATCGAGCAGCCGGGGCCGGAGGGCGATGCCGTCCGCAAGCAGGTGGGGCAAGCGGCCTATGACCTGAACGTGCAACAATATTGCTGCGCCGGCCTCAACTTTGGTTACTTCTACGACCGCTCCCCGATCATCGCCTATGACGGTGCCGAACATCCGGGTTTCACGATGGCGGACTTCACGCCGTCTTCGACGCCGGGATGCCGGCTTCCGTTCGCGAAACTAGCCGATGGCCGGCCGGTCTATGATGCGCTGGGGCCGGGCTATACGCTTTTGCGGTACGATCCGGATGTTTTGGTTGCGCCCTTGACCGATGCGATGCGCGGCAACGGCGTCCCGTTCAACATCGTCGATGTTTCCGGGGGCGGCGACCGCAAACTTATCCTGGCGCGCACCGATCAGCACGTCGCCTGGCGCGGCGACGCGATCCCGGATAATCCCGAACGCCTCATCAGCAATCTGATCGGCCGAAGCCTCACCCCCAGCCCGGATTGATTCCCTGATGACGGAGGCGCGCTCCCAGCATCGCCTAGGCATTGCCCTCGTCGTCGCCGCCGCCATTGCCTGGAGCACCGCGCCGTTTTTTACACGGCTGCTTCCCTACGACTCCTGGACCATCCTGTTTTGGCGCGGATTGTTCGGCGGCGGCCTCATCATTATCTTGATGGTGCTGTTGCAAGGTCGCGCCGGCCTGCGGGATCTGACCAGGATGGACAAAAACGGCTGGCTTGTCGCGTCGTTCTCGACATTGGCGATGATCGCCTTCATCCCTTCGCTGCAGCTCACGAACGTGTCCAATGTCGCGATCATCATCGCAACGGGTCCTTTCCTCGCGGCCGCGCTTGCCTGGGTGTGGTTGCGGGAAATCCCACAACTGCGAACCATGCTGGCGAGCATCGTGGCGCTCGGCGGCGTCATGATCATCGTCGGTAACGCGCGCGCCGGTTCCGACATTCTCGGAATCGCCCTTGCCTGCTTCATGGCGCTGGCGATCGCTGCGATGACAGTGATGGTGCGGCGGCACAAGAATACGCCGATGGTCGCCGCTGCAGCGATGTCGAACATCCTGGGCAGCGTTATCAGCATGCCCTTCGCCCACGGAATAGCTGCGATAACCGGGTTCGACCTGCTCATTCTCGCGATGTTCGGATGCTTTCAGGTCGCGCTGGGGCTGACCCTGTTTTTCCTCGGCTCGCGCCTGCTGCCGTCCGGCCAGGCCGCCCTGATCTCCACGCTGGAGACACCGCTGATGCCGTTCTGGATATGGGTGGGATTTGGCGAGTTTCCGACGCTGCGGGTGCTGGCCGGCGGCGCCCTGGTGATGGGCGCCGTCATTGCCGACATCGTCGGCGATATCCGCACGCAGCGATTATCAAAGTGAATGGGCGAAGCTAGCGCACCGCGAACGGCGCCTGGTAGGGCCGGCCGAACGGCACGCCGTTGATCACCGTCTGCACCGGCTTGAGCAGCAGCTTGCCCTCGCGCTTGTTGTTGCGGGTGTCGACGAACGAGGTCTGCGCTTCCACGAGATCCATGATGGCGACGTCGCCGGGCGCGCCGATCTGCAGCGTGCCGATCTTGGGCGCGCGATTGATGATCTTCGCCGGCGCCGTGGTCGCCATCGCCACCACCTGCTCCACCGTATATCCCAGCAGAATGAACTTGCTCATGACGTTCGGTAGATACGGCATGCCCGGCGAGTTGCCGGAGAAGACGTGGATGTCGGAGGAGATCGTGTCCGGCCCGCAGCCGGCGGGAATCGCCACCTCGGCCACCGTAAAGTCGAAACTACCGCCGCCATGGCCGACATCGAACATTACGCCGCGCTGCTTGGCCGATAGCGCCGCCGGCAACAGCTTGCCGTCCTGCACGATATTGGTGAAGACGCCCGCGATATTTGGCGCGCCGGAGTAGCAATGGGTCAGCACGTCACCCGGCCGCAGCAGGTCGAGGATGTCAGACATCAATTCCTTGGTCTCGACGCCGCCGATATGCACCATCATCTTGGCCGGCCAGCCGCACATTTCGCAGGCCTTGATGCCGCGCTTGAGCGGCTCAAGGCCGTGCTTGGCGATGACGTTCTCCGACATCCGCACCTTCACGCCGAGCAGGAAATCCGGATTTTCCGCCAGCGCCATCGCGCAGGCTTCGACCTGCGCGTAGTCGATGTTGTAGAGCTCGGCGACCGGGAAGCCGGACAGGCCGTTGTTGGCGATGTGGACGAAGGCGTAAATCCGCGCCCGCGATTGCGCCACGATTTACCGCCGCAGCGCCGCGAGATTGTTGACGCCGGCATCCCCGGCCGAGACCACCGTGGTGGTGGCCTGCGCCTGCACCAGTTCGTCGGCGGGAATACCGATCGCCGAACCGTAGGGATAGACGTGGGAATGCAGGTCGATCAGGCCGGGCGTTACCAGCTTGCCTGACGCATCGATGGTCTTGGCGGCGCGCGCGGCCGGGATTTCGTTCTCGACAGCTTCGATCACGCCCCAGCGAATGCCGATGTCGCGCTTGCCCCTGAGCGACTGGCTCGGGTCCAGCACGTCGCCGCTCTTGATCACAAGGTCGAACTTGTCGTTCGATCCCATCGCAGCATTGGCAGGTCCGGCCATCGCGGCGACAGCGGCCGATCCGGTCAGGCTTAGAAAATCACGGCGTGAATATCCGGTCATCGCGGCGCTCCCCCTGATATGATTTCTTATGCGGCGATGATGCGCCGGGTGTTGGCATTCCGCAAGCAGCGTCGCGGCCGGCCCACGCAAAACCGACGGCAGTGCCGCATACCAGTTGAGTGGGCTGCACCGCGCCCCGTCGGCCCCGGAGCAAACCACGATCCACGCCGCTCGCGCCAAAGGCCGAGAGATCAGAGCAACGCACAACGTGAGTGTCTGAACAGGCGTTCAGAATTCTCTTGAAGTTCCGCCGGAACGTTCCTTGTGATGTGATGTTTTCTCCTCGCTCAATTGAGGAGGATTGGAATGAAGAAGCTTGGATACGTTATCGCTGCGCTTGGCGCGCTTATCATCGCGGCACCCTCGATCGCGAGTGCCGAGACCGTCGTGATCAAGCGTGGCGGTTATCACGGCCACCACCACGGCTACGGCGCGCGCGCCGAATTCCGCGGGCATCGCGACCGTGGCTACCATCGCGGATGGCGACATGGCCATCGCGACAAGGTCGTGATCATCAAGAAGCATCGCTACTGAGGCCAGCGCCTCGAACACAAGACACCTCAAATGCAAAATGGCCCCTCACGGGGCCATTTCTTTTCCGGCAGCGTGGCGATTGCTCGTCACGACGTGTGGAAGGCAATCAGCTATAGATCTCGAACAGGCCTGCGCCGCCTTGGCCGCCGCCGATGCACATCGTCACGACGCCCCACTTGGCCTTGCGCCGGCGGCCTTCCTGCAGGATGTGACCGGTGAGACGCGCACCGGTCATGCCGAAGGGGTGGCCGATCGCGATCGAGCCGCCGTTGACGTTGTACTTCTCCGGATCGATGCCGAGCTTGTCGCGCGAATAGAGGCACTGGCTGGCGAAGGCTTCGTTGAGCTCCCAGAGATCGATGTCGTCGATCTTCAGGCCGTGGCGCTTCAACAGCTTCGGCACGGCGTAGATCGGGCCGATGCCCATCTCGTCCGGCTCGCAGCCTGCGGAAGCCCAGGCGACAAAACGGCCCATCGGATTGAGGCCGCGCTTTTCAGCGTCCTTGGCTTCCATCAGCACCACGGCGGCGGCGCCGTCCGAGAGCTGGCTGGCGTTGCCCGCGGTGACGTACTTGCCCGGGCCCTTGACCGGCTCAAGCTTGGCAAGGCCTTCCATGCTGGTGTCGGGACGATTGCACTCGTCGCGGTCGACAGTATAATCGACGACGCTTTCCGCCTTCGTCGCCTTGTCCACCACCTTCATCTTGGTCTTCATCGGGACGATTTCGTCCTTGAACTTGTTGGCCTGCTGGGCGGCGGCCATGCGGCGCTGCGACTCCAGCGAATACTCGTCCTGGTATTCGCGGCTGACCTTGTAGCGTTCGGCAACGATATCCGCCGTGTCGATCATCGCCATGAAGATATCGGGTGCGACTTTGAGCAGATCGGGATCGATCGATTCCTTGGGCGAGCCGCCACCGGGGATCGAGATGCTCTCGACGCCGCCGGCCACGATGCAATCGGCGCCGTCAGAACGGATTGAGTTGGCGGCCATCGCGATGGTCTGCAGGCCCGAGGAGCAGAAGCGGTTCACGGATACGCCGGCGGTCGACTTCGGCAATCCCGCGAGCAGCGCGGCCTGGCGGCCGATATTCGGCGCGCCATGCGCGCAATTGCCGAGATAGCAGTCTTCGACATATTCCTTCTCGACGCCGGCGCGTTCCACGGCGTGCTTGATGGCGTGAGCCGCCATCGACATCGGCGGGGTGATGTTGAACCCGCCGCGGCCGGACTTCGCCAGTCCCGTACGTGCATAGGAAACGATGACAGCTTCACGCATTTGAAAGACCTCCCTTTGATGCGATCCAGTATGGACTGGAGCCGCGCCCGTGTGTAGCGAAAACCCGAATTCCGGCCGGCGGAAAAGAATTCCCCCGCAAGCCGGCTCGAAGCCGGGATTTGCATAACGCTTGTCCTTCGGCAAGGCCGCGCTTGGCGTTCCGGGGCGACGCAGGCGATGCGCGACGAAAGGCGCATGCTCCAGCTATTTCACTGAGCGAAATTGACCGCTATTGAGATCGCCCGCACAAGGCGTGCGGCGGGATCAGGTCAGGGGTGCGATGGTAAGGGCATTACGACAGTGGCTGGACACTCATGAGCTTCCCGCGATCGTCACGGCCGTGCTCGGGGTGATCATTGCGCTCTCGGTGCTGATCGTTGTCGGCGGCTATCTGCTGGTGACGCCCTAAGGACGTCGGCTCAGATGTGCTGCGCCATGACTTGGCCGGGCCGGGCATCCGGGCGGGGCTCGAGATCGACCGACCAGAGGTCGCGATTGTCGACGTCCTTCAATGTCACGGTCATGACTCCGGTCTTGCCGTCAATGTCGACGCGGCCGAAAAACTGCATGCCGAAACAGGGCGCGAGATTCTCGCCGCTGCACCCCTTCTGGAACATCGCTTTCGGCCCGAACGTATTGTCGAGCGGGGCGGGCGCCCAGGTGCCGGCATGCAGCGGGCCAGAGACGAACTCCCAGAACGGCTCGAAATCCTGATAGGCCGCGCGGTTCGGATCGTAATGATGCGCGGCCGTGTAGTGCATGTCGGCGGTCAGCCAGACCGTATTGCGGATGCCGGCGCGCTTTATGAACGACAGCAGATCGGCAATCTCGTGCTCGCGGCGCTCCGGCGGGCCGTCACCGAGCGCAATCGCGTCCTCGCTGATCAAGCCGATCGGCATGTCGGCAGCGATCACCTTCCAGGTGCCATCGGAAGCCACCAGTTCGCGCTTCAGCCAGGCCAGTTGCGAAGCGCCTAGAATGCAGGTGTCGCGGTGGTCGTCGCGCCTGTTCCCAGTGGAATCGCGGTAGCTGCGCATGTCGATCATGAAGACGTCGAGCAGCGGGCCGTAGGCGATCTTGCGGTAGATGCGGCCGTCCTGCGCGGGCGTCGCGCGCATCGGCATAAATTCATGGAACGCGCGGCGCGCCCGCGCCACCAGATGCGAGGTGCCGTCCTCGGCATAGCCGGTCTCGTCGGCCGTGCCGATCGGCGCCCAGTCGTTCGTCACCTCGTGGTCATCCCATTGCGCGAACAAGGGAACGGCGGCATGGAAGGCGCGGAAGCTTTGGTCGAGCCAGTTGTATTTGTAATTGCCGCGGAACTGCGCGAGGGTTTGGGCGACGACGGACTTTTCCTCGGTGACGATGTTTCGCCAGACCCCGCCATCGGGCAGCTTTAATTCCCGCTCCACCGGGCAATCCGCATAGATGTGGTCGCCGGAATGGATGAAGAAGTCGGGACGGTTGTCGAGCATGGTCCGGTAAGTCCGCATGCCGCCACGGCTTTCGTCGATGCCCCAGCCCTGCCCCGTCGTATCGCCTGACCAGACAAACGATACGTTGCTCCGTGCCGTGGGCCCGGTGCGAAAATGCCCGACCTGGATCTCACCTGCGATCTCCGGTTCGTCGATGTTTTCAAACCGCACGCGATAGAAGATAGCCTGCCCGGATGGCAGACCGCCGAGCAGAACCTTCGCGGTGAAATCGCGGTCCGGCAATGCATCGGCCGAAGCCGTGCCAATGATGGTTTTGAATTCTTCGCTGGCCGAACATTCGACCCGCATCCGCGCCGCCCGGTCGGCGCGCGCCCAGATCACCGCGGAATTGGCCGAGACGTCGCCCGATTGAATCCCGCTTGCGATGAGCGGACGATCCACGGCACGGCTGAGGTGGGGTCTGGCAAGGCCGCCGAGACCGGCGACGGCGACTGTCGCGGCGGAGCGGATCAGCAGTTGACGCCGTGTCAGGCCATGCTTGGCGCGTATCGGAATTTGCATCGAAGCACCCTCGTCGAATCACGACGAAGGTGTGCCCGAGCAATTTGAACGCTGGCCGAAGGTTTTACGACAGGTGGATGACGCTGGGGAATCGTAGGATGGGTAGAGCGCCGCGAAACCCATCAATATTTGCGCGGAGGCATGATGGGTATCGCTTTCGCTCCACCCATCCTACAATCTACTCTACCGCTGCCAGTCGCAGATGCCGCCGGAGTTGCACGGCCAGGTCTGAATCCGCATGTCACGCGCCTGCGCATCGAGCGGATTGCTGTGGCGCTGCGCCAACTTGGTGCGGGCAGCGCTGCGCGGTTTCTGCACACGCTCATGCGCCACGTGAGTCTTGGGCGCGACAGTTTTGTGCGCAGCCGTCTTGGGTGCAGCCGTCTTGGGTGCAGCCGTCTTGGGTGCAACAGTCTTGGGCACGGCGGCAACCTCGGGCACGACCACGCGCTCCGTCTTCACCTGCTTGCGGTCGGTTCTGGCCTCGATCCGGACCGGGGCGAATCGCGTCTCCGGGCCGAGCCGCTTCGGTGAGAGCATGGCTTGGGAGGGATCGAGGCCGAAGAGCTCACCCGCGCGATACTCGTCCGCCAGCGCGGCGCTGCCCAACATCAGGAGCCCCGTGCCAAGCGCGGCGGCAAAAACGTTTTTCAGGACCATCGCAGGCCTCCTGAAATCAACCAAAACGCGAAACTGCGGCCATGATGTAGGAAACCGGCCGGATAATGCCAGCGGCTCGCGGCCACAAGGTTATCGCAGCGATCCATCAGCGAAATAGATCACGGCCGGTGTGGATGGAACCTATTCGGCGGCCTGCGCGACGGGCTGACCGATCGCGCGTTCAATGCGCACGCATTCGGCGCGATATTTCGCGACATTGGCTTCCTTGACGTGGCCGTAGCCGCGAACGAGTTCCGCTAATTTCGCCAACGCCACCAGACGCGGCCAGTCATGCGGCTTTGCCCTGTTGAGCTGGCGGAAGATCATCGCGGAATATTCGCTGGGCAAGGCCCGCTCCATCCGTCGCTCGGTTGTATAGCCGAACGGATCGAACGCGGTGCCGCGCAGGAACTTGAACCGGGTGAGAACATCGAAGGCGCTGAATATCCAGGCGCCGAATTCGCGCTTGCGCAAATGCCCGGTCACCTTGTCGCGTGACGCCAGCAGCGGCGGCGCGAGGCTGACCCTGACGCCGGGGTCGCCGTCGAACTGTTCCTTCAGCGCCCTCGCAAACTCGCCGTCGGAATAAAGCCTGGCGACTTCATATTCGTCCTTGTAGGCCATCAGCTTGAACAGACCCTTTGCGAAGGCTTCGGTGAGATCGTGCGCACCGGACGCGCCTTTTGCCTCGGCGGCACGGACGCGCTCGACTTCAGCGAGATAGCGCTTCGAATAGGCCTCGTTCTGGTACTCGGTCAGGAATTTTGCCCTGAAGGCGATGCTCTCGTCGAGCGTCCGCCGCACCGGCGCCGCGCCCGAACTTTTGAAGCGTGCAGCAGTGACAACGCGCGGCAGATCGTGCGCGGCGAGCCGGCCCCAGGAGAAGGCGAGCTTGTTCATCTCGATCGCCGCACCATTGAGGTCGATCGCCTTCATAATCGCCTCCAGCGAAAGGGGAATCGCGCCGCGCTGGAACGCGAAGCCAAGCATAAACGCGTTGGTCGCGATGCTGTCGCCCATCAGTGCGGCGGCCAGCCCGGTGGCATCGAGAATGTCGAGATCGGAGGCAGTGACAGCCTCGTTCAGCGAATCCCGCATCGTTCCCGCCTCGAAGTCGATATCGGGATTGATGACGAAGCTTGCGGTCGGCAGCAGGTCGGCGTTGACGACCGCGCGCGTGACGCCGCGTTCGGCCCGGCTCAGCGCGGGGATGCTGGTGGCGACCACGATGTCGCAGCCGAGGATGAGGTTGGCGCCGCCGGGCGCGATGCGGACGGTCGAGAGGTCATCCGCAACAGGCGCGATGCGGACATGGCTCATGACCGCGCCGTTCTTCTGCGACAGGCCGGTGAAATCGAGCGTCGAGCACGCTTTGCCGTCGACGTGGGCTGCCATGCCGAGCAGCGCGCCGATCGTGATGACGCCGGTGCCGCCGATGCCGGTGATGAGAATGTTGTAGGCGCCATGGAGCGCCGGTGTGGCCGGAGTCGGCAGATCGGCGAACAGCGCGGATGGATCGGCCGCCGCGCGATCTGCTTTCCGCACGCGTCCGCCGTGCACGGTCACAAAACTCGGGCAAAAGCCCTCGATACAGGAAAAGTCCTTGTTGCAGTTCGATTGATCAATCCGCCGCTTGCGGCCGAACTCGGTCTCCAGCGGCTGCACCGAGACGCAGTTGGAAACAGAAGAACAGTCGCCGCAGCCTTCGCAGACGCGCTCGTTGATGAAGACGCGCTTCGGCGGATCCGGATAGAGCCCGCGCTTGCGGCGGCGGCGCTTTTCCGCCGCACAAGTCTGGTCGTAAATCAGGACGGTGAGGCCCTTGATCTCGCGGAGCTCCCTCTGCACCGCGTCGAGCTCGCGCCGGTGATGAACGGTCGCGCCTGACGGGAAATAATTCGACGGATACTTTTCCGGATCGTCGGAGATGATGGCGAGGCGCTTGGCGCCTTCCGCCGAGACCTGGTGCGCGATCTGCGACACCGTCAGGCCGCCTTCGGCCGGCTGGCCACCGGTCATCGCCACCGCATCGTTATAGAGGATCTTGTAGGTGATGTTGACGCCGGCGGCCGCCGCTGCGCGGATCGCCAGCAGGCCGGAATGGGTGTAGGTGCCATCGCCGAGATTCTGGAACACATGCGGTTCGCTGGTGAACGGCGCCTGCCCGATCCAGGTGACGCCTTCCGCGCCCATATGCGAGATCGTTTGCGTCCGGCGGTTCGGCACCGACAGCGCCATGCCGTGGCAGCCGATGCCAGCCATCGCGCGGCTGCCCTCGGGAATCTTGGTCGAGGTGTTGTGCGGGCAGCCCGAGCAGAAATACGGCGTGCGCTGCAGTTTTGCGGCGCCAAGGCCTTCCGCCGGCCGGTCGAAAGCTTCGAGTTTGGCGAGACGCTGTTCCAGCGCCGGGCTGCGATGCCCAAGCCTGCGCAGCCGCGCCACAACGGCCGCCGCCACCATGGTCGGCGTCAACTCGCCTTCGCTCGGCAGCAGCGGCGCGCCGGTCTCGTCCCGCTTGCCGACCACCGAAGGCCGCTTCGCGGCGTCCATGTTGTAGAGGATGCGGACCAGTTGATCCTCGATAAAGCCGCGCTTCTCCTCGACCACCAGCACGTCCTGCAAGCCTTCGGCGAACGCACGTGCACCGGATTCCTCCAGCGGCCAGGTCAGCGCCACCTTGTAGATGCGCAAGCCCAGCGCCTGCGCCTCGGCATCGGTAATGCCGAGGTCGGCCAGCGCCTGCCGCAGATCGAGATAGGCCTTGCCGGTCGCCATGATGCCGAGCCGCGCGGGCTTTGAATCCAGGACGATGCGGTCGAAGCGGTTGAGGCGCGCGAACGCAGCGACCGCCTGCATCTTGGGTCCGTGCAGCCGCCGCTCCTGCTCGATCGGTGCATCGGGCCAGCGGATGGAAAGCCCGCCCGGCGGCATCTCGAAATTGTCAGGCATGATGATCTTGATGCGGTCGGGATCACTGACGATCGAGGCCGAGCTTTCGACCGTCTCCGAAATCGCCTTGAACCCGACCCAGCAGCCGGAATAGCGCGACAGCGCAAAGCCCAAAATGCCGAGATCGAGATAATCCTGCAACGTTGCCGGGTTGACTACCGGCATCAGCGCAGCGGCGAACACCTGCTCGCTCTGGTGGGCGAGCGTCGAGGACTGGCAGCCATGGTCGTCGCCGGCGAGCGCAATCACGCCGCCATTCGGCGAGGTGCCCGCCGAGTTGGCATGCTTCAGCGCGTCGACGGAGCGGTCGACGCCGGGGCCTTTGCCGTACCAGATGCCGAACACGCCATCGACCTTGGCGCCTGGGAACATGCCGACCTGCTGGCTCCCCCACACAGCGGTCGCCGCAAGGTCCTCGTTGAGACCCGGCGAGAACTCGATGTCATGCTGCTTGAGGAAAGATTTGGCGCGCCACAGCGCGTGATCGTACATGCCGAGCGGCGAGCCGCGGTAGCCGGAGATAAAGCCTGCGGTGTTGAGCCCCTGCACGCGGTCGCGTTCGCGCTGCAACATCGGCAACCGGACCAGCGCCTGCGTACCGGACAGAAAAATCCGCTTCGCATCCAGACGGTATTTGTCGTCCAGACCCACTTCCATCAACGCCATTTCGTCCGCTCCCGTCGCACGTTCCGCCGGTTATTTGAAACCGGTCTAATTGCGAACAGCATGCACCGATTTTGCTATGCGTGCCCAGCGTGAATTCATGGCCGCAGGGCATATCTCACCCACCTGTGGATCGGCCGGCCTCTTGCTGGGGCCAGCCTTCTTTGAAACGCTGCGCGCCAAAGGGAGACACCAGGGATGACAGAACCGGCGTTCAGGACCGAGATATTGGAGAGCGGCAATCTGTTGGTGGGGCCGTGGCGGAGCCCGAGGCAAATGCTCCACGCGCAGGTTTATGACTCGCACGCCTCGATCCATGACGATGCGACCGCGCAGAAACTCGGCTTTCAGGGTGGCACCATCGAGGGCCCGACCCATTTCAGCCAGTTCGCGCCGCTGTGCGAACGGATCTGGGGCCAGGCCTGGTTCGAGACCGGATGCCTGTCCGCGCATTACCGCAACCCGGTCTTCGAGGGCGAGGAAGTGCAGGCCAACATCGAAAAGCCGAAGCCGGGGCAGACGACTTGCGCGATCGGCATGACCAAGCGCAACGGCACCGAGATTTTGCGCGGCACGGCTTCCGTCGGGGATGTGATGGAAACGGCGTTAAGCCGGCGGCTCGGCGAAACGAAGCCGCTGGCCGATCCCGTCATCCTCGCCGACGTCAAAGTGGGCATGAAGACGCCGCGCCCGACGGTGAAAATGGATTTCGACCAGCACATGGGCGACCTTTATCCGTTTTCACTTGCCGAGAAGCTGAAAGTGATCACCGAACCTTCGGCCTACTATTCGCAGGAGTTCAATCCCTGGGGTCGGGCGATTATTCCCTTCGAGATGCTGAGCGTGCTGTTTCAATACCGCGCCCGCGAGGACCGGCTGCCGGTGCGCGGGCCGGCGGTCGGCCTGTTCGCCGATCAGGAAGTCCGCCTGCTGCGCGGGCCGCTATTCGTCGGCGAGAGCTATGCGACCGAGCGCGAAGTGGTTGCGCTGAGCGGCAGCCGGCGTACCGAAAGCGTCTGGGTCCGCACGACCGTGTTCGCAAAGGACGATACGCCAGTCGCCACCATGCTGTTGAATATGGCGAGCATCAAGGACTCTTACGCCGATTATGAGGGGGAGCACAAAGCGCTCTACGGTTAGGCGAGCCTGATCTGCTATCGCCAACAAGGACAACAACAAAATGGCCCGCCTGTCCTATCTCGAAGCCGACCAGGTCGCCCCCGAATATCGCGACATGCTCAAGCGCAACACCAACCTCCATAAGCTGCTGGTGAACTCGCCTGATATGGCGCGCGCCTTCAACGGCATCGGCAACTACATCCGCTTCAAGAGCAAACTGGACCCGCGCCTGCGCGAACTCGCGATTCTCCAGGTCGGCTGGCTGGAGAAGTCCGAATACGAATTCACGCATCACGTGAAGATCGGCAGGGAATTCGGCGTCACCGATGAAGATGTCGAAGGGCTGATGGCCGAGACCGATGGCAGACCATCCAAGCTCGAGCCGCTGGCGAAAGCGATTTTGCGTGGTGCGCGCGAAATGGTGCGAGAGCTTGCGATGTCGGAGGCGACTTTTGCCGAGATCAAGCAAAAACTTTCCGACGAGCACATGGTCGATCTCGTGCTCACCATCGCCTTCTATTGCGCCGTGGTGCGCGTGCTGGCGACGATGAAGATCGACAACGAACCCTATTACAAAGAGGTACTGCGACAGTACCCGATCCCGGGAGTGGAGTGACATGCGCCTGAAAGATCGTGTCGCCATCGTCGTCGGCGCCGGGCAGAGCCCCGGCGAAGGTATCGGCAACGGCCGTGCCACCGCACTCACTTTTGCGCGCGAAGGCGCTAAAGTGCTGTGCGTCGATCACAATCTAGCCTCTGCCCAGGAAACCGCCGACATGATCGCCGAGAGGCGCGGCGTCGCGGCGGCGTTCAGGGCCGACGTCACCAAGAACGCCGAGTTGAAGGCGATGGCGGCGGACGCGCAGGCACGCTGGGGCCGCATCGACGTGCTGCATAATAATGTCGGCGTCAGTTTGGCCGGCGGCGACGCCGAACTGCTCGACATCTCAGAGGAAGCGTTCGACCGCTGCGTCGCGATCAATCTGAAGAGCTGCGTGTGGGCGGCCAAGCACGTGATCCCGATCATGCGCCAGCAAAGAAGCGGCGCCATCATCAACATCTCCTCGATGGCCGCGATCACGACCTACCCCTACGTTGCCTATAAGGCGACCAAGTCGGCCATGATCGCCTTCACCGAACAGCTTGCCTACCAGAATGCGCAATACGGCATCCGCGCGAACGTCATACTGCCCGGGCTGATGAACACGCCGATGGCGGTCGATACCCGCGCGCGCGAATTCAAGAAGAGCCGCGCCGAGGTCGAGGCCGAGCGCGACGCAAAAGTGCCGCTGCGCCGCAAGATGGGCACCGGCTGGGACGTCGCCAACGCCGCGCTGTTTCTTGCGTCCGACGAAGCAAGTTTCATTACCGGCGTGACGCTGCCGGTGGACGGCGGCGCCAGCGTGCGGCGGGGATAGAACCGTGGGGTGGCCACGCTTACGCTTTGCTCACTCTACGGCCGGCTGAAGTATTACGCTTGGCTGCAGAGACCTTGTAAAAAGAGGACAATTGCCGTGATTAAAATCGAACTCTCCCACGTCTACAGAAACTACATTGCCTGCCTGAATAGGCAGGACTGGCGGGAGCTGGGACAGTTCGTTGATGATGAAGTGATTCACAACGGCCGGCGGCTCGGGCTTTCGGGTTACCGCCAAATGCTGGAGAGAGACTTTGAGGATATTCCGGACCTCTATTTCAGTATCCGGATGCTGATTTCCGATCCGCCCTATGTGGCGAGCCGGCTGGGCTTCGACTGTACGCCGAAGGGAACGTTCCTGGACCTTCATGTAGCCGGCAAAAAAGTTTCGTTCACTGAGAACGTCTTCTACGAATTTCGAATAGAAAAGATTTGCGAAGTCTGGTCGGTCGTAGACAAGGCGACTATCGAAGCTCAGCTCAAAAAATGGTAGGGTGGGCAAAGGCGCACTTGCGCCGTGCCCACCGTTCTATCGGCGTAAAAGGATGGTGGGCACGCCCACCCTATGGCAGCTCGCTGCCAGACCTCATCCCGAGGAGCCGCGCAGCGACGTCTCGAAGGATGGATAGCACCAGCCGGGCCGCATGGTTCGAGACGGCGCTTACGCGCCTCCTCATCATGAGGGTCTAAAGGGTCGCAGGCACGCGATCGAAGGAACGACCGTCCTCCTCCTGCCCGCAAATTTACCTTTGGTTAGTAACTTTCTCTTAAGGGTTGCGGCGATTGGGCGGTCTTTTTGACGCCCGTACTCACGCAATTTTGCGCCGGCGTTTTTATTCGGGCATCTGTGTGATTCGACACATTCAATCGATTCCATTGACACGATGATGTGACAGCGCATCGTCGCTTGTCGAAATACCGACTCGTTGCGGTCGCACGAATTTCACGTGCGCTCGCTATTACGCGGCACAAGAATTGTGGCGAGCGCTGCAAGAATGCCGAGGCACCATGAACGAAGAATTCGACTACGACCTGACGCCGTCCCAATGGGAAACGTTGAAGGCATTGCGATCGCCCGCGTTGCTGCTGCCGCGCATGAGCCGCTACACGATCGACGGCCTGATCGCGCTCGAACTTGCCACCATGAACGGCGATGCGCCCGCCATCACGGCGAAGGGACGCAAGGTGCTGATTCGCGGCTCGTCGCTGCTGTTGCAGGATCTGGCGGCTTGATTCGTCTTGAAGCGCTGGCGTGAGTCCGTTCCTGCGCCTCACACCGGCTTTTCCTCATCCGTCACCGGCGAGGTGATCACCAAAAACACCAGATCGACCAGCCCGGAATTCGAAATCGCGTGCTCGACGCCCGGCGGAAGGAAGATGAAGTCGTGCTTGCGCACCACGTGATTCTTCCCGGCGATTTCCATCAGCCCTTCGCCTTCGAGCACGTGATAGATCTGCTCCTGCACGAGATGCTTGTGGCGCGCGACATGGGCCATCGGCTGATACATCGAGATGCGGTAGTCGATATGACGGGAGCCCGCGGTCTCCGGCATGACGAGCGGTTTTGACAGCGCGCCGCCAAAGTGATTGGGGAATTCGCGCCAAGGCACCTCGGCGATGTTGCGGATGAACGCGCCGTTGTTTTCTGAAGCCATGATGCTTCCTCCGCCGGTCAGATGACGAGCGCCCCGCCGTCGATATAGACGATCGATCCCGTCGCAAACCCGTTCGCCATGAAACTCAAAATCTGCCGCGCGATGTCCTCGGCCGCGCCGACGCGGCCGACCGGCAATGCGGCGGCCGTCTTCGCCAGCATGTCGCGCCGCGCCTCCTCCGGCATCGCGGCGCGGATCGGGGTGTCGATCACGCCGGGCGAGACGGCGTTGACGCGCACCGGCGCGAGTTCAAGCGCCAGCGCCCTTGCCAGCGATTCCAGCGCGCCATTGGCGGCGCTGACGATCGCCGAATTCGGCCGCGGACGGACGCTGAGAAATCCCGACACCAGGGTCAGCGACCCGCCGGGACAGATTTCGGCCTCGCGCGCGACACGCCACGCGCCCCAGAACTTGCCTTCCATGGTGACGCGAACATCCTCCATCGCCACCGTCTTGAACGGACCGGTGCGAAGCTGCGCCGCCGTCACCACGACATGATCGACCGGGCCGCAACGCTGGAACAGTTTTGCAACGCTGGCGTCGCTGGTCACGTCAGCCGGAATCGCGATCGCATTCAGCTTTTCGGCCGCCTTGTCCAGCCGCTCGACATTGCGCGACGCAATGATGATGTCAGCGCCTTCGCGCTTCGCCATCTCGGCGGTCGCAAGACCAATGCCGGACGAACCACCGACGACGACGACTTTCTTGCCTGCAAGCAACATGGGATTTCCCTCGCGTGAGATCAGGCGGGCTGATAGCGCGTGCCGATGCCGGCCTTGCTTTGGCCGAGCCCGGGCAACTCCCAGATGCCGGCGCCGACCGGATTGATGTCAGCGGCGATATCGACGTCGATCAGATAGGGTTTGTTGGCGGCGATGCCCTTGCGAATGGCCTCGCCGAGATCGCCGGCGCGATCAACCCGCACGCCCTCGACGCCGCAGGAGCGCGCCATCGCGGCGAAATCAGGATTGTAGCGCGCGCCGGTGTTGGGATCGTGGAAATCGGTCGCGAGCTCCCGGCCGCCGAGATAGCCGCGCTGCAGGCCCCGGATCGAGGCATAGGCGTAGTTGTTCCAGACCACCCAGACCACGGGCAGATTATATTCGACCGCCGTTCCCAGCACGTTGGCGTGCATGAAGAACGCGCCGTCGCCGCACACCGACACGCAGGGCCGGTCGGGCGCGGCGAACTTCGCGCCCATCACGCCCGCGACGCCAAAGCCCATCGGGCCGAACCCCATCGAGCCGATCAGCGAATCCGGCCGCCGCGGCTTGCAGAAGCCGAGCAGCCAATTGTGATGCACGCCGATGTCGCTGACGAGGATGGCATCCTCCGGCAGCGCCTTGTCGATTTCGAGCGCGGCGCGCTGCGGATTGATCGGCGTGGTGTCGTCGGACAATCCGGGCGCGACGAACTTGTCCCACTCTTTCCGGTAGCCATCGATCTGCGCCAGCCATTTTTTGCGCGCATCGGCCTTCTTCGTCAGGTCAGCACGGCGATCGAGTTCGGCATGCACCTGCCGCAGGAAGGTGCGCACATCGGCCATCAGGCCGAGCGCGACCGGATAGTTGCGGCCGATCTCTTCGGGATCGATGTCGACATGGATCAACCGCGTCGGCGGAATGGTGAAGGAATAGCCCGGGATCCACGAACTCGACGTGCGGTCGTCGAACCGCATTCCCATCGCCAGCAGCACGTCGGCCTGTCGCGTTGCGTGGTTGGCCTGATAGTGCCCGGCGCGCGCGACGAGGCCGAGCGCCAGCGGATGGTTGCAATCGATCGCGCCGAGGCCGCTGGCGGATGCTGCGACCGGAATCTGCAGCCGCTCGGCGAGCCGCAACAGTTCGTCCGCCGCGCCGCCATAGCGCACGCCCTGCCCGACAATGATCGCCGGCCGCTCGGCGGTAAGCAGCATGTCGACGGCCTTCACCACACCTTCCGGATCGGCGCCGCAGCGGCTCGATATATTGGCATTCCATTCGATCGCGCTCGGCGCCTCCTCGGCGGCCGATTCCATGAACACGTCGAAGGGAACGTCGAGAACGACGGGCCCGGGGCGGCCCGTTGTCATGGTCTTCCAGGCCTGCCGCACCGCCAGCGGCACCATTTCGCCGCGCGTCGGCTGGAACACCTTCTTGCAGATCGTGCGCACGGTGGACGGAAAATCCGCCTGATGGTGCCGGTACATCTCCTGGAAGGCGCCGCGGTTGAACTGGCTGGTCGGCACGTTGCCGGTCACCGCCATGAACGGCACGGAATCGAGAAATGCATTGGCGAGCGAGATCGGCAGGTTCGCCGAGCCGGGCCCGCAGGAGGTGAAGGTCGCCGTCGGCCGGCCTGAGACGCGGTAGTAAACGTCGGCCATGAAGCCGGCGACGCTCTCGTGATGCACCGAGATGGTCTTGATGTCGTGGGAACGCTCGTAGAGCGCATCGATGAACTGGATGTTGCCGTGGCCACACAGGCCGAACACCTGCGGCACCTTTTCCTGGATCAGATAGTCGACGATGACCTGGGCGCCGTTGAGCATGTTACGCGACATCGACCACTCTCTCCCTGAGCTCAACGAATTCGCCTCCGCGTCTTGGCGTCGCGCAGTCGGCAGCCCCGCGAACCTATTTCTCATAATACTGTACGTCAATTGCTATTGTGGTATGTTTCGGATAGCGCCTTCGACGGGGGTGATGCTGTTGAAGAGTAAGGGCGGCCTGCTAGAGTTCGCCCCGCCGACCTGGAGAACTGATTCCGTGAAACCGCGCACCAAGCCAAAGACCAGCGACAAGCCGGCAAGTCCACGCAAGGTTTCGATCGCAAGGCTGGTGCCGTCTAACGAACCAAACATCGATGATGAGGCCGAGGAGCGCGCGCGCGGCGGCGTGCAGTCGCTCGGGCGCGCGTTTTCGATCCTGGAAGAAGTCGCGCGTCACCGCGAGGGCATTGGACTAGCTGATCTCAGCAAGCTGGTCGGCCTGCACAATTCCACCACCTTCCACCTCGCCAAGACTCTGGTCTCGCTCGGCTATCTCAGGCAGGAGCGCGATTCGAAACGCTACCGCGTCGGCCGGCCGCTGTTTGCGCTCGCCGCCAGCGCGCTGGACGAAATCGAGATGGTCAATCTCGCAACGCCAATCCTGGAAGACCTGTCGAGGGAAACCGGCGAAAGCGGGCATTTTGCCGTGCGTATGGGTGACGCGGTCGTCGTGATTGCCCGCACCAGCGGGGCCGGCGCGTTCCAACTGACCGATCGCGTGGGCGTGGTGCGCCCGGCGCATTGCACCGCACTCGGCAAGATCATGCTGGCTTCGCTCCGCCCCGACCAGTTGAAGCGCTTTCTCGAACGGGTCGAACTGAAGCCATCGACGAAAAAATCGATCACCGACCCCGCCGTGCTGTTGCGCGAGATCGCCGAAATTAGGCGCAGCGCGATTGCTTTCGATGACGGCGAATTCAACGCGGAAGTCCGCTGTGTCGCGGTGCCGGTCTATCATTTCACCGGCGAAGTGATCGGCGCGCTCGGCATCTCCGGCCCGATCTGGCGGATGACCGACCAGGCGTTGCAGAACCGCGCCAAGCTGGTGCACGCCGCAGCCAACCGGCTGTCCGCCGAGTTCGGCGCCCGCGATCTCGCGAAATCCCCTTAATTTCCTGACTTCATTCTTTCTGAACCACCTCGGCGCGCGATGCCGCGCGCCTGAAATGCATTTGGCGTTGACAGCCGACGCCGCGTCCGGAAATATTATACAATAATAAAAGAACGTCTCTCACATTGTCGCATGGGCGAGAATTGGAGGGAGAACGTCGCGATGACCTCTCGGGAGGAGATCAGTCATGACCCGCTTTAGCCGACGCACTCTGTTGAAAGCCGGCGCCGCTTTGGCCGGCGTACCCGCCATCGGATCTCCCGCCATCGTCCGCGCGCAAGCCGCGCGATAAAAATCGGCCATCTCGTGCCGCTGACCGGCTTTCTCGGCGCGATCGGCAGCTACGCCCAACTCGGCGTGAAGATGGCGGCCGAGGAAATCAACGCGTCCGGCGGCATCTTGGGCAAGCCAATCGACCTGATGTCGGAAGACTCGGTCAATCCGGCGACCGCCTCGACCAAGGCGCAGCGCATGATCGAGCAGGACGGCGCGGTGCTCTTGTTCGGCGAAATCTCCTCTGCCTCGTCGCTGACCATCATGCAGGTCGCCGAGCGCAACAAGAAGGTGTTCTTCTCCACCGGCGCCCGCTCGGACGCGCTGCGCGGCAAGGATTGTAACCGCTACTCCTTCCATTGCGACATCCCGAATACCGTGATGGTCAACGCCGTCGGCACCGCGCTCAAGCAGAAGGGCATGGTGAAGGGCAAAAAATTCGTCACGTTGACCGCGGACTATATTTTCGGTCACGACCTTCTGAAGGCTGCCAAAGCCTTCTTCAGCGCCAACGACGCCACGCTGATCGGAGACGAACTGATCGCCACAGATGTCACCGACTTCAGCCCGTATCTCCTGAAGGTCCGGCAGGCCAAGCCCGATGTCGTGTGCTGCAACCTCGCCGGCAACCAGGTTACCAATCTCGTCAAGCAATATGCCGAGTTTGGCTTCCCGTACCCCCTCGTCGGCTTCAACCTCAATACCGGCGACGCCTGGGCGATGGGCGAAGGCAATCTAAGCGGCACCTGGCCGACGGTCTGGTATCACACGCTCGACAATCCGGCCTCAAAGACCTTCGTTGAGACTTTCACAAAGAAATACGGCAAGCCGCCGGAGAACCATGCCTGGATTGAATACATCACACTCAAGATGATCGCGCAGGCAATCAACGAGACCAAGTCGACCGAGAGCGACGCGCTGATCGCCTATTTCGAGAAGCAGACGCAGTTCGACATCATGAAGTCGCGCAAGGCCTATTTCCGCTCCTGGGACCATCAGCTCGTCCAGGAGGCCTATCCGTTCACAGTCAAGCCGAAGGGCGAGATGAAGGACAAATGGGACATGCTGGTGCTCGGCGAAGCCGTGCCGGGGGCCGGCGCGGAACTGGAATCGATCTACCCGACGAAGACGCAAAATCCCTGCAACATGAAGGCATAGAAGCCCGATACGGGCGTCGGGCAGACTGGCGTTGCGGCGCCGGCAGACAAGCGCCGGCGCCGTTTTTCTTTAAGCTCCGCGGATCGCACATGCAGTTCGGATTCTTGCTTGAACAGGTAGTGAATGGCCTGGTGCTCGGAGGCTATTACCTCCTGATTGCGCTCGGCCTGTCGCTGATCTTCAGCGTCGGCGGCATCGTCAACCTCGCGCATGGCGCATTCTACGCGCTGGGCGCCTACATCTCCGTCGAGATCACGAGATATCTCGGCTTCGGCTCGGCGGTGGTGCTGTCGCCGGTCGCGGTCGCGCTGCTCGGCATTCTGTTTGAGCGGTTCATCCTGCGAAGGTTCTACGACGCCGATCCGATTCTCAGTTTGCTGGTGACGTTCGGCCTCGCCATGGTCACCGAACAGGCGATCCGCATTATCTGGGGCGCGCCGCCGATCTCGGCGGCGATCCCGCAAGAATTTCGCGGTTCGGTATTTCTCGGCGACTTCCTGTTCTCGCGCTATCGCCTGCTCATCCTCGCCGTCGTCGCCGCGGTGCTGATCGGCGTCTGGCTGCTGCTGCACAAGACGTCCTTCGGCCGCGTGGTACGCGCCGGCATCCAGCGGCCGGACATGGTCGCCGCACTCGGCATCAGGCTACAGCCTCACATGACCGCGATCGTCATGCTCGGCGTCGGCATGGCCGCGCTCGGCGGTGCGTTCTTTGCCCCGATCACGATCGTGCATCCTGCGATGGGCGCCGAGATCATCACGGTCGCCTTTGTCGTGGTCGTGATCGGCGGCCTCGGCAGTTTTTGGGGCGTGGTGATTGCGGCCCTGCTCGTCGGAGTCGTCAGGGGCATCACCATTCACTTCGCGCCGGCTGCCGGCGAGGCCTCGATCTACGTGCTGATGTTCCTGGTGCTCATGGTGCGGCCCCGCGGCCTGCTCGGCGAACGTATCGAGAAGTTCGAATGATCACGATCGCCGCCAAATATCGTCCGTTGCTATCGGCCACGCTCGCCGTGATCGCGCTTCCCTTCGGCCTCTATCTGCTCGGCCTCTCGCTCAACACCGGCACCGTGGTGGTCGCGCTTGCGATTGCCGCGATGGGGCTCAACCTCTGCATCGGCTATACCGGGCTAGTATCGTTCGGCCACGGCGCCTGGTTCGGTATCGGCGCTTATGCGGCGGGGCTGATCCAGCGCAACTGGTTCGGTGGCGACATCTTCCTGCCGCTGCTGCTTGCCGCCATCGTCGTCGCTGTCATCGCCACCTTCGTCGGCTTCATCATCCTGCGCCGGCGCGGCGTCTATTTCTCGCTGCTGACGCTGGCACTGTCGGCGCTGACCTACACCATCGCGTTCCGCTGGACCGCAGTGACCGGCGGCGAGGACGGCCTCGGCGGCCTGAAACGCGGCCATCTCGGCCCGTTCAGCCTCGACAACGCGCTGAACTATTACGTCGTCGTCTCCGTGCTCTGCCTCGGCGTGCTCTATCTTCTCTTGCGGCTGGTCCGCTCGCCGTTCGGCCATGTGCTGATGGCGATCCGCGAGAACCAGTTGCGTGCGAGGTTTCAGGGCTATCCGGTCGAGCGCTATAAGCTTGGGATCTTCGTGATCTCGGCGGTCGTGACCGGCTTCGCCGGCGGGCTGATCGGATTCCAGAATTACCTTGTGTCAGCTGAAGCTGTCTCGGTACCGTTCTCCGGCGAACTGCTCGCCATCGTGGTGATCGGCGGCATGCGCAGCATGCTGGGGCCGGCGATCGGCGCGCTGTTCTTCATTCTGTTTCGCGAACTGTTTTCGATCTGGACGCCGAACTGGCTGCTGTGGTTCGGCCTCGTCTTCGTCGCGTTCGTGCTGTACTCGCCGGGCGGCCTCGTCGGCATCTGGGCAACAATTTCAAAACGCCGGTGGCCGCCGCCGGAAGAAACCGCCGCGATGAGCAGGCGAAAAATCTACGAGGGCCTGTCGCTGCCGGCGTTCCTGCGGCCGAAAGCGCTCGAGGGCACCGTGCTCGACGTGCACGGCGTCTCGAAGAGCTTTGGCGGCATCCGCGCCGTGACCGACGCGAGCCTGCAGGTCGGCGCCGGCGAAATCCACGCATTGATCGGGCCGAACGGCGCCGGAAAGACCACGCTGTTCAATCTGGTCTCCGGCCTTTATCCGACCGACAGCGGCACCATCAAGCTGAACGGCCGCGAGATCCAGGGCGTGCCGTCGGACCTGATCTGTCATCGGGGGCTCGCGCGTTCGTTCCAGATCACCAACCTGTTCAAGGGCCTTTCGATCTACGAAAATCTCCGCCTGTCGTTGCAGGCGCAGAACTCCGGTCGCTTCAACCTATGGCGCGACATCGACCATTACAGGGATATCCACGCCGAGACCGCGGAGCTGATCAAATTCCTCGGCCTTGAAGGCATCGAGACAATCGAAGGCGGCGAGCTCTCGTATGGCGGGCAGCGGCTGGTCGATCTCGGCATCGCGCTCGGCTCCAAGCCGCAGGTGCTGCTGCTGGACGAGCCGCTCGCCGGGCTTGCCGCCGCCGAGCGCGAGCGCGTCTCCAACCTCGTCAAGAACATCGCCGCCAACATTCCTGTCCTGATCGTCGAGCACGACATCGACCGCGTGCTCGGCTTCTCCCGCACTGTCACCGTGATGAACCAGGGCGAAGTGCTGATGACCGGCACGCCCGAGGCGGTGCGCGCCGACCGCAAAGTGCAGGAGATCTACACCGGCACCGGAGTTCCCGAGGTCGAGCACATCACGAGCGAGCAGGCCCGCGAGGGCACAGTGCCGATCCTGCGCTTCGAGCGCGTCAATACGTTCTACGGCAAGAGCCATATCCTGCACGCCGCCACGTTCGATGTGCGCGAGCGCGAGATCGTTGCCCTGCTCGGCCGCAATGGCGCCGGGAAATCCACGCTGCTGAAGACGCTCGCAGGCCTGGTGCCGCTGTCCTCGGGCGCGGTCGAATATGCCGGCATGGACATCTCCCGCCTGCCCGCGCCCGACATTGCACGGGCCGGCATCGGCTATGTGCCGCAGGGCCGCGGCCTGTTCGCCGGGATGACGGTGCGGGAAAATCTCTCGCTAGGCCGACTCGCCCGCAAGACCGACGGCAGCAACGGCGTGGTGTGGGACGAGGCGCAGATCCTCGACTATTTCCCGCGCCTGCGAGAGCGCATGGACGTCGCAGCGGATTATCTCTCAGGCGGCGAGCAGCAAATGGTAGCGGTCGCCCGCGCGATGTCGGGGAACGTAAAACTCCTGCTGCTCGACGAGCCCTTCGAGGGACTGGCGCCGGCGGTAATCGTCGAGCTGTTCAAGGTGTTTGACCGGCTGCGGCAGCACATCTCCATCGTGATCGTCGAACATAATCTCGATCTGGTGCTGGCGCTCGCCGACCGCGTCTTCGCGCTGGAGCGCGGCGCGGTGTTTCACCAGGGACCGGCAAAGCCGCTGCTAACCGACCTCGAATACAGGAAGAAGATTTTGTGGCTGTAACACTCACCTCCGTCATTGCGAGGAGCGTAGCGACGAAGCAATCCATGTCTTCGCAAGCGTTGATATAGATTGCTTCGCTGCGCTCGCAATGACAGCTCTGACGCGGGCTGGACCTGTTCAGATCAAAGGCGCGCTGCGCAACATCCGGGGAACGTCCCTCACGCGAGAAGCGAATCCTCCTCCGGCCGCGTGCGCGCGATGATCTCGGCGGCGCCCTTGTCGAGCAGATCGAGACCGACCGCACGGCCGAGTTCGCGGGGGCGATCTGCCGCGCCCTGCAGTGAAACCTCGATGAAGCGGTCGCCAGCTTCATCCAGCACCGCAGCGGTCAGTGTCATCTCATTACCCGCCAACGTCGCATGGCCGGCAATCGGCGAGTTGCAGTGGCCGTTCAGCACCCACAGCACCTCGCGCTCGGCTTCCGCGCAGAGCCGTGACTGCACATCCTCAATCTTCGCCAGACGGCCGCGCGTAACCCAATCCTTCTCGACGCATTCCACCGCGACGATTCCCTGCCCTACCGCCGGCAGCATCTCGCGCACGGAAAAATCATGGACGATACGTGGAGCCATGCCGATGCGCTCGAGCCCCGATCGCGCCATCACCAGCGCATCCGCAGGCCCCACCTCGCCGCCGTCGGGAAGCCGCTGCTTGTCGCCGCGATCGAGTTTTGCCACGCGGCTGTCGGCCGCGCCGCGGAAGTGAATGACGGTCGCCTCGGGGAACAACCGGCGCAGATAGGCGGCGCGGCGCACCGCATTGGTGCCGATCTTGAACCCCTTTCCACTCGATGCGCGAAACACATCCAGCGAAAGCCCCGGACGCAGCACGAGTGCGTCATTGGCGGCATCGCGCGGCAGGGTCGCGGCGATGATCAGGTCCGGCGTCTCCTCGTTGCCGGGAACGTCCTTGAGCGAATGCATCGCCGCCTGCAGTTCTCCGCCGCGCATCGCCTCGCGAATTTCAGCGACGAAGGCCCCGCCCTTGCCGCCATGGCGCAGCAGCTTGCTGGTCTGGTCCTGGTCGCCGCGGGTTTCGAACTTGACGATCTCGACATCGAGCGTGGGATCGGCCACGCGCAACAGCCGCGCAATCGCTTCCGTCTGCGCCAGCGCCATCGCGCTCTTGCGCGTGCCGATCTTCAAAATTTGTCCTGACACAAGGTCTCCGTTTGAACGCGATCCACGGCTGTCGTTTCCAGCCGTACGGGATAGAACAAGCGGCCCACCAGAACAATGACTTTGGCCGGCAGCGGAACGCGTTTGCCGCCTGTGTGTGCAAATCGTGCCTACCGGCTCCGATGCTGCCGGGCTGCTATTCCAAAACGCAGATTGTGCGCCGCAGCACCACGAATAGATTGCGCTCCGCAAGAGGGTTTTTTCGTTGTCCGATACCAGTGCCGATGCCTTGGCCGCTTCAGGCCACCGCCCGATGGGCTTTCCCGAATTCGTCATCGTGATCGCGTCGATCATGGCGCTGAATCCGCTCGCGATGGACATGATGCTGCCGGCGCTGCCGGACATCGCGTCCGCCTTCCACATCACCTCGGCCAACCGGCCGCAGATGGTGCTGTCGATCTTCTTGGTCGGCTTCGGCGTCGGCCAGTTCGTGATGGGGCCGCTGTCCGACCGGTTTGGCCGGCGGCCTGTTTTGCTCGGTGGCATGGCTGTTTATTGCGCTGCCGGCCTGCTCGCGATCGCAGCCCCCTCGTTCGAAACGCTGCTGCTGGCACGCGCGCTGCAGGGCCTCAGCACCTCGGCCACGCGTGTGATCGCAACCTCGATCGTGCGCGACTGCTATGCCGGGCGGCGCATGGCGAGCGTGATGTCGCTGGCGATGATGATATTCATTGCCGTGCCTGTCGTCGCGCCGGCCTTCGGCCAGGCCGTGCTGCTGCTAACGCAATGGCGCGGCATCTTCATTGCTTTGATGCTGTATGGCGTGGTGGCGCTGATCTGGAGCGCGCTTCGGATGCCGGAGACGTTGCCGGTGGCCAATCGCAGATCGCTCGCCGTCGGCGAGGTGCTTGATGCATTCCGCCAGACCGTGACCAATCGCCAGACGCTGGGTTATGCACTGGTGGCCGGAGGCGTATTGGGCTCGCTGTTCGCCTACGTCTTCATCGCGCAGCAGGTGTTCACCGGCACCTACCGGCTCGGGCATTATTTTCCGATTGCGTTTGCGGGCGTCGCCGTCGGAACCGCCATCGCCGGCTTCGTCAATTCCCGCCTCGTCGGCCGCCTCGGCATGCGCGTGATCTCCCACGCTGCGCTGATCGGCTTCGTGGTCATCGCCGCGACCATGCTGGCGGCCGCGCAATTGCAGATGCTGCCCTTGCCGCTGTTCATGGTGCTTTCGGTATCGATGATGTTTGCGTTCGGGTTGATGATCGCCAATTTCACCGCGCTTGCGATGGAGCCGCAGGGCCACATCGCCGGTACTGCCGCCTCGCTGTACGGATCGATCACCACCCTGCTCGGCATCGGCGTCGGCGCCACCATCGGCCAGGATTACGACGGCACGCTGGTGCCGTTCGCGACCGGCTTCCTGCTCTGCACGCTGGCCGCCCTCGCCGTGGTGCTGGTGGTGGAGAAAGGCCGGCTGTTCAGGCCACAACGGCGTGAAGGTGTGATGAGCATGGCAGAGCCTGCCCTGCGCTGGGCGTCATCTGGCGAAGCTGATAGCAATTACTCGCACCGCCTTCAGTATCGGGAATTGGAACATGGATAACCGCAGTAGCATCTGGCGTGGCGTCGACACCATCAAGCCGCGCTTCCTAGACTTGAGCGACCGGGTCTGGGCGATGCCTGAAGTTTGCTACACCGAAGCGCGTTCTTGCGCCGAGCATCTCGCCGAGCTGCGTCATCAGGGTTTTCGCGTCACCGAGAAGGTCGCAGGCATTCCCACCGCCGTGATGGGCGAATGGGGCGAAGGCGGACCCGTGATCGCCTTCCTAGGTGAATATGACGCCCTGCCCGGCCTCAGCCAGGAGGCTGGCGTCGCCGAGCCTCGGCCGCTGGAAACAGGCGGCCATGGCCATGGCTGCGGCCACAATCTGCTCGGCTCCGCCGCCCTGCTCGCGGCCACTGCCGTGAAGGATTGGCTCGCCGAACACAAGGTGCCGGGGCGCGTGCGCTATTACGGTTGCCCCGCGGAGGAAGGCGGCGCTGCGAAGACCTTCATGGTCCGATCGGGCGCCTTCGATGACGCCGACATCGCGATCACCTGGCATCCCCACAGCTTCTGGGAGGTTGTGGTGACCCCCTCGCTCGCCAACACCCGCGCCGATTTCATCTTCACCGGACGCACCTCGCATGCCGCGGCCTCGCCGCATCTCGGCCGCAGCGCGCTGGATGCGGTCGAGCTGATGAATGTCGGCGTCAACTACATGCGCGAGCACATGCCGAGCGATGCGCGTGTACATTATGCCCTGCTCGATACCGGCGGCATCGCCCCCAACGTGGTGCAGGCCCATGCGCGCGTGCGCTATTCGATCCGCGCGCGCGACCTGCCCGGGATGAACGAACTGGTGGAGCGCGTCCGCAAGATCGCGCAGGGCGCGGCGCTGATGACCGAAACGAGTGTTGAGATGCGGATCATTTCCGCCGTCTCCAATTTGCTGCCCAACACCCCGCTCGAACAGGCCCTTCACGGCATCATGGAGGAACTCGGCCCTCCGCATTTCGACGATGCCGACAAGGATTTCGCGCAAAAAATCCGCGCGACGCTGACCGAGAAGGATATTGCCACCGTCTATCATACGATCGGCATGGAGCCGACCGACCGGCCGCTGGCCGATTTCATCGTGCCGCTGGACGCCAACCGCAACCCGCTGATCGGCTCGACCGATGTCGGCGATGTGAGCTGGGTCGTGCCGACGGTCCAGGTTCACGCCCCGACCATTGCCATTGGCACCCCCTTGCATACCTGGCAGGTGGTGGCGCAGGGCAAGAGCCCACACGCCCACAAGGCCATGGTGCAGGCCGCCAAGGCGATGGCGGGGCTCGGCGTCCGGGCGCTGACGGAACCGGAGCTGATCGCCGCCGCCAGGGCCGACCTGAAGAGGCGCACCACCCGCACCCCTTATGTCTGCCCGCTGCCGGACAGCGTTGGGCCGCCCCTGGACATGTCGCTGACCTGAGCGAAGCCGTCCCTGTTTCGCGGGACTGATCTGACGAACAAACTTTTTGCAATTCGGGCCGCGTTTGGAGCATGAAACGCGCCGGATTGCCGAAACCGTGTGCGCCGCAGCGCGGGCTCTGCCCAAGTAGAAATCAGAAGCCGCTTGCTTCGAAGGGACTGTGGCACCCTGGACGTTGACCTCAGGGGTATTTGGTGTGCCATCTTACCAAGGGACACAAGGTGCCGCCCGCGGCGCTGCGCAACCTTTGGGGACGACAATGCTGGACACTGAACTCAAAACCATGATCGACGGGGTGAAGGACGGGCGCATGGATCGCCGCGCCTTCGTTCAGCGCATGATCGCCCTTGGACTCACCGCGCCGATGGCGACGCAGCTTCTCGCCGTCGGTGGCGTTGCCATGGCCCAGAGCCCCGCCCCCTATAAACCGACCAAACGCGGCGGCGGTGGCCCGTTGAAACTGCTGTGGTGGCAAGGGCCGACCTTGCTCAATCCGCACTTCGCCACCGGCACCAAGGACCAGGACGGCTCGCGTCCGTTCTATGAACCGCTCGCCAGTTGGGACGCGGACGGCAATCTCAATCCGATCCTTGCAGCCGAAATTCCGTCGATCCAGAATGGCGGTCTCGCTGCCGACGGCAAGTCGGTGACATGGAAGCTCAAGCCCGGCGTCAAATGGCACGACGGCAAGCCCTTCACGGCCGATGACGTCGTGTTCAACTGGGAATACGCCCGCGATCCTGCGACCGCGGCGCTGACAATCGGCGTTTACCAGGACATCTCCGTCGAAAAGGTCAATGACCTCACGGTCCGGATCCTGTTCAAGAATCCTACCCCATTCTGGGCCGACGCCTTTGTCGCGGTGGTCGGCTGCATCCTGCCCAAACATCTGTTCGCGGACTACAAGGGCGATAAATCCCGCGACGCCCCGAACAATCTGAAGCCGGTCGGCACCGGTCCGTATAAATTCGTTGAATTCAAGCCCGGCGATCTCGTGCGCGGCGAAATCAATCCCGACTACCACATGCCGAACCGTCCCCACTTCGACACCATCGAAATCAAGGGCGGCGGCGACGCCGTCTCGGCGGCGCGCGCGGTGATTCAGACCGGCGAATATGACTATGCCTGGAACATGCAGGTGGAAGACGAAGTCCTGCTGCGCCTGGAGAAGGGCGGCAAGGGCAAGACCGTCTACTCGACCGGCGGCGATATCGAATTTATTGCGCTGAATTTCACCGATCCCAACACCGAGATTGATGGCGAACGGTCCTCGATGAAGACCAAGCATCCGTTATTCTCCGATCCGGCCGTGCGCAAGGCGCTGGCGCTGCTCGTCGACCGCGATGCCATTCAGAAGCACATTTACGGCCGCGCCGGACGCACCTCAGCCAATTACCTCAACGGACCTGCACAGTTCGTGTCCAAGAACACGAAATGGGAGTTCAGCATCGAGAAAGCGGCAAAGCTGCTGGAGGAGGCCGGATGGAAGGCAGGCGCGGATGGCATCCGCGAGAAAGATGGAAAAAGGCTGAAGATCGTTTACCAGACCTCGATCAACGGCCCGCGCCAGAAGACCCAGGCCATTATCAAGCAGGCCTGTCAGAAGGCCGGGATCGATATCGAATTGAAATCGGTCGTGGCCTCGGTGTTCTTCTCCTCTGACGTCGCCAACCCCGATACCTATTCCAAATTCTATGCCGACATCGAGATGTTCCAGACCCCGATGACCCAGCCCGACCCGGCGCAGCACATGCGGCGCTTTCATTCGCGGTTCGTGGCCACCAAGGAGAACAAGTGGCAGGGCCGGAACTTCCCGCGCTGGGTCAACAAGGACTTCGATGCTGCGATCGACGCGGCCGAGGCGGAAATCGATCCGGTCAAGCGGGCTGCGTTCTATATCAAGGCCAACGACATCATGTGGCAGGACACGGTCGTCATCGCGGTGATGCACCGCCTGAAAGTCGGCGCGGCCGCCAACTCGCTACGTCCGGCGCTCAGCGGCTGGACCAATGACACCGACAATCTCCAGGACTGGTATCGAGAGGCCTGAGAGCCGGCATAGGCGGATTGATCCTCATGCGGCAGTATATCCTGCGTCGCTTGCTGATTGCCGTGCCGAGCCTGCTCGGCATTTCGGTGGTCCTGTACACCGTACTGGCACTTGCACCGGGCGATCCCTTCGCGGAACTCGCGACCAATCCGAACGTGCCGCCCGAGGTCGCGCTCGCGCTTCGGGCCAAGTTCGGCCTCGACGATCCGGTTTATCTTCGCTACTTCCGCTGGCTCGCCGCCATGGTGCAGGGCGACTGGGGCTTTTCGTTTGTCAGCCGGATGAACGTCGACACGCTGATCCTGCAGCGCCTGCCAACCACGCTCTACGTGATCGGATCGGCTCAACTGCTGGCGCTCGCGATTGCGATTCCGGTCGGGGTTTATGCCGCCACCAGGCCGTACTCGATCTTCGACCAGATCGCCAACACCCTCGCCTTCATCGGCTTTTCGCTGCCGACCTTCTTTACCGGGCTGTTGTTCATCCTGATCTTTTCGGTGACGCTGGATTGGCTGCCCTTTGTCTATTCGACCGATGTCAAGGGGACCGGCATACGCTGGCTGTTCGAGCAGATAAGGCAGGCCATCATGCCGGTGATGGTGCTCGGGCTGTTCCAGGCGGCCTCCATGACCCGCTTCGTGCGCTCGGCCATGCTGGACGTGATCCGCCTCGACTACGTCACCACCGCGCGCGCCAAAGGCATCGGCCAAGCCAGGGTGATCGTCAAGCATGCGATGCGCAACGCCATGATCCCGGTCGTCACACTGATCGCGCTGCAGATGCCGGCGGTGTTCGGCGGCGCCATCGTCACCGAGCAGATATTCAGGATTCCGGGCATCGGCTCGCTGCTGATTTCCTCCATTCTCTCCAACGACACGCCGGTCGTGATGGCGGTTACCTTCGTCTTTGCCTGCCTTGTGGTGCTCTTCAACCTGATCGCGGATGTCCTCTATGGCTGGCTTGACCCTCGCATCTCCTTCCGCTGAGCGGCGGCTTCCCTATTCACCCTGGCGCGAGACCTGGCGGCGCTACCGGCGGCACAAGCTCGCCGTGGTCAGCGCCGTGCTGCTGATTGGTCTCGCAGCCGCAGTGGTGCTCGGTCCCTTCGTTTGGCGCATCGCCATCAACGACATCGATTTCACCGCGCGCCTCGAGGGTCCCTCGCTCGCCCATCCCTTCGGCACCGACGATCTCGGGCAGGATATTCTCGCCCGCATGATCTATGGCGGACGTATCTCGCTCGCAGTCGGCCTCGCCGCAATGGCGGTTTCCGTGATTGTCGGCACGTTGATCGGCGCACTCGCCGGCATGTCGCGCGGCGCGCTCGGCCACGCGCTGATGTGGCTGACCGACCTCTTCCTCTCGCTGCCGCAATTGCCGCTGCTGCTTCTGCTCATCTACCTGTTCCGCGACGGCCTTAAATCGTTGTTCGGCCCCGAGGGCGGCATTTTCATCCTCATCGTGCTTGTGATCGGCGGCCTGCGCTGGATGCCGGTTGCCCGCCTGGTGCGCGCGCAGTTCCTCTCGCTGCGCGAAAAGGAGTTCGTCGAGGCCGCCCGCGCGCTCGGCGCCAGCCCCGTGCGCCAGGTGGTGCGGCACATCCTGCCCAATGCGGTGGGACCGGTGATCATCGCCGGCACCATCGACGTCGCCGCCGCCATTATCGCGGAGTCGACACTTTCTTTTCTCGGCCTCGGCTTTCCGCCGGATACGCCGACCTGGGGGCGGCTGCTGTTTGACGCCAAGGACTATCTCGACATCGCCGCGCATTGGGCGCTGTTTCCGGGCGGCGCCATCTTCATCGCGGTCGTCGCGATCAATTTCATCGGCGACGGCCTGCGCGACGCGCTCGACGCGCGGCGGGTGATCTGATGGCCCCATTGCTCGAAATCAAGGGCCTGAAAACCCACTTCGCCACCGACGACGGCATGCTGAGGGCGGTCGACGGCATCGACATCACGCTCAACAAGGGCGAGACGCTATGCGTGGTCGGCGAGTCCGGCTGCGGCAAGACCGTCACCGCGATGTCGATCCTGAAGCTGATCGCGATGCCTCCCGGCCGTATCGTCCAGGGCCAGATCCTGTTCGAGGGCCGCGACCTCGTGCCGCTCGCCAGCCGCGAACTCGATGACATCAGGGCCAAGGATATCGGCTTCATCTTCCAGGAGCCGATGACCTCGCTCAACCCGGTGCTATCAGTCGGCGAACAGGTCGCCGAGAGCCTGCGCCGCCACGAGGGCCTGTCGAACAAGGACGCGCTCGCCCGTACGGTCGAGATGTTCAAGCTGGTGCAGATCCCCAACGCGGAAGCCCGCGTCCATGATTACCCGCACCAGTTCTCAGGCGGCATGCGCCAGCGCGTCATGATCGCGATGGCGCTCGCCTGCAAGCCCAAGCTCGTCATCGCCGACGAGCCGACCACCGCACTCGACGTGACCATCCAGGCGCAAATCCTCGATTTGTTGCAGGACATGAAGGAACGCTTCGGCATGGCGGTGATGCTGATCACCCACGCCATGGGCGTGGTGGCCGAAACCGCGCAGCGGGTCGTCGTCATGTATGCCGGCAAGGTGGTCGAAGAGGCCGATGTCGACAGCCTGTTCGAAAGTCCGCGCCATCCCTACACGCAGGGCCTGATCCGCTCGATCCCGCGCATTGATCTCGACAGCGCGCACAAGACCCGGCTGGAGGCGATCGGCGGCTCGGTGCCGATCCTGATCGATCCCGCCCCCGGCTGCCGCTTCGCGCCGCGCTGCCGCTACGCGTTTGGTCTTTGCGCCGAAAAGGAACCGGCTCTGCGCGAGATCGCACCGGGCCATCGCATGGCGTGTCACCTTGGAGAGAAGCAAGGAGTGACACCATGAGCGAACCCCTGCTGCGCGTCACCGGCCTGAAGAAGCATTTTCCCGTCAAGGGCGGACTCCTGTCGCGCGAGGTCGGCCGCGTGCATGCGGTGGACGGCGTGTCCTTTGCGGTCAATCGCGGCGAAACGCTCGGGCTGGTCGGCGAGTCCGGTTGCGGCAAATCCACCACCGCGCGCTGCGTGCTGCGCCTGGTCGAACCCAGCGAAGGCGAGATCGTGTTCGACGGACACGACGTGCGGGGCCTTTCCGGCGGCGACCTGCGCGCCATGCGGCGCAACATGCAGATTGTCTTTCAGGACCCGTTTGCCTCGCTCAATCCGCGGATGACCGTCGGCGCGATCCTCGGCGAAGCTTTCACCATCCACGAGCTCGCCTCCTCGGCAAGCGAACGGGAGGACCGGGTGGCGAGCCTGCTGGTTAAGGTCGGGTTGAAGGCCGAGCACATGCGCCGCTACCCGCACGAATTTTCCGGCGGCCAGCGCCAGCGCATCGTGATCGCGCGGGCGCTCGCGGTGGAGCCGAAGTTCATCGTGTGCGACGAGCCGGTTTCCGCGCTTGACGTTTCCATTCAGGCGCAGGTGATCAATCTATTGGAAGACCTGCAGGCGGAGCTGAACCTCACCTATTTGTTCGTCGCCCACGATCTCTCCGTGGTCGAGCACATTTCCAACCGCGTCGCGGTGATGTATCTCGGCCGCATCGTCGAGCTGGCGAGCGCGAGCGACCTCTACCGCAATCCCCGACACCCCTATACGCAGGCGCTGCTTTCTGCTGTGCCGGTGCCGGATCCGAAGGTCAAGCGCAAGCGGATCAGGTTGCAGGGCGACGTGCCAAGCCCGATGGACCCACCGCGCGGCTGCCATTTCCACACCCGCTGCCCGATCGCCGAGCCCCGCTGCCGGGAGAGCGCGCCCGAATTGAAGCAAGGCAGCGACGGGCATTTCGTCGCCTGTCATCTGAGCTGATACTGTCTTCAGAGCTGCGAAAGCTTTGATCGCAGAGCCCGCGCCTTCATGATGCCAAAGGGATCTTCGCGGCCGGCTAGCTTTCGGTAGGTGGTCAGGTCGTCTTCTTGGAACACCGGCCCCTCACCACGTCGTCCGACAGAGCCCGTGCTTGGTCCCAACCGCAACGAGGTGCCAACCCCCGCGTAAAGGTATCGGTCGCCGAAAGCCCGCTTCAACGCAGTGAAGGTCGGCTCACCTGTGCAGTGGCCAGGTGCGATGATCTCTACCTTGAACGTGTCCTTGAGCGCTGCCACGGCCTTGCCAATGACTTCGTCCGATGCAACGACGAGATGGAATCCGCCGGCGATCAAGCGAATTTTGGGATTGATGGCCGCCGCAGTCTCGACGATCTTTTCGATCCCCGGATGCGCGCAACCGACGACGAGCACCATACCTTCCGGGGTGTTGACGGCCAGCGACAATTCTTTGAGCTCCCTCGTGCCGGGCGCATCGGACACAAGTGCTATCAGCGTAATGCCCGGGGCGATTTCCGTCGTCTTATCTATCGCCTCGATGTTGGCTCCCTGCCATGCAGTGCCGAATTTCATCACTTCGGGCGGCTTGCCGTCATAGTAGCGCATCTGTGGCGGCAAGGTTTCGTCCTTTCGGTAGAAGCTCGATGGCAGCCACGAGCCGAAAATGCCGAATCCTTCCTTAGGTGCGTAGATCTTCACGGTTGGGTTCACGCTCAGAACATAGCTCAGGCCAGCCATGTGGTCGGAGTGGCGATGCGACAGCACGACGAAATCGATACTGGTAAGATCAATGTTCTTGGCTTTGACGTTAGCTGCGAAGATGTCCGGATCATTGCCGGTATCAAACAGGATACGCTTGCCGGCCAGCTCCACGAGGGCGGAGAAGCCCCAATCCTTTTTCATCGCGGCATCGGTGCCGAAAGCGTCATAGAGGATCGTGATACGGCTGTTTGGCTCGGCCACGGCCATTCCAGCAGGGGCAATTATGGCAGCGACGCCGGCGAGTGCCGCCGCAAAGAACAATGTTGCGCGAAATTTCATGGAAGTTCCTCCTCTTCGAGAACACCGCCATTTCTTGTCGCAGCTTGCGCGATTTCGCGATTGGGCTCCTGCGCTGGCTCGGCGCAGCGCGAACTATATGTTGCTTCACCACTGGCTTGTGTGGACAGCTGCTCGCCGTTCCCGCACCATTCGCGAGTTTGTGCTCAGCGCGTTGTGGCCGCTGATCAGCATCCGGCAAAGATACGCTTTGTTTCCGGAAGCGTCACTCTTCAAAATGATGACGCCGAGGTTGAACGACGCCGCGCCCTTTCAATCGCAATGCATGCTTCTCAACAAATCGAGCGCCGTTGCCCGGAAGCGGTCCCTCCGTTCCGGAGCAATTGCAGAAGTCAGCTGCCTTGTTCGTCCACGAGGGCTTGCAGTCGCCGGGCACTCAAGACAGCTGACAGAGTAAATTATTGAGCAATCACCTTTGAACACCGTTTTTGCGGATCAGGTCCGAGAGCTGGGACAAAAGCTCCCGAAGCCTTGCATTCTCCTCGATCAGCGCGTGGGCTTCGTCAGCCTGCTCGTTGCGACGAAGGGCGGGCTCGTCGCCGCGAAGGGCATTCTCAAGCAGTGAAAGAGCGTCGTCGGTCGGTTCCTCAACCCAAAATGTAGGTTCAGCGCGGCGGTCTCGCTTATTAAGCTGCGGATGGTCTACTCGCATGATTGATACTCCAATTTTAAAAAGCGGAACGTGCCCCCAGTCACCTTGTCTCGCGCGCGGAGAATGAGGTGAGTCGGCAGGCAAATTTGCGACTAAAATTGGAATCGTGCGGAGACGACCCCGGCGCTAAAGCGGCGTGATTGCGGCAAGTCGTACAGCCCGCGCGGGGCAAAACGGCATCCTGCGCGTGCGATTTAGAGAAACGTCGACAATTGATAGAGCGCGTAAAGAACTTCCAGCCCCATGAGAACGAGGGCTGCGATCATCAGATAATAACCAAAATGCATGCGGAATTTGAAACCAATGCCTCTCGCGGCCCGTGCGGAATCGCGCCAGACCGTAAACCAAACTCGATACGCGTCGGAAGGGACAAGCCTCCGGCGAACTATGCGTCGGGCAACCAGGAATAAAAGGCCTCCGCCGCCGCGGAAGTGACGCCTTTGCCTCTGCCTTTGTCGCGAGCCTCTTCTTGACCGGAGGTCTCTGGTTCGACGCCAGCTCGCCTGTTCACACGCCGTGGAAAATTTTGATTCCCCACAGCACGATGACGATGGCCAATACCAGCGTAGCCGCCGTCAGTACACTTTCTAAGGAAGCGACTCTCATACTAACTCTCCGCTTCCCAGCCCCGTTAACCGTCTAGGTGATTCGTTGATTCGACTGCAATCGCGCGATCACAATGGTTTGAACGTTGTTCGGCGGTTGTGTTTTAGAGGTCACACATCTGGGTATGGCGGCGCATTTCTCCGCCGCGATGATGCAGCCAAGCGCCTGCGGAAGCGGAAATGCCCGCCTCTTACGACGGTTTTTTGATTGAAGATTTATTCAGGCCGGCCCGCGGGAACGTAGGAACCGGCCGGGACCGGCGCACTTCGCCGCCGTTCGGCGAGCGTCGCCAGGCGATCGTACTCTTCCGCCACCTTGAGCAGGCGCCCCTGGTCCTTGACGGCAATCGCAGCCAACGCCCTTGTTCGTTCCGCGCGCTTGCGCCAGTGATCCGCATTGGTCAGGAAATCCGTCATCGCTACGCCCCTAAGGTGGTTCGCTCCCCAGCCCACCCCGAGACGCCAGAAAGGACGGCGATACGTCAAAAATTTGGCCTAATCCGCTCTGCCGTGTGACTCGAACGGCGCGCGAGCTATCCGGCGAGCCTTTTCGCCGTTGCCTTTCCGACGCAAATTTGCCCCGGACTCAATGGAAAGCTCGTCGTTTGAAAGGCGACTGTGCCACCTTGTGATCAGGAAATTGTCATGAGTACCGAACATCCACCGCGCGACAGACAGGCCCGCGTCGATGCATTTCGGAATGCTGGACGTCGCGACAACGTCGTGCCGCTGCATGAAGGCCGTGACGCGCGTCAGGCGGATGAAGCGCCGCATCAGGGCGACGAACTGCTCGCCGCCTTGTCTCCCCTACTGGACGAAGTCGATGGCCTTCGGGGAGATGACGCACGGCAGCAGGAAACCGATAACCTTCTGGTGCTGCTCGAGGAGAATACCCGGCTGCGAAGGCTTGCGGTCAGGCTGTCGAATCTTCTTGGCGATCTTCCCGAACGGGGCAAGTGAGATCGAGGCTGGTGCCGCGACCGCGGACCTCCCCAATGTGATCCGTCACCTCCGGAACGAGCGCAAGTGCGCTTATTCCTGAAATGACGGGGATAGTGCAGTGGAGCAGGCTCCGTCTTGCCCCCGCGGATCACGCATAAGTCGCGGTGACGCTCCCGAACGGGCCGAAATCCGCGACATAAGTCTCGCCGGGTTTTGGGCGCAACATGCCTGTCAGGGTGCCCGTGCTGACAATCTGTCCCGCCTTCATACCGATGCCGGTGCGCGAGAGCTCGTTGGCAAGCCAGGTGAGCGGCACCATGGGATGGTCGAGCGCTTCGCCGGCCGTGCCCTTTCGGCGCAGCATGCCGTTGCTGCTCAACAATACTTCCTGTCCGGCGATGTCGCGCGTCTTCCAATCGGGGATAGCGGCCCCGCAGACGATGGTGCCGCTTCCCGCGCCGTCGGCGAGGATCGCGGGCAGCGGCGGAAACGCGGCGTCGTGGACGAAGCGGCATTCGGCGAGTTCGATTCCCGGATGCAGCGACACCACCGCCTCGGTGACCTCAGCCAGCGTGTAGGGCTTTTCGCGCGGCGGCAGATCGGCCCCCAGACGCGCTTGATACTCTACTTCGGGAATCGGGCTGCAGAGTTTGGCGTGCTCAACACTGGCCGGCGATTCCACGATAGGTGCGAACACCCGGCCATAAATCGGCGAATCCGTGCGAAGCTGGCGCTGCAGTGCCTCCTTCATGGCGGCGATCTTCCAGCCGACCACCTCCCAGCCCAGTTCTTCCGCGACCATGCCGGCGACGCGATAGGCTGTCGCCTTGTCAGGCGGCACCAGCCGTTGATCGAGGCCGCTCTGCGGTCGTCGTTCACGGCGCCGTGTCGCAAGCAGGCGGGCGAGTTCGCGTTGAAGTGCGATGTCCATGACCTAGCCCTGCACCAGCGCGGCAGCTTCGCGCATCGAGACCGGCGCATCGCCGAGCAAGAGATTGATTGCGTCGTTCTCCCAATGCTGCGCCTGCAGATTGGCGGAGGAATGTTCGGAAAGGCGATGCTCGAGCACGAAACGCGAAAGCAGCAGGCGGCGCGCATCGCCGCCGCCATTGCCGAGGCGCGTGCCTTCGGCTGCCAACAGCGCGGCGGTCGTCGCGTGGTAGAGTTTTCCGGCGGCGATCCTGCAAAAACGCTCGTTCTGCGGATCGGCCGCAACCTCTTCCGCAAACCGTATGGCCTCCGCCAGCGCGCCGGAAAGCCGCGTGCGGAACTGACCCGGCATCCCGCTTACGTCCTCCAGCCGGCGGCCGAGATCCTCGCGCAACGCTTCGTGGCCGCGCGCCTTCGCGACCGCGCGCTGGACCGCATCCAGCGCGTTGATATTGCTGGTGCCTTCCCACAGCAAGCCGAGATGGGCATCGCGAACGAGCCGCGCGTTCGGCCAGTCCTCGATGTAGCCGTTGCCGCCGCGGGCTTCCATCGCGCCGGTGGCGACCGAGACGTTGTCCCGGCACGCCCGGAATTTTGCGATCGGCGTTAGTAGCCGCAGTACCTTGTCGGATGCGGTTGCCGCGTACAGTAGCGCCGACAGCGCCTGTTCGGTCGGGACCATCAGCTTGAGCAATTGCCGGCGCATCAGCGGATGGTCGATCACCGCGCGCCCGAACGCATTGCGATGCCGGGCGGCGATCATCGCTTCATTGAGGCATCGCCGCATCATGCCGGCCGCGCGCGCAAGATGCGACACGCGGCTCGAATTCACCATGACCAGCATGTGCTTGAGGCCCTGCTCCAGCTCACCGAGCTGGTAGGCTGTGGCGCCCTCGAAAACGATCTCACCGCTTGCCATGGTGCGGCTGCCGAGCTTGTCCTTCAGCCGCAGGATCCGGTATGAATTCCGTCGCCCGTCGGGAAGAACTTTTGGCATCAGAAACAGGCCGAGACCGCGCCCGCCGGCCGCAGCGCCTTCGGGCCGGGCGAGCAGCACCGCCAGTTCGGCGTCGACATTCGAACAGAACCACTTTTCGCCCCACAGCTTCCAATCCTGGCCGTCGCTGACAGCGACGAGTTCGGCGGCGCCAACGTCGGAGCCGCCGGCTTTCTCCGTCATGAACTGCGCGCACTTGAGCAACGTGGCGGGATCCTGGCTCCACATGCGCTCGAGATAGCGCTGGCGCAGCTCATCGGTGCCGAAACGGCGCACCAGCTCCGAGGAACTGTCGGTGAGGTTGACCGGGCAAAGCAGGCCGAACTCGGCTTGCGCAAACAAATAATGAAAGACGTATTTGGCGATCGGCGGCATAGGCGAAGGCCAGCCCAGCACTCCGGGACGATTGCACATCGCATGCATGCCGAGTTTTCCGAACGCGATCTCTTCCATCTCGCGATAGGCGGGGTGATATTCGACCCACTCCTCATCGCGGCCGTAGCCGTCGCGCGGATGCAGCACCGGCTGGTGACGCTCGGCCTGGTCCGACAGGTCATGCAACCCGCCTCCAGCGAGTTCGCCAAGTTCCGAAAGATGCGGCGCGAGATGCGCCAGCAGCGGCGCCTCCATGTAATGGGGCAAGAGGTCGCGCAGGCTTCGGTCGAGCGAATAATAGTTCAGCCCGCGACAGGTGGGCGCCAACGCTTTGGAGCGCCGGGCTGCCGCCTCGCGGCCGGTCAGATCGACATGGACGGTCATGGGCATCTTCCTCGGCTTCGCCTGCCTGGACCGAACCGGCCAGGACAATATCGGCGGAAAATATCGGCGTATGACCCGTGGACCGTCCGTGCAAACGACTTCTTGGGTCGGCGGCTTGAGCCAGACTCAAACGCTGCGGTTCCCCCGTTTGCCCGCCACTCCTTTTGAACTAAGCTCGCGCAATGGCATCACGACGACTTCCTCCCTTGCATGCGGTGCGGGCGTTTGAGGCCGCCGCACGGCACCTCTCGATCACCCGGGCAGCCGACGAACTGAACGTGACGGTCGGCGCCGTGAGCCGGCACGTCCGCGCCCTGGAAGCGCGAATGGGGACCGCCCTCTTCCTGCGCGGCTCGCGCGGTCTGGTCCTCACCTCCGCAGGAAAGACATTTGCCGACTCCGCGCGCGAAGCACTGGACCGGATCGCAGATGCCGCCGACGGGTTGCGGTTGCGGCGTTTCCGGCGGCTTTCGGTCGGGGTCTATGGCTTCTTCGTCTCGCGCTTCCTGCTGCCGATCTGGCCTACCCTCAATGCGGCCTATCCCGATCTGGAAGTCGACCTGCATACGAGCTCCAATCCGCTCGACCTTCTCGCCAGCCGCTTCGATGCGGTGATCGCCGTCTCGGACGGCCAACCTCGCGCCGGGCTCGTCACCCATCCGGTAATGCCGATCGCGACGGTGCCGGTCTGCGCGCCGCAGTTCATGAAGAACGGCGCTGTGGATTTTGCAACCGTTCCTCTCCTGCATGCGCGGCCTCGCCCGGACGATTGGCGGCGTTGGCTCGATCACGCGCAGTTCGCCGACGTGCCGGTGCAGGGCGGCAGCAGTTTTGAAAGCCTCAGCTTGACCATTGAAGCCGCGGCCGCCGGCATGGGCGTCGCCATCGCGATCGACGGCCTTCTCGCGCCGGACCTCGCACGCGGCAATCTCGTTAAGGTCCATCCGACCGTTCGTCCGACACGCCGGCAGTTCGTGCTCGAATACGAGCAGCGCATGGCTGATGATCCGGCCGTGACCGCTTTCGTCGCCTGGCTGAACGACGCGCGCGGCGAGTTGTTAATTCAGACATCAGCGACCAAGAACGATTGCGGCACGCCGGTGTTTGATGCTGTCAGTCGGCGGTTGCTCACGTGAGCGAAGCGTTCATCGACACAGATCGATGAAGATAACTGAATGCCGTTCATGCAGGCGCAAACGGAAATGCCGCCACCGATAGGGCTCGCCGCCTCGACCTCGATGTTTGGCGCGTTCTCAATACTGCTGTGGCTGATAGTAATGGCCGTGATTCCGTGGCTGCGCGACGCGTTCGACATTTCGCCGATCATTGGCTGGTACGTCAGCGGCACGGCGCTCCTACTCGTTCCCATGCTGATCGTTGGCTGTCTGATGGCCTGGCGAGAGCTGCCAAAACGTGACCTGGTTTCACTGCGAAAGCGCCTGAGGTTGAACACGATGAATCGTGGCGACGTCATTTGGGCCACTGGCGGCCTCTTCGCCATTGCGACCACCACCGCTGCGATCTTGGCGCTGGCGCGTTACTTCGACCCGAGTTTCCGCCCCTCGCCCTGGTTCCTGCTGCAGCCCCACGGCTGGCACGCCTCGGTAGTTGCGGCATGGATTCCCTTGTTTGTCACCAATATCCTGGGTGAGGAACTGTGCTGGCGCGGTTACCTTCTGCCCCGCCAAGAGGCAGGATTTGGCCGCATCGCATGGCTGCTAAACGGAATCCTGTGGTGCTTGTTTCACTGGAGTTTCGGCTGGCCGATCATGGTGACGTTGCTTCCGGTTACGCTACTCTTGCCCTGGATCGTGCAGCGCCGACAAAACACGTCGGTAGGTATCATCATTCACGGCGCATTCAACGCGGCCGGCTTTATCGCCGCGATAAGCGGAGCCGGTACTTAGCGGGTAGCCCGGGCGGCTGCCGCGCGGAGTGACCGGATTCGAACCTGCGGTGCGAGGCAGAAAAGCGCTGCGCGAAAAATCTAAGAGGGGCGTATCGCGGTCGTCACGAACGCGAGGCGGGATGTGGTGGACGCGAGGGCGGCGCGCAAGGTGGTTGCAGGGCGAGATCAAACTCGTGAGCGGCTAACGGCGCGACGGAGGCAAAAGGAATTCGTCTCCGGGGAGCGCGAAGTAAGCCGTCAAGCATTGCGCAGGGAATGCCGGACTGCTCCTGCTGTACCTGTATGCTCGTGTGCATTTTCTTCCATATCCGCACACGAGACCGCGGGTGCAGCGAGCACCCGGCATTCCCTGCACCCTCGATTTTCGAGGGTCAGCCCAGCAAATCCCGGAAGCCATGCGCCGCGGGAACGCAGACCTGTGCTCGGCTTTGGAAAGGGAATCGGCGGTTGACTTGGGAACCGCCACCAATCACAAAAAAGCCCTGAAAAATGAATGGCAAGAATAGTTCGCAAAAATATTGGTCGGAGTGGCAGGATTCGAACCTGCGACCCCTGCGTCCCGAACGCAGTGCTCTACCGGGCTGAGCCACACTCCGACTTGGAACGCGGCTTATAGCCTTGGGTTTCGGCGACCGCAAGCAGCCGAATTAAGGAAATTAATCACAGTGAATGTTGGTCTCAAAACCCAGATTATGCGCGCCGGCGAGGCCGCCGTGGCGGCTGCGGCGCGGGCCTTGGCCGAAGGCGGGCTGGTCGCGTTCCCGACCGAGACGGTCTACGGCCTCGGCGCCGATGCCACCAATCCGGCCGCGATCGCCCACCTTTATCAGGCCAAGGGCCGGCCGGCCTTCAACCCGCTGATCGCCCATGTCGGCGACATCGTGGCCGCGCGGCAAATCGCCCGTTTTGACGCGGCTGCGACGGCGCTGGCCGAAGCCTTCTGGCCCGGGCCGCTGACGCTGGTGCTGCCGAAGACGGAAGGTTGCGCAGTCGCCGATCTCGCGACCGCCGGCCTCGATACCGTCGCGGTCCGCATCCCGGCGCACCCGGTGGCACGCGACATCCTGCGCGAATTTGGCGGGCCGGTTGTGGCGCCATCCGCGAACATCTCGGGCCACGTCTCGCCAACCGCTGCAGCCCATGTGCAGAGCGACCTCGCAGGGCGGATCGACCTGATCGTCGATGGCGGCGCGGTCGAGGTCGGCGTCGAATCGACCATCGTCGGCTGCCTTGGCGCGCCGATGCTGCTGCGCCCCGGCGGTCTGCCGCGCGCCGAGATCGAGCGCGTGCTTGGCCGCGCGCTGGTGCAGCCGCCGGCGAATGCCGAAAGCGACAACGGGCAGCCGCTGGCGCCGGGCATGCTGGCCTCGCACTACGCGCCACGCGCGCGCGTGCGGCTCAATGCGGTCGCCATCGAGCCGGGCGAGGCATTGCTCGCGTTTGGCCTCGGAGCAATTTCGGGAATTGACGCCGCCTCTCACGTGATGAATCTGTCGGAGCGCGGCGATCTCGACGAGGCCGCCGCCAACCTGTTCGGCCATCTTCGCGCGCTCGACGCCAAGGGCGCGCGCACCATCGCGGTGATGCCGATTCCGGACGACGGATTGGGCGAAGCCATCAACGACCGGCTGCGCCGCGCAGCCGTGGGGCGGGAATGAAGAGAAGAAAATGAATATCGTTCAGGGTTCCGTGCCGCCGCTGCCCGCCGAGCTGATCGCAAAATTTCGCGCCATCGTCGGCGATAAATATGCGGTGACCGATGCCGCCGATATTGCGCCCTACGTCACCGAGGAACGCGACCTGTTCCACGGCCGCTCGCCGCTGGTGCTGCGGCCGGGCTCGACGGCGGAGGTGTCCGCGATCTGCAAGCTCGCCAGCGAACACAAAATCGCGCTGGTGCCGCAGGGCGGCAACACCGGGCTGGTCGGCGGACAGACCCCGCATCATGGCGAGGTCGTCGTCTCGATGCGACGGTTGGATAAAATTCGCGAAATCGATCCCGCTTCCAACACCATGACGTGCGAGGCCGGCGTGGTGCTGCAGATCGCGCAAGCGCGCGCGGCCGAAGTCGACCGCCTGTTCCCGCTTTCGCTCGGCGCGGAGGGAAGCTGCACCATCGGCGGCAATCTCTCCACCAATGCCGGCGGCACCGCCGCGCTGGCCTATGGCGTAGCGCGCGAGATGGCGCTCGGACTGGAAGTGGTCCTAGCGGATGGCCGGATCCTGAACGGATTGTCCAAACTGAAGAAGGACAACACTGGTTACGACCTGCGCAACCTCTTCATCGGCGCCGAGGGTACGCTCGGCATCATCACGGCGGCGACGCTAAAACTGTTTCCCAAACCGCGCGCGGTGGAGACCGCCTATGTCGGCCTCCAATCGCCGGCGCAGGCGCTAAAACTGTTGTCGATCGCGCAGAACGAGGCCGCCGGCAGCCTGACCAGTTTCGAATTGCTGGCCGACATCGCGGTCGATTTCAGCCTGCGCCACGGCATCGACATCCGCGATCCGCTCTCGACCAGGCACCCCTGGTACGTCCTGATGGAATTGTCGTCCTCGCGCGACGACGCGCGTGCCGCGCTGGAAACGATCCTTGCCAAGGGCATGGAGGAGGGCATCGTCGATGATGCCGTGATCGCGGCGAATCTATCCCAGCGCGCCGGGTTCTGGAAACTGCGCGACGAAATGTCGGCGGCGCAGAAGCCGGAAGGCGGCTCGATCAAGCACGATATCTCAGTGCCGGTTGCGGCCGTGCCCGCCTTCATCGAGGAGGCCAATGCGGCGGTGGTGAAACTTATCCCCGGCTCGCGCCCGGTGCCCTTCGGCCATCTCGGCGATGGCAACATTCACTACAATGTCAGTCAGCCGGTCGGCGGTAATACCGCCGATTTCATGTCGCGCTGGCATGAGGTCAATGAGGTGGTGTTCGAGATCGTGCTGCGGATGGGTGGATCGATTTCAGCCGAGCACGGCATCGGGGTGCTCAAGCGCGACGAACTCCCCGAAGTCAAGGACAAGGTCGCGATCGAACTGATGCGCGGCATCAAGGCGATGCTCGATCCGCTTGGCATCATGAACCCCGGCAAGGTGCTGTGACCGCGCCCGCTGCGAAGACAATTCCTGCGCTCGCCATCGCCGACATTGCAGATGCGGATGTGGCTACGGTGATTGCGCTGTGGCAGGCCTGCGGCCTGACGCGGCCATGGAACGATCCAGCCAGTGATATTGCCCTCGCGCGGCGCGGGTCGAATTCGACCGTGCTGATCGGCCGCGACGGTGGTGCGATCGTCGCGACCGCGATGGTCGGCCATGACGGTCATCGCGGCTGGGTCTATTACGTCGCGACCGATCCCGATCGCCGCGCCAAAGGCTATGGCCGCGCTATCATGAACGCGGCCGAGGACTGGCTCCGCGCAGTGGGCATACCGAAACTGCAGTTGCTGGTGCGGCCGGAAAACTCGGGCGTCGCCGCGTTCTATCAGTCGATCGGATTCGGCGAACAACAAATCCTGTTCTTGACCAAATGGCTCGACGGCCGCGAGCCGCCGCGGTGAGCTGAAGGATTTGCCATGAGTATTGCAGATCGTGTCCGCGTCAAGAACGTCAGCGTGCTCTCCGACCGACACTATCGGCTGGAGGAAGTCGAGTTCGACTATCGCCGCGGCAACGGCGAATGGCAGACGATGAAGCGCGAAGTCTTCGACCGCGGTCATGCCGCGGCGCTGCTGGCGTATAATGTCGCAAGCCGCAGCGTTGTGCTGACGCGGCAGTTCCGCCTGCCGCCCTATCGTGCCGGTCACGACGATTTCATGATCGAGGCCGCCGCCGGCATGCTGGACGACGAGACTCCCGAAAATCGGATTCGTGCGGAGGCGGAAGAGGAAATCGGCTACCGGCTGCACGATGTGCGCAAGGTGTTCGAGGCCTTCATGAGTCCCGGGTCGGTCACGGAGAAGCTGCACTTTTTCGTCGCTGAGTACGAAGCTGCGATGCGGGTCGGCGACGGCGGCGGATTGGCCCACGAAGGCGAGGACATCGAGGTTCTGAAATTGCCGATCGACCAGGCGCTCGCGATGATATCGGACGGCCGCATCGTCGACGCCAAGACGATCATGCTGCTGCAATACGCGGCGCTGCATATTTTCCGGTAGATGACTCCATCAACGCGTCGTCCCTGCGAACGCAGGGACCCGCAACCCCATATGTTAGTTGTGGATTATGCGAACGTGGCTCCAGTGTTGTTCAACACCAAGATCAGTGGTTATCGGTCCCTGCGTTCGCAGGGACGACAACGATTCGCCTCAAAACAACGAACCCTGCCCATCATCCTCCGGCTCCACTGAAGCCACCTTACGCGGCACAGCACGCTTCGTGGGCTTCGGCTCCTCCGCCGCGCGCTGCTCTTCGGTGACCGGCAGCAGCAATTGCGGATCGTCATTGACCACGCGATTGACGCGCGTGGAAATCTCGTGCCAGGCGAACTCGCCCTCAGTCGGCCCGCGCAGCAGCGGCATGACCTCGTCGGCGTCGTGGCTGCGGCCGTCGAGCCAACGCTCGAATTCATCAGGCGCGATCGTCACGGGGACGCGGTGATGCAGCGTGGCGAGATCGCGGCTGGCGGGTGCGGTGACGATGGCGACGCCGTCAGCCTCCTCGCCGTTCGGCCCCATCCAGGTCTCCGCCAGCGCAGCAAAGCCAACGGGATGGCCGTCGCGGCGATGGATGAAAAACGGCCGCTTGCGGCCGCTGGCGTCCTGCCACTCGTAATAGCCGTCCGCCGGGATCAGGCAGCGCCGTCGCTTGATGGCGTTCTTGAACGCGGGCTTCTCCAGCAGCGTCTCGGAGCGCGCGTTGATCAGGAGCGTAAATTTACGCGGGTCTTTTACCCAGGCCGGCACCAGGCCCCAGCGCATCAGCCGAAAGTGGCGGCCGCCATTCTCCAGAATGACCACCGGAATCGGTTGAGTAGGCGCGATATTATACCGCGGCGGGAAATTGGGCTGCTCGATATAGCCGAAGGTCTGCCGGAGCGCCTCCGGCGGCGAGGTAATGACGAAGCGTCCGCACATTATCTGACCAACATAAGCTTCTGTTTAACGGGTGTTAACCCCAGATGTTAACAGTGGGATGGATGACCTCCACGGCCGCCACAGAGTTGCGATCCGATTTTCCGATGCCGCCACCGACGAGCCACATAGATGAGGCTCGCGCGGAGCAATTGCGCGCCGCCAATATCAATCCCCGCACCGGGCTCGCCACGGACTATCTGAATCATTTCAACGAAGCCATCATGCTGCTCGAAATGGTTCCGGACATGCCGGAATGCGCGGAGGATTTTCTCACCTGGACCCCGCTGTCCTACGCCGAGCATTTCTGGGCCTCCAACTTCAAGGCCCGCGACCTCGCGATCGAGGCCTATGAAGGCGCCGACCCCAAGGTCCGTGCCGATTTCGACAAGCTCACGGCGACCATGACCTCGATCCTGACCGCGGTGGGCAAGGCGATGCGCGAAGCCCAGCAGGACAAAACCCGCGCCACGCTGGCCGAGCAGGCCACCGCCTGGGTCAAGCCGCTGGTGGCGCTGGCCGGCGGCGTCATCAACGGCAATGCCGAGGCCGACGTGGAAGCGGTGATGTCGAACTAGCCGCCGGACGCGTTGGCCGCAGCCCGCTGCAATTAGACCTGCGCTGGCCGATCGGGCATGATCGGTCCGACAGCAAGTTCCCTGTTTACCCGGATCACCCCTTGACCTCCCCCATCCAGCCGACCCGCCCCCAACTCGCCGTCAGCGGCGCGATTTTTCGTGACGGCAAGGTCTTGCTGGTCCGCCGCGCCCGCTCGCCGGGCAAGGGCTTCTACTCGCTCCCCGGCGGCCGGGTCGAATTCGGCGAATCCCTGCATACCGCGCTCCACCGCGAGGTGGACGAGGAGACGGGCTTAAGAATCGAGATTCTGGGCCTGGCCGGCTGGCGCGAGGTGCTGCCTGGGGCCAGCGGCGGCGGGCACTATTTGATCATGTCGTTCGCGGCGCGCTGGACCGCCCGGGAGCCGGTCCTGAACGACGAGCACGACGATTTCAAATGGTTGGCGCCGGACGGGCTCGGCGATCTCAAGGTGACCGGCGGCCTGCTGGACGTCATCGAGGCCGCCCGGAAGCTGGTCTAGGCGGCTCGTTCAGCACCTCATGTCTTGCCTCAGGCGCCTTGAGGGGGCATATCGGCCCCAAATGTTCAAGCACGCCCTCGCCGCCCTCATCCTCATTTCGGCATGCCCTGTGGCCCCCGCACGGGCCCAGGATGCCGCGGCGCCGTTTGACGGCGACCTGCAGCGGCTGGCCGAGATTCTCGGCACGCTGCATTACCTCCGGGGTATTTGCGGCGCCAATGAAGGGGCGAAATGGCGCAACGAGATGCAGGCGCTGATCGATGCTGAAACCCCTTCCGGCGACCGCCGCGCCCGCATGATCGCGGGCTTCAACCGCGGCTATAACGGATTTCAGCAGACCTACCGGACCTGCACGCCGGCAGCCTCGGTTGCGATCCGGAGATATATCGAGGAAGGTTCCAAAATCTCGCGCGATCTCACCGCGCGCTACGCGAACTGAAGCCGATGGACGCGATCTATTTCGATCTCGACGGAACGCTGACCGACCCCAAGCCGGGCATCACCCGATCGATCCAATATGCGCTGCAAAGGCTCGATCATCCGACGATCCCGACCGAGGACGAGCTGACCTGGTGCATCGGCCCGCCGCTGCGCTCAAGCTTTGTGAAGTTGCTCGGCGATCACGCCGCGGACCGCGCGGTGACGCTCTACCGGGAGCGATTTTCCGACATCGGCCTCTACGAAAATGGCGTGTACGACGGCATCGACGAGGTGCTGACGGCACTCCGCGCGTCCGGCCACCGGCTGTTCGTCGCGACCAGCAAGGCGCACGTGTTCGCCGAACGGATCATCGACCATTTCGGCTTGCGCAAACACTTCGAGCGCGTGTTCGGCGCCGAGTACGATGGCACCCGCGCCGACAAGTCGCATTTGCTGGAATACGCGCTGAAGGAAGTCTCCGTCAATCCGTCCAAAACGCTCATGATCGGCGACCGCAGCCACGACATGGTCGGTGCGAAAAATAACGGCATGAAGGGCATCGGCGTGTTGTACGGCTACGGCAGCCGGGACGAGCTGATTGACGCTGGCGCGCACCATGTCTGTGCCACGCCCGGGGCCATCCTCGGCTGCATCTCTTGACGTCAGCAAACGCGTGGAACCGCCGCTCGAAATATCGGCAGTGCCGTTAACCTTTCCTAAAGATGTGGCCTAGGCGGGGCCGCACCGCGTGCTACAGCTTGTCGCGTTAGGATGCGTTCCGCCCTGGTTCGCGCGCAGATTTCGTTGAGCTTCATGAGCCGCCCAGCCTCCTCCCCGATCGCCCACGACCCGCTTCCGGACTTCGAGCAGAAGCAGACTGCCCTGAGCTATTTGAGCGAGGCCTGGGCCGAAGCGCGGCACGATGGCGTCGACGGTGACTGCCTGGCGCAGGCGAGCCTGTTCACGGCGCTCGCCGAACTGGTCTCGACCTATGGCGAGGACGCGGTGGCGAAATTCGCGGAAGGTCTGTCGGCCCGCGTCCGCAACGGCGAGTTTTCGCTCACGCTGGCGAAACAGTAGCGGCAAACTCCGGGCGTCGTCACCCGCGAAGGCGGTGACCCAGTACGCCGCGGCTTCTCGACAGCATACCAACGTCTCTGGAAGACCGGATCGCCCGGTCAAGCCGGGCGACGACAGTGGTGTTTGGAACGACCTCTGAGCTACGCCTTCAGCGTCTCCAGGAACCGCACCGGCTCGCCGGTCGACGGCGTCGTTACCTCACCTTGCCACATCACGCGCTTGCCGCGCACGAAGGTGCCGACCGGCCAGCCGGTGACGCGCACCCCGTCATAGGGCGTCCACCCCGCCCGCGAGGCCACCCATTTATTGGTGATGGTCTCGCTGCGCTTGAGATCGACGATGGTGAAGTCGGCGTCGTAGCCCGCAGCAATGCGGCCTTTGCAGGCGATGTTGTACAGCCGCGCCGGACCTGCGCTGGTGAGATCGACAAAACGCTGTAGCGACAGCCGGCCAGCGTTGACGTGATCGAGCATCACGGGCACCAGCGTCTGCACCCCCGTCATGCCCGATGGAGAGGCCGGATAGGTCTTGGCCTTCTCTTCCAGCGTATGCGGCGCGTGGTCGGAGCCGAGCACGTCGATAATACCCTGCTCGATGCCATACCAGATCCCCTCGCGGTGATCGGCCGAGCGCACCGGCGGGTTCATCTGCGCAAGCGTGCCGAGCCGCTCGTAGCATTCCGGCGCGGCCATGGTGAGATGATGCGGCGTCGCTTCGCAGGACGCGACGTCCTTGTGATCCCTAAGATACTCGATCTCCTGCTTGGTCGAGATGTGCAGCACATGGATGCGCTTGCCGGTCTCGCGCGCAAGATTGACCAGCCGCTGGGTCGCCATCAGCGCCGCAGTCTCGTCGCGCCACACCGGATGCGAGCGCGGGTCGCCCTCGATGCGGAGCGACTTGCGGTCATTGAGGCGATATTCATCCTCGGCGTGAAAAGCGGCGCGGCGGCGGATCACCTGAAAGATGCGCCGCAGGCTTTCGTCGTCCTCGACCAGTAACGCGCCGGTGGAAGAGCCGATGAACACCTTTACCCCGGCACAACCCGGCGCGCGTTCCAGTTCGGGCAGATGGTTCACGTTCTCGCGGGTGCCGCCGATGAAGAAGGCAAAGTCGCAATGCATGCGATGACGGCCGGCGTTGACCTTGGCGGTGAACGTCTCCTCGGTGACCGTGAGCGGATTGGTGTTCGGCATCTCGAACACCGCGGTGACGCCGCCCATGACGGCGCTGCGCGAGCCGGTCTCGAGGTCCTCCTTGTGCGTCAGCCCCGGCTCGCGAAAATGCACCTGCGTGTCCATCACGCCGGGCAGGATGTGCAGACCCTTGCAGTCGATCGTCTCGGCGGCGGAAGCCTGTCCGAGCCCGCCGATGGCGGCGATCCGGCCATTGGAGATGCCGATGTCGCGGATACCCTCACCGTCCTGATTGACCACGGTGCCGGATTTTAGAATGGTATCAAATCGCTGATTCATCGGTGCTTCATGGTCCTCTGGCGCTCGCTTTAAGGCCTTGTTGACAGCACCTTAGCGCCTTACGTTCTCATGTGATATCCGGCTCCTGCGTTTTCCCAGGAACTTGAAAGCTAACTTCAAACCGCACTGCAAAAGAGGCCGTTTTACCTAATGAAAGCAGCGTTTCTTCCAGACCGGGGCGTGGTCAAGGTCACGGGCGAGGATGCCCGCAATTTCCTCAACGGCCTCGTCACCACAGACATCACGCTGCTGCAGCCCGGCCTTGGCCGGTTCGGCGCGCTCTTGACGCCGCAGGGAAAAATCACGACGGACTTCCTGATCACCGAAGCCCCAGCAGGCCACGGCGGCGGCTTTCTGATCGATGCCCCCCGCGTGCTGGCGCAGAATCTCGCCGACAAGCTCGGCTTCTACAAGCTGCGCGCCAAAGTCGCGGTGGAAAACATCTCCGACAGCATGGGCGTGCTCGCGGTTTGGGACCGCGAGCCTGCGATGAAGCCCGATCTGGCTTTTGCTGATCCGCGGCATGAAGCTCTCGGCTGGCGCATTCTCGCCCCCGAAGAGCTCAAGCAGAAGGTGGCCGATCTGATCGGCGCCGACTTCGTCGACAGCGACGCCTACGAGGCACATCGCATCGCCCTGGGCGTGCCACGCGGCGGGCTCGACTTCATGTACGGCGATGCATTCCCGCACGAGACCAACATGGACCGCCTGCATGGCGTCGATTTCGACAAGGGCTGCTATGTCGGCCAGGAAGTGGTGTCGCGCATGCAGCATCGCGGCACCACGCGCACACGGATCGTGCGCGTCACGCTCGAAGACTTTTCGCCGGAAACCGGCGTCGCGATTCTCGGCGGCGACAAGCAGGTCGGCACCATGGGATCGACCGCAGCCGGCCACGGCCTCGCGCTGGTCCGGATCGACCGCGTTGCCGATGCACTCGATGCCGGACTGACGTTGACGGCCGGCGGCCTTGCGATCCGGCTGACCGATCCGAACGACGTTCGCGTCCCACCGAAGCAGACCGTCGCATGAGCGGATCCGCACGCCTGCATGCCGACGGCAAGACACGGTGCCCGTGGCCCGGCGAAGACCCGTTCTACATGGCCTATCACGACACCGAATGGGGCGTGCCGGAGTATGATGACCGCGCTCTCTACGAAAAGCTGATCCTCGATGGCTTCCAGGCCGGACTGTCCTGGATCACGATCTTGCGCAAGCGCGAAAATTTTCGCAAAGCGTTCGATGATTTCCAGCCGGAAAAGATCGCGCGCTACAATGCCAAGAAAATCCACGCGCTGATGAACGATGCGGGCATCGTGCGCAACCGCGCCAAGATCGAAGGCGCCGTCAACAGCGCCAAGGCCTATTTGAAGATCATGGAAGAAGGCCCGGGCTTCTCCAAATTCATGTGGGATTTCGTCGACGGCAAGCCCATCGTCAACCAGTTCAAGACCACCGCGAGCGTACCGGCCTCGACGCCGGTCTCGGTCAAGATATCAAAGGAACTCGGCGCGCGCGGCTTCAAGTTCGTCGGCCCTACCATCGTCTACGCCTTCATGCAGGCCACCGGCATGGTCAACGATCATCTGGTCACCTGCTTCTGCCATGAGACCTGCAGCGGCAAACTTCGCAAGCCCCGCCTCAAGACCAAATGACGGCGCGAACATCGTCCAGCATCGCCACCCGCGCCTGGCAGCGGATGCTGTCGGGGCGGCGGCTTGATCTGCTCGATCCCTCCCCGCTCGACATTGAGATCGCCGATATCGCCCATGGCCTGGCGCGCGTCGCGCGCTGGAACGGGCAGACCAGCGGCGCGCACATTTTCTCGGTGGCACAGCATACGCTATTGGTTGAAACGGTGATGCGCGAGCAGATGCCGCGCGTAGACGTCAGCTTCCGGCTCGCGGCGCTGCTGCACGACGCGCCGGAATATGTCATCGGCGACATGATTTCGCCGTTTAAGGCGGTGCTCGGCGGCGACTACAAGGTGGTGGAGAAGCGCCTGCTGGCAGCGATCCATATTCGCTTCGGCCTCCCGCCAATTCTCGCCGATGAAATCACCAAGGCCATCAAGGCGGCAGACCGCGGCGCGGCCTATCTCGAAGCCACCCATCTGGCGGGATTTTCGGTAAGCGAGGCGAAGCGGCTGTTCGGCAGGGATCCCGGCCTGCCCGAAGCTACGGTGCGCGACTACCTGACGCCATGGACCGCGGCCCGGGCCGAGAAGCAGTTTTTGGCGCGATTCAACCTGCTGCTGGGTTGAATGAGGCCGTTGCGTTGTCGGGGTGGGCAAAGTGAAGCGTGCCCACCATTATTGCCCCCGGAAGCAAGATGATGGGCACGGCGCAAAGGCGCCTTTGCCCACCCTACAGCTCCGGTTATATTGCTGACCAAAGACTACCCAGGGATCGCCATGCTCCACGTCTGCTCGCTTGCCGCACTTCCCGATACCGTCAGGTCCACCGGCGCCAGCCACATCCTCACCGTGATGGCCAATATCGACCAGGTGCAGCGCCCGGCCTCGGTGCTCGAGGCCAACCATCTGAAAATCTCGATGGACGACATCATCGAGGAGATGGATGGCTTTGTCGCGCCAGCGTATCACCATATCGAAAGAGTGCTGAACTTCGTCCGCAGTTGGGATCGCACCGCACCGATGGTAGTGCATTGCTATGCCGGCATCAGCCGCTCGACGGCGAGCGCCTTTGCCGCCGCCTGTGCCCTCAATCCGCATCGCGCCGAGATCGAGATCGCCCGACAGATTCGCGCCCGCTCGCCGATCGCGTCGCCGAACCGGCTGATCGTCAGCCTCGCCGACAAGGCGCTGGGACGCGAAGGACGGATGCTGCGTGCGCTGGACCAAATGGGTCCGGGCAGCATGATGGTCGAAGGCCGGCCCTTCCGTGTTGATCTGGAATAGTACGACATCCGTTGAGCTTAAGCGCCTGCCGACGTCCCCCGGATGCTGCACAGCGCCATCAGCGCGTTCGCGCGCGTCTTGACGCGCTATGGCTTGCGGCGTGGTGCGCTGCTGATCCGGGGTCCACGCACTGGCGGTTGGTCCCGGCTCTGCGGAGCAGCGTTGCACGCTGCACCGCGTCCGGGACACGGAAAGCGTGCTGACGACGCAAGCCATTTGAACTTTTAGCGGACAACAGTGCACACAGGCTTGCAACCGAGCCGCGGACGCGGCCGGTTAACGCTCTGACGCGCCCGCCTGGAGGCCCGATGTTCGACGACCCCTTCGTTTTCTTTTCGCTTGTGATCGCGATCGTCGCCCTGATCTTCGCGCGGAAGGCCATGAATCAGGTCGCGGAGTTGCGCCAGCGCCTGGAGGCGATGCAGGCCACGCCGGCGACCGCGGCTGCAGCCGTACCCCCGCCCCTTACACCATTTGAAGCGTTCGAGCAGAGCCTGCCGCCGGCTTCGACCGAGGCCACACCGATGCCTCCGCCGATCGCAACCGACACGGATTCCATTACGCCGGCCGCCAGCCGGGAGATGGCCGAGCAAGCCGCCAGCGGGGCGCCGCCGCCTCCATTGCCACCGGCCGATCGCGGTTTCGAGGAAACCGTCGGCACGCGTTGGGTGGTGTGGATCGGCGGCCTGACGCTGGCGCTCGGCGGATTCTTCATGGTGCGCTATTCGATCGAGGCCGGTCTGCTCGGCCCCGGCGTGCGCACCATCGTCGGCGGCCTGTTCGCGCTCGCCTTGTTGGTTGCGGGCGAATGGACGCGGCGCAAGGAAAGCATTTCCACGATCGATGCCCTGCCGATCGCCGATATCCCTGCCATCCTGACCGCGGCCGGAACAGCCGTGGCCTTTGCCACGGTTTATGCAGCCTACGCGCTGTACGGCTTCCTCGTGCCGGCAACCGCGTTCATCATGCTCGGGCTGGTGGCGCTGGGCACGCTCGCCGCGGCACTTCTGCACGGCCCGGCGCTGGCCGGCCTTGGCGTCGTCGGCGCCTTCGTGACGCCGGTCCTGGTCTCCTCCGACAAGCCGGACTACTGGGCGCTTTACGTCTATCTCGCCATTGTCACTATGGCGGCTTTCGGTCTGGCGCGCGTCAGGCTATGGCGCTGGCTCGCGGTCACCACGATCGCGTTCGGGCTGCTATGGACATTCCCCTGTCTGCAATGTGGCCCATCGATGGTCGGCCCGCATGCCTTCCACGTGCTCGCTGGCTTCATTCTCGCAGCGCTACTCGTGGTGTGCGGCTTCATGTTCGGCCCGCCCGCCAATGAGGGCGAGGTCGAGCCGATCTCGTCGGGCTCGCTTGCCGCCTATCTGCTTGGCGTGACCTTGATCGTGCTGAACAGTTTTCATGCCGACACCGCGATGATCGTGTTCGGCCTGCTGGTGGCCGGCAGCCTCGCGGTTGCCTGGCGCAGCGATGCCGCGGCTGGCGCCGTCGGAGCCGCCGCCGCGCTGGTCTTTGTCGTGTTCGCCGAATGGGCCATTCGCGCCAATCCCGACATGCTGGTGTTGCCCGGTGGGCCGCTGCAAGGCATCGGGCCGAGCGCCACGGACGGATCGGTGTCGCTGCACCTGATCTCGGCCGCGATCTTCGCCGCTGGCTTTGGCGTCGCGGGATTCTTCGCGCAGGGCCGCTTCGCGGGGCCGGTGACACCGGTGATCTGGTCGGCCGCCGCGGTGTTCACGCCGCTGGCGCTGCTGGTCGCACTCTACGCCCGTATCGCGCATCTCGACCGCTCGATTCCGTTTGCGATTCTCGCGGTAGTGCTCGCCGCGGCCTATGCCGCCGCGACCGAGATACTCAGCAAGCGCGAGGATCGTCCGGGATTGCAGGCCTCGATCGCGCTGTTTGCCGCCGGCACGCTCGCAGCGCTAGCGCTGGCGCTGACCTTTGCGCTGGAAAAGGGCTGGCTGACGATCGCCCTGGCACTGATGTCGGCGGGCACTGCCTGGATATCCACGCAGCGGCCGATTCCGTTCCTGCGCGCCCTCGCTGCCATCCTGGCCGGCATTGTGGTGCTGCGGATCGGCTACGAGCCGCGCATCGTCGGTCAAGCCGTCGGCACCACGCCGATCTTCAACTGGCTGCTGTGGGGCTACGGCATTCCGGCAGCGTCGTTCTGGGCCGGCAGCATCTTCCTGCGCCGCGGTGGCGATGACGCGTCACTGCGCACGGTGGAATCAGCGGCGATCCTGTTCACGGTGCTGCTGGCGTTCATGGAAATACGTCACGCCGTCAACAATGGCGATGTGTACCGGCCGAGCGCCGGCCTCACCGAAGTCGCGCTGCAGGTCTGCGTAACGCTGGCGATGGCGATCGGGCTGGAGCGGCTGCGCGTCCGCACCGGCAGTATCATTCACAATGCCGGCGCGATCCTGCTCACGGCCTTTGCCGGCCTCGCGACGGTGTTCGGGTTGTTGCTGCTGGAGAACCCGATGCTGCAATGGATCGACGTCGGCGGCATCGTCATCAACCTCTTGCTGCTTGGCTATGCCTTGCCTGCAGTGCTGGCGTTGCTCTTGTCCTATGCCGTCGCAGGACGCCGCCCGGTCGCCTACGCCAACACGATCGCGGCGGCAGCGCTCATTCTCGCGCTTGCCTATGTGACGTTCGAGATCAGGAGAATCTATCACGACCCGGCCATCTCGGTCGGCCCGACCAGCGGCGCCGAACAATACACCTATTCGATCGCATACCTTGCCTTTGGCGTGGCGCTGCTTGGCATCGGCATTCTCTTCAACTCGCAGCGCGCGCGGCTGGCGTCTGCGATCGTCATTGGGCTGACGATCCTCAAAGCCTTCCTGATCGACATGTCGACGCTAACCGGCGTCTATCGCGCACTGTCCTTCATGTGCCTCGGCCTGGTGCTGGTGGCGATCGGCTGGCTGTACCAGCGGATCCTGTTCCGCAGGCAAGCGGCCGCGCCGGTCGCGCCGGCGGGGAGTTGATCAGGCGGCGCGCACCGATTCGAGGAATTTGGCGACCTCGAGCTTGAGGCGATTGCTGTCGCCCGACAGCGACTGCGCCGCGGTGAGAACGTGCGACGAGGCGGTCTCCGTCTCGGTCGCACCGCGCTGCACGTCGGTGACGTTGGCGGAGACCATCTGCGTCCCAGCCGCCGCCTGCTGCACGTTACGCGAAATTTCCTGCGTGGCCGCGCCCTGCTCTTCCACGGCGGCCGCGATCGCCGAGGAAATTTCAGACAGCTTTGAGATGGTGCCCGATATCTCCTGGATGGCGCTGACCGAATCCTGTGTCGCAGCCTGGATGCCGGTGATTTGCTGACCGATCTCGCCGGTCGCCTTTGCGGTTTGTTCGGCCAGCGCCTTCACCTCCGACGCAACGACCGCGAAGCCGCGGCCGGCCTCACCGGCGCGCGCCGCCTCGATCGTCGCGTTGAGGGCGAGTAAATTGGTCTGGCCTGCAATGGTATTGATCAGCTCGATCACGTCGCCGATGCGGGCGGCCGCCTTCGACAATTCGCCGACGCGATCGTTGGTGCGTGAAGCCTGATCCACGGCATCGCTCGCCATCCGCGCCGATTCCTGCACCTGCCGACTGATCTCGTTGACCGAGGACGCCATTTCCTCGGTGGCGGATGCGACCGACTGCACGTTGGTGGAAGCCTCCTCCGAGGCTGCCGATACGGTGGTCGCAAGTTCCTGCGCACGTTCCGCGGTCGATGACAGCGTGCCCGCAGACGCCTCAAGTTCAGTCGAGGCCGACGATACGGTTTCGACGATCTCGCCGATCATGGCTTCGAACTTACGCGTGATGCCGTCGACACGACGGCCGCGCTCGATCTTGGCTTCGGCATCGCGCGCGGCGGCTTCATCGGCGGCCTTCTTGGCAATCAGCGCATCCTTGAACACCTGCAAGGCGTCGGCCATGACGCCGATTTCGGTCTTCTCGCCGCGGCGCGTCACTTCGGCGGTCAGATCGCCGCTTCCGAGCGCCTGCATCGGCTTCACGATGGAGCTGATCCCGCTCGAGAGATCGCGGACCAGATAGATTCCGACGCCGACGCCGCAGATGATGACGGCAGCGACAATGCCCAAGACAGTCCAGAATGCGAAATTGTAACCTTCCGCGGCCTGCCGGGTCGCGGTATCCGCACCCGCATTGTTGAGATTGATGGATTTTTCCAGGAATGCATCGGATTCGGCGGCGATGACCGCGACCTTCTTGGAGATGGCCTCGCTCGCCTCATGCGGGATGCGCCCGATACTCTGGCGCGACAATTCGACGACTTCCTGGACGCCCGTCATGTATCTGTCCCAGGCGCGCGCCCAGTTCTCGTAGATCGAGCGCGCTTCGGGCGTGGAAATCAGCGGCTCATAAACCTTGCGATCTTTCGCGATCCGCTCGAGGATGCCGGCCAGTCGCTTATCGTTGGCGGCCTTCGCCTCCAGCGTTTCCGCCATGACATGCGCGCGGAGCGCAACACGGAACAGGTTGATATCCGCGCGCAATTCGCCAAGCGCCCGGACGCTCGGAAGCCAGCTCGAGGCGATCTCCACCGTGTGGGCGTTGATCACCTGCATGCTGCGGATCGCCAGCAGGCCCATGCCGGACATCGCGAGCAACATGAATGCGATCACGGCGATGACTTTGGCACGGATGGAAAGTGCGGACATGGCTCGGCTCTCTCAAACGTTGGAGACTGGCGCCGCTGAATTATGAAGGATTACCGTCAATCTTCGATGCGCCGGGAATATTCGGCAACCGTAAGCGCCAGTTTCCAAGCGACCGTTAATTCGGGGATCCGTAAAATTACCCGGATGCGCGGCTTTCGCCGGATGGCGTGCTAACCGACGGATTCGGCGACAAGACGAATCCTGAATACCGGCTTCTTGGTTTCGTCCAGAAGCTCCATCTGCCATTCGGCGTTCTGTTTCAGGCTGCGCGAAAGGCTGCCGAGTAGGTTACCGCAGACCTTGGTCATCTCGGCCCAGGCGGCCTCGCGGCTTTCGAATTCCGACCCCTGATCGGACGCGCCTGCGTAGCGACCGTGGCTAATCCGAAAAAAATACAGCGGCATGATTGATCTCATGTGTTTGGGCCGCCTCCCGGCCTTCTCTGCCGATCACCAATTGGAACGAGATTCGCTACCAGGACATGAATGCGCCAGCCCGTATGACTACGGGCTTTGAGTTCGCTGAGAGGGATTGCGGCTATGCGGGGACCGCCCGCCGGGGCCCCGGACCCGTAGCCCGATCCATACCGAACGGCAACCTGCTACGATCCGGCTCAGACGCGCTTTCCGCGATCAATCGGTCGAACGGCGCAGTTCCGGGGCGCTCTCGGCCTTCGCCGGTTCGGGCTTGGCCTGCTCCGCCTTCGACTCGGGTTTCACAGGCTCGAGTTTGGCGCTCTCGACCGCAGGCGTTTCGACCCGCGCGGTTACTTCGGCACGTGCATCAGCCGCCGCACGCGACGACTCCTCCCGACGGTGCACCGAGCGCGGTCGCGCCACGGAGCGCGCCATCAGCATCTGCGAGGCGCCCTGATGGCGGAAATCGCAATAGGCGAAGCCCATGCCCGAGACGGAGCCGCGGAACGAGCGATCGTCACGCTTATCGAGATTGAAGCACGGCTCGAACGGCAGGCCCTTGATGGAGGCGCAAACGGCCTGACCACGAATCTGCAGCGTGTTGCCGGGCAAGCGAACATGGCGGATCGGCCCCGAGCCGCTGAATTGGACAGAACCGGCTGCACCGAGATCATCGAGGATGCGGCCCGCACCGCGGGTGCCGTCAAAGCAGGTAAACGCGAAAATCTTCCCGCTTACGAACCTGCGCGCCTCGTCGGCATTCATCATCCCGGCCAGCGCAGGAACGATCATCGCACTGGCCGTGACGGCCCCCAGAACCAAACGCGCAAGCATGCAGCTACTCCAACTTAACAAGAGCGCGGGCGCCCGCCTTTACCCGCTGCTTACCATACCAACCGTGGCAACATTGGAGCAGGTTGGTTGGTAAAGTCTGAACACCGTTAGAGAATTTTTACCACGATTCGACCGCGGACCTTCCCAGCGAGGATTTCAGCGCCTGCGCCGATCACCTGGTCCAAACCTATTTCGTGAGTAATATCAGCTAGTTTTCCCTTGTCTAAATCGCCGGCGAGGCGATTCCAGGCAAGCTTGCGCTGCTCGATCGGACACATCACCGAGTCGATGCCGAGAAGGCACACTCCGCGTAAAATAAACGGCGCGACCGAGGACGGCAGATCCATACCGGCGGCAAGGCCGCAGGCGGCAATGGCTCCGCCATATTTGGTCATCGAAAGCAGGTTGGCGAGCGTGGTCGATCCGACGCTATCGACGCCGCCCGCCCAGCGTTCCTTCGCCAGCGGCTTGGCGGGCCCTGCGAGTTCAGCGCGATCGATGACCTCGGCCGCGCCGAGCGCTTTGAGATAATCCGCCTCCGACATCCGCCCGGTGGAGGCGATGACGTGGTAGCCGAGTTTCGAAAGCACCGCGGTCGCAACCGAGCCGACGCCACCAGCCGCGCCCGTCACCACGACCGGACCGCTCGCAGGCGTCAGGCCGTGCTTCTCCAGCGCCAGCACCGACAGCATCGCAGTGTAGCCGGCGGTGCCGATCGCCATCGCCTCGCGCGTGGACATTCCGCCCGGCAGGCGCACCAGCCAGTCGCTCTTGACGCGCGCTTTTTCGGCATAGGCACCGAGATGGGTTTCGCCCATGCCCCAGCCGTTGCACACGACCTTGTCGCCGGCTTTCCACGACGGATGAGAGGATTGTTGGACGGTGCCTGCGAAATCAATGCCGGCGATCATCGGGAAACGCCGCACGACGGGAGCCTTGCCGGTGACGGCAAGACCATCCTTATAGTTCAGCGTCGACCACTCGACTGCGACAGTGACGTCGCCTTCCATCAACTCGGCTTCGTCGAACTGCGTCAGCGCGGCGGTGGTGCCTTTGTCCGCCTTGTCGATCCTGATGGCCTTGAACGTTCCCACGGCAAACTCCCCGGACTTTTCTCTGTCGGGAATGTTTACCGCATCAGGCGGGTTGTGCAACCGGGCGCGCGACCGGCTGCTCGACGATCGGCAGGTTGATCAGCGCCGACAGCACACCGAACAGGATCGAGAGCCACCAGATCGGCGTATAGGAACCGAACTGCTCGAACACGATGCCACCGAGCCAGACGCCGAGGAAACCGCCGACCTGATGGCTGACGAAGGCGAAGCCGTACAGCGTCGCGAACCACCTTGTGCCGAACATCAGCGCCACCAGCGCCGATGTCGGCGGCACCGTCGAGAGCCAGGTCAGGCCGGAGACGGCACCGAACATGATCGCCGAAAACGTCGTGATCGGAAACGAAATGAACGCGACGATCGCGAGGGCGCGGGTAAGATAGATCAGGGAGAGAATGTAACGCTTTGGATACTTGTTCTGCAGCCAGCCGACGCTGAGCGAACCGATGATATTGAACAGGCCGATCGCCGCGACCACCCAGCCACCGGTCTGCGACGAAACTCCGCGATCGGCGAGATAGGCCGGCAGATGCACCGTGATGAAGGCGAGCTGGAAGCCGCAGGTGAAGAAGCCGAGCACCAGGAGAACGTAGGAGCGATGGCCGAACGCCTCCGCCAGCGCGGTCTTGAACGATTGCTCATCCCCGACAGGCTCATTCGACGACGTCGAAGGCGGCGTCGCGATCGCGAGCGACAGCGGCACGATCAACAGCATCAGAAGCGCAAATACCGTCAGCGCCGGCTGCCAGCCGAAATTGTCGATCATCGCGACGCCGAACGGTGCGAACAGGAACTGCCCGAACGAGCCGGCCGCGGTGCCGGCGCCGAGCGCAATGCCGCGCTTCTCCAGCGGCAATAGCTTGCTGAACGCCGACAGCACGAGATTGAACGAACAGCCTGAAAGACCGAAGCCGATCAGGACGCCGGCGCCGAGATCGAGCGACAACGGTGCCGTTGAATAACGCATCAGAAACAGGCCGGCGGCATAGAGCAAGGCGCCGACAATCATCACCCGCAGAATGCCGAAGCGATCGGCGATAGCGCCTGCAATCGGCTGCCCCAGTCCCCACAGCAGGTTCTGCAGCGCCAGCGCCAGGCCGAAGACGTCGCGGCCCCAAGCAAATTCCCGGCTCATCGGCTGAACGAAGAAGCCGAGGCTGGAGCGCGGCCCGAAGCTCAACAATGCGATCGCACAGCCGCAGATGATGATGACGAGCGGCGTGCGCCAGGTGCCGAGACCGGAGGATGTACGAAGGTCAGTCGTTAAAGCCATGGTTTCCCCCTGGACGGCGCCCGGACGGCCGGGCGAAACGTTACGATGAGTTAATGCAGATGCATGAAAATCCCAAGAGGGCAGAAGAGAAAAATTTTCCGCTGCAGGGCAGCTCTGCAAAATTGGCGAGAGCAATGAGTGCAATTGCAGGGCTGTGGCACCTCAGCGAGGTTGTCATCCCTGCGAACGCAGGGACCCATACGCCGCGGCCGCGCAATTTGAAGCCGCGCAATTTGAAAAAGAGCCAGTCGTTCGGCTTCTATCAACAATAGCCGCCGGTGGTTATGGGTCGCTGCGTACGCAGGGACGACGGAGAAAGCTACCTCTTGGCGCTCGCCTGCTCGGCCGAGCTTTGCGCGGCTTCCGCGAGCTTGGCGGAGATCGCCGCGGTCTCGGCGGCGGTACCCCAGCTCGGCGCGTCGCTGCCGTTGCCCCAGGCGCGGGGCCGGTAGAAGGTGTGCACACCGAACTTGTACGTCTTCTTCATTTCATTGACCCAGGACGGCCGCACCCAATAGGCGTGGTAGTGCGTCGACTTGTCGACTTCCGGCAGCCAGAGCTGGCCGTCGAGCATCGCCTTTGCAATCTTCTTCGCCCGCTCCCACATATCGGGCTCGCGAATGACGTCCTTGTTGTTGTCGCAAGCGAAGGTGAACTGGCACGCCAGGTGGCGATGTTTGTTCTGGTAGACCACGCCGCAAACGGTCTCCGGATATTTGCCGGAGAAGGCGCGGTTCAGCACCACCTGCGCGACCGCGATCTGGCCCCGCACCGCTTCACCGCGGGCCTCGAAGTACACGGCTTCGGCCAGGCACTTCTCGGACTTGGCGCGAGACTTCTCGTCGAACAGGCCGAGACGTTCGGCCGGCGTCTTGGCACGCTGGTTGTCGGCGTTGACCTCGCCCTTCGGCGCAACGCTCTCGCCCATCTCGCCGGCCCGCACCGGCCCATCGGCATCGACCGGGAGCGAGGCCATCACCTTCATGTCGGGATCCGGACGCGCGGCGGGCACCACGATGATAGGCTCTTCGCCGGGCTGCCAGCGTTCGATGCTTTCGGGCGAGCCGAGCGAGGATCCAAAGAACAGGCTCGAGGTCTTGAAGGCGAAACCATCGCGCGGCGGCGTGGCCGCCTTCGGCGTAGCCTTGAGATCGTCCGGCGGTTTGCTCTCAAGCGACAGCGACATATCCAGCGGCGGCGCGCTTAGCGCGGCCTGCAGCTCAGGATCGAGCGGTGCACGCTCGACAGCTGGCGCCGCCTCGGCAGTCTTTGAGCCGGCAACCGACCGATGCGACGTCGAAGGATCTTCGTTCGCGGGCGCTCGCTCGGCTGGGCCTGTCGTCTCCGCCGCCGGCGGAGGCGGCGTCACGACGAGACGATCGCCTTTCAGCGTGCGATCGACTCTGGGAAAATCGGCCGCGTGATAGCGCGGCGGCGGTGCAACAAGCGGGTTACGCGTCACTGATCCCGTGATGTCGATGCCCTGCTTGTCGAGGCTGGCGAGCCGGTAAGTCGCGGTTTGCGGCGACGAGGTTCCGATCGGACGGCCGAAGGAGAACGTCGCAACCTGAATGGTGCCGGCGGAGGAGAATACGCGCTTTTGCCAGCGCTCGGCGACGCCCGGCTGGCGCGCCAGCAGCGAGGCGATATCCTGATATCCGATCTCGGTCGGCATCAATGCGAAGACGCAGAGACCGAGACCGAAGGACGCGAACCGCGCGCCCTTCGGCTGGTTACGCAACACAAACATCGATACGCTCACGCAACGCTTACACGATCGAACGTCAGTACATCCGTGCAATTCGACCTTTTTTGTTGGTATCGAATTTAGGTTGCCGGGGAGTTAATCGGCGTGGCCTGCGCGCTACACGCAAGAGATTGCGCTGTTTTCGCCGAACGCATGAGAAGTGTTGGTAAACAGGCGCGCGATGAAAGTGGTAAATATCTCGTCAACGAACATGATGAAGAAATTTTTGCGCGCGATGCGCGCCAAGAGTCATGGCGACATGTGCGCCAAAACGCAAATGCCCGGGACAAACCCGGGCATCACGGCGTGTTGGTTGTCGTATTGAAGAGGCCCTACGCCTGGCTCACCACCGTCTTGCCGAGCGCCGCCTGCGCGGCGGCAAGTCGCGCGATCGGCACGCGATACGGCGAGCAGGAGACGTAGTCGAGACCGATCTCGTGGCAGAACGCCACCGAGGCCGGATCGCCGCCGTGCTCGCCGCAAATGCCGACCTTCAAATTGGGCCGCGTCTTGCGACCGCGGGTGACGCCGATCTTCACCAATTCGCCGACACCATCGCGATCGACCGAAATGAACGGATCGATCTCGAGAATTCCCTTGCTCACATAAGTGCCGAGGAAGCTCGCGGCGTCGTCGCGGCTGATGCCGTAGGTGGTCTGGGTCAGGTCGTTGGTGCCGAAGGAGAAGAACTCCGCGGTCTGGGCGACGTCGCCGGCCATCAGGCACGCGCGCGGAAGCTCGATCATCGTACCGACTTGATAGGCGAGCTTCTTGCCGGTCTCCTTCATCACCGATTGCGCAGTGGCGTCGATCCGCGCCTTGACCAGGTCGAACTCGGCCTTGGTCGCGATCAGCGGCACCATCACCTCGAGACCAACGGCGTTGCCGGTGCGTTTCTCGGCTTCGACCGCCGCCTCGAAGATCGCGCGCGCCTGCATCTCGGCGATCTCAGGATAGGCGATCGCAAGACGGCAGCCGCGGAAGCCCAGCATCGGGTTGAACTCGGCGAGATCGCGGGCGCGATCGGCGAGCTTGCGCGGATCGGTATTCATCGCGCGCGCGACTTCCTCGATCTCGGCCTGGGTGTGCGGCAGGAACTCGTGCAACGGCGGATCGAGCAGGCGGATCGTGACGGGCAGGCCCTTCATGATCTCGAATAGTTCGACGAAATCGGCGCGCTGCATCGGCAACAGTTTTGACAGCGCCGCACGGCGCGACTGCTCGTCTTCGGAAAGGATCATCTCGCGCACGGTGCGGATGCGGGTTTCCTCGAAGAACATGTGCTCGGTGCGGCACAGCCCGATGCCTTCGGCGCCAAACTTGACGGCCGTGCGCGCGTCATCGGGCGTATCGCCATTGACGCGGACGCCGAGCTTGCGGACCGCATCGGCCCAGCCCATCAGCGTGCCGAACTCGCCCGACAGTTTTGGCTCGATCATCGGCATCTTGCCGGCCAGCACCTGGCCGAGCGAGCCGTCGATGGTGATGACGTCGCCGGTCTTGAAGGTACGGGAGCCGACACTCATGGTGCCGCGGCCGTAATCGACGCGAATGGCGCCGCAGCCGGAGACGCAGGGCTTGCCCATGCCGCGCGCGACCACCGCGGCGTGCGAGGTCATGCCACCGCGGGTGGTCAAAATGCCCTCGGCGGCGTGCATGCCGTGAATATCTTCCGGGCTGGTCTCGATGCGCACCAGAATGACATTGCGGCCATCGGCTTGAAGCTTGGCGGCTTCATCGGACGAGAACACGATCTCGCCGGATGCAGCGCCGGGCGAAGCCGGCAGGCCGGTCGCGATCACGTCTCGCTTGGCCTGCGGATCGATGGTCGGATGCAGCAATTGATCCAGCGACGCCGGATCGATCCGCATCACCGCGTCCTTCTTCGAGATCAGGCCTTCATTGGCGAGTTCGACCGCGATGCGCAGCGCCGCTTTCGCCGTGCGCTTGCCGCCGCGGGTCTGCAGCATCCACAACTTGCCCTGCTCGACCGTGAACTCCATGTCCTGCATGTCGCGGTAGTGCTTTTCGAGCATCGTGTAGATGCGGGTCAGCTCCTTGAACGCCTCCGGCATCGCGGTTTCCATCGACGGCTTGTCGGAACCGGATTCCTGGCGCGCGGCTTCGGTGATGTCCTGCGGCGTGCGGATGCCCGCCACCACGTCCTCGCCCTGCGCATTGATCAGGAATTCGCCATAGAGCTTGCTCTCGCCAGTCGAGGGATTGCGCGTGAACGCAACGCCAGTCGCGGACGTCTCGCCCATATTGCCGAACACCATGGCCTGCACATTGACGGCAGTGCCCCAGGATTCCGGGATGTCATGCAGGCGGCGGTAAGTGACCGCACGCGTATTCATCCAGGATGAGAACACCGCGCCGATCGCGCCCCACAATTGCTCGTGCGGGTCCTGCGGAAAATCCTTGCCGGTCTCGCGCGCCACCGCTTCCTTGTACTTGCCGACCAGTTCGACCCAGTCGTCGCCGCTGAGGTCGGTGTCGAGCGTATAGCCCTGGCTGTCTTTGAAGGTGTCGAGAATGTCCTCGAAGTGATGATGCTCGAAGCCGAGCACCACGTCCGAATACATCGTGATGAAGCGGCGATAGCTGTCATAGGCAAAACGGCGATCGCCGGAGAGCTCTGCGAGTGCTTCGACGGTCTTGTCGTTGAGGCCGAGATTGAGGACGGTATCCATCATGCCCGGCATCGAGGCGCGGCCGCCGGAGCGGACCGACACCAGCAGTGGATTCTTCGAATCGCCGAATGCCTTGCCGGTCAACTTGCCGACATACTCGAGCGCCTTCTCGACCTGCGTCTTCAGAGCGGGCGGATAGGTTTTGTCATGCGCATAGAAGTAAGTGCAGACCGAGGTCGGAATGGTGAAGCCCGGAGGCACCGGCAGGCCGAGATTGGCCATCTCGGCGAGGTTGGCGCCCTTGCCGCCAAGCAGGTCGCGCAGACCCGCTTTACCCTCCGCCTTGCCGTCGCCGAAGGTATAAACCCACTTGCCGGATTTTGCCGCCTCGGGGGCAGGCTTGCGGACGGCAGCCTTCTTGGCCGCGACCTTGGCGACCGGCTTGGCCGGGGCCTTCTTCAGCGCTTTGCGGGCCGAGACCTGCGGCGCGGCCTTCGGCCGGGCGGATGGCTTTGATTTCGCTACAGATTTAACTGCAGCCTTCTTGGACTTCGCGACGGCTTTGGCCATGGATTCCAACTATCCGAAAAAGGGAAGAAGATTGCGCGCCTTACACCATTTTGAGGGGTTCCGCGCAAGCCGCGAAACCCCGCTTCCGGCGCTAGAACCTGAACATCTTAAGCACGCCGAGACCTACCAGCCCGACGAAGATCAGGTAGATAGCGACGATGTAGTTGAGCAGCCGCGGCATGATCAGGATGAATATCCCCGCGAGAAGGGCAACGATCGCGGGAACATGCGCGGCAGTGATGGTCATTGAAACCTCCGGTGACGTGGGGTGGGAAATCGAATCGAGCGTGGCAACTTAACCGCTGGCGCGGTTTGGGAATAGCAAGACGCCCAACCACTTCAACGGGTTCCATCCTCCGCAACAATTCCCCAGAAATGCCGCGGATGAGGCCGCGCTTTTCCGGAACAATGCCTCAAGCGATGAATTGGCCCGCATAGTGTGCGCTGGCGAAAGCCGGCGCCTCTTCTCGAAGGAGTTGACCATGCGGAATAGACTAATTGCCACTGCGGCGATCGCTGGCGCGATGACCGCCTCGATCGCGGCTCAGGCGCAGACCACGATCACCACCGGCACAGCCGGCGGCAGCACGGTCGTCATCGGTGAACACGAAGGCATCGCTGCCGACCAGCGTCCGGCCTTCCGCGAATATATCGTGCGTGAACGCGTGCCGAACTACACGATTTCCGAGCGTGTGACAGTTGGCGCCGTGCTACCGGAAACCGGTGTGACCTACTACGACGTGCCGCAATCGTTCGGGATGACGCCCTATCGCTACACCGTGGTGAACGGCCAGACGATATTGGTCGAACCGCGTTCGCGTCGGATCGTTCAGGTGGTCGATTGACCTTCAGTAGCCTGAACGATTGGTCCGGGCGCCGCGCAAGCGGATGTGCGCGAGATACGACCGGACAATAGCCCCGCCCGGCGTCCCCTCCGGGCGGGGTTTTGTTTTTGCACATAGCTGAAGCGTAGCAAACCTTGAATCCTCATGGTGAGGAGGCGCGAAAGCGCCGTCTCGAACCACGAGCCCTCCGGTGGTGCCATTCATCCTTCGAGCCGCGCGAAGACGCGCTCCTCAGGGATGAGGTCCAGCAGGCGATGACCAACCGGTAACTATTCCCTGATTTCCAGTCCCGGCTTCTTCACCACGAGCCGGTGGATCTTCTTTCCCGATGAGGCGCTGACGACTTCTTCATCGAGCAATACGGTCGTGGTCTTCAGCTCCGCCGACACGACCGCGGGATCGAACGCGGCGTAAAGCCGCCCCTGCGCGTCGCGTTGATCGGCGCCTTCGGTGACGCGCCAGCTCAGATAGAGAATACCGCTGGGCTTGACGATATCGAGCAGGCGGCGGACCGATGCTGCAATCTGCTTGCGGTCGAGGTGCATGATCACGGTTTCGCACAGCACGTTGTCGAAGGTGCCGATGCCGCGCAGATCGGGCAGTTCGGCATGCGCGAACTTGCACGAGGGATATCGCCGGCGCGCTTCGTTGAGCAGGCCTTCGGAGGCGTCGAAACCCACGGCTGAAAAACCGTGCGCGTGAAGCCAGGCGACCTCGCGGCCGCAGCCGCAACCGATATCGGCCGAATTGCCGCCACGCACGAAAAACCGCTCAACGATTTCCTGCAGGTCGACGGGCGCCGGCTGACCGAGCCAGTCCTTCGCGAACGCCGCCGCATCCTGGTCATAAGCGGCGAGCGTTTGACGATCCATGGTCTAGCCTTCGATCTTGGAATAATCCGCAACCGCGCGGGTCGCCGCGCGGATTTCATTCAGAAGCTTTAGTCGGTTCTCGCGCACCTTGGGTTCATCGTCATTGACCTTGACCTTGTCGAAGAACGCATCGACTGCGGGCCGCAGCTTCGCCATCGCGCTCATCGCGGCGGCGAAATCTTCCTTCTGCACTGCGGCTCCGGCCTCGCTCTTGACCTGGTCTATAGCTTTGGCGAGCGCCTTTTCTTCCGGAAGCGTGTAGAGCCCGGCATCCGGCGCACCGTCGAACGTGCGCTTGTCCTTTTTCTCCTCGATCGAGAGAATGTTACTCGCGCGCTTGGTCCCTGCAAGCAAGTTCTTGCCGTCGTCGGTGTCGAGGAACTTGCCGAGTGCCTCGACGCGGCGGACGACCAGGAGCAGATCGTCCTGGCCACCGAGCGAAAACACGGCATCTACAAGATCGTGACGCGCGCCTTGGTCGCGGAGTTGGACTTTCAGCCGGTCGGCGAAGAAGGAAAGGAGGTCGGCCGGCAGCTTCTGGGCGTCGCCCTTCTCCGGCAAACCAACCATGGCGGACGTCGCCACGTTCAAGATCGACAGCCGGAGCGTACTATCTACGATCAGCCTGATGACCCCCAGCGCCGCTCGCCGCAACGCATAAGGATCCTTGCTCCCGGTGGGTTTTTCATCGATCGCCCAGAAGCCAACCAGCGTGTCGATCTTGTCGGCCAGCGCGACCGCCACGCTCACTGGATCGATCGGCACGCGATCGGTAGGGCCTTGCGGCTTGTAATGCTCCTCGCTTGCGGCGGCGACGGAGGCGTCTTCGCCTTGCGCCTGCGCATAGTACTTTCCCATCAAACCCTGTAGTTCGGGGAATTCGCCGACGACTTCAGTCAACAGATCGGCTTTTGCCAGATGGGCGGCGCGCTTGGCCTTTGCGACGTCGGCGCCGATCAGCGGTGCGATCTCCGCAGCCAAACGCTCGATCCGCTTGATTCGCGCCGCCTGCGTGCCGAGCTTCTCGTGAAACACGATCTGGTCGAACTTCTTCAGCCGGTCTTCCAGCTTTGTCTTCAGGTCGGTCTCGTAGAAGAATTTTGCGTCGCTCAACCGCGCGCGGATGACGCGCTGGTTGCCGGCCACGATCGTCTTGCCGCCATCGGCCGCTTCGATATTAGCGGTCAGAATGAACTTGTTGGCGAGCTTTCCGGTCTTGGGATCGCGCACCACAAAACATTTCTGGTTGTTGCGAATGGTGGCGCGGATCACCTCATCGGGGATTGACAGGAATTCCTCGTCGAACGACCCCATCAGCGCCACCGGCCATTCGACGAGGCCGGCGACCTCGTCCAGCAGCACCTGGTCCTCGACCAGCTCAAAGCCTTGCACGAAAGCCAACTGTTTGGCGTCGGCGAGGATGGTGTCCTTGCGCGCCTGCGGGTCGAGCACGACCTTCGCCGCCTTCAGCTTAGCTTCGTAATCCTCGAAGCGGCGCACGGAGATCGCAGCCGGCGCCATGAATCGGTGGCCGACCGTGGTCTGCCCGGCCTCGATGCCGTCGACGGCAAACTTCACCACGTCGGGCTCTTCGGTCTCCAGACCAAAAGTGGCGATGATCGAATGCAGCGGCCGCACCCAGGAGAGCGAGCCTGATTTGGCCGAACGTCCGCCCCAGCGCATCGATTTCGGCCACGGGAAGGTTCGGATGATGACCGGCAGAATCTCGGCGAGCACGTCGATGGTGGCGCGGCCCGGCTTTTCGATCAGCGCTATGTAGAAGTCGCCCTTCTTCGGGTCGGTCTGGATCTTGGCGTCCTCGATCCGGGCCAGACCGGTTGCCTTCAAGAATCCTTGGACCGCAGCATCAGGGCCGCCGACGCGCGGGCCGCGGCGCTCCTCCTTCAAATCGGATTGCCGTGCGGGAATGCCATGCACGGTCAGCGCCAGCCGCCGCGGAGTCGCGAACGCTTTCGCGCCTTCATAGACAAGGCCCTCGGCGACCAGTCTGTCGGTCACCATGCGGCGCAGATCGTCCGCCGCCTTCGCCTGCATGCGCGCGGGGATTTCCTCGGAAAACAATTCCAGCAGAAGATCAGGCATCAGACCGCCCTGCCCGCTTCGGTGTGAACCCAGGCTTCGCCGCAGGCCTTTGCCAGTTCGCGCACGCGCATGATGTAGCTCTGCCGTTCCGTCACCGAGATCACGCCGCGAGCATCGAGCAGATTGAAGACATGGCTCGCCTTGATGCACTGATCATAAGCCGGCAGCGCCATCAGATGTTCTTTCTGATTGCCGCCCTCTTTCCATCCGACCGCGAGATATTTTTTGCAGGCGTCTTCCGCCATCCTGAACTGCTCGAACAGCATTGCCGTATCGGCGTGCTCGAAATTGTGCCGGGAATATTCCTGCTCGGCCTGCAGGAACACGTCGCCATAGGTGACCTTGTCGGCGCCGTCGCGGCCGTTGAAGTTGAGATCGTAGACGCGGTCGACGCCCTGCACGTACATCGCAAGGCGCTCGAGCCCGTAGGTAAGCTCGCCGGAGACCGGCGCGCATTCGACGCCCGCGACTTGCTGAAAGTAAGTGAACTGGCTGACTTCCATGCCGTCGCACCAGCACTCCCATCCCAGCCCCCAGGCGCCGAGCGTCGGGCTTTCCCAATCATCCTCGACAAAGCGGATGTCGTGTACACTGGAATCAATGCCGATGGCTGCCAGCGACTTCAGGTACAGATCCTGAAGGTTCGGCGGCGAAGGCTTCATGATCACCTGAAACTGATAATAGTGCTGCAGCCGGTTCGGGTTCTCGCCGTAGCGGCCGTCCTTCGGCCGGCGCGAGGGCTGCACATAGGCCGCATTCCAGCGCTTCGGCCCCAGCGCGCGCAATGTCGTCGCGGGATGGAAGGTGCCGGCGCCCATTTCCATGTCGTAGGGCTGCAGGATCACGCAGCCCTGCTCCGCCCAGAACCGCTGGAGAGCAAGGATGAAGCCTTGGAACGAACGTTCCGGGCGCATATGGGCAGGCAAAGCGTCCATCGGCAGAATCGGTCTCGCGAAGGGGGGTTTGAAGTGCGCGGGACCGTATCGGCGTAGGGACAGGGAATCAAGGCGATGGCGCCCTGTATTCCTCATGGTGAGGAGCGCGGCAAAGCCGCGCGTCTCGAATGATGAGGTCCCGAATTGTGCGGCCATCCTTCGAGACGCGGGCTTACGCCCGCTCCTCAGGATGAGGGCCGGGAGGTTAGCCCGGCCGATAGGCGCCGGTGACGGGGTCGCGGCGGAGGGTCGGAATATCGGCCGTCTGGGTGGCCTCGGCGACGCGCGCCAGACGCGCCTCCTCGAGTTCCCTATTGATCCGGACAGCAGTCTTGTAGGCCCAGCGGACCACGGCGAGCCCTCCCAGGGCACCCGCAAATGCGATCAGCGGCGGCATCGGTCAATCCTTGTCGTTCACGTCTCAGCCCCCAATGGGTTGTATTCTCGCCGATGCCGGCCTGCGCCGCAATTCCGCTTTTGGGACTAAATGGCGCGGGCGCCGCCCGGCCTAGAACCCGAATTTGGCCCAAATTGCCCTTGTCTCCAGCGCCGAAATCAGCTCATCCGGCAATCCCCCGATGCCTTCGGCCAGCGAGCCCGCGCCCGGCGATCTCCGGCCCAGCAGACCGGCCAGCATCCCGCTTGCCGGCGCGATGACGGGCGTCAGCACCTTTTCCCCATAGCGCTCGCGCAGCGTCGAGCGGAGATCGCCGATCTTGTCGGCAAGGCCGAGCGACACTGACTTCTCGCCCGCCCAGTACTCGCCGGTGAACAACACGTCGTCGGCCCCCTTGAGCCGCACACCGCGGCTGCCTTTGACCAGCGCGATGAAGATGGCGTGGATCTCGCGCTGAAGCGTCTTCAGGCGCGCCACGTCGTCGGGGTCTTCGGGCAGGAACGGATCCAGCATCGCCTTGTGCTCGCCTGCCGTGTAAAGCCGCCGCTCGACGCCGATCCTCTTGATCAAGTCCTGAAAGCCGAAACTGCCGCCGACCACGCCGATCGAGCCGAGGATCGATGACGGATCGCAAAAGATCTCGTCGCCCGCGCAGGCGATCATGTAGCCGCCGGATGCCGCGACGTCCTCGACGAACACCAGCACCGGCAGCTTCTTTTCCGCGGCAAGCTGCCTGATCCGCAAGTAGATCTGCCGCGACTGCACCGGCGAGCCGCCGGGCGAATTAATCACCAGCGCTACCGCCTTGGCGTGGCGGGTGGCGAAGGCGCGTTCGAGCGTCTTGGCAATGCCGGCCAGCGTGAGGCCCGGCCGCAACGGCGTGACCGCGCCGATGACGCCCGACAGGCGCACCACCGGGACGACCGCAGCGTCGGGCCGGAATTTTGCCGGAATGAATTGTTTCATCCGGTCAATGAGCTTCGGCAATCCCGCGCGATCACTTATTTGTTCATTCATGCCGTTACCTCGAATTAACCATTTTTTATCGCGCCACTGTCATTGCAAAGGTCGGAACGCCTTTTGCATTGCAGATGTTAAAGCTGCAATGGCGCAGCGGAGACTGACATGAAAATCTACCTGCTGATAATGCTCATCGGCAGCCTTCTGGCCGCGATCCACTTTACATCGGCGCCCAAACAACAGTCAGAGACGCTTCCGCAATAGCGTCCTGCTCGGGGGATTGGGACGTGCGAGCCACCCTTACGGGCTGGCGAGCGGCAAGGTTCCCTTTCCGGCCAGAATCTCCTGCACCCTTTGGTTGGGCACGCCTGGCTCGTCATTGAGCATCAGGGCGGGATGGATTTGCGTTGGCGCCCGCCCACCCTTGGTGGCGCGAATCAGGATGCGATTGGCAGGCCCACGGGCATCGCCGTGAACCGGCAGCACCTGTAGGCTCCCGAAACCGTGATCGAGTGCCGAGAGCACCTCGGCGATTCCGTCGGCGCGCCAGATCAGCGTCAGCGCTCCCTTCGATTTGAGAAAGCGGCGCGCCGCGTGCACCCATTTTGAGAGTGTCGTTGCGGTCGCCATATGCGCGATGCCGCGCGCCGTGTCCGGTGAGGAGCGATGCCGCGCCGGATCGTTGAAGGGCGGATTCATCAGCACCGCATCGAGGCTATCAGGAAGGAGTCCGGCAACGGCAAAGACGGTGGCATCAGCTTCGACATCGAGCACGATCACGTCGGCTCGAATCGCATTCGCCTCCGCATTGGCACGCGCAAGGCCCGCGAGCACAGCATCGATCTCGACCAGAACCAGATCGATACCTGCCACGCGCTTGGCCAGCGCAAGGCCCGCGGCACCGACTCCGGCGCCGAATTCAGCCACGCGGTCGCCCGACCGGGCCGCGGTCGCTGCCGCCAGCAGCACCGCATCGTGACCAGCGCGATGTCCCGATTTCAGTTGCTTCAGACGCAATTGCCCGCCGAGAAACGCATCCTCGGTGAGTTCGAGAACGGGATCAGTCATCGGCGCGCAATTCGTGAGCCAGACCAGCCTCGGCCAGCAACTGCCGGGCTGCGCGATTGTCATCCTCATGAACCAGGATGCGGCGTGGCAGGATGCCGAGCGATCCTTCGATGACGCTCATGTTCTGGTCCAGAACCAGATGATGAATATTGGCGCCGTCGAGCAGGGCGCCGACTGCGGAAACCAGCACGATATCGTTTGTCCTGACTAATTCCCGCAAGTGGTGTTCTCCTTTTCGCCCCGGCGCGAAGACGGCACCGGGTCTGTCAACCGCTACGTGCCCTTGCCGCTTAAGCCGGCACTTTCTATTGTAGAACAAGGATAGTGCGAATTGGCCAAAATTGGAGACCCGCGTGGCGGTTATTGTACCCTTCGAAAGCCCGTCAAACGCTTCGATAGATGCGCTGGTCGGGCTGGTCGCCGCCGACATGGAGCGGGTCAACGCCACGATCCTGTCGCGCACGGGATCGGAAGTCACCATGATTCCGGAAGTGGCCAATCACCTGATCTCCTCCGGCGGCAAACGTCTCCGCCCGATGCTGACGCTGGCGATGGCTGGCCTCGCCGGCTATTCCGGAGATGGTCACATCAAGCTCGCGGCTTCCGTCGAATTCATGCACACCGCAACGCTGCTGCATGACGATGTGGTCGACGAGAGCGAGCTGCGCCGCGGCAAGCTGTCGGCGCGGATGCTGTGGGGCAATGAAGCCAGCGTGTTGGTCGGCGATTTCCTGCTCGGCCAGGCCTTTCGCATGATGGTCGAGGTCGGCTCGCTGCGCGCACTCGACATTCTCTCCTCGGCCGCCGCCACCATCGCCGAAGGCGAAGTGATGCAGCTTGCGGCGGCCAAGAACACCGCGACCACCGAGGACGAATACCTCGCCGTGATCCGGGGCAAGACCGCCGAATTATTCGCCGCCGCCTGCGAAGTCGGGCCCGTGATCGCCAACCGGCCGAAGGCCGAGCAGACCGCGTGCCGCTCGGTCGGCATGAATCTCGGCATTGCATTCCAGCTCGTCGATGACGTGCTGGATTATGGCGGCAAGGCTGCGAAACTCGGCAAGAACATCGGCGACGATTTCCGCGAAGGCAAGATCACGCTGCCGGTGGTGCTGGCGTTCCGCCGTGGCAATGACAGTGAGCGCAAGTTCTGGATCAAGGCATTGGAGCGCGGCGAGATCGGCGACAGCGACCTCGATCATGCCATTGGCCTGATGACCAAGCACCGTGCGCTGGAAGACACGATCAGCCGCGCGCAGCATTACGGCGCGATGGCGGTGGATGCGCTGGCGCTATTCCCGGCGTCACCGATGAAAACCGCGCTCGAACAGGTGGTGGCGTTCTGTCTGGCGAGATCGCATTAACCGTCGGTAGGATAGGTGGAGCGAAGCGATACCCATCGTTCACGCCATTCGCGCCGGCTGATAGGTTTCGCTTCGCTCTACCCATCCTACAAGAGACGTCGCATTGAACAGCACCAATTTCACGTTGTTCCTCTTGGCCGCGCTGGTCATCGCCGCGGTCCCTGGTCCCGGAATCTTCTACGTCGCGGCAAGGACGCTGTCGGGCGGCAAAAGCGCCGGTATCGCCTCGACATTTGGAACGACGCTCGGCGGGCTCGTGCATGTGATCGCGGGCGGCTTTGGCGTCTCGGCGATCATCCTGGCCAGCGCCGAACTGTTCACCGCGCTCAAATTCGCGGGCGCGCTCTACCTGGTCTGGCTTGGCCTCAAGACGTTTCGCGAGGCGCGCAATCTGCTGCCGCAACAGGCCGTCACGGTCGGTACGCAACGCGCGTTTCGGGAAGGCGTGCTGGTCGAAGCGCTCAATCCAAAAACTGCGGCGTTCTTCCTGGCCTTCATTCCGCAATTCCTCGACCCGGCCGGCAGCTATCCGGCGCTCCAGTTCATGGCGTTGGGCCTGATCTCGGTCGCGCTGAACACGCTTGTCGATATCGTCGTGGTGATGATGGCCGCCACGGCGCGCGGTAGTCTCACGCGCAGACCGAACTTGCTTCAAGGATTGCGACAGGGCTCCGGGCTGTTCATTGCAGGCCTCGGTATTTCGCTGGCGCTGGCGCGGCGGCCCGCGAACTAACCCGTAGGATGGGTAGAGCGGCAGCGAAGCCCATCACCTTGTTCGAGTAAGTCGATGGGTATCGCTTCGCTCCCCCCATCCTACGCAACTGCGCTCAGCTCAGCGTTCCCGCATGCACCCACCATCCGGGGTGATCGCGCCGGATCTGCTCCGCCGCGCGTCCTGCTTCGACGGTGTTCTCGTAGATCGCAAAGCAGGTGGCGCCGGATCCGGACATCCGCGCCAGCCAGGCGCCGTTGGTCGCATTGAGCGCCGCGATCACTTCGCCGATCACGGGCTGGACGCGCATCGCGGGCGTTTCCAGATCATTAGAGTTGGCGGCGAGCGCTTCGACCCAATCTTCCAGCGATGCCTTCTCGTCCGGCCAGCGGTCCCGCAGCAGCACGTCGGTGACGCCGACCAGCAATTCGCCATTGCGCAGGCCGAGCGCGTTGAAAACGTCGCGGGTCGCGACGGCAACACCGGGGTTGACCATCACGCACGGCATTTTCGGCAGGCTGAGCGGCTGCAGCGTTTCGCCCACGCCGGTCATGACGCAGCCACATGACTGGACGCAGACCGGCACATCGGCGCCGGTCAGTTGCGCGACCTCGATGATGCGGGGATCGTCGAGCGCGAGCCCGTTCAACTGCGCTAGCAACCGCAGCGCCGCCGCGGCATCGGCCGAACCGCCACCGATTCCGGCCGCGACCGGCAAGACCTTGTCGAGTGTAAAATTGCCGGTTTTCATGCCGGGTACGCGCTCGCTCAGGAGACGCGCGGCTTTGAGCACCAGATTGTCCGAGGTCTCGCCGCAGGCCTGCGCCAGCGGTCCCGACATCTTCAAGTCCAGATCCGAACCCGGCGTCAGCGTCAGCCGATCGGCGCAATCGGCGAACGCCACCACGCTTTCGAGATCATGGTAGCCGTCGGTACGGCGGCCGTTCACCCGCAAGGTCAGATTGACCTTGGCGCGCGCCTCATCATTCAATAGCGGCATTGCCGACCAGCCCCCAAGGTCCTTCCGTCAGCCACCCTTGCCGTCTTCTTTCTTCTTGTCGGCGGAAGCCGCGGAGGAAGTGTCGTCCGGCAGGCCGTTGGCAATCTTGGCTTCGATCTTCGGCAATTCCTCCGCCTCGGGCTTGAGGTCGCGGGCATGGGCCCACTGGAATTTGGCCTCCAGCGTCCGCCCGACGCGCCAATAGGCGTCGCCAAGATGGTCGTTGATGGTCGGATCCTCGGGCTTGAGGTCGATCGCACGCTCAAGATTCTTCACTGCGTCTTCAAAATTGCCGATCCGGTAAAACGCCCAGCCCAGCGAATCCACGATGTAGCCGTCATCGGGGCGCTGATCGACGGCCCGCTTGATCATCTTCATGCCTTCGTCGAGATTGATGCCCTGGTCGATCCAGGAATAGCCAAGATAGTTCAGGACATGCGGCTGCTCGGGCTGCAGTTCCAACGCCTTGCGCATGTCGGCCTCTGCCTTGCTCCACTGCTTGGAGCGCTCCTCGCAAATGCCGCGATAGTAATAGGTGACCCAGGTGTTCTTGTCCGTCACCCCCGGCATCGCATCGATCGCCAGCGAGTAGGTGTTGGCGCAATCGTTGAATTTCTTGCGGCCACGCTCGATGTTGCCGAGCGCCATGATGGCCTCGATGTCCTTCGGCGCCTCCGCGGTAACGCCCTTCAGGATCTTGATCGCCTCTTCGCTGCGGTCGGCGGCGTCCAGATTGGTGGCGAGCTGGATCTGCGCGTTGCGCTTGAGCGGCGAACTAGCTGGCATGCGCTCGTAGACCTTGATCGCCATCTGCGGCTTCTTCACGGACTCATAGAGATCGGCGAGCGACAACAGCGCCAGCGGATGGCTGGGCTGCAGGTAGAGCGCGAGCTGCAGATAGACCAGCGCCAGATCCTCGCCGCCGCGGCGGGTCAGCGTGGCGCCGATGCCGTAGAGCGCCTCGGCCGCGCCTGCTTGCGCCGAATCGACCAGCGGCGACATCTTCTTGCCGGCCCTGGTCTCGCGCAGGCCTTCCTGCACCAGCGGATGCCGCGGCAGTTTCTTGTCGAACGCCTCGTAAATGCCGGCCGCCGCCGCGCCATCCTTGTTGCGTGACAACCAGCGCGCATAGGCGTCGGATACGCGCAGCATCGAATCGTCAAGTTTGTAGGCGCGCTCGAACCGCGTGCCGGCATCCTTGTCCTTGCCCGAGATCTCCAGGATCATACCGGTGTGGAGATCCTTGAAGATCGGATACCATTCGGGGCCGGTCAGCTTGTCGATATTGGCGACCGCGGCCTTGGGATCGCCGGCGCCGTAGCTCGCCCATCCCGACAGCAACGTGGCCACGAGGTCGGTAATCGGTCCGCGGATCGACTGGTTGATGTTGAGCTGCGCGGCCGCATATTTCTTCTGCTTAAGATCGCGGACGCCGACCACCAGCCGCGCGACGCGGTTCGCCTTGTCCAGCGTCAGGATGCGATCGGCGAGCTTGACCGCTTCATCTATATCGCCATCGGCGAGCGAAGAGATGAAGGCGCGGTCCAGGAGTTCGTTGTTCTTCGGATCGGTGCGCAGCGCGGAGCGATAGAATGCCGCAGCGGAAGCGGCGTCGCGTTCGACGCTGGCGTGCCGCGCGGCGAGATAACTGCCTGCCGTCGTCAGCGATTTCAGATCGGACTTGGTGGGGAATTGCGCGCCGTTGTCGGCCGTATGTTCGGGCGTCTGGGCCCAGGCCACGCCAGGCGCGGCCAGGCTGGCAACAGTAATTGCGGCGATGGTCCAACGATTCATGCGAGTGGAAAGCATCACGGTTCGCCTAGCTCCAGGATATGTATGGCGGGATCGTTACGATCGGTCTCGAATGCAAACCCAAGCGGCGGCATCTCGGGCAGCGACAATGCCGCGTTTGGCCCTTAACCGCAAGGATACGGGTTGGCGAATCGATTGGCAGATTAGGCCCTCAGGGCTTCGATATAGCCAGCCCAACCCGGAAACGCTTTTACTGTGGCGGTATCGTGGCCGGAGGCGGTATCGCCCTCCTCCAACTCACGCAATCGTGGTCTATACGTCCTTTTACATACCTTGGTAGTTGGGCCCGCCGCCGCCCTCGGGCGGAACCCAGGTGATATTGCCGTTCGGGTCCTTCACGTCGCAGGTTTTGCAGTGGACGCAGTTCTGGGCGTTTATCTGGAAGCGCGGACCGGAGGTCTCCTCGACCCATTCATAGACGCCGGCCGGGCAATAGCGGTTCGACGGACCGGCATAGACATCGTGCTCAGATGTCTTCTGCAGGTTCATGTCGGCGACCTTGAGATGAACCGGCTGATCCTCTTCATGGTTGGTGTTGGAGAGGAACACCGAGGACAGCTTGTCGAAGGTGAGCTTGCCGTCCGGCTTGGGGTAGGCGATCGGCGCATGCGCCTTCGCCGGATCCAGCGTCTTGCGATCGGGTTTGGCGTGCGACTGGGTTCCGAACAGCGAGAAGCCGAGTGTGTTGCACCACATGTCGAAGCCACCGAGCGCCACGCCAATGATGGTGCCGAACTTCGACCATAGCGGCTTGACGTTGCGGACCCGGTGCAGGTCTCGGCCGACGGCGGAATCCCGCCAGGCGTTTTCGTATTCGACTAGCTCGTCATTGGCGCGGCCGGCACCGAGCGCAGCGGCGACATGCTCGGCGGCGAGCATGCCGCTGCCCATCGCATTGTGCACGCCCTTGATGCGCGGCACGTTGACAAAACCCGCCGCGCAGCCGATCAGCGCGCCGCCCGGAAAACTCAGCCGCGGCACCGACTGATAGCCGCCCTCGGTGATGGCGCGCGCGCCATAGGAGATACGCTTGCCGCCTTCGAACACGGTACGGATCGCGGGATGGGTCTTGAAGCGCTGGAACTCGTCGAACGGCGAGAGATACGGATCGTCGTAGTTGAGATGCACGACGAAGCCGACAGCGACCTTGTTGTCGTCATAATGGTAGAGGAACGAGCCGCCGCCGGTCGAATTGTTGAGCGGCCAGCCGAACGAATGCTGGATCAGGCCCTTCTGGTGCTTGGCGGGTTCGATCTCCCAGACTTCCTTCAGCCCGATGCCGAATTTCGACGGCTCGCATTTGGCATCGAGGGAGTATTTCGCGATCAACTCCTTGCTCAGGCTGCCGCGCGCACCTTCGGCGAACAGCGTGTATTTGCCGAGCAGCTCCATGCCGCGCGTGTACGAGTCCTTGTGGCTGCCGTCCCGGGCAATGCCCATGTCGCCGGTCGCAATGCCGCGCACCGCGCCGTTGTCGTCGTACAGCACCTCGGCCGCGGCAAACCCGGGATAGATTTCGACACCCAGCGCCTCCGCCTTCGGCGCCAGCCAACGGCAGACATCGCCGAGTGAGCCAATATAACAGTGATGATTGTTCATCAGCGGCGGCATCATGAAGTTCGGCAGCCGGATCGCGCTGGTCGCGGTGGTCCAGTAGAAGCGGTCGTCCCTGACCTCTGTCTTCAGCGGGCAATCGGCGTCCTCACGCCAATCCGGAATCAGTCTGTCGAGCGATACCGGATCGATCACCGCGCCCGACAGGATGTGCGCGCCGACCTCGGAACCCTTCTCCACCACGACGATGCTGAGATCGGCATTGAGCTGCTTCAGCCGGATCGCCGCAGCCAGCCCTGACGGCCCGGCGCCGACGATCACGACGTCGAATTCCATGGATTCCCGGGGAGGAAGTTCTTCTGCACTCATGATCTGGTCTCAGCCCAATTGAGAACGGCTCTAAAGGCTCGTTGTTTCCGATTTTTGCGGGGAGGACAACCATGGAAATGCAATGCGAGGCGTTTCACGCCGGCTCGATCCATATTAGATTGGCATAATGGATTTGATCCCTGAACCCGCGCCTAATGTCAGGCAATTGCTGGCTTTTTATCTGGAGGCCGGGGTCGATTGCGCGTTGACGGAGGAACCAGTCGATCGGCTTGCCGAGCCCGACACCCCTGCAGTCCCCGCCCCTGCCCGCGAGACCGCGCCACCCCGCTCCGCCAGGGAAATGCCGGCCGCGATGCCGGCAGTTCCGCGCAGCGAAATAGTGCCCGCGCCGGAAGCGGCCATCGCTCTCGCGCGCGAGGCGGCGCGAACGGCGCCGACGCTGGAAGCGCTGCGTACGTTTTTGGAAAATTTCGAAGGCTGCGCGCTCCGAAACACTGCGACGCGGCTGGTGTTTGCCGATGGCAATCCGCAAGCTCGCATCATGTTCGTCGGCGAAGCACCCGGACGCGACGAGGACATCGAGGGCCTGCCCTTCGTCGGCCGCTCGGGCAAGTTGCTGGACCGGATGATCGCGGCAATCGGCCTCGACCGCAGCAAGGCCTACATCGCCAACGTGATCCCCTGGCGACCGCCCGGCAACCGAACGCCAACGCCGCAGGAAACGCAAATCTGCCTGCCTTTCATCCAGCGCCAAATACAGCTGGTGAACCCCGACGTGCTGGTGACGCTCGGTAACCCCTCGACGCAAACGCTGCTGTCGACCCGCGACGGCATCATGAAGACCCGCGGCCGGTGGTTCGACTACGACACCGGCACCCGCACGATCCGCGCGATGGCGACATTCCACCCGGCCTATTTGTTGCGCTCGCCGTCGTACAAGCGGATGTCGTGGCAGGACCTGCGCGCGATCGCGAAGGCGCTGGAGCAGGCGAATTAGCTGGTGTCCCGGACGCGGTGCAGCGCCTCTCGGCCATGCACCGCAGAGCCGGGACCTCCATCAGCGCAAGACGACGGACCCCGGATCAGCAGCGCATCACCATAGCGCGTCGAAGACGCGCGTGAACGCGCTTTCGGTGCTGCGCTGCATCCGGGCCACGGGATGCGACGCTACTGCTTCGGCCGCACGATCGCCCAGCCGATCCGCAGCAATGGCTGGCGGCCGTTCACCATCCACTCGAAGACGCGCGGCACTTCCGGTACCAGCCCGGGAAAGCGTTGCGCGATATCGGGCGGCGGCGTGCCCGAAGTATCAGAGGCGCGCCAGACCACGACGCCGCCGGTCTCGTTGAACTTCGCGATCGATAGCCACGGCGTTCGCTCCGGCGTGGTATCGAGCAACAGATGCGGACGTCCGCGGTTCATGGCGATGAAGCTCGCTAGTTGCGGATCGCCGGCGACCGCACGCAGCCGATGGTTGGTCCGCCGTTCGAAATTGTCGCCGAAGAATTGCGCGATCGCCTTTGCCGGCAGCGAGGTCGGCACTTCGTTCGCGGTCCACGGCAAAAACAGCGTCGCCGCAATCGTCGCCACGGCAGGCGCGACAACCGCGCCCGCCCACACCGTCCGCAACAGGCGCTGGCGCCGCAGATGGATCAGATCGCCGCTCGCCACGATCACCGCCAGCCCCGACATCAGCAAGGCGACGCCCGCCCCGCCGGCGACATGATCGAGGTGGAAGATGCCCGCGATCAGGCTGCCGAGCAGCGCTGGCGCAAGCGCAAAGAAATAGACAAACTCGCGCGCCAGCGGATCGACCGGCGGCCGGTAGATGATCGGCGCCTCCCCGGCATTGCGGGCGAACCAGCCGGAGTTGAGGATCGCCAGCAGCACGATGGCGGAGATCGCGAGCACGAGGCCGACGAGCAGCCAGCCCCAGTGCAGGGCGCGCGCGCCGAGATCGGAGATCGCGGGCCACGGCGGCATCGCGAGCGCATCGGCGCGGAGCAACCAGATCAGATACGGCAAGACCAAGACGGCGATCACGAGCAGCGCATAGAGCGGATCGAGCGACATCAGCACGCGCCGCCCCCGCGCAGTGGCAACGGCAAATCCGGCGAGCAGCAGCAACAATCCGAGCGCCGCCGGCGTGATCAGCAACAAAAGCCCGGCCTCAATCGACCAAGCGAACCACGCATTACGCCGGTTCTGGCCGATCAATTGCCAGGAATGCAGCAAAAGCAGCGCCCACAACGGCCGCGCCAGCACCAGCGGGCCGAACTCGACGCCGGGCGAGCTGAAGGCCACCACCGTCATCGAGAGCAGCACCGCAAGTACCGCCTGCTGCCCGCCGACAATCGCGCGAGCCAGTTGATAGTAGATCGAGAAGGTCACGACGGCGCAGACCTGCGCCAGCAGATAGACGCCGAACATGTGGTTGCCGGCGGCGCGAAAGGCGATGTCGGTCAGCCAGAACGCCAGCGGCGGGCCGAGCCAGGTTCCGACCTGGTATTCCCGTCCGAAAGCCAGCGCAGTCGCTAGGTCGCCGGGCGGGCTGCGGTAGAGCAGCATCGGCAGGAGCAGCCAAAGTGCGGCCTGCACCAACACCACGAGCCAGACCACCAGCCGTGGGCGGGCGCGGATCAGTTCGACAACGAGCGAGGTGAAGCGCATGAAACGTCCGAATGCCGGGCCGGGCAGCCTTGTCCTTGGGGACGTTTGATAGAGCGCAGGAGCCGTGGAGGCAACCGATCTCAGATCGTGACCGAGATATCGGAATCGATCTCCCCATCCACCGTGAATAGATCGGGTTCGACTTCGACCGTCTCGGGGAAGTGTTTCTGCCGCGCGGCAATGACGGGTGCAAAAAACCGGCGGTGGTGGATGCTCGGGCCGAGCCGGTCCAGCGCTTCGCGATGTTCCGGCACCGCGTAGCCCTTGTGGGTTTCGAAACCATAGCCCGGGCAATCCAGCGCCAATGCGCTCATCAGGCGGTCGCGCGTCACCTTGGCGATGATCGAGGCTGCTGCAATCGACATGATGATGCCGTCGCCGCCGATTACCGCCTCGCAGTCGCAGGGCGCATCGATCTTGTCGCGGCCGTCGACGAACACATGCTTCGGCATCTCGGGCAGCGCGTGCACGGAACGCGCCAGCGCCCAGAGCGAAGCGCGCAGGATATTGTCGCGGTCGATCCGCGCGGTTGAGGCAAAGGCGACCGCAAAGGACGAGGTCGCGCAGATTTCCTCGAACAATTCTTCGCGGCGTTCGGGCGTCAGCCGCTTGGAATCGTCGATGCCTTTGGGGATTCGCTTGGGATCGAGGATGACCGCGGCCGCCACTACCGGTCCCGCCAGCGGACCGCGCCCGGCCTCGTCGCAGCCGGCGACCGGCCAGACGCCGCGCTTGATCAGCGCTCGCTCGCGGCGAAAGCTCGGCGGGGCAACCGCGATCACGCCCTTGGGCGGCTCGGCCTGCTCCTTGCCGGCTTTCTTCTCTGATTTCCCGTCAGTTTTTTTGGCGGACTTGTCCCGAATCATGGCCGGGATTCGTGCGCCAGCGCGCGGCGGCGCGCAACCGGGAACCCGGCACAATTCCCGTTATTCAGCGAAACCTCATCGCCACTCCCCGGCCTCAATCACATAAACGCTCCGGCTGCCGCGCCTGGGGTCCGCAATCGTCTGCAGATAACGCATTCCGAGCTTCTCGAGGGCATGAATGGATGGTGCGTTGCTCGGATCGACCAGTCCAAGCAATCTGCTGCATTTGAGTTGGTCGAACCCAAAAGCGAGCTGCGCCTTCCCGATTTCGGTCGCGATCCCCCGGCCCGATACCCGGCGCGCAAGGACAAACCCGATCTCAAAATCGTCAGTTCCCAACGCGCCGCATGGCGACAAGCCGGCAAAGCCGATGATTTCGCCCACGGGCTTTTCCGCCAGAACCGCCATCCCCGTGAGGCTGGCGCCAAAGGTGAAGAATCGCCGAATGAAATCCTCGGCAGCATCCCTTGCCATCGGCGCTCCGGCAAATGCAAAGCGCATTACCTCGCTATCGCTGAAAAATCAGGCGCGGCTTTGCCAGAATGACGAGCGGCTGCTTTTCCGATACTGGCGCGGGTTTCCGGCTCATCAAGCGGCAATACGGCAATTCACCGGCAGAGAGAAGCGGCGCCGCCGTAATGTCGCGCGTTCTAATCCCGCAGATGCACCCGCCGGTCCTCGCCGACCTCGATGCCGGGCGCGACCACGACTTCCCAAGGATGATTATCGGGATCGCCGAAATAACCGGAGTAACCGCCGTAGTCGGTCTTGTGCGCGGGCTTCAACAGCGAAGCGCCGCAGGAGACTGCGAAATCCAGCACGGTGTCGACTTCCTCGACGGAGCTGCAATTCCAGGCGAGCGTCGTTCCGCGAAAGGTTTTCGGCCGCGGCTGATCGGGCAGCGTGGCGTCGCGGGCGAGTTGATCCCATGGGAAAAGCGCGATCACCGTGCCGCCGGTATCGAAGAAAGCGACGGCCTCACCGGTCGCGCGCATTTTTCGGGCAAAGCCGAGCGCTTCGTAAAAAGCGATACTGGCGCGCATGTCGCTGACGCCGAGCGTGATGACAGTGAACCGGGGGACTGGCTTACTAGCACTCATGCGACTCTCTCTCCCCGTCATTGCGAGGAGCCAATGGGTAGCGCGAATGCGCGTCCGATGACAGGCTCCGCGACGAAGCAATCCATTCTTTCCTTGCGTGGCGAGATGGATTGCGTCGCTTCGCTCGCAATGACGATCAAAACAAACTCAGTTGCTGTCCGTTCCGCTTCGGCTTGACGAAATGATCGGTCGTCAATTTCGAGCGCCGCTTGTTGAGGCCGAGCTTCTCGCAGGCGATTTCGAATCTTCGCCCGATCATCCAGGCCATCGGGCCGGTGCCCTTCATCCGCGTCCCCCATTGCGAGTCATAGTCGCGCCCGCCGCGCATGTCGCGGATCAGGGTGAATACGTGGCGGTAACGATCGGGGTAGTTCGCCATCAGCCATTCGCGAAAGAGGTCGCGCACCTCCAGCGGCAGCCGCAGCAGCACGTAACTTGCTTCCTTGACGCCGGCGTGAGCCGCGGCATCGAGAATGCGTTCGATCTCGGAATCGTTCAGCGCGGGGATGACGGGTGCAACCATTACGGTTGCGGGGATGCCGGCCTGCGACAATTGCCGCAGCGCCTCCAGCCGCTTCGGCGGCGTCGAGGCGCGCGGCTCCATGGTGCGGGCGAGCTTGGGGTCGAGCGTGGTCACGGAAATGGCGACCTTGGCCAAATTGCGCCTTGCCATTCGCTGCAGAATGTCGATGTCGCGCGTCACCAGGGCCGATTTGGTGACAATGCCGACGGGATGCCCGGCGCGATCGAGCACTTCGAGAATGCCGCGCATAATCTTGTGCTCGCGCTCGATCGGCTGATAGGGATCGGTGTTGGTGCCGATCGCGATCATTCGCGGCTCGTAACCGGGCGCCGCCAGTTCCTTCTCGAGCAATTCCGGCGCATCCGGCTTGGCGAGCAGTTTGGATTCAAAATCGAGCCCGGGCGACAGCCCGAGAAAGGCGTGGGTCGGCCGCGCGAAGCAGTAGACGCAACCGTGCTCACAGCCTCGATAGGGATTGATCGAGCGGTCAAACCCGATATCGGGCGAGTCGTTGCGGGTGATGACCTTGCGCGAGGTATCCAGCGACACCGTCGTCTTGAACGGCGGCAGGTCGTCCAGGCTCTGCCAGCCATCGTCGAAGGCGACCCGCGCCTCTGCCTCGAACCGGCCGCTCTGGTTGGATTGCGCGCCGCGGCCGCGCCGCCGCTGGCGTTCGATGGCAACGGCAAGTTCGGGAAAAGGTGTCGCACCCACCGGCTCGGAGGGTGCCGTGACCGGCGGGTGCTTGAGGGCATGAGAGGATGCTCGGCTCATGAAGCCAACATAGCACGCATCGAGAACAAATCAAGAACATCATCGACAGCATTTCAGAGGAAGCGCAAATGCCGGAAAGCGAGCCGGCGTCGCCGTGCCGCAAAAATATCCGCGCAAACGGCTGCTTTGATTGTGACAAGGTGATAACAGTGCGGCGTTTTTCACCGTTTGAGCCACCGAAGCCTCACTCATGTTGAGCGTGATCGTTCCGACCGAAGGAATAGAACAGCCCGCCGTCGCAACGCTGGCGGCGCTGGTGCCCGGCGCTGCAGCCGGCGTTATCTCGGAGGTGCTGCTGGTCGACGGAACCGGCAACGGCGTGATCGAGCGGGTGGCCGACGTGGCCGGCTGCCGCTTTCTCAAGTTTGAGGGAACACGCGCCGCGGCATTGGCCGCCGGCGCGCGGGCGGCGCGCTCGCCATGGCTGATGTTCCTGCACGCCGGCGCGGTGCTCGACAGCAGCTGGATCGAAGAGACCACGCAGTTCATCCAGAACGTATCGGGTAGCGGCCGGCCCCGCGCCGGGGTGTTTCGCTATGCCCGCTCGCCGTATGCCGAGACGCGGTTGCGCGACGGCTTTAAATTCGTCGCCCGCATGATCACCGGGCCGTCGGCGGAACAGGGGCTGCTGATCGGCCGCGATCATTATGAGCGGCTTGGCGGTCACCGGCCTGGCTCCCGCCGTTCCGAGACGCGGCTGCTGCGCCAGCTCGGCCGCTCGGCGCGCACCCAGTTGCGCAGCCGGATCATGGTCATCGCCTAGGGCGGCCCAGCCACAAAATATCGAAAACAACCCCATGCAAAGTAGAACGGGCGCTGGCGCGCCTTGCCGGATGCCGCGGCCAGAATATACTTGCCAAAATCAAATATATCTTTGACAATAGCAAATATCGAGGTGTCTCAGATGAATTCCGAACAAGAAGTCGCGGCCGTTCGCGCCTTCAACCGCTTCTATACCCGCAAGCTCGGCATCATCGAGCCGAAGCTTCTGCACAGCCCGTTCACGCTGCAGGAAGCGCGCATCATGTACGAGATCAGGCATCGCCCGGCCTGCACTGCCACCGACCTCACCCGTGACCTCGGCCTCGATCCCGGCTTCCTGAGCCGGACCTTGCAGGGGCTACAGCGCCGCCAGATCGTGACGCGAAAGCCTTCAAAGGACGACGGCCGCGTCAACGAACTCTCGCTCACCGCGAAGGGGCGCTCCGCCCAGGCCGAGCTCGAGCGCCGCGCGCGCGAGGAAGTTGGAAGCCTGCTCGCTGTGCTGGACGACAATCAGCGCAACGCCGTCGTCAGCGCGATGACGACAATCGAACAGACGCTGGAGCGCCCGACGGCGAAGCCGGCTGCGTTTATCCTGCGCAGCCACCGACCCGGCGACATCGGCTGGGTGATCTCGAGCCAGGCAAAGGCCTATGCTGAGGAGTATGGCTGGGACATCAGCTACGAGGCACTGGTCGCCGAGATCTGCGCGCAGTTCATCAAGACCTATGACGCTTCGCGCGAGCATTGCTGGATTGCGGAAGCAGGCGGCCAGCCGGTCGGCTCGATCTTTCTGGTGAAGGGCAGTGATGACGTCGCAAAGCTGCGGCTGTTGCTAGTGGAGAAAAAGGCGCGCGGGCTCGGCGTCGGCCGCGCGCTCGTCGAGCAATGCGTCCGCGCGGCGCGCGAGAAGGGCTATAAGAAGATGACGCTGTGGACCCAAAGCATCCTTGTCGCCGCGCGCGGTATCTATCAGGCCGCAGGCTTCTGTCGCGTCAAGGAAGAGCCGCACCATAGCTTTGGCGTTGATCTCGTCGGCGAAACTTGGGAATTGAAGTTGTAGTTGGTTCGTTATTCCGGGACCGTCCGAAGGACCGGAACCGGAATCTCGAGATTCCGGGTTCGCCTCTTCGAGGCGCCCCGGAATGAGTGCAAGAGCTAAGCCGACGCGCCCTTGGCTTTAGGCCGCCGCAGGTGCTCATCCAGCCGCGGCATGATCTCGACGAAATTGCAGGGGCGCGTGCGGTAGTCGAGTTGAGCTGCGAGGATGCCGTCCCATGCATCGCGGCAAGCGCCCGGCGATCCTGGCAGGCAGAAGATGAAGGTCGCCCCCGCAACGCCCGCGGTAGCGCGGCTCTGCACCGTCGACGTGCCGATCTTGGCGTGACTGAGCATGTGGAAGGCGATGGAAAAACCATCCATCCGCTTTTCGAACAGCGGCTCGATCGCTTCCGGTGTCACGTCACGGCCAGTGAAACCGGTGCCACCGGTGGTGATGATCGCATCGACATCAGGATCGGCGATCCAGCGCTTGATAATGATGCGGATCGCATCGACGTCGTCGACGATGATCTCGCGCGCGGCAAGATGATGACCGGCCGCCGTCAGCCGATCCGCCAGCGTGGCGCCGGATTTATCGTCCGCCAGCGAGCGGGTATCCGAGATCGTCAGCACCGCGATGTTGAGCGGCACGAATTGTTTTGTTTCGTCGATGGAGGACATCTGTGCTTCCCGTGTCCCGGACGCGGTGCAGCGCGTAGCGATGCGCCTCAGAGCCGGGATCTATTCTTTCCTTGGCGACATGGGCCCCGGATCAGCAGCGCACCGCTGACGCGCTGCGCAGCATCCGGGGCACGAGATCGTCACAACGCTCCCTGAGCAAAGGTGTTGCAGGCCTGTACCGTGCCCTGCTGGTAGCCGGTCATGAACCATTGCTTGCGCTGCGCTGCCGAACCGTGAGTGAAGCTGTCGGGCACCACCCTGCCGGTCGACTGCCGCTGCAGCGTGTCGTCGCCGATTGCAGTTGCCGTTTTCAGTGCCGCGTCGATATCGCCGGGCTCGATGAAGCCCGGACGCTTCTTCTCTTCGCGATTGACCCAGACGCCGGAAAGACAATCCGCCTGCAGTTCGACCTTGACCTGCAGCGCATTGGCTTCCGCCTTGCTGCCGGCCTGCTGCTGCAGCCGTGTCACGCGCGGCAGGATGCCAAGCAGATTCTGGATATGATGTCCCGCTTCGTGCGCGATGATGTAGGCCGTCGTGAACTTGCAAGCACTGCCCGAGCAGCCGCGAAACCGCGTCTCGACTTCGCGGAAGAAACTGGTGTCGAGGAAGATCTGCTTGTCCGGCGGGCAGTAGAACGGTCCCATCGCGGACTGCGCCATGCCGCAGCGACCACCGTTCGTGGCGTTGCGAAACAGCACGATGCGCGGCCCGGTATAATTCTGGCCGCTGGACTGGAAGATCTCGCTCCAGCGGTCGTCGATCTCGCCGAGAATGCCTGATATCATGCTGCCGACTTCGTCCTTCGGCGCGCCGGTCTTGGCCGGTCCCGACCTGCGATCGGTCTGGTAGGTCGGCGCCTGACCGCCGCCGGTCAGGATTTCAGCGCCGCCGATCAGGATGCGCGGATCGATTCCGAAGGCATAGCCGACGAGGCCGAGCACAATGATGGTGCCGATGCCGAGCCCGCCGCCGCCCATCGGCAGGCCAAAGCCGCCGCCGCCACCCATTCCACCGCCGCCCTCGTCGCGACGGTCTTCGATATCGTCGCTGCGGCGGAAATCATCGTAACGCATGGCGCTATTTCCTCATCCCCGGCTGTTGGCCAGAATACCCAACGCGGCAATCACGTAAAATTTCCATTTCATTAATCAATAACCCGCCCGGCAAAAATTGCCTAGTGCGCAAGCCGCCGCAATCTCTGCTGGCAGTTTTGTCGATGATCTCTCTTCGCATTCTGCGTCGATGACTTTCTTGGTTAAGTCGATTTTTACTTTGCCCGGTCAATGTATCGCCAGTCGGTTGTTTAGTCCCGCGTCGCCGACAGCGTCGCCTGAGTCAGAGTAATTGAGTCATGGTTGTGTCGCGTCGCGGGGCGTCTGCAAGGGCGCCCCGCACTAAATTTGAGTCTGAGTCCAGCGTTCGCATCGTCGTCGGCGATTGCGTCGCCGAGATGTCGAAGCTTCCGGCCGGTTCGGTCGATCTGGTGTTCGCAGATCCTCCGTACAACCTGCAGCTCAAGGGCGATCTGAAGCGCCCCGACGAATCCCACGTCGATGCCGTCAACGACGACTGGGACAAGTTTTCGTCGTTCGCCGCTTACGATGATTTCACCCGCGCCTGGCTGCTTGCCTGCCGCCGCGTCATGAAACCGTCGGCGACGCTGTGGGTGATCGGCTCCTACCACAATATTTTCCGCGTCGGCGCGATCATGCAGGACCTCGGCTTCTGGGTCCTCAACGACATCGTCTGGCGCAAGACCAATCCGATGCCGAATTTCCGCGGCCGCCGCTTCACCAATGCGCATGAAACCATGATCTGGGCGGCGCGCGACGAGAAGGCCAAGGGCTATACGTTTAACTATGAGGCCCTGAAGGCCGCCAATGAGGACGTGCAGGCGCGTTCCGACTGGCTGATCCCGCTTTGCACCGGCGAAGAGCGCCTCAAGGGCGCCGACGGCAAGAAAGTACACCCGACCCAGAAGCCCGAGGGCCTTTTGGCGCGCGTGCTGCTGTCGTCGTCAAAACCCGGCGATCTCGTGATCGATCCCTTTAACGGCACTGGCACCACCGGCGCCGTGGCAAAACGTCTCGGCCGGCGCTACATCGGCTTCGAGCGCGATAAGACCTATGCGGCTGCGGCCGAAGAACGTATCGCCGCGGTCGAACCGCTGCCCGAGGCGACGCTGGCGCCGTTCATGACCGCGCGCGACGCCCCCCGCGTCGCATTCTCCGAACTGATCGAGCGCGGCATGATTCCGCCCGGCACCAAACTGGTCGATTCCAAAAAGCGCCACGGCGCGCTGGTCCGCGCCGACGGCGCCATTATGCTCGGTGACAAGGTCGGCTCGATCCACCGCATCGGCGCGGTGGCGCAGGGCTCCGGCGCCTGCAACGGCTGGACCTTCTGGCATGTCGAGACCAAGAACGGCCTCAAGCTGATCGACGAGCTGCGCGCCGAAATCCGTTCCGAAATGGCGGCAGGTTAAGACTTAGTTCACCTCACCACGAGGAATCCAGGTGCGCCGCCGATGGCAGGGACCGCGCCAAAGCACCGCAACGTGCGTACGGCTTGCGGGCCGACATGGCTCAAATGCCGCTTGCCCACGTCCTGCGCAGCCGGCTTGATCGGCCGGCATGGCAGCCGCGCCATGCTTGCAGGTAGCCTTGCGCCTTTTCGCCCTTATTTGAACGTATAAGAGTTGCATTCATTTCCATTAAGAGATTACTTCCATGCGCACGCGAGGCTCCGAGTCCTTCATTGTGCTGCCGCTACTGCCGATCTTCCTGGTCGGCCTATTTCCCATGCTGCTGCTGAGCTTGCTCGGCCCTGCCGGGCTGGTCATCCTCGGCATCCTCGTCGCCTGCGCGGGTTTGACCGACATTCTGGACGCCAGCGGCACCTTCAGCGAGCAGATCATCGTCCACGGTTATGCGCGAGGATCGGAACGCGCGGGGCAACGTACCGCGCTGCGTTCGGAAATTCGTTTTGCCGCGGTGATGATCGCGGCGGGCGCCGCCCTTGCGGTCGCCGGCATCGGCGGGCTGGCCATATCGTAAAGGCCCGCCCTTTCACGAACTCGTCGCTTGCGCACCCCGCAAAAATTTGAGCATGCACGTGCTCCGGTGGCATTGCCGCCGTGTCCGAAGCTCCTGCCTGCAAGAAGCAATGGGGAAAAATTCCAAAATGCTCAAATTCTATTTCAACGGATCGCCCAACCCGACCAAGGTCGCGCTGTTCCTCGAGGAAGCCGGCATCGCCTATCAGCCGGTCGCCATCGACACCCGCAAGGGCGACCAGTTCAAGCCGGAATATCTCGCCATCAATCCGAACGCCAAGGTGCCCGCGATCGACGATGACGGCATCACAGTGTTCGACAGCAACGCCATCCTGCTCTATCTCGCTGAAAAGACCGGGAAGTTTCTGCCAGCGAACACGCCGGCCAATCGCGGCGAATTGCTGTCCTGGCTGATGTTCGTGGCTACCGGCGTCGGCCCATTCTCCGGCCAGGCCGTCCACTTCAAGCATTTCGCGCCGGAAAAAGTGGACTACGCGAATAACCGTTACCAGTTCGAGGCGCAGCGGCACTTCGGCATTCTCAACGACCATCTCGCCAGCCGCCGCTACATGGTCGGCGACACCTACACCATCGTTGACATGGACGTATGGGGCTGGGCTCGCATGATCCCCTTCGTCCTCGGCGAGGACGCGGTTGCGAAATATTCCAACGTCAAGCGGCTGGTCGACGAGATCTCGGCACGGCCTGCGGCGGCGAAAGCGATTGCGCTGAAGGATAACTTCAAGTTCAAGGCGGAGATGGACGACGAAGCCCGCAGCAACATGTTCAAGCATCTCTCGGTGAAAGCTGCCTGAGCGTGGCGCGATAGATGAAACGGCGCCCTCGCGGGCGCCGTTTTCGTTTACTTCGTAGGATGGGCAAAGGCGCTCCTGCGCCGTGCCCGCCTTTCGGCTTGGAGGTTCGAAGAATTGATGGGCACGCTTTCGCCTTCGCTCTTCGAGCTACGGGGGACAAGTCGCTTTTCCCACCCTAACGAACTGCTCTGTGCAAACACTGCTCAACTCTCAACCCGCGGCGGCAAGCTTGCGTTCGGCCGGAAACGGCCCGAGCACACGCTCGGTCAATGCGGAATCGCAATACTCCTTGATCTCCTTGATCTTGCCGTCCTCGATGCGCCAGACCATGCAGTATTGATTGTCGTAGCGAATTCCCGCCTTGGTGACGTTGTCGCCGCGAGCTTCGACCACGACATAATCGCCTTCCGCGATGAAGTTGAACGCCAGCGTGCGCGGCCGCGCCCCGAGCATCGATCGCACGTGCCCCATCAGGCCATTCTGGATCGCTTCACGCCCCTTGAACTCCTGCGACCACGAATACTGCCCGGTGACGATCCAGGTCGCGTCCTCGGCCAGATTGTCGACGAATGTGGTCCCGCTGCGGTTGGCGGACTCCGTATAGACCTGCTGCACTAGTTTCTTGTTTGCTGCTGCGCTCATCGCGACTTCTCCTTTGATGCGGTAGCGCAATCATCGCGCGCCGCGTGTCATTCTTCCAATCGATAGCGGATATGATATATATTCACTGCATGAATTTGAATTCGCTTGACCTCAATCTACTGGTGGCGCTCGACGCACTGTTGAAAGAAACCAGCGTCAGCCGTGCCGCGATGCGGATCGGGCTGTCGCAGCCGGCGGCGAGCCACGCGCTGCAACGGCTGCGCGACCTCATCGGCGATCCGCTGCTGGTGCGCACCGGCGCGCGCATGGAATTGACTCCACGGGCGCAGGCTTTGCGAGCGCCGTTGGCGCAGGCGCTCGACCAGGTGCGCTCGCTGTTCATCGCCGATGAGTTCGACGCGGCGAGGAGTGAACGTCAGTTTCGCCTGATGATGCCGGATCTGGCGGTTGAACTCTTGATGCCGTCGCTGATGGAGAAGATCACCAGGATAGCGCCGAACGTCCGGATCGACGTGGTGCCATGGCGCGGGCCGGCAATCTTCGCCGCGGAGTTCGCCCGCACCATCGATCTTGTGATCTCGATCGGCAACGCCTTCACTGGATTTCACCGGCAACGGCTCTACACCGACAGCGACGCGCTCGCCGTCCGGCGCGGTCATCCCGCCGGCGCGCGGCTGAAGCGGATCGAAGCCTTTCTCGACGCGCGTCACGTCGCGGTGGTGATCCGCGGCCAGAGGGAGGACCTGATCGACATGTGGTTGCGCCCCAAGGGCATCGAGCGGCGGATCGCGCTGGTCGTGCCCGGCTATATCGAGGCGCTGCATATTGCCGCGCGCACCGATCTCGTCGCCTTCGTGCCGCGCCGCCTGATCGGCGCGCTGTCCAGGCAATTGTCGCTCGCAACCGTCACGCCGCCGCTCGACCCCGGGATCGACGAGCAATTCATGTTCTATCCAACCCGCGCGCAGATGGACCCCGGCTCAATTTGGCTGCGCAACATCGTGCTAAGCATTGGCCGCGAAATGGAGCGCGGGAAAAAGACTGCGTAGGCAAAGGCGCACTTGCGCCGTGCCCACCGCCTCTCCATCAGGCGTGAACTTGAATGGTGGGCACGCTATCGCTTTGCCCACCCGACAGGCCAAACCCTCATGGTGAGGAGGCGCGTAGCGCGTCTCGAACCACGAGGCCCCGCTGGTGCCATTCATCCTCGAGACGCCACTTCGCGGCTCCTCAGGGATGAGGTCGGACATGCTCTCAGCTCTTCTCGTCCGCCAGCACCCTCTGCACGGCCGGCCGCTCCGACATCCGCTTGCGGTGAGCGGCCAGCTTCGGCAGCGTCGCAAGATCGACGCCGTCGCCCTCCAGCCAGCCCGCGATCGTATACAGATAGGGGTCGCAGATCGTGTACTGCTCGCCCATCACCCACGGCCCCGTCAGCATGTCGCGCTCGATCAGCGCAAAGCCCGCCCCCATGTTTTCCGCTACTTTTCGTTTCATGTCGGCGAACGAGGACTCCTCGGCCGCCCAGCGATAGCCGCGCATCTTGTGCGCGTGCGAGACATGCACGGTGGAACAGAGATAGCTGTTGAAGGACTGCGCCTGCGCGAAGGCGAAGGGATCTTCCGGCGCCAGCTTCGCTTCCGGAAAGCTGCTCGCAATGAAAGCGAGGATCGCCGGCGTTTCGGTCAGGGTGCCGCGGTCCGTCACCAGCGCAGGCACGCGTCCCTTGGGGTTGATCGCGAGATATTGCGGGGTGGTCTGCTGGCTGTTCTTGAAGTCGAGCCGCTCTGCCGTGTAGGAGGCGCCGGCCTCCTCCAGAGCGATATGCGATGCGAGTGCGCAGGTGCCAGGGGCGTAGTAGAGCTTGAGCATGGCTGTCCTCACGGTGGTGGCGCGGCAGGTTAACGGCCCGGCGATCCGCCGTCCATCCCGGCCGGGCGCCAGTGGCAAATGCCGGCTTTTCCCGGTTGCCCACGGCCACGCCGCCATGTCATGACAATGTAAATCCAGATTATCGCAGGGTGTGTCGAGGGCTTATTAATGACTGTTCTCATTGCGGGCGGCGGCATCGGCGGGCTGACGCTGGCGCTCAGCATGCACCAGATCGGCGTACCTGCCAAAGTATTCGAGAGCGTGCCCGAACTGCGGCCGCTCGGCGTCGGCATCAACGTGCTGCCGCATGCGGTGCGCGAGCTGATCGAGCTCGGCCTGCATGATGTGCTCGATGCGGCCGCCGTCCGCACCAAGGAGCTCGCGTATTTTTCCAAGCACGGCAAGCCGATCTGGAGCGAGCCGCGTGGCATCGAGGCCGGTTACAAATGGCCGCAGTTCTCGATCCATCGCGGCACGCTGCAGCAGATCCTGCTCGACGCCGCGATGGAACGGCTGGGAAAAGAAAATATTCTGACCAGCCATCATCTCTCCGGCTGGACCGAAACCGAAAACGGCGTCCGCGCCGAATTCATCGACAAGGCGACTGGAAAATCGAAAGGCGTTCACGACGGCGCGCTGTTGATCGCGGCCGACGGCATCCATTCGGCGGTCCGTGAAAAGCTCTATCCAGACGAAGGTCCGCCGATCTGGAACGGGCGCATCCTGTGGCGCGGCATCACCGATAGCGACGCCTTCCTGTCCGGCCGCTCCATGATCATGGCCGGGCATGAGATCCTGAAATTCGTCTGCTATCCGATTTCGAAGCAGGCCGACAGCGCCGGCAAATTCAGAATCAACTGGGTGGCCGAGCGGCACATGCCGCCGACCTATCAATGGCGGCGCGAGGACTATAATCGCACCGCAAAACTCGAAGAGTTTCTGCCCTGGTTCACGGACTGGAAGTTCGACTGGCTCGACGTGCCCGGGCTGATCGAGAATTGCCCGCACGCCTACGAATATCCGCTGGTCGATCGCGATCCGATCCCGCAATGGACGTTCGGCCGGGTCACGCTGATGGGCGATGCCGCGCATCCGATGTACCCGATCGGCTCCAACGGCGCGTCGCAGGCCATTCTGGACGCACGCGTCATCACCCGCGAGATCCTGGCGAAGGGCACGACCAACGCCGCGCTATCAGCGTATGAGGCCGAGCGTCGGCCGGCCACCACCGACCTCGTGATGCTCAACCGCCGCAACGGGCCCGAGCAGGTGATGCAGCTCGTCGAAGAGCGCGCGCCGAACGGCTATAACGTCGTCACCGACGTGCTCTCGCTGCAAGAGCTAGAAGACATCGCCGCCAACTACAAGCGCGTCGCCGGCTTCCAGGTCGAGGGGCTCAACGCCAAGCCTCCGATCGTCCAGATCATGCGGGAAGCGCCGCGGGCCGCGAGCTAGCCGGGGCGGCAATCGCCTTCGCCGTCTCGACCAGTCGCGCGCTGGTCGTAGCCATCGCCAGCACGGTGCTATCCTCGGCCATCAGCCGTCCCTCCACGAAAGCCACGGTCTTGCCGAGCTGGGTGACCTTGGCCTCACCGGTGATCGGCCCCGGCTTGGCCGGCACCAGAAAATTCACCGTCATGGTGATGGTCGCGGTGTAGAGTTTTCCCTCGGTCATGGCGAACACCGCCGGTCCCATCGTGTCGTCGAGCATTGCCGACAGAATGCCGCCCTGCACGAAACCGGCGGGATTGCAGAAATCCCGCTTGCCGTCGAAGCCGATGCGGATCCAGCCGTCGCTCGGCCGCGCGTCGAGCAGATGCCAGCCGAGCAATTTGGAGGACGGCGGGGCGGTGAAATTGTCGAAGACGGTGCTGATCATGGGAATCTCCGTGAGGCTCCTACCTAGCGCAGGCCTGCTGCCAACATGGTGTCAGCAGGGTGTGCACGTCGCCCGCCAGCCCGGCTCGCCGCTTTTGACAACTTCCAAACGAGCGCGGTGGATTTCGGCTGGTGCCCATACCCCGCCGCCGTTATGAAGCTGGGGTTGCGCTATGCGCGCCGTAAGCGTCTCACGTCAGGCAACGCATTCAACCGGTCGGCTCGACCCCCGGAGGATGCGCCATGCACGCCGGTGATTGACCGACCGAAATTCCGAAGAGTGAAATCATGATATCCTCTCCTGCTCCGCATCGCCGCGGAAAATTGCCTGCGCGCTACGCGGCGATCATCATGCCGCTGGTGTTGTCAGTGCTGATGACGTTCGTCGTCTCTGCGATCTCGACGCTGAGGAGCCTCGGACCTACACCTGCCTTTGTCGCGACGTGGCCCACCGCATGGGCGATATCCTGGCTGGTGGCGTTTCCGACCTTGCTTGCGGTGCTGCCCCTGGTGCGACGGATCGTAGCGTTCGCGGTCGAGGCATCTCGGACCAACTAATCGCAAGGTCAGCGTGCGTCGCCAGATGGCGGCGCATGCCGTCATTCACCCAGCCCGTGCGCGATGGCCTTGCGCATCACATTGGGCAGCGCCTCGTCTGCGAGCGTTGCGATCGGCACCCAGCGCATGCCTTCCGGCGCGCGCGTGCGAGCGGCTACATCAGCGGTGTAGATCACGAGCTCGAGCGGAAAATGCGTGAACACGTGGGTGACGACGCCGGCCTTGCGATGCCAGCGCGCCACGCCGTTGAGGTCAGGCGCCTGCTCCAGCGCCACCTTGTCGTCCTGTCTGGCGAGCCAGTCCGAAACAGGCACTTCGGTCATGCCGCCGAGCAGGCCCTTTTCTGCGCGGGTGCGAACGAGGAGTTCGTCGCCGCGCGTGATGATGAAGGCCGCGCCGCGGCGCAGCATTCCCGGCTTTTTCGGCGCCTTGCGCGGAAACGTCTCCTGATCGCCGCGCAGGCGAGCGGAGCAATCATCGTTGAGCGGGCACAACGTACAAGCCGGCTTCTTCGGCGTACAGATCGAGGAGCCTAGGTCCATCAAGGCTTGCGCGCTGTCGCCGGCACGCGAGGGACCCAGCAGCGTCGCCGCCAATTCCTGGATGCGCGGCTTCGCCTGCGGCAATGGCTCCTCGATCGCGTAAAGCCGCGACACCACCCGCTCGATGTTGCCGTCGACCGGCATGGTTCGGATGTCGAAAGCGATCGCGGCGATCGCCTTTGCCGTGTAAGGCCCGATCCCCGGCAATTGGCGCAGGCCTTCCTCGGTGTCGGGAAACACCCCGGCATGGTCGCGCAGCACCGTGACCGCGCAGGCATGTAGATTGCGCGCGCGCGAATAATAGCCGAGCCCGGCCCACATCCGCAGCACGTCATCCAGCGAGGCGCGGCCGAGCGCGGTGACATCCGGCCAGCGCGCCAAAAACTTCTCGAAATACGGCCCGACCGTTTTGACGCCGGTCTGCTGCAGCATGATTTCCGACAGCCAGACCCGGTACGGATCAGTCCGCTCGCCGGCCGCCGCCCGCCACGGCAACCGGCGGCGATGACGGTCGTACCAGTCGAGCAGCAGCGCGGGGCGGGACTCCGCCACAACAGGTTTTTCTTGTCGTTCGATTTTGGCGACCGCAGGACTCATAGCTGCACTTTAGTGTGGGAGCGCAGATCTCTCCATGTCATGCCCGGGCTCGTCCCGGGCATCCACGTCTTTCTTCGCCGCTGCAGTGGAGGACGTGGGTGGCCGGGACAAGCCCGGCGATAATACCGGAGGTGGTTCCGCCCATCACACGAGGTGATATATGGTGCCCCATGTCCAAACCCGGTCCGATCTCCGCAAAACCGCTTTCCGTCCTGCTCAGCGACGTCTTTTCCGACGCCTACGCCAAGCAGGGGTTTGCCGCGCGCGAGTTGGTGACGCGCTGGGCTGACATTGCCGGACCCGACATCGCCGCCCATTCCGAGCCCTTGAAGATGCAATGGCCGCGGCCGGTGGAGGGCCAGCCGCAGGAACCGGCGACCCTGGTGCTGCGGGTGGAGGGCCCGATGGCACTGGAGATCCAGCATTCCTCCGACGTAATCCTGCAACGGGTCAACCGCTTCTTCGGCTGGAACGCGGTCGGCCGGCTGGCGCTGCGGCAGGCACCGCTGTCGCGCCGAAATCGCCCCGCGCTGCCCCGCGCGCCGGACCCGAAATCCGTGGCTGATGTCGCCGAGACGCTGTCGGCGGTCGAGGACGAGGAACTGCGCGCCGCGCTGGCGCGGCTCGGCGCGGCGATCAAGCGAAATTGAGGCTCTTGCGCGGCTCGCCCCGCGCAACCCACCATTGCCACAACTGGCGTTTCAAGCTAGCGAAGGCTTCTTTTTCGTACTTCTTTCGGGCGTGAACGCGCCATTCGGGAGCAGACTTTGATGATCACGCGCCGTGCCTTCACTGCCGCTCTCTCGCTGACCGGGCTTGGCCTGCTCGCCGGCTTCTCGCCGCTGCGGCTGATCGAGAACGCGATGGCGCAGAGCCCCGCTGACGTCGCCAAGCCGCAGTCGCTGCCCGACATGGCGCTCGGGCCCGCCAACGCCACGGTGACCATCACCGAATACGCCTCGATGACCTGCCCGCATTGCGCGGCATTCACCGAAAAAGTATTCCCGAAGATCAAGTCGGAATTCATCGACAGCGGCAAGATCCGGTTCGTGTTCCGCGAATTCCCGCTCGACATCAAGGCGGCTGCCGGGTCGATGCTGGCGCGCTGCATCGCCAAGGACGATGCGCCGAAATATTTCGCCGTCGTCGATCTCCTGTTCAAACAGCAGAACGACTGGGTGGTGAAGAACACCACGGAGACGCTGACCCGGATCGGCAAGCAGGCCGGCCTCACGCAAGCGCAGGTCGAGGATTGCCTGAAGGATCAGGCGCTGCTCGACAAAATCGCCGCCGACCAGAAATATGCCGCCGACGTGCTGAAGGTGAGTTCGACGCCGACCTTCTTCATCAATGGCGAGATGCTCAAAGGCGAGCAGAGCTTCGAAGAGTTCTCAAAGCGCATCAATGCGATGCTGAAGAGCTGATTCGCGCGATCGGATTCATTCGCGCTCATAAGTCCAGCAAAAGGCGCCACACAAGCGCCTCAAATCCCTTGGGAAAAGCCCCGCGGGGGCGTTGCTCTCCGGCCTCGGCCTCGCCATTGTCGCGGCTCATAAGCGCCGCAACGGGCGGCTCATCCACACCGACATTGCCTTCTATGGTATTGTCACGGCAGGGAGATTCGCGCCCGGCCAACAGAGATTTGTGTTCATGAAACTCACGCGCCTTCGCCTCCACGGTTTCAAGTCGTTCGTCGAACCCACTGATTTCATGATCGAACCCGGCCTCACCGGCGTAGTCGGACCGAACGGCTGCGGCAAGTCGAACCTGGTCGAGGCGCTGCGCTGGGCGATGGGCGAGACCTCGCACAAATCGCTGCGCGCTGCCGACATGGATGCGGTGATCTTCGCGGGTTCCGGCAACCGTCCGGCGCGCAACCACGCCGAAGTCACCATGACGATCGACAATGCCGATCGTACGGCGCCTGCCGCGGTCAACGACAGCCATGTGCTGGAAATCTCGCGCCGCATCGAGCGCGAGGCCGGCTCGGTCTATCGCATCAACGGCCGCGACGTCCGCGCCCGCGACGTGCAGATCCTGTTTGCCGATGCCGCCACCGGCGCGCGTTCGCCGGCGCTGGTTCACCAGGGCAAGATCGGCGAAATCATTCAGGCCAAGCCGGAACAGCGCCGCCGCGTGCTGGAAGACGCAGCCGGCGTCGCCGGCCTGCATGCCCGTCGGCACGAGGCGGAGTTGCGGCTAAAGGCCGCCGAAACCAACCTCACCCGCGTCGAGGACGTGATCGGTCAACTTTCCAGCCAGATGGACGGACTAAAGAAGCAGGCGCGCCAGGCGATCCGGTTTCGCGAAGTCGCCGCCAAGGTGCGCAAGGCGGAAGCCACGCTGTTCCACCTACGCTGGTTAGAGGCCAATGCCGACGTCGCGGAAGCCGCGCATACGCACGACATCAACGTGCGCGAGATGGCCGAGCGCACCCGCGAGCAGGCCGAAGCCGCTCGCATCCAGGCGATCCGCGCCTCCGAACTGCCTGCGCTGCGCGAAGGTGAAGCTCGCGCCGCGGCCGGGCTGCAGCGCCTCACCAATGCGCGCGAACAGCTCGACCGCGAGGAAGAGCGCGCCAAAGAGCGTGTCGCAGAGCTCGACCGGCGGCTGAATCAGTTCGTCGCCGATATCGCGCGCGAGCAGCAGCAGACATCCGATGCCGAGATCGCGCTGCAGCGACTCGACACCGAAGACGCGGAGATCAAGGAAGAGATCAAATCGCGCGTCGAAAAGCGCTCCGGCGTCGACGAGCGCGTGTCGGAGGCGGAAGCGACGCTGGCCGCGGCCGAGCGTATGTTCGGCGAATTGACCACGGCGCTCGCTGACCTCACCGCCAAGCGCAACCAGTTAGAGGCCGGCGTGCGCACCCATCGCGACCGGCTGGCCCGGCTCGATCAGGAAATCGCCAGCGTCGCGGCCGACGAGCAGAAACTCAGCACTGAGACCAGCAATCTCGGCGACATCGACGCGCTCGCCGCCGCCATGGAGACCGCGCAGGAAACGCTGGCGGTATCCGAAGCGGCAGCGCAAGCCAGCGAGACCGGTCACATCGCCGCGCGGCAGAAGCTCGAAGCTTCCCGCGCCCCGCTCACCGAGGCCGAAAAGCGCGTGCAGCGGCTTGAGACCGAAGCGCGCACGATTTCAAAACTCGTCAATGTCGAGACCAAGAATCTGTGGCCGCCGATCATCGACGGTGTCACCGTCGCCAAGGGCTACGAGAAGGCGCTTGGCGCCGTACTCGGCGACGACCTCGACGCACCCATCGATCCCTCGGCGCCGATGCGCTGGACCAACGCCGGCGCGAGCTTCGACGATCCGACGCTGCCGGACGGCGTGGAGGCGTTGGCTGCGCATGTCGAGGCGCCGGCCGAACTGGCACGCCGTCTCGCGCAGATCGGCGTCGTGCCGAAGGAGCGCGGCGCGGAGTTCGTCTCGCAATTGAAGACCGGCCAGCGGCTGGTATCGCTGGAAGGCGACGTCTGGCGCTGGGATGGTTTTGTCGCCGCTGCACATGCGCCGACCGGCGCCGCGCGGCGTCTCGCCGAACGTGCCCGCCTCGTCGATATCGAACACGAGCTGGAGCAGGCCCGCACTGATGCCGCCGCCAAGCGGCAGGCGCTGGAAGACGCCGAGGCCGAACTGAAGGGGGCATCTGCCGCCGAAACCGCCGCCCGCGAGGCGTGGCGGGCCGCGCAGCGCGAGGCCGATGCGGCGCGCGAGCGCCATGCCGCGACCGAGCGCGAGATCAGCCGCCACGCCGCGCGCAAATCCGCGCTGACCGAAGCCCATACCCGCCTTGCCGCGGACCGAAGCGAAGCGGAAGCCGCGCATGAGAGCGCTACTGCCGCGCTGGCCGAACTGCCGCCGACGGATGAGACCGAAGCGAAACTGAGCGCCGTTCGCACCGAGATCGACGGACACCGCCGCTTTGCCGCGCAGGTGCGGGCCGAAGCCCAGGCACTGGCACGCGAAGCGGAGCTGGCCGACAAGCGCGTGCAGGCGATCACCGCCGAACGCACCGAATGGCAGAATCGCAAGCAGAGCTCGGCCTCCCAGGTCGCCACGGTCGAGGCGCGCATCACCGAAGTAACGGCCGAACGCGCCGAGCTTGAAAATGCGCCGGCCGTGTTTGCCGAAAAGCGCCGCGCGCTGATCAACGAGATCGAGTCCGCCGAAAGCGCCCGCCGCTTCGCCGCCGACGCGCTCGCCGCCGCCGAAAGCCTGATGGCGGAAACCGACCGCGCCGCCAAGGCGTCGCTCGAAGCGCTCTCCTCTTCCCGCGAAGCCAGCGCCCGCGCCGAGGAACGCATGGAAGGCACCAAGCGCCGGCTTTCCGACATCGAGCGCGAAATCCACGACATGCTTGAAGTCGAGCCGCACGCGGTAGCGGCACTGGCCGAGATCGAGCCCGGCGCGGAATTGCCGCCGCTTTCCGAAATCGAGGAAAACCTCGAAAAGCTACGGCGCGACCGCGAGCGCCTTGGGGCCGTCAATCTGCGCGCCGAGGAAGAACTGCGCGAGGTCGAGACCCAGCATACGGCGCTGACCACCGAGCGCGACGACTTGGTCGAAGCCATCAAGCGGCTGCGCCAGGGCATCCAGAGCCTCAACAAGGAAGCCCGCGAGCGACTGCTGACCTCGTTCGAGACCGTCAACGACCACTTCAAGCGGCTGTTTGTCGAACTGTTCGGCGGCGGCGAAGCGGCGCTTCATCTGATCGAGAGCGACGATCCGCTGGAGGCCGGCCTCGAAATCATCGCGAAACCGCCTGGCAAGAAGCCGCAGACGCTGTCACTGCTTTCGGGCGGCGAGCAGGCGCTGACGGCGCTGGCGCTGATCTTCGCCGTGTTCCTCACCAACCCGTCGCCGATTTGCGTGCTGGACGAAGTCGACGCGCCGCTCGACGACCACAACGTGGAGCGGTTCTGCAACCTGCTGCACGAGATGACATCGTCGACGGAAACCCGCTTCATCATCATCACGCACAACCCGATCACCATGGCCAGGATGAACCGGCTGTTCGGCGTCACCATGGCCGAGCGCGGCGTCTCGCAACTGGTCTCGGTCGGCCTCGACGACGCTGTGAAGATTTTGGATCAGAACGTGGCGTGAGGCAGGTCGCCTCACCCTGTTGACGTCATCATCCGCGAAGGCGGATGATCCAGTGCGCCGCGCTCTCTGTGGAAGCGCTCTACTGTCACGGCTTACTGGATGCCCCGCCTTCGCGGGGCATGACGAGAACCATGACCTCACCCGAGCTTCCCGCCGAACTAAAAGCCGCACTCGACGGCAAGCTGCGGGGCTTTTCGCGCACTGACGCGGCTGGCCGCTCAGCCGCCATCTCGAAAACCTACCGCGACGGCGGCGGCTCCACTACCATCCGCTCAGGGACGGATGCGCTCGCCTATGCGTTGGCGCGGATGCCGGCAACCTATGCCGCGGTCACGGCCAGCCTGAATGCGCTCGCAGAAAACAGACCTGACTTCGCCCCCGGAAGCTTGCTCGATGTCGGCGCCGGGCCGGGAACGGCGACCTGGTCAGCCGCCGAAGCATTCCGGTCGCTGACGGACTTCACGCTGCTGGACGCCAACGACGCGCTGCGCACGCTGGCGCTGGATCTTGTCCGCGACAGCACCCGGCTGCGCGGCATCGCTTACGAACGCGGCGAAGCCCGCGCCGCGCTTGTCAAAGCGGATGCAGCCGACCTGGTCGTGGCAAGCTACATGATCGGCGAGATCGGCGACGCCGAGCAACGCGCGCTTGCCGAACTGATGTGGCAGAAGACCCATGATACGCTGCTCGTGGTCGAACCCGGCACGCCTGCCGGGTATGCGCGGATCATCGCGCTGCGCGCGCACCTGATCGCGCTGGGCGCACATGTCGCCGCCCCCTGCCCGCACGACAGCCAATGCCCGCTACAAGCGCCGGACTGGTGCCATTTCACCCAGCGCCTGCAGCGCTCCCGCGCGCACAAGCAGGTCAAGGGCGCGGCGCTGCCGTACGAGGACGAAAAATTCGCCTATGTCGCGCTGACGCGCGCGGCGGTTGTCAGGCGCGCGTCGCGGGTGCTTGCGCAACCCGTCGTCAGCAAGGTGGACGTAACGGCAAAGCTTTGCACACCGGATGGCCTCGCCTTTAGAAAAGTGCCCCGCCGCGCCAAGGCCGACTATGCCAGTGCCCGCCGCTGGCGATGGGGCGACGCCATCACTTGACGCTGTCATTCCGGATGGTCCGAAGGAGCAGACCCGGAATCTCGAGATTCCGGGTTCGATGCTTTGCATCGCCCCGGAACGACCGCGGAGTGTTGCCCCTTGAACTAATCCCGTCCCATTTCCGACTAACGCATGCCCCACCTGCAGCCGGGCCGCCGCACGCCCGGTTTTTCGTCTAGTTTCCCTGTCTTTTCGTCCCACAGGAGCTGTCTGTCATGTCGACCGGCTGGATCATTCTCGGCGTCATCGTCATCATCGTGCTGTTTGCCTTCGCTGCATATAACCGCCTGGTCGCGCTCAGCCAACGCGTCGGCCAGGCTTTTGCCGACATCGACGTGCAGCTCAAGCAGCGTCACGATCTGGTCCCGAACCTGGTCGAGACCGTGAAGGGCTACGCCTCGCACGAGCGCGGCACGCTCGACGACGTCATCAAGGCCCGCAATTCCGCGATGTCGGCGCAGGGACCGGCGCAGGTGTCGGCCGCGGAGAATCAGTTGAGCGGTGCGCTAGGGCGCCTGATCGCGCTGTCGGAGGCCTATCCGGACCTCAAGGCCAACGCCAACTTCCAGCAGCTCGCCAGTGAACTCTCCGACCTCGAAAACAAGATCGCGGCGAGCCGCCGCTTCTTCAACAACGCCGTCCAGGAATACAACACCGGCATCCAGCAGCTTCCGGCGGCACTGTTTGCCGGCATGTTCGGCTTTACCCGCAAGGAATTCTTCGACCTCGGCGCCAGCCGCACCGAAGTCGAGACGGTGCCGAGCGTGAAGTTCTAGGACACCACGGCCCATGACCCTCGTTCTCCGTCATTCCGGGATGGTCCGAAGGACCAGACCCGGAATCTCGAGATTCCACAATGTGCAATTGCACATTGGGGTTCGATGCTCCGCATCGCCCCGGAATGACGCGTGGTAACGCATTATGGCGGCGTATGGTCTCTACACGCATATCGCATCGAACAAATTTCGTTCGATGCTGCTGCTCGCCGGTCTGTTTCTACTGATCTATGTATTGGTCTTTGCCGGCGCACTGGTCGCAGAAGCGCTGATGCACAGCGACAAATCGCTCGATTATTACCTGATGTATGCGTCGCGCGACCTGATCGCAGCCTTCCCCTACGCCACGATCGCCGCCGCGCTGTGGATCGTAATCGCCTATTTCTTCCACCAGAACATGATCGATGCCGTGACCGGCGGCGAGAGCGTGACGCGGCAGCAGCAGCCGCGGCTCTACAATCTCCTGGAAAATCTCTGCATCTCGCGCGGCATCCCGATGCCGAAGCTGAAGGTGATGGACAGCCCGGCACTGAACGCCTTCGCCACCGGCCTCAACCGGCGGCAATATTCCATCACGGTAACATCGGGCCTTCTGCAGGCGCTCAACGACCAGGAAATCGAGGCCGTGCTGGGCCACGAGCTCACGCATATCCGCAATGGCGACGTACAGCTGATGGTGGTCGCCGTCATCATCGCCGGCGTGATCGGCTTTTTCGGCGAATTGTTCTTTCGCATGTTCACCAACCTGTCGTGGAATTCGAGCGGAAGCGACTGGTCGTCATCGTCGTCTTCCTCGTCGTCCTCTTCATCGTCGTCCGACCGCGACAGCAAGGGCGGCGGCGGCGCCATCATTGCGATCATCATCGCGGTGGTGCTGATCCTGCTGGCCTGGCTGTTGTCGCAAGTCGTCAAGCTGGCGCTGTCACGGTCGCGCGAACTATTGGCCGACGCCGGCTCGGTCGAACTGACTAAGAACCCCGACGCGATGATCACGGCGCTGCGCAAGATCGAGAATCGCGGCGAGCTGCCGGGCGCAACGTCTGCGGTAATGGAGCTCTGCGTCGACAATCCGCGTGAAGGGTTTGCCGACCTGTTCGCGACCCATCCATCGGTGGATGCACGCGTGAAAGCGCTGGTGCAGTTTGCCGGTGGCCATGATCCCGGCCTGCTCCCTCTCCCGTCGGGTCCGGCGGATGACTCCGATGAGTCGGAGGAATCGGCCACGGAGCAACTCCAATCGCCGGTTTCCCGCGGCCCGTGGGGCGACGCCGGCGAGCCCGCCGGCGTTCCGGGCGCGCGTCCCGGCCCCTCGGAGGGCCCTTGGGGCCCGCATCGCTAAACAGCCACCCTGCCGACGCGCCGGATTAACAAATTCCGTGCGAATAGTGGCAACGGCCGTCTAATGAATTGAATTCTCCCTTGTTTCTGCCATGTTCGCGCCCAAAGCAGGCAATGGGGCATGCCGGCCGCTCCCGCGGTCGGAACTGCTGTTCAAGGGAATTCCATGGCAAAGCCAGTCGTGATTGTGGTGGGCGCGGACAAGGGCGGAGTCGGCAAGACGACCGTGTCGCGGACGCTCCTGGATTATTTCAGCGCCAATAACGTGCCGACCCGGGCATTCGACACCGAATCGCCCCGCGGCACCCTGAAGCGCTTCCACCCCGACATCACCGAGATCGTCGACATGACGACGACGTCGGATCAGATGAAGATCTTCGATACGCTGAACGCGGTCAGCCCCTCCGTCACCGTGATCGACGTCCGCGCCGGACTGCTGTCGCCGGCGCTGGCCTCGCTGCGCGACATCGGCTTTCTCGATGCTGCGAAGGCCGGTCAGATCACCTTTGCCGTGTTCCATATACTGGGCCCCTCGATCGCCTCGCTGGACGAAATCGCCGAGACCGCGAACTTCATGCACGGCGCCAAATATTTCCTGGTGAAGAACTTCATCAACGACACCCAGTTCTTCCAGTGGGATCAATCGACCTACAACTCCTACTTTCACCGTATCAAGGACGCTACCGACCTCACGATCCCCAAGCTCAATGAAATGGCCTACGAGCAGGTTGAGGTTTCCTCGGTGCCGTTCCTCAAATTCGTCGCCAACAAAGGCAAGGACGACGAGGCCGCGAACTATTCGTTCGTGCTGCGCGGCTATGTCCGGCACTGGCTCGCCAACGTCTGGAGCGAGTTCGACCGCATCAAGCTGACCGATCTCGTCGGCGCTAAGCCTGGCGTGCGCGGCGGCGAAAAATAGTCGGATAGCCGCCGCGACGGGGCTGGATTAGCCGAAAAATTCCTTTGATATAGCGGGTGATGAGCGCCACGCCTGTCTATATCATCTGCTCGCCCCGGCCGCTGGTCGGCAAGACTCTGCTCGCGCGCCTGTTGAGCGAGTTCCTGCTGCTGAAGGATGGGACGGTATCTTCCTTCGACATCAACCTGAAGGAACCATCGCTGCTCGAATATCTGCCGCGCATCACGGAGACAGCCGACGTGATGGACACCTATGGCAAGATGCAGCTCATGGACCGCCTGATCGTCAACGACGGCATCGCCAAGGTGATCGACTTGGGCTTTCATGCGTTTGACGAGTTCTTCAAGATGACCAACGAGATCGGCTTTCTCAAAGAGGCCGCACGGCGTGGTGTCGCGCCGATCATCCTGTTCGTGGCCGATACCGACCGTGTTTCCGCACGTGCCTATCCAACGTTACGCGAGCAGATCCCATTGAAAGCGCTGATTGCGGTCGACAACGAGTATGTGGTGCGTGGCGAACTGCCCGAGGCGATGGGCCTGGGGCGGGTGCTGCGCATATCGGCGCTGCCCTCGTTCCTGAAGACCTATGTCGACCGGCTGACCTTTTCCTTCACCGACTACTTGCGCAACGAGCGGGACTCGTCGAGCGAGCTGCACCAGTGGATCCGCAGGAACTACACCAGTTTTCGGGAGCTTGAGTTCAGCCTGTTCCCACAGCGATCGTGAGGTGTTCGCAAGTCCAAATATTACCCGGGTAATATTGACGCCAGACCGCCGGTTTGTTATTGCCTCGCCGGACCCGAGCTCATCCACGAGGCATCCCGTGACATCGGATAGAAAGGCAGCCATTGCCGCCTACAAGGAGCGGCAGACCATCGCGGGCGTCTTCGTCATCCGCTGCAGGGCGACTTCCGAGACGTGGGTCGGCCAGGCGCCTAATCTCGAAAAAATCCAGAACCGCATCTGGTTCTCGCTACGGCAGGGCAGCCACACCTGCCGCAGCCTGCAGGCGGCCTGGGCCGCGCACGGACCCGATAGCCTGACGTTTGAGGCATGCGAGCGCCTGGAAGAGGACGAGACGCCCTATATCCGCGACGCGCTTTTGAAAGAGCGCGCGCTGCATTGGCGATCGCAGTTCGGCGCCGAAGCGGTTTGATGATCGTGTCCCGGACGCGGTGCAGCGTGCAACGCTTCTCCGCAGAGCCGGGACCACACCTGTCGGGAGACCCCGGATCAGCAGCGCACCACGCCGCAAACGCGGCGCGCTGCGCAGCATCCGGGGAACGTGCCAACCGCCTTCGAAGCTCAATGCCCCTCAAACGCCATCAGCGTACGCACCGGCACTTCCATCGCGCGCAGCTTGGCGGCGCCGCCGAGATCGGGCAGATCGATGATGAAGCAGGCCGCGACCACGTTGGCGCCGATCTGGCGCAGCAACTTCACCGCGCCCTCCGCGGTGCCGCCGGTGGCGATGAGATCATCGACCAGGATGACGCGTTCGCCGGGATGGACGGCGTCGGCGTGCATTTCCATCTCGTCGAGGCCGTATTCCAGCGAATAGGCGATCCGCACGGTGGTGTGCGGCAGCTTGCCTTTTTTCCGGATCGGCACGAAGCCAGCGGACACCTGATGCGCCACCGCACCGCCGAGGATGAAGCCCCTCGCCTCGATGCCGGCGACCTTGTCGATTTTCAATCCCGCCCAGGGCTGCACCAGCTCATCGACGGCGCGACGAAAGGCGCGCGCATCCGCCAGCAGCGTCGTGATGTCGCGAAACAGGATGCCCTTTTTCGGGTAATCCGGAATGGTGCGGACGGTGGCCTTGATGTCGTGATCGAATGTCATCGGTCTCTCGCAATCTCAATTAACGGGTACGTTCAGACGAAAGGCGTTCTCGACGATACGCAGCCCCACCTCGCCGCCGAGCGACATCAGCGATTCCGGGTGAAACTGCACGCCGCCGACCGGCAGGGTCCTGTGTTCGATCGCCATCGCGACGCCGTCCTCGGTGGTCGCGGTGACTTCGAGAACATCGGGCACGCTGCCGCGCTCGACATAGAGCGAATGATAGCGGCCGATCACGATTTCATTCGGCAGGTTCTGCATCAGCCGTCCGCCGCGTACCTGAACCCGCGACGGCCGTCCGTGCGCTGGCTGGGTAAGCTGACCGAGCTGGCCGCCAAAATATTCGCCGATCGCCTGCACGCCGAGGCAGACGCCGAAGATCGGCAGTTTTCTGTCCAGCGCCGTTCCGATGGTCTTCGCGATTCCAAAATCTTCAGGGCGACCCGGGCCCGGCGACAATACCAGGAGATCCCAGCCCTTCCGCTTCAGCATCTCCTGCGCATGCACGTGCCGGACCACGGTTACGCTTGCGCCGACCTGCCGGAAATAATCCGCCAGCATATGAACAAAACTGTCGTCGTGATCGATCAAGAGCACCTTGCGGCCCGAACCGGTGGCGTCGGGTGCAAAGGTCGAGAGTGGCTTCGGCGCGTCGCCACGCAGCGCCTGGAACAGCGCGGCCGCCTTGACCTGGCACTCGCGGTCTTCGGCCGCCGGATCGGAATCGAACAGGCAGGTGGCGCCGACGCGCACTTCGGCCAGCCCATCCTTCATGCGGATGGTGCGGATGGTGAGGCCGGTATTGATGCTGCCGTCGAAATTCACCGCGCCGATCGCGCCGGCGTACCAGCGCCGCGACGAACGCTCATTGTCCTCGACGAACTGCATGGCCCACAATTTCGGCGCACCTGTCACAGTGACCGCCCAGGCATGGGTCAGGAACGCATCCAGCGCATCGAAGCCAGGCCGCAGCATGCCTTCGACATGGTCGACGGTGTGGAACAGCTTCGAATAGGTCTCTATCTGCCGCCGCGCCAGCACCTTGATCGTGCCGGGGATGCAAACGCGCGCCTTGTCGTTGCGGTCGACGTCGGTGCACATGTTGAGCTCGAATTCGTCCTTCTCCGAGTTCAACAATTGCCGGATCTGCTCGGCATCGCCGATCGCATCGACGCCGCGCGCGATGGTGCCCGAAATCGGGCAGGTCTCGACGCGGCGGCCGTCGGAGCGCACGAACATTTCCGGCGAGGCCGACACCAGAAATTCGCCGTCCCCGAGATTCATCAGCGCGCCATAGGGCGACGGGTTGATGCGGCACAGCCGCTGGAACACTTCGGCCGGCGAGCGCTCGCACGGCTCGGCGAACAGTTGCCCGGGCACTGCCTCGAACAGATCGCCGCGCGCAAACGCCGCACGCGCGACCTCGACCGTTGCTTGATATTCGCCGGGCGCGTGATCGGCGAATCCCTGTCGCGGCGTTTTGGCGTAAACGCTCGCGGCGGTGTCGCGCGGCAGCCCCTGGGTGGACTTCCCCTTCCAAGAGAAATCGTAGCTCAGCACGACGCCACGGCCGGTGGCGCGGTCGTAGGCCAAAAGGCGATCCGGCACGTAGAGCACGATGTCGCGCTGGTCGGCCTCCCGCGCCCGCTTCTGCACGAGGTCCTCGATCTGGAACACAAGGTCGTAGGCAAAGGCGCCGAACAGGCCGAGCAGCGGATCGTCATTGGCCGACAGCGCAGCGACGAGATCGCGCACCAGCGACATCACGCTGGCGCGGCGGGTGCGCTGGTCTTCCTCGACCGGTGCGGCGCCGCGGATGATGTGGCCGGCCAGCCGCGTCGGGCTTCGCTCCGAAATGACGACGCAGGGCTCGCGCAGCACGTCGCCCAGAAACGCGATCAGCACCTCGCCGCGCGCGTTCAACGCGCTCAGAGAGAAGTTCGAGCCAGCCGTTTCCAGCCCCAGCGGCGGATCGGCAAAGCCGAGGTCAAAACTTTCGTAGCGGCCCGGCACAGTGGTGCCGGAGGAAAGCACCACGCCACGGCGGCGATCGAGCAGTTCGATCAATTCGTCCAGCCGCTTGGCGTTGCCGGTGAACTGTTCGACGGCGCGCGAGATCGCGAGGCCGCCGCTGGTCCGGTATTCGCTGTGTTCCGGCAGGGAGAAGGCTGTCCTGTTCATGTGATCCTCTTACGAAACTTCGGGAGGGAGCGCCACACAGGACAAACGAAGGGACCGTCGCACTGCGATGGCGACCTTCGACGATTGAAAAAATGAAATCGCACCGGCCACCTCTTTAAGAGGTGCGCCACCACAGACGGGAGGGGGTAGCAACGGTGCTCATGGAAGCCTAATCACCATCCGGCGGGGGCGATGTCAAGGGAGGGACGGGCCGGAACGCCCGCCCCCAGCCCAACTTTGGGTGTCGGTCGGCGCCAAACTTGCGTAGGATTTGAGCAAGCATCGGCGCTTACAACGCGCAAAGATTGCAAACCATGGAGGCACGGATGGCACTGCAGGCTCTGGGATATGCCGGTTTCGGATCGGCCGATCTCGAGGACTGGCGGCAGTTCGGGACCGGTCTCGTCGGCCTGCAGGCGGTCGAGCGCGGCAATTCGCTCTTGGCGTTCCGAATGGACGACCGCAAGCAGCGCATCGTCATCGACCGCGCGATGGGCGAAGGCACGCGCTTCTTCGGCTGGGAGGTCGCTAACAGCACAGCGCTGGACGCGCTGGCGACCAGGCTAGAACAGGCCGGCGTGCATGTCGTGGCCGAACCGCAGACGCTGGCCGACGCGCGGCGCGTGCGCAGCCTGATTTCGTTTCGCGACCCCGCCGGCAACCGGCTGGAGGCGTTTTACGGCGCCGAGATCGACGACGCCCCGTTCGTGCCGGGGCGTTCGATCTCGGGCTTCCGCACCGGCCCGCTTGGGCTGGGACATGCCGTGCTGACGGTCGAGAACATCGAGCCTGTCATGGCGTTTTACGTCGACGTGCTGGGCTTCGGACTTTCCGACTACATCTCAAAACCGTTCCGCGCCTATTTCTTCCACGTCAACGCAAGGCATCACAGCCTCGCACTGATCGAGACCGGCAGGAACGGCATGCACCATCTGATGGTGGAGCTGTTCTCGCTCGACGACGTCGGCCAATGCTATGACATCGCGCTGACGCAGGAGGACCGCGTCGGCGTCACGCTCGGCCGTCACACCAACGATTTCATGACCTCGTTCTACGCCAAAACGCCGTCGTCCTTCATGATCGAATGCGGCTGGGGCGGCCGCGAGATCGATCCCGCGACGTGGCAGCCGGTCGAGATGCATGACGGCCCGAGCCTGTGGGGACATGAGCGCATCTGGCTGCCGCCGGAAGATCGCGCGGTCGCGCGCGAGATGCGCCTGCGCGCCGCCGCATCAGGACTGCGTGCGCCCGTGCAGGTGATGGAGGGCAATTACAAGCTGATGTCGGGGACGTGCGCGTGGTGGGACGGCGTGCGCGGGAAGAATTAGCGGCCGGAAGCGCCGCCGAACGACCCCACGTCGTCCCTGCGAACGCAGGGACCCATAACCATATGGAGTAGTCGTTGCGCGAAGTCGTCGAAAAGCATTTTCCAAAACAACAGGCCGCGGCGTATGGGTCCTGCTTTCGCAGTGATGATAGTTGAGTCTGCGGTGCTACTCCCGATAGCACCCGTGCTCGATCTCCTCGATTAGGCCACGTGCGGCCGGCTGCCATCCGAGTTCTTGCCGCGCGCGCTTTGCCCGCACACGGCTGTTCGACGCCATCGTATCCTCTGCCGTGCGCTCGCCCCATTCGGCGGCAGCCTCCTGCATCGACATCGCCGTTGGCAGTTCCGCAAAACCCAGCATGCGGTTGATGGCCTCGCATGCCTCGCGCATCGAATTCTCGCCGTTCTCGGCGAAATAGAACGCGCCGGCCGGAGCCTTCTCGATCGCAAGCGCGTAGAGCGTCACGAGGTCGTCGATATGCACGTTTGACCAGATGTTCTCGCCGGGCCCCGCATGTGCCGCGTTGCCGCGCTTTTTTGCGAGATTAATCAGCAACGGCACCTGCACGCTATCAGGTCCCGCGCCAAGGCCTGGGCCATAGATCAGGCTCGGGCAGATGATGACTGGCCGACATCCCTTATCGCGATGGGACAAAATGAACTCGTTCAGCGCAACTCGCGCCGCGCGCGCGGGCGATGGGGTATTTGGCGTGTCTTCATCGAAGATCGCATCGGAGCGCTCGCCCTTGGCGCGCGTGCCGACGATGCTCGATCCCGATGTGTGGATCAGTGGCTTGCCGCTTCCGGCGAGCGCGCCGAGCAGGCTCTCGACCGCGTCTCCGTGATCGGCGCTCGCAGCATTGACAACCACGTCGGCGCGCTGCGCGGCTTGCGTCAGGATGTCCCTGTCGTCGAGCGTTCCCAGCAAGGGATGGACGCCTCGCGCACGAACCGCTTCCGCTTTTTCAGGCGAGCGAACCAATCCGGTCACCTGATGTCCGGCGGCGATGAGATGAGCCGCAACCGATCCGCCGATATAGCCCGATGCGCCCGTGCAGAAGATTTTCATTCCTGAACCTCAAGCGCGCCTTTTTGGCGAATCGGAGCGGGCGTCTCATCCCAGATGCTTCTTGAAGAATTCCGTGGCCCTGCCCCAGGCGAGTTCTGCGGCCTGACGATCATGGACGGATTGCCGCTGCTCATTGACGAAAGCGTGCTCGGCGTCATAGCGGAACAGTTCGAGCGACTTGCCGGCGGCCTTCATGCTCTGCTCGAAGGCATCGACCACCTGCGGCGTGCACCAGTCGTCCTTGTCGGCGAAATGCGCCTGCAGCGGAATCTTCACGTCCGCAGGCTTTGCCGCCTGCTCCGGCGGAATGCCGTAGAACACCACGCCGGCCGCAAGCTCCGGAATTTTGGTGGCGCCGATGATGGTCACCGCGCCGCCGAGGCAAAAGCCGGTCAGCCCGACCTTGGCGCCGTTGCGCGACAGATATTGCGCGGCGCCCCGCACGGTCTGCGTAGTGGCATCCATGAAATCCAGCGAGTTCATCTCTTTGCCGGCGGCATCCGTGTCGTGATACGGCACCACCTTGCCGTTGTAGAGATCCGGCGCAAGCGCATCGAAGCCCGCCACGGCAAACCGGTCGCACAAGCCCTTGATCTGGTCCTGAAGGCCCCACCATTCCTGGATCACGACCACGCCCGGCGCATTGCCGCGCGCAGCGTTGGTGAGATAGCCGCTGGCATCTTTACCGTCCGGGCGCTTGAAGGTGATGGTAGTACCCATGAGTTCCTCCGGGATATGTCTGACCGATTGCCGGCATTTTGTCCGCAGTGGCGTCAGGACGCAATCCGGTTGCTATCTCTCGTGCCCCGGACGCTGCGCAGCGCGAAAGCCATGCGCTGCAGAGCCGGGGCCGATGGCCGCAATGAAAATGTGGATCCCGGCTCTGCGGTGCACCGCTCAAGAAGCGCTGCACCGCGTCCGGGACTCGAACTTTGTGCCCGACAACAAAAAAGCCCCCGCAGGGGCTTTTCCGAATTTCGCAATGAAGAGCGTCTATCAGTGGGCGTTGGCCCAAACCTTCTTCTTGGTGAAGTACAGCAGCACGGTGAGCAGGATCAGGAACACGAACACCTGCATGCCGAGCGCCTTGCGCGCCTCCATATGCGGCTCCGCGGCCCACATCAGGAACGTGGTGACGTCCTTGGCGTATTGCGCAACCGTTGCCGGCGAGCCGTCGTCATAGGTGACCTGGCCGTCGTTCAGCGGCTTCGGCATCTTGATGGCATGGCCGGGGAAATATTTGTTGTAGTGCGACCCTTCCGGCAGTGTGAAGCCGGCCGGCGGCATGTCCTCATAGCCCTGCAGCACCGCGGCAACGTAGTCCGGGCCCTGCTCCTGATACTGGGTGAAGAAGTCGATCAGGAACATCGGGAAGCCGCGCTTGTAGGAACGCGCCTTGGCGATCAGCGAGAGATCCGGCGGTGCTGCACCGCCATTGGCGGCACGCGCAGCCTGCTCGTTCGGGAACGGCGACGGGAAATAGTCGGCGGGCCGGCCCGGCCGCTCGAACATCTCGCCCTGGTCGTTCGGGCCGTCCTTGATCTTGTAGTCGGAAGCGAACGCTTGGGCCTGGGCCACCGAATAGCCGGGACCGCCCGCTTCGGCGAGATTGCGGAAGGCGACATAGGACAGGCCATGGCAGGAGGAACAGACCTCCTTGTAGACCTTCAGGCCGCGCTGCAAGGCACCGCGATCGAACTTGCCGAAGGGACCGGAGAACGACCACTTCTGCCCGGGCGGCTTGTCGCCGTGGTCCTCAGCGCGCGCATTCTGCGCACCGCCGACGAGCAATCCGCCGGCAACCATCAGCGCGATTACGGTCGACACCATCGGCGCCGCCTTGCCGCCGGTCTTGGCGAGCACGTCATCGGCGATCGAATTCGGCACCGGACGCGGCTTCTCGATCCGGGAGAGCAGCGGCAGCAGGATCAGGAAATAGGCGAAGTAGCAGACAGTCAGAATACGGCCGACGATCACATAGATGCCTTCCGGCGGCTGGGCGCCGAGATAGCCGAGCCCGATGCAGACGACCACGAACATCCAGAAGAACTGCTTGGCCAGCGGGCGGTACTTCGACGAGCGCGTCTTGGCGCTGTCGAGCCAGGGCAGGAACGCCAGGATGATGATCGCGCCGAACATCGCGACGACGCCAGCCAGCTTGTTCGGGATCGAACGCAGGATCGCGTAGAACGGCAGGTAGTACCATTCCGGGACGATGTGCGCAGGCGTCACGCCGGGATTGGCCGGGATGTAGTTGTCGGCATCGCCGAGATAGTTCGGCATGTAGAAGATGAACCAGGCGAAGAACAGCAAGAAGCAGGAGACGCCGAACATGTCCTTGATGGTCGCGTAAGGCGTGAACGGCACCGTGTCCTTTTCGGTCTTCGCCTCGACGCCGGCCGGATTGTTCTGGCCCGCCACATGCAGCGCCCAGATGTGCAGCACGACCACGCCGGCGATCACGAACGGCAGCAGATAGTGCAGCGAGAAGAAGCGGTTCAGCGTCGGATTGCCGACGGCATAGCCGCCCCACAGCAGCGTCACGATGCTCTCGCCGAAATACGGCACGGCGGAGAACAGGTTGGTGATGACGGTGGCGCCCCAGAAGCTCATCTGGCCCCACGGCAGCACGTAGCCCATAAAACCGGTCGCCATCATCAGGAGATAAATAATGACGCCAAGGATCCACAGCACTTCACGCGGCTCCTTGTACGACCCGTAATAGAGGCCGCGGAACATGTGGATGTAGACCGCGAAGAAGAACATCGAGGCGCCGCTGGCGTGGATGTTACGCAGCAGCCAGCCATAGTTGACGTCGCGGACGATCAGCTCGACCGATTTGAACGCGAGATCGGCATGCGGCGTGTAGTGCATCGCCAGGATCACGCCGGTCAGGATCTGCACACCTAGCATCATCGAAAGGATGGCGCCGAAGGTCCACCAGTAGTTCAGGTTACGCGGCGTCGGATACGCCACGAACGAGGAATGCATGAGTCCCATGATCGGGAGGCGCCGTTCGATCCACTTCAAGGCGGGATTGGTCGGCTGGAAATCGGATGGTCCGCTCATTGATGCGATCCTGAGGAAGTAAGACGACGCGACGACATAAGGGGTCTCGGACTGGCGTCCGAGCCCTTAGCCGATCTGGATTTTGGTGTCGGAAACGAATGAATAAGGCGGCACCGCCAGGTTGGCCGGCGCGGGTCCCTGACGGATGCGGCCCGAGGTGTCGTACACCGAACCGTGGCAAGGGCAGAAGAAGCCGTCGTAAGCGCCCTCATGGGCGATCGGGATACAGCCGAGATGCGTGCAGATGCCGACCACCACCAGCCACTGATCATGGCCCGACTTGACCCGCTGCTCGTCACTCTGCGGATCGGGCAGGCTCGATACCGGCACCTTGCGGGCCTCTTCGATCTGCTTCTTGGTCCGGTGGCTGATGTAGATCGGCTTGCCGCGCCAGAACACCTTGATGTCCTGTCCTTCGGCGATCGGGGTCAGGTCGACCTCAATCGGCGCGCCGGCCGCGATCGTCGAGGCATCCGGATTCATCTGGGAAACCAGCGGCCACACCGTGGCAGCGGCGCCTACGGCGGCGACGGCTCCCGTTGCAACAAAAAGGAAATCACGGCGTGTCGGATGGTCCGCCGAAGACGCTGTCGTCACGATTCCAAGCCCTTTCTTATCTGCAGCCAGCGGAACCGCCCCGGAGGCGCGGAAGGCGCGGTCCGGAAGAGGCTGCCGGCGCCCGCGGCCCCCGCGGCGGCAGAAAAAACCGCTTTTCCTCCCCCATTCCGGCGGAACAAGCAGTCCAGAATCGTTCTATTGGCACCCTTGCCGTGAGAGCGCAAGCCCGCTATCGGCTCGCAAGCGTGCAATGCACTAAATCCGCGCCGGAGCGTGATTATTCAGTCATTTCATGAAACCCGCCGGGCGGCCTCGCGCCGTACGGATGATATGGCCGACTTCGAGATACCCGGAGATCCAGAATTTTCTTGCGAATCCGGCAGCCAGCGGCCGGTTTCCTTCCTCGGCTCGGCCCAGGAATATGTACCGCCGACAGACTGCATGATAAGATTTGGCTATGACAGAGGATCAGGTGAAAGAGGTTATCGAGCGTGTGCTGACCTGGCCGCGGGAACGGCAGGAAGATGCCGCCCAGATGTTGCTTGCTCTGGAAGCCCGCGAGGGCGAGCTTTATCGTCCCGATGACGACGAGTGGGCGGCGATTCAAGAGGGCGTCGCCCAAGCCAAGCGTGGTGAGGCCGTATCGGCAGGCGAGATCGCCGCTCTTTTCAAGCAACACGGTTCATGACGCTCCGGTTTACGCCCCGCGCGCGGGACGACCTCCGGGAAATCATGGAATATATCGCGAATGAGAATCCGGCCGCCGCTGACCGGGTGGGTCTAGCGATATTTGACACATGCGCTTTATCGCCGCGCGGCCTTATCTGGGAATTCGCAATGCAAGAGCGCCGGAATTGCGGAGCCGCCTGGTCGCGCGATATCCGTACCGGTTATTTCGTCGAGGACGCCAATGTCTGGATCGTTCACATCCGGCATTCCGCGCGCCGTCCTGTGGATGAGCAAATTTGATTCGAATGCACATCGCGCTTTTCCAACCCGATATCCCCCAGAACACCGGGACGATTCTGCGCCTGTGTGCCTGCCTGGGCGCGACCGCCCATATCATTGAGCCGGCGGGATTCCCGACGTCCGACCGGCATTTCCGCCGGGCGGGAATGGACTACCTCGATCACGTCGCCCTTATCCGCCACGACTCATGGTCAAAATTCGAGCAATGGCGTAACGAGGCTGGTTCCCGCTTGGTGCTGTTTACGACCAAAGCAGCCGGTTCCTATCTGGATTTCCGCTATCGAAGTGACGACGTCCTGCTGTTCGGGCGGGAATCCGCAGGAGTTACCGACGAGGTCGTCGCTGCGGCCGATGCCCGGCTGGTGATCCCGATCAGGCCGGGCTTGCGTTCGCTCAATGTGGCGATGGCGGCCGCCATGGCATTAGGCGAGGCGATGCGTCAGACAGGTCATCCGATTGCTGGCGAGATCGGGTCCGAGGAGAAGGTGTGAGCTACGCGGTCAAGGAAATATTTCTGACGTTGCAGGGCGAAGGCGCGCATGCCGGCCGCGCGGCAGTGTTTTGCCGTTTTTCCGGCTGCAACCTCTGGAGCGGTCGCGAACAAGACCGCGTGAGCGCCACCTGCCAGTTCTGCGATACCGACTTTGTCGGCACCGACGGCACGCTCGGCGGCCGCTATGCCACAGCGGATGAACTCGCCGATGTCATCGCCGGGCAATGGACCGGCGAGAATACCAACCGCTACGTGGTCCTGACCGGCGGCGAGCCCCTGCTGCAGGTCGATCCGCCCTTCATCGATGCGCTGCATGCGCGCGGCTTTGCGATCGGCATCGAGACCAACGGCACGATCGAACCGCCCGAGGGAATGGACTGGGTCTGCGTCAGCCCGAAGGTCGGCGCCGATCTCGTGGTGCGCCGCGGCCACGAATTGAAACTGGTCTATCCTCAGGCAGGCGCGGCGCCGGATGATTTTGCGAGGCTCGATTTCGAGCGCTTTTCGCTGCAGCCGATGGATGGACCCGACGTGCTCGAAAACACCGCGCGTGCGATCGACTACTGCCTGCGCCATCCGCAATGGCGCCTCAGCCTGCAGACGCACAAGACACTCGGCATCAGATAGGATTTAGATTTTCAGATGTGGGAACTGACGAAATCGTTTCGCTTTGAAGCTGCGCATTCCCTCAAGGGCACGACCTTCGGCGCGGCCAGCGAGGAAATTCACGGCCACTCTTTTCGCGCCGAAGTGAGCGTGCGTGGAACGCCCGACCCGGAAACCGGCATGGTGCTCGATCTCGGCCTGCTGGAGCGCAGCATGGAAGAGGTCCGGAAAGCACTCGACCACAAGCTCCTCAACAAGGTCGAGGCGGTGGGGACGCCGACGCTGGAAAATATTTCACGCTACATCTTCGAGCGGGTCCAGCACGCCGGCAAGGTCACACGCGTCAGCGTTCACCGCGACAGTTGTAACGAGAGCTGCACTTATTTCGGACCGCAGGGCTGAACGCCAATGGATATGTCCCTCATCGAGGACCGCAAAACGAAGGCGCGGAGTTGGTTCGAAGCATTGCGCAACGACATCTGCGCGGCTTTCGAGCGGCTCGAAGTCGACGCGCCGCCTGCCCTCTATCCCGGCGAGGCTGGGCGCTTCGTGCGCACGCCCTGGGATCGCACCGACCACACTGGCAAGCCCGGCGGCGGCGGCCTGATGTCAATGATGCGCGGGCGGCTGTTCGAAAAAGTCGGCGTGCACTGCTCGACCGTGCATGGCGAGTTCGCACCCGAGTTCCGCGCACAAATTCCGGGCGCAGCCGACGATCCCAGGTTCTGGGCGTCGGGCATTTCGCTGATCGCGCACATGCGCAACCCGCATGTGCCGGCGGTGCACATGAACACCCGCTTCGTGGTCACCACCAAGGCGTGGTTCGGCGGCGGGGCGGATCTGACGCCGGTGCTCGACCGCCGGCGCACGCAGAAAGACCCCGATACGCTGGCCTTCCATAAGGCGATGAAAGAGGCCTGCGGCGGATCGAACAGCGTCGCCGACTACGACAAATATAAAAAATGGTGCGACGAATATTTTTATTTGCCGCATCGCAAGGAAGCGCGCGGTATCGGTGGCATCTTCTACGACTGGCACGATTCCGGCGATTGGGACGCCGACCTTGCCTTCACCCAGGAGGTCGGCCGCGCCTTCCTGAAAATCTATCCCGAACTGGTCCGCCGCAATTTCGCCCTTCCCTGGAATGCTGCCGAGCGCGAGGAACAGTTGATCCGGCGCGGGCGCTACGTCGAGTTCAACCTGCTCTACGACCGCGGCACGATTTTCGGGCTAAAGACCGGCGGCAATGTGGATTCCATTCTCTCGTCGATGCCGCCAGAGGTAAAGTGGCCATGATCGCATGATCGCGTTGTCATGACTGATCGCTAGGGTGCGATTCGTGTCATGCAATCCAAGGAGTAGATCATGGATTTGAAACCAGGCGACGTCGTCATTCTGAAGTCCGGCGGCCATCCTCTCACTGTGGTGGAGGTCAAAGACGGCAACGTTGCGTGCGTATGGATGGGCAATGAAGGGGATCTGTTCCGCGAGACGCTGCCGCTTGCCGTCCTAGAGCTCGCCGAAGCCGAGACGTCCGACGACGAGGAAGAAGACGACGAAGACGAAGAGGAAGACGAAGAAGAGGACGACCGAGCCAACAAGGTTGCGTAAGGGACTTTTGACGCCGCCGGGATTTAATGGTCCGGCGGCGTCGTTTCGGGGAATTGGACCCGGTGCGGGTGATCTGATATTCGCGGCAAGTCCGCCGCTGCTTGCCGCGGCCGATGCCGCTCGAAGTGAGATGACCGCCAAACAATGACCCACCTGCCCCGCGCGATGCTGATCGACATGGACGACACCATCCTGTCGGCCTATGGACGTCCCGAGATCGCCTGGCACAATGTAACGTCCGAATTTGCCGCCGAATTCGGGCCGCTGACCTCGCAGCAGGTCGCCGCCGCCGTTCTGGATTCAGCGCGCAAATTCTGGGCCGTTGCCGAAGCCGAATGGCGGCTGAAACTGGATGAGGCGCGGCGCGTCACCGTCAGGAACGGATTTACTGCGCTCGCCGAGGGCGGCCACGTGCTGCCTGAAGACCTCGCGATACGGCTCGCCGATCGCTTCACCGCCTACCGCGAAGAAGAAATGTTCGTCTTCCCCGGCGCGCATGATGCCATCGACGAACTGAAGGCCCGCGGCGTCAAGCTGGCGCTGGTGACGAACGGCGCCGCGGGCGCGCAGCGCGCCAAGGTCGAACGCTTTGCGCTGTCGCACCGCTTCGATCACATCCAGATCGAGGGCGAGCATGGGTTCGGCAAGCCGGACGAGCGCGCCTATCTGCACGCGATGCAGGCGCTCGGCGTCACCGCGCCCGAGACCTGGATGATCGGCGACAACCTCGAATGGGAAGTCGTGGCGCCGCAGCGGCTCGGCATCTATGCTATCTGGATCGACGTGCATGGCGATGGCCTGCCGCCGGATTCAACCGTGAAGCCCGACCGCATCATCCGCTCGCTGACGGAACTTCTGCCCTACAGGGGCTAGCAGAGCGTCTGAAATTCCGTTGTCGGCTCGCCGCCGCCATCACATGCTCAACTGGACGATCTGGCCAGCCGGGTCAGCGCGTTCAGCAGCCTGGCGCTGCATCAGATGGAACGAATTCGGGTGAAGTACCGTCCGGTCGGCTTCCTGTGCAGCGTTGCGCTGGTCCGCAACTTACCGAACATCAACTGCTTCCCGATCCGCACGGCATCGCTCATGCGTTGACCCCTTCAGTGCCGCAGCGCCGCGGCTATCATAACGACGCCGCCGACAATCACGGCGGCGTCCAGGATCGCGGTGTGGACATGCACCGGCATGCGCTCGACGAAGGCCTTGGCGAGGAACGCGCCGGGAATCGCGATGGCGCCGATCAGGAGGGCGAAAGCCAATACTTGCGCGGTAACGACGCCTGCAAGGCCGAACACCGAAATCTTGATCAGACCAGTCACGACCGAGATCACCGCGTCGGTAGCGATCACGGCAGCCCCCTCAAGACCGGACGCCATCAATAACGACAGCAGGATCACCCCCGAACCGGATGTGCCGCCGACCACCACGCCATAACCTGCTGCGCTGACACCGAGGCCGGTATCGCCGATCCTGATGTCACGGTGCTTGGCCAGCCGGCGTAGCGGCACGCTCAGGATCAGCATGCTGCCGATCACGAATGCCGCGCCGCCGCTGGTCAGCCGCGTGTACCCATAGGCGCCGAGCGCCGTACTCAGCATGGCGCCGCCGACCACGATCAACGCGCGCCGCCGGTCGGCGTAGCGGAAATACGCCACGAAGCGGCTGATATTGGTGAAGATCGCTGAGATCGCGATGATCGGCACCACCGGCTCGGCGCCAACCAGCGGCACCAGCACCAGCGGCATCAAGGCGCCGGTGCCATAGCCGGCAAGCCCGCCGACAACGGAGGCCAATAGCGCTATGCCGCCAACCAGCACGAGTTGACCGAGCGAAATGTCGGCGAAGCCGCCCAGAATATTCACAACCGGTGATCTCGGGTGAAACGGGCGGCGGCCTGGTCGGCAATTGCGGCAAGCGCCGATGGTTCAAGCGGAAAATCCGCGGCCAACCAGGCGTCTTCCGCAAGCGTCAGCACGTGACCAAGGCCGGGACCCTCGGCAATGCCGCGGGAGATAAAGTCGGCCGCCTTCAGTGGAAATTTCGGCGCGCTCCAGCGCTGCGGCAACGTTGCGAGCTCATGCCATCGCGCGGCACCATAACCGACGCCGCCTGCCCGCGCCCATGCCAGCATAAGCCGGTCGCGATAGGGATCCTCGCCGAGCCGATAGAGAAGCTGCCGCGCTCGCGCGTCGTCTTTGCTCGCAAGCCGCCACCAGCGATGGCCCATCGAATCCAGCGCTTTGGCTTCCGCATTGGAAAGACGAAGCCGTGCCGAGACGCGCCTGGCGTCCTCGGTAACGGCGACCGTGAGCGCAGCGAGCCGACGCACGGCGCTCGGCGACAGCCCCAGCGCCCGTTCGGCCGCGATCATCGCCGCGAACGTCGCCGTGTAGGTGACGCCGCCGAAGATCAGCAGCAGCAGGCCGGCATCCGCCATCGCCTGCAACGCAACCGCGGCTCCTTCAGCGACCAACAGCTTCAATATCTCCATGCGCACGCGTTCGGCGGAAAGGTTGGAAAGCCCCGCACGCCCGTCGATGCACGCGAGATATCCGGCACGGTCGGGCTCGCCCGCCCCGTAGGCGGCATGCATGCGGAAGAAGCGCAGGATGCGCAAATAATCCTCGGCAATACGCTGGCCGGCATCGCCGATGAAGCGCACGCGCTTGGCTTCGATATCGGCAAGCCCGCCGACATGGTCATGCACGACGCCCTCGGCATCGACCGAAAGCCCGTTGATCGTGAAGTCGCGCCGTTCCGCGTCGCGAACCCAGTCGCGCCCGAACGCAACCCTGGCCTTGCGGCCAAAGGTCTCGGTATCCTCGCGCAAGGTCGTGACCTCGAATGGATGGGATTCGACGACCAGCGTGACCGTGCCGTGGTCAATCCCGGTCGGGACGCATTTGATGCCGGCCGCCTTGGCGCGGCGGACGACCTCGTCGGGCAACGCGGTCGTCGCGATATCGATGTCGCCGAGGGGAATTTTCAGAAGCGCATTGCGCACGGCGCCGCCGATCACGCGGGCTTCCTCGCCATCGCCATTGAGCAACGCAAGCACGCGCGCGGCTGGACCTGATCTGAGCCAGGGCGCGTCCGACAGCACGCGTGCCTCGCTCATTTCTCAACTCCGGGAACCAGCTTGCCGTTTTCGATATGCGCGGGAATGTAGGTCGAATTCGGCGGCGCGCCGGAGAATTGCGCGAGCAGGACGAAGCTGATCACGACCAAGAGCAGCGATCCCAGCACCAGTTTGGCGACAAGATGCACCGGCCAGGAGGAGGACGCGAAGACGCCGGAACGGGTGGCAACCAGGAACAGCGCATAGACCGCGAACGGGATCAGGAAAATTCCGATTTCGGTCAGAATCGGACGGATCATGCGAGATAAATCCGCTCATACAGCACGCGCAAGATTCCTGCGGTCGCGCCCCAGATGTAGCGCTCGGCGAACGGCATGGCGTAAAAGGAGCGCTCGATGCCGCGGAATTCCTTGGCATGGATCTGATGGTTCTCGGGATTCATCAGAAACGCCAGCGGCACCTCGAAGGCATCGACCACCTCGCCTTCGTTGATCGTCAGGTCAAAGCCGGGCTTCACACGCGCCACCGTCGGCAGGATGCGAAATCCGAAGGCGGTTCCATAGAGGTCGAGATAGCCGATCGGCTCAATGAACTCGCGCTTGAGGCCTATTTCCTCTTCCGCCTCGCGCAAGGCGGCGTCGAGCGGGGAAGCGTCGGTTGCATCGATCTTGCCGCCCGGAAAGGAAATCTGGCCAGCGTGGCTGGAAAGATGCGGCGAGCGCTGCGTCAGCAACACCGTTGGCTCGCGGTGATTGACTACCGGGATCAAGACCGCCGCCGGACGGACCGGCTGCTCGCGCGCCACGATCTCGAGCATGCGGTCGTTGCCCGCATCGCCCGTCTTCGGAATGATGTTGGGATCGACCAGGCCGGGCGGCACGTCGAAGTTTAACCGGGTCTTGGTCCGCGCGAAGAACTCCGTCGAGTTGATCGGAGCCGCCTCCATCTTCTTCAGCATCGGCTCGTTCAAACCGCGTCCCTCACCTGCTTCGCGTCCGCCATGGCAAAGAACTCGCCGCCGGACTCGATGCCGAACATCGGCTGACCATCGACCACCCGCTCTTCTCCCATGTCAACCAGATCGTAATAGAGCGCACGCGTCACTTTCGCCCACAGATCGGCGCGGACGTGCAGATAGGGCGTCAGCCCGCCGTCGTCGGCCATCTCGAAGCGCAGGCGATGGGCGGAATCGCATAGCACCCAGTCGTCAACGTTGGTGCGGAAGCGCAACAGCCGGCCGCGATCGCCGGCCTCGTTTTGCATCTCCACCGCCAGGAACGGCGCATCGTCGACGCGGATACCGACCTTCTCGACGGGAGTCACGAGAAAGTGCTTGCCCTCCTCGCGCTTGAGGATGGTCGAAAACAGCCGCACCAACGCCGGCCGCCCGATTGGCGTCCCCATGTAGAACCACGTACCATCGCTGGCGATTCGTATGTCGAGATCGCCGCAGAACGGCGGATTCCACAGATGGACTGGAGGCAGTCCCTTTCCGGCCGGGGTGCGATTGACCGCTTCCCTGGCGGCGACCGTCAGCCCTTCGAGATCCTTGCTGTCAGAATCCTTGCCCCCGTGCCGCTGGCCGCTGGTTTGCCCTTGCTTCGCCATTGTTTGCCCTGAGTCTCGGCGCCCCGATTGGCACGATTGGTGCACATATACCGAGATATGTGTTCCCGGCGATTTGTGTCCGTACTATTGCCGATCAAGTCGCCACATCGTGATGCCGTTCATACCCCGAAATACCGATAATGTGGGGATAGTTTAATTCAACGAATGCATGGCCTTTGCACAGGTTTAGCATGAGTTCGTGGCATGACGACGCAACCAGCGGTGTCATGAAGCGATTAGGTGGTTGAAGGAGAAAGTCATGGCGGGTGCAGACGGTGTCGAGAAACTCGAGGACGCGATCGTCCGGTCGGCGGAGCAGGTCGCCGGCCAGATCCGCGCCGCGAAGGAAGCGATCTCCACCGTCATCTTCGGCCAGGAGCGGGTGATCGAAAACACCTTGGTCACGATCCTGTCCGGCGGCCACGCGCTGTTGATCGGTGTTCCCGGCCTCGCCAAGACCAAGCTTGTCGAAACCTTGGGCATCACGCTCGGGCTGGACGCCAAGCGCATCCAGTTTACGCCCGACCTGATGCCGTCGGATATTCTGGGCGCCGAGGTGCTGGACGAGAGCAATTCCGGCAAGCGGTCGTTCCGTTTCATCTCCGGACCGGTCTTTGCACAGCTCCTGATGGCAGACGAGATCAACCGCGCCAGCCCGCGCACGCAATCGGCGCTGCTGCAAGCCATGCAGGAACAGCACATCACTGTTGCAGGCGCGCGGCATGATCTCCCAAAACCGTTCCACGTGCTCGCCACGCAAAACCCGCTGGAGCAGGAAGGCACCTACCCATTGCCCGAGGCGCAGCTCGACCGCTTCCTGATGGAGATCGACGTCGACTATCCCGACCGTGACGCCGAACGCCGAATCCTGTTCGAAACGACGGGCGCGGAAGAGACACTCGCCAAGGCTTCGATGGACGCGGAAACCCTGATCGCGGCCCAGCGGCTGGTGCGGCGCCTGCCGGTCGGCGACAGCGTCGTTGAGGCGATCCTGTCGCTGGTGCGCGCCGCACGTCCCAACACGGAAGACGGCGGCGACAAGCTGATCGCCTGGGGCCCTGGTCCGCGCGCCAGCCAATCGCTGATGCTGGCGGTCCGTGCGCGCGCCTTGCTCGACGGCCGCCTTGCGCCCTCGATCGACGACGTGCTCGATCTCGCCGAACCCGTCCTCAAGCACCGCATGGCGCTGACCTTCTCGGCGCGCGCGGAGGGCCGCACCATTCCCGACGTAATCAGACAATTGAAGACGCGGATTGGTTGATGGCCGCAGAGACCAGCCACGAGAGCAGGGAGATTGTTGCGATCCGACGTGCCGATGGCGAAAGCCGAATGCTCGCCGCATCGCTTCCTCGTCTCGTGCTCGACGCCCGCCGCATCGCTGCCAACGTGATCCATGGCCTGCACGGCAGGCGCCGCGCCGGCGCCGGCGAGAGCTTTTGGCAATACCGCCGCTTCGTCTCCGGCGAGCCGTCGCAGAACGTCGACTGGCGGCGCTCGGCGCGCGACGATCATCTCTACGTCCGCGAGCAGGAATGGGAGGCTGCGCATACGATCTGGCTGTGGCCCGACCGCTCGCCGTCGATGGCGTTTGCATCCAAGGGTGCCCGCGACTCCAAGCTGGAGCGTGGCCTGATCGTTACATTTGCGCTCGCCGAGCTCTTGGTTGCGGGCGGAGAACGCGTCGGCATTCCCGGCCTGATGACCCCGACCGCCAGCCGCAACGTGATTGACAAGATGGCGCAGGCGATGCTGCACGACGATGCGGTGCGCGCCAGCCTGCCGCCCTCTTTCGTGCCGTCGGCGCTGGCGGAAATTGTCGTGCTGTCCGACTTCTGGTCGCCGATGAGCGAAATCAGGACGATGCTTGCAGGGCTTTCAGCATCCGGTGCCCATGGCACGCTGATCCAGGTCGTCGATCCTGCCGAAGAAACCTTTCCCTATGCCGGCCGGGTCGAATTCGTCGAGCCGGAAGGTTTTGGCGTCATCACCGCCGGCCGCGCCGAGAGCTGGGTCAGCGACTATGTCGCGCGGGTCGCACTGCATCGCGACGAGATCCGCAGCGAGACCAACCGGCTCGACTGGTTGTTCTCGACCCACACCACCAGCCGGTCCGCCGCCGAACTGCTGCTGTTCCTGCATTCGGGCATGATGGCCGCCAAGGGAAGCGGGCGCGGCTCAACTGTAAAGGCGGGGCGTAGCGCATGATAGCGGGCATCCCCCTAAGCTTTGCGCAACCACTGCTTCTGTTGGGCCTGTTGAGCCTGCCGGTGCTGTGGTGGCTGTTGCGCGTGATGCCGCCGCGGCCGAGGCGGATCGAATTTCCGCCGACACGGCTGCTGTTCGACATCAGGCCGAGGGAAGAAACCCCATCGCGGACGCCGTGGTGGCTGACGGCGCTGCGCCTCGCCGCCGCCGCCCTGGTCATTCTTGCGGCCGCAGGCCCGATCTGGAATCCGCAGACCGGGGTTGGCGGCAGCAATGCGCCCTTGGTGATTCTGCTCGACGACGGCTGGAGCGCGGCAGCAAGCTGGGACACGCGGATCAAGGCCGCTGACGAACTGATCGCCAACGCCGAGAACGACCGCCGTGGCGTGGCGCTGGTTCCGCTCTCCGAGCCTGCGCGCGATATTACGCTGATGCCGGCCGGCACTGCGCGCGTCGCACTGCGCCAGATCGCGCCAAAGCCCCATTCGATCGACCGCGTCGACACGCTTGGCGCGCTCGACCGCTTCCTGAAGGCCACCGGAGATGCCGAGATCGCGTGGCTGTCCGACGGCGTCGATACCGGGCGCGGCGCCGAATTCGTCGAAAATCTCGCCAAAACCATTGGCGAGCGCAAACTGACGGTGTTCGAGGGCGGCGCGGCGCCTGCGCAGGCCCTGGTCGCCGCCGAAAACGCCGCGGCGAAGATGACGGTCAAAGTGCTGCGCACCACCAGCGGCGTCGCCGCCGGCGTGGTTCGTGCGATCGACGCCAAGGGCTCCCCGATCGGCGAAGCGCGCTACGCTTTTGGCATGCAGGATCGCGAAAGCGAAGCGGCGTTCGATCTGCCGGTCGAACTGCGCAACGACATTTCGAGGCTGGAAATTTCGGGTGAACGATCGGCCGGCGCGGTGCAATTGCTCGACAAACGATGGCGGCGGCGCGCCGTCGGCGTCGTCACCGGCGCCACCAGCGATACCGCCCAGCCGCTGTTGGCATCGACCTTCTATCTTACCCGCGCCTTGTCGCCATTCGCCGACGTGCGGCTCGGCGACCGCGGCGCGCCGCAACAGGTGATCGCGCAATTCCTCGATCAACGGCTGCCGATGATCGTGCTCGCCGATGTCGGCACCCTGTCGCCGGAAATCCGCGAGCGGCTGAACGCATGGATCGACCAGGGCGGCGTGCTGGTACGTTTCGCAGGTCCGCGCCTGGCGCAGGCCGATGACGATTTGGTACCGGTGAAACTGCGTCGCGGCGGCCGCATTCTCGGCGGCAGCCTGACCTGGGAAAAGCCGCAGCATCTGGCGTCCTTCGCCGCCGACGCTCCGTTCGCGGGTCTTGCAGTGCCCAAGGATGTCACCGTGAACCGGCAGGTGCTGGCGGAGCCGGATGCGGTGCTCGCCACCAAGACCTGGGCGTCGCTGGAAGATGGCACGCCACTGGTGACCGGCGAGCATCGCGGCAGGGGCGTCCTCAGCCTGTTCCATGTCGGCGCCGACTCGCGCTGGTCGGACCTGCCGATGTCCGGCAGCTTCGTCGAAATGCTGCGCCGGCTGGTTGACATGTCCGGCTACACCTCGAAGCCCGGGGCTGGCGTTGCGAGCGAGGCGACCAGTGTCGAGACCGTGGCGCCGCTGCGCACACTCGACGGTTTCGGCGCATTCGGCCCACCGCCATCCACGGCCAAACCGATGCCAGCGGATTATCGCGACCGCGCTACTTCAGAACATCCACCGGGTTTCTACGGCCCGGCCGATGGCCCGATCGCGGTTAACACGCTGGCCGCGGCCGATCGCATCGCGCCGCTCGATACATCCTCCTTGCGCGCGCAGCGCGCCAGCTACACCAATGCCGAACCGCGTGACTTGCGCGGCATCCTGCTGTCGTCGTCGCTGGTGCTATTCCTGATCGACGCGGTCGTGGTCGCGATGCTGGGCGCGGGCCTTGCCGCTCTGTGGCGGCGGCGCGCCGCGGCTGCCACTGTTCTGCTGGCCCTGATCCTGTCCGTGACTTCGATCGCGCCTTCGCCAACGCGCGCCCAGAGCAATGATGAGTTCGCCATCAAGTCGGTGTCGCAGACGCGCCTTGCCTATGTCGTCACCGGAAATGCCGATGTCGATTCCATCGTCAAGGCTGGCATGGCCGGACTGACGCTATTCCTGGCGCAGCGCACGGCGCTCGAGGCCGGCGATCCCGTCGGCATCGATCCCGCAAAGGACGAACTGGCGTTTTTCCCGCTGATCTACTGGCCGGTGGTGCCGGGCGCGCCGAAGCCGCCGCAGGACGCCATCAACCGCATCGACGCCTATATGAAACAGGGCGGCACGGTGCTGTTCGACACCCGCGACGCCGTCGAGGCGCCGCCGGGCGAGAACGGCGCGTCGCAGACGCCGGGCATGCAAACCTTGCGTGAAATTCTCTCCTCGCTCGACGTGCCCGAGCTCGAGCCGGTGCCGCGCGAGCACGTGTTGACCAAGACGTTTTACCTGCTGCGCGATTTCCCCGGTCGCTTCAACACCGGCCAGACTTGGGTCGAGACTTTGCCGCGCGAGGATGACGACGACGCAGCCTCGCGTCCGGCGCGCGGCGGCGACGGCGTCTCGCCCATCATCATCACCTCGAACGATCTCGCCGGCGCCTGGGCGCACCGTCCGGATGGACAGCCGATGCTGCCGCTGACACCGGGCGAGCCGCGCCAGCGCGAATTCGCGTTCCGATCCGGCGTCAACATCGTGATGTACACCCTGACCGGCAACTACAAGGCCGACCAGGTCCACGTGCCCGCCCTGCTCGAGCGATTGGGGCAATAGAGCATGCAGTACGGTATCGCGTTCACGCCCCTCGTTCCGACGCTCGTGCTCTGGATCGCGCTGGCTGCGATCGTCGCGATATCGGCGCTGCTGCTGCTCGGCCGCGCGCGCGGGGCCGCGGTGCGCGTCGCGGCGCTGGCGCTGATCCTGCTGGCGCTCGCCAATCCCTCCTTCACCCGCGAGGACCGCGAGCCGCTGTCCTCGGTCGCTGCCGTCGTCGTCGACAAGAGCCCCAGCCAGAATTTCGGCACGCGCAACCAGGAGACGGCCAAGGCGCAGGAAGCGCTGGTCGACACGCTGAAGAAGATCAAGGGGCTTGAAGTCCGCGTCGTCGAGGCCGGACAGGCCGACGGCGAAACCGATGGCACGAAACTGTTCGGCGCGCTGGCCTCGGCGCTGTCGGACGTTCCGGTCGACCGCGTCGCCGGCGCGTTCCTGATCACCGATGGCCGGGTGCACGACATTCCAGCTAACGCCGCCGCCGTCGGCTTCCAGGCGCCGGTGCATGCGCTCATCACCGGGGCTAAGGACGAGCGCGACCGCCGTATCGCGATTTCGGCCGCGCCGCGTTTCGGCATCGTCGGACAGCCGCAGACCATCACTTACCGACTCGACGACCAGGGCGTCACCGGCCAGCGCGCAAAGGTCGTCATTCGCCGCGACGGCGAGGTGATCAGCGAGCGCAATCTCTCGAGCGGCCAGACCTCCAATGTCGAGGTCGACATCAAGCATGCCGGCCCCAACATCGTCGAGATCGAGGCTTCGCCGATCGAGAACGAGCTGACGCTGGTGAATAATCGCGCGGTGGTCGCGATCGAGGGCGTGCGTGACAAGCTGCGCGTGCTGCTGGTTTCCGGCGAGCCGCATTCCGGCGAACGCACCTGGCGCAATTTGCTGAAGTCGGACGCCAGTATCGATCTTGTGCACTTCACCATTCTGCGCCCGCCGGAGAAGCAGGACGGCACGCCGATCAACGAATTGTCGCTGATTGCGTTTCCGACGCGCGAATTGTTCCAGCAGAGGATCAACGAATTCCAGTTGATCATCTTTGACCGCTACGCCCGTCAGGGCGTGCTGCCGATCGCCTATTTCGATAATATCGCGCGCTATGTCCGCGCCGGCGGTGCGGTGCTGGTATCGGCCGGTCCCGATTACGCCTCCACCACCAGCATCTGGCGCACGCCGCTGGATACGGTGCTGCCGGCCGAGCCGGTCGGCGTCACCGAAAAGCCGTTCTACGCGCATCTGAGCGACGCCGGTAAGCGTCATCCGGTGACGCGCGGCCTCGAAGGCTCCGCCAGCGAGCCACCGCGCTGGAGCCGCTTCTTCCGTACCGTCGATACGCGCAACGCGATCGGCTCCCCCGTGATGACCGGCGTTGACGGCAAGCCGCTGCTGCTGCTGTCGCGCTTCGGCGAAGGCCGCGTCGCGCTTCTGTTGTCGGACCACATCTGGCTGTGGGCGCGCGGCTATGAGGGCGGCGGCCCGCATCTGGACCTATTGCGGCGGATGTCGCACTGGCTGATGAAGCAGCCTGATCTCGACGAGGAAGCGCTGCGTCTTCAAATCCAGGGCAAGGACCTTGTGGTGCTGCGCCAGACCATGGCCGACAACGTGCCGCCGGTAACGGTGACCTCGCCGAGCGGCGCCACCAAGGAGCTGACGCTGACGGCAAGCGAGCCCGGTACCTGGCGCTCGACCATTCCCGCCAACGAGCTCGGGCTGTGGCAGGCAACCGACGGCGCGCTGAAAGCCCTGATCAATGTCGGGCCGACCAACCCGAAGGAATTTTCGGAAGTCACCTCGACGACCGAAATGCTGAAGCCCTTGGCGCAGGCCACCGGCGGCGACGCCCGCCGCGTCGCCGATAGCGGAAGCGTCGACCTGCCCCGCGTCGTGCCGGTGCGCGCCTCCGGCATCTTCCACGGCGACGGCTGGATGGGCGTCAAAATGCGCGACGCCAGCGTGGTCAAAGGCGTCGGCGTGCTGCCGATGTTTGCGGGACTGGTCGGGTTGTTGCTGCTACTCGGCGCGTTCGCTGCGACCTGGGTGCGCGAAGGACGCTGACGGCGCCTGTCTGGTCGATGGGTCCTACGCAGCCTCGTCCGCGCGTCGCCATTTCGGAAATGGATCGGCAAGCCCGGACCATTCCGCAATGTGCATTCCCGGCTTTCCCGAAACAAGGCACGCATCGAGACGCGCCGTGATCGCGTCCTGATCCATATTCGTGCCGATGAACACGATCTCCTGCCGGCGATCACCGTAGGCCTCGCTCCAGTTCTTCTTGAGCGATTGTCGCCAGAACGGATCGTCCGGCCAGCGATCTGCCGGCACATTCGCCCACCAGAAGCCCAGCCCTTCGGTTCGGACGATGGCACCGGCCTGGCTCAACTCGCCGAGCCATTGCGGGCGCGTTGCTATCCAGAAATGTCCCTTGGCGCGAATGACGCCCGGCCAGCTTTCTCTCAGGAATTGGTGAAATTTCGCAGGCTCGAACGGCCGTCGCGCGCGATAGACGAAGTTCTTGACGCCGTATTCTTCGGTCTCGGGCTTATGGTCTGCGAAACCATAGAGTTCCTTGAACCACATCGGATGTTGCTGCGCGCGTGCGAAGTCGAAGCGGCCGGTATTGAGAATGCGCTGCAGCGGCGCATGGGAAAAATTGGTCTCGATGATATCGGCCTCGGGATTGAGGGAGCGGAGAATCATTCGGGCAGAATCGCGTTCTCCCGGCGACGCCGCATCGATCTTGTTGAGCACGATCACATCGGCAAATTCGATCTGCTCGACGAGCAGATCCACCAGGGTCCGCCTGTCGCCTTCCCCGAGCGACTCGCCGCGATCCGCCAGAAAAACGGTAGAGGAATAGTTCCTCAGCAGGTTGACGGCATCGACGACCGTGACCATCGTATCGAGGCTTGCCACGTCCGACAGACTTTCTCCGTCTTCGGACCGGAAATCGAAGGTCGCCGCGACCGGCAGCGGCTCCGAGATGCCGGTGGATTCGATCAGTAGGTAATCGAACCGCTCACTTTCGGCGAGCGCCCGCACCTCCTTCAACAAATCGTCGCGCAGCGTGCAGCAGATGCAGCCGTTGGTCATCTCGACCAGCTTTTCGTCAGTCCGTGAGAGGTTCGCACCGCCATCGCGGACCAGGTCTGCGTCGATGTTGACTTCGCCCATGTCGTTCACAATCACCGCAACCTTCAGGCCCTGGCGATTGTTGAGCACGTGATTCATCAAAGTTGTCTTTCCAGCCCCGAGGAAGCCGGACAAGACGGTGACGGGGAGTTTTCGCATGGAGATCGAAAAGCCTTTTTAGCTCACGGGGCCCGAACCGGGGAGGAAGACGCATGCAAGGGGGCCCTGTTGGTGACGGATCATGTTGCAGGTGCGCGGGGCGAAAGCGCTGATGTTGCGTGAATCTCACACCTGGCGAAATTGTCAGGGCTCCTGCACGACGCCAGCCGGGATGTCGATTGACACTCGGCTGGCTTCGCGACGTTATAATGTAACATTGGGACGGCGAGATGCCTGAGCCGGCCCCGGGGACAAGGCGTCAATCGTCGTGAACTGGTTTCGAAAGCACCTCAAGCACGGCTCGCGGCTGGCGCTGTTTGCGCTCGCGATCCAGTTTGCGCTGTCGTGCGGGCATTTTCACGCGGCGGCCATGCAGGCAACACCGGCCGTTCAAAGCGGGCTGACCGACGCCAAGCTTGGGACCGCCGCGCCTCTTGCGGCACAAGATGCGCACTCCGAAGCCGCTCAGCCGCAGCAGCCTGCGGGCCACGACGACGACCAGCACACGGCCAATGTCTGCGCGGTCTGCGCCGTCCTCTCCCTGGCCAAGAATTTCCTGTTCGTCACGCCGCCTGTGCTGGAGTTGCCGGGGGCTGTCGAACTTCTGTACCTGACCACCGGCGCCGAGTTCGTGCATCTCGGCTCGATCCATCTCGCATTTCAGTCTCGCGCACCACCCGCCTCCTGACGCCGATTGAATTAATTCACTCCCCAAGAGATTGCCGCGTCAGGCGCGGTTTTCTGAGGGAAAATCGGAATCGGTCCGTCGCACATCGACGGGATCAGGATCGGAACAAATGGTATTAAAGAAGAAACGAGCGTTCCATTTCGGTGGAGCAAGTTGGCTATTGCTCTGCACGATGGGCAATGGTGCGATGGCTCAGGATGCGGCCGCGCCGCCTTCCTCGACGCAACTGCCCGAAATTACCGTGACGGCGCCGAGCCCGATCGTGCGGCGCAAACCCGTGCCCACACGAACGCCGGCGCGCGTCGCCCGCGCAGCGCCCGGCCAGAACCGCGAGCGCGCGGCAGAGCCGCAACCAGCACCTGTTGCCGCCGCGCCCCAGCAGGGCGTGCTGCCCGTCGTGACCGACCAGTTCGCAACCGTTACCGTCGTGCCCAACGAGGAAATCCGCCGTTCCGGCGGCGCGACGCTCGGCGATCTTCTGTTTTCCAAGCCCGGCATCACCGGCTCCAGCTTCGCGCCAGGCGCATCGAGCCGGCCGATCATCCGGGGACTCGATGTCAACCGCGTGGGCATCGTCGAAAACGGCACCGGCGGCGGCGGCGCCTCCGATCTCGGCGAGGATCATTTTGTCCCCATCGATCCCTTGTCAACAAATCAGGTCGAAGTCGTGCGCGGTCCCGCGGCATTGCGCTACGGCTCGACCTCGATCGGCGGTGTCGTCAGCGCGACCAATAACCGAATTCCGGAAGCCCTGCCCTCCTGCCCGGCAGCGCCGTTCCAGAGCTACGGCCTGCCGGTCAAAGCGCCGCTAGCGAATGCGCAATCCGCATCCTGCGTCACCGTAGAGACGCGGACCGCCGTCAGTTCGGTCGATCGCGGCGTCGAGGGCGGCATCCTGCTCGATGCCGGCGGCGGCAATTTTGCGCTGCATGCCGATGCCTATGGCCGCAAGGCTGGCGATTACAGCATCCCCGGCTATCCCTACCTGTTCGACCAGACGAGACCGGTGAACGGCCGCCAACCGAATTCATCCGCTCAATCCGACGGCGCCTCGATCGGCGGCTCCTATATCTTCGACGGCGGCTTCATCGGCGCTGCGGTCACGCAGAACGATTCGCTCTACCGGATTCCGGGTATCGACGGCTCGGATCACCAGACCCGCATCGACGCGCGCCAGACCAAGTTCACGGCCAAGGGCGAATACCGGCCGGATGCGGCGGCGATCGACGCCATCAGGTTCTGGGCAGGCGCCACCGATTACAAGCACAACGAAATCGGTCTTGCCGATCCGGCCGACCCTTCCAGTCTCGGCGTGCGGCAGACCTTCACCAACAAGGAGCAGGAAGGCCGCGTCGAGGTGCAGATGGCGCCATTCAATGCGCGTTTTGCCGCAGTCACGACGGCGTTCGGTCTGCAGGCGAGCCACCAACAACTGACGGCGCCGAGCCCGGATGATCCGGGTAGTCCGCTCAACGGATTGTGGGACCCCAACAAGAACACCAAGGTTGCCGGCTACGTCTTCAACGAACTCAAGTTCACCGAGACCACAAAAGCGCAGATCGCTGGGCGCATCGAGCATGTCAGCCTCAGCGGAACGACGCCTTCGTTCATTCCTGACGTGTTCGACCTCAACGCTAATCCGGGCGACATCGGGCCGCCGGTAGCGCGCAACCTGAACTTCACGCCGAAGAGCGCGAGCATCGGCCTGATCCAGAATCTTCCAGGCGAACTGGTAGCCAGCATCACCGCCCAATATGTCGAGCGCGCGCCGAAGCCGGCCGAATTGTTTTCGCGTGGCGCACATGACGCAACCGCGACTTTCGACATCGGCAATCCCAATCTGGGTCTCGAAACCGCCAAGACGATCGAGATCGGATTGCGGCGGGCAACCGGACCCTTCAGATTCGAAGCGACGGCCTACTACACCAAATTCAATGGCTTCATTTACCGCCGCCTCACCGGCAACACCTGCGAGGAAGTCGCCTGCGTCGGCCCAGCCGATCCGGCCTTTCCACTCGAGCTGAACCAGGCGATCTATTCGCAACGCGACGCCACCTTCCGCGGCGGCGAGTTCCAGAGCCAATTGGACGTCGGGCCGCTCCATGGCGGCATCTGGGGCATCGAGAACCAGTTCGATGTCGTGCGCGCGACCTTCAGTGACGGCACCAATGTTCCACGGATTCCGCCGGTGCGTGTCGGCGGTGGGCTGTTCTGGCGCGATGCCAACTGGCTGACGCGGATCAACCTACTGCACGCCTTCGCGCAGAACGACATCGCCCCGATCGGCGAGACGCCGACCGCAGGCTACAACCTGCTGAAGGCGGAGGTCAGCTACCGGACCAAGCTCGATCCGTCCTGGTTCGGCGCGCGGGAAATGACGGTCGGGCTGGTCGGCAACAACCTCCTGAACGAAAATATTCGCAATCACGTCTCCTACACCAAGGACGAAGTTCTGATGCCGGGCCTCGGCGTGCGGGCGTTTGCCAATCTGAAGTTTTAAGCCGCATGCGCAGACGGGTGGCGTTAGCTGGTGCTACCAGCTAACGTCCAGGTGGGAATGACGGGGGATACCAGTCGCAATCCTGCGTCAGTGTCCCCCGCCCACCGGAAGCGGATGCACAACGAATAGATGACATTGTCCATCAATGTTCACGTCTACAGCGATGCGCTCGTTCTGCTCGGCACCGCGGGCGTCGTCATTCCCTTGGTGCGGCGGTTCGGCCTCAATCCGGTTCTCGGCTATCTCGGCGCCGGCGCCATCCTGGGTCCTCTCGGACTGGGATCGTTCATCGAGAGTTTTCCGCTTCTCTACTGGTTCACCGTAGTCGATCCCAAAAACGTTTCCGGCATTGCAAATCTCGGCATCGTGTTCCTGCTGTTCCTGATCGGCATGGAGCTACCTTACGATCGATTGAAGGCGATGCGCCGCCTGATATTTGGCCTGGGCAGCCTGCAGATCGTACTCTCCACGGCAGCGATCGGCGTGGTCGCGGCCGTTGTAGGCAACAAAGCTCCGGTAGCCCTCATCCTCGGCGCCTGCCTTGCCTTATCCTCGACAGCCATTGTCGTCGAGATCCTTTCCAGGCAACGACGACTCAGCACAAGTGCGGGGCGGGCAAGCTTCGCGACGCTGCTGGCGCAAGACCTGGCGGTCGCCCCTCTCCTGCTTTTTATCTCCATTCTTGGCGCGAGCGAATCCGGTTCGGTCGTTGCGACGCTAGTTCTCGCGCTCACCAACGCAGCCATCGCGCTCGCAGTGATCGTCGTCGTCGGCCGCGTCGTCATGCGACCCCTGTTCCGTCTGGTGGCGTCAGTGGGCATGAGCGACCTGTTCGTCGCCACGACGCTGTTCGTGATCGTCGGAACGGGAGTTGCTGCTGCCGTGGCCGGCTTCTCCATGGCGCTCGGCGCCTTTGTCGCCGGACTGCTGCTTGCCGAGACGGAATTCCGCAAGGCGATCGAGACCGCCATCGATCCGTTCAAGGGCCTCCTGCTTGGCCTGTTCTTCTTCACCGTCGGTATGAACATCGATTTCCGCGAACTCGCGCGCGACCCGGTCTGGCTGATAGCGGGTGCGGCCGGGCTGATCGCTGCAAAATCCATCATCCTTATCTTCCTGGCACGGATGTTTCGGCTCTCATGGCCGGCCTCTATCGAAGTCGGGCTGCTGTTGGGACCCGGCGGCGAATTCGCTTTCTTGGGGATCGGAATGGCGACGACGCTCGGTCTGATCGATGCCAACGTATCGAGCTTCACGGTCGCGCTGACATCGCTGACCATGATGCTCACCCCTGCGCTGTCTCATGTCGCGCGACGGCTGGCGCCGATGATGCGCGAAGACAAGCCGCTCGACCCCGAACTCGCCGTTGCGCCAAGCGGAGGCAGTGGTCATGCCATTGTCGTCGGGCACGGCCGGGTTGGACAGGTCGTCTGCACGATGCTCGAGCGTCACCAGTTCAAATATATCGCGGTCGACAATGATGCTGCTGCTGTCCCCGAGCAGCGAAGGCAGGGGCGCACCGTCTTTTACGGCGACGCGACAAACCCGGAGTTCTTGAAGAGCTGCGGCCTCATGGAAGCCGCCGCGGTCATTGTCACTATCAACCAACCTGAAGGCATCGACGAAATTGTCGCGCAGGTCCGCGCGCTGAGGAAAGATATGCTGGTGGTTTCGCGCGCCCGCGACGCCGACCATGCGCGGCATCTCTACCGGATTGGCGTTACCGACGCCGTGCCGGAGACCATCGAGGCAAGCTTGCTGTTGTCGGAAGCTGCCCTGATCGGGCTCGGGGTGGCGATGGGACATGTCGTCGCCTCCATCCACGAGAAGCGCGAGGAGTTCCGGCACGAACTGCAGAAGGCGGCGGGAAGCGCAGGATCCGCGCCGATTCGGACGACCGGTACCAAAAGGCGTCGGCTTTTGTAACGGATCACGACGGCAGCGCGCGCCAAAGGTCCTACCGCGCCTTGCTCCAGTCCGGCCGGATATTGCCAGACACGCCGTCGAACGCGCCCTCAACCAGCTCCGCCACCAGCAGGCGGCTGTAATCAACGGGACCCGGCATGATCACCCTGCCCTTCGGTATGACCTTGAAGCCGACGCGACTGTAATAGGCTTCGTCGCCGACCAGAATGACCAACCGATGGCCGTTGGCCTTGGCATCCCGCAGCGAACGATCGAGCAGCATTCGGCCGACGCCGCGGCTGCGAAACGGCGGCTCGACCGTCAACGGCCCGAGCATCAGGGCCGGCGTGTCGCCGATGCAGATCGGCAACTGGCGCACCGAGCCGACCAGCAATGTGCCGATCCGCGCCGTGAATGAGAGGTCCAGCAGGTGATCGACATGCTCGCGCAGGCGGTAGGCGCTCAGCACGAAACGGCCGGGACCGAACGTGCGCTCGTGCAGCCGTTCGATCGCCTGCGCGTCCTTTGGTGTTTCGGCCAGGATGGTGACGTCAAGTTCGCTCATGATGGGGCGCGGGATAGCATCTGGCGACGGCGCGGTCCATCGCTGGAAGATGGCAATCCCTGTATTGCCTCAATCCCTGACAAGACCGGGCTGGGACAAATAGGCCAGGAGCTTCATTTCTCGGCGGCCGCGCGTCACCGTATCCAGCACCAGCCCCGAGCTTACCGACAACACCGCCACGATCATCAGGCCCATCGACAGCACCGCCGTCGGTAACCGTGGAACGATGCCCTCTTCGAGATAGGTGATGATCACGGGGATCGCGAGGCCGATCGAGACCAGCATCAGGAAGATGCCGATCACCGTGAAGAACCGCAGCGGCTTTTCCGACCGGTACAGCTTCAGGATGGTGCCGAGGATCCGGAAACCGTCGCGCCAGGTGTTGAGTTTGCTGAACGATCCCTCGGGGCGGGCATAATACGGCGTCTCGACTTCCTTCACCGGCAGCGCCAGTTCGAGCGCATGCACGCTGAGCTCGGTTTCGATCTCGAAACCATCGGACAGCACCGGAAAGGATTTGACGAAACGGCGCGAGAACACGCGATAGCCGGAAAGGATATCCTTGAACGCCTGGCCGAATACCGCGGAGAGGAAGCTCGTCAGCATCCAGTTGCCGGTGCGGTGACCGGGCCGGTAGGCCGTGACCGATTGATCGACGCGAAAGCCCACCACCATGTCGAGGTGCTCGTTGACCAGCGCATCGATCATGCGCGGTGCGCTCGGCGCATCATAGGTGGCGTCGCCATCGACCAGGACATAGACGTCAGCGTCGACATCGGCGAACATGCGCCGTACCACATGCCCTTTGCCCTGGCGGCGCTCGCTGCGCACGATGGCGCCGGCCGCGCGCGCGACCTCGATGGTGCGGTCCCTGGAATTGTTGTCGTAGACGAAAATCTGAGCCGCAGGCAGCGCCTTGCGGAAATCGGAGACCACGGCGGCGACTGCGGCTTCCTCATTGAAGCAGGGCACCAGAACCGCGATCCGCAGCGTTGGTGTCGTCATTGCCGGCTCACCGAATTAAGTCTGTTCATAGCGCGCTTTATCGCAATCAGGCGTTGGCCGGTTGGGGAAACGCCGTACTGTCGGCGGCCCGTTCGCCGCGCCGATCGAGCGTTGCGAACAGCAAGGTCCAGAGCGAGAGCATGTCGATCGGAATGATATAATATGGCGTAAATATCGGATGGGTCATGAAGAAAATCAGATTTACCGCGAGGTTTATGGCGACCAGAAGGGCGACCTGTCTGGCGCGGCCCTGATCGAAACGCCAGAGCCAGACGGTCCAGGCGACAGAGATCGCCAGCAAGGTGAATTGAACATCAACGAGATAGCTCAAGAGTACGCTCCGATTCAGCTCAGGCGGCACGACGTCAACGCCGCCATAGGTGGTCGAGAACGGACTACCTGCATTAATCGCGTTCGCGATCAACGTCGGCGCCATCCCGATCAGGAAAGCGATGCCGAACGATAGCCCCCGCAGGAAAGTCTCCTTGCTGCGCGCCAGCAGGAACGCGCCGGAAAGATAAAGGCAATAGCCTGCGGCGAGAAACAGGTTCGGCAGACGGAAATTGACGGAGAGGCCGACCAGCAGCCCCAGCTGTGTGATCAGCAGCAGCCTACGCTGCGGTCGTTCAACGAAATACTTAGCAGTCAGGAAGCCCGCGGCCGCGCAGAGCATCATGGTCGGCGGCACCGAATAGCTCGCCTTGCTCGGGTTGATCATCAGGTAGAGCGCTGCGAAGCCAAATACCGCAGCCAGCGCGAGCGAAGCCGGGTCGCGTGCCCGAAACAATGCAAGCAGCGCAAAGGCAAGGATCGTCACGTTCGTCACCACATAGAGCGAGATCACCTGAAGCTCCTCGCGAAACAGCGCCAGTGCAAACCCGGTGCCCGGCGGGTATTGCATGACATATTTATCGGTCGCAGGAATCCAGGTGTGGCAGGGGGCGCGCTTCACATCGTTCCATTCCGCGTAGTCGATCGCCTTCAGCTTGTTCTTGAGGTAGTCGTCGCCGTCGAAGATGACGTTGGTGTCGATGCCGCCGAGGCCATATTTCTGGAACAGATGCGCCTGCCGCAGATAGCAGACGTCGTCATAAACCCCGCGGCTTTCGCTCCAGCGCGATATCGTCCAGACATTGCTCGCCAGCACCGCAAGCAAGCCGAAGCCGCAGAGGAGCCTGAAGAGTTTCATCCTAACCATGTCGAATCCTGTTTATCCGCTTCTAGGCGCTGCAATGGCGCGAAGCAACTACGCCACGTGTCAGCGCCAGGTCGCGATCGGCCTCGTGCCGTCGAGCACTTCGGCGATCCGGAGCCGCGTGCCCCTGGTCGTCTCCGGCGGCAGCGCGCCGGCCGCATAGAACCCGCACTCGACGATCTCGTGGTTGGGCTCCGGCAGGCGGTCCTGCCGGAACTGCCGGACGACATAAACCGCGACATGGTCGCGGCGGGAGACGTGGCCGTTGAAGAACAGGCCGTGCAGCACCGGCTCCCCGGTCAGCTCGATCCGCCCCTCTTCCACCAGCTCCCTTCGCAAGGCATCGAGAAAGGTTTCGCCGACCTCGACGCCGCCGCCCGGCAGGTGCCAGCCGACGACGTAGCTGTGCCTGACCAGGAACACCTTGTCGTCGCCATCGAGCACGACGCCGCGAACCCCGAGCGTCATCCCGCGGGCCATTCGCCAATAAAGGTGGAAGGCGCGCCGCAATTGCGGCTCCAGACGTTTTCGCAAGTGCTGCAGCGCCGTCACGCAAGCCTCGGATGGACAGCTATCACGTTTGATCCTTATATCGCCGACATGATCATGCGATGGCTCTATATCACAGAGAATGCGGCCGAGCGCGAATGACCGATACCTTCACGCTGGCGCATCTGTCGGACCCGCATCTCCCGCCGCTGCCCGCGGCGCGGCTTCGCGAGCTCGCGGGCAAACGTGCGCTCGGCTATCTCAACTGGACGCGCAACCGCCATAAATATCACCGTCGCGAGGTGTTGGACGCACTGGTCGCCGACATGCAGGCGCAGCGGCCGGACCACATCGCGGTGACCGGCGATCTCGTCAACCTGGCGCTGGAGGCGGAATTCATCCCGGCCCAGGCCTGGCTCGAAAGCGTTGGCACGCCGCAACAGGTGACAGTCGTTCCCGGCAATCACGACGCCTATGTGCGGGCGACGCGGCATCATTTCGGCGCGACATTCGAGCAATATCTGCGTGGCGATGCCGCGGCAGACGGTACGCCGTTTCCATTCGTGCGCCGGCGCGGTCCGCTGGTGCTGATCGGGGTCTCCTCGGCGGTGCCGACGCTGCCATTGATGGCAACCGGCCGGCTCGGCCGCGCGCAACTTGATGCGCTCGACCGCGAGCTTGCCCAGTTGCCGCCGGATGAAGCATTCCGGGTACTACTGGTTCATCATCCCCTGTATTCGACTTCGCGGATCAAGCGGCTGACCGACTCGAAGGCGCTGCACGCCGTGCTGAAGCGGCGCGGCGCGGAACTGGTCCTGCACGGCCATGACCACGTCCATTCGACGATGTGGCTCGAAGGCGCCGGCCGCCAAATCCCTGCGGTCGGCGTGCCCTCGGCATCGGCGCTGGCGCACCGGCATTATCCGGCCGCTGCCTACAACCTGTTTTCGATCACGCGCGATGGCGGCAAATGGCACTGCGTGCAGACTGTGCGTGCCGTCGACGCCGACTTCCGTGTCAAGCAGATCAAGCAGGCGACGCTGCTTTAGAAGTTTTTCAGGCTCGCATACAGCGCGAGGGCGAACAGCGCCACCGCGCCCAGCACGAAGCCGAACACGAACATGCCGAAGCCGCGGCGGCGTGGCTTCTTTTCCACGACGGGTTCGGCAACGGGCATCGCCACCATCGCGTGCTCGCGCTCGATCATGCGGCGCGCGACGTAGCCGGTGACGGCGTCGACGATGACGGGCACGTCATGCGATTCGGCGAGCACGATGCGACCGAAGCGCGTATCCTGCACGAAGCGATAGATGCGCTTGTCGCGTCCCATCACGATATGCGCGACCACGTCGATCCACAGCCGCGGCGTCTCGCCCTGGCTGACACCCCGATCGAACAGGTCGACCTGCTCCGGTATCTCCGCGAACAGCGGATCGAGCGCCTCGTTCAGGATCTCGAGCCGGGCGACCTCGGCATCGCGCAGTTCGACGACGACGCCGGTCCTGTCCGCGGCCTCGATGCGGGCTTGGCGGAGCGCATCGCGCAGCCGCGTCGGTCGCATGTCGCGGGCTTCGTTGCCGGTATTTTGCGCATCTGACATCGGTAGTCGCCTTTGTCCTGCAAGGGTTAGCCTGGGCTTAACCTAGCAGTAACCATGCCTTGCGCAATGGTTGTTTATTTTCAAGGGGTTACCCCTCGGGCTTTATCCCCCGCGGCGGCACCCCCGCAGCGGATGCTCCGCATCGGCGTTTTTCTTCAAGGACGTGCGGCCGCAGGCCGCCTATGCTCTCGCCCGCGAGCGTCCCGCGAGCGGGAGACGGCGAAGAGTGTCCCCATGCAAACCGCAAGCGGCCCCAGCCGGAATTCCGGATGGGGCCGCCTGTCCTTGGACGTTTCTTCTGATGGGTCGGCAGCAGCCGGTCAGGCCGAGACGCGCGAGGGCTCTTCGACGATCGAGAAGCGTACGCCGGCCTTGTGGCGGCTCTCTTCCGAGACCTCCTTCCAGCACTCTTCGGCTTCCTTGCGGGTCTTGAACGGGCCTCTGACCTGGGCCGAGCCTTCGACGAGCTTGTGGAAGTTCATCGAACCGAACTCGCCGCCGATCACCCAGAAATTGCTGCCTTTGGTCATTGTCAGTCTCCTGTTGTCCGGCTGACCTTACTCCAGCCGCATGAAAGTCAGTCTGCAATCCGATCAGACCCCAGACTGATCAATTCCACCGTTAGCCGAACTGGTTCATCGTGTTGTGGACGCCGCCCGCCTTCAGAGCGGCTTCACCGGCGAAATATTCCTTGTGATCGTCGCCGATATCGGAGCCGGCCATGTTCTGATGCTTGACGCAGGCGATGCCCTGACGGATCTCCTGGCGCTGAACATTCTTCACATAGCCCAGCATGCCCTGCTCGCCGAAATACTCCCTCGCGAGATTATCAGTCGACAGAGCTGCCGTGTGATAGGTCGGCAACGTGATCAGATGGTGGAAGATGCCAGCACGCTTTGCTGAATCGGCCTGGAAGGTGCGGATGCGCTCGTCGGCTTCAATGGCCAGCGGTGTATCGTCATATTCCGGCTTCATCAGGTCGGCTCGATTGTACTTGCTGACATCCTTGCCGGCTTCCTTCATCGCGTCGTACACCTGCCAACGGAAGTGGAGCGTCCAGTTGAACGACGGCGAGTTGTTGTAGGCCAGCTTCGCGTTCGGAACCGCCTCGCGAATGCGGTCAACCATCTTGGCGATCTGCTCGATATGCGGCTTCTCGGTCTCGATCCACAGCAGGTCGGCACCGTTCTGCAGCGAGGTGATGCAGTCGAGCACGCAGCGATCTTCGCCAGTGCCGGCACGGAACTGATAGAGGTTGCTGGCAAGCCGCTTCGGACGCATCATCTTGCCGTTGCGGCTGATGATGACATCGCCATTCCTGGCGTTGGCGGCTGTCACTTCCTCGCAATCCAGGAAGCTGTTGTACTGATCGCCGATGTCGCCGGGCTTGTGGCTCACAGCGATTTGCTGCGTGAGACCGGCACCCAGCGAGTCGGTGCGGGTCACGATGATGCCGTCTTCGACACCCAGTTCGAGGAAGGCATGGCGGCAGGCCCGGATCTTCGCCAGGAACACCTCGTGCGGCACAGTCACCTTGCCGTCCTGGTGACCGCACTGCTTTTCGTCGGAGACCTGATTTTCGATCTGCAGAGCGCACGCACCCGCCTCGATCATCTTCTTGGCGAGCAGGTAGGTTGCCTCGGCATTGCCGAAGCCGGCGTCAATGTCGGCGATGACGGGCACGACATGGGTCTGGAAGTTGTCGATCTTTTCGATCAGCGCCTTTTCCTTCGCCTGGTCGCCTGCCTTGCGAGCGGCGTCGAGGGCGCGGAAGATATCGTTGAGCTCACGGGAATCCGCCTGACGGAGGAAGGTGTAGAGCTCTTCGATCAGCGCCGGCACCGAGGTCTTCTCGTGCATCGACTGATCAGGAAGCGGTCCGAACTCGGAGCGAAGCGCGGCGATCATCCAGCCGGAGAGATACAGATAGCGGCGATCGGTCGTTCCGAAATGCTTCTTGACCGAAATCAGCTTCTGCTGCGCGATGAAGCCATGCCAGCAACCGAGCGACTGGGTGTACTTGGTGGGATCGGCGTCATAGGCAGCCATATCGCTGCGCATCAACGCCGCGGTGTACCGAGCGATGTCCAGGCCGGTCTTGAAGCGGTTCTGCAGACGCATGCGCGCCACGGCTTCGGCGGTGACGCCGTTCCAGGTCGGCTGGGTCTTGAGGAGCGCCTCGGCAGCGCCGATCTCGCTCAGATAGGAAGCCGGTCCCTGGATAGCCCGGTCGCTGATCCCGCGTGGCTGGTAATTCATGTACATGATCCTTTCGGTGTCGACAAATCTGCAGCGTTGGCTTCGCTGCTCTTCTGCGACATTCTTGACAGTGCATTGCGAACGTACCGAGAGCTAAACGCCAGAATCGCGTTTAGGCATAGAGTACTTGATCTTTATTGGTGATGTCATGTAACATCCATACTTGTCGTAAATGTAACTTTGTAAATTTTGTCATAGGGCAACCTGCCATGGCCGCCGAATCCGGAAAGAAGCTGTTCGTCGGCCCCCGTTTCCGACGGATCCGCCAGCAGCTTGGGCTGTCGCAGACCCAGATCGCCGAGGGGCTCGGGATCTCGCCGAGCTACATCAACCTGATCGAACGGAACCAGCGCCCGGTCACGGCGCAGATCCTGCTGCGGCTGGCCGAGACCTATGACCTCGACCTGCGCGATCTCGCTACCGCCGACGAGGACCGGTTCTTTGCGGAACTGAACGAGATTTTTTCCGATCCCCTGTTCCGGCAGATCGATCTGCCGAAACAGGAACTGCGCGACCTCGCCGAACTCTGCCCGGGCGTGACGCATTCCCTGCAGCGGCTCTATGCGGCCTATACCGAGGCGCGCCGCGGCGAGACCTTGGTCGCGGCGCAGATGGCCGATCGCGACGAGGGCGCCCGCTTCGAGGCCAACCCGATCGAGCGCGTGCGTGACCTGATCGAAGCCAACCGCAATTATTTTCCGGAGCTCGAACAGGCCGCGGAAACTTTGCGCGACGAACTTCACGCCTCCGCGGAGGAGCTGTTTGCAGCGCTCACGGCGCGCTTGCGCGAAAAGCATTCGATCGTCACCCGCATCATGCCTGTCGATGTGATGCGCGAGACGCTGCGCCGCTTCGACCGCCATCGTCGCCAGCTTTTGATCTCCGAACTGGTCGACGGCTCGGGCCGCGCGTTCCAACTCGCGCTGCAGATCGGTTTGGCCGAATGCAGCGCGGCCATCGACGCGATCGTCAACCGCGCCGGCCCGCTCGACGACACGCCGCGGCGGCTCTACCGCATTACGTTGGCGAATTACTTTGCGGCCGCCGTGATGATGCCGTACCAGCCGTTCCACACCGCGGCGGAAAACCTGAACTACGACGTGCATGTGCTCGCGCAGCGCTTCAATGCCGGCTTCGAGCAGGTGTGCCATCGCCTCACCACGCTGCAGCGGCCGAACGCGCGCGGCGTGCCGTTCTTCCTGCTGCGCGTCGACAATGCCGGCAATGTCTCCAAACGATTCTCCTCCGGCACGTTCCCGTTTTCGAAGTTCGGCGGCACCTGTCCGCTTTGGAACGTGCATTCGACCTTCGACACGCCGGACCGCCTGCTCAAGCAGGTGATCGAGCTGCCCGACGGCACGCGGTATTTTTCCATCGCTCAGATGGTGCGGCGGCCGATCGCCCCGCACCCGCAACCGCAGCCGCGCTTTGCGATCGGTTTGGGTTGCGAAATCCGTCATGCGTCCAAACTCGTCTACGCCGCGGGGATGGATCTGGAGAAGGCGGAAGGGACGCCGATCGGCGTCAACTGCCGGCTCTGCGAGCGCGAAAACTGCAGCCAGCGCGCCGAGCCGCCGATCACGCGGACGCTGATCCTCGACGAGAACACGCGGCGGGTATCGTCGTTTGCGTTTTCGAACGCACGGGAGTTGTGAGGGCCACGCTCTCTCACCATGTCGTCCCTGCGAACGCAGGGACCCATAGCCGCCGGCGGACGTCGTGAGAAGAGCTGTAGCCACTCCTCGCAGAACATGAACATTTGTGGTTATGGGTCCCTGCGTTCGCAGGGACGACGGATGGATATGGCCTATAGACTTCGCCGGGCCTGGTACCCGCCCGTCGATCTCTCAAGCGAAGGCGGAAGCAAGCGCCGTTCGTCTGACGCGCTGGCATCGCTCACGGGAAAACGGCCCTGCGATTCCTGTCACGCGTCCGGCGCTTTCGCGTTCACCGCAGCCCGGCCCAATGTTCGTGATACGATGGCCAACGCCCCTCTTGCGGGCCGGGATGGCGCGAGTTGTAGGACTGATTTGCGGCGCGCGAGAACAGGTTTCTTTTTTCGCGCAGGACTGGACAGGGCAACTCGCGTTGAAAGAGTTGAAGAACTTCTGTTTACGCGCAAACGGCCGTGGGGCTCTAAACCCTTATGTGAGCAGGCGCCAACGGGTCCGCGCAGCGCGGCCCGATGATAGGCTCCGCGCCGTCTCCATGCAGGCCCCCGCTGCCACATCTTGGCTACATTCTTCGAGACGGCGCTTCGCGCCTCCTCAGGATGAGGTCGGATAGAAGTCCAGCGAGAAAGATGAAGGAATGTTCATCAGCATTGCGTCTTCCACACCCAAGCGGGAAAAAGTGGAACACCGCTGCGAGAGACGCGTTGCTTGGTTTCCTGCAACAGGAGAGAACAACCAATGCTGAAGACATTGATTACCATTTCGACCGTGCTGCTCACGACAGCCGCGTTTGCGCAGGGCACGAAGTCGCCGGGTTCATCCGAGTACGCCCCGGGACACAAGATGCAGAAGAGCAAGACTTCGACAGCGCCGGGTGCGTCGGAATACGCGCCGGGACACCAGAAGAATACCGCCAAGGGCCCCGGCCATTCGGAAAGCGCGCCGGGTCATCAGACGACGACTGGATCGGCCACGACCAAGAAGAAGTATTAGTCGGCTTATGGACCGGCCCGGCGCCACTGCCGGGCCGTTTTGCTTTTCGCGCGTTCGCAAGGCCGCATCGCTTGCGCTGACGGCGTGACATCGCCGCTACGTGCCCTGGACGCGGTGTGCCACAAAGTAGTGCACCGCAGAGCCGGGCCCATTTATCTTGCCCGGCGATGTATAGGTCCCGGTTCTGCGGCGCAGCGCTGCGCGCGGCATCGCGCCCGGGACACGAGCTGGCGAAAGGCGCCAGCGATAGCTTGCCTCTTTTCGCCGTCGGCTTGCACGAAATCCTCTCCGAAACGACAAAGTTAAATCTTGGGTATTGCACAATTTAGCGATGGAACGGCCGGGCCGATTCGCTAGTTTTGAAAAAAGCGAATCAAAACTCGCGAGAATGGATGCAGGGCCTATGTTGCGACGCGTCAAGCTGATGAACCCGTTCGAAATCGTCCAGGACCGGATTGCGCCGGAGCGGCCGCAGCCGATCGAGCGCAAGGTGGTGAATCGCGCCGCCCGCTCCACGCCGGTCTGCGACGCCTGCGGTTCCGACGACATCATCTGCCACGCCACGGCGCAATGGAGCAACGAAGCGCAGGAATGGCAGCTCGCCAACACTTTTAATCAGCCAGCGCACTGCAATACCTGCCAGCGCGACGTTAACCTGGTGTGGCTGACGCTGAACTGAGGGCTGCGGCAGTAGGCTGTTGTAGTCCCGCATGAGCCAACCGGTCGCGCGAATGCGCGCCCAATGGCAGGCTCCGCGACATGCGGGACCAGTGAATCCCGGATATCGCTTCGCTCATCCGCACTACGCATTCCAGTACGCCGCTAGATCTCCGCATACACCTCCAGCAAATTCCCATCGGGATCCCTGAAGAACAGCGTGCGATGGCCGAACGGCTGGTCGGTCGGCGGCTCGAGCAGATCGACGCCATATCGCACCAGCTCGTCGGCGCAGCGGTCGACATCATCATCGGCAACCTTGAAAGCAAGCTGCAGCGAAGCGCTCCCCGTAGGCACCGACGCATCCTTCGCCGTCCGGCTCGGCCGCGCCAGCGCGAGCGTGTTGCAGCCGATCTGATATTCGATCCAGCCCGCCGACAATTCGCGCGTCAGCGGAAAGCGGAGCACGCCCTCATAGAAGCGGCGCATCGCGGTCATGTCGCGCACGAAGATGACGGTGTAGTCGACGGCGCGGATGGAGTGGAAGGGGGAAGTGGAAGGGGGATTTTGATCGTTCACGATTGTTTTCTCATTCGGGACGTAGCCCATATGCGTGCAGCGATATGCGGGGACCGGGAGAGCAAAGAGCCGGTGCCGCTGCGCTCATTCGGGCTACGCTTGCTGGCCGTTGTGAGCGAGCCCAGATTCGCTCGCCAATGCGCGCCCACCCCAATCGAATCTCTTATCGGGGCCGAACACACATCCACTGCATAGGCACACTGCGCGCCGGCTGTGATTAAACCACCTGTGTCGGAGATATCCAATCTCAACTTGGGCGCGAACGCAATGGCAATGGCACACGGAAAGAATTACCCGAAGAAACTTAGCAAGTAGGGCGCATGAGCGCAGCGACATGCGGAAGCGGTGGAATCCCGGATGTCGCTTCGCTCATCCGGGCTACGCAAACTGCTTACTGCTGCCCACCGACCGTCTCATCGGAACGGCTCAACCTTCAGCCTCGCCCCAGACCCTCTTCTCCGTCCAACCCAGCTCCGCGAACTCCGCCGCCCGCAGCGGCGCCTCACCCACCGCGAAAAACTCGTCGAGTTGCGGCGGGCTCACCGACGTGCCGCTGAGCATGGCGTGAGCCTGGCCGCGATGGTGCACCTGATGCTGGAACAGATGCAGCAACAAGCGGTCCATCTGTTCGCGCTGGATGGAGGCGCCGCGATGCACCGAGACGATGCGCTGCAAACCGGCGGCGTCGAGCGCTTCGACAACCCCGAGCAAACGCCGATCGACCGCGGCCTGCGCTTCCTTTAGCGCGGCAACCGTTGCACAAGGTTCCTCGTCCGCCCAGGCGGCTGGCCCGAGCGCGCCACCTTCCATCGCGTCGACGTAGAAGTGGTCGATGATCAGGATGTGGTTGAGCGTGGCGCGCAGGCTCGGAAAGAAGCCGGTTCGTTTCGCGGTGAATTCATCCTGCGACAGCCTGAGACAGGCGGTGAGCAGCCGGTGGTTTGCCCAGGCGTTGTTGTACGCCATGGCGCGGAAGGGAAGCACGTCGCTCATCTGCGTTACCAGCCAGTAGCCCGCATGAGCGCAGCGATATGCGGGGAATGGATGGTCAAGGTCCCGGATATCGCTTCGCTCATCCGGGCTAGGCGTTGTTCTTATAGCGAGCGGCGGATTACGCTATCGCTAATCCGCCCTACGCTTCTACTCCGCAGCCTGCGGCATCGGCGCTTTCCAGCTTCTCCAGCACCTTCGGCGGCGACATCGGGAGCGCGTAGAAGCGTTTGCCGAGCGCGTTGTAGATGGCGTTCGCCACCGCCGCCATCACCGGGACCAGCGGCACTTCGCCGACGCCCTTGACGCCTTGCGGGTGTTTTGGGTTTGGAATCTCGACCATGATGCAGTCGATCATCGGCAGGTCCGAGCAGACAGGCATGCGGTAGTCGAGGAAGCCGGGGTTATCGACCTTGCCTTCCTTCGTGTAGATGTATTCCTCGTTCAGCGCCCAGCCGATGCCCTGCGCGACGCCGCCCTGGAGCTGGCCCTCGACATAGCCGGGGTGAATGGCGCGGCCGACATCCTGCACGGCGGTGTAGCGGATCACGCGCGCAATGCCGAGATCGACGTCGACCTCGACGTCGCAGATGTGCGTGCCGAAGCCGCCGTCCGCGCCTTGCGTGTTGAGCTGCACACCGGCCCCAATGGGTCCGCCCATCGCGGGCGCCTTCTCGGCGAGCTGTTCCAGCGTTAGCGGTTCGAACTGGCCGGCATTCGGGCTCACCGGATGCGCCGCGCCGTTCTCCCACTTCACCGCTTCGGGATCGATCTCCCAGATCTTGGCCGCGCGCTCGCGCAGGGTCTGGATGATCTTTTCGGTCGACTGCGTCACCACCATTGACGACGCAAACAGCACGCGGCTGCCGCCAGTGAGATTGGAGAAGCCGACGGTCTGCGTGTCGCCGATGATGACGGAGACGCGACGGTAATCAATACCAAGAAGTTCGGCGCAGATGTTGGCAATGCCGGCGCGCGAGCCGCCGATATCAGGGTGGCCGGTGGTAACGACGACGTTGCCGTCTTCCGTGATGTTGACTTGCGCGGAGGATTCGCCGCCGGCATTAAACCAGAAGCCGGAGGCGACGCCCCTGCCCCTGAGCTTGCCGTGGCCGTCGCCGAGCGGCGCGGCGTAATGCGGCGAGGCTTTCGCTGCTTCCACCGTCTCGATATAGCCGATGCGCGGGAAGACCGGGCCGTGCGCGGCTTTGGTGCCTTGCTTCGCGGCGTTCTTCAGGCGGAAGTCGAGCGGGTCCATCTTCAGGCGTTCTGCGACTTCGTCCATCACGCATTCCACGGCATAGGCGCCGATCGGCGCGCCCGGCGCGCGATAGGCCGCGACCTTGGAGCGGTTGGAGCAAACGTCGTAGCCTTCCGAGAGCAGGTTCGGGATGTCGTATGGCGTGAAGCTGCAACCCGCCGCACCGCGGATCGGCGAGCCCGGGAAGGCGCCAGCCTGCAGATAAAAGGTGCCGTGTGCGGCGACGATTTTGCCGTCCCTGGTGGCGCCGATCTTGACCGTGCTCTTCGAGCCTGATGTGGGGCCGGTCGCGCGCATCACTTCCTCGCGCGTCATCACCATCTTCACCGGGCGGCCGGATTTTTTCGCCAGCAGCGTCGCGAGCGGTTCGAGATAGACGATGGTCTTGCCGCCAAAACCGCCGCCGATCTCGGCGGGGATGGCGCGGATGTCGCTCTGCGGGATGCCTGATAGCATCGACGTCATCGCGCGGACCATGAACTGGCCCTGGCTCGAGCTCCAGATCGTGGTCTTGCCGTCGGGCGCCACCGAAATCAGGCAGGCATGCGGCTCGATATAGCCCTGGTGCACCGGCCGCGTGGTGAAGGTGCGCTCGATGACGATGTCGGCCTTTTTGAAGCCTTCCGCGATGTCGCCCTTCTTGTGCTCGAGGCGGCCGACGATGTTGGACGGCTTGCCGTCGAATTTGTTGAACTCGTGCAGAACAGGCGCGTCGGACTTGATCGCGTCATCGATCTCGATCGACCACGGCAGCACCTCGTAATCGATCTCGATCAGGTTACAGGCTTCCGCCGCGATCGCCTCAGTTGTCGCGGCCACCGCCGCAACGGGATGTCCAGGGAACAGCGCCTTGTCGCGCGCCATCACGTTGCGGCACATCCAGCGCATGTCCTGGATGCCCAGCATCACCGCGCCCTTCTCGATCGGGAAATCGACGATGTCTTTCGAGGTGACAACCGCCTTCACGCCCGGCAGCTTCTCGGCTTTCGAAGTGTCGATCGATCGGATGCGCGCATGCGGATGCGGGCTGCGCAAGATCTTGCCCCAGATCATGCCGGGCATGGTGGTGTCGGCGGCGAACTGGGCGCGGCCGGTGACCTTGTCCATGCCGTCAGGACGGATGGTGCGCTGGCCGATCCACTTGTTGTTGGTGACGAGGTTCATTGGGCTATCTCCCGAAACTTATTGCGCGCGCATTTCGGCGGCGGTTTCCATCACCGCGCGGACGATCTTGTCATAGCCGGTGCACCGGCAGAGGTTGCCGGCGAGCCAGAAGCGGACTTCCTCCTCGGTCGGGTCGGGGTTCTTCTTGAGGAGCGCGTCGGAGGCGACAAGCATGCCGGACGTGCAGATGCCGCACTGAAGCGCGGCCATCTCCAGGAATTTCTGCTGCAGCGGATGCAGTCTGTCGCCCTGCGCCAGGCCCTCGATGGTCCTGATCTCGTGACCCTCGGATTCCACTGCGAGCATCAGGCACGAGCAGACGAGGCGATCGTCGAGCGTAATCGAGCAGGCACCGCAATCCCCAGACGCGCAGCCTTCCTTGGAGCCGGTCAGGCTAAGTGGCCCGCGCAGCGCGTCGAGCATGGTGTCGTCAGGCTCGCACAGAAATTCCATCGGCTCGCCATTAATAGTAGTGGTGACGTGAACTTTGGCCATGAATTATTTTCCTGTAGCGCGTTTGGCGGCAATCGCAGCGGTGCGCTTGAGCAGCACGCCGGCTACCTTGGTGCGATAGGCGATGGTGCCGCGCTTGTCGTCGATCGGGCGGCAGGCGGCCGAGCATGCGCTGGCTGCTTTCGCGAGCGCGGCGTCGTCGAGTCTGGAGCCGATCAGCGCCTTTGCGGCGTCCTCCACCAGCAGCACGGTCGGCGCAACTGCGCCGAGACCGACGCGGGCTGATGTGACGGTGCCGTCCTTCATGGTGAGGCTGACGCCGCAGCCGACAACCGCGATGTCCATTTCGGTGCGCGGGATCATGCGCAAGTAAGCATCGCTCGATCCGGGCGGGCGTGGCGGCAGCGTAAAGCTGACGAGGATCTCGCCGGGCTTAAAATTGGTGCGGCCGGGACCGGCGGGCACGTCCTCCACCTTCATCTCGCGGCGGCCGTCCGGGCCCTGCACGGTGACGATAGCGCCGGCCGCGACCATCGCCGGCACACTATCGCCGGCGGGCGAGCCGTTGCAGAGATTGCCCCCCGCGGACGCGCGGCCCTGCACCTGCTTGGAACCGATCAGGTTGACGGCCTCCAGCACGCCGGGCCAGACTTTGCCGAAATTCTTGTGCTCGGCGAGCGCCATGCCGGAGACGGCGGCGCCGATGCGAAAGCCACCATCGGCGGTCTCTTCGATCGCGGTCATCTCAGGAATCTTCTTGATGTCGACGATCACGCCGGGTTTCAAAATCCCGGATCGCATCTGCACCAGAAGATCGGTGCCGCCGGCCAGGATGCGCGCGGCGCTGCCCGCCGCGGCGAATGCACCGACCGCTTCGTCAAGCGTGCCAGGTGCCAAATATCGGAGTTCCGTCATGGTCTTTCCGCCATCTCCCTCGTTCCGCCCACCCCAGTGATTGTCGGCTCACCTTCAAAAGTCGGGCAGACGGCAAGCCTACACGGGGAAAAGCGGTTGGAACAGCCTGCGAGATCAGGTTGATACGGCAGGCTCCTATGCGCGCGACGGGGCTTGCGCGGCGGATTGCTCCGAGGCGGGAGCCGGAAACCCGCCCCATCCGTCATTGCGAGGAGCGCCAGCGACGAAGCAATCCAGGTATCCCCGCGCTGAGGCATGAATTGCTTCGCTTGCGCTCGCAATTGACAGGGCCCGTTGGCTAATCCGCCCCGCCGGTTTAAAACTTAGCTTCGGATTCACGATTTTCGCGGGGACATGGATGCCGCTTTTGAAATTCCTCCTTGCTGCCGCGGCGTCACTGTTCCTTTCATCCCTCGCCATCGCCCAACCAGCCCCCGCCCCAACCCGTCCTGCACCGAGACCTGTGGTCGCGCCGGCACCCGGCCAGCCGCAACCGGCGGCCGCTCCGCGCTCGCCGCGTGCGGCGGCCTGCCACAACGGCCTATCGTTCGACCGCTTCCTGGCCGACCTGAAACAGCAGGCCGCCGCGGAGGGCGTGTCGCAACGCGCGCTGGCGGAAGCCGCGCCCTATCTCGTCTACGACCAAGGCATCGTCAACCGCGACCGCGGCCAGCGCGTGTTCGGCCAGATGTTCACCGAGTTCGCACGGAACAGGGCGTCCGATGGCGCGGCAAAAAATGCGCAGGCGCGAATCCGGATGCATGCGGCCGCGTTCAACCGCGCCGAGAAGGAATATGGCGTGCCGCCGGCTGTGATCGCCGCGTTCTGGGGGCTGGAGAGCAGTTTTGGGGCCGAGTTAGGCAATCTGCATACGCTGCGCTCGCTGGTGTCGCTGGCTTACGACTGCCGCCGCTCCGAGATGTTTCAGAAGGAAACCATCGCCGCGTTGAAAATCATCGATCGCGGCGATCTTACGGCAAGCGAGATGATCGGTTCATGGGCCGGCGAGCTCGGGCAGACCCAGTTTCTGCCGACGCATTACTTCAACTACGCGGTGGACTATGACGGCGACGGCCATCGCAATTTGCTGCGCAGCGCGCCCGACGTGATCGGCTCGACCGCGAACTATATCGCCAACGGATTGAAATGGCGGCGCGGCGAGCCGTGGCTGCAGGAAGTGCGCGCGCCGCAAAATTTTCCATGGGAGCAGGCTGACCTGACGATAAAACTGCCGCGCGCCAAATTCGCCCAGCTCGGCGTCACCTATCCCGACGGGCGGCCACTGCCGAACGACGACCTGCCGGCCTCGCTGCTCTTGCCGATGGGCCGCACCGGGCCAGCGTTTTTGGCGTATGCGAATTTCGCTGTTTACACCGAGTGGAATAACTCGCTGATCTATTCGACCACCGCCGGCTATCTCGCCACCCGCATCGGCGGCGCCCCGCCGATGCGGCAGCCGTCGGCGCCGGTCGCGCAACTGCCGTTGAACGAGCTGAAGGAGCTGCAGCAGCTTTTGGTGCGCGCGGGCTTCAGTGTCGGCAAGGTCGACGGCGTGATGGGGCAGTTGAGCCGCACGGCTGTCAAGGCGATGCAGATCAAATACGGACTCCCTGCGGATTCCTGGCCGACGGCGGAGCTCATGGCACGGATGCGCGGGCCCAGCGTCCAGGCGCAGCCCGCTGGCCTGGTGATGCCGGCGCGGTAGTTCTCTGTCATTCCCCGCGAAGGCGGGGAATCCAGTAAGCCGTGGCCGATCCGCTCAATCGCAACTGCTCTGGAATACAGGGTCGCCCCGCCTTCGCGGGCGATGACAGCGAGGGAATAATTGACCCGTTCGGCGCTCAGCAAGCGTTGAATTTTGCCGCCCGCCCTCCCATCTCGAACAACACCTCATCGTCTTGAGGTGATTTCCCACATCACGAAAAGAGCATCGCATGTCTTTCCACGACCTAACCGTGCCGGCCTTCCTGCAGATTCTCGGCAGCCTTTCCGGCCTGCTCACCAAGGCGGAAGCGCACTGCAAGGCAAAGAACATTCAGCCCGAAGTGCTGCTCAATGCCCGGCTCTATCCCGACATGTATCCGCTGACGCGCCAGATCCAGACGGTCTGCGATTTCGCCGCGAAAACCTGCGCACGGCTCACTGGCAGCGAAGTGCCGTCGACGCCCGACACCGAAAAGAGCTTTGAGGAATTGCAGCAGCGGATCGCGAGGACGGTCGATTATGTGAAGGCGTTCAAGCCGTCGCAGTTCGACGGCAGCGACACGCGCGAGGTGACCTTCCCGATCGGCCCCAGCAACACCATGACGGTGAAGGGCCAGCAATATCTCGTCAACTTCGCCTTCCCGAATTTTTACTTCCACGCCGCCACCGCCCACGGCATTTTGCGTCACAACGGCGTGGAGATCGGCAAGCGGGATTTTCTCGGAGTGAGGTAATCATCGCCGTCGCTGCGAGTGCGCCGCAGGGTGCGGCGACTGCGCCATCAACGCAACGAGGTCATCGGTCGTTCCCGACGCAGCGGCGCCGTAGGGTGGGCAAAGCGAAGCGCCGTGCCCACCCTACGAATTCTACCGCATGGTGATCGCGAGGCCGCTGAGATCGGCGTTCGCCATCAAGCCGACCTGGTGCCCGGCCAATTCCAGCACCGCGCCCTTCTGGTTGGTCAGCACGATCGCCCGCGCGCCGCGGCCGACCGCAAGGCCCGCGCCGGCCGCGCCGTAAACGCCGGCGACATCGGAGGGGCGATAAATGTTGCTGACACGGCCGCGCAGCACCGTCTTCGATCCGCCGAACACCAGGCCGTAGTCGAGCCCGCCGGTCGACAGCGGATAGCGTCGCCCGTGAAAATTCAGAACACCGCTGCCGCCGGAGCCGCCGATGATCCATCCCGCCTTGTAGATCGTGAGCTGTACGAAACCTTCATCGGCACGCGCGGCGGAGGACAGGGTAACGCCGGCGAAGGCCGCAAACGCAAGCAAGGTGGCGCGAACGGCGGATGGCATTTTCATGGATCGTATCTCCGGAGGGCTTGCAAATCGGAAAAGTGTCGGGCGGGCTTTGCGGCGCAGATTGAGTCGCAGCTATCGGATTGTATCCGATCGGCGCAAGGGGCAAAGCATATTCGCGCCCAGCGCGGCGCACCGCTTGCCGCGCCGTGCGCCCGACACAATTTGATCACGATTGCACGAACAAAAAACTCGGGCCCTGTGAACTGCATTACCCTCACAGCTCTCATATCCCGCTATTTCCTCTCCAGCGAACTTCCCTGACGGGCGGGACCTTCAAACCTATCGGCGGGTCGTGAAGCGCGCGCGCCGCTGCCTTTCCAGCGAGGCAGCGGCGCGTTAGGCTCAAGGCACCGACCCATTCATGAGGTGTCCCATGCCCCCCATCCAGCATTTTGCGCCGCCTGCCGGCGTAAAGGCCCCGCCGCTCTCCTTTGCCACCCGCACCGGCGACCTGCTGTTCGTCTCGGGCATTCCGGGTTTTGACGACAAGGGCGCGCTGGCCGATGGTTTCGAGGCGCAGTTCGGCTTCGTCGTCGCCAACATCAAGCGCGTGCTCGACGAGGCGGGTGCTACGTTTCGCGATCTCGTCAAGGTCAACGTGCTGCTGACACGCGCATCCGACGTCGCCACGATGAACGTACTGTATGCGTCGGCGTTCGGGCCCGCGCCCTACCCCGCCCGCACCACCTGCGTGGTGCAGGCGCTGCCCGATCCGAAGATGCTGATCGAGATCGAGGCTGTTGCATCAGTGGCGAAAGTGTAGGGCGGATTAGCGCCAGCGTAGTCCGCCTTCCCGATTGTCGGTGGGTTACGGCTTCGCCTAACCCGCCTTACGAGATACTCACGGCTTCGGCATAGATTCCTTCAGCGTATTGCCGACGAAATCGGCAGCATGGCGATAGGCGGCATCGTTGTCGCCGCGGAAAGTCACCGTTCGCCGCATCAACAGTTTCTCGGCTTCGAGATCGAGCAACTGGATTTCGCCCCATTGCACCAGCGTGCTCATCTTGCGGATGCCGCCATAGACCACGAGCCGCGCGCCGGCCTTCCGTGCGGCGGCGATGAAAACGTCCTGCGACATGCTGGTAGCAGTGCAGGGATGATCGGGACACTCGATCGGCACCACGCGATAATCGCCCTGCGCTGCCAGATTGTCGCGCAGCAACGCGGCAAACGACGCCACGCGGGCCTGATGTTCCGCGCTCTGGTCCAAAACCTCGCCGGAGGTATCAAAATAATCGAAATCCGCCACGGCCACCGCGATCGGCCCGGCGGCCGGCGACCCGCCCGATGCAAACGACAGCGCGGCTACCGCCCACAGCATCGTCAGCACGGCGCTGGCGCCGTTGCGCCGGCGCGACGCGCGCCATCCGGTTGCCGTTTGCGTCATGTCTGGCCTCCTTCAACTCCGAGTCAGCATCGCTCCGCTGCCAACGAGGCCGAACTGTAACAAGGGGTTGATGATTTCGCTAACCCATTCCGCGGCTCCGTCTTTGAACCTTGTCGCCCTCGTCGCTACTCAATCGGTGATCGGGCGCTGAGCCCCGTATTTCAAACAGGAGATTGAAGATGCATCGCATTCTTGCTCTTTGCGCCGTTGCCGCTATCGGTTTCACCGCGCTCGCCGCCTCGAGCCCGGCCCAGGCCTCGTATAACTTGATCCGCTGGCAGGACACCGGCTTCTGCCAGATCTGGGACCAGAGTATCCCGACCGCGCCGTATCCCGCGAATTACATCGTGATCATAGGCAGCGAAGTGCCGACTTTCGGCGATGCGCTGGTGTTCAAGGATGGTCTGTTGCGCAACGGGACCTGTTCGTTCTGAGCCGGCATGTGTAGGGTGGGCAAAGGCGCTCTTGCGCCGTGCCCACCACTCCAACCGATGATCTGAATGGTGGGCACGCTGATGCTTTGCCCACCCTACAAGTCGTGACGTGGTCTCCGCTTCCCACCTTGTACAAGCGGGCGCGCTTGCTATCCTCTGGCAAAACCAAGCAAGAGGAACGCTCCATGCCACTTCTCCAAAATCACATCGCCGTCATCACCGGCGCAGGCTCCGGTATCGGGCGCGCGATCGGGATCGGCTACGCCCGCGAGGGCGCGCGGGTCGTGCTGCTCGACAGGGACGAGATGGCGGCGGCTGAGGCTGCGAAGGAGATCCGCGACGCCGGCGGCAATGCAGACAGCTTTGCGCTTGACGTGGCCAAACGCGAGGATTGCGTCGCGATGGCGAAGCGGATCGCCGACAAGGTCGGACAGGTCTCTATCCTCGTCAACAATGCCGGCATCGTCCGCCGAAACGGCATGCTGGGCGCGGCTGAGGCTGTCATCAACGACTGGGAAGACATCATCGCGATCAACCTCACCGGCGTCTTCAACGTGACGCATGCTTTCCTCGAACCTTTGCGCGCGAGCAAGGGGCGCATCGTCAATATCGGCTCGATACAGTCTTTCGTGCATGTGCGCACGCCGAGTTCGCCGGCCTATACCGCCTCCAAGCACGGCGTGCTCGGCTTCACCAAAGCGCTCGCCGCCGAACTCGGCAAAGAAGGCGTCCGCGTCAATGCGATCGGCCCGGGCTTCATCGCAACGCCACTGAACGCCAATGCCCGCGCCAACAACCCGGAACTGGTGAAAACCTTCATGGATCACACGCCGCTGGGACGTGCCGGCACCGCGGAAGACATCGTCGGGCCCGCGATCTTCCTGGCGTCCGATCTTTCGGCTTACGTTTCCGGGTCGATCGTGATGGTCGACGGCGGCTATCGAGCGGTGTGAGGTCATCATGTCCAACGCCCCGCATTTCGACATCGATGTCCCCGCCTTCTGGGCCGATCCCTATCCCGCGCTGGCGAAGATGCGCAAAGAGGCGCCGATCGCGTTCGTACCGCAGCTCGGCTCGACCGTATTCACCCGGCGCGATGACATCTTCACCCAGGAGAAGCGCATCGACATATTCTCCTCGCACCAGCCGAACGGGCTGATGAACGTGCTGATGGGCCACAACATGATGCGCAAGGACGGCGAGGCGCATATGACAGAGCGGCAGGCGATGTTTCCCGCCGTGTCGCCGCGCACGGTGCGCGACACCTGGATCCGGCAGTTTCAGGGCCATGCCGACCGCATCCTCGACGAGCTCGCGCAGCAGGGCGAAGCCGATCTCTGCAAGGCGTTCGCGCTGCCGCTGTCGGCCGAATGCCTGAAGGACGTCACCGGCCTGACCAACATGCGCTATCAGGACATGGACGCGTGGTCTCAGGCGATGATCGACGGCATTGCCAACTATACCGGCAACAAGGAAGTCGAGGCGCGCTGCCATGCGGCGACCGCCGGCATCGATGCCGCGATCGACGACATGATTCCGGTGGTGAAGAAACACCCCAACACCTCGATCCTGAGCGTGCTGCTGGCTTCAGGCCAGAACATGGAAAGCATCCGCGCCAACATCAAGCTTGCGATCTCCGGCGGCCAGAACGAGCCGCGCGATGCGATATCAGGCGCGACCTGGGCGTTGCTGACGCATCCCGAGCAGCTCGCGCTGGTGCGCGAGGGCAAAGCGAAGTGGATCGACGTGTTCGAGGAATATGCGCGCTGGATCGCGCCGATCCAGATGTCGCCGCGCCGCGTTGCAAAGCCGTGGAATTATCACGGCGTCGAGTTCGAGCCGGAGGACCGCGTGTTTTTCATGTTCGGCTCGGCCAACCGCGACGAGGCCTGCTTCAGCGACCCGGATCGTTTCGACATAAACCGCGATAACCAGAAGAGCATCGCCTTCGGCGCCGGCCCGCATTATTGCGCCGGCGCGTTTGCTTCCCGCGCGATGGTGGCCGATGTCGCGCTGCCGAGCCTGTTCGCGCGGCTGAAAGGCCTGCAGCTGGACGAGCGCGAACCGGTGCGGATCGGCGGCTGGGCGTTTCGGGGGTTGCTCAATTTGCCGGTGAAGTGGGACGCAGGGTGAAATCTAGCTCTAACCAAACCTCGCCCGCGAGCGCTCCCTCGCCTTCTCGGCCTCGATTTCGCGGTCGCGTGGCGGCGCGTTGGTCTGCAGCGAGGCCAGCAAGCGCCGCGCGCTGTCGGAGACTTCGGAAACCGCGCGGTTGAACGCCTCGGCGTTCGCCTGCGACGGCGAATTGAAGCCGGAGAGTTTTCGCACGAATTGCAGGGCGGAAGCATGGATCTCCGCAGGTGTGGCTGGGGGATCGAAATTGAACAGGGTCTTGATGTTGCGGCACATGGTTCTCTCTTCTGCAGAGGTCTTCGATCAAGGACGAACGGCCGGTGCAAAATCCGACGGCGTGGCCTATTCTGTCATGAAACACGCGGCGCGTTCACCCCTGTCGGCACCTGCAAGCAGCGAGTTCCCGATGACCCATGTGACCTACAAGATCGTCGAACATGACGGTGGCTGGGCCTACACCGTCAACGGCGTGTTTTCCGAGCCGTTTCCGAACCGTGCCGCGGCGCTGGCAGCCGCCCGGCGCGTAGCCGCCGAGCAGCGGGTGCCGGGTCGTACGGAGGTGATCGAATACGAAACCGCTGACGGAAGATGGCATTCGGAAACCGCCGCGGGCAACGACCGGCCGGAAACCGAGGTGGAGGGCTAATGCATTGTTCGGCAATGTGGTGACGGAGAAATCGCCGGTGTGCTAGGTTCCCCGACCAAGCGGTTCGCAAAGATAGCCGCAGGCTTGGAAAACTGTAAGCCTTGGGGAGACCATGATGAATTTTTCGCATGCCGCCTTTTCGGCCGCCGCATTGGCCCTCACCACCATCACTGCTTTCGCCGCCGACTATCCCGCACCCAAGCAGGGCGAATGGATCGCCAAAGATTTCAGATTCCACACCGGCGAAACGCTGCCGGAGCTGCGGCTTCACTACACCACCATCGGCGAGCCGACCGGGCAGCCGGTGCTAGTGTTGCACGGCTCGGGCGGCTCGGCGGCCAGCATGCTGACGGCTGGTTTCGGCGGCGAGTTGTTCGGCCCCGGCCAGCCGCTGGATGTCACGAAACACTACATCATCATCCCTGATAGCGTTGGCCACGGCAAATCGTCAAAGCCCTCCGACGGCCTGAAAACCACGTTTCCGAAATACAATTACGAGGACATGGTCGATGCGCAGCATCGCCTCGTCACGGAAGGACTCGGCATAAAGCATCTGCGGCTCGTCATCGGCAACTCGATGGGCGGCATGCACACTTGGATCTGGGGCGGCAAATATCCGCAATTCATGGACGCGCTGGTGCCGATGGCCTCGCAGCCGACCGAGATGGCGGCGCGCAACTGGATGCTGCGGCGGATGATGCTGGAGACCATCCGGAACGATCCCGACTACAATGGTGGCAATTACACCGCCCAGCCGCGCATGATGAAATATGCCATCAACGCCTATGGCATCGCGACCGGCGGCGGCACGCTGGCCTATCAGGCACTGGCGCCGACGGCGGCGAAAGCCGACAAGATGGTCGACGACCGGCTGGCAACCGCTGTTACCGCCGACGCCAACGACTTCATCTACCAGTGGGAAGCCTCGCACGATTACAATCCGGCGCCCTCGCTGGAGAAGATCGAGGCCACGCTGCTCCTGATAAATGCCGCCGACGACGAGCGCAATCCGCCGGAAACCGGCGTCACCGAGGCGGCGATGAAGCGCGTCAAGAACGGCCGCCTGTTACTGATCCCCGCCTCCAGCGAGACGCGCGGCCATCTCACGACGGCCAATGCGAAGTTCTACAAGCAGGAACTGCAGGAGTTGCTGCGGAGCGCGCCGCAGCGGGCGATGTAGGCCCGGCAGCGAGCGTGCCATGTCAACCAGCCGTTTTCGCCGGACCGCACTCGCGCTTCTCGATGCGGTGGAGAGCGCGCATCACGGCAAGGCTGATTTCCGCGTCGGCAAGCGCATCTTCGCAACGCTAGGCCATCCCGACGAAGACTGGGGCACGGTGAAGCTGACGCCTGAGCAACAATCGATGCTGGTTGAGGCGGAGCCCGAAATTTTCCGCCCAGTACCGGGCGGTTGGGGCAAGCAGGGCTACACCAAATGTGCGCCTCGCCAAGGCCGATGCGGCGACGCTGAAAAGCGCGCTGACAATGGCGTGGGAGAATGTCGCGCCGAAGGCTTCCACCAAACGGCGCGCGACAAAGGAGCCTTGATTTCGCGCGCATCGACCTGCGGTCCCGCAGCTAACATTGCTCAATCCAATCATCCATTGCGACCGGATTTTCGAAACTCGGGGCAACTACCCCACGGGACGTTGCGCGCGCGCTCTTTGTCGGGACTACCTTTCAGCCCAGCGTGCAGAACGTTCACTGCCTGCAACTCGTATCGATCGGTGGCGAGGTCATGAGAAAAGATCAGGTCAATGGTGGTGTACCACCATATCAGGCAAAGAACACATGCAGGCGCGAACCGAACCTGCGGCAGGTAGTATGTGAAACGAACGCGCGAAGCGGCGCGATCCCGGCGCATGTCCGGCACTTCTTGAGTCTGGACGTATTCTGCGCCCATGCTGCGCATAACAGCATGGCCCGAAGCCAGTTGGCGATCGATGGACGCGTCGGATCCAGCAAGCTCTCTGACATATGAGAGAAGCTGATCATTGAGATTGCTGTTGAAAGATGCTGTCGGACCTCGAAATCCACTATCCGACGGCCAAAACGCCCCATTCGACAGACCGGGCCATACCGTCCAGCCTTGAGCGCCGGCCCGAGACAGAATGCGTTGGTATTCGATGTCGCTAATGGAACCGATGCTGCATTTCTCCTGCCCGAAGAGTTCGGTGAAGCTGAAGGCCCAAAGCAATATGGGGAGCGCAAACAGCAATCCCACGGGTGAAAGCAGGCCTATCGCAATCTTGTTCGTATCCAACGCGTTTCCAATCGTGACGATGACCGTAGAGCGGCTCCTTCCACCAACCACTAGACCGCATGTTAGGCAGCTTGCTGCGCCCGGCAGCTCACCACGAATCCACACGCAAGATCGATAGCACGTTCGTGCTTTTCCTACACTTCAATGCAGCAATCAGTTCGGTGCAACGGTTGAGCCAGCCGTGGCTCGCATCAGACTGTGTACAGGGCGACGAGCGAGAGAGTCCGAATGTCGCATGCACCAATTTCGCAACGACACATCGCTCATTATTTGAGCGTGCATCCCCAAGCCGGCTCCGCTTGAATTGTCCTCGGATTACGAATCGTGGGTGGCGTGCCCGCCCGGACAAGACAAACAGAGCGGAGGATCGGATGCGAAGGCTTGCGCCATTCGGCTTGCTTGTCTGCCTTTCGGTACTGGGCAGCACAGCGCTCGCCCTCGACAGGGGCCAGTTCGATCATGTCCCGCCCGATATCCGCGCGTGGTTCAAGCGGGTGGTCTCGCCGAGCGGCGTGCCCTGTTGCGATATTTCCGACGGCCATCGCACCAGCTACGACGTTCGCGGCGGCACTTATTGGGTGCCGATCGAGGGCCAATGGATGCAGGTGCCCGAGCGCGCGGTCATTCGCGACCAGGGCAACCCGATCGGCGAAGCCGTGGTGTGGTACGTGCACCACCGCGGCAGCATCATCATCAACTGCTTCGTGCCGGCGGACGCGGTTTGACGGTAGGAAACGTCATTGCGAGGAGCGATAGCGACGAAGCAATCCATCTATCCCGCGCGGAGAGGTGGATTGCTTCGCTTCGCTCTCAATGACGGAGCCAGAAGCCAGAAGCCTTCCAACCTGGGGATGACGTGAAAATGCGGGGATGGTAGTCTGTCAAAAATCGACCGGAGGAATCCCTTGTCCGATCTTGCCGCTTCCGACCTCGCCACGATCTATCCCGCTCCGACGCCCCGCGTGATCGCCAAGGCGCGGCCGGAGATCGACGCCCACGCGAAGAAATTCATCGGCATGTCGCCGTTCTGCGTGCTGGCCACATCAGGCTCGGACGGCAGCGTCGATGCGTCGCCGCGCGGCGGCAATCCCGGCTTCGTCCATGTCGCCGGGCCGAACCTGCTGCTGATGCCGGATCGCTCCGGCAACAACCGCATCGACAGCTTTCGCAATATCGTCGAGGGCTCGGGCTTCGTGCAGTTGATCTTCTTCGTACCCGGGATCGACGAGACGCTGCGCGTCGGCGGCAAGGGCAGCCTCTCGGTCGATCCGGAGCTGATGGCGTCGATGATCGAATTCGGCAAGCCGCCGCGCGCGGTGCTGCGCATCGAGGTCCGGGAAGCCTATTTCCACTGCGGCAAGGCGCTGATGCGCTCGAAACTGTGGGCGGCCACGCAGGTCGAGCGTTCGGTGATGCCGAGCATCGGCGAGGTGATCCACGACCAGACCGGGCTCGGCGAGCGCGAGAGCCAGGAAGTGATTTACGAGCGCTACAGGACGCAGTTGTAGTGCGATATCTTTGGTGACCCGAATCCGGTCGTCATACCCCGCGAAGGCGGGGTATCCAGTACGCTGCGGCTCTTCGGTTCAGTTACTGACGCTCTGGAATAACTGGATCCCCACACTTCTGTTTAGCCCGGAGACATGGCTGAAACCTGTTCCGAGATGTCGGCTAGTCCCCGTTCTCCAAGCCGCCGACATGCTTCTGCGTGTAGAGCTCGAGCCCGATGCGCTGGATCAGGTCGAGCTGGGTTTCGAGGAAGTCGATGTGATGTTCCTCGTCCTTCATCACGCTCTCGAACAAGTCGCGCGAGACGTAATCCTTCACGCCATGGCAGTAGGTCGCCGCTTCCTGATAGAGCGTGCGCGCGGTCATCTCGGTTGCGAGATCGCATTCGATGATTTCCCTGACGTTCTGGCCGATGCGCAGGGGATCGAGCACCTGCATGTTGGGAAAGCCGTCGAGGAACAAAATCCGGTCGGTGAACTTGTCGGCGTGCTCCATCTCCTCGATGGATTCCTTGCGCCAGACCTTGGCAAAATCCAAAAGGCCCCAATTGTTCAGGAGCCGGTAGTGCAGCCAATACTGGTTGATCGCGGTGAGCTCGCTGCGCAGGCCCTTGTTGAGATAGTCGATGACTTTGGGATCGCCCTGCATGGTCCACTCCGATTTCCTCAGGCCAAACGCAGCCTGACACCTGTATTTAGAACGCTTCTAAATCAGTTTGGAGCCAAGGGCAACCGTTCCGCAAAAAAAGCGGTGGGGAACGACGGAAATCGATGGATGCAGAGGGTTTTCAGCAGGCCGCGAGGGCGAACGACGAAGCGGTTTCCTGCGCGGGCTCGTCGTTGGCGGCATGGCGCGTATGAGGGCAACCGGAGCAGCATTCCTTGGCGCAGGCGCCGAGCGCTTCGTCGATAATGGTTTTGATGGTGCGGGCGCAGCGGCCGCATTCGGCGCTGCAGCCGAGGCAACCGTAAATCTGTTTGGGATTTCGCGGCAGGTCCGAAGCTGCACTTACGGCATTACGGACATCGTGGTCGCTCAATACGTTGCAGGAACAGACGATCATGAAACCAGTGGGACCTTCGGTGATGCGGCCTCATCGATATTTAAGAGCGCGCCGAGATGCAAAAGGAAAAGCCGCATTTTCAAGCAATTCCAAACTGATGCCGGGGAAATACTGGAATGAATCTAAAGCCCGGTATTGTGGTAAATCAAACCGGCGCTGACTGGCCGGCGATCCGGCGTCAATCGCCGCCCCCACCGCCATCGCCGCCACCTCCTCCGCTGTCCCCACCGGAACTGTCGCTGGAAGAACTGGAATCATGCGACGACGAAGTGTCGCTGCCGAACCAGGACAGCAGGCTCCAGCCATCGCCGCAGGAACTGTCGCTGGATGTTGTGCCGTAGGTGTCGCCGCCCGCGCTCTCGCGCCGAGGTTTTCGGTTTTGCACCCGGCTCATCAGCAGGTAGCAGATCAGCGTCCCACCGCCGGCCGCCACCATGAATGCCGCAAAACCGTTCATCATCGCGCCCTTGTTCAGCGCCGGCAGGGGAATTTTCGGTATTTTTGCACCGCAAATCCGCCGACCCTTCACCATTTCGTCGCCCGCGGAGGCAGAGCCGTTCATTGATCATTCAAGCGAAATGTGGAACTTTTGCCGGGACAAAACCTAATGTCGTTTGCTCCACGAGAAAGGTGAGGCCATGAAGAAGACATTGATGGCGCTCGGCGCTGCCGCTGCGTTGGCCGTTTCGGCCGTCGCTGTTCCCGCTCCCGCCCAGGCGCAGCGCGGCGTTGCCGCGGGGGTCGCAGCCGGATTGATCGGCGGCGCCATTGTCGGCGGCGCGATTGCTTCGCAGAACGGCTACTATTACGGCCCGGGCTATTACGCGCCCGGCTATGGCGGCCCGGCCTATGTCGTCGATCCCGGCTACGGCGAGTCCTGCATCTGGCAGCGGCAACGGTTCTGGGATGGCTATGGCTGGCGGGTCCGCAACGTCAGGGTCTGCGACTAGCGTAGCGGCCGTTCATCTTCATTAAATTGCGCTCAACACCCCGGAAGGGCGCCGCCTTTGCGGGGATGCGTATCATTTCCGGCCCGAAAAAACCGTTTTTTTCGACAATCATCTGCGAACGTTTACTTTCGATTGACCCATGTGCGCTTTTTAGCGAAGCGGCAGTTCGAAACAGCGTGTGAGTCACCCCTAAACCCGGCGCCCGAAGGCGTCACTCCAGGAGAGCCCAGGACATGAAGAAGACATTTGCTGCCTTCGTCGCGGTTGCAACGATTGCCGGTTCGCTTGCCTCGACGCCCGCGAGCGCACAGCGTGGCGTTGCCGCAGGCGTGGCGGCCGGCCTGCTCGGCGGCGCGATCATCGGTGGCGCGATCGCCTCCAGCCGCCCGGCCTATGGCGGTCCGGTGTATGTGGAAGAAGCGCCCTATCCGGCGTGCCGCATGGTTCGCGAGCGCTTCTGGGACGGCTACGAGTGGCGCTTTCGCCGCGTCGAGGTCTGCAACTGATCTGATCGATCGGCGCGCGAGCCGCGCGTCATGATCCGAAGCCCGGCCGATATTTCGGCCGGGCTTTTTGTTTGTCGCGACCTGTAACCCGGATAGAGCGAAGCGAAATCCGGGGTAGGTTCATCCACGGATGAAATTGTCCCGGATTGCGCTACGCTCCATCCGGGCTACGGGAAAGCAGCGCTATCTCGCCCCGTTCATCGAGCGCAGCACCGCTTCACTCGGCCAGCAATCCACCTTCAGGCCCGCGGACTTCTGATACTCGCCGAGCGCCGCACGGGTCTGCATGCCGGCCTTGCCGTCGAGCTTGTCCTTGTAGAGACCGATGCGCGTCAAATGGCGCTGCATGGCCTCGACATCGGCCGAGCGCAATTGCGTCGAGGCCGACCATGGGGTTGCGAAGGGCAGCGGGCTTACCATGCGGTCGGCGAGATGGCCGACGAACAGCACGTACAGATCGGAGAAATTGTACTCCTTGATGACAAAATAGTTTTTCGTGGTCAGGAACGACGGGCCGTAGATGCCCTCCACCTGCAATAGCGAGGCCGGCTGCGCCTGCTCGGCCGCGCTCAACTTCTGCCCGCGCACCGGCACAAATCCTGCGCGCAGCCATTCGGCGATCGGCTTGGTCACCTCGGGCACGCCCATGGTGCAATCGACATTGGCGGGCGCCTTCACCTCATAGGCCCAGCGTACGCCCGCCTGCCAACCCTTGTTGACGAGCTGCCGCGCAGCGGAGGCCAGCGCGTCCGGCACCGAGTGCCAGATGTCGACCCGGCCGTCGCCGTCGAGATCGACGCCGTGGTTGTAATATTCGGACGGCAGGAATTGCGTGTAGCCGGTGGCGCCGGCCCAGGATGAGCGAAAATCCCTGCGCGCCACGGCGCCCTCGCCGAGCAGCTTGAGCGCCAGGATGAATTCGGTGCGATACTGGTCCTTGCGGCGGCCGACATAGGCCTGCGTCGCGACTACGCGCAGCGTGTCGTAAGGCAGCCGGTAGCGGCCGTAATCGGTTTCGCGGCCCCAGATCGCGAGCACAATGCTTGCGGGCACGCCGAAGCGCTTTTCGATCTCGGCGAGCGCGGCGCGATGCTTCTGCATCAGCTTCTGCCCCTCCGCCGCCAGCCGCGCGATGGAAGCTTCCTTGACGTAATCGGCCGGCACCTGCACGAACTCGGCCTGCGACGGCGCGCCGGTTGGCGGCCGGCCAGGCAGCAAGAGATCGGGCAATTTGTAATCGGGCTCAAGCCCCCTCGTCTCCGCGTCGAACGTCGCGCGCGACACGCCGGCCGCCTGCGCCTCCGGCCACAGCGAAGCAATGAATTGGGTGAAGGCGGCGTCGGCGGCGTGGGCCGGGCGCACCGCGCCTGGCGTCATCGCTGCCAGTATCAGAACCGCGGCTATCAACCTCTGTCGCAAACCGGAATCCTGTCGATCGACATGCCGCCCATCAATGCAAGACGGCCTGTTTGGCGTGTTCGGTGGAAACATTCGACAACTTGTCGACGTAGGCAATGCCGATCGCCGACAGAATGAAAACCGTGTGGATGATGGTCTGCCACATCACGCCGGTTTCGGTGTAGCCGCTCTTGCCCGAGGTCAATCCTCCGGCCTCGATGAAGGTGCGCAACAGATGGATCGACGAGATGCCGATGATGGCCATCGCGAGCTTGATCTTGAGCACGCTGGCGTTGACGTGGCTGAGCCATTCCGGCTGATCGGGATGCCCTTCCAGATTGAGACGGGAGACGAACGTCTCGTAGCCGCCGACGATGACCATCACCAGCAGGTTGGAAATCATCACCACGTCGATCAGGCCCAGCACCGCCAGCATGATCTGCTGCTCGCTGAAATCGAAGGCGTGGGCGAACAGGTGCCACAACTCCTTCAGAAACAGCACCACATAGACGCCCTGTGCGACGATCAGGCCAATATAAAGCGGCAGTTGCAGCCAGCGGGAGCTGAAGATCAGCAGCGGGATCGGACGCAATGCCTTCCCCTGAGCTTCGGGCGGCATGGGCGTTTCGGGCGTAAGGGACATTCAGGAGGGCTCACTGCGGGGATTCGAATTCCGGAAGGAGGCCTATATCTACGCAATCTGACCGCGCTGTGAAGCGACAACTGGCCGCAGCGCATATTACGGGATCGTCACGTTAAGCGGACTTTCACGGCAAAATGGCGGTCTTGCACGCGCCGGCGTGAAAAGTTTGCCCAAGCCTGATCTCGCGATCGAGACGACCGCGTTGGGAATGCAAAGACGATGCAGCGGCGTTCAGCGCCTGCCGAACTCACCGCGTCAGCTTCTTGTACTTCACGCGATGCGGAATGATGCTGTCCTGGCCGAGCCGGCGCATCTTGTCTTTTTCGTAATCCTGGAAGTTGCCTTCGAACCATTCGACGTGGCTGTCGCCCTCGAAGGACAGGATGTGGGTCGCGATACGGTCGAGGAACCAGCGATCGTGGCTGATGATCACGGCGCAGCCGGCAAAGTCCTCCAGCGCCTCTTCCAGCGCACGCAGAGTATCGACGTCGAGGTCGTTGGTCGGTTCGTCGAGCAGCAGCACGTTGGCGCCTGATTTCAGCATCTTGGCCAGATGCACGCGGTTGCGCTCACCGCCTGACAACGCGCCGACCTTCTTCTGCTGGTCGGCGCCCTTGAAGTTGAACGAGGAGCAATAGCCGCGCGAGTTGACCTCGCGCTTGCCGAGCAGGATCAGTTCGTTGCCGCCGGAAATCTCCTCCCACACCGTCTTCTTGCCGTCGAGATCGTCGCGCGACTGGTCGACGTAGCCGAGGTGTACGCTCTCGCCGACAGTGATGGTGCCCTTGTCCGGCTTTTCCTGACCGGTGATCATGCGGAACAGCGTGGTCTTGCCGGCGCCGTTGGGGCCAATCACGCCGACGATGCCGCCCGGCGGCAGCTTGAAGGTGAGATCCTCGATCAGCATACGGTCGCCGAAAGCTTTGGTGAGGCCTTCGAAATCGACGACGTTCTGGCCGAGGCGTTCGGCGACGGGAATGGTGATCTGCGCGGTCTGGGTCTGCTTCTCGCTCGCCTGCTTGAGCAAGTCCTCATAGCGCTGATAGCGCGCCTTGGACTTTGCCTGACGCGCCTTCGGGGAGGAGGCGATCCACTCCTGCTCGCGGGCCAGCGTCTTCTGATGCGCGACTTCCTCGCGGCCTTCCTGCTCGAGGCGCTTCTGCTTCTGCACCAGCCAGGACGAATAATTGCCCTCGTAAGGAATGCCCTTGCCGCGGTCGAGTTCGAGGATCCAGCCCGTGACGTTGTCGAGGAAGTAGCGGTCGTGGGTCACGATCAGGATCGCGCCGGGATAATTTCGGAGATGACCTTCCAGCCACGATACCGACTCGGCGTCGAGATGGTTGGTCGGCTCGTCCAGCAGCAAAAGATCTGGCTGGTCCAGCAGCAATTTGCACAGTGCGACGCGGCGGCGCTCGCCGCCGGAGAGTTTCGTGACGTCGGAATCGTCGGGCGGACAGCGCAGCGCGTCCATCGCCTGGTCGACCTTGCTGTCGAGATCCCAGAGGCCCTGGGCCTCGATCTCGTCCTGTAATTTGGTCATCTCATCGGCGGTCTCGTCCGAATAGTTCATCGCCAGCTCGTTGTAGCGATCGAGGATCGCCTTCTGCTTGGCGACGCCCTGCATGACGTTTTCGCGGACGGTCAGCTTGGGGTCGAGATGCGGCTCCTGCTCGAGATAACCGACGCGGGCACCCTCGGCCACCCAAGCCTCGCCGGTATATTCCTTGTCGAGGCCGGCCATGATCCGCAGCAGGGTCGACTTGCCGGAGCCGTTGACGCCGAGCACGCCGATCTTGGCATCGGGGTAAAACGACAGATGGACGTTATCGAGCACCTTTCGGGTCGGGTAGCTCTTAGTCAGACCCTGCATGAAATAGATGAATTGGCGAGCCATCGCGATCCCTGGAACCTGTTGGATTTTGCGGAGATTTGCTGCCGCTGATGTAGCGGCGCAGCCACCAAAGGGCAACCGCAGGAGGGCGTTTTCCATCCGTTCACCACGGATGAATACGGGATGGTCACCATGTCCGCCGAGATCCCGACAATTGAAACTATCTTTTAATAAATCGGGCGAAAAATCGTTTTCAGCGCCGAAAAAGGCGTTTTGAAAACAAGGGCCCCCCGTCATGGCTACGATCGGTTCGGCATCCCTTTCCGCCCCGGCTCACGCACACGCCGGACTGGCAAAACCGGTGGCAGAGCTCCGCGCTTTCTGGCGCCAGTTCGTTGCCAAGGCGTTCAACCCCTACCGCCCGGAACTGCACTACATGCGCGGCCCGGGACCGGCCTGGCGCGCCAAGCATCTCGGCCATTCGACCCGAGCTCTTCCGGTTAATTGAGGCGGCCCGCAGCTCATTTTTTGACGCGTTTTCTTCACGCGAACCGGTACCCACCCCCGAATCAAATCCGAGGGCATGCTTCGCTTGAAAACGCTATTTGTCCGCTTGCGCCCTTTTCGATTGCGCGCAACCATGGCCACCTGCCCTGACGGTCAATCCGCCGTCATATTCGCCATCAACGGACCTCTCAAATGACGCGGCTGCGCTGTGCAATCCTCGACGATTATCTCAATGTGGCGCTTAAGGTCGCCGACTGGTCCAAAGTCATCGATCGCGTCGACGTCACGGTGTTCAACCAGCCGTTTGCGAACGAGGAAGCCGCGGCCGGCGCGCTGAAGGATTTCGAGATCATCTGCGCGATGCGCGAGCGCACCCCGTTCCCGCGCACCATGTTTGCAAGCCTGCCCAAACTGAAACTGCTGATCACCTCGGGCCTGCGCAATGCCGCGATCGACATGGAAGCCGCCAAGGACCGCAAGGTGGTGGTGTGCGGCACGCAATGGGGCCGCGATCCAACCGCGCCGCTGACCATGGGCCTGATCCTGGAACTGACCCGCAATATCGGCCGCGAAAACGCCCGCATGCATGCCGGTGAGCCCCTGCAGAAATTCGTCGGCGTGGAAATCGAGGGCCGCACGCTCGGCGTGATCGGCCTCGGCAAGCTCGGCACCAAAGTATCAAAGCTGGCGCAGGCCTTCGGCATGAACGTGATCGCGTGGAGTCAGAACCTGACGCCGGAAAAATGCAAGGAAGTCGGCGTCACCTATGTGAGCAAGGAAGAGCTGTTCTCGACCGCCGACATCGTCACCATCCATGTGGTGCTGAGCCAGCGTTCGCGCGGGCTGGTCGGGGCTGCCGATCTCGCGCGGATGAAGCCGACCGCTTACCTCGTCAATACCGCCCGCGGGCCGATCGTCGATGAAGGCGCGCTGTTGGAAGTGCTGACGCAAAGGAAGATCGCCGGCGCCGGGGTCGACGTATTCTCGGTCGAGCCGCTGCCGGTCGACCATCCGTTCCGCAAGCTCGACAACATCGTGCTTACGCCACATCTCGGCTACGTTACCGAGGACAGTTTTCGAAACCACTATCAGCAGATGGTCGAGGGCATCGACGCCTGGTTCAAGGGCGAGCCGAAGCAGCGGCTGGCCTGAGCGCGCCCGCTCTCAAGCCGCGGCTTTGTGGTCCGTGGATTGTCTGGCGGCTTCCGCAAATCCTTGACGCCAGGACGAATGCGCCGGCTGCCAGCCGAGCTCGCGTTTGGCCTTGGCGTTCGATCCTCCCCGCACCTGCGTCATCATCGCAACCATGTGTTCGCCGGCCAGCAATCGGCCGAGCCAGGCCGGCACACGGTATGGCGGTCTGGCGCCGACCGTAGCCGCGAGGGCCGGCAGCCACACCTTAACCTCGGCCGGCTCATCGTCGACGATGTTGTAGATGTTGCCGGGCCTCGCATGCTCGATGGCCGCAACGGTTGCGGACGCAGCATCGTCGACGTGGATAAACGACCACCAGCCGCCACCATCGCCGATGACGGGCACACGGCGGCGGCGCAACTGGTCGAGCATTGCGGGAGCGAGCATGCCGGTGCCGGGGCCATAGAAATATCCGTATCGCAGCGCGATGCCTTCGGGCAGCGTCGAGCCGGTGACGGTCTGCTCCAGATACTGGATCGCTTGCAAGGTCCGGTGCAGCTCCTGCGGCGGCTCCGCATCAAACGGGTCTGTCTCGGTTTTCACCGAGCCGCCGCTGCGGTCGTAGGCCCATCCGCCAAAACTCTGGGCAATGAAGCGGTTCGCGCCCGCCTTGCGCGCTGCGGCGAGAAGAATGTCGGTGCCCTGTGTACGCAACTCGTTGGTTTTGGCGAAGGCGCGATCGAAATGGCGCAAATCCGTGAGGCCCGCCAAATCCGTCATTTGATGGATGACGATATCGGGCTTGGCGGAAGCGACCGCAGCCTCAACGGCCGCGGCATCCAGGCCATCGGCAACGGCGGGTTCCGCCCCCATCCGTTTGATGGCCTCGGCCTTACCAGCTCTATGCGTCATTCCCACGACCGAGTAACCTGCCGCGATCAGCGCGGCGACGAGCGGACGGCCCACGGCGCCAGTGGCGCCTGCAACGAAAATCCGCATACGGAATCCTCCTGTTGCTGCCCACAATTCTGGCCGGCAGGTAGTAGAAGGAAATGTGAATTCAAGCGCACGAATGTGGCTGAAGGCCGCGGTTCAGTCCGGGCTTGTTCCGCAAACGCCAAGCCGCATCGCGCGCGGATCGATAACAGAAAAGGCGCGCTGTGGGCGCGCCTTCGAAACGTCGTTGTGACTGAGGACCTAGCGAATTGTGACCGGCGCGGGCAGCGGCGGCACGACGGTCGGCTGACCGCCGGGGCCGGGCGCCAGTTGGGCCTGTGCCGGTCCGGGGGCCGCTGTGGCAGCCGGCGCGCCACCCGGCGGCGGCGGTGCGGCCGACGCGGTTGCGGTGTTGGCGGGCGGCGGGCCACCAGGCAGCACCACGACGCGGGTGCCGACCTTGGCGCGCTCGAACAGGTCGGAGACGTCCTCGTTCAGCATGCCGATGCAGCCCGAGGAGACGAACTTGCCGATCGTCGAGGGCTGGTTGGTGCCGTGGATACGGTAGACGGTCGAACCGAGATACATCGCGCGCGCGCCAAGCGGGTTGCCGGGGCCGCCGGCCATGAAGCGCGGCAGATAGGGCTGGCGCTCGATCATCTCGGTCGGCGGATGCCAGTCCGGCCACTCGGCCTTGCGGGAGATCTTCTGCACGCCGTTCCAGGTGAAGCCGTCGCGGCCGACGCGGACGCCGTAGCGGATCGCACGCCCGCCACCGAGGATGTAATAGAGGTGGGTATTGGCGGTATCGACGACGATGGTGCCCGCGGGCTCCTTGGTTGCAAAGGCCACTTCCTGACGGCGCAGGTGCGGCGGAAGCTGCGCGGGGCCGACTTCCGGCTGTTCTTCCGGCGGCAGCGCAGCGAGTTGCACCGGCCTGCCATCGGCTCCAACGGCGGGGGCGCCGGCGGCGGGTTGCTGCGGTTGCGGCAGCGCGCCGGTCGCGGCGGGCGCCGGTGCGGCGCCGATCGCCCCCGGGGGGCGCAGGCCAGCGCGGTCGTCGTTCGGATAGACGATACCGGCGCCCGGAATGCGGGTATCGCCGCGATCCGAATACACCGGCGGCTGCGAACCGGGCGGGCGGTCCGCATAGATCACCGGCGGCGGACCGGCAGGGCGGCCGTAACGCGGATCGTCGGGAGAAAGGATCGGGCCCGTGGGCATCGGGGCGCCACGGTCCGAATAGACCGGGGCAGCGGCCGGGCGGCCATAGCGGGGATCGCTGGGCGATAGCACCGGGCCGGGCGGCGGCAACGCGGCCGAACTCGGCGCGTTCGGCGCCTCGTCGTCTTCCAATGCGTCGAAATCAGGTTCGCCGGGGCGGCGTTCGTCAACCGCATAGCCACCGGGCACGTACGGTCCCGGAGTAGCCGAATAAACCTGGCCCGGAGACGCCGGATAGCCCTGCTGAGCGTGGGCGAGCGAAGTTCCCGCCATGCCAGCGGCCATGGCGGCACAAATCGTCAAAATGCGGTTGTTCATCATCGCCTTTGTATAGACCCCAAGCCCCACCGGACGGTTAACGGCAGATGACGGAAGATCGCGGCGCATTCAAGACAAATCCGCGAAATTCGGCCCGCACCAGCCATTTGTGATTGCTGCCAGGCTGCGGCAAAGATGCCTCAGCGCGCCGGAAATCGCCATTCGCGTGTAGTGCGCGACTTCAAACGCAGATTTTGTAACAAAAAGCCGCCGGGCGTTGAGATACTCTCAAATCGGCTTGATTCGCGCGCGCCCCCGCCCCGGCGCATCCGGCCGCATAGTGGTCACCGCGTTCCCCTTGGCAATCAATAACCCTCCAGCGATCAAGGAGGGGTGGAACTCGCGTCCATGCTTCCCGGCTTTCGTTTCTTGTTCACCGCGATCGTGCTTTCGATGTCGGTCTTGGTTTTTGGTCTTGGCGCTGCCGCCCTGTTGCGGGCCGCGCATGAGGAATTTGCCAATCTTCCCTCACGGCGGGCGGCGCCCGAGCCCATGTTCGCCCGCCAGAACGACGACCCGCTGCCGACATTGGCGTTGCTGCGCGTCGAGCCGCCGGCCGTGGAAAAGCCCGCGGACAATGTCCCGGCCGCCACCGTTCCGGAAACAGCCTCGGACTCGCCGGCGGCCGTCGGGCAAACTCCGGAAGCCAGTCCGGTAGAGTCTGGGAATCTGGCTGTGCTGAAACCGGCAGAGCCGATGCAGGCCGAAGCCGCCAAGGAAGCTACCAAGGAAGCCACCAAGCCGGAACCTCCGGCGCAGGAGGCAAGCGCGGACACACCGCCCGCGCCGGTCTCTCCGGCGGCAACCGACGCGCCCGCAACCAATACGGAAGTGAAGCTAGCCGCTGTCGCGGAAACGCCCGGACCTTCGGCCGTGGCGACGTCGTCCCCGGCCGAGCCGACGGAAGCGGCTTCACCTGAAAGCAGCCCCGCTGTGACGAGGATCGCGACGCTCGGCGGTCCCGCTGTTCTCATCAATGAAAAGACATCTATCACGGACGCGAAAACCGACCGCCGCGCAATCAAGAAACTTGCCGCACAGCGGGCTCGCGAAAAACGGCGAATTGCGGCGGCGCGCCGCGCGCGTCTGGCACGTGAGGCAGCGCTGACCCTGCAGCAGCAACAACCCAATCCGTTCTTACCGCTCCCGGTGATGCGCGCGACGAGGTAGCGTCCAAAAATTTAAGGATCAGGCCGGGCCGGTCGCGACCGGCGGGCCGTCGGCTGCGCCCCACTCCGTCCACGAGCCGTCATACAGCGCCGGGTTCTCGACACCGAGACGATAGAGCGCCAGCGTCAGCACGGCGGCGCTGACGCCGGATCCGCAGCTCGTGACGGTGGGCGCATCGAGCTTCACGCCGGCGCCGGCGAACGCGGCGCGCAACTCGTCGAGCGGCTTCATCGTGCCGGTCGCGGCGTCGAACAAATTGTTGTAGGGCAGGCTGAGGCTGCCAGGGATATGGCCGGAGCGAAGGCCCGGGCGCGGCTCGGCGACCTTGCCCTGATAGCGTTCATTGGCGCGTGCATCGATCACCTGCTCGGCGCGGGTTGCGAGGTTGGCGATCAATTGCTGCATGCTGCGCACGCGCCGCGCATCGAACGTCGCCTTGAACGTCGAAGGCTTCGGCGCGACCGGCCCGCTATCGACCTTGCGGCCTTCCGCGATCCACTTCTTCAAGCCGCCATCGAGCACGCGCACGTCCTTGCCGAACGACAGGAACATCCACCACACCCGGGGTGCGGCGACCCAGCCGCCGGAATCATAGACCACGACGGTGTCGTCATTGCCGATCCCGAGCGCGCCGACATCGCGGCCGAATTGCTCGGCGGACGGAAACATGTGCGGCAGCGGGTTGGAATGGTCGGACACCGCGTCGACGTCGAAGAACACCGCGCCCGGAATATGCGAGGCGAGATAATCGTCCTTCGGCAGCGGCAGCACGCCCGGCATCTTGAACGAGGCGTCGACCACCTTGACGTTCGGATCGTTCAGGTGCGCGGCGAGCCATTCGGTGGAGACGAGCGGGTCGGTTGTAGTGGGCATGAGAATTCCTTGTTGTCATTCCGGGATGGTCCGAAGGACCAGACCTCAGATGCGCAATTGCGCGTCGGGGAATCTCGAGATTCCGGGTTCGCGCTTCGCGCGCCCCGGAATGACTGGAGGCGGTTACCCCTTCTTCTTCGGCTCCCACTTCTCGACCGGGCCGCCGGCGTCGCGCCAGGCGGCGAAGCCGCCGCCCATATGGGCGACTGGCTTCAGGCCCATGTCCTGCGCGGTCTTGGCGGCGAGCGCCGAACGGAGGCCGCCGGCGCAGTGGAAAATGAACTTCTTGTCTTCCTGGAAGATCGGCTTGGCGTAGGGGCTTTGCGGATCGATCCAGAATTCCAGCATGCCGCGGGTGCAGGAGAACGCGCCTGGGATTTTGCCCTCGCGCTCGATCTCGCGGGGATCGCGGATATCGACGATCACGACGTTGGGGTCTTGCGCGGCCTTGATGGCGTCGGCGGCGCTGACGGTTTCTATCGCGGCGTTGGCTTCGTCGAGCAGGGATTTGATGCCGCGGCGAATAGTCTGGGGCATTGATTGCGCCTTTCGTTCTTCTTGATCTGTCATTCTGGGGCGCGCGCAGCGCGAACCCGGAATCCAGAGGTTATTTCACTCGCTCCAGATTCCGGGTTCGATGCTTCGCATCGCCCCGGAATGACAGCAACCGCCGTTACCGCACCAATTCCTTCATCGCGCCTTCGAGGCCTTCGATCGTGATCGGATACATTCGATCCGAAAGCAGCCGGCGGATGATGGTGGTGGATTCCGAATAATCCCAGTGCTTCTGCGCTACCGGATTGAGCCAGACCGTATGCGGATAGGTGCGCGTGATACGTTCCAGCCAGACCGAGCCGGCCTCCTCGTTGACGTGCTCGACCGAGCCGCCCGGCACCATGATCTCGTACGGCGACATCGAGGCGTCGCCGACGAACACCACCTTGTAGTCGTGCGGATATTTATGCAGCACGTCCCAGGTCGGCGTGCGGTCGGTGAAGCGGCGCTTGTTCTGCTTCCAGACGCCTTCATAGAGGCAATTGTGGAAGTAGAAATATTCCATGTGCTTGAACTCGGATTTCGCCGCCGAGAACAGCTCCTCGACCTGCTCGATGTGGGAATCCATCGAGCCGCCAATATCGAAGAACACCAAAACCTTGACCGCGTTACGCCGCTCGGGCCGCATGTGCACGTCGAGGTAGCCGTGGTTGGCGGTCTCCCGGATCGTGGTGTCCAGATCGAGCTCGTCGGGCGCGCCGGTGCGGGCGAACTTGCGCAGGCGGCGCAGCGCAATCTTGATGTTGCGGATGCCGAGCTCGACATTGCCGTCGAGATCTTTGAATTCGCGCTTGTCCCAGACCTTCACGGCGCGGTTGTTGCGGTTCTTCTCCTGCCCGATTCTGACGCCTTCCGGATTGTAGCCATGGGCGCCGAACGGCGAGGTGCCTGCCGTGCCGATCCACTTATTGCCGCCCTGGTGGCGGCCCTTCTGTTCCTCAAGCCGTTTGCGAAGCGTCTCCATGAGCTTGTCCCAGCCCATGGCTTCGATCTGCTTCTTCTCTTCCTCGGTGAGGTATTTCTCCGCGAGCTTCTTCAGCCACTCCTCGGGGATCTCAGCCTTGTCCATGGCGTCCAAGAGGTTTTCCAGCCCCTTGAACACGGTGCCGAAAACGCGGTCGAACTTGTCGAGGTTGCGCTCGTCCTTCACCAGCGCCGCCCGGGAGAGATAGTAGAAATTCTCCACCGTCTGATCGGCGAGATCGGCGTCGAGCGCCTCCATCAGCGTCAGATATTCGCGCAGCGTCACCGGGACCTGCGCGTCGCGCAACGATGTGAAGAATTGCAGGAACATGGGATACAGATTGCCCGCCGGGCCGCACACGTCAAGGGCCGACGCATGCCAAAGGCCAGCGCATAGCTGTCAGGCCTAGACCGGGAGGCTTTTTCAATTACAATTGAGCCGTAAAGGGTTTATTCCGGCTGGGGAAATTCAATGGGCATCGTTGCGGCGCTGATCATCGGCGGTATTGCGGGCTGGCTTGCCGGGCTGATCGTACGCGGCGCAGGCTTCGGGCTGATCGGCAATATCTTGATCGGCATCATCGGCGCGCTGCTGGCGAGTTGGCTGCTGCCGCAGCTCGGCGTCAGCCTCGGCCATGGCTGGGTCCGCGACATCGTCAACGCCACGATCGGCGGGGTGATCATTCTGGTGATCCTGTCGCTGATCAGACGCTGAGGACAAGCGCCTCAATTCCAATCGCGACCGCCGGACCGGCGGTCGTTTACTGTTCAGGCCGCCAGCGGCTGACGAACGAACAACAAGGCAAACGAATAGATGAAATTTACCGGCACCAAGGACTATGTCGCCACCGACGACCTCAAGGTCGCCGTCAACGCCTCGATCGTGCTCGAGCGCCCGCTGCTGATCAAGGGCGAGCCCGGCACCGGCAAGACCGTGCTGGCGGAAGAAGTCGCCAAAGCGCTCGGCGCACCGCTGTTGACCTGGCACATCAAGTCGACCACCAAGGCGCAGCAGGGCCTTTACGAATATGACGCCGTGTCGCGGCTGCGCGACAGCCAGCTCGGCGACCCCCGCGTCTCCGATATCTCGAACTACATCAAGCGCGGCAAGTTGTGGGAAGCCTTCACCCATGAGAAGCGCCCGGTGCTCTTGATCGACGAGATCGACAAGGCCGACATCGAATTTCCGAACGACCTCCTGCTCGAACTCGATCGCATGGAGTTCTTCGTCTACGAGACCGGCGAGAACATCAAGGCGAGCCTGCGCCCGATCGTGATGATCACCTCGAACAACGAAAAGGAATTGCCGGACGCCTTCCTGCGCCGCTGCTTCTTCCACTACATCAAGTTTCCCGACGCCGACACCATGGTCCGGATCGTCGACGTGCACTTCCCCGGCATCAAGAAGCGCCTGGTGGAAGAGGCGCTGCGCATCTTCTTCGAGGTGCGCGAAGTGCCGGGGCTGAAGAAGAAGCCTTCGACCTCGGAGCTGCTCGACTGGCTGAAGCTGCTGCTCAACGAGGACATCACGCCGGAAATGCTCAGGGAGCGCGATCCGCGCAAGCTGATCCCGCCGCTGCACGGCGCGTTGCTCAAGAACGAGCAGGACGTGCACCTGTTCGAACGGCTGGCATTCCTCAGCCGCCGCGAAGTGTAATTCGCTGACGACTGCGGCGCCAGAACCTAAGGTTCTGGCGTTTCGTTTTGGAAAACAACAAATGACAAAAGAACAGGGAAGATGAACGTTCAAACCCAGATCGATAAGACATCACTCGGTCATACCGAGCATTTCGACGTCCTGATCGCCGGTGCCGGCATCTCCGGCGTCGGCGCGGCCTATCACCTCACCACGCAATGCCCGGGGACGACGTTCGTGGCGCTGGAGGCGCAGAAGACATTCGGCGGCACCTGGACCACCCACCGCTATCCCGGCATCCGCTCCGACAGCGATCTGCACACCTTCGGCTACCGGTTCAAGCCGTGGACGACAGCACCGATCGCGAGCGCCAAGGAAATTCTCAAATACATGGGCGAAGTGATCGAGGAGAACGATCTCGCCCGTCACATCCGCTACCAGCACACCATCACTTCAGCCAAATGGTCGAGCGAGGAAAACCTCTGGACCATCGAGGCCACGCGCACCGACACCGGCGAGCAGCTTCGCTTCACCACCAATTTCTTCTGGATGTGCCAGGGCTACTACCGCCATACCGAGGGCTATACGCCGGAGTGGAAGGACATGGCCAAATTCAAGGGCTTGATCGTCCATCCGCAGAAATGGCCCGAGGATCTCGACTACAAGAACAAGCGCATCATCGTGATCGGCTCGGGCGCGACCGCGGCGACCCTGATCCCGGCGCTCGCTCCCGATTGCGCGCACGTCACCATGCTGCAGCGTTCGCCGACCTATTTTCGCACCGGGCGCAATGCGATCGAGATCGCCGAGCAACTGCGCCAATTGCAGGTGGATGAAAAGTGGATTCACGAAATCACCCGGCGCAAGATCCTGTTCGACCAGGACGCCTTTACCCGCAAGACGTTCCATGAGCCGGAAGCGGCGAAGAAGGATTTGTTGTCGGCGGTCGAGGCCTATCTCGGCAAGGACTACGACATCGCGACCCACTTCACGCCAAAATACCGGCCGTGGCGGCAGCGCATCGCCTTCATTCCTGATGGAGACCTGTTCCAGGGCATCAAATCCGGCAAGGCTTCCGTCGTCACCGACGAGATCGAGAGCTTCACCGAAAAGGGCATCCTGCTGAAATCCGGCAAGGAGCTGGAAGCCGACATCATCGTGACCGCAACCGGCTTCAATCTCTGCGCCACCGGCGACATCGAGTTTGCTGTCGACGGCAAGCCGCTCGACTTCGCCGATACCGTGACCTATCGCGGCATGATGTTCACCGGCGTGCCGAACCTCGTCTGGGTGTTCGGCTATTTCCGCGCGAGCTGGACGCTGCGCGTCGATCTGGTCGCCGATTTCGTCTGCCGGCTGCTCACGCATATGAAAGAGACCGGCGCGAAAAAGGTGACGCCACAGCTTCGCCCCGAAGACCACAACATGCCGCTGTTGCCCTGGATCGATCCGGAGAACTTCAACCCCGGCTACATGATGCGCGGTATGCACCTGCTGCCCAAGCGCGGCGACAAGCCGGAATGGCAGCACAACCAGGACTACTGGGCGGAAAAGGACGAATTTCCGGCGATCGACCTGAAGGACAACGCGTTCGCTTACGGCTGAGGCCGGTCGGCTGATGATCTGAGTGACCGCAACATCCCGTCACTCGATAGATGTCATCGGGGACGCGCCTCCATCGCGTTGAAGCGGCCGGCTGGATAAACCCCGGTCAGATCGAAGCCGCTTTGGTTGAGCAATTCGCGATACTGCTTCTTGGTGCGCTCGAGTCCTCCGGGCCCGCGAAGCATGTTCAGATCGCTCATCGCGTGCGCCTTGTCCTCCTCCGTGGCAGTTGGCGTCTCCGGCGTCAGCCGCTCGACCAGCAGCAACTTGCCTCCGTCAGGCAGCGACTGATGGCAGTTGCGCAGGATCGAGATGCTGCGCGCATCATTCCAATCATGAATTATGCTCTTGAGAATGATCGCGTCAGCGACGGCCGGGACGGATTTGAAGAAATCGCCGGCGGCGAATTCGATGCGATCGCTGACGCCGATCTGCCGAAGATGTTTGCCGGCGGCCTCGGCGCACCTCGGAAGGTCGAAAACGGTGCCGCGCATTTTCCGGTTTTGCTGCGCGATCGCGCCGAGCAGCTCGCCGGAGCCGCCGCCGACGTCCATCAGGTGGCATATCCCGCTGAAATCGTAGGAACGCAGGATATCCGGTGTCACCAGCCGCGTGAGCTCGGTCATCGCGAGATTGAACTTGTCGACGTTTCCAGGCGTTCGCCCCATCAGTTCGAAACTGTCGGCAACGCCCTGCAATTCCGAAGGTCTTGCCGGTCATTACGGATTCAAGCATCCCGCTCCAGGATTTTGAAAGCATCTCGGCTTCAAGGATCGCCCAGCCCTTGAACGATTGCTCCGCTTCGCCGTCGAGGCAGGCGCCCACCTCCGTCAAGGCGTAGCCGCCTTCGCCGGTTCGCGAACATATGCCGATGGTGGAGAGCGCGGTGAGCAGACGCCCGAGCGAACGTTCATCCGCGCCGGTTGCCTTTGCGAGCGCGCCTGGCATCTGCGGGCCGTCCCGCAACAGCTCCGCAAGTCCAAGTTTCGCCGCCACGTAGATCACCGCCGTTACACGGTGCGACTGGATCAGATCGAATAGCCTGTGGGCCGATACTTGAGATGCCATCGTGCCGCCTTTGCCGTGGGGCTGTTGCGAACCTCGACTGAGATCTCCCCTGCGAGTTTGCCGCGTGCCGCTCTGAGCCGATTGGCGACACCGCTTTCGTTGGTCGCCGCTGGAGCGCGGCCGGGAGTTGTTATTCGCGCCGAGCACGCATGCAAGCCCGTCAAGCTGCGCGGTCGACTTGCGATCAAGGTGACGGCTAACTGGGCTTCGCAAAATGAGACAATTCACAAACATAATGTATACGTAGGTGGTATTAGATAACCTTAATATCACTGTACTTGCCGGCTTCGCGCCGTTGTTGTATACATCCTGCACTCAGTAAGGAGTGCAGCCATGCCGTCCTCATTCCCGCTCAATGCCTGGTACGCTGCCGCTTGGGATGTCGACATCAAGCACGCGCTGTTTCCGCGCACGATCTGCGGCAAGCATGTCGTGATGTACCGCCAGTCCAACGGGCGGGTCTGCGCGCTGGAGGACGCCTGCTGGCACCGGCTGGTGCCGCTCTCGAAGGGACGGCTCGACGGCGACACCGTGGTCTGCGGCTATCACGGGCTGAAATTCAACGCGCAGGGCCGCTGCACCTACATGCCCTCGCAGGATACCATCAATCCTTCCGCCTGCGTGCGCTCCTATCCCGTGGTCGAGCGCCACCGCTTCATCTGGCTGTGGATGGGCGATCCGGCGCTGGCCGATCCCGCGCTGGTGTCTGACATGCACTGGAACGACGATCCCGCCTGGGCCGGCGATGGCAAGACCATTCACGTAAAGTGCGATTACCGCCTCGTGGTCGATAACCTGATGGATCTCACCCACGAAGCCTTCGTGCATGGCTCCAGCATCGGCAACGATCACGTCGCCGAAGCTCCATTTGACGTCACCCATGGCGACAAGACGGTCACCGTGAGCCGCTGGATGAGGGGCATCGACGCGCCGCCGTTCTGGGCCGCACAGTTGCAGAAGCCGGGGCCGGTAGACCGCTGGCAGATCATCCATTTTCAAGCCCCCGGCACCGTCAATATCGACGTCGGCGTCGCGCCAGCCGGTACAGGTGCCCCGGAGGGCGACCGCTCGCAGGGTGTCAACGGTTTTGTGCTCAATACCATGACGCCGGAGACCGAGACCACCTGTCACTATTTCTGGGCTTTTGTCCGCAATTACCGGACATCGGAGCAGAAGCTGACCACCGAAATCCGCGAAGGCGTCTCGAATATCTTCCGCGAGGACGAGATCATCCTCGAAGCGCAGCAGCGCGCGATGGACGAAAATCCAGACCGTACCTTCTACAATCTCAATATCGATGCGGGAGCGATGTGGGCGCGGCGCGTGATCGACCGCATGGTCGCGCGCGAGAAGGCACCGCAAAACGCACAAGCCGCGGAGTGAGGCCATGAGCGAACGCGACGCTGAGCGCTCCGTCTCGCAGACCGTGCGCGCGCAACTCGCGCTGCGCGACCTGATCCTGTCGGGGCGGCTGCGCCCGGGTGAACGCATCTCCGAACTGCAGGCGGTCGATATCACAGGCGTGTCGCGGACGCCGGTGCGGCTGGCGCTGGTGCGGCTGGAGGACGAAGGCCTGCTGCAGGCGATCCCTTCCGGCGGCTTCATGGTGAAGGCGTTTACCGAGCGCGACATTCTGGATTCGATCGAGCTGCGCGGCACGCTGGAAGGCCTCGCCGCCCGCTTCGCCGCCGAGCGCGGCGTCAGCGCGCGCAGCCTTGAGCCGCTCAAGGAGTGCCTTGCCGATCTCGACCAACTGGTTCGGCAGGATCCGATTTCAGTCGAGGCGTTTTCAGCCTATGTGACCATGAATGCGCGCTTTCACGCGCTGCTCAACGAATTGTCGGCGAGCGCGCCGCTGATCCGTGAGATCGACCGTGTCTCCGCGCTGCCGTTCGCCTCGCCAAGCGCTTTCGTGATGGCGCAGTCGGCATTGCCGGAAGCGCACCAGATCCTGCTGATCGCGCAGGATCATCACCGCATCGTGGTCGATGCTATCGAGAACCGCGAAGGCGCGCGGGCCGAAGCCGTGATGCGCGAGCATTCCCGCCTCGCCGCGCGCAATTTGCGGCTGGCCATTCGCAATCGCACGAATCTCGATTTACTGCCTGCTCTCGCCTTGCTCAAATCGTCAGCCGAATAGGGATCGCCCATGCGTTTTGCAGAGCAATGGAGCTGGTGCACAGTCGATGCCGTCAATGACGTGACGCCGACGATCCGCGAATTCCGCCTGCGTCCGGAAAGCCGCCAGGTGGTACCCTACTCGGCCGGCAGCCACATCGGCGTCACCGTGCTGATCGACGGGCAGCCGGCGCGGCGCTCCTATTCGTTGGTGGAGAACAGCGATGCCAGCAACTATCGGATCGCGGTGCGGCTGGCCCCGGACAGCCGCGGCGGCTCGCGCGGCATGTGGAATCTGCAAGCTGGCGCACGGATCGAGACTTCAAATCCGACGTCGCTGCTCGAGATCGACTGGACCAGGAAGAACTATTGCCTGATCGCCGGTGGCATCGGCATCACGCCGATCACCGGTATAGCTGCCGCGTTGCGCCGGAGAAATATCGACGTCTCGCTGCACTACGCCGTTAAATCACGCGGCGATGCCGCTTTCCTCGACGAATTGACGGTGCTGCTCGGCGATCGACTGATGGTGCACGCCACTGACGAAGGCGCGCGGCTTGACTTGGACGCCACCTTTCGCGCGCTGCCGGAGGATGCCATCGCCATGATCTGCGGGCCGATGCGGATGCTGGAGGCGGCGCAGCGGGCCTGGAATGATGCGGGACGCGCGCCGGCCGACCTGCGCTACGAGACTTTCGGCTCCAGCGGGCTGAAGCCAACCGCGGAATTCCGTGTGCGGCTGAAGGATACGGAGACCGAGCTTGTCGTGCCGCAAAATAGCTCGATGCTGGATGCGCTGAACGGCGCCGGCTTCGAGGTGATATCCGACTGCCAGCGCGGCGAATGCGGCGTCTGCGCCGTCGACGTCGTCGCCGTCGAAGGCGAGATCGACCACCGCGACGTGTTCTTCAGCGATCAGCAGAAGCAGGACAACCGCAAGATATGTCCGTGCGTATCGCGCGCGATCGGCGTCGTCACCATCGATACGCTGTACCGGCCTGAGGCCGTCTAGCGCCTGGATCGGGTGCCGGTCTTGCCTAGGCCGCGTACTCATAAATCCGCGCCGTAGTCAGGCGCGGATGAGGCCCGAGTCGGCCAAAAGCAGACGGTGACAAGAACCCTGTCGCTTTCGATAGCCCACTATTCTTTCGCGATGTCGGGAAATCTGATCTTATAAAATCGAAAGAGGTTGTTGACGCGATCCGCCCTCATCGAAAGCCTGCATTGTGCAAGCATCGTTCCTTGTCCACTTCCACCCAACATGGCGGCAGATGCATGAGAGCATTCTGCCTCGCGGTAAGCGATCCACGCGCGTTCTGACGTAACCAACCGCTTTAAGAGCTCCTTTCGTTCTTCGATGTCATGGTCAGGATCTTCGGTCTGCTTGAGCTTCGCGACGATCTTTCCATACAACCTGTTCAATAGGTATCGACAGCCTTATCGGCTTCGATCGCGCAACGCATCTCGTTGATATTGCCTGGCTGAGTGTCGAGGCCGAGCATTCTAGCGGTCTTGAGGTTGACGACCAGCTCGTATTTGGTCGGCGCTTTCAATGCGAGCACTTCAAACAGCCTTGAATGACTAACTTGTAAGCTGACTTTCCGCTGGCGACCTCTAATGTTCTGGTCAAATCCGCTTTGGACATTTTGCGCGACTTGGTCTGAACGACGGTGCCGGATAGCGGCAGGGAATGCAGCAATTGATGCTTGGAAAGGGTTGTAGTCGCAACGCAATTCAGCCACGGAGATCGAGCCATCGCCATGCGCCACGCCTCCCTGTTGCACGCTCTTACCACAGCCGGCCTGTTCACCGGTCTGTTCGGATCCAGCCTCATCTCAGATGCATCCGCCGCGACCGCCGACCACGCCTTGGCTGTCTCCGTCGACGATTTCAATTATATCGACACGTCGAACGAGCCCACCGATCAGACGGCCGCGCATGAAAAGCGATTGCGGGCTTTCATGACCGCGCTGCGGGACGACGTCACGGCAGACCGCCGTTTTGAGCTCGTGCCCTCCTCCTGCACATCAAATTGTCCGACCGAGGGACCCGCGTTGGGCGATCGGCTGCGCGCGGCGTCACAGGCCGGCACGCAGATCCTGATTATCGGCATCGTTCATAAGAGGAGCACGCTGGTGCAGGTGGTGTGGACTGTTGCCGTCGATACGACATCCCAGCGCGTCTTGTTCCGGAAGTTCTTCACGTTCCGCGGCGACAATGACGAGGCATGGCAGCGGGCGGAGCGCTTTGTATCGGAGGAGGTCCGCGACCGGCTGCTTGAAAGCAGATCGCAGCAATAGGCCGCGCGCGTCTGCAATGGGTCACAAGCAGCGATCCGAACGCTCAGCTCGTCAGGTCCGTTTCTCCCCCGAGAGCGGCCCTTGCGGCGGCTCATAGACAGTTCGGCTGAGGGCCAACAACAGGCTCATGCACTGCAACAAGACGCTCTTGTTTTCGGCTTCGCTTTAGCGGCGATGGCCGCGGGCAGCGTGCAATGATCGGACTTCAAGCCCTCCCAAGCGAAGGATGAGCGGGAGGACTGTTGCCAATCTGCTCACCAATGTGGCGCTCGATCCGTTTGGAAAGATCCCGAATTCAAGTTCTGCGCCATGCGCGCAAAGCCAGTGGGAATTAGGACGCCGGCGGCGGAGCACGCGACGGCCGGGATCAATCGCCCCGGACCGCTGTTAGTTGGCGAAAGGCGTCTGCGGCGCGATCTTGTTCTGCGCGATGATGGCTTCGGCTCGCGCGAGATTTTCCAGCAGGCGTTGGCTGGTCAAGACAAGGAAATAATAGCCGAACTGCGGGTTTTGGAAGTAGATCTCGAGCAGCTTTTCGTAGCTGATAGTCAGGACGCGGCCATCCTCGATACATTCGATCGTCGCGGTCCGGCGGTTGTCGGGCGTGAGGAAACCAAGCTCGCCCATCAAACGCCCCGGCGGAAGTTCGACGTTGATTTCGATGACCCGGAATTTGCCGGTAACGGTCAGCAGCATTTCGTTGGCTGCGTCACCTTTCTTCATCAAGATATCACCCTTGCGATACTTGCGGTCGGTCATGAACGGCTTGAGCCACTCCATCGACATGTCGCCCTGTGTTGCGGTGCGCGCCTTCTTCACGAGAGCGAGCATTTGACGGAGACGGTAGGCATTGATGGGAATCATCAGGAGATAAAGAAGAAAGGTCGTGACGGCTCCGGTGAGCGCACCGAAGATGGCGAAGAATGCGCAACCGATCATGTTCGCGACCCGCAGCGGCACCATCGTGTGCGTCAGCAATGTAGCGACGAAGAAGATCGCGCCGACCAGGGCGAACATATTGGCAAGCGTGATGTTGTGCAGAAAGAGTTCCAGCAGGCGGTTGAAGATGGCGTCCCAGGTCACGTTGTTCGGATCGAGACCCATTTGGACAAGAATCTTCGCGAACCTGAGGTTGTCGGTTGCTGCATCGAGAATGCGGTCCAGCATGATGGACATATCTCCTTTTGGAGCCGGTGAGGCCAGCTTACCGGAAGTTGTTTTTCGCAGCGCAGCAAACTTGGCCACCCCACTTCCGAGATGGGGTCACGAGCGGTAATGCTGTAACCGATCCGAAGCATTCCGCTTGGCCGTCAGAAGCGGACATCTACGTCTTTACGAGTACACGTCCTGGAAGAACTCGCCGAGGAACGCCGCCGCTTCGTCCGAGATGCCGGCGATCTTGTTCGTTGCCTGACGATAGAACTTGAAATTGAGTTCGGTCTCGGGCCGGCCGTCATTCCAGTCGGTGAAATGCTTGAGTTCGCGCCGCCCCAGCGGCCGCTTCGCAAGCGCGGTGCGTCTGAGAGTGACACTGACACGCGGTGTTTGCCTGACGATGCCACGCTTCCTGGCGATCGCTTCGGCCGAAATAACAACGCCGCGCGCAATAAGGCCCTGCCCGCCCTCGTTCTGGCTCGCGAACACGAAAACCGTGTCGCCTGCTGCGATGTGCTTGCCGCCATACATGGTCTTTTGTGCCGTGAACGCGAACGTCTTCCGCTGCGGATCGGAAATCTCGGCCTTGACCGCGAACGCCATGCGCCTCGTGCCAAGGCTAGGCCGACACCCGGAACCTGACCGCCTCCAGCGCGGTCTTCCCGCGGATCATATCCGACGCCTTGTCTGCGATCATCAGCGTCGAGGCGTTGAGATTGGCGGAGATCATGCGCGGCATGATGGAGGCATCGACGACTCGCAGGCCCTGCAGTCCGTGCACGCGCAACTGGTCATCGACCACGGCCCATTTGGCGTCTGCCGGACCCATGCGGCAGGTGCAGCCGGGATGGAACGTGGTGGTGCCGCGCTCGGTGGCGGCGGCGAGGAACTCGTCGTCGCTCTGCACCTTCGGTCCCGGGAAATCCTCATAGGCGTAATAGGGCGCGAGCGGCTTGGACGCGAGCAGCCGGCGCGCCAGCTTCATGCCGGCGACGACGACGCGGCGGTCGAGCTCTTCCACCAGATAATTGGTCTGGATGATCGGCGGCGCGAATGGATCGGCGGAGCGGATGCGGACATAGCCGCGGCTCTCGGGGCGCTGCTGCCATGAGGCAACCGTCATGCCGGGCTCGTCCTCGAGCTGGCCCTGCACGCCTTCCTTGTAGCTTGCCGGGGTAAAGGTGAGCTGCAGATCGGAGCTCTCGGTGGTCTCGCCGGAGTGCCAAAAGCAATATACCATGGTCGGCGACAACGAGAGCAGCCCACGCCGTGTCGTCGCCCATTTCAGCGCCTCGACCCAGAGGCTCAATCCGCGCCGAAGTTCGTTGATGGTCTTGATGTTCTTGACCCGCGCCACCGATCGCGGCGCGTAATGATCCTGCAAGCCCTCGCCGACGCCCGCCAGCGCATGGCGCACTTCGATGCCGTGCGCCTGCAACAATTCCGGCGAGCCGACGCCGGACAATTGCAGCACCTGCGGCGAGTTATAGGCGCCGCCGGACAGAATGACTTCCTTGTTGGCGCGCACCTCGACGGGCACGCCACCCTTGCCGCCTCTGAGATAGCGCACGCCGACCGCGCGCTTGCCCTCGAAGATGATGTTGGTGACGTGCGCGTGCGTCCGCACATCGACATTCCCCCGCTTCCGCGCCGGATGTAGGAACGCCTTGGCCGCGCTCATGCGCAATCCATTCTGGATGGTGCGCTGGCAATAGGAGACGCCCTCCTGGATCGCGCCGTTGTAATCGGGATTTTTGGGGATGCCGAGGCTGACGGCGCCCTCCATGAACGCCTCGCACAGCGGATCCTGCCAATCCATGGTGGTGACGGTCAGGCTGCCTTCGCGTCCGCGATAGGTCTCGTCGCATTCGCCGACGCGGCACTCCAGCCGCTTGAAATAGGGCAGCACGTCCGGATAGCCCCAGCCGCGATTGCCGAGCTGCGCCCAGGTGTCGAAATCCTGGCGCTGGCCGCGGTTGTAGATATGGCCGTTGATCGACGAGGAGCCGCCAAGCGTCTTGCCGCGCGGCGCGTAGATGCTGCGCCCGCCGGTCCATGGCCCCGGCTCCTGCTGATAGGCCCAGTTGACGCTCTTCATGTGGAACGTCTTGATGAAGCCGGCCGGCAGATAGATGTAGGGATGCCAATCCTTGCCGCCCGCTTCGAGCACGCAGATGCGGCTTCCGGGATCTTCGCTAAGCCGGTTGGCGAGCACGCTGCCTGCGGAGCCCGCGCCGATAATCACATAATCGAACGTTTCCATCGTCTCTTTTCTGGCGTGCCTTTACTTACCGCGGCTTTTCGTTGAGTTGATAAGTGAGATGCGCCTTCACCGTCGGCCATTCGCTGGCAATGATGCTGTAAACCACGGTGTCACGCAACGTGCCGTTTGGCGCGATCTGGTGGCTGCGCAGGATACCGTCCAGCTTGGCGCCGAGGCGCTCGATGCCGCGGCGGCTCTGGTGATTGAAGAAATGCGTGCGGAACTCCACCGCAATGCAATTCAACTTCTCGAACGCATGCGTCAGCAGCAGCAATTTGCACTGCGTATTGACCGCACTGCGCTGCACGCGCTTGGCGTACCAGGTCGAGCCGATCTCGACGCGGCGGTTGGCGGCATCAACGTTCATATAGGTTGTCATGCCCGCGATCTTGCCCTCGGCGTCGAACACCGTGAACGGCAGCATCGTGCCGGCCGCGAACAGGCCGAGCCGGCGATCGATTTCCTTTTTCATGTTTTCGGTGGTCGGAATGGCGGTGTACCAGAGCTTCCACAGCTCGCCGTCCCTCACGGCTTCCGTGAGCCCGTCGATGTGATCGTGCGACAGCGGCTCCAGCCGGGCGTACTTGCCCTGGAGGGTAGCCGGTTCAAGAAAGGCCATTTTACTACTCCGCCTTCTCCACTGTCATTGCGAGGGGCGAAGCGACGAAGCAATCCATCCATCCCCGTGTGGCGGCATGGATTGCTTCGCTGCGCTCGCAATGGCGTGGATGGTTCACCTGTTCAAAAAATTCAGCGGAAGCCCCGGACGCGCCCAATCCATCGCGATCAGTTCGCCCTTGCCCGACAGCGTGATATACGCCGTCTTCAGCTCCGGCCCGCCGAAGGCGATATTGGTGGTGACGCGGTCGCCGGTCGGAACCTGCTCGACCAGCGTACCGTCAGGCGCGATTACCGAGATACAGCCCGACACCAGCGTCGCCACGCAGACGTTGCCGTTTGCCTCCACCGCCATCGAGTCGAACATCTGATAACCGCCAAGCCCCGCGATCGGCTTGCCGCGCTCGCCGCGATAGATCACATCGCGCGGCTTGATGGTACCCGGCTCGGAAATTTCGTAGGCCCACAGCCGCGCCGTCGGCGTCTCCGCGATGTAGACCGTCTTCTCGTCCGGCGACAGACCTATGCCGTTGGCGGGCAGCACGCCGTGCACGGCCTCGACGATCTCCTTCATGCCCGGCTTGAGATAATAGAACGCGCCGACATCCATCTCGCGGGCGCGGCGCTTGCCCAGGTCAGAGAACCAGAGCCCGCCGTGCTTGTCGAACACCAGGTCGTTGGGCCCCCGCAGAGCGTGCTCGCCGCATCTATCGACGACGGTCTCGACCTTGCCGCTCTGCAGATCCACCCGCTGGATCGAGCCGCCCTGATAGTCGTCGGGCTGCGGGCCCGGCATGATCATCTTGCCGGTCGGAATCCAGCTAAAGCCGCCATTGTTGCAGATGTACATCTTGCCGTCGGGGCCAAGCGCGGCGCCATTGGGGCCGCCGGGAATTTGCGCGACCACCTCCTTGCGCCCGTCTGGATGAACCCGCGTCAGCCGTTTCCCACGGATTTCGACCAGCACTACCGAGCCGTCGGGCATGACGACCGGGCCTTCCGGAAACTCCAGATCGGTGGCGAGAACGCGGATATCGGCCATGAATCCTCCCGGCTGGCTCTTGGCTGCAGGCGGATTTCAGGTTCGATCCCGCACGCGCAACATTTCGTTGCGGATGTTATGGCAAAGTCGATATCGCTTGCCAAGCAACCGCGGGCAATCCTGCGGCGCAGGGCAGCAATGCGGAAGATTGGTCCGACACCAGCGTAGGATGGGTAGAGCGCAAGCGAAACCCATCAAATCGCGGCCCGCAAGGGGTGATGGGTATCGCTTCCGCCGTCGCTCTAGCGAGCTACGGCGGACAAGTCGTCCACCCATCCTACGACTGCCCTTGCCTACTCCCGCACCGGAATCCAGATCTCCAGCCCGCCATTGCCGGTGGCCGGATCGAAATTCTCGTCATACCGCTCGAAGCTCGGCGCATCTGCCGCCTTCATGCCGGACACCGGCAGCCAGTGATTCCAGATCGTGTTGACGGTGCGGCGAATGGTCGAGATGTGGTCCGCGTGGGTGAACACCGCATACTTCTGCTCTGGAATGCGCACGCGGGCGAACTCGCGCGGCAGGTCGGAGAAATCGGCGACTTCGACGCCTGCGATGTAATCGAAGCCGGAATCGTCGCCATTGCAGCAGACACCATAGGCTACCTTGCCGACCCGATCCGGGATGGCGTCGACGGTTTGGTGAAACTTCTGCCACTGGTTCGGAATGCCGGCGCCGCCGTTCTCGTGCGTGCAGCGTTCGCTGATGCCGGCGATGAGCAACGGCTCGGAAGTTTCGAAACGCGGTGGCGTGAGCGTATCGAGCAGGGTTGAATCCATCATGATTGGCTCCCGAAGCTTGAGATGATCAAGGCACGTTGCGGCGCGAACCGCTTCGGGCGTTGTTCCGAAATGGTCGCGGAACGCGCGGGTGAAAGCTTCGTGAGAGCTGTAGTCCGCATCCAGCGCAAGACTTAGAATATCGGGCGCACCGGCGGCCAGCGCCTGCGCGGCCTTGGTCAGACGGCGGACGCGCACATAACGCATGACCGAAAAGCCGGTCGCGGCGGCAAACGCCCGCACCAGATGGAAACGCGAGACGCCGGCAACATCGGCGATGTCGTCGAGCGTCAGCGGCTCGGCGAGATGGCTTTCGATGTACCAGAGCGCTTTCTGGGCTGGATTCATGACTGACAGCTCTCATGCGAAGCTTTCGTATTATCGGCCGTTGCGCCCCGCTTCATTTGACAGTCCTTGCTCTTCGATCGTGCCACTGACAAGGTAGGGAACGCTTTGGGAGGGTACCATGCTCATCACAAAGGTTCGGGCCCACCACATCCGGATTCCGTATGACGCTGGGGTGGCTAGTTTCAAGCAAGGCGCTTCTGCTATCTCGGCGCTGGAAATCGTCATGATCGAGGTTTCCACCGATGCCGGCATCACCGGCTGGGGCGATGCCTTTGCCTATGTCTGCCCGCGAACCAGCTACGCCGCCATCGAGGAAATGATCGCGCCGCAGGCGATGGGCCTTGAGGTTCCCGAAGCGGCGGGCATTCCCGCCTTCATGGAACAGATCCAGCGCAACCTGCATCTGTTCGGCCGCTATGGCATCACCATGTTCGCGATATCGGCGCTCGATATTGCCCTGTGGGACCTTGCCGCCAAGGCGAAGGGCGTGCCGTTGTACCGGCTGATCGGCGAGGCCAGGCGCACGCGGATTCCCGCCTATGCAAGCCTGTTGCGGATCGGCAAGCCCGAGCTGATCGCACGCGAATGCGAGACGGTGCTGCGGCAGGGCTACAAGGCGATCAAGCTTCATGAGACCACAACGCCTGCGGTATTTGCTGCACGGCAGGAGATCGGTCCCGGAGTTCCGCTGATGGTCGACCTGAACTGTCCGCTGAATGGCGAGGATGCAATTGCCTTCGCGCATTCCTGCCGCGACGCTGCGCCGATGTTCCTTGAGGAACCGGTCTGGCCCCCGGAGGATTTTGCAGCACTGGCCGAAGTGCGGATCAAGGGCGGGCTTAATGTGGCGGCCGGCGAGAATGCCTGCACCGTTCATCAGTTCAGGCAGATGATAACGGCCGGCGCGGTGAGCCATGCGCAACCCTCCGTCATAAAGGTCGGGGGCATCACCGAATATCTGAAGGTAGCTGCATTGGCCGACGAACTCGGCGTCAGGCTTGCACCGCATTCACCGTATTTCGGCCCGGGCTTCCTGGCGACGCTGCAGTTGATGTCGCTGCGCGACGACGCGACCTTTGTCGAAGTGTTCTCCATGAAACGCGCCGCATGCCTGTGGCGCGGCCGCATCGACGTCGATGCCAATGGCAACATCGAAGTGCCACAGGGACCGGGGCTCGGCTATGAGCCGGACAAGGCCGTCATGGAGCAATACTGCGTGTCATAACCGCCCGATGGCCGCTACTTCGTGCCGTCCTTCGCCGGCGCCGCATCCTTTGCAGCAGGTGCGGCATCCTTCGCAGCCGGCGTTGCGGCCTTCTTGGCATCCTCCGCCGCCTTGTTCTGCGCCACCTGCAACTCGACGACGAGCTTCTGCAAGCCAATGACCGCGTTCTTCAGCGCCTCGATCTGCCGGTTGGCGGCATCCAGCTTCTGCTGATGGTCGGTCGTCAGCTTGGTGATCGTCTTCTGCAGGAAATCGACATTGCTCTGCAGGCAAGAGGTGCGCCGTTCCATGGTTTTTTCGACGGTGCAGATCTCGATGCCGGGAACGTCCTGCGCGTGGACGGTCGCTGGCAACAAAGCCATCAGCAGCGCGAAAGCGACGATGGTGATCCTGGGCGTCGGAGCAATCATCAAAATCCTCGTTCCAAAAGCATCTCACGCAGGGGGAACGTCCATCACGGCAATTTGCACGAAGCAAACCCCCGTCTGCAGAGATACCATACTGATACCTCATTCCGGCGTTGTGCTTCATCCCGTTAACAATGGATGGATTTCGCCGCGACCTCGAACTGGTGTGTTTGCCGGCTGCGGCAGTGGAGATTGATTGTATGGCAACGCGTGAAAAACGACTGGCACAGTTCGACGGCAACGGGGACCCGCCGCCGAACCTGCCGGTGGAAGTTCTTTGCGAGGATCACAGCGGAACCTATCAACTGCCCTTCGCCTGCCGCTGGATCGACGGTCAATGGCGCAACGACAGGACCGGCGGCATGGTCGAGGCCACTGTGGTCGGCTGGCGGCTGCCGCGGCCGAGATCTGAAAACGCCGCAGACAGGCCCTGAGCCGCCAATGTGTCAAAACGCGACGGGCGCGCGCGGAGCTTTAAGGTTCGGAACAGCGATGGAACGAACCGCGCCCGAATCACTGATTTAAGGCCGTACGCTCCTGTTCACGGCTAGATACCGGACGCCATCCCAGCCGGCGCACCACATCAAGCACCACAACGATCGGCCGCAGCCAGCGGCCGACGACAAAGGTTAATTCCTCAGGGGATGACATGGCGGTCACCTCCAAGGAGTGGGCGGCGGCACCTTGTCGGCGGCCGGCGGCACGTCGACGGTCTTGAAGTCGGCGGGGCTGACGATCTCGAGGTACTCCATGTCCTCCGAATAATCGTAGAGGTAATGCATGATGCCGGGCCGTTGGTGCACGACATCGCCGGCCTGCACCAAGGTCGACTTGTCCTCATACATGAAGCGCGCCCAGCCCTTGGTCATGATGACGATCTGGAATTCGCATTCGTGCTTGTGCCAGCCGGTGCCCTCTTCCGGCGGCAAATCGGGATTGGCCTTGACCAGATGACAGATCACCTGCCCGCCGGTGGCGTCGGCGATGCCGAGATCGCGATACAGGAAGAAGTCGCGCAGACCTCCGCCTTTGAATTCGGTATCCCCGGGTTTGACGTGAGAAAATTTGCTGACGACAGCCTGCTTGTTCATTGAAGCCTCCACGGTTCCTGTTCGCGAGAACGCGGCCAGGCGGAGAGCGTCCAAATTTTCGGCAGCCTCGCATCGTCGCGTTCACGGCTGCATGTTGCTATGCGAAATCCGCGCCAGTCGCGTTGCTATGGAGCTACCGAGTCGGCATCCACGCAGTGAACCGCTTGGGTGGAGACAGAAATCCGGCTTCAGCGACGTGCGAAAGTGGCCAAGGGGCCGGCCGCACACAGGTCACGACCGACACGGGGTTGAGCAAGCCTGCCCGTTGCCTGAGCCCTTCAGGCGGGCAAGGGTGCGCCGGGCCTGCCTAATATTCGACCTCGAGTTCTTCGATATCGGCGGGCTCGGCCTTGGCAGCTTCGATCCATGCCTGCATTTCCGGCATTGCCATGATGGTCCCGGCATAGGCCGCGAGCGCGGGTTCGAGCTTCACGTCATAGGTCATGAAACGGGTGACGACGGGCGCGTACATCGCATCCGCCATGGTGCGCTCGCCGAACAGGAACGGCCCGCCTGATTCCGCGAGGCATTCGCCCCAGATGGTGCAAACCCGATCGATATCGGCCTGCGCGCGCGACCAGATCTTGAAGCCCGGGAAATGGCCTTTCAGGTTGACCGGCAGCGAGGCGCGCAGCGTGGTGAAGCCGGAATGGATTTCGCCGCAGATCGATCGGCAATGGGCGCGTTGGACGCGGTCGGCGGGCACCAGGCCGGCGTTCGGCATGATTTCGTTGAGGTATTCGGCAATCGCCAGCGTGTCCCAGACGGTGGCCCCGTCATGGCGCAGGCACGGCACCAGGATTGACGACGACAGCAACAGGATTTCAGCCCGCGCCGACGCATCGTCGGGAGCGGTGACGACCTCCTCGAACTCCAGGCCGGAGAATTTCGCCAACAGCCAGCCGCGCAGCGACCAGGACGAGTAATTCTTGCTGGAGATGGTCAGCGTGGTCTTTGCCATATGGCCCCTTCCCCTCGAACCCCAAAATGCCTTTGCCGAGGCGAGGACGGCCGACCGCGCCGCCGCCCAATGCCTGTGCGTCGGGCATTTGCGCAGCAAGCCACGTGCCAGTTTTAGAGGCGGCCGGGCCGACTGTGGCGTCGATATTGCATGGCATCACCGGACAGGGGCTGATGTGAATGATGTCAATGATGTACCAGGCCTATCAGAACCACATGGACCTGACGGCGCCATGGCGGACCGGGGCCGCGGCGACCCTGAATTATCTCAATCTCGTGCCGCAGGGTGTCTCGGACAAATTGTTCGGACGACTGGCTGCCTCGCTCGAACTGATCTCGCGCTCTTCCCTCACCTATGCCCGGCCTGCCTATGGCATCGACCGGCTGCTGGTCGGCAATCAGGAGCTGGAAGTAACTGAGGAAGTTACCTTCGCCACCCCGTTCGGCTCGCTGCTGCACTTCAAGAAGGAGAACGCACCGGAGCAGCCGCGGCTGTTGCTGGTGGCGCCGATGTCCGGGCATTTCGCGACGCTGCTCCGCGCCACCGTGAAAACGCTGCTGCAGGACCACGACGTCTACATCACCGACTGGCACAACCCGCGCGACATTCCGCTTCATGCCGGCCGCTTCGGGCTGGAGGATTACACCGACCATGTGATCACGTTCCTGGACAAGATCGGCCCCCGCGCGCACGTGGTAGCGATCTGCCAGCCGTCGGTATCGGCGCTGGCCGCCGCCGCCGTGATGTCGGAAGACAATCACCCTGCCCGCCCGGCCACATTGACCCTGATGGCCGGCCCGATCGACACGCGGATCCAGCCCACAAAGGTCAATGAGTTCGCCAAGAGCAAGCCGATCAACTGGTTCGAAAAGAACCTGATCAATTACGTGCCGGTGCAGTGCAAGGGCGCGTTCCGAAAAGTCTATCCCGGCTTCGTGCAGCTCACCGCCTTCGTCTCGATGAATCTGGAGCGCCACATCAAGCAGCATATCGAGCTCGCCAATCATCTCGCCAAGGGCGAGAAGGAAAAGGCCGAAATCATAAAGACCTTCTATGACGAATATTTCGCCGTGATGGACCTGCCCGCTGAGTTCTACATCGAGACCGTGCGCGACGTGTTCCAGGAGCACCTGTTGCCGCAGGGCAAATTGATGCATCGCGGCCGGCCGGTGAACCCGGCCGCGATCCGGCGCATGGGGCTGATGACGGTCGAAGGCGAAAAGGACGACATCTGTTCGATTGGCCAGACGCTGGCCGCGCAAGACCTCTGCACCGGCGTGCGCGCCTATCGCAAGGTGCACCACATGCAGGCCGGCGTCGGCCATTACGGCGTGTTTTCGGGAAAGCGCTGGAACAACGAGATCTACCCGCTGCTCAGGGATTTCGTGCATGTGAATGCGTGATCTGTATACACCTCTCCCGCTTGCGGGCGGTCGAGACGAGCGAAGCTCGCTGTTAGGTCGACGTGCTCGAAGAGCACGGCGGGTGGGGGAAATCTCTCGCGGAATGCCGGCATCCGTTATGAGGCGGCACCCCCACCCTAGCCCTCCCCGGCAAGCGGCCGGCAAGCGGGAGAGGGAACGGACCACCATTGACGAACTAGCTGTCCTTTGCTCCTCACGCTAACATCCTCTCAAGGCCGACGTTCAAGAGTCGTCCGGGAGGAACCACCATGCGACTTTCTGCAAATCTCCGCGCGCTCACACTCGGCATTCTCAGCGCCATCCTGCTATCTGCCACAGCCTCTGCCGCCGAGGTACGGGTGATGATCTCGGGAGGGCTGACGGCTGCCTACAAGGCGCTAGTGCCCGAATTCGAGCGCGCCACAGGCCACAAGGTGCTGACCGCGTACGGGCCGTCGATGGGCACGACGACCAATGCCATTCCGGTGCGGCTGGAGCGCGGCGAGCCTGCGGACGTCCTGATCATGGTCGGCTATGCGCTCGACGATCTCGTCAAGAACGGCAAGGCGATCGCCGACAGCAAAGTCGATCTCGTCAAGTCGCCGATCGGCGTTGCGGTCAAGTCGGGCATGCCGAAGCCCGATATCAGCACGGCCGACGCGCTCAAGCGCGTCCTGCTCGCGGTGAAGACGGTCGCCTATTCCGACAGCGCCAGCGGCGTCTATGTCTCGACCGAGATGTTCGGCAAGCTCGGCATTGCCGACGAGATGAAGGACAAGGCGCGGAAAATCCCGGCCACGCCGGTCGGCGAGATCGTCGCGCGCGGCGACGCCGAGATCGGCTTCCAGCAGATCAGCGAATTGAAGCCGGTGGAAGGCATCGAAATCGTCGGCCCGCTGCCGGACGAATTGCAGAAGATCACGGTGTTCTCCGCAGGAATCGCCACGGTCTCGAAGGAGCCCGACGCCGGCAAGGCGCTGATCAAGTTCCTCGCCTCACCCACCGCGCGTACCGAGATCGTCAAGAGCGGCATGGACCCGATTGCGGCGGGGACCACGAATTAAACTCCTGAAGCCGGATGCGTTCCCCGGATGCTGCGCAGGGCGCCGCTCTTGCGGCGTGATGCGCTGCTGATCCGTCCCGGCTCTGCGGAGCAGCGTTTCACGCTGCACCGCGTCCGGGACAGGAGACAATTTCAGTGAAGAATCATCAGACGCTACCAGTGCACGCCGTGCTGGATGGCGAGCAGCACGATCACGGCCAGTGCCAGCACCACCGTTGTGCTTTTCCAGAACAGCAGCGGATTGCGCTCGATCAGCGGCGTCGATGACGTCGAGAGATAGTTCGCATTGGGATGGCGCAGGTCGAACAATAATTCGGAGAAGCTGTCGTAGCGCTTGTTGGGATTGGGGTGCACGGCTTTCTCGAGCGTGCCGTCGATCCATTGCGGCAATTCTCGGTCGCCATGGGACGCCGGGCGGTAGACCAGCTTGTTGAATTGCGAGCGCGTCCGCGCGTTTGCGATCTGCGCACCGTAGGGCAGTTTTCCGGTCAACATCTGATAGGTGATGACGCCGAGTGAAAACAGGTCGGAGCGCATCGTCGCCGGCTCGCCGAGAAAATATTCGGGCGCGGTGTATTGCTGGGTACCAAGAATGTCATTGCGCATGCCCGATGGCTCGGCCTCGACTACGCCCGTGATCTTCGTCGAACCGAAATCTATGATCTTCACCGTTCCCGTGGCGTCGATCATGATGTTGTCGGGCCTGATGTCCTGGTGCAGCATCTCCTTGCGGTGGAAGGCGCGCAAGCCCTTGGCGATCTGCTCGACGATGCCGCGCACGGTTTCCAGGCTTGGCTTCGGATTGTCGATCATCCATTGCGTCAGCGTCTGCCCCTCGATGTATTCGGTCGCGACATAGAGGAAGTTGCGCTTGCGCTGCAGCAGGCACGGTTTCAGCACATGCGGGCTGTCGATCCGCCGCGCCACCCACTCCTCCATCATGAACCGCTTCAGGTAAGCGGGATCATCGCGCAAATCGATCGACGGGATCTTGATGGTGACCACCGCGTCGGTTTCGATGTCGACGGCCAGATAGATGTGGCTGCGGCTGGAGCCGTGCAGCTCGCGGACAATTCGGTAGCCGTCAAACACCGCCCGCGCCTCCAAAAGCGGCGGCAGCGGCAGTTCATGCGGTTGCGCGAACACTTCGCTCGCCCCGCCGTCCGGCACCTCATCGACGCGGACGATCTGGACGGTGAGATTGTCCGTGCTGCCGAGATCGAACGCCATTTCGACGATCGCCTTGGCCGCCTGATCGAGATCGGCGGCGCTATCGTTGATCGCCCTTGCAATGACGCGGTCGCCGACATACTCGTAGATGCCGTCGGTGACCAGCACGAAAGTGTCGCCTTTCTCGATCCTGAACGTAAGATGGTCGATTTCGACCTGCGGGTTCACGCCGAGCGCGCGGCCGAGATAGCTCTGCTCGGACGAAATGACGACGCGGTGGTCGTTGGTCAATTGTTCGAGCGAGTTACCGGACAGGCGGTAGATCCGGCTGTCGCCCACGTGAAAGATGTGGCCGGTGGTCGACTTGAGGACCATTGCGCTCAGCGTGCAGACGTATCCCCTGTCCTTGTCATAGGAGTATTGGCTTCGCCGGGTCTGAGAGTGCAGCCAGGAATTGGTTGCCTCCAGCACGCGCTGCGCCGACGTGCGCACCGACCAGGATTCCGAGGTGCAGTAATAGTCGGTGAGAAATCCTTTGACAGCCGACTCGCTCGCGACCCGGCTGACACTGCTACTGCTGATCCCGTCCGCCAGCACGATGGCGATGCCCTTCAGACTGAGGAGCGGCTCTTCCGGAATCAGAACGCCGTGAAAATCCTGATTGGTCTCCTTGCGACCTTTGTCAGAATATTGCCCAACCGAGATTTTCAGTTCGCGCGGCATGTTCACGACCAGTGAGCAGGGTCTCGACTAGTGCTTCGGTTCTGATTGAATCAGAACCGAACTCTAGACTTCTGTTTTGACGCGTTTTCTTCACGCGAACCGGTATCCACTTCGCTCGAAAACGCTATGGACGGTCGAGGCCCGCTCGAGTCAATCGCCGGTCAGGCGGCGACGCGCTTCGGCGCGGTCTTGACGTGCGTGGCGTAGAGCGTCAGGCCGGTGAAGGCGAGGCCGCCGACGAGATTGCCGACCACGGTCGGGATCTCGTTCCAGATCAGGTAATCCATGATCGTGAACTTGCCGCCGAGCAGGAGGCCCGACGGGAACAGGAACATGTTCACGATCGAATGCTCGAACGTCATGAAGAAGAACAGCATGATCGGCATCCACATCGCGATCACCTTGCCGCTGACAGTGGTCGAAATCATCGCACCGACGACGCCGGCCGAGACCATCCAGTTGCACAGCATGCCGCGAACGAACAGCGTCAGCATGCCGCCTGCGCCATGCGCCGCGTAACCGACGGTGCGGCCCTCGCCGATCGTTCCGATCACCTGGCCGACCTTGTCGGGTGGTGAGGTGAAACCGAAAGTGAAGACGATCGCCATCATCACGGCGACGGTGAAGGCGCCGAGAAAATTGCCGATGAACACCAGCGTCCAGTTGCGCAGCACGCCGCCCAGCGTCACGCCCGGACGCCTGTCGATCCAGGCCAACGGGGACAGAACGAACACGCCGGTCAGGAGATCGAAGCCGAACAAATACAGCATGCAAAAGCCGACCGGAAACAGCGCGGCGCCGACGATCGGAACGCCGGTCGACACGTTGACCGTAACGGCAAAGGCGGCGGCGAGCGCCAGAATGGCTCCCGCCATGTAGGCGCGGATGACCGTGTCGCGCGTCGACATGAAGATCTTGGATTCTCCGGCATCGACCATCTTGGTCACGAATTCCGAAGGCACGAGATAGGCCATTACAGTTCCCCTTGTTCGCAAAAAACGGTTCAATCCAGCGCCGGCGACCACAGCCGCGCCGATGTAAAGTGAGCCAAGCCGTCCTCGCGCGCGTGCCGGGCGTCGCCTTCCGCAGGACCAAACAGGTCTGCCTCGGCACGGCCGGTGACACGGTCACGCTCGATCAGAAACAGAGATGCGCAATTCGTGGCAAATGGTCCCGATGACTGCTCCAAGCGCCTCGGTGAGGTCGCTTGATCCCTGTGCCTTCGCCAACGCTGGCTTCGGCATCCGTAGGACGGCAGTCGTCATTGACTGAGAAGCAAATAAGCAATCGATGTGCCAACCCCGATTTCGGGGGTTAGCTCGGAAATACCTCGTGATTCTACGAGTTTAATCCACAGTTGCGCGGCCCAGGGACAGGCGACATGCCTTGTATTTGTGCAGTTGCACAGATGTTGGCGCCTGGCGTGCCGCCTCACTAGTGCTGAGAATCTGACGGATGATCCCCAGCCGACGAGCGGACCCTCCAGGGGACCGAGATGGGTGGTTTGCGGGCGTTGGCGGCCCGCGAGAAAAATTCGAGCGCGTGTCGTGAGGCCCGCCGGTCGTTCGTCCTCGGGTACGCAGAACCCGGAGAGAGACAATGCGGAAGATCATCGCCATCACCCATGTCACGCTGGACGGCATCATGCCGTCGCCCGGAGCCTCCCGATGACCCCCACCATCACCGCCTTCAAGCAGTCGCCCGATCGCGGCAGAGGCCTGGCGCGTGACATGCGCGTTCGCTGGGCGCTTGAGGAAGTGGGCCAGCCCTACGACGTTCGTCTTGTCTCGTTCCGTGAGATGAAGGAACCCGCGCATCTTGCGCTGCATCCTTTCGGGCAGATTCCGACCTATGAAGAAGGCGATCTCGCTCTGTTCGAGTCGGGGGCGATCGTGTTTCATATCGCGCAGCGCCATGCGGGCCTGCTGCCAGACGATGCGAATGCCCGGGCGCGCGCGATCTCATGGATGTTTGCCGCGCTTAACACGGTGGAGCCGCCGCTTGTCGATCGCGAAATCGCCATGCGCGAGGAGCGCGACAAGTCCTGGTACGAGGCGCGCCTGCGTATTGTCGAGGATCGCGCCCGTAAACCGCTGGGCGAACTTTCCATTCGCCTTGGCGATGCCGAATGGCTCGATGGCGCGTTCAACGCGGGCGACCTTCTGATGGCGGCGGTGCTGTTCAGGTCGAAGGGATCGGGAATACTGGACGAATATCCGAACCTCTCCGCCTATGTCGCCCGCGGCGAAGCGCGGCCCGCCTTCAAGCGTGCTTTCGACGCTCAATTGGCGGTTTTCACCGCCGCGTCGAGCGGCTGATAGCCGTCCGCTCAGGGTCAAAGATTCCGTCACCTTAAGGCCGTGAAGCGATGGCGGGCACAGCCTTGCCGGCCGGGACCTCGCGCTCGACGGTGTTCAGAAAGCGGATGAACTCCTGATGGCGGTGGCGCTGCATGCAGCGGCCAATGACCCTGCCTTCCAAGTGACGTGGGGATAGATCGCCGTCAGGAGGCGAGTCCCAGCTATTTGGTCTGCGTCCGCACCGGCCGATCCTTAAGTCCGTTATTGTCGTAGGCCTTGCGCAGCGTGCCGTCGGAGATCGCTTCGTTCAGAAACTTGAGCGCAAACGCCAGCGACAGCGGATGATTGGGCGGCACTGCCACCGCCGTCACGGTCTGCTTGAAGGTTTCGTCCAGCACGCGCGTGCCCGGAATCTGCTTTGCCATGGCGTTAAGCTGGTCGCGCGACAGCGCGAACGCGTCGATCTCGCCGTTCTTGAGCAGGCCGAAGATTTCGTCATAGGTCTGGTAGCCGGTGACCTCAGCATTCTTCAGATGCGCGATCGCGCCGCGCATCGTGGTCGTGTTGTTGACCGCGGCGACCTTGATCCCGGGTTGATCCAACGATGCGAAATTCGTGACCGTCGAGCCTGGCTTGACGATGTAGGTCGCGTCCGCAACCTCGTAGATCGGCCCAAACGACATCCTGCCCTCGCGTTCGGGATCTTTCGGCAGGAAGGTGATGTCCCAGGTGCCCTTTGACACCGCATCGACGATCTGCCCGGAATTGTTGTGCACGACATATTCGACGGGGACGCCGAGCTGCGCCGCCATCTCCCTGCCGAGATCGACCGGCACGCCGGCATAGCCGGTTTCGGTCCTGGTCGACCAGAACGCGCCGCCGGCCGGGCTGATCGCGATCGCCACCCGCAGCTTGCCGGTCGGCGCGATCTCGTCCTTCAAGGCATCCGCTGCAGCGGGCATCGTCATCATCACCGTCAATCCCAGAAAGAGAGTAGCCGTTGCCGGCGAGAGTTGATTGAACATCGGGAGCTCCTTCCCCAGCCGATGGCTGGCGGCGCGCTTACCCGTTTTACGGATGATCAGCGCTTCTTTTTCTTTGCCGCAGCCGGTCCTTTTTGTGCCGCCGGCGTCGCCGGCTTGGCCGGCTCGGCCGTTTCGAACTTGCCGATCGCAATGATCTGGACGCGCGCATTGGCAGGCGACGCCGGGCGATTGATATCCTGCAACTGTTCCTCGCCGAGTCCCAGCGCCTGAAGCCGTTTCGGCGACACCTTGAAGGTGTTCACCAGCACGTCCCGGATCGATTCGGCGCGCCGCTGGCTCAGGATGAGGTTGTGGTCGCGCCTTCCGGCGGATTCGACATGATCGACGATCAGATAGCGATAAGGGCGCGTCTTCGGATCTGTGAGCGCGTCGGCGATGCTGCCGATGGTCTGATAGGAGGCCGGCCGGATCAGCGAGGAGTCCTGGTCGAATACGACGTCGAAACGGATTTGCGGCAATTTCGACAATTGAGGCGCGATCGGCGGCCGCTTTTGCGGCTGGGCGTCCGCTCTTGCTTTGATGCGGTCGGCGGCCTGTTGGCGCAGGGCGGCCAGATCGATATCCGACTCGGCTTCAACGGCAAGCTTCTCAATGATATCGGCCGTCGACGCAGCCGTTTGCGCGCGCGCCGCAGCCATTGGCCAGGCAACCAGGCACAAGGCGCCCAACAACAGGCCGATGGCGCGCAGCTTTCTTCCCGAACGCATCAGCGATACCCCGCAGCGCTGATCGCCTTGTTGCAGTTCGGGGTCGCCTTCTTGGTCGAATCCAGCAGACACTGCAGTCCCTTGACGGGATCCTGCCGGACGTCGCCGCACAGATGGTTCAATTCCCAATTGCACAGTTTTACAAGGGAGGTGCGCGCGGTAATGCGCTGCTGGATGGCGCCGAAAGCCTGGGGATAATCGGCCTTGCATTTCGCTGATACCACGTCCTGATTTCGACCCAGGCACTCCTTCAGGCGCGTCGCGTCGAGATTGACGCCACGGCAATTGTCGTCGATGTCCTTGCCGCAGCTCGCGGCCAGCATGGCCGCGGCCTCCTCGAATTTCATGGACTGCGCCGCCGCCAGCGAAGGCGCTGATATCGCAATGATGCAAAGGAAAAGCCGGATTCGGGTCATGCGCTCACCTCACACAAGGAGGGTGGCGATGGTCAAGTGCTCTATTTGAGTTCACGGCCGCTCAGGCGGGCTATTGCGCCGCAACAAATCGTCGCGGGCGGCGCAAGCACGCGCCCCCTTGCGCGAGGGAGGTTCCAAACCACCATCTGCATGGTGTCGAATGCCGTCACGGCGCGGTCTGCGCCGCCGGCACCTTGATCTCGCGCGGCAGGATGATCGCCGCCACGATCACCAAAAGGCACAGCGCGCCGAACGCCTGCAGCATGGTGACGAAGCCGCCCTTTTCATAGAGCCAGGCCACCAGGCCGACGGAGGCGCCGGCTGCGGTGAACCCGACGAAGTAGCGCACCGAATAGGCGCGCGAGCGCCATTCCTCGGTGGTGTACTTGCCGACCATGGCGTCGTTGACGGTGACCTGGCCGAACGCGCCCATCACGATGCCGATGGAAGCGATGATCAGCGGCAGGTTCGACAGCGTCGCCGCGAAATACATGAACGGCGCCAGCAGAAACGACAGCGGCAGCATCACGGTCTTCAGCGAATAATGGTCGATCAGCTTGCCGATGGTATATTGCGTCATCGCGCCGAACACATAGACGCCGGCCGCGATTACCCCGAGCAGCGCCGGGCTGTTGGTCATGCCGGCCAGCCGCTCGGCGAACAGTTTCGGCATCGCGACCGTGATGGCGTTGAAGGTGGTGGATATCGCGATCACCACGATCAATAGCGCCAAAAACACCCGCCACATATCCTGCTTCGCCACCCGCGCCTGCGCCGCCGCCTGCTTGCTGCCGGTCCGGTCCTCGTGCACGACCATCAGCGCAAAGGCCGCGCCGATCAGGATTGTGACGATTCCCGGCGCGATGAAGGCCCAGCGCCAGCCGAGATATTGCCCGATCACGCCGGTGACCAGCGCCGAGGACGCCACGCCGAGATTGCCCCAGACGCCGTTCAGGCCCATCTCGCGGCCGAGCCTGTCGGCATAGGACACAATCATCGCAGTACCGACCGGATGGTAGATCGCGGCGAACAGGCCGATTGCCAGCAGCGCTGCGCCGAGTTGCAGCGGCGTTTGCACGAAGCCGACCGCGATCATCGACGCGCCGATGCCCAAAAAGAAAATCACCATCATGTGCCGCCGGCTCCAGCGATCGCCGAGCCAGCCGGTAACGAGCGAGCCCGCGCCGAACGCGACGAATCCCGGGGTGGCGTAAGGTAATAGTTCCGAATAGGCCATGCCGAGCGCCGGGCCCATGATGATGACGGCGGCGGCAAAGATCAGCATCGCATAATGGTCGATGAAATGGGCGGCGTTGACGAAAGTGATCACCCGGCTGGGGCTGTTCATGGTCGATTCCCGAATCCCGCAATTTTCCGAAATAGGTTATACGGGGTAGTCCTGACGGGATGTCGCCAATGAATATCGCCGAAAAGCCAATTGCCGCCATTATCGGGCGCCGCATCTCGACAGGTGACGGCATCCACATGATCGCCAACAGCTACAGGAAGGGCATCCGGCTCGACACCCACATGCACCGCGAGGCGCAGCTCGTCTACGCGGCGAGGGGCACGATGCAGGTGACGACGCCGAAGGGCCGCTGGCTGGTGCCGCCGGACCGCGCAGTGTGGGTCCCCGCGCTAGCGGAGCACGCGATCGACGTGCTCGCCGATATTGAGATGCGGACGCTCTATTTCGAACTCGACTGGCTGCAGCGCGAAGTGCGCAGCCACGGCCTGGATGCGGAGTTCGTGGTGCGGGTGTCGCCGCTGCTGCACCAGACTATCCTCGCTTTGTTCGACGATCGCGGCGATCGCGAGCGAACCGAGCTTCTGCTGCGACTGGCCATGATGGAGCTCGACCAGGCGGAAGATTCCACGACCTTCATCCCGCTGCCGCGCGAGCCGCGCTGCCGGCGCGTCGCGGACATCGTGCTTAACGACCCAACCGCCGACCATGAAATCGAAACGCTGGCGCGCGAGGTCGGCACCTCGGTGCGGACGCTATCGCGGCTGTTCTCGTCGGAGACGCAATTGAGCTTCAAGAGCTGGTGCCAGCGCGCCCGGATTGCGACGGCGATCGAAAAGCTGTCGACCGATGCCGTCGTCTCGGTCAAGCAGCTTGCCTCGGATTTGGGCTATGCCAGCGTGCCGGCGTTTTCCCACGCTTTCCGGCAGGTTACCGGCAAAACGCCGACGGAATTCGCCGGCAAAGAGTGAGGTAACGACATTGTATTGTCGTCATTGTCAGCGAAGCGGGTAATCCAGTATTCGAGGGACGATGATTAACCGTACTGAATACCCGCATGCGCGGGGTATGACGACCCGATCATCTTGATTGTGATCGGCACCGGCCTAAATCCGATGTAAGATTCCGCAAAACCCCCGCTGGATTCGACCTGCCACATGGCCAACGCCTTTTTCTCCGATCTTCTCGCGACAATATCTGAACGCGGCCGCACGCTGCTGCGGCGCACCGGGCCGTCCGACGACGGCCAGGATGCTTCGGAGCTGATCGAATTATGCGAGGCGCTATTGTCGGGCCGCGGCGAAGCCTCCGGTACCGCGATGGCCCGCGAGGTGCTCGATCGCTACCACGACCTCGACGCTGCAGGCCGGCTCACCTTTTTCGAAACGCTGGCCCGCAACTTCGGCCCCGACCGCGAGAAGCTGTCGCAGGCGATCGAGAGCTGGCGCAGCCAGCCGAACGACAGCGATGCCAGCGACCTTCATTTTGCTTCAGAGCCGCGCCGGCAGGAGCTGATCCGCCGCCTCAACCGCGCGCCCGGCGGCACCAGCGAACTGGTGGCGATGCGCGCCGACCTGCTTTCCCTGATGAAGGGCAACAAGGATCTGGCCGCGCTCGACCGCGACGTGGTGCATTTGCTGTCTTCTTGGTTCAACAGGGGATTTCTCGTGCTGCGGAGGATAGACTGGTCGACGCCGGCCAATATTCTGGAACAGATCATTCGCTATGAGGCCGTGCACGAAATCCGCGACTGGAACGATTTGCGCCGCCGCATCGACCCGGCCGACCGGCGCTGCTACGCCTTCTTCCATCCCCAGCTCAACGACGAGCCGCTGATCTTCGTCGAGGTCGCGCTGACCGAGACGATTCCGACTGCGATCGCGCCGCTGCTTGCGGCCGAGCGTCAGCCGGTGCCGATCGAGCGTGCGCGCACGGCCGTGTTCTATTCGATCTCGAACACGCAAAAGGGGCTTGGCGGCATTTCCTTCGGCAGCTTCCTGATCAAGCAGGTGGTCGAAGAGTTGCGGCGCGAATTGCCGAAGCTGGATACGTTCATCACGCTGTCGCCGGTGCCGGGCTTCATGCAATGGCTGAAACAGGCCGATGATGTTCCGGTCAGCGACGAGGAGCGGACGCTGCTGGAAGCCCTCGACAAGCCGGACTGGTTCGAGAATGCCGAACTGACTGCGCAATTGCGCGCCGTGCTGGAGCCGCTGGCGGCGCATTATTTCCTGAAGGCCCGTACACCGAAGGGCCGGCTGGTCGATTCGGTGGCCCGCTTCCACATCGGCAACGGCGCGCGGCTGGAGAAGATCGACTGGCTCGGCGATCTCTCGCCCAAGGGCCTGCGGGAATCCGCCGGCATCATGGTCAATTACCTCTACCGGCTGGAGGACATCGAGAAGAACCACGAGGCCTACGCCAATCAGGGCGAAATCGCCGCCTCCAGCGCGGTGAAGAAACTGCTCAAGACCGAGGGACGGCGGTTGCTGGATATGCGGCTGTCGTAGACCGGCCGCGGATTCCATTGGCCGCTGAATTGAAATCGTATTGCAATGGCTTCCGATGGCGGCGCATCTCCCCGGCCGATAAGCCCCTCGGAGCGGATCGACGCCATTGATGTGCTGCGCGGCGTTGCCCTGCTCGGCGTTATGGCAATCAACGTCGTTACGGAATTTCGCGTTTCGATCCTCGAGCAATTTGTTGCCCGCGAGCCCGCGGCATCGCCGGTCGATCACGCCATCGAAACGATTTTGACGTTCGCCGTCGAGATGAAGGCGTTTGCACTGTTTTCGCTGCTGTTCGGCACAGGCCTTGCTATCCAGTTCGAGCGGCTTGCGAACAGCGAGCGCCGCACGGCGCTTCTCGTGCGCCGGCTCACCGTGTTGCTGGCGTTCGGGCTCCTTCTGTGTCTGATCTGGAATGGCGATATTCTCACCGAATATGCGCTCGCCGGCCTGATTGTCCTGCCGTTGCTGTTCGGACCGCGCTGGCTGGTGGGTGTCGCCGCGCTGGCGTCTCTCGGGCTGTATCTGGCGATGCAGGCCTTTCCGGTGTCAGGATTGTGGCCCAGCGCAGCCGCGATGACGCAGGCCGTCGCCGAGGCGCATCGCATCTATCCGACGGGCAGCTTCCTCGACGTGCTGGCGCTCCGGCTCCGCGAGATTCCCCTTTTCGTTCCCCTGCACGCCTATATCTTTCCGCGCACCATCGGGTTGTTTCTGCTCGGAGCCTTCGCATGGCGCACTGGCATTCTGCGACAGCCGCCTCGCCATCTGCTCTTCTCGATCGCCGCCGGCTGCATCGGCCTTGGCGCGGCATTGACCCTTTGCCACGCCGCCGGCTTTATCGCGGCCGGCCGGATCGGCGCCCTGGTAGAACCCCTCGGCACGGTTCTGCTGGCGCTGGGCTATGGCGCTGGTATCATCGGCATCGCCTCAACAGCGGAAAGAGGCTGCTCGGCTGGGCTGCGCCGTTGGGGCGGATGGCATTCACCAACTATCTCATGCAATCCCTCATCTTCGGCTGGGTCTTCTACGGCTACGGCCTTGGCCTGTTCGGCCGGCTCGGTGTTGCCCACGCGCTCGCGATCGGTATCGCCATCTACATCGGACAGGTGTTTTTCAGCGCCTGGTGGCTGCGTCATTACCGATACGGCCCTGTCGAGTGGCTGTGGCGCACGCTGATGTATGGACTGCCGCAACCGATGTCGCTGTTGAAACTTGAGGCCGTGCGATGACGATCATCTGGACCGACGACCGGGCGGGCGTGGATTGGCAGGAACTCGAAGCGCTCTATCGGGCCGCGCCGCTCGGCAACAAGAATGCGGACGATCTCGAAGTGGTGTTCGGCAACAGCATGTTCTGCTGCTTTGCCCGCGACAACGGCCGCCTCGTCGGCGCCGGCCGCGTTCTGGCTGACGGACGCGATTGCGCCTATCTCTGCGACGTTGCCGTGCTGCCCAGCCATCAGGGGCTCGGCCTCGGAAAGCAGATCATCGAAAGACTGCTTGCCCAATCGAAGTCACACGCCAAGATCATTCTCTATGCGGTCGCGGGCCGCGAGCCGTTGTATGCGAAGTTCGGCTTCCTGCGGATGAAGACGGCCATGGCGATCTTCAGGAACCGGCAATCAGCCATCGAGAAAGGGCTGTTGTCGGAGAACTGATCGTGAGCCTCGTCATGCCCGCCACCGGGTCTCGCCTTCGGCGGGCCCGATGACAGGCTCCAGCGGGCATCCAATAATCGCTGGCGTCAGAGGTAGAACGGAGAGGCTGCGGCGTACTGATCGTCCGCCTTCGCTCTGACGAGCTACGGCGCACAATTCGCGGACGATGACAGCCTGCTCAGGCCGCCAGCGCCTTCATTTCCTTGTAGAGATCGGATTTTCCCTCGAACCCGATGCCCGGCAGATCGGGCATGGTGATGTGGCCGTTCTCGACGCGGACACCATCCGGGAAGCCGCCATAGGGCTGGAACAGGTCGGGATAGCTCTCATTGCCGCCGAGGCCAAGGCCGGCGGCAATATTGAGCGACATCTGGTGGCCACCGTGGGGAATGCAGCGGCTCGGCGACCAGCCGTGCGTTTTCAGCACCGCCAGAGTGCGCTGGTATTCGCACAGACCATAGGATAGCGCGCAGTCGAACTGCAGCCAGTCGCGATCGGGCCGCATGGCGCCATAGCGGATCAGATTTTTGGCGTCCTGATGGCTGAAGAGATTCTCACCGGTCGCCATGGGTGCGGGATAGAATTCGGCGAGCGCCGCCTGCAGCGCGAAATCGAGGGGATCGCCCGCCTCCTCGTACCAGAACAGCGGATACTCCCGCAGCATCTTTGCGTAGGCGATCGCCGTTTCCAGATCGAACCGGCCGTTGGCGTCGACGGCGAGCTGCGCGTCCTTGCCGATCTCCTTCAACACGGCTTCGATGCGCTCGCGGTCTTCCGCGATCGGCGCGCCGCCGATCTTCATTTTCACGACATTGTAGCCGCGGTCGAGATAGCCCCGCATCTCGCCGCGCAGTACCGACAGGTCCTTGCCCGGATAATAGTAACCGCCAGCGGCATAGACGAACACGCGCGGATTGGCCTCGCGGCCATGTCGCTCGGCGAGCAATCTAAACAGCGGCTTGCCCGCGATCTTCGCCACTGCGTCCCACACCGCCATGTCGATGGTGCCGACCGCGACCGAGCGCTCGCCATGGCCGCCGGGTTTCTCGTTCGACATCATGGCCGTCCAGACCCTGTCAGGATCGAGATTGCTACCGGAGGCATCGAGCAGGCTCTTGGGATCTGCCTCCTTCAGCCGCGGCGCAAAGCGCTCGCGGATCAGACCGCCCTGCCCGTAACGGCCGTTGGAATTGAAGCCGTAGCCGACGACGCGCTTGCCGTCGCGAACAGCGTCGGTGACGACGGCAACGAGGCTCGTCGTCATTTTGGTGAAATCGATATAGGCGTTGCGGATCGGCGAGGAGATCGGTTTTGTGATTTCGCGGACGTCGACGATGCGGACGGACATGGTTCGGCTTTCAGTCGCTGCCGTCATTGCGAGCGAAGCGAAGCAATCCATCGGGCCGCGCGCAGGGATGGATGGATTGCTTCGTCGCTTCGCTCCTCGCAATGACGTTTGATATGGACTCGGCTCAGGACTTCGCCTTGTCGCGGAAATACGGCTCGACCGGGCCGTGCACCTTGATCGTCAGCGGATTGCCGTAGCGGTCCTTTGCATTGCCCGCGGTGACCCGCACCCAGCCCTCGCTGATGCAATATTCCTCGACATTGGTTTTCTCGACGCCCTTGAAGCGAATGCCGACGTCGCGCGCGAGGATCTCGGCATTGTAGTATGGGCTGTTCGGATCGACCGAGAGACGGTCGGGGAATTGATCGCTCATCGCTTTGTTGGTCTCGCTCACAGCAGTGCCTCGATTTCTTTTCTGATTCCCTCGGGCGTCGCGGTCGGCGCGTAACGCCCGACCACCTTACCCGACCGGTCGACCAGGAATTTGGTAAAATTCCATTTGATCGACGAGCCCAACAATCCCGATTTCGCGTTTTTCAGATGGTTGAACAACGGATGCGCATGGCTGCCGTTGACGTCGATCTTGGCGAACATCGGAAATGTCACACCATATTTGCCCGCACAGAATTGCTCGATCTGCCTGGCGTCGCCCGGCTCCTGCCCACCGAACTGGTTGCAGGGAAAGCCGAGCACCGCAAAGCCGCGCGACGCCAGTTCACGATGCAATTGCTCCAGGCCGTTGTATTGCGGCGTGAACCCGCAGGCGCTCGCGGTGTTGACGATCAGAAGCACCTGACCCTCGAACCGCTTCAGCGGAATGTCTTCGCCGGCAAGCGACTGCGCCGTAAAATCATAAACGCCTGGCATGGCCTTCCATTTGTTACCGGAGCATGATCTTATCCGAAAACCGGTACCCACTTTTCGGGATCACGCTCTAGCCGGCAGGATCGATCGCCGCCGAGGGCGTCCCACCGGCTTCGATCGCTTCGCCCGCAGCGAGGCACAGATCTTCGCGGTAACGCCCGGAAACCAGTTGCACGCCGACGGGAACGCGCCCCACTAGCCCGGTCGAAACCGTTAGCCCGGGCAGCCCCATGAAGGGAATGGCGATCTGCGGCAATTGCGCATGCCAGACGCGCGTAAACGACGCGTCGTCCTTGCGGTCGAGCTGATCGGGGAACGGCAGTTCGCCTGAGACCGGCATCAGCAGCACGGCATATTGTTCGAAAAACGCCAGCCATTCGCGAGTCAGCGTCGCGCGCCGCGTCAGCGCTTTCGACAGGTCGAACGGATACACCTTGGCGCGGTTGCCGCGCAGGCAGGCCAGTGCGCCCGGATCGCCTTCGCGCTCGGCCGCTTCCAGCTGCGCCTCATAGCCGTCGCCGAGCCAAAGTTTTGTCTGGAGATCGGCGGCCTCGCGCAGCGGCGGCGTGTCGGCGATTTCCTCAACAGTCCAGCCCGCGCGCTCAAGCCGCTTGCCGGCGTCCGCCACCGCGGCTTTCACTTCAGGTACGGGATCAAGGCCGTCAGGGTTGAGACACATCGCGACGCGCTTCGGCATCGCCGGCCCTTCGAGCGGCGCCGGCACCCACCAGGGATCGCGATAGTCCCGCGCCGACATCGCCGCCAGCGCGATCCTGATATCGCCGATGGTGCGGGCCAGCGGGCCTGACACGGCGCTGATCTGCGGCCCGATCGGCCGTTCGGGGAGCGCCGCGTTGAACGCCGCGATGCGCCCCATGGTCGGTCGCAGACCGTGCACGCCGCAGGCGTAGGCGGGATAGCGGATCGATCCCGCAATATCGGTGCCGTGCGCGATATGACCGATGCCGGCCGCGACCGCAGCGCCCGCACCGCCGGACGAGCCGCCCGGGGTGATGCCGGGGTCGCGCGGGTTCTTGGTGTCGCCATGGATGAGATTGGTGGTGAACCAGCGATAGGAGAACGCCGGGCAATTGGTGCGCCCGAGAATGACGGCGCCGGACTTGCGCAAATTGTCGATCACCGGGCTATTGGCTTTCGCGATGGCGTCGCGCTGCAGCTTGAGCCCGTTGGTGGTGGCAAAGCCTTGCTGATCGATATTGACCTTCACCGTAACGGGCACGCCGCCCAGCGGACCGGCATCTTCGCCGCGCGCGATCGCAGCATCGATAGCGCCAGCCTGCGCCAGCACGTCTTCGGGCCTGTGGTCGACGACGGCATTGATTTTGGGATTGACCGCATCGAGCCGCGCCAGCGCCGCGGCCGCCGCTTCCCTGGCGGAGACTTTTTTCGAGCTGATCAGCGCGGCCATTTCCGCCGCCGACAGGCGCCATAAATCCTGCATGCAAAACTCCATCCGATTGCCGCCCTTGTAGCGCCGGGCGCAGGGCAATGCCAGCGGGGGAGTGCACTGCGGGCGAGCAGTGCTCCCTCGCCCCGCTCTTGCGGGGGGAGGGGCACTATCCGCGAGCCCCGCAGTGGAGAGCCCCCTCACCCGGCGCTACGCGCCGACCTCTCCCCGCAAGAACGGGGCGAGGTGACTAAAAACTAGCGCATGCGGGCGATGAAATAGGCGAGATCAGCGATCTGCTCCGGCGAAATCGGCGCCATCACGTCGGCCATGCTGGCGTCATAGCCGTGGCGGCTGTTGTCCTTGTACTCGCCAAGTGTCCTAGCGAGGTAGTCCTCGCGCTGGTTGGCGATGCGCGGGACGTTTTCCTTGCCGGAGAGGTCGGGGTTGTGGCAACTGTCGCAGCGGTGCTGCTGCACCAGCGCCTGGCCGCGCTGCATCCGCGCCGGCTCGCCGTTTTCTCCTGGCGGCACAGGCTTCGGCATCTTGGCAATGAAGTCGGAAAACAGGCGGAGATCCTCGTCAGTCAGCGCCTTCGCCATTTCGTTCATCGGCTCGAAGACGCGCAGCTTCTCGCGGAACATGAAAAGCTGGATCAATGCATAAGGCGCCTGCTGCGCGCCGAGCGAGGGCGTGTTTTCGGTTTCGGACTGGCCCTTTTCACCGTGACAGGCAAGGCACGGCGCGATGCGTTGTTCGATGGGCTCGGCGGACGCGAATGTTGTGATCACGACAAACGCAAGTGCCATTATGGTTTTATGCATCCACCTACTCCGCAACTCCGCCATCGCGAGGAGCGCAGCGACGAAGCAATCCACGTCTCCGCAAGTGGAGGAATGGATTGCTTCGCTTCGCTCGCAATGACGGTTTTTGCTGGGTTACTTCCCCGCCATCTTCTGCTTGCCGTAGGTGATGCGATAGACGGCGCCGTTGTAGTCGTCGGAGACCAGCAGCGAACCGTCCTTCATCGGCAGCACATCGACTGGGCGGCCGTTATATTTGTTGTCCTCGAGGAAGCCCGTGATGAACGGCTCCAGCGACTTCATGGTGCCGTCCTTGTTCAGCTTGGCAATGACGACATCGCCGCCCACTTTCTTGGAGCGGTTCCATGAGCCGTGCCGGGCGATGATGGCCACGTTCTTGTAGGCCTTCGGGAACATGTTGCCGGTGTAGAAGCGCATGCCGAGCGCCGCGGAATGCGGGCCTAACAGGCCGACGGGCGCGGTGTATTCGCTGCAGGATTTACCCCAGCCGAATTCGGGATCGACGATGTTGCCCTGCAGGCAGAACGGCGCGCCGAAATGGTCGCCGACCTGGGTCATGCGGTTGAGCTCGTCCTCCGGCACGTCCTCCGACATCCAGTCGCGGCCATTGTCGGTGAAGTAGAGCTGCTTGGTCTCCGGATGCCAGTCGAAGCCGACAGTGTTGCGCACGCCGCGGGCGATCACTTCCGCGCCCGAACCGTCGAGATTCATCCGCCGGATCAGGCCGTGATCGTCGTCATGCAGCACGTTGTTGCCGGGCTGACCGACCGGAACGTAGAGCTTGTTGTCTGGACCGATGCCGATGAATTTCCAGCCATGGGCTTCGTCCTTTGGCAGCTTGTCGAAGATCACGGTCGGCTTCGGCGGGTTATCCAGATTGTCCTCGACCTCTTCGATCTTGGAGACCTTGGACAGTTCGGCGATGTAGAGCGTGCCATCCTTGAAAGCGACGCCGTTCGGTCGGTAGAGGCCGGAAGCCAGCACCTTGACCTCGCGTTTGCCGTCCTTGTTAACGATGGCATAGACCTTGTCGACGAGGCGGCTGCCGACGAACACCGTGCCCTTGTCGCCGACCGCGAGCGAGCGGGCATTCGCCATGCCGGCGGCATAGACCTCGATGTTGAAACCGGCCGGCACCTTGAGCTTCGCCGTCGGCAGTTTGTCCGGCGCCGCGGGGATCGGCGGCGGTGCGATCGGCGCCAGCTTGGCGGCGGCATCGCTGCCCGCGGGACGTCCGAGCAGCGGCGATCCCGGCGGAAGCGAGGGCGAGGCCGCAGTACCGGCGGGCGGCGCGCCGGCGGCCGGAAGTTGGGCGGGCGGCTGCTGGGCGGCGGCCGGCGGTTCGGCGGACTGCTGGGCAGCGGCGCTTAGCGTGAGGGCAGTGAAGAATGCACCGGACAGCAACAGGCTGCGCGGCACCGATAAATAACTTATCATGGGCGTTCTCCCTGGCGGAAGCCTTTCTCTTCGCGCGGGCTCGCATGATGCCGGCGCCGGAGGCTTTCCCGGCCGGCACTCTCCGATATTTTCCCGTCGAAGTGCAACCCGGAAAACATGGCCCACGGAAGTTGCGCGGTCGGACTTGGAGCGACATGAGCGGTGTCGACACTGGCCCGTGTCATTCCGGGATCGTCCGAAGAACCAGACCCGGAATCTCGAGATTCCTGCTTCGCGCGCCCCGGGATGACCCAGGCTAATGCCTCGTGACCGAACCGCCGGGCGCATCGAGAATCGCTTCGGCGAACGGAAACTCCAGCACGATCTCGCCGTCGTCGTCGGTGACTTCGATGGTGGCGCTGAGCAGCGCACCGTCGGCGCCATCGGTCTTGAGCAGTTCCCGGATCATGGCGCGCGCCATTTCCCAGGCGCGGTCGGGATCCCTGAGCACTTCGCCGTCGGGATCGGAAATCAGCTCATCGCCGATACGGGTGTTAAAGTAATATCGCGGCATCGGCGGAACCTTAAACTTCGCTTTTGGGCCCGCGACCGAAGGCCCATTCCTCACAAATTGTCTGGAGCCGGTGCGCTCCATCGGGAGAATTGTTGTTCGCGACGATCCGGACAACCACGAAACTGCTTGATCCCACATTGTTTTGACCGGGAGCCCCACACGACTCCGTGAAACTCTTTCGCGACGCAGCATAAAGTATCGGAGTTCCCTGTGAAATTTAACTGGCGAAGTTTCCGATCCGGGTTAGGTTAACGGGCGAGGGCGGAGTACGCCCGGCAGCAAAGGGAGAGACAAATGGCCTGGAAAGCGCCGAGAATCGCCGAAGTTTCGGTCGGCATGGAAATCAACATGTACATGTGCGCCACCCGCAAGTAAGCGGCAGCGCGCATCAAATCTCACGCAGGTGGACTTCCGGGCCTGACACGTTCCCGAGTGCGGAGCCGTGTCCGAGGCCGGCAGCCACCTCGTGACGTTTTTGGTTTGCATCGGTAAGTATCGAATCTCCAGGAGACGGATCATGCTTCGCGTCGTCGTCCTGGGCGCCGCGGCTGGCGGCGGCGTTCCGCAGTGGAATTGCGGATGTCCGGTGTGCCGGAAAGCACGAAGCGACCATCCCGAATTGCGGAGCACCCAGGCCTCGATCGCGGTCAGCGCCGATGGCGAGCACTGGTTTCTCGTCAACGCCTCACCAGACCTGCGTCAGCAGGTGACCGCAACGCCGCAGCTTCATCCCCGAGCGGGACAGCTCAGGCACAGCCCGATTGCCGGCGTGATCCTGACCAACGGCGAAATTGATGCGGTCGCAGGGCTGCTGTCGATGCGCGAAGGTTCACCCTTCACGCTTTATGCGCATGAACGGGTACTTGCGATTCTCAAATCCAACAGCATCTTCAATGTGCTGAACGAGCAAAACGTGAAGCAGCGGCCGATCGAGGTCGAGAGGGCATTCGAGCCGGCGTTGCCCAACGGTAAGCCGTCAGGCATTGAGGTGCTTCCGTTCGCGGTTCCCGGCAAGGGCGCGTGGTATCTCGAAGGCAAGGCGCATCCGGCAGGCGGCGACGGCGCGGGCGACACGCTGGGCTTGCGGATTCTGGACAAACGAAGCGGCAAGTATTTCTTTTTCCTGGCCGCCTGCGCACGCGTGACCGACGATCTCAAATCGCGGCTTTCGGGCGCTGCATTGCTGTTTTTCGACGGCACCGTGTGGCGCGACGATGAATTAATCGTCCAAGGCCTCGGCACCAAGACGGGACAAAACATGGGCCATATTTCGATGTCGGGTAATCATGGCGCGATCGAGAGCCTCGCCGGTCTCGACGTCGGAACGAAGGTGTTCCTGCATATCAATAACTCCAACCCCGCTCTGCTGCGCGGTTCGGACGAGCGCAAGGCCGTGGAACAGGCGGGCTGGCACATCCCCGCTGACGGAACGGAGATCAATCTGTGAACGTCGTCGCTGCACCCGGAATGACCGCCCTATCGATCGGCAAGGGCATCACGCTCAACAGCGCCGAGGAACTGGAGGCGGCGCTCCGCCATATCGGTGCGACGCGCTATCACAGCCTGCATCCGTTCCATCGGCTGCTGCACGGCGGCAAGCTCAACAAGGGACAGGTGCAGGCCTGGGCGCTGAACCGCTATTATTACCAGAGCACGATCCCGTTGAAGGATGCGATGGTGATCTCGCGGTTTCGCGACCGTGCGACCCGGATCGAATGGCGGCACCGGATCGAGGATCACGATGGGGACGTGGGTACCGAAGGCGGCATCGAGCGCTGGCTGAAGCTGACCGAAGGCCTCGGCCTCGACAGCGCCTATGTCGAATCGACCGAAGGCATCCTGCCGGCAACGCGGTTTGCGGTGGAGGCCTATGTGCATTTCTGCCGCGACAAGACGCCGCTGGAGGCGATCGCCTCCTCGCTTACCGAACTGTTCGCGCCGAACCTGCATGAGGAGCGCATCTCCGGGATGCTGCAGCACTATGATTTCGTCAACCCCGACATCATGAGCTATTTCAGCCGGCGCCTGACGCAGGCCCCGCGCGATGCGGGCTTCGCGCTGGACTATGTCAAGGCCAACGCGAAGACGCCGGCGGAACGCGAGGCGGTCTGCAACGCGCTGATCTTCAAGACCAATGTGCTATGGGTCCAGCTCGACGCGCTGTATCACGCCTATGTCGACGGCCATATACCGCCCGGCGCGTTCGTGCCCAAAGGGGACTGATAAGAAGGGACTAGTGATCGATGGCTTTGAGCCGCAACATCAGCGTCAGCGAGGCGAGCCGGCCGAAATTGCCGCGGCACGCCCGGCTGAAGTTCGATGAGACGCGGCAGGTCTGGGTACTTCTGGCGCCGGAGCGGGTATTGGCGCCGGATGAGATCGCAGTGGAAGTGCTGCAACTTTGCGACGGCGTGCGCAGCGTTGCAGATATGGTCGACCAGCTTGCAGCCAAATACACCGCCCCACGCGAGGCGATTTTAACCGACGTCGTCGCCATGCTGCAGGACCTCGCCGACAAGGGCTTTCTGACCGAAGCGCGTGAGAAGACGTCATGAGCGATATTTTCGCAGACGGCAAAACAGCCAGCGCCGCGCCAAGTGACGGGCTCGCGGTGCTCGAGCAGAAGCGTTCGACCGCGGAGACGTTCGGCATTCCGCTTGCCGTACTCGCCGAACTGACACACCGCTGCCCGCTGCAGTGCCCCTATTGCTCGAACCCGATCGAACTCGACCGCGGCGGCAGCGAACTCACCACCGAGGAATGGAAGAGGGTTCTAAGCGAGCTGGCCGAAATCGGCGTGCTGCAGCTTCATTTCTCCGGCGGCGAGCCGACCGCGCGCAAGGACCTGGTGGAGCTGGTGCAGCACGCAACCGATGTCGGGCTGTACAGCAACCTCATTACCTCGGCGGTGCTGCTGACCAAGGAAAAACTATCGGCGCTCGCCGATGCCGGCCTCTGCCACGTGCAGATCAGTTTCCAGGGCAACGAGCCCCAGGTGGCCGACCGCGTTGCCGGATTGAAAAATGCGCATGAGAAGAAGATCGAAGCCGCGAAGTGGACGCGCGAGCTCGACCTGCCGCTGACGGTCAACGCGGTCATGCACCGCCAGAACCTGCACCAGCTTTCCGACATCATCCAGATGGCGGTCGATCTCGATGCCGACCGGCTGGAAGTCGCCAACGTCCAGTATTACGGCTGGGCCTTGAAGAACCGCGCCGCCCTGATGCCGACGCTCGAACAGATCGAGGAGACTAGCCGCATCGTCGAGGAAGCCGCGACGCGCCTGAAGGGCATTCTCGCCATCGACTATGTGGTACCGGATTATTACGCGCTGCGGCCGAAGAAGTGCATGGGCGGCTGGGGCCGGCAGTTTTTCAACATCTCGCCCGCCGGCAAGGTTCTGCCCTGCCATGCAGCCGAGAGCATCACCGGGCTCGAATTCGAATCCGTCCGCTCAAACCATTCGATCGCCTGGATCTGGCAGAATTCCGAAGCCTTCAACCGCTACCGCGGCACCGGCTGGATGCCCGAGCCGTGCAAGAGCTGCGAGTTTCGCGAGATCGATTTCGGCGGCTGCCGCTGCCAGGCATTTGCGCTGACGGGTGACGCCGGCAATACCGATCCCGCCTGCACGCTGTCGCCGATGCACGAGCAGATTTTCAAGGATGCCGAACGCGAGGCTGCCGCGCATCAGGACCGCTTCCTCTACCGCAATTTCGCCGGCGGCACGCTGGAGACAGAAGGCGAGCATGGCGCCTGATGCCGATGCCGGCAAATCCATCAAACGCGCCGACCCCTTTGCGCCGCTGACGTCGGAGCAGCTCGCGGTCGGCGACGGGCACGATATCTATGTTGAAAGCGTCGGCCGGCTCAGTGGCATTCCCGCGGTCTATCTGCATGGCGGGCCCGGCAGCGGCTGCCAGCCGGACCATCGCCGGCTGTTCGATCCGGAGCGCTTCCACGCCGTGCTGTTCGACCAGCGCGGTGCCGGCCGCAGCCGCCCGAAGGGAGGCCGCGAAGCCAATACCTTGCCGCATCTGATCGCGGACATGGAAATGATCCGCGAGAAATTCGGGTTTGAGCGCTGGATGATCGTTGGCGGCTCCTGGGGCGCCACGCTGGCGTTGGCGTATGCGGAAGCCCATCCCGACCGCGTCAGCGGCATCGTGCTTCGCGCCACTTTCCTCGGCACGATCGCGGAAATCGAAAACGGCTTTTTAAAAGTGCTGCCGCGGTTCTATCCCGGGCTTTACGACGACTTCATGAGCGTGTTGCCGGAAGAGGATCGTGCGCAACCGCTGCCGGCCTATTTCCGTCGCATCCTCAATTCCAATCCCGACGTGCATATTCCTGCCGCGCTTGCATGGGGCGAAACCGAACGCATTCTTTCCGAACACACGCCGAACCGCACACGTCTCGACCTGGCGGCGCTGAATTCGTCGCGTAACATGCCCGCCACCCCCTTCATGGAAGCGCACTACTTCGCCAATGACTGCTTCATGAAGCCGGATCAATTGATGGCCGAAGCGGCCAGGCTTGCCGGCATTCCCGGCATCATCGTGCAGGGCCGTTACGATCTGCTGTGCCCGCCTGCGACCTCGCATGCGCTTGCCGCCGTGTGGCAGGAAGCCGAAGTCCGCTTGGTCGAGGGCGCCGGCCACACGCTGTACGATACCGGCGTCCGCGACGCCGTGATGAAGGCGATCGCGGACATAGCTTCGAGAACTGGCAACAAATAGGAAACAAGAAAATGCCGATTGCCGGAAAGGGCATGCTGCTGACGTCGATGAATATCGATGCCGAGCACGAAGCCGAGTTCAATCGTTGGTACGACCGCGAACACCTCGAAGAGCGCGTTGCCATCGATGGCTTTCTCGAGGCGCGCCGCTATGTCGCGCATGACGGCAATCCGAAATATCTCAGCCTCTATTCCACCGAAACTTTTGAGGTGCTGGACAGCCCGGCCTACCGTGCCGCGCTGGCAAACCAGACCGCGTGGTCGATGACCAACATCGCTCGCTTCAAGAACATGATCCGCGCGGTCGCTCGCATCACGATCAGCCAAGGCACCGGCCGCGGCGCGGCGCTCGGCATCATCCGTCTGCGACCTTCGGGAGGCGAGGACAAGTTGCGCGCCGCGTTGCATGAGCAGCTCGATCCCGCTCAACTCGACGGGATCATCTCCCTGCATCTGCTCGAGAGCGATCCGGCGCTGTCGAAGCCGATCACCGACGATCCATCAACGCCCAATCCCGGCGCCGGCGACTGGTTTGTGCTGATCGACGGCACCGACGAGAGCGCAATCCCGCCCGCGGTCGCGCGATTTGTGGACAACGCGGCATTGAAGCCGCTCATGATCTCGAGCGGTGTTTACCGGCTGATGTGGGATATCGCCAAGAGCGATATCGGCCGCTAGAGCGTTTTCCAGCGGTGTGGCGACCGGTCCGCGTCAGGAAAACGCGTCTAACCGACAATCTAGAGCCCCGTTCCGATTCAATCGGAACGGAAATGGCTCTAGGCGGCTCCGCCACCTGCCCCGCTTCCGACCGCTGTGCGCAGCTTCAGAGGCCATCCGAGTCTGCTGGCCTGCCCCGTCAGGAATTCCCTCGTCCAGCGCTGCGCCGGTCCTTCGACATAACGCCACACGGCCCATGCCAGCAGCGTCGTGGTCAGAACGATCGTCACGACCAATGGCACGGAATTGGCTGGTGCCCAACGATCGAACAGCACGTAGCCGAGTTGCATGTGCAGCAGGTAGAGCGGATAGGTCAGGCCGCCCACGGCCAGCGTAACGCCTGCAGGCAGCGGCACGCGGCGAACCTGCGTTGCCAGGAATATCACCGCGATCGATCCAAGGCAGATCGCTGCCACCGCCCATTCACTGAAGGTGCCACCGGTGTGCGGAGCCAGCTTCACGAGCTTGTGGATGGACTGAAAGACTGCAGTGCTGATCGACAGCGCGAGCATGCCGTAGAGAATCGGGCCGCGACGCCCGCGGTAGAATTGATAGATCAAAAGCCCGACGGCGAAGAAGCCGCTATCGTCCGTCAAGAACAGCTTTTCGATGAGCGGCGCGTTCATGGTTAGCTTGTTGGCGAAGGTGATGCCAAGCCCAACCAGAATGATCGTATCGATCCTGCGCGGAAACAATCCGGCCGCGATCAGGAGCGCGACCCATCCGTAGAACATCACTTCGATCACCAGCGACCAGTACGACGTATCCATATACGGCGGACCGAGGGCGGGCGCCGCGATGAACAGATTGGCGAGCCACTGGGCGGAGGCGTCGAAGTGCGGCGGCCCAAGAAACACGATGACCAGGAAGGTCAGCGTCATGCAAAAGACAAAGGTCGGATAGATGCGGCTGAACCGGGCGATGGCAAAACCGGTTGCCGTGCGGCCCTCGGCCGAATAGGCGATCACGAAGCCAGAGATGACAAAGAAGGCCGGCACACCGAGAAAGCCGTATTTGGCAATCGGCGTCAGCCAAGGGAGCGCCACCTGCGGCACGCCATGCGAGGCCGGGCCCCAGAAACCGAAATGGTACAGCACGACGCCCAACACCGCGACGAGCCGCAGCAGATCGAGCGCTTCGACACGCGAAGTTGGGGTAGCTGATGGCGGCATGGTCGGAACGTTCCAGAACGGGAACAAATGGCAATGTCGCGACCGTAGAAACCACCCGTGAAGGCCGTGTTAACGCAATATCGAGTAAACCGGCGGCCGAGGTTGGTTTATGGCAAGGATTGCTCGGCTCGAATATGCGCTAGAAGACTAGTGCTTGCGCCAAGCGGCTTCGTTCTTCTTCTCGTAGTCGTCGAAGGCCTTCGCAAGTCCGGTGAGAACTTCCGCCGAAGTCTCGAACATCGCTTTCAATTGCGGTTCATCGACCTTCCCGATGTCTTCTCTCAAATGCGTGATGGTCTCCTGAAAGCGCTTCTTCATCTTCTGGGTATGGTGCTGGGGCGACCGATCGGCTGAGGATGCCATGCGCAGTTACTCCTTTGCTAAAGGTCTTCTGAACAAACACTTGGTGACATTGCCGGTTCCCGATATCTTCGGGCGACCATGGAGTTGAGATGCATGGCGGAAAAGTCCGCGGGCACTGTCGCCGAGGTTTTCATCGCTTTCCTCAAGCTGGGGCTCACATCGTTCGGCGGGCCGATCGCACATCTCGGTTACTTCAGGACGGAATTCGTCGAACGGCGGAAATGGCTCAGCGAAAGCAGTTACGCTGATATCGTTGCGCTCTGCCAATTCCTGCCGGGCCCGGCGTCCAGCCAGGTCGGCTTCACGCTTGGCGTGTTGCGCGGCAACGGCCTGCTCGGCGGGTTAGCGGCGTGGTTCGCTTTCACCACGCCCTCGGCAATCATTCTCTTCGCCTTCGCGCTCGGTGCGAGCGTCCTCACTGGCCCGCTTGCCGAAGGCATTCTCCACGGACTGAAGCTGGTGGCGGTTGCTGTTGTCGCACAGGCCATCTGGGGTATGGCGAGCAGCCTGACGCCGGACCGCGAACGCGCCGCAATCGCACTCGCCGTCGTTGCCATCGTGGTTTTCGTCGGTGGATCGTTCGGACAGATCGGCGCCATCGCGCTCGGAGCCTTGGCCGGACTCTGGCTGTGCCGGAGAGATGGGCGGCCCGCGCCTTCCGGCCATCTCGGCTTTTCGGTATCGCATCGACATGGCGTAATCGCGCTCGTGATTTTTATGGTGCTGTTCCTGGTCACGCCACTGGTGGCCGCCAAGACCGGCTCGCAAGGTCTTGCCCTGTTCGATGCCTTCTATCGTTCCGGCGCCCTGGTGTTCGGCGGCGGCCATGTCGTGCTGCCGCTGTTGCAGGCAGAAGTCGTGACGCCGGGCTGGGTCAGCAACGCGGATTTCCTGGCTGGCTATGGCATGGCGCAGGCGGTGCCCGGACCGCTCTTCACCTTTGCGGCCTATCTCGGTGCCGTCGCAGAGCCCGCCCCCAATGGGCTCGCCGGCGCTTCGGTTGCGCTCATCGCCTTGTCCCTGCCGGGACTGCTGCTGGTCTACGGCATGCTTCCGTTCTGGGACGCGCTACGCCTGCGCCCCACGGCCCAGGCCGCGATGCGTGGCACCAATGCCGCTGTCGTCGGCATCCTTGGCGCCGCGCTCTACAATCCGGTCTGGACCAGCGCCGTGCTCACGCCACGTGACTTCGCCGTGGCGCTGGCGGGTTTCCTGCTGCTGACGGTCTGGAAGCTGCCGCCATGGATTGTCGTCGTCATTCTTGCGTCGGTTGGAGCTGCGCTGCGACTGATCTGACGTCTGGCCGTTCGTCAGCATTAAATCAAAGCTGCACTGCACATGCTGCAGTGCCGCATTAACGCTGCGACGCTAAGTCCACGTCTCCATGCGATTGAAAGCTGGAGATCGCGCAAAATTGCCTTTGTGCCGCGTCTGGAATGGCTCTAATAAGATAAGCCTATGATCCAATTCAAAAACCACAAGAACGCTCATTAAGCGTTCGCAGGCAAAATAAGGCCGCGTTCCCTAAGCTTGCGCGGACAAGGTAGGAATGAAACCGACTGATATCTCGGCGCCAGACTACTTTCACAAAGTGGTTGATTGCCAATGGGCCTGCCCCGCACACACACCGGTTCCCGAATATATCCGTTTGATTGCCGAGGGGCGTTATAGCGACGCCTATATGATCAATTGGCAATCGAATGTATTTCCCGGAATTCTGGGACGCACCTGCGATCGTCCATGCGAGCCGGCCTGCCGGCGCGGCCGCGTCGAGGAAACTCCCGTCGCGATCTGCCGCCTGAAGCGCGTTGCCGCTGATTTCAAGGACGACGTCAAGCACCGCATGCCGAAGCCACTCGCGAAGAACGGCAAGCGCATCGCGCTGGTCGGCGGCGGGCCGGCGTCGCTTGCGGTGGCGCGGGATCTCGCGCCGCTCGGCTATCACTGCACCGTGTTCGATTCCGATCCGAAGGCGGGCGGTATGATGCGGAGCCAGATTCCAAAATTCCGCCTGCCTGACACGGTCATCGACGAGGAAACCGGCTACATCCTCAACCTCGGCGTCGAGTTCAAGGGCGGCCACCGCGTCGACAGCCTGAAGAAGCTGCTGGGCGAGAACTACGACGCAATCTTCATCGGCTCCGGCGCACCGCGCGGCCGCGAGCTCGATCTCCCCGGCCGCAAGGAAGCCACCGCCAACGTCCATATCGGCATCGAATGGCTGGCTTCAGTCTCGTTCGGCCATGTCGAGAAGATCGGCCGCCGCGTGATCGTGCTCGGCGGCGGCAACACCGCGATGGATTGCTGCCGCACCGCGCGCCGGCTCGGCGGCGAGGACGTGAAAGTGATCGTGCGCTCCGGCTTCGAGGAGATGAAGGCAAGCCCTTGGGAAAAGGAAGACGCCCTTCACGAGGATATCCCGATCCTCAACTACATGGTGCCGATCGCATTCAAACATGTGAACGGCAAGCTCATCGGCGTCACCTTCCAGAAGGTGAAGGCCGAATACGATGCCAAGGGCCGACGTAACCTGGTGCCTTCGGGCGAGCCTGACCAGACCATCCCTTGCGACGACGTGCTGGTCGCCGTCGGCCAGGAGAACGCGTTCCCCTGGATCGAGCGCGACTGCGGGATCGAGTTCGACAAGTGGAACATGCCGCAGGTCGATCCCAAGACTTTTGCATCGACCAATCCGAAAGTGTTCTTCGGGGGCGATGCCGCCTTCGGCCCGAAGAACATCATCTGGGCGGTGGCGCACGGCCACGACGCGGCGCTGTCGATCCACAAGATGCTCTCGGGCGAAGACATCAACGAGCGTCCGCTGCCCGAGGTGCATGTCTCCTCGCAGAAGATGGGCATCCATGAGTGGAGCTACGACAACGACGTCTCCGGCGACAAGCGCTACAAGGTGCCGCATCGCGACAAGGTGATCGCGCTGAAAGACATCAAGACCGAGGTCGAGCTCGGCTATGACGTCAAGCTCGCGCTTGGCGAGGCGCAGCGCTGCCTGAATTGTGACGTGCAAACGGTGTTCTCGGCGCCGGCCTGCATCGAATGCGACGCTTGCGTCGATATCTGCCCGATGGACTGCATCACGTTCACAGAGAACGGCGAGGAAGAGGACCTGCGGCAGCGGCTGAAAGCGCCGTCGCCGCATCACGACCAGGCGCTCTATGTCGCCGAGGGTCTCAAGACCGGCCGCGTCATGGTCAAGGACGAGGACGTCTGCCTGCATTGCGGGCTGTGCGCCGAGCGTTGCCCCACCGGCGCCTGGGACATGCAAAAGTATCTCATCGACATGACTCTCGCGGGATCAACATGCCAGACCAAAGCCCGATCAGCAGCGTAAACGACTTCGTCGTCCGCTTCGCCAACGTCAACGGCTCCGGTTCGGCCAGCGCCAACGAACTGTTCGCGCGCTCGATCCTGCGCCACGGCGTGCCGGTTTCTCCGCGCAACATCTTCCCCTCGAACATCCAGGGACTTCCGACCTGGTACGAGGTGCGGGTGACCGAAGCCGGCCATCTCGGCGCCCGCGGCGGCGTCGACTTGATGGTGGCTATGAACCCGCAGACCTGGGACAAGGACGTCGCTTCGATCGAGCCCGGCGGCTATTTGTTCTACGATTCCACCAAGCCGATGCCGTCGTCGAAATTCCGCAGCGACATCACCGTGATCGGCGTGCCGCTGACCGCGATCACCAACTCGACCTATACCGATCCGCGCCAGCGCCAGCTCTTCAAGAACATCATCTATCTCGGCGCGCTCTGCGCGCTGCTTGACCTCGACCCGAAACTGGTCGAGCAACTGATCGGGGAGCAGTACAAAGGCAAGGAAAAGCTGTTGTCGTCGAACGTCCACGCGCTGCATCTCGGCCGCGACTGGGCGCTGCAGAACCTGAAATGCCCGATCGGTTTGCAGGTGAAGAAGTCCGACAAGGTCGGCGACCGCATCTTCATGGAGGGCAACAGCGCGGCGGCGCTTGGCGCGGTCTACGGGGGCGCCACCGTCTGCGCCTGGTATCCGATCACGCCGTCCTCGTCGGTGGCGGAAGCCTTCACGAGCCACTGCAAGAAGCTGCGGCATGACCCCGAGACCGGCAAGGCGAAGTACGCGATTGTGCAGGGCGAGGATGAGCTCGCGTCCATCGGCATCGTGATCGGCGCCTCCTGGAACGGCGCGCGGGCCTTCACCGCAACCTCCGGTCCCGGCATTTCCTTGATGACCGAATTTATCGGCCTGTCCTATTTCGCGGAAATTCCGGCCGTGATCATGAACATCCAGCGCGCCGGCCCCTCGACCGGCATGCCGACGCGCACCCAACAATGCGACATCATCGCCTGCGCCTACGCTTCGCATGGCGATACCAAGCACGTCCTGCTGTTCCCGGAAGACCCGGCCGAAGCGTTCGAATTCGCGGCGCAATCGTTCGATCTCGCCGAGCGGCTGCAGACGACGATCTTCGTGATGCTCGATCTCGACATCGGCATGAACCACCGGCTGTGCCGCCCGCTGAAATGGGACGATGCGAGGCAGTATGACCGCGGCAAGGTGATGACCGCTGCGATGCTCGATGAGCCTGGCCGCGACTTCGGCCGCTATCTCGATGTCGACGGCGACGGCATTCCCTACCGCACCTATCCGGGCACGCACCCCATCAAGGGCTCGTTCTTCACCCGCGGCACCTCGCGCGACCGTTACGCGCGCTATTCGGAAGAAGGCGCCATCTACGCCGACAACATGCAGCGGCTGGTGCGCAAGTTCGAGACCGCGCAGGACATGGTGCCGCGGCCGTTGCAGGCCAATGCCGCCAAGCCGACCAAATATGGCGTGATCTATTTCGGCTCGACCTCGCCTGCGATGGACGAGGCGATCGGACTATTGGAGGCGCGCGGGCATCAGCTCGATCGCCTGCGCATCCGCGCCTTCCCGTTCCACTCCAGCGTTGCGAGCTTCATCGCCGATCATGATTTCGTTTACGTCGTCGAGCAGAACCGCGACGCCCAGTTGCGGCAGTTGATCGTCAACGAGAACGGCATCGATCCAGTCCGGCTGGTGCCGATCCTGCACTATGACGGCACCCCGATCACCGCGCGCTTCATCGCCAACGCGATCGGCGATCACCAGGACCATCTGAAAGTGACCCCTCTCCGCAAGGCCGTGTCATGACCTACATTGCAAAGCCAAAGTTCCATCATCCCGGCCTGAAGAAGAACGAGCTCGGCTATACCCACCGCGATTACGAGGGGAAGATCTCGACCCTGTGCGCCGGCTGCGGCCACGACTCGATCACCGCCTCGATCATCGAGGCCTGCTACGAACTATCGATCGAGCCGCACCGGGTGGCCAAGATTTCCGGCATCGGCTGCTCGTCGAAGACCCCGGATTATTTCCTCGGCAATTCGCACGGTTTCAATTCGGTGCATGGCCGCATGCCGTCGGTGCTGACTGGCGCCAACCTCGCCAACCGCGATCTGATCTATCTCGGCGTGTCCGGCGACGGCGATAGCGCCTCGATCGGCTTCGGCCAGTTCGCGCATTCGATCCGGCGCGGGGTCAACATGACCTATATCGTCGAGAATAACGGCGTCTACGGCCTGACCAAGGGCCAGTTCTCGGCGACCGCCGATCGCGGCTCGAAGTCGAAAAAGGGCGTGATGAACACCGACAACGCCATCGACCTGGTGGCGATCGCCCTTCAGCTCGGCGCGAGCTTCGTGGCGCGCAGCTTCTCCGGCGACAAGAGCCAGCTCGTGCCGCTGATCGCAGCCGCCATCCGGCACAAGGGCGCGGCGTTCATCGACGTCATCAGCCCCTGCATCGCCTTCAACAACCATGCCGGCTCGACCAAGAGTTTTGATTACGTCCGCGAGCACAATGACGCAGTGAACCGTCTCGACGTGCTCACCGGCCGCGACCCGATCACAGTCGAATATGCGCCGGGCACGGTGCAAGTGGTGGAACAACACGACGGCACGCGGCTCGCGCTGCGCAAGATCGACGCCGATTACGACGCCAACGACCGGCTGGCGGCCATGACCTTCCTGCAGAAACATGCCGCCAAGGGTCAGGTCGTCACTGGGCTGCTCTATGTCGATCCCGACGCGGAAGACCTGCATGCCCATCTCGAAACCGTCGAGACGCCGCTCAACAAGCTGGAAGCCAAGGACCTTTGCCCCGGCTCGGCGGCGCTGGAAAAGATCAACGCCAGCCTGCGGTAGCTCTACTGCGTCAAAGCTGCTCAACCCCTCATCCTGAGAGCCCGCAGAGCGGGCGTCTCGAAGGATGCAGGCCACACGCGGGACCTCATGGGCTCCGAGCGATGCGAAACATCGTCCGGAGACGCGCGGAGACTGTCATCGGGCCGCGCCGCGCGGACCGTTGGCGCTCCTCACCATGAGGGACTCACGAGGCAGTAAAGCGAGCTAGGCTGCCGCGGCGACCTTCCGCGGGTTTGCGACATACTCCTTCAAGACCGTGCCGGACGCATCGGCCTCGACGAGCGACACGTCGTAGCTCCAGAGATCGGCAAGGTGCTGCAGCACGCGCTTGGTGTCGGCCTCCGTGAGCTGGGCACCCTTTACCACGGTATGGCGCAACATCAGGCGACGATCGCCTGCAAGATCGACATCGACGACTTCGATGTTGGGATCGATGAAACCGACGTCGTACTGCCGCGCCAATTCGCGCCGCAGCCGGCGGTAGCCGCGCTCGTTGTGGATGGCGTCGACCAGAATACCGGCGCGATCCTCCGGATCGTCATGCAGGTGGAACAGGCGGAAGTGCCGCATCAGCCGCGGGCTCATGAACTGGCTGATGAAGCTCTCATCACGATAATTGGCCCAGATGTCGCGCAGCACGCCCATCGCATCGCACTTACCGGCGATATCGGGGAACCACTCGCGATCCTCGTCGTCCGGATCGGTAACGATCCGCTCGATATCCTGCATCATCGCAAATCCCAGCGCATACGGGTTGAAGCCGGAATAGCGCGGATCGTCGAACTCGGGCTGGAACACGACGTTGGTGTGCGACTGCAGGAATTCCAGGAAGTTGCCGTCCGTCAGCCGCCCTTGCTCGTGCAGCCGACTAATGATGCGATAATGCACGTACGTCGCCGTGCCCTCGTTCATCACCTTGGTCTGACTCTGCGGATAGAAATACTGCGCGATGTGCCGCACGATCCGCAATATCTCGCGTTGCCAGGGCTTCAGCCGCGGCGCCGTCTTCTCGAGAAAATACAGCAGGTTTTCCTGCGGCAGACCAAGCATCTGTCGACGGCGCTCGACGTCCAGTACCGCGCCGCTCTTGGCCGGACCGGTCGGAACGGTGCGCCACAAATCGTTGAAGGCGCTCTCCTCGTGGGCACGGCGCCTTCCCGCCCGCTTTTCTTCCGCGCGAAGGTCGAGACTCTTCTTGCCGGGATAGCGATCGATGCCGTGCGACATCAAGGCGTGCGCGGCATCGAGCGTATGCTCAACCGCCTGCCGGCCATGGCGCTCCTCGCAGTGCGCCACGTAGCGCTTGGCGAATTCGAGATAATCGAGAATGCCGTCGGCGTCGGTCCACTGCTTGAACAGATAGTTGTTTTTGAAGAAGTGATTGTGACCGAAGGCGGCATGCGCGATCACGAGCGCCTGCATCGTCGCGGTGTTTTCCTCCATCAGGTAGGAAATGCATGGCGACGAGTTGATCACGATCTCGTAGGCCAGCCCCATCAGCCCCTTGCGATAGGACGCCTCCTGAAAGGCAAAGTGCTTGCCGAACGACCAATGCTTGTAGAACAGAGGCATGCCGACCGACGAATAGGCATCCAGCATCTGCTCGGCGGTGATGACCTCGATCTGATTGGGATAGACGTCGAGCCCCAATTCGTCCCGCGCAACCTGCTCGCAGGCGTCGCAGATCCGCTGCAGCGTCCGGAAGTCCCAGTCGGCGCCCTCAAACAGCAACTGGTCGGTCGCGGTCATGATGCTGTCCTTTCCTGCGGGCCACGACGCTGGAAGAGATCGTGAAACACCGGGAAGATCTCGCTGCGTTCGTTGACCTTGCGCATCGACAGCGGCGCGCCGCTGGCGCGCAGGCCCTCGTAAAGGGTCCACAGCGCCGAATTAGGCATGTCGTAGGACAAGCCGTTTTCCTGGCCAACTTCCAGATAGGCAAAAAACTGAGTGACCGGCAGGATCATGTCGGTTAGGAGCCGACCCGTAACCTCGCCGTCCGCGTAGGAATTGTCGCCGTCGGAAGCCTGCGCGGCATAGATGTTCCAGTCCGCCGGCTTGAACCGCGACCGTACAATATCATGCATCGCCTGCAACGCGCTCGAGACCAGCGTGCCGCCGGAAGCCGGCCCGTAAAAGAATGTCTGCTCGTCGACCTCTTCGGCCCGGTCGGTATGCCGGATGAAGACGATCTCGACGTGGCGATACCGCCGCTTCAGGAAGACGTAGAGCAGCATATAGAAGCGCTTGGCGAGATCCTTCATATGCTCGGTCATTGAACCGGAGACGTCCATCAGGCAGAACATGACGGCTTGCGCCACGGGCTTCGGCACCGTCTCGAAACGCCGGTAGCGGATGTCGATCGGGTCGATGAACGGTATGCGGCGCATCTTGGTCTTCAGGGCCTCGATCTCGGCCATGAGCTCGGCGCGACGCTCCTCGCTGCAATTCAAAAGCTCCGCTTCGAGGGTCTCCAGCACCTCCGGCCGAGGCCGCCGTAGCGCGACGCGCCGCGCCAGGGCACGGCTTACCGTTCGGCTCACCGAGATGTTGGCGGGCGATCCGGATGTCGTGTACCCCGCCCGGCGAATGCCTTCGCTCTCCACCTCGGCCAGCTTTCGCTTGGCAAGATCAGGCAATTCCAGGTCATCCAGGAACAGGTCGACAAACTCGTCGCGACTGAGAACGAAGCGGAACGTATCTTCGCTGTCGCCCTCGCCCGCGCCTCTTCCTTTGCCGCCGCTCTGGTTCGGGCGCGGCAGGATATCGCCTTCGACGAACTTCTTGTTTCCAGGCAGCACCATGTCGCGCGTGCCGCCTTCGCGGCGAAAGCGCGGCTCGTCCATGCCGTCGATCGGGACGCTGACCTCGCCGCCTTCCAGGACATCCTTGATGTCCCGGCTCTGCGACGATTTCTTAACGGCCCCCTGGACCAGCGCCTTGGCCCTGCGCAGAAAGCGCTGGCGATTCTCAAGACTCTTGCTGCCCGGATTCAGGCGCCGGTCGACGATGTGAATGGCCACTTTTTCATCCGCCTCAGCCAGCCTGTTTTACGCGCATGTACCACTCGACCAGTCTGCGGACTTGCCGCTCGGTATAGCCGCGCTCGACCATGCGCGCGACAAACTCACCGTGTTTCTTCTCGGTCTCACCGTCCTTCTTGGAGCCGAATGAAATGACGGGAAGCAGGTCCTCGACCTGGGAGAATATCCGCTTCTCTATCACTTCCCGGATCTTCTCGTAACTGGTCCAAGACGGGTTTTTGCCGCCGTTCTGGGCGCGCGACCGCAGCGAGAACTTGACGACCTCGTTGCGGAAGTCCTTGGGATTGGCAATCCCGGCCGGCTTTTCGATCTTGGTCAGCTCCTGATTGAGCAGGTCGCGATCGAGCAGTTGTCCGGTGTCGGGATCCTTGAAGTCCTGATCCTCGATCCAGGCATCGGCGTAGTCGACGTAACGATCGAAGAGGTTCTGGCCGTAATCCGCATAGGATTCCAGGTAGGCCTTCTGGATCTCATGCCCGATGAATTCGGCGTAGCGCGGCGCCAGTTCGGCCTTGATGAACTCGAGGTAACGCTTCTCGACTTCGTCGGGAAGCTGCTCGCGCCGGATCGCCTGCTCCAGCGTGTACATCAGGTGGACCGCGTCGGCCCCGACCTCGTTGGTGTCATGGTTGAAGGTCGCGGCGAGAACCTTGAAGGCGAAGCGGGTCGAAACGCCGTCCATGCCTTCATCAACGCCTGCAGCATCCCTGTATTCCTGAACGCTGCGCGCCTTCGGATCGGATTCCTTCAGGCTTTCACCGTCGTAGATCCGCATCTTGGCGAACACGGTCGAATTCTCGTGCTTGCGCAACCGCGACATCACCGAGAAGCGCGCCATCGTTTCCAGCGTGGCCGGAGCGCACGGTGCGGTGGCAAGTTCGGAGCTCTGGATCAGCTTCTCGTAGATCTTCTGTTCTTCTGTAACCCGCAGGACGTACGGCACCTTGATGACGCAGATGCGGTCGATGAAGGCCTCATTGTTCTTGTTGGCCTTGAAGCTTTGCCATTCGGCCTCGTTGGAGTGGGCGAGAATGACGCCGGTGAAGGGGATCGCACCGATATTCTCAGTCCCGATATAGTTGCCCTCCTGCGTCGCCGTCAGCAACGGATGCAGCATCTTGATCGGCGCCTTGAACATCTCGACGAATTCGAGAATGCCCTGGTTGGCGCGATTGAGGCCGCCCGAATAGCTGTAAGCGTCGGGATCGTTCTGGGCGAAGGTCTCCAGCTTTCGGATGTCGACCTTGCCGACCAGTGACGAGATGTCCTGGTTGTTTTCATCTCCGGGCTCGGTCTTTGCAATCGCGATCTGCCGCAACCGCGACGGCTGGATCTTGGCGACGCGGAATTGCGAGATGTCGCCGCCAAAGGATTCAAGGCGCTTGTAGCACCACGGGCTCATCAAGCCGCTGAGGCGGCGGCGCGGAATGCCGTACTTCTCTTCGAGCATCGGACCCAGTGAATCCGGATCGAACAGGCTGAGCGGGCTTTCGAACACGGGGCTAAGTTCGTCGCCGGCCTTCAAGACGTAGATGGGATGGACTTCCATCAATGATTTGAGACGCTCGGCAAGCGACGACTTTCCGCCGCCGACTGGCCCGAGCAGATAGAGTATCTGCTTGCGCTCTTCGAGGCCCTGGGCCGCGTGGCGGAAGAACCCGACGATGCGCTCGATCGTGTCTTCCATGCCGTAGAAGCCCGCGAAGGCCGGATAGAGCCGCATCGTGCGATTCAAAAAGATGCGGCCAAGGCGAGGGTCCTTGGCCGTGTCAATCATCTGAGGCTCGCCGATCGCAGCTAGTAGTCGTTCGGTCGCATTGGCATATCGCATCGGATCGTTTCGACACGACTCGAGATATTCCGCCATCGACATATCGGTCTGGCTTCTAGCTTCGAAGGACCGGGCGAAAGCATTGAACAGAGAATCGTTGTACATGATCCGTCTCTCCATGGTCACCTGTAAATGCCGGACGCACCACTAGGGTTCCAGTATCGGAGCGTCACAGCTTCCGTTCGCGAATCACCATCAGCACATATGACGATTGGACACGCGAGCGACTTCACAATGCAATGCAATAGTCGTGCTACCGGCCTCAGCCTCGTAATGATACGGTGCCATTTCACTCCTGATGTATCCGTGCTGCAACATTCAGCACCGGGCTAGTACCGAGCAGACGGCAAGGGGTTTTTTAGGGATTCTGAGCACTGCGCTGCTCGAATCGGCGGCGGACTGGCAAATCTGACAGGACAAAGCGGAGGAATTCCGGATTCTGAGCGGCCCAAACGTGCGAGAATGGCGGCCTTTTTTGTCATGTCCGGAGGGCCGGTCAGCCACAAAGGCCGAGATTAACACCCGTTCATTCCGTGAATCTGGCGTTGAACGCATCCCGGCCCACCTGCAACTAAAGTAAGGGGCCGCGCGTTTAATCCGAGTCTGCCATAAAATATCACTGTCGCCGCCGTCGCCTCCGTCGGAGCCAATGCCCGTCACGCCCAGGATGGCGTCAAAGCCAGGGCCACCGCATGCGGCGGGCGGATGTTCGGCGGCCTGCTCAGCCAAAAGACGTATACCTGCTTCGTGCATCGTTATGACGCCAACCATCTGGCGCAGCATCCGAAGCAGAAAGTCAGCACGATGAAGCTTTTGGTGACGGCCGAAGACGCGCCGGAAAGACAAGACCGTCAATTATTCCTTCCGCCTCGGCTTCAAATAGCGCCACCGCGCGGGCAATTTCGATTCCAGCGGCTATTGCAATCACATTGTCGCCGAAAACACTGGCGGCGAAATTCGTCTCCGCTGCGGCGTCGATTGCGAAGGCGGCGGCATTGAAGTGGCGATGAAGGACGATAGATCCGCGCTGATCCGGTTGGAGCGGTTCAGGATCTGGGAGCGCAACAAGTCGGCGACAATGCCAGCAACGATCTGGTTGCTGGCGCTGACGACAGTATTTTTCGTGTCGATCGCGCGGACTTGAACGAATGCGTCGAACTGGTGACCGATCACAAGGAACTTGCGGCCCTCAGGCACAAATAGAAGCCACATTCTTCGAGCTGGGAGGATGCCATGCACCGGCGCAATATCCTGTGGGGCGCGATTCAGCGCTCGGTGCAGCCTTTGCCGCCTCTCGCGCCGGCGCGACTACCGAAGCTGCACCTTCGGCAAATTTGAAAGTCGTCTATCACCTCAACGATCTCGACAAGGTCATTTTCGTGCTCGGCAACATCCAGAATCATCTCGATGGGGTCGGGGTCCCGACCATGTCACGATCGCGCTGGTGATTACACGGCCAGGCGCTGCGCGCGTTTCATTCGGCTTCCGTCAATCCCGACCTTTCCCGGCGTGTCGGTCAATTCTCCAAGGCCGGGAGTAAGCTCGCTGCCTGTGGCAACTCCATGAAGTCGCAGAACGTCGCGCTGAAGGATTTGCTGCCGGGCTTTATTGCCGCCGATCGTGGCGGCGTGGTGCGGATCGCCGAGCTGCAATGCAGGACTATCCTTACCTGAGGCCTTGAGACGCCGCCGATTGACGCGAACAATTCACGTCAATCGCTCATTTGGACAATTTGGTCGCCGCACTTTCGCCCGCTCCATCGCGCTGAATACTTCTTGTGTTCTGATCCAGTTGCGACGACGCCGGCGCGCCCGCTCGCACGCCGACATGTGGGATGCGTTCCCCTGCAACGGCTTGCGGAATATTTTGCGCGTGAACCCGCAAATGTACCGGCCGCTTCTGCCGTGGTCGGGCCGAGGGCAATCAGGCCGCACAAAATCGCGAGACAGTCCCGGGGGCGAGAAAGGACGGCTCATGACGCCTCCTTCACGACTTCGTGCATCTGCCCGTTGATGTCGCCATTTCGAAGGCTGGTTCGACCGATCCGCCAGTATCGCCGCGGGCAAGAGCAGCCATTTTCCGGGATCGAACCGGAGCGAATGGCGTTATTGTCCCGGACAGCCCCCTTCCATCCGGTGCATACCCAACCAAATGTTGACTTTCCGGCCCTGCCCCCGAAAGCTGCCGGAAGCCCAAAAATCGACCGATCGAACAGAACAGGCACCATGAATCCCGTCAAAGCACTCGAAAATCATGGCCAGGCAATCTGGCTGGACTTCCTCGCCCGCGGCTTCGTCGATAAGGGCGACCTCAAGGCGCTGATCGATACCGACGGCGTCAAGGGCGTGACGTCGAATCCCTCGATCTTCGAAAAAGCGATCGGCAGTTCGGACGAATATGACGGCGCCATCAGCCGCGCCCTGAAAGCGGGCGACCGCCCCGTCGCCGCCCTGTTCGAGGCGCTCGCCGTCGAGGACATCCAGAACGCCGCCGATGTGCTGCGCCCGGTGTACGACCGTTTGAACGGCAATGACGGTTTCGTCAGCCTCGAGGTCTCGCCCTATCTGGCGATGGACACCAAGGGGACTATTGCGGAAGCCCAACGGCTCTGGAAGGACGTCAAGCGTCAGAACTTGATGGTGAAGGTGCCGGCCACACCGGAAGGGCTGCCCGCGATCGAACACCTGATCGGCGAAGGCATCAGCATCAACATTACACTGTTGTTCTCGCAAGACGTCTATCGCGAGGTGGCGGAGGCCTACATCGCCGGCCTGGAAAAATACGTCGCCAAGGGCGGCGATCCCGCATCCGTCGCCAGCGTCGCCTCTTTCTTCGTCAGCCGCATCGATACCGCGGTGGACAAGCAGCTCGACGAGAAGATTGCGAAAGCCAATGACCCGAGCGAAAAGGAGCGGCTGAGCGCGCTGAAGGGCAAGGTCGCGATCGCCAACGCCAAGCTCGCCTACCAGGACTACAAGCGGCGGTTCGCAGGGCACCGCTGGGAGAAGCTTGCGGCCAAGGGCGCCAAGCCGCAGCGGCTGTTGTGGGCGTCCACCGGCACCAAGAACAAGGACTACAGCGACGTGCTGTATGTCGAGGAATTGATCGGTCCCAACACCGTCAACACCGTGCCGCCGGCAACGCTCGATGCGTTCCGCGACCATGGCAAGGTGAGGGACAGCCTCGAAGAGAATATAGAAGATGCGAGCCGCGTGCTGGAAGAGCTCGAAAAATCCGGCGTCTCGCTCGACGCCATCACGGCCGAGCTGGTCAAGGACGGTGTCAAGCTGTTCGCGGACTCTGCCGACAAGCTCTATGGCGCGGTCGCATACAAGCGCGCGACCTCGCTCGGCGGCGGCATCGACCAGCAGCAACTCGCGCTCGGCGATGGCATCCGCAAGGCTGTCGAGAAGAGCGCCGAGGAGTGGCGCGCGTCGGCCAAAATCCGAAGGCTGTGGCAGAAGGACAAATCGGTCTGGACTGATGACGACGAGAACAAGTGGTTGGGCTGGCTGAACAGCGCGGCTGCCGCCAACGTCGCCGACTACGAGGATTTTGCCCGCCGCGTGAAGGGGCAGAATTTCAGTGACGCGGTCGTGCTCGGCATGGGCGGCTCGAGCCTCGGGCCGGAAGTGCTGGCGGAAACGTTCCCGAAGAAGTCCGGCTTTCCGAAGCTGCATGTGCTGGATTCGACCGATCCCGCACAGGTGCGCGCGATGGAGGATACCATCGATCTCGCCCACACGCTGTTCATCGTCTCCAGCAAATCCGGCGGCACCACCGAGCCGAACGTGATGAAGGATTATTTCTTCGATCGCATTTCCAAGACGATCGGCAAGGACAAGGCCGGCCATCGCTTCATCGCGGTCACCGATCCTGGATCGTCGCTGGAGAAGATGGCGATCAAGCAGGGCTTTGCGCGGATATTTCACGGCGATCCCACGATCGGCGGACGCTATTCCGTGCTGTCGCCGTTCGGACTGGTGCCGGCGGCTGCCGCCGGCATCGACGTTCGCAGTCTGGTCACGCACGCGCTCGCGATGGTGCGCTCCTGCGGCGCTGATGTGCCGCCGCATGAAAATCCGGGCGTGCAGCTAGGACTGGCGCTGGGCCTCGCCGGCCTCGAAGGCCGCGACAAGGTGACGATTGCCTCGTCGGAGAAGGTCGCCGATTTTGGCGCCTGGGCCGAACAACTGATCGCCGAATCCACTGGCAAGGAGGGGAAGGGCCTGATCCCGATCGACGGCGAGCCGCTGGGCGATCCCTTACTTTACGGCGACGACCGCTTCTTCATCGATATCCGGACCGAAGGCGAGGACGATGCCTCGCATGACGACAGGCTTAAGGCACTCGAGGCGGCCGGGCATCCCGTGGTCCGCATCGTCATGAAGTCGATCGACCATATCGGCCAGGAATTTTTTCGGTTTGAGATGGCGACCGCCGTCGCGGGTGCGATCCTCGGCATTAATCCGTTCAACCAGCCCGATGTGGAAGCGGCCAAGATCAAGACCCGCGAGTTGACGGGTGCGTTCGAGAAGACCGGATCGCTGCCGGCGGAGGAGCCGGTCATTTCGACCGACGAGGCTGATCTCTACACCGACGAGCACAACGCGGCCGAGTTGCGCAAGGCCGGCGCCGACGGCACGCTCGGCTCCTGGATCAAAGCGCATCTTTCACGCTCCGACACCGGCGACTATGTCGCCCTGCTCGCCTATATCGCGCGCAATCCCGGCACGATCGGCTCGTTGCAAAAGATGCGGCTTGCGGTGCGCGACACGCATCATCTGGCGACCTGCGCCGAATTCGGCCCGCGCTTCCTGCACTCGACCGGGCAGGCCTACAAAGGCGGTCCCGACAGCGGCGTGTTCCTGCAGATCACGGCCGACGACGCGGACGACTTGCCGGTACCCGGACAGAAGGCGAGTTTCGGCATCATCAAGGCGGCGCAGGCGCGTGGCGATTTCGACGTGCTCACCGAACGCGGCAGGCGTGCGCTGCGCGTCCATCTCAAGGGCGATCTCGGATCGGGGCTGTCTGCGCTCGATGCCGCAATCGCAGAAGCGCTCAGCTAGGGAAGTCAAGCTATGCAACTCGGCATGATCGGCCTCGGCCGGATGGGCGGCAACATCGTCCGCCGGCTGATGAAGAACGGCCACACCGCTGTGGTCTATGACAAGGACGCCAAGGCGGTGGCCAGCCTCGCCGGCGAAGGCGCAACCGGCGCTGACACGCTGGAAGATTTCGTGGCGAAGCTGGAGAAGCCGCGCACGGCCTGGGTGATGCTGCCGGCCGGCAAGATCACCGAGGCAACCATCGAGGCGCTCGCAAAGCTGATGCAGCCCGGCGACGTCATCATCGATGGCGGCAACACGTTCTGGCAGGACGACGTCCGCCGCGGCGCGGCACTGAAGGCAAAAGGCATCCACTATCTCGACGTCGGCACCAGCGGCGGCGTCTGGGGCATCGAGCGCGGGTATTGCATGATGATCGGCGGCGACAAGACGGTCGTCGACCAGCTCGATCCGATCTTCAAGACGCTGGCGCCGGGCGTCGGCGACATCCCGCGCACATCGGGGCGTGAGGGCCGCGACCCGCGCGTCGAGCAGGGCTATATCCACGCCGGCCCGTCGGGCGCCGGACACTTCGTCAAGATGATCCATAACGGCATCGAATACGGCCTGATGCAGGCCTATGCCGAGGGCTTTGACATCCTGAAGAACGCCAATATCGACGCGCTGCCGCCTGAGCATCGCTTCGAGTTCGACATGGCCGACATCGCCGAGGTGTGGCGGCGCGGCAGCGTGATCCCCTCCTGGCTGCTCGATCTCACCGCTTCCGCGCTCGCGGAAAACCAGACACTCGACACCTACTCCGGCTTTGTCGAAGATTCCGGCGAAGGCCGATGGACGGTCAACGCTGCGATCGACGAGGCCGTGCCGGCGGAAGTGCTGACGGCGGCACTCTATGCGCGCTTCCGTTCGCGCAAGGATCACACCTTTGCGGAAAAGATTCTTTCCGCGATGCGGGCCGGCTTCGGTGGCCACAAGGAGCCGCCGAAGAAGCCCACTTTGAAGGCGTGAGCAGTCATGGAGATGGGTCAAACGACACAGAAGAAGCCCGATCCCTGCTCCTTCGTCATTTTCGGCGTCACCGGGGATCTCACGCATCGGCTGGTGATCCCCGCGCTCTATAACCTCGAGGCATCCAATCTGCTGCCGGACAAGTTCTGCGTGGTCGGCGTTGCCCGTAAGGGCATGACAAACGATGAACTTCGTGGCAGCCTGGTGAAAGGCTTGCGCCAGTTCGCGACGCGACCGGTGGACGATGCAATTGCGCAACGTCTGCTTGAATGCGTAACTTGTATCGAGGCCGATCCCAAAGACCCGGCCTCGTTCGATGCGATGAGCAAACAGCTCGATAAATTGGAAGCCGCTCGCAATACCGGCGGCAATCGCCTTTTTTATCTCGCAACGCCGCCCAACGCTTTCCTGCCAATCAGCCGCGAGCTTGGCCGCACAGGCATGCTGGCGGAGAACGGCGCATGGCGGCGACTGGTGGTCGAAAAGCCGTTCGGCACCGACCTCGCTTCGGCAAAAGCGCTCAACGGTGAACTGCTCAAGCTCGTCGATGAGCACCAAATCTACCGGATCGACCATTATCTCGGCAAGGAGACGGTGCAGAACATTCTGGTGCTGCGCTTTGCCAACGGCATGTTCGAGCCGATCTGGAACCGCAACCACATCGACCATATTCAGATCACGGTCGACGAAAAGCTCGGCGTCGGCCATCGCGGCAGTTTCTACGATGCTACCGGCGCATTGCGCGACATGGTGCCCAACCATCTCTTTCAGTTGCTTTCGCTCGTCGCCATGGAGCCGCCGATCCGGTTCGATGCACATTCGGTTCGCACGGAAAAGGCGGATGTGCTCGCTGCGATCCAGATGCAGAGCGAGCAAGAGGCGTTGCAGAATTCGGTGCGCGGTCAATATCGGGGCGGCAAGATCGGCGATGTCGAAATCGAGGACTATCGCAAGACCCCCGAAGTCAAGCCTGGCAGCACCACCGAGACTTATGCCGCGCTGAAGCTGACCATCGACAATTGGCGCTGGGCCGGCGTGCCTTTTTATCTCCGCACCGGTAAGGCGCTCGGCGTCAAGCGCACCGAAATCGCAATCAAGTTCAAGCAGGCGCCGTTTGCGATGTTCCGGGACACGCCAGTGGACCGGCTGTCGCAGAATTATCTCATCATCTCGACCGAGCCGACCGAGGGGATCGCGCTTCAATTCAACACCAAGGTGCCGGGGCCGAACATCAACATCGACGGGGTCGAGATGAAGTTCCGCTACAAGGACTACTTCAAGGCCGAGCCTTCCACCGGCTACGAGACGCTGATCTACGACTGCATGATCGGCGACAACATCCTGTTTCAGCGCGCCGACAGCGTCGAGGCCGGGTGGCAGGCGGTGCAGCCGTTCCTCGATGCCTGGAAGAAGGCCGGCGGCAAAGGACTGAAGGTTTACGAACCCGGCAGCGAAGGACCGGAAGAAGCCAACGATTTGCTTGAACGCGACGGCCGAAGCTGGCGAAAGCTTGGGTGAGCGATGACAGCGAACGACAATCGCCGCGTGATTGCGGTCGCCGATCCGGCCGCACTGGCCGAGGCCGCGGCCGAACGCGTGCTGGCCAGGATCGGGGCCAATAGCGGCCGCGTGGCGATTTGCCTGACTGGCGGATCGAGCCCGAGACAGCTTTATCAAGTGCTCGCCACCGACGCCTATCGAAGCCGCATCCCGTGGCAGCGCGTGCACTGGTTCATCGGCGACGAGCGCTTTGTGCCGGCGGACGATCCACTCAACAACATGGGCATGGCGCGGAGGACTTTCCTGGATCGATGCGCGCCGGCGGCGAACATCCATCTGATTCCGACCGCGACCGCCGACCCGGCGGATCCCGACCGGTGCGCCGCGCTGTACGAACAGGAACTGCAATCGTTCTATGGGGCAGACACGCTCGATCAAAGCCGCCCCGTGTTCGATCTCGTGCTGATGGGTGTAGGTCCCGATGGCCACACCGCCTCGCTATTTCCCGGCGATCCGGCGCTCGAGGAGACCGCGCGCTGGGTAGTCGGCGTGCCACGCGCGAATGTCGAGCCGTTCGTCCCGCGGATTACCCTCACGCTGCCCATCCTTGGCTCCTGCCGCGAAATGCTGTTCGAGATTGCGGGCGCCGGGAAGCGCGCGATCTTGACGCGCCTCTTTGCCCGCGAGAACCTGCCTGCCAACCGCGCGCGATCCACCGGCGAGACGGTCTGGCTGGTGGACCGGGAAGCGCTTCCGGAGGATTTTGGTGGGCGATAGGACTCCTTGCGCGCTGGTGGTGATGGGCGTTTCCGGTTCGGGCAAGAGCACCATCGCCGCTCATCTCGCCAGGCGCCTCGGCTGGCGCTACGAGGACGGCGACCAATTCCACCCGCCAGCCAACGTTGCGAAGATGAGCGCCGGCCATCCGCTGACCGACGAAGACCGCTGGCCATGGCTGCAGGCGATTGCCGACGAGATCGACCGCGTTTGCGCATCCAGCGAGCATGCCGTGATCGCCTGCTCGGCGTTGAAGCGCGCCTATCGCGATATCCTCGTACACGGCCGCGACGATGTTCGCATCGTCTTTCTTGATGGAACGCAGGATCTGATCGCGGCCCGGCTTGCCACCCGCAAGGGACATTTCATGCCGCCGGGCCTGCTCGCCAGCCAGTTCAGGACGCTGGAGCCGCCGGGCGCGGGCGAGCGGCCGATCAGGGTATCGATCGATGCTACGGTCGAGAACATCGTGGATGACATCGTCGGTCAATTGAACCTGGTCCCCCAATGACACGTATTGCGCTCGTTGTTTCCGACGTCGACGGCACCCTGTTGACGCACGACAAGGTCCTGACCGATGGCGCCAAGGCGGCCGTGCGCAAGCTGCATGCGGCCGGCATCGGTTTCACCATCGTCTCCAGCCGGCCGACCATCGGCATGGGCTTTCTGATCGAGCCGCTTTCGATCACGCTTCCGGTCGGTGCCTTTAACGGCAGCTCGATCGTCGATGACAAATTGAAGCCGATCGAGCAGCATCTGATCGGCGCAACCGTGGCGCAGCGCAGCCTCGACGTGCTCAATGCCTTCGGCGTCGATATGTGGCTGTTCACCAATCAGCGCTGGTACACGCGCAATCCCGATGGCGAGTATGTCCCGCACGAGAAGCGGGCCATCAAGGCCGACCCGACGATCATCGCCGACTTCAAGCCGCATCTCGCGGAAGCCTGCAAGATCGTCGGTGCCAGTTCGGACGCCGAGCTGTTGCAGCGCTGCGAGGTGGCGATGCAGGAGGCCGTCGGCCGGGCGGCGACCGCGGTCCGCTCGCAGACCTATTATCTCGACGTCACGCCGCCCGGTCAGGACAAGGGCACCTTCGTGGACGCCATGATCAGGCGGCTCGGCATTTCGGCCGCAGCGGTCGCGACCATCGGCGACATGGAGAACGACCTTCCGATGTTTGCCCGAAGCGGCATCTCGTTTGCGATGGGCAACGCGGCCGAAGGCATCAAGAAGCACGCGACGCATGTAACCGAAAGTAACGAGCACGACGGGTTTGCGCGCGCGATTGAGACGGTGCTGCGGCTCGGTTAGGCAAGAGCCGGCGTATCAAGCCCGCCTCAAGGACAAATCGCGCAATTCTCAAAGTCTTCGCGCGGCGAATCCGTTTCTGTCGGCCGGCACGATCGGCAAGCGCGAGCCGGTGCCCGACCGCCGTCTCCTCCCATGAAGGCAGGCTCCCCAGCCCGAACCTGCCGCGGCGAAGACGGGTGCCGGCTCGCGCGACTTTCGTGGCCGCCACCGCGCGGCCTTACCGTCATAGCGAGCGCGGAAGGGTGGGCAAAGCGACTTGTCGACCGTAGCTCAACGAGGAAGGCGGAAGCGTGCCCACCATTTTCGAGCAAGACGTGAGATGGTGGGCACGGCACTGCGCGCCTTTACCCACCCTACCGGCCTCGACCGCTATTTCGAGCGCTGCATCGCCGGCTTCTCGGTCGACTTCTTCGCTAGGCTAAGATTGTGCGCGGTGTTGATCAGCGCGATATGCGTGAGGGCTTGCGGGAAATTGCCGGTCTGGCGGCGGGCCGCCGTATCGTACTCCTCAGCCAGGAGGCCGAGGTCGTTGGCGACGGCGACGACGCGGTCAAACAGGTCTTGCGCCTTGGCGAACTCACCCGCCAGAACATAGGCATCCGCCAGCCACAGCGTGCAGGCGAGGAACGCGCCTTCAGCCGGCTGTTTCTCCGCTTCACGAGGATCGTGCCGCAGCACGAAGCCATCGCGCATGAGATGCCGTTCGGTCGCCTCCAACGTGCCCCGCACGCGGGGATCTTCAGGCGGCAGAAATCCCACCGACGGCAGCAACAGGATGCTGGCGTCGAGCATTTTTGAGCCGTATGACTCGACGAACGCGTTCAGTTCGGGATCAAATCCCTTGGCGCAGACGTCGCGGTGAATGGCGTCGCGCAGCACCCGCCACTTCACCAGCGGCGCCTTGAGGCCGAACGTCTCGGCGCTCTTGATTCCGCGGTCGAACGCCACCCAGGTCATTACCTTCGATGAGACATAATGCTTGCCCGCGCCGCGGCGCTCCCAGATGCCGTGATCCGGCTGGTCCCACCGTCCGGCAAGGTGCTGCAGCACGGCGCATTCCAACGCCCAGCTGGTTTCATCCATTTCGAGCTTGGCCACACGCCACTGGTGAAAGGCGTCGATCAATTCACCGTAGACGTCGAGCTGTAGCTGCGCATGCGCGGCGTTGCCGACCCGCACGGGACGTGCCCCTTCATAGCCGGGCAGCCACGTGGCCTCCCATTCCAGCAGACGCCGGTGTCCCATGATTCCGTACATGATCTGCATGTTGGCGGGAGAACCCGCCGCTGCCCGCAGCAGCCAACGGTGCCAGGCGGAGGCTTCTTCGGTATAACCCGAGTTCATCAGCGCCAGCAGCGTGAAGGTGGCGTCGCGCAGCCAGCAGAAGCGATAATCCCAATTCCTGGCGCCGCCGAGCTTTTCCGGCAGCGAGGTCGTCGGCGCAGCGACGATGCCGCCGGTCGGGGCATAGGTCTGCGCCTTCAGCGTGATCAGCGAGCGCATCACGAGATCGCGATATTCGCTTTGATAGCTGCAGCGGCTGCACCATTCGCTCCAGAACGCCTCGGTATCCTTCAACGCATATGACGGGTCGATCGGCTTCGGCACCGGCAGATGCGACGGACCGTAGGTGAGCACGAAGGGAACGGTATCGCCCTCGCCGACCTCGAAATCGGCCACCGTCGTCAAATCCTCGCCGCGGGTTTCGACCGGCGTGCGCAACACCGTCATGTCCTGCCCGCAGATCGCGAGCAACGCGGAGCCGTCCTCGCTCTTCTTGACCCAGGGAATGTCGATGCCGAAGCCGAAGCGGATCACCAGTTGCATATGCATCCTGACCCGCCCGCGCACGCCGCGCACCAGCCGCACCACATCGGAGGCGTTGCCGCGCGGCGGCATGAAATCGATCAGATCGACCGCGCCGTCAGCCGTCTCGAACCGTGTCTCCAGGATCAGAGTATGGTCCCAATAGCGCCGCGACGTGCCGGTGACCTCCTCCGCTGGTGCGATCAGCCAGCGGCCGTGCTTGTGGGTACCGAGAAGGGCCGCAAAGCACGCGTCGGAATCGAAGGCCGGCCAGCACAGCCAATCGATCGATCCGTCACGGCCGACCAGTGCCGCGGTCTCGCAATCGCCGATCAACCCGTAGTCTTCGATCCGGCACGACAAGATGATTCACCACCAGAGCGGAACGGCATTTCTTCCAACTGTCATCCCGCTTACCTCGTCCTCGAGCTCGTCAGATCGCGGCGCGTGACCGCTCATGGGTTGCCGCCTTGAGTGCGACGACGTCGACTGTGGACGCCATCTCTTCGATCGGCACCGGAAGCCGCCGCCGCCAGTTCGGATGCTCGTTGACGGTGCCGGGGATATTGGGCTGGTCGACCACCCCGAGCAGATCCTCCAGTGAGACCGCGAGCAGCCGCGATTTGGTCCGCGCCAGGAAATTCGCGACCGAATAAAGATCGTTGCGGTCGATGGCGTGATGCCGCAGCACGTCGTCCAGCATGGCAAGCGCGTGCCAGCGCGCCTCGTCGCTCTCGCCCGGATCGATCCCGAGCGAGCGCTTCAGCTCGAGATCGCCGAACGAGCGCCAGCCGGCATAGGTCGAGAGATCATGGGTGTTGAAGGTGACGAGCGCATTGGTCAGGTAATGATCGATGTTGCGGAACGATCCGTGGTCGTCGCGCTCGAACATCATCACGAGATATGACCAGATGCCCCAATCGGCGATCTGGTCGCGAAATCCTTCCGGCACCGTGCCGAGATCTTCGCCGATCACGACGCAGCGATGGGCGAGGCTTTCCAGCGCGGTCACCGCGAGCAGCGCCTCGAACGGCATCTGCACATAGACACCGTCGCGTGCGGTGAAGCCCTGCGGCACCAGATAGAGCCGTTTCAGGCCCAGCACATGATCCAGCCGGATCGCGCCGGCGTGCCGCATCGAGGCGCGCAGCATGTCGCGATACGGCGCAAAGGACTGCCGCTCGAGCCCTGCCGCATTAAAGCCGGCGAGGCCCCAGCTCTGGCCGGCGGTGTTGAGCGGATCGGGTGGCGCGCCGACGCCCAGATGGCGGGAGATCGCGACCTGTTCATTCCAGGCATCGAACCCGTCGGCCTGCACGCCGACTGCGACATCGAGATAGAGCCCGACCTTCATGCCGAGCTTCTTCGCCAGATCGCTGGCAGCGCCGAGCTGCCGGTCGGCGGTCCACTGCACAAATTCGACGAATTCGATTTCACCGGCGTCCGCGCCCTCGCGCAAGGCGGCGCATCTGGCATCGTCCGGCTGACGCCACTCTTCGGGCCATTGCCACCACGGCTTGCCGAATTTGTGCCGGAGTACCTCGAAGCAGGCAAAGTGTGACAGCAATGTGCCGCGCTCGGTGCGGAATTGGTCGAAATCCTGTTGGCGGGCCGGCTTGGCGTCGGCCTTGAAGGCAGCAAAGGCGGAACGAAGCGCGCGCCACTTCAAACCGGCGACGCCGACATAATCGACGATGTCGCCTGCCCGCAACGGCGCCAGCGCCTCGCTTGTTTCGGAATCGAGCTGGTATTCGGGAAGCTTTTCGACGTCGATGTAGAGCGCGTTGAGAAACAACCGGCTGTTTGGCGAATACGGGCTGCAATCGCCCGGGCGATCGTCGAACAGGACGTGTAGCGGATTGAGGCCGACGCCGTCCGCGCCGAGTTGATCGGCGAGTTCGATCAAGCTCGCAAGGTCGGTGAAGTCGCCCATGCCCCAATTGCGCGCCGAGCGAACGGCGTAAAGCTGGGCCGCGAGCAGCCAGCAGCGGTCGAACTCGCCGCCAAACGCCCGTTCCGGCGCCGAAATCAGCGGCACATTCTCCGCGCTCGCGGTATCGCTCACCTGCAGCCGGTAGATGCCGAGCGGCAGGTCCCTGGGCCAGTCGATGGCATGATCCGAGTTCTCGCCCTTGGCGATAACTCCTGAATCCGCCACGATTTTCCACTCCACCGGGAGCCTGGCTGCAGGGATTTCGGTTCGCGACGGCCGTCCGGACCGGACCACGACCGGGTGGCCAACCAGCGGCCCCGGCACCTGCGGCGGCAGGGCATCCAGGATAATTTTGAGAGCGGCGGCGTCTGTCACACGGCGACGGCCCTGACCATCCACGAACTCGGTCTGGATTCCCTGGGCCTTGGCTTGAGCAAAAAGATCCATTCGGCACGTACTTTGCACGCAAACATCAAACCGATGTCGCGAAATTGTCCAATTACGGGAAGGAGATAGAAGCTGTGTAACGCTCGGGCCCGCCAACGGTTCCACTGGAACCAAAGCGGGGCGAGTGGCTTTCTATCTATGTCCGGAACGTCTCCCTTTCTGCAAACGAAACGGGGACGTCATTTCCATGGCAATGGCATCACCGTGAACAAAAAAGCGCAAACCGCCGAGAGCTCCAACGCCGGCGTCTCCCTTACTATCGACGGTACCTATCCGCTGGATAAAGGCGGCGAGATTTTGCTGGAAGCAAAGGAAATACCAGCGGCCGACACCGCCACCGACGAGCTCTGGTACAAGGATGCCATCATCTACCAGCTCCACGTCAAGGCGTTCGCGGACAGTAACAATGACGGCATCGGCGACTTCGCCGGGCTGACCGAGAAACTCGGCTATCTGCAGGATCTTGGCGTCACCACATTGTGGCTGTTGCCGTTTTACCCCTCCCCCGGCCGCGATGACGGCTACGACATCGCCGACTACGGCGACATCAATCCCGATTTCGGGACGATGAAGGATTTCAAGCGCTTCATCCAGGAAGCCAAAAAGCGCGGCCTGCGCGTGATCACCGAACTCGTCATCAACCACACGTCCGACCAGCACGACTGGTTCAAGCGCGCCCGCCGCTCGGACCCGAAGTCGAGCGCCCGCAACTGGTATGTCTGGAGCGATACCGACCAGAAATACCAGGGCACGCGGATCATTTTCACTGATACAGAGAAGTCGAACTGGACCTGGGATCCGGAAGCCGGCCAGTTCTACTGGCACCGCTTCTTCTCGCACCAGCCGGACCTCAATTTCGACAATCCGCGCGTGGTGAGCGCGCTGGTGCAGGTGATGAAGCGCTGGCTCGACACCGGCGTCGACGGCTTTCGTCTCGACGCCATTCCCTATCTCTGCGAGCGCGACGGCACCAACAACGAGAACCTGCCGGAGACGCATGCCGTCATCAAGCGGCTGCGCAGCGAACTCGATGCCTACGCAAAAGGCAAGGTGCTGCTGGCCGAGGCGAATCAATGGCCCGAGGACGTGCAGGAATATTTCGGCCGTGGCGATGAATGCCACATGGCCTATCACTTTCCGCTGATGCCGCGCATCTACATGGCGATCGCGCAGGAAGACCGATTTCCCATCACCGACATCCTGCGCCAGACGCCGGATATCCCGAGCAACTGCCAATGGGCGCTGTTCCTGCGCAATCATGACGAATTGACGCTGGAAATGGTCACCGACGTCGAGCGCGACTATCTGTGGTCGACCTACGCCAACGACCCCCGCGCCCGCATCAATGTCGGCATCCGCCGGCGGCTCGCGCCCTTGATGGACAACGACCGGCGCAAGATCGAGCTGATGAACTCGCTCCTGTTCTCGTTTCCGGGCACGCCGATCATCTATTACGGCGATGAGATCGGCATGGGCGACAACATCTATCTCGGCGACCGCAACGGCGTCCGCACCCCGATGCAGTGGACGCCGGACCGCAATGGCGGCTTCTCCCGTGCCGACCCCGCGCGGCTCTACGCGCCGACCATCATGGACCCGGTCTATGGCTACGAGTCCGTCAACGTCGAGGCGCAGTCGCGCAGCCTCTCCTCACTGCTTTCTGCCACCAAGCGGCTGATCGCGGTCCGCAAATCGACGCTGGCCTTCGGCCGCGGCAGCATGACGTTTATCCGCCCGGAGAACCGCTCGGTACTGTGCTATGTGCGCCAGTACCGGGACGAGGTGATCCTGTGCGTCGCCAACCTGTCGCGATCGGCTCAGGCGACCGAACTGGATCTCTCCGCCTTCAAGGACCGTATCCCGCTGGAAATGCTCGGACGCACCCGCTTCCCCGCGATCGGCGAGTTGCCCTACATGATCACGCTGTCGCCTTACGGCTTCTACTGGTTCGAACTGCAGGAGCGCGACAAATCGGCGCCGGTGCCGCAGCGCGCGGTCCCCGAGTTCGAGACGTTGGTCGTGCCGCTGAACGCGACCTGGGTGTCGCTGGCGCGCGAGCGCGGCGTGTTCGAGCGCGACGTGCTGCCGGGACATCTGGCGCGCAGCCGCTGGTACCCGGAACGCTCGGCCAAGGCGATCCATCCGAAACTGACGTCGGCAATTCCGTTCTGCGACATCGGCGACAACCGGCCATGGCTCGCCTTTTTCGAAACGACGCAGCGCGGTGTTACCACGCGGTACGTGCTGCCGATGCAGATCGAATGGGTGCGCTTCGACCGCGAGCGCTACAATCCGCATGCGCTGGCCGCTGTTCGCCAGGGCGCGCGCGAGGGTACGCTGCTCGACGTCGCTACCGACCCGATCTTCGTTGCGTTATTTTTGCGTAACCTGCAGCAATCGCTGACGGTCGATGAGAGCGAACAGGGTTTGCGGCTCGAGTTCCGGCCGACCAGCCGCTTCGGCGACAAGCCGATCCGGCAGCCCGAGCACATCCGCACCGTCGATTCCGAGCAGCCGCGCAGCACCGCCCTGGTGGACAACGACTATGTGGTGAAGATCTACCGCACGCTTCAGCCAGGCATCAGTCCCGAGATCGAGATGGGGCGCTTCCTCACCGATACCGTCAACTTTGCCAACACACCGGCGCTGCTCGGCAGCGTCGAACTGGTCGAGGGCAATGAGAAGAGCGCGGTCGGCGTCGTTCACGCCTTCATCGCCAATCAGGGCGACCTCTGGACCGTGAGTGCGGCCTACCTCGATCGTTTCGTCGAGGAGCAGCGTCTATTGGCGACCAGCGTGCATCCCGGGGAGCGCGAGGAAGAGATCCCCTATTTGCGTTACATGTCGCAGGCCGGACGGCGCGTGGCCGAGCTGCATGTTGCGCTCGCCAGCAACGGAGAGCTGGCCGAATTCGCGCCGGAGCCGACCGGCCGCGACGACGTGCAGCTCTGGATCGACGATCTGATGCTCAGCGCCGGGCGCGTTTTCGATGCGCTTCGGCAGCGGCGAGACACGCTGAAGGAAGCCGATCGAGCGCTGGCCGACCAGGTGCTGGCGTTGCAGCCGGTCCTGCCGGATTGGCTGGAAACGCTGCTGCTACGCGAGGCCGACGCCGCCAACATCCGCTGCCATGGCGACCTCGATCTCAGTCAGTTGCTGATCGTCAAGGACGACATCTTCATCGTCGACTTCGAAGGCGCGCCGCGGCGCAGTATCGCCGAACGCCGCCGCAAGGCGCCTGCAGCACGCGACATCGCAAGCCTGATCCGCTCGATCGATTATTCGGCAACCGCAGCCCTTGAGCGCGCGCTCAAAGTAGCCCACGATGAGCCCGGCAAGCTCGGCGCGGCGCTTGGCGACTGGCGGGACCGGGCAACAACCGCATTTCTCGTCGCCTACCGTGAAGCCATGACCGACCAACGGCTGTGGCCTGCCAATCCGACGACGGCAGAGAGCCTGCTGACCTTCTTCCTGCTCGAGAAGGCCTTGAGCGAGATCGAACACGAACTGTCATTCCGGCCGGAATGGCTGCGCGTGCCACTGGCCGGAATCATCAGAATGTTGTCGCAACCGTCTTTCGAGGCCTCATGACCAAGCTACCCGCCGAGGCCTACGCCATCATCGAAGGCAAGCATTCCGATCCGTTTCATTACCTCGGCTTGCACAGTGAAGACGGCCGCAGCGTGGTGCGCGCTTTCATCCCCGAAGCTTCCAACGTGGAGGCGATCTGCGAGCATGGCGAGACGGCGCCGCTGCAGCGGATTCACGATGCCGGGCTGTTTGCGGGCGCGCTGCCGAACGGATCGAAACGCTACCAGCTCCGCGCCCGCTTCGGCGAAAACGTCGTTGATCTCGACGACCCCTACCGCTTCCCGCCTGTGCTCAGCGACTTCGACCTCTATCTCCTGGGCGAAGGCACCCACCGGCGGATCTACGACAAGCTCGGCGCGCATCCAATGATGCTCGACGGCGTCGACGGCGTGGCATTCGTGGTACTGGCGCCGAACGCCAAGGGCGTCAACGTGGTCGGCGATTTCAATTTCTGGAATGCGCGGCGGCATCCAATGCGGGTGCGCGGCGTCGGCTATTGGGAACTGTTCGTGCCCCATGCCCGTGCCGGGGACCGCTACAAGTTCGACATCACCGGTTCCGACGGACGGCATCTGCCGCTGAAATCCGATCCGGTGGCCTTTGCGGCGGAGGTCCGGCCCTCGACGGCCTCGATCGTCGTCGACGAAAGCAGAATTCCGCATCCGCGCCCGGCGCCATCGGGCATCAACGCGCTGGAGGCGCCGATCTCGATCTACGAGGTTCACCTCGGCTCCTGGCGGCGCAAGAACGGCAATGAATGGCTGAGCTATCGCGACCTCGCCGAACAGCTTCCGGCCTACGCGAAGGATATGGGCTTTACCCATCTCGAGTTTCTGCCCGTCAGCGAACATCCGTTCGATGGCTCCTGGGGCTATCAGCCGACCGGCCTCTACGCGCCGACCAGCCGGTTCGGCACGCCGGAAGATTTTTCCGCTCTCGTCGATGCCTGCCATCGCGAGGGGCTCGGCGTATGGCTCGACTGGGTGCCCGGACATTTTCCCGACGATCCGCATGGGCTCGGCTATTTCGACGGCACCGCGCTCTACGAGCACGCGAATCCGCTGCAGGGTCGCCATCTCGACTGGGGCACGCTGATCTATAATTACGGCCGCACCGAAGTGGTCAATTTCCTGGTTTCCAACGCGCTGTTCTGGCTCGATCGCTACGGTGTCGACGGCCTGCGCGTCGATGCCGTCGCCTCGATGCTCTACCTCGACTACAGCCGGCCCGCCGGCGAGTGGATTCCGAACCGGCATGGCGGGAGAGAAAACCTCGAAGCTATCGAGTTCCTGCGCCGCTTCAACATCGAAGTGTTTGGGCATTTTCCGGAAGCCACCACGGCTGCGGAGGAATCCACCGCATGGCCGCAGGTCTCGCAGCCGGTCGAATATGGCGGGCTCGGCTTCGGCTTCAAATGGAACATGGGCTGGATGCACGACACGCTGAAATATATCGGCAAGGATCCGATATACCGGAAGCATCATCACGGCGACGTGCTGTTCGGCCTGCATTACGCATTTTCAGAGAATTTCATTCTGCCGCTGTCCCACGACGAAGTCGTGCACGGCAAGCGGTCGATCCTCGGCCGTATGCCGGGCGACGAATGGCAGCGCTTTGCGAACTTGCGCGCCTATTACAGCTTCATGTTCGGCCATCCCGGCAAGAAGCTCCTGTTCATGGGCTGCGAATTCGGCCAGGAGCGCGAATGGAATCACGATCATTCGCTTGACTGGCACCTGTTGGCGCAGCACCGCCATAGCGGCATCCAGAACCTGATCCGCGACCTCAACCGGCTCTATCGCAGCGTTCCGGCGCTGCACCAGATGGATTGCAACCAGGCGGGATTTGAGTGGGTCATCACCCATGATTCCGGCGGCAACGTCTTTGCCTGGCTGCGCAAGGGTTTCGATGCGCACGCGCGCTGCCTCGTGGTCGTGAACTTCTCGCCGAACGTCTATAATAATTACCGCGTCCGAGTGCCGTTCGCCGGTAAATGGAAGGAAGCGCTCAATTCCGACGCTGCGCACTATGGCGGCAGCAATGTCGGCAACGTCGGCGAAGTCCAGACCCTGGAAGGTAACATCCCCGAACTCAGCCTCACCATTCCGCCTCTGGCTGCGATCTTTCTCGTACCGGAAAGCTGACGCATGCGATTGTCCGCGGGAAGCCCCGCCCGCCTCGGAGCAAGCTGGGACGGCAGGGGCACCAACTTTGCGCTGTTCTCGGCCAACGCGGAAAAGGTCGAGCTTTGCCTGTTCGACGGCCAGGGCCGCCGCGAGCTCGAGCGGATCGAATTGCCCGAGCGCAACGAGGACGTCTGGCACGGCTATCTCAACGACGTCTCGCCCGGACAGCTCTACGGCTACCGCGTCCACGGTCCCTACGCGCCCGAGCGGGGGCACCGCTTCAACGCCAACAAGCTGTTGCTCGATCCCTATGCCAAGCGGCTTGCCGGCCGGCTGGTGTGGAGCGACGCGCATTTCGGCTATCGAACGGGGAGCGCGCGCGAGGATCTTTCGTTCGACCGCCGCGACAATGCGCGCGGCATGCCGAAGGCGGTCGTGGTCGACGAGAGCTTCAACTGGGGCCGCCGCGAGATTCGGCCAAACATCGCCTGGGAAGACACCATCATCTACGAGGCCCACGTCAAAGGCCTGACACAGAAGCGCGACGATGTCGCGCCGGGCTGGCGCGGCACCTATGGCGGGCTGTGCTCGCCGGCGATGATCGGCCATCTCAAGAAGCTCGGCGTCACCACCATCGAGTTATTGCCGATCCACGGGCTGATCGACGACCGGGTGCTGGTGGAACGGAAGCTTGCGAACTACTGGGGCTACAACACGCTTGCGTTCTTCGCGCCGGAGCCGCGCTATGCGCAGGACAACGCCCTCGATGCGTTCCGCACCACGGTGGCGCGGCTGCACGACGCCGGCATCGAGGTGATGCTCGACGTCGTCTATAACCATACTGCTGAGGGCAATCATCTCGGCCCGACGCTGTGTTTCCGCGGTATCGACAACGCGTCCTATTATTGGCTCAACAAGGAGCATCCGCGCTACTATGACGACTTCACAGGCTGCGGCAGCTCGGTCAACCTCACCCATCCGCGCGTGCTGCAGATGGTGATGGATTCGCTGCGCTACTGGGTCGAGGTTTGCCACGTCGATGGCTTCCGCTTCGACCTCGCCACCACGCTGGCGCGCGGGCCGAACGGTTTCGACCGCAATTCTGCGTTCCTCACGGCCGTGCGGCAGGACCCGGTGCTGGCAACCGCCAAGCTCGTCGCCGAGCCGTGGGATCTCGGCCTGGGCGGCTATCAGGTCGGCGCGTTTCCCTCGCAATGGTCGGAATGGAATGACCGTTATCGCAGCGCGTTGCGGCGCTACTGGAGCGGCGAAGGCAGCCTGATCGGCGACGTCTCGCGCCGCATGACCGCCTCATCCGATCTGTTCCACCACGATAACCGCGCAACCCGTGCCAGCATCAACCACATCACCGTCCATGACGGTTTCACGCTGGCCGACCTGTTCAGCTACAACGAGAAGCACAACGAGGCCAACGGCGAGGACAACCGCGACGGCTCCAACGACAACCACAGCAACAATTGCGGCCATGAGGGCCCGACCACCGACGCCGCGATCGTGGCGCTGCGCCGGCAGCTTCGCAAGAACCAGCTCGCCTGCCTGTTCCTCGCGCAGGGGACGCCCCTGCTGCTGGCCGGCGATGAGGTCGGCAATTCGCAGAACGGCAACAACAATGCCTATTGCCAGGACAATGAGATCGGCTGGGTCAATTGGGACAATCTCGGGAAGCCAGGCGACGACCTCACTGATTTCGTCGGTCATATGACCGCGCTGCGCCGGCGCTTCCCGCAACTGCGCTACCAGCGCTGGCTCTCCGGGCGACGCAAGGACGGCTCCTACGGCGTGCTGTGGCTGACGCCGGCGGCCGAGGAGATGCAGGAGGCCGACTGGAATTTTCCGGAAGGACGGTTCCTCGCCTACGTACTGGGGCCCTTGGAACAAGGGCAGCCGCCGATCTTTATCGTGCTGAACGCTGCGCCCGAAGAGATTGCTTTCAAGTTGCCGCAGATGCCCGAATACAAGAACTGGCAGCAGATACTGAACACCACCGAGAACGTGCTGGCCGCCGCCGAATTCGCTTCGGGCGCCGAAACCAGCGCGCCGCCGCGGTCGGTGCTTGCCTTTGCGGGCGCGGCATGAATGACCGGCAATTCGGCCCGCTTTTGACAAACTACGGCACGCGGTTTCGGCTGTGGGCGCCGGCGGCGAAACACGTCGAGGTGATGCTGGAGCAACCTCACGCGATGAGGCGCGGCGAGGACGGCTGGTTCACGGTCGATATTGCCGGTGTCAAGGCCGGCGCGCGCTACAAATTCCGCATCGATGACGAACTCGATGTCCCCGATCCAGCTTCGCTGTTTCAGCCCGAGGACATTTTCGGCCCGAGCGAAGTGATCGACCATGACGCCTATCCGTGGCGGGCCGCAAGCTGGCGCGGACGGCCGTGGCAGGAGGCGGTTATCGTCGAGGCCCATGTCGGCACCTTCACCCGTGAAGGCAGCTATCGCGCGATGATCGACAGGCTCGATCACCTCGTGGCTACCGGGATCACCGCATTGGAATTGATGCCGCTGGCGGATTTCGCCGGTTCCCGCAACTGGGGCTATGACGGCGTCTTGTGGTACGCGCCCGACAGCGCCTATGGCCGTCCCGAAGATCTCAAGGCGCTGATCGACGAGGCGCATCTGCGCGGGCTGATGGTGATGCTCGACGTGGTCTACAACCATTTCGGCCCCGAGGGAAATTATCTCGGCCGCTATGCGCCTTCCTTCTTCACCGAAGCGCATACGCCGTGGGGCAACGCGATCGACTATCGCGTGAAGGAAGTCCGCGCCTTTGCGATCGAGAACGCGCTCTCCTGGCTGCGCGACTATCGCTTCGATGGACTGCGGCTCGATGCCGTCAACTCGATCGTCGAGCCGGGCGGGCTGTCACTGCTGCACGACATCAGCGCTGCTGCCGGCCAATTGGCCGCGGAAACCGGCCGGCACATTCACCTCGTGCTGGAGAACGGCGACAACCGCGCCAGCATTCTGGACCCGGTGGGGGACCCACCACAAGGCAAATACCGCGCACAATGGAACGACGACTACCATCACGCCTGGCGCGTGCTGATGACCGGCGAGAAGCAGGGCTATTATGGCGACTATCAGCGTTCGCCGATCTCGGATATCGCCCGCTCGCTGTCATCAGGTTTCGTCTACCAGGGCGAGCCATCCGCTTTTCGCGGCGTCAGGCGTGGCGAGCCAAGCGGCCATCTGGCGCCGACCGCCTTCATCAACTTCCTGCAGAACCACGACCAGATCGGTAATCGTGCGCTGGGCGACCGGCTAGAAGGCAACGCCGACGCGCGGATGATCGAGGCGGCGCTTCAGGTCCTGCTGATCGCGCCGCACATCCCCATGCTGTTCATGGGCGAGGAATGGGGTTCAACCGTCCCCTTCCCGTTCTTCTGCGATTTCGGCGGCGAACTCGCCGACGCGGTTCGGAAGGGCCGCCGCGTCGAACTGGCCTGGGCCTATGCAGAATATGGCGACGAAGTCCCCGACGCGCTTGCCGCTTCGACACGGGATTCCGCCGTGCTCGACTGGGATGGCCGCGACGCGCCGGCGGGACGGAAGCGTCTGACCATGGTGCGAAAACTGCTGCAGGTCCGGCGGCAGGAGATTGTACCGCGGCTGACGGGTGCAGCCTTTGGAAGAGCAGACGCCGAAAGCAACGGATTGCTGACAGCCGACTGGCGCATGGGCGATGGCACGACGCTTCGCCTCACCGCCAACCCGTCGGAAAAAGCTGTCAGCCACGGCGAAGCTGCAGGAACCCTGATCTGGGGCAGCGAGTTGGGCGACAGCGTCCCGCCATGGACGGTGCACTGGCGCATCGGATAGGAAAATGCCCCCGGCGATCCCGATCGCGACCTACCGCCTGCAACTGTCGGCGGATTTCGATTTCGACGCCGCCGCTGCCGTGGTACCCTACCTGAAGGCGCTCGGCATCACCCATCTCTATGCGTCGCCTTTCATGCGCGCCCGCAAGGGCAGCGCACATGGCTACGACGTCATTGACCACGCCCAGTTCAATCCCGAGCTCGGCGGCGGACCCGGCTTCGAGCGGCTGAGCGCTACGCTGCGGCAACACGATCTCGGGCTGGTCCTGGATTTCGTACCCAACCACGTGGGCGTGCATTGCGCTGATAATCCGTGGTGGCTCGACGTGCTGGAATGGGGTCCCGCCTCGCCGCACGCGGCCTCCTTCGATATTGACTGGGAACAATTGCCGTATCGCGCCCGCGGCGGGGTGCTGCTGCCCATCATCGGCTCGTCCTACGGTCAGGCGCTGGAAAACGGCGAGATCGAATTGCGCTATGACGCCGGCGAAGGCAGTTTTTCGGCCTGGTACTTTGAGCATCGGCTGCCGATCGCGCCGGAACGTTATGGCGAAATCCTGCGTATGATCGTCAAGGAAGCGGGCGCGGAGGAAAGCGCGCCTGCCAGGGCCATGCTTGCGCTGGCCTCCCGTTATCAGGGACCGCGACGTCCCAACCGCAGGGAAGCACCTGTCTTCAAGTCCGAATTGAAGGGCATCACTGAAGCCGCCGGGATCATCGCGCGTGGGCTTGCGGCCTATCGCGCCGGACCCGATCGCGCCGCTGCGACGCTTGCGCTGCATCATCTGCTCGAACGTCAGCACTACAAGCTCGGCCACTGGCGGCTCGCTTCCAGCGACATCAACTACAGACGCTTCTTCGACATCAACACACTGGCGGGCTTGCGCGTCGAGGACGCCGGCACCTTCGAGGCGACCCATCGCCTGGTGAAACGACTGATTGCGGAGGGAAAGCTTCAGGGGTTGCGGCTCGATCACATCGATGGCCTGCGCGATCCCGTCCAGTATTGCCAGCGCCTGCGCCGGCTGATTCGCGAGGCGCACGGCGGGCGGAGCAGGCCCTTCTATGTGGTGGTCGAGAAAATTCTCGGCGAGCACGAAACGCTGCCGCCGTTCGCCGGCGTTCACGGCACCACCGGCTATGAGTGGCTGAACGCGATCACCCGTGTGCTGACCAATGGAAGCGGCCTGGAGCCGCTCGACGAGATATGGCGGCAGATCAGCAACCGTTCGCCGCAGCTCGAACCGATCTTGCGGGAAGCCAAGCGACGCGTGCTGGAGACGCTGCTGACCAGCGAGTTCACGGTGCTGACGCGCCTCTTGGCGCGGATTGCCAGCGGGCATTATTCCACCCGCGACTATTCCGCCGACGGCCTGCGGCAGGCGCTCGAACTCTACGTGCTGCACTTTCCGGTGTACCGCACCTACCTGACAGCGTCGGGCCCGTCCGCGCATGATCGCCAGTTGATATCGGGGACGATCGAACGGGCGCGCGCCGACTGGTTTGCCGCCGACGACGGCATCTTCGACTTCCTGCGCGACGCCCTGACAATGGACCTGACCAAGCCCGGACGCACGCGCCACAGCGCGCCGCGGGTGCGCCGGTTTGCATTGAAGGTGCAACAGTTCACCGGACCAATGATGGCAAAGTCGCTGGAGGACACGACGTTCTACCGCTACCACCGCCTGCTCGCGCTCAACGAGGTCGGCGGCGACCCCGCGGCACAGGCGCTTTCGGCCGACGAATTTCATGGGATGATGCGGTCTCGCGACGGCGCATCGCCGCACGGCATGACGGCGACGGCGACGCATGACACCAAGCGCGGCGAGGATGCGCGTGCGCGCATCACGGCGCTTTCGGAAATTCCGGGGGAATGGACCAGCACGGTAGCGCGATGGAAGCTGCTCAACGCGCCGCATCTGCTCGTCGATGGCGATTTGCGCGCGCCGTCGGCGACATTCGAATACATGCTGTATCAAGCGCTGGCGGGCGCATGGCAGCCGGACGACGCGTCGTTTGTGGACCGGATGCAGGAATATGCGCTGAAGGCCGCGCGCGAGGGCAAGCAGGAAACGAGCTGGCTCAATCCCCACGCGGCCTACGAGGCGGGCGTCAAGAGCTTCATTGCGAAAATTCTCGATCCTTCGCTCTCGGGTGAATTCCTGAGCTCCCTGCAGACACTGGCGCCGCGGCTCTCGTTGCTGGGCGCGCTGAACTCGCTCAGCCAGATCACGCTGAAAGCGACGATACCGGGCGTGCCGGACTTCTATCAGGGCACGGAACTTTGGGATTTTTCGCTGGTCGATCCCGACAACCGGCGGCCCGTCGACTTTGCCGAACGCGCGGGGCGCCTGGACGCGCTCAAGAATCCCGATTTGGATCGACTGGTCGAGAAATGGCCAAGCGGTCATCTGAAACTGGCCTGGACACGGTATCTGCTGCAGCTGCGAACCGAGCTCGCCGATGTATTCACCGATGGCGACTATGAACCTTTGGAAGTCGGCGGACCGCGTCGCGACCATTTCATCGCGTTCGCTCGGCGGCGAGGCCGCGAGGCTGCGATCACGGTTGTCACGCGGTGGTTCGCACCATTTACCGACAACGGTCGAAGCTGGCCGCGGCCGGAGACCTATGACGCAGCCTTGAACATCGGCGGCTATTCGATCGAGGGATTTTCCGACGCCGATGCCACGCAATTACGTCTGTCCGATCTATTGACACATCTGCCGGTGGCCGCACTGAAGGCCAGATTCAATGGCGCGCTGGCACCGGCGCGGAAGCGCAAGGGCGCCTAGCGTTTATTTCTTTGTCAGCAGCAGTTGGCCGCGACTGCGGATCGCGGCCTGAGCCACTTCCGCAAAGCGCTGCAGCAACCACGGCAACACGACCTCCACCTGCACATGATCTTCGGCGACGTCGACATGGCCTACCGCGCCTTGCCCAAGGGCGCGCACGCGGAAGATCATGCGGTTGTCTTCCCAGCGCTCCTCGTCGACGGTCAGCATCGGCACGCTGGAAGCGGCGCGTGAAAGTCCTGTCTTGAGGCGGCGCATCGCCTCCTCGCGACCAAGACTATGCGGAATGGATACCACGAGCGGTTTGGTCATCGCTGAAAAATCCTCCTCGATTTAACAGCATGTAATTTCCACGCAGTTCGAAAGTAAGGACCGCACGCATTATCGCAACGCAAAACGGAACTTAGATGACTCACGGCCGTTGTTCCCTGTGAAGGGCAGAATGTGCAGAACGCCCCGTTCGGGCTGAGGAGAGGTTTATGTCCATCGGCACCATCATCCTGATCATTCTCATCATCGCCCTGCTTGGCGGCTTCAGCGGCATCGGCGGCGGTCCGTTCTATGGCACTGGCTATTACGGCGGCGGCGGACTGGGTCTGGTGATTGTGATCCTGTTGATCCTGCTGCTGCTTGGCAAGCTGTAGACAACGCGCAGAATCGTAGGGTGGGCAAGGGCGCGCTAGCGCCGTGCCCACCTTTCTTGTTGCACGGACAGTGGTGGGCACGCTTCGCTTTGCCTCCCCTACGGAAGCCACGAAGACCGTCATCACCCGCGAAAGCGGGTGATCCAGTATTCCAGAGACGTTCTTGGTCGATCGAGCGGCCGCGGCGTATTGGATGCCCCGCCTTCGCGGGGCATGACAAGTTTACTTCCCCGCCAGCTTCTTGATCGCCGGCTTGATCGACGTTGCCGCGTCATCGTAGCCGTCCCACGCTTTCGTCTTCGCCAGCAACGACGGCACGGTGCGGATCGTGTACTTCCTCGGATCGAGATCGCCGCGCACCTGAGTCCAGGTCAGCGGCATCGATACGGTGGCACCTTCGCGTGCACGTGGCGACAAGGCAGCGACCGCGGTCGACATCCGATCGTTGCGGAGATAGTCGAGGAAGATCTTTCCCTTGCGCAGCTTCTTCGACATATTGAGCAGATAGCGCTCGGGATCATCGTTCGCCATCCACCGGCAAATACCTTGCGCGAACGCCTTGGCCTCCTTCCACGAGACCTTGTCCCGTGCGCCATGAAGCAGCGGCGTCACCACGTGCAGCCCCTTGCCGCCGGTGGTCTTGCAGAAGCTTTCGAGGCCAACAGCGGTCAGGCGCTGGCGCATGTCTTTTGCCGCCTCGATCACTTCCGCAAAGTCGACATCTGGAGCAGGATCGAGATCGAACACCAGCCGGCCCGGCGTATCGTAGGCATTGGGCGCGCAATTCCAGGGATGCAGCTCCAGGCCGCCGATCTGCGCCACCGCCGCCAACCCCTCGATGCGGTCGATCTGCACATAGGGCTTGCGGTCGCCTGAGACGTTGGCGAGATCGAGCAGGTTGGACATGCCCTGCATGGCATGCCGCTGGAAGAATTTTTCGCCGTGGATGCCGTCCGGCGCCCGTACGATGGAGCAAGGGCGGCCCTTGAGATGGCCGATCATCCATTCGCCAACGGCTTCGAAATATTTGGCGAGATCGAGCTTGGTCACGGGCTCGCCGTCGCCGGCATCGGGCCACATCTCCTTGTCAGGCTTCGAGATCACCACGCCCATGGCTTCGGCGGCCTTGTCGGCCGCAGGCCGCGCGGTCGCGGTCTTGGCCTTGGTCTTGACCTTGGCTTTCAATCTTCCCGGCTTCGGCTGCGCGATGCCCGCCTTGGACGGGGTCTCCGCCTCCACTTCCTCGGCCGGTTTGTCCTGCCGCAGGCCCTTGAACGCGGCCTGACGAATATTTCCGTCCGCGGTAAAGCCTGCGAATTCGATTTCGGCGACCAGTTCGGGCTTCAGCCAATGCACGTCGCGGGTTTTCTTCGGCGCGTTCTTGCCGCCGAACGGGTTCTTGTCGGAGGCCGCCGCCTTCAGCGCCGGCATGATGCGGCGGACCTTGTCCTGCCCGAAACCGGTGCCGACCATGCCGACAAAGGCGAGATGATCGCCGCGGTAGACGCCAGCCATCAGCGAGCGGAATTTGCCGTTGGTGGTCTTCCAGCCGCCCAGCACCACCTCGTGCCCCGCGCGGCATTTCGCCTTGGTCCAGCTTTCAGTGCGGCCGGAGCGATAGGGCGCATCGAGCTTCTTGGAGACGATGCCTTCCAGTTCGAGCTTGCAGGCTGATTGCAGGACGGCGTCGCCCCCGCTTTCAAAATGCTCGACATAGCGGATCTGCTTGTCCTTGCCCTTTTGCGCCTCCAGCAATTCCTTCAGCCGCGCCTTGCGGTCGCCGAGCGGCAGCCTGCGAAGATCTTCGCCGTCGGCAAGCAGCAGGTCGAACGCATAGAAGATCAGGCTCCCGCTGTCGCCGTCCGATAGCGCCGCCTGGAGGGTCGAGAAATTGGGCGCGCCGTTATGGTCGAGCGCGACGATCTCGCCGTCGATCAGCACGTCGGGAAGCGATTTCGCTTCCTCCGCGATCGCCTTGAATTTGTCAGTCCAGTCGAGACCCTTTCGGGTATAGAGCACCGCATCGCCATTTTCGACGCGCAATTGTACTCGGTAGCCGTCGAACTTGATCTCATGACACCAGCCCTCGCCGCTAGGCGGCCGCTCGACCACCGTGCAAAGCTGCGGCGCGACGAAATCCGGCATCGCCGCGACCTTCTTCGGCTTTACGGCCGGCGCGGGCGCGCGCGTCTTGATCTCCGGCGCGGCCCGCAAGGCGGCTGTCTTCCGCACGGTCCGCGCCTCGGCGGCGTCGCCACGGTTCGATTGCCAGACCGCGTCGGCCTTGGTTTTTCCGACCAGCATGAACGGCTTCGGCGCCCTGCCCTTGCCTTGCGCGATCTGCTCCATCGTCCGTCCCGAGGCGACGGAACGGTCCTGGTCGAGAATATCGTTGGCCTCACCCTCCTTCACAAATTCGTCGCGATGCTTGATCAGGAGCCAGTTAGTGCGCTGGCCGCCATAGCGGTCGCCTTTCATCCGCACCAACACCCAGCTGCCATGCAGTTTGTCGCCATGCAGGGTGAATTTCAGGTCACCCTTTCTGAAGCCGCGGTCGGGATCATCGGATTCCCAGTAGCCACGATCCCACAGCATCACGGTGCCGCCGCCGTATTGGCCTTCCGGAATGGTGCCTTCAAAGTCACCGTAATCGAGCGGGTGGTCCTCGACCTCTACCGCCAGCCGCTTGTCGTGGGGGTCGAGCGACGGCCCCTTGGTGACGGCCCAGGATTTGAACACGCCGTTGAATTCCAGCCTGAGATCGTAATGCAGCCGGCTTGCATCATGCTTCTGAATCACGAACCGCCGCTCTCGGGCGGGCGCGACCTTGACGTCGCCGGAGGGCTCCGCCGTTTTGCCAAAATCGCGCTTCTTGCGGTACGTGCTGAGTTTCTTCAACGCCACGGCCACACCTCAATCAAAACCGCCCCGCGGCACACCCGGAACGAAAACCCATACTAACCGTTGAAGTTCCCAAACCCAACCGCGCCCGGAGATTGCAATGGCCCCCCGCGCCTACTGGAAAGGCTCGCTAAAACTCTCGTTGGTGTCATGCCCGGTCGTGCTGTATCCGGCCTCGACATCGGTCGAGAAAACCCGTTTTCACATGATCAACAAGGAGACCGGCAACCGGCTGAAACAGCAGATGATCGATGCCGAGACCGGCGACATCGTTGAGAGCGACCAAAAAGGACGCGGCTATGAGCTGAAAAAGGGCCAATATGTCGAGATCGAAAAGGAGGAACTGGAAGCCGTCCAGATCGAGAGCAATCACACGATCGAGATCGACAGTTTCGTGCCTAGGGATGAGATCGACAAGCGGTATTACAACCACCCCTACTACATCGCCCCCGACGGCAAAGCCGCGGTGGACGCCTTCGCGGTGATCCGCGACGCCATGAAGGACGAGGACCGGGTGGCGCTGGCGCGCATCGTTTTGACTAACCGCGAGCACGTGATGGCGATCGAGCCGCTCGGCAAGGGATTGCTCGGCACTACGCTGCGGTACCCCTACGAACTGCGCGACGAAGAGGATTTCTTCGAGGATATTAAGAACCCGAAGATCACGAAGGACATGATCGAACTCGCGGGCCATATCCTGCAGACCAAGGCGGCGCATTTCGATCCCTCAAAATTCAAGGACGAATATGAGAACGCGTTGAAGGCGCTGGTGCGGCGCAAGGCTTCCGGCAAGCCGATCAAGGTCGCCGAGCCCGAAGAGAAGCCGGACAACGTCATCAACCTGATGGACGCGCTGAAGGCGAGCCTGAAGGGCAAGCCGGCGACGAAGCGGCGCGCGCATGCCCCGGCCTCGCGGCGGGCGCCGGCACGCCGGACAGCAAGGAAAGCGCACCGGTCCGCAGCCAGGCACCGCAAGGCGAGCTAGCGCAGGTTTATCCGTCATTGCGAGGAGCGTCGGCGACGAAGCAATCCACCTCTCCGCGCGCGTGGAGCGATGGATTGCTTCGCTTCGCTCGCAATGACGGGATTGCTGCCGCGGCTTCTTCGCCTAACGCTTCGATTCTAGGGCACGTTCGCCTCAGTCCAGCTTGCAATACACGAAACCGGAAGGCATTTTCTCCGTGGGAACTGACGCTACCAACAATAGCGCGCCAGACGGGGAGGATTTGATGGCATTGACGAAGTCGCACGTCGCAGGACCGACCACGCCTGCGGTGCGGGAAATGACGTTCGGCGATCTCTTGCGCAGGGCGGCTGAGGCAGCGCCCGATCGCCTCGCCCTGATCGCGGGCGTGCCTGACCCGGCGCAGCGGCGGCAATGGACTTATGCGGCGTTCTACCGGGAGGCCCAGCGCACCGCCCGCGCGTTGCTATCACGCTTCAAGCCCGGCGAGCGCATTGCCGTCTGGGCACAGAACATCCCGGAATGGGTGATGCTCGAATTCGGCGCCGGCATGGCGGGCATGATCCTCGTCACGGTCAACCCGGCCTTCCGCGCCCGGGAGGTCGAATATGTGCTGAAGCAGTCGCGCTCGGCCGGCATCTTCGTTATCAACGGCTTCCGCGGCAATCCGATGCTGGAAACGGTTCAGGCGGTGGCGCCGAACTGCCCCGAGCTGCGCGAGATCATCTGCTTCGATAACTGGAATGCCTTCATTGCGGCAGGCGACGACGAAGGCATCAAACTGCCGCCCGTCACTCCGGATGACCCCGTCATGATCCAATACACGTCGGGCACGACCGGCTTTCCGAAAGGCGCCCTGCTCCGACATCGCGGGTTGCTGAACAACGGCGCGGATTCCGCCGACCGGATGGGCGTCGACGCCGGCGACGTCTTCGTCACCACGATGCCGTTGTTCCATACCGGCGGCTGCGTCTGCTGCGTGATCGGCGCGGTATCGAAAGCCGCGACCCAGGTGCTGGTCGAGGCCTTCGAGCCCGGACTGGTGCTGGAAATGCTCGGGACCTATCGCGGCAATGCGATGCTCGGCGTGCCCACCATGCTGGTCGCGATGCTGGAGCATCCGACATTCGCGGCGACCGATCTGTCATCGGTCAAGGCGATCTGCTCCGGCGGCTCCACGGTGCCTGCCTCGCTGGTGCGGCTATTGGAGGAAAAGCTCGGCGCGCCCTTTACGATTGTTTTCGGCCAGACCGAATGCTCGCCGGTCGCGGCGCAGACCCGCACCACCGACAGCGTCGAGGACAAGGCCAGCACCATCGGCCTGCCGCTGCCCAACATGGAAACCAAGATCATCGATCCCAATACCGGCGAGACCGTGCCGATCGGCACGATCGGCGAATTTTGCACCCGCGGCTATCACGTGATGATCGGCTACTTCGAAATGCCTGATGCGACGGCGGCTGCGATCGATGCCGACGGCTGGCTGCACACCGGCGATCTCTGCGCGATGGACGCGCGCGGCTATTGCACGGTGGAGGGCCGTCTGAAGGACATGATCATCCGCGGCGGCGAAAACATCTATCCGCGCGAGTTGGAGGAATTGCTGTTCAAACATCCCAAGGTCGGCGAAGTCGCCGTGATCGGGCAGCCCCACGAGAAATGGGGCGAAGAGGTCGCAGCCTTCATCCGCCCGGCGCCCGGCGCCGCGATCGACAAGGAAGAACTGATCGCCTACATGCGTGCTTCCCTCGCCCCGCACAAAACGCCAAAACACTGGTACGTCGTAGATGCGTTCCCGCTGACCGGATCGGGCAAGATCCAGAAGTTCAAGCTGCGGGAAGCCTGCACCAAGGGCGAGATGGCGGCGATCTAGTTCGTGAATACTTTTGATCGCGTCACTATCCGTGTCCCGGACGCGGTGCAGCGTGCAGCGCTGCGCCGCAGAGCCGGGACCCACCGCTGCAGCATGTGGGCCCCGGATCAGCAGCGCTAACGCGCGCGCTCTCAGCCATGGCGTTGCGTCCTCCTGCTCTGATTCACCCGGGCGGGGCCGGCCCGGGTCAGATACCTGCGGAGAAACATACCACTTCAGTCTCACGCTGCCAGCGGCAAGCCGACCCGCAACAAGCCGTACGCACGAAACTGACCTATCGGAGGTCTGTTCAATCCGGCGCCCGCAGCCGATACCCGATCCCCGTCTCGGTCAACACGAATTGCGGGCGCTCGGAGTCGGCTTCGATCTTCTGGCGGAGCTGGCGGACATAGACACGCAGGTATTGCGCATCGGTCAGTTCGTCCCACAGCTCCTTCAAGAGGAGCGCCCGCGTCGAGCAATTGATCCAATCTCACGCCTGGATTGATGCCGCGCTGGCGCTGATCGATCTGGAATTACCGCAATGGCAGATTCGGCGGATCGCCTATGATGAGCGCGAATGGTGCTGCGCGTTGTCGCGGCAGCGCGAACTGCCGGACTGGCTCGATCAGTCCGTCGAGCTCGTCATACCGATCTGGCGCTGGCGGTTCTTGGCACTCTTGTCGAAGCGCAGCGTATCAGCCCGCCGTGGAGCCGGACCAGCGTCCCGCCCGTGCCGCAGGATGTCAGGCCGCTTCACGAGCGGGTTTGCAGCGACAATTTTGCGTGAGGTTTGTAGCCCGTATGGAGCGCAGCGACATCCGGGACTCTATCAACAACCTGCCCCGGATATCGGTTCGCTCATCCGGCCTACGGTTGATTGCTACTCCGCCGCCGATTGCAGCGCCACCTTTTCGGCACGGACTGCGCAGAACTTGAATTCAGGGATCTTGCCGAACGGATCGAGCGCGGGGTTGGTCAACAGGTTCGCTGCCGCTTCCGCGTAGCAGAACGGCATGAACACCATGTTCTCCGGCACGTCGCGGTCGGAGCGCACCTTGACCTCGACGGCGCCACGGCGGGTTTCCAGCTTAATGAAATCGCCGGGCCAGACGCTTAAGCGTCGCATGTCCTTTGGCGACATGAACGCCACCGCCTCGGGCTCGATCTGGTCGAGCACGCTGGCGCGGCGGGTCATCGATCCCGTATGCCAGTGTTCGAGCACGCGGCCCGTGGACAGCACCATCGGATATTCGGCGTCGGGTATCTCGTCTGGCGGCACCACCTTCGCCGGCACGATCTTGCCGCGGCCGCTCTCGGTCGGGAAGCCCGTAGTGAAGATGATCTCGTTGCCGGGCTTGTTCGGGTCGTCGACCGGATAGGTCACCGCGCCCTCGCGCACCAACCGCTCCCAGGTGATGTTGTTCAGCGACGGCATCACCTGCGTCATCTCGGTGAAGACATCGGCCGGGCCGTTGTAGTTCCAGGGAAGACCCATGCGCTTGCCGATTTCCTGGATGATCCAGAGATCCTGTCGCGCATCGCCCGGCGGCCGGATCACCTCGCGCGCGAGCTGCACGCGGCGATCGGTGTTGGTGAACGTGCCGCTCTTTTCCGCAAAAGCCGAGGCCGGGAGGATTACGTCGGCGTGGAACGCCGTCTCCGTGACGAAGAGATCCTGTACTACCAGATGATCGAGCATCGCCAGCGCTTCGCGCGCGTGCTGCAGGTCGGGATCCGACATTGCGGGGTTTTCGCCCTCGATATACATGCCCGTGATCTCGCCGGCGTGGATCGCGTTCATGATCTCGACGACGGTGAGGCCGCGCACTGGATCGAGGTCCTGGTGCCAGAGCTTTTCGAACGGCTCGCGCAGATCGGTGCGTCCGACCGGCTGGTAATCCGGCAAAAACATCGGAATCAGGCCGGCGTCGGAAGCGCCCTGCACGTTGTTCTGGCCGCGCAGCGGATGTAGCCCGGTGCCGGGACGGCCGACCTGGCCTGTGGTCAGCGCCAGTGCGATCAGGCAGCGCGCATTGTCGGTGCCGTGGATGTGCTGGCTGATGCCCATGCCCCAGAAGATGATCGAGGCGCGCGAACGTGCGTAGACCCGCGCCACTTCCTTCAGCGTCTCCGCAGGGATACCGCAGATCGCTTCCATCTTCTCTGGCGGGAATTCCTTGATGCGCTCGGCAAGCTCGTCAAAGCCTTCGGTATAGCCCGCGATGTATTGCTGGTCCGTCAGCCCTTCGGTGATGATGGTGTGCAGCATCGCGTTCAGCATCGCGACGTCACTGCCGGGCTTGAAGGCGAGATGCTTCCAGGCGTGGCGCGACAGCGCCTGCTTGCGCGGATCCATCACGATCAGCTTGGCGCCGCGCTTGGCGGCGTTCTTGAGGTAGGTCGCCGCCACCGGATGGTTCACGGTGGGGTTGGCGCCGATCACGATGATGACTTCAGCGTCCATCGCCGCGGCAAACGGTGCCGACACCGCGCCCGAGTTCAGCCCTTCCATCAGCGCCGCCACCGAGGAGGCGTGGCACAGTCGCGTGCAGTGATCGACATTGTTGGAGCCGAAGCCGGTGCGCACCAGCTTTTGGAACAGATACGCTTCTTCGTTGGAGCCTTTTGCGGAGCCGAAACCGGCCAGCGCCTTGACGCCCTTCTCGTCACGAATTTTCACGAGTCCTTTTGCCGCGATATCCAGCGCCTCTTCCCAGGATGCTTCGCGGAAATGCGTGAACGGATTGGCTGGATCGACCTGATCGTTGGCATCCTTCTTCGCATTCGGCAGCCGCACCAGCGGCTTGGTCAGCCGGTGCGGGTGGTGGATGTAATCAAATCCAAAGCGGCCCTTGACGCAGAGCCGGTTATGGTTGGCCGGCCCGTCACGGCCCTCGGCGTAAATGACCTTCTCGTCCTTGACCTGATAGGTGACCTGGCAGCCGACGCCGCAGAACGGGCAGAGCGAATCCACTTGTCTGTCAGCATAGGTGACGCGGGTCTGCTTCTCGTCCAGCATCACCGAGGGCATAAGTGCGCCGGTTGGGCACGCCTGCACGCACTCGCCGCACGCGACGCAAGTCGATTCACCCATGGGATCGTCGAAGTCGAACACGATCTTGGCACCGGCGTTGCGATAGGCCATGCCGATGACGTCGTTGACCTGCACCTCGCGGCAGGCGCGCACGCACAGGCCGCACTGGATGCAGGCGTCGAGATTGACGCTCATGGCGGGATGGCTGGTGTCGCCCGCCCAGCGTTCAGCCGCGGGAAAGCGGCTCTCGGTCACCTCGACCTTTTCGGCCCAGTGCCAGAATTTCGAGTCGGGATCGTGCGAGGTCTCGCGCGCCGGCTGGTCGGCGACCAGCAATTCCATGACCATCTTCTGCGCTGCGACCGCGCGGGCGCTCTCGGTCTTCACCTTCATGCCGACGCTTGGCGTCCGTTTACAGGACGCCGCCAGCACGCGCTCGCCCTCGATCTCGACCATGCAGGCGCGGCAATTGCCGTCGGGCCGGTAGTCGGGCTCCGGCGAATAGCAGAGATGCGGGATTTCCTTCTGGTGGCGTTTTGCGACCTGCCAGATGGTCTCGCCGGCGTTGGCCTCGACCTGTTGGCCGTCGAGTTCGAACTGAATCTTCGTCATTCCGCGGCCTCTTTCGGCACGAATTCTTCCGGAAAATATTTAATCACTGAGGTCAGTGGATTCGAGGCGGCTTGTCCGAGCCCGCAGATCGAGGCGTCGCGCATCGCCTGGCTCAACTGGTCGAGCAATTCGCGGTTCCAGACCGGCCGCTGCATCAGGAGCGCGGCCTTCTGCGTGCCGACCCGGCACGGCGTACACTGGCCGCAGCTTTCATCCTCGAAGAATTTCATCAGGTTCAGCGCCGCGCCCTTCACGCTGTCCTGCTCGGATAGGATAACGACGGCTGCCGAGCCGATGAAGCAGCCGTATTTTTCCAGCGTGCCGAAATCGAGCGGGATGTTGTCCATCGAAGCCGGCAAAATGCCGCCCGACGCGCCGCCCGGCAGATAGGCGTGGAAAATGTGTCCGTCCGCCATGCCGCCGCAGAACTCGTCGATCAGTTCGCGCACGGTGATGCCGGCCGGCGCCAACTTCATGCCGGGATTTTTCACGCGGCCCGACACCGAATAGCTGCGCAGGCCGTGACGGTCGTTGCGGCCGTGGCTCTTCCACCAACTGGCGCCCTTCTCGACGATGTCGCGCACCCACCACAGCGTCTCGATATTGTTGATCAGCGTCGGCAGGCCGAACAGGCCGACCTGGAACGGATAAGGCGGCTTGTGCCTGGGCAAGCCGCGCTTGCCCTCGATCGACTCAAGCAGTGAGGATTCCTCGCCGCAGATATAGGCGCCGGCGCCGCGTCGCATATGCAGCACGGGACCGCCCGGCGGCAATTTTGCGATTTCGCGGGTGAGGATTTCGCGTGACGCCGGATATTCGTCGCGCAAATAGATATAGACGTCGGTCGCTTCAACGACATGCGCGCCGATCAGCATGCCCTCGATGAAGCGATGCGGATCGGTTTCGAGGTAGTAGCGATCCTTGAACGTGCCGGGCTCGCCCTCGTCGCCATTGATCGCCATCAGCCGCGGGCCGGGCTCGCCCAGCACCGCGCGCCATTTGCGTCCCGTCGGAAAGCCCGCGCCGCCGAGCCCGCGCAGCGAAGCGTCATCGAGCGCCTTCAGCAGATCTTCCCTGCTCAGTTCGCCCGACTGCAGGCTATTGAGCAGCTTGTAGCCGCCGCCTGCGACATAAGCGTCATACTCGGTATATTTGGGCAGATGCGCATGCGTGTCGCCGGCCTTGGCAGTGGCGAGCACGTTCGTCACGGTGGCATGATCGACGAAGTGATGGCCGACTTCGGCAGCCGGCGCGGTATCGCAGCGGCCGACGCAGGGCGCGCGCACCACGCGGATGCCCGGGCCGGCACTGTCCTGCAATTCGTGCAGCAGCTTTTCCGCGCCCATCATGGCGCAGGTTAGCGAATCGCAGACGCGGATGGTCAACGGCGCGATATCGGCCGCGCCTTCCTTCACCACGTCGAAATGCGCGTAGAAGGTCGCGGTCTCGAACACTTCCGCAAACGACAGTTTCATCTCATCGGCAAGTGCTGCCAGATGCGCCGCCGATATCTGGCGATACTTGTCCTGGATCAGGTGCAGATGCTCGATCAGGAGATCGCGCCGCCGCGGCCGGTCGCCGAGCAGGAGCTCGATTTCGTGCGCGGCGGTGGGATCGACCTGGCGGCCCTTGGGTGTCGCCTTGGCCCGCTTCCGTCCCGCGCCCGGATGTTCGAACGAGCGGACTTTTTGTAGGTCGTGTACGTCGTGATCCATCGAAACGGTCTCGTTCCTGCCAATCTGCCGGCCAACTCTAGTTCGTGGCATGCCAGATGCCAAGAAGTTTATCAGATATTTAAGGCAACACAGGCCGCGAGCTTTCGATCCTGTCGGCGCTTGGAGCCACCACATTTGGCGCGCTTTGCCTGATCGCTGGATGAGAACGCGAATTTGCTCCGGAGATCAATAAAGCCGTCTCATGCTGCGATTGCGAATGCGCATTGATCTAGATTTCCGATGGCTCGATTTGAGTTCGACATCGCAGGGAACATCGCATATGAAATGGCGTCGCGGGACGCTCGCCCCGCGACGCTGGGATGATCAGAGTATCTTGACGGCGCTTTCCAGCGTCTTCCACACGCCCCAGGCCAGCGGAATGCCGACGAAAGCCCAGAACAGCGCGGCCTTGGCGTCGAGCCCGCCGAACCCGATGCCATAGGAGCCTGACGGTCCCGATTGACCCGCGCTCGCCGTCGCCGCTTGCAGCTTGGCAACCTCGGCATCGCTCATGTGCCATTTCGCGTCAACCGGCTTGATCAGGTAGTTGCAGATCAGGCCGGCGATCAGCATCGCACACAGGATGTACATCGTGGTGTTGTAAAGCTGGTCACGCGGAACGCCGGCCGCGAGCTGGAACTCGCGGATATAGTTCACCACGACAGGGCCGATGATACCCGCGGTCGACCACGCCGTCAGCAGACGGCCATGAATGGCACCCACGAACTGCGTGCCGAACATGTCGGCGAGATAGGCCGGCACGGTGGCGAAGCCGCCGCCATACATCGACAGGATGATGCCGAAGCCGAGCACGAACAGAAGCTTCGAGCCCATCGCGGCGAAGGTCGGCGCCAGCGCGTAGAGGACGATGCCCAGGATGAAGAACGTATAATAGGTGTTCTTGCGGCCCATCTTGTCCGACAGCGAGGCCCAGAAGAACCGGCCGCCGATGTTGAACAGCGAGAGCAGCCCGGCGAAGCCGGCCGCGATACCCGCAATCGTCGCCTTCTGCGTGGCGTCAAGCTGGTTGAAGCCGATGTCGGGCAAGCCGATCAGCTTGCCGGCGAAGATTTCCTGCAACATCGGCGAGGCCATACCGATCACGCCGATGCCGGCGGAGACATTGAGGCAGAGCACCCACCAGATCAGCCAGAACTGCGGCGTCTTGTGCGCGTCCTTCAGGTGGACGTGGTTCTGCGAGATCATCGCATTGGCCTTGGCCGGCGGCGTCCAGCCCTCGGGCCGCCAGCCCGCCGGCGGAATACGATAGCGGAAGGCGCCGATCATCATGAACACGAAATAGATCGCGCCCATGGCGATGAAAGTTTCCCAGGCGCCGACCGAGGTCGGCGACTTGAAATAGTTCATCAAGAGGTTCGCCAGCGGCGCGCCGATCATGGCGCCGCCGCCAAAACCCATTATGGCCATGCCGGTCGCCATGCCGCGGCGATCCGGAAACCATTTTACCAGCGTCGACACCGGCGAGATGTAGCCGAGACCGAGCCCGATGCCTCCGATGACGCCGGAGCCTAGCCACAACAGCCACAATTGATGGGTGATGATGCCGATCGCGCCGAGCACCAGACCACCGCACCAGCACAGCGCCGACACAAAACCCGCCTTGCGCGGTCCGACACGCTCCAGCCAACCGCCCCAGATCGCGGCGGAGACGCCGAGCAGCACGAAGAACAGCGTGTACATCCAGCCCATGCTGGCGACCTTCCAGTCGCAGGTGGTGGTGAACAATTCCTGCACCAGGGTCATGTCGGGGCAGGCCTTCGGCGCGGTCACGCCGATCGCGCGCGACAGAGGCAGCCAGAACACGCTGAAACCATAGGCCATGCCGATGCAGAGATGAATGCAAAGCGCCGCCGGTGGAACCAACCAGCGATTGAAGCCGGCGGTCGCGATCGTGCGCTCTTTATCAAGGAATCCCGTTCCTGCACCGGGGATGCTCCCGGCGCTGCTGATTGTTGTCATCGCTATTTTCCCCTGCAACCCACTTGAACTGGGCGTTTGTTTTACCGTCTTCGATCCGTCATCTTCAGCTACGCAGTGGAGCAGCCCCATCCTGCTGTTCCATGCGATTCCGGAACGCGCGGAATCGACACGCGCATTCGAGAACATCCACCCTGATGCTTTTGACTATGCGCGCAGCAATGCCGGCCAATTGAGGTGAGATTTTGCCGGCATGATTGCCCGGGCAACAGCTCAATTCGACTATGCGCCGCTGGTCGTTGGCCCTCCCTTTCAATTTGTTGAAAAGGAGTGAGCAATCCATGTGCCAAATCGCACGATGCCGGAAATCAATGACTTGCGGATGACTCTCCTGCTGCTCAAGACAAAATGTCCGGACCTGCCGGACAAAATGTCCAAGTCAATCGGGCTTAGCTGGCCTCCGGAAGCCAAACGCGGAACGTGCTCCCTCGGCCGACTTGGCTTTCCACTGTAATCTGGCCACGCTGGCGCTTGATCAGCGTCTGACTAATGGAGAGACCAAGGCCGGTGCCGTCGCGGCGCTTCGTTGTAAAAAAGGGATCGAAGACCTTTTCCACGACGTCGGCGCCCATGCCGATCCCGGTGTCCGCCACCTCGATGACAATGCCAGGCACGCCGTCGCGGTCAGCGTCGTATGAACAAAGGGTCAGGCTGCCACCGTCCGGCATGGCGTGGATTGCGTTGACGATCAGGTTGATCACGACCTGCTGCAGCTCGGTGCGGTTCATCAGGACCAGACGGCTCGCCCGATCTTCCCGCACGACCCCGATTTCGGTCTTGTTCAGGAGATGCTGCACCAGCGGCAGGCAGTCCGCCACCACGCTTCCGGGCGCATGCCGCTCGACATAGCCGGCATATTCTTCCGGCCGGGCGAACTGCAGGAGCTTGGTGACGATCTGGCTGATCCGATGGATCTGCTCGTCAACCAGGCGAAACTCGACCTTGGCTTTTTCGACGTCAGCGCCGATCACGCTGCGGATGACATCGAGATTGCCCTGCATCACCGCGATGGGATTGTTGATCTCATGCGCCACGCCGGCCGTGATCTCGCCGATCGCGGCGAGCTTTTCGGACATGATGAGCTGCTTGGTAGTCGCCTCGAGCTTCAGATTGGCAAATTCGAGGTCGCGGGTGCGCTCGCGTACCCGCGTGTTCAATTCCTCGTTCCACTCACGCAACTGGCGATCGCGCTCCTGAATCTGGTCCAGCAGCGTATCGAGGTGAACCGCCACCCGGCCGATCTCGTCGCCCGATGCCGGCAACTTGGTCCGCGCGGAGAGATTACCGCTCTCGACTTCGCCGATCGTCGCCGTGACGCGTTCGAGCGGCATGAAGATCGACTGCGCCCAGCGCAGGAAGATCGGCACGCTTGCCGCCGTGATCGCGATGAACGCGAGCGCAATGATCAGGAGCGTCTCGAGCTTCGCGTCGTTGAACGGCTTCTGCAGAAATCCTACATAAAGCATGCCGACGCGCTTGCCGTAGGTGTCGACGAGCGGCTCATAGGCCGAGATATACCAGTCGTTGACGACGAAGGCGCTGTCCAGCCAGGTGCGCCCCTCCCCCATCACCGCAGAGCGCACCGCCCCCGACACCCGCGTTCCCAGCGCGCGTCGTCCCTCGAACAGGCGGACATTGGTCGAGATCCGCACATCGTCGAGAAACAGCGTTGCCGTTCCCTGGCTGCCCTCGGGCAGGCTGGCCGCCCGATAGACGAGGTCGTTGATGGTATCGATGAATTCCAGATTCTGGTTCAGCAGAATCCCGCCAACCAGCGCGGCAGGCCCGCCTCCGGGCGCCGTTGCGCGGCTGGCCGCATGCACCACCATGCCATGGGTTTCCGTGCTGCGATCGGTCGGCGCCGCGTTTGGGGTCGGCACCAGGTCGAGACCCGCGCGCTGGGCAAGCGCTGGCGAAATCGCCGCAAGTTCGTCGTTGGTGAAGATGTCGATGCCCGTCGACGGGGATTCGCCTGATAGCGCCGATGTGATGATCGGCCAGTCGGCCCTTGGCATGCCCTTAAGCGCGGGTGACGAGGCGACAACCTTTCCACCGGCATCCATCAAATAGAGGAAGTCGAGACCCATCTCCTTGCGGGACTGTTCGAGCAAGGTCTCCACGGCGGCGAGCGTTTCGCGCTCTTCGACCTCGCGGAAGCGGAACGAGAGGCTCAGCCCGCGGATCTGAACGCCGGTTTTTTCCAGAATGCGAGCGAGGTATTGGTGGGCGATGGTGAGATCGCCGTTCACCTTGGAGATCAGCGTAGCGTCGAACCGCGCGTTCCAGCGATAGATGGCGACGCCAAGCAGAAGCGGCAGGATGACCAGCATCGGCAGCAGCGCAATGGCGAGCAGCCGGAAGCGGACGGAGCGCCCGCGCACCGGCCCCTCGATGCGGCCCGCCCGGTCAGCCATTCCATAACGCGAGTTTGCGGTCGATGGTCTTGCGCGAGATGCCGAGCCGCCGCGCCGCTTCCTCGCGGTTGCCGCAGGTCTCCTTCAGCACCGAAAGAATGTGCCGGCGCTCCAAGTCTGCCAGACTGTCTGCGGTGCCGACCTGCCCCTCGTTCCGTGGCCCGGCGAAATCGTCCGGAAACGCGCCGAGGATCAACGTGCGCTCGATTAAATTGCGCAGCTCACGCACGTTGCCAGGCCAGTCGTAACTCGCCAGTGCGGCCCGCACGGCGCTATCGATCGGTACCGGCGGCATGCCGAGCTGCGTCGAGAGCTTGTTCATGAAGATGGTGGCGAGCTCCTGCACGTCGTCGCCGCGATCCTTCAATAGCGGCAGATGAATCTGCATAACATTCAGGCGGTAATAGAGGTCGGCGCGAAACCGTCCCTTCTCTACTGCCTTCTGCAGATCAGCGTTGGTCGCAAAGATCAAGCGAAGATCGACCGGCACTTCACGCTCGGAGCCGACGGGACGGACACGGCGGTCCTCCAGAACACGGAGCAGTTTGCTCTGCATCGGTAGCGGCAATTCGCCGATTTCGTCGAGGAACAGCGTGCCGCCATGCGCATAAAGGAACAGGCCCTCCCGACCGCTGTCCGCGCCGGTGAAGGCACCCTTGATGTGCCCGAACAACTCGGCCTCGATCATCTCGGGCGGAATCGCCGCGCAATTGACGGGGACGAAGGGCTTGTCTGCGCGGTCCGACAAGGAGTGAATCGAGCGCGCGGCGACTTCTTTGCCGGTGCCGGATTCGCCGGTGAGCAGGATCGATGTCGGCAGGCGGGCAACGCGGGCAATGGTTTCCCGCACGCTGCGGGCCGCCGGCGACTCCCCGATCAGATTGTCGCGCAAGAAGGTGCGATCGGATGAAGCGCGCAGCGCATAGCGCAAAACGTAATTCTCGCGCTGCAGCCGGACGCGGTCGAGGCAGCGCGCCACCGCATTGAGTATCTGGTTCGAGCGGAACGGCTTTAGCACGAAGTCGACCGCACCTGCGCGTAGCGCCTGGATCGCGGTATCGAGATCGGCATAGGCTGTAATCAGGATGGCGTCGGCGAAGAACCCGACGGCCCGCTGCTCGGCCAACCAATCGACGCCGTTCTTGCCCGGCATAATGTTGTCGAGGATGACGACGTCGAACCGGCTCTTGTCGAGCTTGCGCGAGGCTTCGTCGGTGTCGGCGGCCTCTTCCACATGCTTGCAGCTCGGCCCTAGCGTGCGGACGAGAAAATTGCGCATGCCGGGCTCGTCATCGACGATCAGGATCGATGCCTGCGCCAGCGCGCTGAACTCGGAACCGCCGGCCGGCTTGCCTGACCTGGCCGCCGGTTCATTGACTGTGGCAGGAGATGCCGCTGCGCTCGCCTTCGATGTCGGGAAGTTCATGCCGGGACTTGTATGACCGATTGTCGCACCCGGCAATCGCACGCTGTGGTGAACTCGTCTAATTGACGGGCGAGGGTTTACCGCAGGATCGCTCAAGCATTTTCCTTCTCTATCGGCCGATTTGGCTATCTTATCAAGAGTGCCGCTTTCCGCCCTCTCCGTAATCTGGACCTCGTCGTAGGGTCGCGCCGCAGTTCGCCGCAATTTATTTCATAACCAGGACCGGACATGCTGCCATCTGAACGATTCGATCGGCGCGGCTTCCGATCATTCGCTCATACAGGGCCGAGTGACCGGTAGCGCCGATCACCAGCAGGTCTGCGCCGATCTGTGGAACGAGGTCCATAATCATCCGCACCGGATGGCCGCTCACGACGTGAACATGCATCCCGAGCCCGCCTGTTGCGCCAAACGACGAGCCCGTTCCACGACCGGATGAAATCGGCGTGCGGCGATCCCCTTTGCTTCCCTGATCTCTTCCAGGTATTCCGGCATCGGCGGAATTTCTTCGACGCAAACGAGGTGAAGCGAACCAGCATTCTGCCGTGTCACGGCGATTGCGAGGGCCAATGCCCTGAACGCCGCGTCCGATCCATCATCGGCATGCAGAACCGTTTTGAACATCGCCCATACTTTCTGCTACCGATCGGAAGCGGCCAGCGCCGTCGGCCGCTCCGCTGCTTGCTCCTCTTCCGATCCGAACCTGGGCACCAGGTGTCGTGGCAGATAGAATGCGTTTGCGATTAACGTGGGGATGACCGCACTGCCGATCACGGTCGCAACCAGGACCGAGTACTGCGCCTGATCGATAATGCCGTGCGAAAGGCCGAACAGGGCGGAAATCGTGCCGAAGGTCAGCCCGGTCGACATCAGCAGCGTCGTGTACATCGCCTCCCGATCCGGTGCGGCGAAGAGTTTCGTGACGGGTGAGATACCGACGATCTTGGTGCCGATCTTGACCACCAGGAAGAAAAGGAAAGCAGCCGGAGCTGCTATCAGGGAGGGTATCGAGACGAGAGATCCCGCCCGAATGAAGTAGAAGGGCGTTAGAAAGCCGAACGTCAGCGTCCTCAGCCGCCGGATCAGCGCGTGATCCTTCCCGACGGTTCCAGCCAGCACCATGCCAATGAGATAGGCAGGCAACACCGCCTCACTGTCTGCCCACGCAGCCAGCGCACCCATTCCAAACAGACAAAGCAGCAGGAACTTGGTTTCGAGTTCGGAAGGGCGATTTCCGTACAGCTTGAAAAAACGCGGCGTCAGCCATGGCAGCACCAGGAATACGATGGACCCTGTCGTCAGAAAAATAACAGTCTTTAACAGGAATGGCGCGAAGATCAGTCCCAGTGCCACCAGGGTCTCAAGATCGGTAACGAAGCAGGCGGCCAGAACGGTCTATCCATATTCCGTTCGATTGAAGCCAAACTCGAGCATGACAGCGTAGACCACGGTTACCGAGGTGGTCGACATGGCAACGCCGGCAAGCCAGCTCGGCATCGGCTGCAGCCAAGGATGTGATGGGCGGCCGCAGCGCAACCGATGAACGGGAAGAAAAAACTGCCAAGCCAACGGCAGCAGCCTCTCTCCATTTCAACTTGAAGACGGCAGGATCGAGCTCGGCGCCCGCCAGAAACGTCAACACGATCGCACCGATGCCTGACAGAAACTTGATCCAGGATTCGTCGGTGCCCAGCACGGCCTGCCCGATCATCGCGCCAGTTACCAGTTGGGCGATGGTGCCCACGACGATTTCGGAAAGCGCGGTCGATATCCTCAGCCAGATCGACAACAGGCTCGCGACCAGCGCGAGGCCGAGCCATAAGGGGGCCAATGCCCAAACGCTTGTCATGACGCCCTCCACAGACGAAGAGCTCGACGGATTACGGAATTGGCGGCAGCCGGCCGATGTCCAACCATGACATACTCCTGCTCGCGCGTTGGCGCGTTCGCAGGAGTCATCAGCCGGAATGGCGATTTTGGGGGGGACTCCATCCCCTGAAATGACGATGCTACCTCTGGCGCAAACAATGACAAGGCCAAATAGTTTCCGGTCAAATGCCGAACGCTATGCGATCAGCTCGTCGCTTTGGCTCCGTATTGAAGAACCTGAACTTTTTCCAGCGTTATGAGGCCGCTGGTCATCATACCGTCCAGCGTTGGGAGGAAGGCATTGATCTTATCCTCGCTGTCGACGATCTCAATCACCAGAGGCAGATCTTCCGAAAGACGCAGGATCTTCGTGGTATGAAGTCGGCTGGATGCACCGAAGCCCATCGGGCCGCGAAGGACGGTTGCTCCGGCGAGGTGCGATTCGCGTGCCTTGAGCACGATGGCCTCGTACAATGGTGATCCGCCGAATTTGTCATCCTCACCAATGAAAATGCGGAGCAGCAGCGCTTGCTTTGGGATTTGCATTGTTAGCTCCTCTTCAAACTATTGAGTCGATTTGCCAGCAGATGTCCCAGCCACGCGGCCACCAGCCAGGTCGCGATCGAGATGGCGATATTTGTATACGCAGTCTGTACCATGCCGGCTTGCAGCAGCCTGAATGTTTCCAGGCTGAAGGTTGAGAAAGTCGTGTAGCCCCCGCAAAATCCGGTCATGACGAACTGCCGTTGTCGGGCGCTTGCGAACAACCGTCCGTCGGGGCCACTGAAGGTGCTGTAGAATCCGATGATGAACGAGCCGGTGACGTTGACGAAAAGGGTGGCCCACGGAAATTCCGTACCGAACTGAATGACAAGCGAAAGAAGATAGCGGGCGACACCGCCGACTACGCTGCCGGTTGCAATATATCCATAGAGGATCGCGGTATTCCAGCGATTGGGAGCGGCCTTGCCATCGGTCATTGTCGCAAATCCCACCTCATCTCGTCAGATTGACTATTGCAAAACCGACGGCAACGGCACCAATCGATAGCGCGACGGATATCGCGACATAGCCAATGGCGCGTCCCCCCTCGCCGTCTCGCGCCAACGCCAGCGTCTGCAAACTGAATGAGGAGACAGTCGTGTAGCAACCAAGAAAGCCGGTCACTGCGAACAGCCACGGGTTTGGCGCAGCAAATAGCGATGCATTGTTTCGAGCTAATGCCGCAAAAATGCCGATCAGGAAGGCGCCACTAACGTTGACCGACAGCGTACCCCACGGAAAGGTCTCGCCGACCCGCCTGGCCACGATTCCCGAAACGAAATAGCGCGCAACGCCTCCCAGCGCGCTGCCCACGACGACGGAAAGTAATGCACTTACCATAGGCGCGTACATCCGAGCCGCCTTGGCCGAAATTGAGCGGGCACGTTCATCACTCCAAGTCTATGCCTCTCACAATCACATGAATTCTAGCAATTTCCAGGCCAACGGCCTGCCAGATCGCGGCCAGAATCACAATGAGGGCGAGCAAGAGCGTGATACCAGTCCGCTCGGTTGCTTCGATTCCGGCGCGATCGAGAACGAACTGAAGACCCGTAACAAACAGCAGCGCAAAGCGGAGCCACGACGCCGAGCCACGACAATGTATCTCGATCGGCCCAACGCTTGTGTAGCCTCACAAGTCGCACCTGTTCTTCGGTCATTTGCCGCTCCCGTCCACATAGAGTCTCTCAGGCTGTGTGCCTCAATGAGCTTGTCTTATCGAGTTTCGCAGAACGATTCTTGTTCATCCAGGAAAGTACATCCGCAGAACGGCCTTGGATAACGCGCAGAGACTTTGTCGGATGTGCCTCGCTCTTGCTTCCGGCAAATCGCCAAGACTCGCTGACAATCGCGACATGCCATTCATCGCGTGCCCAGCGAGGCGATTTGCAAAATCTCGAATACGTTGGAATGGGCCTGTCCGTCGAACCGGTGCCTGTCGCGCGGACAGATGCCGTGTGAAGTCCATGCTACCCGGTCGGCTCCCAAGGAGGGGACGTCGACACCAAATTCTATGTCGCCGATCGTGCGCGCGTTTCCGATCGGGCGCACGTTAATTACCGCTCCGAAAATGGAAAATGCCAAACGAAGTCATGCGTCCTCCAGCCGTAACGCACCGTCGAATACCTCATGCTGCCGCTCTTCCGAGCAGCGCGAGCCGTTCAAACCAGTTGCCTATAGTGGAGGAGTTCAGACATGCTCCTACCGACGCAAAGCGCCTGGTCGGAGTCATCAGCCTTGCGGCGGTTGTGGGGACCCCATCCCCATCGCGGGAAAACTTAGTGGAGGCGGCGAGTCGGCGCAATACCCCCTCAGCAGCCATGAACCACCAAATCGACCATCAATGCGAGGCCATGCAATGAAATCCGCTCTTCTGTCTTGGCAATTCTGGGCCGTTCTGTCTGCCGCATTTGCCGCGCTCACCGCCATATTCGCAAAAGTGGGCGTGGAAAATGTAAACTCCGATTTCGCGACCTTCATCAGGACCATCGTCATTCTGTGCGTGCTTGGGATCATTCTCGCGGGCACGGGACAGTGGCAGTCACCCAATACCGTGTCCGCGAGAAGCTATTCGTTCCTCGTGCTTTCGGGGCTCGCAACGGGGGGATCCTGGATCTGCTATTTCCGCGCCCTGAAATTGGGCGACGCGGCTCGCGTGGCGCCAATTGATAAAATGAGCGTTGTGCTCGTTGCAGTTTTCGGAGTTGTTTTTCTGGGCGAGCGTCTCTCGATACCGAACTGGCTCGGCGTCGCCCTGATCGCTGCTGGCGCGGTCCTGGTCGCCTACAAGTCTTAGTAGACTTGGCAGTCCCGCCTGGTTATTGCTCCGCTTTTTCTATCAGAAACACGATGCGGTCCTGGCTGCGCTCGGTGATCTCGACCTTGTCGCCGGTCTCGCGAATGAGGTTCGGAATGTCGATCACCGACAGCGGATCGGTGCAGAGCACTTCCAGCCTGTCGCCGGGCGGCAGCGTCTTCAGTGCCTTGCGCGTCTTCAACGCCGGCAGCGGGCATTTCAGCCCGGCGAGATCAAGTTTTGTCGTCGTCATGCGCCGACCATGGCGAAGGGGGCCCGCATCGTCAACGGACATCAGTTGATCAGGCTTGCATAGGATAGGAACCCGACTGTCTGGCCGGGCGATACCTGCGTGACGTCTTCGCCGAGTTCGACCAGCCCATCGGTGTCCGCCAGCGACGACAACAGGCCCGCGCCTTCGCGCGGAAATTTTACCGCTTCGAGCGCGCCGTCGGCACCCATGCGCAAGCTGACGCGGACATATTCACGGCGCGAAATCTTCTTCTTGTAGCTGAAGGCGGCGCGAACCGGCATCGGCAGAAGCGGTTCCGGCCGAGCGCCGGATAGCGCCAGAATGGTCGGACGCACCACGTGAACGAAAGTGACAAAACTCGCCACCGGATTGCCGGGCAATCCGATAAACGGGGTGCCGCCGATGATGCCCATAGCGACGGGGCGTCCCGGCTTGATCGCCATCCGCCACAGCACGAGCCTGCCCACACTTTCGACGCTCGCCTTGACATGGTCCTCCTCGCCGGTCGAAACACCACCGGTGGTGAGGATCAAATCGTGGCTACCGGCGACTTCCTGCAGCGCGCGGGCCAGTGAGGCACGCTCATCCCGAATGATGCCGAGGTCGCTGATCTCGCAGCCGAGCCGCGACAGCATCGCCATCAGCATGAAACGGTTGGAATCGAACAATTGCGCAGCCCCGCGCGTCTCGCCCGGCGAGGCCAGTTCGTTGCCGGTGGAGAACACGGCGACGCGAATGCGCCTGACGACCTCGAGCTCGATGAACCCGAACGCCGCGGCAAGCGCGACATCCTGCGGACGCAGTCGCTGGCCGGCGTGCAGCGCCGCGAAGCCTGACGCGATGTCCTCGCCCGCGGGGCGTACGTTGGCGCCGGCCTTGAGGCCTGGGGGAAGCACCACCTTGTCGCCTTCGACGCGGACGTCTTCCTGCATGAAGACGGTATCGGCGCCTTCGGGCATCGGCGCACCGGTGAAGATGCGCATGGCATGTCCCGGCGTGAGCGGGGCAGATGCGGAGCTGCCCGCTTGAACGCGGCCGGTGACCGGAAACGTCTGCTCTTCCTGCTGCGGGAGATCGCGGCTCGCAACCGCATAGCCGTCGACGGCGGAATTGGTGAAGGGCGGCAGCGGCAGCGGTGCCAGAATTTCGTGCGCCAAAATGCGGCCATCGGCGCGAGCGAGCGCAACCGTCTCGATATCCACGACCGGCGTCACCCGCGTGGCAATGAGACCAATGGCCTCATCGACCGACATCATCGGGCCGCCGAAGGCAAAGCAATCGTCGGACAGTTGCGCCATGTGCTTGATCAGCCCTCAGCTTCGCATTTGGCCAGCACGTCTTCGAGCGAGATCGCAGACCGCAACATCATCGCCGCCACGGCCTCGATATCGTCGAGATGGGCGGTCGGCAGCTCGGTTTCAACCGCCGTATCGGTCGCTATGCCGACGATGCCGGGATCATCGGGGAACAGCAGCGGTTTTTCATTCGCAGCGCGGTAGATCTCGATCTTGCGGTGCGGCTCGCGCTTGAAACCCTCGACGACGACAAGATCGACCGCCGATAGCTTCGCCAGCAGTTCCGGCAATCGTGGTTCATGCGCCCCGCGCAGCTCATGCATCAACGCCCAGCGCCGGCCGGACGATACAAGAACTTCCGCCGCACCGGCCTCGCGATGCCGCCAGGAATCCTTGCCGGGGACGTCGACGTCGAAGGCGTGATGGGCGTGCTTGATGACAGACACACGCAGGCCCTGTTTTGAGAACTGCGGGATCGCCCGCGTCAGCAAGGTGGTCTTGCCGGCGCCGCTCCATCCCGCGAGGCCTATCACTTTCATCTTGCTCTCCGAGCCTGCATTCCTTGCAGGATCGTCATGCCCGGGCTTGACCCGGGCATCCACATCTTGCCGCTACCGCAGCAAGAAAGGCCTGGATGGCCGGGACAAGCCCGGCCATGACGGAGTAAACCGTGACTTGTTAACTCCGGTGCTTATATCAGCCTACAGGTAATGTCATGCTAACCTGCGTCCTATGATGAAGATGGAAAAAGCCCCTGCCCCCCTGATCGTGCCGAATCCTGAGGATCCGCGGCTGACGGAGCGCGTTGCCGGGACCGACCAGACGGGTGCAGCGGTCGAGATCCGGGTGCCGGTCGAACGGCCGCTGACGCTATATCTGAACGCGCAGGAGATCGTCACCATGATGACGATCGGCGATTACCCGGAATATCTGGCGCTCGGCTATCTCCTGAATCAGAACATGCTGAAATACGACGACGTCGTCACCGAGGTCGAGTATGACGACGATCTCCAGGTGGTGGTGGTGCGCACCGAGCACCACACCAATTTCGAAGCGAAGCTTAAGAAGCGCACGCAGACGTCCGGCTGCGCGCAGGGCACCGCGTTCGGCGACCTGCTTGAAGCGGTGGAAAGCGTGGCGTTGCCGAAGGCCGAGCTGCGCACCTCCTGGCTCTATCAGATGACGCGCACGATCAACACCATGCCCTCGCTCTATTTGGAGGCCGGCGCAATCCATGGCTGCGTGCTGTGCAAGGAAGGCACTCCCGTCTGCTACACCGAAGACGTCGGTCGCCATAACGCGGTCGACAAGATTGCGGGGTGGATCTATCGCCACGGCGTCGATCCCGCCGACAAGATCCTTTACACCACGGGCCGGCTTACCTCGGAGATGGTGATCAAGACGGTACGGATGGGAATTCCCATTCTGGTCTCGCGCTCGGGCTTCACCGCGTGGGGTGTCGAACTGGCGCGACAGGTCGGGCTAACGCTGGTCGGGCGTACACGCGGCAAGCGCTTCATTGCGTTATCCGGACAGGAGCGGATCGTGTTCGACCAGAACCTCGACTATATCGAGGAAGAATCCGCGCGGCACAAGCGCAAGGGCGAAGAACGTGACGAGTAAGGCGACGTCAAGAGACGCGCGGACAACGCCAAGAGGCGTGCCTGGAATTCCGGGCGTACTGCTCGCCGGCGGGTTGGCGCGGCGGATGGGTGGCGGCGACAAGCCGATGCGCACCATCGCCGGCCGCACCATCCTCGACCGCGTGATCGAGCGACTTGCGCCGCAATGCGACGGCCTGATCCTCAACGCCAATGGTGACCCAGCGCGGTTTGCAGCGTTCGGCCTGCCTGTCATTGCCGATGGCGTGGCCGATTTTCCAGGACCGCTCGCTGGTATCCTCGCGGCACTCGACTGGGCCGCGGCCAGCCGGCCTGATGTAAAATTTGTTCTCAGCGCCGCCGCGGATTGTCCATTCCTGCCGCGCGATCTGGTGTCGCGCCTCTATGGCGCGCTCGAAGCGGAGAATGCCGACTTGGCCGTTGCCGCCTCCGATGGCCAGTCGCATCCGGTCATCGGGTTATGGAGGGTCGGCTTGCGCGAACAGCTGCGCCACGCGCTGGTCGTTGAGGACATCAGGAAAATCGACCGCTGGACCGCACGCTACAGGCTCGCCACTGTGACATGGCCTATCACGCCGCTCGACCCTTTCTTTAACGCCAACACCATGGACGACATCGCGGAGGCGGAACGGTTCGCGGCGCTGGGTGGGGATTAAGCGGCCAGATGGCCGCAGTTCCGGGTCGAATCCAGTCGCGGCCGGTAGCGACCACTGGTTATCCCAAGCGGGCAACCACCCGCCAGATTAACGAGAAACACAGATGAGCGAGCTCCTTTGAGGTGTCCTGGCTTTCATCGTTCGGGCGATCACGTTCGCCCTGGATGTTGCGCTGTTCATTTCGGACGCCGAGCGGTTCACCCGCTGGGTACCGGCAGCAGCACGCTTGTCGCGGTCCCGGCGGAATTGAAAATTCGGACACCGGCCGCGACGCGCGCGCTGGCCGAGGCCGAGCAGCGCAACCACTTCCTCTACTACCCCGCAAATAGCGCCGTACTCTATCCCGCCAGCGGCACGCTCCAGGCGTCGTAGCCGTAGACCCAGTCGGTATCGGTCTTGCCGCTCAGCCAGGTATTCGCGCGCGAGGTTGCTTGGATGCGCGCGGTTCGCGCCTTGCGCGTCGCCTCGAAACGGCGGAATGCATTCGCAACACCTTCCCGCTCGACGCCGTCGAGACAGCGCGACAGCACCGCCGCGTCCTCGATCGCCATCGCCGCGCCCTGCGCCATATACGGCGTCATCGGATGGCAGGCGTCGCCGAGCAGCGTGACGTTGCGATCCGCCCATCGCTCCAGCGAATTGCGGTCGACGATCGCCCATTTGTGGACGTCGGGGCACGCGGCCAGCACCCGTTCGACCTGGTGATGGAAGCCGGCAAACGCCTTGCGCAATTCCCTGACATCGCCTTTCGCCGACCATGATTCGATCCGGAAATCCGACTCGGGCTGGCTGGTGACGAGATAGATCTCGCTGCGGTCCGGCTTGACGTAATAGATGACGATATGGCGGTCCTCGCCCCACCATTTGGTGCAATCGTCGATCTTTTCGCCGCCGAGCTGCGTGGCGGGATAGGTGGTGCGGTAGGCGATTCGCCCGGTGAAATTCACCGGCGAAGCGCCGAACAGGATATCTCTCACGACCGAGTGAACGCCGTCGGCGCCGATCACGGCGTCGGCTGTAACGGTTGCGCCGTTAGCGAAGGCGAGCCGGACGCCCTCGCTCGTTTCGTCAAGCCCGACCAGTTTGTGGTTGAGCCTGATGCATGCATCGGGAACGGCGCTGGCGAGCACCGCATGCAGGTCGCCGCGATGCGCCAGGAGATAGGGCGCGCCGAACTTCTGCTCGGCGCTCTCGCCGAAAATCATGTCGAACTTGATGTCGCCGGTGCGCCAGTCGCGGTTGTTCCAGGAACGCGGATAGAAGGATTGCGCGCGCAGCCTCGCCTCCAGCCCCAGGGCGCGCAGTACCTTCATGGCATTGCAGCCGATCTGGATGCCGGCGCCGATCCGCGCGAACTGCGCAGCCTGTTCGTAGACGGTGACGTCGATACCCAATCGCCGCAGCGTCGCGGCGGTCGCGAGCCCACCCATGCCGGCGCCGATGATCGCAACTGACAGAGACCGTTTCAACGATTCACGTCTCCCCGCTTTCTCGTTCTCGCGCTAATGCAGCTTTCCTTCGAGGCGGAAACTAACTTCCCTGTCAGAAACTGTCGTATTTGTCATTTGAAATCGTTGGACCGTTTGGGTCTGCTGGATTGTTTTCTTCCGGCGACGCTATGCGTCGCTGTAATTCAACCATGGAGGGATTAGGATGAACAACAAGCTCCTTAATTGCCTCATCGCGGGTGCGCTTGCCACGGCGCTTGCCGTGTCGCCACCGGCGCTTGCGCGAGGCGGCGGTGGCCACGGCGGCGGTGGCGGCGGCATGCATGGCGGTGGTGGCGGGATGCACGGCGGCGGTGGCATGATGCACGGCGGCGGTGGCATGCACTTCGGCGGTGGCGGTATGCGCTTCGGCGGCATGGGCGGAGGCATGCATTTCGGCGGCAGCCGGTTCGCGGGTGCGCATTTTGCACATGCCGGATTCGCGCCCCGATTTTCGACCGCATTCCATCACCACGGCTTCCATCACCGCTTCTTCCATCACCGCTTCCACCGCTTTGCTTTTGTCGGCGTGCCTTACGTCTACGCCTCCTACAACGGTTGCTGGCGGCGGGTGTGGACGGCCTACGGAGTGCGGTGGGTCGATGTCTGCGGCGACTACGGCTACTAGCGCCGCCGAACCGTATCGCGACTGAGACCGCCGCGACCGTCTGATTTGGCGCGTTGCGAGGGAGGTACTGATGCGACCATACGGGGCCCTGTTGCGACGGCGCAGGCAGCGCGCAAGGGCTGGTGACGGTCGTCACTCGGAAGTGTTCCGGCGAAGCAAAACTGGATCTGCCGGTGGCGACCACCACACCCCTTTGCGGACCTCATCACGCAACCTTCAGATTACGCATGGGTTGGCTTCTGATATAGCTCGATTTTACGGCTTCCGATTTGCCAAAGCGAATTCGACCTTGGCCAGTCCTGCGGAGGCGGAAGACCATGACGGGAGGTCATCGCCGTATTCTGGTCGTCGAGGACGACCCGGAAACCGCCGGCCAACTCGTGGAACAGCTCACGACCAGTGGTTACCAGGTCGATTTGGCAGCCAGCGGCAACGAAGCGCTGGGCCGCTGCGCGGCTTGCGGCTATGCCGTGATCACGATTGATCGCATGCTTCCAGACATCGACGGCATCGCGGTCATGCGTCAATTGCGTGACGACGGCATCGCCGCCCCCTTCCTGATCATTAGCGCGCTCGGAGAAGTCGACGACAAGGTGCGCGGCTTGCGGGCCGGCGGCGACGACTATCTGGTCAAGCCGTTTTCTTTCGTCGAACTGCTGGCGCGCCTCGAGGCGCTTGGCCGGCGCAGCGAAACCATCGTCAAGGAAACCATCCTGCGAGTCGGCGATCTCGCGCTCGACCTGATGTCGCGAAGCGCCAGCCGACGCGGCAAGGACATTTCGCTTCTTCCCAGGGAATTCCAACTTCTGGAGTATCTGGTGCGCAACGAAGGCCGCGTCGTATCGCGGGCAATGTTGCTGCAGCACGTTTGGGATCTTCATTTCGATCCCTCAACAAATATTATCGACGTGTATGTTGGACGCGTGCGTCGCAAAGTCGACGGCCAGCAGGCCTATCCGTTGATACATACTGTTCGCGGCGTCGGGTATTGTCTCCGTGCTCCTGGCTAAGACCCTCACGTCATCGACTTTCAAGCAGGCGCTGATCGGCATCGGGACCTTCGGCCTGATCGCCTCGGCTATTTTCAGTTACGTCTATCTTTCCACCGCTTCCTATGTGCGCAGCCGATCGGACCGCGCCATCATGGCCGAGTATTCGAGCCTTCGGAGCGCTTACGAGCGATCGGGGCGCGATGGTCTGATCGACCTGATTAAACAACGCACGGCCGACAAGGACTTCGCGGACAACGTGTACATCCTCGTCGATCCCAAATTGGCCGCGCTGGCAGGCAACCTCAAGGTATGGCCATCGGCGGGCGCGGCGGCCAGCGGATGGACCGAGTTTCGCGCGCCGGAGCCGTTGCCCAGCACGGCAAAACGGCCGCTGCTGCGGGGAAGGGTCGAAACGCTTCCAGGCGGCGATCGCCTGCTGATGGCAAAGGATATAAGCGATCTCGACAGTTTTAGCGATCAAATCAAGGCAGCCGTGATCTCGAGCATTGCGTTGATGTTCTTGGTCGCGGGCGTCGCCAGCATCTTGGTGACGCGCCGCACAGTGGGGCGGATTGAAGCCATCAACGCCACCAGTCAAGCCATCATGCTCAGTGGTCTGGACAAGCGTATCCCGCTCCGCGGCACCCATGACGAATGGGATCGCGTTGCTGAGAACCTCAACCTGATGCTGGACCGCATCGAAACATTGATGGGGGAGATCAAGCAAGTGAGCGACAACGTTGCGCATGACCTGCGGACACCGCTGACGCGAATGCGCGGACGCCTGGAGAAGGCCTACCACGGTCAGCGCATTGGCGAGGATGATCAATCGCTGATCGGCGACACGATCGCCGACCTTGATGCTGTCTTGCGTATATTCTCGTCAATCACACGGATTGCACAAATTCAGACACAGGCACGAAGGGGCGCCTTTCGCACCGTGAATCTGGCCGAAATCGCCGGTGAGGTTGTCGAGTTGTACGATGCAGCGGCCGAACAGGACGGCACCCGTCTCTTCGTTATCGGCGACCGTGAGGTGCTGGTGATCGGCGATCGTGATCTGATCTTTGATGCCATCGCCAATCTTGTCGACAATGCGATCAAGCATGGTCGCGCCGGCGGGAAAGTCATCGTGGCGAACGAAAACATTGATGGCAATTCGGTCATTTCGATCTCTGACGACGGGCCCGGAATTCCCGCTGATCAGCATCAGCATGTTTTCAAGCGCTTTTACAGATTGGAACACGGTCGCTACACACCCGGCAACGGGCTGGGGCTAAGCCTGGTGGCTGCCGTCGCCAACCTTCACGGCGCGCGGATCGAAATGCTTGATAACTCGCCGGGTCTGCAGTTCAAACTCTGGTTTTCAACGCCGACCGGCTAGCTACGTCTGCGCGGGCCTACCTCACGCGCTGCTCCATGCTCATACCGGCGATCTCACGCCGGTCGAAAGCCTGCGTGCGCCAGCGCCGCGCGGCCCACCTTTGACGCCAGCGCGTCGAGAAAGGCCTGCACGGCCGGCCTCTGCTTGCGCGCCTTCACCAGCGCGAAGTCATAATGCTCCTCGGCAAAGGGAATGAAACCCAGGTTTGACGCATGCGCGACCGGCGCAATGGTCATGCCCCAATCGGCGCGCTGCTGCGCGACCGCCGCGGCCACCGCATTGTGCGAGCGCGGCTGATTCCAGTAGCCGTCCGGGCGCGCGCCGCCGAGCAGCCGGTCGATCAGGATGCGCGTGCCAGCCCCCTGGTTGCGATTGACCATGATGCAGGCCGGATCGGCCAGCGCGGCGCGGACTGCGCCCTCTGCGTTAAGACCTTCGAAACGCTGGTCGCCTTTGCGGAATACGATTCCCTGCATGCGCCGCCAGCCCGGCACCAGTTCGAGCCCTTCAGTGAGATAGGGCGTGTTGTAGGTCCCGGTTTTCTCGTCGAACAAATGGATCGGGGCAAAGTCGCATTCGCCGCGCTTGGCGGCCGAGAGCCCGCCGAGGCTGCCGACGGCGATCGAGCGCACGGTGAGCCCGGCATGCGACAGCGGCGCCGTGACCAGGTCGAGCCCGGTGCAGTGGCTGCCGACGATGACGAGATCAGGCACCCGCACATGCGGCGTGAACAGCGTCACCTCGGCCTCGCTGCCGGCCGGCATCTGATCGGCCAGCACATCGATGCGCAGAAAGCCGTCGGCCTGGGCAAAAGAGGTGATGGCGCCGGAGCCCTTGCCTGTGGGATACGCAATCAGCCCATCCGCGCCTTCAACCAGCGATACCATCACGAATTCGGTGCGGCCGAGTTCGGAGGCGATCCGCACGGGCACGCGTGCATTGACCTTGGCGTCCGAACGCGGCGGCAGGCCGGCCATGCGCCGCAGCACCGGCACGATCATGTCGTGAAAGGTGAACATCGCCGAGGTCGGAAATCCCGGCAGGATGATCACGGGCTTGCGGTCGCATACTGCAAGGCACAGCGGCTTGCCGGGCTTGAGCGCCACGCCATGGGCGATAATGCCGGGTTTGCCGAGCCGGCTGATGATGCGATGGGAGACATCGCCCGCGCCCTTTGAAGTGCCGCCTGACAGCACCAGCATGTCGCTGGTCGCGAGCGCCTCGCGCATCGCGGATTCGAGTTGCGCCTCATCATCGGCGACGGCGCCGAGAAACTTTGCCTCGCCGCCATTCTCTGTAATCGCCGCCGTGACGATCGCGCCGTTGGTATCGTAGATCGCAGCCGGCCGCAGGGCATGGCCAGGCTGCACCAGTTCATCGCCGGTGGACATGATCGCAACGCGCGGCCGCCGCGCGACGGCAACATCCGCGATGCCGCAGGCCGCCAGTATGCCGATCTCGCGCGATCCGATGATGGTGCCGGCGCGCAGCAGCGCTTCCCCGCGAGCGATATCGGAACCGGCATAGGACACGAATTGACCGGGCGAAGCCGCGCGGCGGATGTCGATTGCGCGATGCCCCGCCGGCTGCGTGTGCTCGACCATGACGACGGCGTCTGCCCCGCGCGGCACCGGACCGCCGGTCGCGATCGGCGTGGCCGTTCCCGACAAGACCGGCCGCGTCGGCGCGGTGCCGCAGGCGATCACCTCGTCGTTCAGCATCACGCGCGCCGGCGAAGCCTCGCCGGCAGATGCGAGATCGGCGGAACGCACGGCAAAGCCATCGACGTTGGAGCGATCGAATGGCGGCACATCGATCGGCGCTGTTACGTCCTCAGCGAGCGCGCAGCCGAGCGCGTCGGCAAGCGGCCGTTGCTCGCCCGGCACGGCGCGCGGAAACAAGGCGGCTTCGAAACGGGCCAGCGCATCCTCGCGCGACAGGATCGTCAGGAACTGGTCCTGCTCGCTATTGTCGCGATCTCTGGGCGATGGCGTGTTGGTCATTCCCGCACTCATATCAATCCCGCAACATATAGGCATCGACCGACGCGCCCGCCGCAAATCCTTCCGAGCCGCCGGGCACCAGGAGCCAGGCTTCGGCACGGGCAATTGCCTCTAGCGACAATTCACCCGCAGCGAGCGTGATCCACCTATCCTGCTTCCGCTCCAACAACACGGTCTCGGCGACGCCGACCTGAGATGCAATCTTGCGCGCCAGCGGCAAATTGACAGTTTCTCGGCAGTTCCGGCCCGATAGCCGATCGAGTACGGGAAGCGCCAGCGTCCACCATGCCGCAACCGCCTGATCCGGCGCGCCCGGCAGAACGACGACGGGCATCTTGCCGATGCGCCCGACGGCCGCGGTGCGGCCGGGCTGCAGGGCAATGCCGTGGGCGAGAATTTTGCCACGCGCGGCCAACGCCGTCGCCGCGGCGTCGGTGCGCCCGACGCCGGAGCCGCCGACGATCACAAGCAGATCGCATGCGCTGTGGTCCAATGCCGCTGCAATCGATCCGGCATCGCGTCCCGCAGCGGTGAAGGAGATGACTTCGGCGCCAGCGGCGCGTGCGCTCTCGGCGATCAGCTCCGCCGTCACGCTGGCCCCGGGGACATTGACGACGCCGAGCCGCGGGCGGCGGACCTTCAAATGCTCCATTCCGGCAGCACGCGCGATTAGGAGATTGCGCGGCAACACGCACCGCCCGGCCTCGGCGACCAGACTGCCCGCCGCGATATCGCTCCCGGCTCGGCGCACGCCCTGCCCCGGGATCGCCTCCGCCAACACCTGCGGCAGCGGACCGGACAGGTCGAGAGAATCGGAATCCAGCACGCAGTCGCAACCGTCCGGCATGGGCTCGCCGGCCTCGACCCAGACCGGCGGCGCCGACAACGGAAACGGCGAATACGACGACGCGCCGACGAGATCGCGTGCGCAAAATACGTAGCCGTCCGCTGCGGCGATATCGCGCGGCGGATACGCCTTAAGCGGCTGCATCTCGGCGGCAATGCAAGATAGCGCCTCGACAAGCGTAAGCTCTACCGGCGCGACCGGTTCCACGCCCTGCAGCAGGGCGTCGAGTGCCAAATCAAGCGGCGTAAGTGAGGTTGGCAGGCGCTGCGGCGAAGTCATGGCTCGCCTATGCCCTGAATCGGGCCGGAAATAAACAGAACAACCGCTCGCAGGCGAGCCCTTCGGCCACATTGACGCCGGGACAAAATAGTTGCAAATGAGACCAATCGGCGGATCAACCGCCTGCAAACCAACGGCCAACGCGCCGATTCCAGGGGAGAAAACAGGGATGTTCGCGAGGAAACTATCCAGGCTAGCCGTGCTCATGGCCGCGACGCTGGCGTCGACTGCGGCACTCGCGCAAATTTCCGACGATGTGGTCAAGATCGGTGTCCTCACCGACATGAACGGCCCGGCGGCGACGCCGACCGGCCAGGGTTCAGTTACCGCGGCGCAAATGGCGATCGACGATTTCGGCGGAAAGGTGCTGGGCAAGCCGATCAGCATCATCGTCGGCGACCACCAGCTCAAGCCGGATATCGGCGGCGGTATCGCGCGGCGCTGGTACGATGTCGATCAGGTCGACCTGATCGTCGACGTGCCGGTATCTGCAGTGGGGCTGGCGGTGCAAGGCATCGCCAATGAGAAGAAGAAGCTGTTTATCACGCATTCGACCCTCACTGCGGACTTCCACGGCAAATCCTGTTCGCCGTACGCGATACAATGGGTGATCGACACCCGTTCGCTCGCGGTCGGCACCGCGCAAGCGGTGGTGAAGCGCGGCGGCGATAGCTGGTTCTTCATCACCGACGACTATGCGTTCGGTCATTCGCTGGAGCGGGACGCTTCGAGCGTCGTAACCGCCAATGGCGGTAAGGTGCTGGGCTCGGTGCGGCCACCGCTCGCCACGCCGGACCTGTCGTCCTTCGTGTTGCAGGCCCAGGCTTCGAAAGCCAAGATCATTGGCATCGCAGCCGGTCCGCCGAACAACATGAACGAGATCAAGACCGGCGCCGAGTTCGGCGTGTTCAAGGGCGGCCAGCAGATGGCGGCGCTGCTCGCGCTGATCACCGACATCCATTCGCTTGGGTTACCAGCCGCGCAAGGCCTGTTGCTGACGACGTCGTTCTACTGGGACATGGACGACAAGACCCGCGAATGGTCGAAGCGCTATTTCGCCAAGATGAACCGGATGCCGACAATGTGGCAAGCCGGCGTGTACTCCTCGGTGATGAGCTATCTCAACGCCATCAAGGAAGCCGGCACCGACGAGCCGCTGAAAGTGGCGGCGAAGATGCGCGAGAAGCCGGTCGAGGATTTCTTCTCCCGCAACGGCAAACTGCGCGAGGATAATCTGATGGTGCATGACCTGTGGCTGGTGCAGGTCAAGAAGCCCGAGGAATCGAAATATCCGTGGGACTATTATCAGATCCTCACCAAGATCCCCGGCGATGAAGCCTTCGGCCCGCCCGACCCGGCGTGCGCGATGGCGAAGAAGTAATCACCGCGACGACGCATCCCGGACGCGGTGCAGCGCCCTTGCGGTGCACCGCAGAGCCGGGACCCACGCCGGCCAATTTGCGGGAAAATGGGCCCCGGCTCAGCAGCGCATCACTTCGTGCTGCGCTGCATGCGGGGAACGGAAAGCGGCGCTATTTCACCACCCCCACCTCCCTAAAATACTTCATTACGCCGGGATGAATGAGTCCCGCATTCGGCGCGGCGGCAACCGTGTTCGCAGCCGTCGTCTCGCAAGCCTGAGCAAGCTTTTTGCACAGCGCGGCCTCGTGCCCATGCAGCGTGCGCGCCAACCGGTAGGCGACGTCGTCGGACAGGCTTTCGCGCGCCAGCACAAAACTCCATGAGCCGATGGAATCGATCGCCGCCGGCTGGTTCGGATAGCCGTTGGCAGGCACCGTCAGCGGTTTAAGAAACGTGTGCTTGGCGCGAACGCGTGCGATCTCGCCGGCGTCGGGCGCGATAAATCGCGCGCCGCCCGGCGCCTGTGCCACCGCGGCAAACCCCGGCCAGCCAATGCCCGCCCCCCACAGCGCCGCGGCGCGGCCGTCCTGCACCATGACGGGGCCGTCGCCGGCGCGGTCGAGATAGATCGATTTGAAGTCTTCGTCCTGCTTCAGCCCGATGCCGTCGAGGATGTAGCGCGACAGGATCGGCAGGCCCGAGCCCTTCGCGCCGAAGGCGACCGACTGGCCGACCAGATCCCTGATCGTCTTGTAGGGGCTGTCGGCCCGCACCACGAACATGCCGGGGCTGGAATACATGGCGGTCAGGATTTTCAGCTTTGTCGCCGGCCGGCTGATCCCCATGAAGGCTTCGTAGGCGGGCTCCCCCGCCACCAGCGCGATATCGAGCTGGCCGGATTCCAGGAGTGGGATGTTTTCGTTCGAGCCTTTGGTGTTGCGCGGCTCGATCGACAGCGCCGGATCGGCGGCATTCATCACTTCCGCAAATGCATTGCCATAAACCGGAAAGCCGCCGCCCGGCGTCGCGGTTCCAAGGCTGATATTGATCTTGGTAATGGCCTTGCCTCCATCCTGCGCCGCGGCGGCGCCGGCCAACAGGAGCAGGCCGGCCCAGGCGATCCCAGCGAGTTTCATTGTTGGCCTCAAACGTTCGGTGACGATGATGCACGGAAGGTTTTAGGCAGGCGCGAGAGCTTGTGAAAGCGTGTTTTCGGCCCAGAAGGTCGGCATTGCCGTATCGCTGTCATGCCTGTAAACGATGGCGGCACCGTTGCCGGCCGCCCTTCCCGCGGCCGCTCCGCGGCGGGGCCTGTAGCTCAATGGTTAGAGCCGGCCGCTCATAACGGTCTGGTTGCAGGTTCGAGTCCTGCCGGGCCCACCAGTCGAATCAATGTGTGTGTGTCGCGCCAAATTAAGAGCGAGTCGATTCCAACAAATCGAGAATCGATTTCCAAAAAAGCTCACCCGGATCGCCTGGGCGGCCCTCAACAAGGAGGCCTTCGCGAGCGTCAGGACGGAGGAGACGATGTCCCGACCTGCTTGATACATTGATGCAAGACCGGATCTGCCGGATCGTCGAAATCTTTTTGCACCGCAGGCCGGACCATACAATTGGTTCAAACTCGGACCTCGGGCCCTGTCTGACACAAGTCCGTTCATCCGTTGACAGGCTGACATGCAGGAACTGCGGCAGCGGGTCCGTTTGGGGCCAAACTCAGAAGTCGTCGTGTGCAAGGCCGGCGCTTGTTACTCTTCTCCGAGGAACCACCGCGCAACTCTTTCGTTGTCCCATATCCCAGCAGCAAAGGAACACGATGATGGATCGCGAACACGTCAAGGGCGCTGCCGACAAGGCAAAAGGCGCCATCAAAGAAGGTGCGGGTAAGCTCAGTGGTGATAAGGACATGGAAACCGAAGGCAAGATCGATAAGGGCAAAGGATCCGCCCACAACGCCGCCGGCGATGTGAAGGATGCAGCGCGTCACGCCGCTGACGCCCTCAAAAAATAAGCAAGAAGGATGACCAAGAACTAACCGCCTCTGGGCGGCTTTTTCTTTGCCACTAAGCGTTCTGGCTGAGCCACGGCGCGAAATTACCCCCCGCTAGTCGAGCGGTGTCGGCGAAGTCTCCTAAGAAGGGGCTTCCGTGGGACGTGCCCGCTATGTCCGTTGGATGAACGGAACGATGCCTGCCGCGGATGATCGCCACCCATACCTGATTGACAGCAATTATTGGCCTTGCTGGAAGCGCTTGCAGCCTGATGTCCGGGTCGTGGTGCGCCTGCGCGGAAGCACTACCATACAGGAGTGCAGCAACGTAGGCCAACGCTTGGAGCTACATCGCGAGCAAATCGAGGCGTTGCGGCCGGTGGGTGATGCGTTCGGGCAATTGGACCCGAGCAGCAGTAGGCATTGAACTTGGTCTGTGACTAGTTCGCCCGAAGATGGCGACCTTGATTGTAAACAAGCTCCCAAAGTTCGCTCGCGTTCCAAAGCTCACTCTTCCGTTCAGTGAGCTTTTTGGCCACTGTAATCGCGAAATCGTCGCCATCTGGAGGCTCTCTCGCAATAATCCGATAGCGATCCAATGATGGGCTCGTCGGCATCGCCGTCTTAAGCCGCCGACAAATACCTGCAGCCACGGCGGCTGCATCGGCTGAGGGTATGCCCTTTTCGTCGCGCAAGATTTGCGTAATTATTCGTTCTGCTTTGCCTGCATCGATTCGAAGCTCTGTCATTTTGGCTCCTTATTTTTTCTCAAAAGTCCCCTGCTGGGCATGACGCGATCAGCAGACTGCGCTCACGGCGCGGGTTTCACGATGCAATTCGTGAATCCATTTTTCAAAATAGATTTTTGTCTGGGCTGCCATTTGATTGAAGCGGAGACTTCGGTGCGTCACCCGTTTTGGCAGCTCGCAGACATGCTAAATCGCTTGGCCGCGGCAACAACGCTACGCCGTTGCCGGCCCAACGCCTAATGAATAACGTCGCCTGTCGAGGCTGCATGAAAACTCCACCGGTGTTATGCCACCCTATCAGAGAAACGATTGCAAAAAATTGGTGCCTTTGCGGACGTGTAATTTTGGATCGCTATACTTCCTTACTCGCGCTGTTAATGAGGAACGTGACGGTCAGCGTCGGAGGTCATTCAGATCGGATGTCCGTTGCGGGTGAAAAAGCGACATTCCCTCCGCTGTGCCCTTAGTCCGCTCTGCCTCCGCAAGCTGACGGATGGTGGTCTCTACTTCGGCTCCGGGCCAACAGCAGATATTCGCGGGTCGGGCCGAAAGGGGAGAATAAGCGCCTGCTAGACGCTCTCCTTTCACGCGATCGCGCGATCAGGCCTTCGAGGGTTGAGGACGTCATTTTCCGCTGTCGCACCCAGCTAAGAAATGCGTCGATATCATCGGCTGGCTGCGGCCTCAACTTTCAGCATTCGCAGAGGTCACTTTCCACACCTAGAGCTTCAGTCGGCGGTTCGTAGTCAATACCAACGCGCAAATTAGACTGCGAAAGCCATCGGCCCATCCGAGTAAACGGGCGGCCTCGGTAGGGTCAGTCAGATCGCATAGGGCCCAACCCTCCGGCAAATCTGCCATTGTTTTGCAGATGCGCGGCGTCCGAGACTTACGCAAGTCGGCGGCGGACTTCTTGAAGGACTAGGTTGCTGCCCCTGCGCCTTCCGACATCACTCTCAACCCGGTGGCGGCTTTTTCGCGAAGATGCTTCTTAGCGGAGGCCCGCAGAGGTCTACACGCGCGGAATTGCCAGTTTCGCCCGAAATATCTCCAAAGGAGATATGCCAGACGGTGTTCGGATAACTGCCGCTGCACACCAAGTGGGTCGTATCTGATGCGTAGTCGGCGCAGCGTTTTAGACACTGCTTAGCCAGCGCAGCTTGACGATCGGGGCAGCTCAGGCCAGTTCGTTTGTCTTCGGCCCTGCCGGCATCGTCCTCGAAAAAGCAATCCCGCAACTGCGCACTTCGGGTCAACGCGTTAACGCATTGATTGGCGGCCTCGTCGACCTGTGCTTGGGTTGGATTCATCAATGGGCAATGCGGGGGGATCTGACGTGGGGCCACGTAAGTATGCGCTGTGCGCAGCGGGCGGGCGAGCACCGCGCTTTTTCGGTGCTCGCGCGTGCGGCCAGAGGACCCGGCGGAAGATTTTTGAGAATCCGCGGCGCAGGCGATGGGAATGCATCTGGTCCACAGCGGACCCGTGGTCACGCACCGATTGGCCTCCGGCGCGCAGCCGGCGGGGCAACAGGTTTGCGCAAACGCGAGCGATGATATCAGCGCATATGCCAAAACTAGGATTGCCAGCTTGAGATATCGCATTGCCATCCTGCCACTCCGCTCCGCTCGCGCCGCGCGCCTTCCGGAACGACTTGAGCTGCGCGAGTGTGCCTTCTTCGTCGCGGCCCATCAAACGGCTATAGCCGGCAACATCCGCCGCCAACACAGCCGCTAAGCGCCGCTTCACGCGCTCACTGCTCACGACGCACCTCCCGGCTCGGGAGATTGAGCGCCATTATAGCAGTTCAGTGAAACCTTGTCCCGCTGATGCGAATGTCCGCCTTGGGTTCAACACCGGACATTGCCGCCGTGAACGCGCCGCCGGCCGTAACGTCGCTGTCTTTCACGGGTTGGGTCAAACTCGCACGGCGGTATTGGGGTCGGAAGGTCAACCAATGACCGGGCAGATGAGGTGCCATCGAGAAAAGATCGGGATATAATGCTGGTTGCTTAAGGCCACACCGAAAGAATAGGTGGCCGCAATGCAGTCGATTGCGCACTGGCTCCATGCACTCGGTTTCGAGCAATACGCGCAGCGTTTTGCCGAAAATGAAAATGATCTCTCGGTACTTCCCCATCTGACTGACCAAGACCTCAAGGACATTGGTATTCCGCTCGGGCACCGGGCGGAAAATCCTTGCAGCCATCAGCGAGCCCACTTCCGCGGCGCAGGCCGCATTCGAACCCTCTGCTGCTTCAATGCCGTCGAAAACCTCGGACGGCGCGGAACGCCGCCAGCTTACGGTCATGTTCGTCGACCTCGTCGGCTCCACGGCCTTGTCCGGGCGGCTTGACCCTGAGGAGCCGCGCGACATCATTGGCGCCTACTCTTTGCTGCACCGAAAGTGCTGTATTCTTCCACGAACTGCCAATGGGACGTGCCGGAGTTCTGTAGTTAAGCGCAGCACCCGTGCCTCGGCGGTCAAGCGCTACTCATTCATTGATATTGGATTGAGTGAGCGAATTCGCACCTCGCTCTTTTGGAGCCCTCCAGCCAAGCCTAAGGCTTGAGGGAGGGATCGATGATTGAGCCTGGGCAATACCAATGTCAGGATTAGTACAGACAGCGGACATGACGCATAACGATGAGCCGGTCCGCTATGAGGCCCAGAAGCGGACGGCTCCGTCGATCACTTCCTCGGCGCACGCGAGCAGCGCAGTGGAAATTTGCGCGCATTGCCATTGGCTTTGAGTTGATGATCAACTCGATCTTAATTAGCCGCTCGAACGGCAGATCAACGGCCTTCCCGCCCTTTAGAATTTTGCCATCTAGGATGTCATGGACGAACACGCATTCATGAACCTAACAGGGGGATTTCCGCGTTGCTGCACAGGGCGACAAACAAGGGAACCAAAGGAGGGAACAATGTACATTCGTAACGCGATCTTGGGTGCGGCAAGTGCATTAGCTCTTGCCTCGCCGGCAGCGGCCGCCGATCTGCCGGTGGCTCCCTATAGCAACGTTCCAAGCTATGAGCGGGAAACTCACATCTACGAGTACAGAACGGCGCCGCCTGTCGTTGTCGCGGAGCCGGCTCCGATCGCTACCGAGACGGTCGTCGTTCGCCGGCCAGTCATTGTAGCGCCGCCGCGAGTGGTGGTTGATGAATATCCTGTCTATGCGGCACCGCGCGTGTATGCGGCACCTCCTGTGTATGCGTACGCCGGACCGGTTTGGCGTCACGGATGGGGCCACCGACGTCACTTTCACGGCGGTTGGTAAAGTTCTTGGATAGGTAGAGTAGAGGCGTCGAGCGCTTCGGAACGGCGGGAGTTACAGCTCGGTGCCAGCGGTCTCGGTGCAAAAAGCGCCGTTCGCAACTCGGCGAGCCGCTTCCGGCCTATCTCGAGAACCGGACGGTCTCATAGCCCTGCTCCCAAGCAAGCGGACTCGGATCGCAGGGCCATGCCTGGCGCTACCTTTCCGTCAAATGAGACCCCGCGCCGCACTGGCAAGTGAAACCATCCGAACTCTCGGGGGTTTGAATGTGCCAGGAGAATTGGCAGTGAAGCGAATCTTGAAACCGGCCACTTATGTCCTGGCCACCCTGTATTTCCTGGTGGACGCGGCTTTCATGGCCATCGCCAAGCCGATCTCGGACTGGCTTGCCAAGCATGTCGTGCTGAGGCGATTGCGCGCCTGGATCAGGTCGTTGCGGCCCTACCCGTCGCTGGCGCTGTTTTCGGTACCGGTGATCATGCTGGAGCCGGTCAAACCGGTGGCGGCCTATCTGGCTGCTACCGGTCAGATGGTGAGCAGCGTTGTGACGTTGATCGTCGGCGAGCTTCTAAAGCTCGTGCTGGTCGAGCGCCTGTTCAGGCTTACCCGGGACAAGCTGATGAAAATTCCAGCCTTTCTCTGGGCGTACACAAAATTCAGCCAAGCAAAGGCATGGCTGGAAGCCACCGAGGCTTGGCAAGCTATTCGCGCAATAAGCAAAGCCGCCCGCCAGTATGTAACCGAGATGAAAAAATCCGCTGCGGTGGCGTTTCGGCAGTCTTGACGACTGCGGTTGGCGCCAGGCCGAGGGGCTCCATCGGCGGCATGAAAAATGCCTGGCTGGCTATGGTCTCGAAGACCCCTGCCGAACAGCCATGACATCGGATGAACGTCCGATACTGGAAAAGGTCGATGCCCGGAATGGGCGTCATATCGGTGCCGATAGGCCGACTTCCGATATGGGTCAAAACCAAGCTCTTGTTGACCTACCTTGGTCCACATCCGCTGGGCACCGGAAAGCGGAAGCTGGTGAACCCTGCCGCAACGTCGGCTACGGGCCCAGAACCGGTCATTCCCGAACCGCTCTGGTCGAGAGCCGGCCATTCCAGGGGCGCCGAGCGGAGCGCAGGCGAACCCGCAAATCCATCTCTGGTCCGGGCGCAGGCCGCTCGCCACAGAACCCGTTTGTGCGCGAGCGGAACGGACACCGAAGCTTCATCGATCGGCCCCTCGAGGTCGGAGAACAATCGATGATAGCGGCGCCCGACGGCGTGCGAGCCGCCGACACGTCGCCGCGACCGATCTCAGCGGTGCTTCACCATCGGGCAAGCGCTCTCGCTCAGCGGCCGCGCCGCTTTCTCAGCCGGCACCGTGGCAAGAAGCCTGAGATAATCGAACGGATATCTCGATTCAGAGGGCTTCTTCACCTGCAGCAGATAATAAGGCCGCATCACACGCCCATCCTCGCGCACGGTGCCCTTGGTGTAGAAGTCGTCAATCGGCAGTTCCTTCATCTTGGCGACGACCTTGGTCGCATTGGTCGTGCCAGCTGCCGCCATCGCCTTGAGGTAATGCAATGTCGCCCCGTAGGTCCCGGCATGGATCATGCTTGGCGGCTTCCCGCCGTTGCGGGCGAGGAGGCGTTTGGTCCAGGCGCGGGTCGCGTCGTCGAGGTCCCAGAAGAAAGTCTCGCTCGCAGTCAGGCCCTGCGCCGCTTCGAGGCCAAGGGCGTGGGTGTCGGGAAACTGCAGCAGGAGCGCAGCCACGCGCTGATCGCTGCTGCGGCCCAAGCCGAATTCCCCGGCCTGTTTGATCGCGTTGATGGTGTCGCCGCCAGCGTTCGAGAGAGCGACGATCTTCGCTTTCGAGGCTTGCGCCTGCAGCAGAAAAGACGAGAAATCGGCGGTATTGAGCGGATGGCGCACGGCCCCCACCACCTTTCCACCGGCGGCCGCGACGAACGCTGAGGTGTCGCGCTCAAGGGCATGCCCGAATGCGTAGTCGGCGGTGATGAAAAACCAGCTATCCCCACCCTGCTTCACCAACGCCTGACCGATCGTCGCCGCAAGCCCGTAGGTGTCGAAGCTCCAGTGCACGCCGTGCGGGGAACAGGCTTTTCCGGAAAGATCCGACGTGGCGGCGCCGGTGTTGATGTCAACGGCGTCGTGCGTGCGCGTCACCTCGCGCACGGCGAGCCCCACGGCCGAATTGGGAATGTCGAGGATGAGGTTGACGCCCTCGGTCTCGATCCACTGCCGCGCGATGTTGGCGCCGATGTCGGGCTTGTTCTGGTGGTCGGCGAAGATGACTTCGATCGGCCGGCCCAGCACCTTGCCGCCGTAATCCTCGACCGCCATGCGCGCGGCGTGGACTGAGCCCATGCCGCTCAGATCCGCGTACAGTCCCGTCTGGTCGTTGAGGACACCGAGCTTAACCGGTTGCTGCGCGACCGCGGAGGCGGTCAGCCCCGCTCCCCACAACAGGAGCGCGAGCGCGGCGATAATGTTGCGACGCATGAAAACCCTCCCCTTGCCGTAGCGACCGCTGAATGCCGGTCGTCTTGGGATGATGGTACAGGGGAAGGGCGTCACTGCAAAGCGGGGCGCCGGCTTTTGCTTCCGCGCCCTGCAACAGCGCGGCATGGCAGCGACAGGGCGCGATATCCGGTGTGGGTCAAACTGAGAAGAACTCAGTGAGAGCAAATGTCTTCCGGATTACCCCTGAAAGCGGACCTTGCTCAATGCCACCGGCACTTCGCATTTGGGCCAAACTCGGAATTCGAGAGGTTCAACCGGAAGATCTGTTTTGCCCGCGTAAGCAGAATCGTCAGATCAGTCGTTCAGGTCCGGTCCGAGAGTCGACATTGAACCGCGCGCTAGAGGAAGTGCCTTGCTTGAGGACGCATCAGGTCACTGGTGACTGCAATAGAGTAAGGGAGGCTGCCATGCGGGCAGCCTCTGTCCATATCTTGGAGCTATCCCCACCCCCGCCGCCTGCCCCCGTCATGGGGACTCATCCCAACGTGGAGATGAGACGGCAAGGCTCACGCCCATCCCGAACTGACGTGTGGGCTTCCGATCGGTCTTGAACAACCGCTGTGCGGCCTCGGCGTTCGTGGCGCAGCGCTCGAGCCAGCGAGCCACGAGAACATCAACCCGCGCGGCAAATCGCAGTTGAACCGCTGCCACCACAAGCCTCGCGTCCAAGCTCTGATCGGATCGTCTCTTGACGTCGTTGCGGGCGTTCATCTTGCCCTCCTGCCAGTTCGGCGGAGGGAGCGGCCCTGCGCCGAGAGTTACACTCTTGCTTTGCGGATCAGCCCCGTCTCGAGCTGAAAATTCGGGCCCCACGTCATCACGGACCTGCACGACCAATCGGCCAGCCGAATAAGTGGCCAGACGCGGGCGGCGGTCTCTGCGATGTGTGTGCGTGCGTTGCGCATTACGGTCCTCAAGAGTGCAGGCAATTTCACCCGCGACGAGTGTCATGATCTAAACACAGAGAAAATTCAGCGCGTCAAATGTTTTATGTCACGAGGTGCGGAATTTGTTGCGGGCTAGTAATTTTCGTACGCCAGCGGAGCCGGCTGGGTTCGAAAATTTCAGGCTATGGTCAGTTGGCGGAAGTGGCGGTTTACTTCGCCATGTCCGGTCGAAGCAGACACTAATCGGAAGGGTCGGCATGTCCGCTTCGGGTCCAGGCTGTGTGAAAACGTTTTTCCGTCCAAAAACTGCATGCAACCGGGGACGATCCGCGTCGACACGACGGTCTGAGCGGATTTTTGGTGTATCGAGTCTGGAGTCAACCCGGGCGCAACCTCGGGCTACGCTGAGCGAACCTGAACGGTCACACGATGCGCATAACGGCACGAGCTCTTCACGCCCGGATTGCTACCAGGAGCGGCTTGATGCCGACGATGTTTATTACGCGCGTGAGGTTGTAGGCGAGTACGTTCAGCGCCATTTCAGTCGCGACATTGGGCAACCGCTTCATTAGAAAGTATGTCGCACCCATCCGCATCTTCAGTGTGGCGAACGGATGCTCGACGGTTTCGCGACGCACACGCATGGCTTGCGGGTTATCGCTGCGCAGCGCGGCTTTCGCCGCCTGCGCCATCCTCGCCAGTTGCGATCGATCGGTGCCGACGTTGGTGACCTCGTGCGCGACAATCAGATGGTTCGTGGTGTCGACCGCACTTTGTACGGTGTAGGCGACCATGCCTGAGCCGCGCCCGCTCGTTGCCGTCGAGCGGCAATCGGGATCGGTCAGCGATATCTGGTTGTCGGGCGAGGCGAGCAATGCCTTTTCAATCGCGGCCAGTCGTTCCACTTCTTCTTCGAGCTTCGCCAGCTTTTCCTTAAGCCGCGTCTTGGTCAGTTGCACCGTTTCCGACGGCTCTTCTCCTGCGGCAGTCTGGCGGTCGCCGGTGTCCAGTTGGCTCATGTAGCGCGCCACGCTCTCTTCGATCTGCTTCTGGCGGCGCTGGATCTTGCCTTGCGTGAAGTTGTTGTCGCGACTGTTCACGGCCTTGACTTGCTGCCGTCGATGGCAAAGCTGGCCTTCATCAGTCGGCCCATCTTGCGGCACAACTCGACGAATTGCGCGCAAACCTTCTTGATCGCTGGGCCATTGTCCTTGCGGAAGTCGGCGATGGTTTTGTGATCCGGCGTGAGCCGTCCGGTCAGCCACATCGCCTCGAGATTGCGGCCAGCCTCGCGCTCCACCCGCCGGCTCGATTGGACCCGGTTGAGATAGCCGAGCATCGGCGAAGGATGGTACGCCGGCCGGCCGGTCGCCGCAGGATCAACGCTATCGAACCCGAGGTCGCGCAGTTCCAACGCATCCACAAAACATCGGCCGCGCGAATAGAATTGCTCTCGTCGACCCAATCATCGAGGCATTCCGGCAACAGCATCGTCTGCTGGCGATCCGCCACTTGAACGAAACCCTGCATCGCTTCCCCCGCCGATTCAGCAAGAGAATCATAGCATCGAAGGAGTTTTCACACAGCCTGGGTCAAAAGCGAACGGCCGCGCTCGACTTGGTCGGCTCTACGCCTCGAAGCAGACGTTGGTGACCCACGCGATCATGTCGTCCCTGGGTAGAGCGGACATGATGTGCGGCGGAACTCACAATCCCGCCGTACGTCATCTGCGAGTTCCCTCTTTGAATATTCTGATGATGTGAGGTGCCTCATACGCGCCCCAACCGGTCGCGCTTAAGCTCCATCTGTCATCACGGGGTCGCCTAGCGATTTTGGCGAGGCCACTGTTGCTGCCGCTCATCCGTGCTCGTCGGCAGCTGATAAACGAGAGTGCGATGGCTCATAGGAACCCTTCCTGCGCAAGACACCACGCCGTCGTCGTCGGCGGAGGTCTGGCCGGCCTGCTCGCGGCCCGCGTCCTGGCCGATCACTTCGAGACTGTCACGCTGATCGAGCGCGACGGAGTCGCGACGGAGCCGAAGCCGCGTAAAGGTGTACCGCAAGGCCAACACGTGCATGGCTTGCTCGCAAAGGGCCAAGAGATTTTGTCACAGCTCTTTCCCGACCTGGTCCCCGCACTTCTGGCCGGCGGCGCTGTCCCCGGTGATATGGGCCGCGATTTTCACTGGCATCATTTTGGGGTTTGGAAGGTGCGTTTCGACAGCGGCATCGGCGGCATTCTGTTCACGCGGCCGTACCTGGAATGCCAAATCGCCGAGCGCGTGCGCGGGCGGCCGAATGTGCGCATCCTGGAGGCCGCCGTCGACGGACTTGCCTTCGACCCTGATCGCAAGCGGGTGACCGGCGTCCGAATCCGGCCGCAGGCAGACGATGGCTCGGTCTTGATCGCCGACCTGATCGTCGATGCCAGCGGGCGCGGCTCGCGCACTCCCCACTGGCTCGAGGCCCTCAGTTATGGCAAGCCGGCCGAATCGAGCGTGAAGGTTGACGTTATGTACGCGTCACGGCTCTATCGTCCGGGGCCGGAGAGGACAGATTGGAAAGTCTTGCTGGTCTCGCCCCGCGCTCCGGACAAGAAGTTCGCGGCAGTCTTTCCGGTCGAGGGCAATCGCTGGCTGGTCACGCTCGGCGGCTGTCACGGCGTGTACCCGCCGACCGACGAAGCAGGATATCTGGAGTTTGCACGGACTCTCGCGGTGCCAGATGTCTATCGGGCTCTTGCAACTGCAGAGCCGCTGACGCCGATCGCAACCTACAAATTCCATACCAACATTCGCCGTCACTACGATCGTGTGAAGCCGTTTCCCGAGCGCCTCTTGGTCATGGGAGACGCATTCTGCAGCTTCAATCCGATCTACGGTCAGGGGATGACGGTGAGCGCGCGCGAGGCAATCGTGCTCGACGAAGTCCTGCGGGAGCGAACCGATCTAGATGGTTTGCCCGCGCGCTTTCACGGCAAGGTCGTGGACATCATCGACAGCGCGTGGGGGCCGACTACAGCTGAGGATTTCCGTCATGAGGAGGCTGTGGGGGAACGTCCCCTTGGGATGGCGTTCATTCATTGGTACACCGGCCGGCTTCACGAAAGGTGCGCCCACGACACCTCTCTCGCGCTCGCCTTCTATCGCGTCATGCACATGATCGACCCGCCAGCCGCACTGTTTCGTCCGTCGGTCATCGCGCGCGTGCTGCGCAAGTTCCCGATGCCAGTGGATCGCGTATCAATTCCCGCAAGGGCCGGCGTAAATCGGTGACGTATTCGGGAATGCTAATTCGCCAATGGCAGTTCGACCATTGAAAAGTCGCCAGACACATTCCTCAGCCGTCCCGGGCTATTCGCAAGCGTTCAAAAATGCGCTCGTTGTAGGCCAGCCATTTTGGACTGTTCGCAAGCGATTGCTGCTGCGCTCGAGACTGGGGCAATAATCTTGCTCTGAGTGTTACTGTTCGACAAATACCGCGCCAGGGCATCTCGTGCCTCAGCCACCTGTCCGTTCAGGGCAAGGGCGGACGCAAACAAAAACAACCGGTAGGGATCGCCCCGCGGGGCAGCCGCCATTTGGCGCCGCAGCCATTCAATCGCGTTATCCTCTAGCCTTATAAAAATAGGCTTCGTCCTTTATCTCATAGAAGCCCGGCAAGTAGGGATCGCGCGGGCTGAGGCGAATTGCCTTGTCTGCCACCTCCAATGACCGGTCTGGCCGAGCTAGAAAGTTGTTCGCGATGCCGAGCACCAGGTAACCGTTTGGCCGCAGCGTCATCAGGCCCCGATCTGGTTACGCCGGAAAGGCACTGCATGGCCAGGTCCTGAGCATCCATGTTTCCGAAACGGGTCCGCTTGACCCGCGCAATGTCAACATCGACAAGCTGGATGGACAACACACGTGACAGACGAGTGACATTTTCATCCTGCATATCGAACAGGTCAGCTCTATCTGCGTCGAACTGGTCAGCCCAAAGATGAGCACCGGTTTCGGCGTCAATCAGTTGGGCATTCACCCACACCTTACCTCCGCTGTACTGCATGCTTCCCTCCAGCGCGTAGCGTACATCAAGGTTCTTGCCCACTTGTCTTACATCGACCGATTTTCCCTTGTAGGTAAAAGCCGTGCTGCGCGCGATGACGACGGCGCTTTTGATGCGCGACAATGCAGTCGTGAGTCCCTCTGTAATAACGTCCGGCACATAATCCTGTGCTGGATCGCCGCTCAGGTTCGCAAACGGCAGCACAATAATTGAAAACCGGGGTGCGGCGGCCGACATTTGTGGTGCTTTGCATGATTCAAAGCCAAGCCAAAGCCCGGAAATCGACGTTGACGAGCAAGGCAACGGCGAAGTGGCCGAACAGCGCCTGTACCCACTGGTAAGTCAGCCGAAGACCGTGATGGATCGACAGTTCGAGATCGAGTTTCTCGGCTCTGGCGTGGAAGCATTTGCATTCACGTTCGGCTGAACGCACGGGGCCTGACGGAAAGGCGACTGAGAGTTGCACGATCTAACTACGGCTTCGAAAGCTACCGAGCAGGTTAAAATCCTGGAGGCGCAACCACGGATACCGACATTCGGTCCAAGTTGCGATTTGATCCCTGCTTCCCGAACGCAGTGAACATCTAAGTTATTGATCTTTATTGCCTTTGGCAGGCGCTTCCGTCACGGTCGTTGCACCCAATTCGTTGCAAATTCATTGCGGCGTTCTCGGGAGAACAGTTCTCGCAGCGGTGACGGTGCTTCAAAAGCACGTACCTTGAGTTCGACCGCGCCGTTCGCTGGTCCCAAGCCAGATTTGCTATCGCGGCTACCGCGCCCGAAGCCTGGAGAATCTAGCTTCGCTTCGCAGTCGTATCCTCGCTGGAGCGCCACTCAGAACAAAGCTGCGAACTTTTATGCGATTGAGATTGCGATGCAATTGCTTCCGTCAACCAGATGAGATTCTGCTTCGTTACAAGCCGCTCTCGACCGTAACCCTCTGCACGACGCCGGCAAACTCTTCCACCAGACGAGAAGCCGGCCGTTTTGTGCCTTTCAGCAACCGCGCGACACTTTGCAGGCTAGGTGCGAATGGACGCGTGACGAGATCATTAGATCGCGCACTGAGCAGCCCGAGGCCGTCCAGGATCGCGATGCCGGCACCGGCACGTACCAGCTCGCAGGCGATATTCGACTGCGACGCCTCGACGGCGATGCGCAAGCGTAGATTGGCCTCGGCAAAGGCAATGACAATCGCGGCCCCGATCGACAAATGCGGACCCGGACAGATCACCGGCTCGTCCGCAAGATCGGGCGCGCTCAATGCAGCCTTAGCCGCAAGCCGGTGACCGACCGGCAGCACGCAGCCGAGCTTGGTCGTGCAGAGAATGGTACTTTCAAGGGACGGATCCCCAATCGGGCCGACAGTCAGACCGAGATCAGCTCGCCCTTGGGCGACGCGGGTGACGACCTCCGGCCCCGTCAACGTTTGAATGACAACGGAGACGTTCGGCCGTTCGGCGCGAAAACGTCGGACCGCTTGCGGCACAACGGTGTGACCGAACCCGGTCACGGTCGCAAGCGTCAGGAGCCCCACCTGACCGTCGCGCAGCTCAGCCGCCAACCGCTGGGTGTGCTCGATTGCCGCGAACACGTTCACGACTTCCGCAAAGAGCGTCTGCGCCTCGGTCGTCGGTTTCAGCCGTTTCTTCTCGCGCTCGAACAGCCTGAAACCGAGACGTTCCTCCGCCTGCTGCAGCATACGGCTGACCGCCGGTTGGGAAATGTTCAAGGTAATGGCCGCGTTGGTCACCGAGCCCGATTGCATCACGCATCGGAACACGTCCATCTCCCGTACGCTGATCGCCATTATATAACTCCAGGGCATAAACTATGATCAAATCGGTATTTGAAACTATGTTGTGGGCGGCGGCAACATTCGGTTGAGACGAATAATGGTTGTCCATGTATTTCCTTGACCGACGCCTACCCCGCCCCGTAACGGACGCGCTGCGCGCGACGGTGCTCGAGGATCTGCCTGAACTTGCGCAGATTCATGATGAGGAACTGCGCCACAAGGCGGTCGAGGCTTGGGCCTATGCATTGGCGGAAACGGATTTTCCGCGCGTCACCGCCATTCCCGGAGAGGCGATGCCCGGCGTCTTCGCGCTGAAGCGCGGCAGCCAGGCGGTACATCTGCGCAGCGTGGCCCGAATCTCAATAGCGATCGCAGACGAGTTTGCGCAGGAATTCCCCGAAGCCATTGTTGACCACGACATCGTTCTGGCGGGTGCACTGCTGCACGATGTCGGCAAGGCCTGGGAGTTCGATCCCGCCAACCGCAGACGATGGGAAGCGGACAAGTCGCAGGCCGGTTCGCCCGCACTGCGCCATCCGGTCTACGGCGCCCACGTCTGCATCGCAGTGGGGCTACCCGAAGAAATCGCGCACATCGCACTCGGCCATTCCTACGAGGGCGACCTGATGCAGCGCAGCCTCGAATGCTTGATCGTCCACCGCGCCGATCACATGTGGTGGTCGATTGCAGGCGGTTTCGGCCTGCTCAAGGCGGAAACGGCGGGCCTGCTCGAAAGCAGAAAAATAACGCCGCGTGCCTTGCGGACGGCGAAAGACCGGGAGAGACAGGATGACAACGGCGAGAGGGCTGACGCGGCGGGCTAGCCTTGGCCTGCTCGGCGCGCTCGCAACTCCCTGGCTTGCCCGCGCGCAGGGCGATTATCCCAGCCGGATCATCAAGCTGATCGTGCCCTATGCGGCCGGCGGGAGCAGCGATGTCGTCGCGCGTTTCATCGCAGAGCGTATGCGCGACCGGCTGGGGCAGTCGATCGTCATCGAGAACCGGCCGGGCGCGGGCGCGATCATCGGATCGCAATTCGTCGCAAAGTCGGTACCCGACGGCTACACGCTGCTGCTCGGCGGTGTATCTACCCACGCGGTGAATCCGCATCTGCGCAAGCTCGCACCCTATGACGGGATCAACGACTTCACTTCGCTGGGGTTGATCGGCACCGGACCTCTGGTGGTCTCGGTCAATCCGAGCGTGCCTGTCAACAACCTGCAGGAACTCATCGCCTACGGCAAGGCGAACCCAACCAAGCTCGCCTACGGTTCCGCGACCGGCGTCATTCTGCATCTTGCCGGCGAGTTGCTGAAGAACATGGCGGGCTTCGAGATGCTCCATGTTCCCTATAGCGGCAACGGACCGGCGCTGACCGATGTGCTCGGCGAAAGGCTGCAGGTAATGGTCGACGCCATCGGCAACTCGGCGCCCTACATCGCCGATGGGAAATTGCGACCGTTGGTCGTCCCGTCGCGGCAGCGTACGCCGCTGCTGCCGGACGTGCCGAATTCGGCCGAGGCAGGCCTGCCCAACTATCAGGTCGAAACATGGTTCGCCTTCTACGGTCCGGCAGCGATGCCGGACGAAACCGTCGGCAAGATCAACACCGCACTCAATGCCGTGCTGCAGAAGCCCGACGCGGTGGCTCAGTTCGCCAAGGTCGGCCTCGAGCCGCGGGCTACGAGCCCGGCTCAAGCGGCTGCGCTGCTCAAGGCGGAATCGGACAAGTGGGGAGATGTCATCCGCCGGATCGGGCTGCAGGTGGAATAGGATTCTCGATTGACTGCCAACGCGGCTTTCGACTGCGAGAGGACATGCGTAGCTCGCCACGCGCGCAGGGCTTAGTGCTGAAGAGAGCAACGCGACGAGTCACAAAGGAGCGCAGCCTCTCGAGCTGCACCAAAAAAAGCGGAGGAACGGAACGATGAAAGCATTTGCAAGTGTGAGCGTCGCGGCACTCGCTCTCTGCGCCTCGGCCCATCCGGGCGTGCTGCACGCCGCAACGGAGTCGCTACCTCAGGGGCCGATCGTTGGTGACCAGGATCTGTCGCCGTTCTACCGCTGGACCGGCGCTTTGCCCGAAAAGCCAGGTCTCATGCTCCGCGAAGAGGGGATACCCGATCAGCCTGAGATCGTTGCGGCCGCAACGGCCAGGAGAATCCTGTACACTTCGACAGATGCAAGATGGCGATCCGGCATCATTCCGGTAAGCGGCACGCTTTATCTTCCGAAGCGAGCCGCGCCGCAAGGCGGATGGCCGCTTGTTGCCTGGGCGCACGGCACGCTCGGCGTCTCCGACAGGTGCGCCCCATCCTGGAGCAGGCATCGACCGCGCGACGGCGAGTACATCAACAATTGGCTGGAACAAGGTTTTGCCGTCGTTGCGACTGACTACCAAGGTCTTGGCGGTCCCGGCCCGCATCCTTATCTCAACTGGCAAGCAGAAGGACGCTCGGTGCTCGATGCCGCAAGAGCAGCGCTCGACCATTCGAACGGACAGATCGCCAACGCCATCATCATTACGGGTCAGTCGCAAGGCTCCGGCGCCTCGCTCGGCGCAACGCGTCTCGCGGCTTCCTACGCCCCCGACCTCAACATCAAGGCATCGATCGCAACAGGAGTCGTTTCCCAGTTTCCGGCGGCGGCCAAGAAGTCTTCAAGCGAGCACAGTTTTGCGCGTTCACTTCCGCCGCAAATCACCATTCTCATGATGATCGGCGGTGCTCTTGGGAGCGACGCAATAAGGCCGGACGACCTCGTTACTGAAGGGGGGAAGCCACTGCTGCAGGCCGCCCGAGAGGGATGCAACGCGGAGCTTGCGCAGGTCGTTCGCAGCAACGGCCTGACTTTGGCAAACAGCCTGAAAGATCCAGAGATCGCGGATCGTCTAAGCGCCGCTATAGAAATGAGTCCGGTTCGAATGCCGGTACCGGTCTTTCTCGCCACAGGCCTGGCCGACAAGTCGATCCAACCGCAGCGCCAATATGCCGCGGTTGCAGCACTCTGCGCCGCCGGGAGCCATGTGGTTTGGAAAGCCTATGCCGGCGTGAGCCATAACGGAACGGTCCACGCAGCCTACTCCGACGAGCTTGCATTCGTTCAGGCCGCCCTGGCGGGGAATCCGATGCAGTCCAATTGCGCTTCGATTTCCGATCCGGGACCGCCGGGCGACCCCTTACCCGGTTTCAAATTCAACGATTGATGAGACGCCGGAAAACCACGCGATAGTCTAGTTCGGTCTTGACCCGCGGGCCACGGGTCCGGCTCAAGCCGCCGCGCTGCTCAAGGGAGCAGACCTGGGCAATGGAGAAGCACAATGCGGCCATTTACGCGAAGAACGATCGTCGGCTCGGGGCTGGCAACCGCGCTTTCTGTTTCGCCGTTCCTGCGAACAACCAAGGCGCAGACTTATCCGCAACGACCTGTAAAGATCATCGTTCCGTATGCCGCGGGAGGTGCCTCCGACATTATTGCGCGGCTGATGGCACCGGAATTCGAACGCGACATGGGCCAGCATTTCATTGTGGATAATCGCGGTGGCGGCGCCAGCATGGTCGGCACGCAAGCGGTCGCAACCGCTTCCCCCGACGGCCAGACGATCGGAATTATCGACAGCGCGTTTGTTATTAACCCTGGCCTGTTTCGCACGAAGCTTCCCTACAACACCAAGAAAGACTTTGCGCCGATCTCGCTTTTGGCGACTTCCCCTCTCGTTCTCGTCGTGCATCCCTCTGTGGCCGCCAATAGCCTGCAGGAATTTGTAGCGCTCGCCAAAGCTCAGCCGGGCAAGATCAACTTCGCCTCGGCCGGACTTGGAACCGCCATTCATTTGGCCGGAGAGCAACTGCGACAAGCAGCCGAGATCGATATTTTTCATGTGCCTTATCGAGGCGGCGGGCCGGCCATTACCGATCTGATTGGCGGCCAGGTACAAATGACGTTTGCCACCGTTGCGGCAATCGGACAGCAGGTACGTCAGGGTCTGGTTCGCGCCCTGGCCGTTACAGGAGGCGACCGCGTCGCACAGTTGCCGGACGTCCCCACAATGGCCGAGGCCGGCTTGCCGGCGGTCGACGCCACGCCAATCTTCGGCATCGTCGGGCCGGCCGCGCTGCCGCCTCCAATCATCGACAAGCTTGCCGAGGTTGCCGGCAAGGCCTTCAAAACTGAGGCACTCCGATTCAGGATAACGGAACTCGGCTTTATTTCTGTTGGCAGCTCGCCGTCGGACTTTGCGGCACGCATCGATGACGAGATCGCAAAATGGACCCGCATCGTCGAGAAGGGAAATATTCAGCCGGGCTGACCCCTGCCCTCACGTGGACCCAGTGAGCTGTTATGAAAATTATCGACATTCGTGGTTTCAATCTTAGCTTCCCGCTGGCCGAGCCGATGGGAAACGCACTCAACGTGTTCCGGAAGCGGGACGCATTGCTTATCCAGATACGCACAGATCGCGGCCTTTCCGGCTGGGGAGAGGCAGGCAATTCCCCGCACGCCGCCGGCGCCTTCATCCGCGCCCGGTTGGCCGGACTCATCCTGGGCAAGTCGCCCGCCGAGTATGGCCGCCACTTTCAATCGATGTGCGCCTCCATCGGGTATGATCGGCGCGGCGCGTCGATGATGGCGATATCGGCCATCGACATCGCCTTGCACGATCTTGCTGCGCAAATGCATGGAATCAGCGTAGCGGCGCTGATGGGCGGGGCGGTACGCAACGAGGTGTTTGCTTACGCAAGCGGGCCATTCGTGCGAATGCAGCCCGATCCCTATCGGGAATATCAACGCGAGGTCGATCAGTATCTTTCCCTGAACTTCAAAGCCGTCAAGCCCCGGGGCGGCGTTGAGCCGAGAGCCGATGGCATCATGGCAAACGCGCTTCGCAAGCAGGTAGGCCCTGACATCGGCATCATGGTCGACATCAACCAGGGCTATACCGCAGCAGCCGCCATCCGCGCGGCAAGGTTCATGGAAGAAGCCGACCTGCTCTGGATTGAAGAACCCGTTCAACCGGAGGACATCCCGGGCTATCAATCCTTTGCGCGCGCCGCCAGGGTCGCCACGGCTGGCGGAGAAGCACTCGGAAGCGTGCGTGCCTTTCGTGATTTTCTGGCCGCAGGTACCTTCGATATTCTTCAACCCGATCTTTCGATATGCGGAGGTTACAGCGGCTTTCGGCAAATTTGGGCGCTCGCGCAAGCCTATGATCTGCCCATCATGCCCCATGTGTTTGGCACGGCCGTAAATTTCCACGCCTCGCTTCAAATGTCGGCTGTGCTTGATCCGCGCCGCGGCGGAGCCTGCGCCGCATATCCATTCGTGGAGTACGACATGATGCACAACCCGCTCCTGCGCCTTGCCGGCACACCATCAGTTACCCGGCACGGCATGCTCACGGTACCGGAAGGTCCCGGCGCGGGACTGGACTTGCAGCCCGAACAGCTTGAGCCATGGATCACTGACTCCTGGTCGGAGCATCTTTAGGAAAGATGCACTGCCTCTGGAAGGTATCGCACGGAATGGGTATCGCAAGGGCGGCCACCCCGCCGCCCAAAGTGGACATCAATAACAGTCAGGGGTCGCATGCATTGGTCGAAACCGAGCCAACTCAAGCCCAGATCGGGGCCAAACCGATCTGACTAAATCAACGGGGCAATCGACCGCCCGTCAACGGTGACCATAACTGCAGTTTAGGCGAACCCGGAGCGATAGTACTTGAACGCTCGCATTAACGGCTGGTCCGACAGGCAGAAAAGCTGAGAATCTGACGCCGCCTGGTGGCTGAAGGCTGTCCAGGTGGGTACAACGACCGTGTCGCCTCTTTTCCAGGCGAAAGCTTTCTCGCCCACTCTGGTTTTCCCCAGTTCCTTGCATGACTACAAAAATTCGGTTCGCGGTCGAGCGCTGGCGTCGGGTCAATTGGCCGGAGCCCAGCCTTTCCACCGTGAGACCCATGGTAGGGCATATCGGATGCCTGGAGAGTGATACGAGGACCGTATGTTCCTTCCGGATCGCCGCTGGCGTTGTCGAGTCCTGACGATATTGAATCGCGCAAAAACCGGAATCGTGATGTGGCCGCGACGGAAGCAATCGGTTCGTATTTGTCCGGATGCTCTTCATAGAACATCGGCTCCATCAAATACACCGACGGAATGTCCAGACCGTCCATGGATCGCCGGCGTTAGCCTGGACCCAAGACTGTGTGGGACGCACTCCCTACGACGCACAAAAGCTACCCTGATTTACCGACGGACAGGAAATCTCAGGGCTGTCCAGCTTTGCTTGGCCACACTAAGATCGCAAGCACGGTCAGATATCTGGGCATCGAAGTGGATGATGCCCTGGCAATAGCGGAAGAAGTCGATGTCTGAAATACCCGGGCAGAGCGGACATGCTCTGCCCGACCTCTAACCACCGGTTTGTGCCAAAACCGGATGTACCAACTCTCGCGCTATTCGGCGCTACCGCTTGATCCGTGTCCACGTATTGCCGTCGTGGGCTTCACAAGAAAGAGCTACTCACTCGCGGAGCTTCTCGCTCATGCTGCAGTCACATTGGCGGCGTTAGTCCATCCCGACCGACGCGCCAGGCGCGACCCTGCAATGTTCCATCGGGCTGCTTGGTCGCGATGATGAGGACTTTCGCGCCAGGCTTGAGATCGCTCTTGTCCCCTGGGACGTAAGCGACGATGGGGGCATCGGCGGGGACGAAGACTTTCCTCTCCCCGTCCTTGTATTTCAAGGTCAACGTGCGCCCATCAACAGCAGCAGCGATCTGTTCAACATTCGCGTTCGTCATCGTGCTCTGGGGCCGAAGATCCCACGGATAGTGTCCTTCACCAGATCCGCGCATGGCCTCTGGGAAAATGTGGACTTCGAGTGCGCTCAAGCTGCCGTCGGCCTTGGGCATGGCGGTAACGCCCACGAACGAGCCCTCCTTGATATCGGAAAGCGACGCCTTGACGATGCCGGCGATCTGCGGCTTTTCGGTAAGCGTCACCTTCAGTTCGGCTCCATCGCGTGTCTTAACCACGTAGCCAGCGCTATCGATGACACCTTCGATGGTGCCACGCACGCGGACCGGCGGAGCCTCCTGAGCCCATGCTACGGGCGCCGCCAGCACAGCGGCAAAACCAATCATTCGCAGCGAATACGCTATGGTGCGAGACATCGCTTCCTCCCTGATGATTTGGAGCACTGGTTTGGACAGCTGCCGGAATGACCCTAGACGACCCGGGTCAATTCCATCCTCGCGCGCTAGGGGTTTCGAGGAACTCCGCTGATCCCTGCGGCATTGATAGCTGCCAAGACCTAGATTACCACAGTTGCCCCATGCGGGAACCAGGAAGCGCGGAGAAGCAACCCTCGGCGGGCCAGGCTTGGCAAAGGCGAAAGAGCCGGTTCATCCGCTTGATGTGCTGGTGCCCAGATCAACGCCGTAGTGATGCTTGCGGTGATAGGATTTGGAATATGCGGCCGCTGAGGAGACCAGAGATGTCTCATTCGAGATCATCGGTTCCCGGGATCGACGCCGAACTGCTGGCCAAGGACGTTGCCAAACTCCTGCCCGAGCCAACCCGTCGCGCCTTCCTGCGGGCTGGCGCAGGCGCTGGCGCACTCGCCTTTCTAACAGGATGCGACATCATTGATGGGCCGTCAGTTGAGAATGCGCTACGCATCGTGTCTCGCTTCAATGATCGCGTGCAGGCGTGGCTATTCAACCCGAACCGACTGGCACCGTCCTATCCAGAAGCCGCGATCACACGTCCTTTCCCGTTCAATGCGTATTATCGCGAGGAGAATGCGCCCGATATCGACGAAGACGATTACAAGCTCTTGATCGACGGTTTGGTCGACGACAAACGGCCATGGATGCTCGATCGGCTCTACGCACTGCCCCAGGAGACGCAGATCACCCGCCTCGTCTGCGTCGAGGGCTGGAGTGCAATCGGAAAGTGGACAGGAACGCCGCTGCACGAATTTCTCCGCCGGATTGGAGCCGACACGCGGGCAAAGTACGTGCATTTCACCTGCGCCGAAGGCTATTCGAGCTCCATCGATATGGCCACGGCGCTGCATCCGCAGACGCAGATGACCTTCAAGTACGATGGAGAGGTCCTGCCGCCGAAATACGGCTTTCCGATGCGCCTGCGCATTCCGACCAAGCTCGGCTTCAAAAATCCAAAGCACGTCATCGGGCTTGCCGTGCTCAACAACTACACCGGCGGGTACTGGGAGGATGAAGGTTACAACTGGTTTAGCGGGCTTTAAACCGAAGAGGCCGTCAACGCCTGTGATGGGCAAGCATCGAAGACGAGCCGGCGAGTGAAGCGGCTTCGGTAGGCGCAGTCTTCGCCAACCGTCTGCCGCAGGCCGGCCCAGCTTAATTCACGGCTTCGACGACGTACCGTCGTACTGTCTTCTGCCTTGTCACGCTGGGGCAAGGTCTTTCTGCCCGCGAAAGGGCCAGTTGAGTAGCGAGGCAGCGAGTAACCGTTGCCTTGCATCAGGGTGACCGGCTCAGTCCACGAGCGCCTGATAGACGAGGGCCTTGAACATCTTGCGGTAATAGGCGCGAATTGGGCTCGGGGCCTGTGTCATGTAGACACCGACGATCTCTTCCTGGGGATCGACCCAGAAAAAGGTGCCAGCGTAACCTGCCCACATGAACTCGCCCGCCGAGCCGGGCACACCAGCTACGCCGTCGCCCTGACGCACTGCAAAGCCAAGGCCGAACGTGTAGCCGGGAGTTCCCAGCAGAAGCTCACCCGGCTGGAAGGGCGCCGCTATGCGCATGCCGAGATGGTCTGACGTCATCAGCTTGATGGTCGAGCGGCTCAATAGGCGTACGCCGTCCAGCTCGCCGCCATTCAGGAGCATCTGGCTGAATCGCAAATAGTCCGTGGCGGTCGAAACTGCGCCAGCGCCGCCGGAATCATTCTTCGGCTCTGCCGACACATCAAGGACGCTCGTCTTCAAGCCTGAAGCCAAGTCGACCGGCAGCGGTTGCGCGACGCGCGAGATCTTCGATGACGGCACCCAGAAGCCCGAGTCCACCATTTTGAGCGGCCTGAACAGTCGTTCGTCCAAGAAAACGGCAAGCCGCTTGCCCGACGCTGCCTCAATCACGCGGCCGAGAATATCGACGGCCATGCTGTACTCCCACATCGTGGTTGGCTGGTGAATGAGGGGTATCTTTGCCATGCGGGCGACTTGCTCGGCTGGCGTCATGTCCCGGGAGTCCTACTCGTGCACGCCCGGCTGGGAGAACTTGGCCTCGACGTAGGCTGCCTTTACCGGTTCGTTCTTGGTGATCTCGGCATAGGCGAGACCCGCGCTATGCCGCAGAAGGTCCTGCACGGTGATCGGCTTGGCCGCCGGTACATTCGTGTAAGTGATCTTGCCATCGGCGCCTGTGCTTGCCACGCTCACTTGCATGTCTTTGAAGGCCGGCAGGAATTTGGAGATGGGATCGGTGAGCTGGATGACGCCATCTTCGACCAGCATCATAGCCGCTACCGAGACAAGCGGCTTGGTCATTGAATAGATGCGGAAGATCGAATCGAGCTTCATGGGCGTTTCCGCGCCCTTGTCTTGGAAGCCTATCGCGTCCGAATAGACGATCTTGCCCTTGCGGGCGACCATGACCACCGCACCCGGCAGCTTGCCGTCGGCAATCTCTTTTTTGAGCATTGTGGTGATGCGCCCAAGGCGCTCCACCGACATGCCGACCTGTTCAGGCGTTGCCGTGGCGAGGGGCTGGAGTTCGCGCGCCGAGACTGGCCGCACCGCTGTTGCAGTGACCAGCATCGCGGCCAGCGCCGTCGTCGCCAGTATTTTCCACCTACACATGACGCTCCTCCTGGGACCGCTTTTTACGAGGGCCGAGTTCGCCCGACCCGGCGATGATCTTATCGGACGTCGTCGCCTTGGAATATGCTTCCGGATGAAAATGATCAGGCTCGAATTGCCTGTCGTCGATGTTTCCCACGGCCACGGGGCGCGGCCGCAACCTTGATGTCCGCGGCGGCAATGTCGGGTTTGGGTCAAATTCGGTAGTTGTTGGCGCCAGGACGGGATGTCAGTTTTGCACTCGAGAGCCGACATCATCAGCTCGCCTCGGCAAGTGCGTTTTGGGCCAACAGGCGCCATCACCTCATCTGGGATAGCTGAGCAATGGGCGAAGATGTCTTATGAGAACGCCCGGGTTCTTTAGGGCTCAACGGGACAACTAGTTGGGGCCGTTCCGATTGATGGAGCCGCCACCATTGTCATCTTCGGACGATCCACGCCAACTTGTCATCCCGCTTCAGCGGTCGTGGCGCGGCGGCCGGATTTATCGTAGAACGTGCAGGTCGAAAGGTCTGCAGGTCATGGTGCAAGAGCGGCCGCCCCGGATCGAGCGTAGATTGTCGGCGATATTGGCCGCCGACGTGGCGGGCTATTCGCGGCTCATGCACCATGACGAAGAGGCTACGCACGCCAAGCTGAGGGCGCTCCTAATGGAGGCTGTCTACCCCGCAATCGCAGAGCACGGTGGCCGGATCGTGAAGAACACAGGTGATGGGTTCTTGGCGGAGTTTGCGAGCGCGGTAGAGGCGGTTCGAGCTGTGATGCAGTTCCAGACCCGCACTCACGAACTTACGATCGATGAGGCGGAAGACAATCGCATTGCCTTCCGGGTGGGCATCAATATAGGCGACGTAATTGTCGAGCCGCATGACATCTTTGGGGACGGTGTAAACATTGCGGCGCGGCTTGAAGGCATCGCAGAGCCAGGTGGTATCTGCATCTCGTCTTCCGCGTATGATCACGTCCGAGGCAAAGCCGGCATTGAGTTCGCTGATCTGGGCGAGCAGAACCTCAAAAACATCACCCTTCCGGTCCGGACCTATGCACTGGTCCGGGATGGGCCAAGCTCGGCGACAGAGGTTGAGTGCGCAAGGCAGGGCCCGCTTTCGCCGCCTCGTCTTTCCATCGTTGTGCTGCCTTTCGCCAATCTCAGTGGTGACCCCAAGCAGGACTACTTTGTCGATGGCGTGACTGAGAGTCTAACCACGGACCTTTCGCGCATCGGTGGCACGTTCGTCATCGCCCGCAACACCGCCTTCTCATATAAGGGGAGGTCAGTAGACGTTCGGCAGGTCGGGCGGGAGTTGAATATTCGTTACGTGCTCGAAGGGTCGGTGCAACGTAGCGGCAACCGGCTTGACGCTCGACCCCACGTTTACGATCCGCCGCATGCGGCGGCTAAGCGACCATCCAACCTTCCGAGCTGGAGGCAAACGTATTCGGGATGCTATGTGCACGGCCGGCGTGCCGGAAGGGTGATGTCGCTTAGGGGTCACAAGCGGCGGTGGAGGCGAGCATGGACCGGCTTCCGGTTTGCCTCTACCAGCCGACAAGACAACCGCTTAAGCGCTGTTCTGCTTGGGGGCCAAAAGCGGCTGTCACCTACGTAAGAGATCGAACGCCTCGTCTACGCATACCTCCAAACTGCGATGTGCTGTATCGACAATGAGGCGATCCCGATTCCACTTGTCGTAGGCGCGGACGGCAACTGCATCCCAGTCAGGCAAAGCCAGTCCCATGATATCGGTTGATCTTGTCTCAATTCTCCGACGGTGCTCGACAAGATCGCTACAGATCACTTCGAGCCATTTAATTTCGGCTCCGGTACGTTGCGCAGCCGTTTCCCAACCTTCGCGTGCCTCCTGGCAATCGTTTACACAGTCCGCTATTACGTCGAAACCGAGGGCTAAGTTGTCGGCAGCGATCGCTTGGGCTGCTCGATAACTCCAGTCGAAGAGATCGCTCGGCGCCGTACCCGATGCCCAGATTGCCTGATCCATCGAGTCGATCCGTAGCCAGACGGCGCCGGAACGCCGCGCCAGATGCCGCGCGATGCTTGACTTGCCGACCCCGGGCAAGCCAGCCAGTGCGATGAGTTCTGCCATTGCACCCCCTACTTCTCTCAATTAGGCAGGGCCCAAATTAGCTCCCTTTCATCCTTATTCCCATGTGAACCGCCAAGTCCGCGACGGGTCAAAAGCGGCAGTGGGACGAGGCGAGGAACGGTGTCCGGTCTGCAGCGGCTAGGCGACATGCCGACGGCCGAGCCTTGTTCGGCTTAGGGCCAATAACGACTTTGACGGTCGTAATCCAAATATCATTCTCGGCGGTACGACGGCCGCCTTCATGGCCCGTGTTAAGAACGCCGCGTGGCCCGATTAGCAACAGCTGGACCTCCTGTTCGGCGTACGGTTGGAAGCGGACATTGCATCGTCTCAATCGATAACTTCGTCGGCGCGCGTACACCCGGCGACATCCTCCGCCAGCACCGCCGCCAGTCGCCGTTCCACGCCCTAGCCTGTCAAATGAGCCCTCCGAAGTCCGAATTCAGCTTATTGATCAAAAGGCATGTCAGGCAGCCGTCGGGCGAGGGCCTAATATTTGAGGTGGGTCGAAGGCGGGATCGGCCGGCGGTTAACCTTGTTAGCAAACGCCCTATACGTGGGTCCGGTTGTTACGGAAGCCGCCGCCGAGTTGCCTCATTAAATCGGAGAATTTGCACCGGCACTAATTAGTCGGAGGAGCATCATGCTGAGAATGGTGTTGTTGGGCCTCCTCATCCCACTGGGTGTAGGAGTGCTGGCGGCAATGGAACTCAGAACTCCACCACGTAGTGCAGTAGCGGTCGTCCAGCCCTTTGCCGAGACACCTGTAGGCATTTCCGATTCACCTGGTGCGTTGGCGAAGGCGGATCGACTTGAAATTGCCGCTGCGAGCAGCGAGACGCCAGCGCAGCCTGCTCTGGTCGATGAACGCATTTCGCCGCCGAAAGCCATCAGTATCGGCTCTTTAGAGTCCCCGAGGGTGATCAACCGCCATCGGCACAATCCCAAATCAAAGAAAGTCACTACCGCTGCCCTTCCTAAGTCGAAGCCAAAGACAACCGATTTCAAGCGAACTACCATTTCCGAGCGTTCAAAGGCCGGCACCGACACCGAGTTCTGTCGGCTAAGCGCGTTTGGTGGCTTGCGTAAGGCTTTGAATTCAGTCGACTGCGAAATCTGATTCGGCGAGCTATAATTGACTTGGAACGGCTTCGATCGCTCTAACCCAGTGTTATCTCCAGAACTGGTGAGCAACCTCTGCCTCAGGCCTAATTCCGCCCGGCGCGGCCGATGTCCGCGTTGGGCTGCGTGGAACCGGACAGCTCGGAAGCGGCCGTGGTCGACAATCGTTGCGGGCTGCCGATGTTTTCGCGTCGGATCGTCGATTAGCCTGCCAAGGTGGTTATAGGTACGTGCTGTCGTGCATTTGGACGCACTTTCCGGCAGGTGGCACTGGTGGGTGCAATCGCAGGAGGTTTCGGTCCTGTGCTAGAAACTTGATTGGTCACCCTGATGGACCCACTCCGGAGCGATCCTCTCGTAACCGGAAGTGGCTCGGTCCCTAGCCGTTATCAATCAGCTGCGGTGACGGTGTAGTCACTGAAGTACATGTGGCTGTCGGCCTTTGACCACAGGCCGATGCGGCCCGACACCGGCTGTGCCAGCGTGTCTTCAAGATAGCGCTTGCCGTCGAGATAGCCCTCGACCTTGGTGCCGTTAATGCGCACCTTGAGTTCGTGCCACTGCCGCGTTGCGGTCGGCGTATTGCGCACCCATTTGACGGAGGAGCGCTTGCCCTTTTCGACCTTCCACAGAACGAGGTTGTTTTCGAGACAGTTGGCTCGGATGGTCAGGTAGTCGCCATTCGGTTTGAGATTGAACAGGATTCCGGCGCCCTGATCGATGCGGCCCGACAGCCCCTCAAACCGCACGGTGATCTCGCCGCCCGTGAAATTCTCGACGGTGGGCACGACTGCGTAAGGGAAGTAGGCGTAAGCCTGAACACGATCGAGAAACTCAGCGTAGCGTTCGCCGTAGAGTGCGCGCGCCTTATCGGCGATACCCGCCGATGATTGCCCTTCCTTCCACTGCCGCCCGTCAACGACGAGCACCTTCTTTCCGGCATCGCTCTCGATCCGCCAGACGCCCACAACCGGTACGAAGGATTTCGGCTCCGCACCCACCGTCTCGTCCGAAAAATCGATCTTTGTGGGTTGAGCGGCAAGAACTGGTAAAGCCAATGCCGCAAGAGCAATAACCGAGATGACTGCCCTCATATTGCTGCTGTTCATGATGGACCTCCTTCGGGCATGAGAGAGCGATCGAATCGACGTGGGTGGCGGCTCCACCACCAGAAAATCGCGATGAAGACCGGCAGCGCGCCAAAGAACCAGAGAAGCGTGACGTCAGCGCTGACTACCAGCGGATAGCCGGGGTATTCGCCCCCAGACATTGGCGAAGGCTGCGAAACGCCTGCGAGGCTATAAATCAGCGGCAGTATCTCGCGCGGGCTGGTCGAGCGGCTGACTTCGGATCGGCCACCATAGACATACTGGACTTCACCGTAGGACTCCTCGCCCGAGCCGGTCGCAGGATACTGTCGGCTGCCCACGAGACTTACGGAAACCTTCGGCGCCGCCCGTTCGAGCTTCGATAGCACATTGCGCTGCAGATCCGCATAGCGTGGGTCCTCCGCGGCTAGGTGCACTCTGATAACCAGGGGAAGCCCCAGCGTTGCGAGCAGTTGCTGGTCGGCGGCGGCAAAAGAATTCCGCCGGTCTTCCGTAACATCGACGGACCACCCCGCCTGAGTGGCCGCGCCGAGAATTGCGGCGATGGCCAGAATGCACGGTGCAGAGCGACGCAGTTTCTGATGCGGTGGAATGCCCGGCGGCAACCAAACGCTGGCAAGTGCAACGCACCCACCGATCACGCCAGCGATGCCCAGCACCAGTCCAACGGACAAGAGCCCTTGCTCGAAGGGGCGCAGGGTTTGGGTAAACGACAACTGGGCTATCCATGCCAACAGGCCCGGATGGCCGGCGACCGTGAAATCCAAAACCCACGATCCGATCGTGACCGCAAGCGCAATGATAGCGGCAGTTGCTGCGCTTTCGGCTATCGAGGCCGCGAATAGCGCAAGCGCACCGATCAGGGTCCCGTAAAGCAGATGGCCGAAAAGGAGGTTTGACGTTTCGGCGAGCGCGAGGTGTCCGCCCAGGGTACGCCACACGGCCAGTGCGGAGAGCGCCGGGATGCTCGCGAGAAGCCAGGCGAGAACCACCGCAATGAGCTTCATCACGACGAGCGTGGGAGTGCGATACGGCAGTTGCACCAGCAGGCGCAGTGCTCCCGATTCCTTCTCGTGGCCCAACACGCGGATGGCCACAAAGGGAAACAGTAGCGTGACAGCAACGTAGAATGAACCAAGTGTGGGCACCAAAATGCCGTCAAGCGGCGACAGGCTGTTCGCAAGGACAGGCGATTGCAGTGCCGCCGAACTTGACTCGCTATAGAGCGACACCGCCTGGAAGAAGCTGTAGCCGATCAGCGGACATAACAGCAGCAACATCGTCCAGAGCGAGCGGCCGCTGACGATCTCGCGGATTTCCTTTGCGAGTAGCGGTCGCAGGGGCGCAGCCTGTGCATCATATGGCTTAGGTGAGCGCAAGGAAGATATCCTCCAGAGATCCGTTCGGCAGTGAGGTTTCTGCCCGCAGTTCGTCCAGGGTACCCAGGCCGCGAATTTGGCCGTCTGCGAGCAGAACGAAGCGGTCACAAACCCGCTCAGCGTCCGCCAATTGGTGAATGGCCAGAACAAACGTCCGCCCGCGTTGAGCGTGATGGCGTAGCACGCCGATGATGTCGCGGGTCTGCCTGAGATCGAAACCGTCGAACGGCTCGTCCATCAGGACCAGTTCGTGCGGCGTCAACAGTCCGAGCGCGAGCAAGAGGCGGCGATTGTACCCTTTCGATAAAGTATGAACACGCTTATGAAGAACCGGTTTCAACCCGACAGAGGTCAAGGTTTCATCGATTTCAGCTGCGGAGCGTCGATAAACGCTCGCAAAAAAGGAGATCACTTCAGCGGTCAACTGGTCCTGATATGGACGCACCCCATCCGGCAAATAAAACAGCAGGCCGCGGCGCCGCGAGGCCAGCAACCGCTCGCCACGCCAGAGAAGCTCTCCAGAATCAGCAGCAAGCAGACCTACGGCCGTTTCCATCAGCGTGGTCTTGCCGGCGCCATTCGGCCCAATAACGCCGAGAACTTCGTTCGGAAGAACAGAGAATGTCACCCGATCAATGGCACGCTCCTGCCCGTAGCGCTTCGTCAGAGCATTGATGCACAACAGCGGAACAGAACTCTTTTCAGCGAACTCTATGGGGGACATGGGCCGCCAACCTCAAAGCCGCGCGAGATAGTGAGCCAGCGCCGAAATTTCCTGCTCAGTTAAGGGGTAAGCAATCTCGGCCATTGCAGCCACACCACCTCCCGATCGCGCGCCGGATTTGTAATCGTGCAGCGCCTTGGCGATGTACTCCTCGCGTTGTCCGGCAATTCGAGCCGTAGCCTTGTTGCCGGCGAAATCGTCGCCGTGGCAGGAAGCGCACCGGCTGGCCGCTACGGCGTTCTTTCCTGCTTCCGTCAGTTGAGGCTGGTTATCAGGCGCTCTATCCTGCGAATGATCGGAAGGCTTAAGCGAGGCGAAATAGGCGCCGAGATCGCGAATGTCCTCATTACTGAGCTGTTCTGCGATCGGGCTCATGACCTCGTTCTTGCGAGCACCGCTGCGAAAGAACACCAATTGCCACTGGATGAACGCATCCGATTGCCCGGCCAGCGAAGGCGTGCTCTCGATTTCCGAGACACCGTTCTCGCCGTGGCAGCCGACGCAGCCTTCGGCCTTCACCTTTCCCGCGCCTGCGTCCGCGGCAGCCGCGCTGACGTTCGCAAATGCCCACGCAGCGAGAGCAATCGCCGCCGGAAAGCACCGACGAACATTGTTCCGGAGCCTGACAGGCCTCTGTTGTTGATTGGTCGCGAAGATCACTCGTCTCCTCCATCGCTATCCTGCCCTCCCCTCCTGCCCCGCAGGTCCTGGTTGCTTGCGTAAGTGAGCGGTGAAATCTCAATTTGATTGAAGCGAGTGACGTCGTATCGTTCGGCCCACACTCCGAACTGTCCAATTGCAGGCTTGCTGTAATCGAAGCCCGTCAACACCCATTGGCCATCCAACGAAACCTTGAAACTGTTGCCATTGACGATCACTTCCAAGCTTTGCCAATGATTCGGCGTAACATCCGCGTCGACATCGGCAATCTCTTCAGACGTTCCGTCGACGACATGGAGCAACGATAGGCGCTGCTCAAATGCGCTGACACGCACAAGGTAGTAGTCATTCGGACTGGTCAGCCGAACTGCAATGCCGGCGCTCGGCTTCGACCCATCAATCAGCTTGAACTGCACGCTGATCTTGGCATTCACCGCCCATAGCGGCCTATAGATCGCCAGAAGCGTCCGCGCCGCGCGATCGGCGCCGGACTGCTGGATCGAGACGCTGCTGTCCGTGGTGGCCTGACGTATGGTGGCCCAATGATTGGGATCGGGCTCGCCTTCGCGCCAGAATTCAAAACCTTGCGGTGCGCTACCGACCGGCTTGCGCGACAGATCGAGGGTTTGGGACACTGAAATCGGTGAAGCGAACAGGCCAATAGTCACCGTCAGCGCAGCCGCAGTCCAGTGACGATGCCCTACATGTGGAGCGCGCCAATCACGTCGAATCCATCCTGCAAGGCGAAAGCTAACGGCGGGCATGCTGCGTCCTTCACATAAAACCGGACGCGATTCTTGGGCATGTCGCCTAACGGGGAGATCGCTTCCCCATGCCTGCACGTATCGCTAGGTGACATCAGCCTGTCAATTGGAACCTGCGCAGCAAGGTGGAGCAGGTGATCATACTTCTGTGAAACGGATTTCGTTCAGCGGAGAGCCTAGCACCCTTGCCGAGCTAAGCGGGCGACGTCGGAATCGATGTGGCTGGGCTGTCGTTCTATGCTGGTGTCACCCAGATGCTGCCCCTGGCTCCCATTCAGATGGGGCCTTCTTCGCTGCCCACCATTGCATTTTTCCACCTAGGCTTCGCGGACACTACGCTTGCACAGATCAGTCGTGGCATTCCGCAATGCTTGCGTTGGAAAGGAAGGACCACTAACATTCGTCGTACGGGGGCAAGCAGTCTCCCGGTTAGACGGCATTCCGCCCAAGTACTGTGCGGCGCTCGATTTCTCGAGAAGGTTGCGCGTGGAAGAATGGGCTCTCTCTGCATCTCCTCACCGAGCTTTTGCACGCCGGGGCGCGGTCCCTCGCGTAGCGATGCGCGTCATTTGGCAAAATGCGCTTCGCTGCCAAAACGTGCTCTGTCGCGGCGTATTCCAATCATCGCGCGAAATTCGAGCCGACCGTCCGCTCCTAACGTATTGCAGCCATGTACGCGAAATCAGAAGGACGGCTTTCCTGGTTCGTGACGCGGGATGCGTCGGGCCCAAACTGCCTCTCGACGCCCTTTAGGCCTGGAAGTCACATCCAAGCGGAAAAGCCAGAACTGCGCGGGAGCGCCAGGACCAAGAGAACCGCAGGTCACAATATCTACAGCAGAAAACATCCCGCCGTGGTTCGCATCGGCAAACGTGCGCTGAACAACAACGCCCTGCGCCTGCTCGTTGCCGCGGCATTCATCGGCATCTTCTTGGCCCTCCCGTTTCCGCTGATTGTTCTCGGTGCGGCACTGCTTGCTTCATCGCTGCTGCTAGTGGCGCCGAGGTCTTCAAGAGCAACGGCGGCTACGGTTCATCCGGAGGCAAGCACAGCGACGAACCGAGTCTTCTCGGCGATGAACTCCCCGAGCACGCTCGTCCCACGCTTGCACGAGCATTGTCAGTTTTGGCCGTTTGGCTTGCCCTTTGGCTGATTCCGGTCATTGCCATTCTTGCCACGCTTAGTACGGGCAATGTCTTCAGCGACATCGCCGTCTTCTTCAGCAAGATGGCAGTGGTCACGTTCGAAGGGGCTTATGCCATTCTCGCCTATGCAGGGTGCGGTCGAGCATTACCATTGGCTGCAACCAGGCGAAATGCTAGATGGCCTCGGCAGGGCGGAGACGACAGCGGGCCCGCTCATCATGGTATTGCAGTTCGTTGGGTTCATGCTGCCTACCAAGATCCTGGTACATTGTCTCCTCTCGTGGCGGGGACGTTGGGGGATTGCTGGCGACCTGGGTCACCTTCACGCCCTGCTTCCTGTGGATTTTCCTCGGTGCACCATCTGTCGAGGTGTTGCATGGCAACAAGGCGCTAAACGGTGCATTGTCCGCGATTAGTGCGGCGGTAGTCGGCGTCGTGCTCAATCTCGCCATTCGCGATTCACACCTTATTTCGCGAGACGATCCCAGTCCGCGGGCTTCTCTTCAGCTTTGATGCCCGAAGCTTTCGAGCGTGGATCCGTGGACGATGGTGCCGTCCGTTGCCGCGGCCGTCGCAATCTTCCGTTTCAGGGTCGGCCATGTTTCCGACACTCGCGGGTTGCTGCGCGGCGTGTATCGTTTTGTACTTCGTGGGAGTCCTCTGATGATCTTGCATTCGCCGAAAACTGGACCGCAACAATGCGAGAGAAGGCTTCCAAATCAGTCACCCTTCTCTCTCATTGGCCGCAATGTGCAGCCGCGCTTCTTCAGCTGGCGCAGATCGCTCGCCCCCTCCGCGAGCAGCCAATCGCGGAACGTCGCGATCTTCGGCAGTGTCGCAGTCGCCTTCGGACAAACGATCCAGTAGGTCCTGGAAAGGCGCAGCGATTCTTCGAACGGCTGCACCAGCCGTCCGTTGATAATGTCCCAGGCCGCCAGCGTCGTGCGGGCGAGCGCGACACCCTGGCCGTTGATCGCTGCGTCGATCACCATACTTGCGCGGTTCAGCACGGGGCCGTGCGTAACGTCGGCGCTGTCAAGACCTAGGGCCTGCAGCCAATTTGTCCAATCGGCCCGGCTATCCAGGTGGAGCAATGGAAAATTGAGGATGTCAGCGGGTTTGCTGAGGCGCCGTCGGCCAGACAATAGCTTCGGACTGCACACGACAAAGAGCTGCTCTGCACACAAACGGACGGTGTCGAGCCCAGGCCAGTTGCCGTCGCCGTGACGTACGGCCATGTCGACCTCCTCCCGTGCGAAGTCGACGTGATGCAGCGTCGCAGAAACCCGCAAATCGATGCCCGGATGCGCCTCGGCAAAGTGGCCAAGCCGATGCACCAGCCACTTCGCGGCGAAATCCGGCGAAGTGCTGACGGTCAGGACGCCGGCATTCTGACGCTGCAGAAGCCGCTCGGTGCCGAGGGCGATGCGGTCGAACGCATCGCGCACAATATTGAGGTAGTCCTTGCCCGCTTCCGTGATGATGAGGCGCTGGCGTTCGCGGTTGAAGAGCTTGATGGCAAGTTCGGCTTCGAGGGCCTTCACCTGATGGCTCACCGCGCCTTGGGTAACGCACAGCTCTTCGGCAGCGCGTGTAAAACTCTCATGGCGCGCTGCGGCCTCGAAGGCTTTCAGGGCATTCAATGGCGGCAGACGTGGGCGCATCTTAGGAGATCATGAGAAAAACTAGGCCAAGCAAGAGAAACGATGCTTTGCGGGCAACCGCCCGCTGACATTATTGGAAAGCTCCAATGCAGCATTTCATGAGATTTGGAGCTTGTCGATGTCAACCTTGATCACCGATCCCTTCTCGTTTCAGTTCATTCCGGCGGACGACCCTCCCACCCGACTTCATCAATCAAATTCCGGAGCGGGCCGGGCTGTTGGATGGCGCCGATGGTCTGGCTCTGCGGCCCGGCGCAGGCTGCGCGGGGCGCTCCGCGAGCTTGCCGAGGACAAACATCTGCTTGCCGACATCGGCCTGACCCGCGAGCAGGCCCTGGAGGAAGCCGCCAAACCATTCTGGCGATAGCAGCGGCACCGAGGAGGAAACAATGGGAGATCCAATTGTCTACGGCTTCCCGCGAAGCACTTATGTCAACATTGTTCGCCTGATCTTGACGCACAAGGACGTGGCCTACAGCTTTCACGACCTCGAACCTGTGATGGGTCAGCGCGAACACTTGATGCTGCATCCATTCAACCGCGTTCCGATTCTCAAGCACGACGACTTGACGGTCTACGAGACCAGCGCGATAGCCTCCTATGTGGATGAAGCATTTGGCGGACCGCGGTTGACACCGCAGGATGCTCGCGAGCGGGCGCGCATGAACCAGTGGATCAGCGCGGTCAATTCCTACTATTACCCCTACATGATCTACCACGTGACCCACGAAAGGCTGGTTTTTCCCGAACTCGGGATCGCCTCCGACGAAAAGGTTGTGGCGCATGCGCTGCCAAATGTCGAAACGGCCCTTGCGGTCGTGGAGCGCACCCTTGGGCATGGCCACGACTATCTGCTCGGTCCAGAACTCACAATCGCCGACTTTTTTCTTTTGCCGAGCACGTTTGCCTTCAGCTTGACCGAAGAAGGCAGGGCCATCTACCCGAAGTATCCCGCTTTTTGCCAATGGCGGGAGCGCATGGAAAGCTTGCCGGCCACGCGAAAGCTGCGCGAGATTCTGCCGCCACGCGAGCCCATTCCGCATGCCCGCGAATGGGCGAACTCACACCGCCCAAAATACTGACCATGCAGATCCGGCCTTGCCGGAACTCCTTGCAAGGCCTAATCTGACACTACGGGGAAACACAGACTCCCCGCCAGACGGCCAACCCGTCCAAGCACTGTGCAACTCTCGAATTTCGAGGAGATTGCACATGGACGGAATTCCATTCGATCCACCAGGCGGATTGCCCGCGCTTGGCTGCATAGCGACGTGAGGTCGCCATGCCGCTGAAGAGCCTTGGTATTATCAAAATTCCTAACGCTGCGGACAGCGCCTTCGATCACGCCGCATTTGATCCCAGGACCCGGCGCGTTTTCGTTGCGCATACAGCGCGCAGCACGGTCGAAGTTATCGATCACGACGCGGGTAAGCACGTGGCAACGCTCCCGGGATTTTCGGGCGTAGCTGGCGCGGTCGCCGACGAAGGTGAAATCCTCGTCACCAACCGCGGCTCCGCAAACTTGGCCTGGGTGGACGCTGCTACTTTCGAGACCAAGGCCGTGCTCAAAACCGGTGCGCGGCCGAACGGTGCTGCGATCGTCAAACGCCGTTCGCTTGGGATCGTGGCGTGCATCGGCGATGAGCGCGAAACTCCCAGCTTGCACGCATTCGGGCTGAGCGATCACAAGCAGGTGTCGATCGATTTGCCGGGCCGGCCGCGATGGTGCGTGACCGATGCGGAAGCGAAGCGGATATTCCTCTGCATCCGTGAGCCGTCGATGGTGCTGGTTGCCGGCCTGCCCGACTTGAGCCAGATCGCGGAATGGAGGCTTCCATCCGGCGGAGCTCACGGTCTTGACATCGACCATTCGCGTGGTCGCCTCTACGCCGCCTGCGACGACGGTGCACTGGTCGAGCTCGACAGCACCTCCGGCGAGGTCGCCAATGTCTGGTCGATCGCCGGCGCGCCGGATGTGACTTTCTTCAATCCCGCCACCGGCCGCGTTCACGTGGCGATCGGCGAGCCTGGACTGGTCGAAACTATCGATCCACGAACCGGCACTGCTATCCAGACGATAACAGGTGGCGGAGCACACACGACGGCGCTGGTTATACCGGATCAGCTCTACGTCATCTCACCCAAGCACGGCGGAATTCTCGTTCTGGCGGATGCCTGATCTGTCGAATGCAAACTAGAACAGGAGGACCAGATGAAGTGGATTACCCGAGAACACGTCAAAGTCGACCGCGTTGCCTGCCCTTGGCTGATCAAGAAATTTGTCGACAAGGATGCAGAATTCATCTTTGCGCCGGCCGACAAGGTGATGGCCGAGGCAAAGCGGCTGGATGCCATTCCTTACGACGTCAAGGACGTCGAGCTCGGCCACCACGGCAAGGAGTGTTCGTTCGAAGCGATCCTGAAGAAATACAAGCTGACGGGCGATCCCGCGCTTGTGCTGCTCGGCAGGATCGTGAACGGCGCCGATACCGACAATACGCTTTACCATCAGGCCGAAGGACCCGGGCTGCAGGCTTTGGCCGAAGGTTTCCGGCATCTCGGCTACAAAGACGATCATGCGCTAAACGCCGCTGAGTGGATCGTCTATGACGCGCTCTACGCCTACGCCCAGAAAATGGTACAGCGTGGCAAGCCGGCGGGGCAGTTTGCGGATTGATTCTGGCCTGTCGCGGACCGCACGCGAGCCGCCTGAAATGCCGAACGCACCCGATCATGCGTAAGCTGGCGCGTAATCGGGTTGAATCGCCAGGACGAGGTGACGCATGCGGCAGATGCTCAGCGAAAGACGTCACCTCACCTTGGCGAACCCAATTCTACTTCCGCTCCTTGACTTGGCCGCTGCTGTCGACGACGAGGGAAACGTCCTTACCGTCTTTCGTCGCCTTGACCGCGATACCTTCGGCCGTGGACTTGATGTCCCGGACTTGCGAATAGCCCGCGGCTTCAAGTTTGGCTATCAGCTCCTCCTGGGTCAGAGCATGGGCAGGCGAGACCATGCCAGCGATCGTCAGACACCAAAGGACTGCTTGAGAGACTGCTCGCGTCGACATGATTGTCCTCCTGTTTCAGCGGACCTCGCCGGAATTTACGTGAGTGACGTCGTGGCCCACTCCTCCGTTGCTACTGCCGGCTTACCCGAGCCCCCAAGCCGAATAGCCGATGCCGCGCATGATCTCAGGGTTCTCGTGCCAGCGCCGTTTCGCTTGGAGCGGCTTGCATGAAATAGCACCTTGAGGCGCAGTCTGTCTCGGGCCTGACCTATTCCGCAGGAAGGGAGCGGCATCATCTCCTGTCACAGTTTCGGACACAAGGTGATCGCGGTATCGTCATGAACACGGATTCGCTACTGGGTATGATGGCGGGCCTCTGGTCGGTGCTTATGTCGCGACCAAGTTCGCCATTCGGGGCTTCACCGCCTGCCTGCGGCAGGAGTTCGAGCAGGTGCCCGGCATCCACATCCGTCTGGTTCCGCCGTGGGCGGTGGACGCCATTTACAGCAAGCTCGGCAACGGATTCGCGCGGCAGGCGCGCTCGATCTCTCCGTGTAGCGGCCGAGCGCGTGGCGCCGACTATCGTGAGCCTCTCTGAGCGGCCACGCCGCGAGGTCATTGTTGTAGCGTCAGGTCACATGCTGAGCGTCGCGCTTAAGCTCGCACCCACGCTGGTCGAGCGCATCGTTGCGCGTGCCGCACCTGTGCTCCAATTCAAGCCGCACCGTACCGACGACCGCAACCTCTTCACTCCGACCAGACCGTACCGCGTGGCGGGTGGATGGAAAGGTTTCCGGAACTGTCCAGACGCAGGACACTCCGCCGAACCATCCCTCGCACCCGGACTCGGCGCAAGATCTCCGACGGCCTCACACAGAGCGAGCGGCTACGGTCCCCGGCCTGCAGCGGCCCGAGTGAGCATTGAAATAGACATCGTCACTGAGCATCCGGAGGGTATGTCGGACCAAGACATCGCAAGGTTCGGCGCCCAGGCGGAAGAGTGCCGACAGCAGGCTGAACGCGCAGTTAATCCGCTCACGATCCAGTCCACTGGGGCTACGCCCGCAAATCAACATATGTTTTGGAAGACTCTCCTCTCAATTGCTGATATCTTGAGCACGTTTCTTGCTTCGTTTTAGTTAGCCCAATTCTCTTAGCGGAGGAGGCTACTATGCAAGCAATCAGCGATGCTCAGTTACACTCTGCAATCGACGGAATATTTGGGCACTTCAGCCAAACGCAATTGAATGACTTGGTAACCGCCGCGTCCGCGCGGTCTGAAACCGCCAACCTCAATGCCCCTCACGTAAATTCTATACTCGACGGCATACTCGGGCGCTTTGGCCAAACCCAACCGAATGGCCTCGTAACCGCCGCTTCCGTGCAGTCTGAAGTCGCCAACCACAATGACGCTCCGAGAAATGGTGACGAGGGAGCGAACGGCAGCCCCCAAACTGGTGCTCACAACGACAACGAGTCGACGCCCGAGAACGTTGTCGTGCCCGACGGCTTCTCACTGCAGGCTTTCGCGACCGGTTTGACGTTTCCGACCGCGGTCACATTCTCGAACGACCATGTCTGGGTGAGCGAGTCAGGAGCCACACCCAACACGGTGCCTCAAATCGTGGAGATCGGTCCCGATGGGCACCCGAACCCAGTGCTCTCGAGCGGCCAACTCCCCACGGGCGTTCTGGCCGGACCAATCACAGATATCACCTTCCATGACGGCGAGATCTGGGTTGCGCACCGGCAGGTGGGCGCCAACGATTGGCTGGTCGGCGCTATCTCGAAATTCGATCCCGCCAATCCGGTCGACACCTTCACGACTGTGTTGACGAACCTGCCGTCCACCGGGGACCATTACACCGAAGAGATCACCTTTGACGCTTCGGGCCGCCTGTATTTCTCACAGGGAAGCGCCACGAACTCCAGTGTTGTCGGGCCAGACAACGAGCTCGTGACCGGCTGGCTCTCGCAATTCCCCGACTTTCACGATTTCGCAGCACAGCACGTCGTGTTGAACGGCACCGAATTCCATGCCCCCGTTTCCGTGCCCGGGCTCAACCCGGAGAATCAAGTAACGGCGCCGTTTATGCCGTTCGGCTCAGGCCCGATCGCACCGGGCACCGTCATTCCCGCTGCCACGCCGGATGACCCACAACAAGGGATCATCGCAGGCAATGCGGCAATCTATTCCTTTGATCCGACGGCCGATGATCCCGCGTCCACCCTGCGGCTCGAGGGCTGGGGATTCCGCAATCCCTTCGGCATCGGCTTTGACCCGTTCAACCCCGATTTGCTGTTTGCGACCAACAACGGCGCCGACATCCGGTCCGCTGTGTTGGACGGGCTGCAAGTGGTCGAGTCGCGGCCGATCGCGAACGACTTCGACGATCTGTTCGTCGTGAACACGGGCGGGACGGCGGAGTTTTTCGGATGGCCGGACTTCTTCCATGATCCGAATACGGGCGCTGTGCTGCCCGTCACCGATCCTCTGTTCGCGCAAGGCGAGCTGCCCATCCCTCCTCCGGGCTTTGTCCTGGATGAGAACTTCCGGAGCAGCTTGCAGGTCGAACCTGCTGTTGCCCAATTCGAGTATCACTCATCGGCCAACAAGTTCGATTTCTCGTCGAACGCTCAGTTCGGTTCAGTGGGAGATCTGTTTGTCGCGGAGACCGGTGCATTCGTGCCGATCACCGGGGCACAGAACCTGGTTGGCTACAAGGTCGTTCAGGTTGATAGGGACACCGGGGCGGTGAGCGATTTCATCACCCATACCAGCAACACGGTCGAGGATATCTTCGACCCGAATGGATTCAACAAGCCAATAGACATAAAATTCCAGGATGGCACGATGTTCATCGTGGACTTCGGAGTGTTCGAGCCGGGGCTCAACCTGGAAGAACCCGGGACCGGAAAGGTGTGGATCCTCTCCCCAAACACCAATGATCCGAACGATCCGCTTCATCACCACGATGGTGCGCTGTTGGCGTAAAGTGCGCTTTTCCTGCGGTGCTGTGAGGCCAAGCCAGACAGCGCTGGGGTGTGGTTCTTGGACACAGCAACGGAGCCTGCAGCCAGTCGGTCGGAAACAGCGGCGAACCGCCTGACACGGCAGCGGCGGTATGTGAGTCGATCGACAAGCCAGGCCCGTTTCAGAGGAGGTGGGAATTGGCACGCTCGCTCTCCAGCTCCATCTCGCCGGGCCGGCAGGCGGACCTAGCGTCGGCATGGCGCACGTGCCGCGGCGCACTAGTCGGGGTCGCCCTAATTAGCGCCTTGGTGAACGTGCTCTATCTGACCGGCTCGTTCTTCATGCTGGAAATTTATGACCGAGTGCTGCCGAGCCGCAGCATTCCAACACTGCTCGGCCTCGCCGTGCTGGCACTCGGTCTTTACATATTCCAGGGCATCCTGGACGTCGTGCGCGCCCGGGTTCTAGTCCGGCTCGGTGGCTGGCTGGACGAGACCCTGCGCTCGCGGGTCTACGATTTCATTATCCGCTGGCCTCTCAAGGCCGCGTCATCCGGCGGCGATGGTCTGCAGCCGCTGCGCGATCTTGATCAGGCGCGCGCCTTTCTATCCGGACTCGGGCTGACCGCGCTCTTCGACCTGCCCTGGATGCCGATTTACCTCGGGATCTGCTATCTGTTCCACCCGCTGATCGGTGCGACAGCGCTTGCGGGCGCGCTGGTTCTGATCACGCTGACAATTCTGGCGGACGTGCTGACGCGATCGCCCGCCAGACAGGCCGAGAGCAATACGGCCAAGCGCAACGCACTTGCCGAAGCGAGCCGGCGCAATGCGGAGGTACTGCGCGCCATGGGCATGGGCGTACCCCTCACACGATTATGGGACGAGGCGAGCGGGGCGTGCCTCGCGAGCCAGCAACGCGCCGCCGACATCGGAGGCAGCCTCAGTGCAATCTCGCGGGTGCTCCGCCTGATGTTGCAGTCGGCGGTGCTCGGAGTGGGCGCTTATCTGGTGATTCACCAGGAAGCGACCGCCGGGGTCATTATTGCAGGGTCGATCCTAACCGCTCGAGCACTGGCGCCGGTCGAACTCGCTGTCGCACACTGGAAAGGATTCGTCACGGCCCGGCAAAGTTTGAAACGATTCAGGCAATGGTCGACCTTCTTCACGGAAGAAGAGCAGCCGATGGCGCTCCCGCCGCCCAGCAAATCGCTCGCGGTTGAATCCATGTCGGTGCTGCCCCCGGGCGGACGACGGTTCGTTGTTCAGGAGGTGTCGTTTGCCCTGAACCCGGGCCAGGCGCTCGGCATCATCGGTCCCAGCGCCTCCGGTAAATCCTCGCTCGTGCGTGCGATTGTTGGCGTCTGGTCGCCCGCGCAAGGTACCGTGCGGCTCGACGGCGCTGCGATCGAGCGCTGGACGCCCGAATCGCTTGGCCAGCACATCGGCTATCTGCCGCAGGATGTCGAATTGTTCGCCGGGACAGTGGCGCAGAACATCGCTCGCTTCGAACGGGAGCCCGACCCGGCAGCGATCATCGCGGCAGCCGAGGCAGCCAACATTCATGAGCTCATTCTCAGGCTGCCCGACGGCTATGACACGCCGATCGGTGACGGCGGGACGTATCTATCCGCTGGCCAGCGCCAAAGACTTGCTTTGGCGCGAGCACTCTACCGCAATCCGTTCCTGGTCGTGCTTGATGAGCCCAACTCCAATCTCGACGGCGAGGGAGACCAGGCGCTCACCCAAGCAATCATGGCGGTACGGGCGCGTGGTGGCATTGTTATCGTCGTCGCACACCGGGCGAGCGCGCTCGCGACCGTCGATCAACTGCTGGTCTTGGCCGAAGGTCGTGTGCAAGCGCTGGGGGCCAGGGACCAGATCGCAAGAAAGCTCTTTGCGCCGAATCCGGTTCAGCCCGTCCCTCTCCAAGCGATCGCGGAAGGCGCCACCCCATGAATGCCGCGCTCACAGGCCAGGCGCTGCCCGCGATCCGTCGCCAGCTTCGCATTGCGATGGCAGCGGCCATCGTTTTGGTTGGCGGCCTCGGTGGCTGGGCGGCCACAACCGAACTCGCGGGCGCCGTGATCGCGCCCGGCACCATTGTGGTCGACTCGAACGTCAAGAAGGTGCAGCACCCAACCGGGGGCGTAGTCGGCGAGCTGCGGGTGCGCGAGGGGCATCCCGTGAAGGCTGGCCAGATCCTCGTACGCCTCGATGAAACGGTCACGCGCGCCAACCTCGCCATCGTGGTCAAGAATTTGACCGAACTCACGGCTCGGCAGGCCCGCTTCGAGGCGGAACGGGATGGCAGCGAGATTTTGAGTTTCCCGGATGAGCTCGAAAGGCGCTCTTCCGACCCCATCGTCGCGGCGGTCCTGAAAGGGGAGCGTACACAATTTGAGGTTCGCCGCGCTGCCCGCGCCGGACAGAAGGCGCAGCTTAACGAGCGTATTGGCCAAGTGCAGGAGCAGATCCGCGGCATGACCGAGCAGGTCACCGCCAAGCAGCGCGAGATCGAGCTTATCCACCAGGAGCTCGAGGGCGTTCGGCAGCTGTGGCGCAGCAAGCTCGTACCAATCTATCGGGTCACGGCATTGGAACGCGACGCAGCGCGGCTGCACGGCGAACGAGGCGCGCTGATCTCCTCCACCGCGGAGGCCAGAGGCAAGATCAGCGAGACGGCGCTGCAGATACTCCAGATCGACCAGGACCTCCGCAGCGAGGTTGGCAAGGAGCTCGGCGAGATCCGGGCCAAGATCTCGGAGCTGGTGGAAAAGCGGATCGCGGCCGAGGACCAGCTGATGCGCATCGACATTCGTGCGCCGCAGGACGGCCGGGTGCATCAGCTTTCCGTGCACACGGTCGGCGGCGTGATCAGCCCGGGCGACCCCATCATGCTGATCGTGCCCGAGAGCGACCCGCTGCTCGTCGAAGCCAGAATTGCCCCTCAGGAAATCGACCAGGTCCGGGTCGGGCAGCGCGCGTTGCTCCGTTTCTCGGCATTCAATCTACGCACGACACCCGAACTGAACGGCGAGGTGCTCGGCGTTGGGGCCGATGTCACGCAGGACCCAAAGACCGGAGCGGGGTTCTACACCGTGCGAATCAGCCTGCCAGATCACGAGATTGCGAGGCTCGAGGGCCTGAAGCTCGTGCCGGGAATGCCGGTCGAGGCGTTCGTCCAGACTGGCGAGCGCACGGCGCTGTCGTACCTGGTCAAGCCGGTCTCGGATCAAATCATGAAGGCGTGGCGCGAGCGATAGTGAACATGCCTCAGCACGCAATCCTGATCTGATTTTCCCGAGCTAGTCGGAAAATGAAAACACCGCCCGACGAGTTTGGCTGCCCGCGAGTCGTTCTTAAATTCAAATCGAGCCGTTCTCAAAAAAACGGGCCGCAGTGAAATCAATGGGATAGCCGAGTCGTTCTTTCGTGGTCCCCACAAATGGCGGCAGACCCATGTTAGCAGTGGAGGCATTTTTCGATGCGCTCGCGGAGCGAGTCTGAGTTGACGAAGCGACATCCAGTTGTGGTTGTCAACTGAGTTAGCGTTGTGCGGCTGCATCCGCGCCCTTCGAAGCGCGCGTGTAGATCATCTCGCTCGCCAGAAATTCTCGACCCCCAGGCGGGGTCATGAACAGTCGGATTATATGGCGCGCGGGACTTTCGATCACGATTTCGGTTCGTTGACCCACGCGCTTGCCAACGGTTTTTTCTCCAAGAAGCCCCTGGTCCGTGAATTTGCCCGACATATTCAACACTTTGGAGCCGGGTTTGCCCTGATAGACCATGAACATGCTGTTGGTTGCATCCAACGTAATCCATTCGTAGCGCCGGTCGACGTTGCTGTACCCGAGATAGCCGGTTCTCCAATATGGAGAACCACCGACTGACCCCTCAGTGACATCGTGAAGAAAGCGGCCGCCTGCGACCCATTGGCGCGTCGTGCGAAGATTTTCGCCCTGAATGGGTTTTTCTGGAGTGCCACCCGCCACCATCCACTTGCCTTCGACCTTCCAGCTGCCGACGAGCGGATCCAGCTGACGATGCTCATGCCCCGGCTGACCGCGTTGAATGAAGCTTGGAACGCGTTCCGCGTCTGCAGACTTGTCCTGCGCCGCCACGCCGGAGATGACGGCGGACACCGCCACGGCGACGCCGAGCGCTTTAAAACTATGTGCCTTGAGGGACGTGTGGGCATATCGATGATTCGTCATGCCGCCTCCGCCATCATTTCGGGAGCGATCGCGCCAACAAGAGGATCAGCATCGATGGCGCACGGTATCGACCGTGAAACGACTGCGTCGCGCCGTTTGTTCCAGCCTTTGCTCGCTCCGCGAGCTATGGCTCGGCAATCCAGTTCGTAGCGAAGGCCGCGCCGATGCCTGTAAGGGCGAAGGCGGGCCACTTACAGTCTCTGAGACTAGAAACCCCACCGAAACCCCGTAAACAAACGTGCATGAACGTGTACAATTTGACGAGAAATGCTGATTTTGCTCGGATTTTCCGATAGGGAACTGCTTTCATAGCGGTCTGATTGCAGGTTCGAGTCCTGCCGGGCCCACCAGCGAAATTAAATGGTTGTCTCCCTTTTCCCTCAACATGAGCCGGCGCCGCACCGGATATCCGGAGAACTGCTGCTGGCTGGCCGCCGCCGCGCTTTCATGGCCCGGCCGCCAGCTGCGCATCAACGACAAGTTCGCGCCGTAACCATCTCTGGCGATTGCATATCGAAACGGCTGACCTGCGCGACAGCCCTATGTTTGGTGGACAAGCGAATGCAACGCCTTAACCGCGGCCTCCCGGTCCTCCACAGGGACAAACAGACTGACCGAATGCGGCGACAACAGGTACTTGTCGGGGACAATCCCGTGTTGCGCGAGAACCTGCAACGCCCTGAATGGCAATTCCGACGAAACGCCGCCGAAGCAGGTGAGACTCACCGAGCTTGAAGCTTCGCGTTGCTTGCGCAGATCCTTGCTTCGCTCCAGCGTGCGCAACAGGGCATCGAGCCACTCTGAATCACAGGCCACGGTCATGCTGGTTTTCCCCCCGGTGAAGCTCGAGGCGAGGAGCTGCGGCCAGGACAGGCTGTTTTGCTTGAGATACTCCGCGAATTTCTCGAAACCCTGATTGAGATCTTTGGAATCGATTTCCACATGCTCAATGCGAGCCGTCGAGTTGACGGCCAGAACCTTTCCGTTTTCCATGCCTGTAATCTCTTTCATCACTTGGGTGCTGTGTTTAACGCCACCCCACTGCTTGAGAACCAGAGGCACATCCTGGCTTTGCGCCAGCTCTACGCTGCGAAAATGCAGGATCTTTGCACCCCAGAAGCACATTTCGGACAGGGACGCGAAGTCCACCCGCCGCAGGGGCCTTGCATCCGGCACGATGCGCGGATCGGCCGAACAAATTCCGTCGACCTCTTTGATGATTTCACAGCGTCGGGCCTTCAGCGCCGCGGCCATCGCAACGGCCGTGGTGTCGCTGCCGCCGCGGCCGAGCGTGGTGATTTCCCGGGTCGCCGGGTTCACGCCCTGAAATCCTGCCAGCACCACGACGCGCCCACGATCAAGTTCCTCACGCACGCGAATGGGCCGTACATCCAGAATGCGTGCGGAGGAATGGGAGTCGTCGGTCATCACGCCGGCCTGGCTGCCGGTGAAGCTGATCGCGGGCACGCCGAGATCGGAAAGCGCCATGCTCATCAGGGACATGCTGATGCGCTCACCGGTCGTTAGCAGCATGTCGAGTTCACGGCGATTGGGAGTCGGGCTTACCTGATAAGCCATCTGGATCAATTGATCGGTGGTCTTGCCCATGGCGGAGACGATCGCCACGACACGATGACCACGGCCATGCAGGTCGGCGAGACTGCGGGCAACCGCGCGAATTTTCGCCGGTGTTTCAAGGCAGACACCGCCATATTTTTGCACGATGATGGGATGGTTGCGCATCTAGCCTCGAGAAGCTTCGCTCGCCTCGCCCATCGAACCGACACCGCCTATCCATGTGCCGACAACTTCAAAGTTCGGATTGAAGGCGACAAGGTCCGCGCGGTATCCGGGCGCGATCCGTCCAAGCTCGGACGCAAGGCCCAGAAATGCCGCAGGCGTCCGAGAGGCCATGATGAGGGCATCGACAAGGGAGATTCCGAGCAGCGCAACAGCGTTGCGCACCGCCTCGATCATGGTGAGGTGAGCGCCCGCGAGTGTGCCATCGGGGCCAGTCAGACGATTTTCGTGCAACGTGATCTGCCTTCCTTGCAGCATGAATTGCCGGTCGTTCGTGCCCGCCAGCGGCATGGCATCGGTGACCAGCATCAATCGATCGCGTCCCTTGCAGCGGAAAGCAACACGCAAACCGGCGCGGTCAACGTGAATGCCGTCGCAGATGATCCCTGCAAACAGCCGGTCATCCTCAAGCGCGGCGCCCACCAACCCCGGCTCCCGGGCGTTCAACTGCGACATGGCATTGAACAGATGGGTGACCCCCGAGACGCCGCGATCGACCGCCTGCCCGATTTCGGCTGCGGTGGCGTCGCTGTGGCCGGCCGCGATACGCAACCCGGCGCCGATCAATTCATCGATCATGGACGCGGGCACGCATTCGGGGGCCAAGGTCACCATGGAGCGGCCGCGGCCCCCAAAACTTTTGATCGCGGCAAGATCGCGCCGATCGGGCACGCGTATCTCGGCTTCCGGATGAATGCCCTTGCGAGACCTGTTGAGGGCCGGTCCTTCCAGATGAAAGCCGAGAACGCCGGGAATCTTCAGACAAGGCTGGGCGACTGCAGCCAATCGCTCGATGACCTCGCTGCGATCGGTGGTGAGGGTCGGCAAGCAGCCCGTGGTTCCCTCCTTGCGGTGTGCCTCAACGATGCGTCGAACGCCAGCCTCCGTTGGCTGGTCGTTGAGAAGAACGCCTCCGCCTCCGTTCACCTGGATGTCGATGAATCCGGGTGCAAGGATCGCGTCTGCGGGAGCGCGGATTGAGCCGCGCGCCTCCGCCTCGCCGAAGGCGATGCTTTCAATCCGCCCCTGCGAGATCCTGACCGACCCCGGCCCGCGCATCTCGGCACCATCAAAGATGTGCTGCGCGGCAATCGTGAGAGAGGAAGAACCAGCGTGGCCCATCAGTATTGATCCGACAATGACAGTCACGGACTCGTGAGGCGATTCCCGTACCAAGACTTCATACGTACACCAAGGGGCTTTGGGAGGACCCGGAGCGAAACCTTCGCGTTAACTTTCCATGGGAACAAAAGGTACCACGTATCTCGGCATTGATGGCGGCGGAACCCGCTGCCGCGCCCGGATCGAGGACGAAAACGGCAAGGTACTCGGTGCAGCGAGCTCGGGGCCTGCCACGACGCGAATTGGCTTCGAGAAGGCTTGGCGGTCCATCATGGAGGCCACTGAAGCGGCAGCCGCACAGGCCGGACTGACGCGCGAGGATTTCGCGCGGATGCACGCCGGAATTGGCCTTGCCGGTCTTGGTCGCCGGGGCGCGCAAGCGGCGTTCAACAAGATCGCGCATCCTTTTGCGTCCGTCATCTTCATCAGCGACGGCCTGGCGGCTTGTCTCGGCGCCCATAGCGGCGCGGACGGGGCCATTGTGGTAGCCGGCACAGGCTCGGTGGGGGTCGGCCTGATCGACGGCCGCGAAATCCGTCTTGCCGGTTACGGCTTTCCCGTGTCGGACGAAGGAAGCGGTGCCGACATCGGCCTGCAGGTTGTTCGACTGGCGTTGCGGGCCGCGGATCGCCGCGGCGAGCTGACCCCGTTGCTTTCAGAGGTGTTGGGCGCATTCGATCATGATCCTTATCAGGCGGTGGCTTGGTCTGAAGAAGCTAGGGCCACAGACTACGCTGCCTTCGCGCCGATCGTGATGCGGCACGCCAATCAGGGCGATCCGGTCGGCCGTCGCATTGTCGAACGCGCGGCCGATGCCATTGGCGATCTGCTTGATCTATTTCTGGCGAGAGGAATTGAGCGGCTCTCGCTGGTAGGCGGACTCGCGGATGCCATTACGCCTTGGCTGACGCCTGACCTGCGCGCCCGCTTGAGGTGTCCTGACGCCGACGCGGCGGCCGGCGCGTTACTGGTGGCGCGACGGCGGCTTGACGTGCCCAAGAGAGAAGCTGACCATGAACAGGCTTCAAAGTTCCGCGTTTGATGGCGCATGGATCAACTATATGGCCACTGAAGAAGTCGATCCCCGCTTTGCCGATCTCGATGCATGGTCGCTGACGTCAGCGATGGAAGCGATGTGGGAGGGCCAGCTTGCGGCAGTCGCGGCGATCGGCCATGCCCTTCCCGCGATCACTGCGGCGACCGAAGCGGCCAAGGCGGCGCTGGGCGATCGCGGACGCGTTGTGTATGTCGGCGCCGGCACATCGGGCCGTGTGGCGGTCCAGGACGGCGCCGAGCTGATGCCGACCTTCGCCTGGCCCAATGAGCGCGTCCGCTTCATCGTCGCCGGCGGAGACAGCGCGTTCGTCACCAGCATCGAGGGCGCGGAGGATGATGTCGATGATGCGGTCAGGCAGATCAATGCCGCGCGGCTCACAGCGCACGACGTGGTGATTGCCGTTGCCGCCAGCGGGACAACGCCATTCACTGTCGCGGCGCTGCAGCAGGCAGGCTCTTTCGGTGCAGTGACGATCGGTGTCGCCAACAATCCCGGCACCGCACTGCTGGCGTCAGCAAAGTTTCCGATCTTGATCGAGACCGGCCGCGAGCTGATCGCCGGCTCCACGCGGATGAAGGCGGGCACCGCGCAGAAGATTGTGCTCAACCTGATCTCCTCAGGGATCATGCTGCGCCTTGGCCGGGTATATCGCGGCATGATGGTGAATATGCAGCCAACCAATGCCAAGCTGAAGCGGCGCGCCGAGGCCATGGTGGCGCAAATCGCGCACTGTGATCCGTCGCACGCGGCACGCTCGCTTGAGCAGGCCGAGGGAGACATCAAGACGGCAAGCCTTCTGGCGTCGGGTGTCGACAGGGCTGATGCCGAGACCATTCTGAAAAACTGTGACGGCAACCTTCGGCGCGTGTTTGCCGAGCTCGCCAAGGATCGCGACCGGCATCCCAAGGGAGCGGCGCCGCGCAAGCAAGGCGGAGCGGTTGAGCCGTGACGACATCCGCGATGGCGAGCGAAATCGGGGAAAGCGCGGACGTCGTCGCCAAAATTACTCGTAGCCGCCCCGCCATGCGCGACATCGCACAGCAAATCGGGATTGGCTCCGCCCCCCTGTGCGTCGTGTGCGGCCGGGGAAGCTCTGGGCATGCCGGGGTCTTCTTAAGATACCTTGTCGAGACGCGGCTTCGCCTTCCCGTTTCAGCCAGCGCTCCTTCGGTGATCACGGCATTTCGCACGCCCTTGATGCTGCGCCGTGCGCTGTTCATCGTGATCTCGCAATCCGGGCGCAGCCCGGATCTTATCGCGGCGACCAGGTCGGCGCGCGCCGCGGGCGCTCGCACCATCGCCATCGTCAATGCGACGTCGTCGCCGGTGGCCGACGAAGCGGAGTTCGTCGTTCCGATCGAAGCCGGCCGAGAGCACTCCGTAGCGGCGACCAAGACCGTGATTGGCTCGATGGCCGCTGGCGCCGGACTTGTTGCCGAACTGGCGCAAGATCGTGCGCTGCGATCAGCCCTCGACAGGCTGCCCGAGCGCCTGCACCGCGCGCTGGCGCTCGACTGGTCCGAGATTGCCGATGATCTCGCCAAGGCATCAGCTGTATTTGTGGCTGCGCGGGGCTTGGGCCTAGGCTCGGCGCGGGAGATCGCGCTCAAACTTTCGGAAATCCTGCGCCTGCCTTCCATTGGTCTGAGCGCCGCCGAGTTGCAGCATGGGCCGCGCGCCGCGTTATCGTCGCGCACGCCGATTCTCATGATGCGCCTGATGGATGAAACGGCGGCCACGGTGGACGCGCTGGCAGAAGAATTGCGCGAGCAAAAGATCGCGCTGCATCTATGCGGCGGACCGCATGGCTCGCTGCCCTGGTTGGCCGAGGATGACCCCGCCACCGACCCGATCACCATGCTCGTTCCGGCCTATCGGATGATCGAGCAGACGGCGCGCGCCCGCGGATTTGACCCGGATCGTCCCCCTCGCCTGAGCAAGATTACCGAGACGTTTTGACAGCCGACTGATCGCTGGCTGGCGACCGAAAGCTGGAGCACCGCCGCACCAGTTTCGCACCAGAACGTGAAGCTGTCTATGCGCATCGAGCAGATCGCCGTTTCCTCGTAGCTCCTATCTGACGCAGTCGTCCGGAGGTACTTTCCCGGCAAAACGATCAGTCAGCCAGTTCACCGCCGCCATCGTGCTCGCTTGCGCGGCGCGTCCGTGGCCAATACCGGACAGGGTGACCATCCTGACCTTGCTGCCAGCCTTGCAAAGCTTGTCCATGTAGGCCTGGGTAACCGCGGGCCGGATGATCTGGTCATTGGTCCCCTGGGCAAGAAAGATGGGGATCTCAGGGGAGAGCACGCCTGTGCTGTTCTGTTCGAGAAGCGAGCGCCAAGGTTCTGTCTTGGCGGGGTCTTGCACGGTCAGGAAATATTGCTCGAGCGGCCTCTCTGTTCTCTGCCTGACGATCAGATCGAAAGGCCCTTCGATGCATTCTCGCGCCAGCCTGTCGATCGCGGGCATCGCGCGCGGATCGACGACGTTGTCGATGACGGCTCCGTAGACGCGGTGCCACGACCATAGCGTCATCGCCGTGATGTTCTTGCCGCCGATCGAGTTGATATCGTCGCTCATCAGCGTCGCGAGGTCCGTTGCCGGCGCCGCCGCAGCGACGCCAAGAAGCCTCAGCTCAGGGGCGTAGGCGTTCGCTATCATCCCAGCGAAGAGTGCGGCTTGCCCGCCTTGCGAATGTCCCCACACCGTGAAGCCCCTGCCCTCGCCTGCGCGGGGAAGGGAGCGTGCCGCGCGCACGATGTCGATCACGGCGCGACCTTCGCTCTCACCAACCAGATAAGGATGCGGGCCCGGCGTGCCGAGCCCCGGATAATCGGTCGCCGCCACGACGAAGCCACGGGAGATCATCGAGCGAAGGCCCTGGATCTGCTGAAACAGAAAAATGGCGAGCGACGGCGCGCAACGCGGGACGATGCCCGATGTAGGATGTGCCCAAGCAACGATCGGACGACCGCCGGGCGGGGGCGCGCCTTGCGGAACAATGACGACGCCGGATACAAAGATCGGCCGGCCGTTCAGCCCCGTCGACCGATATAGCACGCGATAGGTGGAGGCGCCGAGCGGAGCCCCGTCCATCGGCTCCTGCCGCACCAAGGTGCCCGGAGCGCCGGCGAGCAACGATTCCGGCGCATCATAAAATGCCGTCTGGGCCGACGCTATTCCCGCCAAGCCAAGGACAGCCACGGCGACGAGCGCATTCGGCATCCATTTGCGCCGCCAGCGGTCAACGGAATTGAAGTATCGCATGGTCCAGCTCACGTGCTTAGAGTCCGTAAAGTATCTTCAGACCGCCGCTGGCATGAACGGCAATCAGGATGCCTTCGCGCAGCAACTGCACCTTTTCGAGCCTTGCCGAGTCGAGGCGGCCCTCCATGCGAAAGCCGTCCTTCAGCGGGCGGGTCAGGCGTTCGTTCGCCGCCATGAGCAGGTTCTGGTATGAGATGCCGTAGTCGAGATTAGCGACATTCTTCAATTGCGCCGCGAGCTGTTGCACGGCAGATGCAATCTGGCTGTCGTCTGATGAAGTTGTCAGGTCGATTTCGGAGAGGCCGACGGTCTTGTTGTTAGTATCGACTTTTGGCGTGGTGGAGAAATAGGTCCATTGGCCCGCGTTGGAATCGGCGTCCGAGCTCTTTGCGATGCGCAGGCCGATCACGAGTTTACCCGACGACGGATAAACCTGAACCTCGCGCACGGATGTGTCCTGCGCCGGCACGGCTGCGATCGCCTGACTTATCTTGTCCTTGAGCGCGTCGTAGTTGATGCGGACGGGAAGAATGACATCGAAGGTGCCCGGCTCGGCCACCGCGGTGCCGAGCGGCGGCAGGGCCGTCGCCGTGACAGCTGGCGGCTGCTGCCCGATCACGGTTTCGGCGGAGCCGCTAAGTTCAAGCGATCCCCACAATAACTTGGCATTGGCGCGGACGCCCCCGAAAGCCGCGCTCTGCGGGGTCAGCTGCAGCCAAACCGGCGGATCCTCCGCGAGTTTGATGGGTTCAAACGCGTGACGCCACGCCGTCTCAGCCTTGCCGTGCAGGTTGAGCGCGCGCGCCGCCGCCAGCGCCCGCGACCGGATGCGGCCCAGCTGCGTCCGGATGTTGGGCTCGACATAGGGCGCAAGGTCAAACTCGCGGCCGAGCACGTGAAGGTAGGGATGTTCGCTCCAGTGGAACGAGTCGCTGATGTTCAGCTGTAGCGATCCATCCCGCCGCAGCTCAGGGCGCGCTTCAACCTCGATGGTGGCGCGCGCCTCGGTCTCGCCGCGAATGCGCGCCGTGAAACGATTGGCTCCCTGGCCTTCGGCGGCGCCATGTATGGAGACCGCTCCGAAGACGCGGTCGCCCCGGCCATACAGCGAGACCGGGCTGGTCCGGTCGACGAAACCCCAGACGTCGCAATTGGCGTTGACGCGGAAGATGAAAACACGACGATGAACGCAGTTGACGCGCTCGTCGATGGTGGCAAGCCGCTTTGGAATATCCCGCTCGATCGCCGCAGCGAGAGCCGGCAGCCCGAACTCGACCGTCGCAGAGATCCGCGAAGCCGTAATGAGTGGCGTTGCTGCGTCCGGGCTCAGCGCCGGCTTATCGGCCCCGAACGCGATCGACGGGAACGCCCCAAGAGCGAGCGCGGCCAGGCCGGCTATGCCCATGCGTGATCTATTCGCAATCGAATCATATTCCGGCTGATATGTGCGTGATGGATGGATCATTCTAGTGCTCCAGCTTCAGGAAAAACCAGAACCACAGTCGGTACTCAGTGCGCTCGCGAGCAACAACGGCACTCTACGTAAAGGGCGCACGAAAGGCGGAAGCTGCTTCGCGATCCGGCTCGGCAAGCTGGCAGCTCCCGAGATCCCGAGATCGAGTTACCTCCATTCTGTATTCGTTTTCGCAAGTGTTGGGCGGATCCGGCCCACGAGCTCTAGAACCTCAAGCCAACTTCACGGTGAACGCCTGACGTCTCGCAAGAGACATGACAAATGATGCAAAACGATGGCCTTGCAACCCTGCGTATTGCCGCACCAGTTTCGCACCAGGAACGGCCTCGACAAAGCGCAATGAACGCGGCCGAAATCGACCGAAACCACAGAAAAATCAGCGAAACTGACCTCTATCTTCCCGCTGATGACGGTCTGGTTGTAGGTTCGAGTCCTGCCGGGCCCACCAGCCTTCGCTCGCGAAGCGAGTGAAGGCTGCCGCGCCGGAGCCCCATTGGCGAAGGCGGGCTGTGCGGCGCGCGAGCTAGGGCTCGGCAAGCCACGCCGGATCACCGCACCGGAACGCCGCACCGGAACGATGCGTTCCGTGCCGCTCCGGCGAGGCGCGTTGTTGATCCCGCCACACCCCTGTTCCTGCGATTTGACCGTGCGATCTCGCTTCACGCGGAGCTAGCGATCGGCCTTTCTTTCAGAAAGACCCGGCTGGCAAGTACATCCGATGCCTCCAACGACATGATGTCGTCGGCCGTCAGCACACGATCGAGATCGGCGACAAGACGATTGGCTTGGCGCAGGCGCATGCGGTCGAGCGCGTTTCGGATAGAGCGCGCGTTGGAGAACAGCGGCTGGGTCCTGCGGAGCGCGATGTAGCGGATGAACGCCTGACGCGCGTCGGCGCTGAATTTGTAGTTCATGTCGCGCAGCATCAGCTCGGCGATGGCAAGCAATTCAGGCTCGGAATAGTCCGGAAAATCGATGTGATGGGCAATGCGGGAGCGGAAGCCGGGATTGCTGGCGAAGAATTTATCCATTCGATCGCCGTAACCGGCGAGGATCACCACCAGATCCTCGCGCTGGGATTCCATCACTTGCAACAGGATCTCGATCGCTTCCTGGCCGTAATCGCGTTCGTTGTCCGGCCGGTGGAGATAATAAGCCTCATCGATGAAAAGCACGCCGCCCATCGCCTTCTTCAGCACCTCCTTGGTCTTGGGCGCGGTGTGGCCGATATACTGCCCAACCAGCTCATCGCGGGTAACCGACACCACCTGGCCACGACGCACGAAACCGAGCCTGTGAAGAATGCTGGCGATCCGCAGCGCCACCGTGGTCTTGCCGGTGCCGGGATTGCCGGTGAACGACATGTGCAATGTCGGCACCTCCGACGTCAGATTCAGGCGCTTGCGGATACGTTCGATCAGCAACAGCGATGCGATTTCGCGAATACGGGTCTTGACAGGAGTCAGCCCGATCAGCTCGCGATCGAGCTGCGTGAGAATTTCTTCGATGCCGACGGCTTCGAGCTCCTCGCGGAGGTTGACCGTGTCTGTCATGTCGGCGGTATCCATGTCCATCTGGCAAACCTCAGCTCGATGCGTGCGCAGTCTAAAAAACTCCGCCGCCGCTTCCACAGCGACGGAGCAGTGCATCCGGCAGACGAAAGGCACGATCAGGGAGAACTCGTCTGTCGGACCGAACCAGTTGTCTAACCGTAGCGCCGGCCCTCCGGACGGTCGGCGGCGTATGATTTGGTCGTATAGCGGATGTTTCGGCCGGAAACTTCATGCCGCTCGAGCCGGAAGCCGGGTTCATCCTTCGGTCGGTTGACGATGAAGGACAGCCGTACCGATTCCCAGCCGTGACTGGAATCGAACGCCGACAGCCGGATATAGCGATCGCCATACACCTTGCGGCACTGGTTCAGCTCCATCATCACGCCGGCAGCGTCGCGGAGATCGAACATCGGCAGCCCCCACATTTCCCAGAGATTGTTGCGGGGGTGCGGATCGTCGGTGAATTCGATGTTCACCGCCCAGCCATTCTCCAGGCAATACTGGACTTGGCGGGAGATCTGCTCGTCGGTGAGATCGGGCAGAAACGAGAAGCAGCCTTGGGTAATGCGCATGATTTCCGCTCCTTACATCGCGACAGAGGGCGTGGGGACATAGTCTGGCGTGTCGGTCGATTCGTAGTTGAAAGTGACGTCCTTCCAGACCTCCAGCGCCGATTTCAGCGGCGTGCAGGTCTCTGCTGCCTTGGCGAGAATCTCAGGACCCTCGTGCAGATAATCGCGGCCTTCATTGCGCGCGAGAATCATCGCTTCCAGCGCCACGCGATTGGCAGTTGCGCCAGCCTGAATGCCCATGGGATGACCGATCGTGCCGCCGCCAAACTGCAGGATCACGTCTTCGCCGAGGTGATCGAGCAGTTGATGCATCTGCCCGGCGTGAATGCCGCCGGACGCGACCGGCATCAGTCGATTGAGGCTGGCCCAGTGCTGGTCGAAGAACACGCCGTGCTCCAGCCGCATCGGTGTGTAGTCCTCGCGGCAGATATCGTAATAGCCGCGCGTGGTCGCCGGATCGCCTTCCAGCTTGCCGACTACGGTGCCGGCATGGATGTGATCGACGCCGGCGAGCCGCATCCATTTTGCGATCACCCGGAACGAGACGCCGTGATTGCGCTGCCGCGTATAGGTGGAATGTCCGGCACGATGCAGATGCAGGATCATGTCGTTGCGGCGCGCCCATTTCGCCATCGACTGGATCGCGGTGTAGCCGATCACAAGATCGATCATGATAATGATCGAGCCGAGCTCCTTGGCGAACTCGGCGCGCTCGTACATGTCTTCCATGGTTCCGGCGGTAACGTTGAGATAGGTTCCCTTGATCTCGCCGGTTGCCGCCTGTGCCTTGTTGACAGCCTCCATGCAATAGAGAAACCGCTCGCGCCAGTGCATGAACGGCTGCGAGTTGATGTTCTCATCGTCCTTGGTGAAGTCGAGCCCACCCTTCAGTGCCTCATACACCACACGTCCGTAGTTGCGCCCCGACAAGCCGAGCTTCGGCTTAACCGTGGCGCCGAGCAGCGGGCGGCCAAACTTGTCCATGCGCTCGCGCTCGACCACGATGCCGGTCGCAGGCCCCTGGAACGTCTTCACGTAGGCCACCGGCAGCCGCATGTCCTCGAGCCGCAACGCCTTCAACGGCTTGAAGCCGAACACGTTGCCGATGATCGAGGCCGACAAATTGGCGATCGATCCGGGCTCGAACAGGTCGAGGTCGTAGGCGATGTAGGCAAAATACTGTCCCGGCGAATTCGGCACGGGATCGACGCGAAAACATTTGGCGCGATATTTCTCCGCCGCCGTCAGCCGGTCGGTCCACACCACCGTCCAGGTCGCGGTTGAGGATTCGCCGGCGACCGCCGCCGACGCCTCGATCGGATCGACCCCGTCCTGTGGCGTGACGCGGAACAGCGCAATGATGTCAGTGTCCTTGGGCTCGTAATCGGGCTCCCAATAGCCCATCTTCTTGTATTCGAGGACGCCGGATTTGTAGCGATCCTTGCCGCGGACAGTCATCGAGTGCATGTTCATATCGCTCTCCTTGGGTGGTGTGCGGCGATTGGCCGGGATCGAACTTGTCGTCAGCTCATTCTGCGGCATCGGCTATTCCTCCAATGCGTGGATCGAGTGCGCCCGAGCGGTAGCGTCGCGCCATCTCGGCCAATGGAACGACCTTGATGTGGGACGCATGCCCCGCCGTGCCGAATTGCTCGAAACGCTGGCGGCAAAGATCGCGCAAGCTATCCATCGCCGGTTTCAGAAATTTGCGCGGGTCGAACTCGCTCCTGCTCTGCGTTGCGACTTTTCGGAACGCCGCGGTCATCGCCAACCGGCAGTCGGTATCGATGTTGACCTTTCGAACGCCGTGCTTGATGCCGCGGACGATTTCCTCGACCGGCACGCCCCAGGTCTGCGGCATCTCGCCGCCGAACTGATTGAATGCGTCCTGCAGCGGCTGCGGCACCGAGGACGAGCCGTGCATCACCAGATGCGTATTTGGCAGCCGGTGATGGATTTCCTCTACCACCCTCATGGCGAGAATGTCACCGTCCGGCTTGCGCGAGAATTTGTAGGCGCCGTGCGAGGTCCCCATCGCGATAGCCAGCGCATCGACCCTGGTGGCGCGAACGAAGTCGACCGCCTGATCCGGATCCGTCAGCAATTGATCGTGGCCAACCACACCTTCGACGCCGTGGCCGTCCTCCTGATCGCCGCCGCCATGCTCCAGCGAGCCGAGCACGCCCAATTCGCCTTCGACCGAGGCGCCGATCCAATGCGCCATGTCGACCACACGGCGGGTAATATCGACATTGTATTCGTAGCTCGCCGGCGTCTTGGCATCGGCCGCCAGCGAACCGTCCATCATCACCGACGTGAAACCGTGCTGCAGAGCAGTAGCGCAGGTCGATTCCTCGTTGCCGTGATCCTGGTGCAGACAAAGCGGGATCTGCGGATACATCTCTTCCAGCGCATCGATCATCTTCGCCAGCATGATATCGTTGGCATAGGAGCGCGCGCCCCGCGAGGCCTGGATGATGACGGGCGCATCGACGGCAGCCGCCGCCTCCATGATGGCAAGGCCCTGCTCCATATTGTTGATGTTGAATGCCGGAACGCCATAACCGCGCTCGGCAGCATGATCCAGCAATTGCCTCAGCGTAATTCGCGCCATCGTAGCCTCCGTGTCATTGTTCTCGTGACCGTCATGCCCAGGTTGCCGTCATTCTTGATCGCGCGATGCAGCGCATGGCTGCTGTTGCGACGGCATCAGCGGTAATGCCGAATTCGCGATAGAGCGTTTCCGCCGGCGCTGATGCGCCGAAGCCGGTCATCCCGACAAATTCGCCGCCGTCGCCGAGCCAGCGCGCCCAGTCGCCCTCGACCGCAGCTTCGACCCCAATCCGCGGGGCGTCTCCAAGAACCTCCGCCCGGTACTCGCGCGGCTGCTGACGAAACAGCTCGAAGCACGGGGCCGAAACGACGGCCGCGCGGACATTATCCTTTGCGAGTGTTTTCGCAGCCTCGATAGCGATCGAGACCTCCGATCCGGTCGCGATCAGCGTGACATCGCGTCCGCCCCCCGGCTCAACGGCGACATAGGCGCCACGCGCGACCAAATTGTCGCCACCGCTCTTACGGAAGGCAGGCAGCGCTTGCCGCGACAGACACAGCACCGACGGACTGGCCTGCGCCCGCAACGCGCAATCCCAGGCCTCGGCGGTCTCGATGGCGTCGCCCGGTCGAAAGACCAGCAGATTCGGGATCGCCCGAAGCGATGCCAAATGTTCGACCGGCTGATGGGTGGGACCATCCTCTCCCAGCCCGATGGAGTCGTGCGTCATCACATGGATAACGCGAACGTTCATCAGCGCCGCCAGCCGGATCGCCGGACGGCTGTAATCGGCGAAGCTAAGGAACGTACCACCATACGGGATGAAGCCGCCATGCAGCGCGATGCCGTTCATTGCCGCCGCCATGGCGTGCTCTCGGACGCCATAGTGAATATAGCTGCCTGCAAACGAGCCGGGCTGTACCGGCCGCTGGGCCTTGGCGAGCGTCAGGTTGGAATGCGTCAGGTCCGCCGAGCCGCCGAGCAGATTGGGCAGCGCCTCGGCGACAGCATCAATCACGCGCTGCGACGCCTGCCGGGTGGCAATATTCGGCCGCTCGGCCGCGAAGTCATCGCGCAGCCTTGTCATGGCTTCCGCATAGCTGCACGGCAGGTTGCGATTCAGCGCATCGTGAAATGGCGATCGGCAATCAGAACTCAGGCGCCTGGTCCGCTCGATCCAGCAGCGGCGCGCGGCATGTCCGCGGCGGCCGGCCTGGCGCCACTGCGCGAGCACGGCTTCCGGGATATCGAACGGCGCGTGCTGCCAGTTCAGCGCATCGCGCGTTTTGGCGGCTTCTTCCCCACCCAAGGGCGCACCATGGACTTTCTCGGTTCCCTGACGGTTCGGCGCGCCGAAGCCGATGATCGTGCGGCAGGCAATCAGCGACGGCCGGTCGCTGTTGCGCGCCCGCTCGATCGCGGCCGCGATTGCTTCGGGATCGTGGCCGTTAATTCGGCTGGCCGACCAGCCCACGGCCTTGAACCGTGCGAGCTGATCATCCGAGCATGACAGTGACGTGGCCCCATCGATCGAGATTTCGTTGTCATCGAACAGCACGATCAGGCGGTTGAGCCTGAGATGCCCGGCCAGCGAGATCGCCTCGTGGCTGATGCCCTCCATCAGGCAGCCGTCACCCGCGATGACGTAGGTGAAATGATCGACGCAGTCGTCACCGAAGCGAGCGTTCATCAGCCGCTCGGCCAGCGCCATTCCGACGGCCGTGGCAATGCCCTGCCCGAGAGGTCCCGTGGTCGTCTCGACGCCGGCCGTATGGCCATATTCGGGGTGTCCCGGTGTCTTCGACGCCCACTGCCGGAAGGCCATGAGTTCGTCCAGCGTCATCCCTTCGTACCCCGTCAGGTGCAGAAGCGCATACAGCAGCATCGAGCCATGGCCGGCCGACAGCACGAAACGGTCGCGATCCGGCCACGCTGGGTCCGTGGGATCGAATTTGAGGAAGCGCGAAAACAGCACGGTCGCGACGTCAGCCATGCCCATCGGCATGCCGGGATGTCCGGACTTGGCCTTCTCAACGGCGTCGATCGCCAGGAAACGGATCGCGTTGGCCATATCTGCGTGTGACAGATCCGGACGGCTGGCCATGCGGGACAGAGCGGGAGCGTTCATATCGTGCGCCTCTTGCGTTCCATCAGTTGCAGGATCAGTGGGGTGAGGATGAGCTGCATTGCCAGGTCGAGCTTGGCCCCGTGGATCACGATCGAATTGGCGCGCGACATGAAGCTGTGCGGAATCATTGACAGCAGGTAGGGAAAATCGATGCCGCGCGGATTCTTGAGACGGATCACCACCATCGATTCATCCGGCGTCGGGATCCACCGCGCGATGAATGGGTTCGACGTATCGACGGTCGGCACGCGCTGGAAATTGATGTCGGTCTCGGCGAACTGCGGACAGATGTAGTTCACGTAATCAGGCATTCGCCGCAGGATGGTGTCGGTCACCGCCTCGGCGGTATAGCCGCGGTCGCGACGATCGCGATGCAGCTTCTGGATCCATTCCAGGTTGATCACCGGCACGACGCCGATCTTGAGATCGGCATGCTGCGCGACGTTGACCTTGTCGGTCACGACAGCGCCGTGCAACCCTTCATAAAACAGCAGGTCGGAGCCCTCCGGCAACTGGGTCCATTCGGTGAATGTACCGGGTTTGGCGCCGTACAGCTTCGCCTCTTCTTCGTCGTGGACGTAATGGCGCGTCATTCCGGTGCCGGATTCACCATAGTCGCGAAATACTTTTTCGAGCTCCTCGAACAAGTTGGTTTCCGGGCTGAAATGGCTGAAATGCTTGTTGCCGCGCTCGGCCTCCTCCAGCATTTTGGTTCGCATCTCCAAACGATTGTAACGATGGAAGGCGTCGCCTTCGATGTAGGCCGCAACCACCTTTTCGCGGCGGAAGATCTGCTCGAACGTCTTCTTCACCGACGTCGTGCCGGCGCCAGAGGAACCCGTGATCGATATGATGGGATGAGCCCGCGACATCATGATGCCCCGTCAGCGGAACAGGCCGCGCCGCGCAAACAGCGGCGCATCGTTGTTGTCGAACATCGGTTGGGTCCTTTCATGAATGGCAGCGATGTCGCGCACGCCACGCACCGAACCCATGATCAGCGGCACCCGCTGGTGCGGCGTTTTCGCGCCCAATTCCAGAATTCGCCGCCGCCCGGTCGAGGCCGCGCCGCCCGCCCATTCCATTACCAGCGCCATCGGATGAGCTTCGTACAGCAGGCGAAGTCTCCCTTCGCGATAGCTGGGGCGGGCATCGGCCGGATAAAGAAACACGCCGCCGCGCGCCAGAATGCGCAGCGATTCCGCAACCAGCGAGCCGATCCAGCGCATGTTGAAATCCGCCTCACCGCCACCGCTGGTACCTGCGAGACATTCATCGATGTAGGCGCGAACGGGACCATGCCAGTGCCGGCGATTGGACGCGTTGATCGCGAACTCCGGCGTATCGCATGCGATCTGCACGGCCTGCCGGATCAGCAGAAACTCCAGCGCGCGCCTGTCGAGAATGAAGATATCGACGCGCGCGTTGAGCGCGAGAACGAGCGTGGTTTGCGGACCGTAGACGATGAATCCCGCCGCGCACTGCGCCGTGCCGGGCTCAAAGAAGGTCGAAAGGATGTCGTTGCCTCTCGGGCGGATCGAAAAGATAGTGCCCATCGAGATGTTGTTTTCGAGATTGGCCGATCCGTCGAGCGGATCGATCGCAACACACAGGTACGCTTCGGGCCGGAAGGTTTCCGGCAGCGCCGCTTCCTCGGAGAGGACCGCCGCCACCGGCGCACCGCGCAGCGCATGCCGCATCATTTCGTCGGCGACGATATCGATGTCCTTCTGCCGGTCGCCGTCGGAATTGATGCCACCGTCCTGTCCGGTGACGCCCGCGAGCGGCCCATCCGCAATCAGCGCCGCGAGTTCGATTGCAGCGGCGGCAATGGCCTCGATCACCGCACCGACTGCCGCGCCATGCGGGATGTGCGCAGTCGATTGCTTGAGATGTGAACGCAGCGTCACGCGTCCGTCCATGGCCGCCTCCCGATGCGCTCTCTCGGCGCTGTCGCAGCATCCGCCGAGTTTGGCGATCCGCGCTCTTAAGCAACCTCAATTTGCCGAATTAGGGAAATTTTGTTATCTTTGGCCTAAGCAAAGTTTTTTTTATAGTGGGAGAATGCCCATGGCCGGGCGATTGGTGCGCGAATTGACCATCCGCCAATTGCGCGCGCTGGCCGCCGTGCAGAAGCACCGATCGGTGACCGCGGCGTCGAAGCAGCTATACCTGACCCAGCCCGCGGTAACACTGCAGCTGCGCAACCTGCAGGCGGTCGCAGGATTGCCGCTGATCCAGCGCACCGGCGACGGCATGCTGCTGACGGATGCCGGGCGCGAAGTATTGGCGCTCGCCGACCGCATCGAGGCGGCGATCACCGACTGCGAGACCACGTTGGAGATGATGGCGGGCAAGACCGCGGGCCGCATCTCGATCGGTGCGGTCTCGACCGCGAAATATTTCGTGCCGTTCATGATCTCCGGATTTTCGAAGCTCTATCCGAACGTCGAGATCACGCTCTCGATCGGTAACCGCCAGGAGGTTGGCGAGGCGCTACGCGGCTACGATCTGGACTTCGCGATCATGGGCCGCCCGCCCGCCGACATCGACATGAACGTCCACCTGATCGGCGATCATCCCCACGTCATCATCGCCCCAACCGCGCATCGCCTGGCGCGAAAATCCCGCATCGCGCCGCGCGAGCTCGCCGGCGAGACCTTCCTGACTCGCGAGCCGGGATCGGGGACGCGCGGGCTGATGGAGCAATTGTTCGAGACGTCGGGCATCCGCCCCAAGATCGGCCTTGCCATGAGCAGCAACGAGACCATCAAGCAGGCGGTGATCGCGGGCCTCGGCATCGCCTTCCTCTCTGCGCACACGGTTGCGACCGAACTCGACGAACGGCGCCTGGTCACCCTCGACGTCGATGGCCTGCCGATCGTGCGGCAGTGGTTCGCGCTTGCGCGCAAGGACAAGGTCTTGCTGCCGCCGGCACAGGCGATGCTCGATTTCCTCAGCGCCAAGGGCAGGCAGTTTCTGCCCCGCACCCATCGCCGGCTGCGTCTCACCCGGCCTTCGGGCCATGGCAGACGCGGCTGACGCGCTGTTCTTTCAACGTCGCTTGGCGCGAGAAAACGACTAGAGCCAAGGTCCCGCCGCGATCGGGATGGTATTCGTAGAAAGAGTCGCAGGATTTGCCTCGCCCTGCCTTGACTGTCCCGAACAACTCCGAAAACCTATCTCCTTGGGAGGCTGATTTCGGTCGTCCGCTTTGGCGGGACGCGGATGTTAGGCCCGTCCAGAAGGAACGGTTACCGAAAGTGGTACGCCTATTGCTTCCCGGCGATATGCGTGCGAGGGGAAGAACACACTATGATCCGCGTGTTTCTTGATCGACTCTACCTTTTCTCCGGCTACCTTGCCGGACTTTTCCTCATTGTGATCTTTGTCCTGATGATGCTGCTGTCGGCGGGCCGTCCGCTTGGCATCAATATTCCCGCAGGCGATGATTTTATCTCCTGGTGCATGGCGGCAACCGCCTTCCTCGGGCTCGCGCACACCTTCAAACACGGCGAGATGATCCGCGTCGGCCTGTTGATCGACCGCCTCAACGACAATGTGCGTCATTATGTCGAGATCGCTGCCCTCCTCGTCGGCGTCGGCTTCATCGGATTTTTCGCGTGGCATGCCGTGATCATGACCTGGCAGTCCTGGAAATTTTCCGACATTTCGCAAGGCGTCATCGCGGTGCCGCTGTGGATTCCGCAGCTCGGCTACAGCGGCGGACTCGCGGTTCTTTTCATCGCCTTCGTGGATGAGCTGATCCACGTGCTGCGCGGCTTCGCGCCGCGCTACGAAATGCCGAAGCCGGAGAGCGCCGAGGAGATCGTCGAGCGTGCCATGCAGAGCGGGGTCTGACATGGAGCTTCTTTCCATCGCCGCCATCCTGCTCGGATTCCTTGCGCTGTTGCTCGGCGCCGGCGTCTGGATCGCCGTCGCCCTGATGGCGACGGGATGGGCCGGCATGCAATTCGCCGCCGGTGGCATTCCGGCCGGCAGCGTGCTGGCGACGACGGTTTGGGGCAACAGCGCGTCGTGGTCGCTCGCCGCGCTGCCGCTCTTCATCTGGATGGGCGAAATTCTGTTCCGCACGCGCTTGTCGGAGGAAATGTTCCGCGGGTTTGCGCCCTGGCTGAACTGGCTGCCCGGCCGGCTCATGCACGTCAATGTCCTCGCCTGCGGCGTGTTCGGTTCGGTGTCGGGATCATCAGCCGCGACCTGCGCCACGGTTGCCAAGATCGCCCTGCCCGAACTGAAGAAGCGCGGCTATGACGAAGACTTGAGCCTTGGATCTTTGGCCGGTGCGGGCACGCTCGGCATTCTCATCCCGCCGTCGATCACGATGGTAGTCTACGCCGTACAGGCGAACGTCTCCATCATTCAGGTTTTTCTCGCCGGATTTTTGCCGGGCCTGCTGGTCATGGTGCTCTATTCCGGCTACATCGCGATCTGGTCGCTCGCCAATCCGAAGCGCACGCCGCCGGCCGAACCGTCGATGAGCCTTCGCAGGCGCATTGCCGAGTCGCTCAATCTCATTCCTTGTCTATTGCTGATCGTTTTCGTCTTTCTGTCGCTGCTGATGGGCTGGGCCACGGCGACGGAATGCGCGGCCTGGGGCGTATTGGGATCGCTCGCGATCGCATGGTGGCAGGGCGCGCTGACCTGGCAATCGTTCTGGGCGAGCGTCATGGGCGCAACGCGGGTCAATTGCATGATCCTCTTGATCCTGGCGGGCGCCTCCTACATGGGCACGTCGATGGCCTATACCGGCATCCCGATGGCGCTCGCGAACTGGGTGAACAGCCTGCAGCTCAGCCCCTATTCGCTGATCGCGGCGCTCACCGTCATGTACATCGTGCTCGGCACCGCACTCGACGGCATCTCCATGATCGTGCTGACCACCGCCATCGTCATTCCGATGGTGAAACAGGCCGGCTTCGATCTGGTCTGGTTCGGCATTTTCCTGGTGCTGGTGGTGGAGATGGCGGAGGTTTCTCCGCCCGTCGGCTTCAACCTGTTCGTCCTGCAGACCATGAGCGGCAAGGATTCCAATACGGTCGCCAAGGCCGCGCTGCCGTTCTTCTTCCTGCTCGTTCTGGCGGTTGCCATCATCACGGTCTTTCCTGATATCGTGATGGTGCTGCCGCAGATCGCGTTCCCTGGCTAGAGAGGTATTTTGTCATGTTCAGATTTATAAAAACGTGTGCAACGGCCGCCTGCGTCGCGGCGATTGCCGTTCCCGCAATGGCGCAGACAAAATGGAATCTTCCAGCGGCCTATCCGGCGGATAATCCCCATTCGGTGAATCTGATCGCGTTCGCCAAGGACGTTGCCGATGCCACCGGCAACAAGCTGCAGATCACCGTGCATCCCGCCGCGTCGCTGTTCAAGGCGCCGGAAATCAAGCGCGCGGTCGCGACCGGGCAGGCGCAGGCGGGCGAGGTTCTGATCTCGCTACACGAGAACGAAGATCCGATGTTCGGCATCGACGTCATCCCGTTCCTCGCGACGAGCTATCCGGCAGCCAAGAGGCTGTGGTTCGCATCGAAACCCGCCATCGAAAAGAAGCTCGCCTCGCAGGGACTCATGCTTCTGTTCGCGGTGCCATGGGGACCGCAGGGCATTTATGCCAAGAAGGACCTCAACACGGTGGAGGACATGAAAGGCTTGAAGTGGCGCGCCTATAACGTCGGCACCTCGCGCATCGCCGAACTTGTCGGCGCGCAGCCCGTCACCATCCAGGCGGCGGAGCTGCCGCAGGCGCTGGCCACCGGCGTCGTGAACGCGTTCATGACCTCGGGCTCGACTGGCTACGACAGCAAGTCCTGGGAAACCATGACGCATTTCTACGATACGCAGGCCTGGATTCCGAAGAACGTCACTTTTGTGAACAAGGCGGCTTTCGATGCGCTCGACAAGCCAACGCAGGACGCGATCCTCAAGGCATCGGCGGTCGCCGAAGAACGCGGCTGGAAGCTCGCCGAAGAAAAGGCGAAGTGGTATCTCGAACAGCTTCAGGCCAACAAGATGAAGGTGCTGCCGCCACCTCCGGCGCTGAAGTCGGGCCTGGAGAAGATCGGCGAGCAGTTGACGGCAGATTGGCTCAAAAAGGCGGGCGCCGATGGCGAAGCCGTGATCGCCGCATACAAGAAGTAGAGCTATCGCTATTGTGCGCTTGCAGCATCCGGCGTTGATTGCCGGGCGCTGCCATTTCGTGGGGACGCTCGCGGGCTCGAACAATAACACTCGCGACGAGAGATCTCTTGATACATCCTTAGGTAGATCAGTAATTATTTCTTAGGAGCATCGCGATACCGTTCAGGCATCTTCACACCATGTCGCCGCGGTTCAAACGGCGGCAACCGAGTCTGGAAATGCCGACATGAGGGTGCTCTACAATCCTCTTTTCCCGTCCTTCCGAGCCTGGCAGTTGCCGCAGCCGCCGGAGCCACCGAAGCTTTTGGCCACGCTGGCGTCCAACCATCAGACTTCATCCAACGACAAATCGCAGGGCGGACCGTCAACGCCGTCCACCGGCGGCATCGGCCAATCGCCGGTGGTACAGGCATTCTTACTGCGGTTGCAGGAACTCGGAATGTCATATCGGCCGGGGACCGACGGCGACGATGCGCTGTCTGGTTGGAGCAAGACCCTCGCCGACGGCGGCGACGGCAATGATACGATCGATGTCTGGTCCGATAGCATCGTCGATAGTGGCGCGGGCAATGACTCGGTCCATGCCTGGTCGGGATCGGCTGTCTATGCCGGCGCCGGCAACGACCGGATCGATATCTGGTCCGATGGCGCGGTGGATGCCGGCGACGGCGACGACGTGGTGCGCGCCTGGTCAAATACCGTGACGATGGGTGGCGCCGGAAACGACACGATCAGCGCCTGGTCCGAGAGCCTGGTCGATGGCGGCGCGGGGAATGACACGATCTCGGTTTGGTCCGACAGCCGCGCCTATGGTGGCGACGGTGACGATTCAATCTCAGCCCTCGTCGGCAGTTATGTCGAGGGCGGTGCGGGCAACGACACCATCGATGCTGACAACGGAACGATCGTCAACGGCGGGACCGGCGACGATACGATTCGCGCTGACCGGGGCTCCACAATCCTGTTCAACGTCGGCGACGGCAAGGATACCATCTTCACCAACCGCGACGTTACCATCAAACTGGGCGAGGGCTTTTCGGCTGAGAATATGAACGTCACGATATCAGGAAATGTCGCGACGGTGTCCTTCGGAGACGGGCCGGATCAGTTGACCCTGGATCTCGGCTTCGATCCGGTAAACCTCTCCTTCGCCGACGGCTCAACCGCCGAGATCAAGGTCGATACGTTCAGTGCCTTGCGTGCGCGGTCTGGCGAAACGAAATCCGCCTGACGTCCACGAGCAGAGGGCGCCGGGCAGAGAGTAGTTTATTGAGACTTCGTTCAATGCCGGCCGCTGATTCGAGTCTTACCAACAGCTCACGGATCGCGGCAACTCCGCGATCGCGCTCTGCAATCAACCCGTTCCCTCGTCACGGTCGCGTCCGAGGTTGCTCGGCCGCTCAATGAACCTTCCCTTTTTCTCATGGCGCGCTCACCAAGATAGGGATCTATGTCCTCTCGTTTCACAAACCGCGTGGGCACGCGCAGCATCAGGCATCGCGTGCCCAATTCGCCCAGATAAAGATGCAGGCCGAACCAGCGCTCCATGAATTTGTGCGGCTCGCCTTTGAGGTCGCCCCATTCGTAATGGTTGGTGAAGCTCGTTGCGGTGATCCGTGCCGGGATGAAATCGATCGCAGCGCATCCTGGGCCGCCTGGTCGAGAGTTCGATCGATCGCCTGAAATTCGTAGTACTGATATTTGCTCATGCGCGAGACCGGCTCTCAAGGATTAGCAATGCGGTAGATAGCGCTTCGGCCGCTATTAAAGACAGGTCGTGATACCGCCGTCGACATAGAGCGTATGCCCGTTGACGAAGGACGAGGCATCTCCCGACAGGAAAACGGCGGCGCCGATCAATTCGTCCACGTTGCCCCAGCGGGAGGCCGGCGTCCGCTTTTCAAGCCACGCTGAAAACTGGGGATCGTCGACCAGCGCCTGGTTCAGCGGAGTCTTGAAATAACCCGGCGCGATGGCATTGATCTGCAGCCCGTGCCTGGCCCAATCGGCACACATGCCGCGCGTGAGGTTCTTGATCGCTCCCTTGGTTGCGGTGTAGGGGGCAATGCCCGGGCGGGCCAACTCGCTCTGAACCGACGCGATGTTGATAATCTTGCCCTTTCCGCGCGGGATCATGTGGCGCGCGACGGCCTGACCGACGAAGAAGGCGCTCGAGACATTGGTCCTGAGCAATTGCTCCCACTTCTCCACCGGAAAATCCTCGAGCGGCGCGCGAAACTGCATGCCGGCATTATTGACGAGAATATCGATCGCCCCATTCGTCCGTTCGACCGCGGCAATGCCTTCGCGAACATCCTCGGCGACGGTGACATCGAAACCGGCGACCGCAACCTTGTGCCCGGCTGCGGTCAGGCTCGCGGCGGCGGCCTCGAGCTTGTTGCGCTCCCGTCCGTTCAGGACGACGGTGGCACCATGCTCGGCGAGCCCGCGCGCGATGGCGAGCCCGATTCCCTGGGACGATCCTGTGACGAGCGCTCTTTTGCCGGCGAGGTTGAACAGTTCAAATGCCACGACGGGATCTTCTCCATATTTGTGGGCGGGCAGGAAACCGTTCGAGCATCTTTCTCATGGCCGCGAGTCCGATGCGAAGAACGGATCTGAATGGACGTAGAAATACCGCATACTGCGGTCAAGCGAAAACGGCAGATCATCCGAGGTGACAAGCGCACCGGCGACTTCGCCGGCTGCACCAATCTCGTTGATCGCGAATCCACCAAGGTGAAGGAAAGCGATTTCACCTGGGCTTTGGATAGATACTTAGAAACCCTGTCGTTGCCTCGCGGGCCCGTCGCGCGATTTCGCCGGCGCTCGGGCGATCGGCCACTTGAAGCAGCAGGCCGGTCATCAGGTCGCCCCAGAGCAGCCCCAAAAATTGTTCGGTCATCGCGGCAGGATCGCCATCGCAAAGACAGGCTGATTTGGCATTTGCCATGATGTCTCGCAATGAAGCACGCGTGGGCCGGCGAGCGGTCGATTCCAGCGCTTGTGCAACTTTTGGGGCATGCACTGTCTCGGATATCGCCAGCCGGAGCACAGCAACGACCATCGGATCGGTCGTTTCAGTCAAAAGTCTCGTTCCAAAAGCCGTAAGCACGTTGGCCAGGATTTCCCTGTCGCGCAGCTCGGGCAAATCGGCCGGTGTTTTCAACCGCTGTGCGCGCTCGGTGATGCAGGCGACCAGCATCGCTTCCTTGTTGCCGAACAATGAATAAAGCTCGCGTTTTGACACACGTGCACGTGTCGCAATCTCCAAGGTGCTGGTCTGCGCATAGCCGCCCTCTATGAACGCGGAAAAAGCCGCGCCGAGAATCCGCTTCCGGACTGCGGCCTCATCGGTTTCACCCTCGCGCGGCTTCGCTTTCGGACTCATTGATGTCATTGCCCCTTGACTTGGTACCCGATAGTACCATACATCGGCTCGTAAGGTACCATCTAGTACCAAAACTGGTTCTGACGGTAAAGGATGATCGGCACCGCGAGTACGCCGGCTTGACCTGAGGAAAGACTATGAAAAGACGCCAGCTGCTGGCCGCGGCATTGGCACCGCTCGCATTGCGAATTGCCCCTGACGCGATCTCATCGAGCGCATTTGCAGCAACTTCGGAACGGAACGGAAAAATGAGCACGACGACCCAACGGATCATCGAATGCAATGGCATCCACATCAACATTGCCGAACAGGGCGAGGGACCGCTGGTGCTGCTGGTGCACGGCTTTCCTGAATCCTGGTTCTCCTGGCGGCATCAGATTGATGCGCTTGCTGCCGCCGGCTTCCGTGTTGTCGCTCCGGACTTGCGCGGTTACGGCAAGAGCGACGCGCCGCAGGAGATCGATCAATACACGATTCTACATCTCATAGGCGACATGGTCGGCATTCTTGATGCCTTGGGCGCGGCGACCGCCGTCATCGTCGGTCATGATTGGGGTGCCAGCATCGCCTGGCAGGCAGCCCTCATGCGGCCCGACCGCTTCAGAGCGGTCGCAGCCCTCAGCGTCCCGTTGCGCCCGCGCGGCAAAGCGCCGCCGACCAGTCTCATGCCGCGCACGGAGACGGCGCAATTCTATCAGCTCTATTTCATGGAGCCCGGGCCGGCCGAGGCGGAGTTGGGGCGTGATCCGCGTGCGACCATTCGCAACATGCTGTTCGGGGCGTCCGGCGATGGCGTAGCCGCAGCCCGCGCGGCCGCAGCCGCCGGCGGGCCCACGCCGAACCTTGCCATGGTGCCGAAGGGCGGCGGATTTCTGCAAGGACCCGGCGCACCCAAAGCCCTGCCATCGTGGATCAGCGAAAACGACATCGACTTCTATGGTGAGGAGTTCAAGCGAACCGGTTTCCGGGGCGCGCTCAACTATTACCGCAACATCGATCGCAACTGGGAAATCACGGGTGCGACGGCCGGCATGCAAGTGTCTGTACCGGCGCTCTATATCGCGGGCGATCGTGACTTCCTGCTCTCCTTCCCTGGAACGGATCAGTTGCTCGCCAACCAGAAGAACTTCGTTCCTGGTTTGCGCAAGGTTCAGATGCTGCCCGGCTGTGGCCACTGGACCCAGCAGGAGCGGCGGAACGAAGTCAGCACCGCGCTGGTCGAGTTTATTCGAACCCTCCCGAGCCGCTGATGATGACACCGACACCCCAACAACCCTCCTTGCCGCAACTGGTGGCCCTGGCCGGCAGCCGGAAAGAAAACGAAGCGGTGAAGGTCAAGCAGAGGGCGATGCTCGATGGCCCCGTGCTACCGACGCTCCTGAAGCTCGCTCTGCCGACTCTCGTGGTTATGGTCGTGCAAACCCTCGTTGGGGTGGCGGAGACCTATTTCGTCAGCTTCCTCGGAACGGAAGCCCTGGCGGGCGTCAGCCTGGTGTTTCCCATCTTCATGCTGATGCAGATGATGTCGAACGGCGGCATCGGCGGCGGCGTCGCATCGGCAATCGCGCGCGCGATGGGCGCTGGCAAAGTGGCCGAAGCCGAGGCGCTGGCACTGAACGCACTCGTTCTCGCCATTGCCTTCGGAGCGATCTTTGCCGGCGCCGAGTGGCTGTGGGGCGAGGCTGTCTACCGTTTGCTCGGCGGCCAATCGGGAGCCCTCGGTGCGGCCCTCGAATATGGCCACGTCATCTTCTTCGGAGCGATCTTTGTCTGGATCGTCAGCCTTCTGGCGGCGGCCCTTCGTGGCGCAGGCAACACGGTCGCGCCGGCGGCCGTCATTCTGCTGGGCGTGTTCGTCTTGCTTCCGCTTTCGCCGGCCTTGATCTTCGGCTGGGGTCCCTTTCCGCGGCTCGGCGTAACGGGAGCCGGCGTTGCCGTCGTCGTCTATTATTTCGTCGGCGCGCTCGTCTTGATCGTCTACATGCGCTCCGCCCGAGCCTCGTTGCGTCTGCCGTTCGACGCGCGTCTCATCAAGTGGCGGCTGCTCGGCGATATTTTTGGCGTCGGCGGATTGTCGGCGCTCGGCACCATTCAGTCCAATCTGACTGCTGTCCTGGTCACCGGCGCCGTCGGGCTGTTCGGGACTGACGCAATCGCAGGGTACGGAATCGCGTCGCGCCTCGACTACATCCAGATTCCGCTGCTGTTCGCGCTTGGCAGCGCGGCGCTCACCATGGTTGGGGTAAATATCGGAGCGGGCCAGATCAGGAGGGCGGAGCGCGTCGCCTGGGTGGCCGCTTTTTTTGCAGCCGCTGTCGCCGAACTCCTTGGACTTGTCGTGACAATATTTCCGCACGCATGGCTGACGCTGTTCAGCACGGAGCCCGAGGTCCTTGCAGCCGGCGCGATCTATTTCCGCAACGTAGCGCCCTTCTACGGCGTGGCCGGTCTCGGGATGCTGCTCTATTTCGCAGGTCAAGGCGCCGGCCGCGTGATGTGGCCGGTTCTTGGGGGAACAGTCCGGTTGTTCGTCGCGGCGGGAATTGGCTGGCTCGTCGTGGCCGATCTTGGCGGAGGATTGCGGGAGCTCTTCATCACCGTTGCCGCGGGCTCGATCGTTTCCGGCGGCATTGTCGCATCTGCGCTGTGGCTCCGTGGCTGGGGGCTGGCCGGCTAGGCTTCGCCAACGTCAGCTCGGCTGCCTCGTGCCTTCTCGCAGCCATCTTCAACCCGCCGGTCGCCCTCTGCGTTGCCCCTGCATCACCGCAAATCTCGTCGCGGCGCAGCATGCAAAATGAGACTACCGGTCAAGTTGCGGCGGGTGAAGTTGCGCGCGCCGCCTCCGTCATCAGTTAGTTTTCGCCCGGCGGTCCCGGTCGCCATGCATGAACGGCATGGCGATTTCGGAACGACCTATACAAAACTGGCGATACAAGGGAGGGGTTCGATGTTCAAAAGCTGTGCGGGACTGGTCGCGCTGAGCAGCCTGTTGCTTTCCGGCGCCGCCGTCGCTCAAGAGAAGATCAAGGTCGGCGTCACCGCGACTCTTGAAGGCACCTATACGGTGCTGGGCGAGGACGGAATACGGGGGCATCAAACGGCGATCAACACGTTGGGCAAGAAGGTCGGCGACAAGGAACTCGAATTCATCATTGCTTCCACGGATGCCACGCCCGACTCCGCGGTTCGCGCGGTGCGGAAACTGATCGAACAGGACAAGGTCCAGATCCTGCTCTCGCCGCTGTCCGGCGACGAAGGCATCGCGGTCAAGAATTTTGCCAAGACGCGGCCCGAGTTGACCTTCGTCAACGCCGCTTCCGGCGCGCAGGAAACTACCTATGTCGATCCGGCGCCGAACTTCTTCCGCTTCAACATGGACGGCGCCCAGTGGCAGGTCGGCCTCGGCAAGTACGCGTATGAGACCAAGGGATATCGGAAGATCGCAACCGTCGGTGAAGACTATTCGTTCATCTATACGCAGGTGTTCGGGCTCGTGCTCGAGTTCTGTGGCGCCGGCGGACAGGTGACGAACCGGCAATGGGTGCCGCTCGGCACCAAGGACTTTGCCTCGGTCATTGCCGCCCTGCCCGATGATGTCGATGCGATCTATCTCGGCCTTGGCGGTGCCGACGCGGTGAACTTCCTGAACCAGTATCAGCAGGCTGGCGGCAAGGCGCATCTGATGGGCGGCTCGATCATGGTCGACCAGACCATCCTCTCCGCCAAGGGCAACGCCAAGAATGCGCTGCTCGGCACCATCGCCGCGAGCGGGCAAGCCGATACCTGGGAAGATCCAAGCTGGCAGAAGTTCGTGAAAGCCTATCAGGATGCGTTTCCCCCGAACAAGCGGTTCCCCAGCCCCTCGCTGCTCGCCACCAATTATTACGGCTCGACGATGGCGCTTATTCTCGCGCTGCGTCAGGTTAACGGCGATCTCAGCAACAACCAGGCAAAACTCAAGGAAGCCCTCGCCAAGATCGAGCTCGACGCGCCCAACGGCAAGATCAAGCTCGATTCCAACCGCCAGGCCATCGGCACCAACTTCGTCACCGAGGTGGTGGATGACGCCAAGGGCGCCTTGTTCAGCAAGGTCGTGAAGGTCATTCCGAATGTGAACCAGACGCTCGGCTACGACCCGGCGGTGTTCTCCAAGATCGGCCTGCCGAGCCGGACGGTTCCGGAGTGCAAGAAGTACTGAGTTCTTCGCATTTGCGAACGGGCCCCGGTCACGCCGGGGCCCGGGCTGGATGTGATCTTCCCTTGCATTCTCGCGGCTAATGTTGAACGCTGGTTGAAAAAGACAAGAACATCCCGCGGGAGGGAAGGCATGAGCAAGGCTCTCGCCGTCTTCCACGGCCGGTTCGGTCGCGCGACGGTCTATCAGTTGAACCGCCCCTTCAACATGCACGCGCATCGCGAAGGGCATCTGATTTTTCATGTCGGTGGAACGCCAGCGCGCATTGACGTCTGCGACGAGCGATGGCTGCTTGCGGAAGACTCCATTGTTGCCGTCAACCCCTGGGAACCGCACAATTTTGTCCCGACGGACATGGAGAACGGGGCGATCTTCTTCGTTCTTTACGTCAACGCCGAATGGTTCGCCCCCGATGCGGCCCGCGGCCACAGCCTGCGGTTCGGCCGCACCTGCTTCAAGCGTACGGCCACGCTCGACAGGCATATTCGCCGCTCTGCCGCGCTGGTCTGCGGCGCTCCTTCACTAAGCAGCCTCGATTGCGAGCTCAGGCAGTTGATCGACAGTTGCTATGACGAGAGCTGGCAGTGTTCCGAGCCGGTTCAGGAGGCGCGCACCGCCATTACCGACTTCCGCGTCCGCAAATCCATCAAGCTGATGTCCGAAAGCCCTGGCGCCGAGATCGAACTGGATTCGATCGCGCGGGCGTCCGGGCTGTCGCGTCCGCATTTTTACAGGTTGTTCCGCACCCAGACCGGCGTCACTCCGAACCTCTATCTCAATACACTCATCATGGAACAAGCACTGGACGCCCTGGTCGCGACCGAAGTGCCGATCGCCGATATCGGCTTCGATCTCGGCTTCTCCTCCCAGAGCGGTTTCACCCGCTTCTTCGCCGCCAATGTCGGGATGGCGCCGACCGAATACCGTCGCGCCGCCAAAGTCTTGCGCCCCTGAGCGCATCCGGCGCGAAAAGATACTGACAATCAAGTGCAAGGCTCGAGGCGCCGTTAGGATGCCTGAAAACGCGAGCCGAAACGGCCGCGGCGTCTGGGAGGACGGCATGGCGACCGCCGGGCTGCTACCGTGACACGATTCATCGAACGCCATCCGGCATGGGCGCTGATCCTGTTGATCGCGGTCGCGCTGCTGCTGTGGCTGATCCTTGCCGTCTGGCCGCCCGGCCTCGAAGAGGCGATCGGCAGGAAACGGGTCTTTCTCAACGCCGTCTTCAACGGCATCACGCTCGGCAGCCTTTACTTCCTGGTGGCCAGCGGATTCACGCTGATCTTCGGCCTGATGCGCAACGTCAATTTAGCGCACGGCTCGCTCTATCTGTTCGGCGGCTATATCGGTTACGCCATCAGCGCCTGGACCGGCTCCTGGATCCTCGGCTTTATCATTGCATTCCTCGGTGTCGCCCTGATCGGCATCGTGCTGCAAATCGCCGTCTTCCGCCGCATGGAGGGCCAGGATTTGCGCCAGACCATGGTCACGATCGGGCTCTCGATCGTGTTTGCCGATCTGATGCTGTGGGCCTTCGGCGGCGATTTCTATCAGATCCAGACGCCGAGCTGGCTGATCGGCCCGATCGAATTGCCGCTGGTCACCGCGGTCAAATCGTCGGGCGAGGCGGTCTATCTGCGCTATCCGATGGTGCGGCTCGTGATTTTCGTCGCGGCAATCGTGATCGGTATCGCGATGTGGCTGGCGCTCAACCGAACCCGCGTCGGCATGATGGTGCGCGCCGGTGTCGATGACCGCGACATGCTTGCGGCCACCGGCGTCCCCATCCAGCTCGTCTTCGTGGCGGTGTTCGCTCTCGGCGCGGGGCTTGCCGGCATCGCCGGCGTTGTTGGCGGAACCTTTCAGTCGATTTCACCCGGCGAGGATACCCGCTTTCTGCTGGCGTCCCTCGTCGTCGTCATCGTCGGGGGCATGGGATCGATTCCGGGTGCGGCGCTGGGCGCCGTCATCATCGGCCTCGCCGAGCAGCTTGGCTCCGTCTACATCCCGACCTACGCGATCGTGGTGACCTTCCTCATCATGGTGCTGGTGCTGGCGCTGCGGCCGCAGGGCCTGCTTGCGAGGCGCTGACATGTCGTTGGTCCAGGGCGCGCATTCTCAGACCAGTCAGCCGGCCGGAGCGCGCGCGGCGTTGTTGGCATGGCCGGAATTCAACAAGCCCGCTGTCTGGCTGGTGGCGGTGATCCTTTTGATCATGCCGTTCATCGCCAACGGCTTCTTCCTGATCGAGATCTTCGCCACGACGCTGATCCTCGGGACCATCGCCCTCAGCCTTATGTTCCTGGCGGGCTATGGCGGCATGGTCAGCCTGATGCAGCTCACTGTCGCCGGTTTTGCCGCCTACATGGTCGCGGTGTTCGGCATGAGCGCCAACACTAATATCAGCCTTGGCTGGCCGTGGTGGCTCGCAACGCCGATGGCGCTGGTGCTCGCGACCATTTTCGGCACACTCGGCGGCGCGCTCGCCGTGCGCACCGAGGGCATCTACACCATCATGATCACGCTCGCGATCGGCGCGGCCTTCTACTATTTCACCAACCAGAACTGGGCGATCTTCAACGGCCACACCGGCATCAACACCATCGCCACGCCGCGTTTCTGGGGTGTCAACTGGCGCTCCGACATTCCCTTCTATTACGTCACGCTGGGCGTCGCCGCGTTTTGCTATTTCGCCGTTCAATATGTCTCGCGCGCGCCATTCGGCCTCGCGCTGCAAGGCGTGCGCGACAATCCGCGCCGCATGGCGGCGCTCGGCTTTAACGTCAATGCGCATCGCGTGGCAGCCTACGCCTTCGCGTCCTTCATCGCCGCGCTTGGCGGTGTATTGCAGGTCTGGAACTACCGGCAGATCTCGCCCGGCTCGGTCAGCGTCGGCGCCTGCATCGACATCCTGATCATCGCCGTGGTCGGCGGCATCACCCGCCCTGTGGGGCCCTTCATCGGTGCCTTCATCTTCGTCATCCTGCGGACCTTCGCGCTCGATCTGCTGGTCAAGTTCGGGCTCGACGGCAACCGCTTCCGGCTGCTGATCGGCCTCGGCTTTCTCGCCATCGTGTTCTGGTCGTCGGATGGCGTAATCGGACTCTGGGAGCGGTGGCGCCGATACGCGGCGGCCGTCGACAAGCGCACGAGCGGAGGCCACGGCCATGGATAGCGCCGCGCCACGCTTCTCGGCCGTCGGCGCCGGCGCCGCGCTGGAGCTGCGTGGCGTGACCCGGCTGTTCGGCGCGCTCGCGGCGCTGACAGACGTCACCATCACCGTTCGCCCGGGTGAACGCCGCGCCGTGCTCGGCTCCAACGGCGCCGGCAAAACCACGCTGTTCAATTGCGTGACGGGGGACTTCCCGCCCTCCTCCGGCACCATCCGTTTCTTCGGCGAGGATATAACCCACTTCCCGCCTTACGAACGCATCCGGCGCGGCTTGCGCCGCACCTATCAGATATCAGCGCTATTCCCCGGGCTTACGGTGCGGGACAATGTCTATCTCGCCTGCCGTGGCGTTTCCCGTGGACGGTTTTCTCCGCTGCGTCCGGGCGCGAACGACGCGCTGATGCACGCAGCCGAAGCGCTGATCCAGGCGGTGCACCTGACACCCCTGAGGGAGCAGCGGGTCGCGGAGCTGGCGCACGGCCAGCAGCGCCAGCTCGAAATCGCGCTCGCGCTCGCCGGCGCGCCCCGCTTCATCCTGTTCGACGAACCGGCCGCCGGCCTCTCCCCCACCGAGCGGCGCGAACTGATCGCAATCCTGACGTCGCTACCCGCACATATCGGCTACATCATCATCGAGCACGACATGGATGTCGCGCTGCGCGTCGTCGAAAGCGTCACGATGATGCACAATGGCCGCGTCTTCAAGGAAGGCCTGCCGCACGAGATCGAAGCCGACCCGGAGGTGCAGGAACTCTACCTGGGGGCGGGCCATGCGTGAGGTCCGCCGTTCCGCGCCTGCCCTCGAAGTCCGAGGCCTCGACGTCTATTACGGCCATTCTCATGCGCTGCAGGGCGTCGAGCTGACGCTGGATTCAGGCGTGTTCTCAGTGGTCGGCCGCAACGGCATGGGCAAGACCACGCTGTGCAAGACCATCATGGGCTTGCTGCGGGCGAGCGGCGGCTCGGTTCGCGTCCGCGGCGAGGACATCACCCGCCTCAGTCCGGCGCGGATCGCGCAAGCAGGCGTTGGCTATGTTCCGCAAGGGCGACGGCTATGGCGCTCGCTCAGCGTCGACGAGCATTTGCGGCTGGCCGCCGGGATGCGGCGCGGCACCTGGACGATCGATCGCATTTACGAGACGTTTCCCCGTCTTGCCGAACGCAAGGATCATGGCGGCGGTCAGCTTTCCGGCGGCGAACAGCAAATGCTGGCGATCTCGCGCGCACTTCTGACCAATCCGCAGCTTCTGATCATGGACGAGCCGACCGAAGGCCTTGCACCTGTCATCGTCGCCCAGGTCGAGGAAATGTTGGTGCGGCTTGGCGAAGACGGCGACATGTCGGTGCTGGTGATCGAGCAGAATATCGGCGTCGCCACCGCGATCTCGAAGAACGTCGCGATCATGGTCAATGGCCGCGTCAATCGCATCATCGACTCGGCGCGCCTTGCCGCCGACCGCGAACTGCAGCAGCGTCTGCTTGGCGTTGGCGTCCACGGCGCCGAGCCGGAAACGGATATCGAAGCCACCGATGCGGGCGCGGAGAAGGCGCGTCTGGTGCCGCCGCGCGCTCCGAGTACGGCGCCAATCCGGATCTATATCTCCAATCCCACGTTGCCGACGCGCTGGTCGCAGCCGGCGCCGATTGCGCGCATCGAGGCCGCGGCGCGCACGCTTTCGAGCGGAGTTACGCGTATCGAAGGCGCTGCCCGGCAAAAGCGCCAGGCCGGCACGAGCGTACAAAGCGCGTCTGGACCGCCCGTCGTTCTGATCGTCGGCACGCTCGACACCAAGGGCGAGGAGCTGCGCTTCATCCGCGACGTGATCGCCGGACATGGCTTACGGACACGCCTCGTCGACGTCTCCACCAGCGGCAAGCTCTCCACCTGCGACGTCTCCGCCCAGGAAATTGCGCTCAACCACGGCCGCGGCGGATCAAGCGTGTTCGGCTCCGACCGCGGCGCGTCGGTGACGGCGATGGCCGACGCCTTCGCCAACTGGCTGCACCGTCAGGGCAATGTCGCCGGCATCATTTCGGCAGGCGGCTCCGGCGGCGCCTCGCTGGTGGCACCGGGGATGCGCGCCCTTCCCGTAGGCGTGCCGAAACTCATCATCTCGTCCGTCGCGTCGGGAGATGTCGGCCCCTATGTGGGACCTGCCGATATCACGATGATGTATTCGGTCACGGACGTGCAGGGCCTCAATTCGATCTCTCGCGCCGTGCTCGCCAACGGCGCCAACGCAATCGCCGGCATGGTGAAGGCACGTCTCGAAAATCAAGGCGGGACGGAGCGTAACGCACGAGCTTCGTTGCCCGCCATCGGAATCACCATGTTCGGCGTAACAACACCCGCCGTCCAGAAGATCGCGGCCGAGTTGCGCAACGATTTCGAATGCCTCGTCTTCCATGCCACCGGCGTCGGCGGCCGCTCGATGGAAAAGCTGGTCGATTCCGGAATGCTCGCCGCCGTCATCGATCTCACGACGACGGAAGTTTGCGATCTCCTGATGGGCGGCGTGTTCCCGGCGACCGACGACCGATTTGGCGCGATCATCCGCAACCGCCTACCCTTCATCGGCTCTGCCGGCGCGCTCGACATGGTCAATTTCGGTGCGCCCGATACGATTCCGGAGCGCTACCGCCAGCGCAAATTCCACGTTCACAATCCGCAAGTGATCTTGATGCGCACCACGCCGGAAGAAAACGACCGGATGGGGCGCTGGATCGGCGAAAAACTCAACCGTATGGACGGCCCGGTGCGCTTCTTCCTGCCGGAAGGCGGCGTCTCCGCGCTCGACGCGCCGGGCGAGCCGTTCTGGGATCCGGAGGCCGACGCAGCGCTGTTTACCGCGCTGGAACGCAGCGTACGCCAGACCGGCAACCGCCAGCTCATCCGCATCAAGCGCCACATCAACGAGCCCGAATTTGCATCCGCCATCGTCAACGCGCTCCGCCCGCTGGTCGGACGCCCGGGGACACGTCGGAAAGTCGCGAGGTGACCATGGCGAAGTTCGAACGTTCAGCCATCCTGAAGAAGTTTCGCAACATGGCCGCCAAGGGTGAGCCGATCGTCGGCGGCGGCGCCGGCACTGGTCTGTCGGCTAAATGCGAGGAAGCGGGCGGCGTCGACCTGATCGTGATCTACAATTCCGGCCGCTACCGCATGGCAGGACGCGGCTCCCTCGCCGGGCTGATGCCCTATGGCGACGCCAACGCGATCGTGCTGGAAATGGCCGGCGAAGTGCTTCCCGTTGTCACAAGGACGCCCGTACTCGCTGGCGTCAACGGCACCGACCCGTTCCGCGACATGGACAGTTTTCTCGATCAGCTAAAGGCGCTGGGCTTTGCCGGCGTACAGAATTTTCCGACCGTCGGGCTGATCGACGGCGTATTCCGTGCCAATCTGGAGGAGACCGGAATGTCCTATGCGTTGGAGATCGACATGATCGCCAGAGCGCGCGACAAGGACATGCTGACGACGCCCTATGTGTTCAGCGAGAGCGAAGCCGCGGCAATGGCCATTGCGGGCGCCGACATCATCGTTTGCCATCTCGGCCTGACCACCGGCGGCGCGATCGGCGCGCACACTGCGCAGAAGCTGGAAGACTGCCCAGAACAGATCGACACCTGGGCCGCAGCCGCGCTCAGCGTCAATCCGGACATATTGGTGCTGGCCCATGGCGGTCCCATCGCCGAGCCTGATGACGCCGATTTCATCATGAAGCACACGCGCAAGTGCCACGGCTTTTATGGCGCTTCCTCGATGGAGCGCCTGCCGGTGGAGCGCGCGCTCACCGAACAGGTCCGTAAATTCAAGGCGATCGGCGCGCGGTAACGCCGAGACCAAAGGAGGAAGAGATGTCGGGGACTCTGGTTGGCGAATTGATCCTCTGGTTGATCGTCGCGGTCGTCGTGATCGCCATTGTCGTTTACATCGTGAACTGGCTCTACCATCGTTCGTCGAAAGAGGTGTCCTTCGTCCGCACCGGTCTGTTAGGCGAACGCGTCGTGATCAACGGCGGCGCTTTCGTGCTGCCGTTCATTCACGACTACACGCCCGTCAACATGAACGTGCTGCCGATGGGGATCGTGCGGGCGAAGCATGACGCGGTGATTACCCGCGACCGCATGCGCATCGACATCGAGGCCGATTTTTATGTGCGCGTGCAGCCAACGCGCGAGGCGGTCGCGATCGCCGCCGCGACTCTCGGACGGCGTACGCTTGAACCCGAACAGCTCCATGCCCTGCTCTCCGGCAAATTCGTCTCCGCCATACGTTCAGTCGCCGCCGAAATGACCATGGAGCAGATGCACGAGCAGCGTGGCGAGTACGTCACGCGGCTCAAGGCTGCCGCCGCCGAAGCACTTGCCCAGAATGGGCTCGAGCTCGAGTCGGTCGCCATCACCGATCTCGACCAGACCGACCTCGAATATTTCAACCCATCGAACCGGTTCGACGCCGAAGGCCTGACCCGCCTGATGGAGGACATCGAGGCCAAGCGCAAGCTGCGCAACGACATCGAACAGGATTCGATGATCAAGATCCGCACCCGCAACCTCGATGCCGAGCGTCAGGCGCTGGAGATCGAGCGCGAGAGCGAGACCGCGCGCCTCGAACAGGAACGCGACATCGAGATGCGCCGGGCGCTGCAGCGCACGGAAGTTGCGCGCGAACGCGCGTTGCGCGAGACCGAGGCCGAGCAGGCGCAGATTTCCGCCCGCGAGGCCATCGAGAAGGCCCGCATCGCCAATGAGCTCGCGATCGCCGAAGCCCGCATCGCCTCGGAGCGTGAAACAAGGCACCGTGAGATCGAGCGCACACGCGCGGTCGAAGAGAAGGAACTGCTGGCGCGCGAGGAAATCGAGAAAGCCAAGATCGCTAATCAGCGCGCGGTCGATACCGCCCGCATCGCCTCCGAGCGCGAGGTGCGCCAGCGCGATATCGAGCGCACCCGAACGGTAGAGGAAGCCGAGATAACGGCGCGCGAAGCGATCGAGAAGGCACGTATCCAGCAGGATCGCGCCATTACCGATGCGCGGATCGCCAATGAGGAAGAAACCCGAAGGCGCGAGATAGAGCGTACCCGCGCGGTCGAGGAAGCCGAGATCGCGGCACGCGAGGCGACCGAAAAGGCCCGCATCGCCCAGACCACGATCGTCAACGTCGAACGCATTGCCTCCGACGAGCGCACCCGCTCTTTGGAGATCCAGCAGGTGCGTACGATTCAAGAAGCCGAGATCGAGGCGCAAAAGGCCGTGGAAGCCGCCCGGATCGCACGCGAGCGGACGCTCGCAGCCGAGCGGATCGCCGCCGAGCACACCACGCGCAAGCTGGAGATCGAGCGCAATCAGGCGCTGGAAGTCGCAGGGATCTCGGCGCGCGAGGCGA